>NZ_KB913024.1:1979583-2714304 GCF_000384035.1 Actinopolyspora mortivallis DSM 44261
GAGGAACTGCCCGGGCCCGGAAGCAGTGCCTACGAGCTGCTGGACGGGCTGGGAACCAGCGGGGGCGCGCGGGCGTTGCTGGTGTTCGGATCGAATCCGGTGGTGTCCGCGCCGCGTTCGGCGCATGTCGAGCGGCGGCTGGAGGCGTTGGACCTGCTGGTGGTGGCCGATTTCGTGCCCTCGGAGACGGCGGAGATGGCCGATGTCGTGCTTCCGGTGACCCAGTGGGCCGAGGAGGAGGGCACCATGACCAACCTGGAGGGCAGGGTGCTTCGACGACGCGAGGTGCTGCCCCCTCCGGGAGAGGCCAGGTCGGATCTGGAGGTGCTGCACGGACTGGCCGTACGACTCGGCCAGGACCCGGCACGTTTCCCGACCCACGCCCCGAGCGTCTTCGACGAGCTGGCCCGGGCCTCGGCCGGGGGCCCCGCCGACTACTCCGGCATCACCTACCAGCGGCTCGACGCCGGTGAGCAGTTGCACTGGCCCTGTCCACGCGGCACCGGCGAGTCCCCTCACCCCGGCACCCCGCGTATGTTCCTGGACTCCTTCGCGCATCCGGACGGCAGGGCCCGCTTCGTCGCGGTCGACTGGTCCCCCACGGCGGGGGTCGGCGAACGGCAGCCCCCGCTGGTGGCGACCACCGGCAGGATCATGGAGCAGTACCAGACCGGGGTGCAGACGCGCCGGGTGCACGAGCTCTCCGCCTCCGCTTCCGAGGGGTTCGTCCGGCTGCATCCGGACGTGGCGGCGCGGGCGGGTGTCTCCCAGGACCAGCGAACCGTGATCCGTTCGGAGTACGGGGAGGTGCGGGCCCGGGCGGAACTGGACGAGTCGATCCGGCGGGACACGGTGTTCCTGCCGATCCACTACGGCGGTGGGGAAGGCGCGAACCTGCTCACCGGACCGGACACCGACCCGAGCAGCGGCATCCCCGAGTTCAAGGTCTGTCCCGTCTCGATCACCGCCGAGGAGGCATCCGGATGCGCCGAGTCGTGATCATCGGACACGGACCGGCCGGACACCGGCTCGCCGAACGGCTGGGCACGGCCGAGGACACGCGGGTGACCGTGGTGGGCGCACGGCCGGAGGGCCCCTACGACCCCGGGCTGGGGCTGGCGGCGTTGACCACGGAACTCTCCCTGGATCTGCTCGCCCTTCCGGAACACGACCAGCGGGTACGCACCGTCGCCGCCCGCGCCGTCTTCCTGGACCGGCTCCACCGCGTCGTCCTCACCGAGGACGGAGGCCGACATCCCTACGACACGGTGGTGTTGGCCACGGGGGCACACCGCGAACACCCCGACGTCCCGGGGGCCTACGAGGCGGGGGGACGTCCCGCCGCCGGTGTGTGGCACGTGGACTCCCCACGGGACTGCGTGGGGATGCGCACCGCGCTCACTCCGGGGGCGGCGGTGGCCGTGTTCGGTGCGGACCTGACGGCGGTGGAGAGCGCCCACGCGCTGGCCGTGCACGGACACCACGTCACCCTGGTCCACCAGGACACTCGCCTGATGAGCGGGGAACTCGATCCGGGTGCCTCGGCGGCGGTTGCCCGGCGGCTCCGCGAGGTCGGAGTGGAGCAGCACTGGGGCGCGGTACCGGTGGAACTGCGGTCGGGACAACTGGTGCTGCGTGAGGGGGAACCGGTGCCGGCCGAGGCGTTGCTGCTGTGCACCGGAACGCGCCCGAACACGGAGCTGGCCCTGGCGGCGGGCCTGGAGGTCGGCGACACCGGTGTTCGGGTGGACGAGCGCCTGCGCAGCAGTGATCCCCGTGTTCACGCGATCGGGTCCTGCGCGGCGACGAGCGGAACGGGGTGGTGCACCCTCAGCGCCGCCCGTCGTCAGGCCGAGACCCTCGCCGAGATCCTCACCACCTCGCCCGAACGCCGGTACCGGCACACCGAGATCGTCCGGGCCCGGGGAGACGGTCTGGATCTCGTCGCGCTCGGACCGGTCGAGCTGCTCGCGGGAAACACCGCCGGAGTCGACCACGTGGCGTTCAACGATCCGCGTCGGCACCGCTACGCACGACTGGCCCTGAGCGGCGACCGGCTGCTCGCGGCGAACCTGGTGGGACTGCGGGAGGCCGGTGCCGAACTCAGCAGGGTCCACGAGGCCGGATCCCCCGTTCTCTCGAACCGTTTCGCGCCGTTGTTCGGCATCGCCGCCGCCGGCGGCGGAGCGGTTTCCGAAGCGGTGGTCTGCCACTGCAACAACGTCTCCGAGACGGCACTGCGCACGGCTTTCCGGCAGGGGGCCCGGGACGTCCCCGCCCTGGCCGCGGCCACGCGTGCCACCACGGGATGCGGCAGCTGCGCCGACGACGTGCGTCGGCTCTGCGCGGCGCTGCAACGAGACCGGATTTCCGAAGTCACCGAGGACAGCGATGTCCCTTCCGAGGAGGACGCGGCATGAGCAACACACTCGTCGTCATCGGCCACGGAATGGTCGGACACCGGCTGGTCGAGGAAGTACGGGAACGCGACCACGCCGGGCACTGGCGGATCGTGGTCCTCGGGGAGGAACCGAGTCCGGCCTACGACCGGGTCGGGTTGTCCACCTATCTGAAGGGAACCACGGCCGAGGAACTGAGTCTGACGGGAGCCGAGGTACGTGCTGATCCCCGCGTCTCGTTACGCACCGGAGTGGGAGCCGCTCGGGTGAACCCGAACGAGGCCACGGTACTCACCACCGAGGGCGAAACTCTCCATTACGACGCGTTGGTGCTGGCTACGGGATCGCGTCCCTTCGTTCCTCCCGTACGGGGAAGCGATCTTCCCGGCTGCCACGTGTACCGCACCCTGGAGGACCTGGACGGTATCCGCGCCGCCGCCGAACCCGGCACGAACGGAGTGGTCGTGGGGGGCGGACTCCTGGGGCTGGAGGCCGCCGACGCGCTGCGGGGACTGGGCATGCACGCGCACGTGGTCGAGGTGGCTCCCCGGCTGATGCCCGTTCAGGTCGACGAGGGCGGCGGAGCCGTGCTCGCCCGTCTCGTCGAGGAACTGGGACTGCGGGTACACACCGGCACGGCCGTGGAGAGCGTGTGGCGAAACGAGCGCGGCGTGGTCTCGGGGGTGTCGCTGACGGACGGAACCGCGATCGACACCGGGATGCTGGTGTTCTCGGCCGGCATCCGCCCCCGGGACGAGCTGGCCGGACCCGCCGGGATCGAGGTGGGCGAGCGCGGCGGTTTCCTGGTGGACCCGAGCTGCCGCACCAGCCAGGCGGGCATCTGGGCCGTCGGCGAATGCGCCGCCGTGCGGGGACGCTGTCACGGTCTGGTGGCTCCCGGCTACCAGATGGCCACGGTGGTCGCCGAGCAGTTGACCGGTGGTGGGGAAGCCGAGTTCGAGGGCGCCGACAGCGCGACCAAACTGAAACTGGTCGGGGTGGACGTGGCCAGCTTCGGCGACGCGCACGGAACCTCCGAGGGAGCGCTGGAGGTGACCTACGCCAACAACGCCGCGGGCACCTACGCCAAGCTGGTGCTCGACGACGACGCCTCCACCCTGTTGGGCGGAGTGCTGGTCGGCGACGCGAGCACCTACACCACCCTGCGTCCCCTGGTCGGTCGGCCGCTGCCCGCCGCCCCGGAGGAGTTGCTGTTTCCCGGTTCCTCCCCGGGAGGCGTCGGCGCGGGGGCCCTGCCGGGCGAGGCCACGGTGTGTTCCTGCCACAACGTGAGCAAGAACGACATCACGGCCGCGATCTCGGCGGGTTCCGCCGAGGACGTGGCCGGACTCAAGGCCTGCACCAAAGCGGGAACCGGCTGCGGCTCGTGCGTGCCGATGCTGAAGACCCTGCTCGACGAGGCCGGGGTGGTCACCTCGAACGCGCTGTGCGAGCACTTCCCGCAGTCCCGCTCCGAGCTGTTCGAGATCGTGCGGGCCACCGGGATCGGCTCGTTCTCGGAGCTGATCTCGCGCTACGGCACGGGACGGGGCTGTGACATCTGCAAACCGGCCGTGGCCTCCGTGCTGGCCGGTCTGAGTGGTTCGCACATCCTCGAGGAGGAGCAGGCCACCCTGCAGGACACCAACGACCGCTTCCTGGCCAACATGCAACGCAACGGCACCTACTCCGTGGTGCCCCGTGTCCCCGGTGGGGAGATCACTCCGCAGAAACTGATCGTGCTGGGGGAGGTGGCCGAGGAGTTCGGGCTCTACACCAAGATCACCGGTGGTCAGCGGGTCGACATGTTCGGCGCCCGGGTGGAGCAGCTGCCCGAGATCTGGCGCAGGCTCGTCGAGGCCGGTTTCGAGTCGGGCCACGCCTACGGTAAGGCGCTGCGCACGGTGAAGTCCTGCGTGGGCACCGACTGGTGCCGTTTCGGTGTCCAGGACTCGGTGAGCATGGCCATCCGGCTGGAACTGCGCTACCGCGGACTGCGGGCCCCACACAAGATCAAGGCCGGTGTCTCCGGCTGCGCCCGGGAGTGCGCCGAGGCCAGGTCCAAGGACTTCGGCGTGATCGCCACCGAGAGGGGCTGGAACCTCTACGTCGGCGGCAACGGGGGGTTCAGTCCACGTCACGCGGAACTGTTGGCCTCCGACCTGGATGACGAGGAACTGATCAGGATCCTGGACCGTTTCCTGATGTTCTACGTGCGCACCGCCGAGCGGTTGCAGCGCACGGCGGGCTGGATCGAGTCGTTCGAACACGGTCTGGACCACGTGCGGGAGGTGGTGGTGCGGGACTCGCTCGGGATCGCCGCCGACCTGGAGGAGGCCATGAGCCGACACATCAGTGACTACACCGACGAGTGGGCCGCCGTGCTGCGGGACCCGGACAAGCTCTCCCGGTTCGTCTCGTTCGTCAACGCCCCACAGGCACCCGATCCGACGATCGAGTTCACCGAGCAGCGGGGGCAGATCCGTCCCGCTCCGGTCATGCTCCCCGTTCCCACCACGGAGCGCTCCGGGCTCGTCTCCGAGGAGGTGTCGGCGTGAACTGGCATCGCGTCTGCGCTGATTCCGCGTTGCCCACCGATTTCGGTATGGCCGCTCTCGTGGCCGGGCACACCGTGGCGTTGTTCCGCACCGCCGAGGACGAGCTCTACGCGGTGGGCAACGTGGACCCGTTCAGCGGAGCGGGAGTGATCAGTCGCGGCATCGTCGGCGACCGCGCGGGAGAGCCCACGGTGGCCTCCCCCATGCACAAACAGGTGTTCTCGCTGCGCAGCGGAGAGTGCCTGGACGAACCGACGCGACGACTGCCCACCTACCCGGTACGTCGCCGGGAGGGTGTGATCGAGATCGGACTGTCGTGAACGAATCCACAGCTCCCGTCGGAAAGGACGCCGCCAGGGTGGCCATCTCCCCGGCGGCCTCCGCCGCGTGTCCGCCCTCCCTGCTGGTGGTGGCGCACGGTAGCCGGGATCCGCGTGCGGGCGAGACGGTGGAACGCCTGGCCGGTGCCGCCGCCGAGACACTCCGGGTGCGGCACCGGGTCGCCAACGTGGACGTGACCGGCCCCACCGTCGCGGAGGCCCTGGACGAACTACCCGGGCCCGTGGTGGCCGTGCCCGCCTTTCTGTCCTCCGGCTATCACGTGCGCACGGACCTGCCCGCCCAGCTGGCGACGCACGGTCACGCCGAGGTCGCGGTGTCCGAGCCGCTGGGACCTGCCGAGGAGCTGGTCGGGGTGATGGTGCGCGGACTCGGCCGGATCGGGTGGTGTCCCGGTGATCCGGTGGTGTTCGCCGCGGCGGGCTCGGCCGATCCCGCCGCGCTGGCCGACGTGCGGGACATGGCCGCGGCGTTGGGTGCCCGGGTTCATCCGCGGGGCGAGCCGCTGCGACCCACCTACGTCACCTCGGCGGAACCACGGACGAGCGCGGTGTGCGCGGCGGGCGGGTACGGCCCGCGCGCGTTCGTGGCCCCCTACCTGTTGGCGCCCGGACTCTTCCACCGGTGGCTGTCGGAGCTGCCCAGCGCCGGAGTCGCCGCTCCCCTGGGGGAGGACCGGGAGGTGGCACGGCTGGTGGTGCGTCGCTACCGGGCCGCGCTGGCACGCCTGCCGTGGCGGTACCGGTAGGCTCCCCCGCACGTGTGGTCACGGAGACGGGAGCCGACAGCATCGCTCTTCCGGAACGAGGCTCCCGTTCACGCCGCGAAAAACCGCTAAGTTTGCGCGAACGTGTACACACGGGGGTTCGTTTCCCCCTCCCCTGCCTTGAAGGCGCATATAGGACAAGCGTACTGTTTAAACTGAGGGTCCGCGCGCACGAACCACGTGCGCGAGACTTCGTCGGACCCCGTGCGGTTCCCGAACTTGCGCACGCCCGTCACGAGATGGAGTGAAACGTGACTGCACCTGTGAGCAAGGACAGCTTCGGCGCCCGCGACACGTTGCGTGTCGGCGACTCCTCCTACGAGGTCTTCCGACTCGACGCCGTCAGCGGAGCGCAGCGGCTGCCCTACAGCCTCAAGATCCTGTTGGAGAACCTGCTGCGCACCGAGGACGGGGTGAACATCACCGCCGACCACGTGCGCGCCCTGAGCAACTGGGACCCCCGGGCCGAACCGGACACCGAGATCCAGTTCACCCCCGGCCGGGTGATCATGCAGGACTTCACCGGCGTCCCCTGCGTGGTTGACCTGGCCACCATGCGGGAGGCGGTCGTCGAACTCGGCGGTGAGGCCTCCGCCGTCAACCCGCTCGCCCCGGCCGAACTGGTCATCGACCACTCGGTGGTCATCGACGTCTTCGGCAAGCCCGACGCGTTCGAGCGCAACGTCGAGTTCGAGTACGGCCGCAACAAGGAGCGCTACCAGTTCCTGCGGTGGGGTCAGAACGCCTTCGACGAGTTCAAGGTCGTCCCGCCCGGAACCGGCATCGTCCACCAGGTCAACATCGAGCACCTCGCCCGGGGCGTGATGGCCCGCAACGGGCAGGCCTATCCGGACACCTGTGTGGGAACCGACTCGCACACCACCATGGTCAACGGCCTCGGCGTGCTCGGCTGGGGCGTCGGCGGCATCGAGGCCGAGGCCGCCATGCTGGGCCAGCCCGTCTCGATGCTCATCCCGAAGGTCGTCGGCTTCAAACTGACCGGCGAGATCCCCCCGGGAGCCACCGCCACCGACGTGGTGCTGACCATCACCGAGATGCTGCGCAAGCACGGCGTGGTTGGCAAGTTCGTCGAGTTCTACGGTTCCGGAGTGGCCTCGGTTCCCCTGGCCAACCGCGCCACGATCGGCAACATGAGCCCCGAGTTCGGCTCCACGGCCGCGATCTTCCCGATCGACGAGGAGACCGTCCGCTACCTCCGGCTCACCGGTCGGCCCCAGGAGCAGCTCGACCTGGTGGAGAGCTACGCTAAGGAACAGGGCCTGTGGCACGACCCGGACCACGAGCCCGAGTACTCCGAGTACCTGGAGCTGGACCTGTCCACCGTGGTCCCCTCCATCGCCGGGCCGAAGCGGCCGCAGGACCGCATCGCCGTCTCCGAGGCCAAGAGCTCCTTCCGCGGCTCGCTCAAGGAGTACGTCTCGGTCAGCTCCGACGACAGCGCCCTGGACGAGGCCGGCCAGGAGTCCTTCCCCGCCAGTGACGCCCCGGCGGTGACCCACCACGACGAGGGCGGCAGGCCCAAGCTCTCGGCCGCCAACGGCTCCGACGGGCGGGTCTCCAACCCGGTGCGGATCTCCTCGCCCGAGCTCGGGGAGTTCGAGCTCGACCACGGCGCCGTGGTGATCGCCTCCATCACCTCCTGCACCAACACCTCCAACCCCTCGGTGATGCTGGGCGCGGCGCTGCTCGCCCGCAACGCCGTGGACAAGGGGCTGCAGACCAAGCCGTGGGTCAAGACCTCGATGGCCCCCGGCTCGCAGGTGGTCACCGACTACTTCGAGAAGGCCGGCCTGTGGCCCTACCTGGAGAAACTGGGCTACCACCTGGTCGGCTACGGATGCACCACCTGCATCGGCAACTCAGGGCCCCTGCCCCAGGAGATCTCGCAGGCGGTGCAGGACAACGACCTGTCGGTGGTCTCGGTGCTGTCCGGTAACCGGAACTTCGAGGGCCGGATCAACCCGGACGTCAAGATGAACTACCTCGCCTCGCCGCCACTGGTCATCGCCTACGCGCTGGCCGGCTCGATGGACTTCGACTTCGCCAACGACCCCCTCGGTCACGACACGGCGGGCAACCCGGTCTACCTGAGCGACATCTGGCCGAGTCCCCAGGAGATCCAGCAGACCATCGACTCGGCGATCACCCAGGAGATGTTCACCAGCGACTACTCCGACGTGTTCACCGGGGACAAGCGCTGGCGGGAGCTGCCCACTCCCGAGGGCGAGACCTTCGAGTGGGACGAGAACTCCACCTACGTCCGCAAACCTCCCTTCTTCGAGGGCATGGGGCTGGAACCGGAGCCGCTCACCGACATCTCGCGGGCCAGGGTGCTCGCGCTGCTCGGCGACTCGGTGACCACCGACCACATCTCCCCGGCCGGCGCCATCAAGCCGGACTCCCCCGCGGGTCGGTACCTGCAGGAGCGCGGCATCGAGCGCAAGGACTTCAACTCCTACGGCTCGCGGCGCGGCAACCACGAGGTGATGATCCGGGGCACCTTCGCCAACATCCGGCTGCGCAACCTGCTGCTCGACGACGTGCAGGGCGGTTACACCCGTGACTTCACCCAGCCGGGCGGGCCGCAGGCGTTCATCTACGACGCCGCGCAGAACTACGCCGCGCAGAACACCCCGCTGGTGGTGCTCGCGGGCAAGGAGTACGGCTCCGGCTCCTCCCGTGACTGGGCAGCCAAGGGAACGGCCCTGCTCGGGGTGCGTGCCGTGATCGCCGAGTCCTTCGAGCGCATCCACAGGTCCAACCTGATCGGTATGGGCGTCATCCCGTTGCAGTTCCCGGCCGGAAGCACGGCCCGCTCGCTCGGGTTGGACGGCACCGAGCACTACGACATCAACGGGATCACCGCGTTCAACAGTGGAGAGATCCCCTCCACCGTGCGGGTGACAGCCACCAAGGAGGACGGCTCGACCGTCGAGTTCGACGCCGACGTCCGCGTGGACACCCCCGGTGAGGCGGAGTACTACCGCAACGGCGGCATTCTGCAGTACGTGCTGCGGAACATGGTCACTTCCTGACCCTTCCCTCACGACTGCCCGTACGGCACCGTGGCCCATGTTGTGGACCACGGTGCCGTACTATGTTTCTTAGGACTAGGATCCGGGGCGGGCTTTGCCTCCGTTGACCATACGACTCACTCGGACAGGTGAGAACGGGCACAGTTTCCGTCCACGCGCATCACCTCCGCACGAGTCGCACGTCTCCCGCATGGAGGTGTGATCATGACGACCGAACTCAAGCATCACTGGCAGCCCGCCGAGCGGCAACGTCACGCCATCGCGGGGCCGCTGCCGGGCGGCAGACAGCACGGCGAGGGGGAGACCCTCGACACCCTCTGCGGCAGACGTGTCGTGGCCGCCGAGTCCAACGAGCTCAACTGGCTCTGGCCCACCTGTGACGACTGCATGGAGGTCGCCAAGGAACGGGTCGGGGCCAAGGCATGAGCCCTGTCGCGCTCGTCCGCCGTCGTCCGGGGGGACGATGGTGGTTCCGACGGCGGACCCGCCCGTCCCCCGCGCCCCACCGGCCCGGCCCGTGCCGGGCCGGGAACGGACAGCAGCCCGGCGGCATCCCGGGGCGCTGCCAGGGCCCCGGAAACGCTCAGCTCGCCCTCGCCAGGGCCACGGCGAAGTCCCGATCCCGGTCGGTGTACCAGTCGACCAGCTCGAAACCCGCCTCGTGGAGTTCCGTGCGCACCCCCGAGTACCGGAACTTCGCCGATATCTCCGTTTCGATCTCCTCGCCGGCGGACAGCTCGACCGCGAGGGCCGCCTCGTCCAGCCACACCCGCATCGCACGGGGTGAACGCAACGAGATCTCGACACGCTCCCGCCGCCCGTCGTAACGGGCACAGTGCACGAACTCCTCGACCGGGAAGTCCGCCCTCAGCCCATGGTTGAGCACGTGCAGCACGTTCCGGTTGAACTCGGCGGTGACGCCCGCGCCGTCGTCGTAGGCCCTGCGCAACCGCTCCGGGTCCTTGACCAGGTCGGTGCCCAGCAACAGCCACTCCCCACCGTCGAGCGCCCCACGCACCTGCCGCAGGAAACGATCCCGCTGCCACGGCTCCATGTTGCCGATGGTCCCGCCGAGCAGTGCGATCATCCTGGTGTCCGCTCGGGGAAGCACCTCCAGTGTGGTCTCGAAATCTCCCACCACCGCGTGTAGGTCGACCTCCGGATAGTCCACCGAGAGTCGGGACAGCGCCCCGCGCAGGGCGGCGTGCGAGACGTCGGAGGGGACGAAACACTCCAGGGTGCCGTTCTTGCGCAGGGCGTCCAGCAGCAGAACCGTCTTGGACGACGAGCCGGAACCCAGCTCCACCAGGGAGTCCACTCCGGTTCTCTCCGCGATGTCGGGCGCGTACCGCTCCAGGATCCGGTACTCCGCTCTGGTCTGGTAGTACTCGGGCAGCTCGGTGATGCGTTCGAACAGGTCACTGCCACGTGCGTCGTAGAACCACTTCGGCGGCAGCCACTTGGGGGAGGCGGTGAGCCCCGCGCGTGCGTCAGCCACCAGTTCCCGCGTGGTGTCCACCTCGGCGCGGTAGTCCCGCAGTTCCACTCGACTCATCGGATTACCCGCTCTCCGGTTCGGGGGTTTCGAACAGTGCGGTACGGCTCGTCGTCACGCGGTCGGCCACCACCAGACAGCCGTCCGGGACGGATTCCCAAGGGGGATGCTCCGCGCCCGCGTGCACCTCCCCCAGCACCGTCGGGGGAAGCTCGAAGGGTTCCGAGGCCACCAGCACCGCCTCGGCGGTACGGCACACGGACAACGAGTGGGTCCAGGTGGTGGCGATCAGCGTGTTCCCGTCGGTCAGCAGCAGGTTCATCCGCGCGTCGGGAACGGCGGTGACCACCTCGACCAGGGTGTCGCGTACCGCGTCGGCCGGGGGGCTTCCCTCCGCCATCCGGTGCCGCAGCAACGCCCACACCAGCGCGGAGTCCACCGGTGCCTCCAACTCGGCCAGTTCGGTACTGTCCAGCTTGTCCACGAGGTCGGCCAGCGAGTGCGGCCACCCCGGAACCCGGCCGTTGTGGCTGAACAGCCAGGGACCGGCGGTGAACGGTGCGCACGCGGTGTGCACCACCGGCGTGGACCGGCTCGCGGAACGAACCGCCCCGACCACGGCACCGGCGGCCACGCTCTCGGCCACGGCGGGGAGGTTGTCGTCGGCCCACATGGGCCCGGCGGCCCGGTAACGCTTCGGCACCGGGGTGGCCGGTTGGTACCAGCCGACCCCGAAGCCGTCCACGTTGACCGTCCCTCCCCCACGCATGTCGTTCGGTGCCCAGCTCTGTTCGAGCAGTGAGTGGGCCGGACGCAGCAGCAGCTCGTCCAGTCCCACCGGGGATCCCAGATAACCGACGTGACGGCACATTCGTGGTGGTCCGATCAGTCCAGTTCGGCGCGTGAGGGAGTACGCGCGCAGCGGAAACCGGCGAAAATCTGACGACGGACGGGAAAGTCCCAGTTCCGGAACGTCGCCCTGCAGGCGGCCGGATCGGTTCCGAACGAACCGCCGCGCAGCACCTTGTACGAGGGACCGAAGAAGACCTCGGAGTACTCCCGGTACGGAAAGGCCTCGAATCCGGGGTAGGGGGCGAAGTCCGTGGCGGTCCACTCCCAGACGTCCCCGATGAGCTGCCCCACCCCGGCGGGGGAACGTCCCTCGGGGAAGGCCCCCACCGGGGCGGGACGCAGGTGCCGCTGCCCCAGGTTGGCGTGGTGGGGCTCCGGTGCGGCGTCCCCCCACGGGTAACGCCTCGACCGCCCGCTGCGGGGGTCGAACCGGGCGGCCTTCTCCCACTCGGCCTCGGTCGGGAGTCGTTTTCCGGCCCAGTTCGCGTACGCCAGGGCCTCGTGGAAACTGACGTGCATCACCGGTTCCCGCGCCGGGACCGGTTCCACCCGACCGAACCTGCGCCGCATCCAGACGTCGCCGCTACGTCGCCAGAACAGCGGCGCCTCCAGACCGGCGTGCCGGAGATACCGCCAGCCCTCCTCGCTCCACCAACGCGGTTGTTGATACCCCCCGCTGTCGACGAAGCGGAAGAAGTCCGCGTTGGTCACCGGGTGGGCGTCGATGAGGAAGTCGTCCACGTGCACCCGGTGGGCGGGGCGTTCGTTGTCCAGCGCCCAGGGCTCCTCGGAGGTTCCCATCGTGAAGCTCCCCGCCGGGATCAGCACCTCCCCGGAGGTCTCCGTGCCCTCCGGCGGCGCGGGTGGATCCGGAGCGTGGAGCACGGGATCCCCCCGGCGCAGCTGGTGGGTGGCCAGCATGGTCTCGTCGTGCTGCTGTTCGTGTTGCACGATCATGCCGAACGCGAAGGCGTTGTCGACCAGTCTGCGGCCCCGCAGCGGCACCCGCTCCAGCACGTCGTGGACCTTGTCCCGGACGGTGGCCACGTACTGTCGGGACTCGTCGGGCCCCAACAGCGGCAGTTCGGGACGTTCGGCGCGGGCGTGTTGGAAGGCGTCGTAGAGATCGTCGATGTCCGGGCGCAGCGCGCGTCTGCCACCGACGTCGCGCACCAGCCACTGTTCCTCCTGGCTGCCGACGTGGGCGAGGTCCCACACCAGGGGCGACATCAGCGGAGAGTGCTGTTTGACCAGTTCCTCGTCGTCCACCACGTCGGTCAGTGCCGCGCTGCGCCGACGGGTTCTGTCCAGTTCGACCGCCACGCGCTCGCGCAGCTCCTCCGCGGAGAGATCGACGATTTCCGGTCCGAGCGTGCTCACCAGTGTTCTCCTTCCGTGTCCCCCGACTGCCGCCGTCCGTGGTCGAGTCGCCCGTGCACGAAGGTGTCCACCCGCTCGGCCAGTCCCTCGGGCGCGTCCGGCGCGGCCTCCAGACATCGGCAGGCCAGGTCGAACACCGCGGCGGCGGCGCGGGCGAGTTCCGGGTTCCGCAGACCGTCCCGCGCGGCGGGGATCCAGCTATGGGCCACGGCCGCGGTCTCCTCGAGTACCTTGTCCACGACCGTCTCCGAACGGAACAACGCCGCCAACGCGGCCACCGGCACCATCCACCGGTCCCCCGGTTGGGCGTCGATGTAGCGGACCTCCAGGTACCCGCGCGGACGTACGGGAGGAAACATCGTGCTCAGGTGGTAGTCGAGGTCCTGCCGGTCGGGAGCGTCTCCGAACGCCCCCGCGATCCACTCCGCGAAGCTCGCTCCGCACGGCGGGGTCCAGTCCCCGTTCTCGCGGCGCCGACACACCACCGGGGCGTCGAGCGCGTAGCGGGCCCAGTCCAGAGCCGGATCGGTGCTCGTCGGTGCGGGCGAGGTCCGTGGCGGATCGGTGTGCAGCAGGCACCGGGCCCGTGCGGAGGCCCACCCGGTCTCCCGCCCCAGAGACAGCCGGGAGTTGGCGAACACGGCGGTGAACACGGGGCCCAACGCGTGCAGGGCCTGCCACCTGGCGGCCACTCTGGCCGGCTCCCCCGCGTCCAGGCACACCTGCACCCCAGCGGTGTTGCACATCATGCGTTTACCGGCGCTGCCGATCCGGTTGAAGGAGTGTTCCATCGCCGCGTAGCGCGGTGAGTTCAGCAGTCTGCGCGGAGTGCGCCACGGGTCCAGACCGTGGTCTCCGAGCACGAGCCCGGCACGGCCGAGCAGGTCCCGGGTGTGGGCCGTGTCGGTGGACACCGTCCGGAACAGCTCGGTCATCGACGCGTGTACCGGGCTGGATATCTCGACCTGGCCTCCCGGTTCGACGGTGATCCTCGACCCGCCGGGCAGTTCGCGGTGCGGACTGTCCGGGTTCAGGGTCGGTGGGGCGTAGGGTCCCAGGGCTCTGGTGAGGGTGTCGGGGCAGAGGGGGCGTCGGGGGTCGCACGCGTGGTGCACGGTCCATTCGAGTTCGGTTCCCAGCAGCCGCGGAGGGCCGTGCTTGAAACACACCGAGGCCACGTAGGCCTCGGCCTCGGCACGGCTCCGCAGACGCGAGGTGGGCACCTCGTGGGTGTCCGGTTCTGTGTCGGTTCCACCGAGGGTCGACACGGCCACGTTCATCACCGCCTGTGTCCGCTCGTGTCCGTTGACGCTACCGGTGATCGGCTCGGCACGCACCACTTGCACCGCACCTTCGGGTGCTGGTATATGAGAGCGACCCCGAGGACTGCCGGGAGAACTCACAAAACGTACGTACGGATTGCGGTTGCCCCGTCGGACTGCGACGATCAGCCCATGCCTCGTGTCAGCTCGGATCATCTGCAGGCCAGACGCCGCCAGATCCTGGACGGCTCCCGGGCCTGCTTCGCACGGCACGGCTACGAGGGCGCCACCGTGCGCAGGCTCGAGGAAGCCACCGGGCTCTCCCGTGGCGCCATCTTCCACCACTTCAAGGACAAGGAGTCCCTCTTCCTCGCCTTGGCCGAAGACGACGCGGAACGGATGGCCGATGTGGTCGCCCAGCAGGGGTTGGTCCAGGTGATGCGTGACCTGCTCTCCGATCCGCACGGTCGCCAGGGCTCGGTGCCGGGGGCGGAGTGGCTCGGTACCAGGCTGGAGGTCTCACGCAGACTCCGCACCGACGCCGAGTTCCGCAGTCGCTGGGCCCAGCGTTCGGAGCAGTTGACCGCGGCCACGCGGGAACGTCTCCGACGCCAGCGCCGCTCCGGCAACCTCCGGGACGACGTGGACGTCGACGTGCTCACCGCCTACCTCGAACTGGTGCTGGAGGGGCTGGTGTCCCATCTGGCCATGGGGTTTCCCGCCGACGACCTCGACCCGGTACTGGACCTCGTCGAGGAGAGCGTCCGCCGCCACCGCAACGGGTGATCCGTGATCCTCGGCTCATCGGGCTCCGAGGCGGGAGTGTGTGCGATGCCGTGGCGGAACGTGCGGCGTAATCTCGCCACCGGCCCGTCGACATCCCCGGAAGAGACCTTCCGGAACACGGCTACGCGGAGGAGCGCATGTGGGGCGAGTGGTGGAACCGCTTCGTCGCCTCGGATCCCGCTCTCCGCCGGCTCCGCACCGCCGTGCGGGTGAGCTGTTCGGTCGCCCTGACGCTGTTGGTGCTGCTGCCCGTGCTCCCCCTGCTCGGTCAGTCACCGTCGAACGCGCTGATCGGCGCGGTCGTGGCCATCCAGTCCTCGGTGGCGGTCAACGACACGACCCAGCGCCAGCGGCTGGTGACGACCCTGCTCATGCCGATACCGGCCACGGCCAGTCTGGCCGTGGCCACGGTCAGCCAACCTCTTCCCGCGCTCAAGGTGGCACTGTTCCTCGTGGTCATCTTCGTGGCCACCTACATCCGCCGTTTCGGAGCCCGCTACTTCGCCCTGGGATTCGTCGGCTTCTTCGGCTACTTCTTCGCGATGTTCCTGCGCCCCACCCTGGAGCAGATCCCCGCCATGGCCCTGTCCGCCGTGTGCGGGGCGTTGGCGGCGTGTCTGCTGCGGTTCGTGCTGCTGCGCGACGATCCCCAGGGAGTGCTGGAACGCGGTAGGCGCACCATGCGTGCCCACGTGCACTCCCTGCTGCACGCGGTCCGCGAGCTGGCCGAGAACCCGAACTCGGTCAGGCACCGCCGCGCGCTGCAGACGCACTCCGTCCGGCTGAACGAGACGGCTCTCATGCTGGAGGGTGTGCTCGAACAGCTGCCCGGCCTCGACGAACGCAGGCGCGCACTGCTGCGCCAGCGGCTGCTGGAGGTTGAGCTGGCCGCGGAGAACCTGCTCACTCCCCTGACACGGTCCTTCGACGATCCGGAGAACAACGGGGCGGTGCCCGCCCTGGCACCGCTGCTGGACGTGCTGCGCACCGACCCGGCGGAGTTCCGTTCGGTGAGCCGTCGGGTCGCCGAGGACTTCGAACGTCAGGGTTCGGTCGAGCTGGCGATGACGGTGCGCAGACTCGGCTCGGCGATGACGGAGCTGGCCCAGGCGACCTCCGAACTCGGTGAGGACGGTGCGGAGGAGGTCGACGAGGAGCCCCCACCGGCCCGACAGCAGGAGACGGACCAGCAGGAACGCGTCGACCAGGACACCGGGCTGCGCCGCCCCGAGGTCCGTGTCGCCGCCCAGGCGACCTGCGCGGCGGCGCTGGCCATCGTGGGGGGCCAGTTCGTCTCCCCGAACCGCTGGTACTGGGCGGTGATCACCGCCTTCGTCGTGTTCATCAGCGTGAACAGCCGGGGCGAGCTGCTCGTCCGGGCCTGGCAGCGCACGGCGGGAACCGTTTTCGGGGTGCTCGCCGGGATCCTGGTGGCCTCCCAGGTGACCGGCCACCCGGTCACCGAGCTCGTCCTGGTGCTGTGCTGCCTGTTCCTCGCCTTCTACTTCCTCGGCTACTCCTACTCGGCCCTGACCTTCTTCGTCACCACCACGCTGGGGATCCTCTACGGCATTCTCGGCACGTTCTCCGCGTCGGTGCTGGGTACCCGCCTCGTGGAGACGGCAGTGGGAGCGGCGGCGGGAGTGTTGGCGGCGGTGCTGGTGCTGCCGACGAGCACCCGCACCGTGGTAAGCGCCCGTTCGCGGGAGTTCCTGCTCACCCTGCGGGACCTGTTGCGCCGAGCCGGGGACGAGACCGCCCACCAGGGCACGGTCACCGCCTTCCACGAGGACGCCCGCGAGTTGGACGGCAAGCTGCAACAGCTGCGCACCAGCGCACGCCCGCTGACGGGGGCGTTGTTCCGCTCCCGGGGAAGCAGGCTGCAACGCGAGCTGATCGTGGGTACCGGCTGCGCCTACTACGTCCGCAACCTGGCGGTGCTGCTCGAACACACCGTGGAGATGACCGACGAGGACACCCGCCACAGGCTCGCCGAAGCCCTGTGGGCCCTGGCCGCCTGCGCCGAGGCGCTGACCGACGAGGGGGACCGCCCCTTCGGGGAGACCTCGCGGGCGTTGCGCCCCTGTCTCGAATCCCTGCACGACATCGCCGAGGCCCTGCCCACCGGCCCCACCTCGCTGCACCGGACGATCAACCTGCTCGACCGGATCGGACAGACCCTGCACGACCTCGCCCACGAGTTCGGCCGCGTCCCTCGGCGGGAGAGCGGGACAACGGCAGCGGGGTGAGCGAACGCCGCCGCGACACCGACATCCCCTCCGTCGAGGACCACGGATCCCGCGTCGGACAGCATAATGCGGTCATGCACGACATCGAACGGCGAATGGCGCTGCGCTTCCACGCGGACTCGATCTCCGCCGGGACACACGTCAACATCTCGGCCATCCGCGACGGGGGAGGCGGCTGTCTGTGGCTGGCCGGGGACGAGACACCGAGCGTGGAGCGCATGAGCGTCACGGTGGGGGACCACGCGGACTCCTACGGAGCCCAGCGCACCTTTCGCCTGGCCGATCTCGTCCCGCTGCCCGGGGACGAGGACGCCGAGGCCGACATCGAGGGACTGGGCTACGACGGAAGCTGGCTGTGGGCCGTGGGGTCACACAGCCTGGTCCGCAAGAGAATCAAGGCCAAGCACGACGACACCAAGGCCGTGAAGAGACTGACCAAGGTGCGTGACCGGCCGAACCGCCACATCGTGGCTCGACTGGCCGTGGAACACGACCGCGGGGGGCTGCCCCACGTGGTGCGGGAGAGCACCGACGGGAGACGTTCGGCGGTGTTGGGAGCCCGGCGTGGGGACAGCCTCACCGAGGCCCTCGCCACCGACGCCCACCTCAGCCCCTTCCTCCGCATCCCGGCCAAGGAGAACGGGTTCGACGTGGAGGGGATCGCCGTCAAGGGCCGGCACCTGTTGCTGGGCCTGCGCGGTCCGGTACTGCGTGGTTGGGCCGTGGTGCTGGAGATCGCGCCCCTGGAGGGATCCCGCACCGGCGAGCTCGTGTTGGACAGGTTCGGCGGGTCCCGTTACCGCAAGCACTTCCTCGACCTGGGCGGGTTGGGAGTGCGGGACCTGTGTCCGCAGGGGGACGACCTGCTGGTTCTCGCCGGTCCGACGATGGAGCTGGACGGGCCGGTGCGGGTGCACCGCTGGAAGGACGCGCTCCACACCGAGGAGCCCTCCGTGCTGCGGGCCGACCGACTGCCGGTGGAGGTGGAGCTGCCGCACGGCGAGGGAAACGACCACGCGGAGGGAGTCTCGGTGGTCTCCGAGTCGGACGGGGACAAGCTGTTCGTCGTCTACGACAGTCCGGCCGAGCACCGGCTGCGCGAGACCGACACCGTGTTCGGCGACATCGTCGCCCTGCCCTGAGGCTCCGGGATCCCGCCCCGTCACGGACGCGTTCGGACCCGGCGGCGCACGGGCCGCCCGTCCCCGACGGGACGGCCCGTGCCGAAGCGGATCAGTTGACCCCGTGCATGTCATGCACCGGACTGGTGATCACAGGTAGTCCGTTCTGTAAACAAGGTGTTCGTACCGGTCGGCGTGACCGTTCGGCAGGCGTACTTCCCGCTGCGAGGTACCGCACGTCGGATGCACGGTCTCATTGATTTTCCAGACTTCGAATCCGGTCCGATGTACCACTTTGCCCGCACGGAGCATAACTTTCTGACCAGCAGATATCTTCGGCGAGGTCCAAGAGGTGCGCGTAGTGGTGGACCATGTGACATCGAAGCCCACTTCGGCACTGACCTTGCCGTTTCCCACCCCACTCGAAGTCGACACCGTGTTGGAAACGGTGACGGACTTGGAAAGCTGGCCCTGACCGGGCCCTCTGAATTCGACCATCCAGTCCGGATGGTCGGGCCAGATCTCGTGACTCCCCAGCGAGTGGGGATTGCGGACCTCCAGATGCGAAAGACAAAGCGGTGGGGAGCCTTCGCGGCTCCGCCCGGAGCGGCCACAGCGTTCGCCGCGGCACTGAGCATCCCCAGAACAACGATCCCGAAAAAAGCGGCAAGAGATCGCAGAACTCTCTTCAGACCCAAAGATCACTCCTTGTTCCCATGATCAAGTGTCTTGCACAGGTTATGCGGCGAAACCCTCGAAGATCGACATTCGATAAAGCAGGTCACGCGTTATCAGGACGGAAGAATCCCCACAGCCAGTCAGCCACGACGCCTTCCCCGGCTGTCGAAACAACAGCGGGCACGACCGTCACCACGCGATCAGCAGTCGGTGACGGCCGTGCCCGTCAGTACCAGGAGCCTTGGAGCGAACCACACTCACACTGCTTCGGCTTCGGCGCGGTTTCCACCGCCCCGGACACCCGACAGCATCCGTACGGTCCGACTTCCTCCACGATCGGCGCTACAGCACGCCATGCATGTACTTCTTGATCAAAGGAACCATCAGCGCGAGCAGGACGCCCAGAAAGACGGTGACCAGCCCGACACCACCGAAGTACAGGTTCTGGTGCTGGTCCGAGTACAACTTCGTCACCTGCGCGGCCACACCCTGTCCCAGAGCGGGGGCCAGGAAGTACAACCCCATGGTCTGCGAGGAGAAGGCCTCGGGGGCCAACTTGGTGGTCGCCGAAAGCCCCACCGGGGAGAGCATGAGCTCACCGATGGTCAGCAACACGAACACGAACCCGATCATGAACGGGTTGAGCAGTCCCTCCTCGTTGGTGAACAGGCTGGAGAACACCACCCACAGGAAGGCGAGCCCCACGAAGACCAGGCCACCCACGAACTTGCCCGGGGTACTCGGCTGCCGTGGTCCGAGCTTGGTCCACATCACGGCGAAAAGCGGGGCCAGAATGATGATGCTCAACGGATTGATCGACTGGAACCATCCCACCGGGAACTCGTGGCCGAACACGGTGGTGTCCGTCTGGAAGTCGGTGACCACCACCAGCGTCGCGGCCTGCTGTTCGAACAGCAGGAAGAAGACGGCCGTGGCCAGGAAAAGCGGGATGTACGCGATCAAGCGGTCCCGCTCCGTCCTGGTGATCTGGTTACTTCTGAACATCACCACGAAGTACGCGACAGGCAGTACCATCGAGATGCCGGTGATGGTGTTGATCAAACCCGGGATACCCCACAGGAAGACGGTCCCCCCGAGCACGACCAGAATCAACACGGTGATGAGCGTGACCCTCGTCAGGATCGTGTTCCTGCGATCGGCGGGCAGCGGGTTGACCGGTTGGCGCCCCGCCTCGCCGAGACGGCCACGTCCGAGAACGTACTGGACCAGGCCGAGGGCCATCCCGACGGCGGCCGCGCCGAAGCCCCAGTGGAAACCGATGCCGGTCTGCAGGGCCGGAGTCAGGATCTGGCTGATGAAGGCACCGAGGTTGATGCCCGTGTAGAAGATCGAGAATCCGGCGTCGCGCCGTGTGTCCTCCTTGTCGTAGAGGCCGCCCACCACGTTGGACACGTTCGGCTTCAACAGACCGCTACCGATCGTGATGAGGCCGAGCCCCACTCCCAGCGCGGTGAGACCACCGGGTGCGGCCATGGCGACGTGCCCGAACATGATCAGCACGCCGCCGTAGAAGATGGCACGTTGCGACCCGAGAACGCGATCGGCCAACCAGCCACCGGCGACGCCGGTCAGATACACCGAGGATCCGTATGCCAGGACCAACGGCACCGCGATGGTGTTCTTGTCCAGGCCCAAACCGCCCTCGGCGACCGCCGTGTACAGGTAGAGGGCGAGGATGGCGCGCATCCCGTAGTAGGAGAAGCGCTCCCACATCTCGGTGAAGAACAACGTCGACAGCCCGGGGGGTTGCCCGAGGAACCCTTTTCCGCGTGGGTCGTTCGTAACCGTGGAGGTGTTCACGATCACGTCCTCTCGTACGCATGGCACGGCGGCTGTAGCCACCTGGTAACTTGCGGGAGGGTACGCGTTTAGTAACAGGACACAAGTATCGGGTCCCTCGTACGTGTGACCTCTTCCCCGAAAAATACTTCACACAGTATTCCCATTCCGTGTTCGGTCACGCTTGTAGCACGGCCGCTCACTCCGGGCTTCCGCGGACACGCCGCCTCCCGTCCGATCGGATAGGCTGGCCGGGCGAACCTCCTCGATTCCGGCGCCACACGGAGAGACGAATGGAACTGCTGCCCGCCCACCGGTTGGCCATGCGCGAGTTCGACCGGCGTGTCCGGCAGACGACAGTCGACCAGCTGGACAACCCCACCCCGTGCAGCGAGTGGAACGTCCGTGACCTGCTCAATCACCTGATCAGCGAACAACTGTGGGCTCCTTGGCTGCTGGAGGGACACACCCTGGCCCAGGTGGGCGACCGTTTCGACGGCGACCACGTCGGCCGAAACCCGCGACAGGCCTGGGAAAAGGCCAGCTCGGCCGCACGGGCCGCCTGGGACGCCGCCTCCCTCGACGGACGCGTGCACGTGACCGGCGGAACCATTCCCACCGAGGAGTACGGCTGGCAGATGACCATGGACCTGGCCGTGCACGCCTGGGACCTGGCCACGGGCATCCACGCCGACACCCGACTGGATCCCGAGCTGGTCGAGGCCGTCTACGCGGTGTTCGAACCGCAGCGGGAGGCGCTACGCCATGCGGGGGTGTTCGCCGCCCCCGAACAGCTGCCCGACACGGCCGACCAGCAGAGCAGACTGCTCGCCCTGGTGGGCAGGAGGCCCTGAGCGGGCCGAACGTCCGTGCGGAGGCCGGGAGGTTCCGCCTTCCGGGAAGGAAAACCGTTCCAGTCGGGCGGATATTCCCGTCACAGCCTCGCCCACACCACCGGTGCCGACGCTAGAATGTGCCAGCAGAGGGCTCTCGCTCGCACCCGTGCCGTACTGGTCGAAGCGGCCCCGCGGTGGAGCGCGGCACCCGTGAGTATCCGGAGGAGGGACAACCCCAAGTGCCCGAGGCGCACTCGACCGACGACAGTACCGGGCCGGGTCGAAGACCCGGCGAACCTGTCAGCCCGCGGCTACGGCCCCACCGCGACCGGAGACGGGGCGGCCGCTGATGGACGTACTGCTCGCTGTGGCCGGACTGCTGTTCGTCGGGGTGCTCACCCTCGGCACGGCGTTGGCGGTCGCGGCCGAATTCTCGTTGACCAGCCTGGAACGCAGCACCATCGACGCCCACGTCTCCGAGGTCGGTGACCGGCGCTCCAGATCGGTGCGGCGTGCGCACAGCACCCTGTCCTTCCAGCTGTCCGGCGCCCAGGTCGCGATCACGCTGACCACGCTGGTCACCGGTTACGTGGCCGAGCCCCTGATCGGTGACCTGCTCCGTCCGTTGATCAGCACCACCGGCGTCCCGGAGAGCGTGGCCGTGCCGATCGCCCTGGTGTTGGCGATCTTCCTGGCCACCACCCTGTCCATGGTCTTCGGCGAGATGGTTCCCAAGAACCTGGCCATCGCGCGCCCGCTGTCGACCGCCCGAGCGGTGTCCGGCTACCACGCCGGGTTCTCCACCCTGTTCAGCCCGTTGATCAACGGGATGAACGACAGCGCGAACTGGTTCCTGCGCAAGCTGGGCATCGAGCCCCAGGAGGAGCTGCGTTCGGCACGCTCACCCGAGGAGCTCGGTTCGATCGTGCGCTCCAGCGCCGAGCACGGCACCCTCGACGAGTCCACGGCAGAGTTGATGAACCGTTCCCTGCGTTTCGGGGAACGCACCGCCCAGGAACTGATGACCCCCCGGGTGCGGGTCGAATCACTCGAGGTCACCGACAACGTGCTCGAACTGCTCGGCAGGGCCCGGCGCACCGGCTTCTCGCGTTTTCCGGTGCACAGCGGCGACCTGGACAACGTGCACGGGGTGGTCCACGTCAAGCAGGCCTTCGGGGTGCCGCTGGAGGAGCGCGCCGAGACCTCCGTCGGAGGACTCACCAAACCCGTTCCCACCGTCCCGGAAACCCTGGAAGGGGACGCGCTCCTCGAACGGTTACGGGGCTCCGGGCTGCAACTGGCCCTGGTCGTCGACGAGTACGGCGGTACCGCGGGCATCGTCACCCTGGAGGACGTGGTCGAGGAGATCATCGGGGACGTGCGGGACGAGCACGACCCGAGGGAGGCCGCTGCCGTGCGCCGTACCGGCGGAACGAGCTGGACCATCTCCGGGCTGCTGCGGGCCGACGAGGTCGAGGAAGCCACCGGCTTCGCCATGCCCGACGGGGACTACGAAACCGTCGCGGGACTGGTGCTCGCCCGGTTGGGACGGATCCCCTCGCCCGGCGACCGGATCCGTGAGGGCGAGTGGACGCTGACCGTGGCCGCGATGGACCGGCACCGGATCGCCGAGCTGCGGCTGCAACGCGTTCCCGCCGACCGCGAACCGCGTGAGTTACCCACCCAGGAGAGCCGGGCGCGGGAGGTGGCCCGATGACCGATGGAACGGCTATCGGTCTCACCGTGCTGCTGCTGTTGCTGAACGCACTGTTCGTCGGTGCCGAGTTCTCCCTGCTGTCCTCCCGGCGGGACCGGCTGGAGGCACTGCGTGAGCAGGGGGTGCACCGGGCCAGAACCGTGATCCGGGCGAGCCAGGAGGGCTCGCTGATGCTGACCAGCGCGCAGCTGGGGATCACCCTCTGCTCGCTGGGACTGGGGCGGCTCGGCGAGCCGGCGGTGGCGCACCAGCTGGAACGACTGCTGGGGTCGGTTCCCGTTCCGGCCGTGCTGCTGCACACCGTGGCCTTCGCGGTCGCGCTGGCGGTGGTGGTCGTGCTGCACGTGCTGATCGGCGAGATGGTGCCGAAGAACTTCGCGATCGCCGAACCCGAGCGGCTGGCGCTGTGGCTGGTTCCCGTCCTGGTGGGCTTCGTCAAGATCGCCCGGCCGTTCATCGCGCTGTTCAACATGCTGGCCAACGGGGCGCTGCGGCTGCTGCGTGTCCAACCCAAGGAGGACCTGGAGACCGCCTACACCTCCTCCGAACTGGCCGAGCTGCTCGTGGAGTCCCGCAGGGAAGGGCTGCTGGACCAGTCCGAGCACCGCAGGCTGGCCAAGACGCTGTCCTCGGTGGAGAGCACCGTCGCCGACGTGCTGGTTCCCCTCGAGAAGCTGACCACGCTTCCCGGCGAGCCGACGCTGGCCGACGTGGAGCACGCCGTCTCCTCCACGGGGTTCTCCCGTTTTCCCGTGCGGGGACAGGACGGCAGACTGTTGGGGTACCTGCACGTCAAGGACGTGTTGGACCAGGCGGACCAGCCCGCCCGCACTCCCGTCTCCCCAGCGCGGGTGCGTGCCTTGCCCAGCGTGCGTACCGGGGATCGGCTCGACGACGCGTTGACGGCGCTGCGCCGCACCGGCAGCCACTTGGCCACCGCCGTCGACGACGGCGGCAGACCGCGGGGCGTGGTCGCCCTGGAGGACCTGGTCGAGGAGTACGTGGGAACCGTGCGCGACGGCACCCACGTGGCCTGATGGCCACCGGTCCCGCTGCCGGACGCCGAGGGGCAGTCGCACGAGCCGGTTCGTCCACACACTGGTGACGAGTACGCTAGCCGGTCACGGCCCGGTGGGGAGAACCACCGGACAGGCGCCACATCCGAACCGCCAACAGTGCCGTCCAGAGCCACACCAACACGGTGAACGGCACGATGACCGCGAAGTTCATCAGCAACGCTCCGGTCAACCACCCGGTTCCGGCCACCACTGCCGACCAACCCAGCCACCGAGGTGTCATCGTCCGGGCCAGAGTGAGACCGGCCAGTGCTATGGAGATCCCCAGCATCGCCTGTGCGGTGAACGCGATGCTGCCGAGCAGAATCAGTACCGTCTCGGTGCGTTCCAGCACGGCCGCCTGGTCGGCGCCGGAGGCGAAGTACTGGTCGGCGGCGACCGTCAAACCGAAGGCGTGAACGCTGAAGTACACCGCGAACACCGCCGTCGAGGCGGTGAACACCACGCGCAACGCCCGTGTCAGTCCCGTCGTCGTGGACGCGAGCACCGGGGTCGCCACGGAGAACGCGCAGGCCCACAACAGTACCGCGAGAATATTGGTCAGATGCGTGATTCGCCAGGAAGGGCGCTGGTGCACGTACTCCAGCATGGCGCTCGCCGAGCCCACCGGCGGATTCCCGTGTAGTGCCGTCGGCAGCACGTAAAGCACGGTGCCCACGAGTAGAAGTCCCGCCGCCACACGGAGTGGGCTGGTTCGTGTGGCCGGATCCGTCCCTGTCATGGTCGAACTCCTTCTCCGCGTTACCCAACTCTAGTCATTTTATGACTATATGTAAAGTCAAGGCATGACACGACGTTCCGGAGGCGAATCGCGGGCACCGCTGAACCTGGTGGTGCTCGCTCTGCTGTACGAGGAGGCGATGCATCCCTACCGGATGCACAAGCTGATCACCGAGCGGGGCAAGGACAGGGTGGTCAACATCCGCAGCCGCAACAGTATTCAGCAGATCGTCAACCGTTTGGAGCGGAACGGGCTCATCGCCGCCACCGACACCGAACGCAGCGGCAACTACCCGCCACGCACCCGTTACACTCTCACCGAGGTGGGACGCGAGGAACTGTTCGATTCGTTGCGCCGCCTGCTGTCCACACCCGCACGTGAGTTTCCCGCCTTTCCGGCGGCACTGTCGTTCCTGGCTGTCCTACCACCGTCCACGGCCGCCGAGCTGCTGCGCGGACGACGCGCCGAGCTGGTCGAACTGGTCGGGCGGGAGAGCACGGAGACCGAGCGGGCGTCGGAACGACTCCCAGCGGTCCTGTTGATCGAGAACGACTACGTCATCGCCATGCACCGCGCCGAAATCGAGTGGTTGGACCACACTGTGGAGGCCCTCGACAGTGGCCGACTCACGTGGGACCCGCAGGAACTGATCGCCCAGTCACACCGCTACGAGCAGTAGGCGTCTCCCCCACCGGCGAGTTCACGACCGGGTCCGACACGCGAGATCCCGGCCGCCCCCCCCCACCCGCGTACGGCGACGCTGCGAGACCGCACGGACGGTCCGGGTCCCGGGTGGTTCGCATCCGGGACGACAGGCCGTCGCGAAGCCCTGTACCTCGCTTCCGGGTTCGGCCGTATGGTGAGCACGAACAACTTTCATCCCGCGATCAGAGACCGGTCAGCACCGTACTGACTCCGTGCTGACTCCAGGAAAGGAGAGACGGTGATCGTTCTCGCCGAGGACGAGTGGCGAGCGCGGGAGAACGCGCACCGGGAACGCATGCGGGCCTACACCGAACCGCACCGTCAACGGCGGAAGCGGGGCGAAAAACACCCGGTGATGGACTTCATGTTCACCTACTACACCCAACGCCCCTCCCGCCTGGAGCGCTGGCAGCCCGGTTTCGGGGTGGCGTTGGAGCACGGCGAGGACTTCCTGCGGCGCAAGGGCTACGTCCGCACATCGCACGGGGTCGTGGTCGATCCGGAGGAACTGACGACCCAGCGGCGTGAGACCGTACGGTTCGTCCATCGGCTGCTCAGCGCCACGGAATCGCGCCCACCGCAGCTCGGCTGTTTCGGACTGCACGAATGGGCGATGGTCTATCGCCTCCCCCACGACGATCTCAGGCACTCCGAATGGCCGTTACGCCTCGGAAGCAAGGGAACCGACGAGTTCGTCGAGTCCATGCGCATCCAGTGCAGTCATTACGACGCGTTCCGCTTCTTCAGCCGGCAAGCACGCCCGAGAAACACGCTGCAACCGACCCAGCGGGACCGCGTGCGCCTCGAACAGCCCGGCTGTCTGCACAACAACATGGACGTTTTCAAATGGTGCTACAAACTCGATCCGTTCGTGCCCGCCGAGCTGCTGGCCGACTCCTTCGAACTCGCCGCCCGCATTCGGGAACTCGACATGAGGGCCAGTCCTTATGACCTGCGCGAACTCGGCTACTCACCGATCGAGATAGAAAACCCACAGGGCAGGGCCGAGTACGTTCGCCAGCAGCGGGACTTCGGCCTGCGAGCCTCACGGCTGCGGGAACGGCTCATCGAGCTGTGCGAACGGCTGCTGGACCAGTAGGCGGGGCGGTCGTTCGTCGTCCCGACCGCCCCGCCGGCACACTGCGCGGGCTCACCCGCTGACCGTCAGGCCCAGTTCCCCGTTGTCGTCCCGCTCGGCGTCCAGGGTCTTGTCGCCGAGCACGACGGCGGCCTGCTCGTCCAGGAAGACGCGCACACCGCTCTGTTCGACGACCTCGTCGTTGTCCTCGGGGATGGTCGCGACCGTCGCCTCCAGGCTCTCGGCCGCGGCCTGCCCGTCCGGCGAACTGATACGCAGACCGGCCCCCTCGGGGGACTCTCCGCCGACCAGGATCAACTTGATGACCTCGGCCGCGTTTTCACTGATGGTGAGCATGCTGCTCCTGCCCCTCTCGGAGTCGGTCACGTAAAGCGTCCACCGTATTAGACGAGTCGTCGGCGCGCTCACTGGCCCTCGTAGGCCGACAGCGGCGGGCAGGAGCACACCAGGTTACGGTCCCCGCGTGCCTGGTCGATCCGCCGCACCGGCGGCCAGATCTTGTCCTCCGGAACGCCCATCGGGTAGACGGCCTCCCACCGACCGTAGGCGTGTTCCCAGTCCCCCGCCAGCGCCGAGGCCGTGTGCGGGGCGTTGACCAACGGATTGTCCTCGGCGGGCCAGGCCCCGGCCGCCACCTTGTCGATCTCCGCCCGGATCGCGATCATGGCGTCGCAGAACCGGTCCAGCTCCTCCAGGTTCTCGCTCTCGGTGGGCTCCACCATCAGCGTCCCCGCCACGGGGAAGGACATCGTCGGGGCGTGCAGCCCGTAGTCGGCCAGCCGTTTGGCCACGTCGTCGACGCTCAGCCCCGCGTTCTTGGTGATCTCCCGCAGGTCGAGGATGCACTCGTGGGCGACGAAACCGCCCTTGCCGGTGTAGAGCACCGGGAAGTAGTCGTGCAGTCGCCGTGCCACGTAGTTGGCCGCGGCCACGGCGGTGAGCGTGGCCCGACGCAGCCCGTCCTCACCCATCATGCGGATGTAGGCCCAGGAGATCGGCAGGATCGAGGCGCTGCCCCACGGGGCCGCGCTGATCGGACCCACGCCGGTCTCCGGTCCGGCCTGCGGCTGGAGTGGGTGGTTCGGCAGGAAGGGGGCCAGATGCTCGCGCACCCCGATCGGCCCCACACCGGGCCCGCCGCCGCCGTGCGGGATGCAGAACGTCTTGTGCAGGTTCAGGTGGGAGACGTCGGCACCGAACTTGCCCATCCTGGCCAGGCCGATCAGCGCGTTCAGGTTCGCGCCGTCCACGTAGACCTGCCCGCCGGCCTCGTGCACGAGCCCGCAGACCTCCTGGACGGTGTCCTCGTAGACACCGTGAGTGGAGGGGTAGGTGACCATGATCGCGGCCAGGTCGTCACGGTGCCTGTCCACCAGCTCACGCAGGTGGTCCATCTCGATGTTGCCCTCGTCGTCGCAACGCACCACGACCACCCGCAGCCCGGCCATCACGGCGCTGGCCGCGTTGGTTCCGTGTGCGCTGGCCGGGATCAGGCAGACCTCACGCTGCTGCTGGCCGCGCTGGCGGTGGTAGGCACGGATCGCCAGCAGCCCGGCGAACTCGCCCTGGCTGCCCGCGTTCGGCTGCAGACTCACCGCGTCGTAGCCGGTGATCTCCGACAGCCAGTTCCGCAGGTCCTCCATCACGCGGAGCAGCCCGGCCGCGTCCTCGGCGGGAGCGAAGGGGTGCAGCTCCGCGATGGCGGGCCAGGTGATCGGCTCCATCTCCGCGGCGGCGTTGAGCTTCATCGTGCACGAGCCCAGCGGAATCATGCTGCGGTCCAACGCCACGTCGGAGTCGGACAGCCTGCGCAGGTAACGCAGCAGCGCGGTCTCCGACCGGTGCCGGTGGAACACCGGGTGGGTCAGGTACTCGCTGTCCCGCAGCAGGCCACTCGGCAGGGCGTCGGGCACCTCCGCGTCCAACCGGTCCACCGGCGTGCGGTCACCCTCGGTGAGGCCGAAGGCCTCCCACACCAGCGCCAGCCGCTGCCGCGTGGTGGTCTCGTCACAGCTGACACCGACGTGGTCGGCGTCCACCCTGCGCAGGTTGACACCGTTGCGACGGGCGGCGGCGACGATCTCGTCCGCCCGGCCCGGAACCCGGGTGAGCACCGTGTCGAAGAACCGGTCGTGGCGGACCTCAACCCCGCCCCGACGCAGCTGCTCGGCCAGCACGGCGGCCATGCGGTGCGTGCGTGTGGCGATCGAGCGCAGCCCGGAGGGGCCGTGGTAGACGGCGTACATCGAGGCCACCACGGCCAGCAGCACCTGGGCGGTGCAGATGTTGCTGGTCGCCTTCTCCCGGCGGATGTGCTGTTCCCTGGTCTGTAGCGCCAGCCGGTAGGCCTGGTTGCCGTCGGCGTCCACGCTGACCCCGACCAGCCGGCCGGGCAACTGCCGTTCCACACCCTTGCGGACGGCCATGTAACCCGCGTGCGGGCCGCCGAAGCCCATCGGGACACCGAAACGCTGGGTGGTACCCACCACCACGTCCGCTCCCATCTCGCCCGGAGCACGCAGCAGGGTCAGCGCCAGCAGGTCCGCCGAGACCACGGCCATACCCCCGCGCCGGTGGATCTCGGCGATGACCTCCTCGTGGTCGCGGACGGCCCCGGAGGCACCGGGGTAGGCGAGCAGTGCCCCGAAGAACTCTCCGTCGGGCAGTCCCTCGACGCCCCGGGAGAGATCGGCGCGCACGATCTCGATACCCAGCGGCTCGGCCCTGGTCTCGATCACCGAGAGCGTCTGCGGGAAGGCGTCGGTGTCCACCACGAAACGGGGGGACTTGGAACGTCCGGCGCGCCGGACCAGGGTCATCCCCTCGGCGGCGGCCGTGGACTCGTCCAGCATCGAGGCGTTCGACACCGGTACGCCGGTGAGGTCGGCGACCACGGTCTGGAAGTTCAGCAGCGCTTCGAGCCGCCCCTGGGAGATCTCGGGCTGGTACGGGGTGTAGGCCGTGTACCAGGCGGGGTTCTCCAACACGTTGCGGCGGATCACCGGCGGGGTGACGGTCGGGTAGTAGCCGAGCCCGATCATCTCCACGTGCGGAGTGTTGCGCCCGGCCAGCCGGGCCAGCTCCTCCAACGACTCGGCCTCGGTGGCCGGCTCGGGCAGATCCAGTCGCGCGTCGCGCTCACGGATACCGGCGGGTACTGCCTGTTCACCGAGCTCCTCCAGCGAACCGACCCCCACCACGTCGAGCATGCGCGCCAGCTCGGCGGGCATGGGACCGACGTGACGATCCGCGAAAGGAGTTCCGTGTTCCAGAGCAGCCAGCGGTATACGGTCCTCCGTCATCGCCAAAACCTCAATCGTCGCGGGCATCTCGGACAGAGCAGACGGCACTCCACGCGGAAGTACCGGCCTCCCCCTCTGTCAATGCCCGCGCGAAGCGGACGCCTGAGAGCTTCGCCCATGCATCCGGGCTTGCACCGTCGGCGGGGTTCCACCACTCCGTTGTGGCGAAGCCCTCTTTCCAGAGGTATCTCGCCCGTACGGTCCCATGGCCTGAGAGGTTATCGGGGAGGGGTTGCTCCTTCGGCGCCGTACCGGAGCCCTTCCGGCACGGACTCTCCCGTACGGGGTCAGCGACAGCTGTGAGCGTACCTCATTGACGCCGGCTCGGAAATCGTACGCGTGCTCCTCTCGGCACCGTTTTCCCACAGTCCGGACCGCGGATCCGGTCGACGGTCACGAACTCTCCGGCTGACGCGTCCGTCGCCTGCGCGAGAGCTCGTCCTCGGTCTCGCTTCCCCTGCCGGCCTTGTCGGCCCGCTCCGCGGGAAAATCACTGATCGTTCCGCTGATCTCGCGCATGGCACCGCTGACCGCTATACCGAACACCCCCTGCCCACCGCGTAGCAGGTCCACGACCTCCTCGGCCGAGGTGCACTCGTAGACGGTCGTGCCGTCGCTGAACAACGTCACTCCCGCCAGGTCGCGCACTCCCCGGCTGCGCAGGTGCTCGACGGCGATACGGATGTTGTGCAGCGACACCCCGGCGTCGAGCAGTCGCTTGACGACCTTGAGCACGAGGATGTCCTTGAAGGAGTACAGCCGCTGCGAACCGGATCCCTCGGCCAACCGGATCGAGGGTCCCACCAGGTCGGTGCGCGCCCAGTAGTCCAACTGCCGGTAAGTGATCCCCGCGATCTGACAGGCCGCACGCCCACGGTAACCGACCAGTTCGTCCGGCAACGCGGCGTCCGGAAAAAGCTCGTCCCCGCCCTGTTCGGTGTCAAGCCATGATGCGTTCTCGACCACGCGCGCCTCCCCTCGGCCGCTGCACCGGCGACTGCCGGATCAGGAGGAGGCAGCACATCCTCCCTTGCTCCCGGAGCCGGGCCCGTCGTCGCCCCGTCCGCCCGAACACCGTGCGCACGACCTTCGCGTGTCCTTCGACAGTAGGACCGTCGGCGAACAGGGTCAACGCGACGCGCGGCTCGTCGGATCCGACCGGAGAGGAACTCCCCCACACGTCTCGGAACATGTCGTCGTCCGGAGACACGGCGGCGGGCCCGTCACCGCCGTGACCGGCCGTGCCGAACGCCTCAGGTGTCGGCTCCCCGAAAGTCCTCGGGCGAGACCGAGTCCAGGAACTCCTTGAACTTCTCGACCTCGTCCTCCTGCTCGTCGGGGATCAGCAGCCCCGCCTCGTCGAGCACGGACTGCTCGGCGTGGATCGGAACTCCCGTGCGCAGGGCCAGAGCAACGGAGTCGCTCGGCCTCGCCGAGACACGCACGTCCCCGTCGAAGACCAGCTCCGCGTAGAACGTCCCCTCTTGGAGATCCGTAACTCGCACCTGTTCCAGTTCCCGCCCGAGTGCGCCGATCACGTCCTTGAGCAGGTCATGAGTCAGCGGCCTCGCGGGCCGGACCCCCTGCTGTTCCAGAGCGATCGCGGTCGCCTCCACCGATCCGATCCAGATCGGCAGATACCGCTCGCCGTCGGTTTCGCGCAACAGCAGGATCGGCTGGTTGGCCGGCAGTTCCACTCGCACGCCGACGACGCGCATCTCGCTGCTCATCGTCAAATCGCCTCCTCCAGCGCGCCGAAGCGTGACATCTCCTTCGAGGATCGCGCACCGACGCCTTCGACGCTACCCGCGATACGGCGAAGACGCCGCCCACGGGACACACGGTTGCTCCCCTCGCTGCCCCGGATCGCCCGATGGGACGCGCCCAACCGTGGTTCCGAGCCACTCGACGGGAACACATCGCGCACCCGGGCCTGGTGTCTTCATCCGGACGTCGCGCACGAGTCCGCTGCCGCACGTGCGTCACCACGCCACGCCCGGCAGCCGTATCAACGGCCCTGGTTCCCCGTGACAACGCGGCGGTGTCCCTCCACCGCTCGCGGCCGGGCTCTGCTCATCGGGTTTCCTGCTGACCGCCCTCGGCCGACGCACCGGTCAGGAACACCAGGCGGAACTTGCCGATCTGAACCTCGTCCCCGTTGGCCAGCACCGAGGTGTCCACGGGCTCACGGTTCACATACGTTCCGTTGAGGCTTCCCACGTCGACGACGACGTACTCAGTCCCCTCCTTGCGGAACTCGGCGTGCCTGCGGGAGACGGTGACGTCGTCCAGGAAGATGTCGCTGTCCGGATGCCGTCCGGAACTGGTCGTCTCCCGGTCCAGCAGGAAACGGGATCCGGCGTTGGGGCCACGCTTGACCACCAGGAGGGCGGACCCGGCTGGCAGCGCGTCGACACCGGACGCGGCGGCCTCAGAAGGTGCGCTCTCGGCGTTCTCCTGTTCCGAGAGGAAGGGCTTGAAGACCGACGTGGTCTCCGATGACTGCTCCGGCGGTACGTCGCCGGGCCCGTCGTTGGTGCTCACCTGAGCTCTCCTCCTGCGCATGGGTCGTGCCAGTGCCATCAAACGTACCGCGCCACGCAAAGCTCTGGACGGCCTGTCCCGGGATCCGTACCGGCTCATGTCGAGATCACCGCCCTATTCCCACAGTAACCGCAACGAAGATCACATCCGTGTGCCCGATCGTCGCCGCACACCCGGTTCACCCGGTCTCACCGGCAACCGGACCTCGCGGGCGCGAGACGGCGGCCTCGGTACACGACAGCACCCCGTGGAACAGGGGTCCCGGGTGTCAACTGCGTACCCACGACGATCGTACCGCGCTGATCACCTGGCCCAGATAGAGCACACCGGCCCACAGATAGAGCGCCCCGCCCCAGCAGGTGAAGGCGTAGGCCACCGGACGGACCAGCCAGTCCAGCGCGAAGTCGCCCTGCACCAGCAACAGCAGCGGGAAGGCGTACATCAGACAGAACGTGGCCGCCTTGCCCAGGTAGTGCACCTCGGGCGGTTCGTAGCCGTGGTAGCGCAACACCGGCAGGCACAGGGTCAGTACCACGTCACGCCCGACCAACGCAGCCGCGGCCCACCAGGGGATCACTCCCCGGAGCACGAACGCCACCAGGGTGGCCACGATGTAGAGCCGGTCGGCGGCGGGGTCGAGCAGTTGCCCCACCCTGCTGTACTGCCCGAGCCAGCGGGCCAGTTTTCCGTCCAGCCAGTCGGTGAGGCCGCTGAGTACGAGCACCAGCAGGGCGAGCAGGTCCCAGTGCGGCCCGAGCAGCAGCCACAGGAAGGCGGGTACACCGGCGAGTCGTAGGGCGCTCAGCGCGTTGGGCAGGGTCCACCACGGATCTCTCCAGACGTCCGCGGCGACCTCCTTGAGACGGTCGATCCCCTGTTCGGGAGGTCTGTCGTCGCCGTTCGACGCCGATCCCGTAGTGGCGCCGTCGGCGTCCTGCACCACGAGACCCTCCCCTGCACACGCACGGGCCCACAGCCTGCGACCGGACCCGCCCTTCACGGCACCGCCCGGGAGGGTCGTCTTCGGAAACCCCGCCGGACCGCCTTCCCGGGACGCCGTACCCGTCTCACTCTAGTCGGAGACCACGACCGACGACGAACGGGCCCGCCCCAGTCACCGGGCGGGTGGAGTCCACCCCCTGCGCCGGAGGTCGGCGTTACTGAGGAAGCGTGGACGCCCCCTGTCGTCCACTCCCACCCAACACCAACGCCCTCCGAGCCCTTCGAGGACGAACGGATGCCCCTCACTCCACACCACGGAGCACGGGGCGGTGGGAAGTTGCCGTTCCCCCGGGGCGTCACCGTCGTCCGCCTCCGGGACCTGTGCCGCGTCACCGCGCATCCGAGTCAACACCTCCGCCGACTCCGGGCTGGCTCTCACCGCTTTCCCCACCGATTGTGCGCGGTCGAACCTCCGGTGTCCTGGTGCAACACGTAACACCGCGCCGAGCGGTGGCCTCCGTGCGCCGAGAGGCTGCGGGGCCGAGGGCGGCACGCCCATTCCGACCCGCCGAGGTGATCGGCCCCACTCGCCGTAGAGACCTCCCACCCCGACGACGGACGATTCCACTTCCCTACCATAAAATTGTCGACAATCCGCAGTAATCACAGTCATCACACGGATCGACCACAAAGACACCCCACGGAAGCCTTCCTAGGCGACCGAAAAATCAAAAAACTCCGAGTAATCGTTCAAATACTATGCGTGTGAAAGCAATCCGACGAACGGATGTCGCAAACCCCGAGCAAAACGTTTTCACAAGTATTGGTGACACAGAACACACATCCGTTTTTCCCGTGAGGACCACAACAGCGCACCCCTTGTGCGCCGCCGCTTCGGTCGAGGTCCGAACACGGCCGAGCGAGCACGAAGAAACGAATTGGAAGCTTTCTGACCTGGCATTTTGACTATCGGGATCACGTGCGAACACCGAGCGAACACGACACGGGCAGGACGGTCGACAACAAGAGTTCGTTATCTCGACGTAACTAGTACATCTGTACATCCAAGCTATTTCTGGCTATGGTGCCGAACCGTTCTGGCACCAACAGGAAGGGATGAACGTGCCTGCCGAAACACGTACGAACGGTGACGACAGCACCCGACCACCGGTTGTCGGCGGGGGCAAACGTGGCATGTTGAAGATCGGCATCTTCGTGACCGTTCTGGCTTTCGCCCTCGGCTACGTGGCCATCGCGGAGCCGAATGTTTCCTGGCCAGGACTGATCGCCATGCTGGCGTTCTACGCCCTGTTCTACTGGCTGGGTGCTTTCGTGGCCGCCCGACGCGGAGGCGGGCTCGGCGACACCATGGTCGCGGGGCGCAACATGCCGCTGTGGATCGGCGTGTTCACGATGACGGCGACCTGGGTCGGTGGAGGCTACATCAGTGGTGCCGCCGAGAGCACGTTCAGCAGCGGCATGGCCTGGGCACAGGCCCCCTGGGGTTATGCGCTGAGTCTGCTGATCGGCGGTCTCTTCTTCGCGAAGAAGATGCGCAGGGGTCGGTTCACCACGATGCTGGATCCCATCGACATCCGGTTCGGCAAACACGTCGCCGGACTCGGTTCGATCCCGGCCATCCTCGGGGAGATCTTCTGGACCGGTGCCATCCTCACGGCGCTGGGAACCACCTTCGGCACCATCATCGGTCTGGACTTCACCGTCTCGATCATCCTCTCCGCCGTCATCGCGATCGCCTACACGGTGGTCGGCGGCATGTGGTCGGTGGCCATCACCGACGTGGTCCAGGTCGTGCTGATCTTCGTCGGTCTCGTCGTGGCCGTTCCCTTCGCCGCCTCCGCCGTCGGCGGCATGGGAGAGGCCTGGGCGAACTATCCCTCGAACTTCGACTTCGAGTCCTACGCCTCCCTCTTCCCGCCGTTGACCGGCTGGGACGATCCGGGCTGGGGGCACGCCTACTGGACCTGGTGGGACTCCGGTCTCGCCCTGATGCTGGGCGGTATCCCCTGGCAGGTGTACTTCCAGCGGGTACTCTCCTCCAGCAGCCCGCGCAACGCCCGCAGGCTCTCGATCGGCGCCGGCGTCATGTGCGTGCTCGCGGCCATCCCGCCGGTGCTCATCGGGATCGTGGCCACGGCGGCCAACTTCCAGGCGGAGGGGGCTCCCCCGCTGGACAACCCGTCCATGGTGCTGCCCTACGTGCTGCGCTACCTGCTTCCCACCGGGGTGGCCGCCCTCGGGCTCGGCGTGCTCGCCGCCGCCGTGATGTCCAGCGTCGACTCCTCCGTACTCTCGGCCTCCTCGCTGACCGGCTGGAACGTGTACCGCCGCCTGGTGAACCCCAGGGCCGACTCCGACCAGGTGCAGAAGATGATCCGCAGGCTGATCGTGATCATCGGCGCGGCGGCGACCCTGATGGCGCTGCGAGCCAGCAGCGTCTACGACCTGTGGTACCTGGCCAGCGACCTGATCTTCGTGATGCTGTTCCCGATGCTGGTGTGCGCCCTGTTCGTGCCGTGGGCCAACCGCGTCGGAGCCGCCTGCGGCTTCGTCGTCGCCGTGGTGCTGCGCCTGTCCGCGGGTGAGGACCTCTTCGGGATCTCGCCGTTCCTCCCCTGGCCCTGGTACGAGGACGGGGCGGTCCAGTTCCCGTTCCGCACCGTGACGATGGTGGCCTCCCTGCTGACCATCATGGTGGTCTCGGCGATCACCCGACGCAGGAGTGCTCCGGTGCCGATGGCGGCCCTCGAACCGGACACCCCGGAACGCGCCGAGTGGGGCAACGACCTCGTCGAGGAACCCTCCCGTGAGGAGGAGGTCTCCACCGCCAGGGTCTGAACCGGTCCGATCCGTGCGGAGCTCGGCACCGTGGCGCCCGGTAGGGCGAACGGTGCCGAGCTCTTTCGTGTCCCGTGGTTACTGGTTCCGCGGCAGCAGGCCTACTCCATCCGGGTGATATACCACACCCGTCACTTTGGTCTATACCTTATCCGACCGTTTCCGAAGAAAGGTACAGACCACCATGAAACGACCTCGGGAGAACACCCGAAAACACCACCACCGACTTCCGGCCGCCCTCGCCCTGGCCACGAGCGCCCTGCTGGCCTGCGGCACGGTCTCGGCGGCGGCCCCCCAACCCACCCCGGATCGGGGCAACGGCCAACCTCCGAACGGGGGATCCACGGCGCTGGGCGACGTCATCCCCGCACCGACCTCGGTCGATCCGATCCCGGGCGAGAGGTTCCACATCAGGTGGAACACCGGCATCCACACGCCCCGTGGAAACACGGAAGCCACCGAGGTGGGCCGTTACCTGCAACGACAACTGCGTCCCTCCACCGGCTACGGGCTGTTACTCAACCGGGGCGAGCCCGAGCGGGGCGACATCGTGCTGAAGCTGGACGGTTCCGAAGGGCGGCTGGGCGAGTCCGGTTACCGCATGGAGGTGCGGGGAGACCGGCTCACGATCCACGCGACCAGCTCCGAAGGACTCTTCTACGGAACCCAGACGCTGCGACAACTGCTGCCCGCCAAAGCCGAAAGCGACTTCCCCCGGCACGGTCCCTGGCCCGTGCCCGCCGGAACGATCGTGGACAAACCACGCTTCGAGCACCGCTCGGCGATGCTGGACGTCGCACGCCACTTCTTCGGGGTGGACCAGCTCAAACGCTATATCGACCAGATCGCCCAGTACAAGATCAACTATCTGCACCTGCACCTGACCGACGACCAGGGCTGGCGGATCCAGATCGACAGCTGGCCCAGGCTGACCACCCACGGAGGAAGCACCGAAGTGGGGGGCGGTGACGGCGGCTACTACACGAAGCGGCAGTTCACCGAGATCGTCCGCTACGCGGCCGAACGCAACATCACTGTGGTCCCCGAAATCGACATGCCCGGGCACACCAACGCGGCGCTGTCCTCCTACGCCGAGCTGAACTGCGACGGTAAGGCCCCACCGCTGTACACCGGGATCGAGGTCGGGTTCAGCTCCCTGTGCGTGGACAAGGAGATCACCTACCGCTTCGTCGAGGACGTCATCCGCGAGGTCGCCGAGCTGACTCCGGGCCGCTACCTGCACATCGGAGGCGACGAGGCCCACTCGACCACCGACGAGGACTACCAGCGGTTCATGTCCCGCGTGCTGCCTCTGGTCGAGAAGTACGGCAAGACCCCCGTGGGATGGCACGAGTACGCCAAGGCCACTCCCTCCAAGGAGGCGATGGTGCAGTACTGGGGCACATCGACCTCGAACGAGGAAGTCGCCGAGGCGGCCGAACGCGGCAATCCGATCCTGCTCTCGCCCGCCAACCACAGCTACCTGGACCAGAAGTACAACGAGGACACCGAACTCGGACTGGACTGGGCCGGACCGACCACCGTCCGGGAGGCCTACCAGTGGGACCCCGGCACACACATGGAGTCCGTGCCGGAAAGCGCCGTGGCCGGGGTGGAGGCCCCGCTGTGGAGTGAAACCCTGACCACCTCCGACCACATCGAGTTCATGGCGTTCCCCCGACTGCCCGCCGTCGCCGAGCTCGGGTGGTCCCCGGCCGGCGCACACGACTGGGAGTCCTTCCGGAACCGGGTCGCCCATCAGGCTCCCCGCTGGCAGGAGCAGGGGATCGACTTCTACCGCTCCGAACAGATTCCCTGGTCGGACAACTGACCGTTCCGTTCCCGGACGGAAGAGCCCACGGCGCATCCCGACCTCGTGCCGGGATGCGCCGTTTTCGGTTCGGCTCGGGGCCGGAAAACGATCCCCGCCTTCCGCACTCCCCCTTCCCCGGCCTCCTTCCGGGGAACGCCGGATTCCTTCCCGGAGGGAGCGGAACTCTCCGTGGGCCACGAATAACGAGCACACCGAGTGGGAACCCGGGACACGAGTCCCGTGTCCGCACTCGGAGGTGACACACATGGCGTCCCAGGACCGGCAGGACGACAAGCAGAACCAACTCGACGGGGTCCGCAAGGATTCCCAGGACGGGTATCTGACGACCCAGCAGGGAGTACGCGTGGACCACACCGACGACTCGGTGTCGGTCGGGGAACGCGGCCCCACCCTCCTGGAGGACTTCCACGCCCGGGAGAAGATCACCCACTTCGACCACGAGCGCATCCCCGAACGAGTGGTACACGCCAGAGGGGCCGGGGCCTACGGGCACTTCCAGCCCTACGACACCTGGTTGGCCGACTACACCACGGCCGAGTTCCTCACCGATCCGGGCAAGCGCACCCCCGTGTTCGTGCGTTTCTCCACCGTGCAGGGGTCCCGGGGGTCCAACGACACGGTACGGGACGTTCGCGGGTTCGCCACGAAGTTCTACACGGAACTGGGCAACTACGACCTGGTCGGCAACAACATGCCCGTGTTCTTCATCCAGGACGGCATCAAGTTCCCCGACTTCGTGCACGCCGTCAAGCCGGAACCGCACAACGAGATCCCCCAGGGCGCCTCCGCGCACGACACCCTGTGGGACTTCGTCTCCCTGCAACCGGAAACCATGCACATGATGATGTGGCTGATGTCCGACCGGGCCATTCCGCGCAGCTACCGCATGATGCAGGGCTTCGGGGTCCACACCTTCCGACTGGTCAACTCCGCGGGACGGGGGACCTTCGTCAAGTTCCACTGGAAGCCCCTGCTGGGCACGCACTCCCTGGTGTGGGACGAGGCCCAGAAGGCGGCCGGCAAGAATCCCGACTTCAACCGGGCGGACCTGTGGGAGGCGATCGAGTCCGGCAACTACCCCGAGTGGGAACTGGGCGTACAACTGGTCGACGAGTCCAGGGAGTTCGACTTCGACTTCGACCTGCTCGACCCCACCAAGATCATCCCCGAGGAGGAGGTCCCCGTACGGCCGGTCGGGCGCATGCGGCTGGACAGGAACCCCGACAACTTCTTCGCGGAAACGGAACAGGTGGCCTTCCACACGGCGAACGTCGTTCCCGGCATCGACTTCACGAACGACCCGTTGTTGCAGGCCCGCAACTTCTCCTATCTGGACACCCAGCTCATCCGCCTCGGTGGTCCGAACTTCGCGCAGATACCGGTGAACCGCCCCGTCGCCGAGGTGACCAACAACCAACGGGACGGATTCGCGCAGATGAGAATCCACCGCGGTCGCACCAGCTACTACGACAACAGCCTCGCCGGGGGCTGTCCGGCACTGGCCGGAACGGAGAACGGGGCCTTCTCCCACTATCAGGAGAAGGTGGAAGGAGCCAAGATCCGCAAACGCAGCGAGAGCTTCAAGGACCACTACACGCAGGCGACGCTCTTCTGGAACAGCATGGCCGACTGGGAGAAGGAGCACATCGTCGCCGCGTTCCGCTTCGAACTGGGCAAGGTCGAACACACCCACATCCGGGAGCGCACGGTCGAGCACCTCAACCACGTCGACCACGACCTGGCCACCCGCGTGGCCACCGGTATCGGGGTGAGCCCCCCATCGGCTCCGGCCACCACCAACCACGGACGCAGTTCACCGGCACTGAGCCAGGCGAACTCGGCGACCGACTCCATAGCCACCCGGAAGGTGGCGGTGCTGCTCGCCGACGGTGTGCAGGCCGAGGCGGTCGACCAGCTGCGCCGCTATCTCGCCGAACGCGACGCCACGGCCGAACTGCTGGCTCCCAGGGACGGCACGCTGCGCTCGGCCGGCTCCACCGAGGTGACCGTGAACGGGGCGGTCACCACCACCTCCTCGGTGCTGTACGACGCCGTGTTCGTGCCGGGAGGGGCGGACAGCGTGGAGACGCTGCTCGCCGACGGTTATGCCGTGCATTTCGTGGCCGAGGCCTACAAGCACGCCAAACCGGTCGCCGCCAGTGGGGAGGGTACGAGGCTGCTGCGACGCGCCGGTATCGAGGTGCGCCACGCCGAGGGGCCGGACGTGGTGACTGACCAGGGGGTCGTCACCGTGGCCGAAACCGAGGGTTCCGTCCCCTGGGATTTCCTCTCCGAGTTCGCCGAGCTCCTCGCGGGACACCGGGTGTGGAGCAGGGAGACGGCGGCTGTGGTCGCCTGAGAACCCGAACGGCCGTCCTCGCGCTCCGGAGAAACAGCCGAGGCGCGACCCCGGTCCCGCCCTGTCTGTCGCCCCCCGGGTCGCCGGGCGGGACCGCGCGCGGCCGCTCCGAGCGTGTTCACCACTCAGTTCCGTGCCGAACACGGGTGTGTGCCACCCTGTCGAAACGGGGCGGCACGGGACGGTGCGACGACGGGATTCGTTGCCGAATGACACAGTCCGCTTCTTCTCTCTCCCCCTTCTCCACCAACCGTCCCCTCACCGTTGCCGGCACAGTGTCAGCTCGGCGAGACCGACGAGCATCGCGGCCGCGACGAAGCAGACCGAGGCCACCAGACCGTGCGAGATGGCCACGTCGTAGTCCCCGGGAAGCTGGGAGAAGAACAGGCCGGAGGCCGTGGCGGTACCGATGGCGGTACCGATCCGCTGTCCCGTCTGCTGTACCCCCGCGGCGGTACCGCCACGGGTGACCTCCACTCCGCTGAGGGTGACGGTCTGGTTCGGCGAGATGACCATGCCGCTGCCCACACCGGCCACCAGCAGCGGTAACGCGGTGACCATCCCGGCGGAGTGCCCGAGCCGCCCGGCCAGCAACAGCTGCGTGGCCAACAGCCCGAGCAGTGCCCCGGACAGCCCGAGCAGCACCACACGTCGACCCATCCGATGCACCGCCCGTCCGCTGAAGGCGGAGGAAACCGCCGATCCCACGGCGAAGGGAGTCAGCGCCAGTCCCGCCTGCAACGCCGAATACCCCAGTCCGCGTTGGAAGTACACCGCGAGCACGAAGAAGATGCCGGTGAACCCGGCGAAGTACAGCATCCCGAGCGCGGAGCCGAAACTGTAGCTGCTGATCCGGAACAGCCGCAGGTCGATGAGGGGAGAGCCCTCCTTGTTCGTGTAGCGGTATTCCCACCCGACGAACAGTGCCAGCAGTACCGGAGCGGCGGCCCACAGCAACCAGCTCAGCCTTCCGAGGTCCTGCTGGTCCACCAACGGAAGCAACAGACACACCGTTCCGGATCCGAGCAGCAGCACCCCGGGAAGATCGGTGCCGCGCAGCTCCGCGGACCCCCTGGAACGGGGCATGAACCGGAGGGCGGCCAGCAGGGCGATCACCCCGATGGGGATGTTGACGAAGAACACCCACCGCCATCCCTGCTGCACCCCGGCCAGCTCGATGATCAGCCCGCCCAGCAACGGCCCGACCGCCGTCGAGAGGCCGACCACCGCGCCGAACATGCCGAAGGCGGTGCCGCGTTCCCGTCCGTGGAACTGCTGCTGGATGAGCCCGATCACCTGGGGGTTGAGCATGCCGCCGGCCGCCCCCTGCAACAACCGGGCCAGCACGAGCCACAGTGGGTTCAACGCCATGCCGGCCAAGGCGCTGGCCAGCGTGAACAGCGCGAGCGCGACCAGGAACATCCTGCCCCGACCGTGGGCGTCACCGAGCTTGCCCATCGGCACCAGCACCAGCCCGAACGTCAACGCGTACCCGGACACGACCCAGGACAGCGCCACGTGCGGAGCCTCGAGTCCGTGTTGGATCGAGGGCAGCGCGACGTTGACGATGCTGACGTCCAACAGGGTCATGAACCCGGCCAGCAGGCACAGGGCGAGCACGCGCCAGCGGTGCTCGTTGGTGCTTTCCCGTTGCTCCGGGGACGTGGGCGATCCTCGTTCGACTCGACTCACCACTCACCTCGTCGGGAGACATCGGGACCGGCCGGTCCAGCTCATCACGAAGCACCCGGTCCCGCCCGCCGGGCCCGGGACGGGACGAACCCGTCCGCAACGGCTTCCACCTGCTTGGAAGTCGTTGCGGATGGGGCGCTGCGCACGGCGTCACCGCCCCCTCGTGTCCATCGTCACCCGGCCCCGTCCGCCGGTTTCCGACAAAACCGACCCGGCGGAGGAGAGCAAGCGGATCGTCCCCGACACGGAAAGGTCAGACCGGGCGGCACCTCATCGACAGGGCGGGGTCACTCACCCATCCGGAGTCAGCGGGCTTGTGATGAGTCACAGGGCTGGGTAGGTTTCGACCAGCCCCGGCGGAGGTGATCGCATGGCGAATACCGACGAGGTCCTGGCCGAGCATCACGACGCGGTACTGCTGTTGACGTTGAACCGGCCCGAACGGCTCAACGCCTGGACCCCGACCATGCGGGACCGCTACTGTGCCCTGCTGGAGGAGGCCGACCGGGACCCCGCTGTCCGCTCGATCGTGGTCACGGGAGCCGGAAACGGCTTCTGCGCCGGCTCGGACATCACGGCTCCCGGAGTCGAACGCTCCGCCCCCGAGGGCACCTCCCGCGGCCCGAACCTGAGCATGCGCCTGGGCAAACCCGTGATCACCGCGATCAACGGCACCGCCTCGGGAGCGGGTCTGGCGGCCGCGCTGTTCACCGACATCCGTTTCACCTCCCCCGAGACCAGTCTGACCACGGCGTTCGGTCGCGCCGACCTGGTGGCCGAACACGGGGTGGGCTGGCTGCTGCCGAAACTGGTGGGCATCGACCGTGCGATGGACCTGCTGTTGTCAGCACGGAAGGTGACCGGCCTCCAGGCCCGTTCCCTGGGACTGGTGGATCGGGTCGTGCCCAGGCAGAAGGTGCTGCCCAGCGCTCTGGAGTACGCGCGGACTCTCGCTCTGGAGTACTCGCCAGCGGCGATGGCGGAAATCAAGCAGCGGATCTACAGTGGTCTGGAGACCGCCTCGGAACTGGCCGCGTACGCGGCACACAACCGGATGATGACCGTCCTGCGCGGGAACGGGGACTCCCGGGGCAGGACAGGGCCGGGGCGGTACGGGGCGCGTTCCTCGTCGCGGGACTGATCCGACGGTGCCTGGGCGGAGACGGATTCGCCCGGGGTGCCGTGTCGAGGAGAGTCACCCGACGCCCCAGTACGGTTGACCGATCCACGTGGAGTCGGCAGGAGTGAGCGCCATGGATTTCGAAAAACCGGAAGGGGACGTGGCCGAACAGGCCCAGTACTACGGGAATCCCGCCGAGGAGAACGAACTCCCGTCCGGTCCGGCGGACTCGGAGCTGCATCCGGACGCCGATCCCGCGGACCTGGTCGAACAGGAGATCGTGGTGCCCACCGAGGAGGACTACGAGCAGGGGTGACCCCACCCTCGGGGCCGTGCCGGCTCAGGAGGGCCACAGGCCGAACAGCTCCGCGAAGCCCTCCCGCCAGGTGGGCCACCGTGGTCGCCATCCGGTCGCTTCGCGGAAGCGGAAGTTCGTCGCGCCGCGCTGTTCGGCCAGGCGGTGGACCGTCTCCCAGTCGAGTTGCCGCCTCGCCTGCTCCGGGGTGAGCGAGACGGGTTCCGGGGCTCCGATCATCCCGGCGTAGGCGGGCAGCCACTCCGCGCTCTCGGCGGGCTCGTTGTCCACGATGTTGTAGACGGCCGGCTCCACCTCGTGCGAGGCCAGCAGCACGGCCCGCGCGACGTCCTCGACGTGGGTGAACGACGTCATTCCCGAACCACGTCCCACCAGCGGAAGTTCACTGGCCTTCACCCGGTCGTACAGTCGGCCGTGTCGGGCGTAGCACGTCCCGGCGCCGTACAGCTCACCCAGACGCAGCACCACCGTCTCCAGCTCGCTGGTGTCGAACAGCAACTCCTCCAGGCGTTCGGCGGCCCGCACCGCCTCGCCCCAGTGTCCCGGGGCGGTGGTGAACAGTGGTGTGCGTTCGTCCGCCACTCCCGTGCCGCCCGGCTCGTACGCGGCCACGCTCTGCGCCACGATCCTACGGGCACCGGCGTGAAGGGAGGCCGCGACGAGATTGCTCGTCCCCTGCTGCCGCAGTCGCGCGGTGCGCCGCATCCCGGCCGCGGGGTCCCACTCCCGGAAGCCGGAAGCCACGTGTATCACCACCTCCGGGGCCGCGTCCTCCAGGATCCCGCACAACCGCTCCGGTTCGAGAAGGTTCCCCCGCACCAGTGTGTCCGCGGTTTCCGGAACCGGCGACGGGGCGCTCTCGTGTACCAGTGCGGTCACTCGGTGGCCGTGTTCCGCCAGCCTCGGCAGCAGACTGCGTCCGATCACTCCGGTCGCTCCGGCTACGAACACACGCAAGGACAAGACCCCCGCACCATGGTCGACGACGCCCTCATGAACCCTAACGCGCGGAGCCTCACCCCCTTGAGTGAATTCGTGTTCGCATTTGAACACGGAGTGTTCACCAGTCGTTTTCCGACACACGCGGTCGATCCGAATATTCGTCGGCTACCGGAAACACCTCCCACCACGACCCACCCCGGTAGCTCGTTCCGAAACGACCCCTAAGCTTCCGAGCGGGCTGTTCCCGTCGCACGCGAGGTGCCGGGCGATTCGCGGGAGCAAACGGATGCGGCATTCGACTGGGAGGATGTCAGGTATGAGCCAACCGGAATCACCGAACACCACGGGGGCGGGCGCTCCGGGGACGCTGGACGAACAGGCCCAGCAGGAGATGATTCAACGGATCGGCCGTACCCTCGTACAGGCGCTTCCCCCCGGATGGAGCCAGGTGAGCGTGCGGTACCGCTCCGTCGGAGCACACCGTGAGCTGGACGCCGAACTGACGGCACCGAACGGAACCGAGATCCCGTTGGCCCCGCCGGCCGAACTCGGCGAGCTGTTCGCCCGCCTGCGCCACGGCATGTACCGCGAGAACCGCGGGACCTGGACCAGCGCGACCTACCGTCTCAGTCGCCCGGCGAGCTACAGCGTCGATTTCGACGGCGAACACGAACCCGCCTGGGAGAACCATCCCCCCCACGCCGAGTTCGCGGCGGAACTTCGCCTGTACCCGCGTGCCGTGCACAACATTCCCGGCTGGCTCGCCGAACGCGCCGGTGTGCGGGTCCCCGAAACCGCCACGGCGGTCGACCAGCTCCGCAGGGCGGAGGTGTTCGACGGAACCGACGCGGTGGGACGACCGGTGAACAACCGGCCCGCCCTCGCCGCCGACGAACGGGACAGAGTGCTGGAGTACCTGGAAAGGGCCCCGGTGGTCCTCGCCGCACGCGGTTACGACAGCGACAGGCTCGACCCGACGGCCGGCTCCTCGGTCCCTCTCACCTTCCACACCGACGGAAGCTGGATCTGGCCGGGTGCCGTCTGCTACTACCTGCGCACCCACGGCCTGTCCCCCCAGCCGGAGCTGGTGGACCACATCCGCCGACGCGACTTCCAGCTCCCCTACGTCGGAGACGAGGCCCGTGAACTGGCCGTGGCCGCCATCACGGAGGAGCAACAGTCCTGATGCCTGCGGCCGACACGGTATTCCTCGGCGGTCCCGTCGCCACGATGGACCCGGCCGGTTCGTTCACCGACGCGGTGGCCGTACGGGAGGGCAGGATCGTCGCCCTCGGACACGCGGAGGCAACCGCACTCGTGTCCGGACGCACCGAGGTCGTCGAACTGCGCGGGCGTCTGCTTCTGCCCGGGCTGCAGGACGCCCACGTGCATCCGCTCTACGGCGGGCTCCAACGGATCCGCTGCGATCTGACCGACAGTGCGAGCGAGGCCGAGTGCCTGCGCCGGGTGGCGGAGTACGCGGCGGCGAATCCTCGGGTGGAGTGGATCCTCGGAGGTGGCTGGGAGATGGGGCTGTTCGCCGGAGGATGCCCGAGCAGCACGGCCCTGGACGAGGTGACCGGTGACCGCCCAGCCCTGCTGATCAACGAGGACCAGCACGGGGCCTGGGTGAACTCGGCGGCGTTGCGTAGGGCCGGGGTCCACCGGGACACCCCCGATCCGCCGGGTGGGCGCGTGGAGCGCGACCACCACGGCAGGCCCACCGGGACGCTGCACGAGACGGCGGTCGACCTGGTCAGTAAACACGTTCCCCCGACACCGGACTCCGAGTACCTGCGCGCGCTGTCGGAAGGACAACGTCACCTGCACGAACGTGGGGTGACCGCCTGGCACGACGCGATCCTCGGCTCCTATCTGGGCTATCCGGACCCGCTGGACTACTACCGGCAGCTCGACGGCGGGAACCTGCTCACCGGCAGGGTGACCGGTTCCCTGTGGTGGAACAGGACACGCGGTCTGGAGCAGGTCCCGGAACTGACCCACCGGAGCAGAACCACGGTGGGAAACCGTTTCGGAACCCGTTCCGTCAAGATCATGCTCGACGGGGTCTGCGAGAACTTCACCGCCGCCATGCTGCGGCCCTACCTGCACGGCCATGGCCACGGCATCGCCTATGTGCCCCAGCCCGAACTCGACGAGGTCGTACGGGTTCTCGACGCGGCGGGGTTCGGCGTGCACTTCCACGCCGTGGGGGATCTCGCCGTGCGTCAGGCACTGGACGCCGTCGATGCCGCCAGAAACGCCAACGGTCCCAGCGCGAACCGACACCAGATCGCTCACCTGCAGGTGGTGGATCCGGCGGATCTCCCCCGTTTCGCCGAGCTCGGGGTCATTGCCAACATCCAGGCGGAGTGGGCCCACAACGACACCGCGATGCTCGAACTGACCGCCCCCTACCTCGGCAGGGAACGCTACAACCAGCAGTACCCGTTCCGAACCCTGCTCGACTCGGGCGCGCTGCTGGCAGCGGGCAGTGACTGGCCGGTTTCGGAAGCGGCTCCCATGCGTGCCGTGCACACGGCCGTCAACCGCACCGAACCGGGAGACGACCGGTGGCCACTGCTGCCCGAACAGTCCCTCGAGCTGGCCGACGCCCTGGCGGCGACCACCATCGGCAGTGCCCGCGCCCATCACCTGGAGGGACACACCGGTTCCGTGGAACGGGGCAAGTGCGCCGACCTGACCCTGCTGGACCGGAATCCCTTCGAGCTCCCCCTCACCGAGATCGGTGAGACCGGTGTGGATCTGACGATGGTGGGGGGACGGGTGGTCCACAGTTCCGGTCGGTGACCGTCCTTCCTCGTCTTCCGCTTGGGGTGGGCTGGTGTTCCGTTAATTTCATTCAAAACTGAAAATACTATTGCTACAAATATAGCAGTCTCCGCCTGGGACGGTTCCCGACGACGCACCACACCGGCGGACCAAGAAATTCTCGTGCTCGACACGAACAGGAATCATGCTTCTGGTCCTCGGCGCCGCGCCGCACACCGTCTACGGTGACGGCACGGGGTGTGCTACGGCACACACCGAACGTCCGAACACACCGGCGGAAATGGGGTGCCCCGTGGAGGCCACGCAGTGCGGATCGGTGATCGGTTCCATCGACTCCACACGACAGGCGACGTCCGAGGAGGGGTACGGACAGTACCTCTCGCGCAATCCGGCGGAGTTGGACGACGTGGTCGCCCGGGTCCGTCTCGACGGACCGGACGCGCTCGTCTCCGCCGCGCGCCAGGCCCGCCGGGCCCAGCGGGAGTGGGCCAAGGTTCCCGCTCCGGTGCGGGGACGTGTCGTCTCCGGCTTCGGCCGGCTCGTGGAGTCCAACAAGGAGGCACTGGCGAGCCTGGTGACCCGCGAGATCGGCAAGCCCTACACCGAAGCGCTCGGCGAGGTACAGGAGATCATCGACACCTGCGACTACTTCGTCGGCGAGGGACGGAGACTGTACGGGCAGACGGTCCCCTCCGAGATGCCGGACAAACAGCTGTTCACCTTCCGCGCACCCGTGGGGGTCGCCGCCGTCGTCACCGCGGGCAACTTCCCTGTGGCGGTCCCCTCCTGGTACCTGGCCCCCGCCCTGGTCTGCGGCAACGCCGTGGTGTGGAAACCGGCCGAGTACGCCGCCGCCACCGCGCGCGCCCTCGCGGAACTGGCCTGGAGAGCCGGCGTCCCCGAAGGGGTGCTGAACCTCGTCTACGCGGAGGGCGAGGCGACCTTCGAGGGACTGAGCACGGCCCTGCGGGAAGGGGTCGTGGACAAGGTCGGATTCACCGGATCCAGTCGGGTGGGCCGTGAGATCGGCGAACTCTGCGGACGTCACCTGCAGACCCCCTGCCTGGAGCTCGGGGGCAAGAACCCCATGGTGGTGGCCGCCGACGCCGACCTCGATCTCGCCGTGGAGGGCGCCCTGTTCTCCGGGTGGGGAACAGCGGGGCAGCGCTGCACCTCGCTCGGCAACCTCATCGTGCACCGGGACGTCCACGACGAGTTCGTCCGACGGCTGGACCACGCCCTGCGGGAGGCCACCATCGGTAATCCCACCCAGGACGTGCTCTACGGCCCGATGCTGGACCGCAAGTTCGCCGACCGGTTCGAACAGGCCCTCGCGGAGACGGCCCCCCACCACCGTGTACTCGGCTCGGAGTCGACGGGGCAGATCACCGACTCCAACCCCCGCAAGGGATTCCGCGGCGACCACTCCACGGGGCTGTACTACCACCCGATGCTGGTGGACGGAGTACGCGCGGACGACTTCCTGTTCGGCAACGAGGTCTTCGGCCCGATCGTCGGGGTCACCACCTTCGAGACCCTCGACGAGGCCGTCGAACTGGGCAACCTGCCGGGATACGGCCTCTCGGCGGCCGTCTACACCACGGATCCGGGCACAGCCTTCCGCTTCCGCGAAGGCATCAACGCCGGAATGGTCAGCGCCAACAACTCCACCTCCGGAGCGGAGGCACACCTGCCCTTCGGAGGCAACGGCGAGTCCGGCAACGGCAGCAGGCTATCCGGCATGTGGGTGATCGACCAGTTCACCCGCTGGCAGTCGCTGAACTGGGACTTCTCCGGGAGATTGCAGAAGGCCCAGATGGATGTGGGAGCCGTCGAGCCCGAGTTGGACTACCGGCTTCCCACCGAACTCCGTGGACACCGCTGAGACCACCCACCGGGGACACACGACGTGCTCAATCCGATACACCTGCGCACCCTGCAGGAGTGCGTGCGCACCGGTTCGTTCGCCGAGGCCGGCCGGATACTCGGATACACGGCCTCGGCCGTCTCCCAGCAGATGGTGCTGCTGGAACGCACCCTCGGTGCGAACCTGTTCGAACGTACCGCGCGCAGCATCCACTGCACTCCCCTCGCCGAACGACTCGCCCGACGTGGCAGGGAGGTGCTCGGGGAGCTGGAAACACTCGAACGCGAGATCCGGGCCATGGCCGTGGGTGACGAGGGCAGCCTGCGGCTGGCCAGTTTCGCCACGGCCAACGCCCGGGTGCTCCCCGAGGTGCTGGCGGCGCTGGTCTCCGAACGTCCCCACGCACGGGTACAGCTCGACGAGGGGGAACCCGACGAGGTCCTCGGGGACGTGCTCGAAGGGGTCGTGGACGCCGCCGTGGTCTTCGAGTACGACCTGGATCCCCGGTGCTGGCCCACGGAACTGCGGACCGAGGAGCTGCTGGCCGAACCGCTCCGCCTGGCCCTGCCCGAACAACACCGCCTGGCCGCCAGGGACAGCGTGGCGCTGGGCGAACTCGCCGAGGACTCGTGGATCTGCACCCGGGACGACACCGCGGGAGGACGAGTGCTGGTACGCATGGCCGCCGCGGCCGGTTTCGTGCCGAACATCGTCTTCCGCAGCAACGACTACGGCGTGATACGCGACCTCGTCGGTCGCGGCCTCGGAAGCGCGCTGCTGCCCGCGCTGGCGGTCCCCGACGAGCAGCTGCGCGTCAAGCGGATATCGGGTGAGCAACCCTGCCGCAGGGTCAAGGCCATATACCGACCACACAACACCAACCCCCTGCTTCCCCTGGCTCTGGACCGTCTCGCGAAGTCCTGTGCCGCGCTGAGCGCGAACTGGCCCGCCGCGGAACCGGAGTGAGCCAAATCCCGCGCCGGGGTGCCGAACCGGACGTCCGGACCTCGGCCCGTCCGGAAAACGCCTCCCCTGATCGGAAGAGAGATGTCCCCGTCAGAGCACCAGCACACCGAACCGGTCGACGACAACTTCCCGCGCAGGGTTCGGGAGCTTTCCGCTCCGGAGACCCCTTCCTTCCCCCCGGGAACGGAACGGGCCGCACGGCTGCTGGACCTCTTCGACAGCCAGTGCGGCAGCAGACACCTGGATCTGGCAGCTCGTGAACTGGGAAAACGCGGGGTCGGCTATTACAGCATCGGCTCGGCCGGACACGAGTCGAACGCGGCTGTGGCCGCGGCGTTGCGGCACACCGACCCGGCGCTGCTGCACTACCGCTCGGGGGGCTTCTACCTGCGCAGGGCGGCCCAACTGCCGGGCAGTCAGCCACTGCGCGACGTGCTGCTCGGCGTCGTCGCCGCCGCCGAGGAGCCGATCGCGGGTGGCAGACACAAGGTGTTCGGCAACGCCGAGCTGAGCGTGCTGCCGCAGACCTCCACCATCGCCTCCCACCTTCCCCGGGCGGTGGGGCTGGCCTTCGGTCTCGAACGAGCCGCCAAGCTGGGGGTCGAGTCGGAGTGGCCCCGGGACTCCGTGGTGGTGTGCAGCTTCGGCGACGCCTCGGTCAACCACTCCACGGCCACCGGCGCGATCAACACCGCGTTGCACTGTGCCTACCAGCGGATCCCGCTACCGTTGCTGCTGGTGTGCGAGGACAACGGGATCGGGATCAGCGTGGCCACCCCGCGGGGTTGGGTGAGTCGGACCTTCGCGAACCGTCCGGGGCTGCCGTATTTCGCCGCCGAGGGCCACCGCCCGCTGGAGTGCCTGGAGACCGCCGAACGGGCCGCCGCGTGGGTACGCGAGCACCGGGCCCCCGCCTTCCTGCACCTGCGCACCGTCCGCCTCATGGGACACGCGGGGTCCGACGTGGAGTCCGGCTACCGCTCCCGGGAGGAGATCCTCGCCGACTACCCACGGGACCCGCTGCTGGCCACGGCCGAGGCGCTGGTACGACACGGGGTACTCACCCCCGCAGAGGTGATCGACCGTTACGAGGCCAGGCGCGCCGAGGTCGCCGAGACCGCCGAGTGGGCCCTGGGAAGACGCAAACTGACCGGATTCGCCGAGATCGCCGAGCCGATCGCCCGGAACACGCCGGAGGGGATCCGCTCACGGGCACGGGAGCTCTCTGTCCCGACAACGGACTCCCCCACACGACAACGGCCGGAACTGACCCTGGCCCAGAGCATCAACCGCTCTCTCGAAGGGATCCTGGCCCGGGACGGACGCACCCTGGTGTTCGGACAGGACGTCGCCCGCAAGGGGGGAGTCTACGGGGTGACTCGCGGCCTGCACCGGAGATTCGGGGCCGGGCGTGTCTTCGACACCGTGTTGGACGAGCAGAGCATCCTGGGCACCGCGCTGGGCAGCGGGCTGACCGGACTGCTGCCCATCCCCGAGATCCAGTATCTGGCCTACCTGCACAACGCCGCCGACCAGATCCGCGGGGAGGCCAGCACCCTGGGATTCTTCTCGCGGGGACGCTACCGCAACCCCATGGTGGTGCGGGTGCCCGCCTACGCCTACCAGAAGGGGTTCGGGGGACATTTCCACAACGACAACAGTGTGGCCGCGCTGCTGGACATCCCCGGGATCGTGGTGGCCTCCCCCTCCCGTCCGGACGACGCAGCGGCCATGCTGCGCACGTGTGTCGCCGCTGCCGCCGTGGACGGCAGGGTCTGCGTGTTCCTGGAACCCATCGCGCTGTACCACACCCGCGACCTGTACGAACCCGGCGACGGGGCCTGGACGGCCGCCTTCCCCGCGGAGGGGGAGGTGGAGCTCGGATCCGCTCGCCGGTACCTCGACGGTTCCGACCTCACCCTGGTCACTTCGGGCAACGGTCTGGCGATGAGTCTCCGGGTGGCCCGGCGGTTGGGGCGGCACGGGATCGGGGTCCGTGTGCTGGATCTGCGCTGGCTGGCTCCGCTTCCGAGCGAGCGGCTGCACGCGGAGGCGGCGGCCACCGGCAGAGTGCTGGTGGTCGACGAGACCAGAGCCAGCGGGGGCATCTCGGAACGCGTGGTCACCGCGCTGGTCGACGGCGGCTTCTCCGGTCTCCTCCGGCGAGTGACCAGCGGGGACTGTTTCGTCCCCCTCGGGGAAGCGGCCTACCGGGTGCTGCTGGACGAGCAGACCGTCGAAAAGACCGCGCTGGAGATGGTCCACTCGGAAGAAGGGGGGCGTGGATGACCGAGCACACGCCCGGTGGGCTCTACCGTCGTTGGCTGCACGAGCCGTGGTCCGGCGAGCGGGACCACGGAACGGGGGCGTGTCCGTGGACCTCCGTCGGCCCCTGACGACACCGGCCCGGAGGCGTCGCCGTGTGGGCGACACGGCGGCGACACCTCCACCTCCCGGACGGTTCAGACCGGTTGTGGTACTCCTTCGGCCAGGCCGAGGTTGTCCACCACCTCGCGGGTGGCCTTGGCCCGGTTGAGACTGTAGAAGTGCAGCCCGGGAACCCCTTCGGAGATCAGCCGCTCGCACAGTCGGGTGATCAGCTCGATTCCCGCCGCCCGGAACGCCTCGGGGTCCTCGGCCAGCGGATCGAGCACCGCCGAGACCTCGGAAGGCACCGGAACCCCCGCCAGGTGTTCGAACTTGCTCAGTACCTTCGGGGTGGTGATGGGCATGACCCCCGGGATCAGGGGAACGTGGCAGTTCCGCGCGGCGAGACGGTCCCGCAGCCGGAGGAAGTACTCCGGTTGCAGGAAGAGCTGCGCGACCGCGAAATCCGCACCGGCACGGATCTTGTTGACCAGATGATCGGTCTCGATCTCCACGTCCGTGGAGCGCGGGTGCATGTGGGGGAAGGCGGCGACCCCCACCGAGAAGTCCCCGCAGGAACGGACCAGCCGTACCAGTTCGTCCGCGTAGAGGATGCCGTGCGGGTGCGGGATCCACTCACCCATCGGGTCCCCCGGCGGATCCCCCCGGATCGCCAGGATGTTGCGGATCCCCTCGTCGGCCAACGAGCCGACGACGTGTCGCAGTTCGTCCTTGGAATGGTCCACCCCGGTCAGGTGGGCCATCGGCAGCATGGTGGTCTCACGGGCGATACGCCCGACGGTGCGGATCGTGCGATCCCTGCTGGAACCGCCCGCCCCGTAGGTCACCGAGACGTAGGCGGGGTTCAGCGGCTCCAGTTCGCGCACGGCCTTCCAGAGGATCTGCTCTTCGGCGTCGCCGCGCGGAGGGAAGAACTCCACCGAGAACACGGTCCTGCCCGGCTGTAGCCGGTCCACGACCCGAGTCACGTTCAGGCCTCCTTGTTGTCCTGGGCTCCACACACGTGGGTGGCCACCACGATCAGTGGTGGCCACCCGTGTCACACGTGTTCGTGCGCGGAGCGGATCAGTAGCGGTAGTGCTCCGGCTTGTACGGCCCCTCGACGTCCACACCGATGTACTCGGCCTGAGCCTTGGTCATCTTGGTGAGTTTGACGCCGAGCGCGTCGAGGTGCAGCCGGGCGACCTTCTCGTCGAGGTGCTTGGGCAGCATGTAGACGTCACGGTCGTACTCGTCGGTCTTGTTGAACAGCTCGATCTGGGCGATCGTCTGGTTGGTGAACGAGTTCGACATCACGAAGCTCGGGTGGCCGGTGGCGTTCCCGAGGTTGAGCAGCCTGCCCTCGGACAGCACGATGATCGCGTGCCCGTCGGGGAAGGTGTACTCGTGCACCTGGGGCTTGATCTCGGTCTTCTTGATACCGGGGATCTTCTCCAGGCCGGCCATGTCGATCTCGTTGTCGAAGTGGCCGATGTTGCCCACGATGGCGTTGTGCTTCATCCGCTTCATGTGGTCAGCGGTGATCACGTCGAAGTTGCCCGTGGTGGTGATGAAGATGTCGGCGGTCTCGACCACGTCGTCCATGGTCTTGACCTCGTAGCCCTCCATCGCGGCCTGCAGCGCGCAGATCGGGTCGATCTCGGTGACGATGACCCGGCAGCCCTGGCCACGCAGGGACTCGGCCGAGCCCTTGCCGACGTCACCGAACCCGGCGACCACGGCGACCTTGCCGCCGATGAGCACGTCGGTGGCCCGGTTGATGCCGTCGATCAGCGAGTGGCGGCAGCCGTACTTGTTGTCGAACTTCGACTTGGTGACCGAGTCGTTGACGTTGATCGCCGGGAACAGCAGGTCACCGGACTTGGCCAACTCGTAGAGACGGTGCACACCGGTGGTGGTCTCCTCGGTGACGCCCTTGATCTCCTTGGCGGCCTTGGTGAAGCGCTGCTTGTCGTTGGCCAGGCTCTCACGCAGCACCGAGAGCACGACCTTGAACTCCTCCGGGTCGTCCTCGGTGGGCTGCGGGACGGCCCCGGCCGTCTCGAACTCGACGCCCTTCTGGACCAGCATGGTGGCGTCGCCACCGTCATCCAGGATCATGTTCGGACCCTGGTTGTCGGAGAAGCCCTGGAACAGCTGGTTGGTGCACCACCAGTACTCCTCCAGGGTCTCGCCCTTCCAGGCGAAGACCGGAACACCGGCGGGGTTCTCCGGAGTGCCGTTCGGGCCGACCACGACGGCCGCGGCGGCCTCGTCCTGGGTGGAGAAGATGTTGCAGGAAACCCAACGTACCTCGGCGCCGAGCTCGACCAGCGTCTCGATCAGCACCGCGGTCTGCACGGTCATGTGCAGCGAGCCCGCGATACGCGCGCCCTTCAGCGGTTTGCTGTCCGCGTACTCACGCCGAGTCGCCATCAGGCCCGGCATCTCGTGCTCGGCCAGCCGGATCTGGTGCCGGCCCTGCTCGGCCAGCTTCGGATCGGCGATAGCGAATTCGATGCCGCCTGCCTTCTGCAACTTCGGGCTCATGATTTCCCTTCCTCGTTTCCTCTATCGGGCAGCTTCTGCGGCCTTGACGGCCGAGTCTTCAGGTGTTGAAGTACTTGGCTTCGGGGTGGTGTGCCACGAACGCGTCCGTGGACTGCTCCGGATGCAGCTGGTACTCCTCGGAGAGCTCCACACCGATGTTCTCCGCGCCGAGCAACTCGACGATCTTGGCGCGATCCTCGAGATCGGGGCAAGCGCCGTAACCGAGCGAGAACCTCGCACCGCGGTAGCCGAGCTTGAAGAACTCCTCCACGTTCTCCGGGTCCTCGGAGGCCACGGTCAGACCCGAGGACCACTGCAGCTCACTGCGGATGCGCCGGTGCCAGTACTCGGCCAGCGCCTCGGTGAGCTGCACACCGAGCCCGTGGATCTCCAGGTAGTCCCGGTAGGCGTCGGCGGCGAACAGTTCGTTCGCGTAGTCGGCGATGGGCTGCCCCATCGTCACCAGCTGCAGCGGCAGCACGTCGACCTGCCCGGTGGCCTCGGCCTTCTCCCGCGAACGGTAGAAGTCGGCCAGGCACAGCCTGCGGTCACGCTTCTGCCGGGGGAAGTTGAACCGGAACCGCTCCGGGGCGTCCGGGGCGTCCTTGTCGAGCACGACCAGGTCGTTGCCCTCGGACACGCAGGGGAAGTACCCGTAGACCAACGCCGCGTGCTGCAGGATGCCCTTGGTGGCCAGTTCGTCCATCCAGGCACGCAGCCGCGGGCGTCCCTCGGTTTCCACCAGCTCCTCGTAGCTGGGGCCCTGTCCCTTCTTGGCACCGCGCAGGCCCCACTGTCCGAAGAACGTCGCGCGTTCGTCGAGCAGCGCCAGGTAGTCGTTGCTGGACAGCCCCTTGACGACCTTGGGTCCCCAGAACGGCGGGGTGGGCACCGGCACGTCGGGGTCGACGTCCGAGCGCACGCTGTCGTCCCGCTCGTCCGGTTCCGGCCCCTGCTCGGCCTTGCGCTTCTCCGCGATCCGGTTGGAGCGCTCGCGCCGGGCCTTGCGTTCGGCCTTCTTCTGGCGCTCCGCCTCGTCCTCCTCGGGGGACTCGCCGTTCTTGGCCTGCATGATGCGGTCCATCAGCTTGAGGCCCTCGAAGGCGTCCTTGGCGTAGCGCACGTCGCCCTGGTAGAGCTCGTCGAGGTCGTTCTCGACGAAGGACCTGGTCAACGCGGCACCACCGAGCAGCACGGGGTACTTCTCGGCCAGTCCCCTGGAGTTCATCTCCTCCAGGTTCTCCTTCATGATGACCGTGGACTTGACCAGCAGCCCGGACATGCCGATCGCGTCGACCTCGTGCTTCTCGGCCTCCTCGAGGATGGTGTTGATCGGCTGCTTGATGCCGATGTTGACCACCTCGTAGCCGTTGTTGGACACGATGATGTCGACCAGGTTCTTGCCGATGTCGTGCACGTCGCCCTTGACCGTGGCCAGCAGCAACCTGCCCTTGCCGCCGGAGTCCTCCTTCTCCATGTGCGGCTCCAGGTAGGCCACGGCGGTCTTCATGATCTCCGCGGCCTGCAGCACGAAGGGCAGCTGCATCTGGCCGGAGCCGAACAGGTCACCGACGGTCTTCATCCCGGACAGCAGCGTGTCGTTGACGATCTCGAGAGGCTTCTTCTCCTTCATCGCCTCGTCGAGATCGGCCTCCAGGCCGGTCTTCTCACCGTCGACGATGCGCTGCTCCAGACGCTCGAACAGCGGCAGGGCGGCCAGCTCCTCCGCCTTGGAGGCCCCGCTGGACTCCGCCGACTTGCCCTCGAACAGGGCCATGAGCTTCTGCAGCGGGTCGTAGGCCTCTTCGGTGTCGGTGGCCTCACGCCGCCGGTCGTAGACGAGGTCCAGGGCGACCTGGCGCGCCTCCTCGTCGATCTTGTTCATCGGCAGGATCTTGGACGCGTGCACGATGGCACTGTCCAGACCGGCTTCCCGGCACTCGTTGAGGAACACCGAGTTCAGCACCTGCCGCGCGGCCGCGTTGAGACCGAACGAGACGTTCGACAGCCCCAGCGTGGTCTGCACCTCCGGGTGCCGCTTCTTGAGCTCCCGGATCGCGTTGATGGTCTCGATGCCGTCCCTGCGGACCTCTTCCTGGCCGGTGGTGATGGGAAAGACCAGGGGATCGATGATGATCGCGGACTTGTCCAGACCCCAGTTACGGGTCAGGTCCTCGATGAGCCGCTCGGCCACGCGCAGCTTCCACTCCGCGGTACGAGCCTGGCCCTCCTCGTCGATGCAGGTGCACACGACGGTGGCACCGTGCTCGACGGCCATCTTCATGACGCGGTCGTAGCGACCGCCCTCCTCGGTGCCGTCCTCGTAGTTGATCGAGTTGATCGCGCACCGGCCGCCGAGGTGCTCCAGGCCGACCTCGATGACGTCGGCCTCGGTGGAGTCGACCATGATCGGCAGCGTGGAGGCCGTGGCCAGCCGCGAGGCCAGCTCACGCATGTCGTGCGTGCCGTCGCGGCCCACGTAGTCCACGCACAGGTCGAGCATGTGCGCGCCCTCGCGGGTCTGCGCCTTGGCGATCTCGACGCAGTCCTCGTAACGCCCTTCGAGCATCGCCTCCCGGAACGCCTTGGAGCCGTTGGCGTTGGTGCGCTCGCCGACGTTGAGGATCGAGGCTTCCTGCTCGAACGGGATCGCCTGGTACACCGAGGAGACCGAGGGGACGATCTCGGGTTCGCGCGGGGCCGGGTTCAGGCCGCTGACCGCCTCGGCCACCTGGCGCACGTGTTCACCGGTGACACCACAGCAGCCGCCGACCAGGCGTGCTCCGTAGTTGTTGACGAAGTCGACCAGCGCCTCGGACAGTTCCTCCGGGGTGAGCGGGTACACCGCCCCGTTCGGGCCGAGTTCGGGCAGTCCCGCGTTGGGCATGACCGAGATCGGAACCCGCGCGTGGTCGGCCAGCACGCGCAGGTGCTCGCTCATCTCGGCCGGACCGGTCGCGCAGTTCATACCGATCATGTCGATGCCCAGCGGCTCGAGCGCCGTCAGCGCGGCACCGATCTCGGAGCCGACCAGCATCGTCCCGGTCTGCTCCACGGTGACGTGGGCGATGATCGGCACCCACTTGCCCTGGTCCCGCATCGCGCGTTTGGCGGCGACGATGGCGGCCTTGGTCTGCAGCAGGTCCTGCGAGGTCTCCACCAGCACCACGTCGACGCCGCCGTCGAGCATGCCGAGGACCTGCTGGTGGTAGGCGTCCCGCAGGTCCGCGTACGGTGCGTGGCCGAGCGTGGGCAGCTTCGTGCCCGGTCCCATGGAGCCCAGCACGAAACGTGGCTTCTCCGGCGTGGAGTACTCGTCACAGCACTCCCGCGCCAGCGCCACTCCCTTCTCGGCGAGATCCCGGATGCGGTCCTCGATCCCGTACTCGCCCAGGTTCGGCAGGTTGCAGCCGAACGTGTTCGACTCGATGGCGTCCGAGCCGTTCTTCAGGAAGCCCCGGTACACCGAACGGACGATATCGGGACGCGTCTCGTTGAGGATCTCGTTGCAACCCTCGAGGTTGTTGAAGTCCTCCAGGGTGAGGTCGTGCTCCTGCAACGCCGTACCCATGCCGCCGTCCCCGACGAGCACGCGTTCGGCGATGGCCGTGAGAAACCCACTCGGGTCGTTGTCCCGACGGCCCGATTCTTCCTGTGTCGTCATCACGCTGCCTTCCGAACGCTTCAGCGAAGCACGGACTCGATCTCACTGGCGGCCTGGTTGCCGTACGCCTCGGCGAACCTGGCCACGAACGATCCCTTGTCCACCTCGTATTCCTGCGGCCCGTCGGTTTCCAGGGACGTGGTCGCCAGGGTGCATCCGAGCTGGATGGAACGCTCGAGTTCCAGCCCGTTGGCCAGTCCCGCGAGGAAGCCCGCACGGAGCGCGTCGCCGACACCGGTGGGGTCGCCGACCTGCTTGGGCTTGACCGGAGCGATCTCGATCGTCGGTGCCGAGGCGGACTCGACACACACTCCGTTCTCGCCCAGTGAGGTGACCCACATGCCGACCTGCTGCAGCACTTCCTCGTGGGCCATGCCGGTGGTCTGCAGCAGCAGGCTGTGCTCGTACTCGTTGGTGAACAGGTACTTGGCCCCCTCCACCAGCTTACGGATCTGCGGGCCGTCCATCCGGGCGAGCTGCTGGCCCGGGTCGGCCACGAACTGGTAGCCGCGCTCGCGGCACTCCTGGCTGTGCCGCAGCATCGCCTCGGGATCATTGGCCGAGACGACCACGAGGTCCAGCCCACCGACCCGGTCGGAGATCGGCTTGAGCTCGATCTCACGGGCCTCCGACATCGCCCCGGGGTAGAACGAGGCGATCTGGTTCTGCACCTCGTCGGTGGTGCAGGTGAACCGAGCGGTGTGGGCGGTCTTGGAGGTGTGCACCGCACTGGTGTCGACACCGTAGCGCTCCAGCAGCGCGCGGTACTCGGCGAAGTCCTCGCCGACCGCGCCCACCAACAGCGACTTCACACCGAGCTGGCCGAGCCCGAACACGATATTGCCCGCGACACCGCCCCTGCGTACCTCGAGTTCGTCGACGAGGAACGACAGGGAGACCTGGTCGAGCCGGTCCGCGATGAGCTGATCGGCGATCTTGCCGGGGAAAGACATCAGGTGGTCGGTGGCGATAGAACCGGTCACCGCGATTTGCACTGCGAAAAACTCCTTCACCAAGGCCGATGTCGGTGGCCCGTCACCGGCCGGCGGTCATGTGGGGGACGGAAAGAACCTGGTGTTGCTCGCCACGCCGCGGGGCGCGGGAGAACCGCGCCCCGCGGCGTCGACGACACGTCACGTCACGTGTTCGGCTGTCAGAGGCCAGCGGCGTTCTTCAGGGCCTCGACGCGGTTGGTGCGTTCCCAGGGCAGGTCCACATCCGTCCGCCCGAAGTGCCCGTAAGCCGCCGTCGGCGCGTACATCGGCCGCAACAGGTCCAGATCCCGAATGATCGCCGCCGGACGCAGATCGAAGACCTCGTTGATCGCCGCCTGGATCTTGACCGGATCCACGTTCTCCGTGCCGAAGGTCTCCACGAACAGACCCACCGGCGCGGCCTTACCGATCGCATAGGCCGTCTGCACCTCGATCCGACTGGCCAACCCCGCGGCCACCGCGTTCTTGGCCACCCACCGAGTCGCGTACGCCGCCGACCGGTCCACCTTCGACGGATCCTTACCCGAGAACGCGCCACCACCGTGCCGCGCCATACCCCCGTAGGTATCCACGATGATCTTACGCCCCGTCAGACCACAGTCCCCCATCGGACCACCCGTGACGAACCGACCCGTCGGATTCACCAGCAGGCGCAGGTCCGTGGTGTCCAGTCCGACCCGCTCGATCTCGGGGTCGATGACGTGCTGGCGGATGTCGGGGGCCAACATCGCGTCGAGGTCGATGTCCTCGGCATGCTGCGTGGAGAGCACGGCGGTGTCCAGCTTGACGGGCTGGTCCCCGGCGTACTCGACCGTGACCTGGGTCTTGCCGTCCGCGCGCAGGTAGGGCAGCACGCCCTCCTTGCGAACCCTGGTCAGCCTGCGCGACATGCGGTGGGCCAGAGCGATCGGCAGCGGCATCAGCTCGTCGGTCTCGTTCGAGGCGTAGCCGAACATCAGCCCCTGGTCACCGGCGCCCTGCTGGGCGATCTCGTCGATGGCACCCTCGACGCGGGTCTCGTGGGCGCTGTCGACGCCCTGCCCGATGTCCGGGGACTGCGCGTCGATGGAGACGCTGATGCCGCAGGTGTTGCCGTCGAAGCCCTTGGCCGAACTGTCGTAGCCGATCTCCAGGATCTTCTCCCGCACGGTGGCGGGGATGTCCACGTCGGCCTCGGTGGTGACCTCACCGGCGAGGTGCACCTGGCCGGTGGTGATCATGGTCTCCATCGCCACGCGGGAGCGGGGGTCCTGGGCCAGCATCGCGTCCAGGATGGCGTCGCTGATCGAGTCGGACATCTTGTCCGGGTGGCCCTCGGTCACGGACTCACTGGTGAACAACCTGCGGTTCATCTCAGTCACGGCTGAACTTCACCTCACTGCTGATTTCTTCGAACGTTCTTCGTACGCGACGGCTGTCATGCCCTGGCGTGGATGATGCCCCAGGCCAGGCTCCCGCCATTGCCGGCCTGCACCCAGTTGCGCAGTCCGGTCTTCATGTGGGTCCGGTACTCTTCGCCGATGAACTCGGCGAGTTCCTTTTCCCGACTCTCCAACACTTCCAGCACCCGGCCGTAGTGGACGGGCAGATACTCGCTGAGGTCCTCGAACTCGATGTTCTGCAGACCCAGCCGCGCCAGCTCCTTGCGGTAGAAACCGGGCGAACCGAGCGAATCCAGGTGCAACCGGTCCAGGATGGGACCGAGGTCGTTCTTGTTCGCCGAGTCCGCGGCCATCGGGTCGGTGAACAGCACCGAGCCCTTCGGCTTGAGAACCCTGACGACCTCTTCCAGAACCCTGCCCCGGTCACCGCTGTGCAGGAAGGAGTCCTGCGACCAGACGATGTCGAAGGCGTTGTCCTGGTAGGGGATGTCCTCGAAGGAGCCGTCGGCCACCTCGATCAGGTGCTCGAGGCCCTCGGCCCTGGTGATCTCACGGTTGCGCTGGTTCTCGACCTCGCTGAGGTTGAGGCAGGTGACGTGGCATCCGTAGGTCCTGGCCAGGTAGCGGGCGGCCCCGCCGTAACCGGCTCCCAGGTCCAGGATCCTGGTCGAGGAGTTGATCTCCACCTTGTCCGCCATCCGCTGGACGGTGCGCTCGCTGGCGGTGGCGATGTCCTCCTGCGGGGTCTGGTAGAGGCCGACGTGGATGTCGTTACCGCCCCAGACGTGGTAGTAGAAGTTGTCCGCGTCCTCCGAGTTGTAGTAGTCGCGTGCGGTGTGTACCGCACTCGAATACATGTCGATGAACTCGTCCTCGGTGCGGTAGTTCTTCTCCGCTATGTGAATGTAGAAGTCCGGCTCGTTCTCACCGTAAGTTTCCTGGAAGTCACCGTAGGTGTCAATCCGCTGGAAACCGACCTCACGCATGAGCCGCCGCATGTAGTCCTTCCGCAGCGGATACATGTTGAGGAAGAATTCGGACTTGTCCGGGAATGTGTACTTGAACCGCGCCAGACCGTCGTCGATGTAGTCCGGCTCCGCGGAAACGTCCTCACCAGCGTAGTAATAGGTGTGCTTGCTGGAGAACCCGTTGTCCAGAATCGAGTCGTAGTTCCGCTGGTCGATGATCAGGACACCGTCGTGCTTGAGCATCGCGTAGAACTCGGCCAGGGTCTTGCGGCGGTCCCGCTCCGAAAACAGGTGAGTGAAGGAGTTGCCCAGACAGATGATCGCGTCGTACTCGCCGTGCACGTCCCGGTTGAGCCAACGCCAGTCGGCGTTGACCACACGCAGGATGTAACCACCGTAGGCCAGTCCGTTACTGAAGGCCTTGGCCAGCATCTGCGGGCTTCCGTCGGCACTGACGGTCTCGAACCCCTCTTCGAGAAGTCGAACCGAGTGAAAACCGGTTCCCGTCGCAGCGTCCAGCACGGTCTTGACACCGCGTGCGCGCAACTGATCGATGAAGAAGTTTCCTTCGCTTTCGTAGCGCTTCTTCCAGTCGATCAAATCATCCCACTTGTCGACAAAACCGCCGACGTACTCATGCGTGTAGTGATCAGTGTCGCGTACTTCCAACGGATTGTCGCCGAACGCCTGCTGCTCGCGGTACACCGGGTCCTGATCGTCCCCTTCCTGGTCACCACGGGCAAGATCGTCCACGCTCTTGGTCATACTCAGCTCCCACTCGCGTTGGTCAAGCGCCACTGCACCGCTCGGAACCGCGGCGAATTTCGCCGCCCCGAGCTTTCACGGGCGCGCCGGGTCACCTCACACAAGGGGCACGCCGGACCGATGCGGGCAGCCGCCTGACGGGCCGCGCACTGACACCGATCAGCACACTCGGTCGGCACCTTTGCCGTCCGATCCCGACGCAGATTCCGTACGCCGAGAACCCAACTTAGGCGCATTCACGGAAAATGCAACAGCAAATAGCTGTGACCCTAATCATAAAAATAGTAGGATCGCATGATTCACGTGATCACCCACCGTGAAAAAATCCGCCCTCACCTGGAGAAATTCGCTCTTTCGCCCCGCAGGTCACGATCTGACAAAGGCGTTCGATCCGAACTTGACGTACAATACGCGTGCGCGGCGCGTATCACGAAAACCACGCGAGGTGCAAGAGTGCGATCGGACGAACCCGAGGCCCCGACAGGGGGAGTTTCCGCGTTCCGTATTCGCTTCTGCCCGTTCCATCGCAGGAGAGGGCACGGATGTTACGCTCGTACTCCGATGACGGTGAGACACCCCACCCCCAGTCGAACCGGAACCTCTTTTCGCAGCTCAGCGCCCCTTCGAGGGCCGAAGAACCCCGGACGGGGTCTCCACCTCCCCTAGCTCCGTACCTCCACGCCCCCTGATTCTTTTCTACTTTATTATTGTCGACAATCCGCATAATCGATTGTGCGGCATTCAGGATTTCGGCCCACTGGTCCGAACGAGCGAAGTGTTCCCCGAACCGGAACGGAACGGGGAACGGAAGGAATCTCACCCCTTCGGCTCGTCGAATTCCTCTTCGCGGAACTCCTCGACGACCGCGTCGTCGTGGACACGGTTCTGTTCCTTGTTACGCAACTCCACGCGGCGAATCTTGCCCGAGATCGTCTTGGGAAGCTCGGCGAACTGCAGCCTGCGGATCCTCTGGTAGGGCGCCAGGTGCTGACGTGCGTGACGCAGCACACTCAGCGCCGTGTCGCGGTCGGCGGTGTATCCGGGTGCCGGCACCACGTAGGCCTTCGGCACGGCCGACCGCACCGGATCCGGGGCGGGAACCACGGCGGCCTCGGCCACGGCGGGATGCCGCAACAGCACGCTCTCCAGCTCGAACGGCGAGATGCGGTAGTCGGAGGCCTTGAACACGTCGTCGGTGCGTCCCACATAGGTGATGTAACCGTCCGCGTCCCGTCGACCGACGTCCCCGGTGTGGTAGTAACCGTCGCGCAGCACCTCGGTGGTTTTGCCCTCCTCGGAGTAACCGCTCATCAGCCCCACCGGTCGGGGATCGAGCGCCAGACAGATCTCCCCCTCGTCGGAGGGTTCCCCCGTCACCGGGTCCACCAGCACCACGTCGAACCCGGGAAGGGGTCGTCCCATCGCCCCCGGACGTACGGGCTGTCCGGGGGTGTTGGCGATCTGGACACTGCTCTCGGTCTGCCCGAACCCGTCACGGACCGTCACCGACCACTCCTCGGAGACACGGTCGATCACTTCGGGGTTCAACGGTTCCCCCGCACTGACCACTCGTCGCGGTGGGTTGGCCACTCGCCCGAGATCACACTGGATGAGCATGCGCCAGACCGTCGGGGGAGCGCAGAAGCTGGTCACACCACACCGGGACATCTCGTCCAGCAGACGCTCGGGGTCGAACCGCTCGTAACCGTGCACGAACACGGTCGCCGTCGCGTTGAAGGGAGCGAACAGGCAGCTCCACGCGTGCTTGGCCCAGCCGGGAGAGGAAATGTTGAGGTGCACGTCACCGGGCCGCAGCCCTATCCAGTACATGGTGCTCAGATGCCCCACCGGATAGGAGAGGTGGGTGTGCTCGACGAGTTTGGGCAGGGCGGTGGTTCCCGAGGTGAAGTAGATCAGCAGCGGATCCTCGGCGCGGGTTCTGCCCTGGGGGAGGAACTCGGTCGGAGCACTCGCGCTCTCGGTGTAGTCCCACCAACCGGGCCGCACCCCACCCACGGACACGCCGGTGTAGTCCCCGCCGATGCCGTCGAACTTGGGAACGTGTTCGACGGAGGTCACCACGTGCCGGACCCTTCCCCGCTCGAGGCGGTCCCCCAGCTCCCCGGGGCCGAGCAAGGGGGTGGCCGGAATCGTCACCGCCCCCAGCTTCATCGCGGCCAGCAGGGTCTCCCAGAGTTCCGTACGGTTGTCGAGCATGAGCAGCAGCCGGTCCCCACGACTCACCCCGAGTCCGCGCAACCAGTTGGCCACCCGGTTCGACCGCGTGGTCAGCTCCGCGTAGGAGACCCGCTCGGAGTCTCCTCCCGGACGGGTGATCCAGAGCGCCGTCCGGTCCACCTCGCCGCCTATGGTGTCGAACCAGTCCAGTGCCCAGTTGAAATACCTCGGTTCGGGCCAGCGGAAGCCCGCGCGTGCCGCCTCGTAGTCCTCGGCGTTGCGGAGCAGGAAGTCCCGGGCTGAGCGGAACTGCTCGGTCGCGGTGCCCTCCTCCGGCCGCTCGGACCGGGAGGCCCGCCCGGAGGCTGTGGTCTCCGTCATTCTCGATCACTCTCCACTGTCGTGTTCTCCCGCCCCGGCACGTGCGGGGGATCTCACAAGCTAACCGCCTCACCCCTTCGGGGCCACAGCATTCCTCCCCACGGGTCAACCACGCGGGTGGCACGTTGACCTAGCCCGTGTTCTCGGTCACTAATGTCGACCGCTGGTGCTCGCCGAAAAACTCGAAGGAGCCCCCATGAGGTCGTCGCGGCCGAGACGTCTCCGCCACCCCCTGCGGACCGCCGGTGGAGTGGCCCTGGCCGGTCTCCTCGTGCTCTGTGTCATGCCGGCGGCGGCCGCGCCCCCGGAGGAGGGGTGGCGTCCGGAACGACCTCCCCTGAGCACCCCGTGGACCGAACGGGTCGGTCCGGACAACGCACTGCCGGAGTACCCCCGTCCGCAGCTGAAGCGCCCCCGCTGGAGGAACCTCAACGGGGAGTGGAGGTACGCGGGCGGCGACGCCCCGCCGGATCGACGACAGCGCCTTCCCGAGCGGATCCTGGTCCCCTACCCGGTGGAGTCCGCGTTGTCCGGGATCCGCAGGCACGACGACCACATGCTCTACCGGAGGGAGTTCCGCGTTCCCCCCGGTTGGCAGCAGGACCGGGTGTTGTTGCACTTCGGCGCGGTGGACCAGCGGGCGACGGTGTGGGTCAACGGCAGTCGGCTGGGCACTCACGAGGGAGGGTTCACCTCGTTCACCCTCGACGTGACCGAAGCACTGCGTCCCCGAGGGAACCAGCGGCTGACCGTGGCGGTCACCGACACCAACGAACGTGGGCCCTATCCGCTCGGCAAACAACGCGACCGACCCGGCGGGATCTTCTACACGGGGTCCTCGGGTGTCTGGCGCACCGTCTGGCTCGAACCGGTCTCCCCCACCCATCTGGCGGAGTTGAACATCACTCCCCGCCTCGGTGACGAGAGCTTCCGGATGGCCCCCGAGATCCGGGGCGAGGACGCCTCCGCCGTGGAGACCACGGTCTCCCGTCCGGACGGCGCGGTGGTGTCACGCACCCGCACGCCGGCCGGCGAACCCGTGCGGGCACCCGTGCCCGACCCCCGCCCGTGGAGCCCGGATGATCCGTACCTCTACGAACTGACCGTGCGGCTGCTGGGACCGGACGGACAGGAGCTGGACCGCGTGGACAGTTACGCGGGCATGCGTTCGATCGAGCTGGTCACCGACTCACGGGGACGACAGCGTATGGCGCTCAACGGCCGGATCCTGTTCCAGCAGGGCCTGCTCGACCAGGGTTTCTGGCCGGACGGTCTGCACACCCCTCCCACGGACGAGGCGCTGCGCCACGACCTCGTCCAGGCCCGCCGGATGGGGTTCAACATGGTGCGCAAACACACCAAGGTGGCTCCGAAGAGGTGGTACTACTGGGCCGACAGGACGGGAGTTCTGGTCTGGCAGGACATACCGTCCCTGGACTCGGACAGCGGTGGAACCAACGGTCCTCCCGGCCAGGAGGCCGCCAGGGCCTTCGAACGGGAGATGACCACGATCGTCGACCAGCTGGACAGTGTGACCTCACTGGTGACCTGGGTCCCGTTCAACGAGGGATGGGGCGAGTTCGACACCGCCCGCATCGCGGGCACGGTCCGACGTCTGGACCCGAGCAGGTTGGTGAACGCCTCCAGCGGCGTGAACTGCTGCTCGTCCCTGCCGGACACCGGCACGGGTGACATCTACGACGACCACACCTACGTGGGCCCGGGGAGACCGGAAGCCACCTCCGAACGCGCCGCCGTGGACGGCGAGTACGGCGGTCTCGGCCTGGTCGTACCGGGACATCTGTGGCCGGGAGAACCGCATGCCTACGAGATGGTCGACACGCGGGAGGGACTCACCCGCCGGTACGAGGAGCTCGGACACTCCCTGATCGAGGCGGTCGAACGCGGAGGTCTCTCGGCGGCGGTCCACACCCAGCTCTCCGACGTGGAGAACGAGGTCAACGGTCTGATGACCTACGACAGGCGGGTCGTCAAACCAGTCGTCGAGCGGGTCGAACGGGTCAACGAGGCCGTGATCGGGGCCGGCACGCCGGTTCCGTGACCGGACGGTGACGCAACCGGCGCTCCGTTTCCCCGTTCGCGTGGGTCGGGTTCTGGATCTCGGTCGCGGATCGCGCGTATGGTGGCCGTGTGCCGGATCACGTGACGATTCCCACCGCGGCGGGCAAGTTCGACGCGTTGCAGGCGGGGCCGCCCGCCGCTCAGGGTGTGCTGCTGCTGCACGGTTTCCCCCAGTCGGGTCTGCAGTGGCGGAGCCAGCTCGCGGCTCTCGCCGGCGCGGGCTACCACGCGGTCGCGCCCGACCAACGGGGCTACTCCCCCGGTGTGCGTCCCGAGGGGGTGGAGGCGTACCGGATGGAGGAACTCGTCGGCGACGTGCTGGCGATGGCCGACCGGCTGGAGTGGGAGCGTTTCGACCTGGTCGGTCATGACTGGGGAGCGGCCGTGGCCTGGGCCACCGCCGCAGCGGCACCGGATCGGATACGGACGTTGTCCGCGCTGTCCGTCCCCCATCCGGAGGCCTTCGGGCAGGCGATCACGCACGACCCGGACCAACAGCGCAGATCCGCCTACATGCGGCTCTTCCGCTCCGAGGACGCTGAGCACACCCTGTTGGCCGAGGGCGCACAACGCCTCGAACAGTTCTTCGAGCAACGCGTTCCCGCCGAGCACGTGGCGACCTACCTCGACCGGATGCGGGAACCGGGCGCGCTCACCGCCGCGCTGAACTGGTACCGCGCCATGCGGCACACCGGAGCCGTGGGAAGGATCACCGTCCCCACCCTCTACGTGTGGAGCACCGAGGACGCCGCCGTGGGAGCCCGGGCCGCCGAGGCGACGGCCTCCTATGTGACCGGCGACTACCGCTTCGAGGTGCTGCGTGGGATCTCCCACTGGATGTCCGAAGAGGCTCCGGAACGGATCAACGAGCTGTTGCTCGACCACATCGGCGGCCACCGCTGAGCGGACCCAACCGAGGAGGCCTCCGTGTCTCCCAGGGCGGTGTCACCGCTGTCGCTCGGCAGCGTCACCGCTGTCGAGAAGACTGTGCCGGATGGCCAGTGTCACCGCCTCCAGTCGGGAGTGGACTCCCAGCTTGGTCAGCAAGCCCTGTACGTGGCTGCGTACCGTGGCGGTGGAGATGCCCAGGGAACGGGCCATGTTGGCGGTGTGCGCACCCGTGGCCAGCAGCCGCAGACATTCGTGTTCGCGGGGGGTGAGTTCCTCCAACGGCGCCCCCCTTCCACTGTCCTCACCGCAGATCCTGCGCTGCGCCAAGGCGGGCAGTCTGGTGACCGGTTGTCCCGCGCACACCTTGCCTACCGCCTCCACCAGGGCGGTCAGCCCGCACATCTTGTTGACGTATCCCGCGGCCCCGGCCCGCATCGCACGGCGGACCGCCGCCGGCTCACGATCCGCCGTGAGCAGCACCACCCGCATGTGGGGCCCTCCGGCCGCCATGATCTCGTGCAGGAAGTCCAGGGAGTCCCCGTCGACGAAGAACCGCTCCACCAGGCACACCTCGGGTGCGTTGTCCCGGACCACGCCCACAGTGCCCTCGATGGTGTCGGCCGTGGCCAGCACCTCGATTCCCCGTTGGGGCAACACGGTCACCAACGCGTCCACGAAAACGGCGTGATCATCGCCCAGCACCAACCGAGCCATTGGTCCCCCCTCGTCGCCGTGGCGCCCGCGCGACACACCCTGCACGGATTCCTCGCCCGTGCCCGCACGGGGCCGCGAGTCCGGACGCGCTCGGCCTGTCCGGTGGACACTCGCGAACGGGTTACGAACCCTCGTTCGGTGCATCCGCTCCGGACTCGCCGATCCGATACCCCAGTTGTACACGGTCACCACAAAGCTTGCACACTGAGTGAAGAATTCACTTCGCTCGGTGTTCGGCGTGTTCGAGGCGGTAGGCGCGCTCCGTCTCGTCGCAGTGCGCGGCCAGGTCGAAACGCTCGTCGATCAGCCGGCGTGCCGCCTCCCCCATCCGGGCACGCAGGACGGGAGACCCCAGCAGCTCCGCCACAGCGGCGGCCAGGGCGTCCGGACGTTCCGGCGGCACCAACAGCCCCGTGTCCGGCGGAACGACCAGGTCGGGAACCGCGTTGACCGCCGTGGCCACCACGGGCAACCCGCACCACATCGCCTCCACCAGGGCCAACGGCAGGCCCTCGTACCTGCTCGGCAGCACGAACACGTCGAAGGCGGGAAGCAACCGCCGCACATCCTCCCGTTCGCCGGTCAGCAGGAGCCCTTCCCCGAGTTCTCTCCGCGCCAGCGCGGCCACGGAATCACGACGCTCCCCGTCCCCCACCCACACGCCGCGGACCTCGTGCCGCTCCGACAGCAGCCGCAAGGCGGTCACGAAGTCCTCCGGGGCCTTCTGGTACGTCAGCCGTCCCACCGCCCCGACCAACAGTCCGTGTTCGGAGACGCCCAGTTCGCGCCGCGCTCGGGCCCTGGTCACGGCATCGGCGCGCGGCACCTCGCGGGAAACCGGCACCCCGACCGTACGGGCGCGGTCCCGTGGCACCAGCCCGCGTTCCACCGCCTCGGCGGTGACCGACTTCCCCACGCAGAGCACGGTGTCGGTGAGCGGACCGAGCAGGCGTTCGATCCGGACGTAACTCTCCCGGACGACCCCTGGTTGGAAAGGGTGAAACGGAAAGCCGTGGTAGGTGTGCACCACCCGAGGGACACCTGCCAACCGGGCGGCCAGCCTTCCCACCGCCCCGGCCTTGGCGGTGTGGGTGTGCACGACGTCGACCCTCTCCCGGAGGAACAGGCAGGTCAGTCGGAACAACGCCGTGAGATCCCGACACGGTCGGATCGGCCTGCACAGACTCGGCTCCACCACCGTGGGCACTCCCGCCCGACGTGCCCGTTCCAGCAGACCGCCTTCGACGCCGGCGACGATGGTCACGGCGTAGGAACGCGCCAGCAGCTCCACCGCCGACCATAACGCAACGACCCCCGCACCCCCGTCGAGGCGTGTGATGACCATGAACACCCGTGCTCCGCGCTTCCCCGGCCCTCCCCGGGAACGCGGAGTCCCGGAGGAGGCCGCTCCTGTGGAAGGTCGCCCCACGATCACGCCTGGTCCCTCGTCCCCTCCCCCGACCTAACCAGCATGACCGCCTCGATCTGGCTGTGGACGTCGAGCTTGTCGAGAATACTGCGAGTGTGGGTCCGTACGGTCTGCACCGAGACGAACAGCTCCTCGGCGATCTGCCGGGATCGTTTTCCCTCCACCATCCCCGCCAGCACGTCCCGCTCCCTGGAGCTGAGGGACTCCAGCGGCCCGCTCCCTCCGGAACCAGCGTCCTGCCGTCGCAGGGAACGCAGCACCGGCCCCAACAACTCGGGGGGATACCACCCCTCTCCCCGACTCACCCCCCGGATCACCGTCACCAGGTCGGCGATACCGCGCTCCTTGGGCACCCAGGCGAGCGCTCCGGCACGCGCCGCCTCCACGGCCAGCTCCCGCCCCGGTCCCGAGGCCAGTACCACGATCCCCGCAGCGGGGCAGGCCTCGTTCAGTCGGCGGAGCACCTCCGATGCCTCGCTCCCACAGGAGACGAGATCCACCGTCACGACGTCCGGACGAGCCGCCGCGATCTTGTCCGCCAGTTCCTGTTCGAACGGGTCGGCGCTGCCCGCCACCCACAGGTCCGGCGCGGTGGACAGACACTGGCCCAACGCCTCGACGAACATGCGTTGTTCGTCCACCAACAGCAGACGCAGCATCCCGCCCCCCGGCACACCCACTGACCTTCGGTGTTCACATCGGATTCTGCCCCAGGTCACACACGATCGCAGGCCAGGATTCCGCGGAACTCCTCGTGGGACGGTCCGGGGAAAAGTCCCCTCAGGGCCCTCCGGTGGAGGCACGCTCGTTCGAGGCGCCGCCGGTTCCGGGAAGGATCTCTCCACGCAGGGTGTGGGCCACGGTGGGCCTCGAGAGCGTCGCACCGCCCGGGGGCACTCTCCGGCCCGGGCTGCTCCACCGACCCGTCGACCTCGTCAACCAGGCCAGCGGCAGAGTGTACAGCGACAACGCACAGTCCAGGACACGCAGCCCGAGGAAGAAGGCCCCGAACACGAGGAAGCGGGAACGGCGCAACAGCAGTGCCGCCAGCAGGCTCAGCAGGAGGTCGACGAGCACCACCCCAAACAGCAGAGTGACCAGTGAGACGTGTTCGGCCACCGCCTCGTGGAGGGGTCCGAGGGCGGAGTCGGCGGCGAACTCCGGAAACAGCACCGGTACGAGCAGCAACAGCAGGACCGCCGGAAGCAGCACCATCATCAGGCTGCTGGTCAGCAGCTCCGTGATCAGCAGGAACACCATGCAGCTGAACAGGTTTCGCCGCGGGCGGTGCCGTCGCACCGTCTGCCACAGTCCCAGTGCCCAGCGTTTGGTCTGTCGCACGTAGTCCCGCAGGTTGTCGGGATCCTGGGTGTAGGCCACCGCCCGCGGGGTGAAGCCCACCTTGCCAAGACCCTTCTGGTAGACCTCGAAGGTCATGTTGAAGTCCTCGATCACCAGCCCGGGCGGGTTCATGTCGATGAAGGGCAGCACCGCCGTGCGGTACATGCTGGCGAATCCGGGAACGATGTGGGTGGCGTTGCAGCGCAGCCAGGTCTGGCCGAACTTGAGCAGGTACTGGCTCAGCGCGTAGATCCGCTGCCGGTGGCACACGAGCAACCGTCCCAACAACGACATGCCGGACCGGTCCCAGTCGCTGCGGACGAAACCGGCCACCGCCGCCACCTCCGGGTTCTCGAACAGGGGCAGTGCCGCCCGGAAGTAGTTGTCGTCGAGTCTGGTGTCGGCGTCGAGCAGCAGCACGAACGCGTAGCGCTCGACCAGCTCGAAGCGCTCCACCGCCTCCCGCAACGCCCCGGCCTTCCCCACGTTGGCCCGGGTGCTGATCACGTTCACCCCCGTGCTCTCGGCGATCTCGACCGTGCGGTCGGTGGAGCCGTCGGAGACGACGTGGACGTTCTCGGCGGGAACCAGCGCCAGCACCGACTCCAGGCTGCGGCGTATCACCAGTTCCTCGTTGTGCGCGGCCATGAGCACGGCCACTCGTTCGACTCCGATCCGCCCCGCCCGACGAGGAACCGTTTCCGAGACTGCCCGCGGTGGCGAACACAGCCTCCCGAGGTCGGACAGCGCGCGCAGCAACCACGAACGCGCCAGCACACGGGTGCGCAACCAGCCGAGGAGGGCGCTCGTGGCACGCAGCAGCCCCACTCCGCCCCAGAGCACGAAGTTGGCCCCGAAAACCAGGACCGCCAACAGCCACCACGGAATCACCACGGTCACCTCCGCCGTTCGCTCGGGACACGGGACGGGGCGCGGGTTCGGGAGATCATCGCCCCTCCTCTCCCCGGGAGAACACGTGACGCAACCGCGTCCAGGTACCCGGATCCGCGGCTCCGTACATCCACAGGTAGACACCACCGATGCCGGCCCGGTCCGCCACCTCGAACTTCGCCCGGGAACTGGTCGCGTTCTCGAACCAGACCTCGTGACCGTTTCCCTCGGCGTCGGTGTAGCGGAACCAGGGTGTCGCGCTCTGTTCGTCGAACCGCACCCCGACGTCGTGCTCCCGCACCAGCCGCATGGCCTCCGCCCAGGTCACGGGCTCACCGCGTCCCCCGGACCAGTCGTATCCGTAGAGCGGCACACCCAGCACGATCTTGTGTGCGGGAATGGTGTCCCGGGCGTAGGCCACCACCTCGCGGACCCAGTCCACCGGCGCCACCGGACCGGGGGCGGAGGTGGACCAGTGCCGGTCGTAGCCCATGAGACGCACCTGGTCGGCGAACCGACCTATCGCGGCGTAGTCCTGGGCCACGTTGCGCTCGTCGTAGCCGTTCCGGGAGGCCTTCGCGAACACCGCCACGGACAACGACCTGTCGTGGGCGTGCAGGGCCGCGGCGAGCTGACGGACCAGTGCGCTGAAGGCCGCGCGGTCGGAGGCCCGGAGTTCCTCGTAGTCGATGTCCACCCCGGCGTAGTCGTTGCGCAGCACCAGGTCGACGACCTCGCGGACGTGCTCCCTCCTGCGCCGGGGATCGTGCAGTACCGGCGCCACGGCCTCGTAGGACCAGCGCCCGTCGGTCATGTTCGCCACGGTGGGAGTGATCCGCAGCCGCGTGTCCCGCATCCGGTTCACGAGGGAGTTCGCCGCCGCGGCGCGTTCGGCAGGCACCTGGCTGACGACCCCACCCCGGGAGTCCAGACCGTATATCCACGGTGACACCTCACTGAACACGCGGCTGTGCCGCAGCACAGCGCTTCTTCCCCGTTCGAGGTTCCAGAAGGGAAGCGCCGCCACCACGTCGGTCCCGGATCGGGAGGAGGGGCCGGACCGGGGGCCGGACTCGACCGACCACACCAGCATCAACAACACCAACCCCAGTGCGGGCACACACGTGAGCAGACCGGTCCGCCAGCCGCCGAGACGCATCCGGCGGCGAAACCCCGACGATCCGGAACCGGCACGCATCACCGCCACCAATCACGGGTCACTCGCGACCGGACAGCGAGGAAGCCACTGTGGTCCGGTCGGCGGTGCGGGTGTGTTCGTCGATCACGGAACGGATGATCGAGTCGATGTCGTGCGCCGGGTGGAAACCGACCAGCTCCCGCGCGAGCGTGCAGTCCGGAACCCGACGTCGCATGTCCTCGTAGCCGCTGCCGTAGACCTCCTCGTAGGAGTGGTACTCGATCCCACTGCGGGACCCCGTCAGGGCGATCACGCGGTGTGCCAGCCCGACGATGGACACCTGTTCCGCGCTGCCCAGGTTCACCGCGTGGCCACGGGCGCGTTCGGTACGGACCAGATCGAGCAGTGCGGGAACGACGTCGGCGACGTGGCAGAAACACCGGATCTGCTCCCCCGTTCCGAAGACCGTCAGCGGCATTCCGCGCAGCGCCTTGGACACGAAACGCGGAAGGACCATCCCGTAGCGGCCGCTCTGCCGGGGTCCCACGGTGTTGAACAGGCGCACCGTGACGGACCACACGCCCCGTTCCTCGTCCCAGGCCCGCACCAGACTCTCGTCGACCGCTTTCGCCTCCGAGTAGGACCAACGGGACTTCAGGGGGGAACCCACGATCCGGTCGTCCTGCTCGGTCAGTCCCACCTTGTCGTTCTTGCCGTAGATCTCGCTGGTGGAGGCCAGCAGCACCCGTGCGCGGTGCCGCGAGGCCGCCTCCATGACGTGCTGGGTTCCGTGGATGTTGGTGAGCAGACTGTCCAACGTGCGGTCCCGGATGACGAAGGCCCCCACGGCGGCGGCCAGGTGGAAGATCACGTCGCAGCCCGCGGCCGCCTCGTCCACGGTGCGCGCGTCGAGCACGCTTCCGGGCACCCGGTGCAACCGCCGGGTTGGAGCGGAGTCCAGGTTCCGCCAGTCCCCCGTGCTCCCGTCGTCCAGGGCGACCACGGTGTGCCCGTTCTCCAGCAGGTGCTCGACCAAGTGGGAGCCGAGGAAACCAGCGGCTCCGGTGACCAGTGCCCTCATCGGTGCACCCCCGTGGTGGTCGGACCGGTCGTGAGGTCTCGCGTCCTCCCCCGTTGGGAGGAGCTGCCTCCCCCGCGGGCCAACAGGTGCTCGTACAACGAGTCGAGACGCTCGGTCACCGCCTCCATGCCGTAGAGCGTGCGCAGCTGCTCCACCTGAGCACGGGGACGTTGTGCCTCCAGCTCGCCCCGCAGGGCTGCACGGAGCCGTTCCGGAGTCCCCTCCACCTCGACGGCCCGGTCGGTGTCCACTCCCTCCAGGGCCGGACAGGTGGTGTAGAGCACGACGAGCCCGTTGGCCAACGCCTCCAGCACCGAGAGCCCGAAGGTTTCCTGCTTCGAGCAGGCGACGAAGAGGTCGAAGGACGACAGCACCGCGGCGACGTCACTGCGCTGCCCCGCGAACAGCACCCGGTCGGAGACCCCGTGTTCGTGCGCGATCCGTTCCAGCCGCTGCCGGTCGGGACCGTCGCCGACCAGCACCACCCGCGTGTGCTCGTCGAGCAGGGGAGCGGCCGCCTCGATGAGCAGGTCGAAACGTTTGTTCGGGTCGAGTCTGCCCAGCACCCCGATGACTCGTTCCCGCTCGGACAGACCGAGCTCGGTGCGGGTACGGCGGCGGGCTACCGGGTCGAAGGTCACCCGGTCGAAGTCGACCCCGTTGGGAACCACCCGTATCCTGCGTCCGGGCACACCCCAGCGCCGCAGTCGTTCGGCCACGGTGTCCGAGACGGCGACCGTGGTGTCGCCGAACCGCTCACTGGCCAGGTAGAGCAGCCGCACCCCGGTGGTCATACGTCTGCGTTCGAGATGGGTCTGTCCGATGGAGTGTTCGGTGGCGACGACCACCGGCACCCCCGCCAGGCGCGCGGCCGGCCGGCCGTAGACGCAGGAGCGATAGAGGTGGGTGTGCACCGCGTCGAACCCTCCGGAGCGCATCAGCGAACGCAGTCTGTACAGCGCGCTCGGCTCCGTGTTGCTGCGCATTCCCAGGTCGTGTACCGGGACACCGGCCTCGGAGATCATCCCGGCCACCTCGCCCGCGTTGTACAGCGCGGCCACCTCACAGTCGTGTCTGCTGCGCCGCACCAGTTCGTACAACTGCAGTTCGGCACCACCGACACCCAAGCCCGTGATCACGTGTAGTACTCGCACTCCCGGCCTCCTCGTGTTCGTTGTGTCCCTGCCCGAATCCCGCCAGCACCCCCGCCGTGCGCACGAGCACCACCAGGTCCGTCCACGGCGTCCAGTACTCGATGTAGTGGTTGTCGAAACGGGCCCGTTCGGCGATCGAGGTGTCGCCGTGCAAACCGTTCACCTGTGCCCAACCGGTGACTCCCCCCGCGACGCGGTGCCGGTCGGCGTAGTGGGGGATCTCGGCGGAGAAGCGCACCGCGTAGTACGGCCGTTCCGGTCGCGGGCCCACCAGCGACAGACGACCGCGCACCACATCCCACAGCTGGGGGAGCTCGTCGAGGTGGGTACGGCGCAACCACGTGCCCAGGCGCCCGCACTGCTCCGGCAACGGCCTCCAGCCGGTGTGCTCGTCCACCGCCAGCACCGTGCGCAGCTTCGTCACCAGCACCAGTCCCCCGTCCCTGCCGACTCTCTCCTGGCGGAACAGAGGGCTGCGTCCACCGCCGCACCGCACCAGCGCGGCGAGTACCGCCAACAACGGTGTCACCGCGACCAGCAGGGGAACCGCGAGGGCGAGATCGCACACCCGCTTGGTCGAGCGTGCCGCCACCGTCCGGCCCCCCGTGCGCAACGGAAGCAACGGGATTCCCCACACCTCGTCCAGCGCCGCCTTCGGCACGGCGAGGCCGAGGTCCGGAAGTCTCGGCAGCACGCAGAAGTCCACCGAAGGGCAGCGGCAGCGTCGTACCGCGTCGACGAGCTCGTCCGCTTCCGAGCTCTCCGGGCAGAGAATCACCCTGGTCGCTGCGTACCGTCGGACGAGTTCCTCCAGCTCTGCCGGTTCCGCGACCACCGGTCCGTCCTCGGGGACACCGCCGCGGTGACGCACCCCGACCGGACGCAGTCCGAACTCGGGGTGCCGCCCGAGATCCCGCAGGATCTCCCCCGCCGCGTCGGAACCACCGACCACCAGGACCGTCTCGACGAGCCTGCCGCGAACACGCAGAGTGCTCAACACCCCGCTCACCAGCAGCCGCGCACCGCACAGCGCACCCGTCACCCCCCCGCCGAGCACGGCCGTGCGCACCGGCCCGAGGCCGGGCGCCAACGGAACCAACGACAGGGCGCTGGCGAGCACCACGTGTCCGAACTCGTCCGAGGCCCGTGCGCACAGACGCAGCCGGTGCGCTCCCCGAGCCGAGAGCACCACCAGCACCCCACAGGAGTGGACCAGCGCCACCACCGGCCCCACTCCCAGCCACGGCAGCACCGCACACAACGCCAGAACGTCCGTGCCCAGCAGCAGTCTCCGGGGAAGCAGGCGCACCCACCGGCCCGGCAGCGGGACCTCGGGCCGATGCGACCATGTGGTCTCCGTCCCGGGCCGGGCGGTGTCGTCGCCCCCCACGTCCCGACGGGGCAGCTGGCGGGTCATCCGCGGGTCCCCGGAACGGCGAAGACCCTGCGTTCCCGGGCCGGTGATATCCGCGCCGTCACCGCCCGGGAGGCGTGGTGCGCCCCGTAGACGAACCGCATCACGGGGCCGAAGCTCGGGGCGACGGCGGGACCGACGAAGAACAGTCCGGGTACGGAGGACTGGTAGTCGGACCCCACGCGGGGGGTGCGGTCCAGCGTGCTCACCCCGGCGCGGAGCTCGGGGCTGAGGAAGGACAACCGTCCGAGGTCGGGACGGTACCCCGTCGCGCTGATCACGTGGTCCACCGACAGCGTGCTGGTCTCGCTGCCCCGACGCAGTCCGAGCCGCACCCGGTCCCCCGCCGGATCCGCCCATTCCACTTCGCGCTGGAGCAGCATGGGGATCTTTCCGTCCACCCTGTCCCGCAGCCACCACGCACCGGCGGGGCCGAGGGCGGTACGGGCCAGTCTCACCCTGGTGGCGGGCGGCAGGAACCGGAACAGCTCGGGGTGTTCGGAGTAGAACCAGGTGGCCCATCCGGTTCCCAGGCCGGCCTCGGGTTCGCGGAGTCTGCTGCGCAGGCTCCGCTCCTCGGCCGGGGGGAGTCCGTTCCACGCGATCCGCCCGCGCCGGGCGACGATCCGCACCGAGGCCCCCGACTCGCGCAGCAGGGCCGCGGTCTCCAACGCGGACTGCCCCGCTCCCAGGACCGCCACCTCGCGGTCCCGGAACACCCCCAGATCCACGTGGGCACTGGCGTGCGAGGACAGGTGGGCGGGCAGTTCGGCCAGCACGTCCGGCATCCGCACGAAGTGCTCCACCCCGGTGGCGACCACCACGTTCCGCGCGCTCGCCGTACGACCGTCCGTCAGTTCGAGTTCGTAGCGGTCCCCGGTCCGACGGAGCCGGTCGACGAGCACCTGCTCCACGTCGGGGGCGTGGTTGCGCTCGAACCACGTGCCGTACTCCAGGAAGGTGTCCAACGAGACCGGAACACCGATGTGGGCGTAGACCCGACCGGTCTCCCGGCAGAAGGTCTCCAGCGTGTGACTGGCGTGGGGATCCGAGAGGCTGCAGGCGAAACCCTGGGACTTCAGGTACATGCCCCGCGGCATGGCGGTGCGCCACAGGTTCAGCGGCACCCCGAACTGGCGATGGCTGACGCCGGCGGCACGCAGGTGCGCGGCCAGCGACAGACCGTACGGTCCGGCGCCGACGACGGCGACGTCCACTGTCTCGTTCATCCTCGGACCCCCTCGACTCGGTGTTCTTCCTGTCCGACCCGTTGCCCCGAGGCCACCGGTCCCCCGGGTGTCACCGCCCGTGCCCGACGGAATCGCGGTGGACGTCCCCGGGGCTGCCGACTCGGGAACGGAACACGCCGGGTCAACGCGCGCCATCCCATACGCAGGCACATCAACCCGAACGGCACGAGGTCGTCGCGCGCGAACCAGGCCCTCTCCTCGGCCCGCCACAGTGGGGAGAGCCGTTCACGGAGCGGGGGGCCGTCGACACCGCGGTCGGCGAGCACGACCAGCGGGTCGTAGTTCTCCACGACGAAGCGCCGGTCGGTTCCCTCCAGCCTCGGGAGGGGCTGGCCGGTCAGGTCCAGATAGGTGACGGTGGCCAGGTCCAGGCCGGACTCGTCACTGAACAACCTGAACTGGGCTCCCAGCCGGGGATTGCAGTCCAACAGCTTGTAACGCCCGTCACGCGGGTCCCGGCGCCAGTCCATGTCCACCGGACCGCGGTAGCCCGTGTCGCGGAGCAACGCCACGGCCGAACGTGCGAGCTCCGGGTTGCTCGCCCACCGTCCGCAGCTCGTCAGTCCGGCTCCGGAAGGGTACGAGCGCTCCTTCACACCGGTGCAGCCCACGACCTCGTCGGTGTGGACACCCCGATAACCGTGGAAGAACCAGTCCCGCGCGGAACGCTCGTGCCCACTGTCGGGGAGGAACTCCTGCAACAGGAGCGGCTGCCCGGCTCGTTCGAACAGCTCCCGCAGGCGGTCGAGGTCGCTCACCACGCTCGTGCTGGGAGGACGGGGACGTCCGCGGGCCCGCCACGGCATGGTCAGCTTGACCACCAGGGGCCAACCGACCTCGGCAGCGAAGGAGCGGGCCGCCGACCAGGTGGCCACCGTCTCCGTCACGGGGGTCGGGATCCCGTGCTGCGCGCACAACTCGGACAACGAGTCCTTGCCCGCCATCCTGCGGGGCAGGCCGCCGGGCGAACCGGGGAACAGCAGCTCCGGAGGGACCCGCTCGGAGTGCTCGGCCAGCAGGATGGCTCCGGCGTCGTCGGTGGGGATGACCACGGTGGGGCGTCCGAGGTGGCGCGCGATCCGACCCAGACCGTCGAGTACCTCCTCCGTGGAGGCCGTGGTGGCCCGCCAGCGCCAGTAGCCACGCAGGTAACGCGAACCGGCGGCGGGAACGAACCGGCTCTCGCACACCGCGTAGACGGGCACCCCGAGGCGCCCCAGACTCCGGATCACCCCCAGACCACCGTGGTGGAGCGGATTGTCGTCCAGTTTGAACACCAGGGCCGGAGAGCTCGTGTCCATACCGACGGGCGTGGTCGGGTTGTCTTCCTCACGGGCGAACACGTCCCCTCCTCACAACAACCGACGGTGTGGGACCCGGTCGAACAGGTAGGTGGCGTCCAACACCAGCGGGTAATCGATTACCCAGTCGTAGTCGACTCCGGGGTGCAGCGTGTGCACCACCACCAGGTCCCACCGCTGTCCCTCCGGACACTCGGTGTCGACCAGCTCGGTGCCGTCCTCCAGCTCGACCCGGGGAACCAGGGGGTCGTGGTAGGCGACCTCGGCTCCCGAGGCCCGCAGCCCGCCCAGGATCGGCAGGGCGGGAGACTCCCGCAGATCCCCCACCCCGGCCTTGTAGCTGACCCCGATCACCAGCACCCGCGGGTTCGGCGTCGCCACACCGTGCTCCCGCAGCAGCTCCGTGGCACGCCGCACCACCTGGTGTGGTCGCTGCCGGATCGCCCGCATCACCTGCTCCAACAGCGGCGCCTGTGCCCGCCGCTCACGCAGCTGCCACAGCAGGTAGTACGGATCGCAGGGGATGCAGTGCCCACCCACCCCCGGGCCGGGGAACCCGCCGAGGAATCCGTAGGGCTTGGTCCCCGCGGCCAGGGTCACCTCGATGGGGTCCAGCTCCAACCCACGACAGACCTCGGCGAACTCGTTGGCCACCGCCAGCGTGACGGCCCGGAACACGTTCTCGTACAGCTTGGTCAGCTCCGCCGCCTCCGGCGAGCTCACCAGGAACACGGAGCGGGTGACACAGCTGATCACGCTCGCTGCCCGCTTGGCGCAGCTCTCGGTGATCCCGCCCAGCACCCGAGGGGTGTCCTGCTGCCGGTGGTCCGGGTTGCCCGGGTCGATGCGTTCGGCGCTGAAGGCCACGTACACGTCGTCGCCGGGCGTGAAACCACGCCGTCGCAGCGGTTCGGCCAACAGCTCCCGGGTGGTTCCCACATAGCTCGTCGAGGTGAGGATGACGGTCTGCCCGGCACGCATGTGCTCGACGACCCCCAGGCACGCCTCGCGCAGGGCCCCCAGGTCCGGCGTGTTGTCCGCTCCGACCGGTGTGGGAACGCAGATGACCACGGCCTCGACCGAGCCGATGAGCGAACTGTCCGAGCTCACCCGGATGCCGCCGCTCTCCAGGCCCGCGCGCAGCCGCCGTCGGTCGGACTCGGCCAGGTCGACCTCTCCCCGCCGGATGTTCTCCAGACGATCGGGACTGACGTCGACACCGATCACCCGCACGTGTTGCGTGTGGAACTCCACGGCGGTCGGCAGCCCCACGTAGCCGAGTCCGACCACCGCCACCGACTCCGGTGTCACCGCGGAGGACGAGGGACCGGACTCCACGGCGGAATAGCTCACCAACCTGTCGGCGAACTCGTACTCCCGACCGTTGACCGCCAACGACAGCGGAAAACCCTCCACGATCCCTCCCCGGAGCAGACGGTGTTCCCGGACATCCGGCTCGACGGTGACACCCTTGTCGGTGGGAACGCCTCATACACCGTGGGGAGAATGTCTACCCACTCGGAAGGACCCGGACTCCCGCAGCGCGGCCCGCCACCGCTTCATCTCCAGCCGGGGCCCGTTGTCACGGTCGCCCACGTAGATCCGGGGCAGGGTGAACAGCCCTCCCCGGTGTGGAGGGCGGACCGCGCAGGCGTAGGAGTAACCGGCGGCCCGCACCTCCTGCTCGGTCACCGTGTCGAGGTCACCGTAGGGGTAGCAGAAACCGCTCACTTCGTCCTGCACCAGTTCCTCGAGCTCGGCACGGCTGCGGTGGATCTCCTCGACCGCCTCGTGGTGGGGCAGGGTGGACAGCCGCCGGTGCAGCAACCCGTGCGAGCCCACCTCCATGCCCCGGGCCGCCACACACCGGACCTGCTCCGCCGTCATCAGCGGCTTGGTCGGCCCGTCCCCGTCCCACCCGTTGTACCCACCGAGCCGTCCGGGCAGTACGAACACGGTGGCGGTGAAACCGTGTCTGCGCAACAGCTCGACCACGGTGGTTTCGAAGTCGACGTAACCGTCGTCGAAGGTCAGACCGACCAGGCCGCGCGCGTCACCCGCGCGATGGGCCCGCAGCAGATGCCCGACTCCGACCCCGGTCCACCCCCGGAGCCGGAGCCAGCACAGCTGACGTGCGAAACGTGCGGGGCGCACGGTCACGTTGTAGGGATCGCTGTCGTACTCGGCCACCGAGTGGTACATCAGCACCGGAGGCAGGGACCGGCTGATGTGCTGTTCCTCGACGGTTTCCGGATCGGTCATGCTCACCCCCCGGGACGTCTGCCCGGGGAGCGTAGAGCGGACACGCTCGCGACGGATCCGACACCGTCGGTAGTTCCGCTACCTCAGATTGTCCAGGTGTTGTTGCCGGTGAGCAGTTTCTGCAGGTCGGCCGGTTTCTGCTCCGCCGCCTCGGTCAACTGGGCCCGTACCTGGTCGTCGTAGGTCGGCCGGGAGACGGCCCGGAATATTCCGGTGACCGTGGGGTCGAGGTGCTGCCCCCCGAGCCGGGAGAGCGCGAAGGCGTGACTGGTGTCCTCGCGGTGGGCGTCGTGGACCACGACCTCGCTCTCGTCGACCTCGGCCAGCTTCGCGACCCGGAGCTCACCGTTGTCGTCGCGGACGACACCGTAGCGCTCGTCCTCCGGGCCGAAGGTGACGGGCTGGCCGTGGTTCACCTGGATGAGCCTGCGTTGCTTCTCCTCCGCGTCCTTGAGGACGTCGAAGGCCCCGTCGTTGAAGATCGGGCAGTTTTGGTAGATCTCGACCAGCGAGGAACCCCGGTGCGCCGCGGCGGCCCGCAGGGTCTCGGTCAGGTGCGCACGGTCGGAGTCCAGGGTGCGGGCCACGAAACTGGCCTCGGCTCCGAGGGCGAGCGAGACCGGGTTGAACGGGGTGTCCAGCGAACCGACCGGGGTGGACTTGGTGACCATGCCCTGGTCGGAGGTCGGCGAGTACTGCCCCTTGGTCAACCCGTAGATGCGGTTGTTGAACAACAGCACGGTGATGTTGACGTTGCGGCGCAACGCGTGGATGAGGTGGTTACCGCCGATGGACAGCCCGTCGCCGTCCCCGGTGACCACCCACACGTTGAGGTCCGGACGCGTGGTGGCCAGCCCGGTGGCGATGGTGGGGGCGCGGCCGTGGATGGAGTGCATCCCGTAGGTGTTCATGTAGTAGGGGAACCTGGCCGAGCAACCGATTCCGGAGACGAACACCGTGTTCTCGCGGGGAATGCCCAGTTCGGGCAGGAAACCGCGCACCGCGGCCAACACCGCGTAGTCCCCGCAGCCGGGGCACCAGCGAACCTCCTGGTCGCTGGTGAAGTCCTTGGTCGACAGTTCCTGCCCGCCCGCCGGAACACCGGCCAGACCGTCCACCGCGGGAAACCCTAGATCCGTCGTCACAGCTCGCTCCCCTGCACCACGTCGGACAGCACCTTCTCCAACTCCTCGGCCTGGAACGGCAGCCCGGCCACCTTCGTGTAGGACCGGGCGTCCACCAGGTAACGCGACCGCAGCAGCATGGCCAGCTGTCCGGTGTTCATTTCCGGCACGATCACCCGGTCGTAACCGCGCAGTACCTCGCCCAGGTTGGACGGCATCGGGTTCAGATACCTCAGGTGTGCCTGGGCGATCTCCATGCCCCGCTGGCGCACCCTGCGACAGGCCGCACCGATGGGCCCGTACGAGGACCCCCAACCCAGCACCAGCACACGCGCCCGCCCGCTCGGGTCGTCCACCTCCACGTCGGGCACCTCGACGCCGTCGATCTTGCGCTGGCGCAGCCGCACCATGGCGTCGTGGTTGTCCGGGTCGTAGGAGATGCTGCCCTTGCCGTCGACCTTCTCCAGCCCGCCGACCCGGTGCTCCAGACCGGGAGTGCCGGGGATCGCCCACTGCCGGGCCAGTGTCTCCGGATCCCGCACGTATGGCCAGAACTCCCCCGAACCGTCGGAGGCGTTCGGCTCGGTGGCGAACGTGACCCGCAGGTCGGGAAGCTGCTCCACGTCCGGGATCAACCACGGTTCGGAGCCGTTGGCGGTCGCTCCGTCGGACAGCAGCAGCACCGGGGTGCGATAGGTCAGCGCGATCCGCGCCGCCTCCAACGCGATGTCGAAGCAGTCGGCCGGAGAACGTGGTGCCACCACCGCCACCGGGGACTCGCCGTTACGGCCGTACAGGGCCTGCAACAGGTCGGCCTGTTCGGTCTTGGTCGGAAGTCCGGTGGACGGGCCACCGCGTTGGATGTCGCACACCAGCAGCGGAAGCTCCAGCGCCACGGCCAGCCCGATCGTCTCCGACTTCAGCGCCAGCCCCGGGCCGGAGGTCGTGGTCACTCCCAGGGAACCACCGAAGGAGGCCCCCAGGGCCGCTCCCACTCCCGCGATCTCGTCCTCGGCCTGGAAGGTGGTCACCCCGAAGTTCTTGTGCCTGGCCATCTCGTGCAGCACGTCCGAGGCCGGGGTGATCGGGTAGCTGCCCAGGAACACCGGGAGTTCGCTGCGCCAACCCGCACTCACCAGGCCGTAGGCCAGCGCCTGGTTACCCGTGACCTGGCGGTAGGTCCCCCGGGGCAGACTGGCCGGGGCCACCTCGTAGGAGACCGCGAACGACTCGGTGGTCTCCCCGTAGTTCCACCCGGCCCGGAAGGCCAGCACGTTGGCCTCGGCCACCTGGGGCTTGCTCGCGAACTTCTCCCGCAGGAACCGCTCGGTGTCCTCGGTGGGTCGGGAGTACATCCACGACAGCAGCCCGAGCGCGAACATGTTCTTGCAGCGCTCGGCCTCCTTGCGGGTCAGCCCCGTCTCGGCCACCGCGCCCTTGGTCAGCTCACTCATCGCCACCGGGTGCACCGTGAAGCGCTCCAGCTCCCCGGATTCCAGTGGCGAGGTCTCGTAGCCCACCTTCTTCAGGTTGCGCTTGGTGAACTCGTCGGTGTTGACCACCACCGTGGCCCCGTCGGAGAGGTCGCCGAGGTTGGCCTTCAACGCCGCCGGGTTCATCGCCACCAGCACGTCGGGACGGTCGCCGGGAGTGAGGATGTCGTAGTCGGCGAAGTGCAGCTGGAAGCTGGACACGCCGGGCAACGTTCCCGCGGGGGCCCGGATCTCGGCGGGGTAGTTCGGCAGCGTCGCCAGGTCGTTGCCGAACGCCGCGGCCTCCGAGGTGAAACGGTCACCGGTCAACTGCATACCGTCACCGGAATCCCCGGCGAACCGGATCACGACGCGATTGGCCTTACGGCGCGTCTCCGTCCGTTCCTCGGGTCGATGTCCGTTCGTCGCCACCACTTGACCAGTTCCCCTTCACCGTGCGGGACGGCGCGCCCCTGACGTGGCCCGCTCGTCCGCTGCCGCTGTTCGTACCGTGGACCGCGTCCGGCGATCAAGCCGCAACCGCACGCGACATACTCACGGTACGCCGATTCGGGTGGTCGACGCATTCCTCCCCTCCGTCGTGATTCGGGGAAACCACACTTCCACTCTTCTCCCACGACGGAACACGGAAAGCGAAGAACAACACCACACCACGGCGACGACAGCATCGAGGAATCGACACGAAAAAAGGATTAGTCACAGGTTGCCCTTTTACGTGAACGGATTCCGCCCCACACGGTTCCGCACCGCCCGTGGCACGTTCCCCGGGAGGAACCGTCCGGCACGCCCCGGCGGCAGTCCTCGCCCGACAGGCGCCTGCGCCGGAGGATCTCCACCTCACCTCCCTCCCCCGGCGCCTCCGAAACGAACCCCCCGTGAGCAGAGACGCCCCCGCGGCCACACCCCTCCTTTGCCGGAAGAACCGACCGGACTCGTTCCTCCTGGTTTCCCCGAAAACACGAGGAACGACACGCGCCGCGGAGAATCCTCTCCCGAACGGTGGAAAGGAAATTCTCCCGTGTCGGAAAAACCCCGGATGTGACATCGGCCATATCTTCCTGGGTCCCTTCCCCACGCCCCCGGAGAGGCGGAATCACACCCGCAGGAACCCCGCGCTTCCCAGCATGCGGGAAAAACGGGGTGCTCTTCGGAGTCACTCCCGTTCGGAGAGCACCACTCCGTCGCAGAAGATCCGGGTGTAGTGCTCGGCGATGGCCCGCGCGCTCATCCGCCCGGTGGGGTTGTACCACCGCACGGCGGAGGAGACCGAGTCCCTGATGAGGCGATGCGCCAACCCGGGGTTGAGCTCCGGACGGAAGACCCCACGACGCTGGCCGTCACGCAGCACCCGCACCCAGATGCGCTCGAACTCCCTGTTGGCCCTGCCCAGGTACTCGAACGTGGCGAAGCCCGCCAGGTAGTCCCCCTCGTGATGCAGGATCGCCATGGCCCGGCGGTGCCTGGGCAACGCGGCGAAGGAGACCCGGATCAGTCCGGTCAGTTCCTGGCGCGGGTCACCCCCCTCCTCGGTCACCCGCCGGAACGCGGCCAACTGGGCACCGAGATAGGAACGCAGGATCTCGTCGACCATCTCCTCCTTGGAGGCGAAGTGATGGTAGAGGCTGCCGGAGAGGATGCCCGCCTGCTCGGCTATCTCCCGGACCGTCGTGGCCGTGAAACCCTGTTCGGCGAACAACCGGGCGGCGATGGACAGCAGCTGTGCTCTGCGCCCGGAACCGCTCCTCGGTTCCTCCGGAAGTGGTTCGACCCGTTCACGCCCGTTCATCCGTCCCATTGTCGGCCACCACACTCCTCCCGGCAGGCTTGCGAACACGAGCCGAGCCTCCGCACCGGGATCACCACGGGTCCTTTCCCCCACCCGGACTCTGGCACGATCAGATCCGCCACTCGACCGAGGGAGGAACCGTGTCCATGTCCGTGACGACCAGATCGGAGGAGTGGGCCTTCCCGCGGCGGCGCGGCCGGACGACCACGTTCGCCCGCGTCCCGGTGCTGGCTCTCGCAGGCGCCACGGGGACACTGTTGCTGCTGCTCAGCGGACGTTACGGCTATCTCTCCGACGAGCTGTACTTCCTCGCGGCGGGCAAGTACCACCTGGACTGGGGCTACATGGACCAGCAACCGCTGGTGCCGCTGTTGGCCCGCTGGTCCGACGAACTCCTCCCCGGCTCCCTGGTGGCGCTTCGCGTGCTGCCCGCGTTGGTCACGATGGCCGGGATCGTGGTCACCGCCCTGCTCACCCGGGAACTCGGGGGCGATCACCGCGCGCAGACCCTGGCCGCCGCAGCCTACGCGCTGTCCCCCTGGTTGCTGCTCAGCGGCCACTGGCTCGCCGCGGCCACCCTCGCACCGTTGGAATGGGGGGTGGTGCTGTGGCTGCTCACCCGCTGGATCCGGCTGTGTTCACTCGGATTTCACCGGGACCGGCTGCTGTGGGCGGCCGCGCTCGTGGTCGCCGTGGGTGTGCAGACGAAGTTCCAGGTGGTCGTACTCTGCGTGATGTTCCTGCTGGGAGTGGCCGTGGCGGGTCCCCGTCGGTTGCTGACCAGGCCCGCCCTGTGGTTCGGCGGGCTGGGGGTGCTGGTGACCGCGCTGCCGACGCTGGTGTGGCAGCACCGCAACGGATGGCCCGCCCTGGACATGGGCACCGTGGTGGCTTCCGAGACCGACAGGTGGCTGTTCCTGCCCAACGCGCTGTTGTTCTCCGGTGTGCTCGTCGGTGCGGTGCTGTGCTGCTACGGGCTCTGGACGCTGCTGCACCGCCCGGAGTTCACCGAGTACCGCTGCCTGGGATGGACCGTGGTGGGCACTGTCGGGTTCTTCCTGGTGGTCAGCGGCAGGCCGAACTACCCGGCCGGGCTGTTCGGGCTGTTGTTCGCCGCCGCTGCGGTCGGTCTGCAACAACGCGGCCGAACGCGGGGTACCGCCTTCGGCTGGCTCGCCGGAGTGGCCTATCCGGTTTCGGCGTTGCTTCCGCTGGCGATGTTGCCGATCTATCCCCTGTCCTTTCTGTCCGCGCATCCGGAGATCGTCAACTACAGCCGTATGTACGAAACCGGCTGGAACGAACTCGCCCACACCACCGCCGAGGCCTACGCCGAACTGCCCGAGCCGCTGCGCGAGGACACCGTGATCGTCGGTTCGACCTATCCGATAGCCGCGGCGCTGGACGTGCACGGACGGGAACTGGGGCTGCCCAGGGTCTACAGCCCGCACCGGGGGTACTGGTTCTTCGGCGAACCTCCGGACTCGGCGCGGGCCATGCTCTATGTGGGCGGGCGGGACGCGATCACCCACCACTTCGGACAGCGACGGCAGTTGGCCACCGTGCCCAGCAGACACGGTGTGGTCAACATCGCGCGCGGGGTGCCGGTGACGCTCTACACGCAGCCGAGGGCGAACTGGTCCGAGCTGTGGCCCCGGGTCAGAACCCTCTGAGAACACGACCTCGCGGAGCTCGTCCACCCACCACACACGGCGACGTTCCCGCTGGGCACCGCCGCTTCGGCTCCGCCGGCGCCGGGCTGGGCCCCTATCCCCGGAGGACGGGTCTGCGGCAGACGTAGACCCGGGCGGGAGGGACGTTGCGCCACACGGTGCGCGAGGTGATCACCTCGTCGAAGAGTTCCCCGAGACGATGACGGAACAGCCGGGCCCCACGCAGTCCGAGCGCATGGGCGTAGGCGATCGTGGTGAATCCTCCGCCGGGAGCCAGCACCCCGCCCACCTCACGCAACACACGTCGTTGGGACTCCGCGTCGAAAAGCGACCAGGGCAGGCCGCTGACCACGGCGTCGACCGAGTGGATCCCCACCCCGGCCAACAGCTCCCCCAGACGCTCGGCGTTCCCCTCCAGCACTTCCAGGCCGGGGTGGGTGGCACGCAGGTGCTCGCACATACCGGGGTCGATCTCGACGGCGACGTGTCTGCCCCCCTCGGGAACCCGTTGTGCGATCGCCCCGCTGAGCGCTCCGGTTCCCGGGCCGAGTTCGACGACGACCGGCCGCTCGGTGCTCGGCACCACCGCGGCCATCTCCCTGGCCAGTACCGGGGAGCTGGGCAACACCGCGCCGACGGTGGAGGGTTCCCGCACCGCTCTGGTCACGAAGGTGCGGTACTCGGTGAACAGGGAGTTCACCCGCGAAGCCGCGCCGTCGGAGCTGCCGGTTCGGGGGTGTCGCGGGGACTGTGATCGTGTCAACACTGGCCTTCCGGTCGGGTGCTGCCCGGGCACACGCCCGCTCCTCGTCCCCGGTCACGGGACTCGGGGCAGGCGGTCCCGGGCTCGGTCCGCTTCCGGGAACCGCGACGGGTTCCGTCACGGTCTTCCCGGTTTCAGCCTATCCGTGCCCGCTCCGGAGGCCACGGACACCCGGTGGGCGGGCTCACCCGTTCAGCAGGAGACACGCAGGGCTTCGAGCAGAACGCGCGCTCCCTGCCTGGCCTCCTGCTCGGTCAGGCTCAACGGCGGAGCGATCCGCAGCACGTTGCCCTCGAGTCCGCCCTTACCGATCAACAACCCACGGGCACGAGCCTGTTCGGTCGTCTCGGCGGCGAGTTCCGGAGCCGGGGAACCGTCGGAACGCAGCAGCTCCACACCGAGCATCAGGCCCCTTCCCCGTATCTCGCCCACGGCGGGAAGCGCCTCGGCCTCGGACAGCTCGGCGCGCAGCACCGCTCCCACCTCGCGGGCGTTGCCCCGCAGATCGTTGCGCAGGTGGTGTTCCAGATTGGCGAGGGCACCCGCGGCGGTCAGCGGGCTGCCGCCGAAGGTGGAGATCGAGTTTCCCTCCAGGGACTCCATCACCTCGGCCCGGGCGACCACCCCCGCTATGGGCAGCCCGTTGCCGATCCCCTTGGCGAAGGTGATCATGTCGGGAGGGCCGTTGTCGGCGTGGGCCTGCCATCCCCAGAAGTGCTCACCGGTACGTCCCCACCCGGTCTGCACCTCGTCGCTGATCCACAGGATGCCGTGCCGGTCGAGTACTTCCTTGAAACGGGCGAGCATCCCGTCCGGAGGGGCGGTGAAACCGCCGACTCCCTGGATCGGCTCGGCGATCAGGCAGGCGACGTTCCCGTGCAGCTGGGCCAGCACGTCCTCGAGGTCGTTCACACAGGCAGCGGTGAACTCCGCGTCGTCGAGCCCGGCGAAGGGGGTTCCCCTCCGACGGCTGCCGTGCACGTAACTCGTCTGCACCGGGGAGAGGCTGCTCGGCGACCAGGCACGGTTGCCCGTGACGGACAACGAGGAGAACGAGCGACCGTGGTAGCTGTTGCGCAGCGCCAGGATCTGGTTGGAGCAGCGGTGGGCGGTGGCCAGCAGCAGGGCGGTGTCGTTGGCCTCCGTGCCGCTGGTGGTGAAAAAGACCCGGGGATCCTCGATGCCGGAGAGTTCGGCGATCCGTTCGGCCAGTTCGACCATCGGCCGGTTCAGGTACAGCGTCGAGGAGTGCAGGATCCGACCCGCCTGGGCGGCCACCGCCTCGGTCACCTCGGGGACGGCGTGGCCGGTCATGGTGGTCAGGATCCCGCCGAAGAAGTCGAGATAGCTGTTGCCCTCGGCGTCCCGGACGTGTCTGCCGGAGCCGCTCTCGATGTCGATCGGTTCGGAGTACAGCGTGTCGAGCCAGGACGGCAGCACCGCCGCGCGCCGCCGCGCCAGACTCGCGTGCTCGCCCTTCCCGTGGTCGGAACCCTCGCTCATCGTCCGCCTTCCCGCCGTGTTCCCGTCCGCCGTCGTCGTGGCCGCCGCTCACGCGGATCCCGAACCTAGAAGGTGATCGCGACCGGTGCAATACGCCCTCCGGTACGGGCGAGCGGGCCACTCACGGAGAGCGGAGGCCGCGCCCCGCTCACGGACCCCACTCGCACCGGGCCGGCGGATCAGGGATTCACTCCCGCCCACGTCGTCTGCGCGCCTCGTCCCGGGCTGTTCTGCGCAGGTCCCGGTAGATGGCCCTGGTCTCCCTGCCGATGCCCGGCGGGTAGCCGTGTTTGATCAACCGGTGTTCGTTGGTTTCCACCATCGCGCTCGCCGAGTAGAACAAACCCACGAGCAGTCCCAGGACGACCGAGCTCAGCCGGATGTGGAGTGGGCCGGGCAACAGCAGCACCACGGCGCAGAACGGGGCGAGCTGGGTCAGGGCGCGCAGGAAGTGACGCAGCACCCAGGTCCGACAGGTGACGTCGTGCAGCACCCACTCGGACAGGTGCGCGGGTAGTCTGCCGCCGAACGTGTACCAGACCCACTGGAGAGCGTTGGGTCTGCGTGTGCCCATCACTGCGACCATAGCTCCCATCACGGCGCAGCGTAGTCCTCGTCGCGCCCCTCCGAGGGGTTGTACCCACCCCCACTGCGAGGGGCGCTCCGCCGTGGTGTAAGCTGATCACAGTTCACAAGGAAAGAGCGAGAACGGGACGTGGCGCAGCTTGGTAGCGCACCTGACTGGGGGTCAGGGGGTCGTGGGTTCGAATCCCGCCGTCCCGACCAGTGGCGGAGCCCGCCGTGCCGTGTGCGAAAGAGGACACGGTGCGGCGGGTTTTTCGTGTGTTCCCCATGAGGAACCGACCGGTTCACACTGCCGGCCACGGCCTTTCGCGGATGTCGAAAGGGCGTGCGCACGCCCTCCGGCCAGCCTCCGTACGGTCCCCTCGGTACCTTCCGGCGGGTGCGCACCGGATCAGCCGGGGGCCGAATCCGGGCGAATGCGCTCGCCGTTCCTTTTCGAACACCCCAACAAAACGAACTTTTTTCATATACACCGAACGGACAAAGTGCTCACCCAAACAGGTGATTAAGTTCGTGGCACACCCCCCACTAGAGTGATTACTCATCAGTAGCACGAAAGCGGTGCGGATCGGAAAGAGTTTTCGCGAGCCCCTTCCGAAAGGGAGTGTCATGACGAAGGCGATGAACAGCACCGAGAGCACACGGCTGTGGGCGGCGCTCCCCGACGACCTGGCACCACTGCTGCGCCCGGAGATTCCCAGTCTCGCCAACCAGATCCTGAGCGAGATCCAACGTCGCATTCCGGAATACGCCCGACCACTGGACCGACATTACGTCCACGCCATCAGGCGGGGAATCGAGGAGGCCCTCAGCCGGTTCGTCGAACGCATCGCGGACCCGAGCACACCGTTGAACCGCTGCGCCGACGTGCACCGCGCGCTCGGTAAGGCGGAGATGCGCGAAGGGCGCAGCCTGGACAGCCTCCAGGCCGCCTACCGACTCGGTGCCAGACTGGCCTGGCGCCGAGTCGCCCACCTGAGCGAGAGAGTCCGCATCCCACCCCGGACCACGCTGCTGCTGGGTGAAGCCATCTTCGCCCACATCGACGAGCTCACCGCCCTGTCCGTGGAAGGCTACGCCGCCGCCCAGGCCCGCGCGGCGGGCACGATGGCCCGCCGCCGCAGACGTCTGCTCGAACTGCTCGTGTCCGAACCACGTCCCCCGGCCGGAAGCATCCAGGAGGCGGCCACGAGCGCGCAGTGGAAACTTCCCGACAAGGTGACCGTGGCGGCACTGGAACAGTACGAACGAACCCAGCCGAGCACCAGTAATCCGCTGTCCGGCTGGAACGCGCTGGTGGACCTGGAATGCGGCGAGCCACATCTGCTCGTGCCCAGCGACCACGACGAACCGGAACGGATCGACTGGTCGAAGGAACTCGCCGGATGGCGGGTGGTGCTGGGCTCTCCCGTCCCCCTCGACCAGGCGAACAGGTCGCTGCGCTGGTGCCGCCGACTCATGGAACTGATCCGTTCGGGAATGTGGCCGGACAGACACGTCAACCGCTGCCACGACGACCTCTCCAGCATCCTGCTGTTGCAGGACGAACAGTTGATCAAGGAACTCGCCAGACGCAGGCTGGCTCCGCTGGCGACGCTGCGTCCCAAGCAACGTGCCCGCCTGGCCACCACGCTGTTGAGCTGGTTGCAGACCCGGGGCGGGGCTCCTGAGGTCGCCCAGCGGCTGCGGGTGCACCCTCAGACCGTCCGCTACCGGTTACGCCAGCTCGACGAACTGTTCGGCGCGGCGCTGCACGATCCCGAATCACGTTTCGACATGGAGATCGTGCTGCGCGCCTCCCACATGCTCACCGGCGACCACGACGAACCCCTGGAGTGGCTGGCCGAGTGATCCGCCCTCTCACCGGGCCGTGAAGGACACGGGCGGACACAGCCGGGGAGACACCACGGTCACAGCGGCATCGTACTGTGTTTCCTCGGCGGGCCCTCCTCACGTTTGGTCTCCAGCGTCTCCAGGGAGGTGGCCAGCCTCTGCCTGGTCCACGAGGGTCTGATCACCGCGTCCACGTACCCACGCCGCGCCGCCGCGTAGGGGTTGGCGAACTCCTCGCGGTACTCCGCCAGGAGCTTGGCCCGGACCTTGTCCACCGAACCGTTGGCCGCCGCCTCTGCCAGTTCCTCGCGGTAGAGCAGCTCGACCGCCCCCTCGGCCCCCATGACGGCGATCTCCGAGGTGGGCCAGGCGAGGTTCACGTCGGCCCCCAGGTGCTTGGAGCCCATCACCGCGTACCCACCTCCGTACGCCTTCCTGGTGACCACGGTCAGTTTGGGCACGGTGGCCTCCGAATAGGCGTAGATCAGTTTGGCCCCACGCCGGATCACGCCCCGACGTTCCTGGGAGCTTCCCGGCAGGTACCCGGGAACGTCCACGAAGGTCAGCACCGGGATGTTGAACGCGTCGCAGAAACGCACGAACCGGGCCGCCTTCTCGCTGGCGTCGATGTCCAGGATCCCGGACTGGTGCATCGGCTGGTTGGCCACCACCCCCACGCTGCGTCCCCGCAGACGTCCGAAACCGCACAGCACGTTCGGTGCCAGGGCGGACTGGACCTCCAACAGCTCGCCCTCGTCCAACACCGCCTCGAGCACCCGAAGCATGTCGTAGGAACGGTGTGCCGAGTCCGGAACGAGGGTGTCCAGTTCGCTCGCGGGTAACGCGGCCTCCGCCTCGGCGAACTCGGGGGGAGCCTGCAGGTTGTTGTCCGGCAGGAACGTCAACAACGTCCGCACCCAGTCGAGGGCGTCCTCCTCGTCCGCGGCGACGTAGTGCACGTTGCCCGCCGACGAGGCGTTGACGCCGGCGCCGCCGAGTTCCTCGGCGCTGATCTCCTCGCCGGTGACGGAGCGAACCACCTCGGGACCGGTGACGAACATGCGCGAGGTGCGATCCACCATGACGGTGAAGTCGGTCAACGCCGGAGTGTAGACCGCTCCCCCGGCACACGGGCCCATGACCACGGAGATCTGGGGGACCACTCCCGAGGCCCGGGAATTACGCCGTGCCACCTCGGCGTAGTAGGCCAGCGAGGTGACCCCCTCCTGGATCCGCGCCCCACCGGAGTCGTTGAGGCCGATCAACGGACAGCCGATCTTCAACGCCAGATCCATGATCTTGACCACCTTCTCGCCGAAGGCCTCGCCCATACTCCCACCGAACGTGCTGAAGTCGTGGGCGAACAGGCACACCTTCCGTCCGTCCACGGTGGCGTGACCGGTCACCACCCCGTCGCCGTAACGACGCTGCTCCTCGTCGAGACAGTCGCCGCCGTGCTGGACGAACTCACCCGTCTCCACGAAGGACCCCCTGTCGACGAGCAGCTCCACCCGTTCCCGAGCGGTGTGCTTGCCACGCGGGTGCTGCTTCTGCCTCGCCCGCCGCTCGGTCCCGACCACGGCGGCTCGGTACCGTTGCTCGAACTCCGCCATGCGTCCTGCCGTGGTGTCCCGGAACTCCTCACCCACCACGGATCACTCTCCTTCCGGACGGTCCCCGTCACGGAGCAGCCCACGCAGGTGCTCGGCGATGTGCTCCACATGCGGCGGATCGATCATCGAGAGGTGGTCGCCGGGAACCCGCACGACCTCCAGATCACCCGCGAACTCGTCCCACCCCAGCGTCGTGTCCGTACGCAGGTAGCGCGGATCCAGCTTGGTGGTGGTGTGCTCGGCCCGCTCCGCCCGGTAGAGCACCACCGGGCCGTCGTAACGCCCCGGGCGATAGCGTTCGGCGATGCGGGCGTCCACATAGGAGGTGTACTGGTGTCGCAGCACTCCCCGCCCGATCCCGGCCTCGGACTCCGCGAGCGCGTGCATCACACGTTCCAGCTGCTCAGTCTCGTCCAGCCCGGCCAGCTCCTCCCGCGACACCGGCAGTGACACTCCGTAGGTGTGTTCCACGTGGTCGACGAAGCGCTCGAAACGCCGGGTGACCAGCTCGTCCCGCGGCTGCTCGGAGTCCGACGGCAGGATCGTGTCCACGAGCACCACGAGTTCCACCCGGCCGCCGGCCGCCGTCAGCCTGCGCGCGGTCTCGAAGGCCAGACAGCCGCCGAAGGACCATCCACCCAGCCGATAGGGTCCCTGTGGTTGGATCTCTCGGATCAGGCCGACGTACTCCTCGGCCTTGTCCTCCACGGTGTCGAAACGATCCAGTCGTTCCAGGCCGTAGCAGGGCTGGTTCGACCCGAGCCGTTCCGTGAGCGGCAGGTAGACGCTGGTGGGACCACCCGCCGGGTGAAACAGGAACAACGGCGTGGCATCGCCCTCCGCGCGCAACCGCCGAACGGGCCCCCGGGCATCCTCGAAACGTTGTCGGACCAGGTCGGCCATTCGTTCCACGGTCGGATGTTCGAACAGCCCGGCGACCTCCTCGCCGAGCCGCTCGGCGACCGCGGCGGAGACCCTCTCCGCGGCGGAGGTGTCCCCGCCGGAGGCGAAGAAGTCCCGGTCCACGCCGATCTCGTCGATGTCGAGCGCCTCACGCCACAACCGAGCGATCCAGCGTTCCGTGGCGTCCCGGGGACCGATCACACGGGCCGCACCGTCGGTGTCCTCCTCCACGGTCCGCACACCGAGCCGTTCCGCGATGTGCCGGGCGAGATCGGCGGTACTTGCTCCCCGCAGCAGCAGGGTGGTGGGGACGGTGACCCCGAACTCGTTCTCGACGGCGTTGCGGGCCCGCATCGCCATCAACGAGTCGAAACCCAGTCCGGTCAGGGCAGTGTCGACGTCGAGACTTCCCGGTTCGGTACCGGAGACCCTCCCCAGCAGCTCGCCCAGGCGCGTGGTGATCCCACGCAGCGCCTGGTCGGGTTCCAGCCCACGCAGGCGGTCGAGGTCGATCCCCGTGTGCTCCTCCGCCGAGGTGCCGAGCACCTCGCGGAAGAAGGGACGTCGTGTCGCCTCGGGGAAACGCTCGGCCACCCGTGTCGCGTTCAGCCACGCCACACCGACCACCTCGTCCTCGGCGCCGAGCGCGGCCTCGAAGGCACGGACACCGGTCTCGGGGGACAGGGGTGGAAGCACGTCGGAGAACGTCGCGCTGGCCCCGCCGACCCGGCCCCACGGACCCCACTGCACGCTGACAGCGGGCAGTCCCTGGGCACGCCGCCACCGCACCAGATCGTCCAACGCCCCGTTGGCCGCCGCGTAGGCGGCCTGCCCCGGGGACCCCAGCAGGGCCGCCGCCGAGGAGAAAACCGCCCACCAGTCCGGCCGGAGTGTCCTCGTGGCCTCGTGCAGCCGCAGCGCACCGTCCACTTTGACGCGCCACACCCGCTCCAGGGTCCGCTCGTCCAGCTCGGTGTAGGCCACGTCCTCGACCACTCCTGCCGCGTGCAACACCCCGCACAGCTCCGTCCGTCCCTCCGTGGCGGCGGCGACCAGCCGCTCGGCCACCGCCGGAGCGGCTATGTCTCCGTTGACCACGACGACCTCGGCGCCACGTTCCCGCAGACGGTCCATGTCCTCCCGTAGCTCCGGTGTGGGAGCGCCACGTCCGTTGAGCACCACGCGCCGCGCCCCCCGACGGACCAGTTCGCGGGCGAAGGTGTAACCGAGTCCACCCAACCCCCCGGTGATCACGTACGCTCCGTCCCGCACCGGCAGCCCCTCCGGGGTGGGAGTGCGGGTCTCGCGACAGAGCCTGCCCACCCGACGCCGTTGTCCCTCCCAGCGGACGTCGTCCTCCGGAGTGTCCGCACACAGTTCCCGCGCCAGGGAAAGCGCCGGGGTCTCCCGCGCTTCGAGGAGCGAGACGTGTTCTCCCGGGTGTTCGAAGGCCAGCACACGCACCAACGAGCGCAGCGCCGAGTGGTACTCCCCCGAGCCGAGGATCCAGAGCCGGACAGTGACGCCGAAGCGTTCCCGCAGCGCGGCGACCACCCCCGCCAGGCGCGGCAACCACCGCCCGGACGCCCCTGTGGGGGAGTCCGGATCGTTGCCGTCCACGGCGACGAGGACCCCGCGCGGGGGATGCTCGGCCGTCGCGGCGAGTTCGTCCAGCGCCTCGGAGGGCACCTCCTCCCGGAGGGGGCCGCGCACCGAGACCCGTTGCCCGAGTTCACGCAGCCGTTCGGCCAGGTCGTCCGGTGCTCCGAACAGCAGCCAGCTTCCCGCACGCTCCCGCGGTTCCGGCTGTGGTTGCTCTCTCCAGTGGTGCAGCAGGAAGGCCTCGGAGCACTCGCGCGGCACCGGAGTCGCCGCCAACCCACGCGCCCGCACCTGTCCGATCTCGGCCACGGGGCGGTCCCGGTCGTCGGTCACCAGCAGTGAACCCCGCACCTCCCCGCTTCCGTCCGGTTCCTCCAGTCTGGAGTGGCACCTGACCCGACCCGGCAGGACACCGCGAACCCGGACCTCGGAGAAACGAACCGGAACGCACAGTTCCGTCTCCGCCAGCGGGCTCTCCGGCCCGAGACCAGCGGCCACCAGCGTCTGCAGACATCCGTCCAACAGCGCCGGATGTGCCCGGAATCCCGCCGCCGACCCCGCCTCCGAGGGCAACGCCAGTTCGGCCACGGCCCGTCCCCCACCGGCACGGACCGACTCCACCGTGCGGAAGGCCGGACCGTACTCCTGCCCCAGGGAACGCAGTCCGGAGTACAGCCGCACGGCCTGGTCCGGCGGTTTTTCACACGTCGTCAACCGGAGTCGTCCGTCCCCCGCGGAGACCCTGGCGGTGGCGTGGCGGATCCATCCCTCCTCGTGGGAACCGGAGTGGATCTCCACAGTCACCTCCCCCGCACCGGGGACGGCACGGGTGGTGACGGGAACCTCGGTGTCGAGCACGAGCAGCTCGTCCAGTTCCAGTTCCCGCAACGTCAGCTCCTCCGGAGCACGACGCGCGGCCGCGGCTGCCGCGACCAACACCATCTCCACGCAGGCTGTGCCGGGCAGCACTCCGGTGTCGTGCACACGGTGGTCCCCCAGCCACGGCAGGAACCGCGTTCCCACGTCACCGCGCCAGACGATCCCACCGTCCGGCAACTCGGCCCGCCGCCCGAGCAGGGGATGTTCCCCGGGCTCCCGCCGTGTTGCCCGCACCGGGAACCAGAAACTCTCGTGGTGCCATGCGGTGGGGGGAAGTGCCACGTCCCGGACACGTCGCCGTGTGGGACGCGTGTCGGCGTGGCCGCCGACCAGCAGCCGCGCGAGGTTCTCCCGGAAAGCCGCCACCTCGTCGTCGCGGTGGCAGCTGAAGGCGACCACGGGGGAGCTCACGCCCGCCTCGGTGAGCGTTTCCTCCACTCCGCCCGAGACGATCGGATGGGGAGCCACCTCCAGGAAGGTGTCGAAACCGTCGGCGGCCGCCGCCCGCACGGCACGGTCCAGCCGCACCGGGTTGCGCAGGTTGCGCGCCCAGTAGGAGGCGTCGAAGCAGACCGGCTGGCGGGGATCCTCGCTCGCCGTGCTGTACACGGGCACGCGGGCGGGAGCCGGGGCCAAATCTGCCAGCTCGGTGCGCAGCGGTTCCAGCAACGGATCGACCGCGCGGGTGTGCCCTGCCCCGGAGACGTCCAGTACCGTGGCCATCCGGTTCCGTCGCTGGAAGTGTTTCACGATCAGTTCGATCTCGTCCTCGGGTCCGGCGACGGTGCACCGGCGCGGGGAGGTGTGCACGGCCGCGGCCACCCCGGGAAACCATTCGGACAGACTCTCGACCTCGGAGGGGGAGGCCTCCAGCACCGCCATCGCCCCACCGCCGGCCGACTCCGTCTCCGCCAGCAGCCTGGTGCGGGTTTCCATGACCCGCAGTCCCGTCTGGTACCCCAACGCACCCGCCACCACCGCGGCGGAGACCTCGCCCATCGAGTGCCCGATGACGGCGGCCGGTTCCACACCACGCCGACGCCACAGTTCCGCCAGGGCGAGCTGGGTTCCGAACAGGGCCAACTGGACGTGGCGGAGCCCTTCCGGGACGTTTCCCTCGGAGAGCATCTCGTACAGCGAGAACCCCGCCGTTCTCCGGAAGTCCGCGTCGCGCTCGCCGAGGGAGTCGGCGAGCTCCGGTTCCCGCCGCAGCAGCTGTCGGCACATTCCCGGCCACTGCGAACCGTAACCGGAGAACACCCACACCGGCCCCCGCTCGGCGGCGTCGGCCCGTCCGCGGATCACGGTCGCCGTGTCACGCCCCTCGGCCAGCGAACGCAGTCGCCGGACCAGTTCCCGCCGGTCGGCGGTGACCACGGCGGCACGTTCCACGTGGTGCTGGCGGTCGTGCAGCAGGGCCCCGGCCAGTTCCCCCGAGGGTGTCGCCTCGCCCGGACCGTCGAGCCAGGTGGCCGTCCGTTCCGCCGTGGCCCGCAGTCTCCGCTCGTCGCTGCCGGAGAACACGAAAACGTGGGGGGAATCGTCCGAGTCCCCGCCCGTGGCGGGAAAAGGCCAGGACTCCAGTACCACGTGGGCGTTGGTGCCGCCGAAACCGAACCCGGAGACCCCGGCTCGTTTCGTCCCCGAGTAGTGCGGCCAGTCCCGGCTGTTCCGCACCACGTCGAGACGGTCCCGCTCGAACGGGATGTGCGGGTTGGGTTCCCGGTGGTTCGGTGTGGCGGGCAGCGTCCCGTGCCGCATGGCGAGCACCACTTTGAGGAGCCCGGCCACACCGGCCGCGGCCTCCAGATGACCGAGGTTGGCCTTGACGGATCCGAGCAGCACCGGACGTGCCTCCTCCCGCCCCCGTCCGAGCACCTCGCCCAGCGCCCGAGCCTCGATGGGGTCCCCCAGCAGTGTCCCCGTCCCGTGGGCCTCCACGTAGTCCACCACGGCGGGGTCGAGCTCGGCGGCCCTGTAAGCCCCGCGCAGCAGTTCGGCCTGCGCGGCCGGGTTGGGAGCCATCAGGCCGTTCGAACGTCCGTCCGAGTTCACGGCCGAGCCCCGGACGACCGCGTGGATCACGTCACCGTCCCTGCGGGCGCGGGAAAGCAGTTTGAGCACCAGCACACCGCAGCCCTCGCCGCGTACGATTCCGTCGGCGGCGGCGTCGAACGGTTTGCAACGCCCGTCCGGGGCCAACGCTTCGGCCCGGTGGAAACTGGCCGTCACCGAGGGGGAGAGCAGCAGATTCACCCCGCCGGCCAGTGCGGTGACGCTCTCGCCCGCGCGCAGGCTGGCACACGCCTGGTGCAGCGCCACCAACGAGGAGGAACAGGCGGTGTCCACGGTCATGCTCGGTCCCCGCAGGTCGAGCAGGTAGGACAGCCGGTTCGCGATCACGCTCATGGCCGCCCCGGTTCCGGTCCAGGCGTCGACGGCGTCGACGTCACCGGCGGTGAGCTGCGCGTACTCCGTGGCCGCCGCTCCGACGAACACCCCGGTGGCCGAGCCGCGCAGCCTCTCGGGGGCGCTGCCCGCGTGTTCGAGTGCCTCCCAGGCCACTTCCAGCAGCAGGCGCTGCTGCGGATCGGTCACCTCGGCCTCGCGCGGTGACACGCCGAAGAACCCAGCGTCGAAACCGGACACGTCCGCGAAGTAGCCACCCGCCCGGGGAAGTCCCTCCAGGGGCTCATCCCGTCCTGCGGTGAAGGACTCCCATCTCCCCTCGGGCACGGTGCCGATCGTGTCGGCACCTCGCGTGAGCAACCGCCAGAACTCCTCGGGGCCGTTCACCCCGGGAAAGCGACAGCCCATTCCGACCACCGCCACCGGCTCCCCCGGTTCCGGGGCGGCGGCCGTCCCGTCCGGTGCGGAGGCTCCGGCCAGGGCCTCGCTCAGCCGTTCCACCGTCGGGTGCTCCCAGAGCAGGGTGGACGGCAGCGCTCTGCCCACCAGGCTCTCCAGTTCCCCGGACAGAGCCACCACGTCCCGGGAGGAGAGCCCGAACTCGTCGAAGGGGCGTCGTGTGTCCACATCGGCGGGGCTTTGACCGGTGTGCTCGGCGATCCGGTGTGTCAGCCACTCCCGGATCTCGGAGTGATCAGCCATGTAGGTCCTCGGATCCCAACTCGTCGTCCAGGTAGCGCCTCTTGCACAGCTGCCGGGCGACCTTGCCGCTGGAGGTCCGCGGCACGGTGTCCGGTTCGAGCAGCAGCAACTCGTGCACCGAGATCCCGTGCTCGGCGGCCACCTCCTTGCGCACCGCCGCCGCGGTCTCCTCCGGATTCCGCAGGTGCGGCGGTGTGGAACGCGCGTACTCGGCGGCCACCACCAGCCGTTCGGTTCCGTCCACGGTCACCGGGAACGCCGCGGTGTGGTGTTTGCGCAGCTGCTCGTGCCGCTCGACGGTTTCCTCGACGTCCTGGGGGTAGTGGTTGCGACCGTCCAGCACGATCAGGTCCTTGATCCGCCCGGTCACGTAGAGTTCGCCCTCGTGGAGGACTCCGAGGTCACCGGTGCGCAGCCACCCGTCGCCCGGCAGCTCCCCCGGTTCGACCAGGTGGGCGTCGAACACGCTCGCGGACTCGGCCGGGTCGTGTTTCCAGTAGCCGCGGCCGGTGTTGGGGCCGTTGACCCAGATCTCTCCGACGGTCCCTTCCGGCAACGGACGATGCGTGTCCGGGTCGACGACGGCCACCCGTTGTCCGATGGGGCCGCCGCAGGAGACCAGTTCGCTGTACTCCGCTCCCGTCTCGGCCACCCGCGCGAGACCTTCCCCCAAGGCGACACGATCGAAACGAACGGTCCTCGGTTGTCGGTGCGCCCGGCTGGCCGAGACGAACACGGTCGCCTCGGCCAGACCGAAGGAACAGCGGTGGCTCTCGGGGGGCAGTCCGCAGGGGGCGAACACGCGGTTGAACCGTTCCATCGTGGCGGGTCGCACCGGTTCACTGCCGTTGATCACCGAACGGACCCCGTCCAGACTGAGCCACGCCCTGTCCTTCTCGGACACCTTCGCGGCGCAGTAGTCGAAAGCGAAGTTGGGGGCCGCGGTCACGGACGGGGAGTTCACCGAGAGGTGCCACAACCAACGCACCGGCCGCCGTAGGAAGGCGGCCGGATCCATCAACACCGTGTGGATACCCCCCACCAGTGGCGCGGCCACCGACAGCACCAACCCCATGTCGTGGTAGAGGGGCAACCAACTCACCGTGCTCGCGTCCGGGTCCTCGCCCACATAGGCCTCCAGGGCCTGCGCGGCGTTGGAGAGTACGTTGGCGTGGGTAATCTCCACCCCCGTGGGGGTTCGTGTCGATCCGGAGGTGTACTGCAGATAGGCCACCTCACCGGGATCGGTCTCCGGACGCCGGTACTGGTCGCCCGCCCGCTCGGCGAGCACGTCGACGGCCACGCGTTCGAGGTCGGGGAAGCCACACTCCCGCAGCGTCCGGGCGAGTCGCTCGTCTTCCTCCTCCACCGTGAGCACGCAGGAGGGTTCGCAGTCCGCGAGCACGGAGGCGATCCTGCCGGGCCCTCCCTCCGGGCCCGGCGGAAACAGGGGGACGGCTATCAGGCCCGCGTGGATCGCCCCCAGGAAGCCGACCACGTACTCGACCCCCTGGGGGGCCATGACCGCCGCTCGCTGTCCTCGACGGAAATCACGCCGGAGTCGTGCGGCCACGGCGCACACCCGGTCGTGCAGTTCCGAGTACGTCAACGAGCGCGTGATCCCGTCGGGACTCGTCGCGTAGTCCACGAACGTGATCGCGGTGGCGTTTCCGCGTGTCGTCGCGAAACGGGTCAGACAGTCAGTCAGGGCGACCTCGTTTCGCCGATACACGGGGACCGCGACAGTTGATTCCATACAACCTTCCCGCCTCAGCGGCAAAAACACCAGTCCGAAAGGGAAAAAATTGTCGGACAAGTCCGTCCGAACAGCGGGACGAAGATTTCACGGTGTCCGAAACCCTGTCAACACCGACCGATTCGAAAAAAACGAGGAAAGCACCACGAACGCATTGTGGTGCGCCACGGAAAAACAATTCTTGTCACCACGATGACAATCACCTCCCACGGGGAGGTCGTCGTGTCCGCCCCGCCTCCGGGAGCGAACCGGACGCTGCGCGACTCCGGAGCCACCACGCGGGGATCCCGACGGAGCCCGGAACACCCGGCCCGGAGCTCTCCCCTCGGGTACCGTGTGCGACATGGCGCCCCTGTCGCTGCGTACCGAACGGCTGCTGATACGCGACTGGACCGCCGAGGACGCCGAGGCGGCCTTCCGGATCTACGGGAACCCCGAGGTCGCCGTGTGGCTCGCACCGGTCATGCAGCGGGTCGGCGACCCGAAGGCGATGCGTTCCGTGCTGGACGCCTGGATCGAGGCCGCCCCCAACCTCGCCCCTCCCACAGGGAGGTGGGCGATGGTCCGTCGCGCGGACGACGAACTCGTCGGTGGCCTGGGACTGCGACTGCTGCCTCCCTACGAGGAGGACATAGAGATCAGGTGGCAGGTGCGCCAGGACCAGTGGGGCAAGGGCTACGCCACCGAGGGGGCCCGCGCCCTGATCGGTTGGGCCTTCTCCCAGGACGTCGACGAGATCTTCGCCGTGGCCCGCTCCTCGAACTCCCGGGCCGTGGCCACCGCCCGCAGGCTCGGCATGGAGTGGGTGGGCGAGACCACCAAGTACTACGGCCTGCTGTTGCAGGTCTTCCGCCTCCGCAGGGCCGACTTCGACGGCCCCGTCCCGCCCCCTTCGTGACCCGACCGGCGAGCACACCGTCGCCTCCGTGCCCGGATCGACTAGGATCCCCGCTGTCGCCGTCTCCCACGAAAGGATCCGGGTGAACCGAGTCTCCCCGTCCCCCGAAACGACCCCCACCGGCGAACGGGTCCCTCCGGAACTGCTCGCGGTGGCCCGTTCCGCCACCGGCTTCATGCCCGAGGAGGAGGGCGAGGCCCTGTTCGAGGCGGCCGTGCGCCACCTCGGCGACGGCGTGGCCGTGGAGATCGGCACCTACTGCGGCAAGTCCACCGTCTACCTCGGCGCGGCCGCCCGCGTCACCGGGGGGCTGGTGGTCACCGTGGACCATCACCGTGGTTCCGAGGAACACCAGCGGGGCTGGGAGTACCACGACCCCGAGCTGGTGGATCCGCACAGCGGACGCCTGGACACCCTGGGGCGCTTCCGGCGCACCCTCACCGAGGCCGGCCTGGAGGACCGTGTGATGGCCGTGGTGGGGGACTCGGTCACGGCCGCCTCGATCTGGAACACCCCGATCTCGGTGTTGTTCGTCGACGGCGGGCACACCGAGACCGCGGCGCAGAACGACTACACGAACTGGGCTCCCTGGATACGACCGGGGGGAGCTCTCGTGATCCACGACGTCTTTCCCGACCCCGCCGACGGGGGACGCCCGCCGTTCCACGTGTACCGCAGAGCACTCGACAGCGGACGGTTCGAGGAGATCTCGGTGACCGGTTCGTTGCGGGTGCTACGACGCGTCGGCGGCCAGGTCGGCTCCCTGTAGACATCCGCACGGCCCGTCCCGCCACGACGGTGCCCCCGGAAGCCTCTCGGCACGGAAGATTCCGTTCGCCGGGGTGGTCCCGGACAGGGCGTCCGCGGCCAGCACCATCGCCGCCGAGGTCCAGGTTGTGTGCTCCACCGGCCAGTTCCTCCCGTCGGTGTAGACGAGACCCGTCCAGTAGGAACCGTCGTCCTCCCGCAGGTGCTGGACGGCGGCGAACAACTCCAGCGCCGCGCTCCGCCATCCCACGGCGTCCAGACTCAGCACCAACTCGCAGGTTTCCGCTCCCGTCACCCACGGGTGGTCCGTGACACACCGGACGCCCAGGCCGTCGACCACGAACTCCTCCCAGCGTTGTCGCAGCCGCTCCCAGGCGGGTCCGCCGCGCAACGCCCCGCCGAGAACCGGGTAGTACCAGTCCATGGAGTAGCGTTCCTTGGCCGCGAACGCCTCGGGGTGTTCACGGAGCGCGTGCCCCAGTCGTCCCAGTGCCGTCTCCCAGTCGGGACGGGACGCGCCCACCCACTCGGCCAGGGCCAGAGCGCAACGCAGGCTGTGGTGGATGCTGGAGCAGCCGGTCAGCAACGCTTCCGGCAGACACCGACCCCGGGTGTCGAGCGCCCAGGGAATCTCCCCTCGGGGATGCTGGGCGGCCAGGACGAAGTCGATCCCGTCCCGCACGGTCGGCCACATCCGTTCCGCGAACACACGGTTCCCCGTGATCGACAGATGGTGCCACACCCCCACGGCGAGATAGGCACAGAAGTTGGTGTCCGATCCGGGGTCCTCGACAGCTCCCCTCCGGATCCGGAGCGGCCACGACCCGTCGGAGCGCTGGGTGCGCGCCGACCACTCGTAGGCGTGCTCCGCCTCGGCGTAGCGTCCGCCCACGGACAGGGCCATGGCCGACTCCACGTGGTCCCAGGGATCCACGTGTCCGCCGGGGTACCAGGGAATGGCTCCGGAACTCTCCTGTGCGGCCGCGATGGAGTCGACGGTGGCCGCCGCGGCGCTCGCCGACAACACCCCGTCGACGGCCGGCAGCTCAGGCAACCGCCACCCCCGCGGGCTTGTACAGGTACGTGACCAGGCTCTTGCCCAGCACGGGGTTCAGCGCACGTTCCAGGGAACGGGTCACCCACGGTGCGCGCAGCATGTCCCACACCAGCATCCGGTGGTAGAGCCCGGTCAGCGGATGCTCCGTGCGGTTCACCCCGACCGCGCACTTCAGCCACCAGTACGGGGAGTGCAGGGCATGCGCGTGGTGGTGGTGCACCGGACGCAGCCCCGCCGCCCGCAGCCTGTCGAGCAGTTCCCCCCTGCGGTAGATCCGCACGTGTCCGCCCTCGACGTTGTGATAGGCCTCCGACAGCGCCCAGCACACCCGTTCGGGAAAGTAGCTGGGCACGGTTACCGAGACCCGGCCGCCGGGTTTGAGCACCCGCACCAGCTCACGCATGGCCCGGTCGTCGGCGGGGATGTGCTCGAGTATCTCCGAAGCGATCACGTGGTCGAAGGACTCCGCGGGGAAGGGCAGTTCGAGCGCGTCACCGCGGACGGTGGTGGCCTCGGCTCCGGCGGGAACCTCCCCCTGCTGTTCCATGGCGGCGAACATCGCGGCCACGTCGTCCAGCTCAGCCTCGTCATGGTCGAAGGCCACCACACGCAGCCCCCTGCGGTAGAGCTCGAAGGCGTGGCGGCCCGCGCCGCACCCCAGGTCCAGCACCCGCTGGCCCGGCAGCACCCCGAGCTTGTCGAAATCCACCGTCAGCAACGCCTCACTGCCCTTTCCTGCTCGACTCGATCGCCTCGGCGTAGCACTCCACCGTGGCCGCGGCCACCGAGGCCCAGCTGTAACGCTCCAGCACCCGTTCCCGACCCGCCGCGCCCAGTGCGGCCCTTCTCGCGGGATCGTCGAACAACGCTCCGAGCCTTCCGGCCAGAGCCTGGGCGTCCGCGGGCGGAACGAGTTCGGCGGTGGTCCCGTCGGTGCCGACCACCTCGGGAATGGCTCCGGCCCTGCTGGCCACCAGGGGGGTGCCGCAGGCCATGGCTTCCACCGTCGGCAGCGAGAACCCCTCGTAGAGGGAGGGAACGCAGGCGATCTCGGCGGAACCGAACAACTCGGCGAGCCCTTCGTCGGTGAGCCCGTGGACCGTGTGGACGATGTCGCCGATCCCCAGCTCGTCGATCAGCCTCTCGGTGGCACCCCCCTTGACCGGTTTCGCCACCAGCACCAGTTCCACCGAACGTTCGGTGCGCAGCTTGGCCACCGCCTCGAGCAGGGTGTCGATTCCCTTCATCGGTGTGTCGGCGCTGGCCATGGCCACGATCCGTCCCGGGACGCGCGGACGTTCCGGAGGCCGGAACACCTCGGGATCCACTCCGAGCGGGACCACACGCAGGTTCCTGCGGGGCACTCCGAACTCGGAGACGATGTCCTCGGCCGAGGAGCGGGAGACGGTCAGCACGCGCGGAACGCGGGGAGCCACCCGTCGCTGCATCCGCAGGAAGCCGTACCAGCGGCGCACTCCCAGTCTGCGCCAGCCGGTGGCCGCGTCCAGTTCGACCCGGCGGTCGTGGGTGATCGGGTGGTGCACGGTGGCGACCAGCGGTATGCCGGCACGTCGCAGCATGAGCAGGCCGTATCCCAGTGACTGGTTGTCGTGCACCACGTCGAACTCGTGGGCCCGGGAACGCAGTATCCGCGCCGCGCGCAGGCTGAAGGTCAACGGCTCGGGAAACCCCGCCGTCCACATGATGCCGAGCTCGGCCAGATCCACCGGTCCGCGTATCTCCCGCGGACTGGGTGTACGGAACGGGTCGGGTTCGCGGTACAGGTCGAGGCTGGGCACCCTGGTCAGCCCCACTCCGTCGTCCAGTTCCGGGTACGGCTGCCCGGAGAAGACCTCCACCCGGTGTCCCAGTTCGGCCAGTCCCCTGCTGAGGTGGCGCACGTAGATCCCCTGCCCGCCGCTGTGCGGCTTGCTTCTGTAGGACAGCAGAGCGATTCGCACGACTCACCTCACGACCGGAACGTCACGAAGCCGAGGTTCGACTGGTTTCGGCTCCGACACCGGACTAAGCCTACCCGGTGGTAACTCGACCCGATCACCCTCCTGGAGGAAACTCCGCATCCGATCCCCCTGTGCACTCTCCGAACCCGGAAGCCACACCGAGGCCCTCCCGACTCCTCCTCGCGTGGGATCCGAACGAGAAAACGGGGGCCTCCCCCCGAGAAGGGAGGACGCCCCCGTTGTCGGGTCACGCACACCGCGTCACCGCGCGAGTCGAAGCAGGTCGGCACCGCTGCCCTGGAACCTGTTCATGTCCACCGGACCGCTGATACCGGGCACTCTGCCCTTCTCGGTGTACTGCCAGAACGAGTAGTTGTTCCATCCTCCGGGCACGCTCGGCTGGGAGACCCCGTAGGAGGCCAACCACAGCGGGTGCTGGGCGAAGGCCTGGGAGCCACCCATGCAGGTGCTCCAGAAGGAGGGACTGGCGTAGATGATGCCCCGCTGGCCGCTGCGTTCCTGCACCCGGTCCAGGAAATTCTGGGTCCAGGTGTGCATCTGGGCGGTGGTCTTTCCGTAGCACCCGCCGGTACTCGGCGAGACCTCCAGGTCGAGAACCGGAGGCAGCGTACGTCCGTCCCCGGTCGGCCCCATGGTGTCCATCAGCCGGTCGGCCTGGGCCACGGCGGATCCGGTGGGCCTGCCGAAGTGGTAGGCACCGGTGAGCAGTCCCGCCTGCTTGGCTCCGTGGAACTGCTCCGAGAACATCGGGTTGGTGAAGGTTCCACCGTCGGTGGCCAGCACGAAGGCGTACTTCTGCCCGGATCCGGCCACGGCGTTCCAGTCGATGGAGCCGTTGTGGTTGGACACGTCGATCCCACTGGCGTTCGGCCCCACGGCGGCAGCGGCCTCGGGCGAGACGCGCCTGCCCGCCGCGGCGGACTTCTGTTCGCCGGACTCGGCCCGCTCCTTCGCTCCGCCGTCGTTGTTCGGGGCACTCAGCACACCGGGGTCACCAGCCTCCGTGTGTCGCTGCGTCGGCAGATCCACCGTGTGCGCGGCCGGGGTGGTTCGTTCGGAGGTGTCCGGACCGACCGTGCCCACGAGTACCGCCAGCACGCCGACGGCGGCGACCGCTGCGGTCAGCTGCACCGAGCGTGTGCGCGGCGACACCCGGGAGCGACTCGTGGTCGCGGCCAGTTTGGCGCGGGCGGTGGAGAGGTGGGGGCCCACCTTCGTTCCCACACGGCGCGCGACCGGTTCCAGTCTCCGTCGCGCCCGCTCGGCGAAGGGGGCACACCGTCGCCGCAGGCGCTCGACCAGCGGACTCAGCCGCCGCCACAGCCGACGGACCCACGGTGCGAGCCGGTCCCGGACCCGCTCGACGCCGACGACCAGACGTTCGTGGCCCCGACGCACCCGGGGGGCGCTCCACCGGGCCACACGTTCGGCCAGTGCCGTCAACACCGCCAGCGAGTGCCGCAACCACCGCACGAACAGCCGGGCCCCGCGCTGGACTCCGGTCCAGGTCCGGTGTACGAGCTGCTCGACACGGCCCGTGACAGGCTGCCGGGAACTCGTCTCGTTCGGGGCGTTCGGGGTGCGCCCCGGGGACGTCCGCCGTCCGGCGGCGTCCGCCGACTCCGTGAAGTCGACCGTTTCTCGTGGTTCTTCTTCGGGGTTACTTTGGCCGGGGGTTCTCACAGGTCCCCAGACTCCCAGCACTCACCGTGCACGTAACCGCCGGAAAACACGCAGGCGACTACCTAGATTGCCCCCCTCGGGCCACCCAGAAGAAGCAATTCAACACCGTACGTGTTTTTGATGTCCTTTCCGACATCCCACTCGGCGGACGCACCGGGCCCGGCGGGAGACCGAATCAGGTGCGGGGCCGCCCGGACGGACCGGCGGGCCGTTCCGGAACAACTCCCAGACACCGCGTCCTCTCCCATGATCCCGCACGGTACAACTGCCATGCTGGGAGCATGTCCGACGAACGCAACGTACTCGGCGAACCCCTCGAACAGTGCGGCACCGATCCGCTGACCGGCTTCTACCGCGACGGTTGCTGCACCACGGGCCCGGAGGACCTCGGCAACCACTCGGTCTGCGCGGTGGTGACCCGTGAGTTCCTCGAACAGCAGCGCGAAGCGGGCAACGACCTGACCACCGCGTTGCCGCAGTTCGGTTTCTCCGGTCTGCAGGCGGGAGACCGCTGGTGTGTCTGCGCCACACGGTGGTTGGAGGCGGAACGGGCCGGGGTCGCCCCTCCGGTCGTGCTGGCGGCCACCCATGAACGGGCCGTGGAGGTGATACCGCTGGAGACGCTGCGTCGCCACGCGGTCGACGTTCCCTCCGACCCCAGCGCGCTGACCTGAGCTCCCACCGAGTCACGGGCCCGGCATCCGGATCCGGGAAGGAGCAGAAGACCGCATGTCCACCACGACGCGGCACCGAGTGATCGTGCTCCGGCACGCGAAATCGGAGCGGAACCACCCGGTCGACGACCACGAACGACCGTTGGCCGAACGAGGACGGCGTGAGGCCCCGCTGGCGGGCTCCTGGCTGCGTGAACACGGGCACAGGGTCGACCTCCTCCAGTGCTCCACGGCCCTGCGGACACGTCAGACCTGCGAGGCCGTGCTCGCGGAGCTGGAAACGGACCCCGAGGTCGTATTCGACCCACGGATGTACGGGGCTGACGCGGCCACCCTGCTGGAGGTGATCCACGGTCTGCCCGAGAACGCCCACACGACGCTGTTGATCGCCCACAATCCCGGACTCTCGGAGCTGGTGGGAGCGCTCTCCGGGCAGGCGGTGGAGCTGAAGACCTCGGCGATGGCGGTACTGGAACAGGAAAACCCCTGGTCCGGAACCGCTCCCGGCCACTCCGTCCTCGTCGAGACGGTCACGCCGCGCCCGCCCACGGCACCGTGAGGTCCCGGTCCCGCGAACCGTTCCCCGGCTGGAGATCCCGCACCGGTCGGCTCCCTCGCCCGGGGGCCGACCGGATCAGGCATCCACCACGGAACCTCCACGACCACCCGCTCCGGGATCTCCGCGTTTCGGAAACCGTCGTGACCGGGCGGCCCCGGACATTCCGAATCGTGCCCGGTTCCCGCTCGGACCCGCCGAACGAGTACCGCGCGCGGCGAATGCCGTTCCGAGGAGGCCTTCGTCACCGTCCCGGCGAGGGGAACACCCGTCCCGCCGACGCCCCGCCTCAGTTCTCCGTGGCGCTGGCCGGCGTTCCGGAGAGCACCCCGTTGTCGTTCTCCTCCTCCGCTTCCGGAGGCTCACGCAGCGCACGCTGTCTCGGGACCTCCACCTGCCCGGTCGAGGGGTGCTGCTCGCCGTCCGAGGCGGAGTCCGCCCACACGTAGGAGTCGGCCTGGCTCGACTCCGTGCCGGTCACCGACGCGCTGAGGAAGGGCTCCGCCTCGTTGAGCAGCTGCTGTCCGGCACGTACCTGCTCGGCGAGCTCGCGACGCAGCTCGCGCATCGCCTCGACCTGCTCGTTGGCCCGCTGGGTACGTCGCTCGGCCTCGGCGGCGGCCTCACTGATACGTCGTTGCGCCTCCTGCCTGCTGGCGCGGTCGCGTTCGGCGAGCTCGCGCATCGCCTCCTCCCGACGCGCGGCCATGGAGAGCTCGAAGTCCCGCTCGATCTCGTTACGCCGCTGTTCGGCCTCCCGGTCCAGCCTGCGGCGGTGCTGTTCCGCCTCGTCGGCCATCCGCTCGATCTCGCGACTGGTCTGTTCCAGGGCCTCCTGACGCTGCTGCTGTGCCTGTCGGCGCCAGTCGTCGGCCTCGGCCACCAGCCGTTCGTACCTCTCACGCAGCTCGGAGGCGGCCTGTTCCGAACGGGACCACTCGTGCTCGGCGGTCGCACGCGCGGAGGAGATGATCTCCGCCGCCTCGTCGTTGGCGAGCTGGACCATCCGGCGTAAACGGTCGGACAGCGCCGACTCGTCGATGGGGGTCCGGCAGACGTCGTCCAGCCGCTTACGCAGCGACTCGATCTCCTCCCGGGCCTGCTCCAGCTGTACGTTGAGCTCGGACACCTGACTGAGCGCCGAATCCCGGTCCTCGGTCAGCATCCGCACTTCGGCCTCGGTCTGTTGAATGTAGAACTGTACCTGGGAACGCCGGAATCCTCGCCAGACGACGTCGAAATCCGACTTGAGCGGCACCAGTTCCCGGTTCTCGTTCTGGCCCACGGTCTCACCCCATCCCTGATAAACAGCGGTTGTTCGGTTGGAGCGAGCCACGCCCCCCGACGCGGCATGTTCCGTTGCACACCCGAAAGGCGCTCCACGATGTGCTCCGGTCAGCCGAACCGGCGGGACCACGTCGTGTCGAGCACAGGCGTCAACGGATCGCTCCCGCCATTGTCCACACGGGTGAGCGAACGAATCAACGGCAGGGGCCAAAAACCGAGTAACCGTCCGGTGTAGCCGGGATCAACCTTCGTCGAGGTTGTTCAGTGGACCGCGTGCGAGCCCAGAGCACGACGGAAAATGGTCTCGATCTCGTTTCGGTCCGGAAGCGGTTCACGAACGATTCCCTGCCACAGCAGACCGCAGAAGACCGCAGCCAACATCTTTCCCGACACCTCGTCGGTGTAGGAGGTGAACAGGTCCCGCAGGGCGGCGTCCCACTCCGTGCTGGCCGCACGCAGAGCCGGACGATGCAACGCCGCGACGTACAGTTCGTGTTCGACCACGGTGCGGCGCCTTTCCGGGCCGAGGTAGCGCAGCACCAGATCGGTCAGCACGGAGGCCAGGTCGCCGGCGGCGTTCATCTCGCCCGCGTACTCCCGCAGTTCGGCCACGTTGTCCTGGGCCGCCTGCCGCAGCGCCACCGCGAGCAGGTCGTCCAGGGTGGCGAAGTGGTACGTGGTCGATCCGAGCGGAACCCCAGCCGCGGCGGCCACGGCGCGGTGCGTGAGCTTCTCGATCCCACGCTCGGCGACGACGGTGATGGCGGCACGGGCGATCCGCTCACGGCGCCCGGGATCCTTGCGCGAACCGCTCTGTCCACGACCTGTCCGGCCCGTGGTTCGAGACTGTTCGGACTCCGTCGTCGTCATCGCCTGCCGTACACCTCCCGGCGGTGCGCGCCTTCCGCGTTCCGTCCCCGGAGAGCCGTTCGCCTCCGGACCGGGACACAGTGCCACGAAACCACCCGACGACGATGCGACCCACATCACCCGAAAAGAGTCATCGCTGGTCAGAACGCCAAGATTGATCGCTTTCCCGGATGCGCGGACCTTTTCATGTACATATGTACACAAAACCTGCTAGAGTCGCTCCCGCAACGGGTTCCGCCCCGTTCGACCCCACACGCGGCGGTGACGGCGACCCGGCCGGACACCGGGTCGTGCCCCGAACTCCGAGTTCGAATCACCCGAACGGTCGACGAACGACACGGACGAGGCGGGCTCGCGGCTCGTCCGGGGCGAGTTCCCCACAGCGATAGTGCCCAGTAGCCGAAAGCACCGACAGGAATTTCACTATGTCGCAGACCGACGGTCCAGCGAACGACACGACCTCCCGATCGGAGGTGGTCGGGCGGACGCGGACCCTCTACATCGACGGTGAGTGGCGGGCCGCGGCGGCGGGAAACACCCGTGACATCCGCTGCCCCGCGGACGGATCCCTGGTCGCCCGCGTCTCCGAGGGTGACCGTTCCGACGCCGAACGGGCCATCGCGGCCGCGCGCGCGGCCTTCGACGAGGGAAGCTGGGCGAACACCTCCGCGTGGGAGCGCGGGGACCTGCTGCTGCGCGTGAGTGACATCCTCGTCCGGGACCGGGAGGAGTTCGCCAGGGCGGAGTCACTGGACACCGGCAAACGCGTGGTGGAGAGCGGCTACGACATGGACGACATCGCGGCCTGCTTCCGCTACTACGGCAAGATCGCGGGCACCGATCCCGGGCACGTGGTGGACACCGGCTCGACCGAGGCCATCAGCAGGGTGCGTTACGAACCCGTCGGGGTCTGCGGGCTGATCACACCCTGGAACTTCCCGCTGCTACAGGTGGCCTGGAAGGTCGCTCCCGCCCTGGCCGCGGGCAACACCTTCGTGCTCAAACCGAGCGAACTCACCCCGAGTACGGCGGTGCTGCTCATGCGCGCACTGCACGAGGCGGGGCTGCCCGCCGGGGTCGGCAACCTGGTGCTGGGGCGGGGTGACGAGGTCGGGGCCCCACTGTCCGAACACCCCGACGTCGACCTGGTCTCGTTCACCGGCGGGCTGCACACCGGGCGCGCCATCGCCGCCTCGGCGGCCACCACCGTCAAACGGGTCGCCCTCGAACTCGGGGGGAAGAACCCGAACGTGGTCTTCGCCGACGCGGACTTCGAAACCGCCGTCGACTACGCGCTGACAGCCATCTTCCTGCACTCCGGTCAGGTGTGCTCCGCCGGAGCTCGACTGATCGTGCAGGACGAGATCCACGACGCGCTCGTGGACGAGATCGTCCGCCGGGCGGAGACCATCAGGCTCGGCGGCCCCTTCGACGAGGACGCCGAGACCGGCCCGCTGATCTCCGCCGAGCACCGCGCCAAGGTCGAGGACTACGTGAAACGCTCGATCGAGGAAGGCGCCGTGCTGCGCACCGGCGGACGCCGTCCGGAGGGTGAGAGGTACGCCTCCGGCTACTTCTACCTCCCCACCGTGCTCGACGAGGTGCGCCAGGGCTCACAGGCGGTGACCGAGGAGTCCTTCGGACCGGTGCTGACCGTCGAGCGCTTCACCGACGAGGACGACGCCGTCCGCATCGCCAACGACACGCACTACGGCCTGGCCGGGGCGGTGTTCACCTCGGACGTGAGCAAGGCGCAGCGGGTCGCCAACCGGATGCGCCACGGCACCGTGTGGATCAACGACTTCCACCCGTACCTGCCCCAGGCCGAGTGGGGCGGTTTCAAGCAGTCCGGCATCGGCCGCGAACTCGGCGGCGGTGGTCTCCGCGAGTACCAGGAGGCCAAGCACGTCTACCAGAACCTGCGTCCGGAGCCACAGCGCTGGTTCTCCGGCGAGTGAGTCCGGTCCACCACCTCACCCGGTTCTGCCCACCCGGAGCGCCCGGGTGGACGGGGCCGGGTCGGACGACGGCCGTACCGGTACGGAACCGGACGGCGTGCCCCCGACCCCCCGGCGTGCCGGCTCGGCCCCACCCTCCCCCGTCCCGATCAGAACCGCCCCGAAGCGTGGGACCCCCGGCCGGAAACCGATCACCGCTACCCCACCCCGGGCCCTCCTCCACCCCCGTGCCCAGGAGGAGTTCGCGTCGGCGTGAACAGAACAGGAGAGCAACGATGAGCGACGAGGCGACCACTTTCGACTATGTCGTCGTCGGCGGCGGCAGTGCCGGAGCGGCCCTGGCCGCACGTCTTTCGGAGGATCCCGCCACCACAGTGTGCCTGCTGGAAGCGGGACCGACGGACCAGGACAAGCGTGAGGTCCTCGAGCTCAAACAGTGGATGTCCCTGCTGGAGTCCGGGTTCGACTGGGATTACCTGATCGAACCGCAGGAACAGGGCAACTCCTTCATGCGGCACGCACGTGCCAAGGTGCTGGGGGGTTGTTCCTCGCACAACTCCTGCATCGCCTTCTGGGCACCGGCCGAGGACCTCGACGAGTGGGAGTCCATGGGCGCCACCGGCTGGAGTGCCGCCGACGTCTTCCCCCTCTACAAACGGCTGGAGAACAACGACGCCCCGGGAGAGCACCACGGTCGGAGCGGCCCGGTCCGACTGCGCAGCGTCCCGCCGAACGACCCCTGCGGCGCCGCGCTGCTGCGGGCCTGTGAACAGCAGGGTATCCCGATCACCGAGTTCAACTCGGGGCGCACCGTGACCCACGGGGCGAACTGGTTCCAGATCAACGCCTTCGAGGACGGAACCCGCGCCTCCTCCTCGGTCTCCTACCTGCACCCGATCATGGGCAACCGGCCGAACCTGGAGATCCGCACGGACGCGCGTGCCAAGAGGGTCGTTTTCGACGGTTCCCGCGCCACCGGTGTGGAGTACCTCGCCCCCGACGGGCTGCACACCAAGCGGGTCACCGCCCGGCGTGAGGTGGTGCTCAGCTCCGGAGCCATCGACACGCCCAAACTGCTGATGCTGTCCGGGATCGGCCCGGCCGAACACCTGCGTTCGGTGGGGGTGGACGTTCTCGTGGACTCCCCCGGGGTCGGCTCCAACCTGCAGGACCACCCGGAGGGGGTCATCGGCTGGGACGCGGCACAGCCGATGGTCCAGGACTCCACCCAGTGGTGGGAGATCGGCATCTTCACCACGACCGAACCCGGCCTGGACCGCCCCGACCTGATGTTCCACTTCGGGTCGGTGCCGTTCGACATGCACACCGTTCGCCAGGGCTACCCCAGCACCGAGAACGGCTTCTGCCTGACCCCGAACGTGACCCGGAGCCGTTCGGTCGGAACGGTGCGGCTGCGCAGCCGCGACTTCCGGGACAAACCGGCGGTGGACCCACGTTACTTCACCGACCCGCACGACATGCGGGTGATGACCCACGGGATCAGGCTGGCACGGGAGATCGTGAACCAGCCCGCCATGCGCGAGTGGGCCGGTGCCGAGCTGCACCCCGGACCGGACGTGCGGTCCGACGACGAGATCGCGGACTACCTGCGCAAGACGCACAACACGGTCTACCACCCAGCGGCCTCCGTACCGATGGGAGCCGATGACGACGTCAACACCCCGTTGGACTCCAGGCTGCGTGTCAAGGGGGTGCACGGGCTGCGGGTCGCGGACGCCTCGGCGATGCCCTTCCTGGTCGCGGTGAACCCGAACATCACCACCATGGCCATCGGGGAGAAGTGCTCCGACATGCTCAAGGAGGACGCCGCGTAACCGGCGGGAACCGGCTGTTTCCCGCCCCCGGCACACGAAGGGGAGGGCTCCGCGCGGAGCCCTCCCCTTCTCACGAGATACCGGGGGTCAGCTTATCTCGGTCGTGGTCAACACGGGGTTGGGATCCGGGTAGCAGGAGGTCGGAACGTCGACCGTACCGAACACCGTGGAGACGTCGGCGTCGAAGGTGAGTCCGGGATCGGAGTAGCTGGTTCCGTACAGCTGGGTCTCGATCACCCCGGAGTCCCCGGCCTGCAGAGTGGCCGTCACCGTGGGCAGCTCGAACTCGGCACCTCCCGCGATGGGGCCCTCCACGTGGAGGGTGGCGACCCCGTCGCTCACCTCGATGGTCGGTGCGGGACTGCCGAGGTTGGAACCACCGCTGAGCTCGGAGGAGACGTGGGTGGTGTTGTCGGGAACCGGCAGTTTCAGGTCCATGTTCTCGACCTGCTCCACCCCGTATCCGTTCACTTCGGAGGGAATGGTGTTGACCGCCGGGTCGATGACGATCTCGAACTGTTCGCCGGCGGCGACGCTGGTGGGGGCGGTCACCTCGGAATCCTGTTGGTAGCTGAATTCCTGGGCACCCAGGGGCGAGTCACCCGAGCACTCGAAGTTGTGCGAGAAGCTCTCCGCCACCGCGGGCTGGGCGAAAGCGATCACCGGAGCCACCGCGCAGGCCGCCGCGGTCAATAATCGTGCTCCCGAACGCGTGAAAGAAGCCATCGTTCTCACCTCTGAACAAGGAAAAGTCCATTTCCGATGAAATGTCGCGCGACAGCAGAAATATCTACCCACCGGTAAGGCATTCCGTCAATAAGCCCCCGTGAAACCCCCGGTAAAACAAAAAAAGAGTGAGCACTAATCGTGATATTTTTCGCGGAAAATTTCACCGGAAAACCGCAGTAACCCCCACCCACACGGCTCTTGTCATCGTCGCGAACGGCACCCACCGTGATCACACTGCTGCATCCGGGTGTTATTCCCGCTACTTCCCCAAGAACCGCCTTCCGGGAGGACACGCTACGAAGCGACGAGCCCCTCCGAGGAGGGAACCGCTCGTCCCACACGGCCCTTCGGATCAACCCTAGTCAGCATACCGACTAGACGGTATGCTGACCACCCATGAGGACGGAGTCCGCTGTCGACGCCGTGGTCTTCGACTACGGAGGCGTGCTGACCGCCCCCGGGAAACAGGCCGTCGAGTCCTGGACCCGGGCGGAAGGCATCCGCAGGGAGAGCTTCACCACGACACTACGGGAGTGGGCGGGGCGCGACGCACCCGAGGGCACCCCGCTGCACCGGCTGGAAACCGGGGAACTGGCGCTGGAGGAGTTCAACGGCCTGCTGGCCGCACGACTACGCCACGAGGACGGCACCCGTGTTCCCCCGCGGGGACTGCTCGAACGGCTGTTCTCCTTCATGCCCCTGGACGAACGGATGCTCGACCTGGTACGGAGCCTGCGGAAGGAGGGTCTGCGCACCGCCCTACTGTCCAACAGCTGGGGAAACAGTTACCCCTGGGACCGGATCGGCCCCCTGTTCGAACAGGCGGTGATCTCGGGCGAGGTGGGGATGCGCAAACCCGACCCGGAGATCTACCACCTCCTGTCGGACCGGATGGAGTTGTCTCCGGAACGCATCCTGTTCGTCGACGACCTCCGGGCCAACACCGCGGCGGCGCAGCGTACGGGGATGCGCGCCGTCCTTCATCACGACGTCGAACGAACCCGGCGAGCCGTCCGGGAGCACCTCGACGGAGCCCAACGACAGCACCACGGGGAGCGAGGATGACCGAAGACACCGACCGGGGACACCCGCCCGGCCTCGACCTGGAACGGTTGCGAACCTACCTGGACGACAACCACCCGGGCTTTCACAACGGCGGTCTGCGTGCGGAGCTGATCCAGGGCGGAAGATCCAACCTCACCTACCGGCTCACGGACGGCGAGCACGAGTGGGTGTTGCGACGTCCTCCCCTCGGACACGTGCTGGCCACGGCACACGACATGGGAAGGGAGTACCGCGTCGTCTCGGCCTTGGCCGACACCGGTGTTCCCGTGCCACGCACCCACCTGCTCTGCACCGAGGACGAGGTGATCGGGGCTCCGTTCTACGTCATGGACTTCGTCCCGGGCCGCACCTACCGCTCGCCCGAGGAGATCGCGACGCTGGACCGGCGGCAACGCCGGGAACTGGCCCTGCGGATGACCGAGACCCTCGCACGGCTGCACGGGATCGATCCGGACTCGGTGGGTCTGTCGGACTTCGGACGGCCGGAAGGGTTCCTCCACCGTCAGCTGCGGCGCTGGAGCAAACAGCTCGACGCCTCGTACAGCAGGGAGATCCCCGGCATCGTCGAGCTCCGGGACCGGTTGGCGGAGACGGTTCCGGAGAACGGCTCCACGGCCGTGGTCCACGGTGACTACCGGCTGGACAACCTGTTGGCCGACGAGAACGGCGAGATCCGTGCCGTGCTGGACTGGGAGATGGCCACCCTCGGTGACCCGCTCACCGACCTGGGACTGCTGGTCGTCTACTGGGAGGGGCTCAGCGGTATCAGGAACAATCCCGTCGCCACGGGTGTGGGTCCCGAGCACGGCTTTCCCTCGGCGGGCGAGCTGGTGGAACACTACGTCGCCCACAGCGGGGTCGACGTGTCCGGACTGGACTGGTACGTCGCCTTCGGCTTCTTCAAGATAGCCGTCATTCTCGAAGGAATCCACTACCGCTACACCCAGGGAAAAACCGTCGGAGACGGTTTCGAGCACGTTGGCGACATGGTGGAGCCCCTCGTTCGTCAGGGGCTTTCCAACACACAGGAGATATGAATGGATTTCGCTTTTGATGAACGAACCGAACAACTGCGTTCGGAACTGAACTCCTTCATGGACAGCCACGTGTACCCGGCCGAGGAGGAGTTCGACCGCCAGGCCGAGAACAGCGGCTGGCGGATCCCTCCGGTGGTGGACGAGCTCAAGGCGGAGGCCCGCTCCCGGGGACTGTGGAACCTCTTCCTTCCCGGGGAGCACGGAGCCGGGCTGACGAACCTGCAGTACGCACCGCTCGCCGAGATCACCGGACACAGCCCGCACCTGGCCCCTCCCGCCCTGAACTGCGCGGCTCCGGACACGGGCAACATGGAGGTGCTGGCCATGTTCGGAAGCCAGCGGCAACGCGAGCAGTGGCTGACCCCGCTGTTGAACGGCGAGATCCGTTCCGCCTTCTGCATGACGGAGCCGGAGGTCGCCTCGGCCGACGCGACCAACATACGGACCAGCATCCGGCGTGAGGGCGACGAGTACGTGATCAACGGTCGCAAGTGGTGGTCCTCCGGGGCGATGAACCCCTCCTGCCGGATCCTGATCGTGATGGGCAAGACCGACCCCACCGCCGAACGACACCGCCAGCAGAGCATGGTGCTGGTCCCGGTCGACACTCCGGGAGTGCGCGTTCGCCGCGGCATGACCGTGTTCGGCTACTCCGACGGCGACCACGGCGGACACGCCGAGATCGACTTCGACGAGGTCCGGGTGCCCGCCTCCAACATCATCTCCGGGGAGGGCGAGGGGTTCACCATCGCCCAGGCACGACTGGGGCCCGGCCGGATCCACCACTGTATGCGTGCCATCGGCATGGCCGAACGCGCCCTGCGCCTGATGTGCGAACGCGCGCTGCACCGCGAGTCCTTCGGGCGTCCGCTGGCCGAACAGGGCATGGTCCAGCACTGGATCGCCGACGCCAGGGTCCGTATCGAGTCGGTACGCCAGCTGGTGCTGAAAACGGCCTGGCTGATGGACACGGTGGGTAACAAGGGCGCACACACGGAGATCCAGGCCATCAAGGTGGCCGTCCCGGAGATGGCCACCACCGTGATCGACCGTGCCATCCAGGCACACGGCGGAGCCGGGGTGAGCCAGGACACGCCGCTGGCCAACCTCTACGCCCACGCCCGCACCCTGCACATCGTGGACGGACCGGACGAGGTGCACCTGCGCTCGCTGGCTCGTCGTGAACTCTCGCGGTACCGCTGAGACCGCACCGCTCCCCTCGGGGAGCTTCCGGTGGAGGAGTCCACCACCGATCCGAGGCAGACACCGAACACCACACGAGGGAGGACGATCATGCCCGTTTTCGCCAACGCCGACCAGCTGCGCGCCGCCGAGGGAACCACACTCGGCACCAGTCCCTGGTGGACGGTCACCCAGGAGATGATCGACGAGTTCGCCCGGGCCACCGGGGATCACCAGTGGATCCACGTCGACCGGGAGCGGGCGGCCAGCGGCCCCTTCGGCGCTCCCATCGCCCACGGATTCCTGACGCTGAGCATGATCAGCGCGCTCAACGCCCAGATCTACGGGTTCGAGGGAGCGCGTATGGTGATCAACTACGGGTTGAACAAGGTCCGCTTCCCCAGCCCCGTGAAGGTCGACAGTCGGGTGCGCGCCAGCTCCGAACTCTCCGAGGTGGCCGACCAGGGTGAGGCGCTGCAGATGAGCCTGCGGACGACCGTGGAGCTCGAAGGGTCGGACAAGCCGGCCTGTGTCGCCGAGGTCCTCTCCCGGGTCGTGTTCTGAGACCGTGACGTGCGGTCCGCCGACGGGAGGTCGGCGGACCGCACCAGCGGACCGGCACCCCGGTGGAGGGTACTCACTCGTTGGTGTAAACCACCCGTCCCACGGTGTGGCCGTCGGCCACCCGTTGGGCCGCCTCCGTCAACTCGTCCAGAGTGACCCGCTCACTGACCAGCGGGGAGATCCTCCCCTCCTCAGCCATGCGGCAGAGATCCCGGTGGGCCTCCCGCACCGCCCGCGGATCCCGCTCGTTGTACAGGCCCCAGTGCAGCCCCACGATCGAGTAGTTCTTGATCAACGCGTGGTTCAGCCCCGGTGTGGGGATCCGCCCGCTCGCGAAACCGATCACCAGAATACGTCCCTCGAAGGCGACGCACTTGGTCGAACGCTCGTAGGCCTCGCCACCGACCGGGTCGTAGACCACGTCGGCACCGGCTCCCGAGGTGAGGTCCTTGACCACGTCGACGAAGTCCTCGGTGTGCCGGTCCACGACCACGTCGGCTCCGAGCTCGCGAGCCACACGGGCCTTCTCGGCCCCTCCCACGACACCCACGACGGTGGCTCCCGCCGCCTTGCCGAGCTGGACGGCCGCGCTTCCGACTCCTCCCGAGGCCGCGTGCACGAGCAGCGTCTCCCCCGGGCGCAGCCCGGCTCTGCGGTGCAGCCCGAACCATCCGGTCTGGTATCCGATGAACAGCGACGCGGCCTCCGCGTCGGACAGCTCGGGAGGAGCGTGGAAAGTCCGGGCGGCGTCCATCAGGGCGTACTCGGCGAAACCCCCGTGCGGAACGGCCCCGGCTCCTATCACCCTGTCCCCCGGGGACAGTCCGTCCACCCCGGCGGCCGTTTCGACCACCTCACCGCAGAGTTCGACCCCCGGTGTGAACGGCGGTTCGGGCCGGACCTGGTACTCGCCCGCACACATCAGCACGTCGGGAAAGTTGACCGGACACGCCCGCACGCGCACGACGAGCTGCCCCTCCGCCGGTGCGGGAACCGGTTCCTCCCGCACGAGTTCGAGCGCCTCGCGCGGCTGGGCCAAGCGACGGACTCTCAGAGCACGCACAGTCCACCTCCTGCGCCTCTCGGACTCGGGCTGTCGTGAGAGGCGGTCGATTCGTTCCAGAACATGTACCGACTAGTCGGTATGGCAGTGTTGTGTCGCGCGGACATACCCTCGGCAAGGCCGTCGCACCGGTTCCTCCCCGATCCCGACACGAAACCCGGACGAGGGCACACCGCCGCACACCCGTCGAGCGCCCGGAGGGCGCACACGGTCACACGCGCAGGGCGTCCAACAGCAGATCCGCGAACTGCTCCCCCACCTGCCGAGCGCTCATCGGACCGTCCCTGCGGTACCAGAAGCCCAGGTGATGCACGGCTCCGAAGAAGAAGTCCACCACCAGCTCGGCCGAGCGGTCCGCACGGAACACCCCGGAGGCCTGCCCCTCCTCGATCAACCCGCGCACCCGCTCGTGGTATCTGCGGCGCTGGGCACGCACCTCGGCCTGCTTGTCCGGATGCAGCAGGTGCATCGAACGGAAGAAGATCACGGTGTCCTCCAGGTGCGTGACCGTGGTGACCACCACGTCGACGGCCACGGCCCGCAGACGCCGCTGGACCGACTCCGTGCTGTCCGCCGCCTGTTCCATACGCGCCGTCTGCACGCGCAGCACCCGGGCGTATATCTCGTAGAGCAGGTCGTCCTTGGAGCCGAAATAGTGGTACATGGCTCCCTTGGTGACCCCGGCGGCGTCCACGATCTGCTGCACGGAGGTCGTCTCGAAACCGTGTTCCGCGAACAACCGGGTCGCCGCCGCCAACAGTCGCTGGGGCACCGGCTCCGGTTCCGGTTCCCGGACCACTTGTTCGCCCCCCTCGGGGGACATCTCCGCCGCCATGATCCCTCCCTGTGTTCCGGCCCGGGGCGCCCGTGCCGGGACCGGACTCGCCGCTCCCGCTCCGGAGCGGGTGGCCCGCCGGCCGGCACCCACACGTGCGGCCCCTCCGCGGGTCCCGCCTCCGGAACAGCGCCCCGTTCCGGTCGAATCGTTCAAGTCCACCGAACGTCTCCCGACGGACCCCGGAAACACAGGGTACCGACCGGTCGGTCCCCCGCGTCTGAAGCGGCCCCCGTAACACCCTCCCCGGGGACGTCACACCGTTCACCCGTCGGTCCCGACACGCCGTCGCAACGAACTCATCCCGGCAAGCCATCGGTCCGGGTCCGCCGCACGACGCGCGTACCACTCGGCGACCTCGGGATGCGGAAGGATCAGGAAACTCCCCCCGAGGGACTCGGCCACGGTGGTGGCGACGTGCTCGGGATCCACGGCGTCGGGCTCCAACAGAGTGCGTCCGAGCTCACCGCTGCTCTCCAGCATCCCCGTACGAACTCCCTGGGGGCACAGGGCCTGCACGGTGACGCCGTCGTCGGCGTAGGTGGCGGCCAGCCACTCCGCGAAACCCAGCGCGGCGTGCTTGGTCACCGAGTAGGGGGCCGCGCCCAACATGGTCAACAGTCCGGCCGCCGAGACGGTGGCCAGGAAGTGCCCCCCACCGTTGTCCAGCCAGTGCGGCAGCACGGCACGGGCGGCACGCACGTGCGCCATGACGTTGATCCGCCAGGCGTGCTCCCAGTCCTCCTCGGGCGCGTCCGGGCCTCCCGAGGTGGCCACGCCCGCGTTGGCGCAGAACAGGTCGACACGCCCGTGGATCCGCAGGGTCCTGTCCACGAGCAGGCGCACCCCCTGCTCGTCGGCCGCGTCGGCGGGCACCGCGGTTCCCCCGACCTCGGCGGCCACACGTTCGGCGGCGGCCCCGTCGAGGTCGTTGACCACCACGTGGGCGCCACGCGCCGCGAACTCCCTGCTCAGCGCGGCACCGATACCGTTTCCCGCTCCGGTGACCACGGCCACCGAGCCCTCGATCCGCACTCCGGTGTCACCGCCGTCGCGTTCCTCCGTTCCCCCGGACACTGTTCACATCCCTCCGGTGAGGGTCACGCCGCCGTCCAGGGTCAGGATCTGGCCGGTCACCCAGGCCGCCTCGTCGGAGAGCAGATACGCGGCCGCCCCGGCGACGTCGGAGGGGACTCCCAGCCTGCCCAGGGGATACTGCCCGGCCACCTCCTCCTCGTTGTTCTCGTAGAGGGCGGTGGCGAACTGGGTCTTGACCACGGCGGGGGCGACCCCGTTCACCCGTACGTCCGGGGCGAGTTCCACCGCCAGTTCCCGGGTGATGTGGGTCAGCATCGCCTTCGTCGCACCGTAGTAGCCGATACCCGGCGCGGGTCCCGAACCGGCCACCGAGGAGACGTTGAGCACCGCCCCACCGTGGGAGGACATCCACTCGCGGTGCACCAGTTGCGTCCAGGAGAGCGCGCCGAGCACGTTGACCTCGAAGGTCTTCCTGGCGACGCCGTGGTCGAGTTCGATCAGCGGCCCGTAGGCCGGGTTGATGCCGGTGTTGTTGACCAGCATGTCCACCCGCCCGAAGGTGTCCAGCGTCCGTGTCACCGTCTCCTGCTGGTGCGCGGAGTCGTCGGCCTTGCCCGCCACCGCGAGGGCGTGTTCCGAGCCTCCCAGCAGGTCGACCGCCTCCCGCAGCGTCTCCTCCTTGCGAGCGGTCAGGCACACCCGTGCCCCTTCCCGCACGAGGCGTTGGGCGATGCCGAACCCGATGCCCCGGCTGGCTCCGGTGACGATCGCGACACGGCCGTCGAACCTGTTCATCCGTCTTCCTTCCTTCGATCGGTCATTGCGTGCTCGTCCGCTCCCCGAGTCGACGGCGCAGGATCTTGCCCGTGGCCGTCTTGGGGAGTTCGTCGAGGAGCACCACCTCGCGCGGGTACTTGTACGCGGCGAGACGTCCTTGGCAGTACTCGACCAGCTCCGCTTCGCTCGCCGCGTTCGCGGAGACGAGACTGACGTAGGCCCGGACCGTTTCACCCCGGTACTCGTCGGCGACGCCGACGACGGCGGCCTCCCGCACCGCGGGATGGGTGTAGAGCACGTCCTCCACCTCACGGGGCCACACCTTGAACCCGGAGGCGTTGATGACGTCCTTCTTGCGGTCCACGACGTAGAACCACCCGTCGGCATCCATGAACCCCACGTCGCCGGTGTGCAGCCTCCCCTCCGGGATCGTGGTCTCCGTCTGCTCCGGCCGGTTCCAGTAGGCCGGAACCACCATCGGCCCCTCCACGACGATCTCGCCGACCGAGCCGGCGGGCAGGTCCGCCCCGTTGTCGTCGACCACGCGCAGCAGGCAGTTGAAGGTGGGGATCCCGACACTGATGGTTCCGGTGGCCTCGTCGACGGGGGCCTCCAGGTGCGGCGGCACCGAGGTGGCGGTGGCCGTGGTCTCGGTGAGGCCGTACCCGTTGCGGATGTAGATCCCGAACTCGGAGCGGAACCTGCGCACCAGCCCCACGGGCAGCGGAGCACCGCCCGAGTACACCTGTTCGAAGGACGTGAAGTCCTCGGCTGTGACCCCGGGATGGTTCATCAGGGCGACATAGGCGGTGGACGGGGCGATCATGTACTGCGGTCGTCGCTTCCGTACCACGTCGAGCACCACACCCGGTTCGAACCGGTAAAGCAGGTCGAGCCGTCCTCCCAGGGCCAGCGCGGCGCCCAACTGGCAGACGAGCCCGGTGATGTGGAACAGCGGTGCCAGGGCGAGGAAACCTCCCCCGTCCGGCCCGTCGGCACGCTGGGTGAAGGCCTGGGCGTTGAAACTGATGTTGCGGTGGGTGTTGGTGGCGCCCTTCGGAGGGCCGCCCGTTCCGGAGGTGTAGGTCAGCAACGCGATGTCGTCGGGGTGCACCCGAGGACGCGGGGGACGTTGTCCGTGCCGGTCCCGGAGTATCTCCCCCAGGTCCTCGGTCTCCTCCGGACGGCGGCGTACGGACTCCCGCAGCACGGGTGGGGAGGCGTCTCCGGCGAAGTCGAGTTCACTGGTGGTGACCACCACGGGTTCGCCGTGGGCGGGTAGTACACGGGCGAGCACCTCGTGCCAGCCGTACTCGGAGGTGACGAGGGCGACGGGTTGTGCGTCGTCGAGGATCGTGTTCAGTTCGTGGTCACGGTACATCGGATTCAGTGGGACCACGACGGCTCCCAGTCTCCATCCGGCGAGCAGGGCGATCACGAACTGGGGGACGTTCTGCAGGTACAGTGCGAGGCGGTCACCGCCACCGACACCCCGCGCGGAGAGGTGGGCCGCCAGCGCGTCGACGTGGACATCCAGTTCGCGGTAACTGAGTTCGCCGTCGAAGTAGGTCAGCGCCACCCGTTCCGGACAGCGCCGCAGGGTCTGTTCCAGCACGGCGATCATGTCCTCGTACGCCGGGGTTATGTCCGCCTGTTCCCCTTCCGCGTACCACTTCAGCCACGGGCGTTCGTCGTAGACGCCGGACATCGACACACCTCCGCGAGACCGACCAGTCGGTACGCACCAGTCAACTGATTCGGAGAGCGATCGTCAACCCGTCGCCTGACCGAAACCCGACGAAACCTTGACGTGAACTATTGGTCTAGTCCACTTTGGGGAGCTCCAACAGCGATCCCGGAGGTTCCCATGCGCCTTCGCCGAATCACCGCCGCCCTGGCGGCGGCCGTCGTTCCCCTGGCCCTCGCCGCTCCCGCGGTCGCCGAACAGGACCAGCGCGGCGCCGTCGGAGCGGCCGCCGTCAGCCCCGAGAGTTCGGGACTCCCCACCCACCAACTCACCGGCTACTGGCAGAACTTCGTCAACAACGCAGAACCACTGCGTGTCAGCGAGATCCCCGACAGCTACGACCTCGTCGCGCTGGCCTTCGCGCAGTCCGACCCCACCAGACCGGGAGCCGTGAAGTTCAGCGTGGACCCCGAACTGTCCCGGGCCCTGGGCGGCTACAGCGACGCCCAACTCAGGTCCGACATAGCCGACAAACGTTCCGAGGGCACCAAGTTCGTGATGTCGATAGGCGGAGCCAAGGGCTCGGTCCACCTCGGCACCGAACAGCGCGTGGACAACTTCGTCGACTCCATGATCGGGATCATCGAGTCCTACGGGCTGGACGGACTGGACATCGACCTGGAACACAGCTTCGACACGGCGGGAGTCACCAGCGCCGTCCGACAACTGCACCAGCACTTCGGGGAGGACTTCCTGCTGACCATGGCCCCCCAGACGCTGTACGTGCAGCCGGGCGGCTCCTACATGCCGCTGATCAACAACCTCAGCGACATCATCACCGTCGTCCACACCCAGTACTACAACTCGGGCTCGATGCGCGGCTGTGACGGGAAGGTCCACAGCCAGGGATCGGTGGACTTCGTCACCACGCAGGCATGTCTTCTGCTGGACACCCTGCGCGCCGACCAGGTCTCACTCGGCTTCCCCGCCTCTCCGTCCGCGGCGGGCAGCGGTCACGTCGCCCCCTCCGTGGTCACCGACGCACTGGACTGCCTGACCCGGACCAGCCGGTGCGGAAGCTTCGTGCCCGACACGCCCCGCCCCACCCTCAGTGGGGTCATGACCTGGTCCGTCAACTGGGACGTCAGCAACGGGAGGAACTTCTCGGACACCGTCTCCGAGCACCTCGACACCCTGCCCACGGGCTGAGGGCCGGGAAAACCTCCGGGGGAGCCCTCCCGGTCGGGCTTCCCCGGACTCCGGCCCGGACGACGACCGCGCGAAGCACCCGGGCGCTCGCGGCGCCGACGTCATATATGCTGTCACTCCACGAACTCCCCCGAACACCGCACGTGACTTCGTCGACATCGCCCGCACAGTGGCGCACACGAGCCCGAAAAAGGGGTTAGGCTGGAAGTATGACAGTGGCGCTGGAGACCGTACTGGCCCGAGCCGGCCTGAAGGTGACCGCCCACGAGTTCCTCGCCCTCGTCGAGGACGCGGCCAAACGGCTCACCCCCGCCCAGACCGATCCCGGCGCGCACTTCGACGAGAACGAGCGCACCGCGCTGACCGAAACCGGCCTCGACCTGGCTCCCCTCGGAGACGAGGAGACCGACCCCAGGGCGCGCGCCGTGGCGGAACAGGCCGTGCTGCGGGACACCGCGTTGTCGGTGGGACAGGCGGCCGAACGTCTCGGGATCGACACCAGCCGGATCAGACACCGCGTCGCCTCCCGTCGGTTGATCGGCTGGAAGGACCGGGGCGGCTGGCGTCTTCCCGCCTGGCAGTTCACCGAGGACGACGTCCTGCCCGGGCTGGAGACGGTCCTGGCCGCCATGCCCAGCGACCAACCCGCGCTCGTGCTGGCCAACTTCATGACCACCCCCCAGGAGGACTTGGAGCTCGGAGACCGCCCGGTGAGCCCGCGGGAATGGCTGATGGCCTACGGCGATCCGCGGCGGGTCGCCGAACTCGCCTCGGTCATCGGAACCCCCGTGTAGTCCCCGGCGACCACAGGACCAGCGATGGCCCGGCTTCCCCAGCCGCCCGCTCCAGCGGCGCTGCAAGCGATGCTCCGTCGCACCGAGGACGTCGTCGCCCTGCCCGCCGGTACGCGACTCGTCCGGGTGTTCACCTCGGGAGGGAACCATCCTCAGCAGTGGAACAGCTTCCGTTACGCCGGACCGCTGCCCCACGCCAGGTTCGATCCCCACCCCCCGACCCCGCAGGGTGGTCCCGCCGTCACCAGGGAACACGGGGTGCTGTACTTCTCCCTGTCGGTACGAACCTGCATCGCCGAGGTCTTCCAAGCCACTTCCACAGTAGACAGAAAGACGCGTGCTCCGCAGTTGGTGATATTCCGACCGCGCCGCACGGTCCGGTTGCTGGACCTCTCGGGACTGTGGCCCACCAGGGCCGGGGCCTCCCAGGCGATCAGCAGCGGCACGAAGGAACGCACCCAGGCCTGGGCCCGCTGCATCCGCGCCGCCTATCCGGAACTGGACGGACTCTGGTACCGCTCCTCCATGGACGCGGGCCAGCCCTCGGTCTGCCTGTGGGACCCGCCCGCTGGCACGGTGCTGCCAGAAACGCCCGACCTGCTGCTTCCTCTGGAAAACCCGGGGCTGGACCTCCCGCTCGGCCGGGTGTGCAGAGAGCTCAGCTACACCCTGCTGAACTGACGGACCTCACGGTGGCAACGCCCCCCCGGAAATCCTCTCCTCCCGCACACGGCCCTTGCGGGCACTCAGCCGCTCTCCGCGGCGCGTTGTTCCCGACGGGACCTGAGCAGACTCGCCGCGGCGGTGACCGCCAGCACGGTCACGATCACGCCCAGGGACAGCAGATTGCCGATCTCCAACCACGCAGGAACCCAGTGGTAGGCGTGCATGGCGTGCAGGATCAGCTTGACTCCGATGAAGGCCAGGATCACCGCCAACCCCGTCGACAGGTAGACCAGCCGGTCGACCAAACTTCCCAGCAGGAAGTACAGCTGGCGCAGGCCCATCAGTGCGAAGGCGTTGGCCGTGAACACCAGGAACGGGTCCTGGGTGACACCGAAGATCGCCGGTATGGAGTCCACGGCGAACATCACGTCGGCACTTCCGATGGCCACGATCACGACGAACATCGGAGTCAGCCACCGCTTGCCCTCGATCCGAACCGACATCCTCGTTCCGTGGAACCGTTCGGTCACCGGATAGGCCTTGCGTACCCAACGCACCACCGCGTTCTCGGCCTCCTCGTTCTCCTCCTTGTTCCGCAGCATGCTCACCGCCGTCCAGAGCAGGAAGAGGCCGAAGACGAAGAAGACCCAGACGAAACGCGAGATCAGCTGGGCGCCGACCGCGATGAACAGGCCGCGGAACACCAGAGCCAGCACGATACCGATCAGCAGCACCCTGTGCTGGTACACGGAGGGGACCGCGAAGCTGGACATGATCACCATGAAGATGAACAGGTTGTCCACGCTCAGCGAGTACTCCACCACGTAGCCCGTGAAGTACTCCACGGCGAAGGCGTGCCCACCCAGGAACCAGACACCGAGCCCGAACACCAGGGCGCAGGAGACGTAGAAGAGAACCCACCCGGTCGCCTCGCCCGCGCCGACCTCGTGGGGTTTGCGGTCGACGATGACCAGGTCGAGCAGTATCAACAGGAGCAGTCCACCCAGGGTCGCCAACCAGACCCACCAGGGCACTCCCATGGTGTCCGGTTGGGACTGCTGTGCCGTCTGGGCGAGCACGGGCGCGGGACGCATCAACCACCTCCGGTTCTGGGGCCAAAGCCGGGACCGGAGGTCTCTCCCACCGGTCGAGGACCGGCCGACGGCACCGGGCCCGAATCACCGTGAGCGGCGATCGCGGTCCGTGATGACGACACCGCCGTGCAGGAATACTCCCCTCCACGATCTCCGAAGATTCTGACCCATGAGCCGGCGGACGAATCCGGCGGGGCGACCTGCTCCCCCCACCTCCCACCACGACGAACGGAATATTCCGTTTTCCGGTGGCCAATCACGCCTCCGAGTGGTTAAATGGGTTCACCGGCGGCGCACGGCACGTTCTATAGCGATGCGATTGCGACGCCGTATCCAATCGGTACCTTCTGCCCGCACGGACCCCTCACGAACCCCCACGGAGGGTTTCGGTCCTCTAGGGTCGTGCGCGTGTTTCCGTCCCGTCGGCGCGTTCCGAGTTTTCCACTGCTGTCGACCACCCTGGTGGCCCTGATCGTGGCCGGAGTGGCGCTGTGGTTCTCGGACGACGGTTCCTCCGAGAACCGGCCTCGTACGAGCACCCGGCACGCCAGCATCGACGTGCTGGACGGCCCCCGGGAACAACACCGCGTACAGCTCGACCTCACGCTCCACATCCCCGTCTCCACCCCGGCACCGGCGATCGTGTTGGCGCACGGGTTCACCGGGGACAAGTCGGAACTGGAGCAACCCGCCCGCCGACTCGCGGCCCGCGGCTTCACCGTGGTGACCTACTCCTCCCGTGGTTTCGGGGACAGCACGGGCAAGATCGCCCTGAACGCACCCGACTACGAGGTCCGGGACGCACGACGCCTGCTGGACTGGATGGCACGACAGCCCGAGATCCTCACCCAGGGTGAGAAGGACCCGCTGGTGGGCGTGGGAGGGGTCTCCTACGGCGGAGCACTGAGCATCCTGCTCGCGGGCACCGATCCCCGGGTCGACGCGATCGCCCCCGTGTCCACCTACAACGACCTGGAGGCGGCGATGTTGCCGAACGCCGCCTCGAAGAGTCCGATCCCGGTCACCACGGCGGCCCACGGGGCGGACAGCTCTCCCGGAGTCTTCCGACGCGTCTGGGCGCGCAGGCTCTTCGAGATGGCCACGGGCGACCCGACACGCTCCCGAGGTCCCTCCTCGCCCACCACGACCTCGGCCCCGCCCGCTCCTCCCGACGGAGACGAGCCCCTGACGTGCGAGAACTTCGTCGGAACTCTCTGCGAGGCGTACACGAGACTCTCCCGGAACGGACGGGCCGACGAAAGCACCAGGCGGCTGCTGCGCCTGGTCTCGCCCGAAAGCGTCACGGAGAACGTGGACGTACCGACACTGCTGGTCCAACGTCAGCGGCACTCCCTGTTCGGCCCCGAACAGGCCGACGCGAACGCACGCCAGATCTCCGCGGCGGGGGGTACCGTGAAGATGCTCTGGGTGGACGGTTCCGAGGACGGCGAGCTCCCCTCCCAGGTCTGGGAGCAGGTCGGCGACTGGTTCTCCCACCACCTACACGTTCCCGGAACCCCCCGGAAGGAGGCTCCGCGCGCCTCCTTCTCCTACCAGCTTCCGTCCGGAACGGGCGAGGGGTCCTCCTCGGAGAGCAGCACGCTGGTGGCCGAGTCCTATCCGGGACTCGACGGTTCCCCCCCGCCCCGGTTCACCCTCCCGTTGCGGGGCGAACCGACGGAGGTGATCAATCCTCCCGGAGGAAGCTCCAACTCCTCCTCGGGAAGCACGGGAGAGGACGACCCCGGTGCCGGGACGGCCACCTCCACATCCCCCTCCCTGAATCCCGGCCCTCCCGAACAGGCGGCCGAGCAGGTGGCGGTGTTCGACAGCGCACCCAGGTCGGAGGAGGTACGCATCACGGGCACCCCGCAGACCGAGTTGTCGGTGGCCTCGGTACCGGGCCAACCCGGCAACACCACGGCCGTGCTCTTCGCCAGGTTGCTCGACGTGGGGCCGGACGGTTCGACCACCCCGCTGAGCACCACCAGCGCTCCCATCCGGGTCGACCGGTTGTCCCCCGACGGCGGGGCCACCGAGGTCGACGTCGCACTGCCGGCGGTGGTGCACACCCTCCGGGAGGGGCATCGGCTGCGGCTGCGCCTGAGCACCACCGATCCCGCCTTCGCCACGCCGGACAAGGCCGCGGTCTATCGGGTCGCCCCCGCGGGCAGGAACACCCTCTCCCTTCCGTCGGTGGCCGCCGAGCCCGCGCGCTCACCGTCTCCTCCGGTGGGAGCGCTGCTCGGAATCGCAGCCTTCGCGGTACTGATCGTGGTGGCCACGGTGCTGGCCGTGCGTTTCGAGCGCTCCCGCAAACGTCCCCCCGATCCGGAACTCACCGATGTTCCGCTCTCGGTGGAGCGGGTCGACAAGTCCTATCCGCGCCATCCGGACGCGGTCCGGGAGCTGTCCGTGCGCGTGGAGCGCGGGCAGATCGTCGGTTTGCTCGGCCCCAACGGGGCCGGAAAGACGACGCTGCTGCGCATGGTCCTCGGCATGACACGTCCCGACAGCGGGCGGATCCACGTCTTCGGCCACGAGGTCGTCCCGAGCGCCCCCGTCCTCTCCCGGGTGGGGGGGCTCGTCGACTCCCCCGGACTGTTGCCCCACCTGACGGGGTGGGAGAACCTGCGCCTGCACTGGGAGGCCACCGGTCGTCCCCTGGAACAGGCCCGTCTCGACGAGGTGGTGCGGATCGCGGCGCTGGGCGAGGCAGCCCAGCAGAAGGCCCGCACCTACGGGCCGGGGATGCGCCAACGGGTGGCCCTGGCCCAGGCCATGCTGGGTATGCCCGAACTGTTGATCCTGGACGAGCCGATGAGTTCGCTGGATCCGACGCACACCCAACGGACACGCGAGATGCTCCGCGAATACGCGAACACGGGACGTTCGGTGCTGTTGTCCAGTCACCTGCTCGGGGAGGTCGAGCAGACCTGTACTCATGTCGTGGTGCTCAGTCGGGGACGGCGGGTGGCCTCCGGAACGGTGGAGGAACTGATCGCGGCCGACTCGGTGACGGCCTTCCACGTGGACCAGCCGCAGCGCGCCGCCAGCACCCTGCGTTCGCTGGAGGGAATCGGCCACGTGGAGATCCGTGACGACGTCGTCTACGCCGAGTTGGCCAGGCACCCGACGGCCACGGCGGTGAACGCTCTGGTGAACGCCGAGGTTTCGATCAACCGGGTGGGACCTCACCGCAGACTCGAGGACGCCTTCCTGGAACTCGTCGGGGAGGATCGCTGATGTCACGTGAACAGCTATTCACCGCCACCGACTCCCCCGCCGACCCACCCGGCTCCGACGGCAGCGCCGCCGGTTACCGGGCGAAGCGAACACTGCCGTTACGGGTGGAGCTACGCAGACAGCTGACCCGCACCCGTACCAGGGTCGTTTTCGGCTGTCTCGTCGCGCTGCCCGCGCTGCTGGTTCTCGCGCTCGTGCTCGGTGAGGACACCGAGTCGCGAGGGCGAGCCACTGGTCTGGGTGAGCTGGCCGAGTTCAACGGCACCAACTTCGCCGTGTTCACCCTGCTGCTGTGCACGCACCTGCTGTTGGCGCTGATGGTGGCACTGTTCTTCGGGGACACGATCGCCGGCGAGTCCTCCTGGGCGAGCCTGCGTTGCCTGGTCACGATTCCCGTACCACGGCATCGACTGCTGCGGCAGAAGGCGCTCGTGGCCGGTCTGCTGTCCGTGGCGGGCATGGGCGTGCTCACGGCGGTGTCACTGGGGCTGGGAACCGTCTGGTACGGGGCGGGAAGTCTGGTCACTCCGGATAACACGGTGCTCTCCGGCGGGAACAGCGCACTCGTGCTGCTCGCCGTCTGCGGATACCTGACGGTGCACCTGAGCTGGGTCGCGAGCCTGGCGTTGCTGTTCGGGGTGGGCACCCGCAACCCACTGGCCGCGGTCGGGGCCAGCGTGGGGATCTCGGTGCTCTCCCGGATCCTCGACAGCGTCCCTCAACTCGGAGAACTTCGTGTGCTGCTTCCCACCCATCACGCCACGGCGTGGCTGGACCTGCTCGATCCGGAGATCGACTGGACCGGTATGGCCCACGGAGCGCTGTCCGCCACCGCCTACGCCTCGGTGTTCACCACGGCCGCCCTCGTTCGTTTCCATCGCAGTGACATCACGAGCTGACCGACCCGAGAAAACGGTTTCTCCCCGCGGGAAACACTGTCGTCGAATCCGCCGTCAGTGGTGCACGACGTCGGTGTTCTCCGCGGCGCCCCAACCGTGCCACCGGTCCACCCCGATCCACGCGCTGATCCGGTGCCGGTCCCGGACGTGGTAGCGCTTCCCGGTGTAGTGGTGGGCCAGACGGTCGATGTCGACCAGCTCCGGATCGTCCAGCAGGTCGGTCACCCGCCCCTGCAGGCTCACGTGGGTGTACCAGTTGTCGGCGGCGAGCACGGTCAGGCTCACCCTGGGTTCGGCCCTCATGTACTCCAGCCGTTTCCTCCCCCGGTCCATGTTGACCAGGACCCTTCCCCCCTCCCAGAGGTACCAGGTGGCCACGGAGACGGGCTGCCCGTCGGGTCGTACCGTGGTGATCACGCAGGGATTGGGGGCGGCGAGCAGCTCGCTCACCTGCTCGGGCAACGGCGGTTTCGGCACTGCTGGACTCTCCCGGCTCGTCTCGCGCGACGTCGGTTCACCTCGATCGTAGGAGAGTCGGGCGGTCGGAGGGCGGAGGGACACACGGTTCCCGAGTGATCGCGCACGACGTCCTCCGACGCACGGGAGAGGACCGGCGGTCTTGAGTAGGCTCGACCCCGATGGAAATCTTCCACCTGCGTTACTTCCTCGCGGTCGCGGAGAACCTGAGTTTCTCCCGGGCCGCCCGGCAACTCCACATGGCGACCTCGCCGTTGAGCCAACGGATCCGCGACCTCGAACGCGAACTGGGAACGACGCTGTTGGCCCGGGACTCCCACCACGTGGAGCTGACCGAGGCCGGTCGCCAGCTGCTGCCCCACGCCAGGGAGGTGGTCCACCGCTTCGACGACATTCCCTGGCGAATGCGCCAGGCCGCCGAGGTTCCGCATCCGACGGTGTACGTCGGTGTGGCCCCCGGACTGCACTCCCGGATTCGTGACCGGTTGGTGGCCCTGGAGCGGGAGTGCGCGCGGAGCCACCGGATCCAGCGCTGGCCGGCGAACACGGACGATCTCGTGCGCTCGGTCCTTCGGGGAGAACTCGCCATGGCCCTGGTCCATCTTCCGGTGCACGCGAGTGCGTTGAGGATCGTGGAGGTCACCCGCGAACCGCTCGGTGCCGTGCTGCCGAAGGCGGAGTTCGGTGCGCACAGCAGTGTCTCGTTGAGCGAGCTCACCGAGTACTCCTACATCGTGCCCGCCGAGGGAACCGTTCCCGTGTACTTCGAACAGCTGGAGAGGCGCCTGGACAGGGCCGGAATCAAAAAGAGAATCCACCTGAACACCGGGGACTACTCCGCGATAAGCGAGCTCGTGGCCAACGGTTCCGCCTTTTCCATCTCCATGCTCGACCCGGAAAGCGGAATGCGGAAATATCGCACCGACGAACAGGTGGTACTTCCCTTCGAGGATTTCTCCCCTGCCCTTTCCACGGGGTTGGTCTGGCGCGCCGACCGTGGAGAAGAAGGTTGTGACCTGCAAAAACCAGTAGAAATCGCCCAAAAGGTACTTCCTGACTCCTGACTTCGACAGCGCCCGTCGGCTCACTCCCTCCCCGTAGGAGCTCCCGTGAACGCGTGACCAGTGCGGTCACGCCGTTTTTCTCGACATGATCGCGCGGATTGTTTGAAAACCAATCAGTACGCTCGTACTGTATTTAGTGAGGGTAAGAAAATTTCGGTCTCCGAGGGAGAGTGACCATGACGAACACGGCCGATTCCGACACCGTCACGGAGGAGTCCTCCGCGACGGGACCACTCGAGGGCATCAGGGTCATCGACATGTCCACCGTGGTGATGGGCCCCTACGCCGCACAGATACTCGGGGATCTCGGAGCCGACGTCATCCGGATCGAGTCCCCCAGGGACAGCGCCCGGCTCGGAACCACCCATCGCAGCCCGGGCATGACCCCGCTGCACCTCAACGTCAACAGGAACAAACGCAGCGTGGAGCTCAACCTCAAGGACCAGCAGCAGCGGGAACGCGCACTGGAACTGATCGACGACGCGGACCTGCTGATCACCAACATGAGGCAGAGCGCTCTGGACCGCCTCGGCATGGACTACGACACTCTCGCCCGACGCAACCCCGCCCTGGTCTACGCCCACGCCCAGGGATTCCGCCCCGACTCGGACAGGGCGGAACTGGCGGCCTACGACGAGACGGTCCAGGCGGCCTCGGGACTGATCGACCTGGCCCAGCGAGCGGGTGACCTCGGAACCCCCGCCGTACTGCCCAGCATCTTCGCCGACAAGGTCACCGCGCTGACGATCGCCTACTCCAGCATGGCCGCCCTGTTGCACCAGCGCGGAACCGGCGAGGGCCAACGGGTGGAGATCCCCATGGCCGACACCATGCTGTCGTTCACCATGGTCGAGCACCTGCAGGGGCACACCTTCGAGCCTCCGCTGGGACCGACCGGCTTCCCGAACTCGCTGAACCAGGGACACCGGGCACGTCCCACCAAGGACGGGCTGGTCATGATCATCCCCTACACCCCCCAGAACTTCCGGGACCTGTTCGCCGCCGCCGGCCGTCCCGACCTGGCGGAGGATCCCCGGGTGAACGGGGAGTTCATCGACGCCCGCAGGGACGGACAGGACCTCGCCGAGCTGATCGAGTCGGTCACCCCGGAACTCACCTCCGCGGAGTGGATCGAGGTCGGCACCAAGCACAGCATCCCGGTCGGTCCCGTCCTGCGTCTGGAGGAGGCCACCGCGGACCCCTACGTCCGCGACGGCGGACTACTGGACGTGGCGGAGCACCCCACCGAGGGGAGCTACCGGGTGGTGGGAATCCCCATGACCTTCTCCCGCACTCCCGCCTCGGTACGCAGACACGCCCCCCGTCCCGGCCAGGACACCGCCGAGGTGCTCGGCGGGACGGACGACACGACCACAGCGGGGGAGTGAGCATGAGCACCAACGAGTCCCGACCGGTACGCACCCGTGAACACGGCAACACCCTCGTGATCACGATCGACCGGCCCCGAGCCCGCAACGCCGTCAACGCAGCCGTGGCCCACGACCTCGCCGAAGCCGTCCGGCGGTTGGACGAACAGCCCGAACTGCGGGTGGGGGTGCTCACCGGCGCCGGAGACGTGTTCAGCGCGGGCATGGATCTCAAGGCCGCGGCCAACGGCGAGTCCGCCACCGTGGAGGGAGGCGGCTTCGCGGGCATCACCGAGGCCGAACCGGCCAAACCCCTCGTGGCCGCCGTCGAGGGCTTCGCGATGGGAGGTGGCTTCGAGCTGGCGCTGGCCTGCGACGTGGTCGTCGCCGGCTCCGGGGCGCAGTTCGCGCTCCCCGAAGTCCGGCGTGGCCTGATCGCAGGAGGTGGAGGCGCCGTGCGGCTGCCGAAGAGGATCCCGTACCACCTCGCGATGGAACTGCTGTTGACCGGGGAGACGATCACCGCGCGGCGGGCCGCCGAGCTCGGCGTGGTCAACCACACCGTCGAGGACGGCAGCGCCGAGTCCGAGGCCCTGGAACTGGCCGCCCGGATCTCGGCGAACGCTCCCCTGGCGGTCGCCGCCGCCAAACGAGTGGCCCGCACCTCCGCCCGCCAGTCGGAGCAGCAGGCTTTCACCACCCAACGTGACGAGCTACGCGCTCTCCTGGCCTCCGAGGACTTCGCCGAGGGAGCACGGGCTTTCGCGGAACACCGCTCACCGCGGTGGTCCGCGCGCTGAGACGAAAGGAGTTGCCGTGCGCTCGGAAGAGGTTCGCCAAGCACTGACCACCCCGCTGACCAACCCGGCCTTCGCGGCCAGCGTCCCCCGCTTCACCGACCGGGAGTACCTGAACATCGTCTACCGCACGGATCCCGAGGTGCTCGACCGGGTCGTCCCCGAACCGCTGTGTGTCGAGGAGCCCCTGGTCCGCTTCGAGATCATGCGCATGAACGAGGTGACCTCCTTCGGTCCCTACACCGAGGCGGGGCAGGCGATCCCCGTGCGCTTCGGGGACGAACGCGGCGAGTACCTGCACGCGATGTATCTGGACAACTTCCCGGCCATCGCCTCCGGCCGCGAACTGAGCGCCTACCCGAAGGTGCCGGCCACCCCGGAACTGCGTACCGAACACGCGGCGCTGGTGGGCACTCTGGAGTACGGCGGCCAGCGGGTTGCCACGGCGACCATGGGATACAAGCACCACCCCCTGGACCGTGAGCGGGCACGGCAGCAGATCACGGTTCCCACCTACATGCTCAACATCGTTCCCGGCGGCCGTCAGGGCCCCCGGGTGTGCGAGCTGGTGCGCACCGAGATCACCGACATCACGGTCAAGCAGGCGTGGACGGCCCCGGCCCGTCTGCAGCTGTTCGAACACGCGCTGGCTCCGTTGGCCGACCTCCCCGTTCGCGAAATCGTTTCGGCCAGCCATGTTCTCACGGACCTGACCCTGGGGCCGGTCCATCCGGTGCACGACTACCTGGACCAACAGTGACCGGCAAGGAGACCACCATGAGCACCTCGAACACCTCCCGCTTCGACACGGCCGCCGTCGTCGGCGCGGGAACCATCGGACTGGCGTGGGCGGCCCTGTTCGCCGCGCACGGAACGCACGTACGACTGTCCGACCCCCGTTCCGACCTCCGGGAGTCCCTGGAAAACTCCCTGCCGGAACTGTGCCGGGGCATCCCGGGGGCCGACGTCTCCCAGGTCCGCGAACGGATCGAGCTGGGCAGCGAACCGGAGTGGGCCGTCGCCCACGCCGACCTGGTGCAGGAGAACGCCCCGGAACGTCTGGAGTTCAAGCAGGACCTGTTCCTGCGCATCGCGCGGGCCGCCCCGGAGGACGCGGTTCTGGCCTCCTCCAGTTCGGGGCTGCTGCCCAGCGACATATCAGCGAAGCTCCCGGACCGGTCCGCCTCCCGGCTGCTGGTCGCCCATCCGTTCAACCCCCCGCACATCGTTCCGCTCGTCGAAATCGTTCCCGGCCGGCGCACCGACGAGGCGGTCAGCGAGGCCGCGTTCGGCTACTACGAACGGCTGGGCAAGACCCCGGTGCGGTTGCATCGCGAAACCTCGGGCTTCGTCGCCAACCGGTTGCAGAGCGCCCTGCTGGCCGAGGCCTTCGACCTCGTGCTGCGCGGGGTCGTCGACGCGGCGGAGCTGGACACGATCGTGAAGAACTCCCTCGGCAACCGCTGGGCGACCGTGGGCCCGTTCGAAAGCTTCCACCTCGGTGGCGGGCCGGCGGGGATCCGCCACATGATGGAACACCTCGGCAAGGGGATGGCCGAGCGCTGGAAGGACCTGGGCACCCCCGAACTCACCGACACCAACATCGACGTTCTCGCCGGCCAGACCGAACGGGCCTACGGCAACGACGCCGAGTCCTACCGGGAGCGTTCCGCCCGGCGCGACCGCAACCAACGCGCGGTGCTCGCGGCACTGCGTGACTCTGACCGGTGACGACGGCACCCCTGGTGTCTCGTCCTTCGACAGGAAACAGGTGATCCACATGCCCAAGACGGTCAACACCGACCCCGACTTCTTCGGCTTCGGAGAGCTGCTCACCGACCAGGAACGCTCCGAACTCGCCGAGATCCGCGAGGTCGTCCAACGCGAGATCAAACCACTGGCCAACGAGGCCTGGGACCGGGCCGAGTTCCCCTTCGAGGCGATCCGGACCTTCGCGAAACTCGGCATCGCGGGATTCCAGTTCCCCGAGTACGGGGACGGAAGGACCCGCAGGCCGCTGTTCACCGGCTTCCTCAGCGTCGAGCTGAACAAGGCCGACCCGTCGTTGGCGGTGGCCTCCGGAGTACACACCGGCCTGGCCATGGGCAGCATCCACGGCGGCGGTGACCAACGGCAACGGGACCGCTGGATGCCGGACATGGTGGCCTGGAACAAGATCGGGGCCTTCGGGCTCACCGAGCCCGAGGGAGGATCCGACGTGGCGGGGGGCATGCGCACCACCGCCCGCAGGGAGGGTGACGAGTGGGTGCTCAACGGCGCGAAACGCTGGATCGGCAACGGCACCTTCGCCGACCTCGTGGTCGTCTGGGCCCGGGATGAGGCCGACGGACAGGTCAAGGGCTTCGTGGTCGAGAAGGACACACCCGGCTTCCACACCAGCAAGATCGAGGGAAAGATCGCGCTGCGTTCGGTGCAGAACGCCGACATCACGCTGGACGAGGTGCGAGTGCCGGAGGAGAACCGGCTGCAGAACATCGAGAACTTCAGGGACACCGCCAAGGTGCTGGCCAAGACACGCGGCAACGTCGCCTGGCAGGCGCTCGGTGTGGCTGTGCGCGCCTACGAACTGGCCCGGGACTACGCGGTCTCTCGGGAGCAGTTCGGCAGGCCCATCGCCGGTTTCCAGATGATCCAGGACCTGCTGGTGAAAATGCTGGGCAACATCACGGCCATGTTCGGCATGGTCACCCGACTGGCCCAGAAGGTGGAGGACGGCACGGCGGGAGCCGACCACGCGGCCCTGGCCAAGAGCTTCACCACCACCAAGATGCGCGAGTGCGTGGCGTGGGCCCGGGAGCTGTTCGGCGGCAACGGCATCGTGCTCGACTACGAGGTCGCCAAGTTCTTCGCCGACGCGGAGGCCGTCTACTCCTTCGAGGGCAGCCGCGAGATGAACACGCTGATCGTCGGAAAGTCGATCACCGGAAGCAGCGCCTTCGTCTGAGTCCGCACCGGTGGGCGGCCCCGTGCCGCCCACCGGGACCGCGCCGTGGTCTACTCCACCCCTGCCTCGTCCATGGCCCGCAGCTCCTTCTTGAGGTCGTTGATCTCGTCCCGCAGCCGCGCGGCCAGCTCGAACTGCAGCTCACGTGCCGCGTTCATCATCTGGTCGTTGAGCTGCTGAACCAGGTCGGCCAGTTCCGCCCTGGGCATGGACTCGATGTCGCGGTCCTTGAGCACACCGGAGCTCACCGCGGAGGACTCCCCGGTGGGTTTCTTGCCCCGGGAGGCGGTACGCGCCGATCCGGCCTCGGCGACGGTCTGCTCGGTGTCGTCGGACTCGGTGTAGACCCGGTCGAGGATGTCGGCCACCTGTTTGCGCAGGGGTTGCGGATCGATGCCGTGTTCGGTGTTGTAGGCGATCTGCTTGGCCCGCCTGCGGTTGGTCTCCTCGATCGCCCGCCGCATCGAGTCGGTGACCTCGTCGGCGTACATGTGCACCTGGCCCGAGACGTTACGGGCGGCGCGGCCGATGGTCTGCACCAGACTCGTCTCCGAACGGAGGAAACCCTCCTTGTCGGCGTCGAGGATCGCGACCAGGGAGACCTCGGGCAGATCCAGCCCCTCCCGCAGCAGGTTGATGCCGACGAGCACGTCGTACTCGCCGAGCCGAAGCTGACGCAACAACTCGACCCGCCGCAGGGTGTCGACCTCCGAGTGCAGGTACCGCACCCGGATACCGAGTTCGAGCAGGTAGTCGGTGAGATCCTCGGCCATCTTCTTGGTGAGGGTGGTGACCAGCACCCGCTCGTCCCGGTCCGCCCGTTCGCGTACCTCGGCCACCAGGTCGTCGATCTGCCCCTCGGTCGGTTTGACGACCACCTCCGGATCGACCAGGCCCGTGGGGCGGATGACCTGCTCGATGAACTCACCGCCGGAGCTCCGCATCTCGTAGGGACCCGGCGTGGCCGACAGGTACACGGTCTGCCCGATCCGTGCCGCGAACTCGTCCCAGGTCAGCGGGCGGTTGTCCAACGCGCTGGGCAGACGGAAACCGTGTTCGACCAGGGTGCGCTTCCGTGAGGCGTCCCCCTCGTACATCCCCCCGATCTGCGGCACCGTCACGTGGGACTCGTCGATGACCAGCAGGAAGTCCTCCGGGAAGTAGTCGAGCAGAGTGGCCGGGGCCGAACCGGGTTCACGTCCGTCGATGTGCCGCGAGTAGTTCTCGATTCCCGAGCAGAACCCGACCTGGCGCATCATCTCGATGTCGTACTGGGTGCGCATGCGCAACCGCTGGGCTTCGAGCAGCTTGTTCTGGCGTTCCAGCTTGTCGAGCTGTTCGGCCAGTTCGGTCTCGATGCCCCGTATGGCCTGCTCCATCCGCTCGGGACCGGCGACGTAGTGCGTGGCCGGGAAGATCCGCAGGTCCTCCACCTCACGAACGATGTCGCCGGTCAGCGGATGCAGGTAGTAGAGCCGTTCTATCTCGTCGCCGAAGAACTCCACACGGACGGCGAGCTCCTCGTAGGCGGGAATGACCTCCACCGTGTCTCCCCGCACGCGGAAGGTGCCGCGTTGGAAGGCCAGGTCGTTGCGCTGGTACTGCACGTCGACCAGCGCTCTCAGGAAGACGTCGCGGTCCACCTCGGCCCCGGCCCGCAGGGCGATGGAGCGATCGAGGTAGGACTGCGGGGTACCCAGGCCGTAGAGGCACGAGACCGAGGAGACCACCACGCAGTCCCGTCGGCTGAGCAGGTTCGAGGTGGCCGAGTGCCGCAGGCGTTCCACGTCCTCGTTGACCGAGGAGTCCTTCTCGATGTAGGTGTCGCTCTGCGGGACGTAGGCCTCGGGCTGGTAGTAGTCGTAGTAGCTGACGAAGTACTCGACCGCGTTCTCCGGGAAGAAGCCGCGCAACTCGTTGGCGATCTGGGCGGCCAGCGTCTTGTTCGGCTCCATCACCAGGGTGGGCCGCTGCAACCGCTCGATCAGCCACGCCGTGGTCGCGGACTTTCCGGTTCCCGTCGCACCGAGCAACACCACGTTGCTCTCGCCGGAGTTGATCCGCCGTTCCAGCTCGTCGATCGCCGCCGGCTGGTCACCGGCGGGCTCGTAGTCGCTGACGACCCGGAAACGCCCCTCCTTGCGCGGGATCTCGCCGACCGGGCGGAACTCGGAGTGCGCCAGGACAGGATGCTCAGTCGCGAATGCCACGCCCCCAGCCTACGAGGTGACACCGACAGCGCGCCGTGGCCGGTACGAGACGCGTGTCCGTCGTGACCGGCGACAGCACCCCCTCGTGCTGTCTACGGTGTCAGCGTGACTTCGCAGCACGAGATCGCCGAGAGTCTCGGTCTTCCGGTCCATCCTCCGAAGGTGGAGGTGTTCGATCTGGTCGCCGGGACCAACACCGACTCCAAGGGCGTGGTACGCCCCGTGGACGAGTTCCGCCGGGAACGCTTCGGGCTGTACATGGCCCGCCCGATCGTCGACCACCCGAAACTGGCCTACCTCGAGTCCTGGCTGTTGCCCGAGCTCAACCTGCGGGTCAGTGACTACCGCTGGAAGCCCGGCCACGAACGGGATCAGGACTTCTACCTGGACGTCGTCTCCGTGACGAGCGGGGCCCACCGGTGGCGGAGCGTGGACCTCTACCTGGACATCGTGGTGTTCCGAAACCGGTTCGCCGAGGTGCTCGACACCGACGAGTTCGTGACGGCGTTGCGGGCCGAGCTGTTGGACGAGAGGATCGCGCAGCTGGCGCTGACCACCACCCACACCACCGTGGACGCCCTGGCCAGACACGACTACGACACGGCGGCCTGGTTGCGCTCCCTCGGCGTGGAACTGCGGCGCCGCTCGCCGACCACCGAGGAGAACACCCAGTAGCAGAAGACTCCTTGACGCACAACCAACGTTCTGGGGAATGAACCGGTGCGTGTGTAACCGTCCCGCGAACAAGTTCCAAAGGTTACATAACGGATCGGTCTTGTTGGCTATTTCACAGTATTTCCGCGCTACGGTCGGGCCCGTGGGTTCGGTGATCACTCCTCAGCATGTCGAAATCGTCGACGTAGCGAGTGCCCAACGGCACCTGGGCTCCGGAACGGTCCAGCAACTGGACGACTGTCACCTGGAGAGATGGGGGCTGTGCATGGAGTACAGCACCCCGCACGACCCGACGCACGGAAGTGAGGTCACCTGGTTACTGCCCGAACCGGGATTACGGCTCACTCGGTACCGCCCGCGTAGCCGCCACGCGCGTCCCGAGGGAAGCCTGCTGACCGCCGTGCACATCGACCGGGACGCGTGGTCCTGGATCACGACCGATCTACAACTGGGTCTGGAGGTTCCCGAGCGGGGGACACCACGCATCGTCAACTCGGGGGAGTTCGCCTCCGCCGTCAGCGACGGTGTCCTCTCGCCGGAGGAGGCCGACCTGGCCCTGCACACGGTGCACCGAACTTTCGAGGAGATCAGCCTCCACCGCGATCTCGACCAGTGGCTGGCCTACCGCGGAGTGTTCACCGGAGCGTGACCTCCCGGTGGGGACTCCACCCCGTACGCTCCGCCCACCGCTCGGCACGGGGTAACGCCCCTTCGAACCAGGCCCGTTTGGCCGCGGAGTACTCCGCGACGGCGGCACCCGCACCGGAGGGATCCACGTACCGGCGTTTGAGCTCCGCGTACTCCGCGCGGGCACGTTCGTCGGAACGCAACCAGGCCGGCAGCAGCAACGCCAGTCGCCAGTTGGCCGTATCCTCCAACCGCAGGTGCAGTTCCACCCCGCGCCCCGGGTCGGCGGAGAGGTGCCTCCGCCTCCACCACCCCCGCCCGGCACCGCTCCACGGATCCTCCGAATCGGAGTCGCAGGACCGGGGGAACCCCGCTGCGGCGAGTGGTTCGGCCAACTCCTCCGCCTCATCCCGGGAGCGAACCGTGAGCTGCAGGTCGAGCACGTCCCTGGCGATCAGTCCCGGCACCGAGGTCGAGCCGATGTGGTCGACACGCGTGCCCTCGCCCCCGACCGCCTCGGCTATCCGCGCCGCCACGCGGCGGGCCTGACGCGGCCAGTCCCGGTCGGGTTCGGTGGGTTCGATCCCCCCGAGCGAACAGGGGGTGCGGGTCCGCACGTTGGTCTCGAAGGGAACGAGACGTTGTTCCCACAGCCGGTCCACCTCGGCGTACAGTCCCGCCGGATCGGAGGAGTTGTCCAGCCAGACGTCGGCGGCCTCCGCACGCTGCTGCCGGCTGGCCTGCGCCTCGATACGGGCGCGGGCGTCCTCCTCCGCCAGCCCACGCTCGAGCAGTCGACGGACACGCTGCTCGACCGGAGCGTCGACGACGATCACCAGGTGGTAGTCCGCCTGGTAGCCGTTCTCCACGAGCAGCGGGACGTCATGGACCACGATCGCCTCCTCGCCCGCCGCGGCCACGAGTTCGGAGGTACGGGCGGCGACCCTGGGATGGACGATGCCGTTCAGGTCACGCCGGGCCGTCTCGTCGGCGAAGACCAGTCGTGCCATGGCCGCGCGGTCCAGGGCGCCCTCCTCGTCGAGCACCTCGGAGCCGAACCGAGCGGCTATCTCGGCCAACCCCTCGGTCCCGGGGGCGACCACCTCCCTGGAGATCCGGTCCGCGTCGACGACGACGGCACCGTGTCGCGCCAGCCGCTCGGCGACCGTCGACTTGCCCGAACCGATTCCTCCCGTGAGCCCAACACGCAACATCCACGTCATCCTGCCAGGGCGCCCGCCGCGGAACGAAGCCCGCCCCGTACGAGAGGCCGGTGTGGGCCCGACGAGCGACGCGGCCCCGCACCGGAGTACGGGGCCGCGTCGGTCACACGGTGGGTCGGCGCGAGGCCGGCTCACGCACCGCCGGAGAGCTTCTCCCGCAGGGCGGCCAGCTGCTCGTCACTGGCCATGGCGCTCGGCTGCTCGTCCTCCTCCGGAGCGGACGAGGTCGCCTCGGCGGAGGGAGTGGAGGAGGTGTAGTCCCCCTCCTCGGTCTGCTCGTCACCGGTGGCGGCAGCGGCCGCGGCGTCGGCCTCGGCAGCCTTGGCAACCTGGCGCATGTGGGCCTCGTACCGCTCCAGAGCCTGGGCGTACTGACGCTCCCACTCCTCGCGCTGGGCCTCGTAGCCTTCCTTCCACTCCTGGGTCTCCGGGTCGAAGCCCTCGGGGTAGATGTAGTTGCCCTCGTTGTCGTACTCGGCGGCCATGCCGTACTGCGTCGGATCGAACTCCGAGTCCGGCGTGAAGCCCTCGTTGGCCTGCTTCAGCGAGAGCGAGATGCGCCTGCGCTCCAGGTCGATGTCGATGACCTTGACCATCACCTCGTCGCCGACCTGGGCGACCTGCTCGGGGATGTCCACGTGGCGCTCGGCCAGTTCGGAGATGTGCACCAACCCCTCGATGCCCTCGTCGACGCGGACGAAAGCACCGAACGGAACCAGCTTGGTGACCTTGCCCGGCACGATCTGGCCGATCGCGTGGGTCCGGGCGAACTGGCGCCAGGGGTCCTCCTGGGTCGCCTTCAGCGACAGCGAGACCCGCTCACGGTCCATGTCCACGTCGAGAACCTCGACGGTGACCTCCTGGCCGACCTCGACCACCTCACTGGGGTGGTCGATGTGCTTCCAGGACAGCTCCGAGACGTGCACCAGACCGTCGACCCCACCCAGATCGACGAAGGCACCGAAGTTGACGATGGAGGAAACGACGCCCTTGCGGACCTGCCCCTTCTGCAGCTGGTTGAGGAACTCGCTGCGCACGGCGGACTGGGTCTGCTCCAGCCAGGCACGACGGGAGAGCACGACGTTGTTGCGGTTCTTGTCCAGCTCGATGATCTTGGCCTCGAGCTCGCGCCCGACGTAGGGCTGCAGGTCGCGGACACGCCGCATCTCGACCAGGGAGGCGGGCAGGAAGCCGCGCAGACCGATGTCGAGGATGAGACCGCCCTTGACGACCTCGATGACGGAGCCACGCACGGGCTCGTCCTTGTCCTTGAGATCCTCGATCGTCCCCCAGGCGCGTTCGTACTGCGCACGCTTCTTGGACAGGATCAGACGGCCTTCCTTGTCCTCCTTCTGCAGGACAAGCGCCTCGACGAAGTCGCCGACGGCCACGACCTCGGCGGGATCGACATCGTGCTTGATGGACAGCTCCCGGGACGGGATGACGCCCTCGGTCTTGTAGCCGATGTCGAGCAGGACCTCGTCCTTGTCGACCTTGACGATAGTGCCCTCGACGATGTCGCCATCGTTGAAGTACTTGATGGTCTGGTCGACGGCGGCGAGGAAGTCCTCCTCCGTCCCGACGTCGTTCACTGCGACCTGCGGCTTGGTGGCGGCTGCAGTCGGGACGGTGGTGGTGTCGGTGGACATCAGGTGGGTTGCTCCGGTACGGATAGATCGGTTGTCGGGTCTAGCTTTCTCACACACCCGGATCCGTCTCCCACAGGCCCCGCCGGCGCGCGGTTCGTCCCCCGCCGCGCCCCACGGGTCGCCGGAGGCCGTAACTTCCACCGGGAAGCGACGCGGCCGGTGGCTTCCCGCGCGGTTTTTCCGGAGAACGACCATCTCGGGACGAGTCCCTGCGGATGGACGGACCACGCGAAAGGGGTGACCCCGGCGCCGTGTTCGAACACGGGCCCTGGCGGAGACATACTCCTGGTGCGAGCGATAGCGTACCCGCCCCGACGATCGGGGGGCAAATCGCCCCGCCGGTTTCGCGCGGGTCGCCTGTTCACCCGCGCGGTGAGGACGGTTCGGGCGAGAAACCACGGAGGGCACAGTGACGGAGCACGCACCCCGCGAGAGCACGCACCGGGAGAGGACCGGCACCGACGTCGCCGGCGTTCCCGCGGAGGGGACGCACTCCCCCGGCGGGGCGTCCGAGCACGCGAACGCCGAACGGATCCTCGGCACGGTCGGGCCCGCGGCCCGTCACCCCGGACCCACCGAGTCGCGTTCGGCCAGCAGGCTGTGGTGGGACGCCGACGCCGACGACTACCTGGCCGAACACGGTTCGATGCTGGGTGAGCGCGAGTTCCTGTGGTGCCCGGAACGGCTTCGCGAGAGCGAGGCCGGTCTGCTGGGCGAGGTCTCCGGCAGGGACGTGCTGGAGGTCGGTTGCGGGGCGGCGGCGTGCTCCCGGTGGCTGGCCTCACGGGGAGCCCGGCCGGTGGGCCTGGACATCTCGGGCAGGATGCTCAGTCACGCGGCGGCGGCCAACGCGCGCACGGGTACGGACGTCGCCCTCGTCCAGGGCAGCGCCGACATGCTGCCGTTCGCCGCGGATTCCTTCGACATCGCCTGTTCCGCCTTCGGCGGTGTTCCGTTCGTGGCCGACTCGGAGCAGGTGATGCGCGAGGTGGCCCGGGTGCTGCGTCCCGGGGGCCTGTGGGTCTTCGCGGTCACACACCCCGTTCGCTGGGCCTTTCCCGACGATCCCGGCCCGGAGGGGCTGACCGCGGTGCAGTCCTATTTCGACCGCAGCCCCTACGTGGAGATCGACGCCACGGGAAGGGCCACCTATGTCGAACATCACCGCACTCTCGGCGACTACGTCTCCCAGATCACGTCCTCGGGTTTTCGGCTGCTGGAGCTGGTCGAGCCGGAGTGGCCCGAGGATCACACGCAGGTGTGGGGCCAGTGGAGTCCGTTGCGGGGCAGAACCCTGCCGGGCACCGCGATCTTCCGCTGCCTGCTTCCCGAACGACCGGAGTCGGCGCCGGGACGCTGACCAGCCCCTCCGAGGGAACCCGTGACCAGACGAGACCCGGAAGGCGTCGTGAACAACGCACAGGAACTGCTCGATGCCCAGCAGGAGAGATTCCGGCGACTGGATCCGGCACTGCCGGACTCCTACCCCCTGCCCCGGGACGGCGAACCCCTGGTGGCCCGCACACGCCCGGGGGAACCACCGGTGGCCGGTCTCACCACGCACACACGACAGCCTCCCGGCTCACTGCCGAGCCTGTGGACGACCACGGAGACACACGAACTGTTCCCCCTGGTCGGCGATCGTCCTCACGAGGGAATGGACGCCCTGCTCCGAGCCTTCGGGAAGCAGGTGGCCAGCCGTTCCCCCGCGGAGACGGACTCCTCCTGCCTGGTCACCTGGCCCAGTCGTGACGTGCGGGCCAGTCGGGCGCTGCTCGACCACGGCTTCGTTCCACTGTCCTGCCTCGCGGTACGCACGCGGGCACCGAACGTAGATACGGAACTGTCTGGTACCGTAAAAGTGCGTCGGGCGGGTCCGCCCGATTTGGACGAGGTGGTCGAGCTGGCCATGGCCGAGCTCGAGTACGCCGCCCTCGTCGGTTCCTCCGTCCTGCGACCCGACGCGGCCGAACTCAAACGCAGCGTGCTCAGAGTCCGGCTGCGCTCGGGAAGCAGCCCGCGGGGCACCTCCCCCCGGGAAAACACGACAGGTGGTGACCCCGTTTGGCTGGCCGAACGCGACGAGGAGGTACTCGGGCTGGCCGAGTGCGGCTGGGTCGACACCGAGAGCCACCACGGTGGACACCGACTCGGCACCGGGTTGTGGGGCTACGTCAACTGCCTGTCCGTCCGCGAGGACCAACGGGGCACCGGCATCGGTCGCGACCTGATGGCGATGGCCCACAGCGACTTCGCTGCGGCCGGGGCGGTGGGCAGTTTCCTGTACTACAACCCCGCGAACCCGTTGTCCCCGGTGTTCTGGCACCGGCAGGGATACCGACCACTGTGGACCATATGGGAGATCAGACCGGCCACCGCGTTGCGCTGACACCACGCCTGGCGGGGCCGGTCGCGACGCGAAAGGCAACGCCGAGCCGTGGAGATCGTCGCAGCGGACGTCGGAGTGAACGGTCCGCACGGACCGCTACTCGAACCCACCTCACTACGAGCACGATCAGGAGAACTCCTGCTCGTCACGGGTCCACCCAGATCGGGACGCACCGCTCTCGCCCTCGTGCTCTCCGGACGGCTACGGCCCGACCGGGGAACCGTACTGCGCAACGGGCGCGGAAACCCGGCCCGGCTGCGCGAGACGGTCTCGGTGATCGACGCCCCCGACATCACCGAACCGGAGGGAGCGCTCGAACTGACCGAGATCGTCGGCGAGGGACTCAGCCTGGCCGGACGTCGCTGCGGCCGGAAGGCCGTGCGGCGCTGGATCACCGGACGCGGTCTGGACGAATGGGCCCACACACGCTTCGAACAGCTCCCCCCACGGATCCGCACCAGGGTGCTGTTGGACCTGGGACGAGCCCCGCGCGGCACCGAGGCACTCGTCCTGGACTGCCCGGACCGACACGGGGACGACCCCCTGAACTGGTATCCGGCGGCCCGTGAGGCCGCCGAGCACGGCTACGCCGTGGTGGTGGTCTGCTCGCCCCACTCGGCCGACGACCTGAACGCGCCCACCGTCCGCATCGGCACCAGCTCGACCACCGAGGACCCTCCGACTCGGACGGACACCCTCCGCACTCCTGACCAGGAAACCCCGGGAACCACATCATGACCACGTTTCGACTGGCCAAAACCGAACTGCGCCGACTGACCTCCGGAAAACTCCCCAAACTGGCGCTGGTGGCGGTCACCCTCGTGCCGCTGCTGTACGGCGCGCTCTACATCTACGCCAACTGGGACCCCTACGGTAACCTGGAGACGGTCCCCGCCGCCGTGGCCGTGGAGGACACCGGCGCCACCAGGGACGACGGCAGCCAGCTCACGGCGGGCGAGGACGTCTACCAGAACCTGACCGACTCCGGGGACTTCGACTGGCACCGGGTCAGCGGCGAACAGGCGCACGAGGGGGTCTCCGAGGGCACCTACACCTTCGCCCTGGTGATTCCCCGGGACTTCTCCCGTGCACTGCTGTCCCCCGGCGAGTTCGAACCGGAACAGGCCCGCCTGCGCCTGATCACCAACGACGCGAACAACTACCTCGCCGGAACGATCGCCGACAAGGTGGTCAGCCGGGTCCGCGAGACCGTCTCCGCCGACGCGGGCAGCGACGCGGCACGCGAACTGCTGCTGGGGCTGAGCACCGTGCACGACCAGACCGTGCGCGCCGCCGACGGGGCCGGTGACCTCGCGGACGGGGCGGGGGACCTGGACACGGGCCTGGATCAGACCCACCAGGGAACACAACAGTTACTGGTGGGGCAGCGCAAACTCGCCCAGGGAGCCGACGAGCTGGCCACGGCGTCCGGACGGATCGCCAGGGGCAACAGCGAACTCCACGACGGGCTGTCGCAGATGCGGAACAAAACCGCCGACCTGCCGAAGAAGACCGACCAGCTGGCCGACGGAGCGGAACGGGTCGCCGAGGGCAACGCGGAGCTGGCCGAGAAGGCCTCCGAGGTCGGCGAGATCTCCCAAGGCATCGCCGACCGCCTCGACGGGGTGCGCGGTGACGTCGTCGACCGTCTACGCGGACTCGGCCTGTCCGAGGAGCAGATCGAACGCGTCACCGAGTCCCTCGAACAGCTCGACCAGCCCCTGGACGAGGCCAACTCACAGGTGCAGCAGCGGGTGAAGCGGGTCCAGGAACTGTCGGACGGTTCCCAGCGGGTTGCCCGGGCCAGCCGGGAACTGGCCAACAACATCCCGCAGCTGACGAACGGGATCAAGGAACTCGACGCCGCGTCGGAGAAACTGGCCGGCGGCGCGCGGCAGGTGCACGAGGGAGCCACCGAACTGCGGGACAAACAACGCGAGGCGGTGTCCGGAGCCGAGGAGCTGAACTCCGGGGTCTCCCGGCTGTCCAACGGCTCCGACCAGCTGGTGAACGGCTCCCACGAACTCGCCGACAAACTCGGCACGGGAGCCGAGGACATCCCCAACCCGGACGAGTCCACCCGCGAGGCCACCGCGAAAACCATCGGGGATCCGGTGGCCGTGGACGAAACGGCCCAGACCGACGCGGGCACCTACGGAGCCGGCCTCGCCCCGTACTTCATGGGACTGGCCCTGTGGATCGGCGGCTTCGTGCTGTTCCTGTTGATGCGTCCGCTGTCCAACCGTGCCCTGGCCTCCGGGGTGGCACCGTGGCGGACGGCGCTGGGGGGCTGGTTGCCCGCCGCACTGGTGGGAACCATCCAGGCGGTGCTGCTGTACTCGGTGGTGGTGTTCGGCATCGGCGTCGACACGGCCAGCCCCTGGTGGACCCTCGGGCTGCTGATCCTCACCTCGCTGGCGTTCACCGCCGTGGTGCACTCGCTCAACGCGGCCTTCGGCCCGAAGGGCAAGTTCCTGGCACTGGTGTTCCTGGTGCTACAGCTGATCACGGCGGGCGGAACCTTCCCCTGGCAGAGCACACCCGAGGTGCTGCACCCGCTGCACAAGGTCCTTCCGCTCGGTTACGTCGTGGACGGGCTGCGGCACCTGATCTACGGCGGCAGCGCGGACAACGCGATTCAGGCGGCGCTGGTGCTGCTCTGCTACCTGGTGTGCGGGCTGTTGCTGAGCACGGTGGCCGCCATGCGCCAACGGGTCTGGACGGCCTCCCGGCTCCGGCCGGAACTGTCCCTGTGAGCCGAAAACGGTACTGAGGAGCGAAAACCTCCCGGCAAACCCGCGGCCGGTGACGGACCGTCGATCCGTCACCGGCCGCGCTCGCGAGGATGTGCCCGGACGACTACTCCCGCTCGTCGTAGCGCGCTATCTCGATCAGGTTGCCGTCCGGGTCCCGCAGGTACAACGAGGTGATCGGACCCTCGGTGCCGGTGCGCACCACCGGACCCGCCTCGATGCGCACGTCGTTGGACCTGAGGTGTTCCTGAACCTCGCTGAGGGCGTTGCCGGTGACAAAACACAGATTCGCCGACCCGGGGACCGGATGCGTCGCCGTCGGCTCCGCCAGCTCACTGGCGGCGTGCAGCTTGATGGTCTGCTGCCCGAAACGCACCGCACGTCGCTCGCCCTGGAAGGTCACGGGCTGCATCCCGAGAATGTTCTCGTAGAACTCCAGGGAACGCTCGACGTCGGCCACGGTAAGCACCAAATGGTCCAGCCTGTCGACGCTGATCATGTTCCTCCTTCGCCGGAACCCGAGGACCCCCGGTATCGGGTTCCGACCCGTCCGCGGTTTCCCGTGTCGTGTCACGTCGGTTGTCCGGCGGCTCGAACCCCCCGATGAGACGACCACTGGAACCCCCCGACGAAGCCTGTGCCGCCGACGCGCCACCGAATCCCGGGCAGCCTAACCGCACCACTCCCTCCGGGGGACAACCACCTGGCTCTTTCGGCGGGGGCCAGCGCCGGGCGATCACAGAGCGTTCCCCCTCGGAAACACCGGGTGCGTGGCGTCGCCGACGGTCTCCGCCCGGAACGTCGGGGCGGACACCGCGACGGCCCGCCGCACTCAGTGCGCCGCGGCGTCCCAGGATCCTCCCGTGCCCACCGAGACATCCAGGGGCACGTCCAGCCGCACGGCCGAACTCATCTGTTCCCGGACCAGCCGCTCGACCGCCTCGGTCTCCCCCTCGGCCACTTCGATGATCAGTTCGTCGTGCACCTGCAACAACATCCTGGAGGACAGTCCCTGGCTGCTCAGCGCGCTGTGTACTCCCAACATCGCCACCTTGATGATATCGGCGGCGCTGCCCTGGATGGGAGCGTTCAGTGCCATGCGCTCGGCCATCTCCCGACGCTGTCGGTTGTCACTGAGCAGGTCCGGCAGGTACCTACGCCGTCCGAGGATGGTGGAGGTGTAACCGTCCCGACGGGCCCGCTCCACGACCTCCCGCAGATAGTCCCGCACCCGGCCGAAACGGGCGAAGTAGGCCTCCATCTGCTGCCTGGACTCCTCGTTGGAGATCCGGAGCTGCTGGGCCAGCCCGTAGGCGGACAGTCCGTAGGCCAACCCGTAGGACATGGCCTTCACCCGGCGCCGGAGTTCCTGGTCGACCTCGTCGATGGGGACGCCGAAGGCCTGGGAAGCCACGTAGTTGTGCAGGTCCTCACCCGTGCGGAACGCCTCGATCAGTCCCTCGTCACCGGAGAGGTGGGCCATGATCCGCATCTCGATCTGGCTGTAGTCCGCGGTCAGCAGGGTCTCGTAGCCCTCCCCGACCACGAACACCTCCCGGATCCGTCGCCCCTCCTCGGTGCGGACGGGGATGTTCTGTAGGTTCGGTTCCGTCGACGACAGCCGCCCCGTCGAGGCGATCATCTGGTTCAGCGTGGTGTGGATCCGCCCGTCCGGGGCGACGGCCTTGACCAGACCCTCCACCGTGGTCTTGAGCTTGGTCGCGTCCCGGTGCTCCAGCAGGTACCGCAGGAAGGGGTGCTCGGTTCTCTCGTACAGCCCCTGCAGGGCCTCCGCGTCGGTGGTGTAGCCGGTCTTGGTGCGTTTCGTCTTGGGCATCCCCAGTTCGTCGAAGAGCACCGCCTGCAGCTGCTTGGGCGAGCCGAGGTTGATCTCCTTGCCGATGACGGAGCAGGCCTGCTGGGCGGCCTGCTCGACCCGCGCCGTGAAACGGTCCCCGAGTTCCTCCAACCGTCGCTGGTCCACCGCGATCCCGGCCTCCTCCAGGTCGACCAACACACGCAGCAGCGGCAGTTCCAGCTCGGTGAGCAGCCTCCTGTTCTCCATGCTCTCCAGCTCGCCGTCCAGCGCCTCGGCGAGCTCCAGCACGGCCCTGGCCCGGATCATCTCGGAGACGGCGGCGTCCTCACGCGTCCGGTCCTCGTCCTCCAGCAGGGAGAGCTGCCCTTCCCCGTCTCCGCCCCGCACGTCCAGGTCGCGCTGTAGGTAGCGCACGACGAGGTCGCCGAGAGCGAAGGAGCGCTGCCCCGGGCGAACCAGGTAGGCTGCCAGGGCGGTGTCGCTGCTCACCCCCTTCAGGTCCCAACCGCGTTCCCGGACGGCGTGCACGGAGACCTTCACGTCGTGCGCGGCCTTCGGCACGGACTCGTCGGCCAGCCACTGCCCGAACGCCCGCTCGTCGTCCGGGGTCAACTCGGCCGGGTCCACGTAGATTCCGTTCCCGGAGGAAGTCGCCACGGCCATCCCGCCGAGATCACCACTGCCCTGGGACCAGCTGGCGCGGCAGGACAACCCCACCCGCGCGCCGTCCCGGGCGTGCCGGTCCAACCAGTCCCGCAGGGTTCCCGGTTCGACGACGCCTCCGGAGACCTCGAACCCCTCGGAGGTCTCGGGTTCCTCGGTGGACAGGGTGTTGAACAGGCGTTCGCGTAGCACCCGGAACTCCAGGTTGTCGAACACGCGGTGCACCGCCTCGCGGTCCCACTGCCGCATCGCCAGGTCGTCGGGCAGGTATCCGAGTTCCAGATCGGAGACCAGCTGGGTGAGTTCCCTGTTGCGCAGCACCTGCGCGATGTGGTTGCGCAGCTTCTCCCCGGCTTTGCCCGTGACCTCGTCGGCCCTGTCCACCAGCTCGGCCAGCGAACCGAACTGCTGGATCCACTTGGTGACGGTCTTCTCCCCCACGCCGTCGATCTTGGGGAGGTTGTCCGAGGGGTCACCACGCAGAGCCGCGAAGTCCGGATACTGCTGGGGGGTCAGGCCGTACTTCTCCCGCACGGCCTCGGGGGTGAACCGGGTCATCTCGGAGACGCCCTTGCTCGGGTAGAGCACGGTGACGCTCTCGGAGACCAGTTGGAGCGAGTCGCGGTCCCCGGTGCAGATGCTGACATCGAACCCTTCACCCACGGCTTGGCGGGTCAACGTGGCGATGACGTCGTCGGCCTCGTAGTTGTCCTTGCTCAGCACGGGAACGTTCAGCGCACCGAGCACTTCCTGGATCAGGCTCACCTGACCGCGGAACTCCTCGGGGGTCGAGCCCCGGTTGGCCTTGTACTCGGGATAGGTTTCCGACCGGAAGGTCTGACGCGAGACGTCGAAGGCCACCCCGAGATGCGTCGGCTGCTCGTCCCGCAACAGGTTGATCAGCATCGAGGTGAACCCGTAGACCGCGTTGGTGTGCTGTCCGGTCCCCGTCTGGAAGTTCTCCTTGGGCAGTGCGTAGAACGCTCGGTAGGCCATCGAGTGGCCGTCGATCAGCAGCAGGCGTCGGTGCTCGGATGCCATCACGGCGTGCGAGTCTAGGCTCATCCCCCGTCAGTGGTCGCGTACAGGGCAGGAGAGGAACACGTGGCAGAGGAAACGAACGGAACGGTGCTGCCCGGCACGAACGAACCGGGGGCCGAGCCCCTGGTTTCCGAGGAGGAACAGCTCGGAAGCAGGATGGGCATCGAGATCACCGAGTACGACCCCGATCGTGTGGTCGGGATCATGCCGGTGTCCGGCAACCGGCAACCCTACGGACTGCTGCACGGCGGAGCGAACGCGGTGTTGGCCGAACAGTTGGGATCGGTGGCGGCCGCGCTGCACGCCGGGCAGGACCGGATCGCGATGGGACTGGAACTGTCGTGCACTCACCACCGCGCCGTCGCCGAGGGGAAGGTGACCGGCGTGGCCACGCCGCTGCACCGGGGGAACAGCACGGCGACCTACGAGATCGTCGTCACCGACGAGCGCGGCAAGCGTACCTGTTCGGCGCGGTTGACCTGCGTGCTGCGGGAGCGGAAAACCGGAAGCTGACAACACGGCACCGGTCCGGAACCGACCGGATCGGTGCCGTCCTCCTCCGCCGGAGGGGCTCTGGCGGAGCGGACCGTGAGACGCGAGGCTCACTCCAGGCTGTCGAGCACCGCCTGGGCAACCGCCTTCATCGTGGTACGCCGGTCCATGGCGGTCCGTTGCAGCCAGCGGAAGGACTCCGGCTCGGACATGTCGTGGTTGCTCATCAACAACCCCTTGGCCCGTTCGATCGTCTTGCGCGATTCGAGACGTTCGGAGAGGTTGGCCGCCTCGGCCTCCAGGGCCTGCACCTCGGCGAACCGGGAGACGGCCAGTTCGATGGCCGGAACCAGGTCACGTTTGGCGAACGGCTTGACCAGGTAGGACATGGCCCCCGCCTCCTTGGCCCGTTCGACCAGTTCACGCTGGCTGAAAGCGGTCAGGATCACCACGGGAGCTATCCGTTCCCCCGCTATGGAGGAGGCCGCCTCGATGCCGTCCATCTTCGGCATCTTGATGTCCAGGATCACCAGGTCGGGACGCAGTTCCTCCGCGAGACGAACCGCCTCTTCGCCGTCACCGGCCTCACCGACGACCTGATATCCCTCCTCACGAAGCATCTCCACCAGATCGAGCCTGATCAGCGCCTCGTCCTCGGCCACGAGCACGCGATGCTGGGCAGCATTCGTCGCCGTGTTCGGGTCCTCGGCAGCCGGCGTGCTCACCGGATCCTCCTGGATGGTTCTCGGGTGTTTCCGGTGCGGTCGCACCGGAGAGTGCAGCTTATCGTCTCGCGCACCCTCCGGAGAGCGGCAGGGGCCGCGTGCGGTGGGGATGAGAGCTGGGCCACGCGGACCCCTCGGGCCGTGTGGGTCGCGACACCGGCAGACCCCGCCCGCAGGTGACGATCTCCGGTGACGTATGCTGTTCGCAGGTAAGGCCCCCGTAGCCCAACAGGCAGAGGCGGCGGACTCAAAATCCGTGTAGTGTCCGTTCGAATCGGACCGGGGGCACCGGTTTTACCAGGTCATGAGCCTGAGCTTGATCACATCGCAAGATCAAGGTACCGCTTTGGTACCGCTTTCGACTGCGTCTGAGGGTCCACAAACTCGCTGGCGCGCATCCGTGACGGTCCCCCATGGTGACTCTCGCCATGGGGGATCACTCGTTCAGCGGTCCCGCTGTCTTGGATCAAAGATCACGTTTCACGCTCGGAGGCGATCCCCCGACGAGCGCGTGCTTGGTCTCAGCCGGATCGGCGGACAGCACCATCCCACTTTCCGAAGTCCGACTCGGCGGGGAAGGGGCGCAGGCTCATGCCCCTCTCCATACACCAAGCCCCCGACCACGCCGGGCCGGGGGTTTGACTGGGTCACTCGACACTGGCTGTCCGGGCCCGTTGTGCTGCCACCGCATCGGTGTACTGCTCGGTGGTGAGATCGTCCTCGACGACGCCCAACGAGTTCAGGACCGCGCGTACCATCGCCAATCCGGCTGGGACATCCTCGGTGCGTTCGACCTGGGTTTCGACTTCGAGGAAGGTGCCTTCCAGTTCGGGGACGTGGACCAGGGTGGCGAGCAGGTCGTAGCCGTTCTCGGTGAACCGGTGGTTGCGGCAGTGTTTGCTGAAGGCGATGCGTTCGGTCAGTCCGAGACCGGTCAATAACGCCGCCACGGCCTGCCCGTCGGCGACGGTGGTCTCGTGCTCGGGTTTGGAGCCACTGGCGTGCACGGCGGGTTCCTTGAAGGTCAGCACGGTTGTCGAGGAGTGCTCGCCCTCCACTGTTCGCAGCCGCACCTCGTAGCCCTGATCGGTCAGCTCCCCACTCGGTCGGTCGAAGTAGCGGTCCCGGTAGACCTGCACGTGTTCAACGGCACGCGAAACCAGCCGCTCGCGCACCGCCTCGGGGTGACGAACGCGTGCCTTCAGTTCGGCCTCCACAGCCACGGCGGCTCCCTACACGATCCGGACGGCCTGGTTGCGCAGTTCGCGGGTGAACCTGCGAAAGCCCCGGTGTAACGCACCGTGCGAACTTTCCGCAATCTTGTACATCCGTGAGGTGTGTCCCTCGTGGTTTTCCCCGAAGACGGACACGAACTGGACATCATCGAGACTCAGTACTCGCCAGGTCGGCAGCATGTCGTAGAAATACACGCGTACGTCGGTGTACGCGCTCAGCTCCTCAAGACGGGAGACGCTGAGTTCTACTCCCGATTTGAACACTCTCCAGCTTTCGCCGACCTCGCTGGCTCGACGCCGCGCTGCCTCGCCGTTGGGGTCCAGCAGCAGAGCGCTCACCCTGGGACGACTACGGCTGACGACCGACCGGAGCAGGGAGTCGTTCATCGCGAGGATGCCCAACCCGCGCACCGCTACGATCTCGATCGTGCTGGCGCTGGCGGCTGCCCGATGGATATCCGGTGTGGCGCTGGACTGGGACGGGTATGTCGCCAGCAGCTCGGCCTGGTTAGCTGCCCCCAAGTGGTCCACACCCAGAGGGCGTGTCGGTGCCAATCCGAGCAGAACTCGCACCTCATCCGGCATGTTCAACCCGTCGGCGATGCGTTCGTAAACCTCAAAGGCCGTGATCTTACGTGAGCCGTTGACGATCTCGCTGACACGTCCTTGAAGGATGTTTGTGGCCCCGAAAAGCTGAGACTGCGTAACTCCGGCCGAGCGTTGCAACACCCAGAAAAGTTCCCCGACGTCACGGTCACGACATGCTTTCCGCAAGTCATCGCGCTTCCACACTGATTCGGGAACATTGAGTGAGTTCCACACGAGAACGATCTTCTCACTATGAGAATCCCGAGTTGGAATTGGGTCGCCCGCTCACCCTGTCGATGCTGGAAATGATGAACGCGGCAACGGCACCCATCGGCCGGGGGCTGGCCCGGTCGGTGCTGGAGGCGGTGGAGCGCGACATGCTCGATGTGGACCCGCCGGAGAACGGGCACACGGTCTACTGGGTCACCCCGGCCGAGGGCGGGGCACAGCACGCCACGCTGACGACTCCCCCGGAAACCGGCGGGCCGGTCGACACGCTCGGCGGGCACGGCCCTGTCGAGGCACCGCCGAACTCCGGAGACCGGATGCGGCACACCCAGCGGTTCTGTCCCGAGTGCTTCGCCGCCTACCTGAATCTGCCCGGCCCCACCCCTCGCTGGAAACCCACGGAGTGATTCCCATGACCGCGACCCAGACCCACCACTACTGGCTTCCCGTCCCGGACAGAACCGGCTACCGCTGGACCCGCCACGCCTTCCGCGGCCACAAGTGGGACGGCCGCAGCGCCGACACGTCGGTGTGCAACGTCCAGTGCGCGATGGCCCAACCCAGTGAACTCGACTGGTTCCAGGCCCCCACCTGCCAGGAGTGCACCAGGATCCTGCTGGGCGAACAGCCCTGAGCTTCGGCCGCTGGCGCCACGCGGCCGTTGACTGCCCCGGTTCCCCATCCCCCGACCGGCCGGGGCAGTACCCCCCGTCCCCGATCCGGCCCGGTGCCACCCCCGACACGGCACCGGGCCTTCTTACTCCGCCAGCACGCCTCACCGACACAGACTGGCCGCACAAACCTGCGAAGGATTGCGGTCACAGCACTAGCGTGCGTCGAACGCCAGGTAGTGCAGAACCGCCACGAGTGTTCCCGAGTTGACGATCCCCCGGAGGAGACCAACTTCCGCAGTTCCTCAACCGGCACCCAGATGAAGTTGCCCTCGTTGAGCTCCACGCTCTCGGCTACTCGTTCAACGCCTCGGGCGAGGTAGACGTGGTGCGGATTGGTGACGGTGCCGATGTTCGGCTCGAACGTCACCAGCGGCTCGATCGAACGGGCGCGGTATCCGGTCTCCTCCTCCAACTCGCGAGCAGCCGTGGTGGCCGCGGACTCGTTCTCATTCAGCAGACCACCGGGGAGCTCGTAGTTCCACACGTCGGAGACGAACCGGTGACGGTAGGAGAGCAGGACGTGGCTCTCGTTCTCATTCAGCACGAGAACCATCCTCGCCGGCGGAAGTCACACCTTGTGATGCTCGAAGCGCTCCCCGGAAGGCACGGTGATATCGGCCATGTCCAGCGTCCGGCTGGGCCACGAAGGCACCACCCCGTGCCGAATAGCGGGGCAGCGATGTTGGGAGACGCCATCCTTACCTTGGTTCCGTCTCGGTGAGTCTGCGTTCGGCTCGTTCGACAGCCTCGGCGATGACCGGCCGTGCCCGCGTCCACGTCCGGTGGACCGGATCGCCGGGCGAGTAGCGGCTCAGGATCTCGTCCATGCGTTCGTCGTAGTCGAAGCGTTCACCGGCGGGGCCGGTGGTCAGGTCCGCCGCGACGAGCGCGTCGAGCAGCGGCGAGTCCTCGAACGGGAACTCGGCCAGCTCCGCCGCTAGCCCGCGCTCCTCGGCCTCGAAGCGGGCACCGGAGTGGTGAGCCACGAGGTTGACGATCGTCTCCGGCCACCCCTGACCACGCGGGTAGCGCGCCCCGTCGAGCGGATGAAAGCCCGTGTGCCCGATCTCGGAAGCGTAGCCGATGTCGTGCAGCCACCGACGTCCCAGCGGCTCGACGAACGACTCGGCGACCTCGGCGGCACGCTGAACAAGCCCCATGCACTCACGCCAAGGTGACCACCTCGCCTGGGGCCCGGCCTCGAACACTCATGGGAAGCCGAGGAGGACTCCACCGTCGTCACCGTGCGATGGTTCTCCCAGTCCGAGACTTCGAGCTGACTGGGTTCTCAGCAAACGGCGGGAAAACCACACGGCAATACACGGACACGGATTCGACTCTGTCGTCGAGCGACTCTTGGAGCGGACGTGCTCGTCAGCCGTCGGCACGTGGCCCACCAGCAGCCTCACCCGGACCAAGCCCGCCGCCGGTGCCCGATTCCCCAGGCACATCCGCTCCTCCCCTGAACCATCGCCCCGGATCCCCGCGACATCACCAGGACCGGGAAGAACGCGGGACCGATCGGGTTGGGATTCCGCCAGTGGTGCCCCACATGGTTCTTCGGGCGAGTGGGATGGTTCGTCTACTACCTTCACCTCGTGGGCCAAGCGGGCACGGCAGAAACGTTCACTCCTTACGGCGTTTCCCACTGGGTGCTCCTCGGGGTGCTCGCCGTAGGGGCGCTGCTGCTCGTCCGTGCGGGGCGCCGACATCGAGGGACCCGTGCGGGTGTGCTGTTCACCAGGGCGTTCGCGTTGTCTCTGGGGTTGTTCGCGGTAGCGATGCAGGTCTACCGGGTGTTGCCCTCACAGTGGAACATCAGCGTTTCGCTGCCGTTGCACCTGTCCGACTTCACCTGGATCGTGGCCGTGTACGCGTTGTGGACACATCGGCAGTGGGCGTACTCGCTGACGTACTACTGGGGGCTCACGCTCAATCCCCAGGCCATGCTCACTCCCGCCCTGGACGCGCCGAGCTTTCCGCACATCGACTTCGTCGACTTCTGGACGCAGCACACGCTCGTGGTGTGGGCGGCCATCTATTTGACCTGGGGTCTGGGGCTGCGGCCGGTTTGGCGTGACTTCGCGACCACGGTCATGGTCACGGTCGTGTGGGGCGTGGCCGTGTTCTGGTTCAACCGGGTCACCGGCACGAATTACGGTTTCCTCAACTCCAAGCCGAACAACCCCTCGTTGCTGGATGTCATGGGCCCGTGGCCGTGGTATCTCGCGGTGGAGTTCGTGGTGGGACTCACCGCGTGGGCGCTGATCACCTGGCCGTGGACGCGTTCCCCCGGGAAACCGGCCCGGTGGAGGAGGTCCACGACGTCATGACATCACCGGCGGTGCAATCACCGTGCTCGGTGCGGAGAGGGACAGTACGGCACGGAAGAACCGGCTTCGCATGAGGGCCAGCCGTGTGGGTTGCCCGGAAAGACGCTCCCCTCCGCGCTGTCCGATGGGGCAGCCCCGTCTTTCCCTCCTCCGAGACGGACTCCTCCCTCCGGGCCACGACCCAACTCAGGGCAACGCTGCGAAGCTGCGCACCGGGAACGTCCCCATCCCCCGGACAGCGGCGGGAACGGCCGTGAAGGTCGCTCCTGAGGCGGGCAGCACGTCGAGATTGGTCAGATGCTCGACGATGGGGATCTCGGCGGCGAGCAGTCGTGTGTGTGCCGGACGTTCTCCTGTGGAGGTGTCGTCGATGTTGACCGAGTCGATACCGACGAGATGCGCTCCTCCCTCCACCAGGAAGGAGGCGGCGTCCTCGGTCAGATACGGGTGGGAGGGGTCGCCGTAGTGCTCGGTCCCCCAGTGGCGGTCCCAGCCGGTACGCAGCAGCACCGCGGCGTCGCGGACCCGGTGTCCGGAGAACACCCACTCGTCGACGGCCCCCGGTCCGGCGTCGACGACCACGGCGGGAAGCAGTGCGCAGCGTTCCAACGCCAGGCCGGACACGTCGTGACCGTCCCGGAACCGGTGCGCGGGAGTGTCGAGGTAGGTGCCCGTGTTGGCGACCATGGTGATCCGGCCGATCGTGAACTCGGTTCCGGCAGCGTAGTGCTCGGCCGAGTCCTCGAAGGGCAGGTACGTGTCGACGACCGGGGTCGGCAGCCCCGGATACGTGACCGTGCCGTGTTCGACCACGTGACTGAGATCGACCAGACGCATGTCCGCCAGTCTGGCACGGCGGTCGCCCGGGCTCTCCAGCGTGTCCGCTCGCGAAGCTTTCCCCTGCCGGGCAGACTCGACTCCCATGGAGGACCCCGAGACGGCGCGAGGCACGTTGACCGCTCTGGCCGAGGAGCGGACAGCGGTGGAGCAGCGGTTGGAGGCACTCTGGGAACGCACCCGCCGGGCCATCCGCGAGGCCGATGACGCCGGGCTCAACCGCAGGGAGATCGCAGCTCTGGCCCGGGTCTCCCCGCAGACCGTGTACAAGGCCCTGGGGCGTCCCGAACAGTGATTTACCGTCCGCTCCCCAGGCGGACCCGGATCGTCTTCGACCGAGGCCGCCCCCACCGCTGGGCCGGTGTGTACGCCTCCTCCCTCCTCCTGGACAGCGGGCCTTGTGCGGCGTGTACTGAGGGCAGCACTCCCGACTCCACTTCGGAAAAGAATTCACTTTCTACGTCTCGAAAAGCTCCGAAGGGAGGACCTCATGACGGAGTCCTACTCACCCGGTCACCACCGGCCTACCATGCGGGTCCCACCAGTGGTTTCGCCGTCGTCGCGCTCGTGCTCGGCATCATGGGCTTCAGCCCGCTCGCGGTGATTTTCGGGCACATAGCACTGCACAACATCGACAAGAAACACTCCGGTGAAAGGGGTAGAGGCATGGCCATCGCCGGTCTGGTACTCGGATGGATCGGAGTGGCCGGACTCGTGCTCGCCCTGGTTTTCATGATCGCGGTACTGGCCACCGTGGGCCCGTCCGGAGCGTGAGGGTCGCCCGGAAGAGTGCGGAGAAAAACACCCACGGGCCCACGGCCTTCCCCAGCCGGGCGGTTACTCCACGACCTCCGGGAGGGGGCCAATGAGACACTCTAATGCGAATTATTTTCGAAAAACGTTTTCGCGCCGGTGGACGTCAGAACGATTCCGACGAGAGTCCGTCGCGAACAATTCCGAACGAAAACCGGAAAAGAAAACCCACGAAACCATCGGACACAAAATCCGCTCCACCCTCCACGAAAACGGAAAAGCGGCGGCCTGTCGAGCCGAACCGCGCCCCTTCCGGACGGAACACGACCGCACGTCCGGAGTCCCTCCACCCACGGGAGTCAACACTCACCCGGAGCGCCGATCACCCTCGTCCGAATCACGGTACGGCCTTTCGTCGTCCTCCGTGTCCTCGGACTCGTTCTCGGTCAACTCCTCCTGCAAAGCTTCGATGTCCAGAGGCGGCGAGCTGTACTTGAGCTCACGAGCGATCTTGGCCTGCTTGGCCTTGGCTCGACCGCGCCCCATAACGTAGCTCCTCTTCCGTACGGCGCTTTGCCTATCCCCACAATACAACCACGACATCAGAACGGGACTTTACGGTCCGTTCCACGATCTTGCGCGTTCCCCGACCTGGAACTCACGAGTCGATGAATATATTCGCCGCAGCCGGCCCCCAGGAGTCCCATCCGCCGGGTCACCCTCGCCGGTCGACACCTCACTCCCCGGAACGTCCTCCCCCGGTCGACCGTCGTGCCACGCTGCGGACCCGGGCCCTGGCCGGATCCTCCGGCTTGCTGCGTACGTGAGGCATCCGCCCCTGCCTGCCAGGCTCGTCCGACCGCTTCCTCACGAACAGCGTAACGGTAACCCCTTCGATGAAGGAATTACGACGCATCATCCGGGCCGAGGGTTCGTTGCCGTGCTCGACATCGGTGATGATCCGCGCGGCTCCCGCGTCGAACAGCGCCTGACAACAGGCCTCGACCAGGTGGCTGGCCACTCCGCTGCCCCGGGCCCGGGGATCGAGGGCGATCCACTCCATGTATCCCCAGTCCTCACGCTCGTCGTAGGACATGGAGCCGAGCACGAACCCGAGCACCTCTCCCTCGGCCTCGGCCACCCAGCACGCCTCCGGCTGCGTGTCGAAGTGCTCGGTGATGCTCGACAACGACCACGAGGTGTAGGGCATGGTGGAGACGTCGAAGGCACGGAACCCCAGCTCCAGCACTCCCTCCAGGTGCGCCATACGCATCGGGACCACACTGATGGCCTCGGCGATCGCCCCGGTACCACTCATGTTCTCACCCTCTCGAAGCAGCCCGAGCCGACGAACCCGTTCGTCCGCGCACCGTCCGCTCCATTGTCGTCGTCACAACCGACCGGGGCTTCGTGAACCGGTCGCCCGTCCTCGGACACAGCGTCTCATTCCATACCGGCGAGGAAACTGCTGACGGCTGCCTCAGCCGCCCCCAGCATCGGCCCCTGTTCGCCCAGCTCAGCCGGGCACAGCTCCACGGGAAGTTCGGGTAGCCCTCTGAGTTCCTCCAGGGCGCCGCGCAGCTCATCTCCGGCGTACAACAGGGTGGGGCGCAGCAGCCCGCCCAGGATCACCCGGCACGGGTCGAAGATGTTGATCAGGTTGGCCAGACCGACCGCGGCCGCGTGGGACATGCCGCGAAACGTCTCCAGGGCCTCCGACTCAGAACCATGCGCACGGGAGACGAGCTCGGCCAGCGCGGCGTTTCGGTCACCCGGTGTCACCATCCCGGCACGTCTCAGCAGGGCGTCAGTACCGATCTCGGTCTCCCAGCACCCCCGCCCGCCGCAGTGACAGGCATGTCCTGCTGGGTTGGTGACCATGTGTCCGATCTCCCCCGCGTAACCGGTGTTTCCCGTCAGCAGGCGATCGCGGGTTATCACTCCGCCACCCACGCCGACACCGGCCGAGACGTACACGAGGTCCGCGCATTCCCGACCGGCCCCTCTACGGTGTTCGGCCAACGCGGCCAAGCGCGCCTCGTTGCCCACGACCACCGGTCCGGCGAAACCGGTCCCCTCCCGCAGCCGCTCGGCCAGGGCCAGTTCACGCCATCCCAGGTTCGGTGCTCGGGTGACCACCCCGTCACCGGCCCTTACGAGGCCGGGAACCGCCACCCCCATCGCCAGGGGGGAGACCTCCGCGGCTTCCGTCTCCCGCCGGATCATCCGGCTCAGGACGGTGACCGCCTCCTCGGGACGCTCCGGCAGGGGTACGTACTGGGTGGCGGACTCCCGCAACAACGTGCCGCCCAGTCCCACACGTCCGATCCGGACGGTGTCCACATCGACCGCCAGTGCCAGCACGTAGGCGCTCTCGTCCCGGGGGGAGACGATCAGCGGTGGCCGTCCCCGTCCCGGCTGGGGCTGACTGGGGCCTGCCTCGGTAGCCAGTCCTCGCTCGGTGAGCTCCGCGACCAGATCCGCGATGGCGCTGCGGGTCAGTCCCGTGATCTCACCGAGCCGCACCCGACTGGTCGCCCCGTGCAGGTGCAGGTGGCCCAGCAGCGTGCGGAGGTTGTGGCGACGCAGGCTCGCCGGGTCACGTCCCTGCGTGGTCGATGTGGTCACGTTGTCCTCACTCACTCACGGTTGTCTCCAGTCAACGTGGCACCGCTGAGCGGCACCAACGGTTGTGGGGCTTGACACATCACCTATTTTGTTTTCACCTATTACAAATCATATTCATGGTCGGAGGTGACAGCACGATGGACGCCCCTGGTCGCCATCCGAGTGCTGCCGGTGGACTCCGGCCGACCTTCCTCTCCGCACCACCACCGTTCGGGCACCGCCTCCTCCCCGGAAACCACCGCCTGGCGGCAAGCCCCGGACACGAGTCACGGAGGTCCACGTGAGACGACGACCGACACGTCTGCTGACGCTGCTCGGCCTGTGCATGGCGTGCACCGTCAGCACCGCCCCCGCCGTGGCGGGGAAGACAACGGCCCCGAACGAACCTGTCTATCTGGATCCGAACCGCCCCGCCCGTGAACGAGCCGTCGACCTGGTCTCCCGCATGACCCCGGCCGAGAAGGCCGCGCAGATGGTCAGCAGCCGCGCACCGGCGATCCCCCGGCTGGGGGTGCGTGCCTACGGCTGGTGGAACGAGGCCGCCCACGGCGTCGCCCGGGAACAGACCGAGAACGGTTCCAACCCCGAGATACTGACCAACACGACCTCCTACCCGGTCAGCCTGTCCATGGGGTCCACCTGGAACCCGGATCTGATGTACCGGGTGGCCGAGCGGGTCTCGGACGAGGCCAGGGAGGTCGTCGAGGACAACACGCTCAACCTCAACTTCTACTCCCCGACCGTCAACCTCGGTCGTGACCCGCGCTGGGGCCGCAACGACGAGACCTTCAGCGAGGATCCCGGGCTCACCGCGGCGATGGCCGAGCAGTACGTCAACGGCATGGAGGGCAAGGACCGGAACGGCAACCCGCTGCCCACCGGGGAGGGTTACCTCAAGACCAGCACCACGCTCAAGCACTTCGCGGCCAACAACAGTGAGTTCAACCGGCGAACCGGATCCTCCGACACGGACGAGCGCACGTTGCGCGAGTACTACACGGCCCCCTTCCGCGAGGTGATCCGGGACAGTTCCCCGGCCTCGGTCATGAGCGCCTACAACCGGGTCAACGGGGTTCCCGCCTCGGCCGACGTGACGTTGCTGGACACCCTCGCGCGCGGAACCTTCGGCTTCGACGGTTTCTTCACCTCGGACTGCGACTCGGTCTACGAGATCCAGCACGGGCACAACTGGAGGCCCGAGGGGCGGGAGGAACCACTGGACCACGTCGAACGCAACGCCTACGCCAACGCCGCCGGGGTGGACCTGAACTGCAACCAGGGTTACCACGACGAGCACAACTACTCGAACACCCTTCCCGCCGCCGCCGAGCAGGGCATCCGAACCGACAACGGGACCTACACCGAGAACTTCATGGACGCCTCCCTGGTCCGCCTGTTCACCGTACGCATCGCGCTCGGTGAGTTCGACGACCCGAACGAGGTTCCCTGGGTGCGGCGGGCCCGCGACCGTGTCCCCGAGGACAGCTGGGAGAACTCCGAGGCCAACAAGGCGGTCACGCAGACACCGCAACGACTGGCTCTGGCGCGTGAGGCGGCTTCCGAGTCGATCGTGCTGCTGCGCAACACGAAGGGCTCCGGAGACGAGCGGGTCCTGCCGCTGAACGTGCCCCGGTCCGGCCCCTACAGCGTGGCCGTGATCGGCGACCACGCCGACCCGGACGAGATGTACCTGGGCGGCTACTCCAGCAACCAGACCGCCTCCGGCCGGGCCAACAGCGTCACCGGCTACCAGGGGATCCGGGAGGCCATCGAGTCCGTGAATCCGGAGGCCACGGTGGACCACCTTCCCGGAACCGTCACCGGTGCGGGCGAGGAGCTCAACGAGGACAGCGTCCGAAGGGCCGCGAACTACGACGCCGTGGTCGTCTACGGCGCCACCGACGAGTCCACCGCCAGTGAGGAGGAGGACCGGGACTCGCTGAAACTGCCCGCCCCGCAGACCGCCCTGATCGAACGGGTGGCCGAGGCCAATCCCGAGACGGTGGTCTACCTGGAGACCATCGGCCAGGTCGACGTCAGCGACTTCCGCGCGGACGTCGCCGCGATCCTGTGGAGCTCCTACAACGGACAGCGCAAGGGGGAGGCCCTGGCCGACGTGCTGCTGGGCGAGCGGAATCCGAGCGGACACCTTCCGTTCACCTGGTACCGGGACGAATCCCAACTCCCCCCGATGGACGACTACGACATCAGGCCGGACGAGTCCCACCCGGGCCGGACCTACATGTACTTCGCGGGCGAGCCCACCTATCCCTTCGGCCACGGGCTGAGCTACACCCGTTTCGAGTACGGCACGCCGCACGTGGACCGCACCCACGTGAGCCCGGACGACACCGTGCGCGTCACCACCCGGATCACCAACACGGGGGAGAACACGGGTTCGGACGTGGTGCAGCTCTACGCCCGGTCGGATGAGGCGGCGGATCCCCAGCGGCCGGACCGGAGGCTGGTGGACTTCGCCAAGGTCTCGCTGCGACCGCGGGAGTCCGAGCTGGTGGAGTTCGAGGTCCCGGTGCGCGAACTGGCGCTGTTCGACCCTCGGAAGGAACGCAGCACCGTCGACGGAGGCGGTTACCGGCTGCACCTGGCGAGTTCCAGCTCCGAGGTCGTCCACCGCACGAAGATCACCGTGCGCGGGGCGTCGAAGCCGCGGCCGGTCTCGGTGAGCACCACTCCGCGCGCCGCCGGGGACGGCGAGCGCGACATCCCCCTGCGCAGGATCTTCCCTCACGACACCGTGGTGGAACCCCGTCCGACCGTGGCCATGAACGACGCGAGGCTGTACGGACACCGCGCCGACTCACCGGATCTCCCCCTGCCCCCCGGTATGCGGATCGACTACCGGAGCAACCGACCGGAGGTGGTCGCGGTCGACCGGCACGGAGTGATCCGCACTCAGAACACCGGCGTCGCCACGATCACGGCGACGGTCCACTACCGCGGCACCTCCGCATCGACGAGCTTCGTCGTGAAGGTCCGGTGATCCGCCGCCCGGCTGTGGGCTCCACGTGGCCCCATCCGGGGAGACACGGCGTTTCCCGCCCGGCGTCGGTCGACCGGGCGGTTCCGCCACGTCGTGAACCGCGCGAGCGGGTCGCGGCGAACCGACATCCGACAGGCACACGAAACCACATAGAGGAGCATGAGCGTGACGGACTACTCACCCACCCCCGCGGACAGGTTCTCCTTCGGGCTCTGGACGGTCGGGTTCCGGGGAGGTGACCCGTTCGGGGATCCCACCCGTCCCACGTTGGACCCGGTACGTACCGTGCACAAGCTGGCCGAGCTGGGAGCCTGGGGAGTCACGTTCCACGACGACGACCTGATCCCGTTCGGGGCCCCGGAGGGACAGCGGCAGGAGGCGGTGACCCGGTTCCGGCAGGCGGTCGAGACGGCCGGCCTCACGGTGCCGATGGTGACCACCAACCTGTTCGGACACCCTGTTTTCAAGGACGGCGCGCTGACCGCCAACGACCGTGACATCAGGCGCTTCGCCCTGCGCAAGGTACTGCGCAACGTCGAACTCGCCGCCGAACTCGGCGCCAGCACCTTCGTGGCCTGGGGCGGCCGGGAGGGCTCCGAGTCCGAGGCCGCGATCGACACCTACAACGCCCTGGAGCGCTACCGGGAGGGCATCGACCTGATCTGCGAGTTCATCCGTGACCGGGGCTACGAGCTGCGGCTGGCCCTGGAGCCGAAACCCAACGAGCCGCGCGGGGACATGCTGCTTCCCACGGTGGGGCACGTGCTGGCGTTCGTCGAACGGCTCGAACACCCGGAGATGGTCGGGGTCAACCCCGAGGTGGGCCACGAGCAGATGGCCGGACTCAACTACGTGCACGGGATCGCCCAGGCACTGTGGGCGGGCAAACTGTTCCACCTCGACCTCAACGGACAGCGCGGGGCCAAGTTCGACCAGGACCTGCGTTTCGGAGCGGGGGATCTCAAAAACGCCTTCTTCACCGTGGACCTGCTGGAGAGATCGGGCTACGAGGGGCCGCGACACTTCGACTTCAAACCCTCCCGCACCGAGGACGAGACGGGGGTGTGGACCGCCGCGCAGGGGTGCATGCGCAACTACCTGATCCTGCGGGACCGGGTGGCCGCCTTCCGAGCCGACCCCCGGGTGCGGGCCGCCCTGGAGGCGGCCCGTGTCACCGAGCTGGCCGAGCCCACGCTGGGCCCCGGGGAGAAGCCGGAGGAGCTGCTCGTCGAGCGGACCGGTTTCGACCCGGAGGAGGCCGGCGGACGAGCCATGCACTACGAACGCCTCGACCAGCTGGCTCTGGAGCACCTCATGGGAGTTCACTGAGGGCGGCATCCAAAGTGAACGACCGTGCCGGGCGCGGACCGGTCTCCGGTTCGCGCCCGGCGTAGTCTCCCACCACCTGGTGTACGACGAGGAGGACACGACGTGTTCGTACTGGGTATCGATTCGTCCACCCAATCCACCAAGGCCGTGGTGGTCGAGGCCGAACGGGGAACGGTGGTCTCCGAGGGCAGGTCTCCGCACCCGTCGGGAACCGAGATCGACCCGGCCGTGTGGTGGCGCGCCTGCCTGGAGGCCACGCGGCAGGCCCTCGCCCGTTCCCCCGGTGGGGTGGAGGCTGTTTCCGTGGCCGGTCAGCAGCACGGGATGGTCGCGTTGGATCCCGACGGAACTCCTCTGCGTGAGGCGCTGTTGTGGAACGACACGAGGTCGGCCCCCCAGGCGCGGGAACTGGTCGAACGACACGGTGCGCGGAACCTGGCCGAGCGCACCGGCGTCGTACCGGTCGCGAGTTTCACCCTGACCAAACTGGCCTGGTTGGCCGAGAACGAACCGTGGCTGGTCGAACGTCTCGACCGGGTACTGCTGCCGCACGACTGGCTGTCGTGGCGACTGGCCGGCCGGCCGGAGTGGGCCTGCACCGACCGGGGAGACGCCTCCGGAACCGGGTACTTCTCCCCCACCTCCGGGGAGTGGCTGCCCGAGCTGTGCCGTGAGGTGCTGAAGGGCCACACCCCGTGCCTTCCCGAAGTGCTCGGCCCCGCCGAACGGGCCGGGACGGCGGTTGAGCCCGCGGAGTTGTCCGGGGCCGTACTCGGCCCGGGGACGGGGGACAACATGGCCGCGGCCCTGGGGCTCGGGATCGGGCCGGGGGACGTGGTGGTCTCGTTGGGGACCTCGGGAACCGCTTTCGCGGTGTCCGAGCACCCGGTCACCGAGGAGACCGGGACGGTGGCGGGTTTCTGCGACGCCACGGGACGCTATCTCCCCCTCGTCTGCACCCTGAACGCCGCGCGGGTGCTGGACTCCACCGCGCGGTTGTTGGGAACGGACCTGGGAGGGCTCAGCGAGTTGGCCCTGGCAGCCTCGCCCGGTGCCGGGGGGCTGACCCTGGTGCCCTATCTGGACGGGGAACGCACCCCGGACCTGCCGCTGGCCGCCGGGTCCCTGACCGGGATGCGTACCACGAATCTCACTCCGGAGAACCTCGCCCGAGCCGCCGTGGAGGGAATGCTGTGCGGACTCGCGGACGGGGTGGAGGCACTGCGCGCCAGCGGGGTGCGGGTGGAGCGCGTGTTGTTGATCGGAGGGGCCGCCGAGTCCCCGGCGGTGCGTGCGATCGCCCCGGACCTGTTCGGGGCGCGGGTGCTCGTCCCCGCACCCGGCGAGTACGTGGCTCTCGGCGCGGCGAGACAGGCCGCCTGGGTGGCCTCGGCGACGTCCCGTCCTCCCGACTGGTCGCTGGACTGCGTCGAGCACCCCGTCACGAACGCGGAGGCGGGGGCCGAGGTCAGAAACGCATACCGACGGGCGCGTACCGAGGTGTACGGAGTGTGAGAGGGCTGGTGTCCGGGGGAACGGACTGGACGCCGGAGAACTCCCGACGCCGCGTCCTCCGGGGCCACGGCCCTCTCTCCCTCACCCGACAGGGGTAGGTTGACCCGCGAGGTGAGCACGAGGCCACGGAGGTTCGCATGTACACGGTGGAAATCGACGGAAACCGCCCCCGGATGGATTCGGACGCCTGGGTCGCACCGGGGGTGACCCTGGTGGGGGCGGTGACGCTGTCCTCCGGGGTCAGTGTCTGGTACGGATCGGTCGTTCGTGCCGACGGGGACAGCGTTTCGGTCGGTGACGACAGCAATGTCCAGGACGGGTGCGTGCTGCACGCCGACCCCGGTGTTCCGGTCCGTCTCGGACGACACGTGTCCGTGGGACACCGGGCCGTGCTGCACGGTTGCACGATCGAGGACGAGGTCCTGGTCGGGATGAGCGCCACGGTGCTCAACGGGGCCCGCGTCGGTGAGGGAAGTCTCGTCGCCGCGGGGACCGTGATCCTGGAGGGTACCGAGATCCCGCCGAACTCCCTGGTGGCGGGAGTGCCGGGCAAGGTCCGCCGGGAGCTGTCGGCCGAGGAGCGGGAACTCGTCAAAGCCAACGCGCAGCACTACCTGCGGCTGAAGGAACAGCACGAGGAGGCGACCGGAAGCGGACGGTGACCCTCCCACGGGGTCCACCGCGCGAGTGAGCCCCCCGTGCCCGTGGGAGCTCGCCGTCCCGACCGGTACCCACGTCGCTCGACGTTCCCGCCCGAGGTGATCCCGAGGGGACGCGTCTCCTCGGGATTCCCGAGGGGCCGCATCCGTCCACACCGGAACGGGTGATGTGATCTTGTTCGGTGGGACCGACTCGTCCCACTGCCCGGCTCCCGAGGGAGCCGGGTTTTTCGTTGTCCCGCCGACGAGAACGGATGACTCAGCCGATGATGAACGGAGCCCACGCCGCCACCGGGTTACTGGCGGGCACTGTCGTGGCCACGCTCGCACAACCGACCGTGCCGGGAGTCGCGCTCGGGGCCCTGAGCGGAGCGGGAGCGGCGCTGTTACCCGACATCGACCACGACCGATCCACCATCACCACCTCCTCGGGTCCGGTCACCAGGGCCGCCGCCGAGCTGTCGCAGGCGTTGGCGAGGTGGACCTACCGACGCACCCGCCTGCCGCACGATCCACGAGCGGACGGAAAAACCGGTGAGCACAGAGGACTGATACACACTCCCGTGTTCGCCGTGGTGGTGGGAGCGGCACTCGCCGGGGCCACCCTGGTCACCGACTGGGCCGGCATCGTGGCCGTCTACCTGCTCACCAGCGCCGCCCTGCGTTCACTGCGCTGGTCCTTCCCCCACCGGGTCCGCCGGATGCTCCAGCTCCCCCGCCGAACGGCTCCTCCGCTGTACGCGCTGGGGATCACCGGAGCGCTGGTGTACGTGCACGCCGTCGCCGCCGTCGGTGCCTGGCTCGGGGGGATCGTGACGCTGGGCATGATCGTACACAGCCTCGGCGACGGTGCCACCCACTCCGGAATCCCGTTCACCTGGCCCCTCGCCCGCAGTTGTGACCGTTGCCGAGACGGCTCCCGGTGTCCGGGAGTCCGCTGGGACCGTCAGCACGTGCTTCCCGCCGCGATGAGGTTCTCCGCCGGAGCTGGTGTGGAGAAGGGCGTGCAGGTCTGCTGCCTGGTACTGACCCTGCTGGTGATGGTTCCGGAGCTGGGACGGGCACTGCCCGCTTCGTGGTGAGCCCGCTGGTGCCCGACAACCGCGCACTGCTCCGTTCGAGCGAACTCGATCACGTGAGCTGTCTCTCCGCCCCACCGAGGCGGTACGTACGGGGCGTGGTACCCGAGCGAAGACGGCGGAGGGGTTCCTCCGCCCTCGCGGGATCGCGGCACGGGGTGCCCCGGTACCGGGCCACGGGCGAGGAGGTCGACCGATGACGATGTCCCAGGAGGAGAGGACGCTGCTGGCCACGCTGGCCGGGGTGTTGGCACTCACGCCGCCGGTGCTCGGACTCGGTCTCGGATGGCCGTTCTGGGTGTGGCTGCCGTTGACGGTGCTGACCCAGCTGGTTCCGCTCCTGCTCGCGCGACGGATCCTGGAACGGAGGGCGGAGAGCGAGCGGGCCCGGAGGGAGACGCGGGAACGGCAGCGGCCACACGGGGAAGTCCCGGAGAACCATCCCTTCCACGAGGTGAACGACCTGCGCCTTCCGACGGTGCATCCCGAGTACCCACTGCTGCTGTCGGCCACGGTGCACTGGCTGCCCGGCCCCGGCGCGGCGGGACCGGATCCGGAACGTCAACGGGCCATCGCCGTGGAAGCCGTACACCGGCGTGCCAGCGCGGTGACCGCGCACACCGGCGCACTGGACCACGAGATCACCCTCCACCACCTGCGGGCGCAACTCGGGCAGCTCCGCAGGGACGAGGGAGGGTACCTGCAGGCCTGGGCCACGGACGTCTCACTCGCCCTCCGCGAGGAGGACGCCGAGAGACTGCGCGCGCTCAGCGACGCGGCCAAGGACCTGGAGATCCAGGAGCGCCGGCGCGACCAGGAGCGTGGGCTGCGCAGGTACCTGGCCGAGGAGGCACTCGTCGACACTCCCACGGCGGTGGTGTGGTGGCTGACCCAACGTGAGATCTCCGGGGAACGCCTCACGGAGACGCTGGGCTCGGTGGAGGCGTTGTCCCACCTCTCCTCCCTCGTGCGCTCCGCCCACACCGAGGCGGCGACACGCGGCACCACCGACCGGTGGAGCGTCCGGCCGAGTTCCCCGGACACCGGGGACGGGCGGCTCCACCACGTCCCCGCCGACCTCGACGGACGGCAGGTGGACCCCACGGTGCTGCCGCTGGACGGCCGTGGGGAGCCCGCGACGCTGCGGGTCTACTTCGCCAGGCACATGATCGACAGCACTCATCCCGACGACGGACAACACCGCGCGCTGTTCGCCCGCGAGGTCGCGGAGCTGTTCACGAAACACCACATGCCCCGGGAGGCCGCCGAGATCACGGCACACTACGCACCGGAACGAGGGGAGGCCGAGACGGAAACCACGGTGGTCTCCGACGGGGAGATCACAGGAGCGAGCGACTCTCCCGAGCCTGGCCGGAGGTGGGAGGGAACGCACGGGGAGGGGTAGGCTGAACTTCGGTGGAGGGGAACCGCCCCGCTCAGTCGACCCGGAGGAAGTCGATGACGGAGGGCACCGAACTGCTGGACAACATCGACCGCTCCAGGTTCGAGTTGTACGGTTCCGGAAAACTCCTCGGATTCCTGGACTACCGTCTGGACGGGAACGCACTGCGGCTGGTGCACGCCGAGACCTCCCCGGAGCAGCGGGGGCGCGGTGTGGGCAGCGAGCTGCTGAGCCGTGTGGCGGAGGCCGTTCGGCAGCGCGGTTTCGCCGTCCTTCCGTACTGCCCGTTCGTGCGCGAGTGGTTGCGGGCGAACCCGGACCATCTCGACCTGGTTCCCCCGCGACGGCGCCAGGAGTTCGGTGTGTGAGCGCCCCGACGCGGGCACCGCTCCCCACCCGAGAATCGTTCAGGTCTCCAGGTAGCCCAGTTGGGCGGAAAGTTCCTTGGCGGCCACCGTCATCGCGTCGACCAGCTCCCTCATGCGTCTGCGGGAGAATCGGTAGGACGGACCGGAGGCACTCAGTGCCGCGATCACTCCACCGTCGTGGTTGTACACCGGCACGGCGGCGGCGTTGAGTCCCAGCTCCAGTTCCTCGTAACTGGTCGCGAAGCCGTCACGGACTATGGACTGGAACTCACCGCGGAGTTCGTCCGAGTCAGTGATGGTTCGTGCCGTGTACTGTTGCAGGTCCTCGGCCAGCAGATCCTCACGGTCCTCTTCGGGGGCGTAGGCGAACAGCACCTTGCCGCTGGAGGTGGCGTGCAGGGGGGTGCGTTGACCGACCCAGTTGTGTGCGGTCACCGCGGCGGTGCCACGGGCCTGGCTGATGTTGATCGCCACGTCGTGGTCGCGGATGGCGATGTTGACGGTCTCCCCGAGTTCGGCCGCCAACGAGTCGCAGTAGGGCCCGCCGAGACGCGGCAGATCCATGCGCTCGGTCGCGGCACCCGCGAGACGAACCACCCCGAATCCGATGGCGTATTTTCCCCTGTCCTTGAGCTGTTCCAGCAGGCCACGTGTCTCCAACACGCTGACCAGCCTCGACGCGGTGGATTTGTGCACGCCCAGCTCCCCGGCGATTTCGGTGATACCGACCTCGCCGTTACGTGCCACGAGTTCCAGGATCGTCACCGCCCGGTCCACCGACTGGACCAGCGCTCCCGATCCCTTACCGCGTGCGTCCGCTGATTCACTCACGACTCAACCGTATCCGTCCGGGGACAACTGTCGGAAACCAACGGGTGCGCGGTGCCTGGGGGTCGGAGACGAACACCGCACACTTAGGTTCCGTTATTCGCAACAAATGCTCGCCCTGTGGCGAACCCGGCGGCACCGGCGAGTTCACCGGCTGCGTTACCACCGTCCGGTCGAACCGGACCCGTCATGTTTACCGTACCGCGCGGGGGAACCACCGTGTCCCCGGAAGAGTCCACCGGCAGGCCCGGTGGGAAGCATTCCGACCGCCACCGGCCCCTCACACGGGCCGGAAGCGGTCCGTGCCCGAGTGTCCGCTCACCCGGGCAGAAACTCGGCCATCGCGTCGAGCAGGAGGTCCGCCAGGTAGTTCGCGAACGAACAACGCACCAGAACGCGGTACTCGGGCTCCCGTCCCACCTGCCACAACACCGCGACCGCCCGTCCGAGCAGAGTCTGGGCACAGTGCCCGGTGGAGAAGGCACGCGGATGCAGGTCCACCGAACACACCTTCTCCAGCACCTCCCGCGCCATCGGCCCGGAAAGCCGCAGTGTGGTCCGGTTGGCCGACACGTCCACAGCCGAACCGGCCTCCCCCTGCTGCGCGGAGCGCACCACCCCCAGCAACTCCCCGGCGCGCCCCTCCTCGGCCACGAGCAACCACTCGTCCGGTCCCAACCACAACAGCCCCTGCCGTTCGTCCCCGCTGACCCGGTTGGCCGCGGGAACCGGAAGGCCGAGTTCCTCGGACACCGCACGCAGCGCCGTGCCGGACGGCGGCATCCGGAGATCGAGCTGGGTGAGGAACGGCTCCTCAGCCAGCCGAACCCCCCGGGGACCGTGCACCGCGGAACGTTCGAACTCCGCCACACGGTGTTCCAACGGACTGTGCCTCTCGGCGGTCACCGTGGCGGTGTCCGCCACTCCGGATTCCGACTCAACCCTGTGCAGCACCGTCACGGCGGACTCCTTCCTCGTCGTAGAAAACGGGAGTGGTTACCTCCACCTCGATGTCGGTTCCACCGACCGGGGCACGCAGCACCTCCCCGACACGTTCCCGACCACCACTGACCAGGCCGAGAGCGAAAGTCCTGCCCAACGCGGCGCTGCGGTAGCTCGACGTGACATGGCCCAGCATCGGCACGGGAGGGCGGCGTGGGGCCCGCTGGTCGACCAGGTGAGCTCCCTCCGGCAGGAGGCTGTGCCCGTCGACCGGCAACAGCCCGACCAGGTGCTTGCGGTCCGCGCGGAGCATCTCGGGGCGGGACAGCGAACGTTTCCCGATGAAGTCCTTGCTCCGGGAGACGGCCCAGTTCATCCCCAGATCCAGCGGTGTGACCGTTCCGTCGGTGTCCTGCCCCACGATCACGAACCCCTTCTCGGCACGCAGCACGTGCATCGTTTCCGTGCCGTAGGGGGTGATCCCCAGGTCGCGCCCGGCCTCCATGGCGGCGTCCCACAGTGCCTGGCCGTACCAGCGCGCCACGTTGACCTCGAAGGCCAGCTCCCCGGAGAACGACACCCGCGCCACCCGGGCGGGCACGCCGTTCCGGAGCACGGTCTCGGCGAAGCGCATGAAACCGAACCCCTCGGCCGAGACGTCCAGCTCGGGGGCCAGCCGCCCCACCACCGTCCTGGAGTCCGGACCGACCACCGCCACCGCCGCCCACTGCTCGGTCACCGAGGTGCAGTAGACGTCCAGTTTCGGCCACTCGGTCTGCAACCACTCCTCGAGCCAGTCCAACACCTTGGCCGCCCCGCCGGTGGTGGTGCTCATCAGGTACCTGTCCTCGGCCAGCCGCAACGAGACGCCGTCGTCGAGGACCATGCCGTCGGCACCGCACATCACCCCGTAGCGGGCCTTGCCCACGGGAAGGTTGGAGAACTTGTTGGTGTAGACCCTGTCGAGGAACACCGGGGCGTCCGAACCGACCACTTCGATCCGTCCCAGCGTGCTCACGTCCTGTAGGGCCACACCGGTGCGCGCCGCGGCGCACTCCCGCAGTACGGCCGTCTCCATGTCCTCGCCGTTCTTGGGGTAGTAACGCGCCCGTTTCCACTGCCCCACGTCCTCGAAGACGGCCCCGGCCTGTTCGTGCCTGGTGTGCATCGGGGTGGTACGCACCGGGTCGTAGAGGGGACCCCGCGTACGTCCCGCGAACAGCGCCAGCGGAACCGGTGTGTACGGGGGACGGAACGTGGTGGTGCCGACCTCGCCGGGGGAGCTCGCGGCGAGTGTCTCGGCCAACACCCCGATCGTGTTCACCCCCGAGCTCTTGCCCTGCTCCACACCGGTGGAGACGGTGGTGTAGCGCTTGACGTGCTGGACCGAACGCATTCCCGTCTCGGTGGCGGCGTGCACGTCGGCCACGGTGGCGTCGCGTTGCAGGTCCACGAAGTGCTCGGTGCACTCCCGCCGGGGCCGGGACTCGTCCGGAACGGCCCAGACCGGACGTGGGCGTCCCACCGGACGGTCCCCGTCGACCTGGGGCACCGCCGGCGGAGCGACCCGGAAGCCCGCCACCGTGGCCGCTTCGGCTCCAGCCGCGAACCCCTGGGCCAGACAGCCGGCCAGGTCATAGGTACCGCGGGCCGCCCCGACCACACGCGCCGAACGCCCACCGGGGCTGTCCGGGACGAATCCGGCCACCACGGGGTCCCACCGCACCGTCCCCCCGCTCTGGGCGAACAGCTGCACCGCCGGGTTCCAACCACCGGAGACGGCGAGCAGGTCGCACCCCACCTCCACGGGAGTTCCGGTGAGCGAGCCGTTTCCGTCCAATCCGGCGATCCGCACTCCCGTGACCCCCGGCTCGCCCGTCGCGGCGGTCACCACGGAACCCGGATAGACCTGAGCTCCCGCGGCCCGGACCTGTTCGACCAGCCGGGCGGGTGGTTCGGCCCTGGTGTCCACGATCGCGGGGACCCGCGCCCCGCAGGACAGCAGATCGAGGGCGGTGGCGTAGGCGCTGTCCGAGGTGGTGAACACCACCCCCTCCCGCCCCGGAAGCACCGCGTAACGGTTGACGTAGGACCGCACCGCCGAGGCGAGCATGACGCCGGGACGGTCGTTGTCGGCGAACACGAGGGGCCGCTCGTGGGCTCCGGTGGCGAGCACCACCTGCCCCGCACGGACGTGCCAGAGGCGCTGGCGCGGCCCCGAGCTCCGCCACACCGGCAGGTGTTCGGCCCTGCGCTCGGCGACCAGCAGGTAGTTGTGGTCGTAGCAACCCAGCGCCACCGATCGGGTCAGTATCCGCACGTTCTCGTTCTCGGCCAGCTCCCTGGCGGCCCGACCCACCCACTCCGTGGCGGGATGCCCGGAGACGTGGGCCTGCCCGTCCGGCAGCGTCCCGCCCAGCTCACGGTGCTGGTCGATCAGCATCACCCGCGCTCCGCCCCGCGCGGCCACCAGGCTCGCCGCCAGTCCGGCCGGCCCCGCGCCCACCACGACCACGTCGGAACGGACGAACTTCTTGTCGTAGCCCGCCGTGTCGCGCTGCCCGCTCAACCAGCCGACACCGGAGAGGGTCCGCACCTCCAGACCCTCGTAGATCTCCAGCTCCGTCGCGGGAAGCATGGGCTCCGGACACCCGTCCAGGCGCTGCACCAACGCGTTGGGTTCGGTGCAGTCCGCGGTGAACACCCCCCGCGCACGTCCCCGGTGGATGGAGGGGCCCACCTCGGTGATCCCGCAGGCCAACAGGGCGGAGGCCAGGGTGTCGCCGGGATGTCCCCGGACGCGACGGCCGTCCACCGTGCAGTCGATAGCACGGGCGCGGTCGATCCGGCCGGAACGTACGGAGGCGTTGAGCCGGTGCGGATTCGGCGAACTGGTCATGGCACTACCGACTTTCCCGTCGAGACGGAATGTCCGGACTCATCTCGTTGGTCGCCGTGTCACGGACGACGGAGAACCACCGGCGGCATCCGGCGGTGTGTACCCACCGTTCGGTGAGCGTCCCCAGTGGATTGGCCCGCACGAACAGGTAGTTCCCCCAGGCCGTGTCGTCGAGCCGCTCGGGATCGGCCGGGTAGTCGACGTCGGCCTGACCGCCGTAGCGGAACTCGACCTCGTCCCGGTCCCCGCACCACGGACATCGGATGAGCAGCATCGGCGCCTCCTCTCAGTGGGCCACGGCCGCCGCGCCGTGTTCGTCGATGAGTGCACCGGTGGTGAAACGCTCCATGCCGTAGGGCTCGTTGAGCGGATGCGGAGCACCGGTGGCGATGGTGTGGGCGAACACCCAACCCGCTCCGGGGGTGGCCTTGAACCCGCCGGTCCCCCAGCCGCAGTTGACGTAGAGGTTCTCGTAGGGAGTCGGACCGATGATCGGAGAGGCGTCCGGGGTGACGTCCACGGTGCCCGCCCAGGTGCGCAGCAGGTGAGCCCTGCCGAAGATCGGGAAGAGTTCCACGGCCGCGGCGAGCTGGTTCTCGATCACGTGTACCGAGCCGCGCTGGGCGTAACCGTTGTAGGCGTCGATACCCGCCCCGAGCACCAACTCCCCCTTGTGTGCCTGGCTGGTGTAGACGTGGACGTGGTTGGACATGACCACGCACGGGTGCACGGGTTCGAGGATCTCGGTGGCCATCGCCTGCAGCGGGTGGCTCTGCAGGGGCAGGGAGATCCCCAGTGTGTCCGTGAGCAGGCTGGTCCTGCCCGCCGCCGCCAGTCCGACGCCGCCCGCACCGATCGTCCCCCGGCTGGTGCGCACCCCGGTGACCCGGTCACCGCTGGTGGTGAACCCGGTGACCTCGCAGTTCTGGATGAAGTCCACCCCCATGGCATCGCACTCACGTGCCAGGGCCCAGGCGACGAGGTCGTGTTTGGCCACCCCACCCCGGGGCTGGTAGGTGGCTCCGAGCACCGGATAGCGCAACCTCGGCGAGGTGTCCAGGATGGGACACACCTCGGCGATCTCCTCGGGAGTCAACCATTCGGCGTCCACACCGTTGAGCTCGTTGGCGAAGGCGCGTCTGCGCGCGTCGCGTACCTCCTGCTCGGTGTGGGCGAGGTTGAGCACTCCGCACTGGCTGAAGTGGAACTCGTAGTCCAGTTCCTCGGCCAGCTCCTCCCAGAGACGCAGCGCGTGGTCGTAGAGGGCGGCGCTCGGATCGAGCAGGTAATTCGAACGGATGATCGTGGTGTTGCGGGCCATGTTGCCACCGGCGAGCCAGCCGCGTTCGAGGACGGCCACGTCCGTCACACCGTGGTTGCGGGCCAGGTAGTAGGCGGTGGCCAGCCCGTGTCCACCGGCACCGACGATCACCACGTCGTAGCTGCTCTTCGGCTCCGGGTTGCGCCACAGCCGACCCGGTTCGTGCGAGGTGTTGCTGTCAGCGGCCAACGGGACTCCTAGTCGGACGGGGGACGAGCTGCTCACCGTGTTCTCACGGTCCGCCGGATCCCACTCCGGAGTGAGCGTTCACCGGTTTCCGGGCCGGCCATGGCATACGAAGAGTTATATACAACTAATCAACAACTGAAATGTCAGTCTGTGCGGTAGGCTACGAGCCGTGTCGGAAGCGGTCAATTCCCCATCGGGTGACGATTCCTGCCGGGGCCTCTCGCAGGCGGAACGGGCCTATCTGACCCTCCGGGAGGAGATCCTCTCCCTGCGGCTGGAACCGGGTGCCCCCGTGCAGGAGGACTCCCTCACCCGCGAGCTCGGCCTGGGGCGCACGCCGTTCCGGGAGGCCGTGAAGCGACTCGCCGCCGAATCGCTCGTGGCCATCTACCCCCGCCGGGGGACGTTCGTGACCGAGGTCAACATCACCGACCACGCCCTGATCGCGGACGTGCGCCGCCGCCTGGAGGGGCACGCGGCACGCAGGGCCGCCGAACGGGCCACCGAGGCAGAACGCGGCGAACTCGAAGGCCTCGTGGGGGCGGTGCGACAGCTCCCACAGGAACGCGAACCGGTCATGGACGTGGACGCCCGGGTCCATCGCACCCTGTACCGCTGCACCCACAACGGTTACCTGGAAAACACCCTCGGGCAGTACTACAACCTGGCTCTGCGCATCTGGGGGCTGTTCTTCGACCGCCTTTCCGACGTACCGGGGCACGTTTCCGAACACGCGGAGTTGCTCAAGGCCGTGGTCGCGGGGGACGAGGAACGCGCGGACCGCATCGCCGTCGAGCACGTCGACCACTTCGAGGACGCCATCCGCCGCGTGATCTGAAGGCCGCACTCCGCCTCGTTCCCGCCTCTCAGCCGTTCGCGGAACCCTCCTGCGTGCCCTCCCCCATCCCAGGGAGTCGGCCGCTCACTCTTAGCCCGAACGTGTGTCTTGACGCACATCGAGATCCGGGCGCATTGTTGCGAGTGACGCACAGGGTTGTTCTAAACGCAACACCGATTCCCAGTATTCACAGGGGGCGGCTATGGCTTCGGTGCTCGATTCACGTGCACGCATCGTGATCATCGGTGCTGGAATCGTCGGATGCAGTACCGCGTACCACCTCGCGCAACGCGGGGTGACGGACGTGCTCGTGGTCGAGCAGGGACCGCTCTTCGCCACCGGGGGGTCGAGTTCCCACGCCCCGGGTCTGGTCTTCCAGACGAGCGGGTCGCAGACCATGACCCAGCTGGCCAGTTACACGGTCGAGCGGTTCAACTCCCTGAGCGTGGACGGCCGCCCCTGCTTCCACCAGGTGGGCGGTATCGAGGTGGCGACCACCCGCGCCCGCTGGGACGACCTGCACCGCAAGCTCGGTCTGGCCACCGCGTGGGGTGTGGACGGCTACCTGCTCACCCCCGAGGAAGTACGGGAACGGATCCCACAGGTGGACCCCGAACGGATCTACGGGGGGCTGTACGTGCCCACCGACGGGATCGCCAAACCCGTGCGCGCCGCCGAGGCGATGGCCCGACAGGCCCGGGAACTGGGGGTGCGTTTCGCCGACCACACCGAGGTGACCGGATTCGACGTGGCCGACGGCAAGGTGCACGCCGTGCACACCTCGCACGGAACGGTCGAGGCCGAGACCGTGTTGTGCTGCGCCGGCATCTGGGGGCCCAGGATCGGTCGGATGGCCGGGGTGTCCGTACCGGTGCAGCCGGTGGCACACCAGTACGCCGTCACCGAACCGGTCCCCGGACTCGAGGCCGGCACGGAGGAGGTCGAGCAGCCCATCCTCCGCCAGCAGGACAACTCGATGTACTTCCGTCAGATCCACGACCGCTACGGAGTGGGCTCCTACCGGCACCGGGTCATCCCGGTCTCCACAGCGGAGATCTCCCCCACGAACGCTCCCGGGCAGGGAGCCGAGGCTCCGCCCGAGGGGGGAGGGTGGAAGGGGATGTCCTCGGTGCATCCCTTCACCCCGGAGGACTTCGCCGAGCCCTTCGAGAACGGGCGCGCGCTGATCCCCGCCCTGCGCCACACCCAGGTCTCCGAGGGCATGAACGGGATCTTCCTGTTCACCGCGGACGGTGCTCCCGTACTCGGACCCACGCGCGAGGTGGACAACTTCTGGCTGGCCGAGGCCGTGTGGATCACCCACTCGGCCGGGGTCGGCAAGGCGATGGCCGAGTGGATGACCGACGGGATTCCCGGCACCGACCTCCGCTCGGCCGACGTACGACGTTTCGAGAACTTCGCGCACAGCGACAGCTACGTGGCCGAACGCAGCGCACAGACCTTCCGCGAGGTCTACGACATCATCCACCCGCAGCAGCCCCCCGAACACCCGCGTCCGCTGCGGACCAGTCCCTTCTACCCCAGACAGCGCGAACTCGGCGCCGTCTTCCTCGAAGCCAACGGTTGGGAGCGCCCGCACTGGTTCGAGTCGAACGCCCCCCTGGTCGCCGGCCGGGAGATAGCGGAGCCGGGAAGCTGGGCCGGTCGCTACTGGTCACCGATCATCGGGGCCGAGCACCAGATCACCCGGGAACGGGTGGCCATGTACGACATGACCTCACTGTGCCGGGCCGAGGTCAGCGGACGCGGTGCGCTGGACCTGTTGCAACGGCTCACCACCAACCAGCTGGACAGGGCACCGGGCTACGTCACCTACACCCTGATGCTGGACCACGACGGCGGAGTTCGTTCGGACGTCACGGTCGCCCGGTTGTCCGAGGACACCTTCCAGGTCGGCTGCAACGGGCAGCGGGACATCGCGTGGATGCGTGATCACGCGGACGAGTCCACCACGGTGCGGGACATCACGGGCGGCACCTGCTGCGTGGGCCTGTGGGGGCCCTACGCCAGGAACGTGCTGCAGTCCCTGGCCGACCGGGACGTCTCCCACGAGGGGTTCCGCTTCTTCCGGGCCAAGCGGATGTTCGTGCGGGAGGTGCCGGTCACGGCGCTGCGCCTGTCCTACGTCGGTGAGCTGGGCTGGGAACTGTACACCTCGGCGGACTTCGGGCTCCGGCTGTGGAACCTGCTGTCCGCCGCGGGCGCCGAGTACGGCGTCATAGCCGGAGGACGAGGTGCCTTCAACAACCTCCGGCTGGAGAAGGGATACCGGGCCTGGGGCGGGGACATGTGGAGCGTCCACACCCCCGACGAGGCCGGACTGGCCTTCGCCGTCAAACCGGACAAGGGCCAGTTCGTCGGTCGGGACGCGCTGCTCCGCCGCCGCGAGGAACCGGTACGACGCAGATTGTGCTGTCTGTCCGTCGACGACGGCACCGTGGTCATGGGATCCGAACCGGTCTTCGCCGACGCCACGAGCGAGCGGGCCTGCGGATTCACCACGAGCACGGGTTACGGCCACAGCGTCGGCCTCAGCCTGGCCTACGCGTGGCTGCCGGCGGAACTGTCCGAACCGGGGACCTCCGTGCGGGTCGCCTACTTCGGGCAGCGACACCCCGCCACGGTGATGTCCGATCCGGTCTTCGACCCCGAGATGAAACGGATGCGCTGCTGACGGCGCACCCACTCCGATCCCTCCGAGATCCGTTGTCGGCCCGTTGTCCCGCGGACCGGCAACCGAGCCAACCAACCCTGCGACCCCACGAGGAGTCCCCCATGAGCATCAACCCGACCCCCGCGATCCTGCAGTACCCCCGTATCCGCAAGTCCCCGTTCTTCTACGCCTCGCGCAGGCACGGGGTGGGGATGTACAGCGTGTACAACCACACCTACCACGCCCGGCACTACGGCGACCCCGTCGCCGAGTACTGGCACCTGCTGAACGGGGTCACGCTGTGGGACGTCGGGGTCGAGCGCCAGGTCGAGATCACCGGTCCGGACGCCTTCGACTTCACCAACATGCTGGTCCCCCGGGACCTGAACAAGTGCCGGGTCGGACAGTGCAAGTACGTGTTCGTCACCGCCGAGGACGGCGGGATCATCAACGATCCCGTGCTGCTGCGGCTCGGGGAGAACCACTTCTGGCTCTCGCTGGCCGACAGTGACGTGCTGCTCTGGGCCAAGGGGCTGGCGTACAGCCTGGGGATGAACGTGCAGATCCGCGAACCCGACGTGGGGCCGGTACAGGTGCAGGGCCCGAAGTCCCGTGAGGTCATGGTCGACCTGTTCGGCGAGTCCATCCAGGACATCCCCTACTACTACGCGGTGGACCGCGAGCTGGACGGCATGGACGTGATCGTCTCGCGCACCGGCTACACCGCCGAGCTCGGGTACGAGATCTACCTGCACAACGCGAGCAGGGACGGGGTGCGGCTCTGGGAGAGGATCTGGGAGGCGGGTCGCCCCTACGACATGCGGGTGATCGGCCCCTGCCACATCCGCAGGATCGAGGCCGGGATCCTCTCCTGGGGCTGCGACATCACCTACGACACCAACCCCTTCGAGGTGGGGTACGGGTTCGAGGCCACCTGGATGGTGGACCTCAACCAGGAGGCCGACTTCATCGGCAAGTCCGCGCTGACCCGCATCTACAACGAGGGAATCAGCCGCAAGCTGGTCGGCGTGGAGATCGGTGGACCGGAGGTGGGCAGCTTCAACGACGGCTCGATGATCGACGTCTTCCCGGTCCGGGACCCGAACGGTCTGCGTATCGGCGACGTCACCTCGGCCTGCTACTCGCCGCGTCTGGAACGCAACATCGGCTACGCCATGGTGCCGATCAGCTACCACGAACTCGGCACCCCGCTCGTGATCGAAACCCAACACGGTCCGCAGGACGCCGTGGTGGTCGAGAAGCCCTTCCTCGACCCCAAGAAGCAGATCCCCAAGCAGTTCGAGCGGCAAGAGGAAGCGGCGGTGTCGAAATGAGCACGAACGAACGGCAACAGCTGCGGCACTACCTGCACCACGCCCGCTACGAAGTACTCCCACTGCGGGGAGCCCTGGAGCAGGCCCAGGACCTCCCCGAGGGGACGACGGTGACGGTGACCTCCTCCCCGGCGAAGGGGATCGAGGCCACTCTGGACCTGGCAGCCAGGCTGCGTGGCGTGGGGATGCACGTGGTCCCCCACTTGGCGGCACGGCTGGTCCGGGACAACGCGCACCTGAAGGACCTGCTGGACAGGATCCACGGCTTGGGGTTCACCGAGGTGTTCGTGATCGCGGGCGACGCCGACCAACCCGCGGGCGGGTTCACCGACGCGCTGTCCCTGCTGCGCGGTATGGACGAGATCGGGGCCCGGCCGTACAGGGTGGGCATCACCGGCTACCCGGAGCCGCACTCCTTCATCCCGGACCGCATGACGATCCAGGCCACCGACGAGAAGGCCCGCTACGCGGACTACATCGTCTCGCAGATCTGCTACGACCCGAACACGATCGCGTCGTGGATCACGGCGATGCGCGACAGGGGGGTGCGTCTTCCGGTCTACGTGGGTGCGCCGGGTTCGATCGACCCGACCAAACTGCTGCGTATCTCCATGAAGATCGGACTGGGTCAGTCCATGCGCTTTCTGCGCAAGCAGCACGGGGTGGTGGGAAAACTGCTCAGTCGCTACACCCCGGAGAACATGTTCGAGGAGCTGTCTCCCTACATCGTCGATCCGGAGTACAACATCGCCGGTTGGCACCTGTTCACCTTCAACGAGATCACCAGAACCAGGCAGTGGGCCGTGGAGACCGCTGACCGGTTGCAGGAGGTGCCCGCATGAACATGCCGTCCGACCTGGACATTTCGCGCTCGTCTCCACGCAGGCCACTGGAGGAGATCGCGGGGCAGCTGGGACTGGCCCCGCACCTGCTCGAACCCTACGGCGGGGACGTCGCCAAGATCTCCCTGAACGCCCTCGACGAGCTCCCCACCGAGAACCGGGCCAAGTACGTCCTGGTCTCGGCGATCACCCCCACCCCGCTCGGTGAGGGAAAGACGACCACCACCGTCGGGTTGGGACAAGCGCTGCGGCACCTGGGTGCGAGTTCGGCCGTGGCGGTTCGACAGCCCTCCATGGGTCCCACCTTCGGTATCAAGGGCGGGGCGGCCGGTGGCGGCTACAGCCAGGTCGTGCCCATGGAGGCGTTGAACCTGCATCTGACCGGGGACATGCACGCGGTGACCGCCGCGAACAACATGCTGGCCGCCATGGTGGACAACCACCTGCACAAGGGGAACCGGTTGGGGCTGGACCCCCACCGTGTCACCTGGCGTCGGGTGATCGACGTCAACGACCGGGACCTGCGCCACGTCGTGACCGGCCTGGGCGGCGGTGACGACGGTTCGCCCCGTCAGACCGGTTTCGACATCACAGCGGCCAGTGAGGTGATGGCCGTCCTGGCGCTGTCCACCTCGCTGCACGACATGCGGGCCCGCCTGGGTCGGATCGTCGTCGGCTACACCTATGACGGTGAGCCGGTCACGGCGGAACAGCTCGGGGCCGCCGGTGCCATGACGGTGATCATGCGGGAGGCCATCAAGCCCAATCTGATGCAGACCGTGGAGAACACGCCCGTGCTGGTGCACGCCGGGCCTTTCGGCAACATCGCGCACGGCAACTCCTCCATCATGGCCGACCTGATCGCCAACAGGTGTGCCGACTACGTGGTCACCGAGGCGGGTTTCGGGGCCGACATGGGGGCCGAGCGGTTCTTCAACATCAAGTGTCGGAACTCGGGGCTTCGTCCCGACGCTGCGGTGTTGGTCGCCACCGTACGGGCGCTCAAGGCCCACTCGGGACGCTTCCGGGTGGTGGCGGGCAAGGATCTCCCCGAGGAGATGCTCGCCGAGAACCCGGAGGACGTGCAGGCCGGGGCGGACAACCTGCGCAAGCAGATCGAGAATCTCCGGCTGCACGGGGTGTCCCCCGTGGTGGCGATCAACGCTTTCCCCACCGATCACGCCAGTGAGCACCAGGCGATCCGCGAGATCGCCGAGCGGTGTGGGGCCAGGGTCGCCGTCAGCACTCACTTCAGCGACGGTGGGAAGGGGGCGGTGGAGCTGGCCGAGGCCGTCAGCGAGGCCGCCACGGAACCGAACGACTTCGAGTTCCTCTACCCCGACTCGGCCGATCTCCACACGAAGATCGAGACCATCGCCACCCGGGTGTACGGGGCCGAGGGAGTCTCCTACGAACCGGCCGCGGAACGGGCGCTGCGCAGTTACACGGACAACGGCTTCGGTTCGTTGCCGGTGTGCGTGGCGAAGACGCACCTGTCGCTGAGTTCCGATCCCGCCCTGCTCGGGGCGCCGACGGGATGGACGCTGCCGGTCCGGGAGGTGCGGGCCTCGGTGGGTGCCGGATTCGTCTACCCGATCTGCGGCAACATGCGCACCATGCCCGGATTGAGTTCCCGGCCCGCCGCGGAGCGCATCGACATCGACGAACGGGGCGAGGTCGTCGGGTTGAGTTGACTCCTCCCGCGTGTTCGTCCGATCCGGCCGCACCGGTCGGTACCGCTCGGCAGCGGTTCCTCCGGTGCGGCCGTTCGTTCGTGGTGTGCCGGAGCGAGTTCTCCGGTTCCTCCCCCGCTTCGCCGTTTCGGGCTAACACGAGAAGATGACATTCCTCCGGCGGACACGGGGAACGGACGCGGGACACCCTTCGCCCGGTAGGAACCGAACTCCGTGATTCCAGGTAAGCAATTTTTCAGAAATACATTCGCGAACATATTTCGCGCATCGTGGGCGAAACCACGGTCCTCGCCCGTCGAGCCTTCCGGACCTCGGGCGGATTTCCCCGCCCGCTTTTCCTCGTGTGACACGAAACACAGACAACGAAAGATCGGCTCGGGAAAAATCCCGGAAAGTTGATCAAGAATTTCTGCTCTCGTCCAGCGCGGCGATCGCGGCGGAAGTACGGTCCGTAACCCCCAACTTGGTGAATATACCGTGCAGGTGATTTTTCACTGTACGCTCCGATATCGACAGGGAACGGGCGATCTGTCGGTTGGACCTGCCGCGCACCAGATGGTCCAACACCTCCCTCTCCCGCTGGGTCAACCGACTCAGCCCGGAGGAATCGGACCTGACGACCTCGTCCTCGTGCTCACCCTCCTCCTCGTTTCCTCCCGACAACCTGATGCGCAGGGTCACCAGCTGGTTTATCTGGTCGACCAGGTGATCCAGGGCCTCCGAGTGCTCCATGGCCTCGCGCAGCATCGCCGTGATGGCCGAATCCAGCGCCTTCCGGTAAGAATCGATCATGAAATGACTCCCGCCACTGTCCACCTGTGTCACCAATCGACCCGACGGTGTCCGAGCCGAGCTCCGGAAGCACCGAGCGTTGATCACGACCAGTCGTCCGCGCCGAGGCTCGCCCGGACGCATCCTGGTTGTCGTCACTGTAGAGGAAAAATCCCACCTTTCCGGCAGTGATGTAGCCCTTACGTTCATCCGATTCGTACTAACGGACCATTGAAACACACACCAATTTCAGCCTGTGACCGACGGTATTGGAACCATCCTCCTATGTGCTCGCACGCTCTTCCCGCAATAGGTTTCGAAAAGTCGAAACAACGACCACTCGATTCATAGGAGATGACCATGTCAGGTAGGACGGCGGTCAGCCGACCTGGCACACCCGCCTCCACACAGGTACCGCCGGGCGAACTGCCCGAACACGGCAGGGACGCTTCCGCCGCGGCGGAGGTGATCAGGAACAGCCTGGACGGCGACACCACCCCGACCATGAATCTGGCCACCTTCCTGACCACCTCCTACGAGCCTGAGGCGGCTCACCTGTTCAACGAGTACCTCGGGTACAACCTGGTCGACCGGGACCAGTACCCCGCTGCCACCGAGATCGAGCAGCGGTGCGTCCGGATCCTCGGTGAACTGTGGAACGGGGACCCCAGGTCCGTGGTGGGAGGAGCCACCACCGGTTCCAGCGAAGCGGCGTTACTCGCGGGGGCCTCCCTACTGCGCCGCTGGGAACACGAGCACCCGAACGGAACGAGCCACAACGGCGAACGTCCCAACATCGTCTTCGGTGCCAACGCCCACGTCTGCTGGCACAAGTTCTGCCGGTACTGGAACGTCGAACCCCGGGTGGCTCCGGTACGTCCCCACACGCTGCACCTGACCCCCGAGGCCGCGGTGGAACTGTGCGACGAGAACACCATCGGCGTGGTCAGTGTGCTGGGCTCGACCATCGACGGCAGCTACGAACCCGTCTCCGCCATCGCCGCCGCGCTCGACGAACTGTCCACCTCGGCCGGAGTGGACGTTCCGCTGCACATCGACGCCGCCTCGGGCGGCTTCATAGCCCCGTTCCTCGACCCCGAGCTGGTCTGGGACTTCCGGATTCCCCGCGTACGCTCCATCAACGCCTCGGGACACAAGTACGGCCTGGTACCGCCGGGGCTGGGGTGGATGCTCTGGCGTGACCAGCGCGCCCGCACCGGATGGCTGAACTTCCGGACCAACTACCTGGGCAGCACTCGCTCCCATCACGAGCTGACCTTCTCACGCTCGGCCGCTCCGGTGGTGGTGCAGTACTACAACTTCGTCCGACTCGGGTTCGAAGGATATCGGGCCGCCCACCGGAGAACCCGCGAGACGGCGGTGAAACTGGCCGACGAACTGGCGGAGATGGGCCCCTTCCACGTGGTGGGCGACGGCCGCCAGCTCCCCGTGGTCACCGTACGGCTGCGGGAGGAGACCAAGAACTGGAAGCTGCACGAACTCTCCGACCACCTGGGCGAGTCCGGTTGGTCCGTGCCGGTGTATCCGCTTCCTCCGGACATGGAGGACGTCGACGTGCTGCGGGTGGTCATCCGCGACGACATGACACCGCAGGAGGCGGAGAGCCTGCTGTCGGGTGTACGGCGCTTCGTGACCGTTCCCTGAGATCTCCAGCCTTCCCCGCGAACGTCCCCCACCCGTGGTGCGGGGCCGTTCCACCGACCCGCACGGCCCCTCGGTTCGGGGCGGCGTTCCTGACGTACTTCCCGGCAGGACACCACCCGAGCGGCATCTCGGCACACCCGGTGCCCCGGAGCCAGCGCCTCGCCGGGACCCCGCCCCCGTTCCCGGCACGAGTCCTCGTGCCCCGGCCGGACACGGGGATCAGCGAGCGGACCGGGTTGCGATGCCCACGCGGCACCGGAGCCCGGAGAGGACAAGAATCCGATGGAAAAGGAGTGGCAATGTTGCCGATCCGTATCGTCTGCAGGCTCAACCGTCAGGAACCGCCCTACGCGGGCAGTGGGATACGTCTGGGGATCTTCCAGGCCGAAACCAGGGTCGGAACGCCGGAGGCGGTGGAGGCCAACCTGCAACGGATGCACGAGGCGCTCCGGGTGGCGGCCTCGTACCGCTGCCAACTGGTCGTCTTCCCCGAGTGCTACGTGACCGGCTACGCGCTCTCCCCGGAGGAGTGCGCGCGGCTGGCCGAACCCAGCTCGGGGCACACCGTCACCACGGCGTGCGAGCTGTCCCGCAGCCACGGCACCGCGATAGCGCTGCCTTATGTGGAACGCTCCCGCTCCGGAACCGTGCACGACTCGATCGCGCTGGTCTCCGAGGGCGAACTGGTGGCCAACTACCGCAAGACCCACCTGTACGGAGCGGCCGAACGCGCCAACTTCACCGCGGGAAGCGAACTGCCGCCCGTGTCGAAGATCAACCAGTACCCGGTCGGCCTGCTGAACTGCTACGAGTGCGAGTTCCCCCCGCTCTACCAGAGTCTGGTGCAGCGGGGAGCCGGTCTCATAGTCGGTCCCACCGCCGCCGACCAGCATTTCGTGCTGCACGACGGCACACCGACCCAGGTCCCCTACCCGGACGCGACCGCGCACATCATCCCCGCGATGGCCTCGGTCTGGCGGGTCTTCGTGGCCTATGCCAACCGACGCGGCTGGGAGAGCACCGAACGGGGGAACTGGCAGTACCGGGGAAACTCGGGAGTGTGGGCCCCGGACGGCAGCACGTTGATGGCGGCGGGCCCCGAGGAACGGTCCGTCGACTCGCTACTGGTCGGTGACTGTGTTCCCGACGAGATTCCGCCGTTCAGCCCGGAGGGGGACCACTTCAGCGATCTCCGGATGCCGCTGCGGGACGAGCTGTTGCCGGCCACCTGATCCCGCGGCAGCTCCTCCACGGGGAAAGCGCCGGCGATCCCGCGGATCCCCTGCGACACGGGTGCACCGCGGACCCGCCCGACTTTCGCGTGGGGGCACGTGGGGGTGTGTCTCGGCGCGCCGACGCCGAGACACCCGTGCCCACCCGTAGTACCGCACGGCGCGCGGAAGCCGGGGGTCACTGCCGTTTGGCGAGCACGGTGGCCATCGGGGCGGTTTCGACCCCCGCCTCCTCGAAACGGGCCCGGATGGTCTCGGCGATTTCCGCCGCGTTCGGTCGGTCGCCGTGCACGCAGATCGTGTCGGCGTCCACGTCGAGAGTCCGCCCGTTCATCGAGACGAGTTCCCCCCGCAGTATCGCCATCGCCTGTTCGGCGCACTGCTGGGGGGACTTGGCCCGGGGAACCGGTTCGATGACGATGTGCCCGTTGTCGTCATACTCCAGGTCGGCGAAGGCCTCGCGCACCACCGGGTAACCGTTGTCCCAGACCCGTTGCGCGGTAGGCCCGGCCAGCAGCACGACGTGGGTGTCCGGTGCCGCGGTGGCCACCGCGTCGACCACGGCGTCGGCCACCGCCTCGTCCCGCAGGGTCAGTCCGTACAGTGCCCCGTGCGGCTTGACGTGGTTGACGGGGACTCCCACGTGGTCGGCGATTCCGCGTAGCGCCCCGAACTGGTACAGGCAGGCCTCGGCCGCCTCCTTCGGGGTGAGCGCCATGGCCCGTCTGCCGAAACCGGCCAGGTCCGGCATTCCCGGATGGGCCCCCACGGACACCCCGGCCTCGCGCGCCAGTGAGAGTGTCCGGTACATCGTGGCCGGGTCGCCGGCATGCCATCCACACGCGATGTTCACCGAGGTGACGAGCGGAATCAGCTGCTCGTCGGACCCCAGCGTCCAGCGCCCGAAGCTCTCTCCCGCGTCCGCGTTGAGATCCACCAGCGTCCGCACTGCACACCTCCTGGCGCGTGATACCGGTCACAAACACTCTACTTCATGTTGACACGTCACGCAGAAGGACGTTGCCCCCGCGAAGCGGGATCGCTCACGCTGTCCCTCGAACGTGCGAACCCCGTAGCGGGACGTCCTGCGCCATCACTCCGCGCGGTGCATGCTCGTGAACACGGGACAGATCGCAGCAAGCCCTGGAGGTCGATATGGCGGAAACACAGGTACGGCTGCCAGAGGCCCGCTACGAGTTCGGCGGAGACGAGTTCGTCTTCGTCGAGTTGGACCGGGAAATGAGCCTGCACGCCAACTTCAAGGCCATGGCCATAACCGGGGCTCTGCGCGAGGAGAACATAGCGGGGATCGTCGACATCTGCCCGTCCAACGCCTCCTATCTGGTCAGGCTCGACCCGGAGAGACTGCATCCGAACGATCTGGTCACCGAACTGCGCAGGCTGGAGCACTCGGCGGGTGACCTGGACGAGGACCTGGTGATCAACACCAGGATCGTGGACGTGCCGGTGCTGTTCGACGACCCCTGGACCAGGGAGACCCTGCTGCGTTTCCGGGAGAACCACCAGGACCCGAACGTCACCGACCTGGAGTACGCCGCCCGGATCAACGGGTTCTCCGAGGTGGGGGAACTGATCGAGGCGATCGGCAGTGCCCCTTTCATCGTGACCATGCTCGGGTTCGTGCCCGGACTGCCCTTCTGCTACCAGATGGTCCCGAGGAGCAGGCAGATCGAGGTTCCCAAGTACGTGCGTCCGCGCACCGACACTCCCGAACGGGCCTTCGGGTACGGCGGGGCCTTCGCCGTGGTCTACCCGGTCCGCGGCGCGGGCGGGTACCAACTGTTCGGAATCGCCCCCGCCCCGGTGTTCGACAACTCCCGGAGTCTGCCCGACTTCCACGACCGCATCGCGTTCCCACGTCCCAGCGACATTCTGCGTTACCGCCCCATCGACCGGAACGAGTACGACCGGCTCCGGTCGGAGGTGGAGGCGAGCACCTTCCGCTACCGCATCCGCGACGTGGAGTTCTCCCCCACCGCGTTCCTGAAGGATCCGGACGCGGTCAACCGCGATCTGCTCAAGGAGTTGTACCGATGAACGAAGTACTAGTCCGTTCGGGAGGGTTGTACACCACGGTCCAGGACGCGGGGCGGGACGGGTACTACGCGATCGGGATGCCGCCGTCCGGCGCCATGGACCGCTACTCCTTCGTGGCCGCGAACATGCTCGTGGGAAACCCGGACTCGGCCGCGGCGCTGGAGGCGACCTACCTGGGCCCCGAGCTGGAGTTCACCGATCCGCGCACGGTCGCGGTGACCGGGGCCCGGGCCCGGGTGACCGTCAACGGCGATCCGGTTCCGCAGTGGACGAGTCTGCGGGTGGCTCCCGGCGACGTGCTGGGCTTCGGCGCGCTCAGCGCCGGAGCACGCCCCTATGTCGCGGTCAGCGGGGGTATCGACGTTCCCGAGTACCTGAACTCGCGTTCCACCTACAAACTCACCGGAATAGGCGGTTTCGAGGGCAGGGCGCTGGCCGAGGGCGACCGTCTCCCCCTGGGGGGACTCCAGGCTCCTCCGCGGGACGGGCTCTCCGTCCCCGAGGAGTTCCTCCCCGAGTTCCCGGAGGTGGTCCAGCTGCGTCTCGTGGTCGGGCTGTGCTCCTACCGGCTCACCGAGCGTTCCCTGGAGTCCTTCCTGGAGACCACGTGGAAGGTCACCAAGGACGCCGACCGCATCGGCTATCGGCTGCGGGGCGGCACGATCGAGTTCGTCGAGCGGGAGCAGCCCTTCGGCGCGGGCAGTGACCCGGCCAACGTCGTCGATCTCGGCTACCCGATCGGCTCGGTACAGATTCCCGGGGGCAACGAGCCGATCATCCTGCTCAACGACGCGGTCACCGGCGGCGGCTACGCGACGGTGGGCACCGTCGTCTCGGCCGACCGCGACCGCGTCGCGCAAACCGGAACCGGTGGTCACGTGCGGTTCACTCCCGTGGACGTCGACACCGCCGTACAGGCCAGGCTGGACCGCGAGACACGGCTGTCCAAGCTCCGCGCGGTCCTGGGGAGGTGAAACGGGGACCGCTCGCGGAGAGTGCCGCTTCGCGGTCGGTCCCGAAGGGGCGCAGCGGTCCTTCCGACCGGTGGGGTCGGTGGACCACTGGCGGTTCCCTCGGTTCCGCCGGAGTCCCGGCGGTCAGGGTGCAACGGCCCGCCAGGGCCACTCGTCGAAGGAGGTTGTCATGTCCACGATGAACGCACAGCTACCCGGTGTGTTCTACCGACGTCCCACGCCGGACCACGCTCCCTTCGTGGAGGTGGGTGGGAAGGTCGAGCCCGGACAGACGATCGCCCTGATCGAGGTGATGAAAACCTACAACGAGGTCAAGGCGGACCGTTCGGGGACCGTCAGCAGGATCCTGCTCGACGACGGCGACGAGGTCGAGGCCGGACAGGGCATTGTCGAGGTCGATGAGGTATGAACGGGCGCGGAAGAATCCTGGTGGCCAACCGCGGCGAGATCGCGGTGCGTGTCGTACGGGCCTGCCACGCGGCGGGTCATGAGGCGGTCGCGGTCTACTCGGACGCGGACAAGAACGCCCGTTGGGTGGAGCTGGCCGACGAGGCCGTCCACATCGGTGGCTCGCCCGCCGCCAAGTCCTACCTCAACACCGACGCGATCCTCGAGGCGGCCAAGTACTCCGAGGTGGACGCGGTTCATCCGGGTTACGGTTTTCTGTCCGAGAACGCCGCCTTCGCCCGTGCCGTCACGGCGGCCGGTTTCACGTTCGTCGGCCCTCCGCCCGAGGTGATCGAGCTGATGGGGGACAAGGCGAGCGCGCGCACGGCCGCCACCGCCGCCGGGGTTCCGGTGGTCCCCGGAAGCAGGCCGGTCGCCGACACCGCGGACGCGCTGCGGGCGGCCGAGGAGATCGGGTATCCGATCCTGGTGAAGGCGGCCGCCGGCGGGGGCGGACGCGGGATCCGCCCGGTACGGGACAGGGCCCAGCTGGAGGAGGTCTTCGCCGGGGCCTGCGCCGAGGCCCAGTCGGCGTTCGGGGACGGGACCGCCTACCTGGAGCGCGCGTTGCCCGGGGCGAGGCACGTCGAGGTGCAGCTGCTGGCCGACGACCACGGCGGGATGGTGCACCTGTTCGAGCGGGACTGCTCGGTGCAGCGGCGCAGGCAGAAGCTGTTGGAGGAGGCCCCCGCCCCGGATCTGCCCGAGAGCACCAGGCGGGAGCTGGGCGAGGCGGCCAGGCTGTTGGGAAGTCACGTCGGTTACCGCAACGCGGGCACGGTCGAGTTCCTGGTCGCTCCGGACGGTGGGTTCTACTTCATCGAGATGAACACACGGGTCCAGGTGGAGCACCCGATCACCGAGGCGATCACCGGTGTGGACCTGGTGGCCGAGCAGCTTCGCGTCGCCGATGGGCAACGGTTGTCCCTGTCCCAGGAGTCGGTCTCCCACCGGGGGGCCGCCGTGGAACTGCGGATCAACGCCGAGGACCCGGACAACGACTTCACCCCCACGCCGGGTGAGATCACCGCCTTCGACCAGCCGGGAGGACCGGGGGTGCGGGTGGACACCGCGCTCACCCGGGGGGATCGGATCAGCCCCTTCTACGACTCGCTGATCGCGAAACTGGTCTGTTGGGGATCCGACCGGCAACAGGCCTACGCCCGTGCCGGACAGGCACTCCGGGAGTTCCGCGTCGAGGGGGTGGCGAGCACGATCCCGCTGCACCGGAGGTTGGTCGAGGACCCGGAGCTGCTCGCGGGGCCGGTGCACACCACCTGGTTGGAGGAGAGGTCCTGAGGTGGTCGCCACCCACGCCGCGGGTGGTGGGCCACCGCCGGATTCTTCCCGGGCCGGGACCAGTGGAACGGTCAGGAACCGTGCGGGGTGTGCGGAAGGGGATGCTGGTGTTCCAGGGCGCTCGGCTGGAGGTGGCCCACGCGGTGTACGGCCTCGTCGAGGAACTGGGCGACGTGGTTGTCGTAGAGCGAGTACACCACGGCTCTGCCGGCGCGGTTGCCCTTCACCAGCCACAGCGAGCGGAGCACGCGCAGTTGGTGGGAGACGGCGGACTGTCCCATCCCGACGGCTTCGGCCAGCTGGGTGACCGAACGGGCTCCCCTGCGCAGTTCGCTGAGGATCAGCAGACGGGAGGGAGTGGCCAGCGCCTGGAGCGTTTCGGCGACGGAAACGGCCGACTCGTGGTCCAGGCGTGCGGCCGGCGCGGTCGCTTCACCGAGTCCGTGACCCATGGCGGGCAGTCTATCCGAGCCGCCGAGCAGCGAAGCGCGCAGCGCTGGGGCTTCCGTACCCACCGCCGGTTCCGTGACGTCCGGCACGTCTTGGCCGGGCCTTCCCGGGACGGTTTCGCCGGGATTGTCCTCCTGTTCGTCGGGGGCTGCCGGGGAGTTCGGTCACAGTCGATTGCTCCACCCTTATTCTTAGTTAAGATCACTAATGGAATTGGTCGTGTTCGGTCGGGAGGAATCCGATGACCACACACTCGGACTGGGACATCGCGACGGGAGTGGGGTTCACCGCCCTGGTGGTCGCGGCGGGTCGGGCCGTCGAGAGCGGCAGACCACACCGACTGATCGACGATCCCTACGCCGCCGAGCTGGTACGCGCGGCGGGAACCGGAACCCCCCTGGCCACCGATCCCTGCGAGGCGGATCCGGTGATGGCCCACCTGGCCGACCACATGGCCGTGCGTTCGCGGTGTCTCGACGACTGGTTCGACCGCGCCTGCTCCGCGGGTGTGCGCCAGGCCGTGGTGCTCGCCAGCGGACTCGACACCCGGGCGTTCCGCCTGAGCTGGCCGGAGGGGTTCCGCCTGTTCGAGATCGACCGCCCCCGGGTACTGGAGTTCAAGGACTCGGTGCTCTCGGGTCGGCAACCCGGCTGTGACCGGCGCACGGTCGGCGTGGACCTGCGTGAGGAGTGGTCCGGCGAACTCGAACGGGCCGGCTTCGACAGGACGGCCCCCACGGCCTGGCTCGCCGAGGGGCTGCTGCCCTACCTGCCCGCGAGGGCCGAACGTCGCCTGCTGGAGACGGTCCACTCCCTGTCCGCACCGGGCAGCCGCGTGGCGGTCGAGCAGCTTCGACGGATCGACCTGATGAGCGACGTGGTGCCGAAACTGCCCGCCACCGAGTGGGGCGTGGACCTCACCGCGTTGTTCGCTCCCGAGGACAAGCCCGATCCGGCCGGGTTGTTGGGCGAGCTCGGCTGGCGAACGGGCCGACGGGATCTTCCCCGGATCGCCGCCTCCTACGACAGGAGGCTTCCCTCCGAGGAAACCCTGGCTCCGCTCACGGAGAACACGGCGATACTGTGCGCCGAGCTGTCCGGGTGACCGCCCGGCCGTCGCCCCCGAGGTGGTGAAACCGCGCCGGACACTCCGGCGCCGCGGCGACGGACCCGGCCGGTATCCCGCGTCTCAGACGACGTCCAGTTCGACGTCCACATTGCCCCGCACGGCGTTGGAGTAGGGGCACACGCCGTCGGCGGCACGGACCAGTTCGAGAGCCCGCTCACGGTCCGCGCCCGGAATCTCGACCAGCAACGCAACGGACAGGCCGTATCCGCCCGAGCCGTCGGCGCCGATGCCCACGCGGGCGGTGACCGAGGAGCCCTCGACGCTCACCTTCTCGCGTCGGGCCACCAGCTGCAGGGCACTGTGGAAGCAGGCCGCGTAGCCGGCGGCGAACAGTTGTTCGGGGTTGGTGCCCTCTCCGCCCGCTCCGCCGAGTTCGCGGGGAACGGACAGACCGAGGTCCAGCACCCCGTCGGAGGACCTGGTGTGCCCGCTTCGTCCCGCACCGGTGGCCGTGGCCTCGGCCGTGTAGGAGGTCGTCATGGTGTGACTCCTTGTCGCGATTTCCGCTTTCTCCAATATAGTAGCCTAAAACTAAGTTTTGCGCAATCTTTTTGGGTGGCCTCGCCCCGCACCGACGAAGCGAGGTCTCCGTCCCGTCGCCTCCCCGGCGGAGACGACGGGACGGGGTTGATCAGTACTGCTCGATCCGGCCCACCGAGGTCACCCGAACCACGGCCACCCCGGCCTCGTCGGAGGCGGGCAGGTCGACCTCTGCGCTGATGCCCCAGTCATGGTCGCCCTCGGGATCGTCGAAGATCTGCCGCACCAGCCAGCGGCGGGACTCCTCGGTGACCATGAACAGTGCCGGTCCCCGCGCGTCGGCTCCGGTACCGAGCTCGTCGTACTCGGCGAAGTACTCGTCCATGGCGGCTCGCCAGTCCTCGGCGGTGAACCCGCCCTCCGCGTCGAGCTCGCCCAGTTCCTCGTAGCGCTCCCGCGCGGCCAGCTCGACCCGACGGAACAGGGCGTTGCGCACCTGCACCCGGAAGGCCCGCCTGTTCTCGGTGAGTCGGCCCGGCCCCTCGTCGGCGGGTTCCTCCGCGTCGGTCTGCGCGGCGGGGTTGCGCAGCCGCTCCCACTCGTCGAGCAGGCTGGAGTCCACCTGGCGCACCAGCTCACCGAGCCATTCGATGATATCGCCGAGTTCCTCGTTCTTGGCGTCGTCGGGCACGGTGTGCCGCAGCGCCTTGTACACGTCGGCCAGGTACCGCAGCACGAGCCCCTCCGAGCGGGCCAGCCCGTAGTGGTTGACGAACTCGACGAAGTTCATCGCCCGCTCGTACATGTCCCGGGCCACCGACTTCGGCGACACCTCGTGCTCGGAGACCCACGGGTGCCCCTGCCGGTAGGTATCGTAGGCGGCCTCCAGCATCTCGGCCAGCGGTTGGGGGTGGGTGATCTCCTCGATCATCTCCATCCGCTGCTCGTACTCGATGCCCTCGGCCTTCATCCGGGCGATGGCCTCGCCGCGCTCCTTGGCCTGCTGGGCGCTCAGCACCTGGCGCGGGTCGTCGAGGGTGGACTCGATGACGGAGAGCACGTCGAGCGCGTAGCTCGGCGAGTCCGGGTCGAGCAGTTCGATGGCGGCCAGCGCGAACGGCGACAGCGGTTGGTTGAGCGCGAAGTCGAACTGCAGGTCCATGGTCAGCCGCACGAGCCTGCCCTGCTCGTCGGGCTCCTCCAGCTGTTCGACCACACCGGCAGCCAGCAGGGCGCGGTAGATCGCGATGGCGCGCAGCATGTGCTTGCGCTGGGCCGGGCGGCTCTCGTGGTTGTCGGTGAGCAGCCTGCGCATCGCCGCGTAGGTGTCGCCCGGCCTGCTGATCACGTTGAGCAGCATGGCGTGGGTGACGGTGAAGCTGGAGGTCAACGGCTCGGGTTCGGCCTCGACCAGCTTGTTGAAGGTCTTCTCGCTCCAGGAGACGAACCCCTCGGGGGGCTTCTTCTTGGACACCTTGCGGCGCTTCTTGGGGTCGTCACCCGCCTTGGCCAGGGCCCGCTCGTTCTCGATGACGTGTTCGGGCGCCTGCACCACCACGTATCCGTCGGTGTCGTAGCCCGCGCGTCCGGCCCGGCCCGCCACCTGGTGGAACTCCCTGGCCTTGAGGTGGCGGGTGCGGGTGCCGTCGAACTTGGTCAGCCCCGTCAGCAGCACGGTGCGGATGGGGACGTTGATGCCCACGCCGAGGGTGTCGGTGCCGCAGATGACCTTGAGCAGCCCCGCCTGGGCGAGCTGCTCGACCAGCCGCCGGTACCGCGGCAGCATCCCGGCGTGGTGCACGCCGATCCCGTGGCGGATCAGCCGGGAGAGGGTCCTGCCGAAACCGGCCGTGAACCGGAACCCGTCGAGTCTGGCGGCGATGGCGTCGCGTTCGGCCCTGCTGGCCACGTTCATGCTCACCAGCGCCTGGGCCTGCTCCACGGCCGAGGCCTGGTTGAAGTAGACCACGTAGATGGGGGCCTGGTGCCCACCCAGCAGCTCCTCGATGGTCTCGTGCAGCGGGGTCATCGCGTACCGGAAGGTCAGCGGAACCGGGCGCTCGGCGGAGCTGACCACGGCGGTCTCCCGACCGGTGCGGCGGGTGAGGTCGTTCCGGAAACCGGTGACGTCGCCGAGGGTGGCCGACATCAGCACGAACTGGGCCTGGGGCAGTTCCAGCAGCGGCACCTGCCACGCCCAGCCGCGCTGCGGCTCGGAGTAGAAGTGGAACTCGTCCATGATCACCTGACCGACCTCGGCGCGGTCGCCGTCACGCAGCGCGATGTTGGCCAGGATCTCGGCGGTGCAGCAGATGATCGGGGCGTCCGGGTTGACGCTGCTGTCTCCGGTCAGCATCCCCACGTTGTCCGCGCCGAAGGTCTCGACGAGCGAGAAGAACTTCTCGGACACCAGCGCCTTGATGGGCGCGGTGTAGAAGCTGCGTTGCTTCGTCGCCAGGGCCGCGAAGTGCGCCCCCACCGCGATCAGACTCTTTCCCGAGCCCGTGGGGGTGCTGACGATCACGTTGGATCCGGACACCACCTCCATCAGCGCCTCTTCCTGCGCCGAGTAGAGCTCGTAGCCCTGTTCACCGGTCCAGAGCCTGAAACTCTCGAACAGGGTGTCCGCGTCGGTGTAGGGAGCCGGGGGAAGCAGGTCGATAAGCGTCATCTCGTCTCCATCTTCCCTGTTCAGCTTCCGTGGTGGGCACGTGGGGTCACCCACACCCGTTCGGCCGATGATCGGCCTCCCTGGCGCTCCCGGGGCGATAGGCTCGTGCGCGTCGAGAACGTACGGGCACGACGGAACGGACGATGACCACGGTTCGGTGCAGTTACTGGGAGTTCGGCGCGGTGGTGCGCCATGAGAGGCAACGTCACGAGGCCGGGTTGGTGCGCGGGGTGCTCGGCCGCAGGAAGTTCGTGGTTCCCTCCTTCGTGACCTCACGCAACAGCGGCCTGGAGGAACCGGCGGACCCGGATGCCGTGCTGGCCGAGGCGGAGCGCAGCATCCGGCGGCGCGGATGGATCGAGGAGGACGGCCAGCTGGCCGACCAGCCCTACGAGTTCGTCACCGCCCTGGTGCACGGCTCCTCCTGCGGTTTCCTCCAGATCGGCGATCCCGACGCCGACGAGGTGCGCGTGGTGGTCGCGGTGCAGCAGGGGCTGGCCTTCCGGATCTGGATGTGTCGGGACGAGGTGGTCATCGACGAGGTGCGCGCGGCCGACGCGTGGAAGGCGCTGGCGGCGTACCTGCCGTCGGCGGAACCCGCCGAGGGCAGGCCGGTGACGGTGCCGAGTTCCCTGTTGGCCGAGGTCGCCGAGGCCACCGACGGCCCGGGGGAGCACCACCTGCGCATGGCTCACGCGCTCCGCGAACGCGGCGTTCCCGCCGAGCGGGCCAGGGCCCTGGGCGAGTACAACCGGATGGTCGACCGCACGACGACGCAGATCGCGGTGGCCGCCCGGGACACGCGTGGTGCGCTGCACATCGGCCCCCGGGCGATCAACCTGCACCACGCGCCCTCCGGCCGGGTGGCGATCGTGCGCCAGCCTCCGGACGGCTCCACCACCACGGTCGGTCCCGCAGACCTGGCCACGGTCGCCGACACCACGGAACGACTCGTGCGGGAGCTGCACGAGGACCTCGGGGACGAGTGAGCGCACCGTCCGAGCACCACGGGAAACCGGTGCCCAAAGAGGACGTCCGCTGAGCACACGCGTGGCGCGTACGTGCGGACCGCGGTCCTTTTCCGGTCGTTGTGGACCACGGCCGCCGGCGTGTGTGCGAGGATCTTCTCCCGATCACGGAGATGTGCGAGCACGTGTACCGAACGAGAGGGGGCACGGATGGGGCTTTTCGGATGGTTCTTCGGCTCGGACGGGCAGAGCGGCCGGGCCGGGGCCGCGTTCGACCACAGGAAGATCTACGAACAGTGGCAGAGCGGCCCCGGTGTGACGAGCATGTCGCAGGCCGCCGGGCAGTGGCAGCAGCGGGTCAGCAAGGCCTTCGACGAGGCGCACTCCGAACTGGAGGCGGTACTGAAGGACTCCCAGGTGGCCATGCGGGGCGCCGCCGGTGACCGGATGCGGGAGAGCGTCACGCCGTTGAAGCAGGCCACGCAGGAGTCGATCACGGTCGCCGCCCAGGCCGGCTCGGCGGTCGAGCAGCAGGCCCAGGGGTCGGCGGACTTCAAGAACAGCTTCCCCAAGCCCTACGACGTCCCCCCGGCGAACATCGGCTGGTCCGACTACCTCAGCCCGACCAGCTACGCGCTCAAGTCCGGGGTGCACGCGGCCCACGAACAGAACCGCGACGAGGTCGAGGCCGAGGCCCGACGCCAGTACGAGAGCTACACCCAGGCCAGCAACGATCGGGTCAACGGTATCCAGCGGTTCTCCCCGGTGCCGACGTTCTCCGGAGACGTCCGCGCTGTCGAGACGAACCCGGTGGGCAGGATCGACCCGAGCATGAGCGGGCCCGGATCCGGGGGTGGCTCCGGTGTCGGTTCGGGCGGTACCTACCGCACCTCGGACGGTTTCGGTTCCTCCGGTGGGGCCGGGGGTGCGGGAACCGGAGGTGTCGGCTCCGGTTCCGGTTCCGCCGGGAGTTCCGTGCCGCCCGCCGCGGGCAGCGGTTCGGCGTGGACTCCTCCTCCCTCCACCGGAGGCCCGGCTCCCACACCGCCTCCGGGTTCCGGAGGCGGGTCCGGAGGTGGCTCCGGCGGCGGTGTCGGCGTCGTCGGCGGCCCGGGCGGATCCGGAGGCGGCCGTGGTGGCCCGGGCACCGGGGGACGCGCGGGCTCCGGTTCCGGTGTGCGCGGCGGCTCCGGAACCCGGGGTGGTTACGGCACCGGGTCCGGCACGGGCTCCGGCCGGGGAACGCTCGGCCCGGGTGGCCGCGCCGGGGTCGGTGGTTCGTTCGGTTCCGGCGGTACGACCTCGGGTGCGGCGGGAGGTGCCTCCACCGCTCGCGGCGGGTCCGCGATGGGACCGGCCGGTGCCGGTCGCGGGGCAGGCCGAAACGGCGAGGAGGACGCCGAGCACGAGACCAAGTACGTGCTGCCCACCGACGAGGCGTGGGAGGACCTGGGTATCCCCCGCACCGCCCCGGCGGTGATCGGCGGGGACCTCGAACCGCCCCGTCGCTCCTCGGAGGAGGAGCGACGCTGACGCGGCGACCGGCGGGGGCGTGGACAGTGCCTGTCGGATGACTGGCCGGGTGCCGTCGGCGTTGCCGGGCCGGAGGCACCCGGCCACGGTTTTCCCCGGACAACACGGGGAAAGCCCCGGTGTGGCTGTTCTCACGTCGCCAGGAGCACGTGGCCGGTGTGTACCTGTTCGGCACACCAGCCACACACCGGCCGCCGGTCGACTCCGGTGATCTCACCCGGCAGAGCCAGCACCCCGCACAGTGCGGCGATCCGACCCCGGGAGTCCGGCCGCGCGCCCACGGGCACCACGTGCCCGTGATGGGCCATCCCCGCCCAGTAGCCCTCCACGAGCCGCCCGCCGCCGTGACGGTTCCCGACGGAGTCAGCACTCACCACAGTGCCCCTCACCGGGACACTCGACCCAGACCAACACCACGTCCCGGATCAGGGCGAACATCTCCCGAGCGCCCACACCCGAGTCGCAGTGCCCCAGAACCCGCCCGTCGGGCCAGAACACACTGGCGTGCGCACCGATCTCCACTCCCCAGGCGAACAACCGCCGCCCGCACTCACCCCCACGTTCCAGCAGAGCGAACACCCGAGGAACCACCCCGGCCGCCTCCTCCGGAATCACCGCCCCTGCGAACAGCTCCGCACCACCCCACGCTTCCGACTCCCCCTCCGAGGCACACACTCCACCGCCCTGCGAACCGACTAGCATCACAACCTCCTGCACTGTGCGTACGCGCAGACACCCTACGCAACAACCAGCATGCATGTGGAATTGCAGAAAAAATAGTGGGATCCCAGATGTATCGCTCGATGTGATGACCGCAGCAAGGAAGATCCTCACTCTGGGAGGTGAAGGTTGGAGCAGGACAACGGCGAGGTCGCCAACTCCACGGTGCGACGATGGCAGCTCACGGAGACACTTCGGCAGCTGCGTGAACAAGCTGGGCTGACCATCGACCAAGCCGTCATGCGGCTCAAACAGAGCTCCGGCAAATGGTCGACCTCCAAGCTGTCGCGTATAGAGACACGGGAGCAGGGAGTACGTGTCCGGGAGGTCGAGCAGCTACTCGATCTGTACGCGGTGGAGGATGTCCAACTTCGTAACTGGGTACTCGAACTCGCCGGTACCGCCCACGAACGTGGATACTGGCTCGCCCTGCGCAAGGACCTCCCCGAGGACTTCCACTCGTTCCTCAGCGTGGAGAGCGCGCTGATCGCACTACGCCAGTTCGAGACGATGGTCTTTCCCGGCCTTCTGCAAACAGCGGACTTCGTCCGGGCGCTCATCCACGGTGCCGCTCCGGGGCTGTCCGAGGACATCGTCGAACGACGGGTGACGGCTCGTTTGGCACGACAACGCATCCTCAACCGCGAGAAGCCGTTGCAGTACCACGTCATTCTGGACGAAGCCGTGCTGGAACGCCCCGTGGGCGGATCCAGGGTCATGCGTAACCAGCTTCGTCATCTGCTCGACGAGGCAACCAGGGATCACGTGACCATCCAGATCCTTCCCAAAGCCACAGGGGCCAGCCCAGCGCTCGACGGACCGTTCTCCCTCCTGACCTTGCCCGACCCCATACCGGATTTCGGTTATGTCGAAGGCCATGGTGGCGGTGTCTACATCGAGGACCGCTCGTCCGTACGAGACTGTACGTTCAAGTTCGGGATCCTCACAGAACGTTCCTGTTCCCAAGCTGATTCGATAGCTTTGATCGAGCAAGCCCTACAGAGACACTCCTGATCCGAGGTGAACACAATGGTCAGTCAGCCTTTCGGTCCGACAACCGCCTGGCGCAAGAGCAGCCGCTCAGGAAGTGGCGGTCCCGGTGGCGGCAACTGCGTCGAGGTCGCCTTCGGCCCCGGCATCACCGCCGTGCGGGACTCCAAAACCCCCCACGACGGCACACTGACCATCCCCTCCGGCACATGGACAACCTTCCTCACCGCCCTACGCACCGGACGCTACGACCACTGAGACCCACACGTAGCCGACATCACAACCCGGTTGCCCCCAACCGGCCCACACCCACGAAACCCCTGTGCCAGGATCACCGACAACACCCCACTACCAGAAAGGAGCACACATGGCCCCACAGATGACCCCCGACGAGATGCTGCGACTCGGCAAAATCATGACCCCCTTCAACCCCACCACCGGCGCCGCCCTGATCACCGCCGCCACCGTCGACGGACAACAGACCTTCGAAGTCCACCCCGACATGCTCCCCCGCCTGTTGGCCGGACTCGAACGGGTACGCGAGAAGTATAAGAACGCTCAAGATTTGGCAGTCGAACTTACTTATATCCATCCTCCTGCTTATGACGAGGTGACAGCACAGATCACCAAGCAGATCGCTCAACGCGCCCAGGGCGGCGAGAACAGCCTGTTCGACACCGCCACAGGAATGATCAGGTGGGTGGACGAGTTCAGAGCCGCCGTCCAACAGGCCATCACCGACACCCAACGCATCGACGAGGCCAACCAAACCGCATGACCATGACACACCAGCACCTCACCCGTCTCCTGCTCGCCGCGGCCTGCATCGCCGCCCTCGCGGGCTGCGCCACCAACACCCCCGCCAACACCGACCCGAACACCACCAGCACCACCACGAAGGAGGACCCCTTCGCCATCCCGAAACCCCTCAACCTCGCCGCCATCAAGGATCCCTGCGACCTACTCACCAAGCAACAAATCCACCAGCTCGACGCCGGAGCACCACAACCCGACGGGAAATCAGCATGGGGACAACAACAATGCAAATGGCGCAACCAACAGATGACGATCAGCATCGCCCCCGATACACAGCAAAAACAAGGAATTGAGTACACAGCATTTACCAACACGGAAGACGGAAAACCAACCCACAAGGTTGACGAGTATCCGGCAGTACACGGAATAGGGAAAACGAATATTCGCTGCTCCACCTCTGTGGGAGTGACAGAAAAATACACTTTCTATGTTTCTTTCACCGTCGGTACCGAGGGGCGGGGCAATCCCGAGTACTCGGATCCGTGTGCCATGTCCGACAAAATCGCGGGCATGGTCCTGGACAACCTGCCACCGGACGAGTGATCGCGACGTCCCGCACACCGTGGTCCATGACCGGGTGACACGGCACCACCCGCACACCCCCTTCCTCGACCATGGAACCCGGTGAGCGCACTCCCCAGGGTTCCCGCTGAGGCCCACGGGCGTCGAACGCGGCTGTGAGAGGGTTCACATCTTTCGGTACTCCCGGTACGGTCTCTTCTGGGAGCGCTCCCAAACCCTGTGTCTCTCCAGAGGAGGAGAAAATGTTCCAGCGTTCCGCTCGTCGACGTACCGGTGCCCTCACCCGGATGGTGGCCCTGTCCGCCGCCGTCGCCGCGACGTTCGCCGGGGCGCAGCTGAGCCAACCCCAGCAGGCCAGCGCCCACGGATCCGCCACCGACCCGCCCTCGCGCAACTACGGCTGCTGGGACCGGTGGGCCGACGACTTCCAGTCACCGGAGATGGCCGACGAGGACCCGATGTGCTGGCAGGCGTGGCAGGACAACCCGAACGCGATGTGGAACTGGAACGGGCTGTACCTCAACGGCGTCAACGGCGACCACCAGGGCGCCGTCCCGGACGGACAGTTATGCAGCGCCGGAAGGGACCGCTACGCCGCGCTGGACGAGGTCGGCCCGTGGAAGGCCGTCACCAGGGACAACCAGTTCTCCGTGACCGTGACCGACCAGGCCGAGCACGGCGCGGACTACTACAAGGTCTACATCACCGAGCAGGGCTTCGACCCCACCACCCAGCGGCTCGGTTGGGACGACCTGGAACTGGTCACCGAGGTCGGCGAACGGCCACCCGCCACGACCACGACGATCGACGTCGACGCGGGGGACCGCACCGGACGCCACATCGTCTACACGATCTGGCAGGCCGCGCACATGGACCAGTCCTACTACTTCTGCAGTGACGTGAGATTCACCGGGAACTGACACGACGACCCCGACGGCTACCAGCCCACACCCCGCGTCGGTGTCCGGGAACCGCCCGGCACCGACGCGTTCGTGCTTCCCACCGGAGAAGAGTGCTCCTTCGCGCCGAGGCGGGAGGAGGAACAAGGACCTCTTCTCCACGCTCACGCTCTGGGCGCGTACATGATCACCGCGACTCCGAGCAGACAGACCAACGCCCCGAGCACGTCGTAGCGGTCGGGGCGGTAGCCGTCCACCACCATCCCCCAGACCAACGACCCGGCCACGAACACACCACCGTAGGCGGCCAGAATCCGTCCGAAGTGGGACTCGGGTTGCAGGGTCGCCACGAACCCGTAGGCGCCGAGCGCGGCCACCCCCGCGCCGATCCACCACCAGCCACGGCGCTCCCGCACTCCCTGCCACACCAACCACGCACCGCCTATCTCGCAGAGGGCGGCCAGCACGAACAGCGCCACGGAACCAGCGACGAGCACACCGTCCACGCTAGCCGCCCCCTCCCGCCGCTCTCCGGTACCTCACGGGCACGGCCACATCCCGGAACGCCCACACGAAAGCGTACTGTGGCAACGATCTCACTGACAGTGAGAAACCCGCTGCGTAGTGTCGATTCCGAGGAACTCGATCACGATCCTGCTACGTCTTCGGGAGCGGTCTTGCGCATCGCCTTCGGCAGCCAACCCATCTACTCGCACCTGGTTCCGGCCCTGCTTCCGCTCGCGCGGCTGGCGGCCGAGGCGGGGCACGAGGTGGTGGTACTCACCTCGGAGGAACTGTCCGAACAGGTCCGCTGGTTCGGCCTGACCCCACTGGTTCCCAGGAACATCATCGCCGCCCCGGATATTCTCCAACGTCCCGACCTGGTCGAACGGCTCGGACTGGATCCCTCCGTCATGGACGACTTCGGGCGACGCACCTTCCGTGCCGGGGCGGACTTCTTCGCCACGATGTTCGCCGGCCCCGTGGCGGGGGACAACGCGGAGGGAACCATCGAGTCCCTGAAGTCCTTCGCCCCCGACCTGCTCGTGCGCGAGTCCACCGACTACGCGAGCTACTACGCCGCCGAGTACCTCGGCATCCGACACCTCGCCCTGGACATCGGGCCGTTGGCCCCCTTCGACGAGGCCCCGGTGCTCACCAACGTCAACGAGCAGCGGGACAGGTTCGACCTGCCCCCCGTGACCGATCCGCTGCACCCCTTCCACGGTGGACGGATCGGGCTGGCCCCCGAGAGCTTCTACCCCCAACGGCTGCGATTGCAGGGCGCACGCCACCACAACGCGCCCCCACCGGCGGAGCACCGCCTCGATCCCGAACTCGCCGCCCTGCCCGACGACCGTCCCCTGGTGTTGGCCACGCTGGGGTCCAACGCCGCCAGGATCCACGACAGCGCCGAACGCACCCCGCTGCACACCATCGTGGACGTGCTCGGTGAACTCCCCGTCACCGGAGTGGTGGCCCTCGGCAGGGACATCCCGCCGGAGAGTTGGAACGGAGCGCGTCCGGACAACGTGCACCTGACCTCCTTCGTCCAACAGCAGCTCCTGCTGCCCTCCTGCGAGGTCTTCATCACCCACGGCGGTTTCAGCGGGATTCGGGAGGCACTCAGCAGCGGCGTCCCCATGACGGTGCTTCCCATGTTCGCCGAACAACCCGCCAACGCCGAACGTGTGGAACAACTGGGCGTCGGAGAACAACTCCACCTCGACGAACTCACCCACACGACACTGCGCGAGACCGTGGAGACGGTGCTGAACAGTCCCTCCTACCGGCACCGCGCCCGAGCCATGGCGCGCCAGTTCCTGGCGCTGCCACCGTTCGGGGAGATCGTGCGTGAACTGGAGGAACTGGGCGGACACGGGTGACCACCCGTACCGGCCGGGACCTCCCCGTCGGCCGTGACGGTCCGCGGCCGGTGGTTCGGCGACGCCGTCGGGTCACTTGAGCACGTCGGCACGCCAACGTCCGATCTCGCAGAACCAGGAACGCCACCTCGGGGTTCCGGCGGACGGCTTCACCTCGCTCGGCGTCTCCTCCAAGGCGTGCCCGCACTCGTGGAGTTCGGAGTTCGTCGGCGTCGTCCCGTGTTCCACCGTGTCCGGAGAAAGGTGTTCGGCACCGTCCAACAGCGCCGTGGCCGTCTCGCCCGAGCACCCTTCGTCCCCGAGAATCCTGTTCGCCATCGTCGGCTCCCCTCGTCGTGACACCCGCGGAAAAGAAGCCCGTTCCACGGGTCCGTCCTTCTTGGTCACTGTCGAGGATGCTCCACCACTGATATTAGCACAAGTGAAAAAAGCTAAATAAAACTTCAGCAGAGCTAACACGAGAATCCGTCGAGGCACACCAGGACGGAAAGCCGCGCGGCACCCGCCGTTCTCCCCACCACACGGCACTCGGAGAACCCGGAAACCCCCGGCGGAACGGTTCCGCGACCACACCACGACCGAGACGCGGCGTCGGCGAACTTCCGGGCGCCGACACCGGAAACAGCCCCGGTTAACGAGCCCTAACAGATTTGGGACACGCGTCACACCCGATGCCGGTCACGTGACGTCGGACACCGGCCTACCATCGGCTCCCATGACGGCGTCGGAGCGCTCAACGTCGAGCGAGCACGGAGACCGGCTCGACCTGATGGCGGGGTTCGAACCACCCACCCACGAACAGTGGCGGAAACAGGTCGACCAGGTGCTGCGCAGAACCGGACTGCTGGCGCGGGAGGCCTCCGCTCCCGAACAGCCGGAACGACTGCTGGAGACCGAGACCCACGACGGGATCACGGTCCGTGCGCTGTACACCCACCGGGACCCGCATCCCTGCCCCGGGCTTCCCGGGCTGGCCCCGTTCACCCGGCACAGCAGAGCAGTGGGTGCCGTCGACCGGGGCTGGGACGTCCGCCAGTACCACGACGACCCGGACACCGACACCACCAACCGCGAGATACTCGCCGACCTGGAGGGCGGCGCGGAGTCGGTGTGGCTGCGCACCGGATCGGCGGGTGTCCCCGTCCGAGAACTCGGGGACGCCCTGCACGGGATGCGCCTGGACCTGGCCGGACTCGTCCTCCAGCCCGGCGAGCACTACGCGGAGACCGCCGAGGAGCTGCTGCGGCTGGCGGCCGAACGGGACGTGCCCGGCGAGGCGCTGCGGGGCAACCTCGGAGCGGACCCCCTCGGGCTGCACGCCCGCACCGGCGAGGAGCACGACCCCGCACCGGCCGTGGAACTCGCCCACCGTTGCCGCACCCACCTGCCGGGTATGCACGCGATCAGCGTGGACGGACTGGCCTACCACGACGCGGGAGGCTCGGACGCCGAGGAACTCGGTTGTGCCGTGGCGGCCGGAGTCGAGTACCTCCGCCTGCTCACCGAGTCCGGAATCCCCACCGCCACGGCGGCGGGACTGCTGGAGTTCCGGTTGGCGGCCACAGTGGACCAGTTCACCACCGTCGCCAAACTCCGCGCGGCCCGGCGCCTCTGGGACCGCGTACTCCGGGCCTGTGGAACGCCCGAACACGCCCGGGGACAACACCAGCACGCGGTGACCTCCACCGCGATGCTCACCCGTTACGACCCCTGGGTGAACATGCTGCGTTCGGCCGTCGCCGCCTTCGCCGCCGCGGTCGGTGGGGCGACGGCGATCACCGTGCAACCGTTCGACACGCCGCTGGGACTGCCCGACTCCTTCTCCCGCCGGATCGCCCGCAACACCCAGGCGCTGCTGCTCGACGAGGCCCACCTGGGACGGGTCATCGACCCGGCGGGAGGTTCGTACTACGTGGAGTCACTGACCGACGAACTCGCCCACGCCGCCTGGAACTGGTTCCGGGAGCTCGAAGCGGCCGGAGGACTGTCCGCCGCCCTGCGCTCGGGAAGGGTCGCCGAACGGCTGGAGACCACCTGGCAACGGCGTCGGGAGGCGCTCGCCCACCGCACCGACCAGCTCACCGGGGTCAGCGAGTACCCGGAACCCGGCGAACGGCCCCTGCGTCGCCGCCCTCGTCCCACCGAACCGGAAACCGGGGGTCTGCCGCGCAGGCGTTACGCGGACGACTACGAGAAACTGCGCGACGAGGCCGAGCGGATGGCCGAACTCCCCGAGGGCCGTCCCCGCGTCTTCCTGGCCACCCTCGGGCCGCTGGCCACCCACACCGCCCGCGCCTCGTTCACCCGCAACCTGCTCGCCACCGGCGGTGTGGAGACGTACGAGGCGGGCGAGACCGACACGGCCGAAGACGTCACCGCCGAGTTCGCCGTATCCGGCACGGACCTGGCCGTGCTGTGTTCGAGCGAGGAGCTCTACGCGGAGCGCGCCGAGGCCACCGCGACCGCCCTGCGGCAGGCGGGGGCACGGCTCGTGCTGCTGGCCGGCCCTCCGTGGGAGGAGCCCCCCGCCGGGGTGGACGGGTTCGTGCACAGCCGCAGCGACGTGCCCCGGCTCCTGACCGAGATCCACCAGCAGTGGGCCAGCACCACCGACGCTTCGAGGGCCACATCATGACCAGCCACGACAGCATCCCCGACTTCACCGAGATCGAACTGGACGAGCCGCCGGCCGAGCAGAGCCCCCGGCGCTGGCACGAGCGGGTGCGCGAGAGCGCGGGCACCGACCCGGACGAGCTCGGTTGGCACACCCCGGAGGGCATCGACGTCCGACCGCTCTACACCGCCGCGGACACGGCCGGACTGCGCTTCCCGCACAGTTATCCCGGCATCGCCCCGTACCTGCGGGGGCCGTACTCCACGATGTACGTCAACCAGCCGTGGACGGTGCGGCAGTACGCGGGCTTCTCCACCGCGGCCGAGTCCAACGCGTTCTACCGGCGGAACCTGGCCGCCGGCCAGAAGGGCCTGTCGGTGGCCTTCGACCTGGCCACCCACCGGGGGTACGACTCCGACCACCCCCGGGTGGCCGGGGACGTGGGTATGGCCGGGGTGGCCATCGACTCGATCCTGGACATGCGTCAGCTGTTCGACGGGATCCCGTTGGACCGCATGAGCGTGTCGATGACCATGAACGGGGCGGTGCTGCCGGTGCTGGCGCTGTTCATCGTCGCCGCCGAGGAGCAGGGCGTGCCGCCGGAGAAGCTGGCGGGCACGATCCAGAACGACATCCTCAAGGAGTTCATGGTCCGCAACACCTACATCTACCCGCCGCAGCCGTCGATGCGGATCATCTCCGACATCTTCGCCTACACCTCGGCACGGATGCCGAAGTTCAACTCGATCTCGATCTCCGGCTACCACATCCAGGAGGCCGGAGCCACCGCCGACCTGGAACTGGCCTACACCCTCGCCGACGGGCTGGACTACATCCGCGCGGGGTTGAACGCCGGTCTGGACATCGACGCGTTCGCCCCCCGGTTGTCGTTCTTCTGGGGGATCGGGATGCACTTCGGCATGGAGGTGGCCAAGCTGCGCGCGGCCCGGCTGCTGTGGGCGAGGCTCGTCTCGGAGTTCGGGGCCACCGACCCCAAGTCGCTGTCGCTGCGCACCCACTCGCAGACCTCGGGGTGGTCGTTGACCGCCCAGGACGCGTTCAACAACGTGGTCCGCACCTGCGTGGAGGCCATGGCCGCCACCCAGGGCCACACCCAGTCGCTGCACACCAACGCCCTGGACGAGGCCCTGGCCCTGCCGACCGACTTCTCGGCCCGCATCGCCCGCAACACCCAGCTGCTGCTCCAGCAGGAGTCCGGAACCACCCGGGTCATCGACCCGTGGGGAGGCAGTCACTACGTGGAACGCCTCACCCAGGACCTGGCCGAGCGGGCCCAAGCCCACCTGGACGAGATCGAGCAGGCCGGCGGCATGGCCGCCGCCATCGACGCCGGGATCCCGAAGATGCGCATCGAGGAGGCCGCCGCCCGCACCCAGGCGCGCATCGACTCCGGACGACAGCCGGTGATCGGGGTCAACCGCTACGCCCCGGACGAAACCGAGGACGGCTCCTTCGAGGTGCGCAAGGTGGACAACAGCGCCGTCCGGAACGAGCAGCTCGACAAGCTGCGCAGACTGCGTGAAGAACGTGACGGGCAGCGCTGCGCCGAGGCGCTGCGCCGACTCACCGCGGCCGCGCAGGCCACCGTGGACGGCAACCGCCCCGACGACCTGGAGCACAACCTGCTCACCCTGGCCGTGGACGCCGCCCGCGCCCACGCCACCGTCGGCGAGATCTCCGACGCCCTGGAGGCCGCCTTCGGCAGGCACTCCGGCCAGATCCGTACCATCTCCGGGGTGTACAGCGAGGAGGCGGGCGAGAACGCGGGCATCGAGCGCACCCGCGAGCTGGTGGAGGAGTTCACCGCCGACGAGGGGCGCAGGCCGCGGATCCTGGTGGCCAAGATGGGCCAGGACGGCCACGACCGGGGGCAGAAGGTCATCGCCACCGCCTTCGCCGACCTCGGCTTCGACGTCGACGTGGGTCCGCTGTTCCAGACTCCCGAGGAGGTGGCCCGGCAGGCGGTGGAGTCCGACGTGCACATCGTCGGGGTGTCCTCCCTGGCTGCGGGGCACCTGACCCTGGTCCCCGCCCTGCGCGCGGCGTTGGACGAGCAGGGCGGTGCGGACATCGTGATCGTCGTCGGCGGGGTCATCCCTCCGGGCGACCACGCGGCGCTGCACGAGTCCGGCGCCGCCGCGGTGTTCGGCCCCGGCACCGTCATCGCCGAGGCCGCCGGGACCCTGCTGCACCGTCTCCGCACCGAACTCGGCCACCCGAGCGCGCACTGACCCCCTCGGCACCGCAGCGAAACGGACGCTCCATCCATGCCGCGCACCATCGACGTCGACACCTACGCAACGGGGGTGCTGGACGGCTCGCGTGCCGCCCTCGCCCGAGCCATCACCCTCGTCGAGTCCACCCGACCCGACCACAGGGAGAAGGCCCAGTCCCTGCTGACCCGGCTGCTTCCGCACTCCGGTGGCTCCCACCGTCTCGGCATCACCGGTGTCCCCGGGGTCGGCAAGTCCACGTTCATCGAGGCGCTCGGCACCCGCCTCGTCGCCGAGGGGCACCGGGTGGGGGTGCTGGCGGTGGACCCCTCCTCCCAACGCAGTGGCGGCAGCATCCTCGGCGACAAGACCCGCATGGGCTCGCTGGCCACCGAGTCGGACGCCTTCATCCGCCCCTCCCCCACCGCGGGGACCCTCGGCGGGGTGGCCCGGGCGACCAGGGAGACCATCGTGCTCATGGAGGCCGCCGGATTCGACGTGGTGCTGGTGGAAACCGTCGGGGTCGGCCAGTCCGAGACCGCCGTGGCCGGCATGGTGGACTGCTTCCTGCTGCTGACCCTGGCACGGACCGGTGACCAGTTGCAGGGCATCAAGAAGGGCGTGCTGGAACTGGCCGATCTGGTCGCGGTGAACAAGGCCGACGGCGAGCACCGGGGCGAGGCCCGCGAGACGGCGCGGGAGCTGCGGGGGGCGCTCCGGCTGCTCACCCCGTCGAACGCCTCCTGGAAACCCCGGGTGCTCACCTGTAGCGGTCTCACCGGGACCGGGCTGGAGGAGCTGTGGCAACAGGTCACCGAGCACCGGGCCACGCTGGAGGAGGCCGGGGAACTGGCGGAGAAACGCCGGAACCAGCGTCTGGAGTGGACCTGGGAGCTGGTGCGGGACCAGCTCGTCGACGAGTTGGTGCGCGATCCCGAGGTGGGCAGGGTGCGTGCCGAGGTCGAACGCCGGGTTCTCGACGGCGAACTCACCGCCGGTATCGCCGCCGAACGCATGTTAAGGGCGTTCCGCTCCCACTGACCCGCACACCCGCAGGGCGAGCAACTCCCCCATCGCCCCGGCGTCCAGAGGGACGCCGTAGTACTCCCCGGCCGCGATCTCGCAGCCCGCCTCGTACCACCAGCGGGCCTGCCGCGCGGTGCGCACCTCCGGTACGGCCACCGGAATCCCCTGCTCCCGCACCAGCGGGATCGTGCCGCACAGCGCCCTGAACTCGGGAGACTCCTCTCCGGCGTCGTCGTCGACCAGCCGCACGAGCTCCGGTGACAACAGCACCGCCTGGGTGGGATGCTCCCGCAGGAAACGCAGTTCCGCCGGGGAGGCGCGGAACTCGTGGGCGGCTGTCCGCACCCCCGTGGCGGCGAGGGTGTCCAGGTTGTCCCTGGCCTCACCTCCGCTGCGCATCAAGGCGCCCATGGACACGCACAACCGCAGCCGGTCCGCCGCGAGCGTTCCGGAGCCCACGGTCCTGCGGACCGTTCCGACCAGGTCCGGGTCCCTGGACTGGTTGGGGCTGAGTCCCACCACCAGCTGCGGACACAGTCCCCGCTCGTGCCACTGTTCCAGCTGTCTCCACGCGGTCTCCAGCATCCAGTCCCGCAGTGACAACGTGATGCCGGACCGCTCGGCCAGACGTAGACACTCCTCGTGGCCGAGTTCGTCGTGGTCCGGGGGTTGCCAGCTCAACCGCGCCTCCACCCCCGTGATCCGCTCCTCCGGCAGGGAGACCAGGGGGCGATAGCGCACCTCGAACTCCCCGAGTTCCAGGGCTCCGGGCATGGTGGCGGCCAGTTTGGAGTCCGAACGCTCCAGCGGAGCCCGGTCCGGGTCGAACAGCGCCCACTGTCGTTTGCCGGCCTGTTCGGCGTTGCGCAGCGCCACCTCCGCCGCCCACATCATGTCCGCCGGTTCCCGGTCACCCACCGCGCGCTGGATGACTCCGATACTGGCCGTGGGAGCCAGCCCGTTCTCCCCGATGTAGATCGGCTCGTCCAGTTCCCGGTTGATCAGTTCGGCGAACTCGGCGACGCCGGGAGTGTGCGGCCCCTGGCGCACCAGCACGGCGAACTGGGTACCGCCGATGCGGGCCACCAAGCCGTCCTCCCCCTCGACGAGCCGCTGGAGCCTGTTGGCCACCGCCCGGACGATGGCGTCACCGGTCTCGTAGCCCAGCCCCTCGTTGATCAGACCGAAACCGTCCAGGCGTAACTGGTACAGCGTGAGGCGGTCCTCGGCCGGCGAACCGGCCAGCGCGGTTTCCAGCCTGGACCAGAAGTGCTGCCGGTTCGGCAGTCCCGTGACGCTGTCGTGCAGTGTCTGGTGCCGCAGCCGCTCCTGCAGATAGCTCAGTTCCCGCAGGTCCTCCACCATCACGACGAAACGGGTCGGCTCGCCGTTCTCGTCGCGCAGCCCCGACAGGGCCACGTAGGTCCAGGCGGTGCCGCCGTCGGCGCGTCGCAGGTCGCATCGCTCCCGCAGCCCGCTGCGGGCTCCCCGCAGCAGGTCGGCGTAGGCGCCCGAGACGACGTCGGTCTGCCCGGCGGGGAACAACTGGTCCAGGCGCAGGGACAGCAGTTCCCGCTCGGAGTAACCGAGGGTGTCCTTCAGGGCGTCGTTGACGTCCAGGAACGTCCCCTCCAGGTCACAGATCCCCATCCCCACGGGCGTGTTCCGGAAGATCTCCCGGAACCGGTCCTCGCTGACCCGGAGCCGACGATCGGTGTCCAGTTTGGTCCTCAACAGGGCGCGACGCAGCGTCTCCTGCTGGTCGAGGGTGCTGGCCTGGCGGGCCTCGGTGTATCCCGCCGCCACGGCGGCCAGCAACCCGACGACATCACGGGTCTCCTCGGTGCGCTGCGGCAGCAGGGCGTCGCAGAGCAACTCCAGGGTCCAGGTGAGGCTCTCCTCGCCCGTGGCGTTCAACCGGACCAACTGCTCGCCCACCGAACGACCGGCCCGCTCGGCCAGGGTCGGGTCCCCGAGCGCCTCCACCAAGCGCTCCACCAACGCGTGCGTGCGCTCCTCGAGCTCGCCACGACTCATCGGCACGTAGCAGGTGCGGACCAGTCCTCCGGCCCAGCGCGCCGCGAGCTCCGCGCACCAGGACGCACTCCCCCACCGGGGAAGTTCCGGAGTCCCCGCGAGCCCCTCCCCCGAAACACCGCTCCCGGAACCAGCGCGACTCATTCCACCTCTCCCTCGGTGTTCCGTCCGGACTCACCACCACACGAACCACACGGATCACACATCGCGTGCTGCGAATCGCATACCGGAGTTCCCGCAATCACGCAACCGGGGATCCTCGTTCTCACGGTTTGTAACCGACACCGGCGTAGATCTGCTCGGCACCGGGCGTCCGCACGTCCTCGGCGTGTTCCGGGCGCCACAGCCCCGTGCCCACCACTCCGGGCTCCACCAGTTCGAAGCCGTCGAAGAACGCGCTTACCTCCGCGTGGGAACGCGGGTACACCGGATTCGCGCTGCCGCGCATCACCTCGACGACCTGCCGCATGTTCTCCGGTGCGAGGTCGGCCGTGAAGTGCGACAGGGCCAGGCAACTGCCGCTCGGCAGAGCCTCCCGGTAACGGCGCACCACCTCCTCGGGGCGGTCCTGGGGAAAGGCGAAGTGCAGCACTCCCACCAACAACAGGCCTATGGGTTCGGAGAAGTCCAGCAGGCGGCGGGTGTACGGATGCCCGAGCACGCGGTCGGGATCCAGCAGGTCGGCGCGCAGCATGGCTGCGTGTGGGTCGTTGCGCAGCAACAACTCGCTGTGCGCGACCGCGACCGGTTCACGGTCCACATAGACCACCCGGCAGCCCCGCCCAGCCCGTTCGGTTATCTCGTGCACACTGCCCGCGGTGGGGATTCCCGTTCCCAGGTCGACGAACTGCCGTATTCCGGCTCCGAGCAGAGTGAGCACGGCCCGGCGCAGGAACCCCCGGTTCAGCCGAGCCACGTCACGCGCGCTGGGCAGTGCGGTCAGGAACCGCTCACCCAGCCGTCGGTCGGCCACGAAGTTGTGCGCACCACCCAGCAGGTAGTCGTACACCCTGGCCGCGGTGGGAACCTCCTCGTCCAGACTCCGCGGCAACCAACCGGTCCGTGCCGTCATCCCACCACCTCGTCGGCTCCGTCACACGCACCAAGGCTACTGGGCGACTCCGACGAATCGGTCCGACACCGACTCCCCGGAACGACCCGCACGGGCACGAGCGACGGACGAACGTCTCGCCCGTGACCGCCCAACGTCACTGTGACGATGCTCGTCCACGGTGCGGTGCCTCGGCAAGCACGGCGGACACCGAATCGCTCCACACGGGCCAACACGTCACGGCCTCAGAACAATCGCCCCCACTCCGGTGGGGACAGCTCCAGCAGCCAGCCCGCCCCGAGCAGCAGCATCCCGACAGTGATCACGAACCAGACCAGCAGCCAGACCCCACCGGCCACTCCGGTCAACCGGGCGAGCTGGTCCGCATCGGAGTTCGCCGCCCTGCCCCCACGACGCTTGCGGGCCAGCTCGAACAGTGGCCGCACCCCGCCCAACAGCAGCAGCCAGCTCAGCAGCTCGGCGCAGACCAGCCGGAGCCCCGCGTCACCCCACCAGGCCAGGGCCGCGAGCACACCACCGGTGACCACCACGGCCAGCACCCCGTAGAGATTGCGCAGCGCCACCAGCAACAACGCCAACGAGGCCACCGCGGCCCAGAGCAGCGTCTCCGGGTGTCCCCCGGAAACCAGCCCGGAGGCCGCCAGTCCCAACAGCGAGACGGTCGGATACCCGGCGAACAGGGTGAGCACCATCCCCGGGCCGTGCGCGGGACCCGTGGAGACCGTCAGCCCGGAGGTGTCCGAATGCAACCGGATCCCGTTGAGCTTGCGGCCGCTGAGCAGCGCCACCCCGGCGTGCCCGCCCTCGTGGGCGATGGTGACCACATTGCGCAGCACCCGCCAGCTGCCCCGGTAACCGACCAGCACGAGCGCGAGCAGCCCGACCACCGGAGCGGGCACGGAGTCCACGAGAGACGACAGGTCACGGCCGAGTTCGTCCATGGAACATCCTCAGGACAGCGGTCGGTCCCGCCCAGGACACCGACCGCGACGACACGGTCACGTTGCCCGCTCCGCGCCGACCCGCGGGTCGTCTTCCCCGCCCCGTCGTCGCCGGGCCAACACCCGGTGGGCCAGCAGCGTCCCCCCGACCACGGAGGAGGGAATCACCACCAGCTGGGCCACGGGCACCAGGCACAGCAGATACGTCGGAACCGCGAAGCCCAGCACCTCACGCCGATGACGCCACAGCATCCGGTGTCGCCCACCGACCCCCACACCGAGCCGTTGGAACACCGGTCCGGTCACTTCGAGGGCGACCAACCAGGAACCGAAGGCCAGCCCGAGCAGCGGCACCACCGTCTGCCCCAGCACCGGCACGAAACCGAACGGAAACAGCACCAGGGTACCCACCACGGCGACCAGCACCAGGTACCCCGCGTCCCGGACACCCCGCCACACCATCCGTAGCGAACCGGCACCGTCGGAACCGCTGTCCAGTCCACGCCGGTGTTCGCAGCTCTCGGCGATGTGGTCGTAGAACGGCCCACCGATCAACAGGGTCAGGGCCACGAAGGACACCGCCCCCACCAGCACGGCCCCCGCCACCAACACCACGGCCAGCAGCGCGCGCAGCAGCACGCGTTGCCAGTCCGACCAGTCCTCGGCGAAGGGGGTGAGCAACAGCGCCAGATCACCGCTGAACCAGGCCACCACCGCCACACCGGTCAGCAGCACCACACCGCTGAGCAGGGCCGGGACGGCCCCCAGCAGCAGCATACGCGGGGAACGCACCATGCTGGTGAAGCCGGTCCCGAGGTCCCGCAGCCCCGCGGCCGCCTCGCTCATCACCGAACTCCCGCGGTTCGAAGCCATCGTTGCGGCGATCCTAGTGCACGGCCTCCGGTGCCTGGCACCGACACCTCCACGGCCGGGCACCCGCCGACGGACGGCTCCGCGGCACCGTGCACGGGCCGCCGAAGGGCCGCGCACGGTGCCCGGATCCCGGGGCGGACACGACGCGGAAACCGCCCCGGGGGCTCGACTCACGCGATGATCCGGATCGGATCCTCCAGCAGGCTCGTGAGCTGCTGCATGAACACCGCCCCCACGGCGCCGTCCACGGCCCGGTGATCGGCCGAGAGCGTGATGCGCAGCATCTTGCGCGCCACGAACTCGCCGTCACGCACCTGGACCTCCTCGCGGGTGGCCCCGACGGCCAGGATGGCCGCCTCGGGCGGGTTGATCACCGCGGAGAACTCCTCGATACCGAACATGCCCAAATTGGACACACTGAAGGTGCTGCCGGTCATCTCGTCCGGCTTGAGCTTGCCCTCGCGGGCGCGCTCGGCCTTCTCCTTGCCCTCGACCGCGATCTCGGAGACGCTCTTGCGGTCGGCGTCCCGGACCACCGGCACCACGAGTCCGGAGTCCAGGGCGACCGCCACGCCGAGGTGGATCCGCTTGTGCCGGAACAGCTTCTCGTCGCGGTAGGAGACGTTGACCGAGGGATTGGCGCGCAGCGCGGTGGCGCAGGCCTTGACGACCAGGTCGTTCACACTGACCTTCGGCCCGCCGGAGGCCCGCAACCGCTCGTTGAGGTCGGCGCGGAAGGCCACCAGGTCCGTGACGTCGACGGCGCTGGTCAGGTAGAAGTGCGGGGCCTGCTGCTTGCTCTCGGTCAACCGCTTGGCGGTCACCCTGCGGATGTTGCTCAGCGGGATCTCCTCCACGTCGGGGTCCTCCTGCTGAGCGGGTGCCGCCGCGGGGGTGGCGCTCGGAGCCGGGGAGGCGGTGCCCTGGTTCCGCTCGGCCGCCGCCTCGACGTCCACCCGGATGATCCTGCCTCCGGGGCCGGTGCCGGTGACCGTGGACAGGTCGACACCCTTCTCCCGGGCGATGGCCCTGGCCAGCGGGGACGCCTTGGGGCGCTGCCCCGTGCCCGTCGAGGTCCCGTCCCGGGAGGGCTCGGGCCGCGTCGCCGTGCCCATGCCGGACTGCTCGGAGGAGGCGGAGGTGTCGTCCTGCCCGGACTCCTCCGCCTCCGGGGCGGGAGCAGCGCTCGTGGACGGCCCGGCCTCGGCCGCGGAGCCGGAACCGTCGCCGAGCAGACCGATCGGGGTTCCGATCGGCACGGTCTCGCCCTCGCCGACCAGGATCTTCTCCAGGACCCCCTCGTCGTAGGCCTCCAGCTCCATGACGGCCTTGTCGGTCTCGATGTCGGCCACCACGTCACCGCGGTTGATCTGGTCCCCCACCCGCTTGCGCCAGGCGGAGATGACGCCCTCCTCCATGGTGTCGGACAGGCGCGGCATGTGTATCTCGGTCATGGTCTTCCTCGGCTCCTGGTGAGTGACCCATCGTGGGCGGGACGAGCCGGTCGCGGAGGCCCACCGGCCCCCGTCCGCACGATGCGTCTGCGCCTTGCTGGGTCTGTCAGCGACGGTGTCCGACGGCTTCGAGGGTCTGGTGGACCGCCGTGGTCAACGAGTCGGCGGAAGGCAGCGCCGCCCGCTCCAACGGCTTGGCGTACGGCAGCGGCACCTCGGCCGCGGCGACACGCCGAACCGGGGCGTCGAGGTAGTCGAAGGCGCCGTCCGAGATCGAGGCCGCGATCTCCGCCCCGACCCCGTAGGTCAGCCAGTCGTCCTCGGCGATGACGGCGCAGCCGGTCTTGCGGACCGACTCGACGATGGTCTCCCGGTCCAGGGGACGCAGGCTGCGCAGGTCCACCACCTCGGCCGAGATTCCCTCCTCCTGCTGTAACCGATCGGCCACCTGGGTGGCCACAGTGGCCATCCGGGAGTAGCCGATGACGGTGATGTCGCTGCCCTCGCGGACCACTCCCGCCTTGCCGATCTCGGCGGGAGCCACCTCGTCCGGCACCTCGCCCTTGGTGTTGTACAGCGCCAGGTTCTCCAGGAACAACACCGGGTCGTTATCGGCGATCGCGGCTTTGAGCAGGGCCTTCGCGTCGGCCGGTGTGCTGGGGGCGACCACTTTCAGCCCGGGCACGAAGGCGTAGTAGAGCTCGATGTTCTGGGAGTGGGTCGCCCCCAGCTGCTGGCCACCGCCGCCCGGGGTGCGCAGCACCATCGGGGCGCTGCACTGTCCTCCGAACATGCCGTAGATCTTGGCGGCGTGGTTGACGATCTGGTCCAGCGCCAACAGCGAGAAGTTGATCGTCATCAACTCCACCACCGGACGCAGCCCCAACATGGCGGCACCGACCGCGGCACCGACGAAGCCCTCCTCCGCGATAGGGGTGTCGCGGACGCGCTTGTGCCCGAACTCGTCGAGCAGTCCCGCGGTGATCTTGTAGGAGCCCTCGAAGACTCCGATCTCCTCGCCGATGAGGAAGACGTTCTCATCGGCGAGCATCTCCTCGCGCAGCGTGTCGTGCAGCGCCTGCCGATAGGTAATGACGGCCAACGGTTCTTCTCCTGGGCGTGCTTCGCCCGGGGACCGCCGTGGCGGCCCCCGGCGCTTCGTGGCGGGGTGTGGTTCGGTCAACCGTGGCGCACGGCCCGGCCGGACCGGCGGAACGGTCGTTCAGAAGACCGGATCGGCCGGCAACCTCCGGGAGTCGTTGGCCACCGGCGTCGCGTAGGTGTAGTCGAACAGCGTGGACGGGTCCGGGTGGGGGCTGTCGTCGGCGAAGGCGACGGCGGCGTCCACATCGGCCTGGACGGCCTTCTCGATCTCGGCGGCCCCGTCCTCGTCCAGCACCCCTTCCGCGATCAACCGGGCACGGAAGGCGGCCACCGGGTCCGCGGCGCGGGCCGCCTCGGCGTCCTCGGAACTGCGGTACTTGGCCGGGTCGACCACCGAGTGTCCCTTCATCCGGTGGCTGACCGCCTCCAGCATGGCCGGCTCACCGGTGCCGCGCGCGTGCTCGACCAGGCGCGTGGCGGCCTCGTTGACCGCCACCACGTCGTTGCCGTCCACCCGCTCGCCGTGCATCCGGTAGGCCACGGCCCGCTTGTACAGCTCGGACTCGGCCGAGGCCATCTCCACGGTGGTACCCATACCGAGGTGGTTGTTGACCACCACGAACACCACGGGCAGGTTCCACAGCGCGGCGATGTTCATCGACTCGTGGAAGGCCCCGATGTTCGTGGTGCCGTCCCCCATCTGGCACATGACCACCTGGTCGCCCCCGCGATAGTCGATCGCCAGCGCGGCCCCGGTCGCCAGCGGGAGCTGCCCGCCGACGATGCCGTAACCGCCGAGCAGCCCCGCCTGGGTGTCGAACATGTGCATCGAGCCGCCCAGCCCCTTGGAGGTGCCGGTGGTCCGGCCGTACAACTCGGCCATCACCCTGCCGGGCTCGATGCCCTTGGCGATGGCGTAGCCGTGTTCACGGTAGTTGGTGAACAGGTAGTCCGAGCCCCGCAGCGAACTCATCAGCCCGACCACGGTGGCCTCCTCGCCCAGGTTCAGGTGACAGTAGCCACCGACCTTGGCCTGGGTGTAGCCCTGGGCGGCGCGCTCCTCGAAACGCCTGATGAGCGTCATCTGCCGGAAGTACTCGCGCAGTGTCTCCGGGGACTCGGAGCCCAGCGCGGTGTTCCCCCGGCGCTGCTGCGACCGGCTGCCGCCCGAGCGGCTCCCGCCGCGACGGCTCTTCGAACCGGATCCTGCCGGCTTGGTGCGGGTAGCGGTCTCCGCCATGAGAGATCCCCTCTTCGAGTGGATGGTTGCGACGTCCCGCCGGCCGCGACGGCGGGTGGGGCCGCCGCGGCCGAACGTCGATGTCTGCGGGGCCGGGACCAGCGCCTCGCGCGGGTCCCGACCGACGGGTTCCTCCGCGAGTCAGCGGCGTCGCGGCGGCGCGGTGTGCAGGGGGAGGCCGAGTGCCGACATGGCGGCCTCCATACCGATCTCTCCCAGGGTCGGGTGCGCGTGGATCGTGTCGGCGAGCTCGTCGAGGGTCGCCTCCAGGCTGATGGCCAGCGTGCCCTCGGTGATCAGGTCGCTGGCGGAGGGGCCGATCACGTGGACACCGAGGATCTCGCCGTGCTTGGCCCCGGCGACGATCTTCATGAAGCCCTCCTCGTCGCCGGTGGTCTTCGACCTGCCCAGCGCGGCGAAGGGGAAACGACTGGTGACCACCTCGTGACCCGCCTCCTTGGCCGCCGCCTCGGTGAGACCGACGCTGGCGATCTCGGGGTGGGTGAAGGTGGCGGCGGGCACGACCCCGTAGTCGATGTGGGCCTCGTGACCCGCGACGGTGTCGGCGGCGACCACGCCCTGGTGGGAGGCGACGTGGGCGAGCAGCGCCTTACCGGTGATGTCGCCGATGGCGTACAGGTGCTCGACGTTGGTGCGCATCCTCTCGTCGACCCGCACGAACCCGCGCTCGTCGGTGTCCACACCCGTGGCCTCCAGGTCCAGGGCCCCGGTGTTGGGTTTGCGTCCCACGCCCATGAGGACGACGTCCACGTCGAGCTGCTGTTCCTTGGCACCGTCGACGTGGACCCGCAGTCCCTGTTCGCCGCGCTCGACGGCGGAGACGGTCGAGTCGGTCAGCACCCGGATCCCGCTCTTGGCCATGGAGCGCCCGAGGGCCTTGCCCACCTCGGCGTCCTCGATCGGAACCAGGCTGGAGGCCATCTCCACGATGGTGACCTCGCTGCCGAAGGCGGCGAACATGCTCGCCCACTCGGCTCCCACGGCGCTGCCTCCGATCACGGCGATGCGCCCGGGCACGTCGTCGAGACCGAAAGCCCCGTCGGAGGTGATCACTCCCGGCAGGTCGCCCCCGGGAATCGGCAGCCGGACCGGCACGGAACCGGTCGCCAGGATCACGTCCCGGGCGCTGGCCCGCTCAACCGGCTGGTCACCGGCGGGTTGAGCGGCGTACCTCGGGCCGCCCTCCCCCAGCGGCGACTCCCCGGTGGGGTAGACGTCCACGCTGGTCGGTCCGGTGAACCGGGCGTGCCCGTTGATGACGGTCACTCCGTTGGCCTTGAGCAGACCGGCCACCCCGTCGGTGAGGTTCTTGACGACCCCGTCCTTGCGGCGGGAGACCGCCCCGAAGTCGAGTTGCACGTTCTCCGCGTGCACTCCGAAGTCCTCGGAGTGCAGGACGGTCTCGTACACCTCGGCGGAACGCAGCATCGCCTTGGTGGGGATGCAGCCCCAGTTCAGGCACACGCCGCCCGCTTTTTCCTTCTCCACCAGGCCGACCGACAGGCCACGTTGGGCGGCACGGATCGCCGCTACGTAGCCACCGGGGCCCCCGCCTACCACGAGGAGGTCGAATTCCTGCACGTCGCTGTGCTCCTTCTGTGTCGCACCGCCGAAAGCGTCGCGTTGTCGCGTGTCGAGTGTCGTGACCGCGACCACGGTCGCGCCATGCCGTCACGCCCAGAGTTGACCGCCCGTGACTGTGCACCCCGCACATCTTTCCCACTATTCAGCGACGAAGAGCGCACAAACCAACACTCTCCGAGAACCTACTGGCAGTAACTCCAGAGAGAGCGCCGGGAAACAACAGCGGCCTCCGACCCAGAGTGAAAAAAACGGAAATTTCCCCACTCGCACGGTTGACCCAGCGCGGAGGGATTGTTCAAGCCCCCGGTGGGAGCTCACCCCTCGGAGCGCATCCGCAACGCCGACAAGGCCAGGGACAGGGCCACGTAGGAGTCCCGGCCGTGCAGCGGTCTGCCGATCAGGGTGGTGATCCTGTGCAGCCGGTTGAGCACGGTGTTGCGGTGACAGTGCAGCCGCACCGCCGCGTTCGCCGTGGAACAGTTCTCCTCCAGCCAGGCGGAGAGGGTCTCCAACAGCATGTCCCGCTCCTTGGGCTGGAGGGCGAGGATCGCGCCCAAGTGTTCGTCCAACAACCGCTGCGCCAGGTCGGGGGACTGCACCAACAGCGCCTCCGGGTAACGCTGCCCCAGGGAGACGAGCTCCACCGCCCCCCGCGGCGAGGTTCCCAACGCCGTGACGGCCAGTTCGTGGCCCACCCCGACCTCGGCGAGACCACGCACCACCGGAGAGGCCCCCACCCGCCCGCGCACCAGTTGGCGCAGGGCCGACAGCGCGGTCGCCTCCTCGTGCTGCTCCAGCGCGACCAGACCGACGAAGGTGTCGGCACGCACCTGCCAGACCGAGCGGATGTGCAGCGCCGACAGCGCGGCCTGCTGCCCGCGCAACGCGAAGCTGCCGTCGGCGATCATCTCGGCCACGACCACCAGATAGGGCCCCGAAGTGGGCAGGTCCAGCTCCTTGGCGGTGCGCTGGGCGAAGGCGGTGTCCCGCGCTCTGCCCCCCAACAGGTCCTCCACCAGCGCGTGACGCCGCTGGTCGTCGCTGCGCAGCTGCTCCAGCTCGGTGTTGCGGTAGGAGGTGGACAACGCCGAGGACAGGCCGTCGATGACCGTCCACATGGCGGTGGCCGCGCCGAGCACCGCGTCCGGGTCGACACGGTCGGTGTGTGCCTGGTCGACCAGGGCCTCCCAGACGATGCGCCCGCCGAGCCGGAAGGTCCGCAGCATCACTTCGAGGGGGACGCCCTGCTCGGCGCGCCTTCTGCCGATGGCGGCGGCCACGCTGTCGTCCTCGCTGCGGGCGACCCGCCCGCTGAGGATGTCCAGCACCCGGGCGAGGTAGTTGGCACACCCCTCCCACAGGTCCTCCCTGGGGACGGGGCTGTAGTCGGTCCACTCCGGGTTGTCGGTGAAGATCGCGGACATGAGCCGCTGCGCCAGCTCCGGGACCTCGTCGAGCTTGGCCGCGGCCAGTGAATGCGTGATTCGTTCGGTGGATCCGTCGGGGGGCGTACGGGTGCGCGCCCCGTGGACACCGTCCGTGAAGGGATCAGCCACCACGTCCCCAGACGATACGCGTCGAACGGCCCTCCGACCCGGACCGAAGGAGATTCCGCCGGGCACGCACTCCCGGGACCGGGAAAAGAACCGCGACGGGCCGTCTCGCACGCGATGCGTCCTTCGGGGTGTTCACCGACAATTCGGGTCTCGGCCCTTGTACGGGGGACGGCGGAAGCCACCGAGAGTGGACGGCCCCAGCCACGTGACGACGGGAGTTCGATGGCCCTGTCCGGATCAGCATCCCGGGGACGCAGATCCCAGCTACCCGAGGAAGTCGCGGTCCACATCCGCGAACAGATCATCACCGGCCAGGTGCTCGACGGGGAGTACCTGAGGTTGGACCAGCTCGCCGAGGACCTCGGTATCAGTGTCACCCCGGTGCGGGAAGCGTTGATCACCCTCGCGGCGGAGGGGTTCGTGGAACTCGAACCGCGTCAGGGGTTCGCCGTGGCCGCTCCGAGTCGGACGGACCTGCTGGACGTCTTCGAGTTGCGGGCCCTGATCGGGGGTAGGCTCGCGCGTCGGTGCGCGGAGGTGGCCGACCGGACCTCCCTGGAGCGGCTGGACACGCTGCAACGGGAACTGAACGGCTGCCACGAGCCCGAGGACCCGACCACCGCCGTCGAACTGCTCGGGCGGTTCCATACCGAACTCGCCGGCGCGGCACGGGCGGACAAGCTGGCCTGGTTCTTCGAGCTGACCAGACGCTACCTCCCCCGGGAACGCGAGCTGGTGGCCGCCGGGTGGCCCGAAGTGTGCGGCCGGGAGCACCCGAGGGTGCTCCACGCGGCGGCCAAGGGCGACGGCGCCGGGGCCGAACAGGCCATGTACGAGCACCTTCGCGGGCTGGGGGAATCGCTGGTCGCCCATCTCGACGAGCAACACACCTGGTCGAGCGAGTCCTGACAACTTCGGACAACATCGTTGTAACGATTCGGCAGCGAGGCACGAATACCCGGGTGTGGTGATCTTGCGATGCCGGAAGGGCGGGCATCGCGAAACGTCTCGACAGGGCGCACGCGGGGGTCGCGAACATGCACGTCAGTACTCGTCAGGTGATCGCATCGGTAGCCGGTACCGTGCTCATGGTGGTGCTGACCGTCGTACTGGCCACCTGGTTCCCCGCCGAACCGGCGCTGCCCGCCGGACACGAGAACGCTGCGGTGCCACGGATGGTGACGAACTGAGCGGAAACCCCCACCGGAGGACCACAGCGGCCGTTCCCTGGTACGCGGAGCGTAGTCGAGTTCACTCTTTCGCACGAGCGTTCGGCTTTTCAGGACAGGCATGATGGTGGCGAATACCTGCCACCGCACCACCCCCGTGGTCACGGTAGTGATATCACGCACCCCGGCGGATTTCACGATCGTGTGAGTAGGGGAAACTGAACGAAAGCCCGTGCGCGGGCACACGCTCGCGCGGAGAACGACCGTCGAAGGTGTAACAGGCCGATGCCCAAGACAACCAATCCGGTGGCGAAGCGCAGCGGGGCTTCGACCAACATCATCCTGACCGCGATAGTGCTGGTCGTGGCAGTCGCAGTCATCGGTGGCGTCATGTACTTCGGGGGTGGCGACACCCAGCGGAACGGCTCGGACCGGGTCGCCTCCTCCGTCCTGAACCCCGAGGGCAGCAACAAGGTGCTCGACGCGGGCCCGGACGCACCGACACTGGTCGAGTTCGCCGACTACCAGTGCCCGGGCTGCCACTCCTACTACAACACCCTGAACACCAAGATCGAGAAGGAGTACGAGGGCAAGATCAACTTCGTGGTGCGGAACTTCCCCCTGGACATGCACCCGTTGGCCGAACCCGCGGCCCGGGCGGCCGAGGCGGCCGCCATGCAGGGCGAGTTCACCGCCATGTACCACAAGCTGTTCGACAACTACTCCTCCTGGGCCGTGCGGGAAGGCCAGGGCGTCAGCGACGACAAGCAGCGGGCCACCGAGCAGTTCACCACGTTCGCCGAACAGATCGGCCTGGACGTGGAGAAGTTCCGCCAGGACATGAACTCCGACCAGGTCGGGCAGCGCATCCAGCGGGACCGCCAGGACGGCGCCGAGGCCGGCGTCGGCGGAACCCCCACCTACTTCCTGAACGGTGAGCAGATCCAGTTCGACAAGGGAAGCAGCCCGGCCGAGCAACTGCGGGAGAAACTGGACGGAGCGCTGGCCAAGTGACAGCCACCACGCACACCACCCGCCACGAGGGCCCCGAAGCCGTGCCCCCGGAACGGACCGAGCCTCCCCTGTTCGGACGCGGACTGGGGTGGCTGTACCTGATCGGCGGCGGCATCGGTTTCCTCGCCGCCTTCGCGCTCAGCGTCGAGGAGTACCTGAGCCTGCTGAACCCCGACTACGTGACCACCTGCAGCATCAACCCGGTGGTCTCGTGCGGCTCCGTCATGGAAAGCGAGCAGGCCACGGCCTTCGGCTTCCCCAACCCGCTGATCGGGGTGGCCGCCTTCGCGGTCGTGACCACCACCGGGGTGGCCATGCTGTCCGGTTTCCGGCCCCCACGCTGGTACTGGATCGGTATGCAGCTGGGAACGATCTTCGGGGTCGGCTTCGTCCACTGGTTGATCTGGCAGAGTCTGTACGATATCCACGCACTGTGCCCGTACTGCATGGTCGTGTGGGTCGTCACCATAGCGATCTTCTGGTACACGACGCTGCACAATCTCGAACGAAGGCACGTGCCGGTCGGGCCGGTCAGACCGGTCGTTCTCGGCGCCGCGCGGGTGCACACCGTGCTACTGCTGGTGTGGTACCTGGTCATCGTCGGGATGATCCTGGAAGCGTTCTGGACCTACTGGAGCAGCCTGCTCTGACCTCGCCCCGGGTCGGGCGGTCTCCCGCCCGGCGGTCACGGGAGGTCCCTCACGTCGTGACCCCCGCCCGGGCGTTCTTCCGGGCCCGGCGGGGGTCCTCCCACGGTCCCCTGCCCTCCACCGGAGGAAGAAGGAGCCACACCGGCACGCTCCGGCCGCTCCCGCCCGCGCCGAACATCCGTTTGCCCGCTTCCGCTGCCGGGTATCAGGCGGCTATGAGCATCGCGTTCCGTCCCCCGCCGTCGCCGGGGCAGGATTCCCACAGACGCTCCCGGGGGACACACCCCCGTGGAGTCGACCGGCCGCGTCCCTCTGGTTCGATGTGCGGTGGTCTCACATGAGGTTGGAACGAGGAGTCCACGTGTCAGCACCTTATTCGGATCGTCATCCGGCATCCGTGGAAAGCTCCGCGCCGGATCCCGACACGCCGAACCCGGCCACCGACCCGCACGCGGTGGAGGTCCGGGTCATGGCGGTGCCCGAACAACTGCCCGTGATGCGCGCCGTGGTCGGTGACCTCGCCATGCGTGCCGACTTCGACGTCGACACCATCGCGGACCTGCGGCTCGCGGTGGACGAGGCCTGTTCCTCGCTGGTGCGGATCGCCGCGGAGCAGAGTCCCCTCGTCGGACGTTTCCGCAGCGCGGAGAACCTGTTGGAGTTCACCGCCGAAGTTACCAGCCCGGAGGCCTCCGGGCCACGTACGAACACCTTCAGCTGGCGTGTACTCAGCGCGCTGACCGACAACGTGGCATCCTCGGTGCGGGAAGCCGGAGACAACGCTGACGGACACGTCGTGCGTATACAGCTGAGCAAGGGACGGATGGTCCACGAGTGACGCGGGCGGACTCCGAACACGCCTACCGAGGTCAGAACTACGAGGAACTGGCCCCGCTGTTCGTCGAATTCGCGGATCTGGACAAGAGGGATCGGCGTTACGCCGAGCTCCGGGACAGGCTGGTCACCGAACACCTTCCCATCGCACAGCACATAGCACGCAGGTTCAGCAACCGAGGGGAGGCCCAGGAGGACCTGGTCCAGGTCGCCACCCTCGGTCTCATCAACGCCGTGGACCGGTTCGACCCGCATCGGGGTGTCGACTTCCTGTCGTACGCGGTTCCGACCATCATGGGCGAGGTGCGGCGCCACTTCCGCGACACCGGATGGACGGTACGTGTACCCCGACGCCTGCAGGAAAGGCACCTGTCCATCTCGGCGGCCATCTCGACCCTCTCCCAGAGCCTGGGCAGGGCTCCCACCCCCAGTGAGATCGCCGAGCACCTCGGCATCAGCCGGGAGGAGGTCCACCAGGGGCTGGAGGCGGGCAACGCCTACCGCAGCAGCTCCCTCGACGAGCTGCTCAGCGACACCGACGAGATCCCCCTGGGCGACGCCATCGGCTCCTCGGACACCGAGCTGGACGAGGTGGAGAACCGGGCGGCGATCCGTCCGCTCCTGGAGGAGTTGGACGAGCGGGAACGCCGCATCCTGGTACTACGCTTCTTCAGGTCGATGACGCAGACCCAGATCGCCGAGCAGGTCGGGATCTCACAGATGCACGTCTCGCGGCTGCTGGCCCGCACGCTGAGCCGGCTGCGGGACCGTATCGAGGTCGACGTTCCGGCCGAGTCCCTGAGCGACTGATCCCACCGCGTTCGCCCTGTCCGCTCCTGCAGGCGCGAAGAGGCCGGGAGGGAGCATCCCGCGGTGGCCCCACCGGGACCGGGTCTTGACCGGGACCGAGTCTTGCCGCGTGGTTCCGGAAGGTCTCCCACACGTGGAAAGTTGCCGGGGACCCGGCGTCGGGGGTGGCACGGGTCCCCGGCAACGACATCACCGTGGGCGTCAGCCGAGGCTGTAGCCCCGCTGCTTCAACCACGGAATGGGATTGATCTCCTGAGCTCCGGGGCCGAGGCGGACCTCGAAGTGCAGGTGTGGCCCCGTGGACTGCCCGCGGCTGCCCACGGTGGCGATCTGCTGCCCGGCCTCCACACGCTGGCCGACGTGCACCTGGGAGCTGTGGATGTGCCCGTAGACGGTGACCGTACCGTCATCGTGGCGCACCCGAACCCACAGGCCGAACCCACTGGCCGGACCGGAACTGATCACGGTTCCCGCCTGGGGAGCGTGGATCGGGGTGCCGGTGTCGGCGCCGATGTCGATACCGGCGTGGGCGCCACCACGTGTGTGGAAGCCCGAGGTCAGAAAGCCCTCGGCCACCAGCTTCCTCGGTTTCGGAGCCGGTGCCTCGGCGGCCTTGGCGGCCCTGTCGGCCCGCTGCTTCTCCTGCTGTTCGGCCTCGCGGGCGAAGGCCTTCTTCTTCGCGGTCTGCTCCTGGACCGCCTTCTTCTGCTCGGCCTCGCGGCGTTGTTCGTCCTGCCTGGCCTTCTCGGCGGCACGTTGTTGCCGTACCCGCTCGCTCTTGTCGAGGTCGCGCTTCTCGGAGTCGTCCTCGTTCGAGCCGCCGCTACCCAGCCGCACGGACTCGGGGGCCTCGGGGGTGCCGTTGACGGCGGCGCTCAGCGGACTCTGTTCGGCCACCGGGGCCACGTCACGGTTGTTCGAGCCACCGCCCTGGTCGTCGGTGACCGCCACGAGGGGGGAACCGACCGCGACGAAGGCACCGGTCGCCACCACTCCGGCGAGAATCCTGTTCCGCGTGGAATGGTGTCCCGAACGTGAAAAAGGACTGCGAAGTGCTCGGGGGACACGCGAGGTGAGGGCGGAGAGTGTGCCACGACCGCCCTTGTCGTGTTTTTCGGCCATGCTCGCCTTTCCGTCTCGGGGAGGTTCGGCCACTTCCCGTCGGGGGTCGGGGTGCACTCTCGGGGGTCGAGTGCGTCGTGACCGAACCGTGACGTACCGGCCGCAACGTAGCTTTACGTGTTTGTTGCTTCAAGCCCTCCCCCTTTCAGGGGAGGAAAAAAGCACGAGACCAATCCGTTATGACACGCTGTGTATTCAGCGTAAGGTCGCGATCGGATAACGAGTCAACCAAACGCCCACTTGGCCGCGATCACCTTCCCCCGACACGCCAACGGCGGGAGGCGACGTCGCGACCGCGAGGATCGAACATCGCTGATTCCGGCGATTTCGCTGGTAAGACGCCGCGCCAAAAAACGCGAAGATCCTTTTCACTGCCTGATTTCCGATCACTCGCACCGGCGTATCGATCTCGTGGAGATCGCGGGAAAACGCGACGTCGGTTCCCGGAAGGATGATCGACGAAACACATCGGGGGCGAGGCTAGAACGAACAAGCCGCAAAAGTGACGTCCGACACGTGGATGCGACACTTTTCCGGTCGAACATCCCTCCGGAACCACACCGCACGGGAACGGTCACGCTGTGCGAGGAACCTCGGCCCACTCCTGGCGAGTGCTGCCGCACGAAGGAAACTCCCACCCACGGGACGGACGGACGCGCACCGGAATTGCGGCACGACGAACAGTGCGCGAACATCGACAGTCACCCGGTCTTCGTCCCGCGCCGGGAGGGAAACGTGTCCGAGGACGACACTCGGCCCCCGGGGCGCACCGCGGGGGCCTCCGAGACCAACGCCGGTCAGCTGTGGACCGGCGGGGCGGCCACCGCCCTCGTCGCGGCGCTCGTCGCGCTGGTGGGGGTGGTGACGGCGCGCGGAGTACTGCACATCCCCGTACTCGGCCCCTCACGACACGGAACCCTCGGCGACGTCAGCACCGTCTGGATGTGTCTGCTCTCCGCGCTGGCCGCCCTGCTGGCCACGGGGCTGATGCACCTGTTGCTGCTGAGCACGCCACGACCGGGCACCTTCTTCGGCTGGATCGTGGCCCTGGGCACGGTCGCGATAGCCGTACGCCCGTTCACCACACCGGCACCGCTGGAGACCCAGCTCGCGACATGCGTACTGAACCTGCTGGTCGGGCTGGCGATAGGGACACTGCTCAGCGGGGTGGCCGCGAGCGCGACACGTCGTCGTTCCGGCTCCTAGGCCGATGGAACGTCGTCGCGTGTCGCCAGTCGCGGCCACCCGGACGAACCGTTGCGAACGATTCTCAGTTCTGCTGGGCACGCAGCGGGCTGGAGGCGGTCCGCCACTGCACCGTGGGGCGCATCGCGGCGAGATCCACCCGGTCCTTGTACTGCTCGGTCACACCGAACAGCGAGTTGATCAGCGTGTTGGACAGCAGATGCGGGTCGAGTCCGAGCTCGACCAACCCGGTGTGAACCACGTTGTAGTAGTGCTGGTCCTGCTCCACACGCGGGTTCTCCAGGTACTCCACCTCGACGTCGCCGTGGTAGTTGTTGGCCACGGTCTTGGCGAGCTCCTCGACCGAGAAGCTCTCGGTCATCTGGTTGAACACCCGGAACTCACCGGCCTCGGCCGGGTTCTCGGAGGCCAGGCGGATGCACTCCACCGTGTCCCTGATGTCGATGACACCGCGGGTCTGACCACCACTGCCGTACACGGTCAGCGGATGCCCGAGAACGGCCTGGATCACGAACCGGTTGAGCACCGTGCCGAAGATGGCGTCGTAGTCGAACCGGGTCGCCAGCCTCGGGTCGCGCACCGTCTGGGGAGTCTCCTGGCCGTAGACGATGCCCTGGTTCAGGTCGGTGGCCCGCAGCCCCCAGATACGGCAGGCGAACTCGATGTTGTGGCTGTCGTGCACCTTGCTGAGGTGGTAGAAGGACCCGGGCTTCTTCGGGTAGAGCATCCGGTCGGTCCGCCCCTTGTGGGTGACCTCCAGCCAGCCCTCCTCGATGTCGATGTTGGGAGTTCCGTACTCCCCCATCGTGCCCAGCTTGACCAGGTGGATCTCCGGATCCACCTCCCGGATCGCGAACAGCACGTTGAGGTTGCCGATCACGTTGTTCTGCTGGGTGTAGACCGCGTGCTTGCGGTCGATCATGGAGTAGGGGGCCGCACGCTGCTCACCGAAGTGCACGATGGTGTCGGGATGGAAGTCCCGGATCATCTCCATGGTGAACTCGGCGTCGACGAGATCACCGTAGTACATCCTGATGTGCTGACCGGAAACCTCGCGCCAGGCATCGATCCGTGTCTGCAGTGGCTCGATCGGTACCAGGCTGCGTACGCCCATCTCGTCGTCATAGGACCTACGGGCGAAGTTGTCGGCCACGGCCACCTCGTGGCCACAGTCGGACAGATGCAGAGCGGTCGGCCAACCGAGATAGCCGTCGCCGCCGAGGACGAGGATTCGCACGCCTTCTTCTCCTCTACACAATATCGGCTTCCACGACACCGTCCGTGACGACGTCGTGTTCACCACCTGGCAAAGTCCGCTTCCGCGACCCCGACGAGCGCGGGTGTCCACGGAATCTAATACCCCGGACACGACGCACGAGAACCAAGACCGTCTCACACGATCGTGCCCGATGTGAAAGGCTAACCGTCACACTGTGACAGCTTGCCCCGCCTTCACGGAGTGGCATGTTCTCATCCGACCGGAGGCCGGCGAAGCCGTCTCCGTACATTCGTGGAGTGAATCCATGCCCTCCACTCTTCCCACAGGAAGGGAGCACACCGTGACAGCCACGCCGGAACCGCGAACCTCCGGAGCGGGACGCTACTGGCGGCTGCTCCGCCGCTTCGCCGGAGCCTCCGCCGTGGCGACGGTGAGCAGCCAGTTCGTGTTCGGGCTCTCCTACGCGCTGGGAGCCGGCACGACGGTCGCCACCGTGCTGGGGTGGCTGTCGGGAGCCGTCCCCAACTTCCTGCTGAACAGGAGGACGTGGGGCAGCAGGGGACGAGCCGGGCTGCGTGGGGAACTCGTCCGTTTCCTGCCGATCTCGGTGCTCACGGCGCTGGCGGCCGCGACGGCGACCCACTACACCGAGACCCTGGCCCTGCACGTGTTCCACGATGCCCACACCCCGCGCGTTGTCCTGGTATGGAGCGCCTACCTGGGGACCTATCTGGTCATGTTCGTGGTCAAGTTCTTCCTGATGGACCGCGTGGTCTTCGCTAGTCGCGGGCAGCACGAGCCGGCTCGCTGAGCTGTTCGTCCACCGAGGAACCGGTCGACGAACGGTCCATACGGCGCGCCTTGCGTTCCCGCAACCACGTGCCCAACACCACCCTGGTGTAGCGGTAGCCGTAGAGCACGTTGTTGCCCTTCTTGCTGAAACCGGCGAGACGCTGGCGCATGGTCATGGCGCACTCCCGCACCCGGTAACCGCGTGCCAACACCCCGACCAGTAGTTCCGAGGACTGGTACTGCTGCTGTTCCAGGCGGACCGAGTTCGGGACCTCGACACGCATGGCGCGGAAGCCGAACGAGGTGTCCGTGATGCGCTGCCCGGTCAACGCACTGACCAGCCAGGCGAACACGTAGGTTCCCACCCGACGCAGTAACTGCGGGTTCTCGCTGCTGCCGAGACGACGCGAGCCGGTGACGAAGTCCGCCTCATCGTCGATGAGCGGACGCAGCAGGGTGGGTAGTTCCCCGATCTCGTACTGGCCGTCCGCGTCGGTGGTCACCACGTAACGCGCTCCCTGCTGCGCGGCCAGTCGGTAACCGAGTCGCAACGCGGCACCCTGTCCCCTGTTCCGCGGAGCGGTGCACGTGTAGGCGCCGTGACGCCGGGCGACCTCGGCCGTGGCGTCCGTGGCACCGTCGACCACCACCAGGGTGTCCACCCCGAGACCGCAACTGCTCGTGGGCATCCCGTCCAGCACGGCCGGTAGGGCGTCCTCCTCGTTGTAGGCGGCGATCAGCACCACCACCGGGGCGAAGTTGTGATCACCGTAGCGCGCCGTGTACTCGGCGAGCGCTTGCTCATCGACCTCGTCCGGAAAGGTCGTCGACATCGTGTGCTCCTTCAAGCCGTGTTCGCGGCTACCGGTTCGTCGTGGAATCCTGTGTCTCTGATCGGTGGCCGAGGACGGCCGTGATTCCCAGGGCCCCGGCCAGGGGCAGCAACAACAGTCCCGGAAGCTGGTAACGCCAGGAGAACTCCATCGCCGCGGCGGTGAGCAACGCGGCGGAGGGAATTCCTCCGACGAGCAGGCACACCGCTCTGAGGCCACTCCGGTTGGCACGTCCCACCCCCAGAATCGCAGCTATGACCACGAGTAATGCCAAACCGAGGACCGTACCGGGAGTGTAGCCCCCACCGAGCTGGTAGGCGCGCAGAAAGCCCGCGGCCCGTTCGTTGACCGAGTAGCTGCCACCGTCGTAGTACTCCAGCCACCCGTTCAGTGACCACTCCGAGAAGTACAGCGGGTACTCCGTCTGGAAATGCCACCGCGCCAGCGGAACATCACCGGGAGACTGGGTGCGCATGGGGGCGAAGCCCTTGAGAAAGTCCTTGGCGACACCTCCGAAAACGTCGAGGGGCTGGCTGCGCAGCACCTCGAAGGCCAGGGAGTGCTGAGCCTGCGAGTAGGTGACGTCCTCGGGCAGCTCGTCGGTGTCGACCCGCCCCTGGAAGAAGTGCATGTAGTAGTCGATCCCCTTGCGCTTGCGCTCGGGAACCGGTTCCTCCGGGCACACCAGCTGTTGTGCCCTGGACAGGTCCAGCTTCTCGCACTCGGCCACCATGGCCGTGCGCCCGAACACCACGCTTCCCGTCGAGCCTCCGAGACCCGGTACTCCGGTCCAGAGTGCGTGGTATCCGGCGTAACCACCGATCACGACCACGAAACCGCCCACCAGCGCCCCCGCCGCCCGCAGGCGTCGTTTCCACCCGTCACGGGGACGCAGTCCGGCCGCCAGTACCACGAACACCGCCGCCGGGACCACGAGGGTCAGCCCCACCAGGCGGACGAGCACCGACAAGGCCAGCAGGGCTCCGGCCAGCAGCGCCAGTCGGGGCCCCGGGGTTCCCCACCAGGTCAGCAGGATGATCACGGTCAGCAGCAGCACCTGGAACAACAGGTCGGACATGACCAGGTGCTCGATCTGCAGCTGGTAGGCGTCGAGCAGCACGGGGGCCACCGCCAGAGCGGCCAGCCACCGTCGACACCCCAACCTCAGCAACAGGCAGTACCCGGCCACGGCCAAGGCCAGACCGAGCAGGTGCTGCACCAGCACGACCGTTCCGAGGTCCCCGACGAGCAGCACCGGCCCCAACAACAACAGCTCGTAGCCGATGGGGTTGATGTTGCCGGGGTAGAAGATCCCGAGATCCTTCAGGTACCGGGCGGAGTCGATGTACAGCAGGGCGGGCTGGTAGGCGATCTCCACCACGACACGCAACAGCACTCCGGCCAGCAGCAACAGCGCCAGCAGCCAGTGCCGCCGGAGAACACGCACCACGCCACCGGTCATGTCGCCACGGGCACACTGCCGTCGGCCGCACGACGGAAGTCGTCCCACACGGTGCGCAGCCCGTCGGTGAACCGTACGTTCGGCTGGTAACCGAGTTCCCTTCCGGCCTTCTCGATCTCGACGATCACCGCGGGCATCTCACCGTTCTTGGCCTCCACGTGCGTCACCGGGATCCGCCTGCCCGTGGTCGCGCGCACGGTCTCGATCAGTTCCATCACCGAGACGGACTGCCCCGACCCGATGACGGCCGTTCCGCTGTAGTGCCGGTCCCAGGCCGCGGTGACGGCCCGGACCACGTCGTCGAGATGGACGAAGTCCCGGCTCTGCGATCCGTCGCCGTAGACCTCCACTCCCTCGTCGGCGAGGGCCGCGCGCATGAGACGTGGGACGAAGCTGTCCTTGTGCCCCATGCCCGGACCGTAGATGTTGGTGAAACGCAGCGCCGCCGCGGAGAGTCCGTAGGCGCCGGTGTAGCCGGAAAGCAGCATCTCGCAGGCTGCCTTGGTGGCTCCGTAGGGAGTCAGCGGACGCAGGGGCAACCGTTCGGAGATGGTGCCGTATCCGATGTCACCGACCACCGCGTTGGTGGAGGCCAGCACGAAACGCGGAACACCGCGCTGACGCGCCAGCTCCAGCAGCCCCTGGGTGACCTCCACGTTCTCGGTGAACGTCTCGGTGGGCTTGTCCACCGAACGCAGCACGGAGGTGATGGCCGCCAGATGAACGATTCCCGCGCTTCCCTCGGTGACGGCCGCGTCACGAACATCCGGGTCGGTCAGGTCCCCCGCGACGTGACTGACCAGATGGCGGTGTTCCTCCCGGATCTCCGGCTCGGCGCGGTCGACGACGGTCACCGGGCTGCCCCGGTCGGCGAAGGCCCGGACCACGGCACGACCGACGAAGCCGGCCCCCCCGGTCACGATGACACGTTCGGCCTCGGATTCCGGATCATCTGTTTTCGCTGCGGACTGCACAAAGCTGCTTGGCACGCATATGACTCTAACCGTTGCGCTGTTCGTGTCGCGCGAACCCGTCCCCTCGCAAGATCCGGAACGAACTCCCTGGCCACACCGTTTCATTCAAATGTTTTCATATTTCGGCGTGCCGACGGGCCAGCTCAGCCAGCCCCGTGGCGAACACTCCCTCGGCGAAAGTCCGGTCCAACTCGGCCTCCCGCTCCGCGTCGGCGTCGTAGCGGGCCCACCACTCCGCGAAGCTCTCCCCGGTGGCCGTGACCGGTCTCACCCGCACGGTGGCCCGATAACTCCGGATCGGGAACGGCCCCTCCAGCATCTCGTAGGTGTGGCTGTGGCCGACCTCGTCGAGCGCCACCAGACGTTCGCGGACCCTGGTCCCGTCGCCCAACCACAGTCTCCGGACCGCTCCCACCTCACGGGGACCGGCCCCATCCTCCATCTCCAGTTCGGCGATCCCCGGATGCCACTGCGCGAGACCGCCGAAGTCCCCGAACCACTGCCAGACCCGCCGCGCGGGGGCGGCGATCACGATGCTCGCGTACGACTCGGCCACGGTGTTCCTCCCGGACAACGCTCGTGTGTGCTGGAACCGGAAACCCCCCGTGCGAGGACCGGCGGTCAGCCGCCAGCCCGGAGGAAGGCCTCGGTCCGCTCGACCAGTGCCCGCTCGGTGGGCAACCGTTCCATGCTGCTGGCCCCGTAGAAACCGTGACAGCGGCGGGTTCGGGACAGCACGTACTCCACGTCCTCGGGAGCGCTGATCGGCCCTCCGTGGCACAGCACGAGGACGTCGTCGCGCACCTCGGCGGCGGCTGCGGAGCACTCGTCGATCAGACCGACGCAGTCGTCGAGGCTCTTGGCCGTGCGCGCACCGATGCTGCCCCCGGTGGTCAGTCCCATGTGGCACACGAGCACGTCGGCTCCGGCCCGGGTCATCCTGCGGGCGTCCTCGGCCGAGAACACGTAGGGGGTGGTGAGCATGTCGGCCTCCGCGGCGGCGCGGATCAGCTCGACCTCCAGGTCGTAGCCCATGCCGGTCTCCTCCAGGTTCTCCCGGAAGGTTCCGTCTATGAGCCCCACTGTGGGGAAGTTCTGCACCCCCGCGAACCCGAGAGCCCGCAGTTCCGCGAGGAACCTGTCGCGGAGCATGAAGGGGTCCGTCCCGTTCACCCCGGCGAGCACCGGGGTCTCACGCACCACCGGGAGCACCTCGTGGGCCATCTCCACGACGATGTCGTTGGCGTTGCCGTAGGCGAGCAGACCGGCCAGGGAACCACGCCCCGCCATGCGGTAGCGCCCCGAGTTGTACACGACCAGCAGGTCGATTCCGCCTTCCTCCTCGCACTTGGCCGACAGACCGGTCCCGGCTCCGCCGCCGACGATCGGCACCCCCCGGGCCGCCTTCTCCCGCAGCCCGCGCAGGATCCCGGAGCGGCTCCCCGGCCCCTCGTTCTCCCCGTCCCGGTTCGGGGTCATCTCCGCACCACCTCCGTGAAGGAGCTCATCAGTTCGCGCACGAATTCGGGGTCGTTGACGTGGTACGGAACCCGAACCAGACGTCGGTCCTCGTGCTGGGCCAGATTGTTCTCCAAGGCCTCGTACAGCGCGGCGTCGGCCCGTGGATCGTGGAAGGGCCCGCCCGGGGTGTCCAGCAGGGAGAAACCGCCCTCGGGGAACAGGAACCGTACCGGCGCGGTGAAGGCGTTGAGTTTGTCCGCCAGGAAACGGCCGATGCGGTCACACTCCTCCGGGGTGGTGCGCATCAGGGTGACCTGGGGGTTGTGCTCGTAGAGGGTCCGGTGGGCGTACTCGGCGGGCACCGTGGACACGGGACCGAAGTTCACCATGTCCAACGCGCCGCACGAACCCACGTAGGGGATGCCACTGCTCGCCAGCGTGTCGAGACGTTGCTCGCCGGCACTCATCACCCCGCCCGCGACCAGGTCGCAGATCTCCGTGGTGGTCACGTCGAGCGCGGCGCGCAGCACCCCGTCGCCGGCCAGTTTCTCCATCGCGCGCCCGCCGGTCCCGGTGGCGTGGAAGACCAGGGGCTCGTACTCGGCCTCCAGTTCGGAGACGAGAGCGGAGACACAGGGAGTGGTCACGCCGAACATGGACAGCGCCACGGCGGGTTTGTCCGTTCCCGCCGGTACGGGCTCCGCGCTCGCGGCCCCGTGCAGGGCATGGGCGGCGTTGGCCAGCACCCGACGCGAGATCCTGTTCAGCCCCGCCATGTCGGTCACGGCGGGCAGCAGCACCGTGTCGCTGGCATCCACGTAGCCCGAGACGTCGCCCGAGGCGACGGTGGAGACCATGAACTTGGGAATCCCCACCGGCAGCGCCCGCATGGCCGGGGTGACCAGCGCCGTGGCCCCGGAACCCCCCAGCCCGAGCACACCAGCCACGTCCTCGCGGTCGCACAGGAAACGGCGGAACGCCTCGGCCATCCCGGACACCGCTGTGCCCCGGTCACCGGTGAACACGGCCGTCCGCCCCTCGGGATGGCAGCCGGCCACCGACTCCGCCGACACCGTGACCGAGCGTTCCACGGGCGCCGCGGTGCTCACGTCCACGGTCACCACGGAGGACCCGTCCCGACGGAGCAGTTCGGTCACGTAGGTCAACTCGGCGCCCTTCGTGTCGAAGGTGCCGACGACGTACACGCTACCCATATCACTTCCCGCGCTCGATCGATGATCATGCGTGTGGCACTCTACTGATCGATCCGTCCGCGGGACAGTCCTCCGCCGGGATCCGAGGGACCGGGCTCACCCGCTCCGGCCGGAAACGGCGACGGTGGGGTCCCGCCCGTCGGCGGGACCCGCTCGCGCCGGATCGGTCAGTGCCCCTTTCCCCGGCCCCTGACCCTGTTGACGACCCGGTCGATCCTCTCCTTGTTCTTCGGGTCCCTGGCGTAACGCTTCGCCTGTTCCAGCGCCTTCCGGCCCTGCTGGCTCCTGGCGATGTCGGTGATCTTCCGGAAAATCGACATGGCCACTCCTGCCGTCGAATCGGGACTCCGGGGTCCAGCCTACCCACCGCACGCGCCGAGTCGACCGCGACCACCACGCACCGGACCCGGACGGACACCGGGCGTCACCCGAGCACGCCACGCACCGAGGCGTTGCCCTTGAGCAGGTTCCTCGCCAGGGTGCGGCGCTGGATCTCGTCGGTGCCCTCGAAGATGCGCAGCAACCTCAGGTCCCGGTACCAGCGCTCGATGGGAAGTTCCCGCGTGTAGCCCATCCCGCCGTGGATCTGCATGACCCTGTCGACGATCTCGTTCGCCCGCACACCCCCGTGCAGTTTGGCGATGGACTGGGCGTGCCGGGAGTCCATCCCCTGGTCGGCCTGCCAGGCCGCCTGCAGCACCAGCCAGCGCAGGGCCTCGATGTCGACGGCGGAGTCGGCGATCATCCACTGGATGGCCTGGCGGTCGGCGATGGGGGCTCCGAAGGTCTTCCTCGACCACGCGTACTCGGTGGCCATCTCCACCATCCGTTCACATCCGCCGAGCGCGCGGGCCGGCAGCAGGTACCGGCCCCGGCCGATCCACTGCATGGCCAGCGCGAAACCGCCACCGACCTCGCCGAGCACGTTCTCCTCCGGAACCCGGACTCCGTCGAAGGTCAACGCGGCGGGCTGGCGGTCCCACTCCCCCATGATGTCGATGGGTTCGGAGGTCCACCCCATGTCCCGGTCCACCAGGAAGCAGGTCACCCCGCCGTCGGCGCCCTTCTCCTTGTCGGTCACCGCGAACACCATCGCGAAGTCGGCGTCGATCCCGCCGGTGATGAACGTCTTCTCCCCGTCGATCACCCACTCGGAGCCCTCTTTCCGCGCGGTGGTGCGGATGTTCTTGGCGTCCGATCCCGCGTCGGGCTCGGTGATGGCGAAACAGGACTTGCGTGTCCCCTCGATGGTGGGGATCAGGTAGCGCTGCCGTTGCTCCTCGTTGCCGTGGTAGAGGATGTTGTCGGCGCTGCCGCCGAAGGTGAACGGCACGAACGTGCGCCCCAGTTCCACCTCGACCAACGCGGTCATCACGGAGGACAGCCCCATTCCCCCGTACTCCTCGGGGGTCTGCACCCCCCAGAAGCCGGCCTGACGGGCCTTCTCGCGCAGCTGCTCGGTCTCCTCCTTCTCCAAACCGCGTTCGCCGCGGCGTTCCCGTTCCAGTACCCGCTGTTCCAGGGGCATCAACTCACGGTGGACGAAGTTGCGCACCCAGTCGCGGATGTCACGCTCGGTGTCCGACAGGGAGAAATCGACCATCACGGTTCCTTTCCTGGGAAGAATCGACAAAGAGGGGAGGGTGTGTGGTGCACCGGCAGACCGGTGCACCGCGCCCCGTCGAACGGTCAGCCGAGCTTGCGACCGCCGTCGACGTAGAGGGTCTGCCCCGTGACGAAGGAGGAGCTCTCACCGGTCAGGAAGGCCACTGTGTTGGCGATGTCCTGCGGCTGTCCCACCCTCCGGACGGGGGTCTCGTCCGCCGCGGCCTGCTTGAGGTCCTCGAAGTCCATGCCGAGCCGTTGGGCCGTCGCCGCCGTCATGTCGGAGACGATGAATCCGGGGGCTATCGCGTTGACGGTGATCCCGAACGGGCCGAGCTCGATGGCCAGCGTGCGCGTGAACCCCTGGACACCGGCCTTGGCGGTCGAGTAGTTGGCCTGGCCGCGGTTGCCGAGCGCGGAGACGCTGGAGAGGTTGACGATCCTGCCCCACCGTTCGGGGACCATCTGCTTCTGGGCCTCCCTGCTGCACAGGAAGGCACCGCGCAGGTGCACTCCCATCACGGTGTCCCAGTCCTGCTCGGACATCTTGAACAGCATGTTGTCCTTGGTCACCCCGGCGTTGTTCACGAGGATCCCGATCGTTCCGAGTTCCTCGGAGACCCGGGTGAACGCGCTCGCCACCGACTCGGAGTCGGTCACGTCGGCTCCCACCGCCAGGGCACGGCCCCCGGAGGAGTTGATCCGTTCCACGGTGTCGGCGCAGGAGGACTCCTCGAGGTCCACCGCGGCCACGGATGCGCCCGCCGAGGCCAGGGTCTCGGCGATGGCGGCCCCGATTCCCCGGGCCGCGCCCGTCACCACGGCAACCCGCCCGTTCAGTTCCTGGTTCATGTTCACTCCTGAGCGTCCTCGGTTGTGTCCTGTCGCGCGACGAGACGGGCGCGGAGCTCGCGTTTCAGGACCTTGTGACTGGGTCCCAACGGAAGCTCGGTCACGAAGCTCACCCGACGCGGGTACTTGTGCGCCGCCAACCGCCGCGCGGACCAGTCGATGATCCCGTCCTTGACCGACTGGTCGGTATCCACACTATCGGCAGGAACCACCACTGCACAGACCTCTTCGCCGCGTTGTTCGTCCGGCAGGCCGATGACGGCGACCTGTTCCACGGCGGGATGGTCCAGCAGGACCTCCTCCACCTCACGCGGATAGACGTTGTACCCGTTGCGGATGACCAGGTCCTTCTTCCTGTCGACGATGGACAGGAAACCGTCCTCGTCCCTGCGTCCGATGTCTCCGGTGCGGAACCATCCGTCGACCAACACGGCCTCGGTGGCCTCCGGATCGTTCAGGTAGCCGGCGAACACGTTGTGCCCGCGTACCACCACCTCGCCGGTCTCCCCGTCGGGGAGCAACTCGATCCCCTCGGCCTCGGGGTCGGCGATTCCCACCTCCGTCCCCCAGAGCGGATGCCCCACCGTGCCGGCTCGGGTACCCAGCGCGGGCTGGTTCACCGTCGCACTCGGCGAGGTCTCCGAAAGCCCGTAGCCCTCCAGCACACAGGTGTCGAAACGTTCCTCGAAACGTTCGAGCACCCGCACCGGCAGCGCCGCTCCCCCGGAGACGCACAGCCGCAGGGTAGGCAGCTCCAGCCCCGGTTCCGCGGCCTCCAGCAGCCGGGAGTACATGGTGGGCACCCCGTGGAACTGGGTGATCCCGTGCTCGCGGATCAGCTCCAGCGCCCGGCTCGGCTCGAAACTCGGTTGCAGCACCAGGCTCGCCCCGGCACGGAAGGTCGTGTTCATCGAGACGGTCTGCCCGAAGACGTGGAACAGGGGCAGACAACCGAGCACCCGGTCCCCCGGTCCGGTGTCGTTGGCGTCGAAGGCGTTGACCGTGGCGTTCATGACCATGTTGAGCTGCGTGAGCACGGCACCCTTGGGCTTTCCCGTGGTCCCGCTGGTGTAGAAGATCACGGCGGGGTCCTCCGGGGAGCGGGCGACGAAGCTGCCCACGGCCTCCGCCCGGTCGTCCAGAGCGGGCTCGGGGTGGTCGTCGCGGGGGCCGACGAGCGCCAGCGGTGTCCCGGTCAGTCGGGAGCACCCCCGCGCGAGGTCGAGCCGGGCGGTGTGGCCGACGACCAGCTTCGCCCCCGAGTCGGAGACCAGGTGCGCCGCCTCCTCCGGACGCAACAGCAACGGCACCGGCACGACCACCGCACCCAGGGCCTGTACCGCGTAGTAGACCCGCACGAACGCGAGGACGTTGGGGGCCACCAGGGCCACCCGGTCACCGGCGGAGATCCCCAGCGCCCGCAACGCCGAAGCGTGCTCGCGCGCCTGACGCCACAGCTGCCCGTAGGTGACCTGGTGCTCCCCCTCCACGACCGCGGTTCTGCCGGGGAAGCGGGTCGCCGGCTCGGCGAGCAACGAGGCCGATGAGAGGGTGGCCCGGATTTTCTCCGCTCCGGAACCCGGCGGGAGGTCTCCGCCGGGGGCGGTCTCGTTCATCAGCGATCTCCTCTCGGACAGGAGCCGCTGCCGCGTGCGGCACGCACCGCCGCGACTGACAGCCTCACCAGTTAACTAACATTGTTAGTTTTGGTGACCCTACAACCGCGCTCCCGTTTTGACCAGAGGCACATACGGATCCCGCTCGCCCGCGCACAGTGACGAACGAACAACCGGAACACCGTGCGCACCACCACCCGTCGCACCGCGACCACGCCGGTATGCCACATTGATCCCGGGCTTGCGCCCCACCGCACGCGGCCACAGTGCGACCACCGGCCCGGCACGCACCGAGGCCGCCCGCCCCGAGCGAGCCGCCGAGACCACGACCGAGGCCCCGGAGGTCACGACGTGCCCCGACCGAGCACCCCCCTGCTGTCGATGGAACGCATCCGCGAACACGCCGTGGAGATCATCGACGAGTCCGGGCTGGAAGCCCTCTCCATGCGGAAACTGGCCGAACGACTGGGAGTGCGCGCCGCCTCGCTGTACAACTACGTGCCGAACAAGGACGAGCTGCTACAGGACATCGCCAACTCGGTGATGTCGGAGGTGGACGTCTCCGGATTCGACAGCGACTGGATCACCGGGCTGACGGTGTGGGCCCGTTCCTACCGGGCCGCGCTGGCGGCCCACCCCAACCTGGTCCCCTTCCTCGCCTCGGGTCCCGCGCGCAGGGAGAACGCCCTGCGCCGTGCCGACGCGGTCCACGGAGGGCTGATCAGCGCGGGGTGGCCCCCGCGTTACGCGACCATGATCGGCGCCTCGGTCAAGTACCTGGTGCTCGGCTCGGCCATGGGCTCCTTCGCCGCCGGTTTCCCCGCCGAGGCCGAGGTCTACGAGGAACGCTTCCCCAACCTGGAACACGCCCACCTGCTGCCCCGACACGCCACGGAGATCGACCACGCCAGCTTCGAACTCGCCCTGGAGGCCTTCGTCGAGGGGCTGCGCCGACGCCACGCCGAACTGACGGGGAAGGACTGAACACCGACCATCGGCCTCCTGTTCCCGCCACACGGAAAACCGTCCCCGGATCGTGAGGATCACGCTGCGGAGTGCTTGACTCGGCAGCAGGGGCTCCGTAGCGTCCTGTCCATAACCGAACAGTGCGCCGATGACGTCATGCGGGAGAGACTCCGCAAGCGGCTCGCGGCAACGCCGCCCGGCCACGGCAAGGGTTCCGACGTGCACGCGGAGCGCCGAAGGAGCAAACACTCCCCACAAACTCTCAGGCCCCATCACCGCATGGCACCAGGCGATCACGGAGGAAAGCAGGGGTCCGGTGCCCCTCGCCCACGGTGCAAGCCGCCACGCGGTGAAACTCTCAGGCCAATGACTCCGGGGAGACGCCGAGAAGGGCGCCTACCAGAGGAGTTGCACACCATGTCACCCCGCCAGACCCCGCTGCACGAGGTCCACCAGCGACTGGGCGCGACGTTCACCGAGTTCGCGGGCTGGGAGATGCCGCTACGCTACTCCGGCGACACCGCGGAACACAACGCCGTCCGCAACACGGCGGGCCTGTTCGATCTCACCCACATGGGTGAACTCAGGCTCAGCGGACCACAGGCCGCCGAGGCGCTGGACTACGCGCTGGTGGCCAACGCCTCCGGCATCAGGGTCGGACGTGCCCGCTACACGATGATCTGCGACGAAGCCGGTGGAGTCCTGGACGACCTCATCGTGTACCGCACCGCGGAGGACGAGTTCCTCGTGGTCGCCAACGCGGCGAACGCGGCGACGGTCTCCGCCGAACTCACCGAACGGACCCGTTCCTTCCGCGTCGACTACACCGACCTCTCCTCCGAGTACGCCCTGATCGCCGTCCAGGGCCCGGCCGCACCGGAGATCCTCGCCCCGTTGACCGACACCGACCTCACCCAGGTGCGGTACTTCGCGGGCTATCCGAGCAAGGTCGCCGACTGTGACATTTTACTCGCCCGGACCGGTTATACCGGCGAAGACGGTTTCGAGCTGTTCACATCGACCGCCGACGCCGCTACGGTTTGGAACGCGCTCAGCGAGTCGGGCGCACCGCACGGGCTGCAACCCGCGGGCCTGGCGTGCCGGGACACCCTGCGACTGGAAGCGGGCATGCCGCTGCACGGCCACGAGCTCTCGACGGACCTGACTCCGTTCCACGCGAACCTGGGGCGTGTGGTTCGGCTGGACAAGTCCGCGGACTTCGTGGGCCGCGCGGCGCTCGCCGCCGTCGCCGAACAACCACCGCGGAGGACTCTGGTGGGGCTGCGCGGGACGGGACGCCGCGCACCGCGACACGGCTACCGGGTGCTGGACAACGACGGCACCGAGGTCGGCGTCGTGACCAGCGGTGCCCCCTCACCCACGCTGGGACACCCGATCGCGATGGCCTATGTGGACCGGGCCAACGCCGAGCCGGGTACCGAGCTGCAGGTGGACATTCGCGGTAAGGCCGCGGCGGCTGAGGTCGTCGAACTGCCCTTCTACAACCGCAACCGCTGAACGCGGCCGACCCGAGTCCACCGGTAACCACGAACACGGAGGTAATTGATCATGCCGTCAGGCGATCTGTTCAACGACCGGCTCGCATCGGTCGATCCCGATGTGGCCAACGCGGTCAACGCCGAGTTGCGCCGCCAGCAGAACACGCTGGAAATGATCGCCTCGGAGAACTTCGCACCGCAGGCGGTGCTGGAGGCCCAGGGGTCGGTACTGACCAACAAGTACGCCGAGGGCTATCCGGGCAAGCGCTACTACGGCGGTTGCGAACACGTCGACGTCGTCGAGCAGCTGGCCATCGACCGGGTCAAGGAACTCTTCGGCGCCGCCTACGCCAACGTGCAGCCGCACTCCGGCGCCCAGGCGAACGCCGCCGCCATGTTCGCCCTGCTCAAACCCGGCGACACCATCATGGGGCTGGACCTGGCCAACGGTGGGCACCTCACGCACGGGATGCGGATCAACTTCTCGGGCAAGCTCTACAACGTGGTGCCCTACCACGTCCGTGAGGACAACCACCTCGTCGACATGGACGAGGTCGCTCGGCTCGCCCGGGAGAACAGGCCGCAGCTGATCGTCGCGGGCTGGTCCGCCTACCCGCGTCAGCTCGACTTCAAGCGCTTCCGGGAGATCGCCGACGAGGTCGGGGCCTACCTCATGGTGGACATGGCCCACTTCGCCGGCCTCGTGGCCGCGGGGCTCCACCCCAACCCGGTTCCGCACGCCCACGTGGTGACCACCACCACGCACAAGACCCTGGGCGGCCCCCGTGCCGGTGTGATCCTGTCCTCCCAGGAGGAGCTCGGCAAGAAGTTCAACTCGGCCGTCTTCCCCGGCCAGCAGGGCGGGCCGCTGGAACACGTCATCGCGGGTAAGGCGGTGGCCTTCAAGATGGCCGCGGGTGAGGAGTTCGCCGACCGGCAGCGGCGCACCCTCGAAGGCGCCCGGATCGTCGCCGAGCGCCTGCAGCGGCCCGACATGGCCGCTGCCGGTGTGAAGATCGTCTCCGGCGGCACCGACGTGCACCTCGTGCTGGTGGACCTGCGGGACTCCGAGCTGAACGGTCAACAGGCCGAGGACCGGATGCACGAGATCGGAGTCACGCTCAACCGCAACGCGGTGCCGAACGATCCGCGCCCGCCGATGGTGACCTCGGGCCTGCGCATCGGAACCTCGGCGCTGGCCACCCGAGGGTTCGGCGCCGAGGACTTCACCGAGATCGCCGAGATCATCGCCACCGCCCTGCAGTCCGACTTCGACGAGGAGATCAGCAAGAAACTGCGTTCCCGGGTGGAGGCGCTGGCTGCCAAGCACCCGCTCTACCCCAACCTGTGAGGAAGTCACCGCTGTCGTGCCGCACCCCCGTGGGGGTGCGGCACTTTTTCCGTGACCGGCTCGTCCCCTCGGAAACCGGATCCGACAAAACACGGGGTCCGATCTTGTAGGTTCCGCGATCTTGTTGTTCGGCCGGTGGTCGGCGACCGTCGTCAGCATGACGAATCCGCTGGACGAACTGGTCACCAAGGCTCTCGACCGCCAGCCCCCCACCCGTGAGGAAGCCGCCCGGGTGCTCGGCACGGAGTTCGACGTTCTCGACGTCGTGGCCGCGGCCGCACGTGTGCGCAGGCACTTCTTCGGCAACCGGGTCAAGCTCAACACGATCATCAACATGAAGAGCGGGCTGTGTCCGGAGGACTGCACCTACTGCGCGCAGCGCCTCGGGGCCGACTCGGACATCCTCAAGTACTCGTGGGTCCCTCCCGAGGAGGCGGCCACGGCCGCCGACGCCGCGGCCACGGCCGGGGCCAAACGCATCTGCCTGGTGGCCAGCGGGCGCGGCCCGGGACAGCGCGACATCACCAGGATCAGCGACACCATCGAGGCCATCCGGGCCAAGCAGCCCGAGGTGGAGATCTGCGCCTGTCTCGGCCTGCTCTCCGAAGGGCAGGCGCAGCAGCTGCGTGGAGCGGGTGTCCACGCCTACAGCCACAACCTGAACACGAACGAACGACGTTACGGCGACATCTGCTCCACCCACACCTTCACCGACCGCGTGAGCACGGTGCGCGAGGCCACCTCCGCCGGACTGTCCCCCTGTTCCGGAGCCATCTTCGGCATGGGGGAGACCGACGAGGACGTGATCAGCCTGGCCTTCGAACTGCTGGAGCTCGATCCGGACTCCGTTCCGATCAACTTCCTGATCCCCATGGAGGGAACTCCGCTGGAGGGGCAGTGGGGGCTGACCCCGCAACGCTGTCTGCGCATCCTGGCGCTGTACCGGTTCTTCTTCCCCGACGTGGAGGTGCGTCTCGCCGGGGGCAGGGAGATCCATCTGCGGAACGTGCAGGCGCTGGCGCTGCACCTGGCGAACTCGATCTTCCTCGGGGACTATCTGACCAGCGAGGGGCAGACCGGTGACCAGGATCGTCAGCTGATCACCGACGCCGGCTTCGTCGTGGAGGGCACCGAGGAGACCACACTGCCGCCGGAACGGCACGACCTGGTGACCGTCCGCAGGCGCGGCGTGGGTACCGACCTCGCCCCCAACGTCTGAGCGGAAGTCCTGTGGGAGCCGTCGGGGGAAACGCCCGTCGGGCGGGACCTTCCGTCGGCCCCGGGGAAACCACCGCCCGTGGTGACCCCGGCCGCCCGAACACAGGGAACCGGGCCGACCGGCGGGCTCAGGCGGCCCGGTCGGTCCAGCTCCACCGACCCGCTCCGTCGACGGGTTCCTGTGGCTCCTCCTCGGTTCCGGGAACCTCCTCGGCGGCGGGGCGTGCCCGCCCGCCGGAACGGCGCCGCCACAACCAGACGCCCCCACCGCAGAGCAGCAGCACTCCCAGAGCGGTCCAGCCCGCTCCACCGAGTATGTGTTCGATGTACTTGGCGGAGGCCCCGGCCAGCCAACCGAGTGTCACGTGCAGCACGGACCAGGAGGTGGCTCCCACTAGGGAGGCGAGCAGGAACCGTCCGTAGCCGAGACCCCAGGCACCCGCGGCCGTGGGAGTCAGTGTGCGGACCACCGGCAGGAACCGTGCCACGAACACGGCCCCCACCCCGTAGCGCCGCAGTTGCGCCCCGGCACGGTCCCAGTGGCGCTGGCCCAGTTTGCGCACGGCCGCGCTCTCCCGAATCCGCCAGCCGTAACGCCGTCCGAGGAAGAAGCCGATGTTGTCCCCCAGGGCGGCGCACACGGCCACGCACGACGACAGGGTCAGGAAGAACCCGACGTCGGTGACGGCGGCCGAGGCGATCAGCAGACCGCTCTCCCCGGGAACGAAAAATCCGATGCCCAGCGTGCACTCGCCCAGCACCAAAGCACCGACCACCAGCACGAGAACTGGCCGGGGCAGTCCGGCGACGGCGGCGAGCAGATCACTGACAACAGACACACACACTCCTCGGACCGGCGACTTCCACCCACGCTATCGTGCGAGGACGATCGCACCAATCCGGAGTTCCCCGAGCTCCGGACCTCCGGGTGTCCGTACCACCGGCTTCAGCAGCTCTTCACCCAGGAACACTCGATCGGGGAATCGAAGGGGGCTTCCCCGCGCACCACCCCCTCGGGGCCACCGTCGCTCACGGAGCCCTCCTCCGGTCGCCGCTGTCCCGGGGGACTTCCGTGCGTGGCCAGTCGCACCGCCAGGGCGTCCTGCACGTCCCGGGGCGGGGTCCCGAGGAAGTCGTTGAACACCACGGAGAAGACCAGTTCACGCCCCGTGCTGGTGTGCACGTAACCGGAGAGGGCACTCACCCCCGTCATCGAACCGGTCTTCGCCGTCACGTTCCCCTCGGCAGCGGTTCCCACCATCCGTCCCCGCAGAGTCCCCCCGACCATCCGTTCGGAGAGCCCCGCCACGGGCAGGGCGGAGCGCCAGCGGTCGAACCACGGCTGCTCGCGTACGACGTCGAGCAACCGCGCGAGTTGCCCCGGACTCATCGTGTTCAGCGTGGAAAGACCCGACCCGTCGACCAGCCGGTAACCTCGCGGGTCGAGTCCCAGCTCCGCCAGTTCCCGTCGGAGAACCCGAAGACCGGCGCGCCAGCTCCCCTCCCCGGCGACCCGCTGGCCCATCGTCTTGACCAGTGTCTCCGCGTGGCCGTTGTTACTCAGTTTCAGAAACGGCACCAACAGCCGCCCCAACGGCATGGACCGGTGTTCGGCCAGGACGCGCGCGTGCTCGGGGACACGGGAGGTGTCCGTCCTTCCCCGGACGGACACGCCGTGGCGCTCCAGCGCGCTGTGGAACACGTCCAGCGCGTAGCGGGTGGGGTCGGGCACGCTGCGGAAGAAACGACGTGGCCGGGCCGTCGAGGACATTCCGCCGGAGACGACCACCCTGTTGCTTCCGTGCTCCCGGTGGACGGAGACCCCGGAAGCGTCCCCGGTGGTGGTCCGAGCCCGGTTCACGACCCGGATCGCCGCCGTCTCGGGGACGGTGCTCACGCGCACCGGTTGTCCCGGGGCCGCCGGACGGACCCGGACCATCACGGATCCGGCGTCGTAGTCGGTGTCGGGGGCCACGGTCAGTGCCGAGACCGGGGCGGCGTAGTGGTAGGGCTCGTCCACCGCCATCCACCCGTTGGCCAGTTCGGGGTCGTCGAACCGGGTGTCGTCGGCGAGCAGGTCACCGTCGACCACCTCGACGCCCGCTTCGGCGACCTGCTCGGCCAGACGTCGGTAGTCGCGGGCGAGCATGCTCGGATCACCGGTTCCGCGCAGGTACAGATCCCCGGCCAGCACGGGACCACGGCGTTCGCCGGTGGCCAGCACCCGCGTGTGGAAACGGAACCCGGTTCCGAGGACGCGCAGCGCCGCCACCGAGGTGAGCAGCTTGGCGTTGGAGGCCGGGGTCATGCGCCGGTGCGGGTGCTTGGAGTACAGCGTCCGGCCGGTTTCGGGGTCCCGGACCACCACGCCCACCGTGGCTCCGTCCAGGCGGGGGTCCTCCAGTATCCCGTCCAGGTCGGTCCGCAGCTCGTGCGGATCGTCCTCCCGGGCGGCGGCGCCGGTGGTCAACGGCACCATCACGAGGAACCCGATCAGCAAAGCCACCGCGCGTCGCACGCTCTCCGCCTCCGAGACTCCGGCCACGAAACCGACACGGTCGGACACCTTCCGTACCGGATCAAGGAAGCACAGCGCGCGTCCGTGGTCAACGCGGTTGCTCCTTCGGTGTGTCCCGCGAGGCGGGCGGCCCGGCGCGGCACCGGCCGCGGCGGGCGTTCGCCGGGAGTTCCGCTCAGGCCAGTGCGATCGAGCCCGCCATCACCAGCAGGGCCCCGCCGCAGCAGCGTTCGAAGGCCTGCTTGCGCCTGGGGGCGGCCAGGAAGGCAGACAGCCAGCCGACCGAGGGCACCACGATCAGCCACCACGTGGCGAACAGGGAGACCGCCACCGCGCTGAGCATCATCGCCTGCGGCATGGGATCCCCCGCGGGGTCCATCGCCTGTGGAAGCAGGGTGAGGAAGGTCAGCAGCACCTTCGGGTTGAGCACGTCGACGAGCACTCCACGGAAGAACACGGCACGCCGCGAGGTCGGGGCGGGCGCGGACTCCTCCCCCGCCGTTCCCGATCCCGCGTGACGCAGGATCTGCACTCCCATGAAGGCCAGGTATCCCACCCCCAGCACCTTGACCACGATCAACGCGCCGGGCACCGCCATCACGAGCGCGGAGAGCCCGGCCGTGGCCGCGCTCGCGTGCACGAGCAGCCCGCAGGTGACCCCGGCAGCGGCGAACCACCCCCATCGCGCCCCACTGGCGGCGTTTCTCGTGACCAGCACGAAGTCAGGTCCCGGAACCAGGATGAGCACCAGCAGAGCGAGCAGGAACGAACCCCAGGCGATGTGCACGCCAACTCCTCCACATCGGATCGTTCGATCTTCGACGGACATCGCAATAGTGGAGCAGAAGTTCGACTTGAATCCAGTTACAACGTATATTGTTCGGTTATGAGCACCAACGCAGAACTGGATTCGGTCGACTGGCGGATTCTCGAAGAGTTGCAGAACGACGCGACACTGCCCAACAGGACCCTGGCCGAACGGGTGGGCCTGGCGGCTTCGAGCTGTCTGCAACGAGTACGCAGACTGCGGGAACAGGGGGTGATCACCGGATCACACATCGACGTGGACCCGGCCGCCACGGGGCTGACCCTGGAGGCCGTGGTGTCCATCAACGTACGGCCGCACACCCGGGCCGTGGTGGACTCCTTCCGCGAGTTCGTGATGGCCCAGCCCGAAACGCGGTCGTTGCTGCACGTCAGCGGTCAGGCGGACTTCCTGCTGCACGTCGCGGTGGCCGACAGCGCCCACCTACAGAGTTTCCTGGTGGACAAGCTCTCCGCCCGGACCGAGGTACGCCACTTCACCACCTCGGTGGTACTCGAACAGGTCCACACCCGTGCGTTGACTCCGCCGCGCGCCCCCCGGCCCGCACGCAGACGCGGATGACAGTTCCGGTCACGCGGGGCGACGGGGAGAACCGGAGTCGTTCCGGGCGGGGCGAAAACACACCCCGGCAGGACGGGCCGGGAACACGGCGAGAAACACCGTGGTCCGAACGATGTTCGCCCGGTTGTCCGTCCTCGTGGCCGGTCACGCGCCCTGACCCGGAACGTGCCGAACGAAATTCAGTCCTCCACCCGCAGCAGGCCCTCCTGCACGACGGTGGCGATCAACGAACCGTCCCTGGAGAAGAAGTTCCCGGTGGCCAGACCGCGGGCTCCCGAGGCGCTGGGGGAACTGCAGTCGTACAGGAACCACTCGTCGGCGCGGAAACGACGATGGAACCACATGGCGTGGTCGAGGCTGGCCCCGTGAACCCGGTCGATCCCCCAGTACACCCCGTGCCGCACGAGGACCGAGTCCAACAGGGTCAGGTCCGAGGCGTAGGCGAGCAGACAGACGTGCAGCAGTTCGTCGTCGGGCAGCTCCCCGTCGGCCCGCATCCAGACCCGGCTGCGCGCGTCCCGTGGGCCGTCCTTCCTGCTCGACCAGGGGGGTTCGGTGACGTGTCGTATGTCGATGGGACGCGGCAGGTTCGCCAGTCCACCCACCTCGTCGGCCATGTCCCCGATGCGCTCCCCGTAGGTGGGCAGGCTCTCGGGGGCGGGAACCTCGGGCATGGGCTCGGAGTGGTCCATGCCCCGTTCCTCGATCTGGAAGGAGGCCGACAGCGAGAATATGGGTTTTCCGTGCTGCACCGCGACCACGCGCCGGGTGGTGAACGAACGGCCGTCCCTGGTGCGGTCCACCTCGTAGACGATCGGAACGCTCGGATCGCCGGGGCGCAGGAAGTAGGCGTGCAGCGAGTGCACCCTGCGGTCGTCCGGAACGGTTCTGCCGGCCGCGACGAGTGCCTGACCCGCCACCTGCCCGCCGAACACCCGCACGGGGGATTCGGCGGGGCTGACGCCCCGGAAGATGTTCTCCTCGATGGGTTCGAGATCCAGTAACGCGACCAACCTGTCCAGCACGGGCTGTCCGTGCGGCATACCGCTGGCGTCGACCGGAACGGACGCCTGGCCGCTGGTACCTGCCGGGTCCGCGGCCGCGTCCCGTGCCGCTCGGGTCACTTCGGGCTCCTCGTGTCGGCGATCGGTGGGTCCTCCCACGGGGCACGGAGTGCCGGAGCACGGTGCGCCGTGCACCGCGGCACTCCGGTTCCGTGACACTCCGGGGAGGTCAGACGTGGTCCTCCTCACCGAGACGGTGCACCCGGACCAGGTTCGTCGAGCCCACCGTTCCGGGTGGGGATCCCGCGACGATGACCACGGTGTCACCGGTCTCCGAACGTCCCAGTGACAGCATCGCCTGGTCCACCTGGCGCACCATCTGGTCGGTGGTTTCCACACTAGGCACCAGGAACGTCTCCGTCCCCCAAGTGAGAGCGAGCTGACTCCGCACGGACTCCTCGGGGGTGAAGGCGAACAGGGGCAACTTGGTGTGCAGCCGGGCCAGTCGACGCACGGTGTCCCCGGACTGGGTGAACGCCACCAGGGCCTTGGCACTGAGACGCTCCCCGATGTCCCGGGCCGCGTAGGAGATCACGCCGCGCTTGGTGCGCGGCACGTGGCTGAGCTCCGGGGGTTCCGAGGAGCCGGCCTCCACCGCCTCGACGATGCGTGCCATCGTCTCCACGGTTTCCACCGGGTAGTCTCCGATGCTGGTCTCGCCGGAGAGCATCACCGCGTCCGTGCCGTCCAACACAGCGTTGGCCACATCGGAGGTCTCCGCCCGGGTAGGACGGGGGTTCCCGATCATGGAGTCGAGCATCTGGGTGGCCACGATCACCGGCTTGGCGTTCTCCCGGGCGATGTTGATCGCCCGTTTCTGCACCAGCGGCACGTGTTCCAGCGGAAGCTCCACCCCGAGGTCCCCCCGGGCCACCATCACCCCGTCGAAGGCGAGCACGATGGCTTCGAGATTGTCCACCGCCTCGGGCTTCTCCAGCTTGGCGATCACCGGAGCCCGACGCCCGACCCGGTCCATGACCTGGTGCACGATGTCGATGTCGGCCGGAGTCCGCACGAAGGACAGCGCCACGAAGTCCACGCCCATCTCCAGCGCGAACTCCAGGTCCTCGACGTCCTTGGACGACATGGCCGGCACGGAGACGTCCATCCCCGGAAGCGAGATCCCCTTGTGGTCGGACACGGGGCCGCCCTCGACGACCTCGCAGACCACGTCGGTCTCCTCCACGGCGGTGACGGTCAACCCGACCTTCCCGTCGTCGACGAGAATACGGTCGCCCACCCTGGCGTCGCCGATCAACCCCTCGTAGGTGGTGGAGACGCGGTCGTGAGTTCCCGTCACGTCCTCCACCGTGATACGCACCGTCTCACCGGTGCTCCACTCGACCCCGCCCTCGGCGAAGGTCCCCAGCCTGATCTTCGGCCCCTGCAGGTCGGCGAGAATCCCCACCGCACGCCCGGACTCCGCCGCCGCGGTCCGGACCATGTCGTAAACCTGGCGATGATCCTCGTGGCTACCGTGACTGAAGTTCAGCCGAGCGACGTTCATCCCGGAGCTGACGAGCGCACTCACCTTCTCCGGGGTGGCGGTTGCTGGCCCCATAGTACAAACGATCTTGGCTCGTCGACTCACGATGTCACAGCCTAATCCGTACTATCGCGCGCGCAGTACGCCACCGTCGGCGTTGTCCACGTCCCGAGAGGCCACAGTGCTGGATCCTTTCAGTAGTCGCCTGCACCGCACGCTCTTCGTCGTGTGCTGCCTGGCCAGCATGGTGATACTTTTCACTCCTTCGAGCGGAGTCCCGGCGGCGCCGCCGGGAACGGACAAGCTGGTTCACCTCACGCTCTTCCTCGCGCTGACCACCACCGGCCGCTTGGCCGGTCTGCCCGGTCCCGTGCTGGTTCCGGCGCTGGTCGCCTACGCCCCGCTGTCCGAGCTGCTGCAGGCCGTCCTGCCGGTGAACCGCCACGGCGACCCCGCGGACGTCGCGATGGACCTCGTCGGTGTGCTGCTCGCGCACATGCTCCCACCGACGGGCGAGCACCGCAGAAGGAGCGATCTTCGTCGCAGGTCAAAGCCTCACGAAGCGAGCGAGATCCACGGTTTTCGCGGGTGAGTCGCGTTATTCTCGGCTGCGTGGACTCCACCGCACGGGCTCGCTCGCGTACCGCCGGAGGCAATCTCCCGGCGGAGGTCACGAGCTTCGTCGGCAGACGGCGCGAGATCACGCTCACCAAACGCCTGCTGGCCGACTCCCGGATCGTGACCCTCACCGGTCCGGGTGGTATCGGCAAGAGTCGACTCGCGTTGCGCGTGGCCACGAACATGCGCAGGTCCTTCCGCGACAAGGTCTGGCTGGTGGAACTGGGGGATCTCGACGACCCGGACCTGCTCGCGGCCACGGTGGTGGACCAGCTGAACATCCCCGAGTCCTCCGGCGGCACCGAACTCGACGACCTCGTCGGCTACTTCCGGGAACGGGAAACCCTGTTGGTGCTGGACAACTGTGAACACCTCGTCGAGGCCTGCGCCCGTCTGGTGGACACCCTGGTCAGTTCCTGCCCCGGCGTACGGGTGCTGGCCACCAGCAGGCAGTCCCTCGGCACGGTGGGTGAGAGCACCCTGGTCGTCCCCCCGTTACAGGCACCGGACCCGGAACAGCTGCCCGCTCCGGAGGCCTACGAGCAGTACGCCTCCGTACGGCTGTTCGCCGAACGCGCCCGTGCCGTGGTTCCGGAGTTCGAGGTGACTCCGGACAACGCCCCGGTGCTGATGCGACTGTGCCAACGGCTGGACGGCAACCCGCTGGCCATCGAACTCGCCGTAGTCCGGCTTCGCAGCCTGTCCCCGGAACAGCTGGAGGAACGACTCCACGAGCGTTACGAACTGCTCAGCTCCGGGCGCCGTGGCGCGCCCCGACGCCAACAGTCCCTGCGAGCCCTGATCGACTGGAGTTACGAGCTGTGCACCGAACAGGACCGCAGGGCCTGGGCCCGTCTTTCGGTGTTCGCGGGCAGCTTCGACCTGGAGGCAGCCGAGTACGTGCTCGGGGAGGCGACGCAGGGCAACACCGCCACGCTGATCCACTCCCTGGTGGACAAGTCGATCCTGCTGCGCGAGTCGGGCGAGGGACCCAGCCGTTATCGACTGTCACACGCGCTGCGCGAGTACGGACTGGAGAAGCTCGGCGCGGCCGGAGAACGGGCGGAGACCGAAACCCGACACCACCGGTGGTACGCGAGCATGGTGGAACGCTTCTCCGCCGAGTGGCTCGGCGACGACCAGGTCGGGTGGGTACGGCGGCTCCGGGCGGAGCAGGCGAACCTGCGTGCCGCGCTGCACCTGGCCAGCGCCCCCGACCGGGCGAACGCGGAGCCGGAGGGGGCGCTCCGGTTGGCCATGGGACTGGGACGCTACTGGCAGCTGCGCGGGCTGCACGCGGAAGCCAGGCACTGGCTCGACCGGACGCTGGCGTTGACCGCCACGGAACACGCCCGGGATCACCGGGCGCTGGCACTGGCGATGAGCGCGTGGTTCACCCTGCTGCACGGGGACGTCTCCGGGGCACGACGTTCCCTCGACACCGCCCTGACCACGCTCGGCAACGAGCACGCCCCGCTGGAACGCGCCCATCTCACCCAGGTCTACGGCATGGCGGCGTTGTTCGACCGCGACGCGGAGTCCGCACCCCGCCTGCTGGAGAACGCGCTGAACGTCTTCCGGAACCACCGGGACCCCCAGGGTGAGCTGTTCGCCCTGATCGGACTGGGGCTGGCCCGGGCCCTCGGCGGGCACGGACGCGCGGGAACCGACCTGCTCGACGAGGCCCTGGCGATCACCACGGGACGTGGGGAGCTCTACTGGCGCTCCTGGACACTGTGGGCACTGGGTTACCTCAAGATCCTGTCCGGGGAACCGGAACGGGCCGACTCCGCGCTCAAGGAGGCGCTCACCCTGCAGCGTCGCCTGGGCAACCTGTTGGCCATCGCCTTCACCATGGACACCATGGCCTGGGCCGCCCACGACCTCGGCAACCACAAACGCGCCGCCTACCTGTTCGGCGCCGCCGGCGGGGCCTGGGAGTCCGCCGGCTCCACCCCGAACCTCTACACCGCCTTCGCCGGGCAGCACCGCGACCATCTGCTCGCCACGAAACGGGAACTCGGCGCCGAGGACTACAACGACGCCTTCGACCGCGGCTACCGGTGGTCCTCCGAGACCGCGTTGAACTACGCGCTGGACATCAAACAACGCGGCCGCGGATCGAACAGGGACAACGTGCACCCGATGCCGCTGACCAACCGGGAGCACGAGATCGCCCGGCTGGTCGCCCAGGGACGTACGAACAAGGAGATAGCCGACCTGCTGGTCATAGCCCTGAGAACCGTGGAGGGCCACGTCCAGCACATTCTCACGAAACTCGACTTCACCTCACGGGCCCAGATCGCCGGTTGGGTCGCGGGACAGCAGTCCGAACAGTCCTGACCCCGCCGCGACCTCCCTCCGCCCCGGAGGGAAGCAGGATGTCCCCACGGCGCGTTACGCCTCGGGAGAGGACTCCAGCAGCGCCAGTGTCCCGTGCAGCGACTCGGCGACCAGTTCCCTGGCGGCCTCCTCCGCCCGTGCGCTGTTCCCCTCACCGATGCACCGTGCGATCTCCCCGTGCAGGTCGACGGCCATCGGTTCCGGGTGGGCGGGCATCAGTCCCTGCTCGGTCCTCCAGCGCAGCACCTCCCGGACCACCTCGTGCAGCTGGGCGAACATCTCGTTGCCGGAGGCGCTCAGCACCAGGGAGTGGAAGGCCACGTCGGCTTCCAGGAACCCCTCCAGGTCGCCTTCCACGGCGAGCTCGCGCATCCGCCCCGCGAGTCGGGTGAGTTCCTCGACCTGACCGGTCTCGGCGCGGTGTGCCGCCGCTCCCGCCGCCACCGGTTCCACCGCGGTGCGCAACTCCACCAGGGTCCTGACCTGGTTGGTTCGGTCCACCTCCAGCAGCCATCGGATCAGCGTCGGGTCGAAGGTGTTCCACTCGGCGCGCGGGCGGACCACGATGCCGATCCGTTGACGCCCCACCACCAGTCGGATCGAGGCGAGCGTGCGCACCACTTCGCGCACCACGCTGCGCGAGATACCGAAACGCTGCTCAAGATCCTCGACGCGCAGCACACTGCCGGGTGGATGGACACCGGCACTGATCTCCCGCCCCAGAACGTCGACGATCTTTCCGTGCAGTCCTCCGCTCAAGCTGGCTCCGTTCGCCGCCGCGCTCCTCCCGCCCGGGTCGGGCCCGAACGGAAGATGTCGGTCGCACGGCACGTGCATCTTCCGGGCGCCCAGAATAGTCACTCCGTCCGTGGCGACCGGCCGACACGTCACCCAGGCAGAGCGGATCACTGCGCGGCGGAGCACAGCCGATCCGGAGGTATACTCGTCGGTCGGCCCTGTCGGCGGGATCGCGGTGTTGGCCCTGAAACCGCCGCCCCGCACTTGGCGTAGCCGTCCTGTCCCAACGCTCTTGACCGCACGAGGTGGAGTCGTGTCCGACACCCGAGCCGATCGGGAACTTGACCACACCGACAGCGTCGCTGCCGAGCAGCAGTACGTCTCGATGCTCTACGACAAGCTCGACGAGCTGCGTCGGTACAACAGCAGGCGTCTCGCCGAAACCCTCCGGGAGACCGGGGGGACCCCCCAGGCGCGCACCGAACGCGATATTTCCACCAGGATGCACATCGACAAGCTGTCCCAACTGAGCGCGGTGGAGAACGGGCTGTGCTTCGGCAGGCTCGACCTGGACAGCGGGGAACGTTTCCACATCGGCAGGCTCGGTCTGTTCGACGAGGAGAACGAGTACACGCCGCTGCTCATCGACTGGCGCGCCCCGGCCGCCCGCCCGTTCTACCTCGCCACGGCCGCCTCCAGGGACGGGGTCGTACGTCGCAGGCACATCCGCACCACACGCCGCACGGTCACGGGGCTGGAGGACGAGGTCCTCGACCTGGACTCGGCCGAGCAGAGCAGTCACCTCGGCCTGGCCGGGGAGGCCACGCTGCTGGCGGCGCTGGACGAACGCCGGACCGGAAGGATGGGCGACATCGTCGCCACCATCCAGGCGGAGCAGGACCGGATCATCCGCAGCGGCATGAACGGCGTGCTGGTGGTGCAGGGCGGTCCGGGAACCGGCAAGACGGCGGTGGCGCTGCACCGGGCGGCCTACCTGCTCTACACCTACCGGCAACAGCTGACCAAGCGCGGCGTGCTCGTGGTCGGTCCGAACGCGACCTTCCTGCGCTACATCGGACAGGTGTTGCCCTCCCTCGGCGAAACCGGGGTGCTGCTGTCCACCGTCGGCGAGCTGTATCCGGGGGTGGTGGCCACCGGCTCGGAGTCCGCCGAGGCGGCCGAACTCAAGGGACGGGCCGAGATGGTCTCGGTGCTGCACAAGGCGGTACGGGACCTGCAACAGGTTCCCCGTGACCACATCGAGGTGACCTTCGACCGGGAACCGCTCTCCATCGACAAGAGCACCTGCAGCCAGGCACGAACCAAGGCGCGCAAGTCACGCAAACCGCACAACGAGGCTCGTAAGATCTTCCGGCGCGAGATGTTCTCGGCGCTGGCGCTTCAGGTGGCCGACCGCTTCGGGCGGGACCTGCTGGACCAGCGCGACCTCGACGACATAGCTTCCGAGCTGCGCGCCGACCCGGAGGTGTGCGCGGCCCTGGAGAGGCTGTGGCCGGAGACCGACCCGCCCACGGTCCTGGACTCGCTGCTCTCCTCCCCGGAGATGCTGCGCAAGGCGGCACGCAAGTACTTCGACGAACAGCAGCGCGCGACCCTGCTGCGCGAACCCGGATCGGCCTGGACTCCCTCGGACGCGCCGCTGCTCGACGAACTCGCCGAGCTGCTGGGCGAGGACGACACGGAGCACCGCCAGGAACAGCTTCGGCAGGAACGCGAGGAACTCGCCTACGCCGAGGGCGTGCTGCACATCATGGAACAGGACGAGGAGATCATCGACCCGGAGCGGCTGCGGGTCTCCGACGTGCTCGACGCCGACCTGCTGGCGCAGCGCCACCGCACGGACAGCGACCTGACGGCCGCCGAGCGGGCCGCCGGGGACCGCACCTGGACCTTCGGACACGTGATCGTCGACGAGGCCCAGGAACTGTCGGCCATGGCCTGGCGGGTGCTGATGCGCCGCTGCCCGAGCCGGTCCATGACCGTCGTCGGTGACATCGCCCAGACCGGGTCCGCGGCGGGAACCGCCTCGTGGCACGAGGTGCTCTCCCCGTACGTGGCACGGCGCTGGCGGTTGGAGGAACTGACGATCAACTACCGGACCCCGTCCGAGATCATGGCCCTGGCCGCGCCGCTGCTGTCCGAGATGGACGTGGACGTCTCGGTGCCCACCTCGGTCCGCAGCACGGGAGTTCCACCGTACGGAGTCCGGGTCTCCGAGGAGGAACTGGCCGCCCGCGCCGCCGAGACCGTCGCCGACGAGCTGGAGGCGGTCGACGGTGGCAGGGTGGCCGTGCTCCTGCCCCCCGGCAGGCTCTCCGAGGTCGGCCCCCCGGTCCGGGAACGGCTCCCCGAGGCGACGGTGGGCCCCCAGCCCGAGGGGTTGGAGACCCCCGTGACGGTGCTGACGGTCGAGCAGGCGAAGGGACTCGAGTTCGACAGCGTCGTCGTGGTCGATCCGGCCGGTTTCCTGGAGGAGTCACAGCGCGGCATCAACGACGTCTACGTGGCGCTGACCAGGAGCACCACCAGACTCGCCGTGGTGCACACCGGTGATCTGCCCGAACCGTTGGGCGGGCTCGAACTCTGAGAGCGCTGGCGTACCGTTCCTGAGGGTGTTCGCCCGGGGAGACGGCGAACACCGCCGGGGCTGCGACACGCTCCGACCACAGCGAATGGTATCTTCGCTGTTCAGATGCCTGCTGCCCGGTTCCGGGCAGTCCAGGAGGTGTCGTGCGAGCGAAATCCGGTGTGACTCCGGTGCTGTCTCCGCAACTGTGAAGTCCGGCGGCGCCCGCAGCGGTGGGCGTGTTCCACCGGACCAAGCCAGGTCGCCTCGTACGACGTCGATGACCGCACACTCCCGGTGTAGGAGTGCGGGGTCGGCCGGTCGTGCGGCGGGCTCCGCACCGCACCGGCCGAACCCGAGGACACCATGAGTCGGACGATCGGACTTCGCCGCGGTGCGGCTCTGCTGCTGACCGTGTTCGCGCTGCTCGTTCCAGTCACGTCGTGCGCGAGCCGGTCCCCCTCCGGCCAACAGCCCCCCTCCACCGACGACCCGGCCGCTGCTTTTCCCGTACGGATCGAGCTGTCCGGGCAGGATCCGGTCACCCTTCCGGAACAACCCAAACGGATCGTCTCGCTCAGTCCCACGGCGACCGAGGTGCTCTACGCCATCGGAGCCGGTGACCAGGTGGTGGCCGTGGACGAGAACTCGGACTACCCGCCGCGTGCCCCACGCGAGGACTTCTCGGCGTTGAACGTCAACGCGGGCGCCGTCTCCGAGTACGACCCTGATCTGGTGATCGCCCAGGCGGGCGGTGCGGACTCACTGGCCGCCGAACTCCGGGAGGTCGACGTCCCCGTCCTGCTCACCCCCTCCGCCGAGAACCTCCGGGACGCCTACGAACAGATCAGGACGCTGGGCAAGGCCACCGGCCACGGCGAGGGCGCCGACGACACCGTGGAACGGATGCGCTCCGAGCTGGACGAACTGGCCCGGAAGACACCCCGGCCGGAGGAGGGCACGACCTACTACCACGAGGTGGGACCGAACCACTACGCCGCCTCCTCGACGAGTTTCGTCGGCAGCGTCTACGAGAAGTTCGGGCTGACCGACAGCATCGCCGACTCGGCCGAGGGGAAGTTCCCCAAGCTCTCCGAGGAGGAGATCCTGCGGGCCGACCCGGACATGATCTTCCTCGCCGACACCGAGGCGGGGGTGACCGCGGACAAGGTCGCCGAACGGCCCGGCTGGGACAGCCTGACGGCGGTGCGCCGGGGACGGGTCCACGAACTGGATGACGACACCGCCAGCCGATGGGGACCGCGTGTGGTGGAGTTCGCGCGCGACGTCAGCGAGGCGATCCGCTCCGCGCGGGAGGACTGACTCGCCGGATGAGCGGCTCTTCCTCCACCACCGGCCTCGCCCGCGCACCCGCCTCCTCCCCTCGGCGGGAACACCTCGGCACCCTGCGCCCGACCCACGTGCTCCACGGAGTGGTCGCGCTCGTGGGCGTGAGCCTGTTCTCCGTGCTACTCGGCGCCGCCGACCTGGGATGGCACCGTGTGCTCGCCGAGATCGGCGCCCAGGTCACCGGCGGGGTCTCCCCCCTGTCGGAGCGGGAGGCCGCGATCCTGTGGCAGCTTCGCGTCCCCAGAGTGGTGCTCGCGGCCCTGGTCGGTGGGGCGTTGGCGATCTCGGGGGCCGCCTTCCAGGGGGTGTTCCGCAACCCCCTGGCCGAGCCGTACCTGCTCGGCGCGGCGGCGGGAGCCGGGTTGAGCGTGACCGTCATGGCCGTCACGGTCCCCCAGATCGGACTCGGAACCACCGGAGTCACCCAACTGGCCGCCTTCGGCGGGGCACTCGGCGGTGTGCTGCTCACCTGGCTGATCGGGCGTTCGGCGGGACCGGAGACGGCCACGCTGGTCCTGGCCGGGGTGGCGGTGGGGGCCTTCCTCACGGCGGCCCAGACCTTCGTCCAACAGCTGCGCGTGGAGTCCCTGCAACGCGTGTACATGTGGATCCTCGGCGATCTGGGCACGGCGGGGTGGGGCGACGTGCTCGTGGTGCTGCCCACGCTGCTGCCCGCGCTGGTGGTGTTGTGCGCCTGTGGGAGGCTGCTCGACCTGCTCGGCGTCGGCGACGAGGAAGCGGCCACCCTCGGGATCCGTCCGGGACGGGTACGGGCCCTGGTGCTGGCTGCGGCCTCGCTGGCCACGGCGGCCGCTGTCTCGGTGTCCGGACTGATCGGTTTCGTGGGGCTGGTGGTTCCGCACCTGGTGCGGCTCACCTCGGGAGGCAGTTACCGGGTGATCGTGCCGCTGTCGGTGCTGTTCGGCGCAAGCTTCCTCGTCGCGGCCGACACGCTGGCGCGCACCCTCATGGCCCCCGCCGAGCTGCCGATCGGGGTGGTGACCGCGTTCACCGGCGCCCCGTTCTTCGCCTTCCTGCTGCGCACGAACCGAGCCCGTTGACGAGGACCGAAGGAGGACCCGGGTGGTGCGAGACCGGATCGGTACGGGGGTGAGCGCATGAGCGAGGTGACCGTGTCCGGGCTCACCGCCGGATACCGGGACCGCACGGTGCTCTCCGGGGTGTCGACCAGGGTGGGGTCCGGAAGCTGGCTCGGAGTGATCGGACCGAACGGGGCGGGGAAGTCCACGCTGATCAAGGCGGTGTTGGGACTGGTCAAACACACGGGAAGAGTGAGTGTGGACGGCCGTGACGTCGCCGCTCTGGGACATCGTGAGCGGGCCAGACTGCTCGGTTACGCCCCACAGCTTCCCCAGCTGCCCATCGGGTTGACCGTCACCGACTACGTGCTGCTCGGCCGCACCCCGTACACGGGCGTTCTCGCCCGGGAGAGCGCACGGGACCGCATCGCGGTGGCGGAGGTGCTCGAACGGCTGGATCTCACCCGTCTGGCCGACCGCGGCCTGCACGCCCTGTCCGGCGGGGAACGCCAGCGTGCCGTGCTGGCCAGGGCTCTGGTACAGGGCACCGGGGTCCTGCTGCTCGACGAGCCGACCACGGGCCTGGACGTCGGTCACGCCCAGGCGCTGCTGGACCTGGTCGACCAGCTGCGGCGGGAGCGGGGCACCACGGTCGTGAGCACACTGCACGACCTGACGCTGGCGGCCCAGTACTCCGACCGGCTGTTGCTGCTGGACGGAGGCGGTGTCCACGCGGAGGGCCCGCCCGAGCACGTGCTCACCAGTGCCACGCTGGCCGAGCACTACTCCGCCCGGGTCTGTCTGCTGACCGCACCGGACGGTTCCCCGGCGGTCGTTCCCGTACGTACGGCGCCAGGCACCGCGGGGTGAGCGGACGACCGTCGGGCCGCCTCAGCCCGAGCGACCCTCGGAGTCCCCGTGTGCCTCGTCCCGTCCGGAGGGGTTGCCGTCGTGGGCCCCGGCGGAGTCCGCACCGCTCCCGTTCTCCCCGTCGGAGGAGTCGGCACCCCGCGCCCGGCGGGAGTCGCCGGCGGCACCGTAGTCCGGATCGCCGGGCAGCGGTCGGCCCCACAGGAGCTCGGGGGACTCCCTGCCTCGCCGGACGAGCACCAGATAGGCCACCGCCAGCAGGAACACCAGCGCGGCCACGTAGACGTTGACCCTGATGCCGAGGTCGAACGGTGTGGAGGCCGGATCGGTGCGCATCATCTCGATCCAGAAACGCCCGGCGGTGTATCCGGCCACGTAGAGCGCGAACACCCTGCCGTGCCCCATCTGGAAGCGGCGGTCGGCCCAGACGACCAAGGCCGCCACCAGCAGGTTCCACAGCAGCTCGTACAGGAAGGTGGGGTGCACGACCTCCACGGGAACGTGGTTGACGGCCGTACCGGTGACCGGATCCGGCACCCGTCGGTAGATCTCCAGGCCCCAGGGCAGGTCGGTCGGAGAACCGTAGAGTTCCTGGTTGAAGTAGTTGCCCAGCCTGCCGATGGCCTGGGCGGTGACCAGACCGGGAGCCACGGCGTCGGCGAAGGCGGGCAGCGGGACACCACGGCGACGGCAGCCGATCCAGGCGCCGACGGCCCCCAGGGCCACGGCTCCCCAGATCCCCAGACCGCCCTGCCAGATCTGGAATATTCCCCACCAGGGATTGGGGCTGTCGGGCCCGAAATAGCGCCAGTAGTCGGTGACGACGTGGTAGAGCCTGCCGCCCACCAGACCGAACGGGACCGCGAAGACGGCGATGTCGGTGACCGCCCCCTTGCGTCCCCCACGTGCCACCCACCGTCGCTCCGCCCAGACGATCGCGACGATGATCCCGGCGATGATGCACAGCGCGTAGGCGCGGATGGGTACCGGGCCGAGAAACCACACCCCCCGGTCGGGACTGGGGATGTTGGCCAGGTGGGTGATCGCCGATTGCGGCAGAGCGACAGTCACGTGCCCACGGTAACGGGCTCCGGAAACGTGCCCGCCGGGGGCTCCGGATCATCCACCGGCGGGTTCCGGGGAGGCGGTTCGCACTCCCCTGCCGAGTTCCCCCGCGAAGGCACACACCCCGTCCTGCCCCTCCCGCTCGGCACGGGTGACGAAGGCCGAACCCACGATCACGCCGTCGGCGAAGGAGGCGACCTCGGCCGCGTGCTCGGCGGTTCGCACCCCGAGCCCGACCCCGATCGGCAGCTCCGTGTGCGCGCGGGTGCGCCGCACCAGCTCCCGCGCCGAGTCGGACACCGACTCCCTGGCGCCGGTCACGCCCATCACCGAGGCGGCGTAGAGGAACCCCGTACCGGCCGAGGCGGTCAGCGCCAGCCGGTGTTCCGTGGAGGAGGGAGCGACGAGGAAGATCCGGTCGAGCCGGTGCTCCTCCGAGGCCTCCATCCACTCCCCGGCCTCCTCGGGAACCAGGTCGGGGGTGATCAACCCCGCCCCTCCGGCGGCACGCAGGTCGCGGGCGAAGGCGTCCGGACCGTAACGGTGGATCGGGTTCCAGTAGCTCATCACCACGGGAACCGCCCCGCTCGCGGCCACCGCCGAGACCACGTCGAACAGCTGTCGCACGCGGAAACCGTTCCGCAGCGCCCGCTCGGCGGCGGACTGGATCGTGGAGCCGTCCATCACGGGGTCGGAGTAGGGCAGCCCCACTTCGACGATGTCGCACCCCGGGGTGTGCCCGTCGCCCCGGACCATGGCCTCGAACAACCCGACGCTCTCGGACACGGTGGGGAATCCGGCGGGCAGATAGCCGATCAGGGCGGAGCGTCGCTGTTCGGCGCAGTTGCGGAACACCTCTTGCAGGCTCACTGCTGGTCCTCTCCCGTGATCCCGGCCTCGGGAACGAGACCGAAGTAGTGCGCGGCGGTGTCCATGTCCTTGTCCCCGCGTCCGGAGACGTTCACCACGAGCACGGCCTCCGGACCGAGTTCGGTGCCCACCCGCAGGGCAGCGGCCAGGGCGTGGGCGGACTCGACGGCGGGAATGATCCCCTCCGTTCGGGAGAGCAACCGGAAGGCCTCCATGGCCTCCTCGTCGGTGACCGCCCGGTACTCCGCGCGGCCGCTGTCGGCCAGCCAGGCGTGTTCGGGCCCCACCCCGGGGTAGTCCAGGCCCGCCGAGATCGAGTAGGCCTCGGCGATCTGACCGTCCTCGTCCTGGAGCAGGTAGGAGCGGGCCCCGTGCAGGGTTCCCGGGCTTCCGCTGGTGAGGGCGGCACCGTGTTCGCCGCTGTCCAGACCGTGCCCTCCGGCCTCGGCACCGATCAGCCGCACCCCCGGATCGTCGATGAACCCGTGGAAGATCCCGATCGCGTTGGATCCCCCACCCACACAGGCCAGCACCGCGTCGGGCAGTCCTCCGGTGCGTTCGAGCACCTGCTGCCGGGCCTCCGTCCCGATCACCCGGTGCAGGTTGCGGACCAGCAGGGGGAAGGGATGGGCTCCCGCCGCGGTTCCCAGCAGGTAGTGCGTGTCGGCGACGTTGGTGACCCAGTCCCGCAGCGCCTCGTTGATGGCGTCCTTGAGCGTGGCCGAGCCGGTGCTCACCGGACGCACCTCCGCGCCGAGCAGGCGCATACGGGCGACGTTGAGCGCCTGACGTCGGGTGTCGGTGGCTCCCATGTAGATGACGCAGTCCAGGTCCAGCAGGGCACAGGCCGTTGCCGTGGCGACGCCGTGCTGACCCGCTCCGGTCTCGGCGATCACCCGACGCTTGCCCATGCGCTTGACCAGCAGGGCCTGTCCGAGCACGTTGTTGATCTTGTGGGAACCGGTGTGGTTGAGATCCTCCCGTTTGAGCAGCACCCGGGCCCCACCGGCGTGGGCGGAGAACCGTTCGGCCTCGGTCAACGGAGAGGGACGCCCGGCGTAGTCCCGCAGCAGCCGGTCGAGTTCGGCCACGAACTCCGGGTCGCGGCGGGCCTTGTCGTACTCCGCGGCCAGCTCGTCCTGGGCGGCGATGAGCGCCTCGGGCATGAACCGGCCCCCGTAGGGGCCGAAGTGCCCTCCCTCGTCGGGGTCGTGACTGCCCGAGTCGGGAGAACCGAGCTCGTCCGGGTCGGCGGCCCCACCAAGATCACGTGCTGTCATCCGGTCTCCTATCCGCGACTCGGCCGGGGGCAGGCGGGATGCGATCCCGCCGTAACCAACTGCGTCAGAGCCGCTCGTGGATCGTCGCTGCTGACGAGCCCCTCACCGACCAGCACGGCGTCCGCTCCCGACCCTGCGTAGGCCATCAGGTCACTGGGGCCGCGCACCCCCGACTCGGCCACCTTGAGCACGTCGACGGGCAGCCCCGGAGCTATCCGCCCGAAAACCTCCCGGTCCACCTCCAGGGTGTGCAGGTTCCGCGCGTTGACCCCGATGATCTTCCCGCCGGCTTCGAGGGCACGGTCCGCCTCCTCGGCGTTGTGCACCTCCACCAGAGCCGCCATACCGAGCGACTCGACGCGGTCCAGCAGCGCCTCCAGCGCGTTCTGTTCCAGAGCGGCCACGATGAGCAGCACCATGTCCGCTCCGTGTGCCCTGGCCTCGTGCACCTGGTAAGGGCTGATGATGAAGTCCTTGCGCAGGATCGGCGCGCTCACCCGCGCCCGCACCGCGTCCAGGTCGGCCAGGGAGCCGCCGAAACGGCGTTGTTCGGTGAGCACGCTGATCACCCGCGCGCCCGCCTCCTGGTACTGCGCCGCCAGGTCCGCGGGTTCGGCGATGTCGGCCAGCTCCCCCTTGGAAGGACTGCGCCGCTTGACCTCGGCGATCACGCCGACGCCCGGTTCGTGCAACGCCGCCCACACGTCCTTCGGCGGCTGTGCCGCGGAGGAACGCTGCTTGATCTCCTCGAACGGCACCGCCGCCTCGCGGGCGGCCAGATCCTTGCGCACATCCTCGATGATCGTGTCCAGAACGCTCACGCGGGCACCTCGCCTAGGGCCGGCCGGACACTTGTTCGCAGGTGGCAATACGCGCGGATCGTCTCATCGCGCTCGATCACGACACTCCCCTTCCCCGCCGTGCCGGTCGCGTTCCCGATGCTAACCCCGATCGGTGTGAAACCCGCCGCAGGGGGCGGAATAACGTCCCAGCGCACCAAGGACCTAAGTCCCTGGTGTTCATCGCGTTCCCTCGTTCGGCGGCCGTGGGATCCCCTCCGTGGCGGAGTCGGTCCCCCCGCCCGAGCGGGGCCGGGGAGGCCCGGCGGCGGGCGAACCCACCGTTTCCGGTGGCCGAGTTCAGTCCCGAGGCGGCTCGCCCGTTCCGGCGTCCCCGTCGATCGTGGGATCCCGCCCCTCGTCGAGGTCCTCCCAGGCACGCAGCTGCGGATCGCGGGTCTGTCCGCCCTGTCGCGGGGCGGAGTACCTCGCCCCCATGGCGGGCATCCGACGAGCGGCCACCAGCACGAGCAGCCCGCACACCAGCAGGACCACGGCGGAGGCCCCCATCAGCGCGGGCCCGAAGAGGGACACCTCCTCCACGGCCAGTGGCCGACTGCCCGGCGGAGTGCCCGGTATCTCCGCGACTCCCCGGGGACCGTCGGCCCAGTCGAACAGCCGCCAGCCCAGCAATACGGCCTCGGCGACCACGACCAGCCCGATCAGCCTGCGCAGTATCCCGCCCGTGGCAAGCACGGCCGCTATCGCCGCGAGGGTGGCCAGCGCCAGCGGGGAGAGCTCGCCGCGTACCACGGACCCACTCACCTCGGCCACCGACTCCCCGGAGAACGGGGTGTCGTAGCGCTGGCGCAGCCAGACGAGCGAACCGGCCGCCCACAGGCCCACCGCGGAGGCGAGGATCCCGATCACGCACACGGCCAGCAGGCCGCCTCTGCGGGGGCGTGGTTCCCCCGTGGCTTCCCCGGTCACACCGACCTCGCCTTCCCGTCCCGCGGAACCCCGTCGGCCGGTTCGGGGGCGGACTCCGCCGCGACCGTTTCAGTCCCCCCGGACACCGTGGTCGGACTCCGCAGGGTCTGTGCCGTGGCCACCGCGTTGAGCACCGTCATGGCCTTGTTCAGGCACTCGCGGTCCTCGGCCTCCGGGTCGGAGTCGGCGACGACCCCCCCACCGGCCTGGACGTGGGCCGTTCCGTTCCGCAGCAGAGCGGTACGGATCGTTATCGCGGTGTCGGCGTTCCCCGCGAAATCCAGATACCCCACCACGCCCCCGTACTGGGCGCGGCGCACGGGTTCCAGTTCCTCGATCAGTTGCAGGGCACGTGGCTTCGGGGCCCCGGAGAGCGTTCCCGCCGGGAAGCAGGCCCGCACCGCGTCGAAGGCGCTCCGCCCCTCGGCGAGGGTGCCCGAGACCGAGGAGACGATGTGCATGACGTGGCTGTAGCGCTCCACCCGGAAGAACTCCACCGGGTGCACCGATCCGGGACGACACACACGTCCCAGGTCGTTACGGGCCAGGTCGACGAGCATCAGGTGCTCGGCACGTTCCTTCTCGTCGTTGATGAGTTCCTTCTCCAGGGCGACGTCCTCGTCCTCGTCGACCCCCCGCCACCGGGTTCCCGCGATCGGGTAGGTCGTGGCCTGCCCGTCCCGGACCCGCACCAGCGACTCCGGGCTGGAACCGACGATGTCGAACGGCTCCCCGCCGGCGGGGTCGGGCAGCCGCAGCAGGTACATGTACGGGCTCGGATTGGTGGTCCGCAGAATGCGGTAGATGTCGAGCCCCGGCACCTCGGTGGGCATCTCGAAACGCTGCGAGACCACCACCTGGAAGGCCTCGCCCGCCTGAATCGCCTCCTTGGCACGCAGCACCGCCCGCTGGTGTTCCTCGGAGGAACGGTACCGCGAGAAACGCGGCTCGGTTCGGGAGAAGGCGGCGACGGTGGAGGGGCTGGGCTCGTGCAGCCTCGCGGTCATCCGGTCGAGACGCCGAACGGCGTCGTCGTAGGCGGCGTCCACGCGCTCCGGGCTGTCGTCCCAGTTGACGGCGTTGGCGATCAGGGTGATCATTCCCTCGTGGTGGTCCAGCGCCGCCAGGTCCGTGGCGAACAGCATGACCATCTCCGGAAGCCGTAGGTCGTCCTCGGTGAGCTCCGGGATCCGTTCGAAGCGACGCACCACGTCGTAGCCGAGGTATCCGACCATCCCCCCCGTCAACGGGGGCATTCCCGGAAGCGGGTCGGTGTGCAGCAGACGCAGCGTCTCCCGCAGAGTGTCCAACGGGTCCCCCTCGGTGGGAACGCCGACCGGGGGTTGTCCCATCCAGTGGGTCCGACCGTCACGCACCGTCAGCGCGGCCGCGCTGTGTACCCCCACGAAGGACCAGCGGGACCAGGAACGCCCGTTCTCGGCCGACTCGAACAGGAAGGTTCCCGACTCGTCCCGGGCGAGCTTGCGATAGACACCGAGCGGTGTCTCGTCGTCCGCGAGCAGACGCCGCACCACGGGGATCACTCTGCGTCCCCGCGCCAGTTCACGGAACTCGGCCTGGCAGGGACTGATAGTGCCGATGTCACCGTCGCCGACCATGACCGCCATTGTTGCAGGCCGCCCGCGGTGGGCTCGCGACTAACCCCGGCATTGCGTCCCCTGCCCACACCGGTGAGGATGTCCTCCGTGCGGCACGAGGATCACCGGAGCACGGGAGGGAACCGGCGCAGAGGGCGGCGGGCGGGCGGGGACGAAACCAGACGGGCACTGCTCACCGCGGCCCGTACGGCGTTCGCCGAGAACGGCTACGACGGGGCCACGGTGCGGGACATCGCGCGCAGGGCCGGGGTGGATCCGGCGATGGTCCGACACTGGTTCGGCGGCAAGGAACGGCTGTTCACCGCGGCCGTGTCCCTGCCCCTGGAACCGGCCCGCCTCCTTCCCGACCTGTTGGACGGTCCCCGTGAACGGCTCGGCGAGCGCGTGCTGGGCACCTTCCTGCGAACCTGGGACGAGGCGGGGGGAGGTGAGTTCACCGCACTGGTGCGCAGCGTCTCCGACCGGGAGGAGGCGGGACGGATGCTGCGGGAGTTCCTCACCAGCACCCTGTTGGAGCCGTTGCTCCGGGAACTGCGGGCGGACCGGACCGGCCTGCGTGCCGCGCTGTGCGCCTCACAGCTGGTCGGGCTGGGAATGATCCGCTACGTGATCAGACTCTCCCCGCTCGACGAGGCCGACGTGGAGACGGTCACCCGCACGATGGCCCCCACCGTGCAGCACTATCTCACCGGGGACCTGGAGAACCGCTGAGACCGGTTCACGCTCCCCCGTGCCCGCCGGTCTCCGTGGGGGACAGCAGGACGTCGGCGTCGAAACAGTCCGGCGCCCCCGTGTGACAGGCCGGGCCGGTCTGGTCGACGAGCACCAACAGGGTGTCCCCGTCGCAGTCCAGCCGCACCTCGCGTACGTACTGGGTGTTTCCCGAGGTCTCGCCCTTGACCCAGTGGCTGTCCCTGCTCCGGGAGTAGTAGGTGGCCCGCCTGGTCGTCAGGGTGCGGTGCAGCGCCTCGTCGTCCATCCAGGCCATCATCAGCACCCTGCCGTCGTCGTACTGCTGCACCACGGCGGCGACCAGCCCGGCCTCGTTCCGTTTGAGCCTGTCCGCGATCGCCGGGGCCAGTCCCGGTTCGGCCGCTCCCGTTCCGCTCATCGGACGGTGATCCCCTCCGCGCGCATGGCGTTCTTGACCTCCGCGAGGGTCAACTGACCGAAGTGGAACACGCTGGCGGCGAGCACCGCGTCGGCCCCGGCGTGCACCGCCGGGGCGAAGTGGTGTTTGTCGCCGGCACCGCCACTGGCGATCAGCGGAACCCCCACGGCGGCACGAACCGCCCGGATCATCTCCAGGTCGAAGCCCTCCTTGGTGCCGTCGGCGTCCATCGAGTTGAGCAGGATCTCCCCGACACCCAGGTTCTCGGCACGCTCGGCCCACCCGACCGCGCAGATGCCGGTTCCCTTCCTCCCACCGTGGGTGGTCACCTCGAATCCCGAGGCAGTGGGCTCTCCGCCCTCCGGAACCCTCCTGGCGTCGACCGACAGCACCACGCACTGGGCACCGAAACGGCGGGAGGCGGTCTCCAGCAGTTCCGGCCGCGCGACGGCCGCGGTGTTCAGGCTGACCTTGTCCGCGCCGGCACGCAGCAGGCGATCCACATCGTCCGCGGAGCGCACACCCCCTCCCACGGTCAGCGGGATGAAGACCTGGTCGGCCGTGCGCCGCACCACCTCGTAGGTGGTCTCCCGGTCACCGGAGGAGGCGGTGACGTCGAGGAAGGTCAGCTCGTCGGCTCCCTCACCGTTGTACAACCGGGCCAACTCGACCGGATCTCCCGCGTCGACGAGGTCGGTGAAGTTGACTCCCTTGACCACCCTGCCCTCGTCGACGTCCAGACACGGGATCACGCGCACCGCGACAGCCATGTCTCCAGGGTAAGCGCCCGCCCCGTCGGAGCGGCACGCGGCGCCCTTCCGGGAGGGTGACGGTTCAGGAGCGTACGGCGGCCAGCGCCTCGGGGAGCGTGACGTCGCCGGTGTAGAGGGCCTTGCCCACGATCGCTCCCTCCAGTCCCAGCGGCTCCAGCTCGGACAACGCGACCAGGTCCTCCACGGTGGAAACACCTCCCGAGGCCACCACCGGGGCGGGGGTGTGTTCACAGACGGCCCGCAGCAGCTCCAGGTTGGGTCCCTGCAACGTCCCGTCCTTGCTCACGTCCGTGACCACGTACCGATGACAACCGGCCCGGTCCAGACGGTCCAGCACCTCCCAGAGATCTCCACCGTCCCTGGTCCACCCCCGGGCGGCGAGCCGATGTCCCTCCGGCCCGATGCGCACGTCCAGACCGACGGCGACACGCTGTCCGTGCTCACGGACCACACCGGCGGTCCATTCCGGATCCTCCAAGGCCGCCGTGCCCAGATTGACCCGGGCGCACCCGGTCTCCAACGCGGCCCGCAGCGAGGCGTCGTCACGGATCCCTCCGGAAAGCTCGACACGCACGTCGAGCCGGTTCACCACCTCGGCCAGCAGTTCGTGGTTGGAACCACGCCCGAAAGCCGCGTCCAGATCAACGAGGTGAATCCACTCGGCCCCGGAGTCCTGCCACGCTCGGGCGGCCTGCAACGGATCCCCGTAGGTGGTCTCGGTTCCGGCGGCACCACGGACGAGGCGCACCGCCTGCCCGTCGGCCACGTCAACGGCGGGAAGCAGCGTGAAAGTCACTCCCCAAGCCTACGATCCGCACACGGGGAAGCCGGCGCCACCCACGTCGGTCGACAGGCCCCCTCCCCATCGGGAGGTGGCGGTCAGCGTCGACGCGAACGGGTCGCCGAACGCAGCACCGCTCCCAGCGGCAGCCCCAGCACCAGCAGGGCCACGAACAGCACCACCCAACCGGACACCCCGGAGACGAGCAGGTGCGTCGAGGCGTATCCGACCACCATGCCCAGGCACACCACCGCGGCGACCACACGGGCGGGGCCGCCGGGGCGCATCAGACCGTACCGACGGGTCCTCACAGGGTCCCCAGCCAGTTGCGCAGCAGACCGATACCGGCCTCGCCGGACTTCTCGGGGTGGAACTGGGTGGCCGTCAACACGCCGTCCTCCACGGCGGCCAGGAAGGAGTCCCCGTGTTCGGCCCGGATCAGCCGGGGCTGCCCGCCCTCTTCGAACCCCCGGGCGGCGTCGGGCCAGTCACGCGCGGCGAAGGAGTGCACGAAGTAGAAGCGGGTTTCCGGCGGGAAACCGGCGAACAACGCGCTGTCGCCGGGGGCGGAGACGGTGTTCCACCCCATGTGCGGAAGGGGTTCGGAACGGAGTCGTTCGACCGTGCCGGGCCAGCGCCCCAGCCCCTCGGCCTCGACCCCGTGCTCCACGCCACGCTCGAACAGGATCTGCATCCCGACGCAGATCCCGAGCACGGGACGCCGCTCGTTCAACCGACGGTCGACGACCTTGTCCCCGCCGACCTCGAGCAGCCCCCGCATACAGGCCGAGAACGCCCCGACTCCGGGAACGACCAGGCCGTCGGCCTCGAACGCGCGTTGATGGTCGGAGGTCACCTCCACCCGCGCGCCCGCGTGCTCCAGCGCACGCTCGGCCGAACGGAGATTGCCCGACCCGTAGTCCAGTACGACGACTCGTGCCACGTCTCCAGCCTACCGGCGCCCACCACGGCCACGAAGCGGACCACACACGAACGGGTGCCCCGGTATCCTGGAGCCGTGTCGAAACCGGCCCCGAAACTGACCATCGGAGAAGTCGCCGAACGCAGTGGTTTCGCGACCACGGCACTCAGGTTCTACGAGGACCGGGGTCTGATCAGCTCGACCCGTACCAGCGGCAACCAACGGCGCTACGAACGTGGTGTGCTGCGTCGACTCGCCTTCATCCGCGCGGCACAGCGGGTGGGGCTCAGCCTGGAGGACATCGCGGACGCGCTGAGCACCCTGCCGGACAACCACGCCCCCGGCAAGTCCGACTGGGCGAGGTTGTCGGAACGGTGGCGGGACGAGCTCGACGCCCGCATCGACGGGTTGCGACGGCTGAGGGACCGCCTCACCGGCTGCATCGGTTGTGGCTGTCTCTCGCTGAACACGTGTTCGCTGTACAACCCGGACGACCGGATGGCCGACAACGGTCCCGCCGCCCCGCTGCTGCGCCCGAAGAACGACGGCGGCCTGTGATTCCCGCCCGTTCCCGGCGGAGTCCTTCCGGAAACGACCGGCCGGGTTCGGCCCGGGCTCGGGAGCAGGTACCCGGCGGCCCCGCCGGGTATCCCGAAGCCGGGTGGGTCCGCGAAACCGTCCGGTCGTCCCGACCACGGCGCGCGGCCCCTCCCACGCCCGGTCACGACCACCACAGCACCCCGCCCACCAGGGCGAGCACCGCGGTGGTCGCGAGCGTCACCGCGAACAGGCGGCTGCTCTTCCACATCGCGTAGGCGCCCCCGGCGAGAAAACCGGAGAGGGCCAGCAGGAGGAGAGGAAGGAGATCGCGCACCGCTGCTCCGTGTGGGGTGGTGGGACAGGAACGGTGGCATTCTCCCCTTCCGACTCAGCGGTGTTCGAGCCGGACCACCACCGCCTTGGACACCGGGGTGTTGGACCCCTCGGCCACCGAGTCCAGGGGGACCAGCGGGTTGACCTCCGGGTAGTAGGCCGCCGCGCAGCCGCGCGGAGTGGAGTAGGCGACCAGCCGGAACCCCTCGGCGCGACGCTGCTGGAGCTCGCCGGAGCCGTCGGCCCACTCGGAGACCAGATCCACCAGTTGTCCGTCCTCGAACCCCAGTTCGGCGAGATCCTCCCGGTTGACCAGCACCACCCGACGTCCGTTCTCCACTCCGCGGTAACGGTCGGACAGCCCGTACACCGTGGTGTTGTACTGGTCGTGACTGCGCAGGCTCTGCAACAGCAACCGCCCCTCGGGCACGTGAATCGCGTGGGGAACGTTGACGGTGAAGTTGGCCCTGCCCGTCGTGGTGGGGAAACTCCGCCGGTCCCGTGGGGGGTGTGGCAGCACGAACCCGTCCGGCTCCCGCACCCGGCGGTTGTAGTCGTCGCACCCCGGGACCACGGTGGCGATGTGGTCCCTGATCCGGTCGTAGTCCTGTTCGAACTCCGCCCACGGCACGGGGTGACGCTCGCCGAGCAGGGCACGCGCCAGGCGGGAGATGATCGCCACCTCGGACAGCAGGTGCGGCGAGCAGGGTTCGAGCCGTCCACGCGAGGTGTGCACCACCGACATGGAGTCCTCGACGGTCACGAACTGCTCACCACTGTGCTGGCGGTCCCGTTCGGTACGCCCGAGTGTCGGCAGGATCAGTGCGGTGCGCCCCGGGACCACGTGCGAGCGGTTGAGCTTGGTCGAGACCTGCACGGTCAGTTCACAACCGCGCAGCGCCCGTTCGGTGGCGGCGCTGTCCGGGGTGGCAGCGGCGAAGTTGCCGCCCAACCCGACGAAGGCCCGACACTTCCCCTCGTGCATGGCACGCAGCGTCTCCACGGTGTCCCAACCGGGTTCGCGGGGCACCTCCAGTCCGAACTCCTCGTCCAGGGCGGACAGGAACGACTCGGGCATCCTCTCCCAGATGCCCATGGTGCGGTCTCCCTGGACGTTGGAATGTCCCCGGACCGGGCACACCCCGGCACCGGGTTTTCCGATCATGCCGCGCAGCAGCTGGACGTTCACGATCTCACGGATGGTCGCCACGGCCTGCCTGTGCTGAGTGATCCCCATCGCCCAGCAGACCACGGTCCCACGGGACTCGGCGAACATCCGTGCGATGCGCTCGATCCGGGAACGCTCCAATCCGGTGAGCCGTTCCACCTCGGCCCAGTCGACGTCCCGGGCCCGCGCGGCGTACTCGGCGAAGCCGCTGGTGTACTCCTCGATGAACGAGCGGTCCAGCACCGTACCGGGTTCCTCGTCCTCGGCCCGCAACAACAGGGCCCCGAGCGCCTTGAACAGAGCCAGGTCGCCGCCGATGCGGATCTGGGCGAACTCGTCGGCAAGTCGGGTTCCCGGGCCGAGGACCCCGCGAACACGCTGGGGGTTGCGGAAACGCATCAGTCCGGTTTCCGGCAGCGGATTGACGGCGACGATACTGCCGCCCCGCTGTTTCACCCGCTCCAGCGAAGACAGCATCCGCGGATGGTTGGTCCCCGGATTCTGCCCCATCACCACCACGAGGTCGGCGTTCTCCACGTCGGACAGGCTCACCGATCCCTTGCCGACGCCGATCGTCTCGTTCAGGGCCGTGCCGGAGGACTCGTGACACATGTTCGAGCAGTCGGGCAGGTTGTTCGTCCCCAGGGAACGTGCCAACAGCTGGTAGCAGAACGCCGCCTCGTTGCTGGCTCTGCCCGAGGTGTAGAACGCGGTGTGCTCGGCTCCGATCTCCCGGAGCTTGTCGGCCACCACCCGGAAGGCCTCGTCCCAGTCGACGGGGCGGTAGTGGGTGTCCCCCTCACGTCGGATCACCGGCTGGGTCAGCCTTCCCTGCTGCCCCAGCCAGTAGTCGGTGTGCTCGGCCAACCGTTCGATCGGGTGCGTGCGGAAGAAGTCCGCGTCCACGGTGCGCCTGGTCGCCTCCTCTGCGACCGCCTTGGCTCCGTTCTCGCAGAACTCGGCGGCCTTGCGGGAGTCCCCCTCCTCCTCACGAGGGTCGGGCCAGGCACACCCCGGACAGTCGAACCCGTCGCGCTGGTTCAGCAGCGGCAGGGTTCTGGCCGTCCGGGCCACCCCCATCTGCTCCAGGCTGCGTCGCAACGCCACGGTGATCCCGTTCACACCGACCGCGGCCCGTTCCGGTGCGCGCACGTCGAGTTCCGATTCGTCGATGTCGCCGTCGGAATTGCGCCTTGTCACGCGATCCACCCGTTTCCCTGCGAGTCCGGCCCTCTTGTTCGGCCCGGTCCGTTCGGGGTGCCCCGCCACCGGTCACGACGGTGCACCGTGTTCAGTCGAAGTGCTCGGTGAGGTACTTCTCACCCTCGTCGGCCAGGAAGGTCACGATCTCCCGGAGTTCGGGGTTGCGCCGTCTGATCCGTTTCGCCGCCACCAAGTGTGCTCCGGAGGAGGGGCCGACGAACAGTCCGTGTCGACGCGCCAGTTGCCGGGTCTGCTCCAGGGCCTCGGCACTGTCCACCGCGACGATCTCGTCGACCTCGTCGCGGTGGCGCGCGAAGACGTCGGGCACGAAGCCGTCCGAGATCCCCTCGATGAGGTGTTTGTCCACCTCGCCGGTGGCCAGGGTGCACGACTCGTTCGGTTCGACCGCGATCACACGGCAGGAGGGGTTGACCGCGCGGAAGGCCTGCCCCACGCCGATGACCGTTCCTCCCGTACCCACACCCCCCACCACGGCGTCGGGAACCACCCCGGTGGGGAGCTGCCGCAGGATCTCGGGACCGAGCCAGGTGCGGTTCTCGTCGACGTTCCACTCGCTGTCGAACTGCCGGGGCGCGAAGTAGCCGGGCTGACGCCCCAGGGTTCTGGCCGTCTCCAGAGCCTCGTTGACGTGGAAGTCGCCGACGGTCCGCGTCTCGGCCCCGAAGGCGCGGCAGATCGCGGCGCGTTCGGCGCTGACCTCCCGGGGCATCACCACGAGCATCGGATAACCCTTGACCGCGGCCACCATGCTCATGGCGTTGCCGGTGTTGCCGCTGCTCGCCTCCACCACGGTGTCGCCGGGACGCAGCAGGCCCGCACGTTCGGCACGTTCGATCATGTAGGCGGCCACCCGGGCCTTGATCGAACCGGAGGGGTTGAGGAACTCGGCCTTCGCCCGTATCCCCTCCACCAGCAACAGTGGGGTGTCCCCGATCGCACTCAGGATCGAACCGGTGGAACCGTGCTCGTGGGTGGGTGGCACGGCCGGAGATCCCACCCTCGTTGTCGACGACCTGCCCATGGGGACCCCCTGTCCTCGTCGTCCCGGCGGCAGAGCCCCGTGTACACACGCCGTGTTGCGCGATACACACAACATTGCTCAATAAGCAACATTGCTGTTCATGCGGCGCGCTGTCAAGGAGCGACCGCCCCAGCAGCCCCGTCCGGGTGAGTGACGAGGAGTACGGGCACGCCGCACCACCCCCGGGAGAACCGGCCCGTGGCCAACGACGCGGGCAGCGGCACCCGGTGGAGTCCCACCCCACGCGCCGGTGCGGGAACCGCTACAAGGTCCCCTTCGTGGAGGGGACCGCGTCCGCGAACCTCGGATCCACCTCGACGGCGGCGCGGAGAGCACGGGCGACCGCCTTGTACTGGGCCTCGGTGATGTGGTGCGGGTCCCTGCCGTGGATCACACGGACGTGCAGGTTGATCCCCGCGTGGAAGGCCAGGGACTCGAAAACGTGCCGGTTGAGCACGAACGGGTAGTTGTTCCCGATCGTGAAGGAGTTGTACTGTTCCGGTTCGCCGTCCAACACGCAGTACGGGCGTCCGGACACGTCCACGGCCGCGTGGGCCAGGGTCTCGTCCATCGGGATCCAGGCGTCACCGAACCTGCGGATGCCGGACTTGTCGCCGAGCGCCTGCCGCAGGGCCTGTCCCAGCACGATGGCGGTGTCCTCCACCGTGTGGTGTGCGTCGATGTGGGTGTCCCCCCGCGCCCGCACCCGCAGGTCGAAAGCGGCGTGGGTTCCCAGGGAGTGCAGCATGTGGTCGTAGAACGGCACGGTGGTGTCCACCTCCACCCGACCGTGGCCGTCCAGGTTCAGCTCCACGGTGACCGCGGACTCCCTGGTCTCCCGTTGCACGCTTCCGATCCGGGAAGGCGAGTTCACTTGACGATCTCCTCACTGACGTGCTCGCTGGCCGCGAGAAAGGCGTCGTTGTCCCGTGGCGAACCGATGGTGACCCGAAGATGGCCCTCGATTCCCACGTCGCGGATCAACACCCCCGAGTCCAGGTACCGTTCCCAGGCTCGGTGAGCGTCGGGGAACCGACCGAACAGCACGAAGTTCGCGTCGCTGGGAACCGGGCTGAACCCGAGCTCACGCAACCTGCCCACCACACGGGCGCGCTCGTCCACCAACAGCTTGACCCCGCCCAGGGTCGCTTCGGAGTGGCGCAGCGCGGCGCGGGCGGAGGCCTGGGTGACCGAGGACAGGTGGTAGGGCAACCGCACCAGCAGCAACGCCTCGACCACGGCGGGAGAGGCGACGAGATAGCCCAGCCGCCCGCCCGCGAAGGCGAAGGCCTTGCTCATGGTCCTGCTGACGACGAGCCGGGCGGGGAACTCCTCGATCAGTTCCACCGCGCTGTGTCGCTCGGAGAACTCCACATAGGCCTCGTCCACCACGACCAACCCCCGGGCGGCACGCAGCACGGCCCGCAGGTCCGCCAATCCCACCGACTGCCCGGTGGGATTGTTCGGGCTGGTCACGAAAACCACGTCCGGGTCGCGTTCGGCGACCACGGCGGCAGCCTCGGCCCCGTCCAGGGTGAAGTCGGCACGGCGCGGGGCGGGCACCCACTCGGTACGGGTGCCCGAGGCCAGGATCGGGTGCATCGAGTAGGAGGGCTCGAAACCCAGGGCGGTGCGGCCCGGGCCACCGAAGGCCTGCAGGACCTGCTGAAGGACCTCGTTGGAACCGTTGGCCGCCCACACGTTGGCCGCCGACACCGCCATCCCGGTGGCGCCGGTGAGATAGGCGGCCAGATCCGTCCGCAACGCCACCGCGTCCCGATCCGGATAGCGGTTCAGTCTTCCCGCCTGTTCCCGCACCTCGGCGACGACGTCCTCGACCAGCTCCCGGGGAGGAGGGAACGGGTTCTCGTTGGTGTTCAACAACACCGGAACGTCCAGCTGGGGAGCACCGTACGGACTGCGCCCCCGCAGATCCTCCCTCAGGGGGACATCGGCCAGCGTCGTCTCGCCGCCGATCACGTCACTCATCGGATTCCCACCAATTCGTCGGTCGTTCGGACACGCCGCTCCCGGATGCCGAACCGTTCATGCGAAGCGGGCCGTCACGGCCGCACCGTGCGCGGGCAGGTCCTCCGCGTCGGCCAGGGCGACGACATGGTCGGCGACCTCGTGAAGCGCCTGCCTGGTGTAGTCCACCACGTGGATGCCGCGCAGGAAGCTCTGCACGCTCAGCCCGGAGGAGTGCCGGGCGCACCCCCCGGTGGGGAGAACGTGGTTCGAGCCCGCGCAGTAGTCGCCGAGCGAGACCGGGGCATAGGGTCCCACGAAGATCGCCCCCGCGTTCCGCACCCGGGCCGCCACCGCGGAGGAGTCCTCGGTCTGGATCTCCAGGTGTTCGGCGGCGTAGGCGTCCACCACCCGGATCCCCTCCGACAGCGAGTCGACGAGCACACAGCCGGACTGCTGTCCGGTCAGTGCCGCACGGATCCGCTCGGCGTGCCTGGTGGCCGGAACACGTTCGCGCAGTTGCTCGTCGACGGCCCCGGCCAACTCCTCGGAGGGGGTGACGAGCACGCTGGCGGCCAGGGTGTCGTGCTCGGCCTGGCTGATCAGGTCGGCGGCCACGTGTGCCGGGTCGGCGGTGTCGTCGGCGAGGATCGCGATCTCGGTCGGTCCCGCCTCGGCGTCGATGCCGATGACGTTGCGCAGCCGGCGCTTGGCCGCCGTGACGTAGACGTTGCCCGGGCCGGTGACCATGTCCACCGGCCGCAGCGGTGTCCCGTCGGTGTCGGAGCCGCCGAAGGCGAGCAAACCGACCGCCTGGGCCCCGCCGACGGCCCACACCTCGTCGACCCCCAGCAGCGCGGCGGCGGCCAGGGTGGTGGGGTGCGGCCGTCCTCCGAACTCGGTCTGGGGAGGGGAACACACCACCAGGGACTCCACCCCGGCGGCCTGGGCGGGGACCACGTTCATGACCACGCTCGACGGGTAGGCCGCGAGTCCTCCAGGGGCGTACAGGCCGACCCTGGCGACCGGAACCCAGCGTTCCGTGACCGTCCCCCCGGAGGTCACCTCGGTGGTCACGTCCGCACGCCGCTGGTCGGCGTGCACCCTTCTGGCACGTTCCGCCGAGACCTCCAGGGCCTTGCGCACCTCCGGATCGAGCTCGTCCAGGGCGCGCCGCAGCTCCCCGGAGGGAACCCGGACCCCTTCCGGACGCACTCCGTCGAAGCGCTCGGTGTGCTCCAGGGCAGCGGGCACGCCCCGCTCGGCCACGTCGTCGAGCACCGGGCGCACGGCGGACAGCGCGTGTTCCACGTCCATCCCGGCTCGGGGCAGCCTGGTGCGTAGCTCTCCCACGGAGGGTTCCCGACCGCGCAGGTCAATTCGGCTGAGCATGGACATCCTTCCGCAAACGTCGCTGTCGCCAGGATAGCCCGCGGGGGACGGGCACCCGACCGGCTGCTCCCCCGCGTCGCCCTCGTCGCCCACCGGAACGGCGGAGTCCGACTCACACGTACGTAGGTTGTCACACGCCGTGATCGGAGCGAGTCTCGGATGATCCTGATCCGCGACCGATCGGAGAAACCATGCGCGCATCACGACGACGGGCCACGGCGGCACTGTCCGTCGCGGCATGTCTGCTGGCGCTGCCCGCCACCCAGTCGGCGGCCGAACAACGCCACGGCAGTGGTTCCGGCACCGACGGGGGCACAGCCACGTCCGTGTACCGGATCACTGACACCGACAGCCGGACCCGAACCGAGATCCAGCGCACCGGCGCCCTGGTGCTGTCCCTGACCGGGGACACCGCCTTCGTCGAGGCGGACGAGCACCAGGCCCGGCGGCTACGCTCGGCGGGGATGCGGCTGTCCCGGGCGGCGGTCCCCAACCGTGGATCCTCGGACAGAGCCGCCCCCGGGGACTTCCCACCCGAGGACAGCGGGTACCACACCTACTCCGAGATGACCGAGGAAGTGGACACCGCCGCCACCGAGCACCCCGGGATCGTCGACAGGACCAGCGTGGGGCGTTCCGCACAGGGGCGTGACATCCCCGCCGTGAAGATCAGCGACAACGCGGGCACCGACGAGAACGAACCCGAGGTGCTGTTCACCTGCAACCAGCACGCACGGGAACACCTGACCGCCGAGATGTGCCTGCACATCCTGCGGCGCTACACCGACAACTACGGCAGTGACCCGGCGATCACCGACACGGTCGACAGCCGGGAGATCTGGGTGGTCCCGATGGTCAACCCGGACGGGGTCGTCTACGACGTCGGCGGGACCTACTACCGGGGCTGGCGCCGCAACAGGGAACCCGCCCCGGTCGACCTGAACCGGAACTGGGGCCACAAGTGGGGATGCTGCGGCGGCTCCAGCGGCAGTCCGAGCTCACCGACCTACCGTGGCCCGGCACCGTTCTCCGCTCCGGAGACCTCCGCGATCCGGGACTTCGTGGAGTCCAGGGTGGTGGACGGCACGCAGCAGCTGACCGGCCACATCGACTTCCACACCTTCTCCGAACTGGTGCTGTGGCCCTACGGCTACACCACGGCCGACACCGCTCCGGGCATGACCGAGGAGGAGTACCGCAGGTTCGCCTCGATCGGCAGGAGCATGGCGGCGACCAACGGCTACACCCCCATGCAGTCCAGTGACCTCTACGTCACCGACGGCAGCGTCAACGACTGGATGTGGGCCGAGCACGGAATCCTGTCGTTCACCTTCGAGATGTACCCGAGCAGCGGAGGACTCGACGGTTTCTACCCGCCGGACGAGGTGATCCAGCGGGAAACCAGCCGCAACGACGAGGCGGTGTCGATCCTGCTGGAGGAGAGCGGTCGCTGAACGACCCCGCCGGGCCCACTCCACAGGGGTGGGCCCGCGCGGACGTTCACCCCAGCAGCAGGACGACGACGCCCACCAGGAGCGCGAGCACCACCACGGCCCCGGCGGTGAGCAACAACCAACGCAGCTGCGGATGCTCCTGCCGGATCTCCGACTTCGCGCGTTCGCGCCATTGCATGAACGTGGTCTGTTCACTCATCAATGCTCTCCACAACCATCTGGGCTTGCCGGCCGGCGGCGTGGCGCCGGCGATCCACCTCACCCTGCCACATCCGGACGCCTCACAGCCGGATGACATCGCCCCCCGCCCACGCGCGCAGCAGGGACTCGTCGTGACTGACGGCGAGCACTCCGGTCCCCTCCCGACGTACCTGCTCCTCGACCACACGGACGAGGGCCGCCGTGGTGGAGGCGTCCAGCATCCCCGTCATCTCGTCGCAGACGAGGTAACGCGGCCGCAGCGCGAGCGCCCTGCCCAGACAGGCACGCTGCAACTGGCCGTCGCTGACCTCGTGCGGAAGCCTGTCGAGCAGTTCCTCGTCGAGACCGGTCAGTTCCGCCAGCTCCGCCACTCTCCCGGCGACCTCCCCCCGACCGGTGGCCAGCAGGGGCTCGGCGAGCACGCGGCGCAGGGACATCCGGGGATCCACGGCGGGACGCGGCTGTTGGAAGACGACACCGACGGAGGTCCGTTCCCGCCGGGAGGCGGCGTGCCGGAACCCGCCGACCGGTCTTCCGTCCAACTCCACCACACCGGACCAGGGGCGGTGCAACAACGCGAGCACCCGCGCCAGGGTGGACTTCCCACAGCCGCTGGGCCCGGCCAACCCCCGCACCTCGCCGCGGGGAAGGTCCAGGTCCACCCCGTCGAGCACGGGCCGCCCCCGCCGATAGCCGGCCACCAGCCCCCGTCCCCTCAGCATGGCGGATGGGCGGCGACGGCACGGTCCCCGTGGGCGACCAGTTCCGGGTTTCCGTCACAGGGAGAGACCCCGGGCATGTCCGGACAACGTTGGCAGAACACGCAACCCCACTTCCGTTCGAGGACGTCGAGTTCGGTCAGGGCGGGAGGTCGGCCGGGAATCGGTTCGAAACCGGCCTCGGGCAGAGCGTTGAGCAGCCCCACCGTGTAGGGATGCCACGGACGTTCGAACACCTCGGCGGCCGGACCGGTCTCCACGAGACGACTGGCGTACATCACGGCCACGTGGGTGGCGACACGCCGGGCCGCGTCCAGGTCGTGGGTGATCAACAGCACCCCCCGGTCCCGGTCCGCCAGTTCGGCGAGCAGGTCCACGGTACGTTCCACCAGCGGACGATCCAGTCCCGTGGTGGGTTCGTCGGCGACGACCACGGGAGGATCCCCCACCAAAGCCGAGGCCACGGCGACACGTTGGGCCATGCCGCCGGAGAGCTCGTGCGGGTAGTGGTCGAGGTCCCGCGGGGCCAGTCCGACCCGGCGGGCGAGTTCGTCCACCTCACCCTCCCTGCCCCGTCCACGCAGGTGACGCACCGTCTCGACCAGCTGGGACCGCGCGGTGCGCACCGGGGTCAGATGCGTGCTCGCGGACTGGGGGACCAGTCCTATCCGGCGCCCCCGGACGTGCCGGGACAGCACCCGTTCGGAGGCCGACAGCAGCTCCACCTCCCCGCCCCGGCCACCCACCCGGGCCCGGCCACGCACCTGGGCGTTGTCCGGGAGGAGCCCCAGCAGGCAGGAGGCCAGCACCGACTTGCCACAACCGGACTCCCCCACGAGCGCGAGCACCTGCCCCGGCAACAGCCTCAGCCGCACGTCGGTGACCGCGTACACCGACTCTGCCGCACGTCGACCACCGAGTCGGAAACGCACCGACATGTCGTCCAGTGACAGCAGCGGACCGTGCTGGTCCACACCCACACCCCCGTCCTCCGGCAGGCGAACAGCACTCACAACGTCAACTCGGAACGGCGCGCCGGAACCGTACGGTCCCGCCAGGCGGCCGCTAGTCCCGACACCGCCAGGGTGGTCGCCACGAGCAACAGGGCTGGGAAGGCGACGATCCACCAGGCGCCCAGCAACACCGCCTCCCGTCCGTCCCCGAGGATGTTGCCGATACTGGCCAGATGCGGGGGCAGCCCCAGGCCGAGGAAGCTCAGCGCCGTCTCGTGGAACACGGCGTGCGGGACCAGCAGCACGGCCGACAGGGACGCCTGGGGAACCACGGCGGGCAGCATGTGCCTGCGCAGGATCCACCACCTGCTCGCCCCCGCCGAGATCGCCGCATCGACGTAGGGGCGCTCCCGCAGGCCGAGCACCTCGGAGCGGACGACACGGGCGACCGTGGCCCAGTGGGTGAGTCCGATGGACAGCACCACGGCCAGCACGGTCCCGCTGTACAGGGCCACGATGACGATGCCGAGCAGCAGGTGGGGAACGGAGTTGACCGCGTCGACGAGCCGCATCAGCAGCCGGTCGGTCCATCCTCCGAACGATCCGGCCACGGTGCCGACCACGGAGCCGAGCACCGTGGAGACCAGGGTGCTGACGGCCGCCACCAGCAACGATATCCGCAGCCCGGCCCAGGAACGCGTGAACAGGTCCCTTCCCGAGGTGTCCGTACCGAAGGGATGCCCGGGTCCGGGAGGCATTCGCACCGACCCGTAGTCCACGAGGCCGGTGGACGGGGACAGCCACGGAACCAGCACGGCGGCCAGCAACAACACCGCCAACACCGCCACCGAGAGCCGGGTGCGCGAGCGCGTGGCGCCACGCCCGCGCTTGGTACCCGCCCGCGAGCGGGCGACGTCACGCCACCGCCCCTTTCCCGAGGGGGGCGAGTCGTGCTGCCTGAGTTCAACCATCGGTGGCCACCCTCGGGTCGAGCAGGATCGCGGCGATGTCGGCCAGCAGCGAACCGAGCAGCACGGCAGCCGTGGCCAGGAGCGTCAGCACGGCCAGCAGGGGGTAGTCGGCGGCTTTCGCCGCTGTCACCACGGCGGAGGCCACGCCGGGCCAGGAGAAGACCTCCTCCACGAGCACGGCCCCGGTGACCAGCTCCGGAACGCGCGCTCCGATCAGGGTCACGAACGGCAGAAGCGCCGTCGGCAAGGCGTGGCGCAGCACCACGATCCGTTCGCTCATCCCACGTGCCCGTGCCCCGTTGACGTGGTCCTCGGTCAGGGCGGTCAGCAGCGACTGACGAACGTGCAGCACCAGCCAGGGCGCCTGGGAGACACCGAGCACCGCCGCGGGCAGTACCAGGTGTTCGAGCACCTGCCCGAGGCCGAGCGAACTGCCCGCGTCGGTGAGTCCGGCCACCGGCAGCCACCCGAGTCCGAGGGAGAACAGGGCGATGGCCAGCAGGGCGAGCACGAAGGGCGGCACTCCCTCCAACGCGTGCCCGACAGCCGTGACCGTCCGGTCGAGCCATCCTCCCTGCCGCCAGGCGGCGACCGTGCCCACCACCAGGGAGAACACCACGGCGAGGAGGAGCCCGGTGCCCGCCAGCAGCAGGGTCCACGGAAGGCGCTGCGCGACCACCTCGACCACGGGCTGGCGCATCGACCGCGACACGCCGAGATCCCCGGAGAACAGACCGCTCAGCCACTCCCAGAAGCGCGCCAGCACCGGACGGTCCAGACCGAGTTCGGCCCGTACCCTGGCCACGTCCGCCGCCGAGGCGTCGTAGATCCGCACCCCGTAGTACTGGTGGATCGGGTCGAACGGGGACGCCGCCGCCAGCAGGAAGACCCCCAGCGACACGAGCAGCAGCACCGGAACCGCCCACACCAGTCTCCGCAGGACCAGCCACAGCACCGCCGCGGAACGACCGCCGGCACGGTGTGCCGACCATACCGCCGATCTCAACTCTTCGGCGTCCAGTCCTCGACGTTCCACCACGGCCCCCAGGTGGTTCCGTGGGTGTGCGGTTCGACCACCGGTTCGTAGCCGTTCCAGACACCACGACGCATCACGTAGCTGTGCTGGACGAAGGCCAGGTACACCAGGCCGGGGTCGGCGACGTAGGCCCGCTGGGCCTCCTTGTAGTGGCGGGCCCGCTCGGCGGGATCGACCGTGTTCCTTCCCGCGTCCAGCGCCGAGTCGACCCGGTCGTTGCGGTACTTGGCCGGGTTCCGGTAGGTGCCGGTTCCGATCATCGAGGAGTGCAGCGCCGAGTACATCTGGATGTCGGGATCGACCGGGCAGCCCCCGCCCAGCACGATCGCGTCGGTACCGATGCGCTCGGCGGCCTCCGAACGGTCCACCCCGGCGAGCTCGACCCGGACGCCGATCCGCTCCGCGTCCGAGGCGAAGGCGTCCGCGAACTTCTTGCGTAGCGTGTCGTCGGCGAAGTACATGACGGTGAACCTGGCCGGGGTCCCGTTCCGCTGCCGGATCCCGTCCGGACCGGGGGCCCATCCCGCCTCGTCGAGCACCCGGCGTGCGCGCTGCCGGTCGAAGTCGAAACGGGCCTCGGGAGCGTGGTAGCGCTCCATGGAGGCGGGCACGGGGGTGTGGGCGGGGGTTCCGTGTCCGCCGAGCAGGCTCTCGACCATGCCCGAGCGGTTGGCCGCCAGGTTCAGTGCCCGGCGCATCGCGGCGTCGCCGGTGACCGGGTGATCGCTGGGCAGGGTGATGGCCCGGTAGTCGGCGGTGTCGTGGTGCACGGTGCGGTAGGAGTCCCCTCCTATCCGTCCCGCCAGTGTGGGGGGCAGTACCGTCCCGTCGAACTCCCCGGCCTGCACACGTTGTGCCCTGGTGTTGTCGTCGGTGGCGAACACGACCGTGATCTCGTCCACCTCCGGGGTCCCGCCCCAGTAGTCCTCGTTCGCGCGCCAGACCATCCGTTCGCCCTGGCGCCACTCCGCGAGCCGGTAGGGACCGGTTCCCACCGGCTCGGTGTTGAGTGGGGAACGGTCCTGGGGCGCGGCCTCGGCGAGCGCGTCCTTCGGCAGGATCCCCATGAGCATCCTGGCGGGCCAGGCCGCGTAGGGGATGTTCAGTCGGAAGCGGACCGTGTGGTCGTCCACGGCCTCGACACCGTCGAGCATGGACAGGTCGGAACTGATCGTCGCGGCGTAGGCGGGATCGACGGCCGCGCTGTAGGTGGCCACCACGTCGTGGGCGTCGAAGGGGGAGCCGTCGTGGAAGGTGACTCCGCGCCGCAGTCGCACCGTCCAGGTGCGGGCGCCGTCGGCGGACTCGGGCTCTTCGGCGGCCAGTGCCGGATGCAGTTTCCCGCGACCGTCGAAGGCGAGCAGCCCGTCGTAGAACTTGGCGGCTCCGTAGCGGGCGTAGCCCAGCAGCGGGTTGAGGCTGCTCGGTTCGTAGCCGTCGGCCAACAGCATGGAGCGGGGCCCGCTGCCGCCTCCGGAGTTCGACGGTGCCGAACAGGCCGTCCCCGCCAGAGCGAAGGCCGCCAGGGACGAGGTGATCAGGGTGCGGCGGTTGAACACGCCGAGACTCTAGAGATTACTGCAAGTTCCTGGCAACACGATGAGATCTTGGCTACTCTCCGCGCCCGCGCCTCGGGCGACGTCCGTCCTCCTGCCGGAGAGTCCGGTCCGCTCTCCCCGTGACCGGACGGGCGGATGGGAGGATGGCGGAGACGGACCCGGCCGGAGCGGAGGTGAGCTGGTGCGCGTCGCACTGTGCCAAATCTCGTCCACATCGGACCCCGACGCGAATCTGGAGCTCGTGGCCGGAGGTGTACGCCGTGCCGGCGAGGCGGGTGCGGAGTTGGCGGTGTTCCCTGAGGCGACCATGGCGTGCTTCGGGACCCCGCTGGCTCCGCTGGCCGAGCCGTTGACCGGGGCGTGGGCCGGCGAGGTCGGCAGACTGGCCGAGGACGCGGGGATCACCGTGGTCGCGGGCATGTTCACCCCGGCCGCCGACGGGCGGGTCACCAACACCCTGCTGGTCACCGGCCCCGAACAGCACACGCACTACGACAAGATCCATCTCTACGACGCCTTCGGATTCACCGAGTCCCGGACGGTCTCGCCGGGGAAGGAACCGGTGACGGTTCCCCTGCCCGGCGCGACCGTGGGGCTGAGCATCTGCTACGACCTGCGTTTCCCCGGTCTCTACACCGCTCTCGCCGAACGGGGTGCCTCGGTGCTGCTCACGGCTGCCTCGTGGGGGGCGGGAAGCGGCAAACGCGAACAGTGGGAACTGCTCGTCCGCGCCCGGGCCCTCGACTCCACCTCCTGGGTGGTGGCCTGTGGTCAGGCGGATCCGCGCAGCATCGGTAGGGACCCCTCGCCGAAGGCCCCCACCGGAATCGGCTACAGCACCGTGGTCACACCGTACGGAATGATCCACGACCAGCTGGAGGCCGAACCCGACGTGCTGGTCACCGACATCGACCCCTCCCAGGTCGAGCAGGCCAGGGAGGCCCTTCCGGTGCTGGCCAACCGGAAACTCTGAAAGCTCCTCGCCTTCCTCCCCGGAGGGCGGCTCGTGCGTGCGGCTCCGCGGCGGACGAGGGTCGGCGGGCGACCGTCACACGGGTGACGGGCCGGTTTGATCGAGTTCCCCGCCGGGTACCCGGCCGTCGAGGACGAGCCGACCAGTTGGGGACACGATGGGACGCAACAGAGTAGTGATCGTGGGCGGGGGATTCGCCGGCTATCACGCGGCGGAGCGGCTGGCCCGGCAAACCCGGCGGGAGGAAGTCGAGATCGTCCTGGTCAATCCCACCGACTACTTCCTCTACCTGCCACTGCTGCCCGAGGTCGCCGCGGGGATCCTCGACCCCCGAGCGATCACGGTCTCCCTTCCGGGAACCCTGCCACGGGTGCGTCTGGTGCTCGGCGAGGTCACCTCGGTCGATCCCGACCGTCAGCGGCTGACCTACACCGACCCCGAGGACAACACCGGAGCACTCGACTTCGACCGCCTGATCCTGGCAGCGGGCAGCGTGAACAAGCTGCTGCCCATTCCCGGAGTGGCCACCCACGGGCACGGTTTCCGGGGCATCCCGGAGGCGCTGTACTTCCGCGACCACGTCACCAGGCAGATAGAACTCGCCGCTGCCACGACCGACCAGGCCGAACGCGACGCGCGCTGCACCTTCGTGGTCGTCGGGGCGGGTTACACCGGCACCGAGGTGGCCGCCCAGGGACCGGACTTCACCCGGTTGCTGGCCGACCGGCACCCGGAGCTGTCCAACCAGCCGATCCACTGGAAACTGCTCGACGTGGCCCCGCGCGTGCTGCCCGGGCTCGACCACAGGCTGTCGGAGGCGGCCACCGACGTGCTACGTGCCCGCGGAGTCGAGCTGTTGACCGAGACCTCGATCGAACAGGCCGGTGAGAAAGGGGTCACGCTCGACAACGGACGACACGTCCCCACCCACTCGCTGATCTGGTGCGTGGGGGTGCGTCCCGACCCGCTCGTGGAGTCCCTCGGACTGGAGACCCGACAGGGCAGGATCGCGGTCGACGAGACGCTCAACGTCGCGGGCTACCCCCGGATCTTCGCCTGCGGCGACGCCGCCGGTGTCCCCGACAAGGGCAATCCCGGCGGACTCACCCCCATGACGGCCCAGCACGCCACCCGACAGGGCAAGCTCGCGGCCAGTAACGTGGTGGCCTCCCTGCGGAACGGGAAGCTGCGGGGATACCGGCACCGCGACCTGGGCTTCGTGGTCGACCTCGGTGCGCACCAGGCGGCGGCCAACCCGCTGCACGTTCCCGTGTCGGGATTCCCCGCCAAGGTGGTCACCCGGGGGTACCACCTGATGGCTATGCCCGCGAACCGGTTGCGGGTGGCGGTCGACTGGGCCCTGGAGGCGGTCTCACAGCGACAGTGCGTACAGCTCGGGATGGTGCGTTCCGGGACCGTCCCGCTGGACACCTCATCCCCGGAGGTGCCCGACCTGCGGGGTGAGGAGTCCTTCGGGGCGTCCTCCCGTCCCGCCCCGGGCTGAACTCCCACCGGCCGAGAGACTCGGACTGCCCGCCGGTCGCCCCACGATCGCGCGCCCGCGCCTCGGAGTTCCTCCCTACATGTCCAGCCCGATGTCCAGCACGGGCGCCGAGTGCGTCAACGCCCCGACGGCCAGACAGTGCACCCCGGTGTCCGCGTAGTCGGCGGCACGGTCGAGGGTGAGCCCCCCGGAGGCCTCCAACTCGGTTTCCGGGGAGACCGCGCCGGCACGTCGCACCGCCTCGGCGCACTGCTCGGGAGTGAAGTTGTCCAACAGCACCAGTCCGGGCCGCTGCCGCAGCACCTCGTCCAGTTCGTCCAGATCCCCGACCTCCACTTCGAGGGGAAGGCCGGGGGCGTGTTCGCGGCAGGCACGCAGCGCGGCCCCGGGAGAACCGGCCGCGGCCACGTGGTTGTCCTTGACCAGCATCGCGTCCCCGAGCCCGAAACGGTGGTTCTCGCCACCCCCGCAGCGCACCGCGTACTTCTGGGGCACCCGCAGGCCGGGAAGGGTCTTGCGGCTGTCCCGGATCCGACAACCGGTCCCGGCCACCGCCTCCACCCAGGCGGCGGTGGCCGTGGCGACTCCGGAGAGGTGCGTCAGCAGGTTCAGCGCGGTCCGCTCGGCGGTGAGCAGTATTCGCACCGGTGCCCGAACCGTGAGCACGGACTCGCCGGACCCCACCGGGGAGCCGTCCACGCCCGCGTGCTCGACGCGGTAGCGGTCGGCGCCGACCACCTGGTCCAACACCGCGAGCACCAGGGGCAGCCCCGCCAGGACCCCGGAGACGCGGGTGTTGAACGCGGCCGTGGCCACGGAGTGCTCGGACACCGTCGCCTCGGTGGTGGCGTCGGGGCCGTACCTGAGGTCCTCGGCCAGTGCGGCACGGACCAGCACCTCGGACTCGGCCGGATCCAGTCCGGCCACGCGCAGGTTCCGGGTGGTGACTTCGGACAGGTTCACGCGACGTCCCTCGTTTCCTCCGGAGCGGAGCGGATCAGCCAGCCGGACGCGTCCAGCCGCAGCGGATTGGGCCGCCGCCAGTGGAGATCGTCGGTGTCCGGGTGGTCACGTCGACGATGGCATCCCCGCGACTCGGTGCGGTGGGAGGCCGCCACCAACAGGGCGTGGGCCGTCAGCGTCAGGGCCGCGTCCTCGGCCTCTCCCCGTGTGCGCAGTGGACGTACCACCGAGGCCGCCTCCAGCGCCGTGCGGGCCTGGTCCAGCCCCGCGCCGTCGCGTTCGATTCCGGCGTGGCCGCTCATGATCCTCCGGAGCACGCCCCGGTCGACCACCGGGGCGGCGGGAAGCCGCTCCGGTGTCGGTCTCGCACGTCCCTGGTGGACACGGGCGAGGTCGTGCCGGGCGCTCTCCGCGGCCCGTACCCCCAGCACGGCTCCCTCCAGCAGACTGTTGGAGGCCAGCCTGTTCGCGCCGTGCAGTCCCGTCCTGGCGACCTCACCGGCCACGTACAGTCCGGCCACACCGGTCCTGCCCTCCACCGTGGACACGACTCCGCCGCAGGAGTAGTGCGCCGCCGTGGTGACCGGGATCGGTTCGACCACAGGGTCGATCTCCGCGGCACGGCACGCCGCGTACACCGTGGGGAAACGGTCGGGCAGCGCGGAACCCAGCGCCCTGGTGGCGTCCAGGTAGACCGACTCCGTACCGGTCTCGGCCATCCGCCGCTCGATGGCGGCGGCCACCACGTCGCGCGGGGCCAGCTCACCAGCGGGGTGTTCGTCCCGCATCACCCGCTCGCCGTGGGCGTCGACCAGTACCGCCCCCTCGCCACGCACCGCCTCGGTGACCAGCGGTCGCCTGCCCTCGTTCTCACCGGGAACGTGCAGCACGGTGGGGTGGAACTGGACGAACTCCAGGTCCGCCACCTCGGCACCGGCCCGCAGGGCCAGGGCGATCCCGTCGCCGGTCGCCACCTCCGGATTCGTGGTGGCCCGGTAGAGCTGTCCCAGGCCGCCGGTGGCCAGCAGCACGGCCGGGGCACGGAGCACACCGGGACGTCCGGCGTGGTCGAGCACGAGAGCCCCTCCCACGGCACCGTTCTCGGTGTGCAACAGCTCCACCACGCAGTGCCGTTCCAGCACCGGCAGCCCCTCCGCGGAGGCGGTCGTGCCCAGCGCACGCTGGATCTCGGCGCCGGTGGCGTCCCCGCCGGCGTGGATCACCCGGAAAGCGCTGTGCCCCCCTTCCCTGGTGCGGGCGAGCCTTCCCCCGGAGGTGGTGTCGAAACGTGCCCCGCAGGCGCGGAGCCGACGTATGGCGGCGGCTCCGTCACCGAGAATGCTGTTCACCGCCGTGGGTGAGCACAGTCCCGCTCCGGCCTCCAGCGTGTCCCGTACGTGTTTCCCCACGCTGTCGCCCGGGTCCTTCTCCTCGGGGCGGACAGCGGCGACACCTCCCTGGGCCCAGGAGGTGTTGCCCGCCGAGACCTCCTCCTTGCTCACGACCAGCACCCGCATGCCGAGCTCACGGGCGCGCAGGGCCGCGCTCAACCCGGCCACCCCGGTTCCGACGACCAGCAGATCGGCTTTGGCCCGCCAGGTCATTCGCCACCACCGGGACGTCCGATACTGATCATGCGTTCGACCGCCGAACGGGCTCGCCGCGCCACCTCGTCGGAGACCTCCACCCGGTCCTTGCCTTCGGTGAGGCACCGCAGCAGCGCCGCGGGAGTGATCATCTTCATGTACCGGCATGAGGCGCGGTCGTTGACCGCGCGGAAGTCGATGTCCGGGGCCGCCGTGCGCAGCTGGTGCAGCATTCCGACCTCGGTGGCGACCAGCACGGAGGAAGCGCCCGTGCTGCGTGCCGCGTCCAGCATCCCGCCGGTGGACAGGATCTTCACCCGCTCGGAGTCCACCGTGCCGTCCCCGGCCAGGTACAGCGCCGAGGTGGCGCAGCCGCACTCCGGATGGATGAACAGGTCCGCGTCCGGTTCGGAAGCGGCGCGCTCGGCGAGCTCGGCCCCGTTGATCCCGGCGTGCACATGACACTCCCCGGCCCAGACGTGCAGGTTCTGCCTGCCGGTGACCCGTTTGACGTGCGCACCGAGGAACTGGTCGGGACAGAACAGCACGGGCCGGTCCTCGGGAATCGAACGCACCACGTCCACCGCGTTGGACGAGGTGCAGCAGACGTCGGTCTCCGCCTTGACCTCGGCCGTGGTGTTGACGTAGGAGACGACCACCGGTTCGGGCTCACCCGCGTCGAGGAACCGTTCCCGCCAGGAGCGAAGGTCCTCGGCCGTGATGGAGTCGGCCAGCGAGCATCCGGCACGTTCGTCGGGAATGAGCACGGTCTTGTCCGGACTCAGTATCTTGGCCGTCTCGGCCATGAAGTGCACGCCGCAGAAGACGATCTCGTCGGCCGTGCTCTCGGCCGCTATCCGGCTCAACGCCAAGGAGTCGCCGGTGTGGTCGGCGACGTCCTGGATCTCGGGAAGCTGGTAGTTGTGCGCGAGCAGCACGGCGTTGCGCCGCTCCGCCAAACGACGGACCTCGGCGGCCCACTCCTCGGTGGCCGACACACCCGTGTAGCCGTCCTCGGTACGCCGCACCGCCGCCGTGTCGAGCCCGGCCGAGACGCCGTGACTGGCTGCTGTCGCGGCCATGTCTCCTCCTCACCGGCGCGGCGAAGGGGCACCGCGCCGATTCCCAAGGGCCCCGATTCCCCGGGACCTCGATCTCCTGATTTTCCAACCAGGGTTTTCGTCTTATAATCGAAAACGTGCCCTATGCTAACACGTCGGAAGCCGAGGACCATCCGTGTGCGAACTCACCCGTCGAGCACGCGGTGCTCGCCGGTGTCCTACGGATCCGGGACCAAGCCCTGCAGGCACTGCTCTGGCAACGCGCCAGACCTCCGCACACGCACCGCTGGTCCCTGCCCGGAGGCAGACTCGGCCCCGGCGAAACGGTGGAGCGTTCCATCCGCAGGCAGCTGGCGGAGAAGGTCGACGTGCGCGAACTCACCCACGTCGAACAGCTCTCGGTGTTCAGCGCCCCCGAACGCGTACCGGGAAAACGTGTGGTGGCCACCGCCTTCCTCGGACTCATCCCCTGCGACGCCGACCCGACCCTGCCGGAGGACACGGCCTGGCACCCGGTGGAGACCCTTCCGGCCACGGCCTTCGACCACGAGGAGATCCTGCTGACCGCCCGGGAACGGCTGCGGGCGAAGCTCTCCTACACCAACATCGGGTTCGCCCTGGCCCCACCGAGATTCACCGTGGCCGAGCTCCGCGACATCTACTCGGCGGCGTTGGGCTACCGCGTCTCGGCCACGAACCTGCAACGGGTGCTCTCCCGACGCGGCGCGCTGGAAGCCACCGGGGAAACGGTGTCCTCCGGGCCCGCGGGAGGACGCCCCCCGGCGCTGTTCCGCTTCACCTCACGTGATCTGCAGATCACCGACGCCTTCGCCGTGCTCCGTCCACCCACCTGACTCCCTCCCGCCGCCGCGCGGTTGGTCAGTGCGGCGGCGGGGCACGTAGGTTGGAGGAGTGACCGAGACTCTCCCACTGTTCCCGCTGGGAAGCGTGCTGTTCCCCGGCGGCTCGCTGTCGCTGCACATCTTCGAGGCACGGTACCGCCGACTCGTACAGGACCTGGTCAACGAAGTGGTCCCGGACCGTCGTTTCGGTGTGGTCGGGATCCGCCAGGGCTGGGAGGTCGGCGAGAACAACGTCGACGCGATGTACGAAGTAGGGTGTTCGGCCCGCATGGGCGAAGTGCAGCAGCTTCCCGAGGGCCGCTACGACACCACCAGCACCGGCGAACAACGCTTCAGACTGTTGCAGCTGGACACCGAGGCGGCGCCGTACCCGATGGCGCGTGTGGAGTGGCTGCCCGACACCGAGCCCGACCCGGAGACCGAACAGGTCGGGGAACGTCTGGCCGCCTCGGCACGCGCCGCGCACGAGCGCTACCTGGCCACGGGACTGCGTGTGGAGGGCAGCACCACACCGCCCGAGAACACGGACACCTCCACACTCGCCTACGGGCTGGCCGAAAGTTGTGTCCTGGCCACCGAGGACCGCCAGGACCTGCTGGCCGAGACCGATCCGCTCGCGCGACTGCGACTGGTCCGTGCGCTGCTCATCAGGGAGACCGAGTTCGTGCGCAGACTCCGCGCCGTTCCCGCCCAGTTGTCCGAGTTCGCCGAGCAGGCCGGGATCAACTGACCGGCACGACCACGCGGATCGCCGCACGGCGTCCGCCAGGTGCTCGCTAGGATCACGAACCATGTCGTTACCTGGTGGGTCGAACAACTGGCACGGGACGGACAACTCGGGGCGGCACTACTACGACCCACTGAGTGGGCAACCGCTTTCCCACGAGGGAGGTCACCCCCGGCACCCCGTCCCGCCCCGGAGCGGACCGGGACAGTCCGGACCGTATTCCGCCGATGCCGGCACGTCGGGACGTTTTCCCGCCGACCCCCAGAGCTCCGGCTCCGGGGGCGCCGGCACTGCCCGAGAGTCCCTACTACGCAGGTACGGTCCCACCATCGCGGTGACCTCCACCGCCGTGGCCAGCGTCATCACCATCGTCACCACCCTGGTGCTGGTCAAACCCTGGGACGGCTCCACGGCGGGCGGAGCGGGAGCAGCGACGACCTCGGCGAGTGCCGCTCCGAGCACTCCGGTCTCCCCGTTGGAACCGGGGTGGCAGGCGGTTCCCGTCCGCGACGCCGGGATCGCCTACGACGTCCCACCGCTCTGGGAGACCGACCACGAGGGGATCACCGGTTTCGAGACCGAGTCCGGCCAGCGAATGGCACTGAGCAACTACTCGACCTTCTTGGACGGATTCTGTTCACAGGCCTCCACCTCGTACCGGGCCATAGTGGGGCTGACCTCCGTCGAGAAGTCCGACTCCGCCGCGGCGGCGGAGCACGTGCTGCGCCGGATCGCCGAACTCGGCTGGACCACTCCGGAGGGAGCACCCCCGAAGACCGAACTGGACGATCCGCGCCCGGTCGAGCTGGACGGGGGAGCGATCACGGGGAGCTTCCTGTCCGGCACGGTCGTCCCCGACTCCGTGGGCCCGTGCGGGGCACCTTCCACCTACCTCGGCGTGGTGACGGTCTCCACCGACCGAGGAAGTGTCGCTCTGGTGGGCATCGCCGACCAGGAGACGGTGGCAAGCGTCTCCCCCGAGGAGATCGACCGCTCACTGGAGTCGTTGCGGCTGATCTGACCGGCACCGGCCGCCGCGGCGGCCGGTGCCGCTCCCACACGACCCGGAAACGGGCTCCGCTCACCCGACCTGCCCCCGTTCGCCCTCGTGAGGTCCGCGACGTGGTTGTTCCGCCCGGACCTCATCCCGTTTCCCGCCTCTCTCGGGCTCTCCCTTCGGGAACGACTTTCCCCCTCATCCGAAATCATCAATTTTTGTGATTCATATCACAGTGATTGGGATCTCGTCGTGCCGAGCAAGTAAGTGTTACCTTCAGTAACCCCTAAATGTCGGTAACACCAGACCGTCATCGTCAGCCCATCAGGGAGCAGCCATGACCAGCAGCATCACCGAGAACGGGACTCCCTCCGACACTCCCGACCGCGACGACGTGGCCCGCAGGTTGTTGGAGTCCTCGGAAACGCTGTCCTACGACCCGGCCCAGGAAGTCGACTGGGACACCCCGCTGGACACGAACTACCACGGCACCAGCCCCGAGTGGAGCACCCTGTACGGCACCGCGTACTGGAAGGAGATGACTCCCGAGCAGCAACGCGAGCTGACCCGGCAGGAGGCCGCGTCGGTGGCGAGCACGGGAATCTGGTTCGAGATGATCCTGCAGCAGATGGTGCTGCGGGACTTCTACGCCAAGGACCCGACCGACCCGGCCTTCCAGTGGGCGCTGACCGAGATCGCCGACGAGTGCAGGCACTCGATCATGTTCGCGCGCGGGGCGGCGAAACTCCGCGCCCCCGCCTACCGGCCACCCCGGGGAGTGGTCGAACTGGGCCGCGTGTTCAAGGCACTCGCCTTCGGCGAGGCCGCCTACGCCGCGATCCTGGTGGCCGAGGAGGTCCTGGACGTCATGCAGCGGGACTGGATGCGGGACGAGCGTGTGGTGCCCTTCGTCCGCACGGTCAACAACATCCACGTGGTCGAGGAGTCCCGACACATGAAGTTCGCCCGCCAGGAGACCAAGGAGCGACTGGAGAAGGCGGGCTGGCTGCGCAAGCAGATCAACGCGTTCGTCGTGGCCGTGGCCTCCTACTTCATCGTCACCAGCATGGTGAACAAGAAGGTCTACGAGAAGGCCGGGCTGGACGTCAGACGAGCCGTCCGCGAGGCCAAGGCGAACCAGCACCACAAGTCCCTGATGCGCTCCAGCTGCTCGGGTCTGATGGAGTTCCTGAGTTCGGCGGGCCTGCTCACCAAGGCGTCGACCTGGATCTACAAACGCGCGAACCTGATCTGACATGGCCTACGCGATCACACAAACCTGCTGCACCGACGCCTCCTGCGTGGCGGCGTGTCCGGTCAACTGCATCCATCCGACCCCGGACGAGCCGAACTTCGGCAGAACCGAGATGCTCTACGTCGACCCCGCCAGTTGCATCGACTGCGGTGCCTGCGCGGACGCCTGCCCGGTCGACGCGATCTTCCCGGTGGACGCCCTCACGGGTCCGATGCGGGCCTACGCCCAGGTCAACGCCGACTACTACGCCGAAGCCCGGGAGTCCGAGCCCGTCGCCTCCACCGGAGAGGAGCACTCACCGAACTTCCACGCGTGGGGACCGCCGGTGTTCGACCGCGCCATTCCCAGCGACTTCCCGGCGCTGGAGATAGCCGTGGTCGGCACCGGCCCGGCGGGCATGTACGCGGTCGAGGACCTGTTGCTGCACACGAACTGCCGCGTCACACTCATCGACCGCCTGTCCACAGCCGGCGGTCTGGTGCGCTACGGCGTGGCTCCGGACCACCCCTCCACCCGCAAGATCGGCGAAACCTTCGCCCGGTTCCACACCCATCCGAGGGTCGAGATGCGGTTGGGGGTCGAGGTCGGCAGGGACATCACCACCGAGGAGCTGGCCGCCGAGTACGACGCGGTGATCTACGCGGTCGGCGCCTCGGCGGCACGCACTCTCGACGTCCCCGGTGAGCAACTCCCGGGAAGCGTGCCGGCCACCACCACGGTGGCCTGGTACAACGGGCACCCGGACGTCGCGGAGACGACGATCGACCTCTCGGCCGAACGTGCCGTGCTGGTGGGCAACGGCAACGTGGCCCTGGACGTGGCCCGCATCCTGACCACCGATCCGGACGAGTTGGAGCACACCGAGATCTCGCGGAGGGCACTGCGCGAACTCCGTTCCAGCGGGATCCGCGAGGTGGTGCTGCTCGGCAGGCGTGGTCCGGACAACGCCGCCTACACCAGACCCGAACTGCTGGCCCTCGTCCAGCGGGAGGATGTCGAGCTGGTCGTGGACACCCACGACCCGGACGTCGCACGCACCGTCGACGCCGCCCCCTCCAACAGCAAGGCGGGACTGCTGCGCGGACTCACCCGGGAAACCGTCGACTGGAACGCCACACCGGCACACGGGCGGAAACGCATCGTCCTGAGGTTCCACTCCTCTCCCGAGGAGTTCCTCGGCGAGACCCGGGTCCGGGGGGTGCGGGTGACCGGACACTCCGGAAGCGTCGACATTCCCACGGAACTGGTCGTGCGGGCGATCGGCCACCGGGGCCGACCGGTCGCCGGACTCCCCTTCGACGAACGAACCGGCACCGTCCCCAACACGGCGGGACGCGTGTGGGACAGGCCCGGGACCTATGTCGTGGGCTGGATCAAACGCGGCCCCTCCGGGGGGATCGGGGCGAACCGGAGCTGCGCCAAGGAGACGGTCGGCAGCCTGATCGAGGACGTGGTCGCGGGCAGGATCCCCGGCAGGCAACGACGTCGCTCGAAGCTGGTCGAGCTGGCCGGTCGACTGGGCGGGCGCCTGTCGAGAACGCTCGAACGCAGCGGATGACCCCCACCCGGCCGGAGCACCCCTCGGTGTGCGCCGGCCGGGTGGACGGAGGTCCTCAGCCCCGGCGTCTGCCGAGGTCGTCCAGCCCGTTCCAGGAGGCGAGCAGACCGTACACCAACGCCACGGCCAACGGCTGGGTCACCAGGGCCGCCGGGGTGTCGATCCGAGGGGCCACCTCGACCAGGTCCCCCGCCTCCATCCGTTCCGGCAGCGGGTACATCCCCGCCGCGAGCGAGGTGCCGACGCGGGTGCCGAGCCATCCCGCCAGCACCGAGCCCAGCACCGCCGCCAGTAACAACACCGGCCCGCGCCTGCCACGCAGCAGCCACAGCGCCGCGGCCACCAGCACCCCGGCCGAGAGGCCGAGCAGCAGGAAGATCGCCAGACCGTCGAACTCGTGGTAACTCTCCACCAGCACGGGCACCAGCTCGCCGTCCGCGGTCATGACGCTCTCCTGGGCGGGCGCCAGTCTCGACCAGACCCAGCCCAGTGGAAGTCCGAGCAGCGCGAGCAGTGAGAACACGCTCAGCCCCGGAAGCAGATCCGCCCTGACCACCACGCGAGGTTTCCTCCGTGGTTCGTCCTCCTCCGGTTCCGGAGCACCGCGACCGAAAGCGGGCTCCCCTCCCGGCACGTCGACCGATCCCACGAGTCCTCCTCACACACCTGCGTCCGGCCCCCGTTGCTCGCGGGTCCGCGAGGGCCCGTCCGTACGTCGATTATTCTTCGTGCACAGTCATATCCGAACTCCCGGACCAGGAAAGTGGCGGACGCCTTGCCAGATCCCACGTCGACCGGACCGGCCCCCGCCCCGAGCGAACGTCCACGCTCCGCGCCGAGAGTACCGGCCGGACGGACGGTCGCCGAGCTCCTGCTCGGGGCGATCACGGCTGCCGCCCTGAGTCTCGCCCTCCAGTTCGTGGTCGCTCACATCGGCATCATCGAACCGAGCTACGGTCCCGACGCCCTGGCCGTGTTGAGCACCACGGGGCTGCTCGTGCTCGTTTTCGGCGCCGTGGTCCTTCCCGGACGGCTACCGCGTGCGGAATGGTTGCGTCTCGGTGGTGCCTGGGCGGTACTGACCACGCTGAGCACCCTGCTGCTCGCCCTGCCCCTGCAGGGAACACGGTTCTACTACGGAGGTTCCAGCGGGGACAACGCCTTCCGTATGCAGTACCTGACCCGCATGGCCGGACACGCGTTGCCCGCCGACATGAACTACCTGGGCATCCCCCCGTACTACCCGTCCGGATGGTTCTGGTTGGGCGGCCGTTTCGCCGAGCTGATCGGATGGGAGGGCTGGGCCGCCTACAAGCCCTACGCCGTGCTCTGGTTCTCGGTGACCGCCGTGGTCGCCTTCGCCCTGTGGAGCCTGGTGCTGTCACGGCGGCTGGCCCTGCTCGCGGCGCTGGCCACCGTCCTCGCGGGAACACGCCACGGACTGCTCGAACCCTACGCCTGGCCGTCGGCGGCCTGGTTGCCCCCGATCATCGTGCTGGCCTGGTACGCCCTGCGCCGCCCGGGCCGGCCCCCGCTGCCCACACTGATCGGCATCGGGGTGTTCACCGGGTTCGCGGCGGTCACCTACACCCTGCACTTCGGATTCAGCGTGCTGCTGATCGTCGGCCTCGCCGTGGTCGTGGGAATCCTGCGGGTCCGCAACGGCGCCGCGATCGGAAGGACGGCGTGGGAGCTGTTCCTGCGGCTGGTTCCGGTCGGGATCACCAGCGGGCTGCTGGCGCTGGTCGTGTGGCTGCCCTTCCTGCTCGCCGGGGGGCTGTTCGAACGCAGCGCCGCACAGCACTACCTGCCGGAGTCCAGCGCCTTCCTGCCCCTTCCGTTCACGAACGTGGGTACTTTCGGCCTGCTGTGTCTGAGCGGGTTGGTGTGGCTGATCGTTCGGTCCACCACCAGCCGCGTCGCTCCGGCCCTGCTCACCGTGGTCGGGGGCGTCTACATCTGGTTCGGCCTGTCCACACTGGCCCTGCTGGCCGAGACCACCCTACTGGCCTTCCGGCTCAGGGTGGTGCTGGAGAGCGCGCTGGCGGTCTCGGGAGCGCTGGGGCTGGTGGAACTGTTCGGCTGGCTGCGCCGGAAACTCTCCGGCTGGTACGGACCGCGGCTGACCGTGTTCGCCGTGATCCTCGGGATCACGGGCTCACTGGGCGTGTTCCAGCACGAACTCCGGGTGGGGTTGGCGGCCGAGACGGAGTCCGCCTACAACGACTACTACCCCAACGGCAGAACCGCGCTGGACGAGAGCGACCGGGACGATCCGGGAGCCTGGCTGGACGAGCTGAACTCGACGATCACCGGTCTCACGGACGAGCCTCCCCAGAACACCGTGCTGCTCACCACGAACTACGACCTGCTGCCCTACCACCCGTACTGGGGTTTCCAGCAGGAAACCCCGCACTACGCCAACCCCCTGGCGGAGTACGAGCACCGCGCGGCCACGATCAGACGCTGGTCGAACGCCACGAGCAGCCAGGAGCTGCTCCGGATGCTCGACGACACCGAGTTCACCGCACCCGAGGTGTTCGTCGTGCGGCACCACTCGGACTCGGAGGAGGTGTACGTCCCCCAGGTCCTCGACGACGCCGAGAAGGTCAATCCTCCCGAGGGCACGCTGTCCCTGACGCTGAAGGCCGACGCCTTCCCCCGTCAGCCGAACGTGCACAACTACCCGGTGTTGTTCGATGCCGAGCTGTTCCGGGATCCCGCGTTCGTCACCCGCCGCGTGGGGCCCTACACCGTGATCGCACGCCGGTGAGGACGGGCTCGCCCTCGAAGCGGCGGTGACCGGCCCGTCCTGGAGCGGAGGCCGCGTGGAACTCGCACGTCCCCTTCTCAGGCCGGTGTCACCGGAAGACGCTCCAGACCGCGCATGAGTGTGCTGAACCGGTAGCGCAGTTCCTCCCGCGGAACGGCCAGGGTCATGTTCGGGAAACGCTCGCTCAACTGGCGCAGCGCGATCTCCCCTTCCAGGCGGGCGAGCGGGGCACCCACACAGAAGTGGATGCCGTGCCCGAACGCGAGGTGCCCACCGGTCGCCCGGTCCTGGTCGAAACGTTGCGCGTCGGGGAACCTGTCCTCGTCCCTGTTCGCCGAGGCCAAGGAGACCAGCACCAGTTCCCCCTCGGGGATCTCGACCTCCCCCACCGTCACCGGCTCACTCGTGAAACGCAGCGTCGCCAGGTTCACGGGACCGTCGAACCGAAGGGCCTCCTCGACCACCTTCGCGGCCCGCTCCGGTTCGGTACGCAGTTTCTCGTGCTGCTCGGGGGAGTCCAGCAGGGCGAGCGTGCCGTTGCCGATCAGGTTGACCGTCGTCTCGTGTCCGGCCACCAGCAGCAGGAAAACCATGGCGACGAGCTCGTTGCCCTGGAGGCGATCGGAGTCCTCACTGGACTCGATCAAGCCGGTCAGCAGGTCCTCGCCCGGATGTGTGCGTTTGGTCTCGATCAGTTCGAGCAGGTACTCGGCCATGGCCGCGGCGGCGTGTTCGGCGGCGCGCGGGTCCTTGCCCGATACCACGTTGTTGGACCAGGTACGGAAGTCGTCCCTGCGGTCCTCCGGAACACCGAGCAGCTCGCAGATCACCCGGATGGGAAGTGGGAAGGCGAAGGCGTCCAGCAGGTCGATCCCGGTCTCTCCCACGGCAGCCCGCGCGGCCATGTCGTCGAGCAGCTCGCGGGTGATCTCCTCCACCCGGGGGCGCAACGCCTCCACCCTGCGCGCGGTGAACGCCTTGACCACCAGTTTGCGCAGGCGTGTGTGGTCCGGAGGATCCATGTTCAGCATGTGGGCCTGCACCGCGTCCCCGATGTCCGGGTGTTCGGCCCCCTCCTCGGCCGCCTTGTTGTCCATCACCCGGCGGATCTCGCGATAGTCCTTGCGCAACCGCTGGTCGGTGAGAGCGGCCTTGGCGTCCGCGTAGCGGGTGACCAGCCACACCGGCATCCCCGTCACCGTCTTCACCCGGCGGGTGGGGTCGTTCTCCCGCATCCGGGCGTAGTGCACGTAGGGGTCCTGCAGGAACTCGTCGTCCAGAACGGACGGAGCGGTGTGCGGGCACTGTTGCGACGCGGTCATGAAGCCCTCCAGACAAACACGGTGCCGTCCTCAGTTGACACCGTTTACCGCGATCTTGTCATCCCGCGATCAGCGGAGTCGGGACACGTTTCCCCCGAAAGGACCTCATGTTCGACGGGCCGCCAACCGACGGCCCGCCGCGACCTCACTGTTTCCACCCCGGAGCGGGCACCACGGGGACACCCCCGTTCCACCGGCGGGTAGCGTGGCCTGATGTGGCTGCACCGGATCCCGTGGACATACACCTGCTGAACGCCGTCGCCGAGACAGGGCGCGCCTCCATCCCCGAACTCGCCGCTCATCTGGGCATGGACGTGCGCGAGGTGGCGGCCCGCCTGGCGGCACTGTCCACCAGCGGGCTTCCGCTCGTGGTCGGCGTCGAATGTGATCCGAACGGAATTCGTAACGCGTTGGCCGCAGTGGGAGTCCCCGCCGGACCGCAGTACGCTCCCCCGCAGGCACAGAACCCACCGAGTGGGGGTTACCCGGTTCCTCCCGCTCCCCAAGCGGGGCAACCGAACCAGCCCTCCGGCCCGCACAGCGGGGCTCACCCGGTGTACGGAGGAGCGAGCGGCCCCTATCCCCCGCAGAGCGGTCCACACCCGGCTCCGGTCCCCCCACAGGGACCACCACAACAGCCCGCCGCCGGACCGCCTCCGCACCGTCCCAGCACCCCACCCCGCGGCCACTCCGCTCCACCCTCCCAGGGCGCCCCCACCGGATGGGGACCGCCGGCCTCCGGGAACTGGACCAGAGCCACGCACGCCGCCCAGAGCGGAGCACCGCCGCGACCACCGGTTCCACGCTCGGGCAAGGTCGGAACCAAACTGGACGGTGTGGGCCCCAACGGGGAACCGGTCTCCGTGTTGCTGGTCGAAGTGGTGGACCCGGCGGACTTCCTGCTCAGCGCGGCGGGTCACCAGCTCTCCGAGGGACAGCGGGCGGTGGTGGTGCACACCGAGCTGACCAACCGGGGCCCCACGGCCTTCACGGCCCCACCGGACCGGCATCTGGTCCTGGTGACCACGGAGGGAACGACCGTTTCCAAGTCCTCGGTGTCGATGTCCTCACGGCCGCCGCACGGTCCCACGGTCTCGCCCGGGGAAACGGGAGGGGGGCACACCGTCTTCGTCCTGCCGGAGGAAACCGAGCTGAGCACAGTCGAGTGGTCTCCCACACCCGAACCGGGACCCCATTCCCTGGTCTGGGACATCACGGACTCGTGAGTCCCTCCCCGCGCTGGGTGCGGTTCGCCCGGAGGAACTCAGTGGTCCTGGGCACGCAGCACGTCCAGGGCGTGCTGCAGGTCGGGGGGGTACTCGCTGTCGAAGGTGACGCGGCGGCCGTCGGCGGGGTGGTCGAAGACCAGGGAGTAGGCGTGTAGCCACTGACGGGTGATTCCGAGGTGCCGTGCCAGTGTCGGATCGGCCCCGTAGGTCAGATCCCCGACACAGGGATGGCGCACCGCGGAGAAGTGCACCCTGATCTGATGGGTGCGGCCCGTTTCCAGCTTCACGTCCACCAGCGAGGCGGCACGGAACGCCTCGACGATCTCGTAGTGCGTGACACTGGGTTTGCCCTCCGAGACCACCGCGAACTTGTGGTCGTGACGTGGGTGGCGGTCGATGGGGGCGTCGATCGTCCCTTTGCTCGGGTCCGGGTGTCCCTGCACCAGCGCGTGGTAGTGCTTGTCCACGGTCCGTTCCCGGAACGCGCGTTTCAGCACCGAGTACGCGTGCTCCGACTTGGCGAGCACCATGACACCGGTGGTTCCGGCGTCCAGCCGGTGAACCACGCCCCGTCGTTCCGGAGGCCCCGACTCGGCCAGGTTGATCCCGGCCGCTGCCAGCCCGCCCAGCACGGTCGGGCCCTCCCATCCGGGGCTGGGGTGCACGGCCACGCCGACGGGCTTGTTGACCACCACGAGGTCCTCGTCCTCGTGCACCACGGTCAGACCGTCGACCGGCACCGGGGGGGCCTCGGGCTCCTCCTGCCCGGGAAGCCGCACCTCCAGCCAGGACCCGGCCAACAGGCGGTCCGACTTGCCCGCCGGAGAACCGTCCAGCTCCACGTCACCGGACTCCGCGAGCGCTGCGACCGCGCTCCGGGACAATCCCAGCAGCCGGGCCAGTCCCGCGTCGACCCGCATCCCGTCCAGACCGTCCGGGACCGGAAGTGTTCGCAGATCAGTCACGTTTCCCCTCGTCGCTACCGCGTTCCGGATCAGCGCTGTCGGAACGGTCCGGTTCCCCGTGTCCACCCCCTCGTTCCGAGGTGGGACCACCACGGGCCCGTCTCCCCGCCGCCCGACTTCCTCCCCGCTGCACGGTTCCGTCGTAGTCACGGCCGAGCAGCGCGAGCAGCACGATGAGCACGCCACCGCAGACGATCGCCGAGTCGGCCAGGTTGAACACCGGCCACACACTGCCGTCCGGGGCGAAGACCGACAGGAAGTCGATCACGTGGCCGTGCAGCGGAGCCGGATCCCGGAAGATCCGATCGACCAGGTTCCCGAGGGCCCCACCGAGCACGAGACCGAGGCCGACGGCCCACGCCCGGGAGCGCAGTTTCGGCGCGAACCAGACGATGGCTCCGACGATGGCTGTCGCCAGCAGGGCCAACACCCAGGTATGACCGGTGGCGATACTGAACGCCGCCCCCGGGTTACGGTACAGCACCAGGTACAGCGCCCCGCCGAGCAGCTTGACCGGAGGTTCGCCCTCCAGCCTGGCCACCGCCAACGACTTGGTCAGCACGTCCAGCACGAGCATCACGGCCGCGATCCCGAACAACAGCCCCAGCAGACCCCAGCGGGGGCCCTGCCCGGAGGCCACCGACACGTGCTGCTTTCCGTCCCCGGCCCCCGGGCCGGACTGGCGGTGTTTCTCGCTCACGGCCCCATTGTCCCCGACCGACAGCTGCCCGCGCCCAGCAGGATGCGCCGCCCCCTCCCACGACCAGCACTGTGCTCCGGTGACGTTCCACCGGACTGAGGCGATGGGCGCGAACACCCACACTGCGCACCGCACCGACATGAGCTAGGCAATCCGGGGGAACACCTCACCCGGTCGACGATGTTGACCGGAACGGAACTCTCCGGCTCACCGGATCGGGAACGAACGGAGCACACATGAGCGACAAGGCCCACATCGGGGTAACCGGCCTGGCGGTCATGGGCCGCAACCTGGCCCGCAACCTCGCACGCAACGGTCATCGGGTGGCGGTGCACAACAGGCACCGGGAACGGACCGACGAGCTGCTGGAGCTGTTCGGCTCGGAGGGGGAGTTCGTGCCGAGCTACTCGCTGCGGGAACTGGTGGACTCCCTGCAACGCCCCCGACGTGTCGTGGTGATGGTCAAGGCCGGAGGCCCCACGGACGCGGTGCTGGCGGAACTCGTCCCCCTGTTGGACGAGCAGGACATCGTCGTCGACGCGGGCAACGCCAATTTCGAGGACACCCGCCGCCGGGAGGCCGAGCTGGCCGAACGGGGGGTGCGGTTCGTCGGAGCCGGGGTCTCCGGCGGCGAGGAGGGGGCGCTGCACGGGCCGAGCATCATGCCGGGAGGGGACTCCAGCGCCTACCGTGACCTGGAACCCACGCTGCGTTCGATCGCGGCCGACGTGGAGGGCGTCCCCTGCGTCACACACGTGGGTCCCGACGGGGCGGGCCACTTCGTCAAGATGGTCCACAACGGGATCGAGTACGCCGACATGCAGCTCATCGCCGAGGCCTACGACCTGCTGCGCGGGGTGCTGGGACACACTCCGGCGGAGAGCGCCGAAACGTTCCGTTCCTTCGACCGCGGGCGGCTGAACTCTTACCTGATCGGGATCACTGCCGAGGTGCTCGACCACACCGACGAGCGAACCGGTCGCCCGTTCGTGGACGTCGTGCTGGATCAGGCGGAGCAGAAGGGGACGGGACGCTGGACGGTGCAGAACGCCCTGGAACTGGCCAGCCCGGTCAGCGGAATAGCCGAAGCGGTGTTCGCACGCTCCCTGTCCGGCAACACCGAACTGCGCGCTGCGGGCTCCGGGCTGCCCGGCCCCCGTGGTGCACGGACGCCCGAGAGGGAGCAGTTCGTCGCCGACGTGGAACAGGCCCTGTACGCGTCGAAGATCGTCGCCTACGCCCAGGGATTCGACCAGATCCGCGCGGGAAGCCACGCCTACGGGTGGAACATCGACCTGGCCTCGGTGGCCGCGATCTGGCGCGGAGGCTGCATCATCCGGGCGAAGTTCCTGGACCGCATCCGCGCCGCCTACGAACAGAACCCGGGACTGGCCAGCCTGCTGGCCGACGAGGACTTCCGGCAGGCCCTGTCCGGGGCCCAGGAGTCCTGGCGACGGGTGGTGGCCACGGCCGCGGAGTTCGGCCTGCCCACACCGGGGATCTCCTCCGCACTGGCCTACTACGACACCGTCCGCGCCGAACGGCTGCCCGCCGCCCTGGTACAGGGACAGCGGGACTACTTCGGCGCCCACACCTACCGGCGCACCGACCTCGACGGCGTGTTCCACACCGAATGGGCCGGAGACCGCTCCGAACACGAGGCGTGAAACCCCGTGGGGGCGTGCCCCCTCCGGACACGCCCCCACGGAAACGACCACGACACCTCGGTGTCCAACACCACGAGCCCCTCCCCACCCGGCCACGCGGCGGCAGCAGACGTTGTTGACGTGCTCCCCGCCGTGAACGGCGGGGATTCCGACGCGGCTATACCGCGTGCGGAGCGGCGTTCCCTCGCGGGGTTCCGCTGCTTCCTGCTTCCGCAGCAACCGCCCCGGTGTGGGGTCTTACGTCGCCTCCACAGGCGTTTAGCCTCTCCGCCCGTCCGGCGGCGAGGATGTTTCGTGCTGCGTTGATGTCGCGGTCGTGCACCGCTCCACACGGGCAGGACCAGATGCGCACTCCCAACGGCTTGCCACCGGTCGCGCTTGGACTTGAACCTCGGTGTGCCCACCCGACGTCCCGCACGTTTGCCCTTCAGCGAATCGAAGAAGTTCCGGTAGGCGGCGTCGCAGTCGCGGATGGCCTGTTGCAGCACGATGTTCGAGCACTCCGCGAGCCAGCCGCGTTCGTCGGTGTGCTTGGCGTCGGTGATCAGCCGCTTCTGAAGCACGGTGCCACTGGGGAACTTCTCCCCCGCCGCGTGGGCGTCCTGCCGGGCACGCACGGCGTCGTTGTACACGACACGGGCGTTGCCGAACGCCTGCGCCAGCGCCTGACGCTGGGACTCGTCCGGATAGAGCCGGTAGCAGCACCGCAGTTGCACGACTGATCACCTCCCTTCGTTGATCACTGCACCATGTTGGTCTATGGCAAACACCGAGGACTATCGCACTGGCAGACGCTGTGTTTTTGGAATGCACGTCCACTTGGTCTTCGTGACGAAGTACCGCAGGAACGTGCTCACCGGCCAACACCACGACTTCCTGCGTGAGGTGTTCGCGAAGGTCTGCGCCGACTTCGGCGCGAGCCTGACCGAGTGCAACGGCGAAGACGACCACGTGCACCTGCTCGTGGAGTATCCGCCGCAGGTAGCCGTGTCGAAGCTGGTGAACAGCCTCAAGGCGTGGCCTCCCGGCGCCTCAAACAGCGCTTCCGAATGCGGACCTACCGGGGCATCTGTGGTCGCCGTCGTACTTCGCCGCTTCGTGCGGCGGGGCGCCGCTGTCGATCATTCGACAGTACGTGGAAAACCAGGGTCGCCCTGCATAGCGTGCCCGACGAAGAACACTCCTAATCGACTCACTCCCGCCTAAAGGCCAGAACTTGCGCCGACTCCCGGGTCAGAGGGCGAGGTAGCCCTGCTGCCACTGCACGGTGGTGGGGCGCGTGCCGGTGGCGGCATAGTTGCCGAGGGCGTGGCGAATCCGTTCGAGAGGCAGGGACGCCGAGCTGGGGAAATAGGTGGGTTCGTCGGCGGCGAACATGAGCGCGGGACGATCAGTCGAGTCAGTCGGGTTGTAGGTGTCGAGTACGTCTCCGGCGGTCATGTCGATCCAGGCCATCGCGCCCCACCCGGTGTCGGGATTCACCGCGACACGGAGATAGGCAGGTGGGTACTGGGGTTGGTCCTCATCGTGGTGCGACCGGGCAGGGCGGTCCCACACCGTGACCAGGGTGGTGCGGTTCCCCTCGGTGGATTCGGTGACCACGCGGTCGAGCAGCCTCCCGGTTTCCTCGGGAGTGTAGGCGTACTGCGACCCGCGATGCTGGTCGAACATGACCGTGAGTACGGCTGCGGTGTCGAGCGCTGTCATGCCTGTCCCTCGATTCGTACTGGTCGTGTCGCGCCTGGCTCGTACACGTCGAGCACATAGCCTTTCGGCAGGATCGCGGCGACCGCGGCCCGGCACCCGAGCGGGCCGTCGCACATCTCGTTGTTGATGGCGACCGCCGCGTGGGTGATTCCAGCTTCCCGCATCCGCATCGCCACCTTGGTCTCGACGTGGGTCGATGTCTCAGGCATGGCCAGATCCGGCCGTGGGATCGGGAACCGCTCACCAACGGTGACGAGCATGGTGTCGATCCGGTCGATGAGTTGACGCTCCTGCCGAGTCTGTGGTGTCTCGTTGTGTTCGTCCTCGGGTTCGCGTTCCCACCGTTCGGTTCCAGGTTTCCACACACGGCGGCCGGAGCCGCCGCTTTGCACCTTCACATCACCGGATCCGGGGATACCGCGCAGAATGCCAACCGTTTTTCCGCGCCCGCCGGGGCGTTCCGGTAGTTTCTCGCGGGCGTGGCGTACCCACTCATCGACCGCGTCGGGGTCGTCGCTGACCGGTGGCCGGTAGGTCGACGGGTGCGGCAGGCTCGGTGGGGGCTGCTCGCCGCTGATGCCGAGGGTGGCCAGATAGCCCACCAGATGCCCGCGGGTGCTCTCGGACAGCCCCAGGACTTCGTCGACGCGTTCGCGGGCTCGTTCGAGTAGCGCCACGGCCTGGGCCAGCTCGGGCGAGCTGCTGCCTGGGCCGATCTCGGCCAGGGTGGGCAGGGCGTACTCCTCGATCCAGGCCCGCACCCGGTGTAGATGTTCGGGAGGCAGCCGCCCGAACATCCCGGCCAGAGTGTTGGCCAGCTCTTCCACCTCGGACACGGTCGGGCCCCCTTTCACAGCACGGCGGAGAACGCACGCACATGCTCGGCGGCCTGCGCTACGGCTTGGACCGCTTCGCCAGCCTTCTCGTGGGCAATCCCGAGAAGCTGCATCGCCTGCTGTACGTCGTGGTTGGTGCTGGTCCCGGCGACCTGGTGTAGCTGTCCGCGCAGCTCCTCGAGCGTGGTCCGCACGGCTTGCAGCTCGCCGGCGGGCGCGGTGTCGATGATCTGCTGTAACCGGCCGCGAATCTCTTCCAGCATCACTGGTCTCCTCTCAGCGTGGGAGGACAGTCAGACCGCCTTCGCGGTCTGCCACGGATGGATGCCCGGCCGATGCCGTCGGGGGCAGGCACCGGCCGGGCCGAACGACCCCGATGCCGGGTGGAGGCAGGCACCGGGCCGTGGTCTCTACAGGGCGCGCAGCCGCGCCAGCACGCGGGCCAACAGCGCCCGGTCCGGGGACAGGGACAGCTCCGGGCTAGGCTCGGGCCGCCGACCCGCCGGGTTGGAGCCGCCGGGTCGGCGTCTGGCCACCGCCGCCAGCGGCAGGGTGCGAGCCAGGACACCCGGCGGGGCCAGCACAGCCCGGCCAGACCCAGCTCGGCCGGCCGTGAGAAGGGCCTAGGCATCGGTGCCGCCGTAGCTGGCCGAATTCTCCCCCGGAACCGGAGCCGTTTCCCGTGTCTCGGCGTGCTCGCGCAACGCGGCGGACAGCTCGTCCAACGCCTCGGCCACGTCCCGACACCGCCCGGCGGTGGCGCGGCGCCCGCCCACCTCGTAGGCGGTCTGCTCCACCAGCCACACGCCCCGCATCAGCAGCTCGGCCAGCCCGGCCGCCGCACTCGGCCCGCTCACGCCTGGCTCTCCGTGTCCCGACGCGGCGGAGCCCCCACGATCTCCCTGGCTCTGGTGTCACACTCCGGACACGTCCACCACAACCACGCCAGCTCGCCCTCACGGGCCTCCAGGGCCTGCCCACACAGGGTGGACACCACCTGCCCCTCCGGAAACTGCGTCCGCCCGGACGGCCGCCTGTCCTCGCTGACATGGCGCCCCCCACCGGCGGGCACCCACGCAAACGGAATCTGCGACATGGAATAGAATCCAATCCTTTTCGATTTCCCCTTTCTGATGCTGCGACATTATTGCGTCGCGTGCGCCGTCTACAATGCTCCAATCGATTGACGTGGGTACACAGCCACGATCTAGCGACATACGCTTGTCGCATGGCCAACACCAAACGCACCTCACCACGCATCCGCGCACTTGGTGCAGAACTGCGCGAGTACCGCGAAAACGCGGGAATGACCGTGCGCGACGTATCCACCCGGATCGGCGGGCACCACTCGAAAGTCGCCCGAATCGAAACCGGACAGATCCCACCCACACCGGAAATCGTTGTCGCACTGCTGACGACATACGGAGCGCCAGAATCCGACCGCGACAGACTCGCCGCCATGGCCCGCGATGCGACAGAAGAATCCAACTGGATCAAGCCTCGGGGCCAGTGGGGCCAATCGGCCACAGACCAAGACCTGATCGCACTGATCGAGTTCGAACGCACGGCGACCAACATCGTCGACGTCGCTCCGATCATGATTCCCGGTCTGCTTCAGACTTCGGACTACGCACGGGCAGTCATGTCAGCTGGAATGCCACCGGAGGCAGTCGAAGCACAAGTTACGATGCGCGTCGGTCGCCGCGACGTGCTGAGCCACCGGAACGCTCCGGAGTTCCTGGCCATCCTCGGCGAATGGGCGCTCCGTGAACCGATGGGCGATCAAGCCACGATGGCGGACCAACTTCAGCACATCGTGAAGATGTCGGAGATGAACAACGTCACTGTGCAGGTAGTACGTACCGGCTCGGGAGCCTGGACGCCGATGCACGCGGGTCAGTACATGCTGTTCGAGTTCCCCAAGGCAGCCCCGGTCGTGCATGTCGAACACCTGAGCTCAGATGCGTTCCTGAGCCGCCCTGGGGACATACAGTCCTACCAGCAAGCGACGGATAACCTTCGTGACGTGGCGATGACCCCAGAGGCGTCGGCGGAACTCATCGCCAACATCGCGAAGGAGATGGAGGCAAACCTGTGACAACGGTACACCCTGAGGGTTGGAGGAAATCCAGCCGCTCGAACCTGCGCACCAACTGCGTCGAGGTCGGCCGCCTCGGCGACGGCGCCGCCGTGCGCGACACCAAGAACCGCGACCTCGGGTACTTCACCACCACCCGCGGCCAGTGGACCGCGTTCCTGGAGGCGGTCAAGAACAACCGCTTCGAATGAGCCGCTGACACACGGCGCCCCCCGGAACCTTCCGGGGGGCGCCGTTTGCGTTCGGAGACTACTTCGGCGCCCACACCTACCGGCGCACCGACCTCGACGGCGTGTTCCACACCGAATGGGCCGGAGACCGCTCCGAACACGAGGCGTGAAACCCCGTGGGGGCGTGCCCCCTCCGGACACGCCCCCACGGAAACGACCACGACACCTCGCGCGGGAACTACCTCACCCCTCCGAGCTGCACACTCGAGGTACCACAGTCCTGGGCTCAGGACCGGGTCACCGACACGGCGATCTCGGTGTCCTTGTCCCCCACGGTGCCGACCAGGGCCTCACCGTCGGACTCCTCGACCAGCTCCACCGAGTCGGCCAGAATCTCACCGGCGACGAACGAACGGTGCTCCTCGATCGCCTCACGCACGGCGGCGGGAGCCGCGATCGTGGCCACGATGCGGTCGGAGACCACCAGCCCGGCCTCCCTCCTGGCCTGTTGGACCACCCGGATCACGTCGCGGGCCAGCCCCTCGGCGGCGAGGTCGGCGGTCACCTCGGTGTCCAGCACCACGATCCCCTCCCCACCCGGCAACGCGGCGGCGGCACCGGGATCGGTGGACACCAGGTGCTCGGAGAACTCCTCGGGGCGCAACTCGATCCCCGCGGCCGACACCCCTCCGCTCGGGGTCCGGGTCCATTCCCCGGACTTGACCGCTTTGATCACCTTCTGCACGTCACCGCCGAGCCGGGGACCGGCGGCCCGTGCGTTGACCGAGACCTCGAAGTGGCCGTGCGCCGCGACGTCCGTGGTGGGTTCCACGTTCTTGACGTTGACCTCGTCCCGGATCAGCTCCACGAACGGGAGCAGCGACTCCGCCTGGGGCAACGCCACGGTCAACCGCCGCAACGGCAGACGCACCCGAAGCTTGTTCGACTTGCGCAGTCCCAGGGCGGTGGAGCACACCCGCCGCACACTGTCCATGGCCCCCACCAACTCGGCGTCGGCGGGGAGACGCTCGGCGTCCGGCCAGTCCTGCAGGTGCACCGAACGCCCCCCGGTCAGACCACGCCAGACGGCCTCGGCGGTCAACGGGAGAAGCGGGGCGAGCACCCGGCAGGTGATCTCCAGGACCGTGTGCAGGGTGTCGACCGCCTCCCGGTCCCCGGCCCAGAAGCGGTCCCGTGAACGGCGGACGTACCAGTTGGTCAGCACTTCGAGGAAGTCACGGACCGCGGCGCACGCCCCGGCGGGGTCGAAACCGTCCAACGCGGACTGCACGTCCTCGACCAGGTCCCGGGTCTTGGCCAGCACGTACCGGTCGAGCACGTGTCGACTGTCGGTCCGCCAGGATCCCTCCAGCCCCTCGGCGTTGGCGTACAGCGCCAGGAAGTACCAGGAGTTCCACAGCGGAAGCACGGCCTGCCGGACCGCGTCCTTGATGCCCTTCTCCGTGACGACCAGGTCGCCTCCCCGCAGCACCGGGCTGGACATCAGGAACCACCGCATCGCGTCCGAACCGTCGTGCTCGAAGACCTCACGCACGTCCGGGTAGTTGCGCTTGGACTTGGACATCTTCAGTCCGTCGTGTCCGAGCACGATGCCGTGGGCGACCACGTGGGAAAAGGCCGGACGGTCGAACAGGGCGGTGGCCAGCACGTGCAGCGTGTAGAACCATCCCCGGGTCTGCCCGCTGTACTCCACGATGAAATCACCGGGGTAGTGGTGCTCGAACCACTCGGTGTTCTCGAACGGGTAGTGCACCTGGGCGAACGGCATGGCCCCGGACTCGAACCAGCAGTCCAGCACGTCCGGGACCCGGCGCATGGTGGACCTGCCCGTGGGGTCGTCCGGGTTCGGCCGCGTCAGCTCGTCGATGTTCGGACGGTGCAGGTCGCTCGGGCGTACCCCGAAGTCGGCCTCCAGTTCGTCCAACGAGCCGTAGACGTCCGTGCGCGGGTGGTTCGGATCGTCGGAGACCCACACCGGGATGGGCGAACCCCAGTAGCGGTTCCGCGAGATGTTCCAGTCCCTGGCGTTCTCCAGCCACTTGCCGAACTGCCCGTCGCGGATGTGTTCGGGGACCCAGTCGATCCGCTGGTTGAGCTCGACCATCCGGTCCCTGAACTGGCTTACGGCGACGAACCAGGACGAGACGGCCCGCTGGATCAGCGCGTTGTCGCAGCGCCAGCAGTGCGGGTACGGGTGGTCGTAGGTCTCGTGCCGTAGCAGCAGTCCCGCGTCCCTGAGGTCCCGGATGATCCGCTTGTTCGCCTCGAAGACCTGCTGGCCCTGGTACGGGGCCACCTCCTCGGTGAACCGGCCGTGCGCGTCCACCGGCACGACCGGCTCGATCCCGGCGGCGTCGGTGACGACCTTGTCCTCCTCACCGAAGGCGGGGGCGATGTGGACGAGGCCGGTGCCGTCCTCGGTGGTGACGTAGTCGGCCTCCAGCACCCGATGGGCGTTCGGCCTGCCGAGGAAGAAGTCGAAGGGGGGCTCGTAACCGGCCCCGAGCAACTCGCTTCCCGGAAAGCGGTCCAGCACCTCGGCGTCCTCCCCCCCGAGTTCGCGGGAGTACGCGCCGAGCCGGTCGGCGGCCAGCACGTACCGGCGCTCGCTCTCGGGCGGACGCACCAGCACGTACTCGATGTCGGGGTGCACCGCAGCGGCCAGGTTGGACGGCAGCGTCCACGGGGTGGTCGTCCAGACCAGCGCGTGGGCCCCGTCGAAGGACTTGCTCTCGGCGTGCAGGCGCAGCCCCACGGTCACGGCCGGGTCCTGGCGCTGCCGGTAGACGTCGTCCATCCGGGTCTCGGTGTTGGACAGGGGGGTCTCGCAGCGCCAGCAGTACCAGAGCACCCGGAACCCGTTGTAGACGAGCCCCTTGTCCCAGAGACGCTTGAACGCCCACATGACGCTTTCCATGTAGTCCAGGTCCAGCGTCTTGTAGTCGTGGGCGAAGTCCACCCACCGGGCCTGCCGGGTGACGTAGTCCCGCCACTCGTCGGTGTAGTGCAGTACCGAGGAGCGGCAGGTCTCGTTGAACTCGGCGATGCCCATGGACTCGATCTCGGACTTCGTGTTGATGCCGAGCTGCTTCTCGGCCTCCACCTCGGCGGGCAGACCGTGGCAGTCCCATCCGAACCTGCGCTCGACCCGGTAGCCACGCATGGTCTTGTAGCGCGGGATCGCGTCCTTGACGTAGCCGGTCAGCAGGTGTCCGTAGTGGGGCAGACCGTTGGCGAACGGGGGACCGTCGTAGAAGACGAACTCGTTGGCGCCGTTGACACCCGCCCGCCTGGACCGAACGCTGTCCCGGAACGTGTCGTCACGCGCCCAGAAGTCCAGTACCTCGCGTTCGACGGCGGGGAAGGACGGCTGGGCGGCCACGGTCCCCGCCTGCTCGGGGTCCTCGGAACTCGCACCGTTGAACGGGACCTTCGGGTAAGCCATCGCGGATGCGCTCCTCGCGAGTGTGTCGTGGTTCCTCCTCGCCGGGCACCGGTCGGACGGCACCCGCACGGGGACGACACGGCGAGCCCCGGGCAAAGGGACACTCGCGTACCGCGGTACCACCCCGTTTGCCACGCACACGAGGTGCGCGGCCACTCCTTCACAGCTGTCACGGGCCTACCCGTCCGGTTCTACTGAGGTGAACTCCACCCGTTCTTCCGGAGGCTCCCCGGTGATGGCCGGATCAACGCCGTTGGCACCAGCATAGCGGGTGCTCGCCAGTCGGTTTCGTACCGGGGAAACACGCCACCCGCGGGAGTGAACAGAGCACGAACGTCACCGGGGGACCGGCCACCTCAGCGGGAGCGTTCCCGCTGTGCGATCGAGTGGTCGGGCCGGCACACCGAACAGGGGGTGAACCCCAGCTCCCTGGCCTCGTGGGCGGGCAGGGGCACCGTGGACCTGCGTCCCACCCAGGAACAGGAGTCCAGGTGGTACCGAGGCCGTTCGTCGATCACGAGGACCTCGATGGCGGACTCGGCGACCAACAGCGCGTCGGCGGCGTCGGTGTGCTGTTCCGGAGGCTCGGTCTCCGGATCCAGCACGGGCTCGGCGGGGGACTCGCCCCCTTCCGGATCCCCCTCCCGCTCGTCCTCCTGCCCGGTGACGACCGCACCGGGATCCCCGTCGGAGGAACCGGGCCGTTCGGAGGCCTCGACCTCCCCCCGACCGGTCGCCCGCGCCCGGTCCCGCCTGCGGGCCACCAGCAGCACGAAACCGGCCACCGCGCACAGCAGCACCGTGAGCCAGGCCCACTGGGCGAGTCCGGCGGACACGGCGAGAACCAACACCCCCGCCGCGACCAACAGGAGAAGGAGAACGATCAGCAACACGGACGTCCACGCTTTCGGTCGGCTACGGGCACACCCGCGCCGCGCGGGGATCCCCGAGGGTCAACGAGCGGGCAGTGCCCGCGTCACGCACTGCCCGACACGTTGACGGGGTCAGCCGGCCTCAGCGGCGCGGGCGCCGAAGTTGTAACCACCGCTCTGCTGCTGTCCGGCGGCTCTGGCCCCACCGGAGCTCTCCGTCGGGGCGGCCGAACCGTGCTCCTGCAACTCACGCAGCTGGGACTCCAGGTAGCTCTGCAACCGTGACCGGTACTCGCGCTCGAAGGTGCGCAGCGCCTCGATCTTCTTCTCCAGCGCGTTCTTCTCCTGGGTGATGTTGCCCATCACCTCGGCGTGCTTGTGCTGCGCGTCGCGCTCCAGCCCCGCCGCCTTCTCGCGTGCCTGGCGTTCCAGGGTCTCGGCCCTGCTGCGCGCGTCGTTGAGCATCGTCTCGGCCCTGCTGCGCGCGTCGTTGACCATGCTGTCGGCCTTGGTCCGCGCGTCGGACAGCAACTGCTCCGACTTGGTGCGGGCCTCCGAGAGCATGTTGTCGGACTCGGTCTTGGCCTCGCCGGTCAGTCGGTCGGCCATCTCCTGGGCCAACCCCAGCACCTTGGCCGCCTGCACGTGCTGGTCACCACCGGGCGAGGTCTGTTCGGAAGCAGCCGGGGGCGGCACGGGCTGCAGACGACGGGGTTCCTCGGAGCTCGTGGCCGCGGCCGAGGCACCCGCCTCCGGAGCCGGCGCGGGCTGGCTACGGGCCTCGTCGAGGTCGGAATGAGCGGACTGCAGTTGCGCCTCCAACTGCTCGACCTGGTTACGCAGGTCGCCGTTCTCCTCCACGAGCCGCGCAAGCTCGGCCTCGACGAGATCGAGGAAGGCATCCACCTCGTCCTCGTTGTAGCCGCGCTTGCCGATCGGAGGTTTGCTGAACGCCACGTTATGAACGTCAGCGGGGGTCAGGCCCACAAGATCACCTCACGCACTCCTCGGCTGCGAGTCACCGGGTTCCCCGTTACCCGGGTTGAGCCAGTCGCATCAGGATGTACACGACCAGCAGCAGCACCATAATGGACAAGTCCAACCCGACGTTGCCTATCCGGATCGTCGGGATCACCCGACGCAACAAGCGTACGGGTGGGTCGGTCACTGTGTAGATGGTCTCCAGCACGATCGCAACCCCACCGCCGGGGCGCCAGTCGCGAGCGAACGCGCGAACGAGCTCCACCACTATACGGCCGATGAGAAGCAACCAGAAGAAGAACAGCAGATAGTACAGAACGATCAGGGCCAATTGCACAGCTCAACTCTGCCACCACTCACCCGTAATTGAAAAAGGCCCCTTCGGCGAGGCGCCGCTTGTCCTCGGCGGCGACATCGACGTTGGGAGGTGAGAGCAAGAACACGCGGTTGGTCACCTTCTCGATGGAGCCACGCATCGCGAAGGCCAGTCCGGCGGCGAAGTCCACCAGCCGCTTGGCGTCCGCCTCGTCCATCTCCGTCAGGTTCATGATCACCGGAGTACCGTCGCGGTACTGCTCGCCGATGGTCCGCGCCTCACTGTAACTACGCGGGTGCAGGGTCGTGATCCGGCTCAGGCTGTAGTGACTGCCCGTGTCGGTCACCGCGCGCAACCGTGGGGGCTGTTCCAGGTTCGGGTCCACGGCCAGCGAACCACGTACCGGGGGCTCACTCGCCCACTGCCTACGCCCGCGCCCCATGCGGGGACGCGGCTCGTCCTCGTTGTCATCCTCGTGTTCCTCGTCCTGGGAAGCGCCACGCGCACCGGAGAACCGACGGCTTCCCCCGACACGATCCTCGGGCGCGTCGTACGCGTCGTAGTCCGACTCGTAACCATCCCGCGCTTCGCCGTACTCGTCGACTTCTTCGGCCGGGACCATGCCGAAGTACGCCTTCAGCTTGTGTAGCTTACTCATCGGCAAGCCCCTTCCTCCGCGAAAGGTACAGCGACGGCAGAGCTTCGACCCGCTCGGTGGCTCACGGCGAGACTAACCGGCGCCCGCCGAGCAAGGCCGTTCCGACACGCACCCGAGTGGCACCGTGGGCTATCGCACTCTCCAGGTCCGCGCTCATCCCTGCCGACAGGTCCCGAGCGTCGGGGAAGTCCCGCCGGAGCCGCTCGGAAATCTCCGAAAGGGTGGCGAACGCCACATTGGGATCTTCGCCCAACGGGGCGACAGCCATAACACCACGGAGTCGAATCTCACACATTCGCGTCACGATTTCCGCCAATTCGGGGAGATCTTCTGGAGCACATCCGCCCCGGTCGGTACGCTGGTCCAGATTCACCTGCAGCAACACGTCCAGCGGGCCGGATCTCTCCCCCGCCTCGAGGGCGTTCGCCACGGCGCGTCGCAGCGTCTCGGCGAGGCGCCCGCTGTCCACCGACTCCACGACGTCGGCCCAACGGGCCACCGAGCGAGCCTTGTTCCGCTGCAGCTGTCCCACCATGTGCCAACGTACCCCCGAACGCGGCCTCAGTTCGGAGAACTTCTCCACCTTGGCCCGGGCCTCCTGGTCCTTGTTCTCCGCGAGATCGACCACCCCCAGGTCCGCCAGCAGCGCCGCGTCCTCGGCGGGGAAGGTCTTGGTCACCGCGAGCAGCTCGACCTCCTCGGGAGGACGTCCGGCGGCGACACAGGCCCGATCGATCCTTCCCCGCACCTGCCGCAGTGCCTCGGCCAGCTCGGCACGACGTCGCCCGGTATCCCCGTCACTCACTCGGCTGTCCCTTCCGGTTCGGACCACACGACGGAGGCGATTCTGCCCGTGCGACCGCCGTCACGGCGATGGCTGAACAACTCGGGGGACTCGATGGTGCAGCGCGGGTCCCGACCGATCCTGCCCACTCCCGCCGCGGCCAGCTGCTCCCACAGACCAGCCCGCAGGTCCAGGGCGGGAGCACCCGCCCGGCTGCTGGTGGCGCTTCCCGGCAGGGCCCGTTCCACCTCGTCGCGCATCTCGCCGGGAACCTCGTAGCAGTCCCCGCACACCGCCGGCCCGAGCAACGCCTCGACACGTTCGAGCCGGGCTCCGGCCGCGGTCATCTCCCGCAGGGCGGAGACCAACACTCCCACCCGCGCCCCCACGCGGCCCGCGTGCACGGCGGCGACCACACCGGCCACCGGATCGCCCAGCAGGACCGGAACGCAGTCCGCGGTCAGCACCACCAGCGGCAGTCGCGGCACCGCGGTCACGAGGGCGTCGGTGACCTCCACGGGTTTCTCTCGAGGGCCGTCCACCGAGGTGGCCGTTCTGCCGTGGACCTGTTCCATCCACACGAAGCGGTCTTCGGGGATCCCGATCCCCCGGGCGAGCCTGGCCCGGTTCGCGGCCAGGGCCTCCGGGTCGTCGCCGAGGCCGCCCCCCAGATTGAACGAGTCGAAGGGTGGGGCGGAACGCCCACCCTCCCTGGTCGTGACGACACGACGTATCAGCAAGACAAGCCCTCCCCGAGTGCTCGCGGTACTGCTCGCGAGGCGCCGCTCACCGACGACGGCGCCGTCACGAAACCCCATTGTCCCGCACCCGCTCGGGGGAGGAGCACCTCAGTGACTATCGCCGCATGAACGGTGGAATATCCACCTCGTCGTCGTCGCTGTCGTCGTCGTTCTGGTTCCGCGAACGACCGAGCAGCGAACCACCGAGACCGCTGCCGCTGGCCGTGTGTCCCCCCGTGTTCCTCGGAGGCACTCCACCACCGTGCTGCTCACCGGAGATGGTGGAGCCGTCGGTGCCGATCGGACCGGCAACGTGCTGGGTGGAACGCTGTTCGGCGGAACCGAACTGGGACTCGGCCTGCTCCGAAGCCGTTCCGGCTGGACGCTCCTCACCGGAACCGGTCGAGGGGGAACGGAAGGCACCGAACGTTCCGCCACGCTCGGACTCCCCCGTCGGCTGGGCGCCGGCGTTCGCGGCACGGGCTCCCTGCTCGGAGTCAGCGGCTGCCGAGGAGGCGCCGGAGCCGACGGGCTGGTCGGCCTCCTGCCGGGTGCTTCCCTCCGGTCGCACCGGCTCGGCCTGTCCCTCGACCACCTGCCCCCGGCCCGCGACCGCGTCCTCCGAGTCGGCACGCGAACCGACCCTGTCCGGATCCAGCTTCTTGTGTGTGGGGGCTCCCGCGTCGAAACCGGCGGCGATCACCGTCACCCGAACCTCGTCGCCGAGCGAGTCGTCGATCACCGTACCGAAAATGATGTTGGCCTCGGGATGCGCGGACTCCTGTACCAGGGAAGCCGACTCGTTGATCTCGAACAGTCCGAGATCGGAACCGCCCGCGATGGCCAGCAGCACACCGTGTGCGCCTTCCATGGAAGCCTCCAGCAGCGGCGAGTTGATCGCCTTCTGCGCGGCTTCCACCGCTCTGCCCTCTCCCCGGGCGGAACCGATGCCCATCAGGGCACTACCCGCGTCCGACATGACGCTCTTCACGTCGGCGAAGTCGAGGTTGATCAGCCCGGGGGTGGTGATCAGGTCGGTGATGCCCTGGACACCGGAAAGCAGCACCTCGTCCGCGGAACGGAAGGCGTCCATGAGGCTGACGCCGATGTCGCCGAGCTGCAACAGACGATCGTTCGGGATGACGATCAGCGTGTCGCACTCGTCGCGCAGGTCCTTGATGCCCTGTTCCGCCTGGGTGGCCCTGCGTTTGCCCTCGAAGGAGAACGGACGGGTGACGACCCCGATCGTCAGAGCCCCCAGTTTGCGTGCCACCGAGGCGATCACCGGAGCACCGCCGGTCCCCGTGCCACCACCCTCACCCGCGGTGACGAAGACCATGTCGGCGCCCTTGAGCACCTCCTCGATCTCGTCCTTGTGGTCATCGGCCGCCTGATACCCCACGTCGGGTGCCGCACCCGCGCCGAGTCCGCGCGTCAGCTCACGGCCGATATCGAGTTTGACGTCGGCATCCGACATCAGGAGGGCCTGGGCGTCGGTGTTCACCGCGATGAACTCGACGCCTTTGAGCCCGACCTCGATCATCCGATTCACGGCGTTCACACCGCCGCCACCGATGCCGACGACTTTGATCACCGCGAGATAGTTGTGCGGGGGCGTCATCGTCATCCGCCTTCCTGGTCGTGGCTGAAGCGCTCGCTGTGGTGGACCTGACGGTCCTGTTCGCGGACGCCGGCTGGCGCCCCATGGTCGTGTCGCCGATCAACGGCTACGGGGTTGGCTGGCGTCAACCTCGTACGTGATCGGACGTTAGGTACCGCGGTCGGGTCGAGTCCAGCAGGCACGCCGGTGTCGCCCGTCGCGTGTCGTCCGGAGGTTCCCGCCACGAGTACCCTCCCGGATTCCGGGAAGCGTCCGCTCTCCACCCACGACACCTCGAACGCGTTCATTCCGCCGTATCACGACCACGGTGCACACCGTACCGCGAAGTACCACGCACCGAGCGAAGTCCACCGTGGTCGATGTCCGGTTCGGTCGGATCGTCAGGAACACGAAGGCCACCCGGCACCGCCGAAGACCGACGGGAGGAGAATCGTACCCGCCACGCACGACAGGGAGGGGAAAGGACCGTGACCGTACGACGGGTCGCGAGCGCGACCTCACCCCGGGGGGAGACCGTCCTGCTGCGGCGGGAGAACGGAGCGCTGGAACTGCGGGTGAACGGGGTGTTCGTCATGGACACACTGCACACCGCCAGCGAACGTGAACTCGCCCGTGTCGCGCTGGAGGCGCCGGCCGCCGCCACGGAGGAGAACCGCTCGCTGACGGTGCTGGTGGGAGGGCTGGGACTGGGTTTCACCCTGCACGAGGTACTGGCCAACCCTCGCGTGGACAGGGTGCTGGTGGCCGAGCTGGAACCCGCGGTGGTCGAATGGTTCCGACAGGGCTTGGTCCCGGAGCTCGCTCCGGACCGCTTCGACGAACGGGCGCACCTGGTTTCCGAGGACGTGACCGCCCTGGTCTCCTCCCAGCGGGAGGAGAGCCTGGACGTTGTACTGCTCGACGTGGACAACGGACCCGGTTACCTCGTCCACTCCGCGAACTCCACCGTGTACGACGGGTGGTTCCTCGCCGAGTGCCGCGCCACCCTGCGCCCCTCCGGGGCCCTGGCGGTCTGGTCGGCGGCACCGGCACCGGAACTGTCCGCGACCATGCGGACGGTGTTCGACCGGGTGGACCACCGGGAGATTCCGGTGACACTGGGAACGACGGAGACCGAGTACCACCTCTACCTGGGCCACCGGTGAGAGCGACCTTTCGACCGGTGTGCTCCACGTTCGGCTCGACGTCCTCGGTGGACCCGTGGTGCGGACGGCCCTCGGTCACGAGGAGACCGTGGGCAGCTCCGTACTGGTCACGTCGTAGGTGTTTCCCTCCCGAGTGAGCAGGGCGGGAAGTATCGCCGCCTTGAGCGCCGACTTCTCGGCACCGCCCCACTCGACGGTACGGTCCTCCGTCAGCGACATCCGCACCCCCGCCGAGGGGACGAACTCCACGACCCGCACCTGAGCACGCACCCGCTCGTCCAGCGCGGTGAAGGCGGCCACGGCCGCACGCCGCGCCCTCTCCGGGTGTTCCCCGGACAACCGCAGCTCCGGAAGGTCGCCGGGGGGCTGAGCCGAGCCGGCGAAGGGGACGGCGTCGTCGTCGACCAGGCGGATCCCCTCCGGAGTCCGTTCGAAGAGAAGCGGTTCACGCTCGACGAGACGGATGCTCACGGTCGAGGGCCACACCAACCGGATCCGCACGGAATCCACTCGGGACAGCTCGTTCAGCCTCCGCCGGATCCCGTCCCGGTCCACCCGCGCCAAGGGTGTCCCCTGCCCGACGGAGGCCACCTGACGCACGCGGTCGGAACTGAGCGTCTCGGTACCACGCACCTGCACCGAACGAACGCCGAACACCGGGGTGAAGAAGACGAGCACCGCCGCCACCGTCACCATGCCGAGCAGGACGAGAACGATCCACCGCCCCGCTCGGAACCTCCGCCGCGGTTCCACCTGTCCGCGGCGTCCCCGGTCACGGGGTCCGCCGGACGACTCCCGCGTCGTCGACTTCCTCATGAGGATTCCGAACCGTCCGGTACGGCGGTGCCCGCCGAACGACTGTCGATCTCGGCCAGAATCTCCGGGGCGAGCATGGTCACGTCTCCCGCACCCATGGTCAGCACGACGTCCCCCGGCCGAACCAGTCCGGCCACCAGTGGGGCCACTTCGGTGATCGACGGCTCGTAGTGCACCCGCTCCGCCGGCAGCGGCACGGCATCGGCGATCAACGCCCCGGACACACCCGGCCTGGGCTGTTCCCTGGCCCCGTAGACGTCGAGCACGACCAGCTCGTCGGCCACGGCCAGTTCCCGCGCGAACTCCTCGGCGAAGGCGGCGGTGCGCGAGAACAGATGGGGTTGGAAGACCACCACCATCCTGCCCGAGTCCACCTCGGTGCGGGCAGCGCGCAGCTGAGCCCGCACCTCGGTCGGATGGTGCGCGTAGTCGTCGTAGACCCGGACCCCGTCGGCCCTGCCCTTGAACTCGAAACGACGACGTACCCCGCCGAAAGCGGCCAACCCCTCCACGAGCCCCTCCAACGGAGCTCCCAGTTCGAGACCGGCCAACAGGGCGGCGACCGCGTTGTCGGCCATGTGTTCCCCCGGGACGGAGACCTCCAGCTCCACCGACCGGGGGCGGCCCGCCACCCGCAGTCGCAGTTCCACCGAACCCCGGCCGTGACCGGAACGGTAAGCGGCGATCAGCGCGTCCGCCTCCCCGGTCACCTCGGTACCGTACCGGCGCACCCGCAGCCCCTGTTGTTCGGCGCGGTCGGCCAGCAACGCCGCTCCGGGGTCGTCGACACCCGCGATCAGTACACCCCCGGGCTCGACGCGTTCGAGGAACCGCTCGAACACCCCCGTGTAGGCCTCGGTGTTTCCGTGGTGGTCCAGATGGTCGGCCTCCACATTGGTCACCACCGCCACTTCGGGGGAGAACTCCAGGAAGGACCCGTCACTCTCGTCCGCCTCGGCGACGAAGACGCCTCCCTCCCCGTGGTGGGCGTTGGCCCCGGAGTCGTTGAGGTCTCCTCCGATGGCGAAGGAGGGATCGAGTTTGCAGTGTTGCAGGGCGACAGTGAGCATCGAGGTCGTCGAGGTCTTGCCGTGAGTGCCCGTCACGCAGGCGACCCGGTCTCCCCGCATCAACGCGGCGAGTGCCTCAGCTCTGCCCAGCACGGGAATCCCGCGTTCACGCGCGGCACGCAGCTCGGGGTTGTCCGCGTCGATGGCCGTGGACACGACCACGGCACTCGGTTCCCGCCCGTGCTGGTCCAGGTTGTCCTCGTGGTGGCCGATGCCGATCAGCGCGCCCTGCGTGCGCAGTGCCAGCACGGTCCGGGAGTCCCGGGCGTCCGATCCGGAGACGGACTGCCCCCGGGCCAGCAGGATGCGGGCGATACCGCTCATCCCGGCCCCTCCGATGCCGACCAGATGCACCCGACGGAGCAGTTCCTCCCCGGCCGGGGAGGACTGTCGTGTCGACGAAGCCCGTTGCGGGTCGTTCTCGGCTGTGTCGCCGTTCACCGCGCGGCCACCTCCAGTACGGTCTCGGCCAACACCCGATCTGCCTCGCGATGGCCGGTCTCCAGGGTCGCGCGATTCATCCGGGCGAGCACGTCGGGGTCCTTGACCAGCGGAAGGATCTCGTCGACCACCCGTTGTGCGGTCAGTTCCTCGTCGGTGACCAGTCTGGCGCCTCCCGCACTGACCACCGGTTGGGCGTTCAGCGCCTGCTCACCGTTGCCGTGGGGAAGCGGAACGAAGACGGCGGGTAGTCCCACCGCCGAGACCTCGGCCACGGTCATCGCCCCGGAACGACACACGACCAGATCGGCCGCCGCGTAGGCCAGGTCCATCCGTTCCAGGTACGGGACCGGGACGTACGGGGGAGCACCGGGGACCTGCTGCACCGCCACGGTGTTCTTCGGGCCGTGCGCGTGCAGCACACCCACTCCCGCCCGTCCCAGCGCGTCGGCCGCCCCGGAGAAGGCGGTGTTCAACGTCTGGGCGCCCTGGGAGCCACCGAAAACGAGGATCGTCGGGGCCTCGGGATGCAGGCCGTAGTGCGCGCGTGCCCGTGCCCGCAGGGCGGCGCGGTCCAACCCCGTGATCGACTCCCGCAGCGGGATGCCGATGACACGTGCTCCGGGTAATCCGCTGTCCGGCACCGCGGCCAGCACCCGCGCGGCCAGACGTGCTCCGACCTTGTTGGACAGTCCGGCGCGGGCGTTGGCCTCGTGGACCACGATCGGCACCCGACCACGGGCCCCCAGGTAGGCCGACAGGGAGACGTAGCCCCCGAAACCGACCACCACGTCGGCGCCCACCCGGTCCAGGACCTCACGGGTGCGACGAACCGAGTCACGCACCTTCATCGGCATCCGCAACAGCTCGGCGCTGGCCTTGCGGGGCATCGGGACCGGGGGGACGAGTTCCAGCGGATACCCCCGTTTGGGGACCAGCTCCGTTTCGAGACCGCGCTCGGTGCCGAGCGCGACCACCCGGGAGTCGGGCCGGAGGCGGCGCACCGTGTCGGCGAGGGCCATGGCCGGTTCGATGTGTCCGGCAGTGCCACCCCCGGCCACGACGACCGTGGGCCCCTTCCGTTCGGGGTGTGGGGACTCGCCGCCTCCGGCGGGGGAACCCGGCTGTGGTGTGTTCAACTAAGTCCTCCTCGTGTCTCGTGGGACCGCGACGCTCGCCGCTGGTCCTCCGCAACCAGCCCACCTGTTCGGGTGATTCATACGATCATGTCGGGGTGTCGCACCCCTCGGACGGACGTTCCGCCCGGAGCCGCTCCGGTCACCTGCTCGCGCGGGGCCTCCGTGAGGATCCGGTGTTCGCCCGGTTCCTCCTCGCCCGCGAGGCTCCCCCTCCGGACTTGCCCGAGGGTTTCTCCGCCGGGGGCACCGTCCGTTTCCCCGCCGGTGGGGACCGTCTGGCGGGAGGGCGGTAGGGAGCGGGCGTGGGCAGTCTGAGCAGCCTGCCGACCCTACCCGGCCCCAGGGAACGCAAGGCGGCGATGGCCTCCGGTTCGTGCCGGGCGAAGTTCGCCAGCAACCCGAAAACGATCATCGTCGTCACCACCGAGGTTCCCCCGGAGGAGATCAACGGCAACGGCAGCCCCGTGACGGGCAGCAACCCGACCACATAACCGATGTTGATCGCGGCCTGGGCCACCAACCAGGTGGTCAGCGTCGCGGCCACCAGTCTGATCCACGGGTCGGTGTTGCGCGCCGCGATCCGCATCCCCACATAGGCGGTGACGCCGAACAGCACGAGCAGGGTCGCACAACCGACGAAACCGAGCTCCTCCCCGACGACCGCGAAGATGAAGTCGTTGTAGGCCTCGGGAAGGTACTGCCACTTGGACCAGCCCCGTCCCAGGCCCTCACCGAACATCCCCCCGTCCGCGAGCGCCAGCAGGGCCTGGTTGGCCTGGAATCCCGCCCCCCGCGGGTCGCTCTGCGGATCGAGGAAGGAAGTCACCCGCCCGATCTGGTAGCCCCCCACGAGAACCAGGGTCACGGCTGCCGTCAGGCCACCGAGCAGGATCGCGCTGAACAGCCGCAACGGCGCCCCCGCGAACCACAGCAGCGCGAGCAGTACCACGCCGAGCAGAACCGTCGAGCCGAGATCCGGCTGCATCATCACCAGAGCGAACATCAACAGTGCCGCCGGAACCACCGGGACGAGCAGATGACGGTACTGCCCGAGCAACGCCCGTTTGGTGACCAGCACGTGCGCCCCCCAGAGCGCCAGGGCTATCTTGGCCGGCTCCACCGGCTGGAAGGACAGCGGGCCCAGCACGAGCCAGCTCTGGGCGCCGTTGTCCCTCGCCCCCAGGCTGGTCAGCACGAGCCCGAGCAGCACCAGGGAAACCAGCAGGAACACGTGGCTGAACCGGCGCAGCATCCACACCGGAACGCGCATGGCCGCATAGCACCCCACCGCCCCCAGCGCACAGTGCGCCAGGTGTCTCAGGAAGATGCTGTAGGAGGACCCCGCCTCGCTGAACGACTCCACACTGGAGGCGGAAAGCACCATCACCAGGCCGAACGTGACCAACAGCCCGAACACCGCCAACAACAGGTGGAAGGAGGCCAACGGCCTGGTCAACCAGGCGGTGAGCGCCGAGGTCACCCCACGCAGTCCCTCACCGAGCCCCTGTCTGCCCTGTTCCCTGGCCACGGTGGTCCTTCCGTCCGCCACGGGCGATCACTCCCTGGGCCGTTCGGCGGGCCCACTCTCGGGTCCGGCCAGCACCGCACGCACGGCAGCGGCGAACTCCCGCCCTCTGTGGGCGTAGTCGGTGTACATGTCCATCGAAGCCGCCGCCGGTGCCAGCACCACGGCGGAATCCGGTTCGGCCAGCTCCCGCGCCGATCGTACGGCCTCCCCCATGGGATCCTCGTGTTCCGGAGGGATCCTCACCACCGGAACCCCCGGAGCGTGGAGCTCCAGGGCCTCGGCGATACGCCCGGACTCGGTGCCGATGAGCACCACTCCCAGAAAGCGGGAGGCGTGCACCCGCACCAACTCGTCGACCTCGGCTCCCTTCAGCAACCCACCCGCGATCCACACCAACCGGGAGTGGGCACGCAGGGCGGCCGCCGCCGCGTGAGGGTTGGTGGCCTTCGAGTCGTCCACATAGACCACACCGTCCTCCTCCCCCACGGGAACGGAGCGGTGTTGTCCGGGAGCGAACGCGCGCAGCCCCTCGGCACAGGCCCGGGCGGGCACCCCCCGGCAGCGGGCGAGCGCGCACGCCACGAGCGCGTTGGAGAGATTGTGCTCACCCACCTGTCGGACGTCGGTCAGCGCGGCGAGCGGCACGGAACCACCCTCTGTCGTCCCCTCCCCCCCGAAGGCGCGGTCCAGGAGTCGCCCGTCGACGATGCCGAGCTGGCCCTCCGAAGGAGGGCCGAGGGTGACACCGACACCCGCCGCACCGACGTGCTCCCGCGCGAGACGCGTCGAGGTGGGATCGTCGAGGTTGTACACCGAGACGGTGTTACCCCGGTACACGGCGGACTTGGCCAAACCGTAGGCACGCAGCGAGCCGTGCCAGTCCAGGTGGTCCTCGGCGAGGTTGAGCACCACCCCCGCGTACGGAGCGAGCGTGTCCGACCAGTGCAGCTGAAAACTCGACAGCTCCACGGCCAGCACCTCGTGCCCGGCACGTACCGCGTCGACGGCGGGCAGTCCGACGTTGCCGCAGGCGACCGCGTCGATCCCGGCCGCCCGCAGGATCGACTCCAGCATCCCCACCGTGGTGGTCTTTCCGTTGGTACCGGTCACGGCGAGCCACTCGGCCGGCTTCTCCCTCGACCTGTCCAGCCGCCAGGCGAGCTCCGTCTCGCCGATCACCTCCGTGCCCCTCGCCGCCGCGTTCTCCAGCAACGGGGAGTCCGGACGCCAGCCGGGACTGGTCACCACGAGATCCGTGCCCTCCGGGGGCTCGCTCAGCGCGGGAAGCAGTCGCGCCCCCGCACGACCCAGCTCCGCCAGCCCGGCCAGCCGCTCCCGCGAGGCGTCGGTGACCGTGACCTCCGCTCCTTCGGCGAGCAACGCCTCGGCAGCGGACCTGCCGGAAACACCGGCCCCGGCGACCAGCACCCGTCTACCCAGCCTGCTCAATTACCTCACCCACGATTCCCGTGACAACCGTGTCACCGCTGCTCGACACGCGACTCCCGTTCCGGAGGTCAGCCTCCCCCGGCCAGAGCCAGCCAGTCCGCGTAGAACAGTCCCACTCCGAACAGACAGCTGATGGCGGCCAGTATCCAGAACCGGATGATCACCGAGGTCTCGGCCCATCCCGCGAGCTCGAAATGATGGTGGAACGGTGCCATGCGGAACAGCCGCCTGCGCGAGGTGCGGAACACCACGATCTGCAACACCACCGAGAGGGCCTCGACCACGAACAGCCCGCCGATGACGATCATCAGCAGCTCCGTCCGGGTGGTCATCGACAGCCCCGCGACCAGACCGCCGATGGCGAGCGAACCGGTGTCGCCCATGAAGATCTTGGCCGGAGCCGCGTTCCACCAGAGGAAGCCGACACAGGACCCCATGGCGGCCGCGGCCACCACCGCGACGTCCAACGGGTCCCGTACCTGGTAACAGGCCGGACCGATGTCGGAGACCAGTTCGCAGGAGTTCCGGAACTGCCAGAAGGAGATCAGCACGTAGCTGGCCAGCACCATGGCGGCCGTGCCCCCCGCCAGACCGTCCATGCCGTCGGTGAAGTTCACCGCGTTGGACCAGCCGCTGATGGCGACGTAGGCGAACACCACGAAGCCGATCACCCCGAAGGACACCACGCTGATGTCCCGGATGAAGGACAGGTTGTCCGAAGCCGGTGTGAAACCGTTCTCGTCCGGGAAACGTAAGGCCAGGATCGCGAACAGCACCGAGGCCAGCATCTGGCCCACCAGCTTCGCCGTCTTGTTCAGTCCCAGGTTGCGCCGCTTGCGGATCTTGATGAAGTCGTCCAGGAACCCGACGACACCCAGCATCGTGGTCAGTCCGAGCACCAGCAGGGCGGTGACGCTGGGCAACGCCTCGGACACCGTCAGGTGCGTGGCCAGGTAACCGGCCCACATGGCGACGAGGATCGCCATCCCACCCATGGTGGGGGTTCCCCGCTTCGCCGAGTGGGACTTCTGTACCTCCTCCCGGATCTCCTGACCGAATCCCTGTTTGGAGAACACCCGGATGAGGTAGGGGGTGAAGAGAATGGAGACGACCAGCCCCACGGCTGCGGCGACGAGGATGCTCTTCACGCCGTACCACCACCCCGGGAGGGGTTCCGCCCGGCGGTCAGTTCGTCGGCGACCCGCCACAGCGCCGCGGCGTTGGACGCCTTGACCAACACGACGTCATCGGGCCGCAGCTCGGATCTCAGCAGCTCGACGGCGGCCTCGACGTCCGGCACCAGAATCGACTCCTCTCCCCACGATCCTTCCAGCGAGGCGCCCTGGTGCATCGCGCGTGCCTGCTCACCGACCACCACCAGACGGTCGATGTTCAGCCGTACGGCCAATCGACCGATCTCGTCGTGAGCGGTGGGCCCCTCCTCCCCCAGTTCCCCGACGGGGCCGAGCACGGCCCAGCCCCTCCCCGGCGAGTCCCGGGTCATGGAGGCGAGCGCCTTCAACGCGGCACGCACCGACTCGGGATTCGCGTTGTAGGCGTCGTTGACCACGGTCACGCCCTCTGGGGTTTCGGTGACCTCCATCCGTTTTCCGGACAGTTGGCGAACCCCTTCCAGGTTCCTGGCCATCTCCGCCGGACTCGCTCCGAGTTCCCGTGCCACGGCGGCTGCGGCCAGCGCGTTGCTCACGTGGTGCTCACCGTGCAGCGGCAGCCGCACCTCGGCGCTCCCCTCGGGGGTGACCAAGGTGAAGCGGGGACGGGCCTGCTCGTCCACCTCGACGTCCTCGGCGCGGACCTCGGCGTGGGGGTGCTGCCCGAAACGGACGACCCGTGCCGCCGTCCGGGAGGCCATGGCCGAGACCGCCGGGTCGTCGGCGTTCAGCACGGCCACCCCTCCGGACTCCGCGGCGGGCAACGCCTCCACCAGTTCGCCCTTGGCCTCCGCGACGGCCTCCCGGGAGCCGAACTCGCCGAGATGGGCACTCCCCACGTTGAGCACCGCCCCGATCCGGGGAGGGGCCGAGCGGCACAGTTCGGCTATGTGGCCCTTGCCCCGGGCGGAGAGCTCCAGGACCAGGTGCGCCGTGTTCTCGTCGGCACGCAGCACCGTCCAGGGATGACCGATCTCGTTGTTGAACGATCCCGGTGGTGCCACGGTGCTGCCGAGAGGGTCGAGCAACTGCGCGATCAGGTCCTTGGTCGAGGTCTTGCCGGAGGAACCGGTGACGCCGACCACCGTCAGCCCTTCCAACCGGTCCACCAGCGACCGCGCCAACCGCGCCATGGCGACCAGCACGGCGGCCCCCGCCCCGTCCGTGTCTCCGGACAGTGCCATCACGCGGGAACGGTCGGCCGCTTCCACACGCGGAACGATCACGGCTGGGGCGTTCACCTCCCGCGCCGCCAACACCGCCACGGCACCGTCGGCGACCGCCTGTTCGGCGAACTGGTGCCCGTCCACGTGTTCCCCGGGGACCGCGACGAACAGCCCGCCGGGAGTTATCTTCCTGGAATCGAATTCGACGGCCGCGGTGACACTCTCACTACCGTCGGCGCGGTGCAGTCTGCCACCGACCGCCTCAGCGATCTCGTCGAGGCTGAGCCGGATCACCTTGCCTCCTCGTCACTGTCCCGGGTGTGCCCCGGGGACCGCCGCGCTGCGGCGGTCTCGCTCCGCTGCGGACTTCCACGTCGTTCGCTCAGTGCGGCGGCCAGCTCGTCCCTGTCCGAGAAGGGATGGGTCACCCCGGCCACCTCCTGTCCGGTCTCGTGCCCCTTGCCCGCGACGACGACCACGTCACCCCGCTCGGCACGGCGTACCGCCTCGCCGATCGCCTCTCGCCGGTCACCGATCTCACACAGCACGGCACGCTCCTCCTCGGGGACCTCACGCGCCCCCGCGAGCACGCTCGCCCTGATCGCGGCCGGGTCCTCTCCACGAGGGTTGTCGTCGGTGACTATCACCAGGTCGGCCAGCCGTGCGGCGGTGGACCCCATGAGCGGCCGTTTCTCCGCGTCCCTGTCCCCGCCACAGCCGAGCACCACCAGGACTCTTCCCCCCGCCTGGGAGCGGGCGGCCTCGAGCACGGCCTCGACGGCATCGGGCTTGTGGGAATAGTCCACCACCGCCGCGAAGTCCTGTCCGGCTGCGACACGCTCCATCCGTCCGGGAACGTCGACCTCGGCCAGTCCCTCCTCCACGGCGGGACCGCTCACACCGATTTCGTGGAGCAGCGCCGTGGCCAACAGCGCGTTGGCGATGTTGAACGGTCCGGGCAGCCGCAACCGGATCCCGGTCCGAACGCCGCCGGGTCCGTGGGCGGTGAAGCACTGTTCCCCACTCGGGTGGGCCACCACGTCGGTGGCCGTCCAGTCGGCCCGTCCCCGGGTCGCCACCGTGACCACCCCGGGTCGGTCCAACCGTCTCCCCCACTCGGTGTCGGTGCACACCACCTCCCGGGCACAGCGCCCGTCGAACAGCATGGCCTTGGCCGCGAAGTAGTCCTCCATGTCCCGATGGAAGTCCAGATGGTCCCTGGACAGGTTGGTGAAACCGCCCGCGGCGAAACCGACGCCCGAGACCCGACCGAGGGCCAACGCGTGGCTGGAGACCTCCATGACCACGTGTGTGACCCCACGCTCGACCATCACGGCCAACAGGGCCTGCAGGTCGGGGGCCTCGGGGGTGGTGAACGCGCTGTCCAGCCTGCTGCCGGCCACCCTGGTCTCCACCGTGCCGACCAGTCCCGTGACCAGTCCGGCCCGGCGCAGTCCCGCCTCCACCAGATAACTGGTGGTGGTCTTGCCCGAGGTCCCCGTGATACCGATCACGGAAAGCCTTTCGGAGGGGCTGCCGTAGATCTCGGAGGCCAGTTCACCGAGCACCCGGCGAGGCTCAGGATGCACCAACAGCGGGACGTCCCCCCGGGTCACCGCCGGGTGCGTGGCCAGCGCCGACCGCCGTGCCCCCTCCTCGTCCGTCAGTACGGCACACGCCCCCGCGTCGAGCGCGGCTGCGGCGTGTTCCGCACCGTGGGTGTGGGAACCGGGCAACGCGGCGAACACGTCGCCCACGGCGACGTGCTGCGCCCGCAACGTGACACCGGTGGTCCTCACGGAGGAACTCGCGACGGTCTCACCGTGGGCGGACACGACACGGGCACCGATCGATGCTGCTAACCGTTGGACGCTGACCGGCTCGACACGTGTCGGACGAGGCGGGGAAATCGCAACCGCGGAAGGCACGGCGAAAAGGTTACCCGTACCGCCCCACGGAGTGGTTTCACGGTGGGCGCCCCACGCGGGTGACGCCGCCCGCCCCCGCTCCACACGGAAAACAGCGGGTCACCCGGCCCCCGGACGGGAACCGGGTGACCCACCGAGCACGTCCCCGGACCGTTCAGCGCGCCCGCAGCGCCAGCTCCGGTGCCGGCTCCGGCGACAACGGGATGTCGTAGCGACGTGTCAGGTCGGCGGCCACGTCGTGGAACAACGAAGCGACCGCGTGCGTGCTCTCCGGCTCGTCCAGCATGATCCCCACCACGTACCTGGGATCTCCCGCCGGGACGATGCCCGCGAAAGTCGCCCAGTACTTGGAGTTGCTGTAGCAGTCGCAGGCGGGATCGGGTTTCTGTGCCGTACCGGTCTTGCCCGCGATCTGGTAACCGTCCAGGGCGGCCTGCGGAGCGGTGCCGGTCTGCTCGGTGGTCTCACCTCGCTGCACCGTCCCACGCAGCATGTTCCGCAGCGTCTCGGCCGTCGACTCACTGACCACCCGAACCCCGTCCGGACGTGGCCAGGCCGACTCGGTGCCGTCAGCGTCCACCGTGGACTCGATGACCCGCGGGGGTATCCGTACTCCGTCGTTGGCGATCGCCTGGTACATCCCCGCCATCTGGAGCACGGTCATCGACAACCCCTGTCCGATCGGCAGGTTCGCGAATCGGGTGTCCGACCACTGTTTGCGTGCGGGCACCACTCCGGCGCTCTCCCCGGGCAGCGCGATACCCGTTCGCTGCCCGAGTCCGAAGCCGTCGAGCAGGTCGGCGAAACGCTCCTTGCCCAGCTTCTTCGCCGTCATCAGGGTTCCGACGTTGGAGGACTTCGCCACCACCCCCCGGAAGGTCAGCGGAAGGGTGTCATGTGCCCAGGCGTCCCTGACCGTGGTTCCACCCATCTCGATCTTCTCCGGAACCCGCAGCACGGTGTCGGGACCGACGATGCCGTGTTCGATCGCTCCGGCCGCGGTGACCAGCTTGTTCACGGAACCCGGTTCGTAGGGTGTGGTCACCGCGGGGTTGCTCAGGTGTCGCTGGGCCCGGCTCTTTCCCTCCTCCTCTCCGGAGGAGTCCACGTGGGAGAGGGCACGCACCTTGCCGGTCCGCGCGTCGAGCACCACGGCACTGCCCCCCAGAGCCCCGTACTCGTCGACGTAGGAGTTCAGCGTCCGGCTCAGCACGAACTGCAGGTCGGAGTCGATGGTCAACCGCACGTCCGAACCCGGTTCGGCGGCCTTGATCCGTTTCGTTCCGGGGATGACCAGGCTGCTGCCCATCGCGGTGTTCGAGATGCGGACCCCGTCCTCACCGCTGAGCCTGTCGTCCAACGCGTTCTCCAGGCCGACGGTGCCGCGGATCTTGCGCTCCCCCTTGCGCCAGGAGGCCGCTCCCACGATGTCACCCGCCACCGAACCGGCCGGGTAACGACGAACGGCCCGGTACTCACTGCCGATCTGCGGATACCGCTCGTGGACCTCCCTGGCGACACCGGGATCGAGCAACGGGCCGAAGTAGAGGAACCGCTTGTCGGAGAACAGCGCCTCCGCGGCCTCCCGTTCGCTGATCCGACCTCGGGTTATCTCCGCTATCCCCCGTGCTATCCTGCGTTTCCATTCCTCGGCGGTCGGTTTCTCGGGATCCTTCCGGTGGGCCGTCCGTTGCTGCTCGGTGAGCAGCCGGGGATTCGCATAGAGTCGGCGGGCCTCCGCGCTGAAGGCCAGGACCCTGCCGTTGACGTCGGTGATCGCCCCGCGTTCGGCGAAGATGGGTTGCCTGGTCATCAGCTGGTCGTCGACCTGTTCGGACAGCGCACCGGCATCGAACCCCTGCACGAACACCAGCTTCACCCCGGAGGCCACCAGCACGAGCACGAGGAACAACCGGCCTATTCCCAGTCTTCTCCCGCTGGCGGCGACCTTGGTCCGCGGGGTGCGGGAGAGTCGTGGTCGCTTTCCCTTCCGCCCGGCCTCGGGGCGTTTGCCGGTGGGACGCACCAGGGTGCGGCGGCGCGTTCCGGCTCGTTGGGGGCCCTGACGGGGGCTGACACGTTTCCTGTCGCGAGGAGTCATCATTCCTGTCCCGCCGACGGATCGTTCGAGTGGGACGACTCGGGGTCCGCTGTCCGCCCGTCGGAGGTGTCCTCCCGTGAGGAGTGCGGATCCGCGTCCTCGGTGTCCCCTTCCGGGACCTGCCCGTCCGAGTGAGCGGACTCCTCGGGAGCTTCCTCCGGAGCGGTGGCCGCGCGGGGGTGACCGACCAGCCGTACCGAACCGTCCGGATCCACCACCAGATGGGCCGGTTCGGGAGCCGGAACCATGTTCATCTCCTCGACGCGTCGCTGCACCTCGGAGATGGAGCTCATCCTACTGACCGAACGCAGCAGGTCCTCCTTGCGTTCGGTCAACGCCTGCACCCGCTCCTTGGAGTCCTGGATGCGGTACGAATTGCTCACGGCGGCGATCGACAACCACAGCGTGGCGACGACTCCGGACACGAGCACCACCATGACCGTTCCCACGAAGGGGGCAGGCGAGTGTGCCAGCCGTCTCGCCCCCCGGGCGACGAACTCCCGCGCGGGACGAACCATCCTCGTGCCGAAGGACGGAGAGCCTCCGCTGTCGGAGGGTCCTGCCACGCGCTTCACCGTGGTGGTGGACGCGTCCCCACCGCTGTTGTTCGCCCGGTGTCTTTCCGCCTGTTCCCCGCGTTCACGCTTGCGCTCGTAGGCGCGTTCCGCGCTGGAGGAACGTACCCGTACCCCGCGGTCGACACGCGTCTCGGAGCGCTGTTCACCACGTTGCCGTTTCCGCCCCCTTCCGCGCTCCCCTCGGCTTCCGCCGCGCGCCGAAGCAGTGGTCATACCCCCTCCTGAATCCGCTCGGCCGCCCGCAGGCGCACCGAACTCGCCCTGGGATTGCTCGCGGCCTCCCCTTCGTCGGCGAACTCGGCCCCTCGGGTGAGCACGCGCAGCTCCGGACCGTGCCCGGGCAGTTCCACCGGAAGGTCCAAGGGGGTCCGCGACTTCGCCCGGTCGGCGAAGGTGCGTTTGACGATGCGGTCCTCCAGGGAGTGGTAGGACAACACCACGATCCGACCGCCCCGCGGCAGCGCGTCGATCGCCGCCGGAAGCGCTCGTCGCAGTACCTCCAGCTCCCCGTTCACCTCGATCCGCAGCGCCTGGAACACCCGCTTGGCGGGATGTCCCCCGCTGCGCCTGCTGGCGGCGGGAACACTGTCGTAGACGAGCTGGACCAAGCGCGCGCTGTCGGTGAACGGAGCCCGCTTCCGCTCGCGCACCACCCGCGCGGAGATCCTGGCCGCGAACTTCTCCTCCCCGTACTCGCGCAGCACCCGGGTGAGCTCGGACTGCGAGTAGGTGTTGAGCACCTCCGCGGCGGTGATTCCCGAGGTGGTGTCCATGCGCATGTCCAGCGGAGCGTCCCTGGCGTAGGAGAAGCCGCGCGCGGTCTCGTCCAACTGCAACGAGGAGACCCCGAGGTCGAACAGGACTCCGTCGAGACGGGACACCCCCTGTTCGGCGAGTACCTCCGGAATCCGGTCGGCGACGGCGTGCACCAACCGCACACGCTCTCCGTAGGGTTCGAGACGCCGTCGGGCCAGTTCCAGAGCCTGCGGATCCCGGTCGAGGCCGATCAGGGTCGTGTGCGGGAAGGAACGCAACAGCGCTTCGGCATGTCCCCCCATCCCCAGCGTCGCGTCGAGCACCATTCCGGCACGCCCGTCCAACGCCGGTTCGAGGAGTCGGACCGTGCGTTCCAGCAACACGGGACGATGAAGTCCCGCGGCCTCGCCGTCCGGCCGGTCCTGGGGCTCGACCCCCTCCCCCGCGTCGGCTCCCGGGACCGGATCCTCTGGCACCGTCACTTCCCATCCTTCCCGTATCCACCGAGGAACGAGCCGGCCACCTCGCCTGACCGACACACCCGATGATCCCCGCTCGCCCGCTCCCGTCCGGCCTACGACACGGGAGGGCGGAACATCCTGACTGGACTCTGCCCGGGGGCGACCACGGGATCGACGGACCCGCCGCCCGAACAACCGTTCCGCGACGTCACCCGACCGGCCGGAACGGTCGCCCGTGACCCGTTCTCACGGGTGCCCACGCCGGAAAAAGATCTCCCCCGATGTCCGTCACACTACCCCACCATCGACCCGCGTCAACCGAAAACGCGCGCCGGGGAGGACGCGGCCCCGGACGTGGGACTACCGACCCACCCGGATACCGAAAACCTCGATTCGCTGTGCGTACGGCGCTGGAAGTACGCGGGGTATCTGAGACACTTCGTGACACGCCGCACCACGAGTGTCCCTGTCGGCTTCCCGCCCCGGCGATCCCGGAACAGGACACTCCGGTGGGGCCGGCACGAACGACACCTGGAGGTTGTGTGACTCCCGAGACGAGCTCATCCGGTAACGTCACGTCCACTCCGCCGGAGGACGACACGGCCCACGCTCGCACCGGGGGGACGGTTCCGCCGACGGGAACCAGTTCGATCGAACACGCCCACGACACGCTGAACCGGGTCATCTCCAATGTGGAAAGCGTCCTCTCCGGCAAGCGGGAAGTGATCCGTCTGGCACTGACGACGCTGCTCGCCGAGGGACACCTGCTCGTGGAGGACGTTCCCGGAGTGGGAAAGACCTCACTGGCCAAGGCGCTCGCCCGCTCGGTGGACTGCACGACGAACCGAATACAGTTCACTCCCGATCTGCTGCCCAGCGACATCACCGGCGTGTCGGTGTACGACCGGCGCTCGGGGAGCTTCGAGTTCCGGGGCGGTCCCGTGTTCGCCAACATCGTGGTGGGCGACGAGATCAACAGAGCCTCGCCGAAGACCCAGTCGGCCCTGCTGGAGTGCATGGAGGAGAACCAGGTCACCATAGACGGACACCGTCATCCCCTCGACACGCCGTTCATGGTGATCGCCACCCAGAACCCGGTCGAGCTGGAGGGCACCTACGCGCTTCCCGAAGCGCAACGGGACCGCTTCACCTGCCGGATCTCCCTGGGATACCCCGACCAGGAGGCGGAGCTCGCCATGCTCGACGGGCACGCGGGCCACGACCCCGTGGCGGAACTCTCCCCGGTCACCACCACCAGCGAGGTGACCGAGCTGCTGCGGACGGTACGCAGGATCCACGTCTCCCCCGAGCTCCGGCGTTACGTGATCGAGCTGGTGAGCGCGACCAGGGAACTGTCCGAACTCCGTCTGGGCGCCTCCCCGCGTGCGACCCTACAGCTGATGCGCACGGCACGTGCCCAGGCCGTACTGTCCGGCCGGGAGTTCGTGGTCCCGGACGACGTCCAGCGGGTGGCGGTGCCGGTACTCGCCCACCGCCTGGTCCTGAGCGGGGAGGCCAGGGCGGCCAGACAGAGCGCCGCCGACCTCGTCCGGCAACTGCTCAGACGAGTTCCCGTCCCACGGACCAGGGATGGTCAACGATGAGCACCGGCGTGTTGTCCGCGCTCACCGTACGGGGACGTTGTCTGCTGGCCGCCTCGTGCGCCGCCGTGGTCTGCGCGTTGGTGCTGGACGAGCGGGATCTGCTGCGAGTGGCCGTGTTCGCGGCGGCCCTGCCCCTGTTGGCTCTGGTGGTTTCGCTGTCGGCCCGCACGGGCCTCCACGCCCGACGTGAGCTCACTCCCCAACGGGTGGAGGTGGGTGGGGAGACGTCGGTACGACTGCGTCTGACCAGCACCGGGGGACTGCCTCCGAGCGATCCCGTGGTGCTCGACGAGGTTCCCCACGGGCTCGGCGGACCCGTCCGGTACCGCCTGAACGGGTTGCTGCCCGCGAGCGGGAGCCTCGTCGAGTACACCGTGCGTCCGCGGCTCCGGGGGGTGCACCGGCTGGGACCGGCACGCTGCCGAGTCGAGGATCCCTTCGGACTGGTCGTCTTCGACCGGCACCTGGCGGGTACCAGCAGGCTCGTGGCGGTGCCCGAGGTGGTGCCGCTGACCGGTTCGCCACCGTGGGGGGAAGGTGGGAGAGAGAACTCCGGAACGCCGCGCGCCGGACACGGTGCCGACGACGCCACACTGCGGGAGTACCGCCACGGTGACGACCTACGGCGCGTGCACTGGAAGACGACGGCACGCCGGGACGAGCTGATGGTGCGTGTCACGGAGACCCCACAGCACGGGGCGATCACCGTGCTGCTGGACCACAGGTCCGCCGCCCACCGGGGCACCGGAAACCAGTCCAGTCTGGAGTGGGCCGTTTCGGCCGCTGCCAGCGTCTGCCTCCACCTTCGGGAGTGCGGAAGACGGGTGCGGCTCGTCGACGTGGCGGGCAATCACCTGGGTCCCGGCGAGTTCTCCGGTCATCCCGACGGCGGATGGGGCGAGGATCCGATCCTGGAGTCCCTGGCCCTGTTGCAACCCACCGCGAGCAGGGAACTCCTCCCGGACGGGGCCCCGGACACCGACCGGGATCTCGTCGCGATACTCGGGAACACCACTCCGGCGGGAGCGGAGGCGCTGACCTCGGCACGTCCGGAGAACACACGGGGGGCGGTGATACTGCTGGACACGACCGGATGGACCGAGCCAGGCGGGGAACACCGCGACATGGTCTCCGCCACCGCGCACCGTTTCCGTCGCGCGGGGTGGAACGTCACCACGGTCGACAGCCCGGCCACCTCCGTCTCGCACGCCTGGGAAAGACTGTACGCGCGGGACGAGCCGTTCGACGCCCTCGGGAGCGAACCGTGACAACGCAGGACGCACCCCGGTTGTCGGTCACGTTCGTGACGCTGTTCGCCGTGTTGGCCACCTCCACGGCGTTCTCGGCCGTTCTCTCCGACTGGCGCTGGTTCCCACCCGCGGCGCTCACGGTGACAGCCGTGTCGGCGGGAGCCGTGGCGGCCCGGACGAGCCTGGGGCGTGCCTGGACGCTCCCGCTCCAGCTGGGTGTGCTGCTGGTGATGCTCACGATCCTGTTCGGCCGGAACCCCCTGCTCGGTTTTCTTCCCACACCGGCGACGTTCGGGCAGCTGGCGGAGCTGCTCGGAAACGCCGTCGAGACGATCCGCACGGGAGTGCCCCCGGTTCCGGCCACCGCGGGGATGCGGTGCCTGATCTGTCTGGGCACGGGGTTGGTGACCGTGCTGGTGGACCGGATCACGGTGTCCCACCGCGCTCCGGCCGTCTCCGGGCTCGTGCTGCTGTGCGTGTTCGCCGTACCCGCTTCACTGTCCGACCGGCTGCTTCCGTGGTGGGCGTTTCTGGGCGGGGCAGTCGGCTTCGCCGGGCTGTTGCTTCTCGACGGAGCGGGCCGAGCACGACGCGCCACCAAAACGGCCTCCCCACCACTGCCCGTGTTCGTGATCTCGGTGTCCGCCGTGCTCGCCCTCCTGGCCGGGTCGGTCTTCACCGGGGTCGGAACCCAGGGAAGGTTACCCGGTTCCGAGAACGACGCGGACGACTCGGAGAGCGGAGAGATCGGGCTCCGTCCGTTCACCTCGCTGAGGGGGCAACTGTCCCGGGACGGGAGCGTACGACTCTTCCGGGTGAAGGGACTGCCCGGTGACTCCTACCTGCGTGCCATGACGCTGCGTCGTTTCGACCCGGACAGCGGTTGGAGGCTGTCCGGACTGTCCGAGGGGGTGCCCCTGAGCGGGCGGCTGCCGCTGCCTCCCGGAGTCGCGGAGCAGGACACCGAACCCACCAGGATCGACATCGAACCGCTGGAGTACGAGGACGCGTGGCTACCGGTGTTCGGGATCCCCGTCGAGGTCTCCGGAACCGGACCCGGCTGGCGCTACGACCCCGTGTCCGGAACCGCCTTCACCCGACAGAGCCCGGAGGTGGAGGAGTACACCGAACTGGCCGTCCTTCCCGAACCGGATCGGCGGGCGCTGCGGAACGCGCACGGCAGCCCCCGGGTCCCTCCCGCCTATTCCGACGCCAGCGGGGCGACGCCCCGGATCACCGAACTGGCCCACCGCATCACGGCGGACGAGCACACCCCTTTCGACAAGGCTGTCGCGCTGAACAGGTACTTCACCGACCGGTCGAACGGATTCACCTACGACCTGCGGACCGCCCCGGCCTCCTCCGCGAACGCCCTGGAGGACTTCCTGTTCGACGGGAAACGGGGGTACTGCGAACAGTTCGCCTCGGCCATGGCGGTACTGCTGCGGGCCGTGGGCATCCCCTCCAGGGTGGCGGTGGGCTTCACGCCCGGTGAGTCCGAGGGAACACACCGGATCATCACCACCGAGGACGCGCACGCCTGGGTGGAGGCCTACTTCCCCGGGCACGGCTGGATCACCTTCGACCCCACCCCCCTGACGGACGACCGCTCGTCCACCCCGTCCTATCTCGAGTCCGGAACTTCCGGGCAGGAGGGAACCTCGGAGTCCTCCGAGCGGAGCGGAACCCCTTCACCCGGGGAGAGCGCGGAGCGGGAGAGTCCCCGGGGGGAACAGCCCGTCACAGCGGACCGGGGAGGAACGGCACCCGGCCTGTGGATCGCGGGAGGGGCGACGGTACTCACCCTGTTGATGGGCACGTGCGCACCGGCTCTGGTGCGCAACGTGCGACGACGTCGCCGTCGGGCCGCGATCCGTACGGGGCTGGCCGGGCACACGGGGGCGGCGTGGCGGGAACTGCTCGACGAGAACCTCGACCGCGGCTCTCCCCCACCCGAGGCCGGTGCGACGCCTCGCGGGATCTCGGAACGACTGATCCGGGAGTACGCCCTCACCCCCGGACCTGCCGAGGCGGTGCGCGACCTCACCCGGGAACTCGAACGCGAGTTGTACGGACCCCACCCGGGGACGGTGACCACGCGGGAGTTGGACGAAGCCGTTGCCGGGATGCGGACCTCCCGACCGCCGAAACCGAGCGAGAGACTGTTCCCCCGGTCGGTGACAGGCCGCCACACCGGACGACGGTGACTCCTCCACGGTTACGCGACTCTCCCGCCGGCGCGGGCCCGAGACCAACGGTCGCTGACCACTCCTCGGCACCGGAACACGACCTCGACAAGTGAGCCGTCGAGCGAAACGGACGGGACGGCAACAGTACAGCCCCTGGGAGGAGGAGAGAGCCTTCTCCGGAGAGCGGCTCGAAGCGCCCGGACCGACTCAGCCCGGGCGCATCACCCCGCCGATGCCTCTTTCCGCGTACACCGGCCGGTCGCTCGTCACTGCTCGAAACGCTTGCGGAAGCGATCCTCCATACGCTGGGTCAGGGAGTTCCCGCTCCTGCGTTTCGCACCGGACGATCCTCCCGAGCCCTCCTGCTTACCGGGATCCTCCGAACTGCCGCGCATCCCGAACAGGACGATCACTGCTCCACCGAACATCACGAGGAAGCCGACCACGCTCACAACGGGTATCCCGGCCGCGGTGACCGGAATCACCACACCGAGCACCAACAGGATCAGCCCCAACACGAACACGGCACCGCCCTGGAAACGGCGGCGCCTGGAGGGGCGATGCAATCCCCCTCCACTCACGTTGGAGGCGAACTTGGGGTCCTCGGCGTAGAGCGCGCGCTCGATCTGGTCGAGCATTCGCTGCTCGTGCTCGGAGAGTGGCATGGCTCCTCCTCCGGCACACTGGGTCCGTGTCACCGAAGCCCCAATCACTCCGTTTCACGAAGCTCCGGTGAACGCTTATGGGGGCGTCGTATCCGAGGATACGGGCCCATCGACGAGACGACTACCCGGTCCCGCCCCTGTTTCGATAATAACCGCTCAACATCATCCTGTAGAGGTATTCCTCACTGCGTCGTGTGACCGTCGGAAACACGCGCGAGAGCGTGCAGCCGGGTGGCTATGTCCCGCAGCGGGGGGTGAGCGGCGGCGGCCGTCTCCAGCCCCTCCAAGGCGTCCCAGGCCCCCGGCGTGGCTTCCAGTACGGAGCCGGGGACCAGGTCACTCACCACACCCTGCCCCTGGATCAGCTCCACGACGAGCCCCGAGTCGTCGAGCATCCGGTGCAGCAGCTCGGTGTCGAACCGACGACGCACCGTCTCCCCGGAGGGACCGCCCATACGTCCGTCCGGGTCGTTGAACAGCCGCAGCGCCTCGGACACCTTCCCGGTGAGCGCTCGCCCGAGAACCGCCGCGTACCTGTTGGCCACCAGCACCGAGACAGCGCCCCCGACAGCCGCGGCACCCACCAGTTCCCGCAGCGACACGGTGACGTCGTCCACGTACTCCAGCAGCCCGTGACCGAGCACGAGATCGGCCCCTCCGGAGGGAGTCGCCGAACGAAGCGCGTCGGTGTCGCCCTGCACGGCCGACACACGCTCCCCGACCCCGGCGTCGGCGGCCCGCCTCTGCAACGTCGCCAACGCGTTGGGACTCGGATCGACAACGGTGACCGAACATCCCGCCACGGCGAGCGGCACCGCCCACACCCCGCTGCCACCCCCCACGTCGAGAACCTCGGGGACACCGCCACGTCGGTGGCGCGCTTGGGCCAACTCGTTCTCCAGCACCCGGTGCACGGCGTCGGACTTCATGGGGGCAGCGTAATCCGCGCCCCCGGGTGGCACGACATCCGGAGTCCCCGCCGAAGCACCCCACCGGGATCCCGGCCCGGCAGGAGCCGGTCCCGGAACACCCGGCGAGGACACAAGGGTGTTGGCGTGGTCCGTAGGCTACGGGCGTGCACACGGTGGCGGTACTGAGCCTCAAGGGCGGCGTGGGAAAGACGACTGTGGTACTCGGGTTGGCCTCGGCGGCCATGCGCAAGGGCGCCCGCACTCTGGTGGTCGACCTGGACCCGCAGTGCAACGCGACGGCCTCGTTGGAGCCCGAGGCGACCACGGCGGGGCTGAGCGACGTGCTGGCGAACCCCACCGCGGACACGGTCACGCGAGCGATCGCCGCCAGCTCCTGGGGGGAGGACGTGGACGTGCTCGTGGGCTCGGAGGACGCCGAGATCCACAACGGGCAGCGGGAGGACGCGGAGAACGGTCTCGGAACGCTCACCGAGGCCCTCACGGAACTGACCCACGACGAGGAGGGTCCTCCGTACCAGTTGGTCCTGCTGGACTGCCCTCCCTCCCTCGGGAGGTTGACCCGTTCGGCACTGATCGCGGCGGACAGGGCCCTGCTGGTCACCGAACCGACGATCTTCGCCGTTTCCGGTGTGCAACGCGCCTTCGAAGCGGTACAGGCCGAACGCACGGCCAACAACCCACGGCTGCAACCGCTGGGAGTGGTGGTCAACCGGATCCGAGCCCGCTCCCAGGAACACCAGTTCCGTGTCGAGGAACTCCGGGACATCTTCGGCCCCCTGGTCATGCCGGTGGCCCTTCCCGACCGCCTGGCCGTGCAGCAGGCCCAGGGCGCCTGTGTCCCCATCCACCAGTGGGGGACCCCGGGGGCACGGGAGGTCGCGCTGGCGTTCAACCTGCTGCTGGCCAGAACGCTCCGGGCAGGTCGCTCCCGGGCGGTCGCGGAGGAGGACGAGACCGACGACGACTGGGAGTGAGGTCCGCGCCTCGACCGGACCGGACAGCTCCCGCCCGTCGGGACCTCACCGGTCCGGAGCGCTCCGCACCCTGCCGGCCAGCGCGGACAGCATGGGGTGTAGCAGCACCAACACCAACGGTCCCCAGACGAGACCGTCCAGACGGACGTTGCCGACGGTGAGGGTCAGGTCCCCCGCCCCCGCCACCAGGGTGGTGCCCACCACTGCCAGGTTGAGGGGGTCGGTGAAGTCCACCCGAGCGTGCGTCCAGATACGCACCCCGATCAGTACGACCGTGCCGAGCAGCACCATCGAGGCGGCACCGACCACTCCGAGCGGAACGGTGTCCAACAACGCCGTGAGCTTGGGGGAGAACGCCAACGACATCGCCGTGAGAGCCGCGACCAGACAGGCCGCCGTGGAATACACCCTGGTAAGCGCCAGTACGCCCGTGTTCTCGGCATAGCCGATCAGCCCCGAGCCACCCACCGAGCCGGACAGGGTGGTGGCGAGTCCACCGCCGATCAGCGCGTCGCCGACGCTGCCGTCCAACTCCCTGCCGCTGGCGGCCGCCACGGCCTTGACGACCCCGGCCTGGTGGGCCACCACGACGATCACCAGGGGAACCACGAAAGGTGCCACGGACAGGTGCAGTTGCGGCGTGAGCAGTTCGGGCGGTCCGATCCAGGACGCCCGGTGCAACTCGGCCACCCGCGCCGCCGGCAGTGTCCCGCTCAGGGCCGCGTAGAGCCATCCGACCCCGATACCGATCAGTACACAGCCGCGGAGCAACAGACCACGCCCCGTCAGCGCCAGCAGCAGGATGACCGCCATGGTCACCGCCGCACTCGTGGGACCGCTCTCGAAGGAGTCGACCGAGTGCCCGGCCATTCCGAAACCGACCAGCACGACCACTCCTCCGGTCACCACCGGCGGCATGGCGGTTTCCAGCAACCGCACCCCCAGCGCCTTGACCGCGACCCCCACCGCGGTCACCAGCAGACCGACCATCACGATGCCGCCCACCAGGACGCTGGGCCCGGCTCCGGAACGTTCCGCGGCCGCTCCCAGCGGAACGACGAAAGCGAGGGAGGCTCCGAGGCAGGCGGGAACCCGGTTACGGGTCAGCACCAGGAAAAGCAGAGTACCCGCGCCGGAGGCCAGCAGTGTGGTCGAGACGGGCAGGCCGGTGAGGCGTGGAACCAACACGGTCGCCCCGAACAGGGCGAACAGGTGCTGGACCCCCATGCCGACGGTCAGCGGCCAGCTGAGCCGCTCGTCCGTAGCCACGTCCACGGCGTCCGACGGGTGTCGACCGTTGCCGTGCACGGCCCACAAAGCCACATCGTCCTCCCCGTGTGCCACGTCGGATCGGAGGAATCCGGGAAACAACAACCGCGAAGATCACTATTTCACAACACTTGGCCTCACCCGGCGGCGGATCCTGCTCCGTAACGCCGGGCGCTTCGCGAAACACCGGCGAACCCGTCTCCGGAGGACGGACGGGGGAACCCGTGGGTTGTCGTCGACGCCCCCGGGAGCTACTCCGAGGGCTCGTCCCCGTCCGCGCGAGGACGGCCGGGATCCCGACGCCGGTCGGGGCGGTACTCCTCCCCGTTCAGCTCCCGCAGTCCCTCGGACAGCCCGGCCAGGCGGTCCGTCGCCTCCTGGAGACGGTGCTCGGACGGATCGTTGCGGCTCGCGGCCACCGCCCTGCCCGCGGCGGCCACCAACGCGCCGTACCGCTCGACCCCCTCGTCGAGCTCCGCACGCATCCGACGGACGTCTGCCTCCAGATCCGCACGCTGCTCTCCGGGAGCGTGCTCGACGGTGTTTTCCACCGCCTCCAGACGCTCGGCCAACGTACGCAGCTCCTCGGCGACGGAGGCGGCCGTGGAACGTGCACCGGCCACCGAGTCGTCCTCGTAACCGAGCGTCTCGGCCAACCGGTCCAGCGAATCCCGCAGGTCGGTCTCGGCTTCCCGCAGGCGTCTCATGGGCTGCCGAGCCACCGAGCCGGAGGCGGGAAGCCGGGCCGGACGAGGAGCGGACTCCGGCAGGGGGGTGCGTTTGAGTCTGCGATACCTCCGCAGCGCGCCGAAGGTCCCGACCCCGGCAGCCAGCGCCATTCCTCCCAAGCCGAAGGAGGTCAGGTCGAGCAGGGTCTCCACCGGCGGAGCGGGAGACCATCCGAGGCTCTGCGGCGCGTAGGCCAGGTAGGCACCACCACCGAACACGCCGGTGGTGGTCCCGCTGCCCACGGCCAACCGCTTCGCGCGTCTCCTCCGCCGCAACAGACGCGCACGGGGATCCCGCCAAGCGGCGAGGCGGTTCCTGATGTCGTCGGCCACCGGACCGCGCAACTGTTCCAGTGCGTACTTCCCCCAGTCACCGGGACCGTAGTTCCGCCTGTCCACGGGGGGTCACGCCTGGTCTGACTGTGGATTCTGTCGCTGCTGGCGCTGCGCAGCAGGGGCGTCCCCCTGCTGCGTGTCGTCCCCGGTTATCTGCTTGCGGGTCTCCGTGCCCATGGAAGCCCGGATCTGGGCGAGCCTGCTGGCCCCGGCCGCGTCCGTGGCCGCCTGCTGGACCTCCATCATCCGGCCCTGCACGCTGTTCTGGGCCAGATCGGCCTGACCGAGCGCGGTGGTGTAGCGCTGCTCGATCTTCTCCCGGACCTCGTCGAGCGAGGGGGTGTTGCCGGGGGCGGCCATGTCGTTCATCTGCCGCAACGAACCGGCGACCTGCTCCTGCATCTTCGCCTGTTCCAGCTGACTGAGCAGCTTGGTCCGCTCGGCGATCTTCTGCTGCAACATCTGCGCGTTGCGTTCCACGGCCTGTTTGGCCTGGTCGGCAGCCTGCAGCGACTGGTCGTGCAGAGTCTTGAGGTCCTCGACGCTCTGTTCGGCGGTGACGAGCTGGCTGGCGAGCTGCTGGGCGGTCTCCTCGTACTGCTGGGCCTTCGCCTCGTCTCCCTCGGCACGAGCCTGGTCGGCCATGTTCACCGCCTGCTTGGCCGAACTCTGCAGCTTCTCGACCTCGTTGAGCTGCCTGTTGAGCTTCATCTCCAGCTGCCGCTGGTTCCCGATGACCGAGGCGGCCTGCTGCGACAGTGCCTGGTGCTGCCGCTGAGCTTCCTCGATGGCCTGCTGGATCTGTACCTTCGGGTCCGCGTGCTCGTCGACCTTGGACGAGAACGACGCCATGAGGTACTTCCAGAACTTCACGAACGGGTTGGCCATCTCCTCCGCCTGCTTTCTGTCCTACCGGTTGCGCCCACACCGAGAACTCGGGTCGCCGGAGAACGGCGTCCGCGACGGGGAGCCCGCGCGCCGTCGAACCCCACACGCCACATACCGCAACCGAACACCGACTCTGGCGTTTCCTCCCATCGTGTCAGCTCGACCGGAGGAGTTCCACCAAGCCCCGCGAGATTCCGGACAACCGTGGAGCCCGCGGGGCCGCCTCAGCCTCAAGCGGCCACAACCACCCCGTTGGAAGTCCGGTCCGGCGGATTTATCCGCTGGCTGAGCATGGGTTGCAGCCGGCGGTCCTGCTGCTCCGGGTCCTCGACGGCCGGGTCCGAACCATCGGAGCACGCCGGGACGACCTCCGGTTCCTCCTCGGGCATCCCGGTCTCGGCGAGCTCGGACTCGATCAGGCTGGGCACCAACCGACCACCCTCGAGGTCCGCCGGGGCGGTCTGCTCCACCACCGAGGGGGCCACCATCCGCTCCGGGGAGTCCAGGTCACCGGCCACGGTCACGAGCAGCTCGGGCAGCGGAAGATCCAGGGCATCACAGATCGAGCCGAGCAGTTCGCTCGACGCCTCCTTACGGCCACGTTCCACCTCGGACAGGTAGCCGAGACTCACCCGGGCCGCGCGCGAAACCTCCCGCAGGGTGCGGGACTGAGCGGCCCGCGCGCGGCGCAGTCGTTCTCCGACCGCCTCCCGCAACAACACGGTCATCGCGCGCCTCCATTCCGTCGCCTACATCTTGCGCGACGCGTCAACGCCCCACACTACTCAACACGACACCAAAGTACGTCTCGTTCCTCACGAGTCCGCCGAGGGCGAACGTTTCTCAACCGAAAGACGGAGTCTCACACCACCAATATCCCACGGGACGGGAAGAGGCGCGTCATCGCCGCACACCACCTCGGCCTCGTTCCGGTCAACGCAACAACGTCCCGAAATGTTCCAGAGCCGCTGCCGCCGCGGCTTCCCGGACCTCGTGACGTCCCCCGGAAAGCCTGGCCGTACGCACCCACCGCCCCTCGGGGCCGGAGAAACCGAGGAACACCGTTCCCGGCTCCCTGCCGTCCTGGGGCTCCGGCCCGGCCACACCGGTCAGGCCGATGCCCCAGTCGGCCCCGCAGCGCGTGCGGGCCCCTTCGGCCAGCTGTTCGGCCACCAGCGGATCGACCGCACCCCGAGTGGCGAGCAGCTCGGCGTCGACCCCGGCGAGCTCGTGCTTCAAGGCGGTGGAATACACCACCAGCCCGCCACGCACCACCGCGCTGGCCCCACTCACCTCGGTCAACAGCACACCGACCAGTCCACCGGTCAGTGACTCGGCCGTGGCCACGGTCCGGCCGGAGGTCCGCAGCAGCGCCAGGATCTCGGCGACCCGTCGATGCTGCTCGGTCAGCCATTCCGGGCCCATCAGCCCCGTCCGTCCCGTGTCGGTGGCCCCGCCACCCTGAGTCGGACGGCACGCGCGGCGTAGTCCACCCCCGTGGCCACGGTCACGAGAACGGCTCCTCCCATGACCACCCACTCCAACGGATCGAGGGCCGCGCCGAGCGGCAGAAGATACAGTCCCACGGCCACCGTCTGCAGCAGGGTCTTGAGCTTGCCGCCCCTGGTCGCGGGAATGACACCGTGGCGGATCACCCAGAAGCGCAACAGGGTGACCAGAAGCTCCCGGAAAACGATCACTCCGCTCACCCACCAGGGGAGCTCCCCCAGTGCACTCAGCCCGAGCAACGCGGCCCCGGTGAGCGCCTTGTCCGCGAGTGGGTCGGCGATCTTGCCGAAATCGGTGACCAGCCCCCGTCTGCGCGCCAGTTCCCCGTCGATCCGATCGGTCACCGAGGCGAGCAGGAAGACTCCCGTGGCCAACCAGCGCCAGAGCGGCTCCTGTCCTCCGCCCCAGAACAGCGCCACGAGGAAGACCGGCACGAGGACCAGTCGCGAGGCGGTCAGCGCGTTGGCTATGTTGACCAGGGGAGCACCTCTCTCGGCTCCGTCGGCACCACCGCCTCCGGAAGCGGCCCGATCGGATGCCGCGCTCTCCGCCGTCATGACAACTCCTCGCACCGTTGCCGCACACGGGTGTCCCGTACTGCCTCGTCTCCAGGGTCGGGGATCGCCTCCGTGCCGTCCACCACGGGCACCACGAGCCCCCGAACGGCGGACCGTCGATCCCGCTCCCCGGCAGGATGCAGGGTACGCGGCCCTCCGTGGAAAGCGGGCACCGTCTCCGCCGCGGGGTGCGGCTTTCGGCCGCTGAACCGTCCTGTGCCTCGGCTTCCCGGCGGGTCGGGTAAAATCAAGATATGCATGACTATGCGTCATCCGGGATAACAATACGGCGCGCACGTATCGTCGACGTCCGGGCCATCAAGCAGCTGGTGGACACCTACGCCGGACAGGTGCTGCTGGAAAAGGACCTCGTCACCCTCTACGAGAACGTCCAGGAGTTCTGGGTGGCCGAACAGGACCTCGGCGACGGGTCCACCGACATCGTCGGATGCGGAGCCCTGCACGTGCTCTGGGAGGACCTCGGGGAGCTGCGCACCATCGCGGTCTCACCGACCGTACGCGGCCACGGAGTCGGGCACCGCATGGTGCGTCGACTGATCGACCTGGCCAGAGACCTGGGGCTGCCCAAGCTGTTCGTGCTGACCTTCGAGACCGAGTTCTTCGCCAGGCACGGCTTCGAGCCGATCACGGGTACCCCGGTCACCCCCGAGGTGTACGCGGAGATGCGTCGATCCGCCGACACCGGCGTCGCCGAGTTCCTCGATCTTCCCTACGTGAAACCGAACACGTTGGGCAACACGCGGATGCTGCTGCGGCTGGAGGACTGAACGATCCCGTCCTCGGAAAAGAGGACACAACACCACCCGAACGCACCAAGCGAGCGCTTGCTCGACACGGTAAGACTGATCCGAAAACCGGATCGTCCACCCACAGGAGCAATCTCGTGTCCTTCGGGAAGAACCCCCACGGGCGCCTGCGCCTGACAGTGCTGACCACCCTGTGCGCGGCCCTGCTCGGCGGAACCACCACCGCGCACGCCGCGACCACCGGCCAGGACCCACGCGCGCTCACCGACCACTACCTTTTCGAGATCACCCTGGAGGAGTTCGTGCACGTCCGGAGCGAACGTCCACACCCGGACGAGCTGGACTGGTCCTCCGACGCGTGCTCCTACTCCCCCGACGAACCCCTCGGATACGAGTTCACCGCCAGCTGCCAACGACACGACTTCGGCTACCGCAACTACAGGAAACAGGGACGGTTCACCGAGCAGAACCGACGTGCCATCGACGACAACTTCCGTGCCGACATGTACTCCAGCTGCGCCGGCGAGGCGCTCTGCGAGCGGGCCGCGGACCTCTACTACTTCGCCGTACGGCAGTTCGGAGGTCAGAGCCGGAGCACGGCGGAGGCGGTGGAGAAGGCGCTGTCCTCGGCGAAGGACTCCGTGAGCGACTAGTCCCCGGAGGTCACTGCCCTTCGGAGTCGTCCGGAGCGGGGCCACCCCGGATGGCGCTCAGCGCACTGTCCAGCTCCTCCGGTTTGATCAGCACCTCCCTGGCCTTGGATCCCTCGGAGGCGGCGACCACACCCCTGGATTCGAGGAGGTCCATCAGCCTTCCCGCCTTGGCGAAACCGACGCGCAGCTTGCGCTGCAACATCGAGGTGGACCCGAACTGACTGGTGATCACCAGCTCGGCGGCCTGCAACAGCACGTCCAGGTCGTCCCCGATGTCGGAGTCCACCTCGCGTTGCTGCCCCGTCTTGGTCGAGGTGACCCCGTCCGCGTAATCCGGCTCGGCCTGTTCCTTGGTGTAACCGACCACGCGGTTGATCTCCTCGTCACTGACGAAGGAGCCCTGCACGCGGGTCGGACGCGCTCCCCCCATGGGCAGGTAGAGAGCATCGCCCATACCGATCAGGTTCTCCGCTCCCGCCTGGTCGAGGATCACGCGCGAGTCGGTCAACGAGGAGGTGGCGAAGGCCAGCCGCGAGGGGACGTTCGTCTTGATCAGTCCGGTGACCACGTCCACCGAGGGACGCTGTGTGGCCAGTACCAGATGGATGCCCGCCGCACGGGCCTTCTGGGTGATGCGCACCACCGCGTCCTCCACGTCCCGGGGAGCGGTCATCATGAGGTCGGCCAACTCGTCAACGATCGCGATGATATAGGGATAGGGACGGTACTCCCGCTCACTGCCCGGCGGCGTGGTGATCTCCCCGGAACGCACCTTGGCGTTGAAGTCGTCGATGTGACGCACCCTGCTGGCCTGCATGTCCTGGTAGCGCTGCTCCATCTCCTCGACCAACCATCCCAGGGCCGAGGCCGCCTTCTTGGGCTCGGTGATGATGGGAGCGATCAGGTGCGGAATCCCCTCGTAGGGGGTCAGTTCCACCATTTTCGGATCGACGAGGATCATCCGGACCTCGTCCGGGGTCGCCCTGGCCAGCAGGGACACCAACAGCGAGTTGACGAAACTCGACTTGCCGGAACCGGTGGAGCCGGCGCACAGCAGGTGCGGCATCTTCGAGAGGTTCGCCGTGACCATCCGCCCCTCGATGTCCTTGCCCAGTCCCATGACCAAGGGGTGGGTGTCGTTGGCCGCCTGGCTCGAACGCAGCACGTCGCCGAGCCGGACCATCTCGCGGTCACTGTTGGGGACCTCTATCCCGACCGCCGACTTGCCCGGTATAGGGGCGAGCAACCGGACGTTGTCGTTGGCCACCGCGTAGGCGATGTTCTTGGTCAACGCGGTGATCTTCTCGACCTTCACTCCCGGTCCCAGTTCCACCTCGTAACGGGTGACCGTCGGTCCGCGCACGAACCCGGTCACCTCGGCGTCGATCCGGAACTGCTGCAACACGCCGGTGATCGCCTCGATCATCGCGTCGTTGGCCTTGCTGTGCCGCTTGGGCGGATCCCCTTCCTGCAGGGCGTCCAGCGGGGGAAGCCGGTAGTCCCCCTCGACGGTGCGGCTGATCGTGAGCTGTTGGGGTTCCTCCGGCACCGAACGTTCCGCGGCGGTGGCACTCGGGGCGGCCTTCGTCGTGGCGGCCGCCGACGAGGGCTCCCCCTCCGTCCGTTCCACCCTGGCCGAGGCGGCGGGTTTCCCGTCGGTGGTGGCAGGGGAGTGCTCCGCGTCCTGTCCGGCCGTCGCGGCCTGTCGTTTCCTGGCCGGACGACGCCGCCCGGCGCTGTCCGGATCGGAGGGAGCGAGTTCAGTGGTGTCCTCCGAGGACGGTTCCTCCGCCTGGGCGAGCGCGCGGAGACGCGCCGGGACGTCGCGTACCGCCGTCCCGGTCAACAGCAGCACTGCGAAGACCGAAACCAGCACCAGCACCGCGACCGCCACCACACCGGTCAGCCCCTTGGACAGCGGCCCTCCCGCGACGTAGCCGACCACACCGGCTGCGCGTGGCCACCGCTCGGGCTCGCGGGGAGCTCCCGCGCCGATGTGCAACACGCCGAGTGCGGCGAACAGCAGCAGGGCGGTCCCGAGCACCATCCTGGGGCGTGCCTGCGGGTTGTGTTCGGTGCGCATGAGCAGCACGGCCACCCCGAACAGCACCAGCGGCAGCACCAACACGGCCGAACCGAGGACCGAACGCAACGACCAGTCCAACCACTGCCCCACCGGACCACCGGCGTGCCACCACGCCCCGGCCGCGGTCACCACCGTCAAGGCCAGGAACACGAGTGCGATCCCGTCCCGCCGGTGAGCGGGGTCCAACTCCCGAGTCCTGCCCAGCGCGCGCAGGACGCTTCCCGTGGCCCGGGCCAGACCGCGTCCGAGATCCGGGCCCGCCGAGTTCGTCCCCGCCGTGGAGGATCGCTTCCTCGTCCCCCGGCCGACCGAGTTCTTCGAGGCGGAGCCGCGTGAACGGGAGGTGCGGGCGGAGGAGTCCGTTTTCTTCCTCATCGCCGGGGAGTTCCTGCCGTCGGACCCGGATGCGGAGGACTTGGAGGCGGCTGATCCGGACTTCTTCGTACCCGAACCGGACGAACGACCTCGCGTGCCCTTGCCCCGTGCTCCCGCCGAGCCCTTGTTCGTCGTGCCGCTGGCCATGTTCAACACGGTATCGGTGCTCCGTCGGTCGTGTAACACCAGTCGACGAGGAGTGCCGCGGTGTTCGCGGCGAGGGTGCCCGGATCCGGGAGGGACCGGTTTTCGTTCCCGCGCGGCGGGCCCGGTCAACACAACGTTCGGCGCCGCACCTCGGTGCGGCGCCGAACGCTCCCCCTCTTTCCGATGTGGCCGGGTGCCCGGGGGTGGGTGAACTCCGTCCGTACCACCCCGTCAGCACGGACCGAGGGTTCGCCCGGTTCGGCGCGGCCGACGCCCCCTCCCCGCACGCGAGGCGAGTCCCACGGCAGGAATCGCGCGCCTCACGTCGGCCGCGCCCCACTCGGACACGAGCCACATCGTGTTCACGGTGGAGGCGCGGTCTCCCCGGACCACCGAGCCTCCACCGCCGTGTCACCTCAGTAATCCACGATCGGCGCGTTGACACACTGGGTGTACTGCGGTGATCCGATCGGCGCGACGATGCCGAGCACCGCGGCGTTGTTGCCACAGAGCTGGATGGGCACCAAGCTCACGTTGTTGTCGTTGAGGATGTTGATGCCGTCGTTGTCATAACTGTCGGCCAACGCGGGAGAACCGACTGCCATCAATCCGGCCGTAGCGGCGGACGCCGCGAGAAAACGAAGCGATTTACGCACGATCGGACCCCAATCTGTTTGACTGTGGTGAACACCGGAACGACGCACGGAAGCGGGAAACCTTCCGCGAAAGCTTTCCGTCGACCGGCTGTTTTCACGATGGCACCAGTGGTCCAACCAAGCGCGCGCACTCACACCATCGAGATATCAACACCACACGATCGGGTATACAAAAACAGTCCGTGTACAAAAGCACCCCGGACAGCGAGCATCCTTTATCGCCTGAACAGGTGAAAGTAGGGATCCGCTCCTCGCGACAACTTCCGCCCGTCGCGGGTTTTCCCGAGAACGGAAGACCCGGTCACCACGTTTCCCGGAACACCCGCGGCGACGCCGCGGGTGAGCCCGACGGCCCCGGCCCTCCGAGCGGTTCGGACACGTTCAGGACGTCACCGGCAGCACGTTCGGAACGATCATCGGCCGGCGTCGGTAGGTGTCGGCGACCCACTTGCCCACGGTCCGACGCACCGCCTGCGCGATGCGGTGCGTGTCGGTGATGCCCTCCGACTCCGTCCGCGAGAGTTCCATCTCCACCAGCGGGACCACCTCGTCGAGCGCCTTGGGATCGTCCGAGAACCCGCGCCCGGACACCGTGGGAGAGGAAACGGCACGCCCCGTCACCGAATCGACCGCGACGGTGATCGATATGAATCCTCCCTCCCCCAGCACGAGACGGTCCGACAACGTCGACTCGCCGACGTCACCGACCGAGAGACCGTCCACGTAGACGTGACCGACCTCCACCCTTCCCGCGACCTCGGCGATCCCGTCGACCAGGTCCACCACGACCCCGTCCTCGGCGATCACCACCCGGTCGGCGGGCACACCGGTCAACCTCGCCAACTCGGCGTTGGCCCGCAGATGACGCCACTCCCCGTGCAACGGCATGACGTTGCCGGGACGCACCGCGTTGTACAGGTACAACAGCTCACCCGCCGAGGCGTGCCCGGAAACGTGCACCTTGGCGCTTCCCTGGTGCACCACCTCGGCACCGAGCCGGACCAGGCCGTTGACCACACCGAAGACGGCGGTCTCGTTGCCGGGGATCATCGAGCTGGCCAGGATGACCGTGTCCCCCTGCCGGATGCTGATCTGCTTGTGCTCCCCGCGGGCCATACGGGACAGCGCGGACAACGGCTCCCCCTGCGAACCGGTCGAGACGAACACGACCGACTCGGCCGGCATCTCCAGCGCCTCCTCCAGACTGACCAGCAGCCCCTCGGGAACCCGGAGAATGCCGTGCTCGGCGGCTATCCCCATGTTCCGCACCATGGACCGGCCGACCAGGCACACCTTCCGGTCGTAGGCCACCGCCACGTCCAGGACCTGCTGAACACGATGCACGTGACTGGCGAAGCAGGCCACGATCACACGCTGGGTCGCCCGCCCTATCACCGAATCCAGAACCGGCCCGATCTCCCGCTCGGGGGTGACGTATCCCGGAACCTCGGCGTTGGTGGAGTCCACGAGGAAGAGGTCCACGCCCTCGGCACCCATCCGGGCGAAACCGGCCAGGTCGGTCAGCCTCCCGTCCAGCGGGAGCTGGTCCAGCTTGATGTCCCCGGTGTGCAGAACGGTCCCGGCCGGGGTCCTGATCGCGACCGCCAACGCGTCCGGTATCGAATGGTTGACCGCGAAGAACTCCAGGTCGAAAACTCCGTGCTTGCTGCGCTGCCCCTCGGCGACCTCGATCAGCTGGGGATCCAGCCGGTGCTCCTGGCACTTGGCGGCCAGCAGGGCCAGGGTGAACGTGGAGCCCACCACGGGCAGGTCCGGACGCAGCCTCAGCAGGAAGGGCACCGCGCCGATGTGGTCCTCGTGCCCGTGCGTGAGCACCACGGCCTCGATCTCGTCCAGTCGGTCCTCGATCGGGCCGAAGTCGGGCAGGATCAGATCGACCCCCGGCGCGTCGTCCTCCGGAAACAACACGCCGCAGTCGACCACCAACAACCGACCGTCGTATTCGAAGACGGTCATGTTCCGGCCGATCTCGCCGATACCGCCGAGCGCCATGACTCGCAGCCCCCCCTCCCGCAACGGTGGGGGCGCCGGACTCGCCGAAGTCGGTGCCAGGGGGTACTTCTCGGTCGACGTTGCGCGTGTTGTCAACGCGGTGTCACCTCGGTTGCCGAATCGGGATTGACCAGGACCAGACCAGCATCCCACAGATCACTGGTGATGACGCGTACCTGCTCCTCGGTGGCGGAGGGAAGCGGCAGGCGGGGTTGGCCGGTCTCGTAGCCGCACAGCCGCATGGCCGTCTTGGCGAACACGACCCCGCCCACGGAGCTCATGGCACGATACACCGGCAGCAACCCGCGGTTGATCTCGCGTGCCGTGGACACCTCCCCCGCCTCGTGGGCGTCCAGCATCCGACGCAGCCGGTCCCCGACCACGTGGGCGATCACGCTGACGAAACCGACCGCCCCGACCGACAACCACGGCAGGTTCAGCGGGTCCTCCCCGGAGTAGTAGGCCAGATCGCAGTCGGCCATCACCTCGGTGCCCGCCTGCAGGTCGTGCTTGGAGTCCTTGACGGCCCTGATCCGAGGATGCTCGGCGAGACGCTTCAGGGTGTCGACCTGGATCGGCACCACCGAACGCGGCGGGATGTCGTAGAGCATCACCGGCAGTTCCGTGGCGTCGGCGACGGTGGTGAAGTGCGTGTACAACCCCTCCTGCGGAGGTTTCGAGTAGTACGGAGTCACCACCAGCAGCCCGTGCGCCCCGGCCTTCTCCGCGCCGCGGGCGAGTTCCACGGAATGCGCGGTGTCGTTGGTTCCCACCCCCGCCACCACCGTGGCCCGGTCACCGACCGCCTCGGAGACCGCACGCAGCAGACGCTCCTTCTCCTCGTCGCTCGTGGTCGGACTCTCCCCGGTCGTGCCGTTGACGACCAGCCCGTCGTTTCCGGCCCGGTCCACCAGGTACGCGGCCAGCTGCTGGGCGTGGTCGAGATCCAGTTTCCCCTCCGTGTCGAAGGGGGTCACCATCGCCGTGAGAACTCGTCCGAACGGACGACCTTCGGTAGCTGTGGGGCACACGGTCATGGCTGTCGACGCTACCTCCGAGGAAACCGTCCGGCGTGACCGCCTCGAACCACCGAACACGCCGGGAGACGTCCGGCGGAAACATCATCACGCTTTCGCCCGTCACCCGGCGTTGTTCCGGTGTCGAACCGGACACGCACCGATTCTTCCACCCGTACGAACAGTGTTTCACATCACACCCGAATGTGGGGAACACCGCACACGTCCGTGATTTCAGAGGCCGCGGCGCAGGTCCTCCACCGCGACCACGTCCGCCTCGTTCCCCTCGACACGCACCCGTACGGGTTTGCGCCCGAAGGCGTGCAGCAGCAGCTCCTCGGAGGGGCCGATGATCCGCACGGTGCGCGGCCCGTTCCGGGCAGCGATCTCGTAACCGTCCTCCCGACGCAGCACCACTCCGACCGGGCTGCGCCCGTAGAAGTACCTGGCGGTGCGTGACAGGGCCTTCCAGAGCACCTCCGCCCGATCCGGGTCCTCCGGACGGGGCTGCCAGTCCGACCGCGCCCGACGCACGTCCTCGTGGTGCACGAAGAACTCGGCACCGTTGACCGCCTCGTCCACGGCGGAGAGACCGAGCGGGTTCCACTTCGGGGGCCCCTGGCGCACCCTGTCGATCAGCTCACCCCAGGACAGCTGGGCGAGCTCGGCCCGGATACGTTCACCGCGATCTGCCAGCTTCCTGAACAGGCGACCGCCGAAGGCGTCCGGGCGGTGTTCGCGCATCACCAGGTGCACCGCGAGATCACGCGTGGACCACCCCTCGCACAGCGTCGGAGCCTCCGGGCCCACCTGGTCGAAAAGATCACACAACTGCTGACGTTCGTCGTTGGCCACACCCATGCCCGCACTCTAGCCCCCGGCCGACCGAGGAGTCGTCGACGGCGCACCGAAAGCGATCACGATCGTCCGAGACGGGAAGGAGACGACCGCGCCGTCCCGCCGCGGGACGCCGGGGGACACGGTCGTCGAGCGGCCGCGTCCCCGTCGGCCCCGACGGAGCGCCGTAGCACCTCCCTACCGGAGCCGGCACCTCAGCCCTCCGTGACGTACGGGCTGGAGGCCACCTCGGTACCGTCCCGCAGCTCGGTGATCTCGAAGTCCCCGAAGACGTTCGGTGCCGCCTTCTGGAGCTGACGAAGGCACTCGACCGCCAACGCGCGGATCTCCACGTCGGCGTGTTCGCTGGCGCGCATCGCGACGAAGTGCCGCCAGGCGCGGTAGTTGCCGGTGACCACGATCCTGGTCTCGGTGGCGTTGGGTAGCACCGACCGAGCGGCCTGCCTGGCCTGTTTCCGCCGCAACGTGGCCTTGGGTTCGTCGGCGAACTTGTCCTGCAACGCCTGTTGGAGATCGTTGTAGGCGTCCAGACTGGCCCTGGTCGCGGCGAGGAACTTCTCGTGCAGCTCGGGGTCCTCGGCGATCACCTCCGGCTCCACCATCCCCGCGTCCCGCTCGGGAACGTAACGCTGGGACAACTGCGAGTAGGAGAAGTGACGGTGTCGGATGAGCTCGTGGGTGAGCGACCGGGAGACACCGCTGATGTAGAAGGTCACCGTCCCGTGTTCGAGCACGGACAGATGGCCGACCTCCATGATGTGAGCCAGGTATCCCGCGTTGGTCGCCGTGGCGGGATTGGGTTTGCTCCAGGACTGGTAGCAGGCGCGACCGGCGAACTCCGCCAGCGCCTGGCCACCGTCGGCATCCGTCGACCAGTCCACGTCCTCCGGGGGGAAGAACTCGGTCTTGCCGATCAGCCGTACTTTCGGCGGAACGATCTCGGTCACGATGGGCGAACCCCTTTCCAGCATGCTGAAGCCGGCTGTTCTCCGGCACTGACTCCCCTGATGACGGGGCTGACGCCCACCGGGCGAGATGGCCACCGTCCCGAGGTCACACCCTAACCCTCCGCGTCGCGGGCGGCGGAAACGCGGGACCCGAAAACACCTGGCCGTGGGTGAGGCACGTACCCGGTGGGGCGCACCGTCTCGGAAGAGACGGAAACCACGTCCTTGTCCCGACACCAGTGAGACGTCATAGTGACGTCATGGATCTGAGTGCCTACATCGACCAGCTGCGCGAGGACCTCACCTCGGCCGCCTCCACGGGCGACGAGGAGACCCGACACGCGGCCACCCTGCTCACCGCCGCCCTGGAACCGGCGGCGCGGCTGACGTTGATGAACGCGCTCTCCGACTTCGCCGCCGAAGTGACCACCCAACTGGACGGGCAGGTCGTCGACCTGCGTCTCGAGGGCAGGGACGTACGTGCCGTGGTCAGCCGCCCGGCGCGTTCCCGGAACGAGACCGAGGAGGAGCCCCCGCCATCTCCCCGGGGCAACGAGAGCGGGGACATCAGCAGAATCACACTGCGCCTGCTGAACGAGATCAAGGGTCAGGCCGAACAGGCCGCCTCCGCCCAGGGGATGTCCCTGAACGCCTGGTTGGCCAGAGCGGTCCAGTCGGCGCTGCACGGGAACCGGCCCCGGGGCCCCTGGGACCGTCCCCCGGAACGGGAGGGCACCTCGACCGCGGGAGAGCCTCCGGCGGACTCCGAGGCCACGGAATCCCGGATCCACGGCTGGGTGCGGGGCTGAGCCCCGCGAGAACGGGTGAGGAGACCGGAAATGGCCGAACGAACGGATGCAGCGGCGGAGGAGTCCCGTGTCCGCGAGTTCCCGGCCCCGGGGCCGGTGGAGCTGGAACTCAGCAACGGGGTGGGTCCGGTGGAGGTGGAGCTGGTCGAGACCGAGATCGTCCGTGTCGAGGTGCGCCACGAACCGAAGCACGGCTATCCCGACTGGCGCGGCGGCCTCGGCGCGTTGTTGAGCTGGGTCAGCGGGCAGATCAACGAGAGCGGTCTCGGAACGGGCAACGGCGGTGAGAGCGACCGTGTCTCCGAGACCGCCGCCGAGGCGGTCCGAACGACACGGATCGACATGAACGACCACCGACTGGCCGTGCACCCGCCGACCACCGTGCCCCTGCGCACCGTTCCCCTCGCGGTGTTGGTGCGGGCCCCGATGGATTCACGGGTGAACATCCACACCGGCCCGGGAGGAATCCGGGTGACCGGACGTGCCGGGCGGACGAGCCTGCAGAGCGGTTCCGGAACCGTGGAGGCCGGACAGACCACGGGCACCACCACGGTGCGTACCGGTTCGGGGCGCATACGGCTCGGCGAGATGCACGCCGGTGTGCAGGCTCGCACCGGCAGCGGCCCCGTGGAGATCGCCGCAGTCGAAGCGGCCTCCTCCGTGGTGACCGGCAGCGGGAGCGTGTGGCTGGGTCGGGTCCGTGACGATCTGCTGGTACGTTCCGGCAGCGGCGGCATCGCCGTGGCGGAGGGAACGGCGGGCCGGGTGGAACTGATCACCGGATCAGGGGAGATCCAGGTCGCCGTCGGCGCGGGAGTGCACGCCGAGGTGGATCTCGTCTCCTCCACCGGCAGCGTGGCCAGTGAACTCGAGGTCGACGACGAACCCCCTTCCGAGCCGCCCCGGCTGCACGTGTTCGGACGTACCGGAAGCGGACGGGCACTGCTCACAGCGGCGCTGTGACTCAGACGTCGCCCTTCCCCACCCCATCCGCTCGACGAGACCCGAAAGCGAGCACCGGCAAGCCCCGCCCGCGAAAGCACCGACACGATCCGCTAGTCACACAGCGCACGCAGCACGGGAGCGAGATCACCTCGCTGTCCCACCCGGACCCGGTGCAGCCCCAGCCATCCGGCCATCTCACGGAGCGCGGCGGCCAGCTCACGGGCCACCCTGCCCGTGTCCACTCCCGGTTCGGCGAAGGCGCCGGGAACCCACAGCTGTCCGGACTTCCGGTCGGACTTGAGGTCCACCCGAGCCACCAGTCCGTCGTCCAGCAGGAAGGGAAACACGTAGTAGCCGTGTTTGCGGTGCTGCCGCGGGACGTAGATCTCGAGCCGGTAGTGGAAGCCGAAGACGCGTTCCGCCCTGGGGCGGTACCAGACCAGAGGATCGAAGGGGGACAGCAACGCCCGGGCACGCACCGAACGCGGAGTACGCGCGCCACGGTGCAGGTAGGCCTGTTCCGACCACCCGCGCACCCGGACCGGCTCCAGTTCGCCCCGCTCGACCAACTCGGAGACGGCGGCGTGGGAACGTCGCGCGGACAGACGGTAGTAGTCGCGCAGGTCCGGTTCCGTGGCCACGCCCTGGGCCCGGGCGGCACGCGAGACCAGGTGCAGGCTCGCTTCCTCCGCGTCGGGTTCCTCGGCGAGCACCTCCGGGGGCAGCACCCGCTCCGGCAGGTCGTAGAGGCGTTCGAACCCACGACGGGTGGCCGTGGTCAGCTCGCCCGCGGCGAAAAGCAGCTCGCAGGCACGTTTGGTGTCCGAACGGTTCCACCACACCCCCTTGCCGCTCCGGGTTCCGCCGCCGAGTTCGCGCTCCAGCGCACCCGCGCTGACCGGTCCCGCCTCCTTGACCGCCGTGAGTATCTCGTCCGGCAGTTTGGGGGAACGTTCCAGCAGTTCCCTGTTGCCACGTCGTCGGGGATCGCCGAGCTCCCGCATCCTCCAGCGCAGCAGCGGCCAGTCCGCGACCGGCAGCAACGAGGCCTCGTGGGCCCAGTACTCCACCAGCATCCTGGGGCGCCTTCGGGTGGGGTTCCAGGCGGCCGAGTCCAGCAGCTCCCTGTCGTAGGGGCCGAGTCTGCTGAACAGCGGCATGTAGTGGGCGCGAACCGCCACACTGACCGAGTCGAGTTGGAAGAGACCGGTCCGGGCCAGCACCCGACGCAGCTGTCTGCGATCCGGGACGCCGGAAACCGAAGCATCGGTGAATCCCTGGGCGGCCAACGCGGTCCTGCGTGCCTCCGCCGAGCTCATGGTCCGCACGAGCCCCGATCATGCCATCGTCGCCCGACACTCCGGACGAGTCAGTTCCGGTGGCCGAGAGAACAGGGGAGACGACCTCGTGCCGCCACGAGGACACGTTAGGTTGTCGGCCATGGCAGAAGCCGAAGTACGGACCGCCGTCCCCGCCGACGCCGCGGAGATCGGCCGCATCCAGCTGAGCACGTGGCGCACCTCCTACGGCGGGATCCTTCCCGACGAGGTGTTGGAGAGGCTGGACCGGGACGACACCGAACGCCAGTGGGCCGAGGCCATCGGCGAGGACTCCTCCACCGTCCTGCTCGCCCTCGAGGGTGGCTGGCCCGTGGGGTTCTGCGCCGGAGGAAAAGCCCCCGGCGGCGAGTCGGCCGACGCCCACGGAGGTGTTCCGGAGGACGCGGACACCGTGGGACTGGTCAGTGCTCTGCTCGTCGAACCCAGATGGGGGCGACGCGGCCACGGGGGCAGGCTGCTCTGGCATCTGGCCGAACGCCTGCGCGCGGAGGGGCTCACCAGAGCGATCACCTGGATCCCGGAAGCCGACGAGGCCTCCATGTCCTTCTACCGGGGAATCGGGTGGGAACCGGACGGGACGGTCCGCACCCTCGACGCCGGAGGACGTCCGGTGCGGGAGCTGAGGCTGACCGGAGGCCTGGACCTACGGTTGGCCTGAGGGCTCTCACCGGAGGGGGTCCGGGATCAGGTTTCCGTGCCCTCGCACCGCTCCAGGTCGATGGCCTTGCGCATGGCCTTCCTGCCCCGGTTGCGGTCACCGGCCAGGTCGTAAGCCTGTGCCAGGGCGTACCAGGCCCGCCAGTCCCCGGGGGTCTCCTCGAGTTCGACCCGCTTCTGCTCGAACCAGGTGTCGGCGGCGTCGCGTCGTACGCGTCCGGAGGGACGCAGCGGCAGGTGCGAGTGGTCCGGCAACCGTCCCTCCTCGGCCAGCCTCGCGGCGAGGCGCTGCGTGCTCATCCCGAAACGAAGCTGATCGACCACCAGCACCACTCCGAGGATCGGCAGCACGAGCACGGCCGCTCCCAGCAGCATCACCACGGGTTTGCCGCTGAGCAGCATCGTGAGCGCGCGGCTGCCCATCAGAACCAGGTAGCCGAGCAGGATCACCGCGACCAGTAGGGCCGAGAAACGCGGACCGAACCAGCGGGGACGTGAACCGTTCTCGGCCATCACAGCCCCAGCAGGGGATCCAGGCCCACGGTCACCCCGGGGCGTTTCCCGACCTCACGGACGGCCAGCAACAACCCCGGCATGAACGAGCGGCGGTCGTGGGAGTCGTGTCGTATCGACAGCGTCTCCCCCTCGGTGCCGAACAGCACCTGCTGGTGGGCGACCAGTCCGGCCATCCGGACCGCGTGCACCGGCACTCCGTCCACGTTCGCCCCCCGGGCCCCGTCCGGGTCCCTGGTGGTGGCGTCGGGCATCGGGGGCAGCTCGGCGGTCTCACGCGCCCGCGAGACCACGTGTGCGGTCCGGGCCGCCGTTCCCGAGGGAGCGTCGGCCTTACGGGGATGGTGCATCTCCACGATCTCCGCCGACTCGAAGTGCCTGGCGGCGATCTCGGCGAACCTCATCGACAGCACCGCCCCGATGGCGAAGTTCGGCACGACGATCACCCCCGTCGTCGGCCGTTCACCCAGCCAGCCGCGCAGGGTCTCCAGCTCGGGCTCGCCGACCCCGCTGGTGCCGACCACCGCGTGAACACCGTTCTCCACGCAGTAGGCCAGGTTGTCCATCACCGAGTCCGGGTGGGTCAGATCGACGGCCACCCGCGCCCCCGAGTCGGACAGTTCCCGCAGTGGGTCCCCACGTGTGACCTCGGCGACCAGTTCGGTGTCCGGAGCCTCGTTCACCGCACGAACGGCCTCGCTTCCCATCCTGCCGTGCGCTCCGAGCACTCCGACCCTGATCGACTCCACCGATTCGACTCCCTCCAGGCTTCCTGCCGTGTCCGGGACACGCTGTCGCACCGATTCTCCACCGCGGCCTCCCGTCCCCCCGTCCCCGGGGCCACGAGAAACGGGCGGCCCTCCCGGGAGTCCGGAAGGGCCGCCGCGCTCGGCTCAGGAGGTAGCGTCCGCGTGCCTCACTGCTTCTCGGTCTCGCTCTGGGCCGTGTCCTTGCCGGCATCGCCGGAGTCGCCGTCCTCGTCGACCGGCACGAGGCTGATCTTGCCCCGGCTGTCGATGTCGGCGATCTCCACGCGGAGCTTGTCGCCGACGTTGACGACGTCCTCGACCTTGCCGATCCGTTTGCCGTTGCCCAGCTTCGAGATGTGAACCAAGCCGTCCTTGCCCGGCATCAACGAGATGAAGGCACCGAAGGCCGCCGTCTTCACCACGGTGCCCAGGAACCTCTCGCCGACCTTGGGAAGCTGCGGATTGGCGATGGCGTTGATCCGCTCGATCGCCGCCTCGGCGGAGGGCCCGTCCGAGGCTCCCACGTAGATCGTCCCGTCGTCCTCGATGGTGATCTCGGCGCCGGTCTCCTCGGTGATGGTATTGATCATCTTGCCCTTGGGGCCGATGACCTCACCGATCTTGTCCACCGGAACGTTGACCGCGGTCACCCGTGGGGCGTGCGGACTCATCTCGTCCGGCTCCCCGATGGCCTGCGACATCACGTCGAGGATGGTGAAACGGGCGTCCCTGGCCTGGGACAGCGCCTGACCCAGCACCTCGGAGGGAACACCGTCGAGCTTGGTGTCCAGCTGCAGGGCGGTGATGAACTCCCTGGTGCCGGCCACCTTGAAGTCCATGTCGCCGTAGGCGTCCTCGGCCCCGAGGATGTCGGTCAGCGCGACGTAGTGCGTCTGGCCGTCCACCTCGTCGGACACGAGCCCCATGGCGATCCCCGCGACCGGAGCCTTCAACGGAACACCTGCGTTGAGCAGGGACAGCGTGGAGGCACACACCGAGCCCATCGAGGTCGAGCCGTTGGAGCCCAGGGCCTCGGAGACCTGCCGCAGCGCGTACGGGAAGTCGTCACGGCTGGGAAGCACCGGAACCAGGGCCCGTTCGGCGAGCGCACCGTGCCCGATCTCCCGCCGCTTCGGGGTACCGACCCTTCCGGTCTCCCCGGTGGAGTAGGGCGGGAAGTTGTAGTGGTGCATGTAGCGCTTGCTGGTGTCCGGCCCGAGACTGTCGATCGTCTGCTCCAGCCGGAGCATGTTCAGCGTCGAGACCCCCAGGATCTGGGTCTCACCGCGTTCGAACAACGCCGAGCCGTGGGCCCGCGGAACCACACCGACCTCGGCGGACAACTGACGGATGTCGGCGAGTCCCCGACCGTCGATGCGCACCTTGTCCCGGATGATCCGTTGGCGGACCAGCTTCTTGGTCAGCGCCTTCAGCGCGGCACCGATCTCCTTCTCCCTGCCGGCGAAGGCCTCGCCCTCACCCACGCCCACGCGTTGCAGGGTGGCTTCCTTGAGCTCGTCGAGCCGCTGTTCGCGCTCCTGCTTGCCCTCGATGGTCAGGGCCTCGGCGAGCTCGGAGGAAACGGCCTGCTCCACGGCGGTGTAGGCGTCCTCGGCGTAGTCCGGGTAGACCGGGTACTCCTCCTCGGCGGGGGGAACGGCCTCGGCCAACCGCTGTTGTGCCTCGCACAGGGTGCGGACGAACGGCTTGGCGGCCTCCAGGCCACCGGCCACCACTTCCTCGGTGGGAGCCTGCGCTCCGGCGGCGATCAGCTCGGCGCTCTCCTCGGTTCCCTCGGCCTCGACCATCATGATCGCCACGTCGTCACCGACGATCCTGCCGGCCACGACCATGTTGAACACGGACCGCTTGAGCTGCTCGTGGGTGGGGAAGGCGACCCACTGTCCGTCGATCAACGCCATGCGGGTTCCGCCGATCGGCCCGGAGAAGGGCAGCCCGGACAACTGGGTGGACGCCGAGGCGCCGTTGATCGCCAACACGTCGTAGGAGTCCTCGGGGTCGAGGCTCATGACGGTGATCACGACCTGGACCTCGTTGCGCAGCCCCTCGACGAAGGTGGGCCGCAGCGGCCGGTCGATCAGCCTGCAGGTGAGGATGGCGTCGGTGGAGGGACGTCCCTCCCGCCGGAAGAACGAACCGGGGATCCGCCCGGCCGCGTACATGCGTTCCTCGACGTCGACGGTCAGCGGGAAGAAGTCGAGGTTCTCCTTGGGCTGTTTGGAGGCGGTCGTCGCCGACAGCAGCATCGTGCCGTCGTCCAGGTAGGCGGCCACGCTGCCCGCGGCCATCTTGGCCAGCTTGCCCGTCTCGAAACGGACGGTGCGTTTGCCGAACTCGCCGTTGTCCAGTACGGCGGTGCTCTCGTAGACCCCGTCCTCGTAGGACTGTGCCTCGGTCATGTCGTACTCCTAGTCCGACGGGCCGGGAACGCAGAGGCCACAACAACCGCACGCAGCGTGGTCCGACGGGGCCGGTCATCGATCGAAGCCCAGGGGAACCGCGTCCCCCTGCGGCCACTACCGAGGACCGGCGAAGGCCCCTGCTGAGCAGCGGTGTGGACTCTGTGTGTCGGCAGCCCGTCTCACTTGCCTGTTGTGCCGTCCGGGAGACTCCCTCGCGGAGGCCCGTGCCATACAGCGAGGGGAGTGGCTCACGGCCACTCCCCTCGGCAGCTGTCAGCGGCGCAGTCCCAGTCGCTGAATCAGCGAGCGGTAGCGCTCGATGTCGGTCCGCGTCAGATAGTTGAGCATCCGACGACGTCGACCGACCATCAACAGCAGACCACGTCGGGAGTGGTGGTCGTGCTTGTGCTGTTTGAGGTGCTCGGTCAACCCCGAGATCCGGTGGGTCAACAGGGCCACCTGCGCCTCGGCCGAGCCGGTGTCCTTCTCGTGCAACCCGTACTCGGTCAGGATCTGCTGCTTCTGGGCAGTGGACAGCGCCACGAGTGAATCTCCTTGTTCGCGTCCCGTGTCGTCGATGCCGCCGAAACACGACATCGAATTACGTATCGTCACCGTCAGGCTGACAGTCGGACTGTTCACGTCGACAATCACCCGTCGGGTTGATCCCCGGCCACCACGGACCGCAGCCGAGGCTTGCCACCGAGCATAACAGCAGGGCCCGCCACGAGCGGGACACCCACACGGCGTGTCACGACGGAAGCAGTGGAATCCGGTGCACCGTTCGGTACCGCAACCCGCCCCGCCCACGTTCACTGGCGACCACGGCGAGTTCTCCGGCGGACCAGACCGGCCCCGTGTACTCGGTCAGCCGGTGGGGAATCCGGCTGGGGTCGAGTGTACCCCGCGCCCACCGGGCGACCGTAACGTGCGGCCGGAAGCGCCGAGGGTCGGCCCCGGCCGTCCTGGCCAGTGCACGCAACAGACGGTCCGTTCGGTCCCGCGTCTCGGGCTCACCACCGGGGACGACCCCCGTCCAGAGCACCCCCCGGAACGTTCCGGCTCCCGCCAGCCTCAATCCCGGAACGGTGAACTCCGAGTCGCTCTCCCGCAGTGCGGCCACACCGGTACGCAGCCTTTCGGCCACCTCGTCGGGGTCGGCCTCGTCGCCGTGGAAACACAGCGTCAGATGCCACTGACCGGCGGAGACGAACCGGAAACCACGCAGTTCACCGGACAGCGCGGACCAGACGGTCCGCTCCTCGTCCAGGACTTCCGACAGGTCCCGGACAGCGGCCTCCGAAGGCCACAAGGCGGTGAACACACGCATGGTCCCCGTATACCACTACGTATCGGATCCCCGGGGGAACGGGTGTGGAAGCCCGGAACGGCGCGTGTCGGAGGCGGGAAGGGCCGGTGGATCACGGGGAGGCGCCGTCGGCGTGTGCTGCCCTGCGGAGCAGCCCGGCCAGGGCGGGGTGGTGCTCGTCGAGCAGCTCGGCCACGTGTTCCAGCTCCTCGGGTCGAGCCACGCTGCGCAGAACCGGCCAGGCCGTCTCCTCGTCCTCGGCCCGGTGCTCCACGGGAACGCTGTCCCTGCCGAGGGCGGGGCGGGAACCCTTCACGTCCCGCAACGCCTGTTCGACGGCCTCGGGCTCCCCGGCCAGCACCCCCGGGGTGAACACCTTCCGCTCCAGCATGACCAGTCTGGCCACCACCGAGGGGTTTCCGATCTTGGCTCGTCTGCCGCTCATCACCTGGCTGAGCATGGGGGGACTGATCCCCAGCACCTCGGCGAGCTGAGTCTGCGACGTCCGGTAGGCGACGATCAGCCGCCGTACCCGATCGCCCAACGGCTCCCCGTACCACTGACGCTGTAAGGCCAGGTTCCGCTGGACGATCTCCCTTTCCTGCACCTTGGCTCCCCCGGATGCCGTGTCGAATCAGAACCCTCGGGTCTCGCATCGTGCCAGCCCGGCCGCACCGGGAGGTCCGAAACACGAAAAAACGTTCATAACGGCTTGACATACACGGGAGGCGCCGGGAAGCAGCGGGGCGCGTGCCCGGACGGTGCGGCGGAGTGCTCAGCCCAGCAGGCAGGCACGGGTCTCGGCCACGTCCGCCCGCATCCGCTCGATCAGCTCCTCGGCGGAGTCGAAACGCACCATGCCGCGCAGCCTGCGCACGAAGTCCAGCTCCACGTACTCCCCGTAGAAGTCACGGTCCACGTCCAGCACGAAGGCCTCGACCGTACGCTCGGTCCCCGAGAAGGTCGGGTTGCTCCCCACCGAGACCGCCGCGGGCAGGGTGCTCTCCGGCTGAGTGGCACCGCGTTGCCGATGGGTGAACCAGCAGGCGTAGACACCGTCGGCCGGAACGGCGGCGAACTCCGGCATGGACAGGTTGGCCGTGGGGAAACCGAGCTCCCGACCTCCCCGGCCCACGCCGCGCACCACGATCCCCTCCAGGCGGTGATACCGCCCCAGGGCCACGGCCGCCGCGCCCACGTCCCCGGCGTGCACACAGGAACGGATGAACGTGGAGGAGAAGGTGACCGGGGACTCCTCCCGGTCGAGACCGTCGGTGTGGCCTCCCAGCAGATCCGCCGACTCGGTCTCGAACCCGAAACGCTGCCCCAGAGTGTGCAACGAGTCGATGTTTCCGGCAGCCTTGTGCCCGAAGGTGAAGTTCTCACCGACCACGACCACCGCGGCGTGCAGCCGCTCCACGAGGATCTCGTGGGCGAACTCGTCCGGGGGCATCTTGGACAGCTCGGGGGTGAACGGCAGCACGCAGAACACGTCCACTCCGAGTTCCTCGACGAGCTCCGCCTTGCGTTGCAGGGTGGTCAGCTGAGCGGGGTGGCTTCCCGGACGCACCACCTCAGCGGGATGCGGGTCGAAGGTGACCACCACGCAAGGCAGGTCCCGCTGTCTGGCCCGCCGCACGGCCTGGCTGATCAACCGCTGGTGCCCACGGTGCACCCCGTCGAAGACACCGATGGTGACCACGCACCTGCCCCATCCACCCGGAAGCTGTTCCAAGCCACGCCAACGCTGCACGGGTTCCCACTGTATCGACCGGTGCGCGTCGCGGCGCCGCGACCTCGGCGTGTCGCGGAGAGGTTCCCGGGTATCACCGCTCGGGACGGGTCCCACGGAGGGAGTAACTCGCGATGGCGGTCCCGAACACCAGCACGGCCAGCGCCACCGCGGTGACATCACCTGCGGGTTCGAGTGGGAAGGCCCACCAGGGGTGGTGGGCGTGGCCTCCCGTGGTGCTGCTCCTGTGGGTGCCCAGCAGTAGGGCGAGCAGCACGTAGGGGAAGGCGCTCATCCAGCCGCGGGTGGCTCCGGCGAGTGTGGCGGTGGCCAGGGTGATGCCGGTGAGTCCGGCCAGGTTGCGCAGCCCGCTCAGGGCCAGCCCGGGGTCGTGTGTCCACAGGGGCAGGCAGGCCAGCGCGGCCGGTAGCGTGGCCGTGCCCAGCAGTGCGAGCCGGATCACTGTGTGGGCCCGGGGTGCGGTGTCCCACAGGGGGGTGGGCGGGCGTAGATGCAGTACCAGCATGCAGGCCAGCAGCAGCGGGCTGAACAGTCCCAGCGGCACGTCGAGTTGGTCGACGTTGGGCACGGGAACGGGCAGCCGTTCGGCCCCGAGCAGCGCGTTGACCAGGGCGATCCCCGCGCAGCCCAGCAGGTACAGCGGCCAGTGGTGGGCGCGCAGCAGCAGCCGGAACGGGCTCATGTGGGCAGCTCCGGCATGGGGGTGGTGCAGTCGTTGACGGCGGGCACCGCCCGACGTACCCAGGCTTGTCGCTGCTGGGGCGGGGCGGTCAGGAGTCGTTCGACCTCCCGCGCCCGGTCGGGTGGGGGATCGAGCCGCTCGATGTTCCTCTCGGGATGCAGCCGGTGCAGTATCCAGGCCCGCAGCAGCGCGCGAGCGCGCGTTCCCGGGTAGCGGCGGTAGCTGACGGTCTGGTGCTGCCCGGAGGCGCTGGCCTCGGCGGATGAGGAGCGGGCGCACTCCGGTGGGCGGCCCACCGTCCGCATGGCCACTTGCTTCAGCAGTTTCGTGTCCGGGGTGCCCGGTGCGATGGGGCCGATGCGGGCCGAGCCGCCGGACCAGTCCAGGCCTTTCTCGACGTAGCTCTCGGCCGGGTCGAGTTCGGGGAACCGTTGCCGGTAGTCGTCGATCACCCGGCTCCAGCGGTCCAGGTCGGCGCTGTGGGCCGGCCACACGCACACCCGCGCCCCGCCGGGGGTCTGTCGGCAGATGCCCTGGTCGGGTTGGCGCATCGTGGTGAGCTGGACATGTCCTTCGGTGAAGAACTTGCCCGAGCCGAGCAGCGCCACCAGCGCCAGCAGGCCGACCCGCACGGCCAGTCGGGGCCGGCGCCAGCACAGCACCGCCGCGCAGTCGACGATCACCGCCACCAGCCACAACCACTGGCCGACCAGGGTCACCAGCAACGGTTTCTGGGAGACGTCATAGCACTGGATGTCCCGCACCACCAGCGCGCGGACGTACTTGTTGTCGCTGATCGAGCCGTAGGCCATCACCAGCCACAGCCCGATGCCCACCACGGGGGCGGCCAGATAGCGCGGCAGCACGTAGCCACCGGCCACGCCCACCGCCACACCGGCGACGAAGACCGTTCCGGCCACCGCGAGATAGGTCCACAGCGGCTGGCCCCCATCCCGCATCGACAGCGCCACCGTCGACAGCAGCACCGCCGAGCACAGCACCGCCGAGCACCAGGGCGGGCAGCCCGGCCACCAGCAGATAGGCCAGCCCCGACCGGGGATAGCTACGCTCCAGCACCTCGGCCCCGAGACGGCGCATCCGCGAGGTGTCCCAGGCGGCCACCGCGGCCACCAACGCCACCGGCCACAGCACCGAGGCACTCAGATGCCCCGAGGCCATCGACCAGTCTCCGTTCCACAGCTCCGGCCGGTCCCGGGCCACCACCCAGGTGAAGACCAACACCGGCACCGCCGCCCACACCGCACCGCTACGGCGCAGCGCGATCCACAACACACTCATACCGGCTGCCCCACCCCCAGCATTCGTTCGTACACCTCGTCCAGATCGGACGCGGTCGGAGCCGCCTTCCCCGTCAGCTCAGCCAGCGTGGAATCGGCCACCACCCGGCCCTCGTCCAGCACCACCACCCGGTCGGTGGTCGCGGCCACGTCCTCGGTCAGATGCGTACTCAACAGCACCGTGTGCTCCCGCCCCAGCTCGGTGATCATCCCACGCAACGCGTTGCACTGACGCGGGTCCAACCCCACCGTGGGCTCGTCCAACAACAGCACCGGCGGCTCGTTGACCAACGCCTGGGCGATCCCCACACGCCGCAGCATCCCGCCGGAAAGCCGCCCCACCCTGCTCCGGGCACGTTCCCCCAAACCCGTGGACTCCAAGGCCCGTTCCACCGCGGAAGCACGCTCCCGACGCGGCACCCGACGCCACCACGCCGACAGCGTCACGAACTCCGCGACGGTCAAGTGGGCGGGTGCGGTGAACTGCTGCGGCAGAAACCCCAACGACTCCCGATACCGCCGCCGATCCCGTACCGGATCCAGGCCGTTCAACTCGACCCTGCCCCGTTGCGGCGACAACACCGTCGACAACACCCCCAACAGGGTGCTCTTCCCCGCCCCGTTCGGCCCCAACAACGCCGTCACCCCCAGCGGCAGGGCCGTGTCGACGCTCTCCAGCGCCCGACGTCCCCGATAGGAGTGCCCCAAACCTTAGACACGTACGGTGAACAAACGACGATCCTCCGGAGTGAGCCGCGTACCGGAGGCGGACCCTAGCACGTCGATCACGGGAATCGGGGCGGATCGACGGAAGCCGGCTACGACGCGGGGCTCACCCGGCCGGACGCAGCACGAGAACGGGCCTGGCGCCCCTCCCCTGTTGCCGCATCAGGGCGACGACCCCACCGTCCGGAGCGAAAACCCCGTAGGTCCCGGCGAGACCGGCCCCGGCGACGGTCTGGCCGTGGGAGACGGCCCGTGCGGTCTCCGCGTCGACGTCCACCCGGGGAAAGGCCGCGGCCACCGCCTGGTCCAGATCCATGGACAGTCCCGGGCTCTGCTCCAACTCCTCCAGAGTCCGCACGGAGGCCACACCGAACGGACCCACGCGGGTGCGGCGCAGTCGGGCGAGATGCCCCCCCACTCCGAGTGAACTCCCCAGATCACGGGCCAGGGCACGCACGTAGGTTCCGGAGGAACACTCCACCACCACGTCCAGGTCGACCCGTCCCTCCGCGTGATGCAGTCCGAGCAGGTCGAACCGCGACACCGTGACCGCACGGGGCTCCAGCTCGACCCGCTCACCCCGCCGCGCCAGTTCGTAGGCGCGTTTTCCGTTGACCTTCACCGCGCTGACCGCGCTGGGTACCTGCTCGATCTCGCCGGTGAGCCCGGCCACTGCCTCCGTGACGTCCTTCTCGGAGACCTCCGAGGGGTCCGCCGACCACAACGGCTCCCCCTCGGCGTCGTCGGTGTCGGTGGCCGAACCCAGGCGGATGGTCGCCAGGTACGCCTTGGTGTCCAGGGCGAGATGACCGAGCAGCTTGGTGGCTCGCTCCAGCCCCAGTACCAGCACCCCGGTGGCCATCGGATCCAGGGTTCCCGCGTGTCCCACTCTGCGTGTTCCCATGATGCGACGGACCCGGGCGACGACGTCGTGCGACGTCATCCCGGCAGGCTTGTCCATGACCAGCAAACCGGCCGGTGCTGTCCGCTGCGTGGATTTCCGACTCTGTCGCGACACGGCGCCCCATCATCCCCGATCCCCCGGAGTTCTCCGGAACCGGCCGTACCCTCCCCCGCGGAGGTCCGGCCGTCGGGTCTCGCTACGGTGGTGCGTCGTGACGAGCGGGAGGTTCGACGGTGGCGATCAGGCCGATCCGGCGCTTCGGTGACCCGGTACTGCGTACGGTTGCGGATCCCGTCACGGTGTTCGACGACAGGCTCACCGCGTTGGTCTCCGATCTGCTGGACACCGTGGCCGAGCCCGGCAGGGCCGGGGTGGCCGCTCCGCAGATCGGGGTGAGCCTGCGGGCTTTCAGCTACAACGTCGACGGGCGGAGCGGCTACGTGCTCAACCCCGAGCTGGTGGAGACCTCCGGGGAACAGCACGGCGAGGAGGGCTGTCTCTCGGTGCCCGGTCTGAGCTTTCCCACCACCCGGGCGGAACACGCCGTGGTGCGCGGAGTGGATCTGCACAACGAGCCGGTCACCGTCTCCGGCTCGGGACTGATGGCCCGCTGTCTGCAGCACGAGACCGACCACCTGGACGGGATCGTCTACCTCCAGCGCCTGGACCCCGAGCGGCGACGTTCCGCGTTGAAGGAGGTCCGCGCCACCGACTGGTTCTGGAAGGCGGGCTGAGCGCGACGGGAGGCGTCCGGTGCCCCGCCGCGAGCGGCGTTCCCACAGCCGGTGGGGCTCCGTCCGCGCGGTTTCAGGAGTGGGTCGAGCTCGGCTCGCTCGTACGGGTGGCCCCGACAACCGCCCAGCGTCCGGAACGGGCCCGCAGCAGCAGGGTGAGCAGTCTGCCGAACATGAACAGGCTCAGCCCGGTCCAGATGCCGGCCAGGCCCCACCCGGAGACCAACGAGAGCCAGATGAGCGGCAGGTACCCCAACGCCGCGCTGAGCATGGTCGCGGTGCGCAGATAGGCGGCGTCCCCGGCTCCGAGCAGCACGCCGTCGAGGGCGAACACCACCCCCGCGACGGGTTGCAGCCCCACGAAGAACCACCAGGCGTAGGGGATCTCGGCCAGTACGGCGGGATCGTTGGTGAAGGCGTGCGGCAGCAAGCCGGACAGTGCCGCGAACAACACTCCCAGCACGATCCCGAAGCCCAGTCCGTACCAGCTCACCTGTCTGCCGATGGCCCTGGCCTCCCGGGCCGACTCCCTGCCCAGAGCAGCCCCCACCAGGGACTGGGCGGCGATGGCCAGCGAGTCCAGCACCAGGGCCAGGAAGGTCCACAGTTGCCAGACCACCTGGTGGGCGGCGGCGGTGTCGGCACCGGTCCGTGCCGCCACCGAGGTGGCGGACAGGAAACAGGCCTGGAAGGCGAGGGTGCGCAGGATCAGATCCCTGCCCAGCACCAGTTGCGCACGCATCACCTCCGTGTCCGGACGTCGCGCCCCTGCCTCCACGAGCAGAGCGCGCACGAACAACGTGGCCGCCACGGTCTGCCCGGCCACGTTGGCCACCGCCGAGCCCTCCAGTCCCCAGCCGACCGGGTAGACCAGCACCGGGCACAGCACCAGCGAGACACCGTTGCCCGCCAGCACGTAACGCAGAGGGCGGACCGTGTCCTGCACTCCCCGCATCCATCCGTGCCCGGCCAGGCTGATCAGCACCATCGGCGCCCCGATCAGAGCGATGCGCAGCCAGCCGACGGCGGCTTCGGCTATCGCGCCTCCGCCGGTCATCAACCCCACCACGGGAGCGGCGAGCACCTGCGCGAGCAGCAGGATCACCACACCGACCCCCGCTCCCAACCAGCTCGCCTGGACTCCTTCCGCGAGCGCGTCGGCACGTCGCCCGGCACCGTGCAGTCGGGCGGCCCGCGCCGTGGTCCCGTAGGAGAGGAAGGTCAGCTGGCTGGAAACGACGGTGAACAGCGTTCCCCCCAGAGCGAGTCCGGCCAGGGGAACGGCCCCCAGGTGTCCCACCACCGCCGTGTCCACCAGCACGTACAGCGGTTCGGCGGCCAACACTCCCAACGCCGGTATCGCGAGTGCGAGCAGTCGCCGCACCGGAACACGTTCGGCGGTCTCGGACACCCGACCTCCTGTAAGCTGCACATGCGGACTTATCCCCTGACAAGGAGGATATAGTAAGGGGATCACATGGACAATGCCGATTACATCGAAAGTGCGCTGCGTCTCGCGAACGCCAGCACGGACGACCTGGAGAGCCTGCGCGCCGAACTGCGCGACGAGCCGTGGTGGTCCTCCCGACTCACCGGGCGGGACCTGGAACTGCTGCGGGATGTGGCGGCCCGTCTTCGCAGGGCACTCGAATCCGCGACCACGGGAGAAACCGACAGGCTCTCAACCGAGGTCAACAGTCTGTTGCGCGAGTACCCGCCCCGGCCGAGCCTGTCCAGGCACGGGCACGGGCAGGACCCCGGCTGGCACATCCACGTCGCCGACCCCGAGCAGCCTCCGAGCACCGAGATCGCCGCCGCGGCGGCCTGGGGAATGGCGCAGGGGATCGTGCTGCACGGCACCGACCGTTGGGGACGGTGCCAGGCACCGAACTGCGGCTCCTACTTCCTGGACACCTCGACCGGACGGAACAAGAGGTTCTGCTCCACACGCTGCGCGAACCGGGTTCACGTGGCCGCCTTCCGCGAACGTCGACGCGGCTGAGAACGGTGGGGCTCCGCCTCGGATCCGGCTCCCACACCAGGCGGGCGGCCCCACGGAATCCCCGGAACGGCCCGCCCGGATCAGGCCGGCAACGAACCGTTCCGGCAGCGAGGAACCCACCTCCGCACGAGGGAGGAGGGCCTCCTCAGACCTCGCCGTCCCGCTCGTCCTCCCCGGCCCCGGAAACGCCGTCCGCCTCGACGGACTCCTCCCGCTTCCGGTACGGATCGGCCTCCCCGGCGGGAGCGGCCCCGGAAGCCAGCCGCGCCACTTCCGCATCGGCCTCCTTGGCCCTGGCCAGGGCCTCGTCCAGCCGACGGGCGTTGGCAGGCACCGAATCGGCGACGAAGGTCAGCGTGGGGGTGAACCGCACACCGGTCTGCCTTCCCACCCGGGAACGCAGCACCCCCGTCGCGCTGTCCAACGCGGCCGCCGTGGCGGCCTCGTCGGCGTCATCACCGAAAACGGTGTAGTAAACCGTCGCGTCCCGCAGATCCGCCGTGAGCCGCGCGTCGGTGATCGTCACCATGGCCAGCCGTGGGTCCTTGACCTCGTACTCCAACCCGGACGCCACGATCTGCGCGATGCGCTTGGCAAGCCTGCGGGCGCGCGCCGTATCAGCCACGGCGCACCTCCTCTGTCGCTCCGCCACTTGACGGACGGAAACACTCGTCCTCGTCACCCGAAATCCACGCGAACCCGCCGGAACGGACTCGCCTCACCGCGGAAGCAGAGCACACCACCGCACCGCCGAACAAGCTCAGTCCTCGGGACCGAACATGCGGTGTCGAGCCGAAAGCAGCTCCAGTTCGGGGTAACCGGCGACGGTGCGCTCGCAGGCCTCCAGGATCTCACGAACCTGTCCGGGTTCGCCGGACACGGCGGAGACCCCCACAACCGCACGACGGTAGAGATCCCGCCCACCGACCTCGGCGACGGCCACCTCGAAACGTCGTCTCAGCTCGGAGACCAACGGACGGACCAACGCACGCTTCTGCTTCAGCGAACGGACGTCACCGAACAGCACGTCCAGTTCGAGAGTACCGACATACATCAGCGAACAGCACAGTGTCGACGAGTGTGGGGGCGGGGCCGTCGAGAGCGACCCCGCCCCACACAGCCGCTCAGACCCGCGGCTTCTCCTGCATCTCGTAGACCTCGACCACGTCGTCCTCCTTGATGTCCGAGTAGGACCCCAAGGTCAGACCGCACTCGAAGCCTTCCCGCACCTCGGTGGCGTCGTCCTTGTACCGCTTGAGGGAGTTCACCGTCAGGTTGTCGGCCATCACGACGCTGTCGCGCAGCAGACGGGCCTTGGCGTTACGCCGCACGATCCCGCCGCGCACCATGCAACCGGCGATGACACCCACCTTCGAGGACTTGAACACCTCGCGGACCTCGGCCCTGCCGAGCTGGACCTCCTCGTACTCGGGCTTGAGCATGCCCTTGAGAGCCTGCTCGATGTCCTCGATGGCGCGGTAGATGACCGAGTAGTACCGGATCTCCACACCCTCGCGGTTGGCCACCTCGGCGGCCTTGCCCTCGGCACGGACGTTGAACCCGAGCACGATGGTGTTCTCGGCGGTCGCCAGGTTGATGTCGCTCTCGTTGATCCCGCCGACACCCCGGTGGATCACCCGCAGCTCGACCTCGTCGCCCACCTCGATCTTGTTCAGGGACTCCTCCAGCGCCTCGACGGTACCGGAGTTGTCACCCTTGATGATCAGGTTGAGCTGGTTGGTCTCCTGCAACACCTTGTCCAGGTCCTCGAGGCTGACCCGCTTGCGCTTGGCCGCGTTCTGCGCCTCCCGCGCCCTGGCGGCGCGACGATCGGCGATCTGACGGGCCACCCGGTCCTCGTCGACCTTGAGGAAGGTGTCACCGGCACCCGGCACCGAGGTGAAACCGACCACCTGCACCGGCTGGGAGGGCTTCGCCTCGGTGACGTCCTGGTCGTACTCGTTGATCATCCGACGCACCCGACCGTGCGAGCCACCGGCCACGACCGAGTCCCCGATGCGCAACGTTCCCCGCTGCACCAGCACGGAGGCCACCGGGCCGCGACCACGGTCGAGATGGGCCTCGATCGCGACTCCCTGGGCCTGCATGTCCGGGTTCGCCCGCAGGTCGAGCATGGCGTCGGCGGTCAGCAGGATCGCCTCCAGCAGCCCCTCGATGTTCTCGCCCTGCTTCGCGGAGATCTCCACGAACATCGTCTCGCCGCCGTACTCCTCGGCGACCAGGCTGTACTCGGTGAGCTGCTGCTTGATCCGGTCCGGGTTGGCGCCGGGCACGTCGATCTTGTTGATCGCCACCACGATCGGCACGTTCGCCGCCTGCGCGTGGTTGATCGCCTCCACCGTCTGGGGCATGACCCCGTCGTCGGCCGCCACCACCAGCACGGCGATGTCCGTCGACTTCGCCCCCCGGGCACGCATGGCCGTGAAGGCCTCGTGACCGGGAGTGTCGATGAAGGTGACCGGGCGCTTCTCCCCCTCCAGCTCGGTCTGCACCTGGTAGGCACCGATGTGCTGGGTGATTCCGCCTGCCTCGCCCTCCTGGACGTTCGACTTGCGGATGGTGTCCAGCAGACGGGTCTTACCGTGATCGACATGGCCCATCACGGTGACCACCGGCGGCCGGGAGACGAGCTGGTCGGAGCTGCTGCCCGGGTCCCCGAAGGTGAGGTCGAAGGACTCCAGCAGTTCCCGGTCCTCGTCCTCGGGACTGACCATCTCGATCTTGTAGTTCATCTCCTGACCGAGAAGTTCGAGCACCTCGTCGGAGACGGACTGGGTGGCGGTGACCATCTCACCGAGATGGAACATGGCCTGCACCAGCGAAGCCGGATTGGCGTTGATCTTCTCGGCGAAGTCGGTCAGCGAGGCGCCCCGACGCAGGCGCAGCGACTCCCCGTTGCCGCGAGGCAGACGCACCCCACCCACCGAGGGCGCCTGCATGTTGTCCATGTACTCCTGACGCTTCTGGCGCTTCGACTTGCGCCCGCGCCGGGAGGGACCGCCCGGCTTGCCGAAGGCACCGGCCGCGCCACCGCGACCACCGCCGGGACGGCCACGGAAGCCACCACTCGGGGGAGCACCGCCACCGGGAGCGCCGCCCGGGCCGCCACGGCCGCCACCGGGACCGCCGCGACCGCCACCGGGGCCACCACGACCACCGCCCGAGCCGCTTCCGGAACCGCTGCCCTGTTTGGGAGCACGCGACGGCATCATGCCGGGGTTCGGCCGGGGAGGCATCATGGCCGGATTCGGCCGCTGCCCCTGGCCGGACTTGGCAGCGGGGGCCTGCTGCTCGGTCCCCTGCTGGCCGCTCTGCTTGTCCTGGCGCTGACCGCCCTTGTCCTGACGTTGCCCACCCTGGCCACGTCCGGACTGGCGCTGACCGCCCTGTCCGCCCTGCTGCTTACCACCGGAACCGCGCTGTGCGGTCGAACCGGCTCCCACACCGAACGGGTTGTTGCCGACACGGGGGGAACGCGGTCCCGGCTTCGGAGCCTGGGGCTTGGGCGGAACGACACTGCCCTCGCCACCGTCGGTACCGCCGGACTGCTGCTGTTGCTTGGACGGACGCGGTCCCGGCTTGGGAACGTTGCGCGGTCCCGGTTTGGGTACCGAACGCTCCGTCTTGGCCGAACCGGAAGCACTCTGCTGCTCGGACTTCGCCGCCGGGGCCTGCTCGGACTTGCGGGACTTCTGCTCGCTCTGCCCGGAGTCGCCCCGCGACGGCGCGGCGGCACCCGCGGCCGGGGTCGAGGACTCTCCGGCTCCGTCGGCGGACTCCGCAGCCGGCCGCTGGGTCTGCGGAGGCGGTCCGGGTTTGGGGCGCGGTCCCGGCTTGGGGACCCTCGAGGCGGGCTTCTCGCCCTGCCCCTCCGAACCCGCGGTCCCGGAGGAGGCACTCGTCTCCTGCCTCGTCGCCGCGCCGCTCTCCGACTTCGTCCCCGTGCTTCCGGAGGGACCGCCGTTACCCGACTTCTGCTTGGACGACGCGTCCGTCTTCGCGAACGCGTCCCGCAGTCTGCGCGCCACCGGCGCCTCCACCGTGGACGACGCGGACTTCACGTACTCGCCCTGGTCGGCGAGTTTGTTCAGTACATCCTTGCTCGTAACGCCGAGCTCCTTGGCGAGCTCGTGCACGCGGGCCTTGCCTGCCACTACTCTCCTCGTCTGGTGAGGTCGGGCGGCAGACCCGCTCGACCTCGTCCTACTGCCGGTACGCGTTCATGGCTTCAGCTTCACGGCTGATTCATGACGGGTCGACCTGCTTCCTTCAACTGCCTGGCACGAGAAACTCTCGCATCGGCTTGCTCGTGAGCAACCTGCTCCACGTAGGCCTGCACTGTTTTGCTGTCGAGTTGTCCTTGTACACGCAAAGCACGTGAAAAGGCCCGACGCCGCTCGGCCGAACGCAGGCACACGGGATCGGGGTGCAACCAGGCACCTCGACCCGGGCGCCTGCGCCGAGGATCGGGGACGGCCCTGGAACCGTCCTCGGCCACCACTCGCAGCAGATCGGCGGCCCACGTTCGGGTCCGACACCCGATACACGTTCGAATCGGCTCGTGAGTTCCACCACGGGCACCAGCTGATCGTGTACGGATTCTCGCTCCCTCTCGTTGAGCCACCTGTGATTCTAACCTGCCGCTGTCACTCTGCCGAACCCACCGTGGGAAGATCGTCCATCGGTGGGACGAAACCCTCGACACCGGGGGGTTCGGCGTCCGGATGCCCAGCCATGGTCGTGGGCGAACTCGGGTCCGCATCACTCCGGATGTCGATGCGCCACCCGGTCAGCCGCGCGGCCAGTCGGGCGTTCTGTCCCTCTTTGCCGATCGCCAACGAAAGCTGGAAGTCAGGCACGATCACCCGCGCCGTCTTCGCGCGCTCGTCGACGACCTCCACCGAGACTACCTTAGCCGGCGACAACGAGTTACCGACGAACGTCGCGGGATCCTCGGAGAAGTCGATGATGTCGATCTTCTCCTGTCCCAACTCGTTCATCACGTTGCGCACCCTGGCCCCCATGGGGCCGATGCAGGCTCCCTTGGCGTTGACCCCCTCGACCGTGGAACGCACCGCGATCTTCGAACGGTGCCCGGCCTCCCGAGCCACGGAAGGGATCTCCACCGTTCCGTCGGCGATCTCGGGGACCTCCAGGGCGAACAGCCTGCGGACCAGGTTCGGATGCGTCCGGGACAGCGTGATCTGGGGACCCCGCACGGTCCGGGAAACTCCCACGACGTAGGACTTGATCCTGGTCCCGTGCTCGTAGCGCTCCCCGGGAACCTGTTCGGCGGCCGGGATCACACCCTCACTGTCACCGACCTCCACCACGATCATACCACGCGAGTTGGCCTTGGCGTCGCGTTGGATCACACCGCCGAGGATCTCCCCCTCCTTGGTGGAGAACTCGCCGAAGGTCTTCTCGTGTTCGGCGTCCCGGAGACGCTGCAGAATGACCTGGCGTGCCGTGGTGGCCGCGATCCTGCCGAACCCTTCCGGGGTGTCGTCCCACTCCTCGGCGACCTCCCCCTCGGGGGTGAGGCTGTGTGCGATCACACGCACCACGCCGGTCTTGCGGTCCACCTCGACCCTGGCGTGCGGCTGGTGTCCCTCGGTGTGCCGATAGGCAGTCAGCAGGGCCGACTCGATGGCCTGAAGGACCGTCTCGAATGGGATGTCCTTGTCGCGTTCGATCGCCCGCAGCGCGGCGATGTCGACGTTCACCTCGACTCCTCCGTGTCTTTTCCGTCGCCCTCGGCGGCGACGTCCGCAGCCCGATCGAGCTTGACCAGTTCTTCCGCCGGTGGCTGCTGGAACTCAACCTCGACCACCGCGCGCTCGATGTCACCGTAAACCAACCGCCGCACCCGGCCGTCGACGAGAACCCACACTCCCGTCTCCTCGGCGGGACCGACCCTGCCGAGAAGTTCGCCACCGTCGGTCAGTCGGATCCTCGCGAGCCTGTTGCGCGCACGATGCCAGTGCCGCGACCTCGTCAGCGGGCGGTCCACTCCCGGAGAGGTGACCTCCAGGGTGTAGGGCCCGGCGAGCACGTGGTCGTACTCCTCCAACGCCTGGGAAAGAGCCCTGCTCACCTTGGCGATGTCGTCGAGTCCGACTCCGTCGTCGGCGTCGATGATCACCCTGAGCTGACGGCGACGACCGGACTGCTGCACATCGAGCTCTTCGAGATCGAACCCCACCTCGGCGACGGTTCGCGACACGGTGGGCCTCAGGTGCGCGACTATTTCGTCCCGCGGCGGGCTGGACACGTTGGCACTCCAAAAACGTCTGACGGTTGAAGTTGTCCGATGCACGGCGACGTCCCGGATCCTCGTCACGAATCCGACGTCGCTCGCTTCGCGGGAGCGAAGCTCCACGGCCGAGTACACCGATGGAACCGTGGTCTACCAGGGTATCGCGTCCTTCCGGAGGAAAGCGCGGCACGCGCCCCCGGTCGCGACGGAGAGGACTCCCGACAGCGATCCCCCCACCGGACCGGGATCGCCGGTGACGGGGTCTCCGGACACCCTGGCAGGATGGAGACCGTGGATATCCCTCGCGGCACCCTGTCCAGCTCCGTTTCCCTGAACAGACGCCGACTGCTGGGTCTGTCCGCCCTGCTTCCGTGGGCTCCGGTACTGCTCGGCTGCTCCGCCTCCGGCGCACCGAGCCCGGAACCGCTCGTGCCACTGGCCACCAACGCCGCCGAGGACGAGAGACTCGCCCGGGCCACGGCTGCGGAGGCGGAGTTCTCCGAGCAGGCCGAGTTGGTGGCCCAGGTGCGTGCCGAACACGCGAAGGCGCTGCGCCGGGAGATCGAACGACTGGGGGGCGATCCGGGCACGCCGACGAACACCTCACCTCCCTCCCCCGGCTCGGACTCCACGAAGCCCGGGCGGGCGCGGCTGCGCTCCGCACTGCGCGAGGCGCAGGGGCGGGCCGAGGAGACGGTTCCTCTGGTCTCCGGTCACCAGGCGGGACTGGTGGGCTCCGTCTCGGCGGCCTGCGCGAGCCTGCTGGAGGTCGTGTGATGAGTTCCACCGAGCTGAGCGAGGACGGCAGCGGGGCCCTCGAACGAGCTCTCGGCGCCGAGCACGCGGCCGTGTGGGTGTACGGCCTGGCGAGGGCCTTCGTCCCGGAGTCCGAAACGGGCTCCACCGTGGAGGCGGGAGCCTCCTCCCACCGCGAGCACCGTGACCGCGCGCGCACACTGCTGCGCGCGGCGGGGGCCACGCCACCGGCTCCCCGAGCGGCCTACCGCACTCCCTCACCGGTGCGGGACCGGAACTCGGCGCTACACGCGTTGCTGGCGGTGGAGCGGGACTGCTCGGTCGGCTGGATGGCCGTATTGGAGCGCTCGCGGAGCACTGAGCTGAGCGAACTGGCCCTGCGGGGACTCACCGGGGCCGCCAGACGAGCCACGAAGTGGCGGGTCGAGCTCGGCGAACGGCCGAGTGTCCCGCCCTTCCCCGGGAGGGAGTGAGGGGCCGTTCGGGAACGAGCCGCCGGGCCGGGTTGAGGACCGAAGGTGTCATCCGCCCACGGCCACTCAGCCCGGATCGCGGTCCTGGTCCGGCCCCAGCAGCAGGGCTTCGGTGGTCACGTGTTTCAACCTGCCGTCGTCCCGGTCACTGCGGTGGAAGTACGAGGACTCCCCGATGACCACGAGCCTGTCCCGCTGTTCCGAGGCGTAGCCGTAGTCGTGCGTGAGGTCGGGATAGTCCTCGGGAACCTCGTGCCCCGCCGAGACGAGATCCCGGATGTTGCCCGTGTTGTTCCTGGTGACCAGCTCCTCCAGCTCGGTCGCCGAGGACTGGTCGGGCATCAACACGGTCACCACCGAGGTCAGCACCCGTTCCCCGTTCGGCAGGCGGGTGGTGTAGAGAGCGCGGGTGGCGTGTGAACAGGGATTCGACGCGAAGAACTCCGCGACCTTCATCGTCGAGTGCTTCGCGCAGCTCGACGGCTCGTCGAGCATGTAGCGGTCGAACTCGTACTCGGTGTCCGGCTCGTCCGTCCCGGAGCTCTCCGCAGCGGGGGAGGGGGGCGAGGGCGGACTCGGTTTGACGGCCAGCCACAGCAGGCCGGAGACCACCGAGACGGCACACAGCACGAGGGCCCGGAGCAACCACCCGGTCGGGCCGACACCCCCGGGTTCCGGACTCCCCCCACCGTCGGGACCGGCCGGTACTCCTTCGCCGCCGGTTCCCGTGCCCGCCTTCGGAGACACGAGGCCGGCGCCGCTCGCCGCCGGTCCTGGGCCGGGCGCGGGTACCGGACCGGATCCCGCCGCCGGCGAGGAGGCGGCGTGGGGACTCACCTGGTTGGACAGGGGAAAGGCCGGGCGAGTGCGCTCGCCGGCCGCACCCTCGGAACGCGCCCCCGAACCCCACCCCTGCCTCATCCGATCAGGTGGGGTTCCCCCTCCGTCACGGATCGCGTTGAGTGGCGCCGTGTCCCCGCGCTCGAAGTTCTGCTGCGACCCTGTCATCTGTTCGGGTGCGCCGTGGTGATCCGACACAGACACCTACCGTAGCGGGTAACGATCGGGGGCAGAACAGGACGTCACCGCGACGACCTCGGATCCGCCCGGGACAGCGCGTCCAGCACGAGATCCACGTCCTCCCGCGTGTTGTAGAGATGGAAGGACAACCTCACCCGCCCGTCGCGTTCCGCGCAACGTATCCCGGCGGCACGCAGCTCCGGAAGAGCCTCCGCCACGTCGAGGGTGACGATCGGGGACGCGGGCGGAGCCGCCCCCAGCTGCCCGCACAGCCTGCCCGCCAGTTCCAGACAGTGTGCCCGGACGGCGGAGAGGTCGAGGGTCCGCAACCAGTCCAACGCGGCGGCGGCCCCGAGCTGGGCGAACCAGTCCGGGGAGGCGTCGAGAGCACGCGCGTTGTGGGCCAGGCGCAACGGCAGCCCGTAGAGGCTTTGCCACGGGTCCTCGCCCGCGTACCAGTTCGCCCCGACCGGCAGCGTCGATCGGACCGCGTCCGCGCCGAGCGCGAGCCAGGCCGCTCCCCGTGGGGCCAGCAGCCACTTGTAGGCGCATCCCACCACCCAGTCGGCCCAGTCCAGCTCCAACGGCATCCAACCGGCCGCCTGTGAGACGTCGAGCAACACCCGCACCCCGTGACGTGCGGCCGCCTCCCGCAGGGACTCGGGGTCGAACACCCTTCCGTCGGAGGACTGCACCAGGCTCACCGCGAGCACGTCGTGTCCCGACAACGAGTCCAGCAGTCGTTCCGGGGCCACCTCGGTGACCCGCACCCCGCGTCCGTGCTGAGCGGCGAAGGGGAAGGTCACGCTCGTGAACTCCCGCTCGGCCACCAGCACGCTGCTGCCGTCCGGCACGCTCGCGGCGACCGCGCCCACCAGTTGTCCCACCGAGGAGCCCGTGGCCACCCGTTCCGGGCGGACGCCGACGAGAGCGGCGAAACCCTCGCGGGCGCGTGCCACGTACTCGTCGAACTCGGGCGGGGACAGTCGGCCGCCCCGCCAGCCGGAGACGACCGCGCTCACCGAATCGGCCACCACGGCGGGGGGAACACCGATACTGGCGGTGTTCAGGTATCCCGGTTCCAGCTCGAAGGATGTTCCGAAAGCTTCTCTCATATCCGGAACCTAACCGATCGTCCTCCTCCACTGTGCCGCGTGTCACCGTCGCACCGGACCTAGACTCGCGACCATGCACAGTGAGGAAGTCGAGGTACACACCGGCGGCCGGGAGACGGTTCGCGACCTCAGCGCGGAGTGCACGAGGTTCCTGCGCGAGATCGGCGGGGACGAGGGGCTGCTGCACCTGTGGGTGCCGCACGCCACGGCGGGAGTCGCCGTCATCGAGACCGGAGCGGGCAGTGACGACGATCTGCTCGCGGCGCTGCACGACCTGCTTCCGGCCGACGACCGCTGGAAGCACCGACACGGATCCCCCGGTCACGGCCGGGATCACGTCCTTCCCGCCCTGATACCCCCGCACGTCTCGGTTCCGGTGCTCGGCGGCAGGATGACACTCGGAACCTGGCAGTCGGTGTGCCTTGTGGACACCAACACCGACAATCCCGTACGGCGGGTCAGACTGAGCTTCCTGGCGGGTTGATCCCTGTCTCGCCCGCACGGACCGCGCCCGTCCGGGACGAGTGCCGCGCACCGGTAGTCTCGATCTCGTGAGACAGCCATACGGTGGGTACGACGGCACCTCCGGGAAACCGGGGTTCGGCTCACGGGGCGGTGGCTCCGCCCGGTGGCCCACCCCCGCTAGGAACTCCGCGGGAGGACTCCCCAGTCCCTACGGGTGGCAGACGGACCCGACGCGCTCCGCTGCCGGGGGCGGCTCCGTCTACCGGGGTTTCGGCACTTTCGAGGAGCCCACCGCGAGCAGCAGACCTCCCGGAGGACCGAACCGGGGTGTGATCGTGGCTCTCACGCTCGCCGCCGTGCTGTTGGTCGGCGCCGTGGGGCTCGGGGTCTACTACGGTGCGGTGCGGCCCTCCCACGACAACGCGGCCCCCGCCGGCGGGACGGAGTCCCCCTCGACCACCCGAAACGCTCCGGAAGCCCCCGCACCCCGGATACACGGCTGGCAGGTCGGCTACAACCCGCGGAACCGGCTCGCCTACGACGTTCCCTCCGACTGGAACGTGTTGGATCCCTCCCGGGGATACTCGGTCCCCGCCCTCGGAGACGTCACGTTCCACGGCCTGGTCGATGGTCCCTACTACCAGTGCGCCGGAGAACGCCGCACGGCGGGGCGGGTGGTGAGCACCGCCGTCGAGCCGGACCGGAGCATGGCGGAGACGGCGCGCGAGTTCCTCCGCCGGTCCGGGAGGAACTTCTACGCCGCCGGGGGCGCCGAGTCCGAAGTCTCGGTGGAGACGGGCACCCCCAGCACGACCGACGTCGGAGGTTTCGAGGCGGTGCGACTCTCCGGCACGGTGCGCGTACCGGAGAGCTCCCCCTGTCTGCCCACCAAGGCCAGGATCGCGACCCTGGTCATCCGGGCGAAGGACACCTACGTCGTGCTTCTCGCCGGAGCGGACAGCCTGCGTCCGGACTCCTCCCCGCCCGCCGAGGGCGAGGAACTCGTCCCCCGCATCCTGGACAGCGCACGGCCGGTGCGCTGACCCGCCCACGCGCACCGGCAGGCTTCCGCGCGTGAGTCGGCCAGGCCGGCCGTGCCGGCAGGTGCCCTCAGCCTCGCACCAGCTCGACGAGGTGGTCCACCACGCCGTCGGTGGACACTTCGACGCGCTCACCGCTGGCGCGGTCCTTGACCTCCACGACTCCCCTGGAGAGCCCCTTGCCGACCACCAGGATGGTGGGCACCCCGACCAGCTCGGCATCGGCGAACTTCACTCCGGGCGAGGCGTTCCTGTCGTCGAGGATCACCCGGACACCGACGGTGTCCAGTTCGGCGCAGAGGCGTTCGGCCTCGCCCGCGGCGGTCTCGTCCTTGCCCGCCACGACCACGTGCACGTCGGCCGGGGCCACCGCACGCGGCCACACCAGTCCCTGCTCGTCGTGGTGCTGTTCGGCGATCGCCGCGACCAACCGGGACACCCCCACCCCGTAGGAGCCCATGGTCACCCGCTTGGGTTTGCCGTCCTGCCCGAGGGCGTCCAGCGAGATCGCGTCGGTGTACTTGCGTCCGAGCTGGAAGATGTGTCCGATCTCGATCCCCCGGGCGGACTGGAGAACCCCCCGCCCGTCGGGCGAGGGATCGCCCTCCCGCACCTCGGCCGCCTCGATCGTGCCGTCCGGAACGAAGTCCCGACCACACACCAGGTCGACCACGTGGTGGTCGGTCTTGTCCGCCCCGGTCACCCAGGCGGTGCCCCGGGCGACCCGGGGATCGACCAGGTAACGCACCCCGTTGTGCTGGAGCGCCTTCGGTCCGACGTAGCCCTTGACCAGGAAGGGACGTGCCTCGAAGTCCTCGTCGTCCACGAGGGCGACCTCGGCGGGTTCCAGGGCTGCTTCCAGCCGCTTCATGTCCACCTCACGGTCACCGGGAACCCCCACTCCGAGCAGATCCCACTCCGTGTCACCCGGACGCCGCGTCTTGACCAGCACGTTCTTCAGTGTGTCCGCGGCGGTGAACGTCCGCTCCCATCCCGCTCCGTTCAGGAACTCCACGAGCGTCTCGATCGTCGGGGTGTCCGGTGTGTGGTGCACCTCGGCGGGAGGGAGCCCCTCGACGGACCGTTCCGGGGCGGGCGGAGTGGTCACGGCCTCCACGTTGGCCGCGTAGTCGGACTCGCTGCTGCGTACGAACGTGTCCTCCCCCGTGGGGCACTCGGCCAGGAACTCCTCGGATGCCGAGCCCCCCATCGCTCCCGACGTGGCGGCCACGATGGTGTAGCGCAGACCGAGCCGGTCGAACAGCCTCGTGTAGGCCTCCCGATGGAGTCGGTAGGAGGTCATCAGCTGTTCGTCGTCCAGGTCGAAGGAGTACGAGTCCTTCATGACGAACTCCCGACCGCGCAGGATCCCGGCGCGCGGGCGTTCCTCGTCCCGGTACTTCGTCTGGATCTGGTACAGGATGACGGGAAAGTCCCGGTAGGAGTTGTACTCGCCCTTCACCGTCTGGGCGAACAACTCCTCGTGCGTGGGCCCGAGTAGATAGTCCGCCTTCTTGCGGTCCTTGAGGCGGAACATGTTGGGCCCGTACTCGGTCCAACGACCCGTGGCCTCGTAGGGCTCCTTCGGCAGTAGCGCGGGGAGATGGATCTCCTGGGCGCCGATCTCCTCCATCTCCTCCCGCACGGCGCGTTCTATGTTGCGCAGAACGCGCAGTCCGAGCGGCAGCCAGGAGTAGATGCCTGGTGCTACCCGGCGCACGTATCCGGCGCGCACCAGCAACCTGTGGCTGGGCACCTCGGCATCCGCCGGATCCTCACGCAGGGTACGCAGGAACAACGTGGACATCCTCGTGATCAAGGCTGCGCGCTCCTTTACGCCTCGCGCTCTCCTCGCGTCTCGCGGGAGAGCCTAGCGGGTGTTACGACCGTGGGTGTCGACGACTCCCGCGCCGGGCACGCCCCGAGCTCCGTGGACGACCGCGGCACACACGCCCGGCAGCGGAAAGCTCCCATTCTCCCCACCGCCCCCGAGCCCCACGTTCGGGGGAGTTTCTCTCCTCCGTGATTTCCTCCCCACGGGGATATGGCTCAATCGGGGAGACTGTCCCCGTTTCGGAGGAGGCGAGGAATTGGGTACCGAGCGGCCCACGGAACGGTTCTGGTACCCCGCGCGCCGAGCCGACGGCACCAGGCACGTCTTCGCCGGAGCGCCGCCGGCGGACGGATGGTCCCCGAGGGGGACACTGTGCGGCCGCCGCCTCGATCCCGCCCCCGTCTCCGCGGTGGAGTGGCTGCTGTATCCGACCTGTCCCGAGTGCTGGGAGCTGTTGCTGAGCGAGAACGTCCCATCGTCGCCCGCCGAGCTCCCCACCGAACCGCCACCGGCGGGCGACTAGACTGCCCGTACATGCTCGTACTCCTGCCTCCTTCCGAGACCAAGTCGCCCGGTGGGACCGGGCCGCCGTTGCGGCTGGACGCGCTGTCCTTCCCCGAACTCACCCCCACCCGAGGACGACTCGTCGAGACGCTGGTTCGGTTGAGCGAGGACCTTCCGGCCAGTCTCGAAGCGCTCGGCCTGTCGTCACGACAGTCCGAGGAGGTCGAACGCAACGGGGAGCTGTGGAACTCCCCCACTCTCGCCGCCCTGGACCGCTACAGCGGAGTGCTCTACGACGCGCTCGACGTGGGCTCCCTCTCCGGGGAGGAACGCCGACGGGCCGACGAGAGGCTCGCCGTCGTCTCCGCCCTGTTCGGTGTGCTGCGCGGCGCCGATCCCGTGCCGGCCTACCGCCTGTCGGCGGGATCCCGTCTGCCGGAGATAGGCAGCCTCCGTCGACTGTGGCGTCCCGAGCTGAGCCGCGTGCTGGAGTCCGTCCCCGGACCCGTGGTGGATCTGCGTTCCGGGGCCTACGCCGCGCTGGCCGCGCTTCCCGATCCCGTCGAGGTCCGCGTGGTCACCGAGGACGCGAACGGCTCCCGCAAGACCGTCGGCCACCACAACAAGGCGCACAAGGGCAGGCTGGCCAGGGCGCTGGCCCTCGCCGAACGGGAACCGGAGACCCCCGCCGAGGTGGCGGAGATCGCGCACCGGGCAGGACTGCGGGTGGAGCAGCCGGGACGGCGGAGTCTGACCGTCGTGGTCAGCTGATGTGAGTTCTCCCCCATCCGACAGGAAGTCCTCGGACCTTCCCCGGAGGTGCGTTAGTATCCGGAAACCGCGCTCTCTCCGCTCGACGTCCGGGACGGGCTCACCCGTTCTTCCGCACCCAGGCCGGGGAGCTCCTCCGCGAGAGCCGCGGTGTCCCCACGAGACGCCGGCAGAGCGCACCGTGTCCGTCGACCGGACACCCTCCCCACGGAGTGTTCCCCTCCCGTGGACGGGCCCGTTCGGCCCGCGAGATCCCGACCTTCCAGGAGGCCCGCCGAACGTGAGCGTAGACACCCCGAACAGCGGAGACCGTCGAGGATCCACGGCCGCCACCGGCTCGTGCGGCGACCCCGAGCTCGTGGGGCGCCCGTGAGCACCGAGGAGAGCGGGGCGCGGGAACCCATCCACGTGGTGGGTATCGGCGCGGACGGCTGGGAGGGCCTCTCCCCCGTGGCACGTCGCACCATCGAGAGCGCCGAGGTCGTCATGGGCGGCGCCAGACAGCTCGACCTGATCCCGGAGACCTCGGCCGAGCGCGTGAGCTGGCCCTCCCCGTTGTTGCCCGCCCTGGGCGAACTGTTGGACAAGCACGCCGGGCGTTCGATCTGCGTACTGGCCAGCGGAGACCCCATGTTCCACGGGATCGGAGCGACCCTGGCCAGGATGGTGGGACCGGAGAGACTGCACGTCGTTGCCCACCCCTCCTCGGTGACCCTGGCCTGCTCTCGGCTCGGATGGCCCGCCCACGAGGTCCGCGTGGTCAACCTGGTGGGTCGGCCGGTGGAGAACCTGCTGCCCGAACTGGCCCGGAACAACCGGATCATGGTGCTGAGTTCCGACGGGGACACCCCGGCCGAGGTGGGTGCCCTGCTGAGCGAGCACGGCTTCGGTGACAGCGAACTGGTCGTGCTGGAGAACCTGGGCGGGCGCGGGGAGCGGATCCACCGGGAACTCGCGGCGCGCCTGCGGGAGCGGACGGGACCGTTGAACATCGTCGCGATCGACCGTGCGGACTCCCCCGCCCCGACGGAGGTCGCCGTGGCGCCGGGACTGCCCGACGAGCTGTACGAACACGACGGGCAGCTCACGAAACGCGACGTCCGCGCGAGCACCCTGGCCAGACTGGCCCCCCGCCCGGGAGAGCTGCTGTGGGACGTCGGCGCGGGTTCCGGCAGCGTCGCGATCGAATGGACGCGCACGAGCGGGGGCACGGCGATCGCCGTCGAGCACGACCCACGGCGGGCCGAACGCGTGACCCGGAACGCGGCGGCGCTCGGAGCCGGTGGGATCCGGGTCGTCCGGGAGTCCGCCCCGGAGGGACTGCGCGGGCTGGAGACCCCGGACGCGGTCTTCGTCGGAGGGGCCGTGAGCGTTCCCGGCGTACTGGAGACCTGTGTGGACGCCCTTCCCCGGGGCGGGCGTCTCGTGGTCAACGCCGTCACCATGGAATCGGAGTCGACAGTGACCGAATGGTACTCCCGCCTGGGCGGGGAACTGACGAGGATCGGAGTCGAACGAGCGGGGGCGGTCGGAGGGTTCACCGCCTGGCGCCCGGCTCTGCGCGTGACCCAGTGGGCGGTGACGAAACAGTGACGGTCTACTTCGTCGGTGCCGGTCCCGGAGCGGCGGATCTCATCACCGTCCGGGGACAACGCACCCTGGCCTCCTGCCCGGTGTGCCTGTACGCGGGCAGCCTGGTTCCGCGTGAACTGCTGGACGACTGCCCGGAGGGAGCCCGGCTGGTCGACACGGCACGCATGAACCTGGACGAGATCCTCGCCGAGATCGAGCGGGCCCACCGCGACGGTCTCGACGTGGCCAGGTTGCACTCGGGGGACCCCGCCGTGTTCAGCGCGGTGGCCGAGCAGATGCGCAGGCTCGACGAGGCCGGGATCGACTACGAGATGGTTCCCGGCGTACCCGCCTTCTCCGCCGCGGCGGCCGCGCTGAACAGGGAGTTCACCGTCCCCGGAGTCGGCCAGACCGTGGTGCTGACCAGAACGGCGGCCCGGGCCACCCCCATGCCGGAGGGAGAGGACCTGGAAACCCTGGGACGCAGTCGGGCCACCCTGGTGCTGCACCTGGCGGTGAACCGGATCGAGGAGCTCGTGGAGCGGCTCGTGCCGAACTACGGGGCGGAGTGCCCCGTTGCCGTGGTCGCCGGAGCGAGCAGGGAGGACGAGCGTGTGCTGCGCGGAACGCTCGCCGACGTGGCCGGGCGGGTCCGCGAGGCCGGAATCGAGCGCACGGCCGTGGTCGTGGTGGGTCGGGTGCTCGCCGCGGACCGGTTCCCGGACAGCCATCTGTACTCGGTGTACCGCTGCCGGGACTGATCACGTGCGGCCCGGCGCGATCAGGGGGCCGGACAGCGTCCCCTGACCGCGCCGGAGCGGTCGATCACGACGGTCTCCACCTCCACCGGAGCCCCCCGCAGGGTCTCCAGCGCCACCTCCCGGGCCTGCCGGGCGACCAGCCCACCGAGCCGAACCCCTTCCGCCGCGGAGATCTCGAGCGCCTCCAGCGCGGTGTTGGCCCGGCTGACACGGTCGGCCAGCTCCGTGCTTCCTCCCGCCCGGGTGACGAGACCGGCCAGGCGTGCGAAGTCCACCTGGGAGCGCTTGGAGTGCAGGTCGAGATGACCGTCGGCCAGTTTCGCCAGCTTCCCGATCCCACCGGCTATGGTCAGTCGGGGCACGGGGTGTCTGCGCAGGTACTTCAGCACCGCCCCCGCGAAGTCCCCCATGTCCAGCAGCGCCTCCGGGGGGAGACCGTGGAGTTCGGTCACCGTGCGTTCCGAGGTGCTGCCGGTGCAGCCCGCCACGTGTCGCAGCCCCTCGGCCCGGGCCACGTCCACCCCGCGTCGGATGCTGTCGATCCAGGCCGAACACGAGTACGGAACGACCACTCCGGTGGTTCCCAGGATCGACAGCCCACCCAGGATGCCCAGGCGGGGGTTCCAGGTGTGCCTGGCCAGTTCCTCGCCGTCCTCCACCGAGACCTCCACCACGAGGTCGCCGCCGTCCCGGTGGGCCGCGGCCGTGTCGGCGACGAGTTCGCTGATCAACCGCCGGGGGACCGGGTTGATGGCCGGTTCCCCCACCGCCAGCGGCAAACCGGGTTTGGTCACCGTCCCCACCCCGTTTCCCGCGCGGAAGGTGACCCCGCTTCCCGGACGGCCGCGGGAGACGGTCACGCCCACCACCGCCCCGTGGGTCACGTCCGGGTCGTCTCCGGCGTCCTTGACGACACCGGCCATCGCCCAGTCCTCCCCCAGCCGTTCCCGGCAGAGCGCGAAGGCGGGCTCGTGCCCCTTCGGCAGCCGTACGCTGACCGGATCGGGGAACCGTCCGGTGAGCAGAGCGGTGTAGGCCGCGGCGGTCGAGGCCAGGGCGCAGGCCCCGGTGGTCCACCCGTAGCGCGGACCACCCGTCTGTTCAGCACGATCGTTCACCACGGGAGAATGCACTCCAGCGAGTTCGGATTCACTGTTCCGGGGGATGGTGTGTGATGGAGACGCGGATACTCGTCCTCGGGGGGACCGCGCAGGCACGACGTCTCGCCGAGCAGCTTACCGAGCTCGGGGTCCCGGTGGTGTCCTCGCTGGCCGGGCGGGTACGCGATCCGAAGCGCCCGGCGGGAGAGGTCCGGGTGGGCGGCTTCGGTGGGGCCCAGGGTCTGGGTGAGTACCTCTGCAGCGAAGGGATCACGGCCGTGGTCGACGCCACGCACCCCTTCGCCACCGGTATCAGCGCCAACGCCGTTGTCGCCGCGCGGGAGCGCGGGGTGGAGTTGTTGGTGTTGCGCCGTGCTCCCTGGTCGCCGGGCCCAGAGGACGACTGGAGGTCGGTGCGTTCCCTGGCCGAGGCCGCCGAAACCGTCCGGCGGCTCGGGAGCAGGGTGCTGCTCACCACCGGCAGGCAGGGCCTGCACCACTTCGCCGGGATCGACCACGTGTGGTTCCTCGTCCGGACGGTCGACGCCCCGGAGCCCCCACTGCCGCCCCGCACGACGACGTTGTCCGCACGTGGACCCTTCGACGCGGACGCCGAACGCGAGCTGCTGCGGAACAACGACATCGACCTGCTGGTGAGCAAGAACAGCGGAGGGACGATGACGGAGGGCAAGCTCGTGGCCGCCCGGGAACTGGGAGTTCCCGTCGTGATGGTGGAGCAACCGCCTCCGCCGCGAGCACCCGTGGTCTCCGAGGTCGAGGAGGCCCTGGAATGGCTGCGGAAGCGGACCGGCCCGTTCACGCGGGATAACGCCGGGGAGTGAACACGGAGGTCTCGCCACCCCGGGTGACCACTCGGGTGGTGGACGAGCCGACCAGCATCAGGCAGCGCATGTCCACCCACCGCGGATCCAGCTCTCCCAGCTGGACCACGGAGACCCGTTCCTCCGGTCCCCCGACGTCCCGACCGATCACCACGGGGGTCTCGGCGGCGCGCTCCTCCAGCAGCACCTGTCGGGCGGCCCCGACCTGCCACTGACGGCTGCGGGAGGCCGGATTGTACACGGCCAGGGCAAGATCGGCCCGGGCCGCCGCGCGCAACCGCCGCTCGATCACCTCCCAGGGTTTGAGCCGGTCGGACAGGGAGAGCACGCAGTAGTCGTGTCCCAACGGAGCCCCGACCCTGCTCGCCACCGCCTGCGCGGCCGTGAGACCGGGAAGCACGCGGACGTCCACCGCCGCGTACCGCGGCTCCTCGGCGACCTCCAGGACGGCACTGCCCATGGCGAACACCCCGGGGTCCCCGGAGGAGACCACGACCACCCTCCGGCCGGAGGCGGCCAGGTCCAGCGCCTGCCGGGCCCGCTCGGCCTCGACCCGGTTGTCGGAGGGATGTTTGCGCTGGCGCGGGTTGGTCTGGACGCGGTCCAGGTAGGGGCCGTAACCGACCAGGTCGTCGGCGGTGGCCAACGCGGCCTGGGCCTCCGGGGTGGTCCACTCCCTACCGGCGGGCCCCAGTCCCACGACCACCAGTTCACCACCCCGGTGCTCCGGAGTTCCGCCGCCACCCTCCGGCAGCGGGATCTCCGCCCCGGAACGACTGGGCAACAGAGCCAACGAGAAGTAGGGCACGGTCCGCGGATCCACCTCGGACAACGGTTCCACCCGTTGCCTGTCGGTGCTGGCTCGTTCCACGTAGTAGGCCTCGGACAGACATCCCGCCTTCTCGAAGGCCTCACGCACACCCTCGAAGGTCCGCCCCAGTTTGAGCACGGCGGCCGCGTCCGTCCCGTCCAACCTCCGTGCCAACGTCTCGGAGTCCAGCGTTCCCGGCAGCACGGTCAGCACCTCGTCGCGTTCGGCCAGGGGCCGCCCCAGTTCGGCCGAGGCCGCGCTCACCGAGTTCACCCCCGGGACCACCACGGTCTCGAAACGGGAGGACAACCGCTTGTGCATGTGCATGTAGGAGCCGTAGAAGAACGGGTCACCCTCCCCCAGCAGCACCACGTCCCTGCCCGCGTCCAGATGGGAGGCCAGCCGTTCGGCGCACTCGGCGTAGAACTCGTCGATCGCCCCCTGATACCCGCCCGGGTGATCGGTGGTCTCGGTGGTGACCGGATACACCAGCGGTTCCTCGATCTGGTCCCCACGCAGGTACGGTTCGGCCACCGAACGGGCGATGCTGTTGCCGTGTCGGGCGCTGTGGTAGGCGACCACATCGGCCGCCCCGATCAACCGCGCCGCCTTGACCGTCACCAGCTCGGGGTCACCGGGGCCCAGGCCCACACCGAACAGACGTCCGGCGGCGGAGTCGTTGTCTTCGCTGCTCACTCTTCCTCGCTCGCGATCGCGTTGATGGCGGCGACCGTCATCGCACTACCGCCGCGTCTGCCGTGCACCACCAGGTGCTCCAGACCGCGCGGATGCGAAGCCAGTGCCTGCTTGGACTCGACGGCCCCGATGAAACCGACCGGAATCCCGAGCACCGCCGCCGGAACCCCCGCGCCCTGCTCGACCAGCTCCAACAGACGGAAGAGGCAGGTCGGTGCGTTTCCGATCGCGACCACGGCCCCGTCGAGCCGTGGTCGCCACAGCTCCATCGCGGCGGCACTGCGGGTGGTTCCCAGCCGCTCGGCGAGCCCGGGTACGGCGGGGTCGGACAAGGTGCACAGGATCTCGTTGTCCGCGGGAAGCCTGCGCCTGGTCACCCCGGCTGCGACCATCTCCGCGTCGCAGAGCACCGGAGCGCCCGCGTTCAACGCCTCCCGTGCCGAACGAACCACGCCGGGGGAGTAGGCCAGGTCGTCGACCAGGTCCACCATTCCACAGGAGTGGATCATGCGCACGGCGACACCGGCCACGTCGGCCGGCATCCCGTCGAGAGCGGCTTCCGCGCGGATGGTCGCGAAGGAGCGACGGTAGATCTCCCTGCCGTCCCGGATGTACTCGATCACCGGTCGTCCTCGTTCGTCGTGTCCCGATCCTTGCTCGTTCGGCCGTTCCCGAACCCGGCCCCTGGCGTCCCGGCGGTGCGCACCACACCAGCGTGTCGTGCTCTGTTCGCGGCCTCGGCCGCCACTTCGGGGTCCGCCTCGGAGGCCCACGTCACCCGCTCCTGCGGCGTCCCCGCGCTGACCCGGTACCCGGAGGGTTCGGCCAGTACCTCCACCACCGGCCCCCGGGGAAGGCCGCAGCGACGCGAACAGCCGACCCAGTGCACCGGCAGAGCCCCCGGCGCGGCCGACTCGCCGCGGGAGGTGCCACACGCGGCGTCCCGATGGACGTCGGCCAGGGATTTGGCGCAGCCGGGGTAGCCCGCGCAGGCGGTCACACCGCTGAGCGGTGCGGACGGCTCGACGAGCAAACCGCACGAGTGCAGTTCGGAAAGCCACGACCGATGGTCCCGTTCCCGCACTCCCGTGAGGATCACGGTCCGCCACGGGGTCAGTCGAACGAAACCGGACGCGGCTTCGGCCGCTCGTATGATGCTATGCGTTTGCGCTGGGGACAAGCGGCCGAGCGGAGCCCCCACCTCCACGGCCACCGTGTCCTCGTCCCGCCCGAGGACTCCCGGACGGGGTTTTCCCTGCTGACCGGATTCCGCCCACGAGGCCGGTGTGACTTCGACAACGTCGGCCGCCCGCGTGCCGTGTCGGGCACGCACCGTGTCGGACACGAGGCGCGTCGTGGTCAGCTCGGCCATGCGCCAGGCCCCGCTGCCGTTCCGGGCGCGTTCGGCGAGGAACCCCTCCGCCGCCGTGACCGCCGCCGCGGCGGCTCGTTCCGGAGGAACCCGCACCCCGGAGTCCGCACCGGCCAGCAGCACGGCCACCCGGTGGGCCGCGACGGGCAGCAGTCCGACGTCACCGCCCAACGCGGAGACGTCCCCCCTGCCGTCGTCGACGGTGAACAGGAAGCGTCCGGGCAGCTCGGCCAGTGCGGGCACGGAGCGGAGTCCGTGATCCAGCTCCTCCACCACCCGTGACACCGGGAAGGGGGTGGGACCGTCCAGGCCGGCATAGGGGCTGGCCACGATGTTGCGCACCCGCTCGTGGGTGGCCGAGGGCAGCAGTCCCGCCTCGCCGAGTCGGCGCCCCAGCTCACCTGGATCGTCGACGCCACGCAGCTGCAGGTTCGCCCTGGAGGTGAGTTCGATGGTGGAGTTACCCAGCTCCACGGCGGCCCCGGCCACCACACGTACCTGTCCCGCGCTCAGGACTCCGCCGGGAACGCGGACGCGCGCGAGACCTCCGTCGGCGGCCGGATGGACCTGGACCGCGCCGGGGCACGCGTCGGGCCTGTCTCGTTCGGGCACGGGGCTGTCGGACACTCCGACGATGCTACGGACGTCCTCGGTGTGCCACGAAACACGCCGGGAACGGGGGCATCTCACGTCAACTTGACGAAAGATCGTCCCGTTCCCGAGACTGGACGCCGTATCCACGGCGGTGAACGGAGGAAGCCGGTGTGAGTCCGGCGCGGTCCCGCCACTGTCACCGGGGAGCGAACTCCGAACAGAGTCACTGTCGCACGGCGATGGGAAGACCGGAGGAAGCGAGGATCCGGAAGCCAGGAGACTCCGAACCGCCGCGACCGTCAGCAAAGGGGCGAGGACCCCTGGGAAGGTTCCTGATGCGCCGTACGACCGCGCGTGCATCGCGCGTCCCGTCCTGGTCGGCCGCCCCGGTTCCCGATGCCGAGGAGCGAGTCGCATGATCCTACTGCTGTCCACCTCAGACACGGACCTGCTCAGTGCACGGTCCAGCGGCGCCGACTACCGGCTGGCCAATCCGGCCAGGGTCGGCGTGGAGGAACTGCCGGAACTGCTCGACGGGGTCGACCTCGTCGTCGTACGGCTGCTCGGGGGACGCCGGGCCTGGGAGGAAGGCATCGACTTCCTGCTCGGCGGGTCCCGGCCCGTGGTGGTGCTCGGTGGTGAACAGCAACCGGACGCCGAGCTCATGGAGTGCTCCACCGTGCCCGGAGGGGTGTGCGCCGAGGCGCACGCCTATCTGGCCAACGGCGGACCCGAGAATCTCGAACAGCTGTATCACTTTCTGTCCGACACGGTGCTGCTCACCGGGCACGGGTTCAGCGGGCCGATCGAAACGCCCACCTGGGGGAAGCTGGACAGAACACCGCAGCGCACGGACGGTCCCACCGTGGCCGTGCTCTACTACCGCGCACACCACGTGGCGGGTAACACCGCCTTCGTGCACACCCTGTGCGAGGCGATCGAACACGCGGGCGGCCAGGCCATGCCGCTGTTCTGCGCCTCACTGCGCACCCCCGACCCCGAGCTGATCGAGACGCTGCGCGGAGCGGACGCACTGGTGGTCACCGTCCTCGCGGCGGGGGGCAGCAAACCGGCCGTGGCCACCGCCGGAGGCGATGACGAGGCCTGGGACGTCGGGGCGCTCGCCCAGCTGGACGTCCCGATCCTGCAGGGAATGTGTCTGACCAGCAGCCGTACCGCCTGGGAGGACAACGACGAGGGACTGTCCCCGCTGGACATGGCCACCCAGGTGGCCGTGCCGGAGTTCGACGGACGGCTGATCACCGTTCCGTTCTCGTTCAAGGAGAACGACTCGGAGGGACTGCCGGTCTACGTCGCCGACGCGGAACGAGCCGCCAGGGTCGCCGGAATCGCCGTCCGGCAGGCCAGACTCGCCCACGTTCCCCCCGAGCAGCAGCGTCTCGTGCTGATGCTGTCGGCCTATCCGACCAAGCACGCCAGGGTCGGCAACGCCGTCGGGCTGGACACCCCCCTGTCCGCCGTACGGCTGCTGCGGGCCCTGCGTGAGCAGGGCTACGACATCGGCCCCACCGAGGGGCCCGACGCGCTTCCCGGTGTCCTCTCCCAGGACGGGGACGCGCTGATCCACGCGTTGATCGCGGCGGGAGGACAGGACCGGGACTGGCTGAGCGAGGAACAACTCGCCGGCAACCCCGTCCGGGTGCCGGCCAGGCGCTACCGCGAGTGGTTCGACTCCCTGCCCGAGTCGCTGCGTTCCGACATCGAACAGCACTGGGGCCCGCCCCCCGGAGAGCTGTTCGTGGACTACTCCCGGGACCCCGAGGGCGAGATCGTGCTCGCGGCGCTGCGGGCCGGCAACATCGTGCTGATGATCCAGCCGCCGCGCGGTTTCGGCGAGAACCCCATCGCGATCTATCACGACCCCGACCTGCCGCCCAGCCACCACTACCTGGCCGCCTACCGGTGGCTGGCCGAGGACTTCGACGCCCACGCCATGATCCACCTGGGCAAGCACGGGAACCTGGAGTGGCTGCCCGGGAAGACGGCGGGCATGTCGGCTTCCTGCGCGCCCGACGCCGCCCTGGGCGACCTCCCGCTGGTCTACCCCTTCCTGGTCAACGACCCCGGCGAGGGCACCCAGGCCAAACGCCGGGTGCACGCCACACTGGTGGACCACCTGGTTCCGCCCATGGCCCGGGCCGAGAGCTACGGCGACATCGCGCGTCTGGAACAGCTGCTCGACGAGCACGCCACCATCACGGCGATGGACCCGGCCAAACTGCCCGCCATCCGCAGCCAGATCTGGACGCTGATGCAGGCGGCCAAGCTCGACCACGACCTGGGGCTGGAGGAACGCCCGCACGACGCCGAGTTCGACGACATGCTGCTGCAGGTCGACGGCTGGTTGTGCGAGGTCAAGGACGCCCAGATCCGGGAGGGGTTGCACGTCTTCGGTGACCCGCCCACCGGCCAGGCCCGCGTGAGTCTGGTGCTCGCCATGCTGCGCGCCCGGCAGATGTGGGGAGGCCAGCAGGCCGCGGTCCCCGGACTGCGGGAGGCCCTCGGTCTTTCCGAGGACGGCTCGGAGGCCCGCGAGCGCGTGGACGCGATCGAGTCCACCGCGCATGCGCTGGTCGAGGAGATGGAGCGGCGCGCGTGGCAGACCGCGGAGGCGGAACCGGTGTGCGCGGAGATCCTCGGGGAGAACTCCGGCAGGGTCGCGGAGGTGCTGCGGTTCGCCGCCGAGGAGATCGTCCCGCGCCTGAACGCCACCACCGACGAGCTCGGATCGACGCTGCACGCCCTGCGCGGCGGCTACATCCCCTCCGGACCGAGTGGTTCCCCGCTGCGCGGCCTGGTCAACGTGCTGCCCACCGGACGCAACTTCTACTCGGTCGACCCCAAGGGGATCCCGAGCCGACTGGCCTGGGACACCGGTTACGCGATCGCGGAGTCCCTGCTGGAACGCTACCGGGGGGACAACGGTGAGTGGCCCGCCTCGGTCGGGCTGTCGGTGTGGGGCACCAGTGCCATGCGGACCTCGGGCGACGACGTGGCCGAGATCCTGGCCCTGATCGGGGTGCGGCCCACCTGGGACGACTCCTCCAGGCGTGTGAACGGGCTGGAAGTGGTCCCACTGGAGGAGCTCGGGCGTCCCCGGGTCGACGTGACCGTGCGCATCAGCGGCTTCTTCCGGGACGCCTTCCCCCACGTCGTCACACTGCTCGACGACGCCTTCCGACTCGTCGCCGAACTCGACGAACCCGACGAATGGAACTTCGTGGGGGCGCACACACGTGCCGACGTGGCCGAGCACGGCGACCATCGACGCGCCACCATGCGGATCTTCGGGTCCAAACCGGGAGCCTACGGGGCCGGGATGCTGTCGCTGATCGACAGCCGCAACTGGCGCGACGACTCCGACCTCGCCGAGGTCTACACCGTGTGGGGCGGCTTCGCCTACGGCCGGGACCTGGACGGAGTCGACGCCCGCGCGGACATGGAGAACGCCTACCGACGCATCTCGGTCGCCGCCAAGAACACCGACACCCGTGAGCACGACATCGCCGACTCGGACGACTACTTCCAGTACCATGGGGGGATGGTGGCCACGGTGCGCGCGCTGACCGGCAACTCCCCGGCCGCCTACATCGGGGACAGCTCCCGCCCGGACTCGATACGCACCCGCTCCCTGCACGAGGAGACCTCCCGGGTCTTCCGCTCCCGCGTGGTCAACCCCCGCTGGGTCTCGGCGATGCGCGAGCACGGCTACAAGGGGGCCTTCGAGTTGGCCGCCACGGTGGACTACCTGTTCGGCTACGACGCCACCACCGAGGTCGTCGGGGACTGGATGTACGAGAAGCTCGCCGAGACCTACGTCTTCGACGAGGAGAACCAGAAGTTCCTCACCGAGTCCAACCCGTGGGCGTTGCACGGCATCGTGGAACGTCTGCTGGAGGCCGCGGACCGCGACATGTGGGCCGAACCCGACCCGGAGACGATCCAGCGGTTGCGGGAGATCTACCTGCAGGTCGAGGGAGATCTGGAGGACGGCGGAACACGGTGAGAGCGAGGCCCCGGTTCCGCACCGGGGCCGTCCCGCCACGGCCCCTTACCTCGGACCGGAGTCCGGGAAGGGAGCCGCACGGGACGGTCCCCGTGCGGGCCGAGGTCACGCGGCGCGGTCCGGGGCCAGCCCCGCCACCGCTCCGACGACGATGACGGCCGGAGGAGCCACTCCCCGTCGCTCGACCTCACCTGCGATCTCGGCCAGCGTGCTGCGCAGCGTCCGCTGGCCCCGCATGGTTCCCTCCTGGACCACCGCCACCGGAGTCTGCGGATCCCTGCCGTGTTCGAGCAGCACGTCGGCGAACTCACGGATCCTCTTGACGGCCATCATCAGCACCAGCGTTCCCCGCAACCGGGCCAGGGCGGGCCAGTCGACGAGGGACTGCTCGTCGTAGGGCCCCACGTGCCCGGAGACGACGACCACCTCGTGGGCCACGCCACGGTGTGTCACCGGCACGTCCCCGATCGCCGGAGCGGCGAAGGCACTGGTGATCCCCGGCACCGTGGTGACGGCGACGCCGGCCTCCACACAGGCGAGCAGCTCCTCGAAGCCGCGCCCGTACACGTAGGGATCACCGCCCTTGAGCCGCACCACGAAGTTTCCGGCCCTGGCACGTTCGATCAACAGCCTGTTGATGACCTCCTGGTTGGCGGCGCGTCCGTAGGGAATCTTGGAGGCGTCGATCACCTCGACGTGTTGGCCGAGTTCCTCCAGCAACTCCCGTGGGGCGAGTCGGTCCGTGATGACCACGTCGGCCTTTCCGAGCAGGTGCCGCCCCCGCACGGTGATGAGATCGGCGGCACCGGGTCCCCCACCCACGAGTGCCACCCCGGGCTGGTGCGGTTGCGCGTGTTCGTCCACCACACCGGTGCGCAACGCTTCGAGCAGGGCCTCCTTGACCGCTGCCGAGCGCCGGTGGTCACCGCCGCCGAGCACCCCGAACAGCAACCCGTTGTGCTCGGCCACGGCGGGCGTCACAGCGCTTCCCCGGGAGGCGTCGTCGGCCCGCACACAGAACACGCGTTCCCGTTCGGCCTCGGCGACGACCGACGCGTTGACCTCCGGATCGGAGGTGCACGCCACCGCGTACCAGGCCCGTTCCAGATCCCCCTCGACGTAGCTTCGCCGGTGCCACACCACCTCGCCCGACTCGGCCATCCCCTCCACGGCCGGGGTGGCCTCGGGGGCGACGACCTCGATGCGCGCTCCCGCTTTGATCAATCGTGGGATGCGTCGTTGTGCCACGGTTCCCGCACCGACGACGACCACTCGTCTGTCCTGCAGGTCGAGTCCGGCGAAGTAGTGATGTTGGCTGTGCGAGCTCATGTGAGTCAATCGTTCCTGTAGGTCTCTGCGCACCCCCGGCGACATCGGCGGGGTCCGACTGCGGCCCTCGGTGCCGGCGTTCTCTCCCCGGGTGTGGGAACGCGTGGAAACCGCACTCCCCACGGGGCACGGTCACCCGAACGCGGCGAGCCCCCATCCTGCCATGAAGACCGCCGCGGTGGGACATCCGAGAAGCCCGAAGTGATCCCCGATACTCCCGGGAGAACGCCAGCACGGAGCATCCCCGCCGCGAGGACGGTTCCGCGCCCCGCCGCGCGGGAGACGGAGCGCGGGAGACCCGAGCTCCACCCCGTCGCGACCGCGCGCCCGTACCGGGCCGGGCGGACGCGCGGCCGTCGAGACAGGGGTTCGTCAGCGACGCAGGACCGAACGCAACGCGCCCAACAGCATCTCCACCCGGTCGAGACGGGCGTTGTGCCCCATCAGACCGATCCGCCACACACTGTTGGCGAACTGACCGGCCCCGGAACCGATCTCGATTCCGTACTCGTTCAGCAGTCGCTTACGCACGTCGGCGGACTCCACACCGTCCGGAACCCACACGCTGGTGAGCTGGTGCAACCGGTGTCCCTCGGCGGCGAACAGGCTCAGTCCCATCTGCTGGAGTCCGGACTGCAACGCCTCCCCCGCCGCACGGTGGCGCTCGACGACCGAGTCCATGCCCTCGTCCAGCACCCTGCCGAGAGCGGCGTGCAGAGAGGCGACCATCGCCGTGGGAGCAGTGTGGTGGTAGGCGCGCCCACCCGAGGAGCCACCGGTCACGTAGTTCCCGATGAGCCCCAGGTCCAGATACCAGGTGGTGGGCTTGTCCACCCTGCGTTGCCAGGCTCGTTCGGAGACGGTGAACGGGGCCAGTCCCGGAGGGACGCCCAGACACTTCTGGGTTCCCGCGTAGGCGATGTCCACGTTCCAGGCGTCGAGGTCGATGTGTTCCCCGCCGATCGACGTGACGCAGTCGACGAGCAGCAGGGTGCGTTCGTCCCGTGCGCGCAGGGCCGCGCCGAGACCGGCTATGTCGCTGCGCGCACCGGTGGAGGTCTCGGCGTGCACGGCCGCGACCAGGGCGGGTTCGGGGTGAGCGTCGAGCACCCGCTGGATGTCCACGGGGTCACCCCAGGAGTGGTCGACCCGCACGACTTCGGCGCCGTAGCGGGAGGCGACGTCGCACATGCGCTCGCCGAACAGCCCGTTCACCGCTACGACGACGACGTCGCCGGGACGTACGAAGTTGACGAAGGCCGCCTCCATGCCGATGGAGCCGGTACCGGACAACGGGAGTGTCCGCAGGTTCTGCGTGCCCCACACGGTCCGCAGGCGACTTCCGGTCTCGTCGAGCAACGCCAGGAACTCCGGGTCCAGATGACCGAGCAGCGGGGCGGCCAACCCCGCGGTGGCCTCCGGATACGTGTTCGACGGTCCGGGTCCCAGCAGGGAGCGTTCAACCAGTGCCATGACTCCAACCCTAGGCACACCTGCCCAGCTCAGCGGCCACACCCACTTGACGCGGATCGCCGCTGGGCACGGCGTATTCCGTAAGGCGAAATCAGGATTTCACAAGGCTTCGTGCGAGACGTGTTGAGAATGTCACAGAAAAACGGCGGGTGAGCCGGGACGAGCCTGCCGCGCGGGCGACCCCCGACAGGAGGGTTCCCGTCAGGAGGGGGCGCCCGCCTCCGCCGCCGCCACGGTCACCCCGGAGAAAACCCTCTTGGTCAACACCAGCCGTCCCACTCCCGCTCCGAGATAGCGGGCAACGGCCAGGGCGGCCGCCTCCGCCACGCTGGGCGTGCCGACCGCGTCCCCCACGGCGGAACTCGGATTCGGAACCGCCACCCCGGCCAGGTCCGCGGCGGTCAGGCACCACAACGGCGGCTCTCCTCGCCGAGCACGTGCCCCGTACTGCCGCAGTGCGGCCACCAGTCCCGGTTCCTCGGCCCGCCGGTCGAGCGTGGCCACGGCCCGGAACTCCTCCGGACCCAGCAACGTCTCGGCACCGAGCAACGCGCTCAGCACGGCGGAAACGGAGACCCCGGAGGAAGCACCGATCCCGAGCACCAGCGGCGGAGCGCTCCTCACAGCACCCGACTCCTCGGAACCCGAATCCTCCGGTCGGTGGGGAAACGAGCGTCACCGGGACCCGTCACCCCTCGGGGCGGCCCGGTCACGTCCCCTCCTCCCCGAAGCGTCGACCGAACAGCAGCAGGACCGGTTCCGCCGCCGCGAGGCGGGACCGCCCCTGTTCGGTCTCGGCGATCCGGTGCGCGCAGAACTGGATCCCGTCCACGACGTAGCCCGCGTTACGCAGTATGTCCCTGCTCGGCTTCACGCGGTCGAACTCCTCCAACACGAGCACCACCCGTTCGGCCCCCACGTGGGCGCAGCCCGCGAGTACCTCGGGATCGGCGACGCCGACGAAGACGGAGTCCGGTTTGGGCAGCTCGCGCAGCACCTCCGGAGCCCGCCCCTCCACCACGCGCACGTCGACCCCGTGCGAGGTGGCGTTGGAAACCAGCCGCACCGCCTGCGCCTCGTCCTCCTCCACGGCCACGACGGCCGCACCCATGCGGGCACACTCCACAGCCACGGCCCCGCAGCCCGCACCGACGTCCCAGACCAGACTTCCCGGGCGAGGGGCCAGCCGGGACAGGGCCAGTGCCCGTAGCTCGGAACCACTGACCTCGCCCTGTCGGTGGGAGAACTCCTTCTCCGCGAGCCCCCAACCAGCGGGGGGAACGGGTTCTCCCCCGCCGTGCCAACCCCGAACCGGCACGGCGTCGGGATCCCGCACGCAGAAGACGACGTTGGGTTCCAGCCAGGTTCGTCCGGCCGCCTCGGCGGGATCCACGGTGGTGACCCGTTCGTGCGCCCCGCCGAGATCCTCGCCGACGACCATGGTGCGCCGCCAACCGGACAGACCGGCCGCCAACCGCGCGGGCCCCGCCCCCGAGGAGGTCAGCACCACCACGGCCGGATGGGCCCGGCATACGTTGAGCGCACGGTGCAGCCCCCCGGCGCGCGTACTGACCACGGTGACGTCGTCCCAGGACCGCCCCACCCGCGCCATGAGGCGTTGCACGCTGGAGACCGCCGGCAGCACCGAACACCGCAGCCCCTTGGAACGCAGCGCGCGAACCGCTCCGAAGAACCCCGGATCCCCCGAGGCGAAGACCACTCCGACCTCGTCACCGGTGAGGGCGGACAGCGCGTTCATGGCCGGGCCGAGCGAGCCCAGCTCGACGGTTCGTGCGCCTTCCGGAGCGTGGGAACGCAGCTGTTCGCGTGTCCCCACGACCAGTTCGGCCGCGTTCAACACCTCGGTCGCCCCTGGCGGCAACGACCCGCCGTCAACCCCGATCACCGTGACCGTCACGTCGCGCTCTCCGTCCGCGTACTCGCCCTCACCACAGGATCGCCGGACTTCCCGCTCCTCCGGCGGACCGTTCGTCCGGAACGGTTCGTCGGGGCACCCGTGTCACGGGGCGGAGCGCTCCGAGCCGTGGGCTCGGGCACTCCGGTGGCCACGAACCGTTCCACCGGGACTCCCTATTCCGAAGTACCCGAGGTGGTCCTCCGTGAAGTGCCGCTCTTCCGCGCTGCCCCGTTGCTCGTGGCGGAAGCGTCCGAACCCGTGGTCTTGCGCTGCCCCTTGCCTCTGCCACCCGTTTTCGTGCCCGATCCCTTGCCGGAGCTCTTCGCGGTGGTGCCCTTGGATCCCGTTTTCGAGGGCTGCTTGGCCCGTGAGGCGCTTCCCTTTTCCTCCGACCGCACGGTTCCGTCCACCTCGGACTCCGCCGTATCGGCGGGTTCCGCTCCCGAGGGAGTACCGTCCGTCGTCGCGGAGTGCGTGGCCTTCTCCGCCTCGTTCACATGTTCGGTTTCCCGGTCGGCCCCACCGGAATCATCATGGTCATTCTCACCCGCTCCGGAGGCTCCGTCCACCTGATTCACCGTTCCGTGGGAAACGGCATCCTCGGGCGCGGCCTCCGAACTCCGTGAGGAGTCCACCGGGGAGGTTTGCTCCCCCTCGGGAAGGGAATGTCCGAGCACCCCGGCGACCTCGGGATCCTGGGAGGTCGTGAACAGATCGGGGGCCTGCCCCTCACCGCCGACGGAGGAACGCCCCGCCACACCACGGATCTCCGGACGCGCCGTGTGACGGGCGTTTCGCTGCCAGTCCCGCACCGCCCACCAGGCCACGTCGGCCTCGGCGCCCGTGGCACCACGCTGTCCCCGTCCGCCCCCACGGGACAACGGACCGTCCCGAGAGTCCACCGGTCCCTCCCAGGAACCCGAGGTGGAACGGCTCCGGTCCCGCGGCGAATCCCCGTCCGTGCCGCGCCAGCTCCCCCGGGTCCGCCCGGTGCTCCTCGTCGTCTCCCGCTGCCCGGAACCATAGGCACGCGCCCGCACCGGAGTCCGCCGCAGCGCGGGTCCGACCAGGAAGAGCGCGTGGCGCCACAGGCGGTGTCGCTTCACCACACCTTCGACCTCGCCGACGTTGGTACGCAGAACCAGCTCGTCCGGGCAGGTGACCTTGTAGGCGACCACCACCGGAACGTCCGCGCCGTAGCCCCCCGAGCGGAGCCGTTCCACGAGTTGGCCGGTCCGGGCCGCGGACACGGACAGAGCCATCGTCCCGCCGCGTTCGGCGAACTCCCGGATCCGCTCCGGAGCGGGCAGGGGCTGCCCCCCTCCGTCCGGCCTGGCCAGCAGCACCGAACGGTCCTCGGAGGAACCGGTGATCTCCCTGCCCACCACGGCCGCCGCCGCCGAGTACCCGGCCACACCGGGGACCAGTTCCACCTCCAGCTCCATGCGTGAGCACGCGTCGTACTGCTGCTGGACTCCGCTCCACAATGCCGGGTCCCCCGCGTAGAGCCGCACCACCCGGAGACGCTCCCGCTCGGCCCTGCGGTAGACCTCCAGTACCTCCTCGGACCCCGCGGTCGTGGTGTCGACCAGCTCCGCGTCCCCACGCGCGTGCTCACGCACGCACTCCGCAGCCACCAGGCTCGGACTCCAGAGCACGACGTCCGCCTCGGCTATCCGGCGCGCGCCACGCAGCGTCATCAGATCGGCCGCCCCGGGACCGGTCCCGACGAACGAGACCATCCCGGTGCGTGTTCCCCGAGTCATGCGCTAGTTCTCCTCTCCCGCCTCGCGGTGCAACTGATACCACTGGGACCGGCGCCACAGGTTCTCCCGTGGAGCTCTTCGGGGGACACGTGACGCCCGGCGCGTCACACGGACATGACGCGTCCGGAAGGGACGCCCTTCGACCGTACCGCCACGGTACGCGGTCCCACGGAAGCGGCGGGTACTCCGTGGGAGCAAGGGGAGCCCGGAAGGGACGGGGCCCCGGGAGCACCTCCGGCGAAGCCGCTCACGAGTCCGCACCGTCCCGCACCGGGGTCTCGCTCAACGCTGCGCGCAGGCCCACACGAACCGGGAAACCGACTCGGGTTGCCCCACGGGATGGGTGTGCAGGTAGGAGGCGTGCACGCCGCCGCGCACGAACCCCTCGGCCACCGTCTCCGTCGTCCGCCAGTACCAGGCCGGATCCGGGTTCCCGGCCTCCCGCAACACCGTCCGGTGGAACTCGTGGCCGCTCACCCGCTGTCCCTCCCGGAACAGCACGGAGTCGGTGGCCGCGACGGCGGCGCGGTAGCCCAGGGTGAGTCGTGGGGACATCTCCGCGGTCACGTCGAGCACCCCGCAGAGCGGATAACCGTCCAGACTCGACGTCAGGTACAGCAGGCCGGCGCACTCGGCGTGGACGGGCGTACCGTCCGCGGCCAGTCCGGCCAGCTGCCGACGCAGCTCCACGTTGGCGGACAGCTCCGCCACGTGCTGCTCGGGAAACCCCCCGGGCAGCACCACCCCGTCGGTATCGGGGGGAAGTCGCTCGTCACGCAGGGGATCGAAGGAGACCACCTCGGCCCCGGCGGCACGCAGCAACTCGGCGTGCTCGGTGTAGCCGAAGGTGAACGCGGCTCCGCCGGCCACGGCGATCCGGGGCGTCCGGGGCGGAGGGACTCCGTGCTCCAGTGCCCGCTGCGCCGACCACGGCCGCGCGGACAGCGGAGGGGCCTGTCCGGCCAGCGCGGCCACCGCCTCCAGGTCCACTCCCTCGGCCACCACCTCCCCCATGGCCTCCACGGCCCGTTCCGCCTCCGAACCGTGTTCGGCGGCGGTGACCAGCCCCAGGTGACGTGAGGGGACCCGCAGGGGCTCGGCACGGCCCAGCACACCCAGCACCCGGATCCCGACCGTGGCCGCCGCCTCCCGCAGCACCTGCTCGTGACGCGGGGAGCCCACACGGTTGAAGATCACTCCGGCCAGCCGCAAGTCGGGTTGGAAGGAACGGAAACCGTGCAGCAGAGCGGCCGTGCTGTGACTCTGTCCCTTGGCGTCGACGACGAGCACCACCGGAGCCTCCAGCAGGGAGGCCACGTGTGCCGTCGAACCGAAGGAGGGGACTTCCTCGGCCGTTCCGAGCCGCCCGTCGAAAAGTCCCATGACTCCCTCGATCACGGACAGCTCCGCGGAACGCGCACCGTGACGGAAAAGCGGTGCCACGGAGTCCGCGCCGACCAGCACGGGGTCGAGGTTGCGTCCCGGATTGCCGGAGGCCAGCGCGTGATAGCCGGGGTCGATGTAGTCGGGACCGACCTTGAAACCGGCCACGCGCGACCCCCGGCGGCGCAGGGCGGCCAACAGGCCGGTGGCCACGGTGGTCTTGCCGTGTCCGGAGCCCGGAGCGGCCACGACCAGCCTGGGAGAGTCCCCCTCCGCATCCGCCGGGAAACCCGAGAGGGTCACCACTCGATGCCTTTCTGTCCTTTTTGACCCGAATCCATCGGGTGCTTGACCTTGCTCGTCTCCATCACGAGATCGGCCGTTTCGACCAACTGTTGGGGGGCGTAACGCCCGGTTATCACCACGTGCTGGAATCCCGGCCTGTCCCGGAGGGTCCGTACGACCTCCTCGACGTCCACCCAGCCCCAGTGCAACGGATAGCTGAACTCGTCGAGCACGTACAGGTCGTGCTGCTGGTTCTCGATCCGACGCGCGATCTCACGCCAACCCTCCAACGCGGAGGCGGCATGGTCCTGCTCTCCGGTCTTCTTCCGCGCCCAGGACCAGCCCTCCCCCATCTTGTGCCACTCGACCGGTCCCCCCTCACCGGTTTGTTCGTGCAGCCGCCCCAGGGCACGGAACGCCGACTCCTCGCCCACGCGCCACTTCGCGGACTTGACGAACTGGAAAACGCCGATGGACCAACCCTGGTTCCACCCGCGCAGGGCCATTCCGAAGGCCGAGGTGGACTTTCCCTTCATCTCTCCCGTGTGCACGGCGAGCAGGGGACGGTGACGGCGCTGTCTGGTGGTCAGCCCGTCCTCGGGCACACTGTTCGGCTGTCCTTGCGGCATCGCTGACTCTCCCGGGAACTCGACGACGGCGTCCCCTTCACGAAGGAACGTCCGTGGGAAAACTTCGTCCCCGTGACCGACGGGACTCTCGACGACACGGGGCTCGGAAAAAGCGCCCTCGCACTCGACCGGCCTGGGGTCGCCGGGAGCGCGAGGGCGCGGGGGTCCATCGCTGGGGAAGGATGGACGCCGCGCACTCTACCAGTGAGCAACGCGGGGCCGGCGACTCCGACGCACCGGCGGAGGATCACACCCCCACCGGGCCCGGTGTCCGCGCCGCCCGCACCACTCCGGCCACGTTGTCGGCGGAGAGCTCGGACAGCCGCAGACTGGGAGCACCCAGCACCCTGGCTATGCGCTCGGCCATGCCTAGCCGGACGGGGCCGTTCTCGCAGTCGACCACCACCGAGGCCACGCCGAGATCGGCCAGCAACGCGGCCGAACGCACCGCGTCGTCGACCGCCTTGCGACTCCGTCCCCGCTGCTCTGCTCCCGAATCGACGCCGACCGTGGCCTTGCCGTCGGTGAGCACCACCAGCAACGGGCGACGCTGCGGGTCACGCATCCGCTCGGTGCGGATCACCCTGCGGGCGGTCAACAGTCCGTCGGCCAGCGGGGTCTTGCCACCGGTGGGCAGACGACGCATCCGCGCTGCCGCGGTGTCCACCGAGGAGGTCGGGGGCAGGGCGACCTCGCCGGAGTTCCCCCGGAAGGTCACCACCCCCACCTTGTCCCTGCGCTGGTAGGCGTCCCTGAGCAGTGCAAGCACGGCCCCGCTCACCGCGGACATGCGCTCCCGCGCCGCCATCGAGCCCGAGGCGTCCACCGCGAAGAGCACGAGGTTGCCCTCACGCCCCTCCCGGACGCTGTGGCGCAGGTCCTCGGGGCGCAGCCGCAGCCCCGATCCGGTACGCCCTCGCGCACACTGGTGCGGAGCGGCGGCGGCCAGGGTCGCCTGCAGGTGAATACCGTGTCCGTCCACAGCGGAGGCACGTACCACCTGTCCCGAACGGGTCCTGGACCGCGAGCGCCTCCCCGGGGCACCCTCCCCCAGCCCGGGTATCTCCAGCAGTCGCGCCCGGTAATCCGGTTCCTCGGCCGTGGAGGTGCGCTCCCGGGGAGCTTCGGCGGAGTCGTCCTCGGCCCCCCCGTTCCGCGGGTCGGAGGGTGGTTCGCCGGCCGCTCCGCCACCGGGTCCCTGGTCCGGACCGTTTCCGTCGGGACTCCCGCCGACACCCCCACCGGGTCCCTCGTCCTCGGGACCCTCGGAGTTCCCGTCGCCGGTGTCCGTCCGTTCCTCGGAGGCCGCGGAGGAACCTCCCTCAGTCGCACCGTCCTGGTTCGTTCCGTGTTCGGAGGACTCCTCCGCCTCGACCTCCTCCGCCGCGTCGGCCAGTGCCTGCTGGAGCTGCTGTTCGTCCATCCCCGGCTCGTCGAAGGGGTCGCGCCTGCGCCGGTGCGGCAGGGCCAGCCGGGCCGCGGCCTCCACGTCGGTCGCGGCGACGGCGTCGGCACCGCGCCAGGCGGCGTGCGCCACGGCGGTGCGGGCCAGCACCAGGTCCGCCCGCATCCCGTCCACCTCGAAGGACGCGCACACCGAGGCGATGCGCTTCACCTCGGAGGAGGGGAGCTCGACCGACTCCACACGGGCTCGGGCCTCGGCGATCCGGTGGGCCAGCTCGGCGTCCTGCTCGGCCCACTCGGCGGCGAAACCGACAGGGTCGGAGTCGAACCGCAGTCGACGCCGTACCACCTCGGTCCGGGTGGCCACCTCCCGGGAGGCGGCCACCTGGACGGTCAGGCCGAACCGGTCCAACAGCTGGGGACGCAGCTCCCCCTCTTCCGGGTTCATGGTGCCGACCAGCAGGAACGAGGCGGCGTGGGACAGCGACACTCCCTCGCGCTCCACGTGGGCCCGTCCCATGGCGGCCGCGTCGAGCAGCAGGTCGACCAGGTGGTCGTGCAGCAGGTTCACCTCGTCGACGTAGAGCACTCCACGGTGCGCGGCGGCGAGCAGTCCCGGCTGGTAGGCGCTCACCCCCTCGGTCAGCGCACGTTCGACGTCCAGCGAACCGACCAGACGGTCCTCGGAGGCTCCGACCGGCAGTTCGACGAGTCGAGCGGGCCGTCTCGTCGCGGAGGCCGTCCCGTCGTGCGGCCCGTCGGGACAACGCGGGTCGGGGGCACTCGGATCACAACCGAACCGGCAGTTCTCCACCACATCGACGGCGGGCAGCAGCGCGGCGAGCGCACGCACGACGGTGGACTTGGCCGTTCCTTTCTCCCCGCGCACCAACACCCCACCGATGCGGGGGTTGACCGCGTTGAGCAGCAGTCCCAGTCTCAGATCCTCGTGGCCGACCACGGCGGAGAAGGGGTAACGCACTGTCGACGACGTCGACGTGACAGCGGTCATCGCCGGTATTCCTTCCTAGGGTCTCGGACGCCCCTGGTTGCGGAACGAGACAACGGCAGTGTCCTGACTCCCGGATCGGCACGCCCCTCCGGCCTTCCCTGAAGAACTTCGGTGGCAACTCGTACGGGAGGGCCGCTCCCCGGTCACAGTGGCGCCGGCCGTGCCGGATTCCCACCGGCTTCCTCACCGTTGCTCGCTTGGACCAACGTGCATGGTCGCAGAAGCCGACTCGGCGACCAAGCGTTGTGCGCTATCTCGTTAGTCCGGTCACGTTCCCGGGACTTCTGCGCATGTCCACGTGCGTGATGCCGTCCTCCTCGTAGGGTTCGCCGTACTCGACGAAACCGAAGGAACGGTAGAACCCGACGGCGTAGCTCTGGGCGGACAACACCGCACACGACTTGCGCACCTCGGCCACCGCCGCGTGCATCAGTTTCCTTCCCAGCCCCACACCACGCCCGTCGCGGGCTGTGCACACCCGTCCGATCCGGTAGCTGCCGTCGGGCTCCTCCAGCAGCCGCAGGTAACCGAGCACCCGTGCTCCACCGGAGTCGATCCAGAAGTGCCTGGTGGAGTCCTCCAGGTCCCGCCCGTCCAGTTCCGGGTAGGGACACCGCTGTTCCACCACGAACACGTCCACCCGCAACCGCAGCATGCGGTAGAGGTCCTCGGCGGCCAGGTCGGCGGTGTAGGCCCGGTGTACGGCGGCGGCAAGGGGCTGCAGACTCACCCTTCCCTGCCTATCACACCGCGCGGCCCGCACGGTCCGCACCGTTCACGGGTCCGGTTCCGCCCTCCGGAGTCCCTCAGCCCGCACTCGGGGACGCCGCACCGGCGGGCGACGGTATCGTTGTGCGCTCGGCCCGCCCGTCACAGGAAGGAGACCCGGTGAGTCCCGAGACACCGACGACGGTACCGGCGATGCCCAAGGCCGAGCTGCACATCCACATCGAGGGAGCGCTCGAACCGGAGCTGATCTTCGACCGGGCCCGGCGCAACGGGTTGACCCTGCCCTACGCCGACGTCGACGACCTGCGAGGACGCTACGAGTTCACCGACCTGCAGTCGTTCCTGGACCTGTACTACACGGGCATGAACGTGCTGCGGACCCCGGAGGACTTCACGGCGTTGACCGAGGAGTACCTCGCCAGGGCCGCCCGTCAGGGAGTGCGGCACGCGGAGATCTTCTTCGACCCGCAGGCGCACACCTCACGCGGTGTGGCCCTGGAAACCGTGCTCGACGGTTTGGAGGCCGCCTTGGCCGACAGCCGGCGACGTTTCGGGGTCAGCACCGCGCTGATCGCCTGTTTCCTCCGGGACCACGGCCCGGAGGAGGCGGAGCGCACGCTGGACGAGCTGCTCGCCCACAAACACCGCATCATCGGCGTGGGACTGGACTCCGCCGAGTTGGGACATCCGCCCGCCGACTTCGCCGGGGTGTTCTCCCGCGCCCGCCAGGAGGGACTGCGGCTGGTCGCCCACGCCGGGGAGGAGGGGCCCGCCGAGTACGTGTGGCAGGCGCTCGACGTTCTCGGGGTGGACCGGGTCGACCACGGAATCCGGGCGGTGGAGGACGCCGAGCTGGTCAGGCGGCTCGCCCGCGACCACGTTCCGCTGACCGTGTGCCCCCTGTCGAACGTGCGTCTGCGCTGTGTGGACAGTCTGTCCGAACACTGCCTGCCCCGGTTGGCCGACGCCGGGATCCCGATCACCATCAACTCGGACGACCCGAGCTACTTCGGCGGTTACGTCGGGGACAACTTCGCCGAGATCGAACGTGAGTTGGGCTTCGATGCCACCGCACTGCGGGAGTTCGCCCTCAACTCCGTCGAGGCGTCCTTCCTGCCCGCCTCCGAGCGCGAGCGACTCCGGCAGCAGACGGCCACGGGCTGACCGGAAACAGCTCCGCCGGTCGTCGCCGACACGGGCGGACGGCGACCGGCGGCCGTGGCCGTCTTCCTCCCTCGGGGAAGCCACCACCGGCTTCAGCGCTCGCTCATCTCGTCGACGTAGTGGGCCAGCCTGGTGTAGACACCGGGAAAACCGGCCCGTGCGCAGCCACTGCCGTAGGAGACCACTCCGACCAGACGCCCTCGGACCACGAAGGGACCTCCGGAGTCGCCGGTGCAGGCGTCCCTTCCCCCCTCCGGGTAGCCCGCGCAGAACATCTCGGTCGCATCGAACGTGGTGTAGGCGCGCTCACACGCGGAGTCCGCCATCACGGGAAGACGCACCGAACGCAGCACGGCGGCGGCCGGGGCCGATTCGCCGGTGCGGCCCCAGCCGTAGACGGTTCCCGCCACACCGGGCCGGTAAGGCGCCGTCTCACCCTGTCGAACCATGTCCACGGTGGGCAGGTCCACCGGCTCGGCCAGCGTGACCACGGCCACATCGGATCCGCGCGTGAAATGCTCGTAGTCCGCGGGGCGCCGCACGTGTGCGACCCGCACCGTCCGGCCCCGAGCGCTCCGCAGGTCCTTCCTCCCGACCACCGCGCGGAGGTCCCGTGGCGGACGGGCCCGACCACTGGCCGGGTCCATCGTGCAGTGCGCGGCGGTGACAACCCGGTCCGCGGCCACGAGAGCACCTCCGCAGAACTGTCTCCCCGCCGCGTCGGTGAGAGCGACCACCCACGGCACCTGGCCACGCACCACTTGTTCCCCACCGACGATCCGGGCCCGCACCGGAGCCCGAGCACCCGGTGCGGACGCCGCGGCGGTGGAGGTGCCCAGCAGCGTCACGAGGGCGAGCAGCAGCACCCGGAGGAACACTCCCGCCGTGCGCGTCGTCCCCGAGCGTCGCCTTCTGAAGCGCACCAACCGTCACCCCGCTCCGGCCTGTTCCGAACCCGGCGGGACTGTAGCCCCGATGTAGGACTGCTCACAGGAGGGGCAGCTCACAGCTTTCTAATAATTTTTTGCGTTATTATGGATTAACGCAGGAAAGTTTCCTGGATATAGGCCATATTTACGCTGTTCGTCCTCGACGGCTTGTTGTCGGCTCCAGGAAACTCCTCTCCCGACGACACCCGAGATCACTCGATCGAGCGAGCGCTTCCGCTCGATCGAGCGACTTCGTTCGTGCCGTGTCGGAGAGCCCGGATCACACCACGTCACCAGCGGAAGGGAACGCCATGCTGTTGGATCTCGGCACGCTGCCGGCCTTCGTGCTCGCCAGTGCGGTGGTCATACTCACACCCGGCGTGGACACTTTCCTGCTACTGCGTACCTCGGTCCGTTTCGGCACCCGCCCCGGCGTGTACGCGCTGGCGGGCATACACACGGCCAGTCTGATCCAGGTGGCCGCGGTGGTCTCGGGGCTGGGAGCACTGGTCACCAGCAGGCCGGAGGTCCTCTCGGTGATGAAATGGCTCGGTGCCGCCTACCTGGTGTACCTGGCCGTCAGCATCCTGCGCGGCCTGTGGCTGACCCGACGGGAGGCCGCGAACGCGCCGGTTCCCGAGGAAACGGTCCGTCCCGACGCCAACCCCTTCCTGCGCGGCCTGCTGAGCAACATCACCAATCCGAAAATGCTGCTGTTCAGTCTGGCCTTCCTTCCCCAGTTCGTCGGTTCGGCGGCGAACCCGGCGATCCAGCTGGCGATGCTCGGCGGGGTGTTCCTCCTGCTGGCCGCGGTCTGGGAGTTCGCGATCGTGTTCGCCTCCTCCCGGATCGCGGACAAACTGCGCAACCCGGGATTCCGCAACTCCCTGGACCTGGTGAGCGCCCTCGCCTTCATCGGCATCTCGGTGGGGTTGGTGGCGAGCTGACCGCCACCCGTTCCACGGCACCCGTGTGGACGGGAGGTCACCCTCGGGAACCGAGCCTGGCCCGAAGCGAGTCGGCGTAGGCGGCGACCTCGGTGTACACCCCGGGATTGCCGGGGCGGGCACAGCCGATTCCCCAGGAGACCACCCCGACGAGCTTGCCCCCGGTCGTCAGTGGTCCTCCCGAGTCACCCTGGCAGCTGTCGACCCCGCCCTCGGTGTAGCCGGCACAGACCATGGCACCGGGGACGAAATCCCCGCCGTAGGCGGCCGAGCACTCGGAGTCCGCCCTGATCGGCACCTCGGCCCTGCGCAGGACGTCCGCCGGAACCCCTCCCTCGGAGGTGGCTCCCCAGCCGAGCACCGTGGCCATCCTGCCCGGACGGTACAGCTGTTCGTCCTGCCCGTCGGCCAGGGCGAGGGTGGGACGTGACAGCGAACTCCGCAGCGTGAGCACCGCCACGTCCGCTCCCCGATAGGCGCTGCTGTAGTCGGGATGCGTCCAGATCCCGGCGAGCTCCGTCACTGTTCCGGCACCGGAGTTCTTGTCGGTCCGTCCCGCCACCACCCGCACGTCGTCCGGGCGCTGCTCGGCCACGCAGTGGGCCGCGGTCACCACCTTGTCCGGGGCCGCCAGGGTCCCGCCACAGAACTGCTCGCCACGACGGTCGGTCAGATACACCACCCAGGGGTGATCGGCCACCCGGGCCGGTTCGCCCCCCACCACGGGTCGTTCCGCCGCGAGGCTCCCGAACCGGGCCTCCCCGGCTGCCGCGCCGAGCGGCGTCAGCGCGGTCCACAACAGAGCGGCGAGCAGCACCGCACACTGGTCACGCCACGACCTTCCTCGCATGTTCGCCCCCCGTCGCCGTTGTGAGAAGCTCCACGGCACTCACACGGAAGTCCCCGTTCAGAGTGATCGCCTGATCGAGTTCGTCGGCCGCACCGACGGGAACCAGTGTCCACGAAGAGTTCCGGACCAGCGCGCCTCAGCGGCGAGAACGAACGATTACCACCCGATCGTGTGGGGATACTTTCTGTGTCACAGCGGTGAGTAACCCGCGAAACGACGTCTCCCACCGTCCGAGGAGGACACGACACCCCGACCGGCCCGTCCCCACGGCACAGGAACTCACGCCCGTCAATAGGGTGGAACCGGTCGATCTCTCCGAGGGGAGAGCGGCACCGAACTCCGAACCACGAGAAGGGGAGAGACCATGAGCCTGGAACGTCCCATCGACCCCGATCCGTACAGCCTTCTTCCCCAGATACCCTCTTTCACGGTCACCTCGAACGACGTGACCGACGGCCAACCCATGTCGAAGGCCCAGGCCTTCGACGGCATGGGTGCGGGCGGGGACAACATCTCACCGCAGCTTTCCTGGCACGGCTTCCCGGAGAGCACGAAGAGTTTCGTGGTCACCTGCTTCGACCCCGACGCTCCCATCCCGGGAGGTTTCTGGCACTGGGTGCTGGTCGACGTACCCGCCTCGGTGACCGAACTCCCCACCGGTGCCGGAGACCGCAGCGGCAACGGAGTCCCCTCCGGGGCCTTCCACGTGCGCAACGACATGGGCGAACGCGCCTTCGGCGGCGCGGCCCCGCCCGAAGGGGACCGTCCGCACCGCTACTACTTCGCCGTGACCGCCGTGGACAGCGACAAACTCGGTGTGGACGAGGACGCGACTCCGGCGGTGGTCAACTTCATGCTCGCCTTCCACGCCGTCGGACGGGCGGTCATCGCCCCCACTTACGCACACTGACCCGCCCGTTCCCTGTTCCGGGAGAAGCGGCTCACCCCGGCCGGGGTGAGCCGCGGCACTCCCTCCCGAACGGATCGCCGGAACGAAAGCACTCACAGTGGACGCACCACCGCACGACGAGCGACCAGGACGGTCCACAGGCCTCCCGCGGCGAGCGCGGGGGGAAGCAACGTGACCTCTCCCGTGACCAGCACGACGCAGGTCGCCAACCCCAGTCCGAGCACCGAGTCGACCCCCCGGATGACGAACACCCGGCGGGACACGCGTCGAGTCACGAGCTCGGTGACGTAGGGAAGCCCCACGGCCCAGCCCACCTGGTACACCACCCACCCGAGCACCACCGCCACCATCGGCGACTTCCCCAACAGGACCGGCCCCAGTCCCACCGCGAGCACCCCGGAGGCGGCCCCGCAGGCGGCCGCGGCCACCCCGAGTTTCCGAGCTACCCCGTCAAGCGCGCGCGGATCGTTCTCCCCGCCGTTCCGCCGCTTGGCCGCCATCCTGCCCAGCAACAGGCTTCCGCAACCGTTGATCAGCACCTGTACCGGAGCCACCACCAGCCGAGCCAGTTCGAGCGCGCCCACCGCGGCGGTGGAGACCAGCTGCGCCACGAGCAGTCGGGCCGCCAGCAGGCTCAACGGACGCAGACCGGCCTGCAACGCGCGCCACAGCGCGAATCCGAACAGAGTGGGAAACGCCCGGACACCGGGACGCAGCCGGGTCCACTCCCACCGGGGAAGCAGAACCAACCCGACCAGAACCGTGGTGAGCGCCCCGCAGCACATCACCCCGAACAGCACCGTCAGCCGGGCCCGGTCGAAACCACCGGTGGCCGGGGCCAACGCCAGCACGGTCACCACCAGAGCGCACAGGTCGGTTCTCAGCAGGGAACCGAAGTCCAGTCGTGTCACGAAGATCCTGCGCACCGTCTCCGCGAGGAACCTGCACACCACCAGCCCGGCGTAGACCGGGGGCAACCACCGACGTTCGGGGGTCAGCACCGCGCACAACAGCACCGCGCAGACCACACACAGCCCCGTGACCAACACGGCACTGGTCACCAGTCCGGCCCGGTTCGCGGGATCGTGCCGGTCGAAAACGGCGAAACCGTCGCAGACGAAGCCGACGTAGAGCGCGTTGGCTCCCACCGACATCGCCAGCAACACCGCGAAGACGCCGTACTCGGCGAGCTCCAGGTTCGCGGCCGCCACGAACTGCACCGCGAAACTCGCGGCCGCGGTGGCTCCCTGGGACAGTATCCCGGCCATCCCGTCCCTCGAGACCCCGCCGGTGGGGACGAGGCGTCTCGCCAGCGTCACCGGGCTCACCCGCGGCGTTCCGGGGAGGCCGCCACACCGCCACGTGTCTCCGGCTGTTCCCGGGTTCCCTCGGAGGCGACGGGCTGGGCGAAGGTGAACACGTGCCCGGCGACCCGCCCTCCCAGCAGTTCGATCCTCTCCCGTGCCCTGTGCCAGGCGGCCACCGAACCCTCCCGGCGCACGGTGAGCACGACGCCGTCCGCGGCCGGTATCAGCGCGCTCATCTCCGGCACGCTCTCCAGAGGAGGCAGGTCAACGAGCACGAGATCGTAGCCCGCCCTGGCCTCGGCCATGGCCCTGCGCAGCAACGAGGAGCGGAAGTAGTCGGGAGCGCCCTCCCCCGCACGTCCGGCGGGAACAACCCGGAACTGGATACCGGGGTTCACCTCGATGGTGCGGGTGGAGGTGTGCAGGGTGGCGGCTCCCGCGGCTATGGGGGCCATTCCGTACCAGTCGTTCTGCAACGCCACGCTGTGGGAGAGTTCCTTGGTGCGCACGGCGGCGTCGACCACCAGCACGCGCAGCCCGTCCCGGGCCGCCGCTCCGGCCACCTGCAACACGGTCGTGGTCGCCCCGTCACCGACGCTCACTCCGGTGACGGCGACCAGTCCGCCCCGCACGGTGTTCCGCAGCACGGAGGCGACCAGGCGGTAGGAGCCGAGCGGGGGCACCACGAGATTGTGCAGCCGTGCGGACTCCTCCTCCCCCAGGGCCTCGATCTCGCCGAGCAGGGGCTCCTCGGTGAGCCGGGTCAGATCCGTGGCGTTGCGGACCCTGCGGTTCCGGTCGGCCCGCACCCAGGCGATGGTGGCGGCCAGCACCAAGCCCACGGCGAGGCCGGCGGCCGTGTTGCGGAGCAAGAGGGCTAGCACACCCGAGGAGTCCGTGACGGCCTTGTCCACGAAGGCGACCCCGTCGCCGAACTGCTCCGAGGAGATGTCGATCTCGGTGATCCGCTGGTCCAGTTCGCTGACCGTGCGCTCGGCCGCCGTGGAGGTGGCGCTTCCGGCCTGTTCGAGCTGCTCGGCCAGTTCCGCACGACGCGACCGCAGAGCGTTCAGGGCCTCCTCCGCGGCCTTCCGCACCTCGGCGGCCGACTCACGCTGGTAGGCGGCCACGACGGCGTTGGCCACCTCGGCCGAACGGGCCGCGTCCCCGAGATCGACCGCCACCGTCACAGAATCCCCGTTGTCCGAAGCCCGTGCCCGCACCGAGTCGCGCAGCTTCTCGATGCTCTCCGGGTCGTCGAGCCGTTCACGGGCGGCACCGAGCACCCGGTCCGAGGTGACGAACAGTGCCCGCTGGTTGACGTAACGCACGAACCCGGACTCGCTGTTCACCTCGAATCCCAGGGCCTGCACGGAGTCCGGGGACTTCAGTACGATCCGTGCCTGCGCCGAGCCCGCTCCGCCCACGGTGAGAGCGACGAGCACGCTCACCAGTACGGTACCCAGGACCACGAGCGACGAACTCCACCTGTACCGCCACAGGGCACCGATGATGTTCGGAGCGGGCAGCAGTTCGTTCATCGCGGCTCCATCCACGGTCCCTTCAGCACGCGGCACGGCACGAGAGCTCGCCGCCAAGTGCCCACGGGAGCGTAACCGTCCCACGGTCGGCACTTCCGACAGTCCCCCACCGAGGGGATCATGTCACGGAACAGGTCACCGTCAGCGAACACGTCGATCCCACCAACGCTGTAACGAACAGGGCCTTTCGGACGATCTTCGAAAGTGGTCCCGGAAGGGACCTCACGAAGGTCCTCCACGTGAGGCGACGCGGCACACCAAGGAGATTCCGTGCTCGGTTCCCCGTCGACGAGCGACAACCGGTCCGCCGATGCGGGATGGAAAGCCACGCTCGCCCGGTTGCCGGACGTGCAGAAGTCCGCACGGGGAGCCCCCGCGTACTCCCGTTTCGTCAACCGCAGGGCGGGAGGTCTGCTGGCCGCGCTGGCCCACCTGTGGGGGCGGACTCCCAACCAGGTGACCGGAGTGAGTGCACTGTGCACCCTCCTCGGTGTGCTGGCCGTGGCACTGCTTCCCCCCTCGCCGGTCCAGGGAGTGGCGGTGTGTCTCACCCTGCTGCTCGGCTATGCCCTGGACTCCGCCGACGGGCAGCTGGCCAGGCTCCGTGGAGGCGGTGGACCGGCCGGTGAGTGGCTGGACCACGTGGTCGACAGCGCCAAGATCCCACTGGTGCACGTGGCCGTACTCGTGTCCTGGTACTCCTTCGTGGAACAGCCCGTCGGCTGGTCACTGGTCCCGCTCGGCTTCGCCGTGGTGGAAAGCGTCCTCTTCTTCGGCATGATCCTGAACGACCAGCTCCGGCGAGTGCACGTCGGCGGAACGGGCCCTGCGAAGGCCTCGTCGGTGTGGCGTTCCCTGCTGGTCGCTCCCACCGACTACGGAGTGCTCTGCCTGTCCTTCGCGCTGCTCGGCTTCCCGGCGGTGTTCCGGACGGTCTACACCGTCCTGTTCCTCGCCCACGTGCTGTTCGCCTGCGCTGCGCTGCCCGCCTGGTTCCTGCGTATGCGACGGTTGACCGCCGGGGGTGGACAACCGTGAACAGACCTGTGGTCGGTTACGCGCCGGGTGCCTACGACATGTTCCACGTCGGCCATCTTCGGGTGTTGGAACGGGCGCGTTCGGAGTGCGACCTGCTCGTCGCGGGGGTGGCCACCGACGACGTGGTCTCCAGCGCCAAGGGACGCCCGCCCGTGATTCCCTTCGAGGAACGGCTGGAGATCGTCTCCAGCATCCGCTACGTGGACCAGGCCGTGCCGGATCCGCACGTCGACAAGTACCTGACCTGGCAACGGATCGGTTTCCACGTACTGTTCAAGGGCGACGACTGGCGAGGTAGCACGCGGGGACGCGAACTGGAGGCCAAGCTCGCCAGTGTCGGGGTCCGGGTCGTGTACTTTCCCTACACCGACAGTGTTTCGAGCACACTGTTGCGTAGGCGGCTGTCCGTGACCGAGTGAACGTCGCGGTCCGTCGAGGCGGGAAAGTCCCGACCCGTGAAAGGTGGACCGACACATGGGACCAGGGCGGCGACGTGTGTGGCGCCGTGTCCCGGCGGTGCTGGCGACGGCGGTGCTGTGCGTGTTCCTGCTGTTCTCCGCAGCTCCCCCTCGGCCGGGCAGTTCCGACCCGGGAGGAGTTCCCCCGTTCGAGAGCTCACTGCCCCGCGTTCCGGGAACCGACGCGCCCGTGCCCTCCACGGCGCTCTTCGTCTCCCCGCACGGCGCGGACCACGCGACGGGCGGGCGGGGGGACCCGCTGCGCACGTTGAACGAAGCGGTCCACAGGGCCGAGTCCGGAACCACCGTGGTGCTGCGCGAGGGCACCTACCGGCAGAGCGTGGGCATCGTCCGGAAGCGGTTGCACATCAGGTCGTTTCCCGGAGAACGGGTCTGGTTCAAGGGCAGTCGGATCATCACCGACTGGACCAGGACGTCCGGGGGATGGGCCCACACGGGATGGAACCCGGACTTCTGCCGGGACTGTTTCCTTCCCGCCATCATCGACCCCGCCCACCCGCACGCGGGACTGGCCGAGATGGTCTTCCGCGACGGCACGCCGCTGCGCCAGGTCGACACCCGTCGGGAACTGGAACCCGGTACGTTCCTCTCCGACCCCTCAGCGGGGGTGCTGCTGGTCGGCAGCGACCCGAACGGCGCCACAGTCGAGGTCGCGACCCGCCCCTGGCTGCTCCAGTTCGACGGCCCCGCGGCGGCGGGGAGCAGTCTGCGGGGGGTCGGGGTGGCCCATTACGCCTCACGCCAGGAATACGGGCGCCAGGGAGCCATGGTGGTGGTCAACTCACCCCGGGTCACCCTGGAGGGCAACGCGTTCGTGTGGTCCGCGTCCAGCGGGACCGCCGTGTTCGCCCCCGAGGCGAAGGTCGTCGACAACGTCTTCAGCGACAACGGTCTCGTCGGGTTGATGGCCAACAGGGCGCACCGGATACGACTCTCCGGCAATCTCGCAGCCCGCAACAACCGCGAGCGCTTCGCCCTGAGCGGACCCGCCATCGGGGCCGCCGGCATGAAGATAACCCGAACCGACCGTCCCGTGGTGCGAGGGAACACCTTCCTGGACAACCTCGGCACGGGATGGTGGTGCGACCTGGGATGCACGAACGCGCTGGTACTGGGCAACGTCACCCGGGGAAACCTCAAGCACGGCCTGTTCTACGAGGTCTCCTCGGCGGCGCTGCTCGCCTCCAACCTGATCGCGGACAACGACGGGCTCGGCGTGAAACTGTCCAGTTCCGACCGGGTGCGTCTGGTCCACAACACCTTCACGGGCAACAACGGATCCCTCGGCCTGTACAACGATCCGCGTCCACCGGACTCGGACCGTTACAGCGCCGCTCGCGGGCTGAGCTGGATCACCGGCGAGACGAGGCTCGTGAACAACTACTTCGCGGGCACCGCCGGACGGCATCCCTTCTTCTCCGCGGCCGACCACAAACCGAGGAGCGCACCGACACCGGAGTTCGTCTCGCACAGTGACGGGAACGTCTATCTCCGGGGCGAGGAGAAACACCTGGGGGACTGGTATCTCGGATCGGGAGTCACCGAGCGGATCGAGGACCTGTCCGAGCTCACCGAGAGGACCGGTCACGGCGAACACAGTGTGCACACCCGCTTTCCCGGGACTCCGTTCCGCGCCCCGGAGCGGGGAAACCACCTGTTGCGTGACGGTGTTCCGGGCAGGGGCGCGGGGCGTCCGACCCCTCCGGAAACGGCCGAGAGGCTGGGGGTGCCGCCGCGGCGGCACCCCGACGTGGGGCTGCTGGTTCCGCCCGGACGGTCCTGACCCGCGACTCGACCGTTCCGCGGTGCGGAGCAGGTCCCGTCCCGGGCCCGCGCGGGATCCCGTGGCGGGAGGACGCGGGCCCGGGTGGGGAGAGATCACCAACCGGTGCTGCCTCTGGGGGAGCCGATGGAGGCCCCGTCGGCGTCCACGGCCCGGATCCAGTACTCGGTGTCCCCGCTGGGGGCGTCGGTGTCGGTGAAGCTCATACTCGGGATCTCCCAGGGCCACGACTCCCTGGTCACCGTGTGGATCGGCTCCGAGGTGCCCACCCGGATCACCTCGTAACGGATCGCGCTGTTCTGCGCGTCCCAGGTTCCCTGCCACTCGATCGTCACGTCACGACTGATCCAGTTCCGCCGCACCTCGGGCGCGCCGAAGGGGACCTGCGGACCGTTGTGGACCGCCCCGGGCACCGAACGCGCGGCGAACCGGGTCAACGACTGTTGGGGCTGCCCGTTCACGGTGGTGAACTCGCCGCCCACCACCACGTACTCCGAGTTCGCGTCGATCGCCCACGGACCGTTCTTCCAGGGGCTGTCCTGCGGCCCCCCGTTGGTGTTCGGCAACCACGGCAACAGTTCGGGCACGGGGTCGCCCTCACTGACGTGATTGGTGTCCCTGACGGCGCTGCCTCCCACGGCCGCGGTTTCCGCGGTCAACCGTTGGTAGTCGATGGGACCGTCCTCGGGGATCGCGTCCAGGGCCGCGCAGGAGTGCGTGTGGGAGGCGGCGTAGACCACCCCCTCCGCGACCGCCACCGACTGGGTGTCCCCGTAGCAGCCGTCCATCCAGACGGTGGCTCCGTCGTCGATCCGCACCGCCCCGCGTCCCTCGAGACGGGGGTTCGTGCCGTGCCAGTTGTAGGAACCGAAGTAGGCGTTGCCCTTCTCGTCGGTGACGATGTCGGTCACCACGTCCTCGACGGACGGAGCCTCCCACTGCCAGGAGACGTTCGCCCCGGAGGCGGTGTCCACAGCGCTCAGGGCGACCCGCCGTTGTCCGTTCACCGTGTCGAAGGCCCCGCCGAGCAGAACCCGCCCGTGGGAGGGCACGGCCCGCAGACTGTGCACCGTGGCGTCGGCCTCCGGGGTCCAGTCCAGCAGTCCCCCGGTGGGGGAGACCGCAGCCAGCCTGGTGCGTTCCACTCCGTCGACCGCGTCGAAGGCCCCGCCGAGATAGACCGCCTCACGGGTGGCCGAGACGGTGCGCACCCGCCCCGCCACCCGAGGGGCGAAGTCGTCCACGAGTGTTCGTCCCGCCGTGTCGAAAGCCGCCACCCGGGACCGCCACGAACCGTCGATCCTGTCGAAGTCTCCTCCGACGTAGACGCGCTTCCCGTCCGGACCCGCGGTGATGTCGAACACGCTGTCGCAGCGCCAGCGGTCGGTACCCACCGAGTCGCACAACGCCCCCGGGTCGGTGGAGGACTCGAACTCGGTGGCGGTCACCGAGGGGGACCAGGGGAGGATCTCCCCGGTACGCAGGTCGAACGCCATCAGGTTGTCCCGGGGAACCTCCCCGGCCCCTCCGGGGGACACTCCCGCCGGGCGGGCCTTGTCGAAGTGGCCTCCCACGTAGACGGTGTCTCCCACGATCTCCACGGACAGCACGATCCCGTCGGTCTGCGGAGTCGGCAGGGCACCCGCCGTCACCGGCCGCGGGGACTCCTCGGCGGCCCCCGCTGCCGGGCTCGTCAACACTCCGAACAGGACGGCACCGGCCAGTGCAGCCCCGACTCTTCGGCTTCGGGTCACCAGTTCACTCCCTCTTCGCCCGTTGCTCCCGTTGTTCCTGCGTCGTGCCCGCGCGCAACCTCGCGAGCAACGACGGTCTCCTCCCCGCACGCGGGGAGAGGCCGGTGTGGCGGACCCGCTCGGCGAGATCCGCGTAGTCCCGCGCCACGCGGTCCCAGTCGTAGTGCTGGGTCAGCCTGGTCAGCTGGAGCCTGCCGCGCTCTGCCGTCCGGTGCGGTGCCCGCTCGGCGGCGTCGAAGCACTCGGCCAGCTCCGTGGCGTCGGAGAAGTAGGCCCCGTAGGGACCGAGAACCTCCCGGTTGAAACTCACGTCGTAGGCGGAGACCGCGGTGGCCGCTCCCATGGCGCGCAGCAACGAGGGATTCGTCCCTCCCACGGAGTGTCCGTGCACGTAGGACAGTGCGTTGGCGTAGAGCTGGTCGAGAACGCGCTGGTCCCACACCGGCCCGGCGAACAGGATCCCGTCGCCCCGGGCGGCCTGTCGGCGTACCAGAGCGGTGTAGGAGTCCGCGTAGGGAGCCGCGCCCACCAGTACCAGGGGGTGACGCGCCCCGCTGGCGAGATACCCCTCCACGGCGAGGTGGATGTTGTTCTCCGGTTCGAAACGGGCCACCAGCAGGTGGTAGTGCCCGGCACGGAGTCCGTACTCGGACAGGGAGTCCGAGCCGGCCGCCCGCAGCACCGGGGCGCCGTAGGGGATGTAGTCGGTGTCGACGCCGAAACGGTGCGAATAGTAGTCCTGTATCCCGCGTGAATCGGCTATCAACGCGTCGGACCAGCGTACGGACATAGCCTCCGCCGCACGGTAGTAGTGCTTGCCCGCCCCGCCCCATTTCGCGCGCTGCCACTCGAGTCCGTCCACATGGGTGACGGTGGGAACGCCACGAGCCCGTAACAACGGCAGGAACGGCGCGTTCGCCGCGTTGAACACGAAGGCCGACTCCGGTGGGCGACGCATCCCGTGCCCCACCGACAGGGCGGTGTGGCTCAACGTCTCGAGGGACTTCCTACGCAGGGCGGGCAGGTGCACCAGCCGCATCCCCAGGTGCTCACCGGCCTCCCCCCGCGGATCATTGCCGTGTCTGCAGTACACCGTTACGTCGTGTCCCATCCGGACCAGTCGCCGTCCCACCTCCTCGACACAGGTCTCGAATCCGCCGTAGCGCGCGGGAACTCCGCGCGTGCCGAACATCGCTATGCGCATCGTCATCCATTCCCGTGTCCGTCCGGGTGGTCCCTCTCCGCGTTCGGGGCGGCGGTGAGCGGGAGTGGCCGGACGTCCGCGTGACCGCTGCCGCCGCACCGTGGGGTTCCTGTGTTCGTGTACCGACACCCTCCCCGAACGTCGCTCACGCTTTCTAGGGTGGTCCCGATTCGCCGACAGCCCTCCTCCGCCACAGCGGGGGCCGCAACCTTCCGCGAAGGAATCCCGTGCCCGACTCACGCCGTTTCCTCTGGAACTCGTCCGAGCCCCGTCCGGACACCGACAGCTGGACACTGTCCGCCTGTCTGCTGGCGTTGATCGTATCCAGCGAGTACAAGTTCCGGATCCGCGAACAGGACCAGTCCGTGGCGGGAAACCCGGACCTGTTCGTACTGTTGGAGATCGCCGTCTACGCCCTGGTCGCCGCGTGGCTGTTCCTGCGGTTCCGTCCCACGCCACGACTTCGCACCGCGCACTGGACCACGCTGGCCACCTACGGTTACGTGGCGAGCCTGTGTCTGTCCACGGCCTACACGCCGTACCCGGAGATGGCGCTGGTGCGTTCGTGGCAGATGGTCGTCCTGCTCGCCCTGACACGTGCGGTGGTCCGGCACACCGGTCGTCCGACGATGCACCGTTTCGCACACGCCTACTGCGTTCTGGTCACCGCCTCCGTGGTGTTCGGAGTGCTGGTTCCGTTCCCCCGGCGCGAGAGCCAGCCGGACCGGTTCACCTGGTTGTACCTGCACCCCGTCACGGCGGGCCAGTTCCTGGCCATCGCGGTTGTCGTCCTGCTCGCCTACCTGCTCGGCAGCAGGCACGGTCACGGGGGAGCCCGGTGGCCGTTCCCGGTGTATCTCGGCATGCTCCTCGTCTGTGCGGGAGGCCTGATGGCCACCAACACCCGTGGAGCGGCCTTCGGCGCGGCCCTGGGGTCGTTGGCCGCCCTGTGGATCCGGTGGCGCGGGGCACGTCGTGTGGAGATCGCGGCCTTCCTCTCCGTGGGGATGCTGGCGGTGTTCCTGCTGGCGGCGCCCGCGATCGTCGCGTTCTTCACCCGTGGTCACTCGACGACGCGGCTGCTGACCCTCAACTCCCGGACGGAGCTGTGGGGATACGCCCTCGAGGAATTCGCCACCAGACCGCTCTACGGACACGGCCAGAGCGCCACCCGTGGTCTGTTCCTGGACGAGATCGGACTCGGAGGCGGGCACAACGCCGTGGTCAACCTGCTGGTGAACTCCGGCCTGGTCGGGCTGGCCGCGTGGTCGGCCCTGGTGGTCGGGATCTTCGTCAACACGGCACGCTCGGCGCGTTCCTCCCCCGGCTCCCATCCGGAGCGGATACTCGTCCACTCCCTGCTGATCGGTATGCTGGCCAACTCGATGTTCGCGGAGTCGCTCGGCGCTCCGACGAACGTGGCGGCCGTGTGGCTGTTCGTGCTCGCGGCCTGGGCGGAGATGCTTCGCTTCCCGGGCGACGGGCGCGGCACCGGGGAACGGACCGGCAGGACGTCTCCCCCCGTACGCCGCCGTCTCCCGGTCGGTTCCCCCGTGCGGGCCGGCCGAGGCGGAGCCTAGACACGTGCCCCACGGAGACGAGGTCGGAAGGTGGTCATGGTTCGTCCTGTCCTGTTCGTCCACCCCTCGGCGGAGCTGTACGGCTCCGACCGGATGTTCCTGGAGTCGGTGCGCGCGTTGACCGAGGCGGGGCGTGTCGTCCTGGTGGTGCTGCCCACGGGCGGACCCTTGGTCCGACGACTGCACGCGGCGGGGGCACGAGTGCTGTGCTGTCGCACTCCCGTGCTCCGCAAAAGCGCCCTGCGGCCACGCGGACTGCTCACCGTGCTGCGTGACTGTCTGCTCGGCGTGCTTCCCGCACTGCGGCTGCTGCTGCGGTACCGACCCGAGACGGTCTACGTGAACACGGTGACCGTTCCGCTGTGGCCGCCGCTGGCCCGGCTGCTGGGCCACCGGGTGGTGGCCCACGTGCACGAGGCGGAACAGGACGCCCCGTTGCCCGTGCGACTCGGTCTGAACGCCCCCCTGCTGTGGTGCCACACGGTGTTGGTCAACAGCCACGCCGCGAAGGAGGTGCTCTCGGACAGTCTGCCGGTGCTGCGTGAGGAACGCGTCCGGGTGCTGCGCAACGGTGTGCAGGGACCCCCACGGACTCCGGAACCGCCGCCTTCGGAGCGGAGGCCACGCCGGCTCCTCGTGGTGGGCAGGCTCTCCCCCCGCAAGGGCACCGACGTCGCCGTGCGTGCGGTGGCGCTGCTCCGCGCCCGGGGATATCGGGTGAGCCTGGACCTGGTGGGCTCGACGTTTCCCGGTTACGAGTGGTTCGAACGGGAGCTGGAGGAGCTGGTGCGCCGGCACGGTCTCGAACACGTCGTGACCACGCACGGCTTCACCGACGACGTGTGGGCCCACTACGCCGCCGCCGACATGGTCCTGGTCCCCTCGCGTACGGAGCCGTTCGGCAACACCGCCGTGGAAGCACAGCTGGCGATGCGTCCGGTGATCGTCACCGACGCCCAGGGACTGCCCGAAACCGTCGACCGGGGTCGAAGGGGCCACGTGGTCTCCGCCGACGATCCGCGTGCCCTGGCCGACCGGACGGCGGAGCTGCTCGACGACTGGGAGGCCACGACCGCGCTGGCCCGCTCCGCCCGCACCGAGGCGGCTGAGCTGTTCTCCCCGCGACGTTATCGCCACCGTGTTCGGCGAGTGGTCGGTGTGGACGAAGGAACACGGAAGTTCCCGTGAACCCGTCCCTCCGACAGCGGTCGGAGTCCCCTCAGGGCGTTCGGCCGTTCTCAGCAGCGGGGCGGAAGAACACACTAGTAGGCTCCCTGCCTGCCCAGCACGGCACGCACCGTCTTCCAGAGGATCATCGCGTCCAGGGTCAACGACCAGTTCTCGACGTAACGCAGGTCGAGGCGCACGCTCTCGGACCAGGAGAGGTCGCTGCGACCGCTGACCTGCCACAGCCCCGTCATTCCCGGCCGCACCAGGAAACGCCTGCGCATTTCCGGTTCGTAGCGGGCGGCTTCCCCCGGCAGCGAGGGACGGGGGCCGACCAGGGACATCTCCCCGCGCAGGACGTTGACCAACTGGGGAAGCTCGTCCAACGAGTAGCCGCGCAGCCAGCTCCCGACAGCGGTGGTCCTGGGGTCGTCACGGAGTTTGAAGAGCGGTCCGGCTCCCTCGTCGTGGGTGAGTTCCTCTCGGAGGGAGTCGGCTCCTTCGACCATGGTGCGGAACTTCAGCATCACGAACGGCTCGCCGTGATGGCCGACCCTGCGTTGCCGGTACAGCACGGGGCCGGCGCTGTCCGCCTTGACGCAGGCGGCGATCACCCCCAGCACGGGGGACAACAACACCAGCAGGGCCAGTGCTCCCATCCTGTCCACCAGGGACTTCACGAACAACCGGGGTCCGGTGAAGACCGGCTCGCTCAGCCGTAGCAGCGGCATACCGAGCACTTCCGAGACGTGCACCCGGGGACCCGCGATGTCCATCAGCATGGGGGCCACCACCATCTCGGTGGGGGTTCCCTCCAGGTCCCAACACAGCCGCTGCATCCTGGTGCGGGTCCAGTACCGGTCGGCGCTGATCATCACCACCCGGTAACCACCGAGCCGCGCCTTCGTGGCCACGTCCTCGAATCCCCCGACCACGGGCACCGAGTCGATCCGGTCCGGGGCCCGGCCGTCGCCGGACCTTCCCGAGGTGCACACGGCACGTATCTGCCAACCGAGGTGTGACTCGCGGCGGGTCCGCGCTATCAGGTCCTCCAGGGCGTCCGGATGTCCCGCGGCGATCACCGGAAGCAGGCAGGAACCGGCGGCCCTGTACCGGTGCAGTATCTTGCGCAGCGTGTAGCGCTGTAACAGGCACAGCAGCGCCGTGCAGGGCAGCACGCCGAAGATCCAGTCACGCAGTGACGTGGCCCCGGAGGCCACAGCCGCGAAGGCCAGGACCACGGCCGTGGTCAACAGTGCTCGGCCCAGTCTGCGGAACTCCTCGGTCCCCTGACCGAGAATCCGCTGGTCCCAGGAGGGAACCAGTGGAATCACCAACGCGACGGCCACCGCGACGACGAGGAGCAGCCCCCGACTTCCCCCGGGACGGTCGAGTAACACGGCCCCGCCGCCCACGCACAGCAACGCGGCGCTCGTGTCGCTTCCCGCCACCGCGAGTCGGTACAGCCGTTCCCATCGCATCCCCCCTGTTGCGGTCGGTCCGCTGCCGTCCCCCCCGTCGTCCTCGTCAGCAGTCTCGTGCCGGAAGGACGGGGTGTCGTGCGGTTCTTCGGTGTCCTCCCACGGCCGTGGCCGAGACATCCGCATACGAACTCCACTCATCCATGACACGCCGCCGACGACCCGAGCGCGCAGCGCCGTTCCGTCGCCGGAGTGAACCGAGATCCCGTCCCCATTTTTCGAAGCTTTTTCATGTCGCGTTACAGCGCACGAACGCACCACTGAACCGGAGAAAAACCTGGTCACACCACCCGTAAAAACCTTCGGGAAAATCGTTCCGAATTCGGAACGAACAGATAACAATTCGCCATTTTTCGCTCAAGTTCCCCACGAGCGAACCCGACAGGGAGACCGAACGAAGCACCGTCCGACGACCCGAACACCTGCCGCCCGACGGAGTACGGGAGGAATGTCGCCGTTCTCCCGCTGGTTGTACGTTCCGGCAACACAACCGAGACGGGATGGACACGTGCGACACTTCGATCTGATCATCATCGGCACCGGTTCGGGCAACGCGATCCTGGACGACCGGTTCTCCGACTGGGACGTGGCCGTCGTGGAGAAGGGCGTCGGCAGCGCCTCCTCCTATGGGGGGACATGCCTGAACGTCGGGTGCATACCGACCAAGATGTTCGTGCACACCGCCGACGTGGCCGAGTCCCCCTCCGCCGGGCAGACACTCGGTGTCGGCCTGCGTCGCACCGAGGTGCGCTGGGAGGAGATCCGGGACCGCATCTTCGGACGTATCGACACGATCGCCGAGAGCGGTCGGCGTTTCCGGGCGGAGCAGAACCCGAACGTGACCCTCTACGAGGGCGTGGCCAGGTTCACCGGAGTGCGCCGGCTCGTGGTCGACACCGACGCCGGTCAGGAGACCATCAGCGCCGACCGTGTGGTGGTGGCGGCGGGAGGTCGCCCCCTCATCCCCGACATCCCCGGTATCGGCGACGTCGACTACCACACCAGCGACAGCGTGATGCGTCTCGAACGGCTCCCCGAGAGCATGATCATCCTGGGGACGGGTTTCATCGGAGCCGAGTTCGCGCACATCTTCTCGTCACTGGGGGTGAACGTGACGATGGTCGGTCGCTCCGGGAGGGTACTGCGCGGGGAGGACGTGGACGTCTCGGAACGCTTCACCGAAACGGCCGCTCGTCGGTGGGACCTGCGCCTCAACCGCACCCAGACGAAGGTCGCCCCGAGCGGGGACGGCGTCGAACTCGTGTTGGAAGGACCGGACGGCACCGAGACCGTACACGCCCAGACCCTGCTGGTGGCCACCGGAAGACGACCCAACTCCGATCTGCTCGACACCGCCGCGGGCGGGATCGCCACCGCCGAGAACGGCAAGGTCCGGGTGGACTCCACACAGCGAACCTCGGTGGAGGGCGTGTGGGCACTCGGCGACATCAGCAGCGAGCACGAACTCAAACACGTCGCCAACCACGAGGAACGGGTGGTCCAGCACAACCTGCTGCACCCGGACGATCCGGTCGAAAGCGACCACAGGTTCGTCCCGCACGCGGTGTTCACCGCACCGCAGATAGCCTCGGTCGGCCTCACCGAACAGCAGGCGCGGGAACGGGGAGTCACCTACACCAGCTCGGTACAGGACTACGCGGGCATCGCCTACGGATGGGCCATGGAGGATCGGACCGGCTTCGCCAAGCTGCTGGCCGATCCCGCCTCCGGGCGGTTGTTGGGTGCCCACATCATCGGGCCCCAGGCCCCCACCCTGATCCAACCACTGGTGCAGGCGATGTCCTTCGGACTCGACGCCCGCTCCCTGCCCCGGGGACAGTACTGGATACACCCGGCCATGCCCGAGTTGGTGGAGAACGCCCTGCTCGGGTTGGAGCTGGACTGACGGGGACGGCACGAGACCGCGTCCCTCCCGTCGTCCGTCGTCCCTGACACGCGGGCGGAGCCCGCCGGCGACGTCCTCGCCTTCGAGGGCTCCGCTCCGTGCGCGAGTGCGCCCCTCACGGGCTTCGCCCGCACGCGCCGCGCTTCAGACGGTGCGTGGACGTCCGGCGAACACTCCGAGCAGCCCCTGGGCGGTGAGCACGCCGATGAGCACGAGCAGGGAAGCCTGCCAGGATCCGGTCGCGGTGTGCAGCATCCCGAACAGGAAGGGGCCCGTGGAGGCGATCAGGTACCCCACGCTCTGGGCCATTCCGGACAGCCTGCTCGTCTCGGCCGCGTTGCGGGTACGCAACGAGATCAGCACCAGTGCCAGGGGAAAGGCGCTCATACCGATGCCGATCAACAGGGACCAGAGCAGCGGGGCCGCCAGCGGAGCCACCAGCACACCCAGAAAACCCGTTATCGCCGTGGCGGCCAGTCCCACCGTCCACACGGACTGTCCCTCGGTCCTGGTGACCAGCGGTGGCAGCACCATGCTGACGGGCACGCCGATCAACAGCACCAGTCCGACCAGCGCTCCCGCCGTCGAGGCGCTGGTCCCGGCGGACTTGAACACCTCGGGCAGCCATCCCATGATCACGTAGGCCACCAGGGACTGCAGGCCGAAGTAGCCGGTCACCGCCCACGCGAGCGGACTGCGCAGCAGTGACTTGCCCGACTCCGCCGAGCTGTCGGGAGCGCTCGGTGCCGCGTTGCTCCCGCGTCCGCGACTGGCCGGAACCCAGACCGCGAAGGCGGCCAGCGCCAGCACGGCCCAGGTGGCCAGCGCCAGTCGCCATCCCCCCAACTCGGCACGCAGCCACGGGGTGAAGGCGGACCCGGCGGAACCACCGGCGGCCATGGCCGTGGTGTAGAGCCCGGTGGCCATGCCCACCCGGTTCGGGAAGGACTCCTTGACGACCACCGGAATGAGCACGTTGCACATCGCGATGGCGGCACAGGCGACCACCGTTCCGGCCAGCACCGTGGTGGCCGCCCCCGTGACTCGCAGCACCATCGCCGCCGTCAGCAGTCCGAGCGCCACTCCGACGACGCGCTGCATCCCCCAGCGGCGCGCCAGCACGGGAGCGCTGATCCCGGCGACCCCGAAGCACAGGGTCGGCACCGAGGTCAGCATGCTGGCCCAAGTGGCACTCGCCCCGAGCGACTCCCGCACACCCCCCAGGATCGAGGACAGACTGGTGACGGCGGGACGCATGTTCGCGGCGGCCAGCGCCACCCCCGCCAGCAGCAGGCCACCGCCCACGGCGGAGACGCGGCCGTCCCCCACGGTCTCGGTCCTGCGTTCATTGGCTTGCGAAGTCGCATCGTTTCTGGGGTGGCCCACCGTGGAACTGGCATCCTGAACGGTCAGCCGGTCGGAAACGGCTTCTGTATGCGACTCGTAAGACATCGCGTACTAGTATCGCAAACGTAGGATGTTTGGATGAAAGGACCACCCTGTGCCTTTGGTCACGACCACACGGACCGGCCTGGTGGAACAGGTCATCGCCCAGATGCGCCAGCTCGTCGCCTCGGGGGAATGGCCGATCGGACAACGGATTCCTCCGGAAGCGGAACTCGTGCAGGCCCTCGGTGTCGGCAGGAACACGGTGCGCGAGGCCGTCCGGGCACTGGCCCACGCGGGACTGCTCGAAGTGCGCCAGGGCGACGGGACCTTCGTGCGGGCCACCAGCGAGATATCGGGGGCGGTCGGCAAGCTCTGCACCACGGAGCTGCGTCAGGTCCTCGAAGTACGCCGGGCCCTGGAGGTCGAAAGCGCGCGCCTGGCCGCCACGGCACGCACCGACACCGACGTGGCCGAGCTGGAGGTGGCCCTGCGGGAACGGGACGCGGCCATCGGCGAACGCGACCCGGAGAGGGTGGCCCACACCGACAGCAGTTTCCACCTCCGGCTGGTCCAGGCCTCGCACAACCCGGTGCTCATACAGCTCTACCAGGGCATCAGCGAGGCGGTGCTCTCCAGCGTCGCCACCACCTTCGACCCCACGGTGCCCCCGGAGCGCACCGTGTCACACACGGAGCTGTTCGAAGCCGTCCGTGACGGGAATCCGGAACTCGCCGCCGCCGAGGCGGGAGGATTCCTCGACGAGCTGTTGGCGGACGTCGAAGGACTCCCGGAAACCGACACCTCCGCCCCGCGAACCTGAACCGAGTCACGCGGGCATCGGGGCGAACGGCCGGACACGTGTTTCCCCGGTCCGCACACGTGTCCCACCCGCGCGCACGAGCCGGGAGTCCGGAAACGGTTCCGCGCAGGGCACGGGTGGCCGACACGTGCTCGCGGGGCCTTGCCCGAGCACGGGACACGTGGCCGGTCGCCGCTCGACGAGCCCCGAGACTGTGCGACACCGGCTGCCGCGACCGGAGCCTTCCGGCCCGTCGGCGGAGCACACCGGCCGTGGCTTCAGGAACCGCTCCGAGGAGTTTCCGCGCACACCGGATGCGTGGACAGCCTCGGCAGTCCCCTGGGGACCCCCTCGTCCAGTAAGCGCAGGAGCGCCACGGTGTCCAGATGCCGCTCGACCATGTCACCGAGGGCGTCGAGCTGTCCGGCACGCAGCTCGGCGAACGAGGTGTCCGGGGAGCACCGGAAACCCTCCCGTCCCGCCCGCCCGGCGGCCCACCGGAGGAACTCCCGGCGGAACTCGTCGTTCTCGAACAGCCCGTGCCAATGCGTTCCGGCCACGGAACCCTGCAACGCCCCCTCGGGTTCGTCCTGCCCGGAACGGACGAGCGCGGGAACGTCCCCCCGGCGCCGCACCCGCCCGTGGTGGATCTCGTAGCCGGTCACCGGATGCTCCAGGGCGGTTCCCACCGGATTGCCGAGGGTCTTCTCGGCGGCGAACTCGACGTCGAAGTCCAGCAGCCCCAACCCCGACACCTCACCACCGGCGGACTCGACGTGATCGACGATACGGCCGGCCAGCATCTGGTAACCACCGCAGATCCCCACCACCGGCCGTCCCGAGGCGGCGTGGGCCAGTACCGCCTCGGCCAACCCGGTCTCCCGCAACCACTCCAGGTCGGCGACGGTGGACTTGGAACCGGGCAGCACCACCAGATCCGTGTCCGTCAACCGGGAGGGTTCCGTGACGAACCGGACCGAGACACCCGGTTCGGCGGCCAACGCCTCCACGTCGGTGGCGTTGGAGATCCGCGGCAACCGGGGAACGGCCACGCGCAGCCACTGGCTTCCCCACGGCGGAGCGGGACGGCCCACCACCCCGTCGGCCACGTAGGACAACGAGTCCTCCGCGTCCAGCCACAGCTCCTCGTCCCACGGCAGCACCCCGTGGACACGTCTGCCGGTCAACTGTCGCAGTCGCTCCAGGCCGGGGGAGAGCAGCTCCCGTTCACCCCGGAACTTGTTCACCACGAAACCGGAGACCAGGGCCTGGTCCGCCGGGTCCAGCAGGGCCAGCGTCCCGAAGAACTGGGCGAAGACCCCACCCCGGTCTATGTCGCCCACCACCAGAACGGGCAACCCGGCGGCCCGTGCCAACCCCATGTTGGCGATGTCGTGCTCACGCAGGTTGATCTCGGCCGGAGAACCGGCCCCCTCACAGATCACGTAGTCGTACTCGGCACGCAGTCCGTCCAGGGTCTCGGTGACCGTGTGCAGCAGCTCCGCCTTGCGCTGCCGGTACGACAGGGCGGTCGTCGTCCCGTCCACCCGCCCCAGCACCACGACCTGCGAACTGCGGTCGCTGCCCGGTTTGAGCAGGACCGGGTTGAACCGCACGTCCGGTTCCACCCCGGACGCGGCCGCCTGCACGGCCTGGGCCCGACCTATCTCCCCGCCGGAGGCCGTGACCACGGAGTTGTTGGACATGTTCTGGGCCTTGAACGGGGCCACACGGGCTCCCCGGCGTGCCAGCCAGCGACAGAGCGCCGCCACCAGCACACTCTTGCCCGCGTCCGACGTCGTCCCGGCAACCAGCAGCGAATGCACGTCCGCTTTCATACCCCACAGCCGTGCGCCGCCGGGGCCGCCCCGCCCGGGCAGTGCCGTCCCTCACACCCGGGACGGCACACAGCCGGACGGGACGGCCGGGGCGGGCGCTCAGGGGCGTGTGAGGATCTCGTTGCCGTCCTCGGTGATCAGAATGGTGTGCTCGAACTGGGCGGTCCAGCTCTTGTCCCTGGTCGTGACGGTCCAGCCGTCCTCCCACACGTCGTACTCGTGGGTGCCCAGGGTGATCATCGGTTCGATGGTGAACGTCATCCCCGGCTCGATGAGAGTCTGCACCGAGGGGTCGTCGTAGTGCAGCACCACCAGACCACTGTGGAAGGAACGACCGATGCCGTGTCCGGTGAAGTCCCGTACCACCCCGTAGCCGAAACGCTTGGCGTAGGACTCGATGACCCGTCCGATCACGTTGAGCTGCCGCCCCGGCTGGGCCGCGCGGATGGCCCGCATCGTCGCCTCGTGGGTACGTTCGACCAGCAGCCGGGCCTCCTCGGACACCTCCCCGGCCAGGAAGGTCGCGTTGTTGTCCCCGTGCACGCCGTGGACGTAACCGGTCACGTCGACGTTGACGATGTCACCGTCCTCGATCACGGTGGAGTCCGGGATGCCGTGGCATATCACCTCGTTCAGCGAGGTGCAGCACGACTTGGGAAAGCCCCGGTAACCGAGCGTGGAGGGATAGACCCCGTTGTCCACGAAGAACTCGTGCACCACCGCGTCGATGTGGTCGGTGGTGATCCCCGGCCGAATGACCTTGCCCGCCTCCTCCAGGGCCTGTGCGGCCAGCTTTCCCGCCACACGCATGGCGTCGATCACTTCCGGGGGCTGCACGTCCGGATCGGTGTTGGGGCGCGGAGCGGGCTTGTCCACGTACTCGGGCCGCTCGATGGTCGGGGGGACCGGACGGCGCGGGGTCTGCTGTCCTGGCTGCAACGGGCTTCGTACCGGCATACCCTCACTCTAGAACGTCGTCACCGGACGAAGCCGCAGGCAGGGGCGCACAACCCCCGCAACGACCAATTCCCGACCACAGGGCCCCACGCTCGTCCCCGGTCTCAGAAGCTCTCCTCGACGATCCCGTCGGAATAACTGCCGGGGGAGACGGTGACCAAGCCGGCACGCCTGGCCGCCCGCAGCACGGTCGGCTCGTAGGAGACGAAGGCGCGCACTCCCTCCTCCGCGCGGCAGGCCGAGGCCAGATGGATGGCGTCCGTGTGACTCAGCGGGGAGTCCAGGGTGCTGGCCATGTCCAGCACCTCCTCGCCGACGGGCAACTGGTCGATCTTGGAGACCACGATCGAGGCCAGGTTCTCGGCCGCGGGTCCGGCGGCCCGAAAACCACGCACGATCTCCACCCTGGACACGGCACTCGTCGCCCGGGGCTGTTCCCAGTTGTTACGGACCCACCTGCTCAGCGCCGGGCTCTCCGGCTCCGCCGCGATCAGCTTCCTCAACGCCGAGGAATCGAAGTAGATCACGCGCTCTCCCGTCGACGACAACACGGTGTGCACACCCGAACGAGGTGTGCGACAAGCTAACACACCGGGCTCAGGACACACGCCGCAGAAAGTCCCGTGTCACGGACACCGCACGCTCGGAACTGTCGGCGTCGGTGAGCAGCACGGCGAAGGAGAGGTCCCCCCGGTATCCGGCGAACCAGCCGTGAGCCCGGTCCCCGTCACCGAACTGTGCCGTCCCCGTCTTGCCACGGACCTCCCCCAGACCGGAGAGCTCGGTGGCCGTCCCGGAGCGGACCACCTCCCGCATCATCGCACGCAACTGACGCAGCGCCGTCCCGGAAGGCGCCTGCTCCGCGGCCCTGTTGACCTCGGTCTCGGCTCCCTCGATCAACGTCGGCGTGGGCATCTCCCCGTTGGCCACCGTGGCACAGGCCAGCGCCATGCCGAACGGACTGGCGAGCACCTTTCCCTGGCCTATGCCGTTGACGGCTCGGGTCACCTCGTCCTCGGAGGTCGGGACCTCCCCGGTGACCGTCGTGATCCCGGGGATGACGAAGTCCGCCCCGATCCCCAGTTTCTCGGCCGCCTCGGGCAACGCCTCGGCCGGCATGTCCGAGGCCAGCTGGGCGAACGTGGTGTTACAGGACTCGGCGAACGCCTTCCGCAGTGGCACCCGCCCGAGGTCGAAGTGGTGCGAGTTGGGCAACGTCTTGCCGTTGAACGTCCTCTCCGCCGGACAGGCGACGACGTCGTCGATGCCGACCCTGTCCCGTTCCAGGGCCGCGAGCGCGGTGGCCGTCTTGAACGTCGAGCCGGGAGGATAGCGCCCGGTCAAGGCGAGCGGGCCCTTGTCGTCGGCGGCGGCGTTCTGGGCCACGGCGAGTATCTCCCCGTCGGACGGACGCATCGCCACGATCATCCCGGCCTTGTCGACCGGGTCGACCGCCCGCTCCGCGGCACGCTGCACCCGGTCGCTCAACGTGGTGGTGAGCGCTTCGGTCGGTTCGGGACGGACACGGTGCAGCGTCTCGACCTCCGCACCCGAGGCGTTCCTGGTGAACACCCGCCAACCGGCCTTTCCGTTGAGCCGGTCCTTCCTCGCCTCCGCTATCGCGGGCAGCACCTGGGATCCGTAGTCCTTCTCGGAGGCGACCAACTCGGTACTGTCCGGGAAACGCACGCCGGGCAACTCGTAGATGTCCGGTTTCACACGCTGGTAGTCCGCCCAGCGCAGTGTGACCACCGTGTAAGCCCGGTTCTCCTCCACCTCCCGGGCACCGGACAGGATGTCCTGCTCGGTCACCGTCGGTGCCACGGGCCGCAGTCCCTCGGCCAGGGACCCGGCCACGGAAGCAAGCTCGTCGGCCTGCCCGGGAACCAGGGTGACCCGAACCAGTCGCTCGGGCCCCATCATCCGGGTGCCGTCCCGTCCGAGGATCGGAGCGGGGGTGGCGGGATCGAGTTCGTAGTGCAGGCTCTGCCGCGCCTGTAGCTCGGGATGCACCGCCGAGGGTTGCCACCGCACCTTCCAGGTGTCGTCCTGTCGGCGCAGCCGCAGCTCGCCCTCGTACTCCCACACGCGACCGGAACCGAAGTCCCAGGACATGTCGAAGGTCGCCTCGGCCGAGGCACCGGACTCACCGGTGCTGACCTCCGTCACCGAAGCGCTGGCTCCCTCGGGGGAGAGGTTCTTCCTGGTTCGTGCCAGGAACTTCCGGGCCGTCTCGGGTTTGTCCGTCCACCGGGCCGCCGCCGTGTTCTCCCCCGCGGCGAAGGCGTTCACATACGACTGGGCGGTGTCCTCGGCCGAGGGGCCCGAATCGAACACCCCGCAGGAGGAGAGGGGGACGACGAGAAGCAGACCGGCCAGGAGGCTGACGGATCGAGCTGTAGACACACCCGCAGTATGCCGAACAACGTCACGGCCGTGATCCACCGCTCGCACACCGGGCTCTTCCCCGCCGTCCCCTCCCCGCCCGGCACTCCGCTGAGCGGGGACGACACGACGGCGTCACCGGAATCCTGTGCCGGGAATCACAGCCTCCGAGCGGAACGGCTTCGGAACGGTCCGCGGGGCCGTCCCGCACGACCCGTCCCGGTGGCCGCTCAGGGAGTGAGCACGAGCCTGATCGGGGTGTCACCACCCCGCTGCAGCCGTTCGATCGCCGCCCCGGCCTCGCTCAACGGCATCGTGTCACTGACGGAACGGGAGAGGTCCAGCCGACGGTGTCGGGTCAGTTCCACGAGTTGCTCCACATGGGCGGGGGACGAGCCGTAGTGCCCCCGAAGCTGCTGCTTGGCGAAGGAGAAACGAACACCGTCGGTGATCGTCAGCGGTTCGGGGGTCAGCCCCACCAGAGTCAGCTTCCCCTGCGGGGCCAGACACTCGGCGGCCTGTTCCCGCACGGCGGGCACCCCGGCGAAGTCGAAGGCCGCGTCCAGACCGTGTCCTCCCGTGGCGGCCCCGACCCGCCGGGGCAGCTCCGGATCCCCCGGATCGAACACAGCGTCGGCCCCGAAGTCGAGCGCACGCGCACGTGCCGACTCCAGAGGGTCGACGGCGACGATCGGCGCCGCCCCGACCAGACGCAGCAGCTGGATTCCGTGGGCCCCGAGTCCGCCGACTCCCCACACTCCGACCGGCTGGGCGGGGCGCACGTCCGCCGTGCTGACCAGGGCCGCCCAGGGGGTCGACACCGCGTCCGGAACGATCGCCGCCTGTTCGAGGGGCAGCTCGTCGGGGACGGACACCAGGGTGTGGTGGGTGGCCAGTGCGTACTCCGCCCATCCTCCGTCGTAGTCCACCCCGCGCGTCCGCGCGCTCAGACAGGGTTCGGTGTAGCGCACGCAGCGGGCACACCGCCCACAGCGTTCTCCCGCCTGCAACAGCACGCGCGCGCCCGGTTTCCAACCCTCCGGCACCCCGGGTCCCAACGCGTCGATCTCCCCGGCGACCTCGTGTCCGAGCGTCACCGCGCTTTCCTCCAGAAACCGTGGTCGCAGACTTCCTTCGACCAGATGCACGTCGGACAGGCACACTCCGGCCGCGCGCACTCTGACGCGGACCTCGCCGTGGCCGGGTTCGGGAACGGGGATCTCTTCGAGGGCGAATCGAGCCGTGTCGACGTTCAGGCGCCCGGCGAGCATGGTTGCCGTCATGGACACGATTCTGCCCCGTGTCCCGCCCTCCGGCGCGGTCCGGCGCTCCGGGCGAGCTCACGGTCCTCACTTTCGAGGGGAAAGTCACAACAGCACGGTGCTGAACGTCCCACCACGGCGGAATCCTATGCGCTCGTAGGCTCTGCGCGCGGGTGTGTTGTAGTCGTTGACGTACAGGCTGGCCACACGTCCCATGTGACGTACCAGATGGTCAGCCACGGCGGCGGTTCCCGCCGCACCGAGTCCGTTGCCACGCCACCGGGGATGCACCCAGACCCCCTGGATCTGGCCCACCGTGCTGGAGAGCGCCCCGATCTCGGCCTTGAACACGACCCGTCCGTCCTCGAAACGGGCGAAGGCACGACCTCCGGCTATCAGGTCGGCGATCCGCGCCCGGTAGTTGCCCGCTCCCGTCCCACCGAGCGGATCCACCCCCACTTCCTCCCGGAACATGGCCACGGCCGCCGGAAGGTAGTGGTCCAGTTCGCAGGAACGGACCCGGCGTACCGCCGGATCCGGCCACCGCTCGGGGACTTCGGTCAGCACCAGCAGGGGTTGCTCGGCACGCACCTCCCGCGCCGGCCCCCAGTGAGCGGCCAGCTCCTCCCACAGGGACATCACCTGTTCCGCGGGCCCGACCAGGGAGGAGGACACGCGCCCTCGCCGCCGCGCCCGGTCGGCGAAGGCGCGCATGGCGTCACGACCACCACGGAGCGGAATGAGGTTCGGTCCCGAGTAGCAGACTCCCTCCGGACCGTCACCGTAGCCCCACAGCTCACCACCCAGGTAGGTCGGGTTCACCCGGGCGGCCTCGATCCGGGACAGCACCATACAGGCCGCCACCGGATCCGTTTCCAGCAACGTGCGGACGTTGTCCACGTCCCGTCCCTGCAACAGTCGCGCGCCCGCGAGCTTGAGCACGGCCCAAGCTTGCCAGACCCTCTTGGTCGTCGCCGCACGACACCGGGGCGACGTGAGGCATCCCGCACCGGTGATCACCCGTTCGGGCGTCTCGGTGGCTCCTCAGCTCACCGTGACAGTGGGCTCCCCGGAGACCTCGCCCTCCATCTCCTCGGCGATACGACCGGCCTCCTCGATGAGGGTCTCCACGATCTGACTCTCGGGGACGGTCTTGATGACCTCTCCCTTGACGAAGATCTGCCCCTTGCCGTTGCCGGAGGCCACTCCCAGGTCGGCCTCCCTGGCCTCGCCCGGCCCGTTGACCACGCAGCCCATCACGGCCACCCGCAGCGGCACCTCCATGCCCTCCAGGCCCGCGGTCACCTCGTCGGCCAACCTGTAGACGTCGACCTGGGCACGACCGCAGGAGGGGCAGGACACGATCTCCAGCTTGCGCGGGCGCAGATTCAACGACTGCAGGATCTGCGTGCCCACCTTGACCTCCTCCACGGGAGGAGCCGACAGCGACACCCTGATCGTGTCCCCGATCCCCTGCCGCAGCAGGGCACCGAAGGCCACCGCCGACTTGACCGTCCCCTGGAAGGCGGGGCCGGCCTCGGTGACCCCGAGGTGCAGCGGATAGTCACACCGCTCGGCGAGGATCTCGTAGGCCCGCACCATCACCACGGGATCGTGGTGCTTCACCGAGATCTTGACGTCGTGGAAGTCGTGCTCGGCGAACAGCCCGGCCTCCCACAACGCCGACTCCGCCAGGGCCTCGGGAACGGCCTTGCCGTACTTCTCCATCATCCGCGGATCCAACGAACCGGCGTTGACCCCGATGCGGATGGGGGTTCCGGTGTCCTTGGCCGCCTTGGCGATCTCCTTGACCTTGTCGTCGAACTTGCGGATGTTGCCCGGGTTGACCCGCACCCCGGCACAGCCGGCCTCGATGGCGGCGAAGACGTACTTGGGTTGGAAATGGATGTCGGCGATGACCGGTATCTGGGACTTCTGGGCGATGATCGGCAACGCCTCGGCATCGTCGGCACTCGGGCACGCCACCCGCACGATGTCGCAGCCCGAGGCGGTCAGCTCGGCGATCTGCTGCAGCGTGCCGTTGATGTCCGTCGTGTTCGTGGTGGTCATCGTCTGAACCGAAATCGGGTGGTCACTGCCCACACCGACCGATCCGACCTGCAACTGCCGGGTCTTGCGCCGCTCGGCGAGCACCGGTTCGGGCGCGGCGGGCATACCCAGATCGACGGTCATCGCGTCCTCTCCACTTTCGGAATGCGGATTGAATTGTCGGTTCCGCTGGCTGGCGGGACGTACCGGAAACCCCGGCGGACCCGGTCCGTCGACCACGATACCGGCAGCCGCCCCGGCACTCAGGACGGGAACCAGCCCGTCCCCACGGCCTTCCCGCGCCACGCGCGGGCCCCGGCGCCGGGAAACCGGCGGGGACCCCCAGGGGCTCAGGTCAGGGTGACCGGATTCACGATGTCGGCGACCAACACCAACAGGGAGTAGGCGATGAAGACCAGGGTGACCCCGTAGGCCAGCGGCATCAGCTTCGCCGTGTCGAAGGGGCCGGGATCGGGGCGACGCGTCAGCCTGGCGACCTTGCGCCGCAACGACTCCCAGAGCGCACCGGCTATGTGTCCACCGTCCAGCGGCAGGATCGGCAACATGTTGATCAGGAACAACGAGAGGTTCACGGCGGCGAGCAACTGCACCATGGCGATCAGCCGCGCCCCGACCGAGAACTCGTCGTAGGAGAGCACCTCACCGCCGAGACGACTGGCTCCGACCACCCCGACCGGCGAGTCGGCGGAACGTTCCTGACCGCCGATCGCGGCGACCAGGTCCGGAACCTTGCTGGGAAGCTCCACGACCTTCTGCGCCGTCATGCCGATCATGGACCCGATCCGGCCCGCCACCTCACCGGCACTCTGCCGGACCAGATGTTCGTTCGGCGTGACCCCGAGGAAACCGACCTCGACGTAGCCCTCCCGGTTCCCGAGCCTCGGCTGGGTGTTCTGGATCAGCTCCGGGTTCAGGGTGACCATCCGCCCGTCCCGCTCCACGAGCACGCTCACGGTCCCCGAGGAGTCCCGGATCGAGGTCCGCAGCTCCTGCCAGGAGTCGACCCGCTCACCGTCGAAACGCACGATCCTGTCCCCGGGCCGGAAGCCCGCTTCGGCGGCCGGGGACATCGGGGCGTCCTCCGGACACCCCCGGACCTGCTCGTCGGCGGCCACCACGCACTGGCTGACCGAGGAGACCGTGGTGGTCGGCTGGGCCACCCCGTAGGTCATCAACACGGTCGCGAAGATCCCGACCGCCAGGATCAGGTTCATGAACGGGCCCGCGGCCATGACGATGATCCGCTTCCAGGGGCTGCGCTGGTAGAACTGCCGATGCGAGTCCTCGGGGCGCACCTCCTCGGCCACGGCCTGGCGTGCGTCCTCGACCATGGCGCGCCAGGGAGCCGAGGACGCGGTCCTGCCGTACTCCTCTTCCTTCTTGGGCGGGAACATCCCGATCATCCGGATGTAACCGCCGAAGGGGACCGCCTTGACCCCGTACTCGGTCTCCCCCCTCTTCCTGGAGAAGATCGTCCGGCCGAAACCGACCATGTACTGCGTCACCTTGACACCGAACATCTTCGCCGTGGCCAGGTGACCGAGTTCGTGCCAAGCGATCGAGAACAGCAGTCCGAGGAAGAAGATCAGGATGCCGAGCACGACAAGCATCAATGCGCTCTTTCCATACCGGCGAGTTCGCGGGCCCGGACCCGGGCCCACTCCTCGGCTTCGAACACCTCGTCAACGCTGGTGGGATCGGTGCGCCACGCGTCGGCCTCGGCCAACACCGCCTCCACGGTTCGCACGATACTGGTGAAACGGCTGCCGCCCGCGACGAACGCCTGTACCGCCTCCTCGTTCGCCGCATTGTATACGGCGGGCAGGCACCCGCCCTCCTTTCCGACGTGACGGGCCAGGCCGACCGCGGGAAACGCCACATCGTCCAACGGCTCGAAGGTCCAGCAGGCGGCCTGGTCGAAGGTGAGCCGCGGGGCGACCCCCTCCACCCGTTCGGGCCATCCCAGTCCCAGGGCGATCGGCAGTCGCATGTCCGGCGGGCTCGCCTGGGCGATGGTCGCCCCGTCCTGGTAGGTGACCATCGAGTGCACGATCGACTGCGGATGCACGACCACGTCGATGCGATCGTAGTCCACCGCGAACAACAGGTGTGCCTCGATCAGTTCGAGACTCTTGTTCACCATCGTAGCCGAGTTGATGGTGACCACCGTACCCATAGACCAGGTGGGATGGGCCATGGCCTGTTCGACGGTGACGTCGTGCAGACTCTCCGGGGACCACCCCCGGAACGGCCCTCCCGAGGCCGTCAGAACCAGCCGGCGCACCTCCTCCGCCGTTCCCGCACGCAGGCACTGCGCCAGGGCGGAGTGCTCCGAGTCCACCGGGGTGATCTGTCCCGGCCGGGCCGCGCGCAGCACCAACGGCCCGCCCGCGATCAACGACTCCTTGTTCGCAAGCGCCAGCCGAGCCCCGGATTCCAGGGCGGCCAGGGTGGGGCGCAGCCCCCGTGAGCCGTCCATACCGTTGAGCACCACCTGGGCCTCGGTATGGCGCACCAACTCGGCGGCGGCCTCCGGGCCCGCGAACAACCGCGGCACGCGGAACTCGCCCCGCGCGTAGCCGCGACGTTGTGCCTCGGCGTAGAACGCGAGCTGCACGTCCTCCACCGCCGTCGCCCGCGCCACGGCCACCGCCTCGACCCCGAACTCGAGGGCCTGGGCGGCCAACGCGCCGGGATCGTTACCCCCGGCGGCGATCCCGAGCACCCGGAACCGTCCCGGAGCAGCGCGGATCACCTCCAGCGCCTGGGTTCCGATCGAGCCGGTCGACCCCAGCAGGGTCACCGTACGCGGCGAGTCGGAGTCGTTTTCCTGCCTGTTCGAACCGGGTTGGGCGGAGACCATCGTGCTCATTATTACCCACGCCCTCCCGGCACGGATCCGCGGCCGAGTCGGTCCGTGTCCCGGCGCACCGGGCTCCCCGCCGCGCACGGCGCCAACGGTCCGGCCCGCCGTGTCGCCCCGGTGTGCGAGGATGGGCGCGCATCGGCGGCTTCGCGTGCTGCGCGGCCTGCTCGGCCGGCGGCGGGACCGCACACGTCGCCTGGTGCTAAGGAATCGGCGTCCGCGGTTTCACCCGAATCCGCGCCCGGGCACAGGAGGGAACGTGGCAAGCACGGAACTGGACAGGACCCATCACGAACAGGCGCCGACCCAGGCAGTCGACCCCGCCGAGGAACCGTCGGTCGAATGGGGCTGGCACGGTTCGTTCCCGAAGGGCATCCAGATCGCCGGCTGGTTCAGCACGTTCGCGATGGTGATGATGCTCATCGGCAATCACCAGGGAATACTCAGCGGCGGAGGCGAATTCATCAGTGCCGACATCTGGCTGATCGCCATCGCCGCAGTGATGGCGGTCGGGCTGCTCTACGACCTGCACAGGCGCAGGCACTCCTGGCGGCGGTGAACCTCTCCGCGCGAGACGGTCGTGGAGCTCGGGACGGCGCGGTGTCGTCCCGAGCCCTGCCCCCTCAACCGTTCTCGGCGGCCAGCTGCCCGCAGGCGGCCGCGATCTCCTGACCCCGGGTGTCCCGCACGGTGCAGGAGACCCCGGCCTCGCGCACCCGCCGCACGAACTCCCGCTCCACGGGCTTCGGACTGGCGTCCCACTTGCTACCCGGAGTGGGGTTCAACGGGATGACGTTCACGTGCGCGAACTTGCCGAGTCGCTTGTGCAGCAGCTTCCCGAGCAGGTCGGCGCGCCACGGGTGGTCGTTCATCTCCCGGATCAACGCGTACTCCACGGAGACACGCCTGCCGGTGTGCTCGGCGTAGCCCCGGGCCGCGTCGAGCACCTCCTCCACCTTCCAGCGGTTGTTGACCGGAACCAGGGTGTCGCGCAACTCGTCGTCCGGCGCGTGCAGTGAGACCGCGAGAGTCACCTGCAGCCCCTCCTCGGTCATTCGCCGGATCGCCGGAGCCAGTCCGACCGTGGAGACGGTGACCGAACGTTGCGCGAGCCCGAGTCCCTCCGGGGCGGGATCGCAGATGCGATGCACCGCCTCCATGACCCTCCGGTAGTTGGCCAGCGGCTCGCCCATGCCCATGAAGACGACGTTGGACAGCCTGCCCGGCCCACCGGGAAGGTCCCCGTCCCGCATCATCGCCGCCGACAGCCGCACCTGGTCGACGATCTCGGCGGTGGAGAGGTTACGTTGCAGCCCTCCCTGCCCGGTGGCACAGAAGGGGCAGGCCATCCCACAGCCCGCCTGGCTGGAGACGCACACGGTGGCGCGATCCGGGTAACGCATGAGCACGCTTTCGAGCGTGGTGCCGTCATGGGCCCGCCAGAGCGTCTTGCGGGTCCACCCCTCGTCCGTGTCGAGGTTGTGCACCGTCGTCAGCAGCGTGGGCAACAGCTCCTGGCCCAGCCGCTGCCTGCTCGCGGCGGGCACATCGCTCATGCTCTCCACGTCGGAGGTGAGTCTGCCGAAATAGTGCTGCGCGAGCTGACGCGCGCGGAACGGCTTCTCCCCCAGTTCCGCGACGGCCGCACGGCGCTGCTCCCCGGAGAGGTCGGCGAGATGCCTGGGGGGCATGCCCCGCTTCGGGGCATCGAAGACAAGAGGAAGGGACTTCGAACTCATAACGTCACCATTGTCCCACGGACTCACCGGGGGAAACGCGGCGGCCGCACGCGCACCGCCCCAACGGCGCGGGAACGACCACGGACACGGTCGGCTCGGCGGGCCGACCGTGGGATTCGGCCCACGGGTGAGGGACGCACGGGCGGAGACCTCTTATGGTGAAGTCATGACTGGCACGGTCGAGCGCCACTCGGCTTCCGTGGAGGACTACGTACGGACGATCTACGGACTCAGCGAACGCGGCGCGGCGGTCACCAACACGACGCTGACCAACCGTCTCGGGCTGAGTCCCTCCTCGGTGTCGAGCATGATCACCAAACTCGCGCAACTGGGCCTGGTCACTCACGAGCGGTACCGCAGTGTGGAGCTGACGGAACAGGGGCGCAGACTCGCCTGCGACGTGCTGCGCCGGCACAGACTGCTGGAGCAGTTCCTCGTCGAGGTTCTCGACTACACGTGGGACGAGGTGCACCAGGAGGCCGACGCGTTGGAGCACGCCGTCTCCGACGAACTCGTCGAGCACATAGCCAGCAAGCTCGGCCATCCCACCCACGACCCGCACGGCGACCCGATCCCCACGGCGGACGGAGTGGTGGAGAAGCCGACCACCAAGCTGCTCGACCAGCTCGAACCCGGAACGGTCGGAACCATAGCCAGGGTCTGGGACACGGACTCCGACCTGCTCCGCTACCTCACCGAGCACGCCCTGACACTGGGCAGCCGCATCGAGGTCGTCGAACGCAAACCGTTCGGAGGCCCCCTGGTGGTCCGAGTGGGCGAGGCTGAGGAGACCGAAACCCATTTCCTCGGGTCGGAGATCGCGCAGGCGCTGTCCATAACCGTACAGCACTGACTTTTCCGCGAAACGGAAAACGGTGACCGTTCGGGAGAACTTTCCACTAGTCGTCGGTCTAGGCGGACTCCCGAGTGTTCCTGCCACCGGGAATCTCGCGGACGTCCCGTTCGACGGAACCGTCCCCCTCCTCCGGCGAGGATTCCACACGGTGTTGCGCTCCGAGCACGGCGAGTAACAGATCGAAACGGCTGTCGGTGAGACGAATCACCACATAGGCGAATCCGAACAACCCGGCCAGCACGAAACCGGAAACCCAGAGCAGACCGGCTCCCTGCACCAGCAGCACGACGGCCACGGCCAACGCCAGACCGGAGGTGAATCCCGTGGCCCGCGCCAGAGCCACCCTGATGGACAACGTGCGGTAAAGCGGATGGTTCCTGCGTAAGTCCCGTAGCACCCGCGCGCGCTCAGCGCGGTCCATCCGGCCGACCTCCTCCAGGTCCGCCGCGATCGACCTACCGAATCCCCCAGTAATCAACATCTCGCTCCTGCCACCCGAACCGGTTCCCTCCGAAACTCCGGTCTCGTCCCGACAATCCACTCGAACACAAGTCGATCATGGAAATCCACGGACGACAAGGCGGCATTCGGGGGAGATTCCTCCACGAATCGGCTTCCGCCGAGCGTCCGACAGAACTCCGGGATTCCCCACGCCCGGGAAAACGGGGAACATTCTCGGACGGTGTCCGAACGAACACCGTACGCGGAATTCGACGGGCCCGGAAACCGGTCACGGACCGTCGGTCCCTTCCCGGCTCCCTCGCGCACACGGCACCGTGCCCACAGAGCGGGCGGGGTCAGGCCGGAAGCAACCAGAACAGCGTGCTCCAGGCCACCACGGCGGAAGGCAGCAACGAGTCCATCCGGTCCATGAGGCCGCCGTGCCCCGGCAGCAGGGTGCCCATGTCCTTGATGGCCAGATCACGTTTGATCAGCGACTCCATCAGGTCCCCGAGAGTCGAGCTGCACACGATCGCCGCCCCGAAGAACGCTCCCACCCACCAGGGGCCTCCGAGCAGCAGCGGCACCGACAGCACTCCGGCCACCAGTCCGGCCAGCAGTGAACCCGCGAATCCCTCCCAGGACTTGTTGGGACTCACCCGGGGTGCCATGGGGTGGCGCCCGAAGAACACGCCCGAGGCGTAGCCCCCCGTGTCCGAGGCGACCACACCGATCAGGAAACACAACCCCCGGAACCCACCGTCGGCAGGCAGCACCAGCATCGCGGCGAAAGCGGCGAACATCGACACGTAGGCGCTGGTGAACACCGAAGCCGTGACGTCCCGGAGATATCCGGGCACCCCCAGCCGGACGCGCCAGCCCAGACATCCCAGGGTCGTGATGGCGAAGGCCACCAGTACGCCGGACAGCCCGAACGGCCACGACAACCAGATCATGGCCTGGCCCCCCAGCAGAACCGGTGGCAACGCCAGTCGGACACCCGCGCCCCGTCGAAGCGCCCCCGCCAGCTCGACGGTGGAAAGAGCGCAGGCCAGCGCCACGATGCCGATGAACGACTGACGATAGGTCAGCAGGGCGGTAACCACGCCCGCGCCCAGCAACAAGCCGACCGCCAGCGCGGCGGGCAGGTTCCTGCCCGCTCGGGAAGGACGTGCGGCTCCGTCCGGCACATCGGTCGACATTCCGGACTCACCTTCGCGCTGGCCAGCCGTCACCACGTCTTCAGACCTCGAGCAGTTCCGATTCCTTGTTCTTGACCAACTCGTCGACCTGGGCGACGTAGCGGTGGGTGATGTTCTCCAGCTCCTTCTCCCCGCGTGTGCCCTCGTCCTCGCCGACCTCGCCGTCCTTGACGGTCCTGTCGATCTCCTCCTTGGCCTTGCGCCGCAGACTGCGCAGGGTGATCCGAGCGTCCTCGCCCTTCTGCTTGACGAGCTTGACCATCTCCTTGCGGCGTTCCTCGGTCAACTGCGGAACCTGCACTCGGATGACCTTGCCGTCGTTGCTCGGGTTGACTCCCAGGTTCGAGTCCCGGACCGCACGCTCCATGGCGCCGAGCTGGCTCGCATCGTACGGTTTGATGACCACCAGCCTGGCCTCGGGCACACTGATGCTCGCCAGTTGGTTCAGCGGTGTCGGCGAACCGTAGTAGTCCACGACGATGCCGGAGAACATCGCGGGATTCGCACGGCCGGTGCGGACGGTGGCCAGGTCGTCCTTGGCCACCGCCACCGCCTTCTGCATCTTCTCCTCGGCTTCGAGAAGGGTCTCGTCGATCACGGCTGCTCCTTCGGTGTGGGCCCGGCAGGCTCCGACGGATGTGTCGATACGGGTCGTACTCACTCGGCCCGGTGCGTACCGAACCAGCCCGGACAGGATCCCAAATCGACCCGCACCGGACGGTTACCCGGGGGTGCTGACCAGTGTTCCGATTTTCGCACCGCTGGCAGCACGCGCGATGTTGCCTTCCACGAGAAGATTGAAGACCAGGATCCGCATGTGATTGTCCATGCACAGACTGAACGCGGTCGCGTCGGCCACCTTGAGCCCGCGTTCCAACACCTCGCGATGTGTGATGTTCTCGAAGAGCTCCGCCGAGGGCGTGGTCCGCGGATCCGCGGAGTACACCCCGTCGACGGCCTTCGCCATCAGCACCACCTCGGCGCCGATCTCCAGGGCACGCTGGGCGGCGGCCGTGTCGGTGGAGAAGTACGGCATTCCCGTCCCCGCACCGAAGATCACGACCCGCCCCTTCTCCAGGTGGCGGCTGGCCCGGCGGGGAATATAGGGTTCGGCGACCTGCCCCATGCTGATGGCGGTCATCACGCGGGTGTCGATGCCGTGTTCACGTTCGAGGAAGTCCTGCAGCGCCAGGCAGTTCATCGTGGTGCCCAGCATCGCCATGTAGTCCCCGCGGGCCCGTTCCATACCACGCTGTTGCAGCTCGGCCCCACGGAAGAAGTTGCCCCCTCCGATGACCACCGCGACTTCCACGCCATTGGCGACCACCTCGGCGAGCTGCCGTGCGATCGTGCCGACGACATCCGGGTCCACGCCGACACTGCCGCCGCCGAACATCTCGCCGCCGAGCTTGAGCAACACCCGCCGGTAACCACTCTCGCCCGTCTGCCCAACGGATATGCCGTCAGTCACTCGTTCCTCCTGAGAAAGCGCCCCGCCCTCCGAGAACGAAGGCGGGGCGCGGACATCGACTCTCGCGGACCGCTCCGGAAGGAACCGGAGTGCTCCGGTTCACATGTTGACTGCCGGATCCGCAGCGTGCACGGCGACGGGAGCGGATCCACAGCAGGAGCGATCAGGCCTGGCCGACCTCGAACCTGGTGAAGCGCGTGACGCTGATTCCGGCCTCCTCGAGCAGGTCCCGGACCGTCCGCTTGTTGTCCTGCACCGAGGGCTGTTCGAGCAACACGTTGTCCTTGTAGAAGCCGTTGAGCCTGCCCTCGATGATCTTGGGCATGGCCTGTTCCGGCTTGCCCTCGGCGCGAGCGGTCTCCTCGGCGATCCTGCGCTCGTTGGCGACGATGTCCTCGGGGACGTCGTCCTTGGACAGGTACTGGGGCTTGAGAGCGGCGATCTGCATGGCCACGCCGCGTGCGGCCTCCTCGTCGGAGCCGGTGTACTCCACCTGAACCCCCACGGCCGGAGGCAGTCCCGCCGCCCGGCGGTGCAGGTAGGTGGCCACCTGCCCGTCGAAGACGCTGACCCGACGCAGTTCGAGTTTCTCGCCGATCTTGGCGGAGAGGTCGTGGATGGCGTTACCGACCGTGCTGTCCCCGAGGGGGGCCTGCTTGACGGTCTCCACGTCGGAGGAGTTGGTGGCTTTGGCCGCCTCCACGATCCTGTCGGCCAGCTCGACGAACTCCTCGTTCTTGGCCACGAAGTCGGTCTCGCTGTTCAGCTCGAGCAGCACTCCGTTGCCACCGGCGACCAGTCCCTCGGCCGTGGAACGCTCGGCGCGCTTGCCCACGTCCTTGGCACCCTTGATGCGGAGGTTCTCGATCGCCTTGTCGAAGTCGCCCTCGCTCTCCTCGAGCGCCTTCTTGCAGTCCATCATGCCGGAGCCGGTGATCTCGCGAAGACGCTTCACATCGGCCGCACTGTAGTTCGCCATGGTGCGTCGTCCATCCTCGTCGGAGTGTCTGGGGAACGGAAGTACCGAGGGGTGCACCCGGCCCGCGCCGGGTGCACCCGACCGGTCAAGACTGCGCGGGCTGCTCGCTCACCTCGGAGTTCGCCGTCTCCTCCGAGTCACCGGAGCTGGTCAGCAGCTCCTTCTCCCACTCGGCGAGCGGCTCCTCGGAGCTCTGGGACTCCCCGGACTCGGCACCCTCGCCACGTCCGCTCCGAGCCATCAGGCCCTCCGCGACGCCGTCGGCGACCACCCTGGTCAGCATGGAGGCGGAACGGATCGCGTCGTCGTTACCGGGGATGGGGTAGTCCACCTCGTCCGGGTCGCAGTTGGTGTCGAGGATCGCCACGACCGGGATACCCAGTTTCTTGGCCTCGCTGACCGCGATGTGCTCCTTCTTGGTGTCCACGATCCAGATGGCGCTCGGGACCTTGGACATGTCGCGGATCCCCCCCAGGGTCCGCTCCAACTTCTCCTTCTCGCGGGTCAGCATCAAGATCTCCTTCTTGGTGCGACCCTCGAAACCGCCGGTCTGCTCCATCGTCTCCAGCTCCTTGAGACGCTGCAGCCTGCGGTGCACGGTCTGGAAGTTGGTGAGCATCCCTCCCAGCCAGCGCTGGTTGACGAAGGGCATGCCGACCCGTTGGGCCTGCTCTGCGATGGCCTCCTGGGCCTGCTTCTTCGTCCCCACGAAAAGGACGGTTCCCCCGTGGGCGACGGTCTGCTTGACGAAGTCGTAGGCCCCGTCGATGTACGACAGCGTCTTCTGCAGGTCGATGATGTAGATGCCGTTGCGCTCGGTGAAGATGTAGCGCTTCATCTTCGGGTTCCAGCGACGGGTCTGGTGCCCGAAATGCACGCCACTGTCGAGCAGCTGCTTCATGGTGACGACGGCCATAGCCTGATTCGCACCTCACGTGTCGGGCGCGTCGGTATCGACGCGCGGTTTCGGTTGACGCGGAAGGGCCGGACGCCCCACCGCCCTGGTACGCGCCGGAGGCCATCACCCGAAAACCACGGAATCCGGGACCGTTGACGGCTCCGTACGACCGTCTCACCAGCTCTCCCGAAGCCACCGGAAGGACTGCCGGCTCCACCTGGCAGTCCGTCACGCCCGGAAGTGGTCGGTGACCACCGCAGCCCCGTCGACTCGAACCGAACGAGAACTGTCGGCGAATCGGACTCCGGACGGTCTCCGCTGACCGAGTACCGTCGTGAGCAGGTCGACACGCGCGCACGCGAAGTCGACTCGCACCTGGCGAATCGCGCTGCCGAGTATACGCCACGCCCCCGGCCGTCAGAAGTGCGGTGACCGTTTCCCCAACCACCCCGGTTTGTCCACCGGAGGAGCGAGAGACCGTGGTTCGGGTCCGGCGCTTCTGACAGCGTCGCCCCATGCGCCCCCTCCGTCTTCTCGCACTGGCCTCGGCGGCCACGATCACGGCTCTCGGAGTCCGCTTTCCCGGAAACGCCGTTCCCGGAAGTCCGTCTCTCGCGACCACCACGGCACACGCCCCGCCGGCGGCGGAAAGCCTGTCACCTCCGTTGCCGAATCACCCCGGAATAGCGAACAAATTTCACCTTCCGGCTGGGCACTACGGCCCGGGACACCGCGGAGTCGACCTGCTCGGGCGAGCCGGACAACGCGTCCACGCGGCCGCACCCGGAGTCGTGGTCCACGCGGGGAACGTGGTGGACCGACCCGTGGTCTCCGTCGAACACCGGAACGGAACACGTACGACCTACGAACCGGTCCGACCGACGGTCAGCCCGGGCGAACGGGTCGCCCGGGGACAGACACTCGGACTTCTCGCGGGAGGACACCCAGGCTGTCCCGCGACCCCGCCGGACGCCTGCCTGCACTGGGGACTGCGACGGGGGGACGAGTACTTCAACCCCCTGCGCGCGCTCACCGCCCCGGAAGTACGGCTGCTGCCGTGGTGACCCGCCGACGCTCCCGGGAAGGAGCACCCTTTCACGGGCTCACTTCTCAGTTGTTCACCTCGGTGAGCTTGCCACGCAACCGCAACACCGCCCTCGTGTGCAACTGGCAGACCCGGGACTCGGTCACCCCGAGCACCTTGCCGATCTCCGCGAGTGTCAGGTTCTCGAAATAGTACAGGGTCACCACGATGCGATCCCGGTCACTGAGCCGTTCCACGGCCTCGGCCAGCTGACGCCTGCTATCCCTGTCCACCAGCGTGTTGACCGGGTCCTCGGCCCGCTCGTCCGGAAGCGTCTCCGCCAGGGAAGCCGTCCCCCTGCCCACACCGATGAGATCGTCGAGAGCGACGACACTGGTCATCTGGAGCTGGGCGAAGAGCTCGCGCAGCTCCTCCGTACTCAGGGAGAGTTCCGCGGCCAGTTCCGCGTCGGTGGCGCTGCGCTGCAACTTCGCCTCCAGGCGTTCCAACGCGCGTTCCACGTCCCGCGCCCTGCTCCGCACCGAGCGGGGTACCCAGTCCTGGGCGCGGAGGTCATCGAGTATCGCTCCCCGAATACGCTGCATCGCGTACGTCTCGAACTTGAGACCACGTTCGGGTTCGAACTTCTCGATCGCGTCGACGAGACCGAAGACCCCGGACTGGATGAGGTCGGAGACCTCCACGTGCGCGGGCAGTCCCGTCCCCACACGTCCGGCCACGTACTTCACGAGCGGCGCGTAGTGCAGCACCAACCGGTCCCGGAGCTTCTGGTCCCGGCTCTGGCCGAACGCGTGCCACAGGGCGGCGATGCCCGCCTCCACGTCCTCACCGTCACGCTCGGAAGGGGTCTCCGGGGACAGGTCGCCCTGGAGCCAGCGAGAGCCACGGAACACCGGATCGAGCCGGGACACGCTGCCGGGGTGTCCACGGTCCTCCCGCCGGCGTGGACGTGACTTTCCTGCCTGACCGCGTGTTCTCGAGCCGGATCGCGCGCTCGCCGCTCGGGCTTCGCCCCCGGCTTCGTCAGGAACGGGGGTGGGTTCGCTCATGGATCGCCTTCAACCGTTCGACGGTCACGTGAGTGTAGAGCTGAGTCGTCGAAAGCGTAGCGTGACCGAGCAACTCCTGTACGCTACGCAGGTCGGCTCCACCTTCCAGAAGGTGTGTGGCGGTGGAGTGCCGCAGACCGTGGGGACCGATCCTCGGAGCGCCCCGCACGGCACCGGCTGATTCGTACACGATTCGACGGGCGGTACGGGGGTTCAACCGCCCACCTCGTACGCCGAGAAAAAGCGCGTCGCCCGAACCGGAACGCGCCAGGCTCGGACGCCCTCGCCCCAACCAGTGTTCGAGGGCACGAGCGGCCGGGACTCCGAAGGGGACTGTCCGCTGCTTGTCCCCCTTGCCCACCACTCGGAGCATACAGCGCTCATGGTCGACATCCCCATGATCAAGCCCGCACAGCTCCGAGACCCGCACGCCGGTGGCGTAGAGCAACTCCAGCACCGCGTGGTCACGCAGCGCCACGGGGTCCTCCGCCCGAACCCCCTCCTCGGAGGAATCCAACATCGACTCGGCCTGGTCCCTGCGCAACACGGGAGGAAGTCGTCGAGGACGCTTCGGCGTGGAAAGCCGCGGACCGGGATCGACCTCCAGGAGGCCCCGAGCGTGCGCCCAGGCCGTGAACGCTCGGGCCGAGGCGGCCCTACGCGCCAGCGTGGCCCTGCCCGTTCCCCTGTCGTGCTCGGCAGCCAACCAGGCACGCAGTGCGGCCGCGTCGAGCCCTGCGACGCCCCCGTCGTCCTCGTTCTCCTTCTCGAGATGAGCGAGCAGGGACACGACATCGGAGACATAGGCCCGCACGGTGTGCGCGGACATCCCGCGTTCCCAGCGAGCGTGTCGTTCGAACCGCTCGACCGCATCCGCGGCCTCCTCGGAAAGCCGATCACGCCTCGCGGACGCGTCCGGGCGCTCGGAACTCGTCCTGTTCATGCCAAGTGACATTGCTGCTCGGCTCCACCTGGGTCAAGTAGCACATCGCCACGATACGCGCCCGGTTCGTCACTACTCGCAGCGTGTCCACCCTTCGTCCACGAAACGTACGAAACCGGATATTTCGAGCGCGTTCAGACAGGCGAGGACGGTCCTCTCCGGAAAACCGGTCTCGAAAACGAGCTGCTCTGTCTGCCTGGGGCGATCCGAACGAAGTGCGTCCCACACCACTCTGGAGGTCGTGTCGAGACGGTCCGTGGCGCGGTGGCGCTTCTGTCGGGAGAACTCACCGCCCTCCCCCGGACCCAGCACCGCCTCCAACACCTCGTCCGCACCGGTGACCAGAATTGCCCGTCCCGAACGGATCAACTCGTGGCAGCCGACGGAACTCGCCGAGGTGACCGGCCCGGGGACCGCCATGACGGGACACCCCAGGCTGTCCGCGGCGGCAGCCGTGTTGGCCGCCCCGCTGCGTACCCCGGCCTCCACCACCACCGTTGCCCTCCCCAGGGCGGCGATCAACCTGTTGCGCACCAGAAAACGATGTTTGCGCGGCAACACCCCCGGCGGGTACTCGCTGAGAACGACCCCCCGTTCGGCAATCTCGGCCAACAACCGGGCGTGGGAGGCCGGATAGTCCCGTTCCGGGCCGCACGCGAGGACGGCGACGGTCCTTCCCCGGGCGGCCAGCGCTCCCCGGTGTGCGGCCCCGTCCACTCCGTGAGCGGCCCCGGAAACCACCCCGACGCCCGCCGAGGCCACCCCGTAGGCGAGTTCGGCGGCCAGACTCTCCCCGTATCCCGTGGCCGCCCGGGTCCCCACGATCGACACGAAACGCGAGGACGGATTCATCTCGCCGGTGCCCCGACACCACAACGCCAGTGGTTCGGCGAGCCCCTCCAATCCCACGCTGGTGGCCCCCGCCAACGCCTCCATGCTCCCGACCGGCCACTCGGGGTGTTCCGGGACGAGCAGTCGCACTCCCTCCTGCTGTGCCAGTTCCAGTAGTCTCCGTCCAGAGACACGGGTTCTCCTGGCCTCCACCTCCCGCCCCACAGCCCGGTCGACGTCCCCCGCGTACACCGCCTCTGCCGCCTCGACCGGGCCACGTTCGGCGGTGAAACGGCTCAGCGCCGGAGCGGGAGGCTCCGCCACGGCACAGAGATAGGCCCTGGCCACGAGCGTCTGCTCGTCCGGCACGGATCCGGCGTTCATACCACCGTCCTTTCCCGGAACTGCAGAGCCGCGGCCACGTGTTCGGCCTCCGGACGTTCCGCCCCATCCAGGTCACTCAACGTCCAGGCAACCCGGAGGCAGCGGTCGGCCCCCCGCGCGGTCAGCGCCCCCGTGTCCAGTCCCCGGTCCAGCAGGGCTGTCGTTGTTCCGGGCAGCGCGAACTTCCCGCGAAGTTTCGGCCCCGGAACCTCGGAGTTCGTCCGCCAGCCGTACTCCCGCCAACGGTGTGCGGCGGCCTCCCTCGCTCGCGAGACGCGAGCACGAACCCGGGCCGAGCTCTCCGGCTCACCGCCCGAGACCAGATCACCGGTGGTCACCGACCGCATCCGCACCCGCAGATCCGTACGATCCAGCAACGGCCCGGACAGTTTGTTCAGATAGCGTCTACGCGCCTGCGGGGTACAGCGACAGTCGAGCTCACGGGCAGGAGCACAGGGGCAGGGGTTGGTGGCCAGGACGAGCTGGAACCGAGCCGGATAACGCAGTGTCCCGTCCTTCCTGGAAATACGCACCTCCCCCTCCTCCAGCGCCGTACGCAGCGACTCCAGCCGCTGTGCCCCGAACTCGCAGGCCTCGTCCACGAACAGGACACCCCGGTGGGCACGACTGACCGCCCCGGGGCGCGCCAGCCCGGTTCCCCCTCCGATCAGCCCGGACACCGAGACGGAATGGTGCGGTGCGACGAAGGGAGCGTTACGGACCAGTGCCCCTCCCTCGGGCAGCACCCCCGCGACGGAGTGAACGGCCGTGGTTTCCAACGCCTCTTCGGCCGAGAGTTCGGGAAGCAGTCCGCACAACCGCCGAGCGAGCATGGTCTTCCCCGTTCCGGGAGGACCGATCATCAGGAGGTGATGTCCGCCCGCCGCGGCTATCTCGAGAGCCCGACGTGCCTCCGGTTGTCCGCGCACGTCGGCGAGATCCTCCTCGATGACGTCCTCCGCGGCCTCCCGGAACTCCTCAGTGGGACACTGATGCAAGTCTCCCTCGCCGCGTGCCCAGGAAACCACCTCGCTGAGGGACTCGGCCCCGAGCACCTCGATACCGGGCACCGAACGCGCCTCGGCCAGACCAGCGGCGGGAACCACGGCACGCCGCATCCCGCTCTCCGTGGCGGCCAGCAACCCGGGAAGCAGTCCGGCAACCATGCGAACACGCCCGTCCAAGGCCAACTCACCGAAGAACACCGTTCCCTCGAGAGGGGAGTACGGAATCCGCTCGGTGGCCGCCAACACGGCCACGGCCAACGCCGTGTCGAAGGATGTCCCGGTCTTGGGCAGCGCCGCCGGGGAGAGGGCCAGCGTCACGTGGGACAGCGGCCAGGACTCCCCACTGTTGGTGATCGCGGCGCGTACCCGGTTCTTCGACTCCTGCAACGCCGCGTCGGGAAGCCCCAGCAACTGCACGCCGGGCAAACCACCAGAACGGACGTCCGCCTCGATCTCGACCAGCACCCCGTCCACACCGAACAGGGCGACCGCGTGAGTGGTCCGCAGCCCCACCGTCAGTACACCTCCTGCCGGTGCTCGATGCGAGCCGGTTCACCGGGCGGCCACAACACGGAGACCACGTCGAAACGCACCGGACAGTTGTGCACGTCATGGGCTCGCAGCCAGGCCCCGGCCGCGTCGCGAAGTCTGCGTACCTTGTACGGGCTGACCGCCTCCACCGGAGCGCCGTAGTCGATGCCCGAACGGGTCTTGACCTCGCAGATCACGACACTGTGTCCGTCCGTGCAGACGAGGTCCAGTTCTCCCTGTGGGCAGCTCCAGTTCCGCGCGAGCACCACCAACCCCCGTTGGCGCAGGTACTCGGCGGCCAGTCGTTCCCCGGCGCGTCCGAGCGCGTGTCTGCGGCCGTGGGTGTCGTCGTCGGACAGAGCCCCCACAATCGGTTTCGGCATAACGGATCCTCCCCTAGCCGATCGGATGCGACGACTTCACAGTGCCCCGAACACCGAAAAGGAACCAGAGTCGATGCACCTTTCTGGGGAAAGATTCCGGAGGTTGTGGACGGTTTCCTCTCACCGCGTCGGGAACGGGGTGCTCCCGGAAAGAAGAGAACACGAAAAAACCGGGGCGGTGTACCCGCCCCGGCGGGAAAGGAAGGGAAAGGAGTCCCGCGACACACGAGGGCACGTTCGGAAGGAGGCGGGCTGGGGGACACACGAAAATCCCCACACCGGCACCTCCCCGCTCGGCCCCCGCACGCGGACCACGCGGAGCGGTTCCGGGTCCGGGGCCCAGCCGACCATCCGGACCTCGTGCCCACGTCGCGACCAGAGCAAAATCAGCTCAGTTGAACGGGGGACCGCCGTCCGGCAGGCGCAGCTCAGGTTTGTCGAGCTCCTCCACGTTGACGTCCTTGAACGTGATGACCCGCACGTTCTTGACGAAACGGGTGGGACGGTACATGTCCCAGACCCAGGCATCCGACATGGCCACTTCGAAGTAGACCTCGGTATCCGAGTTCCGCACCTGCACGTCCACCCCGTTGGCCAGGTAGAAACGCCGCTCGGTCTCCACCACATAGGTGAACTGACCGACGATGTCGCGATACTCCTTGTAGAGCTGCAGCTCCATCTCGGTCTCGTACTTCTCGAGATCCTCGGCGCTCATGGCTGTGCGAGTCCTTCTCTGTCACTGGTCGGCCTACGGGTGCCCAACGTCGGCATCTCCATTGTCCATCACATCCTGATCAAAAGCATCGAACGATCCACGACGAGCACGCTTCCCACGCGGCGAACACATACCGTGCGCGTTCGCGGCCTCCAGCACGTTGGAGTAACTCCACCTGTGGTACGCACTCGGCCCGTGCTCCCGGAGAGCACGTTGGTGAACCGACGTCGAATACCCCTTGTGACCAGCGAAATCATAAGCGGGCAACCGGGAGTGCAGCGCGACCATCATCCGATCCCTGCTGACCTTCGCCAGCACCGAGGCCGCCGCCACGCAGGCCGCGACACGGTCGCCCTTACGGACGGCCACGCTCGGGGCCGCGAGTCCCCCGGCCTCGAAACCGTCCGTGAGCACGTAGCCGGGGTGCGCTCTCAGACCGGCCACGGCCCTGCGCATCCCCTCCAGGTTCGCGGTCTGAACCCCCAGCTCGTCGACCTCCTCCGGCTCCACGGAAACGATACAGTATCCCGTGGCGAGAGTCACGATCCGCTCGAACCACCACTGTCTGGCGCGTGCCGTGAGGAGCTTGGAGTCGGTCAGTCCCGCGAAACGCCCCGGGTCCCTGTGAGGCAGGGAACACGCGGCCACCACCAACGGCCCCGCGCACGCACCACGTCCCGCCTCGTCCACTCCGACGACCGGACCCAGCCCACGACGTTCCAGAGCGTTCTGCAAGGCCCAGCTGCCGGAGTCCCGACGAACCACGGTCCGCGGCAACTCCAGATCGGCGAGCTCCGCTCCCACGCTCAGTGATACTCCCGAATGTCCGCTCGTGTTACCGACAGGGAACCGCGACGAACCGCCCACGCGGCAGGCACCACGGTCAGATAGCCGAGTCCTCCCGTCCCGGAGGAGTTCGCCGCCCCCTCCGAGGCCGCACCCAGCGCCCTCGTCTGCGGATTCTCCTCGTAAATGCTCTGCCACCTCGTCAGGGGCAGCACGACGAACTGTGCCTTCCCGATCACGTCGTCGACCGGAACCGCTCCCGCACGGCCCCCGCCGCCCTGGTACCGGGAGTCCAGGGAGTTGTTCCGGTTGTCCCCCATCACCCACAGATGGTCCTCGGGAACCGTCACCGGCCCGAACTCCTCCTGGGTCCTGGACTCGCCGGACCAGTGGATATAGGGCTCGTCCAACGGTTCGCCGTCGACAAGCACCCGGTTCTGCGGGTCACAGCACTCCACCGTCTGTCCACCGGTGGCGATCACCCTCTTCACGAAGTCCTTCTCGCCCGGGCTGACGATGTGCAGCAACGCTCCGGCCCGCCGGAAGAACCCCACCACGGGGTTGGCCGACTCCGTTCCGCCCGACTCGCCCTCCATCCAGCTGTCCGGTCCGCTGAAGACGACGACGTCACCGGGCTGCGGGTCGCTGAAGCGGTAGGTGATCTTGTCGACGAGAATCCGGTCGTTGTTGCAGCCGGGACAGCCGTGCAGGGTGTCCATCATCGACTGGGAGGGGATGACGAACACGCGAGCCACGAACATCTGCAACAGCACGGTCAGCACCAGTGCCGTGCCCACGAGGACGAACAGCTCCCACCAGAAGGACCCCTTTTTCCGTTTTTTCCCCTTCCCGGCGGAGCCCGTCCCCGTGTCAGAGGTCCGGTCACCGCGTTCGGCGGCTGTTTCCTCCCCGGAGGGCTCCTCCGCGGGCTCCTCGTCCGGTCCTGGAGAACGCATGACGTCGGCCACTCCGCCAGCCTACTGGACTCGGAACAGGGGCGTTTCCGCACCCCGCCCCCATCCGCTCGATCCGGTCGAGGGCGGAACGAACGAGAAAAGGCCTCTGCGGTGCGGTTTCGCCGAGACCGGAGGGGAACGAGCCTTCCTCCTGACCGGTCTCGGCGGGATGAAGGGATTCCCGAGATCACACACCCGGAAATCACTTCACTCAATCGAAGGAATTGGAAGGGAATTCGAGCGGGCGGATTCGACATTACCGCCGAAACCGGGAGAACCGGGACACAAAAAGTGCACGACCCCGGAGCTTCCCGGGATCGTGCACCGCTTGGTCCGTCACCCGTCCGGCCTGTCGCGGCCGTCGGTGCGTCCGCCCCGCCTCAGGAGTTCTTGGCGGGCTTCTTCTCCTTGACCCGAGCAGCCTTACCGACGCGATCGCGCAGGTAGTACAGCTTGGCCCGTCGAACGTCACCGCGAGAGGCGACCTCGATCTTGGAAATGTTCGGGCTGTGTACCGGGAAGGTACGCTCCACGCCGACACCGAAGGAGACCTTGCGCACGGTGAAGGTCTCCCGGATGCCGCCACCCTGCCTACGGATGACGACGCCTTGGAAGACCTGGACACGCTCGCGCGAACCCTCGATGACGCGGACGTGGACCTTCAGCGTGTCGCCGGGCCGGAAGTCTGGGATGTCGGAACGCATCGACTGGGCGTCCAGCGCGTCCAGCTTGTTCATCGGTGGTCCGTCCTCATCCGTGTCGTTGAACGTTCGATCACGACAGTGAAATCTGTTCGCGTGAACCGCGACTCCTGTCGCGGCCGATGACCCGCTCAGCGATCCGCCAAGGACCACTGCACGGATCCACCCGTGGCGACCCGGGTACCGCCGTCCGGGCGATGTGCGGGTCGTCATCGAGCCGTTTTCCGTCACCTCGTCCCGCGAGGAAGACGCCTGCCGAAGCAGGAAATCCGCGGGCGCCGGCAGGCACTCACCCGGCCGGCCGCACTGCTTCTCGGCAGAGCTTACCAGCCGCTGCCGCGAATCCGAACCAGGGCCGCCTCTCCGAAGGGAGGTCCCAGGAGAGGGATGCGGCGAGGGGACACTACACCTCGGAGGAGGCGGAGGACTCCTCCTCCGGGAGCTGCTCGACCTCCCTCGACCGAGCCAGCACGGCACGGTCGTGCTCGTCCAGGCACTCGGCGGGCAACCGCTCGATCAGATCAGGGCGCCGCCGAACCGTCCGCTCGATCCCGCGATCGCGTTGCCAGCGGCTCACCGCCGCGTGATCCCCGGAAAGCAGGACCTCCGGCACGGACAGACCGCGCCAGGTCTCCGGACGCGTGTAGCACGGGCCCTCCAGCAGTCCGTCCGAGAACGAGTCCTGCTGGGCGGAAGCCGGGTTGCCCAGCACACCGGGTACCAGTCGGGCCACCGCCTCGATCATGACCAGCGCAGCGACCTCACCGCCGACCAGGACGTAGTCACCGATGGAAACCTCCTCCACCGGCATACGACGAGCGGCGTCCTCGACCACCCGCTGATCGATACCCTCGTAACGGCCGCAGGCGAAGACCAGGTGTCCCTCCCCGGACCACCGGCGCGCGGTCTCCTGGTCGAAGGGCCTTCCGGCGGGGGTCGGCACGACCAACCTCGGCTGCCCCTCGCCCTCCGCGCACACGCTGTCCAGGGCCTCACCCCACACGGTGGGCTTCATCACCATTCCCGGGCCACCGCCGTACGGGCTGTCGTCCACCGAGCGGTGGACGTCGTGCGTCCAGTCCCGCAGGTCGTGCACGCCCACGGAGATCCTTCCCCGCTCGATGGCCTTACCCAGCAATGCCTCCCGCACCGGGGCGAGATACTCGGGAAAGATCGTCACCACGTCGATCCGCATCGCGACCGCCCCCTCACTGTGCTCGTCACACGAGATACACCGTCCCGCTGTCCCGTCAGTCCGGGCCGAACGGGATCAGAAGGGATCGAGCAACCCCTCGGGCGGATCGATGAGCACGGTCCCCGCCGCGAGGTCCACCTCGACGACGATGTCGTGCACGAAAGGAACCAGTGACTCGCGCCGCTCACCCGACACGGAGACGCGGAGCAGCTCACCGGCGGGGGCGTGCACCACTCCCGCCACAGTCCCGACCACCGTCCCGTCCGTGTGCTCGACCGACAGACCCTCCAGCTGATGGTCGTGGAACTCGTCCGGATCCTCCGGGCGTTCCAGCTCCTCGGGGCGCACGGTCAGCAGGGCGCCCCGGAGACGTTCCGCTCCGTCACGAGTGGAGATCTCCCTCGCCCGCACCAGCAGCCGCCCGGCGTGCCACCGGGCGGCCACCAGCTCAAGCGACTCGGGAGTAGCGCCTCCGGTCCCTCCTCCGACACCGAGAACAGCCCCCGCCACGAACCGGCGATCCGGACTGTCCGAACGGACGTCCACCATGAACTCGCCGCGCACTCCGTGCGGCTTCACCACACGGCCGACAACCAGTGGGGCAGCCTGCTGATCAGCCATAACCGCCGCTCAGCGATCGGTGTCCACCACGTCGACGCGGATCCCGCGGCCGCCGACACCGGACATGACAGTACGCAACGCGGTCGCGGTACGACCGCCCCGCCCGATGACCTTCCCCAAGTCCTCGGGGTTGACGTGCACTTCCAGTGTGCGGCCGCGACGCGTCGTCAACGATTCGACCCGCACCTCGTCGGGATTGTCCACGATTCCCCGCACGAGGTGTTCCAACGCGTCCGCGAGGACAGTCACTCCTGTCCTTCCCCGGACTGCTCCTTGCTCTCCTCGTTGTCAGCAGCGGCCTCGGCCTTCTTGCCACCCTTCTTCTTGGGGGTGGTGGCCTCGGAACCCGAGTCGGTGTCGGCGGCGGCCAAGGCCTCCTCGAACAGCTCCTGCTTGGACCTCTTGCCGGGCTGCTCCTTCAGGGTGCCCTCGGAACCGGGCAGTCCCTTGAACTTCTGCCAGTCCCCGGTGACCTTCATCAGGTGCTGCACTCGCTCGGTGGGCTGCGCGCCGACACTCAGCCAGTACTGCGCACGCTCGGAGTCGATCTGGATGTGACTCGGCTGCTGCTTCGGGTGGTACTGACCGATCGTCTCGATGTCCCGGCCGTTACGCCGAGTCTTCGCGTCCGCGACGACAATCCGGTAGTGCGGCTCGCGGATCTTGCCCAGCCGCATCAATTTGATCTTCACTGCCACGGGTGGTGGTGCTCCTCAAACTCTCGTTCGTGCTCCGGTGAGCGTCCCGGACGAACCATGTCAAAACACGCCGGGACAACCCCTACTTCGACCAGCCACGAAGCGGTGAGAGAGCCCGCTCGTGGCGAACAACTTCCCATTGTGCCAGACCCTCTCCGGAGAACCTCGCGAGGTGCCCTCCGACCCCCCGGGCCACACCGCCGAACGGGGGAAAACGCCCTGTTCAAGAGGGCAGCAGGCCCAACGACATGAGCAACAACCCCAGGGCGGGAAGAAAGTTGTTCACCTGGTGCGCCACGACGCTAGCAGTCAACCTTCCCGTGATCAGCCGGGCCAGCCCTATCGGAAGGGCTATCACGAGCAGCAGCACCGTTCGGGTGGGCTCGAAGTGGCCGATGGCGAATATCGCCGTGGTGAGCAGGAACACGGTCAGCTGGTTGAACCGCAGCCGTTCCATGGCTCCCCACAGCAGTCCCCGGTACAACAGCTCCTCGCAGACCGGGGCAACCAACCACACGTGCAGGAAGATGACCACGGCCAGCGCCGGGGACAGCTCGACGTCCTCCAGGAGGCTGCCCACCGCCGAGGTGGCCTGTTCCGTGCCCACCCAGCGCGTCCACAGCACGGAGGCGACGGTACTCAGCACCAGACCGCACAGACCGATCACCAGGCCGATACGTACGTCGGAGCGACGCCACCGCAGTCCGAAGTCCCGTACCGGACCGTTGCCCCGCACCAAGGTGGCTGCCACGGCGACCACACCGGCCAACACGGTCGGGGCCATCAGCACCAGCACGAACATGGGACCCACCCAGCCACCGTTTCCGAAGTCCCCGAACGCGGCGGCCAGTCCCACGGACACCAACACGAAAACGGCCTCGGCCAGGAAGAAGGCACCGAAACCCCAACGAGGAGCCAGGTGCCCCCTCGGGTCGACGGAAATCCCGGTCGCTCGCTCCGGGCGTCCCCGACCCGCACCACGATCGTTTTCCGGCGACTGCGGTGCGGTCACGGACACCTCCGTACGGTCTGTTCTACTCCGTTGCACCGACGTCACTCGGGTGTCGCCGGGAAGTGCCAGACTAACGGTGGTCCCGCGAAGCGAGCACCCGATACACCCACCCGAAGCGGTTACCCGGATCACCTCCACGTGGCAGGCGGATCACCCCACCACGCGCCCGCGCAGCACGATCCGTTTCGGTGTGCGCAGCACTTCCAGGTTCTCGCGGGGGTCGGACTCGTAGCCCACCAGATCGGCGGCGGCGCCCTCCTCCACACCGGAGAATCCCAGCCACCGCCGGGCCGACCAGGTGGCGGCGGCCAGGGCCCGCTCCGAGGACATCCCCACCCCGTGCAGTGCGAGAACCTCGTCCACCAGCCTGCCGTGCGCGATACCGCCCCCGGCGTCCGTGCCGGCGTACACCGGAACCCCCGCCTCGACGGCCCTGCCGATCGTGTCCTGCGCCGAGCGGTACAGCTTGGTCATGTGCGCCGCGTAGGTGGGGTACTTGGTCGCGGCGGCGGCGAAGGAGGGGAAGTTCTCGACGTTGATCAACGTGGGGACCAGCGCCACACCCCGCCGGGCCATCAGGTCGATCATCGCGTCGTCGAGTCCCGTGCCGTGTTCGATGCAGTCGATCCCCGCCCCGAGCAGGCCGGGCAACGCGTCCGGCCCGAACACGTGGGCGGTGACCCGCGCCCCGCGCTCGTGCGCCGCCGCCACCGCACGTTCGAGAACCTCGTCCGACCACAGCGGAGCCAGGTCGCCCACGGAGCGGTCGATCCAGTCACCGACCAGCTTCACCCACCCGTCGCCGTACTCGGCCTGTCGTGCGACGGCCTCGGGCAGTTCCTCGGGATCGTCGAGCTGTTCCGCCAGCCCCGGGATGTAGCGCTTGGGACGGGCCAGGTGGCGCCCCGCCCGGACTATCCGGGGCAGGTCCTCACGCAGTTGCAGCGGTCGGGTGTCCACGGGGGATCCGCAGTCACGCATCAGCAACGTCCCCGCGTCCCGGTCCGTTTCCGCCTGTGCCACGGCCTCGGAGAGCTCCACGGGCCCCTGCGGGCCCACACCGACGTGACAGTGGGAGTCCACCGGCCCGGGGAGGATGTACCCCCCGTCGAAGACGGTGACGGCTCCCGGCACGGGCGAGGTGCTGATCACCCCGTCCCGCACCCACAGCTCCCGCGTCCGGTCCTCGGGAAGCAACACACCGCGCAGGTGGAGAGCGGTCAAGGCCGTGTCCTACTTCTTTTTCTTGCCGAAATCGAGTTTGGAGGGGTCGAAGCCGGGAGGAAGCTGGTTCAACCCACCGGGCAGCTGCGGGGACTGACCCTGCTGCCCCCCGGGCAGACCGGGGAAACCGGCGGGCATTCCGCCCCGTGCCGCCTTCGGTGTGGGGGCCTTGTTCTTGCCCTTCTTGCCCTTCTTGCCCTTCTTGTTCTTGCGGCTGCCGCCGCCACCACCGCCACCGAACTGGCCCGCCATCTGCTGCATCATCTTGCGAGCCTCGAAGAACCGGTTGACCAGGTCGTTGATATCGCTGACGCGCACACCCGACCCGTTGGCGATACGCTGTCTGCGCGAGGCGTTGATGATCTTCGGGTTGGCTCGCTCCTCCGGGGTCATGCCACGGATGATGGCCTGGACCCGATCGAGGTAGCTCTCGTCGAAGTTGGCGAGCTGGTCCTTCATCTGGTTGCCGCCGGGAAGCATCCCCACCAGGTTCTGTAGTGGTCCCATCCGGCGGACCGCCTGCATCTGCTCCAGGAAGTCCTCCAGGGTGAGCTCCCCCGTGCCCAGCTTCTCCGCGGCCTGCTCGGCCCGGTCGGCGTCGAAAGCCTGCTCCGCCTGCTCGATCAGGGTGAGCACATCGCCCATGCCGAGGATCCGACTGGCCATCCGGTCCGGATGGAACACGTCGAAGTCCTCGATCTTCTCCCCGTTCGAGGCGAACATGATCGGCTGGCCCGTGACCTGACGCACGGACAGGGCGGCGCCACCCCGCGCGTCACCGTCGAGCTTAGTGAGCGCCACGCCGGTGAAACCGACCCCGTCCCGGAAGGCCTCGGCGGTGCTCACCGCGTCCTGACCGATCATGGCGTCGACGACGAAGAGGGTCTCGTGCGGGTCGACGGCGTCCCGGATGTCCGAGGCCTGCCGCATCATCTCCTCGTCGACACCCAGACGCCCCGCCGTGTCCACGATCACCGTGTCGTGCTGGGCACGCTGGGCCTCGGCCACTCCCCGACGCGCCACGTCGACGGGATCGCCGACCCCGTTGCCCGGTTCCGGGGCGAACACGGAAACACCGGCACGTTCCCCGACCACCTGGAGCTGGGTGACCGCGTTGGGACGCTGGAGGTCGCAGGCGACCAGCAGCGGGGTGTGTCCCTGTCCGGAAAGCCATTTGGCCAGCTTCCCCGCGAGCGTGGTCTTGCCCGAACCCTGCAATCCCGCCAGCAGGATCACGGTCGGCGGGTTCTTGGCCAGCGCGAGATCGCGTTTCTCCCCGCCGAGGATGCCGACGAGTTCCTCGTTGACGATCTTGATGACCTGCTGGGCCGGATTCAGCGCCTGGGAGACCTCGGCTCCCTTGGCACGTTCCTTGACCCCCGAGATGAAACTGCGCACCACGGGCAGCGCCACATCGGCTTCCAGCAGCGCGACACGGATCTCGCGCGCGGTGGCGTCGATGTCCGCCTCGGACAACCGCCCCTTGCCGCGCAGGTTCTTCAGAACCGAGGTGAGCCGGTCGGAAAGAGTGTCGAACACGGGTTCACGGGCTCCAAGAGTCGTCGATGTTCCTATGCCGAGGGTAACCGTTCAGCGGACAGGCCCGCCCTCGGACGGTACGTGGGAAGCGCCCCGACGCGAAATCCCGCCGGGTGCCGGAGGAGTTCCCCGGCACCCGGCGGGCGGTGCTCATCCCCGATCGGCCGTGGGGCGCTTCTCGGCCCCGGAACGAGCTCCCGTGGAGCCGGTCCTGCCCCGCCGTCGGGAGCTCGAACGCTCCCGCCCCGGCCTGCGGGACCATCCGCCGGAACGGCGCGGCGTCTCGCCCTCGGCGCGGCTGATCCGCAGTCCGCGCCCGGCCACCTGGGTCTTGCGCAGCTTGCGCAGCAGGTCCTCCGAGAGCTCGGCGGGCAGTTCCACCAGGGTGTGCTCGTCCCGGATGTCGATGTGCCCGATGCGCTTGCTGGACAGTCCCCCCTCGTTGGCCAGCGCGCCGACCAGGGCACTGGGGGTGATCCGGTTCCGTCGGCCCACCTCGACCCGGAACATCGCCGTGTCCGCGTTCCCGGCCTGGCCACCCCGTCGGCCGGCCTTGCTCTCCGGTTCGGGCTCGGGTTGCAGCAACAGCGGCTGCTCACCCTGTGCCATGCTCGCCAACGCGGCGGCCACCCGCGCGGCGGGAACCCCGGTCTCCTCCTCGTAGTCGCGCACCAGCTTCTCGAAGACCTCGAGGTCGCCGCTTTCCAGCGTCTCCGTGATCCGCCGACGGAACCTTTCGAGACGCCGTTCGTTGACCGCCTCTATCGAGGGCAGCTCCATACGCGCGATGGACTGTCCGGTCGCCTTCTCGATGGACCGCAGCAACTGCCGTTCCCGCGAGGTGACGAACAGGATGGCCTCGCCGCTGCGGCCGGCCCGGCCCGTGCGCCCGATGCGGTGGACATAGGACTCACTGTCGTGCGGGGCGTCGTAGTTGAGCACGTGGGAAACCCGGTCCACGTCCAGTCCCCGCGCCGCCACGTCCGTGGCCACCAGGATGTCGACGCGTCCTCGGCGCAACTGCTCGATGGTGCGTTCCCGTTGTGCCTGGGCGATGTCCCCGTTGATGGCGGCGGCGTTGAACCCGCGCAGACGCAGCTGTTCGGTGAGTTCCTCGGTCAGCTGTTTGGTCCTGGCGAACACGATGGCCGCGTCGATCGGCTCGACCTCCAGCAGCCGGGAAAGCGCGTCCAGTTTGCGCACCCCGCGGACGGACCAGTAGCGCTGCCGGATGTTCGTCCCCGTGGTGGTGGCACTGCGCACGGCGACCTCGACCGGCTCGTTCAGGTAGGACTGGCTGATGTTGCGCACGGCGTTCGGCATGGTCGCCGAGAACAGCGCGATCTGCCGCTGCTGCGGCACCGAACGCAGGATCCGCTCGACGTCCTCGATGAATCCCATGCGCAGCATCTCGTCGGCCTCGTCCAGCACGAGCTGCTTGAGCCCGGAAAGGTCGAGGGAGCCCCGGTCCAGGTGGTCGATGATCCTTCCCGGGGTCCCGACCACCACGTGGGCCCCTTCGCGGAGGCCGCTCAGCTGGGGCCCGTAGCTCTGCCCCCCGTAGATGGGCAGCACCCGGAAGCCGGGGAGGCGAGCGGCGTAGCCGCGGAAGGCCTCGGCCACCTGGATGGCCAGTTCACGGGTCGGTGTGAGCACCAGCGCCTGGGGCTTCTGCCGCCTGTCGAGGTCGATCCGCGACAGGATGGGCAGGGCGAAGGCGGCCGTCTTGCCCGTGCCGGTCTGTGCCTGTCCGGTCACGTCCCGGCCGTCCAGCAGGGAGGGGATGGTCTCGGCCTGGATCGCGGAGGGAGTCTCGTAGCCGAGGTCGGTCAGTGTGGCGAGAACGCGGGAGTCGAGTTCGAGCTCGTCGAATGTAGGCATGTAAGTCTGGGTTCTCCTCGTGTGGTCGGGGCGGCTGAAGCACTCTGAACGGACCCGCAGTGGTCTCCGCGGACGGATCGCACGAATCAGGTCCACGTGACGACGGCACAGTCACCGCACCGGCGCCTACGCATCTCGGGCCGCGCACACCCGCAACGCACACTCTGTTGCCAGTCACTCGCAGCTCGATGTATCTCAGCCGGCAGCACCGGCCCGTCCCCGGTGCGTACTGATTCAGGATAACGGGCGATCACGTCTGCCTCGGCACCCGTACGGCCGAAAAGGAGCAACCTCACCCCAACGGAATCAGGTGGATCCCCTCGGCTATGTCCGCACGGGTGACCACATGGACTCCACGCCACCCAGCAGGGGCGGTCGGAGCCAGCATCACCCGTCGGGTCCGACGGGCACGGCGTACATGACGTACGAAAGACCGTGCCTTGATCATCCTACCACGTGCCCGCTGCCCCGCCAACGCGAGCCCCGGGGGCACGTCCACCCACAACAGCGCCGCGGTCCGTCCCGTCGCCGCGGCCAGGCCCAGCAGGGCCAGCCGAGCCAGCACACGCGTCGCGGGAACGTGGACCACCACCGGCCCCGGCACCCGGACACAGCACAGCACCGTCCGTACGTAGTGCACCGGGTGCACGACACACCTCAACACCCGGTAGGGGAGTCCGGACCAGGCCGACAGCACGCGGTACACCCCCTCGGAGTCCAGCACCGTCACCGGCACGGAACTGGTCAGCGAACGCAGGGCGGTGCTCTTGCCCGCTCCCGGCAGCCCCGCCACGACCAACAACTCCCGTGGAGCCAGCCGAATCCCGACCCCCCTCGCCGGGACGGAGCCCACGTCCCCTCCGCCGTCCACGGGAGTTCCGTTCCGTCCTGATCGACGCCGCGCCTCCACTGCCACCCCAGCCTACGGAAACCGGCCCACGGGGGCACCGGAGAGAGCGCGGGAAGAGACCACCGGACGGCCCGCCCCCTCCACGGGCCGTCCGGTGTGGGCCCCGACGCGTGCGCGGACCAGGTCCCCGCCCGACCCCCAGAACGGGCGGGGACTCCCCCCAACCGGCTCCGCCCAACGCGTCACACCGAACATTCTGGCCGCGCCCGTGGGCCACGCGAGACCGTGATACCCCCCGAACAACCCTGCGTAGTGCTACGCAGAACGCGGATCCCCTCGGTGTCCGAAACCACGCACGCCCATCGGGTACGTGGCGGGAACACGAAAAACCGGAGAGGACGAGCCCCAGGGGCGCCCGTCCTCTCCGGTCGGTTCCCGTCGCGTCCGCTCAGACCGCTCGTTCGTCGGTCTCGCCGGTGCGTACCCGTACCACCGAGTCCACCGGCGTCACCCACACCTTGCCGTCGCCGACGTTTCCGCTGCGGGCGGCGGAAACCACCGCACGAACCACCTCGTCGATCTCGGCGTCGTCGACCAGGACGTCGATCCTGGTCTTGTCCACCACGTCCACGGTGTACTCGGCGCCCCGGTAGATCTCGGTGTGGCCCTGCTGTCTTCCGCAGCCACGGACCTCGGCGATGGTCATACCCCGCACACCCAGGGAGACCAGCGCAGCACGGACCTCCTCCACGCGGGACTGTTGCACGACAGCCGTGAGCAATTTCATCGGAAACTCCCCTCCAGGGCGTCGGTCGAACCGCGCTCCTCCGTAGCGGGCCTGCGCAGAGTGCTGCCGACGTCGGCGAAGTGGTATCCGGTCTCGGCGTGCTCGGTCTCGTCGATGCCGGCGTGCTCACCACGCGAGTCGATCCGAAAACCGATGGTGCGCTGCAGCACCCAGGCCAGGAACCAGCTCAGCACCAGGGAGTAGGCCAGCACCGCGACCGCGCCGACGGTCTGTCTCCACAGCTGGTCCACTCCCCCGCCGTAGAACAGACCGGCCACTCCCTCCGGAGCGCTCTCCGAAGCGAAGAAGCCCACCAACAGGGTTCCGACCAACCCCCCGACCAGGTGCACCCCGACCACGTCCAGGGAGTCGTCGTAGCGCAGCCGGTACTTGAGCTCCACGGCCAGGGCGCAGCAGGCCCCCGCGACGAGACCGATCGCCACGGCGCCCAGGGGAGTCACGGCGGAACAGGCCGGGGTGATCGCCACCAGGCCCGCCACGATGCCCGAAGCGGCTCCCAACGTGGTCGGTCTGCCGTGCCGCAGCCGCTCCACGAGCAACCACGCCAGCATGGCCGCGCTCGCCCCCACCAGGGTGTTCAGGAAGACCACGGCGGCGGTGTCCCCCGCGCTCAACGCGGACCCGGCGTTGAACCCGAACCAGCCGAACCACAGCAGTCCGGCACCGAGCACCACCAGCGGCAGGTTGTGCGGCTTGCCGGTCTCACGCGGCCACCCGGTGCGCGGACCGAGCACGAGCACCAGTGCCAGGGCCGCGGCCCCCGCGTTGATGTGTACCGCGGTACCGCCCGCGAAGTCGATCGCGGCCACCCGGTTGGCGATCCAGCCGCCCACGGCGGTGACCTCCCCGGCGGCGTTGGTCTCGTCGAAGGCGAAGACCCAGTGGGCCACCGGGAAGTAGACCAGGGTGGCCCACAGTCCGGCGAAGAGCACCCACGGACCGAAACGCGCCCGGTCGGCGACCGCCCCTGATATCAGGGCCACGGTCAGTATCGCGAACATCGCCTGGAAGGCCGCGAAGGCGAAGGTGGGGATCGTGTCGGAGAGCGCGTCGGCCCCGACCAGGCGGGACATGCCGAAGAACTCGGTCGGCGAACCGAGCAGCCCCACCCCTCCGACATCCGTTCCGAAGGCGGTGGAGTACCCGTAGAGCACCCAGAGCACCCCCACCAGCCCCAGGCTGGCCAGGCTCATCATCAACATGTTGAGCACTCCGCGTGCGCGGACCATCCCCCCGTAGAACAACGCCAAGCCGGGGGTCATGAGCATGACCAGAGCCGCGCACACCAGCACCCAAGCGGTGTCACCCGAATTCACATCGCCCTCCCGTACGACCCTGCGTTCCGGACTGGGCCGCATCCTCGGAGGAAGGTGTTTCCGGGTGGGAATGCCGTTGTGTCCCGCCGATGACGTTCGTGGGCACCCGGGTTACGAACGAGTTCTCCGGATGACCACGGTGTTACGTCGCGGCGAGGACGACCGGAGAGCCACCGACGAACACGGGCTCTGGCCGAACCGTCGGCCCCGGACGCCACCGCGTGGCGGGGACGGCACCGGCTCGGGTGAGGTTGTCGGCCCCGGAGGGGACCGGACCCGACGGAAACCCCACGGACACCGCGTCACTCCAGCAGGGCGTCCACGAAGGCCTGCGGTTCGAAGGGGGCGAGGTCGTCGGCACCCTCCCCCAGACCGACCAGTTTGACCGGAACGCCGAGTTCACGCTGCACCTGGAAGACGATGCCCCCCTTGGCCGTGCCGTCCAGCTTGGTGAGCACGATCCCGGTCACGTCGACGACGTCGGCGAAGACCCGCGCCTGGGCGAGCCCGTTCTGTCCCGTGGTGGCGTCCAGGACCAGCAGCACCTCGTCGACCTGGGCACGCTTCTCCACCACGCGTTTGACCTTGCCGAGTTCGTCCATCAACCCGGTTTTCGTGTGCAGGCGGCCCGCCGTGTCGACGAGGATGGCGTCCACTCCCGTGTCGGCACCGCGTTGCACGGCCTCGAAGGCCACACTGGCCGGGTCCGCTCCCTCGTTGCCCCGCACCACCTCGGCACCGACACGTTCTCCCCAGGTGCCGAGCTGTTCGACGGCGGCCGCCCGGAAGGTGTCGGCCGCGCCGAGCAACACCGAACGTCCGTCGGCGACCAGTACCCTGGCGAGTTTGCCGGTGGTGGTCGTCTTTCCGGTCCCGTTGACCCCGACCACCAGCACGACGGCGGGTTTGCCTCCGTCGGAGGGATCACCGTGTGGCAGCGCCCGCACCGAACGAGGCAGTTCCGGACCGAGTGCCTCGACCAGCACCTCACGCAGCAGGGCCCTGGCCTGTTCGGGGCCACGCACCGCGCGAGCGGCCATCTCGGTGCGCAGCCGCTCGATGATCTCGGAGGAGGTGGCCGCGCCGATGTCGGCCATCAGCAGCGTGTCCTCGATCTCCTCCCAGGACTCCTCGTCCAGGTCCCCGGCACCGAGCAGTCCCAGTACGCCCTGCCCGAGCATCGAGCGGGAGCGTGAGAGCCTGCCGCGCAGGCGTTCCAGCCGCCCGGCCGAAGGCTCGATCGGTTCCGTTCCGGCCCGCTCGGACTCCGGTTCCTCCTCGGGAACGGTCCGTTCCGGAGCGGCCCCGGTTTCGGAACGTTCCGGGGCCGAGGTCGTCGCCCCCGTCTCGGTGCTCTCCCGCGGAATCTCGGGAGCCGGGCCGGTGGAGTCCTCCGCGGCCGTCTGCTGTTCCGGAACAGCGGGTTCCTGCCGGGTCTCCTCCCGTGCTTCCGGGGCAGTCCCGGCGTCTTCCACGGAGCTGTCGTCGCGCTCCGCGGTGGCGGCCTCGTCCTCGGAGGTGGTGGGCAGCGGAACGTCCACGATGTCACGGCGCTCGCTGTCCCGGGGAACGGCGGCGTCGTCGCCGACGGCGGGCTGCCCCTCCGTCTCCGTGCGTTCCCCGACGGGATGCTCGGTCACGGCGGTGTCCGCGCCGCTGGAGAGACTGACACCGCCGCCCGTGCGATAACCACCGCCCTGGCCGGCTGAGGTGTCCCGCTGCTCGTCCCGGGAGAGACTGACCCGTCTGCGCCGGGCCAACAGGAAACCCGTGCCGACGAGCAACGCCAGCACCACCAGTGCGGCAATGACGATCAGGATCACATTCGTGGTGGTCACGGCCCCATCGTCGCACCCTCCGAGCGACCTTCCCGAGGCGACCCTGGTGGGTAATTCACCGAAAACCCACGTGTCGTGCTTGCGTTTTCACCCGATAGTGATCTAAACCACCGTCATGGGAAAGTGCCGCGTCATCGGTCTGCTCTCCGGCACCTCCATGGACGCGTGGGACGTGGCGGCGGCGGAACTGACCACGCGCGCCGACGAGATCGAACTCCGCCCCCTCGGGCACCTCGAACTGCCCTATCCCGAGGGACTGCGCGAGGAACTGCGGAATCCGTCCCCGGAGGAGGGCTGGAGTGCGCGGTGGTGCCGGCTGGACGCCGAGACGGGGCGGGAACTGGCCCGAGCGGCCCGGATCGGCCTCGACGAACTCGCGGCGGGCCGAGCCGAGCTGGTCGCCTCGCTCGGGCAGACCGTCCACCATCTGGTGGAGCACGGCCGGACGACGGGCACACTCCAACTGGGACAGCCCTCCTGGATCGCCGAGAGCACCGGCCTGCCGGTGGTGTCCGATCCCCGCGGGCGGGACGTGGCCGCCGGAGGCCAGGGAGCACCACTGGCCCCGGTCTTCGACACCCTCTGGTTGCGCGGACTCCTCCGGGACCACCCTTCGGCGCGAGCCCGCTGCGCGACCGCCGCGGCACTGAACATCGGTGGGATAGCCAACATCACCGTGCTGGGCGAGGCCGGAACGCTCGGCTACGACACCGGACCGGGAAACGCACTCATCGACGCCGCCGTCTCCCTGGGATCGACGGGACGGACCAGCGACCACGGAGGTGAGATCGCCGCGCGCGGACGGACGCGCACCGACCTGTTGGAGGAACTGTCGAAGGACGACTACTACACCCGCCGCCCCCCGAAGTCCACCGGAAGGGAACACTTCGACCACGACTACCTCCGCCGGCGACTCGCCGGAGTTCCCCACGTCGACGAGGCGGACCTGGTGGCCACCGTCACGCGGCTCACCGCGCTGACCGTCGCCGAGGAGTGCTCGGCGTGTTCGGCTGACTTCGTGGTGGCCTCCGGCGGAGGTGTGGCCAACCCGGTGCTGTACGCGGAACTGCGCCGGGAACTGGGCAACCGGGGCATCGAACTGTCCACGAGCGACGAACACGGGGTGCCCCGCGCGGCCAAGGAGGCCTATCTGGCCACGCTGCTGGGATTCCTCACCCTGCACGGGATCGCGGGCAACGTGCCGAGCGCCACGGGAGCGGCCGGACCGAGAGTACTGGGCAGCATCACACCGGGTCGGGACCCCGTGCGGCTGCCTCCCCCACACCGGACGCCGGTGCGCACCCTGCGGGTGCTCGGTTGAGCATCCCCGCCCCACCACCGACCGGGAGCCGCCATGCGAGTCGTCGACCTGGCGATAATGGGAACCTATCTGATCGCGACACCCGCGCTCGGGATCCTGCTCGCAGGCAGGCAACGCGGCACCCGGGACTACTTCCTCGGCGGACGGAACCTCCCCTGGTGGGCGGTCTGCCTCTCCGTCGTGGCCACCGAGACCTCCACGCTGACCGTGATCAGCGTGCCCACCGTGGCCTACCTGGGCTCGTTCACCTACCTGCAGCTCGCGCTCGGCTACCTCGTCGGTCGCGTCGTGGTCGCCCTGGTCCTGCTTCCGCGCTACTACGCGGGAAACCTGGTCAGCGCCTACGCCTTCCTCGGGGAACGTTTCGGAGGCGGACTCCAGGGAACCGCCTCGGTGACGTTCCTGGTGACCAGGCTGCTCGCCGACGGGCTCCGTCTGTTCGCCACCGCGATCCCGGTGAAGGTGATGCTCGGCTCCTTCGGGCTGTCCGTGACGTACTGGCAGATCATTCTGGTCCTCGCGACGCTGACCGTCGTCTACACCTACTTCGGGGGTATCCGGGCGGTGGTGTGGGTCGACGTGGTGCAGATGGGCGTCTACGTCGGCGGCTCCGCGATCGCCGGGCTGATCCTGCTCGGAAAGCTCCCCTCCGGCTGGTTCGACAGGGCCGTCGAAGCGGGCAAGTTCCAGCTGTTCGACGTCGGAGCGGCCGTGCTCACCAACCAGTACTCCGTGGTCACCGCGGTGGTGGGGGGCGCCTTCTTCGCCATGGCCTCCCACGGGGCCGACCAGTTGATGGTGCAGCGGCTGCTCGCCTGCCGCACCCTGGCCGACAGCAGACGTGCCGTGATCGCCAGTGGTCTGGTCGTGACGGCGCAGTTCGCGTTGTTCCTGTTCGTCGGGGTGATGCTGTGGGCGTTCTTCTCCGGAGCCGCTCCGGAGGCGATGGGGATGGCCAGCAGCGACGAGCTGTTTCCCCGGTTCGTGGTCACCGAACTCCCCCCGGGACTGACCGGGCTGCTGCTGGCCGGCATCCTCGCGGCAGCGATGAGCACGCTCTCCTCCTCGCTGAACTCCCTGTCCACCTCCACCGTCAGCGACCTCTACCAACGGCTCACCCGACGGGTCCCGGAGGAGCGGACGCTGCTGCGGCTGGCCCGGACGGCCACGCTCGGGTGGGCCCTGGTGTTCGTGGGGTTCGCCTCGGTGTTCACCACCACCGACAACCCCGTCGTGGAGGTGGGCCTGGGCATCGCCTCCTACACCTACGGGGCGTTGCTGGGCGCGTTCCTGCTGGGGCTGCTCGTCCGAGGAGCTCGGCACGGTGACGCGCTCGCCGCCTTCGTGACCACTCTGCTGGGAGTGCTCTGGCTGGCCGGGGGCGTGACCTTCCCCGACGGTCAGGGCGGTCACGCCCCCCTGGCCTTTCCCTGGTACACCCCGATCGGGGTGGCGATCACCCTCCTGGTGGGAGGGCTGCTCTCCCTGCGCCACCGCGTCGGCACCGTCGGGGGGAAGACCGCTTCCGAAGACGTACCCGACCGACCCTCCGAGCGCCCCTGAACCCGCCGGGACGGCGTCACGTCGGCGAGGACGCCTCCTGACCGGGTGCGGACTCCGTCTGGTCCGTGCCCGGATCCCGGTCCCGTGTGTTCCCCAGACGCTGGGAGATCACCGTGGTGACACCGTCACCGCGCATGCTCACCCCGTACAGGGCGTCGGCGATCTCCATCGTCGGTTTCTGGTGGGTGATGATGATCAGCTGTGAGGTGCGGCGGAGCTCGTCCAACAACCCGATGAGCCTGCGCAGGTTGGTGTCGTCCAGAGCGGCCTCGACCTCGTCGAGCACGTAGAACGGGGAGGGACGCGCGCGGAATATGGCCACCAGCATCGCCACGGCGGTCAACGACTTCTCCCCGCCGGACAGCAGGGAGAGACGTTTCACCTTCTTGCCGGGCGGTCTGGCCTCCACCTCCACACCGGTGCTGAGCATGTCGTCCGGGTCGGTGAGCACCAGCTTGCCCGATCCTCCGGGGAACAGCACCGAGAAGACCTTCTCGAACTCCGCGGCGACGTCGTGGAAGGCCGAGGAGAACACCTCCAGGATCTTCTCGTCGACCTCCTTGACCACGTCGAGGAGGTCCTTGCGGGTGGCCTTGAGATCCTCCAGCTGTCCCGAGAGGTACTTGTACCGTTCCTCCAGGGCCGCGTACTCCTCCAGGGCCAGCGGGTTGACCTTGCCCAGCGCGGCCAGGTCCTTCTCCGCCCGTTCCGCGCGGCGCTGCTGGGTGGCCCGGTCGTAGGGCAGTGCCGGAGGAGGGCAGACGTCCTCGCCGCGTTCCTTCGCGGCCTCGTACTCCGCGGTCTCCGCCGGACTCGGGGGAACGGGCACGTCCGGCCCGTACTCCTCGACCAGCTCGTCGAGCGCCACCCCGTGTTCCTCGACGATCTTGGTCTCCAGTTGCTCGATCCGCAGTCGCTGTTCGGCCCGGGCGACCTCGTCCCGGTGCATGGCGTCGGTGAGCTTCTCCAGCTCGCCCGAAAGCTCGCGTACCCGGTTGCGGACCGTCTCCAGCTGGCGCTGGTTCTCGGAGTGCCGGGCCTGCACCTCGTCCCGGTGCGACCCCGCCGAGCGCAGGGACTCGGAGATCCGGTCCAGGGCCGTCCGACAGTTCGAGATCACCATCTCCGCCACGCGGGCACCCGCGGCCCTGGCCCGGCGGGCCCGCTGCGCCCGCTGGCGCCGTTCCCGCTCCTGGCGCGCCGAACGACGCAGTTGCTCGGCCTTACCCTGCAACGCCCGCGCCCGCTCCTCGGCGCTGCGCACCGCGAGCCGCGCGTCCATCTCCCGCTGACGCGCCTCGTCGAGTTCCGCACTGATCCGGTCGCGTTCGGTGGTGTCGGGTTCCTGCTGCTCGTGTTGCTCGGCCTCGACGACTTCCAGCCGTTCCCGCAGTTCGGCGAGTTTGTCCGCCGACTCCTGGCGGGAGCGCTCCACCTTCTCGCGCTGGCTCCGAAGCCGTTGGACCTCGGCGTCGGCCGAGCCCGCGGTCTCCTTGAGGCCGGAGAGCCGCTCCGAGCTGCGCGCGTGCCGCACCCGGATCTCGCCCAGCTGCTCCTGGGCCAGACGTACCTCCTCCTCGCGTTCACCGAGCTCGGAGCGGGCGCCCTCCAGGGTGGCCCGGCAACGTTCGAGTCTGCCGCGGGCCGCCTCCAGTTCGGAGTTGGCCTCCTCCACGGCCGCCTGGGTTTCGAGCAGGCCTCCCCCGGCCCGCTCGCCCGCGCCTCCGAACGCCCAGTCACTGCCTAGCAGATCCCCCTGCCTGGTGACCGCACGCACCTCGGGATGCCGCTCCACTAGGGCCTCGGCGTGTTCCAACCCGTCGACCACGGCGACCCGGTCCAGCAGGTTCAGCAACGCCGGACGCAGTTCCTCGGGGGCCTCGACCAGGTCCACGGCCCACCGGGCCTCCGGCCCGGGATCCGGCCAGCCGGTGCGCTCGGAAGCGGAGGCCGAGCACAGCAGCATCCCGCTGGTGCCGGCCTGCTCCTCCCGCAAGAGCCGCAGGGCCGAGGACGCGTCCGCGACCCCGCGCAGCGCCACCGCCTCGGCCACCGTACCCAGGGCCGTGGCCAGGGCTACCTCGAAACCGGGCTCGACGGACAACAACGTCGACACCGAACCGAGCAGACCGGGCACCCGTTCACCGGCCTCGAGCAGCGCCCCGGCACCGTCCCCGGGGGACAGACCGAGGGACAGCGCCTCCACCCTGGCCTGCCAGGAAGCGATGTCGCGTTCGACGCCCCGTTCCTCGGCGACCAGCTCGTTCACCCGCTCCTGCGCCGCGTCCCTGGCGCTGACGGCGGTCTCGTAGCGCTGGTGGGCCTCCGCCTCGGAGGCCCCTTCCGGACCGTCCTCCTCGGCGACGGCCTCCTCGTAGGCCCGCCAGGCGGTGTGCGCGCGCTGCTCGGCCTCGTCGACCGAGGCGGAAAGCCTTTCGAGTTCCTCGTCGGTGGCGGCCACCTTGCTGCGCATGGACTCCACCTGCCCGGAGAGCCGGGCGGCGCCCTCCCTGCGGTCGGCTATCGCACGGACGGCCTCCATGTGTTCGCGTTCGGCCCGCTGGAGGGAACTCTCCAGCCCGGAACGCAGCTCGACGACCTCGGAAAGCTCCTGGCGGACGCGTTCGACCTCCTCGTTGGCGGTCTCCTCACGCTCGGCGACCTCCTCGGCCTCGGCCTCGAGCCTCTCGGGATCCTCACCGCCCTGGTCGGGTTCCTGTTCGGCACTGAGGTGCTTGTGCCGTTCCTCCGCGAGACGGAGTGTGCCGTTGAGCCGTTCCCGCAGGGCGGACAGGCGGTACCAGGTGTCCTGGAGCCGGTTCAGCCTCGGGGTGTCGGCGTCGACGTGTTCCCGGAGCGTCCGCTCCTGGTCCTGGGCCTGCTGCAACTCCCTCTCGGCCTCGGCACGTTTGTTCCGGGCGGCCTGCTCGTTGGCCTCCTCCTTGGCGAGCTCGGAACGTGCCGTGACCAGGTCGTCGGCCAGTAGACGCAGGCGCGCGTCCCGCAGCTCCGCCTGGATCGTCTGGGCCTTACGGGCGACCTCCGCCTGCTTGCCCAGCGGTTTCAACTGTTTGCGCAGTTCACCGGTCAGATCGGTGAGCCTGGTCAGGTTGGCCTGCATCGCGTCGAGCTTGCGCAGGGCCTTCTCCTTGCGCTTGCGATGCTTGAGCACCCCAGCGGCCTCCTCGATGAGCCTGCGGTGCTCCTCGGGCTTGGCCTGGAGGATGCCGGAGAGCTGCCCCTGCCCGACGATGACGTGCATCTCGCGCCCGATGCCGGAGTCCGACAACAGCTCCTGCAGGTCACGCAGTCTACAGGCGTTGCCGTTGAGTTCGTACTCGCTGGCTCCGTCCCGGAACATGCGTCGGGTGATGGACACCTCGGTGTACTCGATCGGCAACGCGCCGTCGGCGTTGTCGATGGTCAGGTTCACCTCCGCGCGCCCCAGCGGAGCCCTCCCCGAGGTCCCGGCGAAGATGACGTCCTCCATCTTGCCGCCCCGCAACGCCTTGGCTCCCTGCTCCCCCATGACCCAGATCAGCGCGTCCAACACGTTGGACTTGCCCGAGCCGTTCGGCCCGACCACACAGGTGATCCCCGGTTCGAACCGCAGGGTCGTGGTCGACACGAAGGACTTGAATCCCTTCAGCGTCAGGCTCTTCAGATGCACCGGCCCTCAACGACCTTCCACGAGGCATCGACTACACACGGCTACTGAACCGTTCGGGGGAGCTTACTCGCCCGAGGGGGCGTCACCGCTCCGCAGGGGGAGGGTGTCGAGCTCACCTCTCGACGAACCCGGTGACTCCGCGCGGCCGGGACCACTGCTCGGCGACATGCTCCACCGACCCGGGCGTGTCACCCGAACGTAGGATTTCCAACAATCGTTCGCAGGACGAACCGGGACCTTCCGCCACCACCTCGACCCGCCCGTCACGCAGGTTGGTGGCGCTGCCGGCCAGCCCCAGTTCCAGGGCCCTGGCACGGGTCCACCAACGGAAACCCACCCCCTGCACTCGGCCACGAACCCACGCCGTCAGGCGTGTGAGCTCGGTGTTCGTCGATTCGGACATGCTCACCTCCACACCTTGTTCCGTCCCGTTCCCGCCCCACGGGGACTCCTCCTCACCGGCGGGGCACGGGTGCGAAGGAGACACGCGGCACTCCTCCGAACAGCCCAACCCCCACCCCGCCGTCCGGGTGCCGGTCGCTACCGTAATGCCGAAGCGGGCGACCACGCGGCGGACTCACCGCGTCGATTCCGCAGCCGCGGAACGCGGGACCGCACGACGGCCACCGCGCGCCGATTCGCGAACACGAGTGGGTGACCCATGGAACCTCTCCACGACGACCCGGACTCCGGCCCGAGAAGACTGGCCGTGCTCGCCGGATTCGGTCTGATCATCTCGACCGGTTTCGCCACCGTGGCGGCGATGGCGCTGAACGGCGAGTCCCGTGAGGAAACGGCCCTTCCCGACACCGTGGTCACCTCCACCCCCGCTTCCGAACGGACCCCGGCGGGACTCCCCTCACCGGACACCACCGTCCCTACATCCCGGACCTCCGAAGGTGGTCAGCCCTCCGGATCGACTCCGGCCACGGACGAGAGTGTCGATCCCGGTCTCTCCCGTCCCGGCCGGGACGACTCCGCAGACACGGGCGGAGGAAACGAGGGAGAGGAGCCCCCGCACGAGGAGCAGCCCGACCCCGATCCCGGTGAGACCACCTCCACCGAGACGGAGGACTCCGGGCAGAGCAGCTCGCCGACCACCCCGCCGGAACCGACCACCGATCCCCCCTCTTCCTCCGATCCCCCCTCGTCGTCCGAGACCGATCCGCTTCCCCCCGGCTACTCTTCGCAGAGCACCACGAGCTGACCGCCGGGCACGACCGGCTACGTCGGATCGCCCGGGATCACCAGATCGGCCGCGTTCCTGGTGGTGGCCACCAGCTCCGCGTTGCGCTCGTCGCTGCGGTGCACCCACTCGGTGGCCTGCCGCCGAGACATGCCGTGGCGCATGTGCCGGCCGATCAGCCGGTTCACCCGCTGCCGGTCGTCGGGTTCGAGGAACCAGCACTCGTCCAGCAGGCCACGCACGTGTCCCCATGCTCCCTGGCCGAGCAACAGGTAGTTGCCCTCGGTGATCACCAGGGGTACCTCGCGGGGAACGGCGATGGCCCCCGCATAGGACTCCTCGACCTCGCGACGGAACTCGGGGGCGTAGACCACCTCGTCCTCGGCGGCCCGCAACCTGCGTAGCAGTGCCACGTATCCGGCCGCGTCGAAGGTGTCCGGAGCTCCCTTGCGGTGTTGTCTGCCCAACCTGCGCAGTTCGGCTCCCGCCAGATGGAACCCGTCCATCGGCACGAGAACGGCGCGGCCCTCCAGTCTGCCGAGCAGCTGCTCGGCGATTCTGCCCTTCCCCGAGGCCGGCGGGCCGGCGATGCCGAGAAGACGACGCCGCCCGTCGGCGACCAGCTCCGAGGCCCGCCGGGCCAGTTCCTCCACTCCTCCATGGTGTACGGCCGGCTCGGAGCGGCCCTGCACATCCGTACGTTCCGCTCGTTCCGCCACGGTCTCCCCCGTTCCGTGCGCTCCGTCGGGCCGCACGGGGCGGTCCACGCAGGACCGCCCCGTGCGGCTCAGCATAACCACTCCGGCGAACCCCTTACCCGGAATATCCTTCGGAGTCCTCGTGGGAGGTTCTTCCGGTTCGCCCCCCTAGGCCCGGAGGACGTTCCACCGCGCGGGTCGGGGCGTCCCGCCGAGCGTGCGGAGTGTCCGTCCTCCTCGGACCGTGTGGTGATCGACCTCACCCGGAATCCGGTTTCAGTGTCGTGACAAACTTATTAACTTAGCTAATGAAATGTTTCTGGTGAACAGGAGGACACCGTGTGTGGCATCTGTGGCTGGGTCGACTTCCGCGGAAACCTGGAGGAACGGAGAACCGAGCTGGAGGCGATGTGCGACACCATGGCCTGTCGCGGGCCCGACGCCGCGGGCACGAGCTTCCACGGCACCGCCGCGCTGGGACACCGCAGGCTGGCCATCATCGACCTTCCGGGAGGAAACCAGCCCATGACCAGGCACACCCCTGACGGGGACGTCTGCCTGGTCTACAGCGGCGAGACCTACAACTTCACCGAACTCCGCCAGGAGCTACGCGCCCGTGGTCACCGCTTCGACACGGACAGCGACACCGAGGTCGTGTTGTGTGGCTACCTCGAATGGGGGCCCGCGCTGGCCGAACGACTCAACGGAATGTACGCCTTCGCCGTCTGGGACGCCCGGAAGGACGAGCTCCTCCTCGTCCGGGACAGAATGGGCATCAAACCCCTCTACTACTACCCCACCGAACACGGCGTGCTCTTCGGTTCCGAGCCCAAGGCCATTCTGGCCAACCCCGTGGCCGAACGGGTCGTCGACGCCGACGGGCTACGCGAGATCTTCGCCATGACCAAGAAACCGGGCCACGCGGTCTGGTCGGGAATGGCGGAAGTGGAGCCCGGAACCGTGCTGACCGTCGACCGCGCCGGCATCCACCGACACACCTACTGGCGGCTCGAACCCGCCGAGCACACCGCGGACGCGCAGCGGACCAGCGCACACGTGCGTGAACTGCTCGACGACATCGTCGCGCGCCAGCTGATCTCCGACGTGCCACGCTGCGTTCTGCTGTCCGGAGGGCTCGACTCCAGCGCGATCACCGCGCTGGCCGCCCGGCAGCTCGAACCGTCCGGGCAGCAGGTCCGCAGTTTCGCCGTGGACTTCCTGGGACAGACCGAGAACTTCGTCGCCGACTCGCTGCGGGAAACCCCCGACGGTCCCTACGTGCACGACGTCGCCGGACACGTGAACTCCCTGCACCAGGACATCGTGCTGAATCCGCAGACCCTCGCGGACCCCGCCGTGCGCCGTGCCGCGGTCGGAGCCCGGGACATGCCGGTGGGACTCGGCGACCTGGACAACTCGCTGTACCTGTTGTTCAGGTCCATCCGGGAGCACTCCACGGTCGCCCTGTCCGGTGAGTCCGCCGACGAGATCTTCGGTGGTTACAAGTGGTTCTTCGACCAGCGGGCCCGCGAGGCGGACACCTTCCCGTGGATGGCGACGCTCAACACCCAGCATGCGGCGGGCTCCAACCTGCTCGACCCCGCGTTGGCGCAGAAGCTCGACCTGCCCGGCTACGTCGAGGCCGAGTACCGGAAGGCGGTGGGCGAGCTGCCCCGGCTGGAGGGGGAGAGCGCCTTCGAACGCAGGATGCGCGAGATCAGTTACCTGCACCTGACCCGCTTCGTCCGTGTCCTGCTGGACCGCAAGGACCGCATGAGCATGGCCGTGGGACTGGAAGTGCGCGTGCCGTTCTGCGACCACCGGCTGGTGGAGTACGTCTTCAACGCGCCGTGGGCGCTGAAGACCCACGACGGCAGGGAGAAGAGCCTGCTGCGGCGGGCCACCTCCGACATCCTGCCCCGCTCGGTGGTCGAGCGGGTCAAAAGCCCCTACCCCTCCACCCAGGACCCCGAGTACACGGCCGAGCTGCAACGCCAGGCCCGCGAGCTGCTCTCCGCCCAGGACCCGGCCGTGGAACTCCTCAACGAGAAACTGCTTCGTGACGCCACGGACTCCCCCGCCGAAGCTGTGGAGCCCACCACGCGCGACGCGTTGGAGCGCCTGTTGGACGTCTCCGTGTGGCTCCAGCAGCACAGTCCGACGATCAGGGTCTGACGGGCAACGACACGGTGCCCTCGCACGCCCCGGTGGACTGTGGGGAAACCACCCACCCGGGGCGCCCACCCGTCTCACCAGTGCGGTTCGGCGGGAAGCGGCTGGCAACGCGGGCAGGTGTAGGACGAACGTTTCATGAAGACGTCCCGCCGTACCGCCGTGCCGCAGCGTCGACAGGGTTCGTTCTCCCGTCCGTACACCGCCAGGGAACGGCTGAAGTACCCCGAACGGCCGTTGACGTTCACGTACAGGGAGTCGAAGGAGGTGCCACCGGCGCGGAGTGCCTCGCTCATCACCTCACCCACGGCGTCCAGCAGGGCCCGGCCGCTCTCCCGCGACAACGTCGAGGTCGGCTGGGCCCAGTGCAGCCGCGCCCGCCAGAGCGCCTCGTCCGCGTAGATGTTTCCGATCCCGGAGACCAACGTCTGGTCCAGCAACGCCCGCTTGAGCCCGGTTCTGCGGGAGCGCACGAGCTCGACCACACCGTCCCGGTCGAACACCGGTTCCAGGGGGTCCGCCGCGATGTGGCCGATGGGCTCGGGCACCGGTGGCTCGGAGGTTCCGAGGAGATCGACCAGACTCAGTCCCCCGAAAGTACGCTGGTCGACGAAACGAAGTTCCGGACCGCCGTCGGCGAACTCGAACCTGACCCGCAGATGGCGCTCGTCCGCGGCCCCGCGAGGCTGCACCAGCAGCTGACCGCTCATCCCGAGATGCGCGAGCACCGCCCGCCGCGCGCGGGAACCGGGCCGTCCGGGGTGGTCGCCCCCTGTGCTCGGCTCTTCGGCCAGGTCGAACCACAGGTACTTCCCACGCCTGCGCACATCCAGCACCGAGCGACCGTCCAGCTCGGCGGAGAAATGCTCGGCTCCCGCCCGGTGCCTGCGCACGGCACGCGGATGCAGCACCTCGACACGGGACAGGGTACGGCCACACACATGACCGGTGAGACCGCTACGGATTACCTCGACCTCGGGTAGTTCGGGCACCGAACCATCTTCGGACACGTCCCACGATCGCGGGAACCGGGGGTCCGGCAGAACGGGTCAGTCCCCGGAGGCCTCGTCCCCGTTCTCCCCGGCGGTGCCGTTGAGTCGCGTCGAGAGTTCCTGCCAGGCCGTCCGCGCGGCCTTCTGCTCGGCGTCCTTCTTGGTACTGCCGTCCCCCCGGCCGAGAGTCTCCTCGTTGACGACCGCGTAGGCGCTGAACTCCTTGCGGTGGTCGGGTCCCTGCTCCTCGACCCGGTACTCCGGAACTCCCAACCCGGCGGAGGCGGTGAGTTCCTGGAGGCTGGTCTTCCAGTCGAGCCCCGCGCCGAGCGTCGGGGCCTCGGTGAGCAGGGAGTCGAACAGCCGATGGATCACCGCACGCGAGGTCTCCAGGCCGTGCTGCAGGTAGACGGCACCCAGCACGGCCTCCAGCGAGTCCGCCAGGATACTGGCCTTGTCCCGCCCACCGGTCAACTCCTCGCCACGGCCGAGCAGCAGGTACTGCCCGAGTCCACCCTCCCCCAGCTCACGAGCGACGCCCGCCAGGGCGTGCATGTTGACCACACTCGCCCGCAGCTTGGCGAGCTGTCCCTCCGGAAGGTCCGGGTGGTCCCGGTAGAGCCGGTCGGTCACGACCAACCCCAGTACGGCGTCACCGAGGAACTCCAGACGCTCGTTCGGCTCCAGCCCACCGTTCTCGTAGGCGTAGGAACGATGGGTCAGGGCCAGCGTGAGCATCTCGGCGTCGAAATCGACGCCGAGAGCCTCCACCAGCGAGGACCGGTCCGGTTTGCGGTCCCGGAACTGCTCTTTCTCCCCCACGGCGACGCCTATCAGGCAGGGGTGGAGAGCTGGCGACCGCCATACTGGCCGCAGGAAGGGCAGACCACGTGCGGCGGCTTCTTCTCACGGCAGGCCCGGTTCGGGCAGTTCACCAGTGTCGGCGCGGTCGCCTTCCACTGCGAACGACGGTTACGGGTGTTCGACCGGGAAACCTTGTGCTTGGGGACAGCCACGTCTAATTCTCCTCCTCGAGCCCTCCGAACCGCTCGCGCAGAGCGGCCCAACGAGGGTCTATCGTCTCATGACGGTGCTCCGGATCGAGGTCGACCCACTTGGCACCGCACCCGGAACACAGTCCCGGACACTCCGGGGAGCACAACGGGGCGGCGGGCAACGACGGCAGCACCGTGTCCCGAACCAACGGTTCGAGATCGACCAGGTCCTCGACGACACGGCTGACCTCGTCCTCGTCGGTGCTGGTGTCGGTGGCGCTGTCCGGGTAGGCGAACAGCTCCTGCACCTCGACCTCGACCTCCTCGGAGACGGGATCGAGGCACCGCGCACACTCCCCGCTGGCGTTCGCCCTGACGGTACCGGACACCAGCACACCCTCGACCACTGCCTCCAGCAGCAGGTCGAGTTCGAGTGTTTCACCCTCGGACACCCGGATCATATCGAGACCGAAACCGGCGGGAGCCGGAGGGCTGAGGGTGTAGTTGCGACTGCTGCCCGGACTGCGACCGAACTCGCGGGTGTCGATCACCCAGGGGCTTCCCCTGGAAGGCTGCGCGACTTCTTGATTCTGGGACATCTGTGGTTTCGGCTCGGCATCTCACATGGACGGGCCCTGCCCGGCGGGACGGCACCGGCCGACCAGCCGAACACGGCGACAACACACGGTAACGTGCCCGCGCTCCGCACCTCGCCACGTGCCGGGAACCGCGACGTGCGGGAACTCGGCGGGACACCCCACCAGGGTACGCGACGAAACGGCCGGGACGAAGTCGCCGGCGGGAAGTTCCGGAGACGCTCAGTGTTCTGCGACCTCCGCTCCGTTCGGGTCGTTCTCCGTGCCGGGCTGCCACTCCTCGTAGTCGAACGGGACACTCAACGGACGACGCAGCTGTTGCCTGCCCTTGCCGACGGTGCGCAGCGTCCTCCCCAGCAGCTCCTCGAGGTCCGCCAGACGGGAGTCGATATAGGCGTCGCAGTCGCCCTTCAGACGCTCGACCTCCTCCTTCGCCTCGTCCACCAGACGCTTGGCCTCACGCTGGGACTGCTGAACCACCTCGGTTTCGGAGACCAACCGGGCCTGCTCCGAGCGTCCCTCGTGAATCGACTGGTCGTAGGCGGCCCTGCCGGCCTGGACCATCCGGTCGGACTCGGCCTGCGCCCGGGCGACGTGTTCCTCGTACTCCCGCCGCGCGTTGTTGATCGTCTGCTCCGCCTCCGCACGGGCCTGCGCGATGATCTCGTCGGCCCGCTCCCGCGCGTCGGCGAGCATCTTCTCCGCCTCGGCACGGGCCTCGGAGGAGGTCCTCTCCGCCTCCGAACGCGCCTCACTCAGGCTCTGGTCCGCCTCCGTCCTGGCCTTGTTGACCAGCTCGTCCCGGTGGTCGAGCACGTCCTGAGCATCATCGAGCTCGGCAGGGTACGCGTCCCGCACCTCGTCGAGCAGCTCCAGCACGTCGCCACGCGGCACGACACATCCGGAGGTCATCGGAACACTGCGCGCTTCCTCAACGATCGTGACGAGCTCGTCGAGCGCCTCGAACACCCGGTACACGTCGACTCCCTGCAGTTGTGTTCACCCGAAGGGTATTACCCGGTCCGCTCAGCTTCTCAGAGCACACGGCACCGGTCGTCGATCACCCCGGTTCCGGGCGTTTCGAACCGATCACCGCGGCCCGGTCTTCCGTCCCCAGTCTGCCCGTGGACACGCGAGGTGCGCCGCATATGGGTCGCCGCGTGTCCCAGCGGCTGACACCACCCGGGCGACCTCCGCCACCACCGGTTCCGGGGCGTGCACCCGCATCCCCGAGACTGTGCGGGACACGGGAATCCGTTCACCGGGGAGAGTCCGTTGCCCACCGTGCTGTTCCAGCTGTTGCGCCGCCTGGCTAACCTCCACACGTGGAGCGCACCGGCGCTGGTGATCACTGTCGTGTTCCTCACCAGCTGGCCGCTCATGGCGCTGTTCGAACCTCCCGACAGCGCGCTCGTGCATCCCGCCAACTACTGGTGGTGGTTCCTGGTGACCGCCTCGACGGTGGGCTACGGGGACTTCTACCCGGTGACCACCGGCGGCCACGTGGTGGGGGTCTACGTGATCGTCGGGGGGATCGCGACGCTGACCACGCTGTTCACCCACCTGGCCACCACCCTGGAAGAAGCGAAGGGCAGAAGAATGAGCGGGGCCGCCACCCTGAACCTCTCCGGGCACATCGTGGTACTCGGCTACCACCCGGACCGCAGTGAGCGCATCGTCGACGAACTGCTCGCCGACGGGCGCTACCCCGTCGCGCTGTGCGCCCGGGCCGAGGTGGAACGACACCCGATGCCCGACCGGGAAGTCGAGTTCGTCCGCGGCGACACCAGCAGCGCGGACGTACTGCGCCGCGCCGGGCTGCACCGGGCCCGTTCCGTGCTCGTCGACGCCCACGACGACAACGAGGCCCTCACCATCACCGTGGCCGTCAACCACCTCAATCCGGAACTGGCCCCGGTGGTGGCCCTGCGTGACATGAGCAGAGCCGAACACCTGCGCTACGTCAACAGCGACATCCGGTGCGTACAGTGGCACACCCCGCACATGAGCACCGAGGAACTGCTGGATCCGGGGATCACCCAGGTCTACGCCGAGCTGGTCACCCACGGGGGCGGCAACACCTACTCGTGCCAGCTGCCGGAGGCGGTGGACCAGGCCAGTTACGGAGCATGTCAAACCGCCCTGGGCAGACGGCACAGCGCCACCCTGCTCGCCGTACGTACGCGGCGGGAACTGCTGATAAGCCCGGACTGGGAGACCCGGATCCCCGCGGGCAGCACCCTGTACTACGTCTGCGGCCGACGGGTCACCCCCGAACAGCTCGTCCGGGCGGTCCGCGAGGTCCAGGACCACTGACACCGGTCCCGGGCAGTGGCTCGGGACCGGTGTCGCCACCTCAGGAGTGGATGTCGGTGAGTCGGAAACTCTCGTAGTGATCCGCGGTGTAGAAGTACTCGCCCGCCTCTCCGACCACGAAACGGCGCGCACCGCGATGGTCGAGTCCCGGTGTCTCCACCGTGTACTCGCGGTAGTAGCCGTCCGGGCAGTCCGGCAGAATGCCCTCCCAGTTGTGGAAGGTCCCGCCGTCCTCGGGGTACGGGTAGGGGCCGCCCTGCCGTATCAGGCGCACGGTGTCGGTGGCCTCCGGCGGCAGTTCGGACAGGGCCACCCGGTCGAACCCGGAGGTGTCCCCGCACGCGGCGGCGAGGGGACGTGCGGCGGTGGGCGGTGCCTCGGCGGAGACCGCCCCGACGGGCAGCACCAACCCGAGAACGGTGAGCAGCGCCGCCAGTAGCGTTCTCGTGGTACGCACGGTGTTCTCACGCATGTCCCGGACGGTAGATCCATCACGTGACCACGGAGTGGATTTCCCGTGAAACCGGAATGGCGCGAAAACGATCCGATCACGACCTCCCGAGAAGGATATTCCCTCGGTCAGGGGAGACACCGGAACTCCGGACGGTGTCCGGAGTGTCTCACTCGGCCAACTCGGCCAACCGGTCCCGCAGACGCTGTTCGATCCTGGGCGGAAGCAGGTTGGACACGTCGCCGCCGTAGGTGGCCACCTCCTTGACCAGGGAACTGGCCAGGAAGCTGTACAGCGGGTTCGTGGACATGAACAGGGTCTCCACACCGGAGAGCCGCTGGTTCATCTGGGCCATCTGCAGCTCGTAGTCGAAGTCGCTGACGGCGCGCAGGCCCTTCACGATGGCTCCGATGCCGTTGGCCCTGCAGTAGTCCACCAACAGGCCGTGCCAGGAGTCCACGACCACGTTCGGCCAGGGTTTGCTGACCTCACGCAGCATTTCCATGCGCTCATCGACGTCGAACAGGCTCTTCTTGCTCTTGTTCACGAGAACGGCGACGGTGACCTCGTCGAACAAGCCGGCCGCTCGCTCGATGATGTCCAAATGGCCATTGGTGACCGGATCGTAAGAGCCTGGGCAAACGGCACGCCTCATGAGCGGCAACCTAACAGCACACACCGGCCGGGCTCAGGCCGAGGTGGCATGATTCACCGGAAGTACGCTCCGCCCACGGCGGGCGCTCGGGGTTCGGGGTCAGTGCGCCACCACGTGTTCGGCCCAGTACACCGCCGCGTCCCCGTAGCGCTTGGTGCGCAACGGTTCCAGGCCCTCCGGCCACCGGGGCTCGGGAGTGTTCCAGAACCGTTCCACGATGACCAGCGCGTCCGCCTCCAACCAGCCGTTGCCCACCAGAGCCGTCCAGCACTCGTCCAGCTCGTCCGAGGACATCGCGAAGGGCGGATCCGCGAACACCAGGTCGTAGGGCTGGTGGGGTTTTCCGGACAGCATCGAACGAACCGCGACCTGTTCCACCGTCCAGGCCCCGAAGCCGAGAGCGGCGGCGTTGCGACGGAGCACGGCCGCCGCGCGCCGGTCGGACTCGACGAACGTGGCGTGTCCGGCCCCCCGGGACAGGGCCTCGAAGCCGAAACCACCGGATCCGGAGAACAGGTCCAGTACCCGCACACCGGACAGGTCCGTCATCGACTCCAACGCGCTGAACAGGGCCTCGCGGACCCGTTCGGTCACCGGCCTGGTTCCCCGCTGGGGGACCTCGATTCGTCGCCCCCCGGCACTGCCCGCCACGATTCTGGTCACGGTTCCATCCTCGCCCATGGGAAGCCCGCCCGGGAACGGAGGGGCCACCGGAAGGGGCCGGAGAGCTCGGAGGAGCCGGGCTGTCGGAACTCCCCGGCGGCCACGGCTCCTCGCCGCGCTGTGGCTCAGCCGATCTCGATGATCAGGTCCCCGCCCTCGACCTGCTGCACCGGGCCGATGGCCACCCGCTTGACCGTGCCGCCGCGCTGAGCGGTGATGGCGGCCTCCATCTTCATCGCCTCGATGGAGGCGACCGTCTGGCCGCTGTCGACCTCCTGCCCCTCGGTGACCGACAGCGTGACCACACCGGAGAACGGAGCGGCCACGTGGGCGGGGTTCGTCTTCTCCGCCTTCTCCGCCACGGGCAGTTCGGAGGCCACCGAGCGGTCACGCACCTGGATCGGGCGCATCTGACCGTTCAACACGGTCATCACGGTGCGCACACCGCGCTCGTCGGCCTCGCTGATCGCCTCGACACCGATCAGCAGGCGCACCCCCTGTTCCAGGTCGACGGCGTACTCCTCGCCCGGACGCAGGCCGTAGAAGAAGTCCTTGCTGCTCAGCAGCGAGGTGTCGCCGTAGGCGTGCCGGTGTTCGGTGAACTCCCTGGTCGGTTTGGGGAACAGCAGTCGGTTCAACGTCTCCCGCCGCTGGGTGGCCAGCCCCTTGCGGTCCTCCTCGGAGAGTTCGACGAGCTGCCTGCCCTGAGGACGTCCCTGTAGGGCACGGCTGCGGAAGGGCTCCGGCCATCCCGCGGGTGGGTCGCCGAGCTCGCCCTGGAGGAACCCGATGACCGAGTCCGGGATGTCGAACCTGTGTGGTTCGGCCTCGAACTCGGCCGGATCCACCCCGGCACCGACCAGGTGCAGCGCCAGATCTCCGACCACCTTGGAGGAGGGGGTCACCTTGACCAGCCTGCCGAGCATCCGGTCGGCGGCGGCGTACATCGCCTCGATCTCCTCGAACTTGTCGCCGAGCCCGAGCGCCACGGCCTGGGTCCGCAGATTGGACAGCTGCCCTCCCGGGATCTCGTGCCGGTACACCCGGCCGGTGGGAGCCGCCAGTCCCGCCTCGAAGGGCCGGTAGACCTTGCGCACCGCCTCCCAGTAGGGCTCCAGGTCGCAGACTGCGTCCAGGTCGAGCCCGGTGGCGCGCTCGGTGTGGTCGGTGGCCGCCACGATCGAGGACAACGCCGGTTGCGAGGTGGTCCCCGCCAGGGAGGCGGAGGCGCCGTCCACGGCGTCCACCCCGGCGGCGATCGCGGCGTGGTAGGTCGCCAGCTGCCCACCCGGTGTGTCGTGGGTGTGCAGATGCACGGGCAGGTCGAACTCCCGGCGCAGCGCGGAGACGAGTCGTTCCGCGGCGGGGGGACGCAGCAGCCCGGCCATGTCCTTGATCGCCAGCACGTGTGCCCCGGCCTCGACGATCCGTTCGGCCAGCCGGAGGTAGTAGTCCAGGGTGTACACGCTCTCCTCGGGATCGGAGAGGTCCCCCGTGTAGCAGAGGGCGACCTCGGCGAGCGACTTGCCGGTCTTGCGCACCGCCTCGATCGCGGGACGCATCTGCTCGACGTCGTTGAGGGCGTCGAAGATGCGGAAGATGTCGATGCCGGTGTCGGTGGCCTCCTGGACGAAGTGGTCGGTCACCTCGGCCGGATAGGGGGTGTAACCGACCGTGTTACGGCCGCGTAGCAGCATCTGCAGGCAGATGTTGGGAACGGCGGCGCGCAGCGCGGCCAGCCGTTCCCAGGGGTCCTCGGCCAGAAAGCGCAGGGCCACGTCGTAGGTGGCACCGCCCCAGCACTCCAGGGAGAGCAGTTCCGGGGTGTTCCGCGCCACGTAGGGGGCGACCGTGGTGAGGTCCTTGGTCCGCACCCTGGTGGCCAGCAGGGACTGGTGCGCGTCCCGGAAGGTGGTCTCGGTGACTCCGACCGCCTCCCTCTCCCGCAGCCAGCGGGCGAAGCCCTCCGGGCCGAGTTGGTCGAGTCGTTCCTTGGAACCGGCGGGTGGCGGGGTCTCCAGGTCGGCACGCGGCAGCTTTCCCCGGGGTTCCGGGGTGCCGGGACGCTCCCCGTAGGGCCGGTTGACCGTGACGTCGGCGAGATAGCTCAGCAGCCTGGTTCCGCGGTCGGCCGAGTGCCGCGCGGTCAGCAGCTGCGGGCGCTCGTCGATGAACGAGGTGGTGATCCTTCCCGCGCCGAAGTCGGGATCGTCCAGCACGGCCTGCAGGAAGGGGATGTTGGTGGCCACTCCCCGGATGCGGAACTCGGCCACGGCACGCCGGGCCCGGGCCACCGCCGTTCCGAAGTCCCGTCCGCGGCAGGTGAGTTTGACCAGCATCGAGTCGAAGTGGGCGCTGACGCTGGTTCCCGCGAAGGACGTCCCCCCGTCCAGACGCACTCCGGCACCGCCGGGAGAGCGGTAAGCGCTGATCATGCCGGTGTCGGGTCGGAAACCGTTGGCCGGATCCTCCGTGGTGATCCGGCACTGCAGCGCAGCGCCACGCAGACCGATGTTGGACTGGGACATGCCCAGGTCCTCGAGGGTCTGCCCCGCCGCGACGCGCAGCTGCGCCTGGACCAGGTCGGCGTCGGTGACCTCCTCGGTCACGGTGTGTTCCACCTGGATCCTCGGGTTCATCTCGATGAACACGTGACGTCCGTGCTCGTCGACGAGGAACTCCACGGTTCCGGCGTTGACGTAACCGATCTGTTCGGCGAAGGCCACGGCGTCGGCGCAGATCCGTTCCCGCAGTCGCGGATCCAGGTTGGGCGCGGGGGCGATCTCGATGACTTTCTGGTGCCGGCGCTGTAGTGAGCAGTCCCTCTCGTAGAGGTGCACCACGTTGCCCGCCGAGTCGGCCAGGATCTGTACCTCGATGTGTCGAGGGTTGACCACGGCCTGTTCCAGGAAGACGGTCGGATCCCCGAAGGCCGACTCGGCCTCGCGCATCGCCGCCTCCAGGGCCTCCCGCAGGGACTCGAATTCGTTCACCCTGCGCATCCCACGTCCACCGCCGCCGGCCACGGCCTTGACGAACACGGGGAAGGTCATCTCCTCGGCGGTCGTCATCAGCGTGTCGATGTCGGCCGAGGGGGCCGAGGACTCCAGCACGGGAACGCCCGCCTCGCGCGCCGCCTGCACCGCGCTGGCCTTGTTCCCGGTGAGTTGGAGGATCTCGTGCGGCGGGCCGATGAAGGTGATGCCCTCCCGCTGGCAGGCCTCGGCCAGGTCGGGGTTCTCGGACAGGAAACCGTAGCCGGGATAGATCGCGTCGACCCCCGCCGTCCGGGCGGCCCGGATGATCTCCTCGACGGACAGGTAGGCGCGCACCGGATGCCCGGCTTCGCCGATCTCGTAGGATTCGTCCGCCTTCAGCCGGTGCAGCGAGTTGCGATCCTCGTGGGGGAACACGGCGACGGTTTTCGCGCCGAGTTCGTATCCGGCGCGGAACGCCCGGATCGCGATCTCGCCACGGTTGGCGACGAGGACCTTGCGGAACATGCCGGCTACCTCCTGGGGCAGGTGTCGGATCGCCTGCGAACAATACCCCGAAAATTCTCCCTTTCGGGAGCACCTCCCGCGTGACGGAAATCATGATCCGCGAAAAAGATGCGTGTGACCTGGCGGTTCATCGGAACTCTTCAAGGCTCAACCAAAAGAAATAAGACAAAAATTCACAATATATGCATCATTCGGATCTTTCTTATCCCGGTGCGTTGTCCGCGGAGGGTCGAGAACTCAATCGATCCACCCGAACAGTGACCAGAGTCACATACCTAGTGCCGTTCCGCCCCGCCGCGAGGGCAGGTAACCGGACGGAGCTACCGGAATGTCAGGCCTTCTCCAGGAAGTCCGCCCGGTCCTCGTCCACCAGCTCGGTGACCATCGCGGCCAGCCCGGGGTGCTCCCGCAGCTCGGGATCCAGCTCGACGAACTCCTCGGCCTCGGCCCTGGCGGTGGCGATCAGTTCCTCGTCGTGCACCAGCGAGAGCATCCGCAGCGTGGAGCTTCTGCCGGACTGTGCCGCGCCGAGCACGTCTCCCTCGCGGCGCTGCTGCAGATCGAGCCGCGCCAGCTCGAAACCATCCGTTGTGGACGCGACGGCGTCGAGTCGGTTCCGGGCCGGACTCTGCGGCATCGCCGCACTGACCAACAGGCACAGCCCCGGTGAGTCACCACGTCCGACACGCCCGCGAAGCTGGTGCAGCTGGCTCATTCCGAAACGGTCCGCGTCCATGATCATCATCATCGTGGCGTTCGGCACGTCCACACCGACCTCCACCACCGTGGTGGCCACCAGCACGTCGGTCTCCCCGTCCGCGAAACACCGCATGACCGCGTCCTTGTCCTCGGAAGGAAGCCTGCCGTGCAGCACACCCAGACGCAGCCCTTCCAGTGGCCCCCGCCGCAGCCACTCGGCGAGATCCAGCACCGACACCGGCGTACGTTGCCCGCTCTCGCCGCGCTCCGGCACGACATGGAGTTCTCCCGTCTCGGTGGACGACGTCTCCCCCGACTCGTCCCCCACCCGGGAGCAGACCACATAGACCTGATGTCCCTCGGCGACCTCCTCACGAACCCGCTGCCAGGCCCGTTCCAACCAGGAGGGTTTCTCGGCGGAGGGAACCACCGTGGTGCTGATCGGCGCGCGCCCGCGCGGCAGTTCGCGCAACGCGGAGGTACGCAGATCACCGAAAACGGTCATCGCCACCGTACGGGGTATGGGAGTGGCGGTCATCACCAGCAGATGGGGGCAACTCCGTTCACCCGCCCGCTCCCGCAGTGCGTCCCGCTGTTCGACACCGAACCTGTGCTGCTCGTCGACCACGACCAGACCCAGCCCGGCGAAGGAGACCCCGTCCTGCAGGAGCGCGTGCGTGCCGACCACGATTCCCGCCGCCCCGGACGCCGCGTCCAACAGGGCCTGTTTGCGCCGGGCGGCGGGCAGGGATCCCGTCAGCAGGCAGACCCGTGTGGCCCGCTCGGCGGCACCGAGCTCTCCCGCACGGCCGAAACGGCCCAGCAACTCACGCAGCGACCTGGCGTGCTGGGCCGCCAGCACCTCGGTGGGAGCCAGCATCACAGCCTGGCGGCCCGCATCGACCACCTGCAACATCGCGCGGAGCGCGACGACGGTCTTGCCCGAACCGACCTCGCCCTGTACCAGCCGGTTCATCGGACGCTCGCCGGACAGATCCTCCGCGATCCGTTCCCCCACCTCACGCTGCCCCTCGGTCAGGGTGAAGGGCAGCTCGGCCTCGAAAGCCTCCGCCAACCCACCGCCACGGCGCGGGCAGGGGGGAGCCGGACGCGTTCCCTGCCGCTGCCGGGACTGGGCCAGGGCGAGCTGCACTCCGAAGGCCTCGTCCCACTTCAGTCGACGACGGGCCTGGTTCACCTGGGTGAGGTTGTCGGGCCGGTGGACCAGACGCAGCGCCTCCTCCAGGGAGACCACCCCGACGCGCTGGCGCAACGACTCCGGCAGCGGATCGCGCACCCCCTCCCAACCGTCCAGCACCTGGGCGACACAGCGCCCCACCGACCACGACGGAATCCCCTGGGCAGCCGGATACACGGGGATCAGTGCACCGGCGAAGTTCCGGGCGGCCCCCTGCTCGTCGGAGTCCTCGTCCGCGGAGAACAGCTGGTACTCGGGGTGCGCCAGTTGCAGCTCCCCCCGGTAGGCGGTCACCTTGCCCGCGAACATCCCCCTCTTGCCGGGGGACAGCTCGCGTTCCCGCCAGGCCTGGTTGAAGAACGTGCACGACAGGGAACGGGTGCCGTCGGTGATGCGGGCCTGCAGGATCGTTCCCCTCCGGGAACGCATCCTGCGCTTGTCGACACGTTCCACCCGCGCCAGGACCGTGGCGTGCTCGCCGATCTCCAGTCCGCCGATCGGGGTGAGCTCGCCCCGTTCGGCGTAGCGCCGGGGATAGTGTCGCAGCAGGTCACCGACGGTGGAGATGCCGAACGCACCGTCGAGTGCCTTGGCCGTCTTGGCCCCCAACACCCTGTCGAGTTCGCTGTCCCAGCCGATCATCATGTCACCAGTCGTGCCCGTGTCGGCACGGATGCCGCCCTGTCGTCCGAACCGTCTCCGCCGCCGAAGGAGGGTACGGGCACACGGCTCACCCGGCCTCCGCGACGGTGCGTCAAGCTATCCGAACGGTCCGACAGCCCCTCCGTCGGGAAGCCGGTGCTCTCCCGTGCGGCACCGCCGATCACTCCACCCCCAGCATCAGTTCACCGGCGGACTCCCCGCAGGAGTAGCAGCTCAGTTCCACCTCGGGACGGGTGCGACGCAGGTGGTGCGCCAGCCCCTCCGGCAGGGACGGCGGCGCACCCTTCGGGACCAGCACCGTCACCAGTTCACCGCCGGCGGCCAACATGCGGTCGAGCAGCTCGCGGGCGGCGCTCTCCCGGTCGTCACCGATCAGCACCACCTCCCCGTCGATCATGCCGAGCAGATCCCCGGCACGACAGCGTCCCGCCCAGGTGAGCGCCTCCCGGTCGGCCACCACGAGCTCCCCGTGCCGCGTGGCGGCCGCCGCCTCCGCCATGGCCACGGTGTCCTCGGCGGTACGTCGCTCCGGGTCGTGCACGGCCAGGGCGGCCAGCCCCTGCACCGGCGCCGAGGTGGGGATCACCACGGCGTCGATCCCCGCGCGCACCGCGGCGGCGGCCGCGTTCTCCGCCGGCTCCAGCAGGCCCTCCTCGTTCGGCAACAGCAGTACCTGTTCACGTCCCGTTTCCAGCACCGCCTCCAGGATCTCCCTGGTGTCCGGGAGCTCGCGCTCACCGAAGGTGAGCACTCTGGCCCCCTCCGAACGGAACAGCTCCCCCAACCGTTCCCCCCGAGCCAGGGCCAGCACCACGTGTCCCGCGCTCGCCCCCTCGCGGGACACCTGCCGCCCGGCCCCGTTCGCCGTGTTCGCCGCGGCCAGTTGGTCCGCGAACCGGGTGACCCGGATACCGTGCGGCCTTCCCAGTTCGACACCGGTCTCGATCGCGGCACCGACGTCGTCACAGTGCACGTGCACCGCCCAGAGGTCCGCGGAGGCCCCCACACCGGAGCCCTCCCCCGTGTCCGCCACGGACACGCAGTCCCCGATGCGCCCCAGCCGTTCCCGCAGCTCCGCCGCCGTGGCGCGGACCTCGGACAGCAGGTACATCACCTCGTAGGAGTACGCGGAGTCGTGACCGTGCGCGGCGGGGACGACGGAATCCCCCGGATCGGGGACCTCGGGGACCAGCCGTCCACCGTCCCGGACCACAGCGTGCAGCGCGTCCAGGACGAGGAGCAGGCCGCGTCCACCGGCGTCCACCACACCGGCAGCGGCCAGTTCGGGACGTTGCTCCGGTGTTCTCCGCAGCGCGGTGATCGCCGCGGTGGTGGCCGCGTGTACCGCCGCGGGAAGTTCCGTACCGTCCTCGCAGGCGTCGACCGCGGCGCGCAACACCGTCAACATGCTGCCCTCCACCGGTTCGGCGACGGAGGCCGCGGCCAGCTCGTGTCCCCTTTCCAGCGCCGACCGGAAACACCGCCCGTTCACCACGGGCCGCTCGCGGGCCCCCAGCGCGAACCCACGCAACATCTGGGCCAGCAGCAGCCCGGAATTGCCGACCGCCCCGTGCAGCGCCCCTTCCGCGAACACGGACAGGGCGGACCCCGAGTCCCCGGCGGGGTTTCGCTCCAGCCGCAGCACCGCGGAACGCGACGTCCGCACCAGGTTGGTTCCGGTGTCGTTGTCCGCGACGGGGAACACGTTGATCCGATCCAGTGCGGCACGGTTGGCGGTCAGGGCGAGCACGGAGACTTCGCCCCATCTGCGTACGGCGGATCCGTCCAGCGCGTGCAGCACGAATTCCTCCCATGGGTCGGCCACCTCGCCGCGGGTGCCGCCGAGAATAGTCCTTCGCTCCCACCCGGACGTCACGGGCGGGACAACGCCGCTCGGGAGGGGATGACGGTCGCTCCGCGCGGCCGGGCGGTGTCGAGCGACCGCCCCTCCCGGAAGGGCTTTCCCCCGCTCCGGAGGCCGGGGCCGCCTCGGCGGAGACAAGGTGAGCGCGGCCGGAGGTACTCGGTGGGTTAGACTGGGGCGGTTCCCGGAGGTCGTGTACCGATTACCGGGTCGGTGCCACCGGAGGAGCGGTGCACGGGCACGCAGTCACCCCTGGGTGGACGGCTTCACCAACGTGGGGGCGCCGCGTGGCCTCTCAGCGCTGTCACCGCACGAGGCATGGCCCGCGCCGGGCGGCGCGGGATGGACATTCGAGCGAAGTTAGGGGTGTCTGACGTGGCTGCCGTCTGCGACGTCTGCAACAAGGGACCGGGTTTCGGTATGGCTGTCTCCCACTCGCACCGGCGTACCAAGCGCCGGTGGAACCCGAACATCCAGACCGTGCGCGCCAAGGTCGGCTCGACCCAGCGCAAGCGGATGAATGTGTGCACCTCCTGCCTGAAGGCAGGCAAGGTCGTGCGCGGCTGAACCGCCGTACCGACCGTGAGGTCCCACGAAACCACGAACGCTCGGCCGGTGGAACCGGCCGAGCGTTCGTCGTGAGAGGGGCCGGGGACCTCCGCCCCGGGCGGGACGACGACCCGTCACCCGTCCCGCCCCGGGTACGGCTTCGGGCTCAGGTGAGTTTCCAGTCGACCGGCTCCGCCCCTCGTTCCCGCAGCAGTTCGTTGGCCCGGCTGAAGGGACGCGAACCGAAGAAGCCACGATCGGCCGACATGGGGCTGGGATGCGGAGACTCCACGCACCCCACTCCGGGCATCAGCGGACGCAGACCGCGCGCGTCCCTGCCCCACAGGATCGCCACCATGGGCTGCGGCCGTTGTGCCAAGGCCCGGATGGCCTGGTCGGTCACCACCTCCCAGCCCTTGCCCCGGTGCGAGGCCGACTTGCCCGGCTGCACCGTCAGCACGCGGTTCAACAGCAACACACCGCGCTCGGTCCACGGAGTCAGATCGCCGTTCGAGGGCTGCGGATATCCGAGATCGTTGCCGTACTCCCAGAAAATATTGGCCAGACTACGCGGAACCGGGTCGACGTCCGGGGCCACCGAGAAACTCAGCCCGACGGGATGCCCCGGGGTGGGGTAGGGATCCTGGCCGACTATGAGCACCCGCACGTCCTCGAACGGCTGCTGGAAAGCACGCAGCACGTTCTCACCGGCGGGAAGGTACTCCCTGCCCGCGGCGACCTCCTCGCGCAGGAAGTCCCCCATCGTGGCGATCTGGTCCGCCACCGGTGCGAGCGCTTCGGCCCAGCCTGGTTCCACAATCTCATGCAACGGGCTCCTGGTCACGAACCACGACCCTAGCTACCTCCGTGATCATCGCTGTCAACCCCCTGGTGGGAGTACCCCGAAGACACGGGCACCCCTGTCGGCGTTCTCGGCGCGTCAGGTCGTCCAGTGCTGCCAGCCGCTCTCCTCGGCGTACTCCGAGCCGTCCACGGTCACCCCGCTGCCCTCGGTCACACGCCCGATCGGCTGCCAACCGGGCGGAAGAACCGCCTCGTGGGGGAAACTCGCCACCAGGGCCTGGTCCTCCCCTCCGGTCAGCACCCAACGCCAGGGGTTCGCCCCCAACGCGGAGGCCACTTCCGACAGCCGCTGGGGAACACCGATCCGGTCGCTGTGGAGGTCGATGGCGACCCCGGATGCCTCGGCGACGTGTCCCAGATCCGCGAGCAGCCCGTCCGAGACGTCGATCATCGCCGTGGCCCCGGCGTCGGCGGCCAGTGGACCCGCCGAGTAGGGCGGTTCGGGAACCCGGTGTGCCCCGACCACCGCCAACGGGGAGCGGAATCCCCGGGCCAGCACGGCCCAGCCCGCCGCGGCCCAACCGAGCCGTCCCGCGAAGGCCACCACGTCCCCCGGACGGGCTCCGCCCCGGGTCACCGGAGCTCTCCCCCGGAGATCTCCCAGGGCGGTGACGGAGATCGTCAGGGTGGTCGAGGTCACCATGTCGCCCCCGACCACGTCGGTACCGACCAGCCCGGCTTCCTCCCGCATACCGGACGCGAGTCCGTCCACCAGCTCGGTCGGCGCGTCCGAGGCGCACCCCAGCCCGACGAGCAGGCCGGTGGGCACCGCCCCCATGGCGGCCACGTCCGAGAGGTTCACGGCCACCGCCTTGCGTCCCACCTGGTGGGGGCTGGACCAGTCCAGCCGGAAGTGCACGTCCTGTACGAGCACGTCGGTGGTGGCGACCACCCTGCCGTCCGGGGCGGCGAGCACGGCGGCGTCGTCTCCCGGGCCGAGAAGTGTGTTCGTCGAGCCGGTTCCCTGGGCGGTGACTCTCCGGATGAGGCCGAACTCGCCGAGCTGGGAGACAGTTCGCTCGTTCGGTCTCTGCTCGGACTCCACTGGATCTTCCTTTCCTGAGGCATCGACTCGGGGCGATGCGGTAACTTGCCTGCCTGGTTTCCTGTCTCGGACACCGTCGACCGGACGAAGGGACGTACTCCATGGTGCAGGCCTACATACTCATCCAGACCGAAGTCGGGAAGGCGGCCGAGGTCGCCGGCGAGATCTCCGGCGGAACCGGAATCATCAGCGCCGAGGACGTCACCGGCCCCTACGACGTCATCGTGCGTGCCGAGGCCGAGAACGTGGACCAGTTGGGGAAGATGGTGGTGGCCAACATCCAGAACGTCGAGGGCATCACCCGCACCCTCACCTGTCCCGTGGTGCATCTGTGAACACCACCACTCCCGGGCCGCGGCCCGGCCGGTGTCCCCCGGACGAGGGGCACGTGCTGTAGTGGTGGCGTGCAGAAGCAATCCGGATCAGGGCTGCCGAGGAGTGTGGTGGCCGTGGCGGTCTCGCTGGGAGTGCTGCTGGCCCTCGGCGTGGCCGCGCTCGGCCTCCTGCACGGGCCCGGTGGCTCCCACCAGCAGGAAGCGGCCCGGGAGAGTTCGACCCCCGATCCGCGTGCCGGGAACGGCCCGCTGGCGCTGCCGCCGGTCGACGCGCCGGAGGCCGACTCCTCCGCCTGTGCCGAGGTGCTGGAGGAGCTGCCCGCCGAACTGGACGTCCGGGGAACCGGTGTTGCCCGCAGGGAGCTCGCACGGCCGGCTCCTCCCGGAACCCTGGCCTGGGGGGACGCGGACCACGCCCCGATCACCCTCCGGTGCGGGATCACGGCACCGGCCGAGTTGACCAGGACCTCCGAGCTGATGAACGTCTCGGGAGTCGACTGGTTGCCGATCAGCAGCGGCGAGACCACCAGCTGGATAGCGGTCGACCGACCCGTCTACGTGGCGCTCACCGCCTCGGAGGAGATCGGGAGCGGACCGGTGCAGGAGATCTCCGAGACACTGCGCGGAACGCTCGCCAAGCAGGAGGTCTTTCCCTGAACGGAGCCCGCCCGCCGGGCCTGGCGTGGTGGCGTGGCTGCCCCGACACCAGGACCGGCCACGCCGGTGAGCGACGGCCTCAGCGCAGACCGGTTCCACGGGCCAGGGCGGTGTCTATCAGCGTGCTCAACAGCTCGGAGTACTCGACCCCCGCGTGAGCCCACATGCGCGGATACAGGGAGATCGAGGTGAATCCCGGCATGGTGTTCACCTCGTTGACCACCACCTCCCCGGATTCGGTGAGGAAGAAGTCGACCCTGGCCAACCCCTGGCAGTCCAAGGCGCGGAAGGCGGTCAACGCGGCCTGGCGCAGGCGTTCCGTCTCGCTGTCGGAGACTTTGGCCGGGATGTCGAACTCGGTGACGTCCTCCAGGTACTTGGACTCGAAGTCGTACCATCCCGAGTTTCCCTCCACCCGCAGTTCGGCGGGCATCGAGGCGGACACCCCGCCGTCCGGGAACTCCAGCACACCGCACTCGATCTCGCGCCCGGAAACGGCGGACTCGACCAGCACCTTGGGGTCCGTCCGTCGTGCCTCGGCGATCGCCTCGTCCAGGTCGGCGTGGTCGGTGACCTTCGTGATCCCCACCGAGGAACCGGCACGAGCCGGTTTGACGAACACCGGCAGTCCGAGACGCCCTCTGCGCGCGGCGTCGAGAGTTCCCTCGTCGGGACGCAGCACCTCGTAGTGGCCCACGTCCAGCCCCGCGGCGGCGAGCAGCTTCTTGGCGAACTCCTTGTCCATGGCCACCGCGCTGGACAACACTCCGGGGCCGGCGTAGGGGACACCGGCCATTTCGAGCAGTCCCTGGATGGTGCCGTCCTCGCCGTAGGAACCGTGCAGCATCGGAAGCACCACGTCCACGGCGGACAACACCTCCCCCACACTGCCCTGGTGCAGCGAGATCAGCTCCCTGCGACAGGGGTCGGCCGGAAGAGCGAGCTCGGTGCCCTCGCTGATCTCGGGAACCTCCCTGTTCCGGATCCGCAGTGGTTCCGGGGAGTCCGGGCCGAGCACCCAGCTCCCCCTCCGGGTGATGCCGACGGGGACGACCTCGAAGCGTTCCCGATCCAGATGCTCCAGCGCGCTCGCGGCCGAGGCACAGGAGACGCCGTGCTCGTCGCTGCGTCCACCGAAGACCAGGGCCACCCGGATCCTGCGTTCTGCCATGGGCCAGACGATACCCGCGTCGGCGGACACGTCGCCGGGCGGCCGATCACTTTCCGGTGAACTCCCGAACCAGTAACGGCAGGGTCTCGAGCAGCTCCTGTCGCGAGCAGGCCGCGTAACCGAGCGCCACCCCGTACCACTGTTGCGTGAAACGATGGTGTCTGGCCAAGCCGTCCACCACCACACCGTGTTCCCGGAGGGCGGCGATGGTGTCGCGTTCCGCGACCGCCTCCCCCAGCGGGATCACGACATGGGCACCCGCACGGTCTCCGACCGGTTCGATCCCGGCCCCTCCCAGGGCGTTCACGAGCAGCTCCCTGCGACCGGAGAGCTCCCGACGCAGCCTCCGCAGATGCCGTCCCAGATCGCCGTTCCTGGCCAGTTCGGTGAGCAGCCACTGCCCCGCCGGGGCCGGACGGGTACCCGTCCGTTCCCGATACTCCAGAATGGCCTCGGTCACCCACTCGGGAGCCAACAGCCATCCCACCCCGAGGGTGGGAGTGAGGATCTTGCTCGTGGTGCCCAGATGAACCACCACGTCCGGGGCCATCGAGGCCAGCACCGGAAGCGGGGCCACATCGTAGCGCAGCTCCCCGTCGTAGTCGTCCTCCACGATCAGCCAGCCGGAGCGACGGGCGCGTTCGATCAACGCTATCCGTCGCCGGGCGGGCAGTCGCCCCCCGAGGGGGTACTGGTGGGCGGGGGAACAGTAGACGGCGCTGACGTGTTCGGGAATGTCTTCCACCACCACCCCGGCGTGGTCCACCGGCACGGGAACCACCTCGATCCCCGCCGCGCACAACGCCTCGGCCGCTCGTTGGTAACCGGGCTCCTCCACGGCCACCCGGGCTCCGCGGGGAAGAACCGAGGCGGCGAGCTCCGCCACGGCGCTGGTCGTGCCGCCCGTGGCCAGCACCGAGTTCTCCGCCGGACCCTCCACGACCAGTCCCCGGTGCCGCAGCAGGTGTTCCACCACGGCGGCCCGGTACTCGGGAACACCGGCGCGGTGCGGCAGGGTGGCCGGGGCGCGGTCCCCAGCGGCTCTCCAGGCCCGCCGCCAAGCGGCGCGATCCACCCCCTCCGCCCACGGAGCTCCGGGGGTGAGCAGCACACGGAACGAGGGGGTTGCCTCCTCCTGCACCTCCCCTCCCCGGTGGGAGTGTCCGCTGCCCGGAGGTGCCGCGGTGACGTAGGTGCCGGATCCGCGTCGTCCCGAGATCCAGCCCTCGGCGTGCAGCTGGTCGTAGGCGGCGGCCGTGACCGTACGACTGACGGAGAGATGGCGGGCCAACGCGCGTGTGGACGGCAGCCGGTCCCCGGTGCGCAGCTGCCCGCGGGTGGCGGCCCTGCGCAGCGCGTCGGCCAGTTGGACCGCCAGCGGGCGACTCGCCGTGCGGTCGAGTTCGATCACCAGTTCCAGGAGGGGTGAACTGGGAGCGGGAATACTGGGTGGCATCTCGAAACACTCCCTGATTGGCCCTTCAATAATGCCACCGGGGAGCGGATCTTCGTCGTGTGTCCCACGGAGAGCTCTCCCCCACGGAACGCAGTACGGTGCGACGCGGCAAACACCGCGCTCGTTCGGAACGCGCGGAACTCCACGAGGTTCTGGACCACGCCCTGCTGTGCCACGTCGGTTTCACCGTCTCCGGTCGCCCCCGTGTCCTGCCTACGGCGTTCGCACGCGTGGACGAAACGATGTATCTGCACGGCTCCACGGGCTCACGCCTGCTGCGTGAGGCGGCGAACGGGACCGAGATGTGCGTGGCGGTGACCCTGTTGGACGGCATCGTCTACGCCAGAGCGACCGCCCACAACTCGGTCAACTACCGCTCGGCGGTCATCCACGGCCGCCCGTTCGCCGTCACCGATCCGGAGGCCAAGTGGAACGCCCTGCGCGCGATCACCGAACACCTGGCCCCCGGATCCTGGGAGCACGCCAGACACCCGGACCGCCGTGAACTCGCGGGCACCGCCGTGGTCGGCCTGGACCTGACCGAGGCCTCGGTCAAGACACGTGAGGGCGATCCCGGCGACACCCCGGAGGACGTCGCCGAGGACCGGGTGTGGGCCGGCGTGCTGCCCCTGCACAGCTACTGGGGAACCCCTCGACCGAGTTCGGAACAACCCGGGCGACGCCCCGTACCGGAACACGTGAGCACACGGAGGACACCGTGAACATCCGAGAACTGGACCGTGCCGAGGCCCGGATCGCCCACCCGGTACTGCGCGAACTCCGCCCCTGGCTCGACTCCCCCGAGGACTTCCTGGCCGCCGTGTCCCCTCAGTTCGACCAGGGGTACCGCCTGGCCTGTGTGTTCGACACCGGGCCCGAGGCCCGGGCCGCCGTCGGTTTCCGTGTCGGCGACACACTGGCCTGGGGTCGTCACCTCTATGTGGACGACCTGTGCACGCTGCCCGAAGCTCGGGGAAACGGGTACGCGACCGGGCTGCTGGGCTGGGTGGAACGCGAGGCCGTACGGCTCGGAGTCCGACAGCTGCACCTCGACTCGGGAACCCAGCGCCACACCGCGCACCGGCTCTACACCGGTAACGGGTTCACCATCTCCTCGCTGCACTTCACCAAAACGCTCGACGAGGCGGTCACGGAACCGGAAAGGAACTGACCGGCCTCCCTTCCGGAGGCCGCCGACGGCCTTCCCCAGCGACGTGTTCAGGTCGTCGGGATGACGGCCCGTGCCGGGCGGTACACGTGCACGCTGATCGCCGGATCCGGCCCCTCGTTGTGCACCTGGTGCGCGTAGTGCGGGCCGAACACCCGGGACTGTCCGGGCACGAGAACGTGCAGCGCCTCGGCGTCGTGTCTGCCGGAGTCCGAACGCACCGCCCGTTCGGTCAGCACCCCGGAGACCACGGTGAAGGCCCCGTCGGAGCCTCCGTGGTCGTGCAGTTCGGTGCGCTGACCCGGCAGCCAGCTCAACACCCACACCTCGTACTCGTCGGTGCTGTACAGCAGCAGGGACCAGCGTGCGTCCCTGTCGTAACGCACCCGGTGGGCCCAACGGCGGCGGTCCTCCGCGACCTCGCGGGCGACACGGACGGGGTGTGCCAGGCCGGACTCGGACGCGTTCGGAAGCGTGTTCGGGGGAACGGCGAACAAGGAGAGGTCCTTCGTGGTCGAGGGAATCAGGGCTGAACACGTGACGCGGGCGGATCGATCACTCGTCTCCGCCGATCCGCGTCGTTCAACACGAAGGACACAGCGCGCTGGATACCAGGCGTAGCTCGACGTGGCGGCGCGCACCCTGCCGGGTCCGCTCCGCCGTCGGGAAAGCCTTCATCACACGCGCCAACACGACGTCGAGTCAAGCAACGGCCTTCCCCCACGTCAAGGCCGATTCCGGCACGCGCGTGCGATATCACACGGTCGTGGGTTGTCCGGGCCTCCGGAACCACAGACAGGCGGTCCCGCCCACCACCCTTCCGTGGGGACACCGTCGGCGAGATCCCTGTGTGCTCCTCAGTCCAACGCGCCGAGCACGTCCGCCACCAGGTCCTCGGTGTCCTCGCATCCGGCGGAGAACCGCACGAACCCCTCGGGAACGGGATCCCCCCACTGAGCCCTGCGGTCGGCCGTACTGTGCACACCGCCGAAACTGGTGGCCCCCGAAACCAGGTGACTGCGTTCGAGCATGCGTTCCACCGAGGCCGCGTCCGGCAGCTCGAAACGCAGCACCCCGCCCCACCGGCGCATCTGACGAGCGGCCGTCTCGTGGGCGGGATCGGAGGGAAGTCCCGGCCAACGCACTCCCGAGACGGCGGGATGTTCGACCAGTGCCGCGGCGAGCGCGGCCGCGTTGGCGGCCTGCCGCTCCAACCGCAGATCGAGGGTGGCCAGGCTCCGGTGGGCCAACCAGGTCTCGAAGGGCGCGGGCACCGCCCCCGAAAGCCCACGGGCCCGGTTCAGACGCTCCGCCGTCTCCCGGTCGGCGGTGCTGACATGACCCAACAGCAGGTCACTGTGTCCGCACACCGCCTTCGTGTCACTGGCGACCACCACGTCAGCCCCCAGTTCCAACGGCCGTTGACCCAACGGTGTGGCAGTGGTGTTGTCCACCGCCACCAGTGCCCCGGCCCGGTGGGCGTACTCGGCGACCATCTCGATGTCGCAGACGTCCAGACCCGGGTTGGAGGGGGTTTCCAGCAACACCACACGCGCCCCGGCGAAGTCCTCCCCGGAGAGTTCCCCCGCAGTGGGCAGCCGACGCACCCGCAGGTTCAACTCGGACAACTCGGTACGCACGAACTCCCTGGTCGCGTAGTAACCGTCCGCGGGAAGCACCAGAGTGTCCCCCTCACGTAGCAACGTCCGCAGCAGGGTTCCGATCGCGGCCATGCCGGAGGGGAAGAGCACGCAGTGCCCCCGGTCGAGTTCGCCGAGAGCGCGCTCCAGCGCCCTCCACCCGGGATTGCCCGCTCTCCCGTAGAAGTCGGCCTCGCCCACGCGGTCCGCGCCTCCCAGATGGTAGGGGGCGGCGAAGACCGGTCCGGGCATGAACGGGTCCCCGGCTCCGGCCTCCGGCTCTCCGGCGTGCACACAACGCGTTCCGTCGCCGAACAACGACAGCTCCTCCGTCTCGATCCTCGTCCGTTCCGTGTCTCGTCGGGACACCCGGGCCGAACGGCCCACGGTTCCGGGAGCACACCGGACTACTCGGGCTTGCGTTCCCTGCCGAGGAGTTCGGCGGCGGCGGGAACCGGATCCAGCCCCTCGTGACACACCCGGTGCACGACTTCGGCGATCGGCATCTCCACACCGCATCTGTCGGCCAGGGCGCACAACGAGGTGCAGGACTTGACCCCTTCGGCGACCTGACCGTGCGCGGCCCGCTGCGCCTCGGCCAGGGACTCGCCTCTGCCCAGCCGTTCCCCGAAGGTGCGGTTACGGGACAACGGGGACAGGCAGGTCGCCGCCAGATCCCCCATCCCGGCCAACCCGGCGAAGGTCATGGGCTCGGCTCCCAGGGCCACGCCCAGTCTCGTGGTCTCGGCCAGCCCTCTCGTGATCAACGTGGACATGGTGTTGGCCCCGTAGCCCAGTCCCGAGGCCACACCGCAGGCGAGCGCGATCACGTTCTTGCACGCTCCCGCCACCTCGACCCCGACCAGGTCGGTGTTGGTGTAGGGGCGGAAGTAACCGGTGGAACAGGCCCGCTGCAACGCCACCGCCCGGTCGTGGTCGGAGCAGGCGACCACCGTCGCGGTCGGCTGTTCCGCGGCGATCTCCTTGGCGAGGTTGGGACCGGAGACCACGGCGATCCGCTCAGCGGCCACACCGGCCACTTCGGAGATCACCTGACTCATCCGCTTCAGGGTGCTCAGCTCCACCCCCTTGGCGAGACTGACCAGAGTGGCCCCCTCCGGCAGGAACGGCTGCCAACCGGCGAGGTTCTCCCGCAACGTCTGGCTGGGAACGGCCAGCACGACCGCCTCGGCCCCACGCACCGCCTCCGTCGCGTCGTCCGTGGCGCTCAGCCGCCGGGGCAGCTCCACACCCGGCAGGTACTCCTCGTTGGTCCGTTCACGTTCGATCCCCTCGGCCACGGAGGAACGCCGCGCCCAGAGACGGACGTCGGTTCCCGCGTCGGCGAGCACCTTGGCGAAGGTGGTTCCCCAGGAGCCCGCTCCCAGCACGGCCGCTCGTTCGATCCCACGCCGGGACACGGCTGAGGTCCCCTCAGGCATGGTCCTCTTCTCCGCTCGTGCGCTTCCGGGCCGAGTAGAAGGACGTGGGGGCCGGCTCGTCCCGCACCTCGGCCAACAGCTCGCGGACCCTGGTCATGACCAGATCGGTGACCTCCCGCAGAGTGCGGGTGTCCGGTTCCTTCGTCCGGTACTCCGCCAGGTCCAACGGCTCGCCGAACACGGTGGTCACCCGTTTGCGCGGCAACGGGCGGAAACGCTTGCCGTAACCGTCGTAGATCTCCCGCGTACCCCACCGGGCCACCGGGATGACCGGAACGTCGTGTTCCAGCGCGAGCCGGGCCACACCTATCTTGGGCACCATCGGCCAACCGTCGGGGTCCTTGGTGATGGTCCCGTCGGGATAGATCAGCACCACCTTGCCCGAGCGCAGGGCCTCGTGCGCCTCACGCAGACTCTTCTGGGCGTCCACGGTCCCCCGGTAGACGGGAATCTGTCCCAGACCGCGCAGGACTCCCCGCAGCACCGGGATGTTCCAGAGTGTGTTCTTGGCCAGAAAACGCGGAAGTCGTCCGGCGCGGTGCACGGCGACCGCGTCGTAGATCGGGTCGATGTGCGAGACGTGGTTGAGCACCAGCAGCGCGGGGCCCTCGGCGGGGACGTTACGCAGTCCTGTCAGTCGTGTCCGCCCCAACAGGGTCTTGAGCGGGTAGAACACCACGACCGCGATTGCCAGCCACAGCTTGCCCGTCACCCCGCGGACACGCTCTCTGGTCCCACTGCGAGCATGCCGCAGGCTCTTCGGCTCGAACACCCCAACTCCTTCCCGTTCCGGCGACAGCCAACATACCCGCACCGTCTTCCGCACGGCCCCTCCCGGGGCATGGCGACGGGACTCGCCTCCGGAGCACCATGGTGGGGTGTCTTGCGGGGTTCATCTGCTCGTTCCGATCAAACCGCTGCGGATCGCCAAGAGTCGTCTGCGGGCGGCCAGCCCGACCGCGCGGGCACACGCCGAACTCGTCACCGCGCTGGTTTCGGACACGGTGCTGGCGGCACGCGCGGCCGAGGGCGTCGCCGGGGTTGTCGTGGTCACCTCGGACCCGACGCTGGATGCCCGTTTCCGCGCGCACGGCGTCGAGGTCATCGCGGACTCCCCCGACCAGGGACTCAACTCCGCGCTCGAACACGGGGCGAGGATGCTGCGCGAACGCCGTCCACGGGCCCGGTTGGGTGTGCTACAGGCGGACCTGCCTGCGCTGCGACCCGCCGAGCTGGACGCGGCGATCGCCGAGTCCGCGGGGCAACGTGCCTTCTGCGCCGACAGGCACGGCACCGGAACGACGTTGCTGCTCGCCCGGGGCGACACCGACCTGCGCCCCGGTTTCGGAACCGATTCGGCCCGGGTACACGGACACGGCGGGGCGCGGCGGTTGGCGCGGGCGGCGGAGTCGCTGCGTTGTGACGTGGACGTCCCCGCCGACCTGGGGGTCGCCGAGGCACTCGGACTGGGTGAGCACACCCGGTCGGTGCTGCGTGGGGAGGTCCGCGCGGACTGTGTGGGCCACTCGGCGTGACGGCCCTCTCGGGGCGGCGGCAGCGACCGAGATCACGTTCCACCCATTCGATCGGGTGAGCGTGTCCCCACTTTCATGGGCGAGAATGGAAGCGTGAGCACGGACGGCGACGACCGGCTTTCCGAGTCGGTCCCACAGCGAGGTAACGAGCGCGAGTCCGCCCCACCACACAGCTCCCCCTCCGTGTGGGAGGCGGACCAGGGGGAGGCCTCCCCCTCGTTACCGGAGGACCCCGTCGAGCGGGGGGAGACGCGTGTCCGGCCGGAGAGCGAGTCGGACAGGGCGCGGGTACCCGCCGCACCGCCCGCGGTCACCCGGGCCGCGGCGAGCACCGACCTGCCGGAGAACCGGTACCTGAACCGCGAGCTGTCCTGGTTGGATTTCAACGCCCGTGTACTCGCCGTGGCCGAGGACCACTCCCAGCCGCCGCTGGAACGGGCCAAGTTCCTGGCCATCTTCGCCTCGAACCTGGACGAGTTCTACATGGTGCGCGTCGCCGGACTCAAAAGACGCGAGGAGACCGGACTCTCCGTGCGCAGCACCGACGGACTCTCCCCCCACGAACAACTCGTCCGTATCGCGGCACGCAACCAGGACCTGGTCGAGAAACTCGACCGCGTGTTCCTGGACGAGCTGCTCCCGGAGCTGGAGGCCAACGGGATCCGGATCCTGAACTGGGCGCAACTGGAGGACGAGGACAAGGCCCACCTCACGCGTTACTTCCAGGACCACGTCTTTCCCGTCCTGACCCCGCTCGCCGTCGACCCCGCCCACCCCTTCCCCTACATCTCCGGACTCTCCCTGAACCTCGCCGTGATGGTCACCGACCCGGACGCGGGCATCAAACGGTTCGCCCGGGTCAAGGTGCCGGACAACGTGGCCAGGCTGATCCGGGTCGAGGAGCAACGGGACCGGCAACGAACCACCTTCGTCCCACTGGAGGAGCTCATCGCGGCCCACCTGGACAAGCTCTTTCCCGGGATGGAGGTCACCGAGCACCACATATTCCGCGTCACCCGCAACGCGGACCTCGAGGTCGAGGAGGACCGGGACGAGGACCTGCTCCAGGCCATGGAACGCGAGCTGTCGCGACGTCGCTTCGGTCCTCCGGTGCGGTTGGAGATCGCCGAGACGATGAGCCGCACCATGCTGGAACTGCTGCTGCGCGAACTGGACGTGGACCCGCACGACGTCGTCGAGGTACGCGGACTGCTCGACGTGTCCTGCCTGTTCCAGCTCGAACGGCTCCAGCGCCCCGACCTGAAGGGGGCACCGTTCGTGCCCGCCACCCACCCGGCCTTCGCCGAGGGCAACACCTCCAAGAGCATCTTCGCCACCCTGCGCGAGGGGGACGTGCTGGTGCACCACCCCTACCACGCCTTCTCCACCTCGGTGCAGCGGTTCATCGAACAGGCCGCGGTGGACCCGCAGGTCCTGGCGATCAAGCAGACTCTCTACCGCACCTCGGGGGACTCGCCGATCGTCAACTCGTTGATAGACGCCGCCGAGGCGGGCAAGCAGGTGGTGGCCCTGGTGGAGCTCAAGGCACGTTTCGACGAGCAGGCCAACATCCAGTGGGCACGTGCACTGGAACGCTCCGGCGTGCACGTGGTCTACGGGCTGGTCGGGCTCAAGACGCACTGCAAGACGGCACTGGTGGTCCGCCAGGAGGGCTCCACGCTGCGCCGGTACTGCCATCTGGGCACCGGGAACTACAACCCGAAAACAGCTCGGATCTATGAGGACCTCGGCCTGCTCACCGCCGACGACGACATCGGCGCCGACCTCACCGACCTGTTCAACGTGCTCACCGGCTACGCCAGACACGACACCTACCGACGCATCCTGGTCTCCCCGCAGGGAATCCGCACCGGTATCGTCGAACGGATCGAGGGCGAGATCGAGCTGGCCAGAGCGGGTAAACCGGCCGGAATCCGGATGAAGGTGAACTCACTGGTCGACGAACAGATCATCGACGCCCTCTACCGGGCCTCCCTGGCCGGAGTGGAAGTGCGGGTGGTGGTACGCGGTATCTGTGCCCTGCAACCCGGCGTCCGCGGACTGAGCGAGAACATCGAGGTCCGTTCCATCCTCGGACGTTTCCTGGAGCACTCCCGGGTGTTCCACTTCCAGGGAGCGGGGGAACACTGGATCGGCAGCGCCGACATGATGCACCGCAACCTCGACCGACGTATCGAAGCCCAGGTGCAGGTCACCGATCCCAGGCTCACCGCCGAGCTGGACGCGCTGCTCGACTCCGCCCTCCACCCGCAGACACGGTGCTGGGTCCTCAACGAGAAGGGCGACTGGGAGGCGTCCCCCCACCAGAACCAGCACGTCAAGGACCACCAAGTGGAAATGCTGCGACAGCACGGCGCGAAGGTGTGAGAACGCATGCCCCAGCACGGATCGGGCTCCGAGGGGGAGTTCCCCGCGGAGCCGGCGACGTCGACGGCTCCCGCCGAACTGGTGGACGAGGCCCGGGATCCCGAGGTCCACGCGGCCGGGGCGGTGTTGTGGCGTTCCGGCCCCCGGGGCCTCCCGGAGATCGCCGTGGTCCACCGCCCCCGTTACGGGGACTGGTCACTGCCGAAGGGGAAGGTGGACCCCGGTGAGACCGTCGCCCACACCGCGGCCCGCGAGGTCACCGAGGAAACCGGCCTGACCTGTGTGCTCTCCCGCGGTCTCCGCGGAATCAGCTATCCCGTGCCCACTCCCGACGGGAGGCGGGCGCTCAAGCACGTGCACTACTTCGCCGCCAGGGCACTGCCCGGTGAGTTCGTACCGAACGAGGAGGTGGACCAGCTGTGCTGGGTTCCGCTCTCCGAGGCGCACGAGTGGCTCACTTACCCCGCCGACAACAGCGTGGTGGACTCCTTCGGAGAACTACCGCCCACCCTGCACACCGTGTTGCTCGTCCGCCATGCCCGGGCGGGTAGACGCGCCGACTTCTCCGGCGACGACACACTGCGGCCGCTCAGTGCCGAGGGATGGCGCGAGCGGCATTCGCTGCACACGCTGCTCACGCTGTTCGGCCCGGAGAAGGTTCGTGCCGCCCCGCGGCTGCGCTGCGAACAGACCGTGGCGTCGCTGGCCGAGGAACTCGGCCAGACCGTCGGGCAGGAGACCACGCTGTCCGAGGAGGCCTACCGGCAGGCCCCGGAGGCGGGAGTGCGGCGGGTGCTGAACATCGCCGCCACCGGCGAGACCACGGTGGTGTGCAGCCAGGGCGGTGTCATCCCGGACCTGCTCACCAGACTGGCGCGTTCCTCGGGATTGCCCCTCGGAGAGGTCGGCAGCCGCAAAGCCAGCGTGTGGGTGCTGTCCTTCCTGCCGGAAACGCACTCCGGGAACGGTACGGGCCCCGCTCCGCGACTGGTCGCCGCGGACTACTTTCCCGACCCGGCTCCGGAACGCCCCTGACTTCGGTCCCCGCGACCTTCCCGCACGAAGGCCCGTGCTTGCCCGGAGTGCGCCGGCCCCCGGAGAAACGGTCGGCACGCGACCGTCCTCTCGGCCTCTCCCGACCGTGGGTCGGGTGGTCCGCCCTCCACGCTCATCCCACCCGAGGCCGCCGGGCAAGCACGGGCGACAGCGATTCCGGACATCACTTCCTGGTCGTGCGCGTGGTGGACTTGCGGGTCGAGCCCGTGGAACTCCTGCTCGCCGTTTTGGCGGTGGTGCCCTTGGCACCACCGCGGGAGCCGCCCGTGGACTTGCTCGCGGTCGAGCCCGTCGTACGCGTCCCCGAGGACTTCGCGGCCGTCGTCTTGGCCCCACCCGTGGACTTGGAGGAGGTGCCCGTCGACTTCGACGTAGACGACTTCGTCCCCGTGGACGCGGTGGTGGACTTCGTCGTGCTTCTGGTGGTCGTGGCACTCTTCGCGGCGGCGGAGGTGCCACGGCCCGCTGTCGTCGACCGGGAGGAGCCCGTGCGGGGCAGCTTCCGCTGTCCCCCCACGACCTCCTTGAACTGCGTGCCCGCCCGGAAGGCCGGAACATTCGTCTTCTTGACCCGCACCGCCTCCCCGGTGCGCGGATTACGGGCCGTGCGCGCGGCCCGGGCCCGTTTCTCGAAAACACCGAAACCGGTGATGTTCACCTTCTCGCCCTTGTTGACGTTCCGGACGATGAGGTCGACGACGTTGTCCACTGCCTGACTGGCGGTCTTTTTGTCTCCGAGGCGTTCGGCCAGCGCCTCGATCAGTTGTGCTTTGTTCACGTCAGTCCCTCCCAGGACAACCAACGGCCCGTCGGGCCTACTCACGGGCCACGGTAAATCTCCGCACCAGCGGATGCCATTCGCCACGCCAGCTTTCCCCGTGACGACGCGCCGTTGTCCCGACGGGAACCGCGCGGAAGGACCACGCGAACGTTTTCACGTCGTCCGGCTGTGTTTTCCCGGCCGGGAAAACACAGCCGGACACCGGCTCAGCCCGCCGGAGAGGGCAGAGTGCGGGGCAGAAAACCGGGCCGGCAACGTTCGAAGGAATCGATGGCCTCCTCCGCACGCATCGTCAGACCGATGTCGTCCAGCCCCTCCAGCAGGCGCCACCTGGTGTACTCGTCCACCTCGAATCCAACGGTCAGGTCCTTGGCCCGCACGGTGCGGGCGTTCAGATCAACGGTGATCCGGGTTCCCGGCTCGGTTTCCAACAACTTCCACAACAACTCCACATCGGACTGCTCACACCGCGCCGCCAACAGTCCCTGTTTGCCGGCGTTGCCGCGGAAGATGTCGGCGAAACGCGAAGAAATGATCACGCGGAATCCGTAGTCCTTCAACGCCCAGACCGCGTGCTCCCGTGAGGAGCCGGTTCCGAAATCCGGTCCGGCCACCAGCACGCTTCCCCGGTTGAACGGTTCGATGTTCAGAACGAAATTCTCGTCGGAGCGCCAGGCGGCGAACAACGCGTCCTCGAAGCCGGTTCTGGCGACACGTTTGAGGTACACGGCGGGAATGATCTGGTCCGTATCCACGTTGGACCGCCGTAGCGGCACTCCTATGCCGGTGTGGGTGGTGAACGGTTCCATGTGTGTCGCTCCTGTGCGGGCCGGCCGCCTCGTACGGCCGGGAGGTTCGGGTACGTTCTTCGGATGTCACGAGACCGGCGACGACCGCGCCCGGCCTCGGTGGCCGAGTGGCCACTCCCTGGATCAGAGGTCCTCCGGAGAGGAGAGGGTGCCGCGCACCGCCGTGGCCGCCGCGACCACCGGCGAGACCAGATGGGTACGCCCCCCCTTGCCCTGTCTTCCCTCGAAGTTCCGGTTGGAGGTGGAGGCCGCCCGTTCCCCGGGGGTCAGCTGGTCGGGGTTCATCCCCAGGCACATGGAGCACCCCGCCGAACGCCACTCCGCACCGGCGGCGGTGAACACCTCGTCCAACCCCTCCCGCTCGGCCTGCTGACGTACGCGCATCGAGCCGGGCACCACCAGCATCCGGACGTCGGGGGAGACCCTGTGCCCGCGCAGGATCTCGGCGGCACTGCGCAGATCCTCGATCCTTCCGTTGGTACAGGAACCGAGGAAGACGGTGTCCACCGCCACCTCCCGCAGCGGAGTACCGGCGGTCAGTCCCATGTACTCCAGCGCCTTCTCCGTGGCGGCCCGCTGCTCTTCGTCGGCGACGAACTCCGGGTCGGGCACCCTTTCCCCGAGCGGAGCGCCCTGCCCCGGGTTGGTCCCCCAGGTGACGAAGGGAGTCAGTTCGTCGGCGTCGATGGTTACCTCGGCGTCGTACTCGGCGTCGGGATCCGTGCGCAACGACTTCCAGTACTCGACGGCGGCGTCCCAGTCGGCTCCCCCCGGGGCGTGCGGCCTCCCCCTGAGGTACTCGAAGGTCGTCTCGTCCGGGGCTATCATCCCGGCGCGGGCCCCGGCCTCGATCGACATGTTGCACATGGTCATCCGGGCCTCCATGCTCATGGACTCCACGGCCGAGCCCCGGTACTCCAGGACGTAGCCCTGGCCACCACCGGTACCGATCCTGGCGATGACAGCCAGGATGACGTCCTTGCTCGTCACCCCCGGCCGCAGGGTCCCCTCCACGTTGACCGCCATGGTGCGGAAAGGACGCAACGGCAGGGTCTGGGTGGCGAGCACGTGCTCGACCTCGGAGGTGCCGATTCCGAAGGCCAGGGCGCCGAAAGCACCGTGTGTGGAGGTGTGACTGTCCCCACAGACCACGGTGGTCCCCGGTTGGGTCAACCCCAGCTGTGGCCCGACGACGTGCACGATGCCCTGTTCGGTGTCCCCCATCGAGTGCAGGCGGATCCCGAACTCGGCGCAGTTCTTGCGCAGGGTGTCCACCTGCGTGCGCGAGACCGGATCGGCGATGGGCAGTTCGACCCCCTCGGTGGGGACGTTGTGGTCCTCCGTCGCCAACGTCAGGTCCGGGCGGCGCACCTCGCGTCCCGCCAGCCGCAGTCCCTCGAAGGCCTGCGGGCTGGTCACTTCGTGCACGAGGTGGAGGTCGATGTAGAGCAGGTCGGGTTCGTCTCCGGAACCACGGCGCACCAGATGCTCGTTCCATACCTTCTCGGCGAGCGTGCTACCCATCGCTCCTCCCCTCGTGGACGTGGGAGCCGAGTGGTACGGCTCCCACTTCGTGGACATCTCATATAACGAGACGTTAATATCGCCTCGTGGGAGAGCATAGCGGTATCGGTGTTCTAGACAAAGCGGTGGCCGTCCTTCAGGCGGCCGCCGAGGAACCGTGCGGCCTCGCGGAACTCTGCGAACGCACGGGTTTACCCAGGGCAACGGCACACAGACTGGCAGTCGGACTGGAAACGCACCGGATGCTTCGGCGCGGTTCGGACGGACGTTGGCGTTCCGGTCCCGCACTCGGGGAGCTGGCGGGGGGAGCCGTGGACCCGCTGCTGGAGGCCGCGTCCTCCGTCCTTCCCAAACTCCGCGACATCACCGGCGAGAGCGTGCAGCTCTACCGCCGCGACGGAATGCAACGCACCTGCGTGGCCACCGCCGAACCCCCCAGCGGACTGCGGGACACCGTCCCCGTCAACACCACGCTGCCCATGACGGCGGGGTCCGGGGCGAAGGTGTTGGCCGCCTGGGCCGACTCGTCCACCCAGCGGGCGGTACTGGCCGAAGCGGTCTTCGGGGAACGCACCCTCATGGAGGTACGTCGACGTGGGTGGGCCCAGAGCGTGGCGGAACGGGAGTCCGGAGTGGCCAGCGTCTCCGCTCCCGTGCGCGACTCCTCGGGTGCCGTCGTGGCCGCCATCTCGGTCTCCGGACCCATAGACCGCATGGGCCGCAGACCGGGAAGCAGGTGGGCCGCCGACCTGCTGGCCGCGGCGGAGGGACTACAGAACAGACTGTGAAACCCCGGAGGGAACCGGACACGGGTTCTCCCGCCTCGGTACCGCACCGGCGCGGGAGAACCGTCGGTGGTGTTCCCTCCGGAGGTGATCGCCCCGCACACGAAAGCGGCCCGGTGTGCTCCGCACACCGGGCCGCTCGCGGAGTAGTCCCGATGGGATTCGAACCCACGTTACCGCCTTGAGAGGGCGGCGTCCTAGGCCACTAGACGACGGGACCAGGTTCGCTGTGAACTTGTTCGAGCCGATCCGCTCTCCGCAGACAACGATCCGGCCGCACATCCGCGGAACGGAAGTGGCGGAGTAGTCCCGATGGGATTCGAACCCACGTTACCGCCTTGAGAGGGCGGCGTCCTAGGCCACTAGACGACGGGACCACGGACAAACACTCACACGCTCGATTGTGCGAGCGTTTTCCAGCTGGGGTACCAGGATTCGAACCTAGACTAACTGAACCAGAATCAGTCGTGCTGCCGATTACACCATACCCCATCGGCTCCGCGGAACATCGTACCACTCTCCGGTTTCCCGATCTCCCCGGGGGTTCCGAGTGAGTGGCCTTTGTTCATCGCGTTGGTGAACATACTAGACCATTCCCACGCGCCCACGAAAAGCACCCCCCTGATGATCCCGAACCAGCAGGTGAGCGCGGCGAGAACACCACGCGGACGGGTGAACTCGCCGCGCCGGGCACTCACCCGGAGACGACGAGACCGCCGCCCCGGAGGACCTCTCCGAGCTCCTCCCTCGGGTAAGACAGGTCACAGACGAGCAGTTCCGGGAGTTCGTACAGGCTCGATATGACCGACACCCCCGCGCGCCGGCAACTCCCCCGCGCGGGGTCTCCCGCGCTCCGGTCCAGCCACACGCCGTGCATCCCGGCCCGTGCCGCCCCCTCGGCGTCCACTTCCAGACTGTTGCCCACGTGGGCCACCTGTCGGGGTGCCAGGCCCAGGGAGGAACAGGCCGCGTAGAAGATCTCCTCCGAGGGCTTGGACACCCCGTACTCGCCGGAGATCAACATCACGTCGAAGACCTCGGCCAGTCCCACGGCGGCGAGCTTGTGCCGCTGGTACTCCCCCGGGGCGTTGGTGATCGCGGCCACGGCCAGACCACTGGCCCGTAACCAGTCCAGGCACTCGGAGACGTCGTCGAACAGTTCCCAGCACTCCCGCATCGCGGCCATGCGACGCCGCTCGCGTGCTCGCACCTCGTCCTCGTCCAGCCGCTCCCCGAAAGCGGCGAAGAAGTCACGCGTACGACGCAGGCACATCGTCTCGAAGTCGATCTCGCCCGCCGTCATACGCGCGTGGTGCTCGGCAGTGATCCGTTGCCATACGGGCCAGGCGGCGTCGTTGCCGGTCAACGTGGCGAAAGCCCGTCTCGCCGAGCTCTGGCTGTCCAGCAAGGTGTCGTCGATGTCCAGGCATACGGCCTTGATCCTGCCGGCTTCGTGGGTCGATAGCTCACGTGCGGATGTCACCCCGTGAGGCTAGGCCCCCACCTGGAGTGGTCGACTCGCCCAAGTTGGTGATACTCAGATCACTGTCACGGTTTAGTCCCGGCGTGCAACAGCACGTGCAGCGGAGCGCGGAACCACGTCCGGAGCAACGCCACCGTGTCGGACCCACGGTCCGCACCGGCGCCGAGACCTCGGGGCCGGCCCCGGGAGCCGGCCCCGCTACACCCGGTCAGGAACCGTTCTCGGTGGATTCCGCGCGCGTGCGCTCCAGGGCCGCACGCAGTCGGGAAAGGCTGGTCCGCCTGCCGAGCAGCTCCATGGACTCGAACAGGGGCGGGGAGACGGTACGGCCGGTGACAGCCACTCGTACGGGAGTGAAGGCCTTGCGCGGCTTGATCCCCAGCCCCTCCACGATCGCCGACTTCAACGCGTTCTCGATCGCCGAGGTCTCCCATTCGCCGAGCCCGTCGAGCGCCTCGACGGCCGCGGACAGCACGGGTTCGGCGTCGGCGCCGAGAGCCTTCCGGGCCGCGTCCCGGTCCGGCTCGAACTCCTCGCCGGCGAAGAGGAACCCCATCATCCCCACCGCGTCCGAGAGCACCACCACCCGTTCCTGGACCAACGGGGCGGCCCCGCGCACGAGCTCCCACTGCTCGGCAGTGGGGCGGGCGGGCAGCACACCCCCCTGCTGCAGGTAGGGGACGACCCGTTCGACGAACTCGTCCACGGACAGCGCGCGCAGGTGGGCGGCGTTGATGGCGTCGGCCTTCTTCTGGTCGAACCGCGCGGGGTTGGCGCTGACCCTTCCGATGTCGAAGGAACGCACCATCTCCTCGACGCTGAACACGTCCCGGTCATCCGAAATGGACCAGCCCAGCAGGGCCAGGTAGTTGAGCAGCCCCTCGGGCAGGAAACCACGTTCCCTGTGGTGGAAGACGTCGGACTGCGGATCACGCTTGGACAGCTTCTTGTTGCCCTCGCCCATGACGAAGGGCAGGTGACCGAACCGGGGGGTGATGTCGGTGATCCCCGAGCGCCGCAACGCCTCGTAGAGCGCGATCTGCCGTGGTGTGGAGGACAGCAGGTCCTCCCCCCGCAGCACATGGGTGACCCCCATGAGGGCGTCGTCGAGGGGGTTGGTCAGCGTGTACAGCGCGTCCCCGTTGCCGCGTACCAGCACGGGGTCCGGCACACTTCCCGCGGGGAAGGTGACCTCACCGCGGACGAGGTCGGTGAACCCGATGTCGCGGTCGGGCATGCGCAACCGCAGCACCGGAGTGCGCCCTTCCGCGCGCAGCTCCGCCTTTCGCTGTTCACTGAGGTCGCGATCCGCGTTGTCGTAGCCCAGTTTGGGGTCGCGGCCCGCCTCCCGGTGACGCTGCTCGACCTCCTGGGGAGTCGAGAAGGACTCGTACAGCTCCCCCGCCTCCAACAGGCGGCGTGCGACGTCGGCGTAGATCTCGTGTCGCTGGCTCTGCCGGTAGGGACCGTGGGGGCCGCCCTTGTCGGGCCCCTCGTCCCAGTCCAGCCCCAGCCAACGGAGCGCCTCCAGCAGGGACTGGTACGACTCCTCGCTGTCCCTGCTGGCGTCGGTGTCCTCGATCCGGAAGATCAACGATCCGTTGTGGTGTCTGGCGAAAGCCCAGTTGAACAGGGCGGTGCGAATCAGCCCGACGTGCGGTGTCCCCGTGGGTGACGGGCAGAAACGAGCGCGCACGGGACGGTCGGGCTCGGCGGCTGTGGTGACATTCGACGTGCTCATGACTGGTTCAGCCTATCCGCCACCCGGGGTGGGTTGACCGGCGCGTCCGTTCCACTCATGCTGACGTTATTCAACAAACGTTGAATTTTGGGAGGAACGATGACCGGAACCACCTGCTGCATCGTCGGTGGCGGCCCCGCCGGCATGGTGCTCGGTCTCCTGCTGGCCCGGGCGGGCGTGTCCGTGACCGTGCTGGAGAAGCACGCCGACTTCCTCCGCGACTTCCGGGGGGACACGGTGCATCCCACGACCATGTCCCTGTTGGAGGAGCTGGGGCTGGCGGAGCGCTTCGCCGAACTTCCCCAGAACCGGATAGACCGCGTCGCGATCCCCGTCGGCCCCGAGGGACGCTCCCAGCTGTTGGCCGACTTCCGCCGCGCTCCCCTGAAGTACGACTACGTGGCCATGGTTCCCCAGTGGGACCTGCTCAACCTGCTCGCGGAGGAGGCCCGCCGGGAACCGAACTTCACCCTGCTGATGAGCAGCGAGGTCCTCGGGCCGCTGCGCGAGCACGGCAGGGTCAACGGTGTCCTCTACCGCCGCACGGACGGAAGCACCGAACGGCTGCGGGCCACGCTGACCGTGGCCTGTGACGGCAGGGACTCCTTCGCCCGGCGGATCCCGGAGACACGCCCCCGGACCTATCCCACTCCGATGGACGTGCGGTGGTTCCGTCTCCCACGTCGGCAGGGGGATCCGCGAGGGGTCTACGCCTCGATCAGCGGAGGCGCGTTCACCGTTCTGCTCGACCGGCACGACTACTACCAGGTCGCCTCGGTCATCCCCAAGGACTCCGACGCGGAAGAACGCCACCGCCCCGTCGAGGAGTTCAACGAACGGCTCCGGCGACGACTGCCCTGGCTCGACGACGGCCGCGAACTCGTCCGGGACTGGGAGGACGTCAGGCTCCTGCACGTGAAACTGGACCGACTGCGCAGGTGGCACGTGCCGGGGCTGCTCTGCATCGGCGACGCGGCTCACGCGATGTCCCCGGTGGGCGGAATCGGCATCAACCTCGCGGTGCAGGACGCCGTGGCAGCGGCCCGCCACCTCGCGGATCCCCTCCGACGGGGACGTCTGCGCAGACACCACGTCGCCGCCGTCCAGCGCCGCAGGAAACCGGTGACCGCCCTGCTGCAACGGGCGCAACGCGCCGTCCACGACAACGTCGTCGAACCGGGTCTGCGGGGTGACATCGACTTCGGCACGCGTGTGGGACTTCCGCTCCCCCTGCGACTGTTGCCACGGATTCCGTTGCTGCGCGCGATCCCGCCGTACGTCTTCGCCTACGGCGCTCTGCCGGAACGTCCCCCCAACAGCGCCCTCCGGCACGGGTGAGCCTCGCGGAGTCCTCGGACGGCGGCGCCCGGCCACGTCCGGTCCGGCCGCGGCTCCGGCCGGACCGGACCGGCGACGGGCTCAGGCCCGCTGGACGGGGTTCGTCAACGTGCCCAGTCCCTCGATGGAGACCGAGACCTTCTGGCCGGGCTCCATGGGCCCGACACCGGCCGGGGTGCCGGTGAGGATCACGTCACCGGGCAACAGGGTCATGACCCGGGAGACGTAGGAGACCAGTCCCCCCACGTCGTGCAACAACAGGGAGGTGCGGGACTCCTGCTTGAGTTCGCGGTCCAGCTCCGTGCGCAGCCCCAGGTCCGAGGCGTCCACGGCGGTGTCGATCCACGGGCCGAGCGGGCAGAAGGTGTCGTAGCTCTTCGCCCGCGTCCACTGCCCGTCCGCCCGCTGCAGGTCGCGGGCGGTCACGTCGTTGGCGATCGTGTAACCGAGCACCACGTCGGTGCCCCGTGCCTCCGGGACGTCCTTGCACGGCTGTCCGATCACGACCGCCAGCTCCCCCTCGTAGTCCACCCGCTCGGCGTCGGGCGGCATCTTGATGGGGGCGCTCGGGCCGATGATCGTCGTGGAGGGCTTCATGAACAGAACCGGGTTGGACGGCACCTCCGAGCCCATCTCCCGGGCGTGTTCGGCGTAGTTCTTGCCCACGCACAACACCTTGGTCGGCAGGATCGGCGCCAGCAGTCGCACGTCGGCCATCGGCCACTTGCGACCGGTGAACGTCGGCTCCCCGAACGGGTGCTGGTCGATCTCGACGGCGAGTACCTTCTCGCCAGGAGAGTTGGGGTCCGGCTCCAGGGCGACGAACGAGACCCCCTCGGGTTGAGCAACACGTGCCAGGCGCAAGCGAAACCTCCGTTGTCTACGTTCCCCGAACAGCCTACGTGTCGGGACGGGCAACGACTCGCCTGGTCATCCGCCGTTCGGCAGGCTCGCCTCGGCCACCTCCGAACGTCGTATCGCCTTGTGGGCGAAGGCGTCCCGCAACGCGTACCAGCTGGCTTCGACGATGTTGCCGTGCACTCCCACCGTGGTCCACTCCCGGTGTTCGTCCCTCGACTCGACCAGCACCCGGGTCACCGCGTCCGTACCCGAGGTGTCGGTGAGAATACGCACCTTGTAGTCCACCAGCTCCACCTCGTCCAACCACGGCAGCCGGGGGACGAGGGCCGTGCGCAGGGCCGCGTCCAGAGCGTTGACCGGCCCGTTGCCCTCAGCGGTGGCGATGACGCGTTCCCCGCGCACATGGAGTTTCACCGTGACCTCGGAGACCACCTGCCCGTCCGGGCGGTGGTCGAGCGAGACCCGGTAGGACTCCAGCTCGAACGGGGCTCCGAAGGAGTCCCGGGGTGCCACCCCGTCCTCCGTTCCGTGGGCGCGCTGCTCGGCCAGGGCGAGCTCACGACGCAGCAGCAGTTCGAGGGAGGCGTCGGCCCCCTCGAACGACCACCCGTGCGCCTCCAGTTCCTTGACCCGCTGCACCGCGCCGGTCACCGCCTCCGGGGAACCGCTGAGGTCGAGCCCGAGCTCGGCCGCCTTCAGTTCCAGACTGGCTCGCCCGGCCATCTCGGTCACCAGCACGCGCATCCCGTTGCCGACGCGTTCCGGCTCGATGTGGTTGTACAGTTCGGGGTCCACCTTGATCGCGCTGGCGTGCAGTCCCGCCTTGTGCGCGAAGGTGGAGGTACCCACGTAGGCCTGGTGCGTGTCGGGGGCGAGGTTGGCCACCTCGGCCAGCGCGTGGGACACCCTGCTCAGCTCACCGAGGTTGCCCTCCGGAAGCACCGGGATGTCGAGCTTGGTCTCGAGATTGCCGATCACGGCGAACAGGTCCGCGTTGCCGGCGCGCTCGCCGTAACCGTTGGCCGTGCACTGCACGTGGGTGGCCCCGGCCTGCACCGCGGCCAGGGTGTTGGCCACCGCGCAACCGGTGTCGTCCTGGCAGTGGATGCCGACGCGGAACCCGGTGCGTTCGACGACCTCCTCGACCGTGTGCGCCAGGCCGGTCGGGAGCTGACCGCCGTTGGTGTCGCAGAGGCAGACCAGATCCGCTCCGGCGTGCACGGCCGCCTCCAGCACGCGCAACGCCGTGTCGGAGTCGTGTGCGTAGCCGTCGAAGAAGTGTTCGGCGTCGAGGAAGACCCGACGTCCGTGCTCGACGAGGTGGCGCACGGTGTCGGCGACCATCGCGCGGTTCTCCTCCACCTCGGTACGCAGGGCGCGCTCGATGTGCCTGCGGTCGGATTTCGCCACCAGGGTCACCACCGGTGCCCGGGAGTCCAGCAGCGCGGCGACCTGGGCGTCCTCCCGCACGGAGACACCCGGTCTGCGCGTGGCACCGAAGGCGGTGAGCACGGAGTGCCTGAGTTCGAGCTCCCCGTCCGCCGCTCGCTGGAAGAACTCGGTGTCCTTCGGCAACGCGCCGGGCCACCCACCCTCGATGAATCCCACGCCGAGCGAATCCAGTGTCCGCGCGACCGCGAGCTTGTCGGACACCGAGTAGGAGATTCCCTCGCGCTGAGCTCCGTCCCGGAGTGTCGTGTCGTAGACGTGGAAGGTGTCCGCGGACGGTGTTCCTGCCGGGCTGGTGCGGTTCACTGTCCCTCCCAAGGGGCGAAGTCCTTTCGGTCCTGGTGGCGCGGACGGGAGTTCGGTCTCGCGCGGAACAAAAAAAGACCTCTCGCGGCCGCGAGAGGTCTGCGCGTCGGGTGTCGAAACCGAGTTCACCCGACGCGCCCGCCGATAATGTCCCGTACGTGCCGGACCATGGGTACATGGTCGCACACACCGCATCTCCACCACACAGTGGGCTCGGTTTCCCGCCATGCGGACACAGGACGGGGCCCGACACGGGCCTCCGCGCCGGAGGCGCTCCGGGGGAACCGGATCCGCGTCGGGCAGCCGTTCAGGCCTGTTGAACGACCTCCCTGGAGGAGACGAGCGCGGCCAACCGGTCACCGATGGCGTGCGTCGCGCCCGGGGCGGAGTGGTCCCTGGTGGCCAGGTCGAAGGCCACCGAAGCCTGCACCCGGCGGGCCGCCTCGGTGTAGCCCACGTGGTCGAGCAGCAGAGCCACGGACAGCACCGCCGCCGTGGGATCGGCGACCCCCTGGCCGGCGATGTCCGGTGCACTGCCGTGCACGGGCTCGAACATGCTCGGATTCCGCCTCGTCGCGTCGATGTTGCCGCTGGCGGCCCGACCGATACCGCCGGTGACCGCGCCGGCCAGGTCGGTGATGATGTCGCCGAACAGGTTGTCGGTGACGATCACGTCGAACCTGCTCGGATCCTGCACCAGGTGGATCGTGGTGGCGTCCACGTGTTCGTAGGCCACGGTGACGTCCGGATACTGCAACGACAGTTCCTCGACGACGCGGGACCACAGCGAACCGGCGTGACTGAGCACGTTGGTCTTGTGCACCAGGGTCAGATGTTTGCGCGGACGTGCCGCGGCCCTGGCGAAGGCGTCCCGGACCACGCGTTCGACGCCGAAGGCCGTGTTCAGGCTGACCTCGGTGGCGACCTCCTGGGGGGTGTCCTTGCGCAGCAGGCCACCGTTGCCCGCGTAGGGACCCTCGGTCCCCTCCCGCACGACCACCATGTCGATGTCACCCGGTTCCGCCACCGGGCTCTGCACCCCCGGATACAGCCGCGCCGGGCGCAGGTTCACGTGGTGGTCGAGCTCGAAGCGCAGGCGCAGCAGCAGTCCCCGTTCGAGTATTCCGCTGGGCACCGACGGGTCCCCCACCGCACCGAGCAGGATGGCGTCGTGCTCACGCATCTCACCCAGTACGGACTCGGGCAGTAGCTCCCCGGTGTTGTGCCAGCGAGCAGCGCCCAGATCGTATCGGGTGATCTCCGTTTCGGGCACCACTTCCCCGAGTACCTTCAGCGCCTCGGCCACCACTTCCGGCCCGATCCCGTCCCCTGGGATCACAGCGAGCCGCATGCACACACCTCCCGAGTACTGCCCCGACTTGGGACTGAAACGTTGTGCGGCAGACTACCCCGTCCCGATCAACGCTCGGCACGCCGGACCCTCCGAGTGGACGGCATCTCCCGCACCGTGGGACACCTGATCGAGTGAATGTCCTTCGTTCGGACGACAGATGTACCGACCACACACGAACGCGCCGGGGGCCGCCGCCACACGCGACGACCCCCGGCGCGAACAACCTCGAAAAACACCCGGGACAGCACCCGGGAGGGCTCACTCGAAGCTGACGGTGCGTACCGTCTTGGCCCCGACCGCGGCACCGATCGGCTCCAGCACCCCGGTGTCCACCGGACGGTCCACCCGCAGCAGCATGATCGCGTCCGAACCGTCGAAGGTCTGGCTGATCTGGGCCGCCTCGATGTTGATCCCGACCTCGCCGAGCAGGGTGCCGACCTTGCCCATGACACCCGGGCGGTCCGGGTACTCCAGCAGCAGCACGCTGCCCTCGGCCCGCAGGTCGAAATGCCTGCCGTTGACCTCGACCAGCTTCTCGGTCTGGTTCGGGCCGTCCAGCGCCCCGGAGACCACCCCGGTACGCCCGTCGGACAGCACCGCGCGCACCGAGACCACGCTACGGTGGCTGGCGCTCTCCGGAGCGGTCTTCACATCGATGTCCACCCCGAGGTCCTCGGCCAGCTGCGGAGCGTTCACGAAGGTCACCTGGCTGTCGACGGCCCCGGCGAAGAGTCCCCGCAGCGCGGCCAGCTGCAGGATCGAGACGTCCTCCTCGGCCAGCTCGCCCCGGGCCTCGACCGTGACCGAGCTCGGAGTGCTTCCCAGCACGGCCGACAGCAGGGAGCCGAGCTTCTGGGTCAGCGGCAGGTAGGGGCGCACCTCCTCGCCGACGGGGCCACCCTGCACGTTGACGGCGTCGGGCACGAACTCGCCGCGCAGTGCCTGCAACGTGGAGTGGGCCACGTCGGTTCCGGCGCGGTCCTGCGCCTCCACCGTGGAAGCTCCCAGGTGCGGGGTCACGACCACGTTCGACAGCTCGAACAGCGGGCTGGAGGTGGTCGGCTCGGTGCTGTAGACGTCGATCCCCGCCCCACCGAGGTGGCCACTGCGCAGGGCGTCGGCCAGCGCGTCCTCGTCGATCAGCCCGCCGCGGGCGGCGTTGACGATGATCGCGCCCTGCTTGCACTTCTTGAGTTCCTCGGCCCCGATGAGACCGAGGGTCTCCGCCGTCTTCGGCAGGTGGATGGACATCATGTCGGCCCGCTGCAACAGCTCGTCGAGGCTGACCAGCTCGATACCGAGCTGGGCGGCGCGGGCGGCGGAGACGTAGGGGTCGTAGGCGATCAGCTTCGTGCCGAAGGACTCCAGACGCTGCGCGACGAGCTGACCGATCTTGCCGAGACCGATGACACCGACGGTCTTGCCGTTGAGCTCGACGCCGCTGAAGGCGCTGCGCTTCCACTCGCCGCCACGCAGGCTCGCGTCGGCGACCGCGACGTTGCGGGAGACGGCCAGCAGCAGCGCGATGGCGTGTTCGGCCGCGGAGACGATGTTGGAGGTGGGGGCGTTGACCACCATGATGCCGCGCTCGGTGGCCGCGGGGACCTCGACGTTGTCCAGTCCCACACCGGCACGGGCGACGATCTTCAGCCGCGTGCTCGCGGAGTAAACCTCGGAGTCGACTTTCGTCGCCGAACGGACCAGCAGCGCGTCGGCGTCGGCAACGGCCTCGAGCAGTGCGGGGCGATCGGTGCCGTCGACGTGGCGGATCTCGACCTCGTCTCCGAATGCTTCCAGCACCGAAGGAGCCAGCTTCTCGGCGATCAGGACGACAGGACGGCTTGCGTTGGTCACGGGCGCGCTCCAGTAACAGAGGTCAGGGTCGAAGCAAAGGCACGCCATTGTGCCGGACGGTGCAGCAGTTTAACGCTGATATGAGAATCCGTTCACACAAGTGTTGGACGTATCACCGTAACGCCGGGGAACCCGACCCGGTCGGAAAACGGCGCCCCGGAGGCACGCTCGCCGTGCGAGCAGGCACGAACGGCGCACCCCCGAGCACTCCCCGTGCGAAGTCGGGGCAACCGACCGACTCACGGCTCGTCGAACTCGCCGTCCTTGGCCCCCGCGACGAACGCGTCCCATTCCTCGGGGGTGAACACGAGCACCGGTCCGTCCGGGTCGGCGCCGTTGCGCATCCCCACGTAACCGTCCACGAAGGCGATCTCGACGCCCGGTTCGTCGTCCTCGTCGGTACTGGTGATCCACTCAGCGTTGCTGAAGTCGAGCTGATCCCTGATGTGCGCCTTGTCATCGACCGGCTGCGTTTCCTCGCTCACGGAGCGGATCATAGCGCCCCGCCACACCGGCCCGTCCAGCACGGCCCCCCGTGAACGGAGGCGGGCCGCTCGTCCGGTGGGGCACCCGACGAGCGACCCGAGGGAACCGGCGTCTCAGTTCCTGGTCCAGGACATCAACGACCGCAGTCGCTTCCCGACCTCCTCGATCTGGTGGGCGTTGCCCTCGGCCTGCAACTCCTTGAACCTCGGCCTGCCCGCCTCGTCCTCGGCGATCCACTCCTTGGCGAAGGAGTCGTCGCGGATCTCGGACAGCACCTGGCGCATCGACTCCTTGACGTGCTCGTCGATGACCCGGCGGCCCCGGGTGAGGTCACCGTACTCGGCGGTGTCGCTGCAGGAGTACCGCTGGCCCGCGATACCCCCCTCCCACATCAGGTCGACGATCAGCTTGAGCTCGTGCAGCACCTCGAAGTAGGCGATCTCGGGCTGGTAGCCGGCCTCGACGAGCACCTCGAACCCGGTCTGCACCAGCGCGCTGGTTCCACCGCACAACACGGCCTGCTCACCGAAGAGGTCGGTTTCGGTCTCCTCGGTGAACGTGGTCCTGATGACCCCGGCCCGCGCGCCGCCGATCCCGGCCGCGTAGGCCAGGGCGAGCTGCTGGGCGTTGCCGCTGGGATCCTGTTCCACCGCGATCAGGCAGGGCACACCCTTGCCGTCGACGAACTGACGACGCACCAGATGACCGGGCCCCTTCGGGGCGACCATCGCCACGTCCACGTCCGAGGGCGGCTGGATCAGCCCGTAGCGGATGTTGAACCCGTGACCGAAGAACAGCGCGTCCCCGCTGTTGAGATTGGGCGCGACGTCGTCGGCGTAGATCTGCCGCTGCTTGGTGTCCGGGGCCAGGATCATGATGAGGTCGGCCTCGGCGGAGGCCTCGGCGGGAGTGACCACCCGCAGCCCTTCCTCGGAGGCCTTCTCCCGCGACCCGGAGTTCTCCGGCAGTCCGATCCGGACGTCGACACCGCTGTCGCGCAGGCTCAGCGCGTGCGCGTGTCCCTGGCTGCCGTACCCGATGATGGCGACCTTGCGCGACTGCACCAGGCCGAGGTCGGCGTCCGACTCGTAGAAGATCTCGGTTGCCATGTGACTGTGTTCCTCGTTCCTTTCTCCGGTGTCCCCGCTGGGATCACCGCACTGCGGTTGCCGTGATCGAACGTGCTCCGCGGCCGATGGCGACCATTCCGGACTGGACCATCTCGCGAACCCCGTAGGGTTCGAGCATGCGCAGCAGCGCGTCGAGCTTGTCCGAGTCCCCGGTGGCCTCGATGGTCAGTGCCTCCGGCGAGGCGTCGACCACCTTGGCCCGGAACAGTTGCACTGTCTCCAGCACCTGACTGCGCACCGACGCGTCGGCCCGCACCTTCACCAACAACAGCTCACGCTGGACCGAGGAGCCCGGGTCCAACTCGACGATCTTGATGACGTTGACCAGTTTGTTGAGCTGCTTGGTGACCTGTTCCAGAGGTTGTTCCTCCACCGAGACCACGATCGTCATCCGCGAGATCTCGGGATGTTCCGTCGGGCCGACGGCAAGGGACTCGATGTTGAAACTGCGCCGGGAGAACAACCCCGAGACCCTGGCCAGCACCCCGGGAACGTTTTCCACCAGCACGCTGAGTGTGTGTCGGCTCATCGGCGCGCTCACCCCTCGTCGTCGTCGAACAGCGGGCGGATTCCGCGCGCCGCCATGATCTCGTCGTTTCCGGTGCCCGCCGCCACCATCGGCCACACCTGCGCGTCCTTGCCCACCACGAAGTCGATGACGACGGGTTGGTCGTCGATCTCCATGGCCCGCTCGATGACGCTGTCGACGTCGGAGGCGGACTCGCACCGCATACCCACCCCGCCGAGGGCCTCGGCCAACAGCGAGAAGTCCGGGATGCGGTGCCGGTGGGTGCCGAGGTCACTGTGTGAGTAGCGCTCGGCGTAGAAAAGGTTCTGCCACTGTCGGACCATACCGAGGTTGCCGTTGTTGATGACCGCCACCTTGATCGGAAGGCGCTCGATGGCACAGGTGGCCAGTTCCTGGTTGGTCATCTGGAAACAGCCGTCGCCGTCGATGGCCCAGACCTGACGGTCGGGGGCCCCGGCCTTGGCCCCCATGGCGGCGGGCACGGCGTATCCCATGGTCCCGAGACCGCCGGAGTTCAACCAGCTTCTCGGGCGTTGGTAGTTGATGAACTGGGCCGCCCACATCTGGTGCTGTCCCACCCCGGCCGTGTAGACGGCCTCCGGGCCCGCCAACTGCCCGATCCGTTCGATCACGTACTCGGGCGAGAGCGTCCCGTCGGAGGGCCAGTCGTATCCGAGCGGGAAACGCTCGCGCCACCCCGAGAGCTGTTCCCACCACTCGGTGAGATCGCCGGAACCGTACTCGCTCTCGGCCTGGTCGACGGCCTCGGTCAGCTCGGCGATGACCTCCTTGCAGTCGCCGACGATCGGCACGTCGGCGACCCGGTTCTTGGAGATCTCCGCAGGATCGATGTCGGCGTGCACGACCTTGGCCTCGGGAGCGAACCCAGACAGCTGTCCCGTGACCCGGTCGTCGAAGCGCGCCCCCAGGGCGATCAACAGGTCGGCGCGCTGCATCGCGGCCACGGCGGGCACCGTTCCGTGCATGCCGGGCATCCCCAGGTGGGAGGGGTGCGAGTCGGGAAGGGCGCCGCGGGCCATCAGGGTGGTGACCACGGGGATGCCGGTGCGGTCGACGAGTTGGGCCAGCTCGGCGGAGGCCTCGGCCTTGAGCACCCCGCCACCGACGTAGAACACGGGCCTTCTCGCCGTGGTCATCAGCCTGGCCGCTTCGCGGATCTGCTTGCCGTGGGGCTTGCCCACGGGGCGATAACCGGGCAGCCGTTGCTCCGGGGGCCAGGAGAACGAGGTGGTCAGCTGCTGGACGTCCTTGGGGATGTCGACCAGCACCGGCCCTGGGCGCCCGCTTGAGGCGATGTAGAAGGCCTCGGCGATGGTGCGCGGAATCTCGGCGGGATCGGTGACCAGGAAGTTGTGTTTGGTCACCGGCAGGGTGATCCCGCAGATGTCGGCCTCCTGGAAGGCGTCGGTACCGATCAGACCGGTGCTCTGCTGGCCGGTGACGGCGACGACCGGGACCGAGTCCATGTGCGCGTCGGCCAGGGCGGTGACCAGGTTGGTGGCCCCGGGGCCCGAGGTCGCCATGCAGACCCCGGTTCTTCCCGTCACCTGCGCGTACCCGGTCGCCGCGTGTCCGGCGGCCTGCTCGTGTCGAACGAGCACGTGGCGAACCCTGGTCGAGTCCAGCAACGGGTCGTAGGTGGGGAGGATCGTTCCGCCCGGGATGCCGAAAACCACCTCACAGCCCACGGCTTCCAGTGAACGGACCAGCGCTTGGGCGCCGGTGGCTCTGACGGGGGCGCCGTTGGGCGGAGCCGGTTTCGGACGCTGCCCCGAGGATGTTTCCGGGGTCGGATTCTGCCTGGTTTTGGCGCTGGTCATCGATTCTGCCTCGTGGTCGATGAATGGGGCCGGGCACGAAAAAACCCTCGCCGGCACGGGGCCGAACGAGGGTTGGCGCGTCGACGCTTCGTACTCCTCAGGCGTCGACGCGCCCGGGAAGTACGAGAATGTCGTTGATGCGCAGCATGGTGCGAACGTTAGTCCGAGCGGCAACGGAAGTCAAACCCACGGGAAGAACTTCCCACATGGTGGTCACGGCTGGAAGCGGAGTCACGGTGGACACGGGAGTCCGCGCCGTCGAACCACCCCCGCTGCCCAGGTGAGACCATCGAGGAATGAGCCAAGCCAGTACCCCGGAGCCGACGCCGGACAGCACCACCCACGACTCCCACCCTCCGCAGGAGGAGGCGGAAGCCGCCACCGCCGGGCGGGACAGCGACGACCAGCACACGGACTCCGCCCCGGAGAGCACGGACTCGGGGAGCGATCCGGCGGAGGAGGACGCCCTGCCGGAGAACCCCCGCATGGTTTTCCGGTTCACCCGGGTCGCAGTGCTGGTGATCCTGGTGGTGGCCGTGGGCATCAGCCCCGCGGCGATGGCCCTGCCCTGGTTGTCCGTGCTGTACGTGATCCCTCTCGGCCTGCTCTACTGGATCTTTCGTATACGCACGGTGGTCGATCGTTCCGGCGTGACCGCGCGGACGCTGTTCCGCACCCGCCACCTGGAGTGGTCCGAGATCAGGGCCCTGAGCCTGGACGAACGGCGCTGGGTTCGCGCGGTGACCGACACCGAGCGTGGGATCGTGCTGCCCGTCGTGAGAGTCCGGGACCTCCCGCGGCTGTCCGTGCTGAGCGGCGGAAGGATCCGGGACCCCCTGGCCACGACGCCGCCGGAGACCGACGACTCCACCTCCTGAACGCCCGGCGCATCTCTCACGATACGGACAGAGTCCGCACAAGGAGACCGCGAGACGAACCGAAAAATCCCCAGAGTAGGCTCGTACTCACCGCGAACGCCACGACGCCCACAAGGCGCGACGAACTTCGCCGTCTCCGGCGACTTCCCACGAAGTGAGAGTTACCCCATGCCCGAGTTGCGTTCCCGCACGACGACACACGGTCGCAACGCCGCGGGCGCCCGCTCCCTGTGGCGCGCCACCGGCATGAGCGACGACGACTTCGGCAAACCGATCGTGGCCATCGCCAACTCCTACACCCAGTTCGTCCCCGGACACGTACACCTGCGTGACCTGGGCGGGGTGATCGCGGAGGCCGTTCGTGCCGCCGGAGGTGTTCCCCGCGAGTTCAACACCATCGCGATCGACGACGGGATCGCCATGGGACACGGCGGCATGCTGTACTCGCTGCCCTCCCGGGAACTCATCGCGGACTCGGTGGAGTACATGGTCAACGGCCACCGCGCCGACGCTCTGGTGTGCCTGTCGAACTGCGACAAGATCACTCCGGGGATGCTCAACGCCGCGATGCGGCTGAACATCCCGACCGTGTTCGTCTCCGGAGGACCGATGGAGGCGGGCAAGGCCGTGGTGGTCGACGGCGTGGCCCACGCCCCCACCGACCTGATCACCACGATCGCCGCCTCGGCGAACTCCGAGGTGGACGAGGCCGGACTGACCGAGGTGGAACGGTCCGCCTGTCCCACCTGCGGCTCGTGCTCGGGCATGTTCACCGCGAACTCGATGAACTGCCTGACCGAGGCCCTCGGCCTGGCCCTTCCCGGCAACGGCTCGACCCTGGCCACCCACCGCGAACGCCGCGACCTGTTCGAGGACGCGGGACGCACGGTGGTCGAGCTGGCCGAACGCTGGTACCGGCACGACGACGCCACGGTGCTGCCGCGCTCGATCGCCGGTAAGAAGGCCTTCGACAACGCGCTCGCCCTGGACATGGCCATGGGCGGCTCGACGAACACCGTGCTGCACACTCTCGCGGCGGCCCGCGAGGGTGAGATCGACTTCACGCTCTCCGACATCGAGGAGATCAGCAGGCGGGTTCCCTGCCTGGCCAAGGTCAGCCCCAACTCCACCTACCACATGGAGGACGTCCACCGGGCGGGCGGCATCGCGGCGATACTCGGCGAACTCGACCGTGCCGGTCTCCTCCACCGCGACGTCGGCTCCGTGCACAGCGCGAACCTCGATGAGTGGCTGTCCCGGTGGGACGTTCGCGGGAAGTCGCCGAGTCCTCGGGCGGTGGAACTCTTCCACGCCGCACCGGGTGGTGTGCGCACCACCGAGGCGTTCTCCACCGACAACCGCTGGTCCTCACTGGACACCGACGCCGCGAACGGATGCATCCGCGACGTGGCCCACGCCCACACCCCGGACGGCGGACTGGCCGTGCTGCGCGGGAACCTGGCCCCGGACGGGGCTGTGGTCAAAACGGCGGGCGTGGACGAGGAGCTCTGGCGCTTCCACGGCAGGGCGCGGGTGCTGGAAAGCCAGGAGCAGGCCGTCTCCGCGATCCTCAACAAGGAGATCGAGGCCGGCGACGTGCTGGTCATCCGGTACGAGGGTCCCGCCGGTGGTCCCGGTATGCAGGAGATGCTGCATCCGACCGCCTTCCTCAAGGGAGCGCGCATGGACCGGGAGTGCGCCCTGGTCACCGACGGGCGTTTCTCCGGCGGAACCTCGGGACTGTCGATCGGACACGTCTCCCCCGAAGCCGCCAACGGCGGAACGATCGGACTCGTCCAGGACGGTGACGAGATCCTCGTCGACGTGGCCAAGCGTGAACTCGAACTCCTCGTCGACGACGAGACACTGGACCGACGCCGGGCCAAGATGGACAGCTCCGAGCACCCGTGGCAACCGCACGAACGGCAGCGGGAGGTGAGTACCGCGCTTCGTGCCTACGCGAGCCTGGCCACCTCGGCCTCGTTCGGTGCGGTGCGCTCCCTCGCACGGTGAGTCCCCGGTCGGCGTCCCGACGGGCGCCGACCGGTGTGCCACGGAACCGCTCAGCGCAGCCCCAACAACACCCCGGTCACGACGGCCGCGGCCAGCAGCAGCCCCGTGGTGCCGCTGAGCACCGGACGTCGGAACCACACACTGCCGTTGTCCACGGAGGCTCTGCCCGGGCCGGTGAACAGCAGGCCCAACGCCACCGCCCCCACCAGCAGCGGATACTCCGCTCCTCCCTGGTCCAGGAAGAACCCGTCCCCCGCCCGCAGCAGCACGGCACCGGTCATCACACCGAGTACCCCGGCGGCGGCCAGGGGGGTGAACAGCCCGAGGACCAGCAGGATCCCCGCTCCGAACTCGGTGACCCCGGTGACCGCGGCCAGCACCTCGGTGCGGCGGAACCCCGCGGCGGCCAGCACCTCTGCGGTGCCGTCGAGTCCGGCTCCCCCGAAGGCCCCGAAAAGCTTCCTGGCACCGTGGGCGACGAAGACCACCCCCAGCACCGAACGCACCAGCAGCAGACCGAGATCGAGGCCCCGGTGCCAGGCCGTGCCCTCCGGGACGGTGGGGAACTCGTCGTGGAACTCCAGGTCCCCACGCAGCGCTCCCGCCCCGGTGTTCCCGTAGGCCTCGTCGTCGTAGTAGTCGAGCCCGGTGACGCCCCCCGTCTTGGGCGGGTCGACACCGAGAGGGTCCGCCCGCGAGGAATCGTTCGGTGACACGGACCACCCGTTCTCGTCGGGCCGATCATCGTGGATGCGCACGCTGGCAGGCTAGGACATCCACATCGGAGCGTGCGACCCTTTCGGCGCGATCGGCGGGCCTCCTGCCGGAGGATGGCTACGGAAAGCCCTCCTCCGGAACGTCCCCGCGGCGACCGGCGCTCGGCCTCACGTGCCGTGTTCACCGCGCAACGGCTATCGTCGGTGACCGTGGTGCTCCACTCAGGCAACCGAGAACCCCGCGGCCGTGTACCGGGCAGGTACGCGGTCGCCGGTGCCGTGCTGACCGCCCTCGCCCTCGTGGGGGGATGCGCCGACTTCCCCGAGCAGCACCCGCGGAGCTGGCGGGAGCAGCCCTCGCTGCGTCCCCAGGCCGGCCCGGAACCCCGGGTCGAGGGGGAGGAGCAGGAACCGCCCTCCGGAGAGCGTCCCCGCTCCCGCCCGGAACAACCACCGGAAGGATGCACCGACCCCGACCCGGCCGTGGTCGCCACCTGCCTGGCACCGGTGGGCGCGGTGGCCGCGCTGCCGGGAGGGAACTCCGCGCTGGTGGGAGAACGCACCACCGGGCGTGTCCTGCGGGTGCACACCGGGCGCCCCACCGAGGAGATCACCAGGATCCCGGTCGACCCCACCGGCGGAGGAGGTCTGACCGGACTCAGCCTCTCTCCCAGCTACGCCGAGGACGGTCTGGTCTACGCCTACGTCACCACCGAGACGGACAACAGGGTGGTGCGCATAGCCCCCGGTGACCCACCCGAGGCCGTACTCACCGGCATCCCGCGTGGACCCAGCGGAAACGGCGGGGCCATCACCGTGGGAGGCCGGGACTCCCTGATCGTCGCCACCGGCGACGCGGGCTCGCCGGAGCGGGCCTCCGACCCGGAGAACCTGGCCGGAAAGCTCCTGCGGATCGACTCCTTCGGCGAACCCACCGAGGACAATCCCTCCCCGGACTCTCCGGTGGTCTCCACGGGGCTCACCACTCCGGAGGGAGTGTGTGCCGCCGAGCGCGGCACGGCCTTCTGGGTCACCGACCGCGGGTCGGACCGCGAGATACTCCACCGGCTCGTCCCCGGGGAGGAAACAGGCCCCCCAGCGTGGAGCTGGCGGGACAACCCGGGGATCTCCGACTGCGCCACCGTGGGGGCGAGCCTGGTCGTCACCCTGAGCGGGCAACAGGCCGTCTCCACCATGCGCCCGGGCCCGGAGGGAACCTTCACCGGAGAGCCCCAGCGGGGACTGGAGGACACCTACGGACGTTTCTCCGCGGCGGCGGGAGGACCGGACGGGATGCTGTGGCTGGGCACCTCGAACAGGAACGGCGGAGATCCTGTCTCCAGCGACGACCGGGTGATCCGGGTCGAGCCACCCTCCGGAGGCGGAGGAGGCAAGGAGTAGACCCGACCGGTCCGGCCTCGCCGGGGAGCACGCGGCCGTCACAACCGGCCGCGTGCTCCGCGGGAGGTCACTGCTGCCCGCAGGCCTCCAGCACCAGCTCGCGGACCCGTTTGGCGTCGGCCTGCCCGCTGGTCGCCTTCATCACGGCGCCGACGATCGCACCGGCGGCCTGGACCTTGCCACCACGGATCTTCTCGGCGGCGTCGGGCTGGGCGGCCAGGGCCTCGTCCACGGCGGCCCGCAGCGAGGAGTCGTCGGAGACCACCTCCAGCCCGTCGGCCGCGATGATCTCGTCGGGTTCACCACGCCCCTCCAGCACCCCGTCGACGACCTGCCGGGCGAGCTTGTGGGTGAGTTTGCCCTCCCCCACCAACTCGATCACCCTGGCCACCTGGGACGGCGTGATCGGCAACGCGGCCAGCTCCACACCACGTTCGTTGGCCCGCTGGCTCAGATAGGCCACCCACCAGGAACGGGCCTCGGACGGCGTGGCCCCGGCGTCCACGGTGGCCGAGACGAGATCCAGGGCACCGGCGTTGACCAGGTCACGCAGTTCCTCGTCCGAGAGCTGCCACTGCTGCTGCACCCGCCTGCGCCGTTCCCACGGCATCTCGGGGAGGGTGGCGCGCAGCTGTTCCACCCACTCCCGGGAGGGAGCGATGGGAACCAGATCCGGTTCGGGGAAGTACCGGTAGTCCTCGGCCTCCTCCTTGCGCCGTCCCGAGGAGGTCTCCCCCGTGGACTCGTCGAAGTGCCTGGTCTCCTGCACGATCTCCGAGCCGTTGCTCAGCAGCGTGGCCTGTCTGCGCATCTCGAAACGCACGGCGCGCTCGATGCTGCGGAAGGAGTTGACGTTCTTCGTCTCGGTACGGGTGCCGAAACCGGTCTCACCCTTGGGGGCCAACGAGACGTTCGCGTCGCAGCGCAGCGATCCCTGGTCCATCCGGACGTCGGAAACCCCCATGGAACGCAGCAGGTCGCGCAGCGCCGTGACATAGGCACGCGCGACCTCGGGGGCACGTTCCCCGGCTCCCGTGATCGGCTTGGTGACGATCTCGATCAGGGGAACCCCGGCCCTGTTGTAGTCCAGCAGGGAGTGCTCGGCACCGTGGATCCGGCCGTCGGCACCCCCCACGTGGGAGGACTTGCCGGTGTCCTCCTCCATGTGCGCCCGTTCGATGCCCACACGGAAGGTCTGCCCGTCGTCGAGCTCCACGTCGAGATGACCGTCGAAGACGATCGGCTCGTCGTACTGCGAGGTCTGGAAGTTCTTGGGCATGTCCGGGTAGAAGTAGTTCTTCCGCGCGAACCTGCACCACTCGGCGACCTCGCAGTTCAACGCCAGACCGATGCGGATGGCCGACTCCACGGCGGTGCCGTTGACCACGGGCAACGCACCGGGCATCCCCAGACAGACCGGGCACACCCGCGTGTTCGGCTCGGCGCCGAACTCGTTGGCACAGCCACAGAACATCTTGGTGGCCGTGGACAACTCGACATGCACCTCGAGGCCCAACGTCGGATCGAAACGACGCAGCACCTCGTCGTAATCCATGATCTCGGCGACCGCCGTCATCGCTGTCCCGCCTTACGTACCTCACGAACCGCCAACGCCACCCCGGTGATCAGCCCGAGAACGGTGACGATCGCGTCGGCCATCACCAGCCGGTCCCTGTCCCTGTGGGCCTGACGGATCTTGCCGCGTAGGCCAATTCCCCTGGACAACTCGGCTCCCACCGCGAGCAACGCCCGTAGCTTGGGATTCATCGGGCCACCTCCAACTGTGGAACACGGTCGATCAGCGCGCCGCCCGCGGCGGCGTTCCTGGCCGCCTCGTAGGCCGCCCCCACCCGGTACAGCCGTTCGTCGGCCATGGCGGGAGCCATGATCTGCAGTCCGACCGGCAGACCGTCCTCCGCCGCGAGCCCGGAGGGCACGCTCATGGCCGCGTTGCCGGCGAGATTGCTGGGAATCGTGCACAGGTCGGCCAGGTACATGGCCATCGGGTCGTCGGCCCGCTCCCCGATGCGGAAGGCGGTGGTGGGGGTCGTCGGGGAGACGAGCACGTCCACCCGCTCGAACGCGGCCGCGAAATCCCGGCTGACCAGCGTCCGCACCTTCTGCGCCTGACCGTAGTAGGCGTCGTAGTAACCGGAGGACAACGCGTAGGTGCCGAGCATGATCCGTCGTTTGACCTCGGCACCGAAGCCCTGCTCCCTGGTGAGGGACATGACCTCCTCGGTGCTGCGGTCCCCGTCGTCACCGACGCGCAGCCCGTAACGCATGGCGTCGAACCGGGCGAGGTTCGAGGAGCACTCGCTGGGGGCGATCAGGTAGTAGGCCCCCAGGGCGTACTCGAAGTGGGGACAGGAGACCTCGACGACCTCGGCACCGAGTTCGGTGAGGGTTTCCACGGCGGTACGGAAGGAGTCCAGCACTCCCCGCTGGTAGCCCTCCCCGGAGAACTCGCGGACGACTCCCACGCGGACCCCCCGGAGGTCACCCGCGGCTCCTTCCTTCGCCGCGGCCGTCACCCCGGGCACGGGCGCGTCGATCGAGGTCGAGTCCATCGGGTCGTGCCCGGCGATGACCTCGTGCAGCATGGCCGCGTCCAACACGGTGCGTCCGCACGGTCCTCCCTGGTCCAGGGAGGAGGAGAAGGCGACCAGGCCGTAGCGTGAGACACCGCCGTAGGTCGGCTTGACTCCCACGGTGCCCGTGACCGCGGCGGGCTGGCGGATGGAGCCGCCCGTGTCGGTCCCGATGGCCAGCGGCGCCTCGAAGGCGGCCAGCGCCGCCGAGGAGCCACCACCGGAACCACCGGGTACCCGCTCCAGATCCCAGGGATTGTGGGTGGCACCGAAGGCGGAGTTCTCGGTGGAGGACCCCATGGCGAACTCGTCCATGTTGGTTTTGCCGAGAATCACCACACCGGCCTCGCGGAGGCGCGCCGCCACCGTGGAGTCGTACGGCGGGACCCACCCCTCCAGCATCTTCGAACCACAGGTGGTGGGCATGTCGGTGGTGGTGAACACGTCCTTGAGCGCCAGCGGTACTCCCGCCAGCGGCGAGACCGCCCTGCCCGCGGCGCGGTCCTCGTCGGCACGGCGCGCCGCTTCGAGCGCCTCCCGCCGGTCCACGTGGAGGAAGGCTCCCACCGCGGGCTCCACCGCTTCGACACGGTCGAGATGAGCCCGGGTGACTTCCACCGCGGACACCTCGCCGGAGGCGAGTCGGGCTGCCAGTTCGGAGGCCGTCAGACGGGTGAGCTCGGTGGCACCGCCCCCCTCCGGACCGGACGTCGTCGAGGTCATCACGCCTCCTCGTTCAAAATCCGTGGTACGCGGAACCTGTTCTCCTCGGTCGCCGGAGCTCCGGCCAGGGCCTGCTCCCGGGAGAGCCCCTCGCGTACCTCGTCGGGCCGAAAGACGTTGGTCACCGGTACCGCGTGGGACGTGGGCGGTATGTCGTCGGCGGCGACCTCGCCCACCCTGGCCACCGCGTCGAGAATCACATCGAGCTGACCTGCGAACCGGTCGAGTTCCTCCTCGGAAACGGCCAGTCTGGCGAGTCCGGCGAGGTGCGCCACCTCGTCACGGGAGATCGTGGACAATGCGCGGACCCCTTATCATGTCCGGTTCTTTCTGGTATCCGTTCGTTTCCGGCTACCACACGTGTTCGGGGTAATGAGGTGTCATCGAGTCTATGGGCAGCGGCCTCGGGGGCCTACGGGTGGTTCGTCCGCCGAGCTCCGGTTCACACGGAGTTCACGGCCACGCCCGATCGACAGCCTCCCACGTCTGTCACAATTTGGCCGGTCTGCTCCAAGCACGGCGGTCACGGACCGCCGGTGAACCGTCAGGCGCGGACGGCGAGGTGCCGCGCACGAGGCTGGAGGCGTGAAACCGGTGTCCTTCCTCATCCGGGTCCAGATCCCGGACCGTCCCGGCACTCTCGGGGCGGTGGCGGGCGCGCTGGGCGAGATCGGAGCCGACATTCTCGGTGTGGACGTGGTGGAGCGGAGCAGCGACGGGGCGGTGGACGACCTGGTCGTCGAACTGCCCTCCGGCAGACTCCCCGACGTGTTGATCACGGCCGCCGAGTCGGTGGAGGGAGTGCGGGTCGACGCGGTGCGTCCCTACGCGGGAGTGCTGGACACGCACCGCGAGCTGGAGCTGGTCGAGGAGATCGCGGCCGAGCCGGCTCGTGGGCTGGAGCTGTTCGCCGAGGGAGTTCCCCGGATCATCCGTTCGGGGTGGGCGATGGTCTTCGCGCACCGTGCGGGCGGCTCCGAGCACCTCGCCTCCAGCGGCTCCGCCCCGGAGATCGAACACCTCCAGCTCCCCTGGCTGCCTCTTCCCCGGGCGACGGTCCTCGACGCGGACGACTCGTGGGTTCCGGAGACCTGGCGGGAGCTGGGAACCGAGTTGGCCGCCACCCCCATCGGCAAGCCCGACCGCGTGCTGCTGGCCGGACGCCCGGGCGGTCCGAGGTTCCGCACCTCGGAAGTGGCCCGGCTGGCCCACCTGGCCGGCATCGTGGCCGTGGTGCTGGACGGCTGAGCCCGCACCCCCAGTGCCCACCCGGCCCCGTTCCCGCGAGACCACGTCCCGACGGGGCGAGCGGGTGGGCCCGGCGACGGGCTCATCCGGGCTCCAGGGCCCTCTCCTCGGCCGCCTCGGGGCCCTGTTCCAACAGCACCCGAAAACCCTCCTCGTCCAGAACCGGCACACCGAGCTGGACCGCCTTGTCGTACTTCGATCCGGGGGCGTCACCGACCACCACGAAGGCCGTCTTCTTCGACACCGATCCGGCGGCCCTGCCCCCACGGTTCATGATCGCCTCCTTGGCCTCGTCCCGCGAGTAGGTCGGCAGGGAACCGGTGACCACGATCGACAGCCCCTCGAGGTTGCGCGGCACGGCGGAGTCGCGTTCGTCCTCCATCCGCACTCCGGCGGCACGCCACTTGTGGACCACCTCACGGTGCCAGTCCACCTCGAACCACTCGCGAACCGCCCGGGCGATCGTGGGACCCACCCCGTCCACCGCCGCGAGTTCCTCCTCGTCCGCCTTCTCGACGGAGTCCAGCGAACCGAACTCACGGGCCAACGCCTGGGCCGCCGTGGGGCCCACGAAACGGATGGACAGCGCCACCAACACCCGCCACAGCGGTTGCTGCTTGGCCGACTCCAGATTGTTCAGCAGCTTGTGTCCGTTGACCGTCAGCGAACCGTCCTTGGCCCGGAACAACTCGGTGCGCAGCAGTTTCTCTTCGTCCAGGTGGAACACGTCGCCCTCGTCGACGAGCACCCCCGCGTCCAACAGCGCCGAAGCCGACTCGTAGCCCAGCACCTCGATGTCGAAGGCCCCCCTTCCCGCGAGGTGGAACAGCCGCTCACGCAACTGCGCCGGGCACGAACGTGCGTTCGGGCAGCGGATGTCGACGTCGCCCTCCTTCTCCCGCCGCAGCTCCGAACCGCATTCGGGGCAGGTGTCGGGCATGGTGAAGCTCCACTCGGTGCCGTCCCGGGCGTCCACCACCGGCCCGAGGACCTCGGGAATGACGTCGCCGGCCTTGCGGATCACCACGCGGTCGCCGATCAGCACCCCTTTGCGTCGCACCTCGTCGGTGTTGTGCAGCGTGGCCATGGCCACCGTCGAGCCCGCCACCTTCACCGGACGCATCACGGCGTAGGGAGTGACCCGCCCGGTTCGACCGACGTTGACACGGATGTCGGTCAACTCCGTGGTCGCCTGCTCGGGCGGGTACTTGTAGGCGATGGACCACCGGGGGGCGCGCGAGGTCGTCCCCAGCCTGCGTTGCAGGGCCACGTCGTCGACCTTGATCACGATTCCGTCGATCTCGTGCTCGGCGTCGTGGCGGTGCTCCCCCCAGTAACGGACGTGCTCGACCAAATCCTCCAGGGAGGACAGCACCACGGTGTGCTCGGAAACGGGCAACCCCCAGGCACGCAACGCCGCGTAGGAGGCCGACTGGGTGGCCGGTTCGAATCCCTCCCGTTTCCCGAGACCGTGGCAGATCAACCGCAGGGGTCTGGTCTTGCTGATCCGTGGGTCCTTCTGCCGCAGCGAACCGGCGGCACCGTTGCGCGGGTTCGCGAACGCCGTTTTGCCCGCCTCCACCAGCGAGGCGTTGAGCTCGGCGAACTCGTCCAGCCGGAAGTAGACCTCGCCGCGGATCTCCACCAGGGAGGGCACGGGGTACTCCGAGCTCTCCGCCAACCGCTCCGGCACGTCCCGCATGGTGCGGACGTTGAGCGTCACGTCCTCCCCGGTCCGGCCGTCCCCCCGGGTCAGCGCCCGTTCCAGCCTGCCGTCCCGGTACAGCAGGTTGACCGCCAGCCCGTCGATCTTCGGTTCGCACAGGAAGTGCGGCGTGGTGCCGGTCTCACGTTCGACCCGGTGCACCCAGGCGGACAGTTCCTCGACGTTGAACGCGTTGTCGAGGCTGAGCATCCGTTCCAGGTGGTCGACAGCGGTGAACTCCGTGGAGAAGGTTCCACCGACCTGCTGGGTGGGAGAGTCCGGACCGCGCAGTGCCGGATGTTCCTCCTCCATCCGTTGCAGGGCGACGAACAGCTCGTCGAACTCCCCGTCGGTGATGGTGGGGGAGTCGAGCACGTAGTAACGGAACTGGTGGAAGCGCACCTGCTCCACGAGTTCGTCGTAGCGAGCGCGCGTCTGCCGGGGAACGTCCTCCAACCCCTCGGCCTGTTCGGTGTCCGGGGAACCCGGGGGAAGATCCTCCCGTTCCGTCTCCCCGCTCACCGTCGCCGTGTCCCGCGGATCGTGCTCGTGTGTACGTTCGCTGCCGGTCACGTCCCGAGACTAACCAGCGGTCCCGACACCGGCGCGCGCTCCCCGCGCTCCGCACCCCGCCGGGTGAACACCGCGGGGCTGCCCGTTTCCGAGCACGGCTCGTGCCCGCTCCGAACAGCGTTTCCGCCGTGCGGACCCGGATCAGCCTCCCGCGTCCCTCCCGGAACCGTGCTGTCCGGCCAGCGCCCGCACTCGCTCCCGGAAACTCAGCAGGTCCACCGCTCCCTCCGGGGGAACGACGGCCGTCTCCACCCGTCCCAGCCGGTCGGCCGCGAGTCTCTCCCCCAGGGTGGCGTGCAGGGGCAGAAACGTCAGTGCCTCCCGCTCGGCGGCCTCCAGCTCGGCGAAGCCGGGGTGGTACACGGCGACGTCGACCAGCTGCCTGCTCTCGTCGTACTGGGCGGCCACCCGGACCTGCCCGAGCGGATAGCCCTTGCCGTGCAGGTTCACCGTCACCTCCGTGGGGTCCGGCACGGGCGGCACCGCGTCGTGGTACTCCCAGAGCGAGTCGGGTTCGGGAGCCTCCGCCTTCCACGCGTCGGTGTAGGGACGCAGCTCCGGATCCGCCTGGGAGGTGAGCACCAGGGCGTAGACGGCTTCCGTCCCCCGTTCGATCGAAAAGTTCAACCCGGGGTGCAGTTCGGCGACCGCCTCGGCCAGCTGGTGGTCCACCCGATGCGGGGTTCCGTCCCCCAGGGCTGAGCCCACCAGGGGAAGCAGCTCCTCCCAGCGCCGCCAGAAGGCACGGGCACGCCGCCGGGCCTCCTCCGGGGAGACCGAATCCCCGGGCTCCCGGTTCCGTCCGCGTCTCCACCGACCGAGTACGCGACGCACGAATCCCAGCACGGTCCCGCTCCCTTCCTGTCCCGGTGTTCGGTAACGAGCACGGCAGCCGAAGTCCCCTCCGCGCGCCGGAAAACGAGACTCCTCGGCCACGGGGTCACCCCCCGGGGGACTTCCTATCAGCATCGCTTACCCGTTCGTGGGATTTCCGGGGAACTCCGGGGCACGGTCGCTCACCTGTTGCCTGCGGTCCACTCACTCCACGGGATCTGCCAGTCCCCGAAACCGTCCCAGGAGGCCAACTGGTCTCCACCCGAGTTCGTGACCTCCACCACGTCTCCCTTCTTCACCAGGTCGTAGACCCACTTGGCGTCGGCGAGGCTCATGTTGATGCAGCCGTGGCTGACGTTGCGTTCCCCCTGATCGGCCACGGACCAGGGAGCGGCGTGCAGGAACTCACCTCCGTTGGAGATGCGCACCGCCCACTTGACCCGGGTGCGGTAGCCCCCCTCGTCCAGGCCGAGTCCGTAGGTGGTGGAGTCCATGAGGTAGCTGTCGTGCTTGCGCATCACCACGTGCGTCCCGTTGTGCGAGGGGAAGGAGGGGCGGCCGAGCGAGACGGGCAGAGTCCGTTTGACCTCCCCGTTCACCTCGACCTTCATCCGGTGGCTCTGTCCGTCGGCCCGCAGGATCACGCGGTCACCGATACGGACGGTGGCGCTGCGGTCTTCTTTTCCGTAAACGCCGTTGCCCAGGTTCTTGCCGTAGACGTTCACGTCGATCGAGATCTTGGTCCCCGACTTCCAGTAGTTCTCGGGACGCCAGTGCACCTCGCGGTCGTCGAACCAGTAGAAGGCCCCCTCGACGGCGGGTTCGGTGCTGATCTCGATGGCCTTCTCGGCCCGTTCCTTGTCCGGGGCGGGCGCGTCCTCGCTGAAGTAGAACGCCAGGGGCTGACCCACTCCCACGGTCTGTCCGTCCAGGGGATTCATGGACACGTAGGTGAGACTCTCGGGAGTCAGCGTGGTGAACTCCGAGCTCTCGGTCAGGGTCCTGCCGTCGCCGCCCGTCGCCTTCGCGACGATCCGATACGTCTTGCCGTATCCGAGCGGTTCCCCGACCGCCCAGCTCGCCGCGTCCTCGGCCAGGTTCCCGGCGACCTCCTCCCCGGAGGAGTTGGTCATCGTCACCTCCGTCAGTTCGGCGTTGAGCGCCTTCACCCCGATGTCGTCCACCGGGGAGACGTCGGTGGCCCCTCCCTCGGGAGTGAACTCCAGGGCGGGCGGCCCGCTCGGTTCCTCCGCGGCGGAGTCCCCGTTCGACCCGCCACCCCCGGTGGCGGCTCCGCACCCCGTGGCCAGTGCCACGACGAGCCCCAGGACCACGCCCCGAGCTCCGAGAAGAAACGATCTTCCTCCCGAAGAGTGATGTAACAGCTTCATCAGCGGCATTCCGTTCAAGACGATGTATCGTTCCCCGCTCAGTCGTACGAAGATCAATACCTCAAAGGGTGAAGATCGAGAAGAACATCCCCCATAAGGACACGAAGAGTGAAAACCGTACGACTTTCACCCGGGTGACGCCGTCACCCAGCACGGGGTTGTCACCACGACCACTCCGTAGCCATTCCGTGACCTCACCCCCACCCGCGAAACCGACCCCTTCGGTGAAACCCGGCTCGACCGACCCCACGTCCCGAACCGACCCCGCAGGAAGGAACAACAGCGCACAAGCACCTCACCGCACACCCCACGAGCGAAACGACCCCCCTCGAAACCGCCCCGCTCCCAGCGTGCTAATGTTTCACATGTCGCCAGCGAGAGGGATGACCCGGCAGGCGAACAAAGCGAAAACAACACAACGCGCCAATAGCTCAAGTGGTAGAGCAACTGACTCTTAATCAGTGGGTTTGGGGTTCGAGTCCCTATTGGCGCACATCGGATCCCGGGCTTCGGCCCGGGATTTTTCGTTTCCGCGGCGAGGCACGTCCGTAAACTCGACACCGACGTACGGCAGCCATCCCTACTCGCGGAGTAACATCCCATGACAATGGCCCCATCCGGTGAGGAACACCACACTCCGGATCGGAACGGACGAAGCGGAGCCGAGTCCGGTCATGCCGGTTGGCGCGAACTGGTTTTCTGGTACCCGTGGGTTCTTCCCGTGCTCGGGTTGACCCTGGCGGTGCTCGGCTTCCGGGCCTTCGCCGCGATCACGGAGCAGGTCTACGAACACAGCGCGCTGCTCACCCTGGACCGGGAGCTGTTGGAACGGATCGCGGTGCTGCGGGATCCGACCACGGTGGCGGTCTTCAACACCATCACGTACCTGGGCGACGGGATCACACTCGCCCTCGTGGTGCTCTCCGTGTCCGTGTGGCTCGGTTTCCGGGCCCGAAGCTGGGCTCCCCCACTGTTGATGCTGCTCAGCTCGGCAGGAACCGCGACCGTCGTCTTCCTGGTCAAGATCATCATAGCCCGCCCCCGTCCTGTTCCTGCTCCCAACGCGGTCACCGAGGACAGCTTCGCGTTTCCCTCGGGTCACTCGGCCCACTCCGCCGCCGTCTACCTGATGCTGGCGTTCCTGCTGGTCCAACATTCGGGTTCCCCACGGAGGCGGTGGTACGGGGTCGGGAGCCTGGCGGTACTGCTGGTACTGGTCACCGGTTTCTCCCGACTGGTTCTGGGAGTGCACTCACCGTCCGACGTGCTGGCGGGCTGGATGCTCGGTACGAGTCTCACGCTCCTGCTGATCAGTCTGTGCACCCTGTCGCACCGACTCGCTCCGGTACGCGACAGACTGGTCGAACGCGCCCGTCTACGCCGTGGACGACAACACCCCCCTTCCACCGGGGCGGACGACACCCACCATCCCCCCACCGGTTGAGTACCGGTCCGACCGAACCGAGATCATGCGTGCACGAACCCGAAATCCGATTCCCCTGGTCGGCGGATCTCCCGCCACGGCTCGGCTTCACAGGCTCACAACCGACACGGCGCCCGTGGCGGTACTGGTCCTGCACGGAGGACGACCCCGCAGCGAGGAACCGATGCGTCCCTGGCGGTTGGCCTATCTGCGCATGGGCTGGCTGGCGAGAACCCTGCGCACGGCCGTGAACACCGCCCCACGACCGGCGGGAGTGTGGCTACTCCGGAACCGCCTGCGTGGATGGAACGAGCCGCTCCGCGATCCACTGGTCGACGCCCGATGGGCGACGGCGGCCATCCGAGCCCGGCAGCCCGACACGAGGATCGTGCTCGTGGGTCACTCCATGGGTGGCCGAGCCGCGTTGCTGTTGGGGGACGAACCCGGTGTGGACGGGGTCTGCGCGCTCGCCCCCTGGGTGGAAAGCTCCGATCCCTACGAGCACCTCGGCGACACCGAGGTGCTCCTCGTCCACGGGGACCGGGACCGCACCACGTCGGCCAGGGCCTCGGCCGACTACGCACGACGCGCCGCACAGAGCGGCCACCGGGTCCGTTTCCGCCGCGTACCCGGTGGTGGACACGCGATGCTGCGCCACCACCGGGAATGGGCGAATCTGGTTCGTGAATTCGTCGTGCGGGCCGTCGACGAGGCGGGAAGCAGACAGGGGGCGGAGCACACCCCCGAGAGCCCACCGTCAGCTCCCCACTCCCCGGAGAGTCCCGAGGACGACACACGCCCGCGAACCGGGTGAGTTCCCGACGGGGCTCAGCACACGGCTCCCTGCGCGGCGGACCCCACCAGTCTGGCGTACTTGCCGAGCACCCCGTGGCGGTAACGGGGCTCCGGCGGGGACCAGGCGGAACGACGCCGTTTCAGTTCCTCCTCGTCAACGAGCAGGTCGAGAGTACGTTCCCGCAGATCGAGCCGGATCGGGTCTCCGTCCTCCACCAGGGCTATGGGCCCCCCGTCGGTGGCTTCCGGGGCGACGTGTCCGATGCACAGCCCGGTGGTACCGCCGGAGAAACGACCGTCGGTGAGCAGGAGCACGTCCCTGCCCAGGCCGGCTCCCTTGATCGCTCCCGTGACCGCCAGCATCTCCCGCATCCCGGGGCCGCCACGCGGTCCCTCATAGCGGATGACGACCACGTCACCGGAACGGAGCGAATCAGCCTCCACCGCGTCCATCGCGGCCTGTTCCCCGTCGAACACCCTTGCGGTGCCCTCGAAACGGGCGGTGTCGAAACCCGCGCTCTTCACCACCGCTCCCTCGGGGGCCAACGAGCCCCGCAACACGGTGAGACCGCCGGTGGGATGTATCGGATCGGACAGTCGGTGCAGCACGGAACCGTCCAGTTCCGGGGGAGCCAGTTCCTCCAGGTTCTCGGCGACGGTGCGGCCGGTCACCGTGACACAGTCCCCGTGCAGAAGTCCCGCGTCCAGCAGGGCCTTCATGACAACGGGAACCCCACCGATGCGGTCGACTTCCGTCATCACGTACTCGCCGAACGGTTTCACGTCGGCCAGATGGGGAGTCCGGTCTCCCACTCGGTTGAAGTCCTCCAGGGTCAGCTCCACCCCGGCCTCGTAGGCGATGGCCAGCAGATGCAACACAGCGTTGGTCGAGCCCCCGAAGGCCATCACCACGGCGATGGCGTTCTCGAAAGCCTCCTTCGTCAACACGTCCCGCGCCGTGATGCCCTGCTCCAGCATGCGCACCACCGCACGTCCCGCTTCCCGCGCGCCGGCGTCCCTCCTCCGGTCCACGGAAGGAGGGCTGGCCGAACCGGGCAGGGACATACCCAGTGCTTCGGCGGCACAGGCCATCGTGTTGGCGGTGTACATGCCACCACAGGCACCCTCGCCCGGGCAGATCGCCCGTTCGATCCGGTCGACCTCGGCACGGGAGATCAGCCCGCGGGCGCAGGCACCGACGGCTTCGAAGGCGTCGATGATCGTGACGTCCCTGCCGTCGACCTTCCCCGGAAGGATCGATCCCGCGTAGATGAAGACGGAGGCCAGGTCCAGCCGCGCGGCCGCCATCAGCATACCGGGCAGGCTCTTGTCGCATCCCGCCAGCAGCAGCGAGCCGTCCAGTCGTTCGGCCTGCATCACGGTTTCCACCGAATCGGCGATCATCTCACGGGACACGAGCGAATAGTGCATTCCTTCGTGCCCCATGGAGATTCCGTCGGAAACCGAGATCGTGCCGAACTCCAGTGGATACCCGTTGGCCGCGTGGACGCCTTCCTTGGCACTGCCCGCGAGGCGTTTCAGGGACAGATTACAGGGGGTTATCTCGTTCCAGGAGGAGGCCACACCGATCTGCGGCTTGGAGAAGTCGTCGTCGCGCATACCGACGGCACGCAACATACCGCGTGCGGCCGCCCGTTCCAGACCGTCCGTGACCTCGTGGCTACGTGGCTTGAGCGGACTCCGGGGGGTACCGGACTCGGAAACCTTGTCATCCCTCAAGACGGTGTCTTCGTTCACACGTCGAGGGTAGTAGGTGACTGGATGTCGGGGGTGGGTGTGGTGGGGGGGTCGGCGGTGTCCGTGGTTCCCGCACTCGTGGGGGTGCAGTAGGTCGGGCGCTGGAGGGCTTAGCTGCCGGGTTCGGGATGGGTCCGGGCGTGTCCCGCTCCGCTGTGGCCACCGACCCCGCCGCCACGGGGGGGCGGGGGCGTGTGTTGTATGGAGTTGTGGTGCCCCTTGTTGGGGGGTGGGTGGTTGAGGCTGTGTAGTGGTGGCGAGCGCGGGGGNGGGGTGTGGGTGTTCGTCGTTCGGCCGGTTAGTACCCGTCCACTGAGCACATTGCTGTGGGTGCATGTCGGGCCTATCGACCCAGTCGTCTGCTGGGGGCCTTATCCCCCCGGTGGGGGGTGGGAGACGTGGTCTTGGGGTGGGCTTCCCGCTTAGATGCTTTCAGCGGTTATCCGTGCCGAACGTAGCGAACCAGCCCTGCCCCTGGCGGGACAACTGGCAGACTAGAGGTTCGTCCGTCCCGGTCCTCTCGTACTGGGGACAGCTCCCCGCACGTCTCCGTGCGCGCGCGGCGGATAGGGACCGAACTGTCTCACGACGTTCTAAACCCAGCTCGCGTGCCGCTTTAATGGGCGAACAGCCCAACCCTTGGGACCGACTTCAGCCCCAGGATGCGACGAGCCGACATCGAGGTGCCAAACCATGCCGTCGATAGGGACTCTTGGGCAAGATCAGCCTGTTATCCCCGGGGTACCTGTTATCCGTTGAGCGACACCGCGTCCGCGTGCCGGTGCCGGATCACTAGTCCCTGCTTTCGCACCTGCTTGACCTGTCGGTCTCACAGTCAAGCTCCCTTGTGCACTTGCACTCGTCACCTGGTTTCCGTCCAGGCTGAGGGAACCGTTGGGCGCCTCCGTTACTGTTTGGGAGGCAACCGCCCCAGTTAAACTACCCACCAGGCACTGTCCCTGGTCCGGGTGACGGACCGAGGTTAGACGCCCACAACGACCAGAGTGGTATTTCACCAGCAACTCCGGCCACACTGGCGTGTGACCTTCCCAGTTTCCCACCTATCCTACACAAGCCGCCGCGGACGCCCATACCAAGCTGTAGTAAAGGTCCCGGGGTCTTTCCGTCCTGCCGCGCGAAACGAGCATCTTAACTCGTCGTGCAATTTCGTCGGGTCCGTGGTCGAGACAGCGCCCAAGTCGTTACGCCATTCGTGCAGGTCGGAACTTACCCGACAAGGAATTTCGCTACCTTAGGATGGTTATAGTTACCNCCGCCGTTTACCGGCGCTTCGGTTCGCCGCCACACCCCCTCGTGGGGGGTTCACGGCTCCCCTTAACGTTCCGGCACCGGGCAGGCGTCAGTCCGTATACCGCGTCTTACGACTTCGCACGGACCTGTGTTTTTAGTAAACAGTCGCTTGGGCCCATTCTCTGCGGCCGCTGCCAGCTCACCCCGCAGGGGGGGTCACCAGCGGCGGCTCCCCTTCTCCCGAAGTTACGGGGACATGTTGCCGAATTCCTTAACCACGGTTCGCCCGCTCGCCTCGGTATGCTCTACCAGACCACCTGTGTCGGTTTCGGGTACGGACCGCCCTCACACTCGCTAGAGGCTTTTCTCGGCAGCCGGGGCTTACCCACTTCGCCACACTGGCTCGGCCTCCGGTCTCACCGTCGACGCCGGCCCGGATTTGCCTGGGCCGGCCGGCTACACCGTTACCCCGGGAACCACCATCGCCCGGGTTGGGCTACCCTTCTGCGTCACCCCGTCGCTGACCAACACACCCACCACACACACCACCACCGGTCCAGCCGTGGTCTCGCGAACGAGACCGGGCCCACCGGTTGATGCTGGTGTCGTGGGGGCTGGTATGGGACGTGTCAAGGCGGGTACGGGAATATCAACCCGTTGTCCTGTCGACTACGCCTGTCGGCCTCGCCTTAGGATCCGACTCACCCAGGGCGGATCAGCCTGGCCCTGGAACCCTTGGTCATTCGGCGGGACAGATTCTCACTGTCCTAGCACTACTCATGCCTGCATTCTCACTCCCCCACACTCCACACCCCCTTACGGGGATGCTTCACCGCGGTGAGGGATGCTCCCCTACCCACCACCCCGCCAGGGGCGGTGCCACGGCTTCGGCGGTGTGCTTGCAAGCCCCGCTATATTATCGGCGCAGGATCACTTGACCAGTGAGCTGTTACGCACTCTTTCAAGGATGGCTGCTTCTAAGCCAACCTCCTGGTTGTCTCGGCGATCCCACATCCTTTTCCACTCAGCACACACTTGGGGGCCTTAGCCGGTGATCTGGGCTGTTTCCCTCTCGACCCTGGAGCTTGTCCCCCAGGGACTCACTGCCGCGCACTGCCTGACACCATTCGGAGTTTGGTTGACGTCAGTACCCGCACCGGGCCCTTCGCCATCCAGTCGCTCTACCAGCACCAGGCCTGTCACGACGCTGCACCTAAATGCATTTCGGGGAGAACCAGCTATCTCCGAGTTTGATTGGCCTTTCNCCCCTACCCGCAGCTCATCCCCCAGGTTTTCAACCCTGGTGGGTGCGGGCCTCCACACGGTCTTACCCGCGCTTCACCCTGGCCACGGGTAGCTCACTCGGTTTCGGGTCTAGAGCACGCGACTGTCCCGCCCTGTTCGGACTCGCTTTCGCTGCGGCTTCCCCTCACGGGTTAACCTCGCCACGCACCACTAACTCGCAGGCTCATTCTTCAAAAGGCACGCCATCACACCCCCGCACGGGGATGCTCTGACGGCTTGTGGGCGCACGGTTTCAGGAACTCTTTCACTCCCCTCCCGGGGTACTTTTCACCAGTCCCTCACGGTACACATCCACTATCGGTCACCAGACGTATTTAGGCTTACCAGGCGGTCCTGGCCGATTCACACGGGATTTCCCGGGCCCCGCGCTACTCGGGACATGCGTGCACGCCCACCCGACCGTGTTCACCTACGGGGGTCTCACCCACTGCGCCGGTGCCTTCCAACACCTTCGGCTCACCATCGGGCACACGCGCCTGCGCGGCAGCACAGACACCACACACTCCCACAACCCCGGGCACGCACCGTCTGCCGACTCGCCCACGCACCCGGTTTAGCCTGCTCCCCGTTCGCTCACCACTACTGAGGGAATCACTGTTTGTTTTCTCCTCCTGGAGGTACTGAGATGTTTCAGTTCCCCCCGTGCCTCCCGATGCCCTATACCACTGTTCAGGCACCGGTGACCGGGCATCACCCCGGCCGGGTTTCCCCATTCGGACACCCTGGGATCACAGCTCGGTTGACAGCTCCCCCAGGCCTATCGCGGCCTCCCACGTCCTTCTTCAGCGTCTGATGCCCAGGCATCCACCGTACGCCCCTGGACACGAAACCACACACCGACCACCACACGATGATCAGATGCTCGCCACCACTATACAGTTCTCAACCAGCCACCAGAGCCCACCACACGGGTGCGCCCCCAGAGAACCCAACAGTGCCCCACCACGCGTGCGTGTAACGCCCGCCTCAACAGGGTCTCCTTAGAAAGGAGGTGATCCAGCCGCACCTTCCGGTACGGCTACCTTGTTACGACTTCGTCCCAATCGCCAGTCCCACCTTCGACCACGCCCCCCCCGCAACCGGGTTGGACCATGGGCTTAGGGTGTTACCGACTTTCATGACGTGACGGGCGGTGTGTACAAGGCCCGGGAACGTATTCACCGCAGCACTGCTGATCTGCGATTACTAGCGACTCCGACTTCACAGGGTCGAGTTGCAGACCCCGATCCGAACTGAGACCGGCTTTCCGGGATTCGCTCCACCTCACGGTCTCGCCACCCTCTGTACCGGCCATTGTAGCATGTGTGAAGCCCTGGACATCAGGGGCATGATGACTTGACGTCGTCCCCGCCTTCCTCCGAGTTGACCCCGGCAGTCTCCCGCGAGTCCCCGGCCGCACCGCTGGCAACACGGGACAAGGGTTGCGCTCGTTACGGGACTTAACCCAACATCTCACGACACGAGCTGACGACAGCCATGCACCACCTGTACACCAGCCCCGAAAGGAAACCCCATCTCTGGAGCGATCCGGTGTATGTCAAACCCAGGTAAGGTTCTTCGCGTTGCATCGAATTAATCCACATGCTCCGCCGCTTGTGCGGGCCCCCGTCAATTCCTTTGAGTTTTAGCCTTGCGGCCGTACTCCCCAGGCGGGGCGCTTAATGCGTTAGCTACGGCACGGACACCATCACCCGGTCCCCACACCTAGCGCCCAACGTTTACAGCATGGACTACCAGGGTATCTAATCCTGTTCGCTCCCCATGCTTTCGCTCCTCAGCGTCAGGAACGGCCCAGCAAGCTGCCTTCGCCATCGGTGTTCCTCCTGATATCTGCGCATTTCACCGCTACACCAGGAATTCCGCTTGCCCCTACCGCCCTCGAGTCTGCCCGTATCGGCCGCACGTGCCCGGTTAAGCCGCACATTTCCACGACCGACGCGACAAACCGCCTACGAGCCCTTTACGCCCAGTAAATCCGGACAACGCTCGCGCCCTACGTATTACCGCGGCTGCTGGCACGTAGTTAGCCGGCGCTTCTTTAGCCCCTACCGTCACATTCGTCAGGGCCGAAAGGGGTTTACAACCCGAAGGCCGTCCTCCCCCACACGGCGTCGCTGCGTCAGGCTTCCGCCCATTGCGCAAAATTCCCCACTGCTGCCTCCCGTAGGAGTCTGGGCCGTGTCTCAGTCCCAGTGTGGCCGATCNCCCTCTCAGGCCGGCTACCCGTCATCGCCTTGGTACGCCCTCACCGCACCAACAAGCTGATGGGCCGCGAGCCCCTCCCAGGCCGGAACCCCCCCTCACAGGAGAGAACCTTTCCCACACCCCCCATGCGGGGCATGCGAGCCATCCGGTATTAGCCCCAGTTTCCCAGGGTTATCCCCACGCCCAGGGCAGGTTACTCACGTGTTACTCNCCCGTCCGCCACTCCCACACCCCACCCACCCCCCAAAAAGAGGGGAAGGCACCCGGGGTGCGAGCGTTCGACTTGCATGTGTGAAGCGCGCCGTCAGCGTTCGTCCTGAGCCAGGATCAAACTCTCCAACAAACAACCAGAGAAAAAACCCCAGCAAAAACACTCACAACAACCACAAGACCCACAACACAGGCCCCACACGCACACACAACACGAGGCACTGTTGAATTCTCAAAGAACACACCCACCACCGTGGGCNTTAGCCGGTGATCTGGGCTGTTTCCCTCTCGACCCTGGAGCTTGTCCCCCAGGGACTCACTGCCGCGCACTGCCTGACACCATTCGGAGTTTGGTTGACGTCAGTACCCGCACCGGGCCCTTCGCCATCCAGTCGCTCTACCAGCACCAGGCCTGTCACGACGCTGCACCTAAATGCATTTCGGGGAGAACCAGCTATCTCCGAGTTTGATTGGCCTTTCNCCCCTACCCGCAGCTCATCCCCCAGGTTTTCAACCCTGGTGGGTGCGGGCCTCCACACGGTCTTACCCGCGCTTCACCCTGGCCACGGGTAGCTCACTCGGTTTCGGGTCTAGAGCACGCGACTGTCCCGCCCTGTTCGGACTCGCTTTCGCTGCGGCTTCCCCTCACGGGTTAACCTCGCCACGCACCACTAACTCGCAGGCTCATTCTTCAAAAGGCACGCCATCACACCCCCGCACGGGGATGCTCTGACGGCTTGTGGGCGCACGGTTTCAGGAACTCTTTCACTCCCCTCCCGGGGTACTTTTCACCAGTCCCTCACGGTACACATCCACTATCGGTCACCAGACGTATTTAGGCTTACCAGGCGGTCCTGGCCGATTCACACGGGATTTCCCGGGCCCCGCGCTACTCGGGACATGCGTGCACGCCCACCCGACCGTGTTCACCTACGGGGGTCTCACCCACTGCGCCGGTGCCTTCCAACACCTTCGGCTCACCATCGGGCACACGCGCCTGCGCGGCAGCACAGACACCACACACTCCCACAACCCCGGGCACGCACCGTCTGCCGACTCGCCCACGCACCCGGTTTAGCCTGCTCCCCGTTCGCTCACCACTACTGAGGGAATCACTGTTTGTTTTCTCCTCCTGGAGGTACTGAGATGTTTCAGTTCCCCCCGTGCCTCCCGATGCCCTATACCACTGTTCAGGCACCGGTGACCGGGCATCACCCCGGCCGGGTTTCCCCATTCGGACACCCTGGGATCACAGCTCGGTTGACAGCTCCCCCAGGCCTATCGCGGCCTCCCACGTCCTTCTTCAGCGTCTGATGCCCAGGCATCCACCGTACGCCCCTGGACACGAAACCACACACCGACCACCACACGATGATCAGATGCTCGCCACCACTATACAGTTCTCAACCAGCCACCAGAGCCCACCACACGGGTGCGCCCCCAGAGAACCCAACAGTGCCCCACCACGCGTGCGTGTAACGCCCGCCTCAACAGGGTCTCCTTAGAAAGGAGGTGATCCAGCCGCACCTTCCGGTACGGCTACCTTGTTACGACTTCGTCCCAATCGCCAGTCCCACCTTCGACCACGCCCCCCCCGCAACCGGGTTGGACCATGGGCTTAGGGTGTTACCGACTTTCATGACGTGACGGGCGGTGTGTACAAGGCCCGGGAACGTATTCACCGCAGCACTGCTGATCTGCGATTACTAGCGACTCCGACTTCACAGGGTCGAGTTGCAGACCCCGATCCGAACTGAGACCGGCTTTCCGGGATTCGCTCCACCTCACGGTCTCGCCACCCTCTGTACCGGCCATTGTAGCATGTGTGAAGCCCTGGACATCAGGGGCATGATGACTTGACGTCGTCCCCGCCTTCCTCCGAGTTGACCCCGGCAGTCTCCCGCGAGTCCCCGGCCGCACCGCTGGCAACACGGGACAAGGGTTGCGCTCGTTACGGGACTTAACCCAACATCTCACGACACGAGCTGACGACAGCCATGCACCACCTGTACACCAGCCCCGAAAGGAAACCCCATCTCTGGAGCGATCCGGTGTATGTCAAACCCAGGTAAGGTTCTTCGCGTTGCATCGAATTAATCCACATGCTCCGCCGCTTGTGCGGGCCCCCGTCAATTCCTTTGAGTTTTAGCCTTGCGGCCGTACTCCCCAGGCGGGGCGCTTAATGCGTTAGCTACGGCACGGACACCATCACCCGGTCCCCACACCTAGCGCCCAACGTTTACAGCATGGACTACCAGGGTATCTAATCCTGTTCGCTCCCCATGCTTTCGCTCCTCAGCGTCAGGAACGGCCCAGCAAGCTGCCTTCGCCATCGGTGTTCCTCCTGATATCTGCGCATTTCACCGCTACACCAGGAATTCCGCTTGCCCCTACCGCCCTCGAGTCTGCCCGTATCGGCCGCACGTGCCCGGTTAAGCCGCACATTTCCACGACCGACGCGACAAACCGCCTACGAGCCCTTTACGCCCAGTAAATCCGGACAACGCTCGCGCCCTACGTATTACCGCGGCTGCTGGCACGTAGTTAGCCGGCGCTTCTTTAGCCCCTACCGTCACATTCGTCAGGGCCGAAAGGGGTTTACAACCCGAAGGCCGTCCTCCCCCACACGGCGTCGCTGCGTCAGGCTTCCGCCCATTGCGCAAAATTCCCCACTGCTGCCTCCCGTAGGAGTCTGGGCCGTGTCTCAGTCCCAGTGTGGCCGATCACCCTCTCAGGCCGGCTACCCGTCATCGCCTTGGTACGCCCTCACCGCACCAACAAGCTGATGGGCCGCGAGCCCCTCCCAGGCCGGAACCCCCCCTCACAGGAGAGAACCTTTCCCACACCCCCCATGCGGGGCATGCGAGCCATCCGGTATTAGCCCCAGTTTCCCAGGGTTATCCCCACGCCCAGGGCAGGTTACTCACGTGTTACTCACCCGTCCGCCACTCCCACACCCCACCCACCCCCCAAAAAGAGGGGAAGGCACCCGGGGTGCGAGCGTTCGACTTGCATGTGTGAAGCGCGCCGTCAGCGTTCGTCCTGAGCCAGGATCAAACTCTCCAACAAACAACCAGAGAAAAAACCCCAGCAAAAACACTCACAACAACCACAAGACCCACAACACAGGCCCCACACGCACACACAACACGAGGCACTGTTGAATTCTCAAAGAACACACCCACCACCGTGGGCACACACCCGAAAACGGCCCTCACAACCGTTCCCGCATGTCCTCGTTGTCAACCACGCCCATCCTAGCACCCGGAATCAGCACCCCCCACCGGGGGGAACCCACACCACCACAGCCCCACAACAGGCCACGGCAGCACACCAAGCACCACGATGTGACGCGATTCCTCTCAAACACCCAACACCACACGACCCACCACGAACCACACCCGAATCCGAACAAACCCGAACTCACCGTGGTCCCCAGCAGGCCCCGCCGTGCTGACAACAAACACTTTACACACCCTCTCCGCGGCACTCACGAGGGGGGTGGCACCGGCGGTTCACTCCCCCGGACTGCCGCTTCACCCACCAGAAACCGCGCGGTTATCCCGCGTCGGGAGCGGCCTCCTCCCGGGGACGCAGCCACAGTTTCACCGTTCTGGTCTCGGAGGCCCCGATGGCCCGCATCAACTGCTCGACGGAAACCGGATCGTTCCTGCCCACGAGCAGGATCTCGTACTTCCACTCCTCGAACCGGCGCAACACCCACTCCGGATCCTCCCCGAGGCTCTCCAGAGCCGAAGGAGTGAAGGAACAGATCACGGAAGGACGGTGCTCGGCGAGCAGTCCCTCCAGTCCGGACAGGACACGATAGAGCCCCCCTCCGACGTCCACGTGCACCACGGAGAGGTTCCGTTCCCCGACCCCGTGCGTGCTGTCCAGTTCCCCGTCCAGCCGCACCCCACGCACCGACATCGCCTGCGGAGACGATCCCGGCGGATCCTCAGGGGGACGAATCCGCACTCCTCCCGTGTCCACGGGCTCCCCCACGAGTTCCCGGTCACTGTCCCAGGCCGCACACTCCAACACGGTCAGCCTCTCCCGCACCGGCTCGGCCACGTTGATCTCCGCGTTGTGTTCCAGCAGACGACGAGCCGCGGGGTCGGGTTCGACGGCCACCACCCTGCCCGTGTGGTTCAGCCTTCCCAGGACACGAACACTCTGGTAACCGACATAGGCCCCCACGTCCAGGAAAACGCCGCCCGGTTCCAGCAGTGAGTCGATCAGTGCCGAGACCTCGGCGTCCCAGTGGTGGTGGGAGGACAGCCAGGGCAGCATCACGCTGTCCCCCGAGGGCAGCCTCAGCAGTCCCGCCTCACACACCACGGGTGTCCCCGAGACGTGGTCGGCCCCTCCGTGTCGCTCGTGTTCCCGGACCACGATGCGCCTGAGCGCGTCCGTGCCGCGCAGCGCCTTGTCGACGTCCAGGGCGGTGCGACGCAGACCGTGGTCCAGTTGTTCCTGGTGGGTCCGCTCCGAGTCCTCGACACGACGCTCCAGGCGATCCACGCGGTCCAGGGTGCGTTCCACCGCCCCCGTGAGCGTTTCGATGCGCTCGGTGAGTTCGGAGAGCCCGCTCTCCTCGACCGCGTTGCCCCTTTCCTCCAGTGAACGCAGCCTGCGATCGTGCTCGGTCAGATCGGCACGCAGCTGTGCGGCACCGTCGTCGACACCGGCCAACCGGGATCCGAGCAGCTCCTGGTGTTGGGACAACTGCGACAACTCGGCCCGCACGGCGTTGACGTCGAGGTCGTCGGAGTGTTCCTGCTGGCGCCGCAACAGTTCCGAGGCGGTCTTCTCCATTCCGTCCAGCAGGGACCGAATGACGTCGCGGATGTGCTCGTCGTAGTGTCCGAGCGCTTTGAGCACCGCCTTGCGCAGCGCGGGTGTCACGGCGTTGCGTCCGCCCATACCCACCTCCGGGGGACGGTGCAGTGCGTGACGCGCCACCAACAGCGGTCGTAGCGGATCGTCGGCGCCGTCCTGCCGGTCCCGCGCCCACTTGGCTCGCCAGTTCCGGTAGGCCGCCTCCACCCGTTCCCGCAGCTGTTCCCCGGCCCGCACCGTGGAGTGCCGCTCGGCGAGGAAAGCGCGGGCCGCCGCCCCGGAACGCACCGTGGCACCGGGATCGGCGACGGCTTCGCGCAGTGCCGCTACCGCGGCGTCGACGTCGGGTTCACCACCTCCCTGGCAGCGCACCAGCGACGCGCCGGAGGAACCGAGCAGTTCGGCCACGGACCCGTGGTCGACCGTGATCACGGGAACCGCCCGGGCGAGGACCCCCAGCAGACGCAGCGCGTACCGGTCCCCACCGGCGCCACTCTCCGAACGGTGCAGTGAGACGACGCAGTCGGCCAGAGACGTGGCCAGTTCCGCGGCGTCGGACTCCTCCCACAGGACGATGCGGGAATCGGTGGCCGTGGCCAACCGCAGCCGTTCGGCCGCTTCGGGGAACTCCTCGGCGCCGCTGACCGCCACGAACAACCGCACGTCGGAGCGTTCCCCGAACGCCGCGCCGAAGGCGGTCACCAGGCCCAGCACGTTGGCCCGGTGTTCGTCGGTGTGGTCGGCGAAGGCGGCGAAGACGAACTCGTCGGTGAGTCCCGCACGGTCACGTGCCGCGCCGCGTTCCTCGTCCCCCACCGGGGGGCGCTCGGGAAACGGCAGTGCCAGCACCCTGGCCTGGACACCGGCGTGTCGGGCCGCGTGTCTGCCCGCCTGGGACAGTGCCCAGATCTCGGTGGGCTCCCCGCTCACGCCTCCCTGTTCAGCGGAGTCCGTTCCCCCGTCGGCCCGTATGTCGATCAGGTGGTGCCCGGCCGGAACCGGGATCGTCGGGTCGCAGCGCAGCACCACCGGATACTGTGGCTCGTCGGCCGCGGGCACTCCCGAGGCACGTACGGCGAGACGGACCAGCTCGGCCAGTTCTCCGGACCCCAGCACGGAGACCCCCAGTTGGTCCGTCATCTCGGAGCGTTCGCGGCCACGCGCGCGTACCGCGCGGGGTGGGATCCTGCCGCTGGCCACTCCCACACCGGCGCTCCACTCGGCGAAAGCGGCCGCGTCCGTACCGAGCGGTTCGGGGTAGTCCCGCCGCAGTGTCGGGTCGTCCTCCCAGACACAGTGGGCCCACAGCGAGCATCCGGCCACGCGTTGTCGTTCGTCCGCCGGGGCCGCCGCCCATTCGAGGAACTCCGCCTCCGCCGCACCGGTTTCGTCCCGCTCCTCGAAAGGACTGGGCAGTGGATCGTTGTCCCGACGTGTCCACCGCGCCCGGTAGGCGCTGCGCACTCCCGGGGGGATCAGCGTGCCGTCGGGCAGGCGTTCGAAGGGGTGGGCACGTTCGTCGGTCAGCCCCCGGGAGACGAGCGCGTTGCGGTAACCCGCGCACAACCCGGCGAGTTGGGGGAAGTCCGACAGCAGGACACGCGGACGGTCCGCGTACTCGGCGGAGAACAGCCAGGGACGCTGTGGTTCGAATCCCTCGAAGTGCACACTGCGCAGCGGGGATCCGTCCACCGTGTATCCCCCGTCCGAGACCTCCAGGTGTCGTTGTCCGGCGTTGAACACCGAAAGCCCCACTCCGGGGTCACGCAGCACACGGTGTGCCGCCATGGCGGGCAACCCCTCGAGGAACCCCTCGGCGGCTCCGGGATCGGCCCGGACCTGCGTGGTCCACTCCTCCAGAACGGCCTCGGCCCCGCTGTGCACGGCGAGCAGGTTGGTGTCGAAGGAACCCACCCGAGCCAGGTCCTTCGGGCCGGGACGCAGCCCGTCCGCGGGGAGCGGACGGAGCACCCTCGGAGCGAGACCGACCGGTTCCGTCTCGGTCAGGACGGAGAGCGGCTCCCCGAAGGGGGCGAACACCTGGACGGCGGGGGACAGGTAGAGCACCGGGGAGGCGGACTCCAGCAGGAGCGCGAGCAGCCTCGGCAGCATCACCGCGTTGAGCAGTGGGCCGTCACAGGCCATGGCCAGGCGGGCGAACTCGGTGTCCGTGACGCCGATGTCGGCGGGGGTGTGCACCTCGGCACGTTCGGACTCCTCCAGGGAGGAGGCGAAATCCAACAGCAGGATCGTGAACCGTCCCCCCGGGTGGTGGCGCAGGAAGGAGTCACGCAGCACACGCGCCCCGGCGAGCTGTCCGTGGCGGGCTATCGTGCAGCCGTGTGGCCTCGGCCCCGTGGAGCCCGATTCCGCCCGAATCTGTTGGTGTCCGGTCTCCTCGGGTAGTTCCACGGGCCACGCCGGCTCGTCGGCGGACTCCTCCGCCTCATCGGGGTGTTCCGGGTCTGTGGACGGCCATGGGGTCGGCTCGGAATGGTCCAGGGGATCACTCACGACGCAGAACTTACCGTCGCGGCCCCGAGTTCCCACACGCCCCGACCGGATCACAGCATCGGCATCAGGGTGCGCAACTCGTACGGCGTCACGTGACTGCGGTAGGCGTTCCACTCGTCCCGCTTGTTGCGGAGGAAGAAGTCGAAGACGTGCTCACCGAGGGTCTCGGCCATCAGTTCGGAACCCTCCATCTCGGCCAGCGCCTCGTTGAGGTTCTGCGGCAGGTTCGGGTAACCGGCGGCCTTGCGTTCGCTCTCGGTCAGCGACCAGACGTCGTCCTCGGCCGGAGGCGGGAGTTCGTAGCCGTGCTGCACCCCGCGCAGCCCGGCCGCGAGGATCACCGCGTAGGCCAGGTACGGATTGCACGCCGAGTCCAGATTGCGCACCTCCACGCGCCGCGAGGAGGACTTGCCCGGCGAGTACATCGGCACCCGCACCAGCGCGGAGCGGTTGGCGTGTCCCCAGCAGACCGCCGTGGGGGCTTCGCCGCCGACGACGAGCCGCTTGTAGGAGTTCACCCACTGGTTGGTCACGGCGCTGATCTCCCGGGCGTGCCGCAGCAGCCCGGCCACGAAGGCACGGCCGGTGTCCGAGAGTTCGTAGGGGTTCTCCGGGTGGTAGAAGGCGTTCTGGTCCCCCTCGAACAGGCTCACGTGGGTGTGCATTCCCGAACCCGGCTGTTCACTGAACGGTTTGGGCATGAACGAGGCCCGCACGTCCTGGGTGAGCGCCACCTCCTTGACCACGTAGCGGAAGGTCATCACGTTGTCGGCCATGGTGAGCGCGTCGGCGTAACGCAGGTCGATCTCCTGCTGGCCCGGGGCTCCCTCGTGATGACTGAACTCCACGGAGATCCCCATGGCCTCCAGCGCCTCGATGGCGTTGCGCCGGAAGTGCGGGGCCGCGTCGTGGCTGGCCTGGTCGAAGTATCCGCCCGAGTCGGCGGGCACGGGTGCGCTCCCGTCGACCGGAAGGTTCTTGAGCAGGAAGAACTCGATCTCCGGATGCACGTAGCAGGTGAATCCCGCCTCGGTCGCCCTGGAGAGGGTACGGCGCAGCACGTGACGCGGATCGGCCCAGCAGGGTGATCCGTCGGGCATCGTGATGTCGCAGTACATCCGAGCGGAATAGTGCTGTCCGTCCGCGGTCTCCCAGGGAAGCACCTGGAAGGTCGTCGGATCGGGTTTGGCGACCATGTCCGACTCGTAGATACGCGAGAACCCCTCGACGGCGGACCCGTCGAAACCGATCCCCTCCGCGAAGGCCCCTTCGAGTTCGGCGGGCGAGATGGCCACCGACTTCAGGATTCCCAGAACGTCGGTGAACCACAGCCGCACGAAGCGGATGTCGCGTTCTTCCAAGGTGCGGAGCACGAACTCCTGCTGACGGTCCATACCCGCAGCCTAAGTCTCGTTGCCCGGAGGTGTCGCACCCACTCCGTTACGAGTGCGACACGAGATCGTGTCGGAGAGTTTCCGGCTCGTCGTCCGGGACGCCGGGACACACACCCTCCCCGGCGCACCGCCGCCGTCGTGCTGCGCGAGGATGGGGTCATGCCGCAGTTGCGCCTCGCTCTGGCTCAGGTCGACGCCCGCGTCGGCGACGTCGCGGGCAACAGCTCGCTGGTGTTGGAACGCTCCCGTCAGGCCGTGGAACAGGGGGCCCATCTGGTCGCCTTCCCGGAAATGGTGCTGGCGGGCTATCCCGTGGAGGACCTGGCGTTGCGGAGGTCCTTCGCGGCGGCCAACCGTGCCGAACTCGGATCGCTGGCCGAACGTCTGCGGGAGGCGGGCTGCGGTGACGCCCTGGTGATCGTGGGGCACCTGGACCGCGACGACGAGGGGGTCCGCAACGCGGTCTCGCTGATCCACGGCGGCGAGATCACCGCCACCTACTTCAAACACCACCTGCCGAACTACGGGGTCTTCGACGAGGCCCGTTACTTCGCCCCCGGCCACGAGCTGCCGATCGTGCGGCTGCACGGCGTGGACGTGGGTGTGGTGGTCTGCGAGGACATCTGGCAGAACGGTGGCCCGATCACCGCCCTCGGCAAGGTCGGTGTGGACATGGTGGTCTGTGTCAACGGTTCCCCCTACGAACACGCCAAGAACACCGAACGCACCTCGCTCGTGGTACGCCGTGCCGCCGAGGCCGAGGCCCCCATGGCCTACGTCAATCTCGTCGGCGCCCAGGACGAACTGGTCTTCGACGGCGATTCCATGATCGCCACCAACCACGGGGAGATCCTGGCACGCGCGCCGCGTTTCTCCGAGCACCTGCTGGTGCACGACCTGGAGCTGAACGCGGGCGGACACACCCGCACCGAGGTCTCCCCCGAACCGATGGACCAGCAGACCCCACCGCACTTCCGCCCGAAGACGCTGCCCGCCTTCCGGGTGGAACGGATCACCCTCTCCCCCGACCCCGTGCCGGAGTACGAACCGCTGCGCGAGGACCGTACGGTCGCCGAGCCCCTGACCGAGGAGGCCGAGGTGTGGGCGGCTCTGGTCACCGGGTTGCGGGACTACGTACACAAGAACGGTTTCCGCTCGGTGACCTTCGGCTTCTCCGGGGGCATCGACTCCTCGGTGTGCGCGGCCCTGGCGGCCGACGCCCTGGGACCGGAGGGGGTGTACGGGGTCTCCATGCCCTCCCACTACTCCTCGGAGCACTCCCGGTCCGACGCGGCGGAACTGGCCGAACGGATCGGTTGTCATTTCCGGGTCCATCCGATCAAGGACATGGTCCGGGTCTTCGTCGACCAACTGGGGCTGTCCGGACTGGCGGAGGAGAACATCCAGGCCCGCTGCCGGGGCATGACCCTGATGGCGTTGTCGAACCAGCACGGGCACCTGGTGCTCGCCCCCGGCAACAAGACCGAACTCGCGGTGGGTTATTCGACCATCTACGGGGACGCGGTGGGTGGCTTCGCCCCCATCAAGGACGTTCCCAAAACCCTGGTGTGGCGCCTGGCCCGGTGGCGCAACGCGGAGGCGGAGAAGCGGGGACAGACACCGCCGATTCCCGAGGGGTCGATCACGAAGGCACCTTCCGCCGAGCTGCGCCCCGGGCAGGTGGACACGGACTCGTTGCCGCCCTACGAGGTACTCGACGAGATCCTGGACGGCTACGTGGAGGGCGACCGCAGTTACGCGGACCTGATCGCGGAGGGCTTCGACGCGGATCTCGTGGAGCGCGTCCTGCGGATGGTGGACCGGGCCGAGTACAAGCGCAGGCAGTACCCGCCGGGGACCAAGATCACCCCGAAGGCGTTCGGCAGGGACCGTCGGCTCCCGTTGACCAGTCTCTGGCGTGAGGAGCGTCCCGTGTGAACCTCAGCCGTTCCGGCTGAACCCGTCACGGGTTCCCGCTGCGGTGGATCGGAGGTCCTGTGGCGGTCCACGGGTCAGGGGCTCCGCCGCGTCATTCCACGGCTTCCGGGCGAGCCAGTGCCATTCGCCCGTTGGCGTGATGCTCGGACTCCCGGTCGGTGGCACGCAACGCCTCGAAGGCGTCGGCCTGGTTGGTCAGCAGCCGTACCCCGGCGATGTTGACCGGACTGTCCTCGGTGTAGGTGGTGAGCACCTCGTCACCGCTCCAGACGAGGTAGAGCACCCGCAGGTAGTAGCCGGTGCCGCCCGTGGCGCGCCAGGAGCCGAACTCGGCGGTGTAGAGCCCGAACTCGTGGTCACCACGGCGGAGTTCGGCCACCGCCCAGTCGTACAGCTCCTCCCGCAACAGCTCGGGGTCGCGATGGGCGGTGTCCACCTCGAGGCTGGTGATCAACGGGTCCGGGGCACCACGGGGATGCTGCGCCGGACCGTGTTCGAGGGTGTAGCCGAAACGCACGGAGATCCTCTCCCCACCGACTGGATAGACTGCCCGTGTTGGACGGACAGTGTGTGGTTGGTTACACAGCCATAGTAAAAGGTCCTAGGTGATTCACCTAGGACCTAATCGAGTGACGTTACGGGAGGTCCCGGGATGGCTCAGTCGCGTGCCACTATCGAGCGACGACAGCTCGGGGCAGAGCTACGCAGACTTCGAGAAGGCGCAGGCAAGAGCCAGAAAGAAGCAGCCGAGGTAATCGAATGCGATGCGAGCCTCATCAGCAGGCTCGAACGTGGACAGGCTTCGCTGAAGGTTATCGAGATCGAGTCGCTGCTAGACCACTTCAACGCACCGAGTGACTCACGTGAACAGATCAAAGGTTTGGCACAAGCAGCTCGGCAACGCAAACCGCGCAGAGTCTACTCGGACGGACTTCCCGGCGCCTTCCGACGTCTATTGGATCATGAGCAGGACGCGACGGAGATCTACTACGCAGACAGTGAGCTCATACCAGGACTGTTGCAGCACGAGGACTACATCAGAGCAATGATGCGCTCTGCGGAAGCTATTACCCCGAATATCCGCAGGGAAGACTCCGAAGCTCACGTACGTTTCCGACTGGAGCGCCAGGAACTTCTGGAACGCACGAACCCACCACTCATATGGTTCGTAATCGGAGAAGCGGCCTTGCGGCGCCCTATAGGAAGTCAACAGGTTCTGCAACGTCAGCTTAAGCATCTTTTGGAGAGGATCGAACGACATCCACACGTGGTGGTTCAAGTCGTTCCGTTGGATGCCGGAGATCATCCCCTACTAGGCGGTCCTATTGAAATACTCCGCTTCGGAGAAAACGTCCCAGACATCGTCCATCAACCAACGTTCATCGGAGCTGGTGTCTACGTAGTCGAGCAGCGAGACATCGACGAATGTGTGCGTGCCTTCGACAGGCTACGCGCCATAGCGCTCGGACCACAGGAATCGCAGGATTTCATAACCAAACACATGAAGGAGCTGGACCATGGTCACGCTTGAGAAATACTCCCGGAACTGGTTCGTCAGCAGCTACAGTGGGGGTAACAACAACAACTGCGTCGAGGTGCGCTTCACCGGCCAGGGCACCGAGGTCCGCGACACCAAGAACCGCACCGCCGGCACCCTGAGCTTCACCCGTAGCCATTGGACGAAGTTTCTGACTACCCTGCTTGACCGCACCACACAGCCGTGAGCACGTCGACTCCGCCCGCCGCGGGAACCCTGAACGCCGAAGGAGTGTGACCCCGTGAACGCCGAGAACCCCGTCACCGGCTGGTTCGTCAGCAGCTACAGCGGACCCCGCAACAACAGCTGCGTCGAAGTGCGCTTCACCGACCAGGGCACCGAGGTCCGCGACACCAAGAACCGCACCGCAGGCACCCTGGCCTTCGGAACCGCCCAGTGGAGCGCCTTCCTGCGGGCACTGCGCGGCTGACCCACCTGTGGCCCCTCGCCCGCCGAACACGGCTTCCGGCGAGAACCCCAGGAACCGAAGAAGCATCCGAACGGAGGAACCGAGGTGGTGCCCTCCAGGGCTCCGGCCCGGAGGGCACCACCTCACGCGGTCCGCCTCACCGGAAGGGCGCCCCGGACAACACCTCCCCCGAACGAGCGCGAAAAACCGGGCTCACATCCCCAGCTCGGTGCGCAGGGCGCTCAGTTCCTCCGGGGTGAGCTCGACGTCGAGTTCCCTCAGCGTCTCCCCCAACCGCTCCGGTGGGACCGTCTCTCGCCCGGACTCCCCCTCGGGGGTTTCGACCACGAACTCCGTGCCCACCAGTTTGCGCAGCCTGCCCTGGTCAAGACGCATGACCACCGGTTTGCCCACGAAGGGCGAGTTGGGGTGGGTGGCGGTGTAGTGGTGTGCCACCTCGTAGTCCACCGGACGGGAGGGTATGGGGTCGAAGGCGTGCAGCGGTTCCCACCGTCCGCCCGTCCACCGCTCCAGCGTCCAGCTACTGCCCTCCCGGCGGAGCCGGTGCGGCCAGCCGGCCTGGTCGACCTCCGTGTCCTCCCGCAACGGCATCGGTTCCAGGATCCCGGCACCGAATCCCACGTCGGCGAGATACTCGGCCCCGTCGACCGAGACCACCAGCATCATGTGGGTGTACGGGCCGGGGTGTGTGGGTTCCACCCGTGCCATGTACCTCGTCACGGTGAAACCGAGTCGTTCCAGCACGGCCGCGAACAGCAGGGCGTGTTCGTAGCAGTATCCGCCTCTCCTCCGGTGGACCAACTTCGCCTGGATGTCCGCCATCTCGAGTCCGGGGTGGCTGCGGAGCACCACGTCGACGTTCTCGAAGGGGATGGTGCGCACGTGCGCCCGGTGCAGCCGGTGCAGGGCTTCCACTGAAGGGGAGAGCCGGGGTTCGCCGATGCGTTCCAGATACGCCGTGACGTCCACGACGTCCGTGTTCCACTCGTCTGTCACGTGCTGTCGCTCCGCGGTCACTGTCATATGATACAAGCTCGCACTTCGAGTGCTGTCGAAGTCAACGAGGTCCCGACCGAGACGCCGTCCGCTGTGACGTAGGGCGGAAAGGGTCGAGTTCCGCCTTCCCCGGTGTCACTCTTGGGGGGTACAAACATCCGCACGACCCGTGGACCCGACGACCGGGCCGCGAGGAAGAGGATGACCATGTCCGACACCGAGAACACCCGGGGATCCGCCACCGAGGGGCAGGAGACGACCGCCCCCTACGGTTCCGGTCAGCCCCGACGCAGAGTACGCATCCACCACCTGCGGGAGTACAAGCGGCGTGGCGAAGCCTGGCCGATGCTGACCTCCTACGACACCTACACGGCACGGATCTTCGACCGGGCCGGTATTCCCGTGCTGCTGGTCGGTGACTCGGCCGCCAACACCGTCTACGGCTACGAGTCCTCCCTGCCGATCACGGTCGAGGAGATGCTTCCGCTGGTCCGCGCGGTGGCGCGGTCGGTGGAGTACGCCCTGGTCGTGGCGGACCTCCCGTTCGGTTCCTACCAGGCCTCCCCGGAGGAGGCCCTGCACACCGCGACGCGCTTCATGAAGGACGGGGCGCACGCCGTCAAGCTCGAAGGCGGAGCGCGGTACGCGGCGCACGTCGAAGCTCTCGTGTCCGCGGGCATCCCGGTCATGGGCCATCTCGGTTTCACCCCACAGAGCGAACACGGCCTGGGGGGCTACCGCGTACAGGCCCGTGGGGAGCGGGCGAGGGAACTGCTCGACGACGCGCGGGCGTTGCAGGAGGCGGGAGCCTTCGCCGTGGTGCTCGAAATGGTTTCGGCTTCCGCGGCGAAACGGGTGACCGAGGAGCTGAGCATCCCCACCGTCGGCATCGGCGCCGGCCCCGACTGCGACGGGCAGGTGCTGGTCTGGACCGACATGGCCGGACTCGACACCGGGCACGCCCCTCGTTTCGTCAAACGCTACGCGGAAGTGGGCGAGACCCTCTCCCGGGCGGCGAGCAGCTTCGCCGAGGACGTCCGGGACGGCAAGTTCCCGGCACCGGAACACGGCTTCGAGTGACCTCCGGTTACCGCTCCCGGACAGGGTGGAACGGGTGGGTGAACCACCCGTGAGGAGTATCCGGCTCGGCAGGAGGGCCGGTTTCCGCTCCGAGGTGTCCCGCCGGAGAGGAAACCGGTCCACCTCCCACCGAGGAGGCCTCAGACGTCGGTGACGCGGATCCCCGCGTGCGCCTTGTACCGCCTGTTGATCGCGATGACGTTGGCCGTCAACGCCTCCACCTGGTGCGCGTTGCGCAGCCTTCCCCCGTAGACACCCCGAACACCGGGGATGACGTCGGCCAACGCCCTCACCAGGTCCGTGGCCTCTCGGTCGTCCCCGAGAACCAGCACGTCCAGGTCCACGTGCGACACACTCGTGTCGGCCAACGTCACGGCCGAGACGTGGTGGAACGCCGCGGTCACCCGGGAGTCCGGCAACAGTGCCTCGGCCTGTTGGGCGGCGCTTCCCTCCTCGACCTCCAACGCGTACGGGCCCTTGCCGTCGAAACCGAGCGGGTTGACACAGTCGATCACGATCTTTCCGGAGAGCTCGGCGCGCAGTCCACGCAGCGTCTCCGCGTGGGCCTCCCACGGCAACGCCACCAGCGCCACATCCGCCTCGGAGGCGCACCGCGCGTTGTCGCACCCCCGCACGGAGCCACCACTGACCTCGGCGACCTCCTGTGCCACCTGCTCGGCACGTTCGGCCGAGCGGGATCCGAGCAACACCCGCAGCCCGGCCTGTGCCCAGCGGATCGCCAGTCCCTTGCCCTGAGCGCCCGTGCCCCCCAAGACACCGACGGTCAGGTTTCCGACATCAACCACCGCGGCTCCCTCCGTCTCCGTGGATCACGGGACATTATCCACCCCCTCGTACCCGCCGAGGTGAACACCGGGCTCGTCCAGGCGGCTCGTGACTTCCGGAACGGAAACCGCCCGCCCGTTCCGGGCTTCGCGACCACGCTCCCGGAGAGAAAGGATCAGCTCTCCGCCGCACCCGAGCCCTCACCCCAACGCCGGTCGGCCTCGTCAGCCTCCTCGGTACGGCGGTGGGCGATGTCCAACGCGTTCTCGGCCGAGACACGGTCGCCGTACGGCCCGAGACGGTTGAGCGCGCGACACACTTCCTCCGGCGCCTCGACCCGCCGGTGTTTCAAGCAGAAGTACCAGCCTTTCCCGCTCATGTGTCGAGCCTCGCACGCCCGGGTGGGGATGTCACGGTCCCGCACGTCGGAGCGTCCGTGCCGGGTGTTCACCCCGGAGGAGGAGCCGGCTCCGCGGCACGTCCCCCCGAGCCGTCACCGCGTCGCGGCAACGGGTCCGGACAGGGCACGAGCACCCGGTGGTGCTCCGGATCCTCGACCCGGCTTCCGTCCCGCAACCGGTACTCCAGTTCGCCGCCGTCCCCGAGTTCCACGGTGCACCCGATCTCGGCGAGCTGCTGCTCGTCCAGATCGGCCACCAACTCCCACCGGGTGGGCACCACCCGGTAGACGGGCCAGTTCAGGTGCGCGAAGGCCTGGTGGAACTCGGCGAGCAGATCACGCATGTGCCGCTGCCACGGCAACGGCATGGACTCGACCAACGAACGCGGCAGCACAACGTAGTCCTCGTCCGTGCCCGGTGGGGTCCGGGCCAGGTAGTCGGCCAGCGGGGTGCTCGACTCCGGGGGTCCACTCGGGCGGGGGATCGGGTCGGGAGTGAACATGCTCGTCCTCCTAGGAACAGCGGCGGAACCGTGGCGCCACCGTTCGGCCGTGAAGACACCCGCCCCGGGTGTGTCGGCCTCTCCGGTGGTCACACGCACCGGTGTGTGAAAACGATCTCAGCTCTTCCGGGACGGCGCGGGACGCACCGCCGTCGGAAGCAGTTCCCCTCCATCCCACAGTTCGGTGATTTCCACGGTTTCCCCCGGCTGGGGGGCGTGCAGCACCCTGTTGTCCCCCAGGTACAGCGCCACGTGATGCACCGAGTCGGGGTTGCGGCCGTGTCCCCAGAACACGAGGTCTCCGGTCCGGGCGCGCCGCAGCGGAATCATGGTTCCACCGTCGTAGTACTGGTTCTGCGAGACCCGGGGGATGCGTACCCCGGCGGCGGCCCACGCCCGCTGCGTCAGTCCCGAGCAGTCGAAGGTGTTCGGCCCTTCGGCCCCCCACACGTAGGGGGAACCGAGCTGCTGCCTGGCGTAACCGACGACCGTGGCGGCGAGTTCACCGGCGTCCGGCACGGCGGAGCAGTCGCTCACCGCCCGCACCTCGCCCTCCTGGTTGACCAGGTACGCCGCCATCGACTCCGCGTCGTGGTAGCGCGAGGGGAAGGCCGAACGCTCCACCGCCTGTGCCGCCGAGCCGGGGCGCATCTCCTTCCACCCCTCGACCTCCGTCAACACGTCGTAGAACTTGTTGATCGCGTAGTCGAGGTCGGTCACCTGCCGAGGCGTCCCCCAGTTCATCGAGGGACGCATCTGGAAGACCCCGAGGGAGTCGGCGTGTCCGTAGTTCAGGTTGCGCAGGTTCGACTCGGTCTTACCCGCCTGGATCGCGATCTGCCAGGCACGGGGCGGAAGGTCACGTCGCTTCCCTATCTCGATGATCCGCCGGACGACCTCCCGTTGCTCCTGCCCGAGAGCCCGGGCCATCCGCTGGCCCCGGGACAGGGAGACCTCGGAGGCGCCCAGAGCGGTGTCACAGCCCGCCCAACGGCTCCGCTCGCCCCCGCCGATCCCGGCGAGCAGGCCGGTCACGGCCCCCACTCCGATCAGTCCACCGAATCCGGTGAGCAGCACCAGCACCACAGCGACCTTGCGCATCTCAGTCCACCCTGTCGTAACCGGACACACGCCATCCTTGCTCGGAACGGACCACATGCACCCGCAGGGTGGGACCGTCCGTGGGCACTCGGACCCGCATCGAGGTCTCGGTCGACTCGTCGACCCGCAGTTCTCCCGTTATCTCGGTGGCGGGCACGTTCGCCGGGTCCACGGTGTTCATCACCCCGATGAACTCGGAGGTGGTGTACGGGCGCAGCCCGTCCAACCACTGCTGGCGGGTCGTGTCCTCGGAGGTCCGGCTCCACCGGGTGACCCACTGGCGCACCACGTCCAGACCGGCCGGATCCGCCGGAACCGACTCGGGCCGTGCGGTGGGGACCGAAATGGACGGTGGCGCCCCCTGGAACCCGGAGTCCGACGGACCGGTGTCGTTGTCGACGGCATCGTCCCGGGAGTACCGCTCGTAGTCCCGGACGGACTCGCCGCCGGAACCGCCCGCGCCGGCACCCGGCAGGGGGCCCGGTAACAGGAACCCCACCCCGCTGACCGTCGCCACCACGAGGACGATCGCCGCCACCAGATGCTTCGGGGAGCGCAACGGCCATCCCCACAGCCTGCGGTAGACCGCGGCCCGCCCCCGATGTGTCCGGATCGGCATCAGAACCGGCCTCCTTGCGCGCAACGTTCACTCATCGGCGACCTCCAACCCGCGCGAGGGCCGGTAGACCACGTTGACCGGTCTGCCGGCCAGCACCTCGGGCTCCGGGCCACGGGAGGCGGTGTCCTCCGTCCTCCGCAGCGGGCTCGACCCGCCGACCCGGGAGGGCACCACCACCGGATCGTCGTCACGGTCGTTCCACGCCCCCTCGGTGATCGGGGAGGTGTCCACGGTGCGGCTGCTTTCCCCTTCGGGAAGCGCGCCCGAGTTCCGTCTGGTGCCGGGGCGGTGCTGGGTCACGGCGCCGCCGCCCGGGGTCGTCGCCTGCGTGTTCGCGGCCCCGGGGATCTCCCCGCCACCGGATGCCCCGCCCCGGGGAGAACGGTCCGTCCGTTGCGCCGTGGCGATCACCGTGGGGCCTTCCGACTCCGGACGGGGCTGCCCGGCCGTTCCCGAGGTGGCCGTGGTGTCCCGCGCACCGGTGCTGCGGACCTGCTCCCAGAAGTCGTCCTGCGGACCACCGTGGTAACCGGAGGCTCCTCCCCCTCGGAGACGGGACAAAAACGAGGACTGGGGACCGGGGACCGCGCCCCCGGCGACACCGGCCGACAGCTCGATCATCTGTCCCATGCGACGGACCGGTTTTCCGATCATCAGGAACACGACGGTGAGCAACGCGGCCAACAGCATCCGGGTCAACAGCGAGAACCCGCGGCTGGGATCGAATATCCAGTTCAGCACGAGAGTGTGCAGCCCGGCCATGGCGGAGATCAACACCACGTTGAGCAGGGCGGCACCGGCGATGCGTCCCACGCCGCGCAGCACCTCGTGGTGCAGCAGTGCGACGAGGCCGATCAGGGGACCGGCGAGTATCAGCACCCGCAGCAGCACCTGGGCCAGCAGGATCGCGGCCTTGGCGAGCAGCTGGAACGTGGTGTAGGAGAGGGCCTGAAGCATACCGAGCATGCCCGCGCCGATCCGGCTGCCGTCGACCCCCTGGAAGTAGCCGTAGGCGCTGCCCATCTGCGCGGCCACTTCCTCGAAGGCCCGTTTCTTCCGCTCTCCCGAGCCGTCGGCCTCACCGGAGAGCACTTCCCGCTTGCTCCAGGCCTGCGCGTCCAGCAGGCGCATACCCAACTGCTCGGCCTTCTCGGAGTCCGGGGAACCGAACTCGCCGCGTAACCATCCGCGGTAGACGACCTCGTTGTGCAGCAGTGTGGGCAGGGCGTCCCGCTCGTCGACACCCACCTCGCGCAGGAACCCCCCCTGCACGGCCGAGGTTCCGGTGATCACGACGTCGTCCAACGCGTGGGTGTAGACCAGCGGGGTCAGATAGGTGGCCGAGGCGAACCACAGGGCCGCCAGTGCCCACATCGTCTTCCTGCCGATGGTGGCCAGATCGCCCTGCCATATGTAGCGGAACAGCAGTATCGCCAGGATCACCGCCACCACGCCGAACCAGGGTGCGAACACGCTGTCGTACAGCGCCACGGTTCCGGTGGCGATCATCTCGTCCAGCGGCTTCATCAGGTCGCCGGACAGCAACGAGTAGTGCAACCCGTTGGTCATCCCGACCAGGTTCTTCGCGACGTTGAACAGCTGGTTGCCGATCCAGGTGTCGACCATCGCGTTGGGGTTGTTGACCCCCTGTGGGCCACACCCCAGGTCGTAGGTGTGCCAGACATGACCGGCGTAGCCGTACTCGTCGTAGGCACTGCCGGACTGCCCCACCCCGATGGGGGCGGGATCCACGGCTCCGACCATGCCGGTTCCCGGCCGCTCCGGGTTGGGCGGTTCGGTGCAGTCGAACGGTTGGGCGTGCACCGGTGCGCCCGTCAGCGCCTGCAACCCCAACAGGGCCGCCACCCCCAGCAGCGCCCCCCGCCGCGTCCGTCCACCCGCCGGGGGGAGGGCCCCGCGTGCGGCACGTCGACGGCCGAGAAACACCCACCCGACGACCACGGCTGTGACCAACACCACCAACACGATCAGGAGACTCCCCGCGTCCGGTCACCGTTCCGGTGAACGTTGTCACCCGTCTGCTGTTCACTCACGTCCGTGGGTGGCGGTTCGTTGCCGCCGACCCCCGCTGCGGTGAGCTCCCATTCCGCGAAGTCGCCGAACATCTCGGCCTCCTCGTCCGGCACCTCCTCGGAGCCGGCACCGCCGATCTCGGCGACCGAGTCCGAGTTGGGGGTGAGCGCCGGATCCTTGTCCGTGTCGTCCGCCTCGGAGTCGACCGAGACCGGCGTGGTGTCCAGCGCCTCACGCAGGTGTTGCAGGTGCGGACCACTGAAGTCGACCCGGATGCGTTCCACTCCCCCTGCTCCGTCGCCGAAGATGAACTGGCGCGGCGAGCGGTCCCGTTCGGTGTTGTTCCGGGAGGGACCGGGGCGGCGGCCGAGTGAGGACACGACCTGTTCGTATCCCGCGTCGACCGGGACCTTCAGCAGTCGCAGCGCGTCCGACTGCGCCTGTTCGTCGTCCAATCGGCCGACGAACACCGAGTCGAGCAGGGACACGAACCCCTGGATCCGCAGGAAGTCGGCGGGAATCTGGCTGGACAGCAGCACCCGGACGTTCCATTTCCGGGAGTCCCTGGCGAAACGGTTCATCAACACCCGGCCGGTGGGCACTTCGGACAGGAAGAAGGCCTCGTCGATCCAGACTCCCTTGCGTTCCTCCTTGGGACGCTCGTAGACGGTCCGCTGGGTCAGCCAGGCGGCCAGGTTGAGCAGCTGGACACCGAGGGCTTCGCTGTCGGTCCAGTGTTCCCTGCCTACCCCGTCCTTGGGCAGGGTCAGTCCCGCCATCGTCAACACGGTCAGCCGGTCCTCCCTGCGTTGGGAGTAGGGATCGGCGTCGGCCTCGGGAATCAGCAGCGACATGCGCTCGCGGATCTCGTCGAGGAAGTCCGCCACCACCACGGCGTGTTCGTGGTGTTCGCTGGCGTCACGACGCAACGCCTCGAAGACCATCCCCGGATGCGCGTCCGGTCGTCCCCCGACCGCGCGCACCGCGCGCAGCAGCACGATCCGGGTCTGGGGCATCCGGGAGATGTCGTAGGGCAACAGCCCGGTGAGCACGTCGAGCACCAGTCGGCGTCGGGTGGCCGCCGCCATGGCTCGCTCCCGACGCCAGCTGCGTTCGGGGTCGTCCTCGTCGACGAAGTGTTCGAGTTCCGGCTCGGCCACCACCCGGTAGGGGTTGAGAATGCCGGGTTGGGCGTTGAGCAGGTTGATCGGACGCGCGTAGGGACGCAGTTCCGGCAGTTCGCACAGCTCCGCCAGCGGACCCGAAGGGTCCAGCAGGGTCCAGTACGCGCCCGAGCGCAGGGTCTTGTAGACGAGTCCCCCGCCGAGGAAGGACTTACCTCCTCCGAGACCGGCGACCATGGCGGTCAGTCCGGAGGCGTCCCGGACCTCCTGGGCCATCCACGGGTCCCAGGCCACGGGGCGGCGGGTGGCCGTGCAGGTCTCCCCGATCAGCGCCCCTCGCCGATCCCCCACTTCGGCCGTGGCCTGCGGCACCGCCGAGGCGGCCCACACCACCGAACCACGGCGCAGGTAGGCGCCGGAGGCCAGCTGCTCGCCGGGGATGAACTCCCGAGCCATCGCGTACTGGGCCTCGGGGTGTTCGATGGCCACCTTCGGTTTGTACAGATCGAGCAGCTGCTGGGCCAGCCGCAGGGCGTCGCGTTCGGTCGGCCCGGACACCGCCATGCGCCACCAGGAACGCACTCGTGTGGCCAGCGCGGTGAAGCCCGAGGTCATCTCGTCGTCGATCTCCAGCACCCGACCGGCCTGTCTGGCCAGTGAGGTCGGCGGCTCCAGTCCGTGCTCCTCGGTGTAGTGCCGCACCTGGGAACGCACCTTGTTCATCTGGCGCTGTAGTTCCCCTCCGACGTCCTCGGGGCGGCGCACGTAGATCCGCGCCGACCATTCCACCGGGGCGGGCAGCCGGTCGGAGTGTTGCAGCCAGGGGTCGTCGACCTCGGGGATCTGCAGGCCGTGTGTCCGGCCGAGGGTCAGCACGGCCACGTGCCTGCTCACTCCCGCGTTGGAACCGGTCCGTCCCCGCACCGTCACGGTCGGGGCGTACGGTTCCTGGTGCATGTCGGCCGCGTCGGTGAACGAGGCCAGGTCCTCCGGTTGCCAGGAACCACTCGGTGTGGCGGGAAGGTTGCGGGGGGCGGGCAGACCCAGCGAGCAGGAGCGGTGCATCAGCCAGGACATCTCCTCGGCGGTGACGGGTCTGCCGTCCAGCCCGGCCGAACCGATCACCTGGTCGAGGTGTTCGATCTCGCTGTCCAGGGCCACCAGCTCCGCGTCGACCGCCTCGGGGAACACGCGCCGCAGCAGCGGCGCCGCCCGTTCGACGGCCCGGTCCACCACGTTGCGGGTCTGCACCTGCACTCCCAGGTAGACCTCTTTCTCGGCCATCGACCGACCCATGAGCTGCTGCTGTTCACCGACCATGTAGTCGTCGAAGCTCAGGGCCCCCGGCACGTCGGGCAGGGCGTTGTGCGCGTTGCGCACGTGCGCTTCGGCCCACATGCGGATCGGGTAGGGACGGTTGGTCACCCGCAGGTGCAGCCAGCGCCCCTGGAGTTCGGCGTACTGCCCCGCGATCGCGGCGATGAGGTCCTGTCGCTGTGAGTCGGAGCGGAAGGACCACCGTTGTGGGGAGAGCCGGTACCAGGCGAACACGTCCTGACCGGTGCGCAGCAGGTGGCCGTCGATGGACCGGGCCGCTATGGAGGGGGTGTAGCTGGGCAGGGACTGTTCCCCCGGGAGTCTGCGGTCCTTGTTCCTCCCGGAGCGCGCGGTCTTCGACGTCTTCTTCGACGCGGCGCGGTACTGCTGGTCAGAGACCTTCTTGGAGTCACGCTCACGACCTCGCCCGCGACCGAACACCGCGAACCTCCTTGCTGTGCGCACGTCTGTTGGAATTCCTGGTCCGCTGCGCGGACTCCCCGGAGGAACGTCCGCCGCGCCGGGCGGCGACCCGTCCCGTGGGAGGGGGTTCGGCGCTACGTCCCCGTCGGGGACGGGAACGACTTCCGGAGGAGGAGCGAGCGGTCTCCGCCGTCCCGTCGGGCCGCTGGGTTCGTCCCGGCGATCCGGAACCTCCGCGCGAAGCGCGCCCGGACTTCTTCGGACGCGGACGTGGACGCTGTGCTCGTACTCGGACCTTCGCGGCACTGACGGCCCCGCCTCTGCCCGAGTTCTTGCCACGCGGTGCGGTGAGTTCGCGCAACCACATGACCAGCACGGCGCTCAGCGGCCGTTCGTGACTGATCCGTGAGCAGATCAGTCGGGTCAGCGCGATCGTGATGACCAGCGCCCAGGCCGTGGAAAAAAAGCCGAAACCGATTCCCATTCTGCGTTCGGCCGCGAGCACCAGCAGGAACACCAGAATGCCCACACCCCACGCGACGTAACGCGCACGCCAGGGAAACGTCGCTTTCGGCGGACCGAGCCAGACCGCGTCCACCCGGTAGACCTCGTCGTCGGTACGTACCTGCATGTCGTTGCCACCTGCCCATCGGCCGAAAGCCGGTTCTCACCCGCTGCTGGTGCTGAACAGGCCGGCTATGAAAGTACCGATGTCCACTCCGGTACCGCTGACGGCGAGACCTATCACGGCCAGCGCCACGAAGACACCGCCCACACGACGCATCACGCCCGCGTTGTCGCCCTTGCCTCCACCCAGCCACAACAGCATCAGCGCCACGGTCAGCAGCAACAACGGAAGCAGGTTGTCCAGAATCCAACCCCTGATACCGTCGGTATCCAGATTGGTCTGGGCGAGCACTTCGACCAGCGGCTGCGTCCTGACGAACGCCCCGAGCTGCTCGAGTGCCTGGAGTGACACGGTGGTCATTGGATTCCCTCTGTGTACGAGCGGGTGTCGGCCTTCTCAACTGTCCGGGTGTCCCGGCACACGATGTCGTCTAGAACATGACACGTCCGACAGCGGTAGTGGTAGCCTCCGCCGGGTGTGGCGCGGAACGTGCCACGCTCACAGTATCCCCACCGGTGGACGGAACCACCCGTGTGGAGCAGCCCGTCACAACCGGTCCTGAGTGGATGGTTCCGCCGCCGCTGACGGTACGGCCGAACGGTCGAGTCGAGCCGAGCCGTCCGAACAACCAACCGAAGACCGTCCTTCCACGACTCGTCACCCGATACCCGACGTCCGTCCACGCGTGTTCTTCGTCATCCATGATGCCCGATAGACGATCACACTTTCGTGAATCCATCACATCAGTGGGGCATATCGGACATCCAGAGTGATCCGCGTCTCGGTAATTCACCCGCCGGAGGGAATGTGAGAGGTCGTCCGGCACGGGCCCGCGATAAGAGAACGTTCCCGTGTCGTGGCGACACGGGAACGACGCGCGGAGGGCGGACGAGTCGACCTGTAAGCCGGATCCTGTCACGGAGGGCCTCGCGGCACCTCCGTGTGGCGACCATCCATCTGGGCCTGCCGTCACCGACAGGCTCAAGCGGTCTACCCGCAAGTCTCGGGCGGGCCACCCTCGAACACTTGCGCAGACACCCGAGGGTGTCCTCTTGACCTTGCTCCGGGTGGGGTTTACCGAGCCATCCCTGTCACCAGGGATGCTGGTGGTCTCTTACACCACCCTTTCACCCTTACCCGGCCGCTGTCGGCCGGGCGGTCTGCTTTCTGTGGCACTTTCCCGAGGGTCACCCCTGGTTGCCGTTAGCAACCACCCTGCCCTGTGGAGTCCGGACTTTCCTCGGCGGAAGGGACTCCGCCGCGGCCGCCCGGTCGGCTCGTCCGCCTCTCCAGGCTAGAACACACCCACCGGGACCGACATTCCCACCCCGGCCACGCCACCGGCCCGACGACTCCGGTCCTCCCACCACGGGCCGTCCGACGGCGGTTGTTCAGCCCAGATGGGAGGTGTCGTTCACCAACCGCACGGAAGCGTTGCCGTCGGGATAGAACTCGGCCACGGACAACGAGGCCAGGTCCAGATGCAACCGATAGAAGAGCTCCGGGCCCACACACAGCGCCGTACGCAGGATCGCCTTGATCGGGGTCACGTGGGTCACCAGCACGAGGGTCTTTCCCGCGTGCTCCCGCAGCATCCCGTCCAACGCCGCGTTCACACGCTCGAACACCGTGTTCAGGCTCTCCCCGCCGGGAGGAGTGACGCTCGGATCCCCCAACCAGGCGGTGTGCAGTCTCGGATACCTCTCGGAGGCCTCCAGGAAGGTGAGCCCCTCCCAGGCACCGAAGTCGGTCTCGGCCAACCCCTCGTGCACCACCGGTTCCCCGCCGGTTGCCGCGACCACGGCCTCGGCGGTGGCGCGGGCCCGGGACAGCGGGGAGGTGAGCACCACGGCGGAGTCCGTCACCGCCTCCACGGAGGCCAGCCGCTTGGCCGCGGCCTGAGCCTGCCGGTGCCCGAGGTCGGTCAGGGCGACGTCACCTCTGCCCGAGTAACGCCGCTCCACCGACAGCGCGGACTGCCCGTGGCGCAGCAGCAACAGCCTGGTGGGAGTCCCCACGGCTCCCGACCAACTGGTCACCGCGGACGTCGAGGAGGATCCGCCCCCGGTGGGAGCCGGCTCCGGCGGGGTGTCCGCGTTCCGTCCGGAACCGCCGACCTCCTCCCCGTCGGCCTGGGCGTCCATGGCCTCGTTGGCCAGCCGGTCGGCGTGACTGTTCCGTTCCCGGGCCACCCACTGGAAACGCGCCGCGGCGAAGGAGAAGACGAGCTGGGTCGCCTCACTCGCCAGCGGTTGCAGGTCGGGGTGCTTGACCCGCCACCTTCCCGACATCTGCTCGACGACCAGCTTGGAGTCCAGCCGGATCTCGGCCTCCTCGGCGCCGAGTTCGAGCGCGGCGCGCAGACCGGCGATCAGCCCCCGGTATTCGGCGACGTTGTTGGTGGCCTCGCCGATCCCTCCGCGACGTTCGGCGAGCACCTCCCCGCTGGAGGCGTCCCGGACGACGGCACCGAAACCGGCGGGGCCGGGGTTGCCGCGCGAGCCACCGTCGGCCTCGATGATCACTCGTGAGGTCACAGTCCCGAATCCTTCGTACGCACCATGATCGCGCCGCACTCCTCGCAACGGACCACGTCGTCTCTGGCGGCATCCCGGATGGCGGCCAGAGCGGCCCGGTCCACCTCCAGCCGACAGGCTCCGCAACGACCGCCCTGGAAATGCCCGGCGCCCGTCCCCCGCTGGTTGCGGATCCGCTCGTACAGGTTCAGCAGGTCCTCGGGCAGGCCGGCCACCAGAGACTCCCGTTCGGCCAGACGTTTGGCCTCGTCACTGTCCAGATCGGCCAGGGCCTGGTCCCGCTGGTGCCTGGCGTCCTCCAGACGGGAGTCGGCCGTCTCCACCGCCTTCCTGCTGTGGGACAGGTCGGTCTCCTGGGCCTCCCGCCGCTCCATGACCTCCAGCATGTCCTCCTCCAGGGCGGCCTCGCGCCTGCTCAGCGTCTCCAGCTCGTGCTGCAGGTCCTCGAGCTGCTTGGAGGAACCGGTGGAGTCCATCATCTCGCGGTCCCGCCGCTGGCGGGCACGCACCTGGTCGACCTCGTTCTCCAGCCGTTCGACCTCGCGCTGCAGATCGTCCAGCGCGGTCTGCGCGGCCACCATGGCGTCCCGCTTCTCCCTGGCCTCGCGCTCGGCATCCCCGATGCGTTCCAGCTCGGGCAGTGTTCTCCTGCGGTGGTTGATGCGATTGAGCTCGGCATCCACCTTGGCGAGTTCGAGCAGCCTCTGCTGTGCTGCTGGATCGGCTTTCACTCGGGCATCCTCCCAGTATCGGTGGCGGTGCCGTGGGCGTGGACCGTCCACGGGTCGGTACGGCGTGCGGAAACGAGGACCTCGACCTCGTCGGACAGTGCCGTCGTGACGATATCGGCCGCCTGCCGGCACCACGGCCACTCACTGGCCCAGTGAGCCACGTCGACGAGGTTGGGCACCGCACCGCCCGGCACCTCGCCACGTGCCACGTGCTCGGAGGCGGGATGGTGGCGCAGATCCGCCGTGACGTAGGCGTCGACCCCGGCGTCCACGGCCGCATCCAGGTTCGAGTCCCCGGAACCCCCGCACACGGCCACCCGACGAACGCTCCGTCCTCGGGGGCCCGCTCCGCGAACACCCCACTCCGTGGTGGGAAGCGCTCCGGCGACCCGACGTACGAAGTCCTCGAACGGCTCCGCCTCGGGGAGTTCACCGATCCGGCCCAGCCCGGTCGCCGCGCCTTCCGCGTGCGGGCACAACGGTGCCGTGACGGTGAGCCCCAACGCGGCCGCCAGGGCGTCGGAGACCCCGGGACTGGCCGTGTCGGCGTTGGTGTGGGCGCAGTAGAGCCCGAGGCCGGAACGGATCATCCGGTGCACGAGCCGCCCCTTGGGTGTGTCCGCGGGCAGGCCGTGTACCCCGCGCAGCAGCAACGGGTGGTGCGCCACCAACAGCTGCGCCCCGACCTCCAGGGCCTCCTCCACGGTCTCCTCGACCGGGTCCACGCAGAACACCACCCTGCCGACCTCGGCCCGGGGATCACCGCAGACCAACCCGACCGCGTCCCACGACTCGGCGCGCTCCGGAGGATAGGCCGACTCCAGTACTCCCACGACGTCTTCGATCCGTGTGGTCATCGTGTCGCTTTCCGTCTCGTCACTGCACTCTCGGCGGGGTGGGCTCGCGGCACGCCGACGCTCAGGAGCCGAGGATCCCCCGCAGCGCCGCCGTCAGCTCGGCGTTCTCCCCGGGTTCCCGCACGGCCACCCGGAAGTGGTCCCCGCTCAGTCCGGGGAACGTGTCGGCCCGGCGCACCGCTATTCCCCGCTCCCGCAACCAGGCACGCACCCGGGCTCCCCGTTCACTACGCAACAGCAGGAACGGAGCCGCTGCCGGTCGTCCCACTTCCAGGCCGGGGATCGCATCGAGGTCGGAGGCCAGCTCCTCCCGGTAGCGCACGAGTTCGGTCGCCGCGCGTTCGGACTCCCGAACCGCCTCGGGGGAGGCACATCCGATCAGGGCTTCCAACCCCAACGTACCGACCGGCCAGTGGGGGCGACACCTGCCCAACCGCTCCAGCAGCTCCGGCTCGCCCAACGCGTAACCGGCCCGCAGGCCGGGCAGTCCCCACATCTTGGTCAACGAGCGCAGCACGAGCACCCCGGGAAGCCGCTCGGAAGCCAGCGACTGGCTCTCCCCCGGAATCGCGTCCATGAAGGCCTCGTCCACCACGAGCACCCTCCCGGGGCGGGCCAACGCCCGAACGGTCTCGGCGGGGTGCACCACCGAGGTGGGGTTCGTCGGGTTGCCGAGCACGACGAGGTCGGCCTCCTCCGGCACCCGTTCCGCTCGCAACCGGTAACCCTCCGCCGGGTCCAACAGCACCCTGGTCACCTCGAGCCCGGCGTTGCGCAGTGCGAGCTCGGGCTCGGTGAAGGAGGGGTGGATCACGACGGCCGAACGCGGACGCAGGGCGGGAAGCAGTGCGAAACCCTCGGCCGCCCCGGCCAGCGGCAGCACCTCCTCGGGGAGGCGCCCGTGCCGCTGGGCCGTGGCGTCCCGCGCGGCGCGCTCGTCCTCGGCGGCCGGGTAGCTCCCGAGGCGTTCCAACGCCGCGACCAGCCGCTTGTGCAACCACTCGGGGGGCCTGCGCAGTCGCACGTTGACCGCGAAGTCGAGCAGGCCGGCCGCGGCGTCCACGTCACCGTGGTGGCGCAGCATCTCCCGATCGTCCCGGCTAGTCATCCCCGGCAGTCTAGCCGTCCGGCGGTTCCCCTCCGGCACGCACGGGCAAGGAGGGAGTCGCCCCCTTTCGCTTCCCTCGGCCAGCCGAGTTCCTCCGGGCGGCGCCCCGAGGGCGGCACTCCGGACACGCCGGGGAGAAGCCCGGGACCCTGCTCCGATCCCACGGACGGGAGTTGGACACTGGGGACGTGACACTCGACTCCACTGCGAAGCCGCTGCACGTCTCGTTCGTCTGCACCGGCAACATCTGTCGGTCCCCGATGGCCGCGCTGGTCTTCGGTGAACACCTGCGTCGGGCCGGCCTGGACGACCGGGTGGAGGTCTCCAGCGCCGGAACCGGACCGTGGCACGTCGGGGAGTCGGCCGACCCACGCACCAGCGCGGTGCTGGCCGACCACGGCTACCCCACCGAGCACACCGCGGCCCAGCTCGACGAACACCACCTCGGAGCGGATCTGCTGCTGGCCATGGACGCCGGTCACCTCCGGGTGCTCCGCGACTCGCTGCCGAACCCGGACCGGGCCAGGCTGCTGCGCTCCTTCGACCCCGGCTCCGACGAGTGGGCCGAGGTGCCCGATCCCTACTTCGGCGGAGAACGCGGGTTCGACCGGGTCATGGAGATGATCGAGTCCTCGGTTCCGGGGATGCTGGACTGGGTTCGGGCGCGACTGGGCGAACACCGGCCCTCCGACTCCTCGGAGGCACCCGCCTGAGAGGTCCTTCCGAGGCCTCGGAACGACCGGCTGGGGACGACTCGTGGCGGCACACCGGGCGGTCACGGCCACCCGGCGAACGGACGACAACCTCGGCGAAAGGCGAGAAGTGCGACACCTACCCGACGGACTGGCGACCTCGGTGGAGCGGCTCACCGGTTCCCACGCGGAGCGGGCACGCCCTCTCGGGGGAGGCGACGCCTCCGAGGCCTACGAGGTGACTCTGGCCACCGGTGACCGCGTGTTCGCCAAGTCCGCTCCTTCCGGGATGCCGGGAGCGCTCGAGGCGGAAGCCGCGTCGCTGCGCTGGTTGGGCGAGTCCGGGCAGGCACGTGTTCCCCGGGTCCACGGTCAGGACGAGCGGTGGTTGGTCACCGACCACGTGAGCGCCGTCACCCCCACCCGGAAGGCGGCCGAGGACTTCGGTCGGCAACTCGCACGCGTGCACGCCTCCGGTGCCCGAGCACACGGCTGCCCTCCGCCGGGAGGGCCCCGGGAGGCCTGGATCGGACTCGCCCCCATGCGCAACGATCCCGGGACGGACTGGCCCACCTTCTACCGTGCGCTCCGGGTCGAGCCCTATGTTCGCGAGCTGGTGGACGCCGGGACGCTGGGAACGGACGAGGCCGCCACGATCGACGAGGCCTGCGAACTGCTCGACCAGCTTCCCGGTGCCGACGAGCCTCCCGCGCGCCTGCACGGTGACCTGTGGAGCGGCAACGTGCACTGGGGCCACGACCCCGTCGACGGCTCCACCGGGGTGTGGATGATCGACCCGGCGACTCACGGTGGGCATCGGGAGACCGATCTGGCCATGCTGAACCTGTTCGGCTGCCCCCATCTGGAGGAGATACTGGGGGCCTACGAGGACGAGCGGCCCCTCGCCGAGGGGTGGCGCCAACGGGTCGGACTGCATCAGCTCTTTCCGCTACTGGTGCACGGCGTGCTCTTCGGGCGGGGGTTCGCCGCCCGGGCGGTGGGCGTGGCGCGCGAGGCGTTGCGCGGGCACTGAGCGCTCCCCGCCGGTACCACCTCGCCACACGGCGAGCGTGCCTCCTCTCCGTGATCCCGCCCTCCCCTCCGCCGGGGCGGTGCGGCGGGAGTCGACACACGGCCTACCGTGGACCCGTGCGTTTCGGGTTTCTGCTGCGCCCCGGCTGGATCGGCCTCGTCCTGCTGGTCGGCGTCTTCTCCATGCTCTGTTTCACGGTGCTGGCACCGTGGCAGTTCGACAGGCACGCCGAGACCCAGGCACGCAACGAGGCCGTGCGGGCGTCCATGCGTGCCGAACCGGTTCCCCTGGAGCGGGTGCTGCCGGACGGCGCCGCCCCGAGCGAGTCCGACGAGTGGACCCGGGTCACCTTCACCGGTCACTACCTGCCCCGCGGGGAGACGCTGGCCTGGCAGCGCACGGTGCTGGGCGAGCCCGCTTTCGAGGTGCTGACCCCCTTCCGACTGAAGGACGGGACCACACTGCTGGTGGACCGGGGGTTCATCCGGCCGGTGGAGTCGACCCGGGCGCCCGAGTACCCGGCCCCTCCCTCGGGAACGGTGCGGGTGACCGCACGGATCCGGTTGGACGAGCACGACAGCGAGAACCGTGAGCTGTTCCGCCACGACGGGCACCGGTGGGCCTACGCGATCAACGCCGACACCGTCGGGCGCGGGGTGGACATCCCGATGCGGCCGGGGTACTTCTCGCTCGTGGCCGACCAACCGGGAACGGTGCGGGCGATGCCGCTGCCCCGGCTGGAGTCGGGGCCGTACCTCTCCTACGCCATGCAGTGGATCATCTTCGGCACCATGGCCCCCCTGGCGGCGGGATACCTGATCTACACCGAGGCACGCTCACCCGGCGCAGGAGCGACGAGGGCCGCCTCCACCGGCCCGAGTCGGCGGCAACGGCCCCGGCGCAAATCCGTGTCCCAGCTCGTCGCCGAGGAGGAGCGGCGGGAACGGGAGGGGGTTCCCGGAACCGAGTGACCGTCCGCCGTGCCCGGCGACCGTGGGGTCAGCGCCGCGCCGACCTCGTGACGAACACGGCCGTCCCGGCGGCCAGTGCCCCGGCCACGGCTCCGACCAGCCGGGACAACTCCACTGCCCGGGTGACGTCGCCGCCGTCCGCGGTACGCCCCTCCCCGAGCACCGGGCGATGCTGTACGACGTGCCCGTAGTCGGTACGCCCACCCAGACGAATCCCCAGCGCCCCCGCGAAGGCGGCCTCCACCTGCCCCGCGTTCGGGCTCGGGTGGGCGGCGGCGTCCCGCCGCCTGGCCCGCCAGCTCCCCTTGGCCGAGCCACCGACCACCGGGGCACACAACGCGGTCAGTCCGGCGGCCAGCCGAGAAGGCACGAGGTTCGCCAGATCGTCCAGCCGTGCCGCGGCCCATCCGAATTCCCGGTAGCGTTCGCTCGGATGACCGACCATGGCGTCGAGCGTGTTCACCGCGCGATAGGCCAGCAGCCCGGGAACCCCTCCGAACGTCCCCCAGAACAACGGGGCCACCACGGCGTCCGAGGTGTTCTCGGCCACGGACTCGACCGTGGCCCGCGCCAACCCCTGGTCGTCCAGACCGTCGGCGCTCCTGCCGCAGAGCCCCCGCAGTCGCACACGGGCCTGCTCCAGCTCCCCGGCCTCGAGGTGGCGGGCCAACACCGTGCCCTCGCGCCCGAGCGAAGCCCCACCGAGCACGGTCCAGGTGGCCACCCCCGTCAGAACCGCCCGGGTGGCCGGACCACGTCGTCCCACCCGCTCCGCCGCCCAGCCGAGCACCAGGACACCACCGACGAGTCCGCCGGTGTGGAGGGCCCCGGCGAGCCGACCGCGCCGGTAGACGACCCGTTCGAAGCGCTCGGCCAGCCCACCGAAGGCGGCGACCGGATGCCTCCGTTCGGGATCGCTCAGCACCGCGTCGGCGGCGACCCCCAGTAACAGTCCTACCGCCCGCCCCGTGTTCACCGTGTTTCCTCCTCGACAGTTCCACGTCGCCCCGGAACAGCACGCTACCGCCCCCACCGAACGCCCCCTGATGTCCCCTTTCGGAGTGTTTCCCCGGACACGATCCGCCCACCGGGGTGGTCCGCGCGAGAGTCCCGGAGACCTCCCAACCGGCGGGGCTCCTCACCGGGCGAACCGCCGCGGGCGAAGAAGCCCTCACGGTGACGGAGTGTTTTCGGTCTCACCACGGGGCGGGGTTATCGTGGCCGACCGTGACCGCCGATCGTGAAGCCGCGCAACCACGTGCCGAGTCCGCCCCCTCACCGGCTTTCCCGGAGGAGACGCCCGCCACACTGCGCGGCCACCAGGCCCCCGTGCACGAGGCCGAGGAGTCACCCGCGCCCCCCTCCCCGGAATGGGAACGACCGGTCGAGGAGGAGCTCGCCACCGGGCACACTCCCGAGGAACAGCGACTGCGGCTGTACCGGCACCTCCAGGTGCGCGGGCACCGCACCTATCTGGCGATCATGCGTCTGTTCACCTCCACCCTGCTCGCGGACCTGTCCGCCTCCGAAGTGGCCGGTTCCCTGGCGGTGGCCGAACGGGAGGGACGCATCGCCGAGGGCGAGTCGGAACTGTCCACGGTGGTGGAGAGACTGCGCAAACTCCGCGAGTGGGGGAACCTGACCTTCGGGCGACGGGAGACCGTCGCCTCCAGCATCGCCGAGTTCCAGCACGGCAGCGCGCGCTTCCAGGTCAGCAAGCTCGGAGTGCGGGTACAGCGGGACGTGGACGCGCTGCTGCGGGTCCCCGAGGGGGCTCGGGAGGTGTCGCGGGAACTGCTCCCCGCCGTGGAGCGGGGGCTGCGCGAGATCGTCGAGCTGCTGCCCGCCGCGCTCGCCGAACGGACGGGCACGGGAGACGCCCGCGAACGACTCTGCGAGCAGGTCACCACGGTGTTCCTGCAACACGCCGAGCTGGCCGCCACGGTCCGGGACTTCTACGCCTACCTGGGGCAGGTGGTGACCCGGCACCAGCTGGCTCCCACCGAGATATCCGGGTTCCGCAACCTGCTGGTGGAGTACATCCAGTCGGTCGTCGAGGATGTCATCCGCCACACCGAACCCGTCGCGGAGTCCCTGCGGGTGCTGGCCGGGCGCAGGCGGGAACTGCTCGCGGTGCTGGACACCGAGGAGGACCTCGGTGAGGAGGTGGAACGGGCCCGGGGACGCACCGAGGCCGACTGGCAGGAACTCACCGAGTGGTTCCTGGACGCACCGGGCCGCCCGAGCCAGGTCTCGGCGCTGCGGGAGGCCACGGCGCGCGCCATCGGTTCGCTGCTGGCCAGCGTCAAACACGCCACCTCGGGAGGTGGCCCGGTTCCCGGCCACCGCGGGGAGCTGTTGAAACTGGCGGCCTGGTTCGACCGGTCCAGCCGGGAGGAGGCCCACGAGCTCTACGCGGCCGCCTTCGGTCTGCACTCCGCCCGGTGTCTGCAACCCGCTGCCGACCACGACGGGGACGAGCACACGATCTCCTGGAGGGACGGCAGACGGGTGCAGCGTCCGGTGAACGTGCGCAACCGCTCCGACCGGAGTGCGCAGGTGGGAAGCTCCAGGGTGCTGCACGATCCGATGACCGAACAGCGCCTGCTGGACGAGCGGCGTGCCGAGCAGCGGCGCCGGGCCGCCGCCGTCGCGGAGCTGGCCGCCGCCCGGGGGGACCCGGGTGCCGTGCGGCTGTCCGCGGACGCCCTGGAGATACTGTGCGAACTGCTGACCCTGGCCATGGCCGCCCGGGACTCCCCCTCCGAGAGCGGAACGGCGGTCGAACCGGCGCACGGGTTGCGGTTGACCCTGCGTCCTTCCAGCGGGGACACGCGGATCTCCAGTGTCACCGGCGAACTCGTACTCGAGGGCACGGCACTCGAACTGCGACCGGCCGAGACCACCGGCGAGCACGACGGAAACGCGGAGACCTCCGACAGGATCAGTGGGGCGGCCCGGTGAGCGGACGAGAACACGGTGTGGACAGCTTCGAACTGCTCGGCGACATAGACGCGGCCAACGTGGTGCGCTGCGCCAGAACCCTGCTGCGGCGACCGCTGTTGCGCGCCGACGGTCCGGACGGCGAGCTGCTCGGCATGGTCTACCGCCACCGCGGCGTGTTGCGGGAACTGTTCGGCACGCTGCTCGGCTACCGACTGGTGATCAGTCGACGCTACGCGCGGCTGTACAAGTCCGGCCCCGGGCGGGACGCGACCCGGGGTGTCGCCGCGCTGTCCCCCCGGGGATACGCCTGTGTGGCCCTCACGCTGGCCGCCCTGACCGGATGCGGAAAGCAGATCCTGCTCTCCCGGCTGGTCGCCGACGTGCGCTCCGCCGCGGCGGAGGCGGGTGTCGCCCTCGGTGACGACCCGGCCGACCGGCGTTCGCTGGCCTCGGCACTGCGCCACCTGGTCTCGCTCGGAGTGCTGACCGAGACCGAGGGGGCGGTGGCTCCGCTGGCGAACGACGCCACCACCGAAGCGCTGATCACGGTGGACACCGATCTGCTCGGGCATCTGCTCGGCGGGCCGCTGGGTGAGGCCGAGGATCCCGGCGGTCTGGTGGACCTCGCCGCCGGAACGAGCGGTTCGCACGTACCCACCGTGGAGCAGGCGGTGCGCCGCAGACTCGTCGAGGATCCCGTGGTGCACTACGCGGATCTGCCCACCGCCCAGGCGACCTGGTTGCGCAGACACCGCCTGCGGGAGACGCGGACGCTGGAACGCTACTTCGGTCTCGTCGCCGAGTCCCGCTCGGAGGGGATCGCCACCTCCGACCCGCAGGACTACCTCAACGACACGCCCTTCCCCGGGACCTCGACGGTGGCCCGTGTCGCCCAGCTCGCGCTGCCGGATCTGTTGGACGCGACGGAGCCACGTTCCGCGGACCGACGTCATCCGGTGACGTGGCAGGATTTCACCCGGGTGTGCACCGGCTTGCTGGAGAGCTACCCCTCGGCCTGGTCCCGGCGGGCCAAGGAGGACCCCGAGTCGTTGACCCGGGCGGTCGTCGAGCTGTTGCACCGCGTCGGGGTGCTGGTCCCGGACGGGGAGGAGGAGCACTCCGGGTGGCTGCTCAGCCCCAGCGCCCATCGTTGGCTTCCGATCCCGGACGGCGAGCCCGATCCCGCCACCGACGACCCGGAACCGAGTCCCGAACAGCGGGCCGAGACCCCGGACCTGTTCGACCACCTGGAAGGAGCACTCCGGCAGTGAGCACGGAAGCGGTGACCCATCCCGACGGCGCGGAAGACCGCGGCCACCGCCTCGCCCCCGGCTCCGACGGCACGGGGGGCGGACACGGGGACCGCTGGCGGTTGCGCCGGGGTGGAGTGATCAACATCTGGCAGTACGCGGACCAGGAGTTCGACCTGCGGGGCGGACGGGCGGTCTTCCAGGGGACCAACGGCTCGGGCAAGTCCCGCACCCTGGAGCTGCTGCTGCCGTTGTGCCTGGACGGGGACCTCCGCCACATCGGGTCGAAGGGCTTCGACACGGTCAGCATGAGACGGCTGATGCTGGACGAACGCGAGGGCGGAGGGAACCGCACCGGTTACGCCTGGGTGGAACTGAGCCGACGACTCGACGACGGCGGTGAACGGTTCCTCACCTGCGGGGTGGGGGTCAAGGCGACCGTTTCCGCCAACCAGGTCAGCGACTCCTGGCGTTTCGTGACGGAGCGCCGGGTGGGCCACGACCTGCGCCTGGTCAATCCGGACGGGTTCCCGCTGGGGCCCACCCAGCTGCGGGAGGAGCTCGGGGCGGACGGGATCTTCGACGAACGTTCCTTCCGGGAACACATCGCCGACGTCGTCTACGGGATCACCCCGGAACGGTACGGGGACCTGCTGCACCTGCAACGGACCCTGCGCAATCCCGACGTGGGGCTGCGGGTCCAGGAGGGTCAGCTCGAACAGATCCTCTCCGACGCCCTCCCCCCGCTGGATCCCGCGCTGGTGCAGCGGCTGGCCACCTCCTTCGAGGACCTAGAGTCGATCCGGGAGAACATCCTGCGCCTGAGCACGGCGGACACGGCGCTGTCCACGTTCATGGCCAGCTATTCCGACTACGCCTTCACCGTGCTGCGCTCCAGGGCCGAGGCCGTGCGCGAGGCGCGGAAGCAGCGGGACGCGCTGCACTCCGAGATCGCGGAGCTGGAGCGGCGTCACACCTCCGAACAGGACGGAAGGACCAGCGCCGAGGAACGGGTTTCCGAACTCGAACGCCAGGAACGGGAGCTGGAGTCCTCGCTGGAGGCGCTGCGCGCCAGCCCCGCCTACACCCAGCTGCGGAACCTGCACGACCGCCGGGCCCTGGTGGAAAACGCCCGTTCCGCCGCCGAGGGCGCGCTGCGTACCGCGGGCAGTCATCGCGACCAGGAACAACGCTCGGTCTCCACCGTGCTCGGCATGTTGTCCCGGCTGGGTTCCGACGTCGAGGCGGCCGGTCGGCACTGCGAGCGGGCCGCCGAACGGATGAGCGCCTCCGGGCTGGACCGTTCACTGGTACCGGCCGTACCCACGGTCCCCCAGGCGGAGGCCACTGTGCACTCCGAGTACGTGCGGGCCACCACGGACCCGGAGTCGGAGTCGGAGTGGCTGACCGTGGAACGGCACACACCTCCCCAGCCGGACACCGAGGAGTTCGCCTCCCGGCTGCACGAGGTCGAGGAGCGGGCCGAACGGGCCGCCGAGGCGGCACGGGAACGGGCCGCCCTGGTCACGGCCCTGCACCAGCAGGCGGTGGACTCGGAGCGCCAGCGTGCCGAGGTCGAGGAGATCCGCAAACAGGCCGAACGGGCCCGGGACACCGCGACCAGTGCGGCGGCCCGACGCAACCAGCTGCGCCAGGATCTGCGGGACACCGCCTCCGACTGGGTCGAGCGGGCCCGTTCCTGGTGGAACGAGACCCCCCTGGCCGGCGAGTCCGGTTCCGAGCAGCTGCCCGCCTTGCCCACCGTCGACGACCTCGTCGCGGACAGACTCGCCGCCCGCCGGACACGGGAACGTCTCCGCGAGGCGGTCCAGCCCGTGTTGCGGAGGGCGCGGGAACGCGTCACCGACGCCGAACGCGAGCTGGAGCAGGCACGCTGCGCGGTCGGGACGCGGGAGGGCGAGCTGGCCGAACTGCGTTCCGGCGGGGAACCCCACCCCTCGCGTCCCTGCTGGGCGAGCGCCGAACGTGACCCCGCCGAGGGGTCACCGTTCTACCGCACGGTCGACTTCGCCGACTCCCTGCCGGAGGACGAGCGCGCCGCGCTGGAGGGGGCGTTGCAGGCGAGTGGCCTGTTGAACGCGTGGGTGAGCGCCGACGGCACCGCAGTGGATCCGGACACCGCGGAGCTGCTGGCCCACCCCGGTGAGCCCGCCGGGGGGAGCACTCTGGCCGGGTTGCTGGTGCCCGCCGTGGAACCGGGATCACCGGTGTCCGCCGAACGGGTGCTGCGACTGCTGAACACCGTGGCCGTGTCCCCGCGACGGGGTGTCCTCGCGGTCGACACCGAGGGCCGGTGGAGCTGCGGACCCCTCTCCGGTGCCTGGGTCAAGGAAACGGCCGAGTACGTGGGCGCGGGAGCGCGACAGGCCGCGCGGGAACGACGCATCGCCGAGCTGGAGGACGAACTCACCGGACTGCGGGCGGAGCTGGCCGAGGCCCAGCGACGCCGTGCCGAGACCCTCCGTCACGCCGAGGCGTTGGACGAGGCACTGGAGTCCTATCCGGACGACGGGGAACTGTTCAGTGCCCACGCGAGGTTCTCCACGGCGGTGGACGACGCCGACGACGCGCAGCGCACCGCGAACAAGCTGCGCGGCGAACACGAGCTGGCCGACCGGCGTTGGCAGGCCGTGCACGCCGAGCTGGCCCGGGTCGCGGGGCAGGCGGGGCTGCGACCGGACAGCGACTCCCTGGCGGCGGCCCACCGCGCCGCCAACGAGGCCCACGAGGCGCTGAGCTCACTGCGCGAGACGATCGGCCAGCGTTGTCTGGGCACGCTCGAACAGGTGCGCACGACGATGCTGCACCACGACGCCACGGTCGCCGACCGCATGGCGGCGGAGTCGCTGGCCGAACAGCACTGCGAGCACCACGCCGAGCAGACCGCCGTGCTGGCCGAGCTGTCCGCCTCGGTCGGTGAGGAGGGACGGCGGGTGTCCGAGCAGGTGGCCGATCTGGAGGAACAACGGGAACGGCTGCGCGCGGAGATCCCCGAGGTGCGCGAACGGGCCTCGGCGGCACGGGAGGAGGTCGGCAAACTCTCCGAGAAGCTGAACTCGGCGCGACAGCGTCTCACCGAGCGCGACTCGGAGGAACGCACGGCGGTGGAGGCCCTGCGGGATGCCATGCTGCTGCCCGCCTTCTGGTCGGCGGCCGCCGGGGCCGTGGAGGGGGAACTTCCCACCTCTCCTCCGGACGTCGAGGAGGCCGTCGGAACACTGCTGTCCGTCCCCGAGTCGCCCCCCTCCCGCGGGCTCAAGGAGGTGCACGACAGGCTGCACCCGCTGAAGCAGTCGCTGAGCGGGCACTACGACATCACCACGGAGGAACGGGCCCGGGCGCTGACCGTCACGGTACTCGGTGAGGAGGGCCCGCTTCCGGTGGCCGAGGCGGCACGTCAGACCGCCGAACGCCTCTCCGAGCAGCGCGAGTACCTCAACGAGCGTTACCGCGCCATCTTCGCCGACTACCTGATCCGCGACCTCGCGGAGCGGCTGCGTGACCAGATCTCCACCGCCCGGGACCTGTGCGACCGGATGAACCGGGTGTTGGAGGGAGCCCGTTCGAGTCAGGGGGTCCACGTCCAGTTGGACTGGCAACCGGCCGCCTCGCTCAGCGAGGACATGCGTCAGGCCGTCGAGGTGATCCGCACCCCCTTCGCCCGCCGGACCGAGGAGCAGGACACGCTGCTGCGCAGGGTGTTCACCGACCTGATCGAGTCCCAGCGGGAGAGCGTCTCCGGAGGCTACGCCGAGATCCTGGCCGAGGCGCTGGACTACCGCGGTTGGTACGAGTTCACCGTGCGGGTCCGCGACACCGGCCCGGACGGCTCCCAACGGGTACGCAGGCTGCGTCAGTTGTCCTCGGGAGAGACCAGACTGGTGTCCTATGTGACCCTGTTCGCGGCGGCCGCCTCGTTCTACGACGCGATCGAGTCCTCCGCCGTGCGACACGAGCCGCTGCGGTTGGTGTTGTTGGACGAGGCCTTCGAACGGTTGGACGACCCGACGGTGGCACGTATGCTCGGGCTGCTGGTCGACCTGGACATGGACTGGCTGATCACCTGGCCGAGCGGCTGGGGCGTGTCTCCCAAGATCCCGAAGATGCACATCTACGACGTGCTGCGACCGCGCAGCGGGCACGGGATCGCCTGCACCCACACCGTGTGGAACGGTCGCGGCCTGGAACGGGCTGAACAGTGAGCGAGGTCGAGGACGTACGCGCGGTCTGGGACGTTCCGGAACTGCACGGGCTGTGGGAGAAGGCCAGGCAGGCGCTGGAGGCGCCCGACCGGCCGGCCACCTTCCGGTTGGAACTGCCGGACGAGCGGACCCGGAAGCGGGTGGGCGAGGTCTACGGCAGGCCCATGTGGGGACAGGGCACCCGGATCAACGTGGCCAAGTTGGACCGCGCCGTGCGGGACACCCGGTTCGGGCTGGACCTGGAGCGGGTGCTGGAGATCCTGCACGGGCGTCCGGTCACCCGGCGCGAATCGGCTTCGGCCGCCCGGGCCGCCCGCAACGACCGGGTGACCGAGGTGTTCACCGCGGCTCTCACCGCGCGCGGGCTGGACTCGGCGCCGTGGGCCGCCGCGTGGGTGAGCTGGATACGCCGGTACGGGCGGGTGGCCGAGCAGGACCTGGAACCGGTCGCCGAGCAGGCCGCGGCGGTGCTCTCCCGGATGGTGCTCACCCCGGGCACGAGCCCCCGGAGCCGCTGGTCCCGGGCGGAGCTGGCCGCGCGGGCGGCGGGAGGAGCACACCTGCTGGACAACGGCACCACCCTGAGCCGGGTGGTGCTGCGGGCGGCCGCCATCGCCCACGAGACCGACCCTCCCAACAACGAGCGGGAACGGCGCTACCTGTGGGAGACCTGCGGGGTGAGTCCCGACGCGGTCTCGGCCACGGTGCTGTGCTGGGCTCTCCCGATCGACGACACGACGGGCTGGGCAGCGGCGGTGACCGGGCGGACCGAGGCGGGCCTTCCCACGCATCTGACCCAGCTCGACCTGCGTGCCGCACCCGAGCGGCTGGTGCGTCCCGCAACGGTGGTGGCGGTGTGCGAGAACCCTCGTGTGCTGGAGGCCGCCGTCGAGAGCGGGATCCGACATCCGCTGGTCTGCGTCTCCGGCAGACCGTCGACCGTGGCGGCCGAGCTGCTCGACCGGCTGGGCGAGGACGGGGCCGTGCTGCGTTACCACGGGGACTTCGACTGGTCCGGGATCTCCATCATGCGCTCCCTGTGGACCACGGCGGGCGTGCGACCGTGGCGCATGTCGGCGGCCGACTACCGCTCCGCCGTGGACCTGGCCTCCGCGGAACGCACCGACCTGCCGATCCTGGACGGGGAGGCCGTGGAGACCCCGTGGGATCCGGACCTCGCGGAGGTGATGTCCACGGCGGGCCGGGTCGTCGAGGAGGAAACCGTGCTCACGTGGCTGCTCGCGGATCTGCGCGCCGGTCTGTGAGCGGCGGGAGGTGCGGGATCACTCCGGGGCCCGCACGTGTTCGGGTTCCACCACCCGGACGCCCGGCAGCTCCCGGACGAGGTCCGGCCCGAAGGCGGTGGCCGGGGTCCGGGTACCCGTGGGGAGGACACCCCGGCTCAGGTCGGTGACGATCCGCAGCACCGCCTCGGCGGTCAGGTCGTAGGTGTCGGGTCCGACGAGCGCGGCGCGAACGGTGTTGCCCTCGGCGTCGCCGGCCTCGGCGTACACCTCGACCCTGCTGTTCGCCCGGCGTTCGCGGCCCGGTCCCCGTGCCAGGAGGTCGACGGCGGTCTCACCGGCGCGACGCACCGGCGGTACGGCGAGAACCCGTCCCAGTTTCTCCGCCAGTGCCGGTTTCAGACGGTTCAGCCCGGGCAGATGGGCGAAGGTGGTGATGGTGCCCACTCCGGTGGTGCGGTAGGCGGTCGCGACGTCCCCCCACGGCAGGGCGGAGACGGTTCGCGTTCCCGTGGGGAAGTCGACGCTGCGTCTGCGCCACCCCACCGGCACCTCCCGGAGGGTGCCGTCCACACGCGCCCGACCGCCCAGGGCCACCCCTTCCAGCACGCTTTTCAGCGTGCCCGGGCTGACTCCTCCCACGGGGAGGAAGGCCAGGTCGAGATCGGTGGCCTCCGGCAGTCGCGCGGCCACCATGGCGGCCAGGCAGTCGGTGGGGACCACGTCGAAACCCGCCCCCGGAAGCAGCGTCACCCCGCTGGCGCGCGCCCGCTCGTCCTCGGCGAACAACCGCTCGAACACGTCGATCTCACCGGTGATGTCCAGGTAGTGGGTTCCGGTGCGTAGACAGGCCTCGACCATGGGGGCTGAGGTTCGGGAGAACGGTCCCGCGCAGTGTGCCACCGCGTCGACGTCCCGCAGTCCGGCTTCCAGCGTCTCGGGGTCCCGCAGGTCCAGGGTCCGGTACTCCAGGCCGTGGGGGACCGCCAGAGCGGCCAACGCCTCCGGGTTCCGCCCGGCCAGCACCGGACGGTGTCCGCGTCGGACGGCCAGTTCGGCGACCAGTCTCCCGGTGTAGCCGGTGGCGCCGTAGAGCATCCAGACCATGGGTGGCCTCCCGAAACACAGGTGGTGGGGTCACGACCGGGCCACCCGCACGAGTTCCACCCGGTCGGGCGAACCCGGATTGGTCTCCAACCTATCCCACGGCGACCAGTCCGGAGACGATCAGCCATGTCCCGAACACGGCGAACAGGACCGCGGCTCCGTAGCGCACCAGACGTTCGGGCAGGTACCTGCTCACCGTCAGTCCGGCCACGACCGCGAGGGCGTCGGCCAGCACCATCCCCACCGTGGAACCGACCCAGGTGCCGAACCAGTCGTGTTGGGTGGCGAGGGTGACCGTGGCCAGCATGGTCTTGTCCCCCAGCTCGGCGAGCAGGAACGCCGTGCCGACCGCGAGCAGGGCGGAACCTGCGGCACGCCGTCCGGTTCGTCCTGTTTCCTCCTCGTACAGCTCGTCACCCCGCACGGTCCAGGCCGCGAAACCCAGGAAGGCCACGCCGACGAAGATCCCGATCCAGTCGGTGGGCAGCGCCGCACCGAGTCCGAGCCCCAGCGCCACCGAGAGTGCGTGCACCACGGCGGTGGCCAGCGTGATCCCCAGCAGCACGTGCCGGATCCGGTAGCGCGTGGCGAAGCTCATCGCCAGCAGCTGCGACTTGTCGCCGAGCTCGGCCAGGAAGATGGCCGCCGAGCTGAGCGCGAAACTGGCCAACACGCCCTGTTCCACCTCTCACACGTCGAACGAGAAGAACCAGGCGGCACGGACGGATCACGCCGTCGGGAACCCGCGCGTTTCCCGGCAGATCGTTCTCCACGGGAGAATCCTTTTCCGCGGCGCCGCGACAGCAGACTAACGAAAAGGACGGGAAGAAAAAACACCACGGACGAAAAAAGGAACGGCAAAATCGGCGCCGAAACGGACCCAAAAAACATTTTCGGTTCGTCGAAACCGCATGTCCACTTCGGGAAATATATTTTTCCGCAGAACCCATTCTCCCGATGCGGTCGGAACGCAAAGCGGGAGTTTCCGGGACGAAACGGGGAGCTCGGCGCCGCACGGCACGTTCGGGCACGGGAGGAACCCGCGCGGACGGTGCGGGGCCGGCGAACCCGGTGAGCCGGCAGCGGACTTTCCCACCCGCACTCGGGGTTCCGGCCGTGGAGACGTCGTCGGATCACAACGTCGTCGACGGTCGCCTCATCACGGTCATGGGCCCGTTCCCGCGAAACTCCCAGGTCCCCCGTTGTCGTAGCCGCGCCACCCCCGGAACCCACGCCGGAAACATATCGCGATCACGTCGTTTCCGAACGAACACAGCTTCCCGCACAACACGGAGTCCGGTTCCCTCACCCATTTCTTCCGCGGGAAATCCACCATCCGGTCACGCCCGGTGAGAAAAAGGTCCCGATCGCGCCGGACGGTCTTCGTGGTGCAGGCGGCGGTCACCCGCTCGGCAGCACGGGGTTTCCGGGGGTGCTCGGCGGTAAGCGCCTGTTCAGCGCGGTTCGTGCCTCGCACGGCGGCCCGAAGGATCGGAGCGGTGGCGGCGAAAACCACCGTGTCGCCACACGTCAGACGATCGACACGAACACCGACTCGTCGACGTTTTCACTGGTCAGAGTGGGTGTGGTGGGCGCAGCTGGGATCGAACCAGCGACCCCCTGCTTGTAAGGCAGGTGCTCTTCCGCTGAGCTATGCGCCCTCGGCGATGGCCGACCCACATCATACAGGCCGACCACCGCGGAGATTCACGCGGACAGTTCCGCGAGCGCCTTCTTCCAGGCCTCCTGGTCACGAGGCTCGCCCGGCTGGTTCATCTCGGCGAACCGGATCCCGCCCTCGGTGTCGACGAGGAAGGTTCCCCGGTTGGCCATGCCGGACTGCTCGTTGAACACGCCGTAGGCCTTGGCGACCTCCCCGTGCGGCCAGAAGTCGGAAAGCAGCGGGAAGGTGTAGCCCTCCTGCTCGGCCCACGCCTTGAGCGCGAACGGGGAGTCGACCGACACCCCGAGAACCTGCACCCGGTCGTTCTGGAACTCGCCGAGGTCGTCACGGACCTGGCACAGCTCGCCCTGGCAGACCCCGCTGAAGGCGAACGGGTAGAAGACCAGCAGCACGTTCTTGTCGCCCCGGAAGTCGGACAGCGACACCTTCTCCTTGTTGTAGTCCGGCAGCGTGAAGTCCGGCGCTGCGGCACCGACCTCGAGCGTCATGCGCCCATACCTCCGTAAGACGACGGTGTTGCGGCGCCGAACCTACACCGCTTCGCCGGAAACGCGCACCGGCAGTCGGACGACCACCGGTGCGCGCCGCGGTCACTTCTTGGTCTTGGCGGGCTTGCGGTAGGCCAACCGGGTTCCGGTCCACCCCTCGCCGACACTCAGATTGGAAGTCTGGGCCAGATTGGACGTGGCAGCGGCCTCCGCGATGTCACTGGGCTCCACGTGTCCCTCCCGCCCCGTCTTGGGCGTCAGCACCCAGATGACACCGTCGTCGGCCAGCGGCGTCATGATGTCGAGAAGTGTGTCCGTCAGGTCGCCGTCTTCGTCACGCCACCACAGCAAGACGACATCGACCACTTCGTCGGCATCCTCGTCGAGCAGTTCGGCGCCACACCGCTGCTCGATCGCTTCTCGGACGGTGTCATCGACATCCTCGTCCCAGCCGATTTCCTGCACCACCATGTCGGGCTCGATATCGAGCTTTTCGGCGACGTCGGTTGTGTTCCTACCGGCGTCTTCCGCGGCGACCACGGCTTTCTCACTCCTCCAATTCCCATGTGCGCGAGGCGGTCGCCCCACGCACGGACAAGTTTGCACGATCTTGTCGACAGCGAACACCGTCCACGCCTCCCGGCGCAACCACGGATCGCCCGACATCGCACGTCAACACTCCCAGTGAACCTCGCGAGCGCGACACCCACCCCCGCAGAACAGGGGCCTCCGCCCCGGTCCTCCCACGCACGGGCGGTCCGGGTACCTCCCGCGTCCCCGAGACACCACCGATCCCGCGAGTGTCGCGGGGCTCGTCACTGTTCACGCCACGAGACTGACGGCACTTCGGCACACACACAACCCGGTCTCGGACATACCGGCCGGTAACTGTGACGGTTCGCGCACGCGGCACAGTATGGGAGACGATGAACCGAGCACGGGCCACACCGGCCCGGAGAACGCGCACCACGTCTTCGAGGAGAGTCCTTTGTCCCCGCACAGCAGCGACACCGGCGGCGCGAACTCACCCCAACGAGTGCGGGTCATCCGAAACGGGTTGCCGGCGCAGCTTCCGGACATCGACCCGGAGGAAACCGAGGAATGGCTCGAATCCTTCGACTCGGCGCTGTCCGCGGGAGGGAAACAACGCGCCCGATACCTGATGCTGCGCCTGCTCCAACGGGCGGGCGAACAGGGAGTCGGGGTGCCCTCGTTGACCGGAACCGACTACGTCAACACCATCCCCACCGAACTCGAACCCTGGTTCCCCGGGGACGAGGAAACCGAACGACGCTACCGGGCGTGGATGCGCTGGAACGCGGCCGTGATGGTCCACCGGGCCCAGCGTCCCGGCATCGGCGTCGGCGGGCACATCTCCTCCTTCGCGTCCTCGGCCAGCCTCTACGAGGTCGGGTTCAACTGGTTCTTCCGCGGCAAGGACCACCCGGGAGGAGGTGACCATCTCTACGTCCAGGGGCACGCCTCCCCCGGGATCTACGCCCGTGCCTTCCTGGAGGGACGGCTCTCGGCGCAACAGCTCGACGGTTTCCGCCAGGAGTACTCGCACGCCGGGGCGGGAGGGGGGCTGCCCTCCTACCCGCACCCCAGGCTGATGCCGGACTTCTGGGAGTTCCCCACCGTGTCCATGGGGCTGTCGCCGATGAACGCGATCTTCCAGGCACGGTTCAACCGTTACCTGCGGGACCGGGGGATCCGCGACACCAGCGACCAGCACGTCTGGGCCTTCCTCGGCGACGGGGAGATGAACGAGCCGGAGTCCCGGGGACTGCTGCAGGTCGCCGCGAACGAGGGGCTCGACAACCTGACCTTCGTGGTCAACTGCAACCTCCAGCAACTGGACGGCCCGGTGCGGGGCAACGGAAAGATCATCCAGGAGCTGGAGGCGTTCTTCCGCGGAGCGGGCTGGAACGTCATCAAGGTCATCTGGGGACGCGAGTGGGACGCGCTGCTGCACGCCGACCGGGACGGGGCCCTGGTCAACCTGATGAACACCACCCCGGACGGGGACTACCAGACCTACAAGGCCAACGACGGCGCCTTCGTGCGCGAACACTTCTTCGGCCGGGACCCGCGCACCAAGGAGATGGTCAGCAACTACACCGATGACCAGATCTGGGGCCTGCGCCGGGGCGGACACGACTACCGCAAGATCCACGCCGCCTACAAGGCGGCGCTGGAGCACCACGGCCAACCCACGGTCATCCTCGCCAAGACGATCAAGGGCTACGGGCTCGGCGCCCACTTCGAGGGACGCAACGCCACCCACCAGATGAAGAAGCTCGGGCTCGACGACCTCAAACTGTTCCGGGACAGTCTGCGCATCCCCCTCTCGGACGCCCAGCTCGAACAGGACCCCTACCTGCCGCCCTACTACCACCCGGGCAGTGACGCACCCGAGATCCAGTACCTGCGGCAGCGCCGGGAACGACTCGGCGGATACCTGCCGGAACGCCGGACACGCTCCAAGCCGCTGGTACTTCCGGGTGACAGGGTCTACGACGTGGTCCGCCAGGGCTCCGGCAAGCAGGAGGTCGCCACGACCATGGCGTTCGTCCGTCTGCTGAAGGAACTCGCCAAGGACTCCGAGATCGGCCCGCGCCTGGTTCCGATCATCCCGGACGAGGCCCGCACCTTCGGGATGGACTCGATGTTCCCCTCCCAGAAGATCTACAACCCCGCCGGGCAGACCTACACCCCGGTGGACTACCAGTTGATGCTCGCCTACCGGGAGAGCGACCGGGGACAGATCCTGCACGAGGGCATCAACGAGGCCGGATCGGTCGCCTCGTTCACGGCGGCGGGAACCAGTCACGCCACCCACGGCGAGCCCATGATCCCGGTCTACATCTTCTACTCGATGTTCGGGTTCCAGCGCACGGGAGACGGTCTGTGGGCGGCCGGGGACCAGATGGCACGGGGGTTCCTGCTGGGAGCCACGGCGGGGCGCACCACCCTGGTCGGGGAGGGGCTGCAACACGCCGACGGGCACTCCCAACTGCTGGCGGCCAGCAACCCGGCGGTGGTCTCCTACGACCCGGCCTGGGCCTTCGAGGTGGCCCACATCGTGCGGGACGGCCTGCGCCGGATGTACGGACAGCCGCAGGAGAACGTCTTCTACTACCTCACCGTCTACAACGAGCCCTACCAACAGCCCGCCGAACCAGAGGGGCTGGACGTGGAGGCGCTGCTGCGTGGGATGTACCGCTATCTCCCGGCCGAGGAGGACACCGGTCTCCGGGCTCAGCTGCTGGTGTCCGGGGTGGCCATGCCCGAGGCACTGCGTGCGCGGGAGATGCTGCTCTCCGACTGGGGAGTGGCGGCCGACGTGTGGTCGGTGACCTCGTGGACCGAGCTACGCCGCGAGGCCGAACGCGCGGACCGGGCCGACCTGCTCTCCCCCGAGGAACCGACCGGCAAACCCCACGTCACCCGGATGCTGGAGGGACAACCGGGTCCGGTGGTCGCGGTCAGCGACTGGATGCGTGCCGTTCCCGACCTCATCCGCCCCTGGGTTCCCGGGGAGATGACCACCCTCGGCGCGGACGGGTTCGGTTTCTCCGACACCCGACCGGCGGCGCGTCGGGTCTTTTTGGTCGACGCCGAGTCGACGGTGGTCGCCACACTGGCCGCACTGGCCCGGCGCGGCGAGGTCGACCGTTCCACCGTCACGGAGGCGGCGGCCCGGTACCGCATAGCCGACCCCCAGGCGGCGGGACCGCAGCGCTCCGAGTCCGGCGACGCCTGAACCTCCGGCCACGGTGTGCGGCGACGGGGCAGCACGCCGTGGCCCACCGTCGCTCACGCGGCCACGGAGTCCGCGCGGGAGTCCCTGTGGGCACGGCGTCTCCGTTCCACGCGACGCCAGCCGAACCAACCGTGCAGCACCAGCCCCGCGAACACCACGTAGACGACGGCGCTGAACCACAGTCCCGACATGATCTGCAGCGGCACGCTGACCGCGTCCACGGCCAGCCAGACCAGCCAGAACTCGACGAACCCCTTGGCCTGCGCCCAGAACGCCACCAACGTGCCGACGAAGATCCAGGCGTCGGGCCAGGGGGCCCAGGAGACGTCCAGCGCCGCGAACACGGTTCCACACAGCCCCACGCCGGCCAGGAACACCGCCGTCGTGCCCACCCGCTGCCGGTTCGTGCCGCGACGGACGGCGACACCGTGCACCGCGTCCCGCCCCCGTCGCCAGGCCCACCAGCCGTACACCGAGATCATCATGATCAGTACCTGTCTGGTGGCCATCCCACCGAGTTCCGCCCCGGCGTAGACGAGGAAGAGCAGTACGGTGGCCGTTATCTGCACCGGCCAGGTCACCAACGCGCGCAGCCGAGCCAGAAACACCACCGCCAGCGCGGCGAGCTGGCCCACGAGCTCGGCCCAGGACACCGACTGTCCGAGCACGACGATCCCGTGCCGAAGCGGCCATCCGGCGATCTCCTCCATCACACTCCTTCCCCACCCGGAACGCGACGCGGCGGACAGCGGGCTCTCCCGGCGGCCCGGTGGCCGCACCCGGAAACCACCGACGGAACGCACGGTCGCCGTGCCACCCTAGTCCGGCCACGACTCCCCGCCGCGCGAACCGGCCCACAGGAGCCCCTCCCGGACAACCACACGACACCGTCCGCCCTTCCGTGAGGAGAGCAACGACTCGTCGCCTTCGCGAAGGATCCACGCGTAGACTCGACGACACGTCCCGCTCCACGGCACGACGGCCGCCGAGCGCCCTTTTCCGGACCGCGGACCGCACCGCGGCGTCCCCGCCGACCGCGTCCCGTCATCCAGGGGAGAAGCAGGTGAACGACACCGACCGGGCCATACTCGCCTTCGAGAGCGAGTGGTGGCGACATACCGGGACCAAGGAACGGCTCATCGAGGAGCGGTTCGGGCTGTCCGCCACCCGCTACTACCAGCGACTGAACCGACTGCTGGACGAGCCGGAGGCCCTGGACCAGGAACCGGCACTGGTCACCAGACTGCTGCGGGTGCGCGACCGCCGGTTCCCCGATCCGGCCGGAACCGACGCCCGACGCACCGCCGACGAGGAGCCGGGGCCCTCCCACGGCTGACCCCTCCCGCGAACGCCGCTTCCGCCACCTGCCCGAACGGCTTCGCCGGAACGTGCGAGGCTGGTGAACATGCAGGTCGCCGACGACGAGAACAACGGCGCCCACCGGACGAGCACCGAACTTTCGGCCGGCACGCTGCGTCGGCTGGAACGGGCCTCCGGAGGACTGGCCACCGCCAGCATCAGCGCCATGGAACGACGGCTTCCGTGGTTCTCCCGACTCCCCGCCGACCAACGTTCCAATGTGCTGCTGGTCACCCAGACCGGCGTGTCCAACTTCGTCTCCTGGTTGCAGGACCCCACCGAGGCCATCCGGCTCACCGCCGAGGCGTTCCGTGCCGCTCCCCGCGACCTGCCGCGCTGGGTGAGCCTGCGTCAGACGCTCGAAATGGTGCGCACGGCCATCGACGTGTTCGAACAGCAGCTGCCCGACCTCGCCGAGAACGACTCCGAGCGGGTGCTGCTGACCGAGTCGATCCTGCGTTACACCCGGGAGATCGCCTTCGCCGCGGCCACCTCCTACGCGGCCGCCGCCGAGGCGCGCGGGGCCTGGGACGCCCGGCTGGAGGCACTCGTGGTCGACGGGATCGTCCGGGGGGACGCGGAGGAGTCCCTGCTCTCCCGGGCCGCCGCGCTGGGGTGGGAACCCTCCTCGGAGGCCACCGTCATGGTGGGCAGCGCTCCCTCCGACGATCCGCCGAGCATCGTCTACCAGGTACGCAGCAGGGCGGCCCGCGCCGGTCGCTCGGTGCTGCTCGGGGTGCAGGGGAGCAGGTTGGTGGTCGTGTTCGGCAAGGCCTCGGACGGTCGTGCCGTGCGGGACCCCGCGAGTGTGCTCGCGGAGGCCTTCGGCGAGGGGCCGGTGATCGTCGGTCCCACGGTCGAGAGTCTGGCCGAGGCGCACCGCTCGGCGGGGGACGCGATGTCGGGGCTGCGTGCCGTGGTGGCCTGGCCGGAGGCGCCGCGTCCGGTGGCCTCGGAGGACCTGCTTCCGGAACGGGCCCTGGCCGGTGATCCGGAGGCGGAGCGACTTCTGGTCGAGGGGATGGTACTGCCGCTGACCGACGCGGGTGGGGCGCTCATGGAGACGCTGAACACCTATCTGGAGGTCGGCGGGGTCCTGGAGAACTGTGCGCGCAAGCTCTACGTGCATCCGAACACGGTCCGCTACCGGCTGCGCCGCATCTCCGAGATCACCGGCCGTACCCCCTCCAGTCCGCGTGGAGCACACACGCTGCGTGTGGCGCTGGGGGTGGGGCGGCTCGCCAGGGCACGCGGACTGTGGTGAGCTCCGCGCGGGACACCCGTTCGGCGGGCTTGGCTCCACACCGTGGGACTCTGTAGGGTCGCTCACACCGGGCGGAGACGGGTCCGTTTTGTTCCCTCCCGCCCCGGGTGACGAATAAGCCGGGGTCGGGATCGCCCGGGAGGGCACCTTCACCACACTGTTTTTGTAGGGTTCCCACAAAAAATCAACGCTGACTTCGTGGGTGCCAGCATCACGTACCCCCGGCCGGAACGTGTTCAGTGTTGAGTGTGATCGCGCTGCTAGCTCCAGGCCAGGGTGCCCAGGCACCCGGAATGCTCCAACCGTGGCTGGAACTGGACGGAACAGAGCAACGTCTGACCGAGTGGTCCGAGATCACCGGTCTGGACCTGCTCCGACTGGGGACCACCGCGGACTCCGACGAGATCAGGGACACCTCCGTGACCCAACCTCTCGTGGTCGCCAACGCGCTGCTCGCGGCCGAGCGACTGCGGAAGGACCACGGCGAGCTTCCGCCGGACCTGCCCGTGGCGGGCCATTCCATCGGGGAAGTGGCCGCCGCCGCGCTGGCCGAGGTCCTCGAACCCGCCGAGGCCATGTCACTGGCCGCGGTGCGCGGCAGGGAGATGGCCGCCGCCTGTGCCCTGCAACCGACCGGAATGGCGGCCGTGCTCGGCGGTGACCGGGAGAACGTGCTCGCCCGGTTGGAGGAACTCGACCTGCGCGCGGCCAACCACAACGGGGCCGGACAGATCGTCGCGGCGGGGCGCACGGACAACCTGGACAAGCTCGCCGCCGAACCTCCCGAAGGCAGTCGGGTGCGCCCTCTGGAGGTCGCCGGCGCCTTCCACACCGAGTTCATGGCCCCAGCCCGCGAGGCCATGGAGGCCCACGCGAAGGAACTCTCCCCCTCCGACGCCCGGAGGCCGATGCTGTCCAACGCCGACGGGGCGGCGGTGACCGACGGATCCGAGATCCTGCGTCGACTCGTCGCCCAGGTCACCGAACCGGTCCGTTGGGACGCGTGCATGGCCACGCTCGCCGAACGCGGTGTGCGCTCCGTGATCGAGCTCCCTCCGGCGGGAACCCTGGCGGGCATGGTGCGCCGGGAGCTCAAGGGCACCAAGGCGGTCGCCGTGAAGACCCCCGCCGAGCTGGACAAGGCCGGGGATACGCTGTCCTCCCACGGCCGGACCGATTCGGAGAGCGATTCGTGAGCAAAACGTCGACATTGCGCCTGACCGAGGGCCCCAGCGCTACACGGGTCATCGGTTTCGGCAGCGCACAGGGAAACCGGACCGTCACCAACGACGATCTGGCACGCATCGTGGACACCAGCGACGAGTGGATCCAGCAACGCGTCGGCATCGTCAGCCGCAGGCTGGGCGAGGACGACCAGACCGTCGTGAACATGGCGGTGGAGGCGGGATCCAAGGCGGTCGCCGACGCCGGTCTCTCTCCGGCCGAAGTGGACCAGGTGATCATCGCGACCTGCACCATGCCCGGACCGATCCCCAACGCCGCCGCCCAGGTGGCCGACCGGATCGGCATCAAGGCCGCCGGGGCCTTCGACCTCAACGCGGCGTGTGCGGGATTCTGCTACGCGCTGAACACCGCCTCGGACCTCGTGCGGGCCGGATCGGCACGCAACGTTCTGGTGATCGGGGCCGAACGCTTCCAGGAGTGGCTCGACTGGCAGGACCGGGCGAACTGCATCATCTTCGCGGACGGCGCCGGGGCCGCCGTGGTCTCCCCCGCCGAGGAGCCGGCCATCGGCCCGGCGGCCCTCGGCAGCGCGGGGGACATGGTGGACACGATCTACCTGCGGGAGAACCGTTACATCTACCAGGAGGGGCAGACCGTGTTCCGCTGGGCCACCTCGGAAGTGGCCCCGGTCGCCGCCCGTGCGGTGGAACAGGCCGGCCTCCAATTGTCCGATGTGGATGTCCTGGTGGCGCACCAGGCGAACCTGCGCATCGTCGAGGCCGTGGCCAAGAAACTGCGTTCCCGGGGAGCCCGTGACGATCTCGTGGTGGCCCGTGACATCGTGCATTCCGGCAACACGTCGGCCGCGTCCATCCCGCTGGCGATCGACCACATGCGTTCGGCGGGGGAGATAAACAGCGGTGACGTGCTGCTGCTGGTCGGCTTCGGGGCAGGACTGTCCTACGCGGGCCAGGTGATCATCTGTCCGTGAACACCGGCTCCCCGGGAACCGCTCCCGGAAACGGAGCACCGATCCAGTCGGAACAGGAAGGAAACAAGGTGGCGAACGAGGAAATCACGCAGGGCCTGGCGAGCATCGTCGAGGAGGTCGCCGGAGTCGACGCCGAAGAGGTCTCGGTCGAGAAGTCGTTCGTCGACGACCTGGACATCGACTCGCTGTCGATGGTGGAGATCGCCGTGCAGGCCGAGGACAAGTTCGGGGTCAAGATCCCCGACGACGAACTGGCCAACCTCAAGACCGTGGGCGATGCGGTGGACTACATCGTCAAGAACGCATGACGGTAAACGACGTTGTGATCACCGGGATGGGCGCGACGACTCCGCTCGGCGGGGACGTCGCGTCCACCTGGGACGGTTTGCTGAACGGTGCCAGCGGCGGCCGTCCGCTGGAGGAGGACTGGGTCGACACCTACGACCTGCCCTCCCGCATCGCGGCACCGCTGGCTGTGGAGCCCTCCGAGGTACTCCCCCGGGTCCGGCTGCGACGCATGGACCGCTGTGAGCAGATCGCGCTCATCGCCGCCCGGCAGGCCTGGTCCGACGCCGGTTTCGACCTGCCGGACGAGCAGCACGAGCCGGTCGATCCCGAGCGACTGGGAGTCTCCATCGGCACCGGGATCGGTGGGCCCAACACACTGCTCGAACAGCACGACCTGCTGAAGTCGCAGGGGTTGCGCAAGGTCTCACCGCTGACCGTGCCGATGCTGATGCCCAACGGGCCCGCGGCACACGTGAGCATCGAGCTCCGGGCCCGGGCGGGCGTGCACTCCCCCGCCTCGGCCTGTGCCTCCGGCGCCGAGGGGCTGGCCAAGGCACTGGACATGATCCGTTCCGGACGTGCCGACGTCGTGGTCGCGGGCGGGGCCGAGGCGTGTATCCGGCCGATCACCGTGGCCGGTTTCTCCCAGTCCCGCACGTTGAGCACCCGCAACGACGATCCGGAGGGTGCCTCCCGGCCGTTCGACGCCGCTCGGGACGGTTTCGTGATGGGTGAGGGATCCGGTGTGGTGGTCCTGGAGAGCGCCGAACACGCCGCGGCGCGCGGTGCGCGGGTGTACGCCCGGCTCGCCGGGGCCGGTATCACCTCCGACGCCTACCACATCACCGGTAACCACCCGGACGGTATCGGGCAGGTCAACGCGATCAACGAGGCCATCGGCTCGGCGGGACTGTCCACCACGGACGTGGAACACGTCAACGCCCACGCCACCTCCACGGTGGTCGGCGACGTAGGGGAAGCGGCCGCCGTGCGCAAGGCGCTCGGGGATCACGTGCTGCTCACGGCCCCCAAGGGGGCGCTGGGGCACCTCGTCGGCGGAGCCGGCGCGGTGGAGAGCATCATCACGGTGCTCTCGCTGTACCACGGGGTGATCCCGGCCACGAGGAACCTCGAGGAGCCCGATCCGAAGGTCGAACTCGAAGTGGTCGCGGGCGAGCCGAGAACGAAGCAGTTGACCGCCGCGGTCAACGACTCGTTCGGCTTCGGCGGTCACAACGTCGCGCTGGCCTTCACCCGCGCGTGAGCACCGCCGGGAGAGCAGGATCGGTGCGGACGCCGTCGTCCTCCGGCGGCGTCCGCACACCGCTCTCCCGCACGAGGGCTCCCGCCAACGAAAGCCGCGTCGGCACCGTCGAGGACGGTTCCCGGCAACACCACCCACGTATCCAGCATCGGAGTATCCCGTGACAGCGCTTGCCTCCCACACCGAAACACCGGGTGTCGACTGGGACCCGCGTGACCCCGAGCTGCGGCTCTCCCAACTGTTGGACGTCGACTCCCTGACCTTCCTGCACGACAGGGACGACAGCGGTGCCCTCGCGGTGCGGGGTCGCATCGAGGGCAGTCCGGTGATCGCCTACTGCACCGACGGGACGGTGAAGGGCGGCGCCATGGGCTCGGCGGGGTGCGGCCACATCGTGGCGGCCATCGACACCGCCCTGGAGGAGGGGGTTCCGGTCCTGGGGGTGTGGCATTCGGGTGGTGCGCGCCTGCCCGAAGGGGCCGAAGCGCTGGACGCGGTCGGCCGGGTCTTCGCGGCGATGATCCGGGCCTCCGGGCGTGTTCCCCAGATCTCGGTGGTTCTCGGTCCCGCGGCGGGCGGAGCCGCCTACGGCCCGGCGTTGACCGACGTGGTGGTCATGGCCCCCTCGGGGAGGGTGTTCGTCACCGGCCCCGACGTGGTGCGCAGCGTCACCGGCGAGGAGATCGACCAGGAAGGGCTCGGCGGCGTGGACGCCCACGGCAGCAAGTCCGGGGTGGTGCACGTGGTCGCCTCCGACGAACCCGACGCCTACGCGCGTGCCCGGCACGTGACGAACCTGATCGCGGCCCAGGGGAAGTTCGATCACACGGTTACCGGCGACAGGCAGGACCTGCGTGCGCTGCTTCCCGAAACGGCACGACGCGCCTACGACGTCAAACCCGTGATCAGGGGGATTCTGGACAGCGACCCCTCCGGGGCGAGCGTCTTCGAGGAGATCCAGGCCAAGTGGGCTCCCAACATGGTCACCGGTCTGGGGCGCCTCGGCGGTCGCACGGTGGGCGTGCTGGCCAACAATCCGATCCGCAAGGGTGGCTGTCTGGACTCACTGTCGGCGGAGAAGGCCGCGCGCTTCGTGCGGATGTGCGACTCGTTCGGAATCCCCCTCGTGGTGTTGGTCGACGTTCCCGGATACCTGCCCGGGGTGGACCAGGAGTGGGGAGGTGTGGTGCGCCGAGGGGCGAAACTGCTCCACGCCTTCGGCGAGGCCGTCGTCCCCAGGGTCACGCTCATCACCCGCAAGTCCTACGGCGGGGCCTACATCGCGATGAACGCCCGCTCGCTCGGCGCCGACACCGTGTTCGCCTGGCCGGAGGCCGAGGTGGCGGTCATGGGACCCCGCGCCGCCGTGGGGATCCTGCACCGCAAGGAGATCGCCGCGGCCCCGGAGGAGGAACGGGAGGCGCTGCAGGACCGGCTGGCCGAGGAGCACCAGCGCGTGTCCGGAGGGGTCGAACGGGCCCGTTCGATCGGCGTGGTCGACGAGATCATCGACCCCTCGACCAGCCGGGAACGGCTGGCCCGCGCGCTCGACTCCGTCCCCCCCAGGCGTGGGAACCACGGCAACATACCGCTGTGACCGCTCCCGCGTGCACGTGTGCCCCCGGGTGGGCGAAGTACACGGGGCGTCGGGAAGCCCCGCCGCCCCTCGGGGCACGTGAGGATCACCCGCCGCACGGGGTGTCCCGCCACGCCGCGGGACACCCGCCCGCGCGCCGGGGGCTTTTCAGTTCGCACACTCGTTGTGCAGCGAGCTGTCCGGGAGCCCCTGACCGAGCCTGAGCTTGCCCTCCTCGACGACGAGCTGGTACACCACACGCCACCGCAGGCAGGTCGCGGGCATGTCCTTCGGTGCGTCCTCCCTGTCCTGCACGCTGACCAGCGACATGATCACCCGCAACGTACCCTCCGGGCCACGGACGATGCGGTGGACGGTGACCGAACCGTCCCTGGTGCTCTCGTACTCCTCCCGCCACTTCCCGTAGGGCTGGTTGAGTCTCTTGGCCTGCACCACCGTGGTGCGCCACTGCTGGTAGTTGCGTTGGTTGATCGCGTCGAAGTGCCGTTGCAGCAGGTTCCGCACCACCGTGCTGTCCGGGTGCCGTCGGGCCCCGGGCTTCAGAACCACCCGCTGCCTTCCCGGCGGGTCCTGGGAGGAATCCGTGAACGGCGGTAGTTGTGCGGAGGTCTCCCCCGACGACGAGGTGGGGGAAGCGTAGAACGAGCGCGCCAACACCCCTCCCCCCACCGAGACCGCCACGACGGCGAGGGTCAGACACGCGTTCCAGAGCAGGCGTCGCCGACGACGGAAACCGGTTCTCGGTGGCACGTCACGAGCGTGCCATACGCCCGAACCCGCCCGGAGGGGCTCTCACGGGCAGAGGAGTCACCCGCTTCGGATGATCCCCCGCCGCAGGGCCGTGGTGATCGCGGCGGTGCGGTTGTCCACACCCAGTTTGTCGAAGATGTGCACCAGGTGGGTCTTGACCGTGGCCTCGCTGATGAAGAGTTCCCGGGACAGGGCCCTGTTCGACAGCCCCTGTGCCAGCAGCCGCAGGATCTCCACCTCACGCGGGCTCAGGGCCTCGCCCGGGGATCTCAACCGGTCGAACAACCGGGAGGCCACGTCCGGCCCCAGCGCTGTCTCCCCCGCCGCGGCCGACTTCACCGCGGCACGGAGCTGTTCCGGTGGGGCGTCCTTGAGCATGTAACCGGTCGCCCCCGCCTCCACCGCGGCGAGGATGTCCGCGTCGGTGTCGTAGACGGTCAGCACCAGCACGGCGGGCGGGTCGGGCAGCGAGGTGATCTCCCTGGTTGCGGTGACACCGTCCATCCCCTCCCCCATCTGCAGGTCCATCAGCACCACCCGCACCTCCGTGTGCCGCAGCACCTCCAGGGCGGCCTCACCGTCGGCGACCTCGGCGACCACCAGCATGTCGGAACTGTCCTCGAACATGGCCCGTAACCCGCTGCGTACCACCGGGTGATCGTCGACGAGCAGCAGCCGGAGCGGTTCGTTCACCGGTCCACCTCCTCCCCGAACGGCAGTCGCACCGCGACCACGGTGCCACCGCCCTCCGCGCTCTCCACGCTCAACTCACCACCGAGCAGCTCGACACGCTCGCTCAACGCGGACAGCCCGTAGCCGGTGCCGTCCCCCCGCGCCTGGCCGAGCACGGAGGGGTCGAATCCCACCCCGTCGTCGTAGACGTCCAGCGTCACCTGCTTGGTCAGATACCCCAGGGTCACCATGGCGGTGTCGGCGCGGGCGTGCTGGACGACGTTGGCGAGACTGGCCTGGGCGGCCCGTAACAGCGCGATCTCGTACTCGGGAGGCAGCGCCACCGCCTCGCCGTCCACCCGCAGGCGGCAGCGCAACCCGGACTCGCGTTCGGTTCGGGCGCACAGCCTCCGCAAGGCGTCCCCGAGGCCGGCCTGGCGCAGGGCCGGAGGCCGCAGCTCACGCACGAACCCCCTGGCCTCCTCCAGGTTCTCCGAGGCGGTTCGGCGGGCCTCGGCGATCCGGGAACGCGCCTGCTCCGGACTCTCGTCGAGGCTCGACTCGGCGGCACGCAGCAACAGCACCACGCTGGACAGCCCCTGGGCGAGGGTGTCGTGGATCTCCCTGGCCAGCCGTTCGCGCTCGGCGGCGGCCCCCGCCTCGTGCTGGGAGGCAGCCAGTTGGGCGCGGGTCTCACGCAGGTCCTCGATGAGGCGTCGCCGCTGTTGGCTCTCGGTGTGGACGGCGGCATACCCCCAGGCCATCACCACGGCGAACACCGCGCCGAGACTCGGGCCGAGCACCATGGCCACGCTGACCTCGTCGGTGTGGAGCACCTGGGTGGTGACCACCAACCCCGTGATCACGGCCACGGCCGTCACGGCGTGGACTCTGCGCAACAGGTGCAGGTGCAGGAAGAACAGCGGGAAGGCGATCCAGGAGAAGTCGGGGCTTGCCAGCAGGAGCAGGGCCCACAGTCCGGTCACACCCGCCAACCAGACCAGTGCGGCACGGCGTCCGTGGGCACGGTGGGGTGGCAGGGCACCCACGGTGTAGAGCGCCGCCAGCGCCACCGCCCCGCCCAACGCGGCGAAGGTCGTGGTCCCGGCGTCGCGGGTGCCGAGCAGCCGCACGGTGGCTATGCCGAGCAGCAGGTAGAACCCGGCGTGCAGTGCCACTCGCAGCACGCGCAGCACCACCGACTCCGCCGGATGGTGACCGTTCAACAGCGCGCTACCTCCTGGGAGTGGGGCCCGGGACGGCACGGTCCCCGACGGGCGGGTCCGGGACGATCGACGGGGGAAGGGAGTTTTCCCGGGGGCGTCACGACGGGAGTCGTCGGTACCAGTGTTCAACGAAGTCCCGGAGTTCGCATCAATCGTTCGGTTGAGTTCCGAGTCAACCCCACGGCAGGCGGGTTTCGCACTCCGGAACGATGGCAACGCGGCCGCCGCGGGCGAGGGTGGAGTCGTAAGCCCAACGGCACGAGGAGAAAAGAGCCGTGTTCGTCGCCATCAGAGACATTCGTTTCGCCAAGGGGCGTTTCACCCTCATGGGGTCGGTCGTCCTGTTGATCACACTGCTGATCGTGCTGCTCTCCGGGCTGACCTCGGGGCTGGCCGCCCAGTCCACCTCCGCCGTCAAGGAGCTGCCGGCCACCCACGTGGTGTTCGGCGGCAGCGGCTCGGAGCCACCCACGGAGTCCTTCGCGGACAGTTCCGTGACCGAACGACAACGTGACGTCTGGAGCAGCACCGAGGGGGTCAACGAGGTCACTCCCCTCGGAATCAGCACCGTCAGAGTGGCGACACCGGACGGTGCCGAAACCACGGTCACCGTCTTCGGCCTGCCCCCACGGACTCCGGCGGCCCCGAGCGGGCTCACCGAGGGCGGTGTGGTGATCAGTCACTCCCTGGCCGAGGAGGAGGGGCTGTCCACGGGAGAGCACCTCTCCACGGGCGCGGGAGAGCTCCGGATCGACCGGCAGGCCTCCTCGTCCTTCTACAGTCATACCCCGGTGGTCTGGACCAGCCTGGACACGTGGCGCGAGCTGCGCACGGCCCGCGCCCCGGGCACCGAGGCCCCGCTGGCGACCGTCCTGGCGGTGCGCACCACCGACGGGGCCGACCTCGCGGCGGCCGACTCCGCGGCCCACACGGTTTCGACCACGCTCGGCGGAAGCCTGAACGCGATCGGCTCGTTCTCCTCCGAGAACGGTTCACTACTGATGATGCAGGCTTTCCTCTACGTCATATCGGCGTTGGTGGTCGGGGCCTTCCTGACGGTATGGACCATCCAACGCAGCGGGGACATCGCCGTGCTCAAGGCACTCGGCGGATCCACCCGCTACCTGTTGCGGGACGCGTTGACCCAGTCCCTCGTCGTGCTGGTGCTGGGCGCGGGACTCGGCGGTGCCGCCGGTGTGGTCCTGGGGTGGCTCGCCTCCGGAGTCGTGCCCTTCGAACTGACCCTGTCCACGACGTTGCTGCCCGTACTGGGAATGGTGGTGCTCGGCATGGCCGGTGCCGCACTCGCGGTACGGCGGATCACGTCCGTGGACCCACTCACCGCGTTGGGAGGCGGACGATGAGTCTGACCATGAGCGGCATATCGCTGAGCTACCCGGACGGGGAGCGAACCGTGACCGCCCTGCGGGACGTCTCCCTGGAGGTGGGCGCCGGTGAGCTGCTGGCCGTCACGGGACCGTCCGGTTCGGGCAAGTCGAGTCTGCTCGCCGTGGCGGCGGGACTGCTGTCACCGACGGACGGATCGGTCCTGGTGGACGACACCGACATCACCACGCTGCCTCGTGCGGCCGTGACCCGGCTGCGGTTGGAACGGATCGGGATCGTCTTCCAACAGCCGAACCTGGTCCCCTCGCTGAGCGCCGTCGAACAGCTGCAGGTCACCCAACACATGCGTGGACTGAGCCCACGAAAGACTCGGCAGGAGTGCGAACAACTGCTCGCCACGGTGGGACTGTCCGGCAAACAACACCGCAGACCGCACCGGCTCTCCGGAGGGGAACGCCAGCGGGTCAACATAGCGCGCGCGCTGGTGACACGCCCCTCCGTGCTGTTGGTGGACGAGCCCACGGCGGCGTTGGACCACGACAGGGGCGCCGCCGTCGTGGACCTGTTGGCCGAGGTGACGCGTCAGTACGAGGTGGCCACCGTCATGGTCACCCACGACACCGAGTACCTGGACCGGGCGAACCGGCACGTGTCGATCCGGGACGGCAGGATGAGCGGCAGGGTGGTGCCGGGCGGTGGTGTGGCGGCCGGTTAGGGATCGGGGGCGAGGACGCCCACACGGCCCCCGTTACCCGTTCCGAGTCGTTCGTCCTCCGGCAGCGGCGCGGTTCAGCCCGCGCTGTGCAGGCGTTCCACCGGAGGCCCCTCTCCGGCGCCGCGGAAGGGTTCCAGTTCCTCGTCCCAGGAACCGCCCAGCAGCTCACTCGCGCGGTGGCGGAAGGATTCGGTGTCGTGCCCTTCCGCGACGAGGGTACGCAGCTGGTCCTCACCGACCACGATGTCCCCGTTGGCTCCGGTGCGTGCCCGCCAGAGCCCCAGTCTCGGGACGTGGCAGAAACGTTCCCCGTCGACGCCGGGACTGGGGTCCTCGGTGATCTCGAACCGCAGTATCGGCCAGGCCAACAGTGCGGCGGCCAGTCGTGCACCGGTGCCGGCGGGACCGGACCAGACGTGCTCGGCGCGCAGCTGTCCGGGGGCGGCCGGCTGGGCCGTCCACCGGAAAGCACAGCGGGTGTCGAGCACGCCCGCGACAGCCCGTTCCACGTGCGGGCACACCGTGCCCGGCGCGGAGTGGATGTAGACCACCCCGCTCGTAAGGTCGGACGTACTCACTGCTGACCTCCGCCCGTGCCACGAGAGACGTCGTCCACGACCCCGAAGCGAAGTTCGACGTCCACCAGTCGATCACAACAGTTCCGGCTTCGCACGCTCCACACGCACCGCGAAACCACGACCGTTTGTCCACTGAGGACTACAGTGCTCGGGAACCGGCGGGAGGACCAGTCCGAGGGCACGTCCCCGCACGGGAAAACAGCAGTTCGAAACGATTCCGTCCAGGGGACGACCCCCCTCTCTTATGTCCTAAAAGGATATTCCTCTCCGTCTGACTCCGCACCAACTCCACTCGAAAGGGGACATGACACACGATACGTCGACCGTCGTCACACCAGCCGTCGTCTCACGACTCGGTGGCTCCGTGCGTCCGCCGCCCGGGGGGCGTCGACTCCCGCTCCGGCGCCTCCTCCGCGCGCACGGGAACACGGGAAGTGCCGGACAGGCCGACCACCTCCGCGTCCGCGGCGGACAGCGTTCTCGGCGGCTGGGTGAAGTAGGGACGCAACAAACGGAACACCCCGATCGCCGGTGCGTACAACGGCACCACCGCCGAAAGAGCGGCGGCCGTGACCCCGGCACGGAGGACATCGGCGGGCAACAGACGCGGATACCTGTCCACGAACCGCCCGTTCACCAGGGAAACGAGCCACAACACGGACACGAGACCGACCAGGGACACCAGCGCCACGAGCACCGCCGGCTGGTACCCCAGATACTGGGAGGCGAGCATCACGGCCACCCAGCCCGCGAGGGCGGGGGTCTGTCCCCGCTCCGTGGTCGCCGCCCACAACAGACCACCGGCCACCGCGAGAACCATGCCCGCCCGCTGCCAGGCCCGCACCACCCGGTCACTCCAGGAAACATCGGTGATTCCCGCCCGCTCCAGCAGGTTGGTCCAGATCTCCAGGGCCGAAGGAGCCGCCTGCGGCACCAGGAACTGGCCACCTATCCACCACAGCGTCCAGACCGAGACGACGAACGCCGCAGCGTGCTGCCAGGACGGACGCTGCCCCGCCACCCGACACAGCCGGAGCACTTCCCACCAGTGTGCGCCCACCTCGATCACCCTCCGGAACTCGGAAACCGCCACACCACGGGGATCCTCACCGGCCAACCACCGGGCAGTCCATTGCCCGATCAGCGGTGTGTTCCGAACACGTTCGGTGACCGAAAGCGAGTTCCTTCCGGAAAACGGGCACACCACCGGCGAAACCGGTCACATGACGGCGGTTCCGGCGGAACACCCCGAGTCCGGGCACGGAACGGAACGCACCGTTCCCCCCTCCACCAGCCAGTTCCTGTTCCCCCCGGCGGAGACCAGCATCCGATCGGCGGTGTCGGCCGACAGTCGCAGGCTCTGTCCCACCGGAGCGCCCACACCGACGCGCACCCCGCCGGCCAGCCTGGTGCCCTCACGCGGATCGACCGTGGTGATCCGCACGGACTCCCCGTCCCCACAGGAGACGGGACGCAACACCGCCAAGCCCGTCGACGTCCACGTCACACGCGTCGGACCGCAGGAGACCACGGACCTTCCCAACCGCCGGGGTCCGTCCTCTCCCGGCACCACCGTCCGCAGCCCGACGGATCCGTCCCGATCCTGAACCACCAGCGCGAGCCTGCCGCCGGATTCGACCGCCACGTCCCGTACCACCAGTCCCGGTTCGAACCCGATCCGACGTGCCCCTCCGTCGGAGACCACCAGCACCCTGTCCTCGTAGGCCACCGCCACTCGTTCGCCCGCGGCCGCCAGGGCGGTAACCACCTCCCCCTCGGGCACCCCCTCCAGCGGTTCCTCCGTCCGGCGAGAACCCATGGCCACGACCCCGCCCGTGGCCGGGGCGACATAGACCCGATCCCGGCCCCTGGCCACCGCCACCAGGTCACCGGGATCACCGAGCTCCCGGATCACGTCGCCGGACTCCAGGGAGACCGCAACCAGGGAGCCACCGCCCGAACGGACCAGGTAGCTGTCGGGACCGATCCCCACGGGGACGGGCTCCGTGCTCCACAGGCCGTTCGGCACCACCAACGCGAACAACAGGACGACCGTGGTGGCCACCGCCACGCCGCTGCCCACGAACACGGAGCGGAGCACCATGCGACGGCGCCGCCGGGCGAGCAACCGGGCCAACGCGTTCCGTTCCGGTTCCACGCCCTCGACGAGCGAGTGCAGCCCCGCACGCAGCAAACGCTCGTCCGAACTCTCCTCGGAGGCGGCGTTTCGCTCCGTCACACGCGCTCCCTCAGCAAACTCGACAACCGCGCGACTCCGCGCGAACAGTAGGCCTTCACCGCCCCGGGGGTCACCCGCATTATTTCCGCCGCGTAAGCCTCGCTGAAATCAGCGTAGTAACGCAGTACGACAGCCTCCCGCTGACGCCGGGGCAACCGGGCGAGTGCTTCGGCGAGCACGGTCCGGTCGACCCGCTGCACGCTCTCGTCCGGAGCCGGCTCGCGCTGCACCAGGCGGTGCTGGTAGCGCTTGGACACCTGGCGCCTGCGTAACAAGGATCTCGCCCTGTTGAGCACGGCCCGCCGCAGGAACGCCAGGGCCTTGTCCCGATCGCGCAGACGGGCTCTGGAGTCGAACACACGCACGAACGCGTCCTGCACCACGTCCTCGGCTGCGGACCTGTCGTCCACGAGCAACAGGGCCATCCGCAGCAGTTGGCGGTAGTGCTCGTGGTAGAGGGCTACGAGTTCGGTCGTCAGCTCATCATCCATGTCCGTCAGTCCGTCGTCCGACTCCCGCCGGGCCGGGCGGCACCTGTCAACCGACGCATTCCGGCAGGAAGTCGTGGGCCCGACCTTCTCCACGACACCCCGACGGACACGGTCACCGACCGTGCTGCGGTGCGTCCGGAAAAGCCACGCCGGCGACGTCCCCGGAACGGGACCGTGATCTTACCCGGTCGGGAATACGCACCGGCGATCACGGTTGTTCGTCAACGTGACGGATCGGCCACGGACAGCCCGGGATCCGTCGACGGGACTCGGTGCCGCGGTGTGCGAGGCCGCGCCGGAAAAGCCGTCCCGTCGTGCCGGGGAGTCCGTGCCGGAAACGAACACACCGGTTGGGAGGAAGGCGCCGTGTCGGCGCCGAGGACACATGAAATTCGGTATCTCCACGTTCGTGACCGACGAGGGGATCGCCCCCGACGAGCTGGGCGCAGCCGCCGAACAGCGTGGTTTCGACGCGTTGTTCCTCGCCGAACACACCCACATTCCCAGCAGCAGGCGGACGCCCTACCCCGGAGGGGGTGAGCTGCCCCGGCACTACTACCGCACGTTGGACCCCTTCGTGAGTCTCACGGCGGCGGCCGTGGCCACCGAGCACATGCTGCTGGCCACCGGGATCGCGTTGATGATCCAACGGGATCCGATCATCACGGCCAAGGAGGTGGCCAGTCTGGACCGGGTCTCGGGTGGAAGAGCGATCCTCGGGGTCGGTGCGGGTTGGAACCGCGAGGAGATGCGCAACCACGGCACCGAGCCGCGGGGGCGGGGAACGCTCATGGACGAGCGGGTCCGGGCCGTCCAGCGGCTGTGGACGCGGGAGGAGGCCGAGTTCCACGGCGAGCACGTGGACATCGAACCCTCGTACTGCTGGCCCAAGCCGGTCCAACGACCCCACCCGCCGATCTACGTCGGCGGCGAGAGCCAACGCTCGGTGGAACGGGTCGCCGAGTACGGCGGAGGGTGGCTGCCCAGGGCCGGAACCTCGGACCTGTCCGGGCGGATAAACCGGGTGCGGGACCGTGCGGGATGGCGTGTCCCGGTGTCCCTGTACGCCGCCGGAGACGATCCCGCCACGCTGGAGGAGTACGAACGCGCCGGTGTGGACCGGGTGCTGTTCTACCTCCCCACGGTTGTCCGGGACGAGACGCTGCGTCATCTCGACCGGTTCGCCGAGTCCGCCCGGAAGTCACAGCTGGGGTCGTAGCCGACTGCTCCGAACGGCCCCGCCCCGGAGCCCGACGGAAGGCGGGGCCGTTCCCCGAAACGTCACAATGGACGAAGAAAATCTTACTTTTCGTTTCGGTGGAACGACACGACCAACGAGAGAACGATTCCCCACGCCGTCGTGACCGAACACACACCGGGCCATCCGTTCCGCACAGCCACGACCACGGAACAATTCGTCATCTCCTCGGAAGAATTCCCCGAACAGGCTCATCCCGACACACGAGGTCCGCGACCGAATACGAAACGCTACTCCGATAACACCCTGCTGCTTTCGCTGAGCGGAAGCCCTGTGGCTGAATTCGCATTCACGACTGAGAAGCTGAGTCAACCGCATGACGAGAGGGGAGGATGGAATGCGCACCCAGGTCGCGATCGTGGGCGCGGGTCCGGCGGGGATGCTGCTGTCCCAGCTGCTGCACCTACAGGGGATCGATTCCGTCGTGCTCGAACGGCGCAGCCGCGAGTACGTCCAACAGCGGGTCCGCGCCGGAGTTCTGGAGCAGGGCACCGTCGACGTGCTGCGGGAGGCCGACGTGGCCGACCGTCTGGAGAAACAGGGGCACCCCCACCACGGGGTCAACGTCCAGTTCGACGGGGACCGGCTACGTATTCCCCTCAGCGAACTCACCGGGGGACGCAGCATCACCGTCTACGGCCAGCAGGAGGTCGTCAAGGACCTCGCGGAACGCAGGGAACGGGACGGCGGCCGGGTCTACTACGAGGTTCCGGACGTAACGGTGGAAGGGGTTGAAACCGAAAAACCGGTCGTACGTTTCACCTCCGAGGGCCGCGTCCGAGAACTGCACTGTGATTACGTGGCCGGATGCGACGGTTTTCACGGAGTCAGCAGAACCACCATTCCCGAAAAGGAACTCACCACCTACGAACGTGTCTACCCGTTCGGTTGGCTGGGGATCCTCGCCGAGGTGGAACCGTCCAGCGAGGAATTGATCTATTCGAACCACCCCAACGGCTTCGCCCTGCACAGTCTCCGTTCCTCCACGTTGAGCAGACTGTACCTGCAGTGCGACCCCAACGAATCGATCGAACAGTGGCCCGACGACCTGATCTGGGAGGAACTGCAGACGCGTCTGGGAACCTCCGACTGGAAACTGCGCGAGGGCCCCGTCATCGACAAGAACATCACCGCGCTGCGCAGCTTCGTCTCGGAACCCATGAGGTACGGAAGACTGTTCCTGGCGGGTGACTCGGCCCACATCGTTCCGCCCACCGGTGCCAAGGGGCTGAACCTGGCCGTGGCCGATGTGGACCGGCTGGCTCGCTCGCTGACCGACTACTACCACCACGGGAGCACCACGGGGCTGGAGACGTACTCCGAGGAGTGCCTGCGCAGGGTGTGGCGCGTGCAGCACTTCTCCTGGTGGATGACCTCGTTGACCCACCGCTTCGACGGACCGGACGCCGCCTACGACCGCAGGCTGCAACGTTCCCAGTTCGACTACCTGCGTTCGTCGACGGCGGCGGCCACCACCCTCGCCGAGAACTACGTGGGACTGGCAGCGGTCTGACCCGCCCCGCCGAGGCTCCGCCCGGACCGCTGGGAGGCCGGGCGGAGCTCCCCACGGCTGACTCCGAGGGACTCGCGCCCGGCCTTCGCCGGTGTCGGCGGGCCGTCGGCGGCGCTTCGCCCCGGTAGCCACCCTTCGCGAGCGCGCCTCACCCACACCTCGGGCACTTCGGTGGGCCACCGCCCTGCGGCGGGATGGTCGGTCCTCCGCATATGGGGCACATCCTCGGTACTACTCCTGTTCCCGGTGCGGCTCCGAGCAGTCCTGCGCGGTGACCGCCTCCACCCAGAGATCCATCCGGTCGTGCTCGCAGCCGAAGGAGAGATAGAGACTGTCGCCACGCGAAGCCGCGAGCTCGTCCTCGAACAGGTCCCGTTCCAGGTGGCGTTCGTCCCCGAGCACTCCCCACCCCGCTCCGGAGCCGAGCAGTTTCACCGGCCGCGCGGGCAGATAGACACGTTTCATCCGGTACAGCCATTCGGCCACCGCACGTGGACTGCACAACACGCGGTCCGGCGTGCGCCGTAACCGTCCCGCACGGGTGGAGGGAAAACCCTGCTCCCGTACCTCCACATAGGCGTGCCAGTGGGTTCCGAGCCGGTGCCACTCGTCGAAATCACGCATCGGTGTCGCTCTCCTTCGACGCCGGGACAGCGTCGACCCACCCGAGGCGGCACACTCCGGTGGTCGATCCAGGATTCGGGTTCCCTCTTTTGAATCGATACAGTATCGTGAATCACACCCCGACGACGGAACCACCCCGAAAACTTTCCAGGAAGAATCTTCTTGTGGTGGCCCCGGAGGACAGCCCCCGAAGACGCACTCCACGGTTGCCTGCTTACCGCCGATCGACGGATTGATCAACATCGTGTGTCGGTTCGGTCCGGAACGCGCCATGCTCGGAGCGAACGTGACTGTTCGACGCCAAAGCGGCCCACAGTGCGGCGTGACTTCCTATGATCCGGACATGGTGTCTGATGCCGCGCGGGCAAGGACTCGTTTACACAGAGCCGCGAAGGCGGGCGAGGTCCTGGACGTCACCGAGGAGCCCGCTCGCGAGGTTCCGGCCGCGGCGATTCGGGAACTGCTGTTCGGCCCCGAAGCCGGGAAACTCGATCCACGCGGGGTGTGGCTGCGGGGAGCACGGATCACCGGCGTACTGGATCTGACCGACGTCCGGGCCGTGGTTCCGTTGGTGCTGCACCGGTGCGAGTTCGAGGAGGTCCTCACGGGCACACGGGCCCATCTGCCGCACCTGGATCTCTCCGCGAGCACACTGGTCGGTTTGGACGCGAACGACCTGGTGTGTGAACACGACGTGGGGTTGGACGACATCCGAAGCGCCGGGATCAGTCTGGTGGACGCCAACATCACCGGCGATCTCAGTCTACGCGGAGCCCGGTTGGTCGCCGGGGAGGTTCCCGCCCTGGACATCGAGGGGGCCCTCATCGGCGGCGATCTCTTTCTCCATCGGGATTTCGTCGCGGAGTCGCACAGCCGGCGGGGTACGCTGCGACTACTCGGGGCCAGTGTCACCGGTCAACTCAGTCTGGGTGGGGCGCGGTTGACCGCGAGCAACGGGCCGGCCCTGGCCGCCGACCGAGCCACCGTCGGAGAAAGTTTCTTTCTCAACGAGAGGTTCACCGCCGAATCCGACAGCGAACGAGGCACCCTTCGACTGCCGGGGACCGGCATCACCGGTCAGGTGAATCTGGGCGGTGCCCACCTCAGAGCCACCAACGGCCCCGCCCTGCACGCGGATCGGGCCACCGTCGGCAACAACCTGTTCCTCGACGAAGGCTTCGTCGCCGAGTCCGACAGCCAGCGGGGTACCCTGCGGCTGCCCGGAGCCACCGTCACCGGCCAACTCAGCCTGCGCGGGGCACGCCTGATAGCGAACAACGGGCCCGACCGAGCCAGCCTCGGTAACAACCTGTTCCTCAACGAAGGCTTCGTCGCCGAATCCGACAGCACCGAGGGCACCCTCCGGCTGCCCGGAGCCACCGTCACCGGCCAACTCAGCCTGGGGGGGCGCGGTTGACCGCGAGCAACGGGCCGGCCCTGGCCGCCGACAACCTCGCCGTAGGAAACAATCTCTTCCTCAACGAAGGCTTCGTCGCCGAATCCGACAGCACCGAGGGCACCCTCCGGCTGCCCGGAGCCACCGTCACCGGCCAACTCAGCCTGCGCGGGGCACGCCTGACCGCGAGCAACGGGCCAGCCCTGCATGTGGAGAGAATCACCGTCGGCAACAACCTGGTCCTCGACCGGGGATTCACCGCCGAATCCGACAGCCACCGGGGGACGCTGCGACTGCTGGGAGCACATGTCGCCGGTGATCTGGAACTGACCGAAGCAACGGTGCACAACGCCGGTGGGGAACGGTTGGTGCTGGATCTACGGAGTACACAGGTCTCCGGAGACGTGGTCATTCCGCTGGACGAGTTAGTCACCGGATCCGACCGACCACGACGACTACGGGTGGACGGGCTGCGCTATCCCCTCATTCCGAAGGCGGCGAGCTACCACCAGTGGCTGCGGATGTTGAGCGGGCACACCCCCGGCTACGTCCCCCAGCCCTACCAACAGTTGGCCAATGTCCACAGCGCGGCCGGACACGAACCGGAGGCTCGGGAGATCCTCATCGCCCAACAACGCGACCTGCGCCGCCGTGGCGAACTCGGCGGTTGGCTCCGCAGGCTGCTGCACCGGCTCAGCGGTACCTTCATCGGCTACGGACACCGCCCCTTCCGGGCACTGGGCTATCTGGCCGGACTGTGTGTACTGACCGTCGGGCTGGTGCTGCTGGCGGGGCTGTTCGGCCTGGCCGTACGCACCCACCCCGACACCGGGGTGTGCTCGGCGGCCGAAAGCATCGGACTCGGCATCGACACCGCCATACCGCTACTGAAAACCGGGGGCGGACAACGCTGCGAGATCGCCACCACCACCAACTGGGGCCAAGCCCTTTATCTCAGCCGATACCTGTTCACCGCGCTCGGCTGGGCCTTCGCCACCCTGTTCGTGGCCGGATACACCGGACTCATCCGCAAAAACACCGGATAGAACCGGCACGGTTTCCTCCCGCCCGGGAGAACACGGTGGACGGAGGGTCCCCTCGTCGGAGACACAAGAACCGTCCGGAAATCTGCGAGGAGCACGAGCACAAGCGGCGGATCACCACGCCGTGAAACCAGAATCGGGCAAAACCGTCTTCGAACAGCTGTGAACCCGGCCGGAAAGGGACAGGTGTGGGGAGGATCGTGGTCCGATCCTGGTTAGGCCGCGCCCTCGGTTGGGTCCCGTCGGGCGTGGTTGGTTGTCGTTGTGGGGAGGGGTGCTGCCCGCCGCCCGACCTCGTCGTGCCCGTCGTCCATCAGAGGCGCGTACCGCTCGGTCGTCTGGTGACTGGCGTGGCCGAGCAGCTTACGCCCCTCCGGCGAGATCCCCGTCGCAACAGCCACGACGCGTACGTGTTCCGGAGGTCGTGGGGGCGGACATGGCCAATCCCGGTGTACTTCAGCGCCCACGCCCACTCACTGCGACCCCGTCCACCTCCTGTTCGGACGGGAAGTCGTTGCGATCCTCGCCAGCCCCGAAGGGCTGGCGCCACTACCGGCACCACCAGGTACTGGACGAACTCGGCGTGTTGCGATCCTCGCCAGCCCCGAAGGGCTGGCGCCACTCGACGACCTCAGGAACGTGCTGTTCGGAGTCGCGGTTGCGATCCTCGCCAGCCCCGAAAGGCTGGCGCCACTCCATTCGCCAGAGCAGTTCGCGGACGGTACAACCGTTGCGATCCTCGCCAGCCCCGAAAGGCTGGCGCCACATCCCCGTGCACACCCTCTACCAATGGCGCAGCCGCGGTTGCGATCCTCGCCAGCCCCGAAAGGCTGGCGCCACCCGTCCAGCAGCCGCACCCGCACCGAGTCCCAACAGTTGCGATCCTCGCCAGCCCCGAAAGGCTGGCGCCACATGCGTTGGCCTTCTTCAAAACCCTGGCCGACACTCCCGGTTGCGATCCTCGCCAGCCCCGAAAGGCTGGCGCCACGGCAGATGAGCAGGGATGTCCGGGATATCCACACTGGCGCTGTGACCATCCCGTGACCGACACGCCGAGCAGAGGCTTGGGAACCTCCCGGCGTGTCGACACACACTTCCCCTCCCCAACCACCGAGTCCCCGCCTGCGCGGGGGTACATGTCCCGATTTTGCCTAAAACCGGCCCACCACGGCCCGTACTTCTCGCTGCGGACACAGCACTGTCGTACCCGGACAGGGAGCGGTCAGTACCACTGGCCAGGCTGCCATACCACCAACGTGGCCCCTTGGGGCAGGATCGCGGTCACGGCGGCCTCACAGTTCCGTTCACCGGGACACATACGATTGTTCAGCACGATGAGGTCGCGGGCACGCCCGGAGACCTCCTCGCGCCCGCTGGTTTCGGTGAGTTCGGTGCCGTCCTGGTCGTAGACCAGCCCGGTGGTTTGTCCGCCGGTGTAGTCGGGCAGCCGTGAGCGCACCCGTTCGACCCAGCGGTGGTCTCCGGCCGCGTCGGTGGGGACGCGGTCCAGCGTGGACGGGTGCGGCAGGCTCGGCGGGGGCTGCTCGCCGCTCACGCCGAGGGTGGCCAGATAGCCCACCACGTGCCCGCGGGTGCTCTCGGACAGGGCCAGCACGTCGTCGACGAGTTCACGGGCGTGCTGGAACAGCGCCACGGCCTCGGCCAACTCGGCCGTACTGCTGCCCGTTTGCTGCCCGCGAGAAATCCGCACGGACGAACCGGGCGGATTTTCCCCCGGTGTTGTGGTGGGACGGGTGGGACTTGAACCCACGACAAGACGAATTATGAGTTCGCTGCTCTGACCTGCTGAGCTACCGCCCCGCGCGGACCGTACGCACTGATCGTATCGGGTCCGCTGCCCCCTGGTGCGCCGGGGTCCGCGTGACTCCAGGGTACCGTTCCCACGAAAAGATCGGCGCACCCGAAGTGCGCCGATCCCGTGATCCAGTCCGGCGGGCTCTCAACGGCCGATGAACATCGTGATGTCGAACGAACCGGTCAGCTGGCCGATGATCACGGTGGTCGCCAACAGCGCACTCACCCCCGCCGTTGTCAGCAACGCCAACATGACCAGGTAAACCAGCGCCTTGAGCGGCTTCGGCAGTCGGCTCACCGACGAGAAGTCGGGCAACGAGAGCTGCCGAGGATCCTTTCCGATACCGGGTGCGGACATGATATCTCCCCCGTTTCCTGCGATCCCCTGTCATATTCCCTCGCCCCGGGGACGAAGAGCGAGGAGGCCACGTTGTGTTCTCGCGGCAACGAATCGATCGCGACAACCACTCTACTCCGGCGGTCTCTCCCACCTGGAGGCAGCGATCAAGCCGTGTACTGCACAAATAAACGAACGGTCACTGTCGCCGCACCCACAAGATCGTCAATGGACCACGGATCGTTACCCGAGACTGACCTTTCCGACACCGATGCACCCGATCGGATGTATCCGGGATGATGGCACTTCGATGCGCAGCACCCCGCCGGAAAACCGAAAACCGGAGAACACCGTAGGATCCGACGTCTGAGGACGACTGGGAAAGGCGCGGGGCACCTCTTCTCGTCCCTTCCCGGAAACGGACGATCCACGCCTCAACGGACAGGAGACATTCCGGACGGTCCCGTACACACTCCTCGCCGGGGAAACCCGGGACACACAAAGAAGCCCAGGCTTTCACCTGGGCCCTTGCTCCTCCGGCTGGACTCGAACCAGCAACCTTTCGGTTAACAGCCGAATGCTCTGCCATTGAGCTACGGAGGAATGTTTTCTTTTCTCCCAGCGCCCCGCGCTGACGTCATCTACTGTAGCGCACCCGCGAACCCGCCCGAACACCCCCCTCCCCTCGCGGCAAAATCCCTGCTCAGAACCTATTCGCGCCATGCGACGACGAAGATCCGCCGGAACGGGAACCACGTGGACCCGTCGGCCTCGCGCGGATAGACCTCCCGCAGCCGCGGCGCCAGCTCGTCCAGGAAACACCGCCACCGCCGCTCGCCCAGCAACGCCCGCACGGGACGCAACGCGGTTCCGCACAACCAGTCCAACACGGGATCGGCACCGTACAGCTGGTGCGCGTAGGTACTCTCCCACGCGTCGACCCGAACCCCCGGCCCGGTCAGCCCGCGCGCGTACTCCACCGGCTCCGCCACGCACTCCGGCCCTCGCGGAACCCCTCCCAGCTCCTCGGCCCACTCCGGCTCGGTGGCCAGCCGGTACAACGTCCGGTGCGCCGGGGCGTCGAAGTTTCCGGGCACCTGCATTCCGAGAACCGCCCCCGAGCCCAGCGCACGCAGCCAACCACGAACCAGCTCCAGATGCCCCGGCACCCAGTGCAGAACCGCGTTGCAGAACACCACGTCGGTGTCGGAGGGAGGTTCCCACTCCCGCACGTCCTCCACCCGCGCGGGAACCCCGGCCGCCACGGCGGCGCGCACCATCTCCGGGGAGGAGTCCAGCGCCTCCAGTCGCGCCCGCGGCCACCTGCGGGTCAACAGCGGAGTGACATCACCGGCTCCGCATCCCAGGTCGACCACCCGCCGCGCCGGGTTCTCCCCCATCCTGGCGAGCAGATCGACAGCGGGACGCTGCCGGTACGCGGCGAACTCCAGGTACTTTTCCGGATCCCACACGGGACGTCACTCCTCGAAACCATTAACAGTACGACCGTACTGTATACGGGTTCGGCCGGAGAAGAAAGCGTGTGGGAAGAACTCACACCGAGCCGCGTTCCTCGTCCGCCAGACGCCGGGCGACCTCGTCCGCGTACTCGGCCAGGGTCTTCTCGTCGGCGTCGCGGTCCGGTCGCACCTGCAACACCGTTCCGTCCCTGCCGGGAACCCTCCGCCGCACGAAACGGGCACCGCCCATCGGCAACTCACGGTACTGGGTCGACCTGATCGAACCGGTCACCCTGGCGTGCACCACGTCCGGCAACCGGCCGGGGGCCTCCAACCGGAAACGCCGCCGGGGCAGGTCACGCAGCAACACGGCCCCTCCGGCGCTACGGTGCTCACTCGCCTCCGTCAGCACCAGCACCCCGTCCCGCCAGACGGCCCGGTTCACCAGATGCCAGCCGATCCTGCGCGAGCCGGCGGGCTCGGGAACCCACAGACCGTGGTTGGTGGCCACCAAGGCGCCCTCCGGGCTCCGTGCGGAGGCCAGCACCCGCTCCTCCGGCCCCAGCACCCCGTCGAAACGCTCCGGCAGCTCGGCGGTACCGCGCAGCCGCGCGAGCACCCGCCCGAACCAGGAGGTCATGTCACACCCTCCACCGCCTGCTGCAACAGCGACTTGTGGTACTGCTCCAGAGCGACCAGATCACCGAACAACGCCCGGTACTCCTCGGCGTTCTCCAAGGGGGAGAGCCGCTGTACCCGCGACTTGATGTCGTCGATCTGGCGGGCGACCAACCGTTCTCGGACCCTGCCGAGCACCCCGCTGACATAGCGGTGATCCTGCTCGGACTTGGTGTCCGGGGCCTCGACCGCCAACTGTGACAACAGTCGGACGGTGGTCTCGTCGGGACACTGGGCGCGCACGGCCTCCACCAGGGAGGCCCCCGCCAGCCCGGACTGGGTACCGCCCGCCTTCAACAGGGCCTCGTGCAACGCCTTGTACGCCGACTCAGTGAACGCCTCCTCGGGCAGGGAGTCGTAGACCGGACCCGCCAGGGCCGGCGCCTGCAACGCCGCCTTCAACGCCTCCCGCTGACACCAGCGCGGATCGTGACGGGCGGGCCGCTCCGGCAGGTCCGCCCCCACTTCGGTCGTACCTGCCGCGGAAGCGCGCCGCACACCCCGGCGCCGCGACTCCCGCACGGGCTCGCCCGCGTACTCCCGCACGCGGCGGACGACCTGGTTCTCGTCGTTCCAACCGGTCCAGTGCGCGAGCTGCACCGCGTAACCGGTCCGGCTGGCCTGGTCCTTGATCCGGGCGACCAACGGAACCGTTCTGCGCAGCGCGGCCACCCGTCCGTCCACCGAGTCGAGGTCGTAGCCATCCAGCAGGCTGCGGATGGCGAACTCGAACAGCGGACGCCGCCGGGCCACCAGGTCGCGGACCGCCCGGTCGCCGTGGTGCTGGCGCAGTTCGCAGGGATCCCTGCCCTCGGGGGTGATGGCCACGTAGGTCTGCGCGGCGAACTGCTGCTCACCCTCGAAAGCCTTCAGAGCCGCGTTCTGGCCCGCCTCGTCCCCGTCGAAGGTGTAGATGACCTCGCCCCGGAAGGTGTCGTCGTCCATCATCAGCCGACGCAGCACCCCGAGATGCTCCTCGCCGAAGGCCGTGCCGCAGGAGGCCACGGCGGTGGGCACCCCGGCGAGGTGCATCGCCATCACGTCGGTGTAGCCCTCCACCACCACGGCCTGGTGCCGCCTGGCGATCTCCCTCTTGGCCAGGTCCAGCCCGAACAGCACCTGGGACTTGTTGAACAGCGGGGTGGCGGGGGTGTTGACGTACTTCGCCTCGATCGGGTCCTCGTCGAAGACACGACGGGCGCCGAAACCGACCACGTCACCACCCAGATCCCGCAGCGGCCACAGCAGACGTCGGTGGAAGCGGTCGATCGGCCCCCTCCGTCCCTCCCGGGACAACCCGGCCTTGTAGAGCTCCTCCAGCTCGAAACCCTTGTTCAGCAGGTGTTTGGTCAGCCGGTCCCACCCACTGGGCGCGAAGCCGCAGCCGAAGCGGGCGGCGGCCGACTCGTCGAAACCGCGTTCCAGCAGGAACTCCCTGGCCGGCTGGGCCTCCCCGGAACGCAGCTGCTCGGCGTAGAACTCGGCGGCCAGTCGGTTCGCCTCCACCAGTCGGGTCCGGGTACCGGGCTCACGTCTGCTCGTGGGCTCTCCGCCCTCGTAACGCAGCCGCACTCCCACCCGGTCGGCCAGGCGCTCCACGGACTCGACGAAACCGAGATGCTCGGTCTTCATCAGGAACGCGATCACGTCGCCGCCCTCACCACAGCCGAAGCAGTGGAAGGTCCCGTGGTTGGGGCGCACGTTGAACGAGGGGGTCTTCTCGTCGTGGAAGGGGCACAGCCCCTTCAACGCACCCCCTCCGGCACGGCGTAACGCGACGTACTCACCGACGATCTCGTCGATCCGGTTGAGTTCGCGGACTTCGGCGATGTCGCTCTCCCGGATTCGTCCCGCCACATGGTCAGTCTAAAGGGTCCTCGCGGCAGGGACCCGTGATGGTCGCCGGAGTGCTGACGCCGTCGGCGGCGGGGCTCACCCGAACACCCCGAAACCACCCGACCGAGGCATCCACCGAGCACACCCGGGTTCTTCGGGCAGAATCGCGGTGTGCGATCCACGGAAGACGTCCTCGCCACGGAGTTCGACGAGCAGCGCGCTCGGTTGTTCGGACTCGCCTACCGACTCACGGGAAGCATCTCGGACTCCGAGGACGTGGTGGAGGAAACCCGGACGCGGCTCAGCGGCCTCCCCGGCACCGAGGCCCCCGAAGGGGACCGTCCCGAAGTCCAAACGACCCGAACCGTGGCCGCCCTCGCCCTGGAGCGGGCTCGGCTGGCGGTCAGCCGCCGGAAACACTACGTGGGCCCGTGGCTTCCGGAACCCATCGTGACCGAGCACCACTGCCCGGCCACGAACCCGCTCGGCAGCGTGGTGCGGGCCGAGGACGTACGCATGGCCGCACTGCGGATCGTCCAGCAGCTGCCCCCGGAACAGCGCGTGGCCCTGGTACTGCGCGAGGTGGTGGGGCTTCCCCTCACCGAGATCGCCGTCCTGCTCGGCTGCACCGAGGAGCGGGCCGGACACCACGCCTGCCGGGCACGCCGGACCGTGGACGAGGCACACCCGCCGCGACGGGTACCCGCATCCCAACAGCACGAGACGGTCCAGGCCCTGCTCGCGGCGCTCTCGGCGGAGGACCAGTGGGCGGTGGCCCGGATGCTGGACCCGCGGGTCAGCGTGCACGGGGACAGCGACGGCAAGGCGCGCACCGCGCTGCGTCCCGTGCACGGCCGGGACAGGGTCACCCGTTTCCTGCTCGCCCTGATCCGCAGATACGCCAGCTCGGCCCTGAAGAACATGCGGTCCGTGCTGGTCAACGGTGATCCGGGACTGCTGTTGCCCGGTTCGCCGGCGGGCACCCCGTTCGACCGTGCGGTGGCCCCACGAGTAGTGGGCTTCGCGGTCCGCGACGGGCGTGCCGCCGAGATCCACGACATCGTCAACCCCGACAAGCTCACCCGGGTTCGGCTGTTGGCCACGGCGCCGTGACGGCCCTCTCCTACCCCGCCTCACCTTCCGGGGATACGACCCGGGCGAGGAAGTAGACGGCTCCCCCTCGGGAGTGGCGTACCAGGAACCAGAAGGGACGGTCCACCGTCACCCGCAGCGGTTCCGGTTCCTCCACCAACGCGGTGAGCCGCATCATCGCCGCCGTGGCCGCCGCTCCCTCCAGGCCGTTCTCGTCCACCCGCAGCACCGCCTCGTGCACGGCTGTGGAGATCCGCAGCGGTTTCTCGGTGAGCCCACCGAAATCCGCCTCGGGGGTGAAGGCGGTGCGCATCCCCAGCGCGGTGAGCGGCTCGTTCAGCTCCGCCGAGCCCGTGACCTCGAACTTCGGCATCCTCAGTTCCACCTGCCGCTGCTGGGGGGCCGTGACCAGACGGCGCAGCCGCGCGGGGGTCAGTGCCGGTTCGGCCGCCTCCAGCGCGGAGTCGGGCAGCAGCACCAGCGCCTCCACCTCACCACGGGCGGGCAACCGCACCACCTGCCAGCCCTCGACACGGGCATAGCCCAGCGTCGCGTTCACCCGCATGGTGGGAACCGACCGGGTGCCTCCGGAAGCGTGGAACGGCAGCGGGGCGGTGTCCCGCCGCTCGAAGGCACTGTTCCAGGGGGTTCTCAGATAGAGCGCGTTGACCAGGGCGGCGACCGTCTCCGAGTCGACCGTTCCCGCCTTGACCAACTCCGGTATCAGCCCCCTGGTCACCTCGGCCACGTCCGCGTTGATCTCCTGCCGGGCTCGCTCCGGGGCGACGCGGAAGGGCGTGGTGCGTATCCGGCTTCCGGGCCAGTCGGAGAACTCCGCGCGGTACTCGGCACGCGGAACGAGTTCCTCGTCGACCCACAACCGGTTGGCCACGGCGGCGTCCACGTCCTCGGCGACGGCGACGGTCTGCTCGGCCACCGCGCGCAGCTGTTCGGGGAAACGTCCGTCGGGCTCGGCCCCCAGCATCCGTGCCGTCTCCGCCCGGGTACTCCCTCGGGCGGCCGAGGCGAGCATACCGAGCGTGCTCACCACCGAATAGGGTGACCAGCAGAAGTTGCGCCCGACCTCGGAGGTGAGAACTCGGTGCAGGCGCAGCGGGAATTCGAGTTGTGCGTCCACGATGACGTCGCGCTCCGATCCACCACGGGAGCCGCTTCGCTCCGGTCCCGCGCGAGTCTGCCACTCCCCGGTGGCTCGGGGCGAGTGTGAGCGGGCTTTCCGGTGCTCGTCACCGTCCGGCTCGATCGGTGAGCCCGCCGTGGCTCTCCCCTGCGGCTCAGCGCAGGGACTCCTCCTCGATGTCGGCCAGCCCCATCAGCCGAAGCTCCTGGGCGATGTAGCCCGCTGCGCGTTCGGCAGCGGGGTCCTGCCAGCGCAGGTCCTTCACCCAGTCGGCGACGTTGTCGCAGTTGACATAGGGCTCCCCGTCGACGACGAGCTTCTGGATGTGGTGCCGGTTCGTCTCGTTGGACATCGGGGGTCTCCTCGCGGCCTCACGGACCTGTTTCACTCGAAAGAGTTAATCATGACCAGCGAAAATCACGCTACGTGTCAGCGTGCCCCAACAGGAACGGCAAACGCCGCCCTGTCTGACATAGCTCACACGAAATCGCCGTCTTTGGACACGCACCGCTCATACCAGGTCACGGCTTGGGAGTCGGTGAGCGAAGCGACCCGGTCCAACACGACCCGCATCCGTTCGCCGTCGTCGGCGGCGTTCGACCACGCGAGCCGGTCCGGCGGATCCAACGAGTCGGGGGCGCCCTCGAGGAGGGCCTCCACCAGCTCCCGCAGCATCCTCCGCTGCCTCCGCTGCACCCGCAGCCGCCGCTCGTCCCGCATCACGTAACGCAGCGCGACGGCCTTGAGCACGGCGACCTCGGCCCGCACCCGGTCGGGCACCACCAGCTCGGCCTCGTAACGCGTCAGCGGCCCCTGCCCGAACACGCCACGCGTGCCCCGCACCGCCGCCGTGACGAACCGGCCCACGAGCTCACTGGTCAACCCCTTGAGCGCCGCCTGCGCCCGGACCGAACCGTCGTAGTCGAGCACCTCGGCCAGGGCGGGCATCCCCGACAAGCCGGTGACCGCCTCCTCCAGCAGTCCGGCGGACAACATCCGCTGCCGCAGGAAGTTCCCGCTCGCGATCCGCAGGATCTCGTCCCGTTCCCCCTCGTCGCCCAGGGCGCGCAACGAGATCCGGCCGGCACGCACCCCGTCCTCCAGGTCGTGGACCGAATAGGCGACGTCGTCGGCCCAGTCCATCACCTGGGCCTCCAGGCACCGCCTCCCGGCAGGGACCCCCTGACGCACCCACTCGAAGACGGCGGAGTCCGCCCCGTAGACCCCGAACTTCCCGTCCCGGGAGGCGGACAGCGGCCAGGGGTACTTCAAGACCGCGTCCAGCGAGGCCCTGGTCAGGTTCAGTCCCCGCCCGAGTCCGTCCGAACCGAGCAGCTTGGGTTCCAGCCGGGTCAGGATGCGCAGCGTCTGCGCGTTGCCCTCGAAACCACCGCAGTCCACGGCCAGCTCGGCCAGAGCCCACTCCCCGTTGTGCCCGAACGGCGGATGCCCGATGTCGTGCGCCAACCCCGCCGTGTCCACCACGTCGGGGTCGGCACCGAGTTCGACCGCGATGCCCCGTCCGATCTGGGCGACCTCGAGCGAGTGGGTCAACCGGGTGCGCGGAACGTCCCCCTCCTCCGGACCGACCACCTGTGTCTTGCCCGCGAGACGACGCAGCGCCGCCGAGTGCAGCACCCGTGCCCGGTCCCGCGCGAAAGGGGAACGCGACGAATCCGAACCGTCGGCCACCTCGGTCCGCTTCGGGGGTTCGGCGAACCACCGCTGCCGGTCGTACCCGGTGTAGCCGGGTGTGTCACCAGAGGACATCGCCCACAGCTTACGAAAAACCCCGACATCCTCCCGTGCTCGGCAACGGGTGTGCCGGGCCCGGGCGGGCGGGTACCGGCTCAGCCCAGACCGTGCCCGGCCACCCCGGCCGAGGCGTGGGTGAGACGGTAGAAGAGCATCGCCGCGGCCTCACGCAGGATGTAGTAGGTACGAACCTCCCCGGTGGGACCGCTGCGGGTCGGGGACACCGTCGCCCGCAGGCCGAGGTCCTCGGCCATCGTGCGGGAACGCCAGGAGTGCCAGGGGTCGCTGACGATGAGGGCGGAGTTCCACGAGTTCTCCCGCGCGACCTCGGCCACGGCGCTGATGCTGCGGAGCGTGTCACTGCCCACCTCCGCCTCGGTGACGGCACCCGCGGGCACTCCGTGCTCCACCAACCACATCCGGCTCGCCTCGGCCTCGGTGTAGTTGTCACCGAGCTGTCCGCCACCCACCGTCACGACGTGGCCCGCCCGCCCCTGCCGGTACAGCTCCAGGGCGTGTTCGAGCCGAGCCCGCAGCACCGGCGAGGGATCACCGTTGTACTGCGCCGCTCCCAACACCACGATCATGTCGGCGCTGCTCCGCTCGTCGACCTGGGCGACCTGCCATACCCGGAACACCGTGCCGCCCAGTACCAACAGCGCCACCAACACCGCGCCGAGCACACTCCGCCGCAACCAACGGGCCACCCGCCGGGAGGCCGGAATCCGCGTGGAATCGGGGTGATCGCTCACACCGGCATCGTTGCAGATCCGTCGACACCTCCGGCGGGGTACCCGCCCCTCGGTCGATCAGCAGCCCACCAACCGGGCCGCGAGGTAGGACTCCAGCTTGTCGACGGAGACCCGTTCCTGCTCCATCGTGTCCCGCTCGCGCACCGTCACGGCGTGGTCGGAGAGGGTGTCGAAGTCCACCGTCACACAGAACGGCGTCCCGATCTCGTCGTGCCTGCGGTAACGACGCCCGATGGCTCCGGCGTCGTCGAAGTCGATGTTCCAGTTGCGGCGCAGCGCCGCGGCCACGTCACGCGCCTTCGGGGACAGGTCGGAGTTGCGCGACAACGGCAGCACGGCCACCTTGATCGGCGCCAGTCTCCGGTCCAGCTTGAGCACGACCCGCTTGTCCACGCCCCCCTTGGCGTTGGGGGCCTCGTCCTCCCGGTACGCGTCGACCAGGAAGGCCATCATCGGACGGCCCAACCCGGCCGCCGGTTCGATCACGTAGGGGCGGTAGCGCGAGTTGCTCGACTGGTCGAAGTAGGAGAGGTCCACCCCGGAGTGGTTGGAGTGGGTGGTCAGGTCGAAATCGGTACGGTTGGCGATACCCTCCAGCTCACCCCACTCGCTGCCGCTGAACCCGAAGCGGTACTCGATGTCCACGGTGCGCTTCGAGTAGTGCGACAGCTTCTCCTTCGGGTGCTCGTAGTGCCGCAGGTTGTCCGGGTTGATACCCAGGTCGGTGTACCACTCGGTCCGGGTGGCGATCCAGTACTCGTGCCAGGACTCGTCCTCGCCCGGCTCCACGAAGAACTCCATCTCCATCTGCTCGAACTCACGGGTGCGGAAGATGAAGTTGCCCGGGGTGACCTCGTTGCGGAAGGACTTGCCGACCTGCCCTATCCCGAAGGGCGGTTTCTTCCGCGCGGTGGTCATCACGTTCAGGAAGTTGACGAAGATCCCCTGCGCGGTCTCCGGGCGGAGGTAGTGCAGCCCCTCCTCCGAGTCCACCGGCCCGAGAAAGGTCTTGAGCAGACCGTTGAACATCCTGGGCTCGGTGAACTGACCGCGCGTCCCACAGTTGGGGCAGGGAACCTCGGAGAGGTCGTTCTCGTCGACCTCCTTGCCGGTCCGCGCGGCGTAGTCCTCGGCGAGCTGGTCGGAACGGTGCCTGTGGTGACAGGCCGTGCACTCGACCAGTGGATCGACGAACTCCTGGACGTGGCCGGATGCCTCCCAGACCTGCCTCGGCAGGATGACCGAGGAGTCCAGTCCGACGACGTCGTCGCGTCCCTGTACGACGCTGCGCCACCACTGGCGCTTGATGTTGTCCTTGAGCTCCACCCCGAGCGGCCCGTAGTCCCATGCCGACCGGGTACCGCCGTAAATCTCCCCGCTCGGGTAGACGAAGCCACGGCGCTTGCACAGGTTCACGATCGTTTCGATCTGGTCGGTGGGCACGTTCACTCCACGCTCGTCGCTGGTTGTTCGGGCTCTGGTCGGTGCTCTCGGCGACCCCGGAGAGGACGAGCCGACCAAGCTGGTACGGATTCTTGCCGGTGGGGTCCCCAGCGTACCCAGGTGGTCCGTGAGCCCACGCGCCCACCCGACCGGCGACGGTCCCTCACGTCCCGGAGGCGTCGTCGTCCCGTCCACAGGGACGTCGCCCCCGTGTCACGGCCCGTAGAATGGCCCCGTCGGCCCCGAGGCCTGCGCCACGAAAAGCCGAGAGGATGACACGGTCAAGGGACGGCGGCATCCGCGGCACCGTCCGGAACGAGTGGGTGATCACCGCATGGTCACGTCCCCGGAACATCTCATGAACAGCGACGAGGGGCACCTTCACGAGCGGGCCGCCCCGGCGCCCCCCTGCGATCCGGCCACGCTCTCCGAGGCGGGCAACCTGCTGCGGGCCCTGGCCGCCCCGGTGCGGATCGCGATCGTGCTCCAGTTACGAAGGGCGGAACGCTGCGTCCACGACCTGGTCGACGCCCTGGGAGTGACCCAGCCCCTGATCAGTCAGCACCTTCGGGTGCTGAAGGACGCCGGAGTCGTGCACGGCAGGAGGAACGGTCGGGAGGTGGTCTACCGGCTGGTCGACGATCACTTGGCCCACATCGTCGTGGACGCCGTGGCGCACGCCGAGGAGGACGCACACCGCACCGAGGAGCCTCTCGACGAGCCGACACACGTCCCCGGAGAACACCGACAGGAGACGGAGACAGCGTGACCTCCAGCGAGCGTCCCGCGGCCGCGATCCCGGGCCTGCGGGCCACCAGACAGCGAGCGGCGGTATCGCGTCTGCTCAACGAGATAGACGACTTCCGTTCCGCGCAGGAGCTGCACGAGAAACTGCGGCACAGGGGGGAGGGCATCGGGCTGACCACGGTCTACCGGACCCTGCAGTCGCTCGCGGAGGCCGGAGAGGTCGACGTACTGCGCAGCGAGTCCGGGGAGGCCGTCTACCGCAAGTGCTCCGACCAGCACCATCATCACCTGGTCTGCAGACACTGCGGCCGGACCGTGGAGGTGGCCGACCCTCCCGTGGAGGACTGGGCCGAACGCATCGCCGCCGAACACGGGTTCTCCCAGGTCCACCACACCGTGGAGATCGTCGGGACCTGCGCGGACTGCGGCGCGCGCTGAGGCCCTCCCCCGAGGGCAGGGAGGAACCCTTCCCCGCCGACCTCCGTCCCCGCCGGGTGGCTCAGTCGGACTCCGGCGGCTCCTCCCCTCCCCCCGCCTCGAAGCGGGCCTCGAACTCCTCGCGCAACCGCGAGGCGGTGGACACGACCAGCATCAGCAGGGTACTCAGCGGAGCGGGGGCCAGTCCTTCGGCGGGGAAGGCGTAGCGGAGGGTGAGATCCGTGCCGCCGGTGGTGCGCACCGTCCCGAGTGTTCCGAACAGCCCCTCACCGGCACGTTCGGCCACCCAGTGGGAGAGTTCCCCGGACTCGGGGAGGTCCCAGGCCAGCACACAGGTCAGGCTCAGCACCGTGAGCCCGTCGGCGAGCTGCATCGCCTGCACGGCGCAGGGGATCCCGGAGTGCAGAAAGCTCAACGCGCCGTCGTCGTCCACCCGGACCTCGTAGTAGCTCTCCAGGACCCGTTTGGCCGAGGTGAGCAGATCGGCGGTGGTCGCCGCTTCCCTGGACATCAGTCGTCCCCCTGTTCCGACTCCCCGGCGGTGTGCTGCGCCGCCCGGTCCACCGCGCCTCCGAAACGCCGGTCCCGTCCGGCGTAGGCCAGACAGGCCTCCCAGAGGTGCCGCCGGTCCACGTCGGGGAACAACGTGTCCTGGAAGACCATCTCCGCGTAGGCGGACTGCCAGAGCATGAAGTTGGAGGTGCGACGTTCCCCGGAGGGGCGGATGAACAGGTCCACGTCCGGCATCTCCGGCTGGTAGAGGTGGCGAGCCACCGTACGCTGGTCGACCCGGTCCGGGTTTATGTGTCCCTGCGCGGCCAGCCTGGCGATCTCCCGCGCGGCGTCGCCGATCTCCGCGCGTCCACCGTAGTTGACGCACATCGTGAGGTTCATGACCTGGTTACCCGCGGTCCGCTCCTCGGCCGAACGCAGCTCGTTGACCACACTGCGCCACAGCTTGGGACGACGCCCCGCCCAGCGGACCCGCACCCCCAGCTCGTCGAGCTCGTCCACCCGACGACGGATCACGTCCCGGTTGAAGCCCATCAGGAACTTGACCTCCTCCGGGCTGCGCTTCCAGTTCTCCGTGGAGAACGCGTACAGCGAGAGCCACCGCACCCCCAGCTCGATGGCGCCGCGGGCCAGTTCGAGCACCACGGCCTCGCCCCGCTTGTGCCCCTCGACACGCGGCAGTCCCCGCTCGTTGGCCCACCTGCCGTTGCCGTCCATGACGACGGCCACGTGATGGGGAACCAGTTCCAGGGGCAGTTCCGGAGGTTTCGCACCGGAGGGGTGCGGGTCGGGTGCTCGTACGTCCGAAGCTTCCCTGCCCCGCCCACGGCGTCGCAGCATCGGGCTTCCCTTCGTGATCACTGAGCCGGTTCGACTACGGCGGCCCCATTCTCCCGGACGCGTGCCGTTCACCGGCCCAGCGGGCGGGCGAAACGGATCGCCGGACCGTCGTCCAAGGACAGCCTGGTCATTCCCATCGCCCGATAGAAGGCGTGCGCCGAGGCGTTCGTGGCCCGCACGCCGAGCTGCACCCCGGGAGATCCCGCCTCGGCCAGTGCCTCGAACAGCACCCGCAGCAGTGCGGCGCCCACTCCCCTGCCGCGTGCTCCGGCGAGCACGTTGACGTGCAGGTGGGAGGGATAGGTCTCCGTGTCCGGAAGCAACATCGAACACGGCCGGTGCAGCAGTGAGCGCAGCTGGACGTCGGCGTCACCGGCACGGAGGAGGGACTCCCGCCGGGAGGGAGCGGGGTGGCTGCGCGCGAACCGTGGCGACCAGTGACGTCGCCAGTCGCGGAAGAACCCGACCGAGTCGCGGGCGGCCACCACGTAACCGAGCGGCTGTCCCGCGAGTTCGGCCACGAAACACAGCTCGGGTTGCAGCGCCAGGTAGGGGGAGGCGAACACGTGCGCCATCAGCTCGGGCTCGTTCAGGATGTTGCGCGCGTGTTCACCGGCATCGCCCGTGGCCACGCAGATCCGACGCACGTCCACCTCGTCACCGGGGCGGAAACGACGAACCCTCAACGACGCCCCGAGGGACCGGCGGGGTGCTCCCCCCGGGAGGGCTCCAGTGTCCCGGCCCGTTCGCGGATCAGCTCGGGAACGGGATCCGGCCCCCCTTGCCCGGATCCGGCTTCGGGGGAATTCCCGGACGTTGCCTCCGTGCCGTGTGCCGTGGAACGCTCGACCAGCGGCAGGGAACGCAGCTGACGTTCCAGGTGCCACTGCAGGTGCGCCGCGACGAGACCGCTTCCCTCCCTGCGTACCGGGTCCTCGGAGATCTCGGCCTCGTCCCAGTCCCCGTCGAGCAGCGCCCGCATCAACGAGATCGTGGCCGAGGAGGGACGGCTCGCCCCGGCTGGGCGGCACTGGCCACACACCGTGCCCCCCAACGGAACGCTGAAGGCGGTGTGCGGGCCCGAGAGGCCACAGCGTGCGCACTCCCCGAGAGCGGGGGACCATCCGGCGAAGGCCATGGCACGCAGCACGAAGGCGTCCAGCAGCAGGGAGGCGTCCCGCCGCCCGTCGGCCAGCGCCCGTAGCACCCCCACCACGAGCAAGTACATGCGCAGCACCGGCTCGCGTTCCTCGGCCACGATCCGGTCCGCCGTCTCCAGCACCGCGCAGGCCGTGGTGTAACGCCGGTAGTCGGCGACGATGCCCACGCCGAAGGCGTCCAGGGTCTGGACCTGGGTGACCACGTCGAGAGTGCGGCCGGTGTGCAGCTGCGTGTCCACGTGCGCGAAGGGTTCCAGACGGGCGCCGAACCTGGATCCCGTACGACGCACCCCCTTGGCCACGGCACGGACCTTGCCGTACCGCCGGGTCAACAGGGTGATGATCCGGTCCGCCTCACCGAGTTTGCCCACCCGCAGCACGACACCGACATCCCGATACAGGCTCACCCCGCCATCCTCCCACCGGGTCGAGAGGTCAGACCGCCAACGTCGTGAAGGGTTCCACCGGCAGGTTGCGCAGCACCGTCCAGAGCAGCAGCCCTCCCCCCATCAGGGCCGCGGCCACCGTCCCGGCCACCCCCGATGGCCACAGTCGCCGCGCACGTCCCGTCTCGTAGCGCGCCCCGGCAACCAGCAGCGCCACCGTCGAGGGCAGCAGGACCAAGGCGGCGAAGGCGTTGTACTCCAGGGCACGGACGGGGTGTCCCCGCAACAGCGCGGCGAGCATCCGCGTTCCCCCGCACATGGGGCCGTTCCAACCCAGCGCGGCGAACACACAGGGGAGGTCGAAAGGTGAGATCACCAACAACGCTCCGGCCGTTCCCAGTCCCAGGGCGAGCAGTGCCGTACGCCAGGCTCTGAACGGAGTCCGCGCGATCACGGTGCGCACCACCGACCTCCACGTCACGGTGGCTCCCCTCGGGAACCTCACACGGCTGCCCGGACGTCGAACCGTCGCCTGACGGAGCGCCCTCCCGATCGGTGATCCTATTACCGAAGACGGCACACAACCACGGTGGCGGCATGATTGGATCCGCACGACGTCGTCGAAGGAGCCTGTAGATGACCAACCCGTACGGGTCGGGACCGCACGACCAGCCGCCGAACAGCGGCGACTTCTCCCAACCGCACCAGTCCTCCTACACGGGAGGTTTCCAGTATCCCGGCTACCAACCGGGTCAGCAGTATCCCGGCAGCCAGAACATCTACATCGGTTACGAGGGGGGACAGCTCCCACGCAACAACGGGTTGGCCATCACCTCGATGGTGCTGTCGCTGGTCGCGATCCCGTTCATGTGTGGTCTGTGGCCCGGTGGACTACTCGCGCTTCTTGGGGTGATCTTCGGTCACGTGGCCCAGTCGCAGATCAGCCGCGACGGCACCCGGGGCAGTGGGATGGCCACGGCGGGGCTCGTGATCGGTTACTGCCTGCTGGGCCTGTTCCTGCTGGGGGTCCTCTCCTTCCTCGCGTTCGGACTCGGCAGCCTGCCGTTCCTGGTCGGTACCGCCGGTACGAGCGTGTGAGGGAGCATCCCGGTCAGGAGCATCGGGGTATGCGGCGCGAGCCCCACTCCACCGACTCGGGAGTCCCACACCGGTTCGTCGCGGGACGGGGCCTCGGGCCGTGCGAGCCACCGGAGTTCAGAAGCCGAGTTTGCGCAACTGCTTCGGATCCCGCTGCCACTCCTTCGCGATCTTGACCTGCAGGTCCAGGTATATCTTGCTGCCGAGCAGGGCCTGGATCTGCCTGCGGGACCGCTCCCCGACCTCCTTGAGCCGTTCCCCGTTCCTGCCGATCACGATGGCCTTCTGGCTGGAACGCTCCACGTGCAGGGAGACGTAGATGTCGACCAGGTTGTCGTAGCCCTGCCGGGGGGCCATCTCGTCGATGGTCACCGCCAGGGAGTGCGGCAGTTCGTCGCGGACCCCTTCCAGCGCGGCCTCCCGGACGAGCTCGGCCACCAGTGACTCCTCCGGCTGGTCGGTGATCTCTCCCTCCGGGTACAGCTGCGGGCCCTCCGGCACCTGACGCACCAGCAGGTCGGACAGCAGGTCGACCTGGAAACGGTCCACGGCGGAGACCGGGACTATCTCGGTGAAGTCCATGAGTTCCTGCATCGCCACCAGCTGTTCGGCGACACGCTTCTTGGCGACCAGGTCGGTCTTGGTCACGATCCCGATCACCGGAGTGCGGCGGGCGACCTTGGCCAGTTCCTGGGCGATGTGGCGGTCACCGGGGCCGATCTTCTGGTCGGCGGGCACGCAGAAACCGATGACGTCGACCTCCGACCACGTGGTGTGCACCAGATCGTTGAGTCGCTCCCCCAGCAGGGTCCGTGGCCGGTGCAGCCCGGGAGTGTCCACGATGATCAACTGCGCGTCGGGGCGGTGCACGATGCCGCGGATGGTGTGCCGGGTGGTCTGCGGCTTGCTGGAGGTGATGGCCACCTTGGTCCCGACGAGGGAGTTGGTCAGTGTCGACTTGCCCGCGTTCGGCCGTCCGACGAAGCAGGCGAACCCTGAACGGTGTGTTTCACTTGAGCTGGTCACGGCCCCATTGTCGCCGTAGGGGGCTCAGCGCCTGCCAGCGGTGGTCCCCATGCAGCTCAACAGGGTGCGGTGGCTGATCCAGCCCACGGGTCGACCGTCCCGCTCGTCCAGTACCGGAGCGGCAGTGACGTCCAGGGAGACCAGCGCGTCCAGGGCGTCGACGAGTGAGGTCGAAGTCCCCACCTCCGGGGGCTTTTCGAGCAGGTCACCGACCTGGCCGGTGTTCGTGGTGCCGTCACCGAGCACCTCGGCGACGGCCGCGGCCGTGACACATCCCCGATACCCGCCCTCGGAGTCCACCACGGGCAACGCGGAGTCCCCGCAGTGGGCCAGACGTTGGGCGGCCTCCGGAAGCGTGGTGTGGGGTTCCAGCGCGGGGGGCAGCGGTTCCATCACGTCGGCCACGGTGCGGTCCGGCAGGCGGCCCCGGCGGTACCTGGCGTCCAGGTCGATGCCGCGCCTGCTCAGCTTGCTCGTGTAGATGGTGTCCCTGCTCAGGGTCCTGCTGACCAGGGTCGCCACGACCACGGCCAGCATCAGCGGCAGAATGATCGAGTACTGTCCGGTCAGCTCGAACAGGATGATCACCGCGGTGATCGGGGCCCGGGCCGAGCCCGCGAAGGCGGCCCCCATGCCGATCAGCCCGTAGGCTCCCGGGGAGCCGGCCACCCCGGGCAGCAGCTCGTTGGCGATCATGCCGAAGGCGGTTCCGCCCATCCCCCCGATGAACAGGGCGGGGGCGAAGACTCCGCCCGAGCCGCCGATACCGATGGTCAGACTGGTGGCCAGCATCTTGCCGAGCAGCAGCACGAGCAGGAACCACACCGCGTAGTCCCCGCCGATGGCGTGGTTCAGCACGGGGTAGCCGACCCCGTACATCTGCGGCAGTACCAGCAGCACCAGACCGAGCAGCAGCCCTCCGACCCCGGGACGCAACCACTCCGGTCCCCGCCAGAGGTGGTCACAGACGTCCTCGATCCCGTAGAGCACCTTGCCGAACAGCACTCCGGCGGCGCCGACGAGGATCCCCAGCAGGGCGAACAGCAGGAACTCGGTCGGGTTGTGCAGGTGGAAGTCCGGCAGGGTGAGGAAGGCCTCGTTGCCCATCACGGCCCGGCCGATGACGCTGGCGGTGACGCTGGAGAGCACGACAGCGCCGAAGGACTCCACGGCGAAGTCCCGCAGAATGAGCTCCATGGCGAAGAAGGGGCCCGCCATCGGAGCGTTGAAGGTCGCGGCGATGCCCCCCGCGGCACCGCAGGCGACCAGCACACGCATCCGGCGCTCGGGCAGGCGGATGTTGTGTCCCACCGTGGAGCCGAGTGCCGAGCCGATCTGGACGATCGGTCCTTCCCTGCCGACGGAGCCCCCACCACCGATGCACAGGGCCGAAGCCACGGCCTTGACGAAGCTGACCTGGGGTTTTATGCGCCCCCCTTGTTCGGACACGGCGTACATGACCTCGGGAACACCGTGTCCCTTGGCCTCCGGGGCCAGCCAGTACATCAGGGGGCCGTAGAGCAGTCCCGCCACGGCGGGCGCGAGCACGAGGAACCAGACGCCGAGCCCGGGAAGCCATTCGTGTGCGGCCCCCGGGGCGGTGGTGTACTCCGGCCGGCCGGTGAACAGCTCGGTCGCCGAGGTGATCAACCACCGGAACGCGATGGCGCCGAGTCCGGCGCCGACCCCGACCAGCAGAGCGAGGGCCATCAGGCCGCTGCCGCGTTCGCGGAGCCAGGCAGCGATCCGCCCACACACCGATCCGGTCAGGGCTGCTGATCGTTTTCCGGCCACCGCCATCACCATTGCATAATGCAATTCTTGCCCCGTGCACGTCAATGTGAAAATGGCGACATGAGTGATGAGAAGCCGCCACACGGTGACGAAGTGGACGCGATCACCGAGGCGGTGCTGACCGCGTCCCGGTTACTGGTGGGAATCTCGGCGAAATCGGTCGCCGCGGTTGCCGGGCCGATCACACTTCCCCAGTTCCGCCTGCTGGTGGCACTGGGCTCCCGGGGGCCGCTGAAACTGGTGTCGCTGGCCGAGATGCTCGGCGTGAACCCCTCCACGGCCACCAGAACCGTGGACAGGCTCGTCACGGCCGGATGGGCCGAACGGAACAGCAACCCGGACTCGCGCCGGGAGATCACGGTGGGTCTCACCACGGCCGGTCGCGATCTGGTGGACCGGGTCACCGAGTACCGCCGCGGCGAGATCGCGGCCATCGTCGAACGCATCCCCCACGAACAGCGCGCGGGGCTGGTGCAGGCCCTCCAGGCGTTCACCGAGGCGGGGGAGGAACCCCCGCCACGTGCCTCGCCCTACGACGCGGGGCTGACGCACTGGACCTGAAGAGTTCTCGCGGAACGGTTCCCGACATCGCCGGACTCCGGCACACCACACCCGACCGATCCGGAGGGTCGTTACTCGAAGGCCTCCGGGCGAACCTCCCCCGGCTGTTCCCCCGACTACTCGACGTCGCGGGTCACGTCGGAGACGACGCCCCCGCCGTCGGCCCGGAACACGGGAACCCGCCTGCCCAACGCCCGCACCGCGGCCAGCGAATCCGGGTCGATCTCCGTCCCGTCGGTGACCAACGCCGCGGCCTCCAGCCCCTCGGCACCGCTGGAGGCGGCAGCCGCCACGGCGGACTGCAGGGCGCTCAGCCGCAGCACACCCAGATCCACGGTGCATCCCGTGTAGGTCCTGCCGTCGGTGTCCCGTACCGCCGCCCCCTCGGTAGCCCCGATCCGGGCCCGGGCCGACCGGGCCAGCGTCACGATCTTGGAGTCCTCCGCGTCGAGCTGCTCCGGAGCGGGCTCGATCCGTTCACCCATGATGGGCTTCCCTTCCTTCCTCACCGTGGTGCGCACCGGTGTCCGCGGCCCTGCCGACCAACAACGCGTTGATCCGGATGCGCCCCCTGTGGTCCTTGCCGCCCTCCGCCCGCAGACGCAGCCCGGAGATCTCGGCCTCGGCACCGGGCAGCGGGACACGTCCGAGACTGTGCGCCAGCAGCCCCCCGACCGTCTCCACCTCCGAGTCGTCCAGCTCCACCCCGAACAGCGCCCCCAGATCGGACACGGGAAGCCGCGAGCTGACCCGCACCCGTTCCTCGTCGAGCCACTCCACCGGGCGGTGCTCCTCCCGGTCCGACTCGTCGGTGATCTCGCCGACGATCTCCTCGATGATGTCCTCGATGGTGAGCAGACCCGCCGTGCCGCCGTACTCGTCCACCGCTATGGCCATATGACTGCGCGAGAGCTGCATCTCCTTGAGCAGCTCGTCCAGCCGTTTGGAGTCCGGGACGAAGCTGGCCTGACGCATCAGCTCGGCCACGGTGGGCTCGGGTGAGTCCGAGGCGGAACGCTCGGCCAGCGCCCTGGCCGACTCCTTGAGCGTGACCACGCCGACCACGTCGTCGACGCTGTCCCCGATCACCGGAATACGGGAGAAACCGGAGCGGAGGGCGAGTGTGAGGGCCTGCCGCGCCGACTTGGTACGTTCGATCCAGATCATCTCGGTCCGCGGGACCATCACCTCTCGGGCGACGGTGTCCCCCAGCTCGAAGACCGAGTGGATCATCTCGCGTTCCCCGGCGGCCACCACGCCACGCTCACCGGCCAGGTCGACCAGTTCGCGCAGCTCCACCTCCGAGGAGAACGGCCCCTCCCGGAAACCCCTGCCGGGGGTGATCGCGTTACCGACGAGGATCAGCAGTCTCGTCAACGGGTTGAGCACCCGCGCCAGCAGGGCCACAGGCCCCGCGAGGACGAGCCCCACCCCGTAGGGGTGCTGACGGCCGATGGTGCGCGGCCCCACCCCGACGAGCACGTACGAGACCACCAGCATGATCAGCACGGACAGCAGCACAGCCCAGCCGGGAGAGGAAAACGCGCGGAGCACCACCACAGTCACCAGCACGGTGGCGGTCAACTCGCAGGTCAGCCGCAACAGCAGCAGCAGGTTGACGTGTCGGGGGCGGTCGGCCAGCACCCGCACGAGCTGGCCCGCCCCGGAGCGCCCCTGCCGGAGCAGCTCCTCGGCCCTGGCCCGGGACGCCGTGCCCACGGCCGCGTCGGCGGCCGCGAACACCCCGGCGGCCAGCACCAGCAGCACCGCCCAGAGAATCAACCACGTTCCCGCCGGAAACAACAACGCCGCACCCGTCTTACCGCTCGGTGTCCTCGCCGGACTCCTCCAGTCCGACCACCCCGAGCACCCGGGAGTCGGCGTCCCGCTGCTGTGCCGCGCGGTCCGCCTCCGACTTGGCCTCCCGGAACTCCGCCAACAACCGGTTCTGCAGCGCGAACATCTCACGCTCCTCCTCCGGTTCGGCGTGGTCGTAGCCGAGCAGGTGCAACACGCCGTGCACCGTCAACAGATAGAGCTCGTCCTCCATCCGGTGTCCGGCGTTGCGGGCCTGATCCCTGGCGAACTCCGGGCACAGCACGATGTCACCGAGCATCCCCGGATCCGGCTCCGTGGACTCCGGGGCACGGGGGGTCTCGTACTCCTCCAGCGGGAAGGCCATCACGTCGGTGGGACCGGACAGGTCCATCCACCGCTCGTGCAGGTCCGCCATCACGTCGAGCTCGACCAGCACGATGGAGAGCTCCGCCAGGCTGCTGACCCCCATGCGGTCCAACGCGAAGCGAGCCACGGAAACGATGGTCGTCTCCGGAACGCTGACAGCCGACTCGTTAGCGATCTCTATGCTCATGCCCGTTTCCGTGCTCGGTCCTCGAACTGCCCCGCCGAGGAGGTGTCCACCCCGGCCTCCTGCAGCGCGTGCCAACGGTCGTAGGCGTTGACGATCTCCCCTACCAGGCGGTGACGCACCACGTCCTGGCTGTCCAGGGTGCAGAAGTACACGTCCTCGATGCCGTCCAGGATCTCACGAACGACTTTCAGCCCACTGCGTTGGCCTCCGGGCAGGTCGATCTGGGTCACGTCGCCGGTGACCACGATCTGCGAGCCGAACCCCAGCCGGGTGAGGAACATCTTCATCTGTTCCGGCGTGGTGTTCTGCGCCTCGTCCAGGATGATGAAGGCGTCGTTGAGCGTACGACCCCGCATGTACGCCAGCGGAGCGACCTCGATGGTGCCCGCCTGGGTGAGTCGCGGGATCGACTCGGGGTCGACCATGTCGTACAACGCGTCGTAGAGCGGACGCAGGTAGGGGTCGATCTTCTCGTACAGGCTTCCCGGCAGGTAGCCGAGTCGCTCCCCCGCCTCCACGGCGGGCCGGATCAGGATGATCCGGTTGACCTCCTTGGCCTGCAACGCCCGCACCGCCTTGGCCATCGCCAGGTACGTCTTTCCCGTACCCGCCGGACCGATACCGAACACCACGGTGTTCTCGTCGATGGCGTCCACGTAACGCTTCTGGTTCGCCGTCTTCGGACGGATGCTGCGTCCACGTCTGGACAGCACGTCCATGCTCAGCACGTCGGCGGGAGAGTCACCGTTCTCGGTGGCGAGCATGGACACGCTGCGCCGCACGACGTCCGGACTGAGCTGGTTGCCCTTGGAAACCAGCTCGATCAACTCGTCGAACACGTGCTCGGCGAAGGTGACCTGGGCGGACTCCCCGGTGAGGGTGACCTCGTTGCCCCGCACGTGCACGTCGGCGTCGAGAACCTCCTCGAGTGTGCGCAGGTTCTCGTCCCGGGAACCGAGCAGGGCGAGGATCGCCGTGTCCGGGACGGTGCGACTCGACTGGGTCCGCTGGGTCCGGGGTAGCTGCTCTCCCGTCCGGGGAGCCTCCCCATCCGCTGCGATTCCGGCCACGCTGTTACCGGCCTGCTTTCTGCGCTTTCCGCGCGGTCAGTTACTGGATCCCTTCCACCCCGATGGTAGAGCAACCGACAACTCGCCCGCCGCCACGCGGGGTGTCGTGCCCCTCGCCGTGACCGGCGGCGGTGGTAACGATCCTCCCCTTCGGAAACCCCGGGTCGGCGGCCCGCCGGACGGAGTCCGGGGACACGGAGCGCTCACCGCTTCCGCCTCGCCGGCCGCACCGGGCGAGCACCGACCCGGTTACCGCGAAGGCTCCGGCCGGTGCTCAGACCGGCTCGGCCAGTGCGCCCAGTTGCCGCCCGCCCAACAGGTGCAGGTGCACGTGGAAGATCGTCTGCCCCGCGTCCTCGTTGGTGTTGAACAGCAGACGGTACCCGGACTCGGCGATCCCCTCGCTCTCGGCGATCTCGGCCGCCACCCGGACGAGCTCGGCCGTCAGCTCCGGGTCGTGGGTGGCCAGCTCGGCGGCGTTGCGGTAGCGCTCGCGCGGGACGATCAGCACGTGAACCGGGGCCTGCGGGTTGATGTCCCGGACGGCGATCACACGCTCGCCCCGGTACACGAAATCGGCGGGGATCTCCCCGGAGATCATGCGCTCGAACAGTGAGGCTTCGTTGTCGACCATGCCCGCAGACTATCCGTGAGACGCTCTCCGCCCGAAGAGTGATCCACGCCGGGGCGTACGCCGCTCACGCCCACCGTCCCGTCAGAGCTCCCAGGGCACCGAGCGCCACCGCCCCTGCCGTCGAGGCGCGTAGCACCTCGGGGCCCAGGCGGACCGGCCTGCCCCCCGCCGCGCACAGCGCGCTCAGTTCGGCCTCGGTGACTCCCCCCTCCGGGCCCACCACGAGCGCCAGCCGCCCGCTGTGGGGAAGGGTGATCTCCGGCAGGGAGCACTCCCCCGACTCGTGCAGCACCAGAGCCGCCGTGTAGTCGGGCAGGAACTCGGCCACCGCGGCGGTGCCGACCGGTTCCTCCACGCTCGGGACCCACGCCCTGCGCGCCTGTTTGGCCGCCCGCGACGCGGCGTTGCGCCACCGTGTCAGCGCCTTGGCACCGCGCGGACCGTCGTCCCACTTGGCCACACAGCGCTCCGCCCTCCAGGGGATGACCGAGTCCACCCCGGCCTCGGTGGCCAGCTCCACGGCCAGCTCCCCGCGATCCCCCTTCACCAGCGCCTGCACCAGCTCCACACGGGGTTCGGAGGGGGGAACCTCCCGACGCTGCCGCACCTCCAGCTCCAGCGCGTCCTTGAGCACCTCCACGACGCCGCACTCGGCGAGTCCGCCGCGCCCGTCCGAGAGCACCAGCCGTTCCCCGGAACGCATACGGCGCACGGTAGCCGCGTGTTTGCCCTCCGGGCCGGTCAACCGGGTACGGGACTCGGCGGGCAACTCGTCGACCGAGAACACCGGCAGCGTGGATGACATCGGAACTCACTCACTCGGGGGAGACGGACAGGATCACGGACGAGATCCGAAGGCGGCCACCCGTGGGGGCCGCCCGCATCTCACCGGTGACCGAACCCACGGAACCGGGAGAAGATCCCGCCCCGGTGCCCGTTGCCGCTCGCGCTGACGGTGGGTTCGGGCTGTTCCTCGCCCCGGCTGGAGGCGAGCTGCCGCAGCAGGTCGGCCTGGTGCTCGTCCAGCTTGGTGGGTACGACCACGTCCAGGTGCACGTGCAGGTCGCCGTGACCGCTGACCCGCCCGTTGGACCGCAGCTTGGGCAGCCCCTGCCCGTCGAGCACGTACTCGGTTCCCGGCTGCGTTCCCGGTTCGACGGTGAGTTCCTCCTCGCCTTCGAGGGTCTCGATGGTCACCACCGTGCCCAGCGCGGCGGCCGTCATCGGCACCTGCACGGTGCAGTGCAGGTCGGCGCCGTCGCGCACGAAGCGCTCGTGCGGCTGTTCCTCCACCTCGACGAAGAGGTCGCCCGCCGGGCCACCTCCCGGGCCGACCTCGCCCTCACCGGCGAGACGGACCCGCATCCCGTCCCCGACACCGGCCGGGATCTTGACGGTGATCGTGCGGCGGGAACGCACCCGCCCGTCGCCTCCGCACTGCTGGCACGGATCGGTGATGACCTCACCGAAGCCCCGGCACACCGGGCAGGGCCGTGAGGTCATCACCTGCCCCAGGAAGGAACGCTGCACGGACTGGATCTCACCCCGCCCGTCGCAGGTGTCACAGGTGGAGGGAGCCGTTCCCGCGCTCGAACCGCCACCCTGGCAGGCGTCGCACACCACGGCGGTGTCGACCGTGACGTCACGGTTGACTCCCCGGGCGCACTCCTCCAGGGTCAGTTCCAGGCGCAGCAACGCGTCGGAGCCCTGCTGGACCCGGCTGCGGGGTCCCCGACCCGCGGCCCCTCCGGCACCACCGCCGAAGAACGCGTCCATGATGTCGCCAAGACCGCCGAAACCGGCGAACGGGTCGCCACCGGCACGCGCTCCGGCCGCACCGCCGCCGTTGTCCATCGGATCGCCGCCCAGGTCGACGACCTGACGCTTCTTGGGATCCGAGAGGACCTCGTAGGCGGTGCTCACCTCCCGGAAGCGTTCCTGGGCACCCTCCTCCTTGTTGACGTCGGGGTGCAGTTCCCGCGCAAGCTTGCGGTAAGCCCGCTTGATCTGATCCTGGGTCGCGTCCTTGGATACCCCGAGGATCCCGTAGTAGTCCTTGGCCACCTTGTGCGTTCTTCCTCTGCTCGTCTAGCGGGTACATGCCGAAGATTCCCGGGGGACGGGTGCCGCTCGACACGCCTGCCAGGCGGGGGTCACCGTCCCGCCAGGATCTCTCCCACGTAGGACGCAACGGCACGAACCGCTGCCATCGTTCCCGGATAGTCCATCCGAGTGGGGCCGACCACGCCCATGCCCCCCAGCACCGTCCCATGGGAACCGTAACCGGTGGAAACGACCGAGGTGCTCTGCATCTCCTCGGCCTCGTTCTCCATCCCGATCCGGACCGTCACGCCCTCGGAGTCCCGGGCGGCGGCCAGCAGGCGCAGCACGACCACCTGCTCCTCCAACGCCTCCAGCACCTGGCGCAGCGACCCCGGGAAGTCCGCGACGTTTCGGGTCAGATTGTGGGTACCTCCGAGGACCATGCGTTCGTCGGGGTGTTCCACCAGTGTCTCGATGAGCACCCCGCAGACCCTGGTCATGATCTCCCGCAGCTCCGGAGGTGCCTCCTCGGGAAGCTCGGAGACCGAGGCGGAGGCGTCGGCCAGCCGTTTGCCGACCATGGCCGAGTTGAGCACGGTCCGCAGTCGCGAAACGTCCTCGTCACCCAGGACGTCACCGAGGTCGACCATACGCTGGTCGACACGTCCGGTGTCGGTGATCAACACCAGCATCAGTCGCGCCGGAGTGATGGTCACCACTTCCACGTGCCGCACCGTCGACTGGGTCAACGTCGGGTACTGCACCACGGCGACCTGCTGGGTGAGCTGGGCCAACAACCGCACGCTGCGCCGCATGACGTCGTCGAGGTCCAGCGCGCCCTCCAGGAAGGCGTGGATCGCCCTGCGTTCCGGGGAGGTCAACGGCTTGATCTCGTGCAACCGGTCGACGAAGGTGCGGTACCCCTGGTCGGTGGGGATCCGACCCGCGCTCGTGTGCGGCTGGGCGATCAGGCCTTCCTCTTCGAGCACGGCCATGTCGTTGCGTACAGTGGCACTGGACACGCCGAGATTGTGCTGTTCGACGAGCGTCTTGGAACCGACCGGCTCGTTGGTGGACACGTAGTCGGCAACGATCGCGCGTAGCACCTCGAAACGGCGCTCGTCCGCGTTCACCAGCGTCACCTCCTCCTCCGGCGCGTCCTCACTCGCGGACACGTCCGACTCGGCACACACGGGTTCGTGCCTGCCGTCCACTGTCCGAGTTTACGGTGTTTCGGGCTCTCAGCCGAGAGGTGCGGTCGGGAGTCGGCGGGAGACCACCCCTTACGGGGGCGGATCTCTCGGCCCCGCCCGTGGGAAGGCCCGCCCGAGGGGCCGAACTCATCCGATCAGACGCCGTACGACCCCGTCGGCCAACAGCCGCCCCCGGTCGGTGAGCACACACCGGCCCGCGCGCAGCGCGTCCCGCCGGAGCAGCCCGTCCTCGACGGCCCGGCGGGCCTCGGACAGCCCGGTACCGTCGAGCACGTCCACGGGCAGTCCGCTGTCCAGCCGAAGCTCCAGCATGATCCGTTCGACGCGCCGGTCCTCGCAGGTGAGCACCTCCCGACCCGCCGCGGGGGAGATCCCCTCGTCGAGGGCCGCCGCGTAGCGCGCCGGGTACTTGAGGTTCCACCAGCGGACCCCGCCGACGTGGCTGTGCGCCCCAGGGCCCGCCCCCCACCAGTCGCCGCCCCGCCAGTAGCCGAGGTTGTGCGCACACCGCCCCTCCGGGCGAGCGGCCCAGTTCGAGACCTCGTACCACCGGAACCCGGCCTCGGACAGCGTTCCGTCGATCAGTTCGTAGTCCTCGGCGAGTACGTCCTCGTCCGGTTCGGGAAGCTCTCCTTTCCGAACCCGCCGGGCCAGGGCGGTACCCTCCTCCACGATCAGTGAATAGGCCGAGACGTGGTCCACCCCGGCCTCCAGCACGGCGTCGAGGGTCGTGCGCAGATCCCCGGTGCTCTCGCCGGGAGTACCGTAGATCAGGTCCAGGCTCACGTGCTCGAAGCCGGCCGCCCGGGCCTCTCCCGCCGCCGCGACGGCACGCCCGGGGGTGTGCCTGCGGTCCAGCACGCGCAGCACGTGCTCGGCGGCCGACTGCATCCCCAGCGAGACCCTGGTGTAGCCCGCCTGTCTGATCCGCTCGAACAACTCGGGGGAGGTGGACTCCGGGTTCGCCTCGGTGGTCACCTCCGCACCGGGTGCCAGCCCGAAGGAGTCGCGGACCGCCTCCAGCACCTCGGCCAGTCCCTCTCCTCCCAGCAACGAGGGAGTCCCGCCACCGACGAACACCGTCCCCGCGCGGGGAGCCGCCTGCCCGCCGAGTACCCGCGCTCCCAGCAGGAGTTCACGCCGCAGCGCGCGCAACCACCCGCCGGTGCTGCCGCCACCCCCGTCCAGCTCGTCGGCCGTGTAGGTGTTGAAGTCGCAGTAGCCGCACCGGGTGGCGCAGAACGGCACGTGCACGTAGACCCCGAACGGACGTTCGCCGAGCCCCTCGAACGCCTCGGAGGGCAGGGTTCCGTCCCGGGGCGGGGTTTCGCCGGTCGGTGGATGCGCGCTCACGACTCCCAGTGTCCCAGCCCCGTCCCACCGCACGGAGCACCGAGCCCGCTCCCGAAGGTAACCCGGGTCATACTCGTCCCACCATGCGGATGACGCTGGACCACCCGGTGAGCTCCTGGCACGCTGACGAACATGGACGCGACCCCCACCGAGCTGCTGCTGGTCGCCCGCCGCTACGTGGATCTTCGCCGGGTGTCCAGCGCGCTGTGCCGTAGCGCGGGCTAGCGCGTCCCCGAGTTTCCCGTCATACCCGATTCGGCTCGGCCGAATCGTGGGTCGCTTTTCCCAGACAGTCTTTCGCTGCCCAAGCACGCCACGTCATCCCGGAGGTCGGCCGCATGGTCCCCCCGACGGAAGCACCGAGCCAGCCGAAACGCCGCGCACCGGCCCGCAGGGGCAAAGGACGCGCGGAGGGACAGTGGGCGCTCGGCTACCGCGAACCGCTCAACGGCAACGAGCAGTCCAAGAAGGACGACAACCCGCTCAACGTGCGCAGCCGGATCGAGAACATCTACGCCCGGCGCGGTTTCGACTCCATCGACCCCTCGGACCTGCGCGGGCGTTTTCGCTGGTGGGGGCTTTACACCCAGCGCGCTCCGGGGATCCCCGGAGCGCGGACGGGCACCATAGAGCCCGAACAGCTGGACGACTCCTACTTCATGCTGCGCATCCGGGTGGACGGTGGCGCGCTCACCACCGAGCAGCTGCGGGTCATCGGCGAGATCTCCCAGACCTACGCGCGGGACACCGCCGACGTCACCGACCGGCAGAACGTCCAGCTGCACTGGATCCGGGTGGAGGACATGCCCGCGATCTGGGAGAGGCTGGAGTCCGTCGGTCTCTACACCACGGAGGCCTGCGGGGACTGCCCCCGCGTGATCCTGGGCTCGCCGGTGGCGGGGATAGCCGCCGACGAGATCGTCGACGCCACTCCCGCGATCCGTGAGATAGCCCACCACTACATCGGTGACAGCTCCCTGTCGAACCTGCCGCGGAAGTTCAAGACGGCCATCTCGGGGTCTCCGCGCCAGGACGTGGTGCACGAGACGAACGACGTCTCGTTCATCGGGGTGCACCACCCGGAGCACGGTCCCGGCTTCGACCTCTGGGTCGGTGGCGGGCTGTCCACCAACCCCAAACTCGCCGTGCGCCTGGGCACCTGGGTGCCCCTGGAGGAGGTCCCCGAGGTCTGGCACGCGGTCGTGCAGATCTTCCGGGACTACGGCTACCGACGGCTGCGCAACCGAGCCAGGATGAAGTTCCTGGTCGCCGACTGGGGAGCGGAGAAGTTCCGCGAGGTGCTGGAGAACGAGTACCTCGGCCGCGGGCTCCTGGACGGTCCGGAACCGCCGCTGCCCGATGGGCCGCGGGATCACGTCGGCGTCCATCAGCAGGTGGACGGCAACTACTACGTGGGGGTGACCTCGGTCGCGGGCCGGGTGAACGGTTCCACGCTCATCGAGGTCGCCAAGGCCGCCGAGCGCGTGGGCTCCCGCCGCATCCGCACCACGGTGGAACAGAACCTGCTGGTGCTGGACGTGCCCGGCTCCGAGGTGGAGAACCTCATCTCCGACCTCGACGAGCTCGGCCTGCGGGCCCGCCCCTCGCCGTGGCGACGCAGCGTCATGGCCTGCACCGGCATCGAGTTCTGCAAGCTGGCCATCGTCGAGACCAAGAACCGGGCCACGGAGCTGGTCGAGGACCTGGAGCGCAGGCTCGCTGACGTGCAGGGGAACATGGACAACCCGGTCACCGTGAACCTGAACGGCTGCCCGAACGCCTGTGCCCGTACCCAGGTGGCCGACATCGGCCTGAAGGGGCAGCTCGTGCAGGACGAGCAGGGCAACCAGGTCGAGGGCTTCCAGGTGCACCTGGGTGGCGGACTCGGTCGGGACGCCGGGTTCGGACGCAAGATCCGTGGCCACAAGGTGACCTCGGCCGAGGTGGGCGATTATGTGGAACGTCTGGTGCGTCGTTACCTCGACCAGCGGTCGGAGGACGAGACTTTCGCCCAGTGGGCCAACCGCGTCAGTGATGGGGAGCTAACGTGAACGGGGGACGTTCCACCGAGCCCGGCCCCGAGGGCAGGGCTGTTCCGTTCTACTGCCCGTACTGCGGGGACGAGGAGCTCGTGCCGCAGGCCGAGCCCACGGGCGCGTGGAAATGTCAGGCGTGCCGCCGTGTGTTCACGGTACGACTCGCAGGATTGGCACTGACCGAGGAGGACGAGCAACCATGACCGCGGAGAGCACCCCCGACATCGGCGTTCGGCGTGGGGACGAAGAGCTTCAAGCCCTCGTGGAAGAGGCCCGTGAGCAGTTGTCCGAAGCGAGCGCCACGGAGGTGCTCTCCTGGGCGGCGCGGACCTTCGGCAACAGGATGATCGTGGCCTCCAACATGCAGGACGCCTCGTTGGTGGACCTGGTGTCACGGATTCAGCCCGGGGTGGACGTCCTCTTCCTCGAAACCGGCTACCACTTCGCCGAGACCCTCGGCACCAGGGACGCGGTCGCGCAGAGCTACGACGTCAACATCGTCAACGCGATGCCCGAACAGACCGTGGAGGAGCAGGACGCCTCCGAGGGGCCACGGTTGTACGAACGGGATCCGGGTCGGTGCTGCCACCTGCGCAAGGTGGTTCCACTGCGGAACACCCTGGCCCGCTACGAGGCGTGGGTCACCGGGCTGCGCCGGGTCGACTCTCCCACCAGGGCGGACACCCCCCTGGTCACCTGGGACGAGCGGAACAACCTGGTGAAGCTGAATCCGATGGCGGCGTGGACGGACGAGGACATGGACAATTACATAGCCGAGCACAATGTGTTGGTGAACCCGTTGGTCCCCGCGGGATACCCCTCGATCGGGTGCCAGCCGTGCACGGCCAAACCCGCGCCAGGTGAGCATCCGCGCAGTGGTCGTTGGAGCGGGTTCTCGAAGACGGAGTGCGGGCTGCACGCGTAGCGGTCCGGTGTGTCGCGACACGTTCCGGGGCCGTGTCGAGACGACACACCGTGTGCTCCGCCATCCCTCCACGGGGTGATCCGACAACTGTGTAAAGGCACGCTGATGACGACGGAAGCGATCATGGATCAGAATCTCGACCTGTCGGAGGATCCGGCGACGTCCGAGGCTCCGCCACAGGTGGACAACCTCGACGCGCTGGAGTCCGAGGCGATCCACATCTTCCGGGAGGTCGCCGGGGAGTTCGACCGCCCGGTGATCCTGTTCTCCGGAGGCAAGGACTCCACGGTACTGCTGCACCTGGCGCTGAAGGCCTTCCGCCCGGCCCCCGTCCCGTTCCCCCTGCTGCACGTGGACACCGGCCACAACTTCGAAGAGGTCCTGCGGTTCCGCGACGAGCTCGTCAGCAGGCACGACCTTCGCCTGGTCGTCGCCCGGGTGCAGGACTGGATCGACGACGGCCGGCTCACCGAACGCCCGGACGGAACCCGTAACCCGCTGCAGACCCAGCCGTTGCTGGAGGCCATCGAGCAGAACCGCTTCGACGCCGTGTTCGGTGGGGGCCGGCGCGACGAGGAGCGGGCCCGCGCCAAGGAACGCGTGTTCAGCCTGCGCGACTCCTTCGGGCAGTGGGATCCGCGCAGGCAGCGCCCGGAACTGTGGAACCTCTACAACGGCAAGCACCGCGCCGGTGAGCACATGCGGGTGTTCCCCCTGTCCAACTGGACGGAGCTGGACGTGTGGCGCTACATCCAGCGCGAGAAGATCGAGCTGGCCAGTCTCTACTACGCCCACCGCAGGGAGGTCTTCGAGCGGGACGGCATGTGGCTGACCTCGGGCCCGTGGGGAGGTCCCCGTGAGGGCGAGGAGGTCGTCGAGAAGACCGTCCGGTACCGGACCGTGGGGGACGGTTCGTGTACCGGTGCCGTGGAGTCCGAGGCCTACACGGTCGACGACGTGATCGCCGAGGTCGCCGCGAGTCACCTGACCGAGCGCGGCGCGACGAGAGCCGACGACAGGATGTCCGAGGCGGCCATGGAAGACCGCAAGCGGGAGGGCTACTTCTGATATGACCGACGACACCGAGACCCTCACGCGGTTCGCTCCGGACAGCGGCACCGAGGTGGCCCTGCCGGTGCACACCGACCTGCTGCGGCTGGCCACGGCCGGTTCGGTCGACGACGGCAAGAGCACCCTGGTGGGTCGGCTGCTGCACGACACCAAGTCGGTGCTGGCCGACCAGCTCGACGCGGTGCACCGGGCGAGCGCGGACCGCGGCCTGAGCACCCCCGACCTGTCCCTGCTCGTCGACGGGCTGCGTGCGGAGCGGGAGCAGGGCATCACCATCGACGTCGCCTACCGGTACTTCGCCACGGCCAAGCGCACCTTCGTGCTGGCCGACACCCCCGGCCACGTGCAGTACACCAGGAACACGGTCACCGGGGCATCCACCGCACAGCTCGCGGTGCTGCTCGTCGACGCACGCAAGGGGGTGCTGGAACAGACCCGCAGGCACGCCGCCGTACTCGCCCTGCTCGGGGTTCCCCGGCTCGTGCTGGCCGTGAACAAGATCGACATGGTCGACTTCGACGAGTCGGTGCACGCCGGCATCGCGGCCGAGTTCACCGAACACGCCCGGGCGCTGGGGTACGCGGACGAGCACGTGGTGACCGTGCCGGTGTCGGCCCTGCACGGCGACAACGTGGTGGAGCGCTCCGAGCGCACTCCCTGGTACACGGGACCGTCGCTGTTGGAGCACCTGGAAACCGTCCCGGTGGCACCGGATCCGCACGACGTGCCGTTCCGCATGCCGGTGCAGTACGTCATCCGCCCGCGCACCACCGAGTACCCCGACTACCGGGGCTACGCCGGGCAGGTGGCAGCCGGTGTGGTCTCCGAGGGCGACGAGGTCGTCGTGCTGCCCGCGGGTATCCGCAGCAGGGTGGCCAAGGTGGACACCCCGGACGGGCAGGTTCCCAGTGCCGCCGCGGGCCGGTCGGTGACCGTGCTGCTCGAGGACGACGTGGACGTGGCACGCGGCGACGTCATCGTCGCCGCCGAGAACCAGCCCCGGGTCACCGACGAGTTCGACGCCACGCTCTGCTGGCTGGCCGAGAAACCGCTCACACCACGCGCCCGCCTGCTCGTCAAGCACGGCACGCGGACGGTACAGGCCATGGCCACCGAGCTGACCACCCGTTTCGACGAGCAGGAACTGTCCGGAGTGGACTCTCCCGAACAGCTGGAGCTCAACGAGATCGGCCGGGTCCGGTTGCGCACCTCCGAGTCGCTGCCCGTCGACGAGTACGCGGACAGCAGGCGCACGGGCTCGTTCATCGTGCTCGACCCCTCGGACGGTTCGACGCTGGCGGCCGGTCTCGTCGGTGTGCCACTGGCCCCGCTCGCGGCGAGCGTGAACCACTGACTCCGGGAGCCGGAACATGAGTGCCCCCTTGGTCGCGGTGGCGCACGGAAGCAGGGACCCACGTTCGGCGGAGACCGTCCGGCGGCTGCTGAACGTGGTCCGTTCCGTGCGTCCCGAGCTGGACGTCCGGGAGGCGTTCCTCGACCTGTCCGCGCCGTCGCTGGGCGAGGTACTCGACTCCGTGTACTCCGACGGACACCGGCAGGGGGTGGTGGTTCCGCTGCTGCTGGGCCACGCCTACCACGCGAGCGTGGACATCCCGGAGGCCGTGGCCGAGGCGCGGCGGCGCAATCCGGGACTGTCGGTGCGCGTCTCCGGGGTCCTCGGACCGGATCCGCGGCTGCGCGCGGCCGCCTGGCGCAGGCTGCTGCACACGGGGGTGGACCTCGGGGACACGGGAATGGGGGTGGTGCTCGCCGGCGCCGGTTCGGCCCACCCCCCGGCGAACAGGCTCGTGGCGGAGGTGGCCGAGTCCTGGCGTCGGCGTACCGCCTGGGCCGGGGTGGTGCCCGCCTTCGCCGCGGCGTCCGAGCCGGACGTGCCCACCGCCGTGGAACGGCTGCGCGCGGCCGGGGCCCGGCGCTTCGCGGTGGGCTCCTGGTTCCTCGCCCCCGGCAGGCTGCCGGACCGGGTGATCGAGCGAGCGCTTGAGCACGTCTCCGAGCCGCTGCTGGCCGAGCCCATGGGGGACGACCACGACGTAGCCGAACTGGTCGTGGGCCGCTACGAGTCGGCGCTGGACCGGCCTCTCGCCGCGCTCGGCCCGGAAGGACGATGAGTTCCACCGGCAGGGGGCGCTCTCCGCACCTCGCTCCCGGCCGGAGGTGCTGCGCCGGATCTCCGCCGGTGTCGTGGACCCGTTCACGGCCGGGATGCGGTGAACAGGTAGTTTCGTTTGCGCGGGGTCACCCCGTCGACGGGAATCCAGCTCCCCGAATGCCACACGTGGGGTCGGTATCCCATTTTCCGCAACCGGACCAGGAATGCGGACGGATCGAGACCGTAGCGGGAAAGGTGCCGTTGTTCGATTTCGAGCAACAGCGTTGGTCTGCATTCCTCCAGGGTTTTCTCCGCACCGTCGAGAACGGTGGGCTCATAGCCCTCGACGTCGATTTTCATGAAATCGACCCGGGGAATTCCCCGAAAACGCCGTATCTGGTCCACGGAGAACGTGTCGGTCACCACCGAACGACTTCCGCGGAAGAGCCCCGTGGGAGGAGCGCTCGCCACCCCCTCACCCACATGGGCGTGCCCGTGGATCGGCAGTCCGAAACGGGTGGGAACGGTGATCCTGCCCCTGCCCGAACGCCCACCCAGCGCCGCGCGGGCGATCCGGAGGTTGCGCACGCCGGTCAGCAGCGCGCCGGTCGCCAGTATCCGGTGCGGTTTGCGCTGGGGCTCGAAGGAATGTACCTCCCCCGCCGAGCCGACGAGACGGGCCAGGGCGAAGCTGTACATGCCGTAGGCGGCACCGACGTCGAAGCACACGTCCCCGGCTCCGACCACCTCCTTCAGCCCCTCGACCTCCGGCTCGATCACCGACCACCGCGAGGCACCCCGCAACGCGGCTGCCATCGTCCGCAGTCGACGCCCGTGGGCACGGGATCCGCGCGGTTCGGGACGCGTTCGGCCACCGGCTGGTTCATTCCTCATGCGTGGATACACCTCCCCCAGAAACCGTCTCTGCCGACGGTCCAAACTAACCCAACCACGTCCTCTTCGGACACTCGGTGTCCCCCGCTCGTGTAAGGAACGGAACTACCTCCCCGCCGACAGACCGGGTCCGTGGAGCACACGGTTCTCCGGCCGGGCGACGGGCCGTCCGGCCGGAGAAGCCGCGGGGATGCGGCTCAGGAGGCGGAGAAGGTCACCTTCCGCACCCCGTGGAGGCAGGTGTAGTCGTAACCACCCAGTTCACCGCCGGACTCCTCGGCCAGGCAGGTGAAGTCGTGGCTGCGGTAGTTCTCGCCGAGGTTGCCCTCGGCGTCGGCGGCGACGTCACGGGCCACGCCGCAGTCCACACCGGTGGCGTTCACGCCGAAGGCCCCGTGGTCCGTCTCCGGGCTGAAGGGCACGTCACCGCAGGAGCGGACGGGCGTGTAGTCGGCGGTGACGGTGGTGTCCCCGTCGAGCACGACCGTGTTGTCCTGCCGAACTGTGCTCTGCGGGTGGATCACCTCGCGCGGGCCCGTGGCGGTACTGCCCACGGCGACACGTGCCACCGAGCTGCTCCCCTGCCGCAGACCGACCGAGGCGGAGTACACCCCGTCGCCGTCGAAGTCGTTCAGCGCGATCGCCCCGAGGTCCTCGATTCCGTCCACCTCGCCCTGGGCGGGGCCTTCCGGCTGGTCGAAGAGACCGTAGAAGGTCATCCCGGCGGGGACGTTTCCGTCGGTACGGACCTGCATCCGCAGTTCCGTGGTTCCCCGCTCGGGCAGCTTCCCGTCACTCTCCACCGGTTCCACGGTGCGCACCGTCAGCGGATCATCCGTGTCACCCCCGAAGCGCCCCGGCAGACTGCCGGTGACCCGGACGCGTTCACCGACGTAGGGAAGCACCACCTTGGAGTCGAAGTCGAGGGCGTAACTGGTCCCGCTCTCCGAGTCGGTGATGGCGTAGCCGGACTCCGCGCGTACCAGTTTTCCGGTGACCGTGGTGAACAGACCCCCGTGTTGTGACACGGACGTAGCGGGATCCTTTTCCGTTTTCTCGGGGATGGTCGCGGAAACAGCCGTTCCCGCGCCTCCGAGAACGGTCAGTGCGGCGAAGGCGGCGGCAAACGTCTTGTGCATGTCGGACTTCTCCTTCTCGCGTGGGGAGTTCCCTTTCGGTTTTCTGTCCCGTGGGACGCGCCGGGAGGGCGAAAGTTGCCTTCCGCGTGCACATCGATTCGTCGCGAACCGCTTTTCCGCACGGCACACCCGTTCTCCGCCCCGGTTCCGAATTCCCGCGCGGCTTACCCGACAAACGCACACCCCTCGAATTGCTCCGAACGGAGCAGTCACACCGCCCCGCGCTGAGGTATTCGGAGCAATTCGGGGCGATACGCCCCGGAGAAGGGGGATCTACCCTCATGATCGGAGTGCGCCCACGGGGCGCGCCCCGGCGGCGGGACGGACGCTACCCCCGACACTCCGCCCGTCGCCGGGCCTCAGCTTCCGGTTCGAACGAGTACCGGCCAGCACAGCACGCGTGTTTGGTAAACAGGAGATACCGATATTCACTCCATAAGGTCATGAGACAGTAACGACCACGCAGTGACGCGCTCAACCGATCGCTCGGCGGGCCGCCAGGCAGGCACGTCCCGACCGAACCGCGTTCGAAGCGGCCTCCGTCATCACGTGACGAAGACCGCCGGACCACACCGAGAACCTGACAAGGGGAAGCAGCGGGGGCGATGAGCAGTCAGCAGCCGAGCCGACCGGCTATTACACCCGCGATGCGGGAACAGGCAGCGCAACAGCCGAACAGCTGGCTGTACGTGGTGGATCCGATCTTCACCGACCCCAACGCGGAGGTACCGCCCTGGGGATTCATCGGCGGCTTCCGCGTCGACGAACACGGTCGGATCACCGAGGACTTCTCCCCGAACCCGAACTACCGCCCGTCCCCGGTGGCGCTGCGGCTGCCCGCCCCCACCAACGACGTGGAACGGGCCCTGCAGCTGACCACCACCGGTTACGCCCCCGCCCAGACCCTGCTGGCCGCCCTGCTGGAGACCGAACTCATCCTGTTCGCCCAACCCCAGGGCGACGGGCTGTTCACCCTCAACCACCACTCGGGCCGCAAACAGCTGCAGGTCTTCACCTCGGAGACACAGCTGCCGGGCAACTGGACCAGCTGGCAACGCATGACGGGCCGCTCCCTGGCGGGAATGCGTCCCCTCGGCACGGACCTGCAGGTGAACCCGAACAGTGTCGTCAAGGTCCGTGTTCCCGCCGAGGACCTGATCCGCGCGGCGGGGCTTCCCGTCACGGCCAACCACACCGCCAACGGAGCCTCCGCCGCCGAGACGACCGCGCGGACCGACGTCTCCACGATCACCACCCCCGGCCGTCCCACCACGAGCACCCCCTCCTCCGCCACGGCCCCGGAGTCCACCTCCTCCGAGTCGGCGCCGGACCTGCCGTCACCGCCCCAGCAGGAGGAACGCGAGCGGGTGGGCGACGATCCCTTCGGGGAACGTTTCCTGGGAAGTCTGCTGGCCACGGCGGCCGGGGACGCCCTCGGAGCCCCCGTCGAGTTCTACCCGCTCGAACAGATCAGAAGTCGTTACGGCACCGACGGGGTGACCGACTACGACCGCAACACCGAGCACCCGGGTGCGTTCACCGACGACACGCAGCTGACGCTGTTCACCCTCGAAGGCATGATCCGGGGTCATCTCGCCGTCCGCACCGGAGTGAGCGAGAACCCGCTGCCCGCGATCCAGCTGGGACTGCAACGCTGGCTGCACACCCAGGGGTACTCCTGGGAACGTGCCGCCGGGCCGTTCCTGCACACCCACCCCGAACCGGACGGGTGGCTGGTCGCCCTGCCGGAGTTCTTCGCGGTGCGCTCCCCCGCCAGCAGCAACATCAGCGCCCTGCGGGAGTTCGTCTCCTCCGAACGGCCGGGCAGTGTCGCCGAACCGCTGGGGCGTTCGGAGACCAACGGCGGGATGCTGCGCGCGCTGCCCGCCGCGCTGTGGTCGCGCGATCCGCACACCGTCTTCGAGATGGCCTGCGCCTGTGCCGCGCTGACCCACGGCGCGCCCGAGGGGTACCTTCCCGCCGGAGTGCTGGGGGTGCTGCTGCGTCAGCTGTGGGACGGTCAGAAACTGGCCACGGCACTCGCGCGGGCCCGCACGGTCCTCGCCGAGTACGCGCCCGACTGCGGCACGGAACAGGCCCTGGCCCGTGCCGTGGAGCTCGCCGAGCACGGCAGCCCCACCCCCGAACGCCTCAAGGACGTGCTCGGGGCCGGTTGGACGGCCTCCGAGGCGCTGGCCATCGCCGTCTGTGCCGTGTCGAGCACGGAGAACCTGGCCCGGGCGGTGCTGTTGGCGGTCAACCACTCCGGCGACAGCGACTCCACCGGGGCCGTCTGCGGAGCCCTGGCCGGGGCGATGTACGGCAGGTCGGCGCTTCCCGGGGTGTGGCTGCGGGACCTGCGTCAACGCGAAACGGTCGAGGACCTCGGACGGGACGCGCTGCGGGAGTTCGGAACCTCCCCTCCGGACGACGAGGGATGGCGGCAGCGCTACCCCGGCCACGGGGACGTCTCCTCCCTGGGATTCGATCCCACGTTCGGTGGGCGGGCCCCCGCCGAACACTCCTCCCCGAGCGGTTCCGCCGTGGTGGAGGAGGTCCCCGACCCCTCCGGAACGGAAAGCTCCACCGGAGAGTCCTCCGGCACCACCGCTCCCACGGAGGATCCTCCGGACTCCGCTGTCGGCGGTGGCGGGTTCCGCGGTCCCCTGCTCGGAGGGGCGGTGGGGGACGCGCTCGGCTATCTCGTCGAGTTCGACCCGCTGGCCACCATCCGGGGACGGTTCGGTCCCGCCGGGGTGACCGGATTCCCGGAGAAGGGGAACGCGTCCGCGGTGGTCAGCGACGACACCCAGATGACCCTGTTCACCCTGGAGGGCATCATCCGTGCGGGGACCTCCAGGCGCCTGGGGAGGGCGACTCCTCCGGTCGAGGTGGTGCGACACGCCTACCAACGGTGGCTGCACACCCAGGGGTTCGACTGGAAGGAGGCGCGCGGCCCCGCGGAGGAGGACGAACCGGACGGGTGGCTGATCGGGCGGCGCGAGCTGTTCAAACGACGGGCCCCGGGCACCACGTGCATCCAGGCCCTGCACGGCTTCGGCCGCGAACGCAGAGCCGGTTCGGTGGCCGCTCCGTTGAACGACTCCAAGGGGTGCGGCGGGGTCATGCGAGCCGCCCCCGTGGCGCTGTGGTCGACCGATCGGCGGGAGGTTTTCCGCGTCGCGGCCGAAAGCGCCGCCCTCACGCACGGCCATCCGAGCGGCTACCTCCCGGCCGGGGCGTTCGCCGTGATCGTGCGGGCCCTCCTCGACGGGTTCTCCCTCCACCAGGCCCTCGACACGGCGTTGGGGGAACTGAGCCGGTGGGACGAGCACCAGGAGACGACGGCCTGCCTGAAACGGGCCGAGGAGCTGGCCGCCGCCGGGGAACGAGGACCGGAGACGATCGAGCGGCGGCTCGGTGGCGGATGGGTCGGTGAGGAAGCGCTGGGCATAGCGGTCTACGCCGCGCTCACCCACCCCGACTCGTTCACCGACGCCGTGCTGCTGGCGGTCAACCACTCCGGCGACAGCGACTCCACCGGCTCCGTCTGCGGCACCGTCATGGGGGCCGCGCTGTCCGCCGACTCGATTCCGGAGGAATGGGTACGGACGCTGGACCTGCGCGAGACGATCGAACGGATCGCCGCCGACGCCGAGCTGGAGTTCGGACCGGCCCCGCCCCAGGACGCGGAATGGCTGCGGCGCTACCCGCTTCCCCCCGGAGAACGAGCGGCGGAGGCCTCCGGTGCGGGCGGGGAAACACCGCCCCGGACGTGGCTGCCCGTGCGCGACACGGCCTCCTCGGGTTCCGCCTCGGCGGAGTCCGAAGCGCAACGGCCGTCTCCCGGGACCGACGAACAGGAGGGGGAGGGAATCCCGGACACCGAGGAAGACGCACCGCCGCCCGAGGAGCACGCGCCCACGGGCACGGACGTAGCCATCTCCGACTCCCCGGCCTCCCCGGCGGAGGGCGAGGACGCCGGGAAGGAAGAAGATCCCTCCTCCGCCGAGGAGGCACCCCCGGAGTGGGAACGGCACGCGGAGGAACCGCCCCCGACGGAGGAGGCCACGGGCAACGAGTCCCTGTCTGCCGAGGAGTCCCGGCTGTTGAGTGCCTGGAGGCGGATCCAGGACGGGGACGGGGACGTGCCCACCGAGCTGTACGAGGGACTGCGCGCACTGGCGATCGACACGTTCGGTGCCGAGGAGGCCGCGCGGCTGCTCGGGACGCACGGGCGGAACCGGAACACGGGGGCTCTCGCGGAGGAGTCCCCTTCGGAGCTGGACCTCGACCAGCGTCTCCGTGGCTGCGTGCTGGGCACGTTGTGCGGCGACGTCCTGGGTACACCGTTGATGTTTTCCACCGACACGGGAAAGCTCGACGCCGACGAGCTCGAGAGACTCGTGGGCACGGACGGCCGGGGGAGCTGCCTCAGCCAACAGCTGCTGTTCGTGCTGCACGGTGTGCTGCGCGCCGAACTGCGGAAACGGCTGCACGACTCCGATACCACCACCGTGGACAACATCCGCACGAGTCTGCGGCAGTGGCTGGGCACCCAGGGGGTCGTGCTGCGGCATCCTCCACGCGAGCACTGGCCGGGTGAGACGCCCGTCCTGCGTGCCCAGCGTTTTCCCGACCATGCCAGCCTGGCCGCCCTCGCCGCCCCGGCCCAGCACGGCACGAGGCCGGGACCGTTGAACCCGCCCAACGACGCGGACGGCTTCCTCGGCACGGCCCGCGCCGCCCCGCTCGGGCTGTTCGCCCCCGACCTCGCGGTCGCCTTCACCCTCGGCGCGGAAAGCGCGGTGCTGACTCACGGCAGCCCGGACGGTTACCTTCCCGCCGGGATGCTCGCCGGGCTGGTCAACGCGCTGCTGCGGGGTACGACGCTGGCGGAGGCGACCCGGCGGGCGCTGGCGGAACTGGACAAGTACGAGGGGAGCACGAACACGGCGGAGGCGGTCCGCTCGGCGGTGCGACTGGCCGAGAACGGACCACCGGAGGCCACGGCCCTGGGGGAGCTCGGCAGCGGCTGGCGGGCCCCGGAGGCACTGGCCATCGCCCTGGCGGCAGCGTTGTCCCGTCCGGACTCGTGGCGCGAGGCCGTGACCCTGGCCGCCTCCCACCCCGGCAACAGCGCCGCCACCGCCGCCCTCTGCGGCGGCCTGCTGGGCGCCTCCCGCGGTGACGAGGCACTACCGACCGAGTTGGTCGAACGGCTCGAACCGCGTGAGGTCGCCGAGACGCTGCTGGCGGACCGGCAACGTCTGCGGGATCCGGAGGAACCGTTCTCGGAAGAGCAGCCTCCGGAATGGATGACACGGTATCTCGGCGAGGAAAGCGGCGGTAACGGAACCTCCCGCTGAGTCGATGCACCGGTGTGGACGGCGGCCCGTGAGGTGCCGGTACACCGTCAACCGGCCGAACCGGCTGGAGCCTTTCCGTGGGTTTTCCCGGAGGTCGACCGGGCGGGACCCTGGGCGACAGGCGGGACTCCGCCCCGACGACGAGGATGACTGGTGCCGTGGAGGAGACGACGACTCCCCTCGGGGAGGACGAGGCGCGGCTGCTCGCGAGGTTCCGCGCGGACAGGCGACGTTCCGTACGACCCCCGCTGCGGGACGGGCGGGAGCGCGCCCTGCTGAACCACTGGCGGCTGCTCCGCACCGATCCGCACGGACCGTTGTGGGCGAGAACGCTGGAAAACGGGCTCACGCACACCGGCAGCGTCCCCGGAACGGAGACGGGAACGTTGTTCGGCGACTGTCCCGAGGCGCGGGGAAGGTTGCTGGGCATGCTCCGGGGGTGCGCGGTGGCCGAGACGTTCGTCCGGCGGGCCCCGGAGGTGCCGCGCACGAGCACGGTTCTGTCCGTTGTTGACGAACTGGTTCGGGCGCGGGCCGAGTTCCACCAGCACGGCGAGGCCCACCCGGTGGAGGCGATGCTACGCGGTCAGCGGTGTCTGCCGCACCCCCACGGAGCCACCCACCCCGAGTGCCCCGACTCGTCCGCCTGTGGGGGCGGTGTCGCGGACGGAGAGCCTACCGTCGATTCCCGGAGTTCTCCGGGTGGTGAGGCCGATCCGGTGACGCTGTTCACCCTGGGCCGCATCGAGGAGGGCGCTCGCCCCGGCACCCCGGAGGAACCCGTCAACACCGCCGAGTCGGCCGGTGCCGTTCCGGTCGCGGCGGTCGCGGCGGCGCTGTGGGCGGAGAACCCGTCCTCGGCCCTGCTGCTGGGCGAACGGATGGCCGCCCTGACGCACGGCGGCCTCCGGGGGTACCGGCCCGCCGGGCTCGCCGCGGCCGTCCTGTTCGGACTGATGCGGGGTGGTGACCCGCGATCCTGCGCCGCCGAGGCCGTGGAACTGGCCGGACGCGAACGTGTCTGCCCCGAGGTGGCCGAAGCCGTGCGGCTGAGCGGGTTCCGCCCGGCGGGGAGCCGTCCCACCAGGAGGAACCTGGAGGCCGCAGCGGACTGCCGGACGGGGGCCGGGGCGTTGGCCGTGGCGCTGCGCGCGGTGATCAGCTCTCCCGAGGACTTCGCCGGGGCACTGCGGGTGGCCGTCGACCACGGCGGAGACACCCTCGTCTCGGCGCTGCTCTGCGGGCAGCTGTTCGGAGCCCGCCACGGTCCGGACCGGCTTCACGAGGTCACGGGGCGGGTTCCGCGCGTCGATCCCCTGGTCGAACGAGTCACCGCCGAGGCGGTACGCGAGTTCGGGGTGACTGCCGGCGACGCCCCGCGGCGGGGGGAGTCTCCTCCGACAGTCCCGACCTTCGAGGAAGCCGCGGAGAACGACGAGGACGAACCGAGCGGGCAGTACCGCACCAGCGAGGTCTGGCAGGGGCTCTTCACGCACTGCGTGCTCGGCTGCGCCGTCGGCGAGGCGCTCGGAGGGGCGGTGGCCGGGGACTCCTGGCAGGAGATCACGGACCGCTACGGTCCCTCGGGGCTGCTGGAGTACGTGCCCGCGGGCCATCCCTCGGGGCGGATCGGCAGCGAGACGCAGATCCTGCTGTTCACCCTGGAGGGGATGGTTCGTGCCGGGCTCGCCCGGCGCGGGACGGAGGTCGACCTCCCGACCGGGTACGTGCAGCACGCCTACCAGCGGTGGCTGCACACCCAGCACCTGAGCTGGCCCCGCGCCGCCGGGAAGTTCCTGTCGGTGGCACCCGAACCGGACGGTTGGCTGGTGGGCCTGCGCGGACTGTTCCAGACCCGCACGCCGGGACGGACCATGATGCGCACGCTGATCGCCTTCGCCAAGGGGCAACGGGAGATGGGGGACCCGCAGACACCGGAGAGCGACTCCGACGGCGGCACGGCCCTGTTACGCGCCGTTCCCGCCGCGCTGTGGAGCGCGGACCCGGCCGAGACGTTCCGGGTGGCCGCCGAGCTGGCCGGGCTCACCCACGGTCACCCCGACGCCCGGATGGGCACGGCGAGCCTGGCCGTGGTGGTCTCCCGGCTGTTACGGGGAGTCCCGCTGTCCGAGTCGGTGGCGGAGGCCCTGGCGATGGTGGAGCGCCGGGAGGAAGGGGAGCACGTTCGGTCCACCCTGGCCACCGCCGTGGACCTGGCCGAGGAGGGGCCGGTCCCGCCGGAACGCGTCACCGGAACCTTCGGCACCGGATTCACCGCCGTGGGGGCTTTGGGGATCGGGGTCTACTCCGCGCTCTGCGCACGGGGGGACTTCGCCCTGGGCATCCGGACGGCGGTCAACCACTCGGGGGACAGTGCGGTGTGCGGGGCGGTGGCCGGGGGGCTGTTGGCCGCCTCGGCTCCGGAGACGGTGGAGGAACGCTGGACCCGGGAACTGGAGCTGCGCGAGACCGTGGAACGCATGGCCACCGACGCCGCGCTGGAGTTCGGCCCCGCTCCCCCGGAGACCCCCGAGTGGTTCGAGCGCTACCCGGTGAACTGAATCAGGGCTTCCCAGGATTTCGTCGTCGATCTCGTCACAGCGGTCCTCTCCCGACTAGGCTGCGGCGCATGGCTGACGAACTCGTGCATCGCGTTGTGGACAACGGGATCGCCACGATCACCCTCGACTCACCGCACAATCGCAACGCCCTGTCGAGACGGTTGCGTCACGAGCTGCTGGAGGCGCTGGACGGTGCCCTCGCCGACCCCGAGGTCCGTCTGATCGTACTGGCCCACACCGGATCCGTGTTCTGCGCCGGGATGGACCTGAAGGAGTCCCGCACCGAGGACGCGCGGAACCAGGGCATCAACGAGGTCCCGCAGCTGGTGGAACGCGTGTGGACCAGCCCGAAACCCGTGATCGCCAAGCTCGCCGGTCCGGCCCGCGCCGGCGGTCTGGGGCTGGTCGCCGCGGCCGACATCGCGGTGGCGGCGGAGGAGGCCACCTTCGCGTTCAGCGAGGTGCGCATCGGCGTCGTCCCCGCGGTGATCTCGGTCACCGTACTTCCCAGGCTGCACCCCCGGCAGGCCCACGAACTGTTCCTCACCGGCGAGACCTTCGACGCGCGCAGGGCGGTCGAGATCGGCCTGCTCAACTCCGCGGTCTCCGCCGGGGAGCTGGACGCCGAAGTGGACCGCTACGCGCGGATGCTGGCCAAGGGAGCTCCGAACGCCCTGGCCGCCACCAAGGAGATGCTGCGCACTCCCCGACCGGAGGATATGCGTACGGACTTCGCGAACATGCTGGAGCTGTCGGCCCGCCACTTCGCCAGCGAGGAGGCGGCCGAGGGAATGCGGGCCTTCGCCGAGAAACGCTCGCCCTCCTGGGAGCGCTGAGCTGCGTGGAAGACCACCGGGCGGGGTCCCCCCCGACCCCGCCCCCACCGAAGAGGGTGGGACTGCCGTGCGGTTCACCCGCCGGGTTCGTCGTCGGCGCACACCGCCCGGAACACCCGCTCACCGGAAGCTCCGGTGGCGGTGCGCAGCACCGTGCCGATCCGGCGGTAGGTTTTCGGGTCGTGCTCGGCCAGCACGCGGTGACGCGACCACACCAGCACGTGCTCCCCCGGCGGCAGCCAACACAGGTCGATCAGACAGTCGTACAGTGCGTCCAGGTTCCGCCCCGCCCACTCGGGGAAGGACAGTGTCGCCGCCACGGCGTCCAGCATGGCCCTCTTGCCGAACACCTCACCGCCGTCGAGCACGTGTGGGAAAGCTCCCGAAGCCCGGGCCCGGCGCACCGCCTCACCGGTGGTGGCGAACACGGGCAACGGAGCGGATTCGACCACCTCGACGTCCCTTCTCGAACCCCGTCTCGGAAACCCCACCGGACTCATCGTCAGTCGCCCACGATTCGCGCTCCGCACCGAAACCGCCGTCTCGCCGCTCACACGAGGTCCACGTGCTCGGCGAGCCACCCGAAGACCACCAGGGCGAGCATCACCAGCAACACGAACGTGACGCGGCCTCGCGAACTCACCCGCGCCTCCCCCGGAACTCTCCGGCGGGGGACGCCGCACTACTCCGCTTCGACACGTCGCCCCTTCACGATAAGGCCCGTGCCGGTTCGCACGCGAACACGCCGCCGCCCCACACGCACCGGAGGGTCGGCCTCGCGTGTCCTCGTCAACCTGGCCACGAGTTCGTCCACCCCACGGTCGAGGCCCCGAGCCACGAGCCAGCACAGGGGGATGAGCACGGCCAGCACCAGCGTCACCTGGAACGGGTAGGGCAGCATCACCAGCCACGACTCGATCCCGTCCCACACCGCGACCACTCCGCCCATCACGGCAAGCCAGCCTACCCCGCAGGACACCCGCCTGCGCGACGGGCGTCCCGGAGGCCACGGCGTCTCCCGGCGGGCACCGCAGCGGAGAGAGCACCAGGGTCGGGCTCAGCCCCGCTGCTCCGTGCCCACCTCCCCGGAGTGGCGCCTGATGGAGTCGATCACGGCGCTGAAGTCGTAGCCGCCACCGCCCTCCTCGTTGAAGCGTTCGTAGATCCGCGCGGCCAGCCGGGCCAGTTCCGTGTCCGCGCCACTGCGGTCCGCGGCCGAGACCGCCAGCCCCAGGTCCTTGAGCATCAGGGAGGCGGCGAAACCGGGCTCGTAGTCGTGGTTGGCCCGGCTGGTCTCCACCATGTCCGGAACGGGACAGTTGGTGGTCAGCGACCAGCACTGGCCGGTGGACACCGAAGCGACGTCGTACAGCGCCCGGTGGGACAGCCCGAGTCGCTCGCCGAGCACGAAGGCCTCGGCCACCCCGAGCATCGAGGTCGCCAGCATGAGGTTGTTGCACATCTTGGTGACCTGCCCGTTGCCCGCACCGCCGCAGTGGATCACCTTGCGGGCCATCGGTTCGAGGAAGTCCCGCGCGGCCAGGTAGGCCCGCTCGGTTCCCCCCACCATGAAGGTCAGCGTCCCCGCCTCCGCTCCGGCGGTGCCGCCGGAGACCGGCGCGTCCACGGAGTCCAGACCGGCCTCCTCGGCCAGCTCGTGCGCCCGTCGCGCGTCGGCGACGTCCACCGTCGAGGAGTCGATCAGCAGTGTCCCGGGTGAGACGGCCGCGAGGATCCGGTCGTAGCACTCCAGCAGGTGTTGACCCCCCGGCAGCATGGTGACCACGGCATCGACCCCTTCCACCGCCTCGACCGCCGAAGCGGCGACCGTCACCCCGTGTTCGGCGGCCCGCCGCGTCGCCTCGGACGCGAGGTCGAAGCCCCGTACGGTGTGTCCGGCTTTGACCAGGTTCGCCGACATCGGGCCTCCCATGTGTCCCAGCCCGATGAATCCGATGACAGCCATGGCCGATCCACCTTTCTCGTGATCCGACAGTTCCTGCGGCCGGGGGCTCGGGCTCAGGTGGGGAGCACGAGGTCCCCACCGGCCGGACGTTCGAAAAAGGCGGCGACCCGCTCCTCGTCGACCTCCGCCAGGGTGGCCGGTGACCAGGAGGGATTACGGTCCTTGTCCACCACCGTCGCGCGCACCCCCTCCATGAAGTCGCCGCGGTGGACGCACCCCAGCGACACGCGGTACTCCTGCTCCAGCGCCCGTTCCAGGGAGTCGAGCTCCCGGGCGCCGCGCAGCTCCCGCAACGTGACCTTCAACGAGGTGGGGGACTTCGTGGCGATCGTGCTCGCGGCCCGCTGGGCCTCCTCCTCGGGTCGGGAACGCAACCCTTCCAGGATCTCCTCGACCGAGTCCCGGGCGTAGACCTCGTCGATCCAGGCGGCGGCCCGCCCCAGCTCGGAACGCGGCGGCGTGGTGGAGTACTTCTCCAGGCAGGCGTCGACCTCACCGGAGGTGAGCGCGGTGACGAGGTCGTCCAGGTCCGTACCGGGCACGTAGTGGTCGGCCAGGCCGCAGTGCAGCGCGTCGGCCCCGCTCACCGGCTCCCCGGTCAGCGCCAGGTGCGTGCCCAGCTCACCGGGGGCGCGGGAGAGCAGGTAGGTTCCCCCCACGTCGGGGGCGAAACCGATTCCCACCTCGGGCATCCCCACCTTGGACCGCTCGGTGACCACCCGGTGCGAACCGTGTGCCGAGATCCCGACGCCACCGCCCATGCAGATGCCGTCCATGATCCCCACGACCGGCTTGGGGTAGCGGGCCAACGCGGCGTTCATCCGGTACTCGGCGGCCCAGAACGTCTCGGTGAGGTCGACCCGTCCGGCCCTGACCGCGTCGTACATGGCACGGATGTCGCCGCCCGCGCACAGGCCGCGTTCCCCGGCCCCCTCGACGAGCACGGCACGCACCCGGTCGTCGGTGCGCCACTGCTCCAGCGCGGACGTGACCGCCCGCACCATGTCGAAGGTCAACGAGTTCAGGGCCTTCGGCCGGTTGAGCGTGATCCGCCCCAACGCGCCCTGTACCTCGAACAGCACCTGCTGCTCGGCGTTCTCCTGGGTGGTCATGAGTCAGACTCCAACAGTCCACGGGAAATGATCAAACGCATGATCTCGTTCGTGCCTTCCAGGATCTGGTGTACCCGGAGGTCACGCACGATCTTCTCCAGTCCGTACTCGGAAAGGTATCCGTAACCCCCGTGGATCTGAAGAGCCTCGTTGGCCACGCGGAAACCGCTGTCGGTGGCGAGGCGTTTCGCCATGGCGCACAGCCGCGTGGCCTCCGGGTCACGGGCGTCGAGCGCGGCCGCGGCCCGCCACAGCAGGGTGCGGGCGGCCTCCAGCTCGGTGGCCATGTCGGCGAGCTTGAAACGCACGGCCTGGAAGTCGCCGATGCGGGAGCCGAAGGCGTGCCGCTGTTCGGCGTAGGTGGTGCTGAGTTCCAGGGCGGAACGCGCCCCGCCCAGGGAGCACGCTCCGATGTTGAGTCGTCCTCCGTCCAGTCCGGACATGGCGATCCGGAAACCGTCGCCCTCCTCCCCGAGCCGGTTGCCCACGGGAACCCGCGCGTCGGTGAAGACGACCTGCCGGGTGGGCTGGGCGTTCCAGCCCATCTTCCGCTCCTCCGGCCCGAACGAGATCCCCTCGGTCTCGCCGTCGACCACCAGCGTGGAGATGCCCCTCGGGCCGGGCTCGCCGGTGCGCACCATCACCACGTAGACGCCCGCGTAGCCACTTCCGGAGATGAACTGCTTGACGCCGTTGACCACGTAGTGGTCGCCGTCGCGCACCGCCCTGGTGCGCAGCGCGGCCGCGTCGGAGCCCGCCTCGGGCTCGGTGAGACAGTAACTGCCCAGTCGTCGCATGGAGCACATCCGCGGCAGCCAGGCGGCGCGCTGCTCGTGGTCGCCGTAGGCGTCGATCATCCAGGCGGCCATGTTGTGTATCGAGACGTAGGCCGCGATGGTGGGACAGCCGGTGGCCAGTTCCTCGAAGACGAGCGCGGCGTCGAAGCGGCTGAGCCCGCTGCCCCCGTACTGCTCGTCGACGTAGACACCTCCCATGCCGAGATCGCCCGCCTCCCCGAGCACGTCCACGGGAAAGTGCTTGTCGCGGTCCCACTCCTGCGCGTGGGGGGCGATACGTTCGGCCGCGAACTCACCGGCGGTCTCCTTGATCGCACGCTGGTCCTCCGTGAGGGCGAACGGGGACCGCGGCGATGCTGTCGCTGCGACGGAAGCGGTCACTGGGAACTCCTGCTCGGTCGTGACGTCGGATCGCGACGTCGTTTCCTCGCTGTCGACCTGTCGTCCCGCCACGGGTGCCCCGTGATCGCGCGACGGGATCGCCGACGCCGCTCCCACGGGGCCCTTCCCGGCACTCGGAACACCGTCGGTGTTCGCGGCCGGTCGCGGGGTCAGTGCATCGTCGGGATGGTGAAGCTGGCGTCCTCCTTGCGCCCGGAGGGCCAGCGCGAGGTCACGGTCTTGGTTCTGGTGTAGAACCGGATGGAGTCCGGGCCGTGCTGGTTGAGGTCCCCGAAGCCGGAACGTTTCCACCCGCCGAAGGTGTGGTAGGCGATCGGGACCGGGATGGGGACGTTGACACCGACCATTCCGGTGTTGACCCTGCTGGCGAACTCCCGTGCCGAGTCGCCGTCCCTGGTGAATATCGCGACTCCGTTGCCGTACTCGTGTTCGCTGGGCAGGCGCAGCGCCTCCTCGTAGTCGGCCGCGCGCACCACCGACAGCACCGGCCCGAAGATCTCCTCGCGGTATATCCGCATCTCGGGGGTGACGTTGTCGAACAGCGAGGCACCGAGGAAGAACCCGTCCTCGTGGCCCGGCATCCGGAACCCGCGACCGTCGACCAGCAGGTCCGCGCCTTCGGCGACCCCGAGGGCGATGTAGTCCTCGACCCGCTTCCTGGCCTGCTCGGTCACCAGCGGTCCGAAGTCGGCGGACTCGTCGAAGCTGGTTCCCGTCCGCAGTCGGCGGACCCGCTCGGTCAGTTTCTCCACGAGTGCCTCGGCGGTGGGCTGTCCGACCGGCACGGCCGCCGAGATGGCCATGCAGCGTTCGCCGGCGGAACCGTACCCCGCTCCCACCAGCGCCTCCACCGCCTGGTCCAGGTCGGCGTCCGGCATGATGATCATGTGGTTCTTGGCGCCGCCGAAGCACTGCGCGCGTTTGCCGTGGGCCGCTGCCGTGGAGTAGATGTACTCGGCGATGTCGGAGGAGCCGACGAAGCCGACGGCGGCCACCTCCCGGTGCAGCAGCAGGGAGTCCACGGCCGTCTTGCCGCCGTTGACGACGTTGAACACGCCGGGTGGCAGTCCGGCCTCGACGAACAGCTCGGCCAGCCGCAGCGGCACCGAGGGGTCCCTTTCGGAGGGTTTGAGCACGAAGGAGTTTCCGCAGGCGATCGCGGGGGCTGCTTTCCACAGCGGAATCATCGCTGGGAAGTTGAAGGGGGTGATTCCCGCAGCCACACCGAGTGGCTGACGCATCGAGTACACGTCGATGCCCGCACCGGCTCCCTCGGTGTACTCCCCCTTGAGCAGGTGGGGGATCCCGGTGGCGAACTCGACCACCTCCAGACCCCGCTGGACGTCCCCCTTGGCGTCCGGGACCGTCTTGCCGTGCTCGGAGGCCAGCAGCCGGGCCAACGAGTCCATCTCCTCGTTACACAGTTCGAGGAACCTCATCAGCACCCTGGCGCGCCGTTGGGGGTTCCAGCTCGCCCACGTGCGCTGTGCCTCGGCCGCGTCCCGCACGGCGGAGTCCACCTCCTCGGCCGAGGCGAGCGGCACTCTGGCCTGCACCGTGCCCGTGTTCGGGTCGAAGACGTCGTCGTAGGCCCCCGAGGTGCCCGCGACACGTTCGCCTCCGATGAAGTGCTCCAGCTCGTCGGTCATCTGCCTACGCACCCTTCCCCCGCACCGCTGGGCGGACGCCATAACTAGGAAGACAAACTTTTGGTGGGCCAATCATTCACCCACTCCACCACACCGCAAAAGGGTGTGCTACATCACAACGCGATCGGGTGAAGAAAAGTTCCGCGCGAGGAGAGGCGGACGGGACAACGGCGGCAGGCCACCCCGGAAACCGGGCACCGCACGAGCACGACGAACCGTGTGAGCCCTTCCCCAGGCCGTACACAAGCGTGGGCGGGAACCCGCCGATCCGGGTTCCCGCCCACTCGCACCATCGCGATCATCACACCCCGCCACAGGGCCGCTGGTGCGTCTGGGTGAACACCCCCGCAGGAGTGGAGTGCTCACGGTCGTGGGAGCTGGTGTGCACCTCCTTCTTCCGACGGTCGGACCGCGCCGAAACCGGGGATCCCGCGCGGCCCGGCGCATCCGGGTCCTCGGGACGGCGCCGCGGCCCCGTCCCGCACGACGTTGCGCCCGGTTGCCGACAACCGACTCAGAACTGGGCCGTCTCGGTGGAACCGGCCAGGGCGGTGGTCGAGGAGTCCGGGTTCACCGCCATGCTGATCTGGTCGAAGTAGCCGGTGCCCGCCTCCCGCTGGTGCTTGGTGGCGGTGTAGCCGTCCTTCTCGGCGGCGAACTCCCGGTCCTGCAGGTCGACGTAGGCGCTCATGTCCTCGGAGGCGTAGTTCTTCGCCAGGTCGAACATGCTGTAGTTCAGCGCGTGGAAGCCGGCCAGGGTGATGAACTGGAACTTGTAGCCCATCTGGCCGAGCTCACGCTGGAACTTGGCGATGGTGCTGTCGTCCAGGTTCTTGCGCCAGTTGAACGAGGGCGAGCAGTTGTAGGCCAGCATCTTGTCCGGGTACTGGGCCTTGATCGCCTCGGCGAACCTCTTGGCCACGTCCAGGTCCGGAGTCGAGGTCTCCATCCAGATCAGGTCGGCGTAGGGCGCGTAGGCGAGCCCGCGCTCGATGCACGGCTCGATGCCGTTGTTGACCTTGTAGAAGCCCTCGGAGGTGCGCTCACCGGTGACGAACTTCTGGTCCCGCTCGTCGACGTCGCTGGTCAACAGCGTGGCGGCCTGGGCGTCGGTCCGCGCGACCACCAGAGTGGGCACCCCGGCGACGTCGGCGGCCAGCCGGGCCGAGTTGAGCGTCTTGACGTGCTGGCTGGTGGGGATGAGCACCTTGCCGCCGAGGTGGCCGCACTTCTTCTCGGAGGCGAGCTGGTCCTCCCAGTGCACACCGGCGGCGCCGGCCTGGATCATGCCCTTCATCAGCTCGTAGGCGTTGAGCACACCGCCGAAACCGGCCTCGGCGTCGGCGACGATCGGGGCCAGCCAGTGCCGGTCCTCCTGCTCCACCTCGGTGGCCTCGGCGTCCAGCGCCTCGGCCCAGGCGACCTGGTCGGCCCGCTTGAGCGCGTTGTTGATGCGCCGGACCACCTGGGGAACGGAGTTCGCGGGGTACAGGCTCTGGTCCGGATAGGTCTCGCCGGCCAGGTTGGCGTCGGCGGCGACCTGCCAGCCGGACAGGTAGATCGCCTGCAGTCCGGCGCGGACCTGCTGGACCGCCTGGTTACCGGTCAGCGCTCCGAGGGCGTGGATGTAGTCGTTCTCGTGCAGCAGCTTCCACAGCCGCTCGGCTCCCTGCCGAGCCAGTGTGTGCTCCTCCTGGACGGAGCCACGGAGACGGATGACGTCGGCGGCCGAGTAGCTGCGCTCGACCCCCTTCCAGCGGGGGTTGGTCTCCCAGTCGCGCCGGAGTTCCTCGGCTGCCTGGAGGGCCTGTTCGCGGGTGCCGGGCTGAGGCATGGTGTGTCCCTTTCGATCGCTTGCGGCCTGCTACTGACCAGTATTGGTACCTCACCAAGAAAAAACGAGGAGCTATCAAGACAAAATTTTGGATTTTTTCTGTTACAGTGAAGCTCATGTCGGAGTTCACGGACGACTCGGAGAAAGAAAGCGGCACGTTCTCCACCGAGCAGGACCTGCTGGTGTTCGGGCAGCGCCTGCGCCACATGCGCAAGGCGGCCGGACTCACCCTTTCCGAGCTGGGAAAACGCGTCGACCGCGCTCCCTCGCAGCTCTCGCTGCTGGAGAACGGCCACCGCGAGCCCAAGCTCTCGTTACTCAGGTCACTCGCCGCGGCACTGGGCAGCTCGGTCGACGAGCTGATGTCCAAGAAACCACCGAACCGTCGGGCCGAGCTGGAGATCGCCGTCGAACAGGCCCAACTGGACCCGCTCTACCAGCAGCTCGACGTGCCGCCGCTGAAGATCAGCAAACGCGTCCCCACCGAAGTCCTGGAGCACGTGCTCGCGCTCTACGAGGAACTCCGACGCCGGGAGACCAAACGCGTGGCCACCCCGGAAGAGGCCCGGGCCGCCAACGCGGAACTACGCGCCATGATGCGCGAACACGGAAACTACTTCCCCGAGATCGAGAAGTCCGCCGGCCGGATACTCCACCGGGTCGGCTACCACGGTGGGCCGCTCTCCGAGGGACTGATCCAGTCCATCGCCACCCATCTCGGTTACGGGCTGCGGTTCGTCACCGACCTGCCCCGCTCGGTCCGCTCCGTCACCGACCTGCGGCACAAGCGGATCTTCCTGCGCCGGGAGTCGCTGGGCATGCACAGCCCCCGCACCATCCTGCTCCAGACCCTGGGGCATCTCACCCTCGGCCACCGCCAGCCCCGCGACTTCGCCGACTTCCTGCGGCAACGCGTGGAGGCGAACTACTTCGCCGCCGCCGTGCTGATCCCGGAGGCCCCGGCCGTGGAGTACCTGCGGCAGGCCAAGGCGGAACGCGACCTCGCCGTGGAGGACCTGCGCGACGTCTTCTCCGTGTCCTACGAGATGGCCGCCCACCGTTTCACCAATCTGGCCACCCAGTACCTGGACCTGGTGTGCCACTTCGTCCGCAACGACGAAACCGGCATCATCTACAAGGCCTACGCCAACGACGGCCTGGAGTTCCCGGCCGATCCCACCGGAGCGATCGAGGGCCAACGGATGTGCCGGTACTGGGCGGGCAGGCAGGTGTTCTCCTCACCGGACCGGTACTCCACCTACTACCAGTACACCGACAAACCGGGAGCCACCCACTGGTGCGTCGCCCACGTCGACCCCAGTCGGGGACGGGACTTCGCCATCACCCTGGGTGTTCCCTACACCGAGTCCCGATGGTTCCGCGGACGGGAGACCACCAACCACTCGAAGTCCGGCTGTCCGCACGGGGAGTGCTGTCAACGTCCCCCCGCCGAACTCGCCAACCGCTGGCAGGGCATGGTCTGGCCCTCGGCCCGGGCCCACTCCCACGTGCTCTCCGCGCTGCCCTCGGACACCTTCCCGGGTGTGGACGAGGCCGACGTCTACGCCTTCCTGGAAGCCCACGAGTAGGAAGTCGATCCCGTCGGTGCGTGGGCCGGAGGGTCTCGCGGTCCAGTGGACACGGTGCGGGCGCTCGACCGCCCCACCACACCACCGCGAGGCCCGCCTCACGTGCCGGTGCGGCTCACGGGCGCGGTCGCCGCGAAACCCCAGGGGTTACTTCTTGCCCTTGGACGACTCGTCCTTGGCACCCTCGTCGGTGGACAGCGCGGCCACGAACGCCTCCTGCGGCACCTCGACGCGGCCGACCGTCTTCATCTTCTTCTTGCCTTCCTTCTGCTTCTCCAGCAGCTTGCGCTTCCGACTGATGTCGCCGCCGTAGCACTTGGCGAGCACGTCCTTGCGCATGGCCCGGATCGTCTCGCGGGCGATGATCCGCGATCCCACGGCGGCCTGGATCGGCACCTCGAACTGCTGGCGGGGGATGAGCTCCCGCAGCTTGGAGGCCATCCTGGTGCCGTAGGCGTAGGCGTTGTCCTTGTGCACGATCGCGCTGAACGCGTCCACCGCCTCGTGCTGCAACAGGATGTCCACCTTGACCAGGTCCGCGGCCTGGGTTCCCGACTCCTCGTAGTCCATGGAGGCATACCCCCGGGTGCGGGACTTGAGGTGGTCGAAGAAGTCGAACACGATCTCGGCCAGCGGCATGGTGTAGCGCAGCTCGACCCGGCTCTCGGAGAGATAGTCCATGCTGTCGAGCCGTCCCCGCCGCGCCTGGCACAGCTCCATGATCGCACCGACGAACTCCGAGGGAGCGATGATCGTGCACTTGGCGATCGGCTCACGGACCTCGGCGATCTTGGCCTCCGGCCAGTCGGAGGGATTGGTCACCTCGACTTCGGTGCCGTCCTGCAGGGTGATCCCGTAGACCACGTTCGGGGCCGTGGAGATCAGGTTGAGCCCGAACTCCCGTTCCAGGCGGGCCCGGGTGATCTCCAGGTGCAGCAGCCCCAGGAACCCGCAGCGGAAACCGAACCCGAGCGCCCCGGAGGTCTCGGGCTCGTAGGTCAGCGCGGCGTCGTTGAGCAACAGCTTGTCCAGGGCGTCCCGCAGGACCGGGTAGTCCGAGCCCTCCATGGGGTAGAGCCCGGAGTAGACCATCGGGATCGGATCGCGGTAGCCGGGCAGCGGTTCCTCCGCACCCCCCTTGGCCAGGGTGATCGTGTCACCGACCCGGGACTGGCGAACGTCCTTCACCCCCGTGATCAGGTAGCCGACCTCCCCCACTCCCAGCCCCTCGGAGGGCTTCTGTTCCGGAGAGATGATCCCCACCTCGAGCAGCTCGTGCGTGGCGCCGGTGGACATCATCCGGATCTTCTCCCTCGGGGAGATCCTGCCGTCGACGACACGGATGTAGGTGATCACTCCCCGGTAGGTGTCGTAGACCGAGTCGAAGATCATCGCACGGGCGGGGGAGTTCTGTTCTCCCTCCGGCGGGGGCACGTTGAGCACGACCGCGTCGAGAACATCGGCCACGCCCTCACCGCTCTTGGCCGAGACCCGCAGCACGTCGGACTCGGAGCAACCGATGATGTGGGCGAGCTCGGAGGCGTAGCGGTCCGGCTCCGCGGCGGGCAGGTCGATCTTGTTGAGCACGGGGATGATCTCCAGGTCGTGCTCCATGGCCAGGTAGAGGTTGGCCAGGGTCTGGGCCTCGATTCCCTGTGCCGCGTCGACCAGCAGGATCGCTCCCTCACAGGCCGCCAGGGAGCGACTGACCTCGTAGGTGAAGTCCACGTGTCCCGGCGTGTCGATCAGGTGCAGCACGTAGTCCTCGCCGTCGAGCTGCCACGGCAGCCGCACGTTCTGCGACTTGATGGTGATGCCGCGTTCACGTTCCAGGTCCATCCGGTCCAGGTACTGGTCCCGGTACGCGCGCTCGTCGAGCACCTCGGTGAGCTGCAACACCCGGTCGGCCAGGGTCGACTTGCCGTGATCGATGTGGGCGATGATGCAGAAGTTCCTGATGCGTTCAGGAGAGGTGAAGGTCGTGTCTGCGAAGGTGCTCACTGAAGTCTTCCTCGCGGGATGTCGACTCGCGTACGGGCGGGCTTTTGCTCCCCATCGTCCCACGAAAGTTCCGGATGTCCGATGCCAGCTCCGGAAAAGACCACCTCGTGAGGTCCGCGGTGCCCGACACGCCGCGCCGGAACCGCTCCCGGAGGGCCACTCCAGCCGACGACAGGTCGCGGTCCGGACCTCCCGCTCAGCCCGCTCGCGTGTCGGCACGCAGCGGGTGCTCGGGCGGCACCTGCACCAGCACGATCCGCATCCCGTCCGGATCGGCGACGGTTCCCTCGATCAACCCCCAGGGTTGGCGCACGGGCTCGGCAAGCACCTCCACCCCACGTCCGCGCAGCTCGTCGACGGTCTCGACCACGTCGCGCACCTGCAACCACAGCATCTGGTCCTCGCTGGGACCGGCACCGCCGCTGCCGGAGACCTCCAGCAGACCCTGACCGAGGAAGAACACCGTGCCGCCGGGGAACTCGCGGTGGATCGCCAGTCCGAGCGTGTCCCGGTAGAAGCGTACCGAACGGTCGTGGTCGCCGGGCCGCAGAATCATCCTGCTGCTGAGTACCTCCATGTCCCCGTCCTACCCGATCGCGGCCGGATCCGCCGAACGGTCGCCGGACACCGGCGATCCGTCCCCGGCGACGGGGATCCTTCGTGTCCGAAGGTTTGCTCCCCAACCAAAAAGTGATATCACTATGATGTCTTGTGGACACCGAAAAAACGAGCGAGGAGGTCCCGATGAGCACCGAGAGCACCGACACGGACGTGGCGATGCCGCAACCGGAGATCCGGGAACACCCCGCGCACCGAGTCCCGGGGCTTCCGATACTCGGGCTGGGCATCCTGCTGCTGGTCGTGGCCACGGCACTGATCGTTTCCGGCATCGCGAGCTCCACCTGGTGGATACTCGTGACGGGACTCCTGCTGGGGATCCTCACCCTGGTGGGATTCGCGGGGTTCGTGGCCGTCTCACCCGGCGAGGCGCGGGTGCTGCAGTTCCTCGGCCGCTACACCGGCACCCTGCGTCCTACCGGGTTGCAGTGGGTCAACCCGTTCACCACGCGGGAACGCATCTCCACCCGGATCCGCAACCACGAGACCAGCGTGATGAAGGTCAACGACGCCGAGGGCAACCCCATCGAGATCGCCGCCGTGGTGGTCTGGCAGGTGGACGACACCGCGCAGGCCTCCTTCGGCGTCGACGACTTCGTCGAGTTCGTCGAGACCCAGGCCGAGACGGCGGTGCGACACATCGCCACCAGTTACGCCTACGACAGCCGGGGACAACGGGAACTCTCACTGCGGGAGAACGCCCAGGAGATCACCGCCAAGCTGTCCAAGGAGATCTCCGAACGGGTGTACTCGGCCGGAGTGAAGGTCATCGAGTCCAGGATCACCCACCTCGCCTACGCCCCGGAGATCGCACAGTCGATGCTGCAACGCCAGCAGGCCGACGCGGTCGTGGCCGCACGGCAGCGCATCGTCGAGGGCGCGGTGAGTATGGTCGAGTCCGCCCTCGGACAACTGGCCGAGGACCAGGTCGTCGAGCTGGACGAGGAGCGCAGGGCGTCTATGGTCAGCAATCTGCTGGTCGTACTGTGTGGTGACAAGGCGACCCAACCGGTGGTCAACACCGGCTCGCTGTACCAGTGAGGAACTCAGGTGGCCTCCCGCAAGAGCTTCCTGCTCCGGCTGGATCCGGCAGTGCACGACGCGCTCGCCCGCTGGGCGGCGGACGAGCTGCGCAGCACGAACGCGCAGATGGAGTTCCTGCTGCGCAAGGCACTGCAGGAGGCGGGCAGACTGCCCAGCGAAACCACGCGACAACGTGGCAGGGGAAGACCCCGCAAGGACGAACTCCCCCCGGACTGAGCGGGCCCCGCGCCCCATGCCCGTGGAGACGGGCTCGTACACGAGTCGGACACCGAGCCGACGGAGGCCACGCGCGGGGGGTCGGGAGCCCGTTGCTACCATGGCCGACCGCACCGCGTGGCAGTTCCGACGTGGAGGAAGGCCGCCCGCTCCCGGTCGCACCGGGACGAGAACCTCGTGAGGTGGGGCGGCGCCGTTCGAACGCGGTAGCACACTCCGGTCGATCAGAAAGAGGCGTACCAGTGGCCAACATCAAGTCTTCCAAGAAACGCATCCTGATCAACGAGCGCAACCGCCGGCGCAACAAGGCGGTCAAGACCTCGGTCAAGTCCGCGATGCGCAGGTTCCGTGAGGCCGCTGCCGCCGGCGACAGGGAGAAGGCCGCCGAGATGGAGCGGGCCGCGAGCCGCGCGCTGGACAAGGCGGCCAAGAAGGGCGTCATCCACCGCAACCAGGCGGCCAACAAGAAGTCCTCGATGGCCCGGCAGCTGAACCAGCTCTGAGGCCCCTCGCACCGCTCTCCAGGGGCGAGCCCGTCCCGGTGACGGCCCGGCCCGGCGCGGGCGAAGCGACTTCCCCACCGGCGGACCTCCCCACTCGGCGCGGAGGTCCGCCGGTTCGTGGGGTCACCGCGCACGCAGTTCGACCAACCCGAGCACCGCCCGTTCCAGGGCGTAGTCGGCATCGGCCGCCTGTCCCTTCACCTGCCCGTTCAGCTCGGCCACCAGCCCCATGGCGCTGGTGACACCGGCCCGGTTCCACCCTCGTGCCTGGGACTGGGCCTTCTTGACCTTCCAGGGGGGCATGCCGAGTTCCTTGGCCAGCCGGTACTGGTCCCCTCCTCCGGCGCTCGCGACCCGACCGATGGTGCGCACCGCGTCCGCCAGGGCGTCGGCGATCAACACGTGCGGCACCCCCAGCCGCAGCGCCCAGCGCAGCGCCTCCAGTGCCCCGGCACGGTCCCCCATGACCGCTTTCTCCGCCACGACGAAACCGGTCACCTCGGCCTTGCCCTGGTGGTAGCGCCGCACCGCCGCCTCGTCCACCTTCCCGTCGGTGTCGGCGACCAACTGCGACACCGAGGAGGCCAACTCACGCAGATCGTTGCCCACGGTCTCCAGCAACGCGCTCACCGCGGCGGGTTCGATCCGTCCCCCGCAACGGCTCGCCTCGGCCTTCACGAAGCTCTCCCGCTCGGAAGGACGCGTGAGCCGGGGACACTCGGTCACCGTGGCACCGAGCTTCCGTAGGGTGGCGGGAAGTTCCTTGGCCTGTTTGGCACGCCCACCGCCGTTGTGCAGCACGAGGAGAACCACTCCCTCGGCGGGCGCACGCGCGTGGGAGAGCACCGCCTCGGCGATCTCCTTGCCCGCCTCCTGGGCCGCCTCCAGTGCCACGACACGCCCCTCGGAGAACAACGAGGGACTGAGCATCTCGTCGAGTTCGGGAGGAGTGAGTTCACTCACCCTCGCCCGGCGGAGCTCGGTACCGGGATCACTCTCCCGCGCGGCGGCGAGGGTTTCGGAAACGGCACGCTCCACCAGCAGTTCCTCTTCGCCGACCACGAGATGCAACGACGCCGGTGCCGGATTCATGCCCCCATTCTCGCACCGGGCCGGGCTCCCCCCTCCCGTCCCGGATGCTGGATCACAGTGGTCGGATCACGGGCTCATGCCGTAGCGTTGCCCGCACAACATGGATAGCTCATCCAGAGGGGCAGAGGGAACGGCCCTGTGAAGCCCCGGCAACCGGCGTCGCCTGTCGTGATCACGAGCGCGAGGCAGACGACGCAAGTGGTGCCAATTCCGACCCGCCAGCGGGACAGATGAGGGGAAAGGACCTCGCGATGACAGCTGCCGCCCGAACACAGGCCGACACGTCGAACCGGAAACTCGACCTGGGACCGGCCGCGGAACTGGTTTCGAAGGAGGAGGGCCACCGGCAACCCCTGGCCCCCGAGTTCGTCTCCCTGGAGGACTTCTCTCCGCTGGAAGTCACCTACGACTTCGGTCGGGTCCGCCGTGAGGACATCGAATCCGGGCCCCGTTCGATCTGGCGGTACAAGAAACTGCTGCCCGTTCCGTCCGATGTGGAACGGCACCCGAACACCGACCCCGGTTGTACCCGGCTCATACGCGCCGACGCCCTGGCCGAGGCGCTCGGTGTCAAACGTATCTGGGTCAAGGACGACACCGGAAACCCCACGCACTCCTTCAAGGACCGGGTGGTGGCCGTCGCCCTGGCCGCCGCCCGCGAGTTCGGCTTCAAGGTCCTCGCCTGCCCGTCCACCGGCAACCTGGCCAACGCGGTGGGAGCGGCAGCGGCCCGGGCAGGCTGGGACTCGGTGGTCCTGGTGCCCTCTTCGCTCGAACGGGCGAAGGTGCTCATGACGGCCGTGTACGACGGCTCGCTGTTGGCCGTGGACGGCAACTACGACGACGTGAACAGGCTGGCCACCGAACTCGCCGGTGAGCACGAGGACTGGGCGTTCGTGAACGTCAACGTCCGTCCGTACTACTCGGAGGGCTCCAAGACCCTCGCCTTCGAGGTCGCCGAACAGCTCGGATGGCGTCTTCCCGAACAGGTGGTCGTGCCGATCGCCTCCGGCTCCCAGCTCACCAAGGTCGACAAGGGCTTCCGGGAACTCGGCGAGGTGGGACTGGTGGAACCCAGTCCGTACCGGCTCTTCGGCGCCCAGGCCTCCGGGTGCTCCCCGGTGGCCAACGCCTACAAGGAGGGCCAGGACGTGGTCCAGCCGGTTCGGCCGGACACCATCGCGCGTTCGTTGGCCATCGGTGCTCCCGCGGACGGGCCGTACGTGTTGGACACCGTGCGTCGTACGAACGGGGCCGTCGAGGACGTCAGCGACGAGGAGGTCGTGGAGGGCATCCGGCTGCTGGCCCGCACCGAGGGCATCTTCGCCGAGACCGCGGGTGGGGTCACCGTCGCCACGGCCAAGAAGCTGATCGAGGCCGGGCAGATCGACCCCGACGCCGAGACGGTGCTGCTCATCACCGGTGACGGTCTCAAGACGATGGACTCGTTGCAGGAGCACATCGGGCCGAAGGCCACCGTGGCCCCCACCACCGAGGCCGTGGACCGGGCCCTGAACGACTGATCCGCGCCACGGACACCACGTCGGGTTGTGCCCCGGCGTGGTGTCACCGCCGGCGCACCGGGCTTCCCGAAGAGACCACGGTCATCTCCTCCGCTGTTCCGAGCACGGCGACCGTCCCACTCCGGTCCGTACGCCGTACCAACACCCCCGTGGCGCGCAGGGTGTCGAGCACGGTGGCGCTCGGGTGCCCGTAGTCGTTGTCGCTGCCCACACTGACCAGGGCCAACCGTGGATCCACCGTCCGCAGGAACTTCTCACTCGTGTACCGCGAGCCGTGATGGGGAACCTTCAGGATCTCCGCGCGCAGGGCTTCCCCGTCGTCGAGCAGCCTGCGCTGGGCACGCAGCTCGATGTCACCGGTCAACAACACCCTCCCCACCCGGGTGGTGGCCCTCAGCACCACCGAGGAGTCGTTGACCCTCCTTCCGGGCGCGACTCCGGTGTCGCCCTCCGGGGCGAGCACCCGCACCCCCAGCCCGGGCCAGCTCCACCGTTGTCCGCCCGCCAGGCGCACCACCCGCGCCCCGGCCGAACGCACTCGCCCGAGTACGTCGGTGTCCGCCCAGCTCCGCTGTCGGGCGAGGCCCACCCGTTCGACCTCACGACCGGCGAACACTCCGGCCAGCCCGGCGAAGTGATCGTCGTGCGGGTGGGTGAGCACCAACAGCGGGACACGGTGCACCCCGAGACGGTCCAGACACTCGTCGATCAGCTCCGCCGAGGGACCGGTGTCCACCACCACGGCGGTCCCACTCCGCGAGGTGGCCAACACCAACCCGTCGCCCTGTCCCACGTCACAGGCCACCACCCCCCAGGAGTCGCGGGGCGGCCAGGGCCGCCGCACGGCCACCGGGCCGAGCAGCACCACGACCAACGAAAGCACCAGGACCACCACGGTCCAGGGACGGAACCGTCCGAAACGGACCACCAGCCACAGCACGAGCACCGCGACCGTGAACACGGCAGCTCCGGTGAGCCCACCGGGAAGCGGCACCGTGGCCGTGGGAAGACCGCCCGCCTGGCGGGCGACCAGCAGGATCCACTCCAGAGCCGGCGCCGCGGCCAGGGTGAGGACCTCCCCCAACCACGGGAACCAGGGACTCGTCACCGTGGCCAACACCCCCAGCACGGTCGCCGGAGCCACCATCGGCTCGGTCACCATGTTGGCCAGCACTCCCACCAGGCTGAACTCACCGGACAGGGCCACCACGGCCGGACCCGTGGCCACCTGGGCGGCAGCGGGCACGGCGAGCACCTCGGCGAAGCCACGCGGCACGCCCCGGGCACGCAGCCATCCCGACCAGCGGGGAGCCAGCAGAACCAGCGCGGCCGTGGCGGCCACCGACAACACGAACCCGGGGCTGACGGACAGCCGGGGAACCGCCACCAGCAGCACGATCACGCTCGTCGCCAGGGAGGGCAACGCCTGTCCCCGCCTGCCCAGCAGCAGCGCCAGCAGACCGATGCCCCCCATCACAGCCGCACGCAGCACGCTCGGTTCCCCTCCCGCCAGGACGACGAAACCGAGCAGCGCTCCCGCCGCACCTGAGGCGGCGACGACCGGTGGCGCCCGGACCGAGCGCAACAACACCAGCGCGGCACCGCAGACGATGGCGAGGTTGGCCCCGGACACGGCGGTGAGATGGGTCAGTCCGGCGTCCCGGAAATCCTCGCGCACCGTGGCGGGCAGACCGCCGGTGTCCCCCACCACCAGCCCGGGAAGCAGTCCGGCCGCTTCCGGTCCGAGCGAGCTCGAACTCGCGCGTCGCAGTCCCGCGCGGAGGTTCTCCGCCACCCGCTGGGACAGCGGTGGAGGCGTCACGTTCCCCGGAGGCTGGTGCACCGCCAGCACCGCCACCAGCGGATCCCGGCCGTGCGGGGGCAGCACGGCTGCCGTGGTCCCGATCCGCTGTCCCCGCAACAGTCCCTGCCACGAGGAACCCGGAACCAGTAGCAGCACGTCCCCGCTCGTGGAGTACCAGTGTTCGTCGGCCCGAAAGGCACGTAGCCGGGCACGGACCACGGCCCTCTTCCCCGCCGGACGTCCCTTTTCCGGGGCGGCGGCGGTGGGGGTGGGGCGCTCGGTGAGTTCCACGCGGACCTGCACGCTGTCGGTTCGTCGCCCCACCGCGCGCAGTTCGTGCCCGTCGAGGTGGCGGAGCCGGACGGCCAGCCCGAACGCCGTGGTGGTGACCAACACGGCCAGCAGGACGGCTCCGTTCACCCACCGTCCTCGCGGAGAGGAGACCACCGAGGAGACGACGAGCAGAGCTCCCAGCGCCGCCAGCACCGCCGCCGTCGGCCAACCGAAGTGCAGACAGACCACTGTGGTGGCCCAGCTACCCACGGCTCCGGGGACCAGTCGGAAGTCGAGTGTGGACGAGGTCTCCGCCGAGGAGACGAACGCCCGCGCCGTGCTCACGCCCGAACCAGCTCACGCAACCTGGCGAGTGTGGCCGGTCCGATACCGTCCACCTCCCGCAGCTGTTCCACGGAGGCGAACGGCCCGTGCTCGGCACGCCACCGGAGTATGCTGTCGGCGGTGACCGGTCCCACGCCGGGAAGTTCCCGCAGTTCCCGTTCCCCCGCTTCGTTGAGGTCGACGGTGGAGCGCTCCGTCCCCTCCGCCTTCCCGCCCGAGGACGCCTCCTCCGGAGGCTCGACCCCCACGTAGAGCTGCTCACCGTCGGAGAGCTGCCGGGCCAGGTTGAGTCCCAGCGTGTCCGTGTCCGGCAGCGGCCCACCCGCGGCCCGCAACGCCTGGGCGACCCTCGCGCCCCCGTCCAGGGTGATCAGTCCGGGCCGGTGGACCCGTCCGACGACGCTGACGACGATGCTCTCGGTGGCGGCGGTCGTGGTGGACACCGGATCCACCGTGGTCGGTTCCCGCACGGGAACCCGGGCGGGCTCGTTCCCGGAGCCCCACCCGAACGCGAACACCAGACATCCGAGCACGGCCACGGCACTCGTCCCGAGGCACCCCGCACGCCCGGGATCGGGCAGTGCCCGGCGCAGCACCCCCGCGATCCGCTCCCGCCATCCACCCGCCCGTTCGGTGGAGGCCTCGCCCTGCTCGTCCTGGTCCGAATCGGCCATCAGTTCCCGCAACCGTCGACGTGCGGGCGGCTCGGTGGCGTGCCGACCGGACTCACCGGACTCGGCGGACCGTTCGGAGCCACGGAGGGAGAAGGAGTCGGACATGGTGCGAAACTAGCCCGGCCTGGCGGAGAGGCGGAACGGACGATCCGTCCTCCTGTGCACAACAGTGCGGGTTGTGGACGAACGCTTCCCGGTCACGGGAGGTTCGGCTGCCGACTCCTCACCGGTTCCCCGCGCCGGGTGGCCTCTCCGTGTCCGGCACGTGCCATCCGCCGGGCAACACGACCACCCCCAACGCGCCGGGCCCGATGTGCGCCCCGACGGTGGGATCGATCTCGGAGACCACACAGTCGGAACACGAGGGCAGACGCCGCACCAGCGAGGAGGCCAGCTCGTTCGCCCGTCGCGGAGCCGCCAGATGCTGCACGGCCACCGCCACCCCGGGTTGCGCACCGGCGGTGGCCACGGCCAGCTCCCGCAGCCTGCTCAGGGCCCTGTTCGTGGTGCGGACCTTCTCCACGGCCTCGATCGCGCCGTCCCGCACCCGCAGCAGCGGCCTGACCGACAGCGCCGTGCCCACCAACGCCGCCGCCGAGCCGATCCGTCCACCACGACGGAGATACTCCAGCGTCCGCACCGAGAACAGCACGGCGGCACGCGAGGCGGCGCGTTCCGCCACACCGGACACCTCGGACACCGTCGCGCCGGAGCGCGCCCGTTCCGCCGCAGCCAACGCGGCGAACCCCAGCCCCATCGCCACGGAGCGGGAGTCGAGCACGTGGATCCGGACGGGATCCACCTCGCGCGCGGCGACCCGCGCCGCGTCACACGTACCGGACAGCCTTCCCGACAGGTGCACCGACAGCACGGAGTCCGCGCCCGAGCCCAGCGCCTCGCGGTACACGCGAGTGAACTCCGGAACCGTGGCACCAGCGGTACTCACCCGTCTGCCCTGTTCGAGGGCGGCGGTCAACTCGTCCGTCGCGAGAATCCTCCCGCCCCCGGCGGGGTCGTCCACCCGGGCGTGCAACGGCACCACGCGCACGCCGTGGGACTCGGCCCGCTCCGGCGGCAGACCGGCCGCCGAATCCGTGACCACGGCCGTGGTCACGGCAGAACCCACGCTCGTCCGCGCCCACCGCGGGAAGCCGCACCGGCCCCCGCCTTCGCGACCGCGGTCATTCCGGCAACCCACCGTTGTAGGTCAGCAACCGCCATCCCTGTCTGCCCACCGCGTTCCGGGACAGTACCGCCCATCGGCAGTTGCCCACCCCGCCCAGACTCGGCCACATCTCCGTGGGCCACTCCAGCAGGCTGGCGGTCAACGCGGTGATCAACCCGCCGTGTGCGCACACCAGCGCCGTTCCACCGCAGGACTCGTCGAGTTCGCGTACGACCTCACGGGCCCGTTCGGCCACCTCCACCCTGGACTCCCCTCCGGGGGGAGCCCAGGTCGGCTGGGCCCGCCAGGTTCCCATCCAGCCGGGCCAGCCGTCCTCGACCTCGGCCCCGCTGAGTCCCTGCCACTCACCGACATGGGTCTCGCGCAACCGCTTGTCCAGTCTGACTTCATGGCCGCTGACCTCGGCGAAAGCCGCCGCCGTCGCCCGCGCCCGGCGCAGGTCGGAACTCACCACCACCTCGGGGCCGAACTCGGCGACCACCGGAGCGGCCCGCTTGGCCTGCTCCAGCCCCACCTCGGTGAGTTCACTGTCCAGGTGTCCCTGAATGCGGCCGGTCACGTTGAACTCCGTCTCACCGTGCCGCCAGAGCACCAATCGCTGCAGGGTCACGCCTGGTCGTCCTCTTCGTCGCCGGTCCGGGGGAGGTTCGTCGCCGCGGTCTCCTCCTCGAACTCGATGACCGGGCAGTCCTTCCAGAGCCTCTCCAGCTCGTAGAAGGCGCGCTCCTCGGAGTGCTGAACGTGCACGACGACGTCGACGAAATCGAGCAGCACCCAGCGTCCCTCCCGAGTGCCCTCCCTACGCACGGGTTTCGTTCCCGCCGCGCGCATCTTCTCCTCGACCGACTCGACGATCGCGTCGACCTGCCGCTCGTTCGGCGCGGAGGCGATCACGAAACAGTCGGTGACCACGAGCCGGTCGGACACGTCGAGCAGGACCAGGTCCTCGGCCTTCTTGTCCGACGCGGCCCGCGCCGCTACCAGGGCCAGTTCACGGGCGTCTTCGCTGGCTGCCACATCGCTCCTCTCGGTGGTCACGTGCTGCGACCGCATACCTCGAACGAGGATAACCACTCGGTGTCCGGAACGCGGAATCCGCCGGTTTCCGGGACGCCCGACGGCGGACGAGAGGACACGCCCCGCCCGCCCCACGGAACGGTAGGGGTGTCGCCGCTCACGCGGGTCCCCACTCCGGTGCCGGTGACTGGCCGAAGCTCCGGTAGAGGCCACGTTTGCTGATGTACTGCACCTCGACTTCCCTGCCCGGGAACGACGAGACGGTGTGGCTCTCTGAACAGGCCAAACGGTGATCGTGGTTTGCCATCGTCTGCGGTCGATGGCCACCCTCGGATGTACCGGATTTGTACCGGTCGAGGCACGGAGCCACCCCATCGCACGTCTGAGCGTCCAGGCTCCATTCCCCTAGCTCATCCGGCACCGAGCCGCTCCCAGCGGGCAAATCGGGAAGTCAAGAGTCCCCTAAGTGCTCACATCGCCAGAAAAAGATACTTTTATGCACCACCAAAAGAGTTAATTTTTCTGTGTGATACCCAACTGCTTCAATTCATGCAAACTAGAAACACTTTCGCCTTTGTGGTTGATAAGAAGATCGGGAAGGTTTTCCCTTCGATAGATACGGAAGAGAGGTTGCTTGTGCTAGCAAGACTCAGAGGCTTATTCTTGGCTGGAGTTGCTTTAGTGGTGACGGTCTCCGCCGCCCCCGCTGCGAACGCTTCCACCAGCGGAGATGTCCCGACGGAGGCGAAAGTAGTCAAGGTTGTTTCTGGGGGGCCGCCATCAGCGGAAGCTGTTACTCCGGAAGAGTATGCCCAGCTTGCCGAACGAGCCGGAGACCCCCTGAGCACACAAGAGCGCGAACGTGCCATCGCGGCCGCAGGATGCTGGAGCGAGCATACGTGGTACGAAGGCCAGAACGCCTACGGCGGCGCGATATGGAGGTACAACCAGGAAGTTGGCTGGTGCGGCGATGGTATGACCATCACTGCCACCAACAAGATCAGCACCTGGGGATCGACGTATGTCCCCGGCTGGAACTACAAGGGTGAAACTAACCGGAACGTGTCCTACGGTGTTGGCTGGAACATATGGGAGGTTCGTACGCAGGGCCAGTTCTGCCTCGTCGAATACTTCAACTGCATCCAGCAGGCTAATGTCTCTATTTTCCAACAAGCACAAGCCGATGGTGGATTATACTGGGAGACATCAGGCTAACCCGCATTGAGCCGAGGAGACGAGATCCCCATGACGAGCACGGAGCTTGATACACCTCATCGAAGCAACAGGGCCATAGCGTTTCGTTATATATCGTTCACGGTCCTTGTTGGAGTAGTGTTCTGGGCATCGATCCCCTTCGGGTATGGTCCCCTACTGGTTGGACTCGTCCTGCTCGGCGCAGGGTTCTGGGGGAGACGCCGGGATCCGGGGCTGGCCCGGGTCGCTCAGATAGTCGGTGCGGCTATCGCAGTGGTCGGACTCATCATCTTCTCTGGTCTGGTCACCAATACCAGTAGTGGTAGCGACCCTCATCAGACCAAGGACCCTTACCAGGTCCCTGTTCAGCGCTGATTAACGAACAGCCTCGGAGGTATCTTCCCACGAAGAGTCCCTTTGAGACTGTTCGATTCGCACAACATCAGCAAACGACACCAGGGACAGGTACTCAACCGGCCACGGTGCCAAGCCGTACCGGTGTGCGGGTGATGAGCCTCCTCGGCGGTCCCTGCCGCCTGGGTCGCCTGCCTTCCGCTCCGCGTCCGGGGATGCCGCACGCCCAACACCGGCTTGGCCGCCGCCCAGAAAGCTGGCGGCTCTCCCACGGACGCACCAGGCAAGCAGGCAGGCGACTCCGGAAGAGGCTCCGCAACCCCTACACCCACGAGTGGCCCGAGGCGATCGAGCGCACCCGCTCACTGGTTGATTCGGCGTTGGGCTCGGCTCCCGACCGCGGAGCGACCGGGTGAGGTGATCCGAGTTGTACCCGTGTTGTACCGGATGATCATGGTCCCCACTCCGGTGCCGGTGACTGGCCGAAGCTCCGGTAGAGGCCGCGTTTGCTGATGTACTGCACGATCCCGTCCGGAACCAGGTACCAGACGGGCAGCCCGGCGGAGACCCGTTGACGGCACCCGGTGGAGGAGATCGCCATGGCGGGAATCTCCACGAGGGTGACCGATCCCCGCGGCAGGTGCTCGTCGTCGAGTGCATAACCGGGCCGGGTGACACCGATGAAATGAGCCAGGTCGAACAGGTCCTGCACCCGGTGCCAGGACAGTATCTGCTCCAACGCGTCGGCGCCGGTGATGAAGTACAACCGCGCGTCCGGATACTGGGCGTGCAGGTCGGACAGGGTGTCTATCGTGTACGTCGGGCCGCCGCGGTCTATGTCCACCCTGCTCACCGAGAACCTCGGGTTCGAGGCGGTGGCGATCACCGTCATCAGGTACCGGTCCTCGGCCGGGCTGACGTCCTCGTGCTCCTTCTGCCACGGCTGCCCGGTGGGCACGAACAGCACCTGCTCCATGCCGAACTGAGCCTGGACCTCACTCGCGGCGACGAGGTGCCCGTGATGGATGGGGTCGAAGGTTCCCCCCATGATGCCGATTCGACGAGGACGCGACATGGTGCCCCAGCCTAACCCGCCGTGACACGCCACCGGAGGGGCAGGCGCCCGCCCGGTGAGCGAGCCCACGGGCGGTCCCCCGTCCGGCGTGTCCCCCATCAGAACGGCGGGAGCCTCCCGCCGGGTTCACGGTGTTCACTCCTCGGGAGCCAACTTCCGCCCCGAGGACCGCTCCCACACCGCGATGGCCTCCACCGGGCAGGACTCCGCGGCGTCCACCACCTCGTCGTTGGGTTCGACGTCGCTGTGCAGCGGACGCGAGACCCCCTCCTCCACCGCGAAATAGCCCTCCGCGATCGCCGAACACATTCCCGATCCGATGCAGGTCTGTCCGTCGACCTCTACCAGCCAGCTCATCTCGGGTGACCTCCAGTCCGTCTCGTTCTCGGGTTTCAGTCCCACGCCAGCGGAAGATGCTGTGGCCCACGGACCAGCATCCCGCTCTTCCAGACCACGTCCTGCTCGTCCGCCCCGAGCCGCAGCCCGGGGAACTCGCGCAACAACGTCCCCAGGGCCACCTGTAGCTCCATCCGGGCGAGCTGGGCCCCCAGGCAGTGGTGCGGCCCGTGCCCGAAACCGATGTGGGAGTTGGACTCCCGGGTGAGGTTCAGCTCCTCCGGGTCGTCGAACACGCTCTCGTCCCGGTTGGCCGAGGCGAGGCTGGCCAGCACCGGCTCTCCGGCACGGATCAGCACCCCGCCGAGCTCCACGTCCTCCAGGGCGTAGCGGGGAAAGGCGGCGTTGACCCCCAACGGCACGAATCGCATGAGCTCCTCGACGGCGTCGGGAACCCGGTCCGGGTTGTTCCGCAGCCATTCGAGTTCACTCGGGTGCGTCAGCAGCACGTAGACGAAGTTGGGGATCTGGGTGGCCGTGGTCTCGTGCCCGGCCACCAGGAGGCCGACGGCCAGGTCCACCAGTTCGGTCTCGGAGAGCTTGTCCTGCTCGTCGCGGGCCTGGATGAGACCGCTCAGCAGGTCCTCGGCGGGCTGGGCGCGGCGTTGTTCGATCAGTCCGGCCATGTAGCCCCGCATCTGCGTGATGTAGTCCTCGACCTGCTGCGCGGAGAGCTTGCTGGTGGACAGGAAGGCGTCGGACCAGACGCGGAAGTCCTTCCGGTCGGAGTAGGGCACTCCGAGCAGTTCGCAGATCACGGTGATCGGCAGTGGCAGGGCGAACTCCTCGACGAGGTCCAGCGGCGGGCCCTTGCGGTGCATCCCCCGGACGAGGTCGTCGGCGATCCGCTGGGCGCGGGGACGCAGCTGCTCCACCCTGCGTGCGGTGAACGCCTTGGCCACGAGTTTGCGCAACCTGGTGTGTTCGGGAGGGTCCATCGTGAGGATGCCGGTCTGTTGCGCCGTGGGGCGGGCGCGGGGCTCGTCCCGGCCCACGGCGGCGGCCCTGCTGAACCGGGGATCGGCGAAGACGGTCCTGACGTCGGAGTACCTGGTGGCCAACCAGGCGTCCTCCCCATAGGGGAGCCGAACCCGGGAGACCGGTTCCTGTCTGCGCAGCTCCGCGTAGAAGGGGTCCAGGCGCAACCTGTCGGGGGCGTTGAAGGGGTAGGTCCGCGGCGTCGGGTCGGTCGTGGTCATGTGCGGCTCCCGGACACGAGACAAAAGTAAGCAACCGCTTACCAAAAGTCATGGTAGGAAGCCGTCTCCGGCCGTGCACTCCTCCGAAAAGGTGGAATTCGGCGAGTTCACTCCTCCGCCGGATCGCCGGACTCGGAGTTCTCCAGCAGCAGGGCGACCGTGCGGGTCACGTGGTCGAGCACCTCCCGCTCGTCGGCCTCGGCCAACGGTGACTTACGCAGCACCGAACGCAGCATCCCGATGCCGAACAACCACGCGAGCACCAGGTCGGCCCTCAGCCGCGCGTCCCGGGCGTCACTGAGACGGGCCAACCGTCGGGAGTAGGACTCGCCCAACTCGTCCCGCAACACGCGGGCGGCCCGCTCGTCACCGAAGGAACGCAGCATCCCCACCAGCGTGTGCTCACCCCCCACCACGGCACCCTCGGAAAGCACGTTCTCCAGGATCCGTCTCGGCAGCTCGGCCGGGGGCACGGTTTCCAACAACGTCTCGCTGTTGCGGTTGAGGACCTCGGCGAACAACTCCTGCTTGGAACCGAAGTAACGGAACAGCAGAGCCTGATTGACCTCGGCCCTGGCCGCCACGTCCCGCACCGTCGTCTGCTCGAAACCACGTTCGGCGAACAACTCGGCGGCGGCCCGCAACAACGCCGTCCTGGTCGCGGCCGGATCACGTCTGCGCCGTGATCGCCGGTCCTCACACACACCCGCCTCCCGACACCGAACCGAGACACCAGGACACCGACGGTAGAGCATCCGGCCCGTGAGGTCACCGGCAACCACACCGCGCCCTCGGCGGAGACCACCGCCCCAGACGGGGATCAGTTCGCGGGCCGGACCTGTCCCTCGCCGTACACCAGCCACTTGGTCGTGGTCAGCTCGGGCAGGGCCATCGGCCCGCGGGCGTGCAGCTTCTGCGTGGAGATCCCGATCTCGGCCCCCATGCCGAACTCCCCACCGTCGGTGAACGCGGTGGAGGCGTTGACCATCACCGCCGCCGCGTCCACCCGGGCGGTGAAACGCTGGGCGGCACGCAGGTTCTCGGTGACGATAGCCTCGGTGTGCCCGGAACCGTGCGCTGAGATGTGCTCGATCGCCTCCCCCAGGGAGTCCACCACGGCGACGGCCATGTCCGAGGACAGGTACTCGGTGTCCCAGTCCTCCTCCGCAGCGGGCACCACACCGTCGGTGTCCCCCACCAGCCGCCAGACCCGTTCGTCGGCGTGCACGGTCACGCCGGCGGCCCGCAGCTCGGCCACCGCCTCCGGCACGAAGGACTCCGCGAGGTCCCGGTGCACCAGCAGCGTCTCGGCCGCGTTGCACACGCTGGTCCGTCGGGTCTTGGAGTTGAGCAGGATCCTCAGCGCGGTGTCGTGCTCGGCGGCGGCGTCGACGTAGACGTGGCAGTTGCCCACCCCGGTCTCGATGGCGGGCACCGTGGCCTGTTCGACCACGGCCGAGATCAGCCCGGCACCGCCACGCGGGATCACCACGTCCACCAGCCCGCGCGCGGTCACCAGGTGACGCACCGACTCCCGGTCGTGGCAGGGCAGCAGCCGCACCGCGTCTTCGGGAAAACCCTGTTCACGCAGCACGTCGGTCAACACCGTCACGAGGGCGGAGTTGGAACGTTCCGTCGAGGCCGACCCGCGCAGCAGCACGGCGTTACCCGCCTTGAGGGCCAGACCGGCGGCGTCGACCGTGACGTTGGGGCGGCCCTCGTAGACCATGCCGACCACCCCCAACGGCACCCGGACCTGCCGCAGGCGCAGTCCGTTGCCCAGCACGCTGCCGCGCACCACCTCACCGACGGGGTCGGGAAGTTCCGCCAGGGCGCGCAGCCCCTCGGCCATACCGGCGACACGTCCCTCGGACAGGGTCAGTCGGTCGACCATGCTGGCTTCCGCCCCGGCGGCGCGGGCCGACTCGACATCGGCGGCGTTGGCGGCGAGGATCTCGTCACAGCGCCGCGGCAACGCCTCGGCCAGGGCGTGCAGCAACGCGTCCTTGGCGTCCCGAGTGGCCAGCCCGAGCTCGGTGGCGGCCGCCCGGGCCCGGCGGGCGTCGGAACGGACGCGCTCGCGCAACCCGTGCTCGTCGTGGGAGGTCCCGACCACGGTGGCCGTGTCCTCTGCGGCGTTGGTGTGGGTAGTCACACCCCCAGCCTAAGGAGTCGCCGGGCGAGGCCCCGCCGGGGTGGTCGGTACCGACACGCCCCTCCGCTTCGGACGAGCCCCACGGCCCGTTCCCGACGCCCGACGGGGACTGCGCAAGAATCCCCCCGTGGACGAACAGGCACTTCGCGAGATGGCCGAGCAACGACTCCGCGCTCTGGCCGGGCCGGAGGCCGCCCTCCGGGAGGACCAGTGGCGCGCGGTGCGCGCGCTGGTCCTGGAGCGCCAACGGACCCTGGTGGTACAGCGAACAGGCTGGGGCAAGTCCGCGGTGTACTTCGTGGCCACCGCGCTGCTGCGGGAACTCGGAGAGGGCCCCACGGTCATCGTCTCCCCGCTGCTGGCCCTGATGCGCAACCAGGTGGAGGCGGCGGCCGCCGCGGGAGTGCACGCGGCGACGATCAACTCCGCCAACCCGGAGGAGTGGGCCTCGATCGAGGAGGAGGTCGCCGTGGGGGCGGTGGACGTGCTGCTGGTCAGCCCGGAACGGTTGAACAACCCGGAGTTCAGGGACAACGTCCTGACGGAGCTGACCCACACCACCGGCCTGCTCGTCGTCGACGAGGCACACTGCATCTCCGACTGGGGACACGACTTCCGCCCCGACTACCGCAGACTGCGCAGCCTGTTGGCCGAGCTCCCCGAGGGCGTGCCGGTGCTGGCCACCACGGCCACCGCCAACGACCGCGTTGTGCACGACGTCTCCGAGCAGCTGGGAGTCACCGGCGACGACGGCGCCACCGAGGCCCCGTTGGTGCTGCGCGGCGAACTCGAGCGGCAGAGCCTGCACCTGGGGGTGCTCGACCTGCCGGACACACCGCGCAGGCTGGCCTGGCTCGCGGAGAACCTTCCCACACTGCCCGGATCCGGCATCATCTACACCCTGACGGTCTCCACCGCCGAGGAGGTGGCCGAGTTCCTCACCCAACAGGGGTTCACGGTGGCCGCCTACTCGGGACGCACCGGGGCGGCCGAACGCGGCTCCGCCGAACAGGCCCTGCTGAACAACGAGGTGAAAGCCCTGGTGGCCACCTCGGCCCTGGGCATGGGATTCGACAAACCGGACCTGGGTTTCGTGGTCCACCTGGGAGCGCCGCCCTCCCCCATCTCCTACTACCAGCAGATCGGCCGAGCCGGTCGCGGAGTGCGCCGCGCCGAGGTCCTGCTGCTTCCCGGCAGGGAGGACCAGCGGATCTGGGACTACTTCACCTCACTGACCTTCCCGCCCGAGTCGACCGTGCGGGCGGTGCTGAACACCCTCGAACAGGCCGACGGCCCGCTTTCCACGGCTGCCCTGGAACCCCACGTGGAACTGAGCCGCTCCCGCATCGAGATGGTCCTCAAGGTGCTCGACGTGGACGGAGCGGTGCGCCGGGTCAAGGGCGGCTGGACCGCCACCGGCCTGCGGTGGGACTACGACGCGGAACGCTACCGGCGGATCGCCGAACAGCGCCAGCACGAACAACGGGCCATGCTCGACTACCTGACCACCACCGGATGTCGCATGGAGTTCCTGCGCTCCGCGTTGGACGACCCGGGGGCGCGGCCGTGCGGGAGGTGCGACAACTGCACCGGCCGGGGGTTCACCGCCGAGGTCTCCGCGGAGACGCTGGAGCGGGCCGAACAGCAGTTGCGGCGGGCCGGAACCATCCTGACACCGCGCAGGATGTGGCCCGCCGGGATGAAGGAGGTCGGTGTCGACGTGGCCGGGCGGATTCCCGCCGGGGAGCAGCACGAGCCGGGACGCGCCCTCGGCAGGCTGACCGACATCGGCTGGGGGAACCGGCTCCGGGAGCTGCTCTCCCCGCAGTCCCCGGACACCGGCATCCCCGAGGAGCTGGTGCAGGCCTGTGTGGGAGTGCTGGCCGACTGGGACTGGTCCCGGCGACCGGCCGGGGTGATCGCCGTGGGCTCGCTGCGTCGGCCGGAACTGGTGTCGAGCCTGGCCGAACGGATCGCCTCCATCGGAAGGCTCCCCCTGCTGCCCCCGGTCTCTCCCGTCTCCGGGCACGCGCCCACGGCCGGACCGAACAGCGCCCGGAGGCTGGCCGAACTGTGGAACCGCTTCGAGCTCCCCTCCGGCGGGGACCTCTCCGGGCTCGGGGGGCCGCTGCTGCTGGTGGACGACTACACCGACACCGGATGGACCCTCACGGTCGTGAGCCGACTGCTGCGTCGGGCGGGCGCCGTCGGGGTGCTTCCTCTGACCCTGGCCACCACCTGAACCGGAGCACGCCGAACCGTTCCGGCGGTTCCGTCAGTCGAGCGGGGCGAGGTCGTCGGCGTGCACCACCTCACGCCGCTGTTCCGCGGGCAGTTCGTGGCTGGACCTGCCGATCAGCTCCGGCAGCTCGGAGGCGTCGTAGGCGACCACCCCTCGGGCCACCACCTCCCCGGAGGGGCCGACCAACTCGACCACGTCGCCCCCTTCGAAGGAGCCCTCCATCCCGGTGACGCCGGCGGCGAGCAGGGAACGACGGCGCCGCACCACGGCGGAGACCGCACCGGCGTCCAGGTGCAGCCTGCCCCGGGCGCTCGCCGCGTGGGCCAGCCAGAACCTCCTGGCCGAGAGTCGGGGGCCGGTGGTCCCGAACGCGGTTCCCACCTCGGCCCTGCCCAGGGCCTCCTCGGCCAGTTCCGCCGAGGTCAGCAGGGCGGGGATTCCCGCCGAACAGGCCACCCGCGCGGCCTGCACCTTCGAGGTCATCCCGCCCGTTCCGAGCCCGGAGGAACCGGTTCCCCCCACCGAGATCCCCTCCAGGTCCTCGGCCGTGGTGATCTCGCGGACAGCCCGCGCCCGCCCGGCGCGGGGATCCCCGTCGTAGAGGGCGTCGACGTCGGAAAGCAGCACCAAAGCGTCGGCCTCGACCAGGTGGGCCACCAGCGCGGCCAACCGATCGTTGTCCCCGAAGCGGATCTCGGCGGTGGCCACCGTGTCGTTCTCGTTGACCACGGGCACGGCACCGAGGTTCAGCAACCGCCGCAGGGTCCGGCGCGCGTTGCGGTAGTGCGCTCTGCGCACCACGTCGTCGGCGGTCAACAGCACCTGGCCCACCGTCAGCCCGAACCGGGCGAAGGACGCCGCGTAGGCGTGGGCCAGGGTCTGCTGACCGACACTGGCCGCGGCCTGCTGCGTGGCCAGATCTCCGGGGCGCCCGCCCAGCCCCAGTGGGGCGAGGCCCGCCGCGATCGCACCGGAGGAGACCAGCACCACCTGGCTTCCCTCCGCCACCCGACGGGACAACGTCTCCACCAGCGTGTCCAGCCTCCGCCCGTCCAGACCGCCCTCCGTGGTGGTCAGGGAGGAGGAGCCGATCTTGACCACGATCCTGCGGGCGGTGGCCACGGCCCGCCGGGTGGCGGAGAGCCCGGCGGTGACAGTCTCGGAACTCGTCACAGGTCGTCCTCGTCCGTCTCGGTGTCCTCGTGGTACTCGCCGCTGTCGGCGGGAAAACCCGCCTCGTCGGTGGTCCCGGCACGGCGGGCCCTCTTGGCGGCCTTGCGCTCGTCCGCGCTGACCCGACCAGACCCGGACTCGAGGTTGCCCTCCGGGGTGGTGGGCTCCCAGTCGAAGGTCACGGAACCGATGGTGACCTGGCTGCCGGGGCGGGCCCCCTGTCGGGCCAGCTCCTGTTCCACGCCCAGTTTGGCGAGGCGGTCGGCCAGGTAGCTCACGGCCTCCTCGTTGTCGAAACTGGTCTGCCTGATCCACCGTTCCGGTTTCTCGCCACGCACCACGTAGGCGTCGTCGAGTTCCGGATCCGGTTCGACGACGAACCCACCGGAGTCGACGGGGCGCGGACGCACCGTGGCTCGCGGCGGCTCGGGGGCGGGCAGGTTGGCCCGGAAGTTCTCCACTTCCTCGGCCAGGGCGAAACGCAGCTCCCGCAGACCGTCGTGGGTGGCCGTGGAGACCTCGAAGACGGGCCAGCCCCGTTCCCGCAGCTGTTCGCGCACCAGATCCGCCATGGCGCGCGCGTCGGGGATGTCCATCTTGTTCAACACGACCAGGCGCGGACGTTCGCTCAGGTCCACTGCACCCTGCTCCCGGCTCAACGCCGGGGTGTACTCGGCCAGCTCGTGTTCGAGGGCGTCGATGTCGGAGAGAGGATCGCGCTCCGGCTCGAAGGTGGCGCAGTCCACCACGTGCACCAGTACCGCGCAGCGTTCGATGTGACGCAGGAACTCGAGCCCCAGTCCGCGCCCCTGGCTGGCTCCCGGAATCAGGCCGGGCACGTCGGCCACGGTGAACACCTTGTCGTCGGCGGTCACCACTCCGAGGTTGGGAGTCAGCGTGGTGAAGGGGTAGTCGGCGACCCGGGGACGTGCCGCCGACAGCACCGAGACCAGCGAGGACTTGCCGGCCGAGGGGAAGCCGACCAGTCCCACGTCGGCCACCGACTTCAGTTCGAGTACGAAGTCGCCGCTCTCGCCGGGCTCCCCCAGCAGGGCGAAACCGGGGGCCTTGCGCGCCTTCGAGGCCAGCGCCGCGTTGCCCAGGCCTCCGCGGCCGCCGCGGGCCAGCACGAACCTGGTGCCCTCCCCCACCAGGTCGGCGACCACGTTGCCCTCCGCGTCGGAGACGACGGTTCCCTCGGGCACGGGCAGCTCCAGGTCCGTACCGGAGGCCCCGTTGCGCATGCTGCCCCGTCCCTGTTTGCCCCGTTCGGCCGTCACGTGGGGCCGGTAGTGGTAGTCCAGCAGCGTGTGCACGCCGGGATCCACGACGAGAGTGACGTCCCCACCCTTGCCCCCGTTGCCTCCGTCCGGCCCGCCGTAGGGCTTGAACTTCTCCCGGTGCACCGAGGCACAACCATTACCTCCGTCACCTGCGGTGACATGAATCGTCACACGATCGACGAAGCGCGACACGGGAACCTCCAAGCGGGGCCGAAACCAGTCGAGGGGCGGGTTCGGTGCGTGACCGACCCCGCCCCTCGCGGAAAAACACGGGTGTGCCCGAAGCCGGTTCAGGCCTCGCTCGGCACGACATTGATGTACTTGCGGCCGCGCCTGCGGGCGAACTCCACAGAGCCGGCGGAGAGCGCGAACAGCGTGTCGTCGCCGCCGCGTCCCACGTTACCGCCGGGGTGGTACTTGGTACCGCGCTGCCGCACCAGAATCTCGCCAGCGTTCACTCGTTGGCCGCCGAAACGCTTGACTCCCAGGAACTTGGGATTCGAGTCACGGCCGTTCCGAGAGTTGGACGCACCCTTCTTGGTCGACATGTCTTCTCACGCCCTCACTTGGTGATGCCGGTGACCTCGACGCGGGTCAGCTGCTGCCGATGCCCCTGCCGCTTGTGATAGCCGGTCTTGTTCTTGAACTTGTGGATGCGGATCTTGGGACCTTTGGTCTGCTCGAGCAGCTTACCGGTCACCGAGACCTTCTTGAGCGCGTCGGCGTCGGCGGTGACTTCGGAGCCGTCGACGACCATCAGCGCCGGGAAGGTGACCTCGGAACCCGGCTCGCCCTCGAGCTTCTCGACCTCGACGACGTCCCCGACAGCCACCTTGTGTTGTTTGCCGCCGGTCTTGACGATCGCGTACATGAGTCGGAAGTCTCCTGCTGCTCGGTTTCGCTAGTTCACCAGTCTGCGACGTACGCACATCCCCGTTCGCACGGGGATTCCCAGTACGCCGACCAGGCGGCGCCACAGTGGGTTCCTGCCTCCACGACGGCGGCCGACCTTACCGGGCGGACCTCGTCTGACAGACGCCGAACCCCCTCCGCCCGTCCGGCGGCGAGAAATTCCACACCATCATACAGTGCGGTGTCGCGCGCCTTCCGCGCAGGGGCAGTGAGGCCCCGGTCCGGGATCCGCGCCCATCGCACTCTCCGTCACTCCGGTGCGATGTTCGCGCCCGGTATGAACAGTTTACCCCCGTCCAGTTCGACGTTGCGCACCACCGCGTCCGTGAAGGTCAGCTTCGGCAGTTCGAGAAAGCCGAGGTCCAGATCCGGGATCAACAGTGACTCCGGGGACAGCTCCATCGGGACCAACGGGTACCCGGCGACGTTGAGCGTGCCGGTCAGTTTGCGCGTGTACAGGTCTATGGGGCCCTCGGTGATGGTGGAGACGGAACCGGGACGCGCGGCAACGCGCACACTGTCGTCGCCGGTCAGTCCGCCGCGCTGCACCAGATCACCGATGCGCAGCGTGTCGACGGTGAAGTGCATGGTGCGCACCTGCTCGCCGTCGACCTCCTTGAGCGCGAAGCCGTTGTAGCGCACCCCCTCCAGGGTCAGCGTGCTGGCCGTCAACGTCCAGACACGCCCCGGCCCCGGCCGCACGTCGGGAGGCTGGTTCGGAGCCGGTGGCAGTCGTTCGGCGGAGGTGGACCCGCTCGGTGACTCCTCCGTGTCCGTGTTCGCTCCGTCCTCCTCCGGGGGAGCGGGTTCCGTCGAGGTCTCCGGAGTCGCCGTTGCGGAGGGCTCCTCCGGGGAGGAAACGTCGGTGCTCGGCCGATCCGGTTCCTCCGGGGAGGAGGTGCTCGCGGGCGGCGGGAGGGAACCGCTCGGTTCGAGCTGCTGAGCCGCCACGATCGGAGTCCCGACGAAGCCGGTCGTGCCGACGGCCACGATCAGGCCGGTGATCAACGAGGTCACCGCGAACACCCGCGCGCGAGCGGCGGGACCTCCGCGGCGACGTCCGCCGACCAGCGGGGAACGTGGACGGCACCGTTGTTGGCTCACGCCTCTCCTCCCTCGGTTCCTACGGTCTCACCCGTGGGGACCTCCTGCCGGGAGTGGTTGGGGCGTTCCCGGGGAACCGGGGAGGGCTTCGCTCCCTCCCGCGCGCGCCCGGAGGCGCTCGCCCGGTCGGTTCCGTGTTTTCCGGGGCGTTGGCGGGGCGACCACGCGATCGCCAGCGCACCTCCGACCAGACCACTGAGGGTGCCGGTCAGCAGGGATCCCAGGTTGACGGTGACGATGGCCACCACGGACAGCACCAGGGTCACGACTCCGGCGGGGATCCTCCATTCCGGGCGGAACCAGAAGGACGTCCCCGCGGCGATCAGCACCATGCCGATCACGAGACCCGTGATACCGGCGGTGGTACGCAGCGCGATCTGGATGTCACCGAACTCCAGTGAGGCGTACGGCGGGTACAGCAGCAGCAACGCGGCCCCCAGGGTGAACACCCCACCCCAGAACGGTCTGGTTCTGCGCCAGCTCCGGAAAGCCCTGCGGACCGTGGACAGTCGGGCCCTGGTGTTTCCTCGGAGAACCTTCGTCGACTTCTCCACGAGCGCCCCTCCTCTGCTCGTGTGTCACGGCCTGCGATCCCGGCCGGGTCAGAAACAGGGCTTGTCGCCCGGCACGACGGAGATGTTCACGTCGTTGAGGTTGAGCGTGGAAGCTGTGGTCGACCACGCCTGCTGGCGCAGGTCGTCGATGGTCGCTCCGCTGGCCTGGATCCCGAATCCTCCCGGAGCGCCCTGGGCGCCGTCCGGGCCCGCGCTCAGCTCGGAGGCGTCCCTGCCGATCTCGACGTTGTTGAGTGTCAGGTCACCGTCGACCTGGTCGATTCCGAGGACCAGGTTGTCGGCGCTCATGCCGTCGGCGGCCTTGATCCGGACCGTGGCGTCACCGAGGCCGGGAAGGTCGGTGACGTGGATGGACTGGCAGAAGTTGGTCAGTTTCGCGTGCTGGAAGCCGTTGACCAGCACCGGGTGTGCTTCGTCGGCGCTGCGGTCCACGGAGCCGAACTGCACAACGCCCTCTCCGGTGAGCTTGTCGGCCGAGGCCTTGTAGCTCGTCCCGGAGACCGTGAAGGAGGCCGCCACGGCCCCCTTGGACAGGCCGGTGAGCATCACGGCCACTCCGGAGAAGCCCGCGGCGAGCACGAGCGCGAAAACCTTCCAGCGGGTGCGTCCGCCCGCCGTGTTGCCGTCTTCGGTGTCGGCCTTGCGACCAGTGGCCATGGTTCACCTCGATGGCTCGGGGACTGGGTGGCGGTGTCACTCCTGCCATGGGAGAAAAAACACACGGAGTGACGTCCATTACTCTTACCGGGAAGTAACCATAGACGCACATCACAGGGAACGCCATACCGTGACGACAAACACGAAGCTTATTCGTGAAATTAGTCACTTCGCACCGCCCTGGGAGCGATCACGGAGATAGTTCCTCCTCACCCACCGCGAACGACCGAACGCGGAAAAGAACCGGCGAACCTCGGCAGAACCCCACGGCAACACCCGTCGCACCCCGCGGACGGAGTCGGACGGCCGCCCTCGGCCGCGCCCCGTGGCAACGGAACCCGGCGGGCACAAAAAACCGGCCGGGAGCGCGGGCAGCGCTCCCGGCCGGGAACCGGACTCTCACTCCCCGGAGTGCCGCACCGGAGGTCCCGTCGCACGCCCGGCGGCGCGCCGTCCGGAACGCCGCGCCGGCCCCACCGAGACGACGGAGGAGTCCGAGGACGACACCGTCCGCTCCGTGTCCTCGGACCCCGAGCCGCTCACCACCACGGGCTGCGGGGCTTGCCCGACGCTTCCGGCGGGCCTGCTGGCCTTGCGCCGTCCCCTCCCGGAGGAGCCACTCGACACACCGACCTCGTTGCCCTGGGCGGGCTGCTTCTGCTGTTCTCCCCCGGCAGGCTTACCGGAGCCGGCGGCCGCCTCCGCCTCCCCGGCGGGAGCCGTCCCGTTGGTGGACGCCGCGGCCGCCGGAGCGGCCTCCGTCTCCCCGGACTCCGCCCCACCGGACACGTCGGCGGGAACCGTCTCGCGTTTCCAGCCCGTGCGGGAGGACGACTCCTGCCGGGAAGCTGACTTCGCGGCGGGGGCCTGCTTGCCACCGCCGGACTCGGCCGCCGGAGCGTCCTCGGCCGTGGACTCCGTCTTCTCCGGGCGCTGCTGCCCGCCGGAGTTGTCCTGCTGGGAGGACTTGCCACGCTGCTTGTTGCGCCGCGAACCACCGCCGCCACCACCGTGGTGACTGTGGTCGATCGGCTCGGTGGAGACCAGCACACCGCGACCCCGGCAGTGCTCACACGTGCTGCTGTAGGCCTCCAACAGACCCGTGCCGACCCGCTTTCGGGTCATCTGCACCAGTCCGAGCGAGGTGACCTCCGCCACCTGGTGGCGGGTCCGGTCCCTTCCCAGACACTCGGTGAGCCTGCGCAGCACGAGATCGCGGTTGGACTCCAACACCATGTCGATGAAGTCGATGACCACGATCCCGCCGATGTCACGCAGCCGCAGCTGGCGCACTATCTCCTCGGCGGCCTCCAGGTTGTTCCTGGTGACCGTCTCCTCCAGGTTCCCCCCGGATCCGGTGAACTTGCCCGTGTTGACGTCGATCACCGTCATGGCCTCGGTGCGGTCGATCACCAGGTACCCGCCGGAGGGCAGCCAGACCTTGCGGTCCAACGCCTTGGTGATCTGCTCGTCCACCCGGTACTCGGTGAACACGTCGGTGTTGCTCACGTGCTTGTGCAACCGTCCGAGCAGTTCGGGGGCCACGTGCTGCACGTAGGCCTCGATCGTCTCCCAGGCCTGGTTCCCCTGGACGGTGAGCGCGGAGAAGTCCTCGGTGAACAGGTCCCGCACGACCTTGACCAGCAGGTCCGGCTCGGCGTAGAGGAGCTGGGGCGCCTGGGCGTTGGGAGTCTCGGCCTTCTCCTTGATGACCTCCCACTGTGCCTGCAACCGGCGCACGTCCCGGTCGAGGGCCTGTTCGCTGGTGCCCTCGGAGGCGGTGCGGATGATGACGCCGGACTCGTCCGGCACGATCCGCTTCAGGATCTCCTTGAGACGCTTGCGCTCGTTGTCCGGCAACTTCCGGCTGATCCCGGTGGCCCCACCCCCGGGAACGTACACCAGGAAACGCCCGGGCAGGCTGATCTGGGTGGTCAGCCTCGCTCCCTTGTGCCCCAGCGGATCCTTGGTGACCTGGACCAGCACGCTGTCTCCGGTGGAGAGGGCCTGCTCGATCCTGCGGGACTTACCGGCCAGTCCGGCGGCCTCCCAGTCCACTTCCCCCGCGTAGAGCACCGCGTTGCGCCCACGACCGATGTCGACGAAGGCGGCCTCCATGCTCGGCAGCACGTTCTGCACCCTGCCGAGATAGACGTTACCCACCAGTGAGTCACTGCCCGCCGAGGTCACGAAGTTCTCGACCAGGATGTCGTCCTCGAGCACGGCGACCTGCGTCTGACCGTCGTTCTCCCGCACGATCATCTTGCGGTCCACCGACTCGCGCCGGGCGAGGAACTCGGACTCGGACAGCACCGAGGCCCTCCGCCGACCCGCTTCCCTGCCGTCACGGCGCCGCTGGCGCTTGGCCTCGAGGCGGGTGGAGCCCTTGATGGCGCGGACCTCGTCCTCGGCCTCCTGCCGGGAGCCCTCTCCGGTGCTCTCCCGGACGTGCACCACCGTGTTCGGCGGATCGTCCTCGCGGGTGAGGTTGTCGGACTCTGCCGAACTCTTCCGACGCCTGCGGCGCCTCCTCCTGCTCACGGAAGTCGCCTCCGTCTCCTCCTCGGCACCGGGGCTCTCGGAGCCGGAAGCGCCACTGGCGGTCTCCCCCTCGTCCTTGGCGGAGGTCTCCGCGCCGGGGTCGACGTTCTTGTCCTTCTTGGCCTTGCGGTCCTTGCGGTCCTTCTTCGTGGACTTGCCGCTCTTGGCCGTCTCCTCTCCCGTGGCGGTCGGGCTCGCGGTGGCCTCACCGGCCGAGGAGGTTCCTTCCTCGTCCCCGCCCCGGCCACGTCCGCGGCCCCTGCGGCCGCGTCGCCGCCTGCGGCGTGTCGAGGTTCCGCCCGAGGACTCGCCGTTCTCGTTCCTCTCGGTGGACTCCGGAGCAGCGGACTGCTCCTCGGCGGGGGCGGACTCACCGGTCTCCTCGGTAGCGGTGTCGGTCTCCCCCGTGGTCTCCGACTGCCTGGGAGGCAGGAACATGGCCTGGGGTGGCGCGAAGGTGGGGGCGAGGGCCTCCTGCGCGGGGTCGGACTCCGCCTCGCCGCTCTCCTCGGCCGGGACCTCGGCGGAGGCGCTCTGGCGTCCTTCGGCACCGGAGCTCCCGTTCAGCGCGCGCTCCGAGCTCGCCCGTTCCTCCGCCTCGGATGCGGTGGCCGGTTCCTCACGCGCTCCCGTGTCGGCGCTCTCGCCCCGCCGGGTGTGCCGCTCGGGGGGTCGTCCGCCGTTCGCGGTGGGCTCGACACGTTCGGGTCGCAACGACCCCACCACCTCGAGCGCGACCTCCCGGGTGATGTTCGCCTGCGCGCTGCGCACCGAGTGCCCCAGCTCCCCCAGTTTGGCGATCACCTCGCGACTGGTTACCTCCAGCATCTTCGCCAAGGCGTGCACGCGCATCTTGGGGGGCAGTTCGAAGGTCCGCTGGGTGTTTTCCCCCTGCGCCCGTCCATCCCGTCGGGATGCCACTGATTGTCCGCCGGAGTCCCCAGCGGACGTCTCCCTGTTCAACATTCAACTCCTTCACCCCCGGGCGCGTCCGTGACGGACGCGGCCACACAGGGGTCTACATACGTTGTCGGCCCTCCGCCACTCGGTGGCGGTAATTCTGTTGGATCCCTTGCGCCCTGGCCAAGCCCCAGGCGATCGCATGGTGGGTCGACGGCGTCCGTCGATCCCGTCACCCGAAGGAGGCAAACACCTAGCGGGTTCCGGCCGCCGCCCTGTCCGGAGCCAGCGGATCGACGATCGTGCCTCCGTCGTCGAGCCGACCCTGCTCCAACCTGGTGGCTCGCGCAACCTCCGGCGTGGGCAAGTCGGCGACGACGCGAAGGGCCTTGAGTACGTCGTCGGGTCGCACAACCGGTGTCGCATGCCGTACGACCATGACGATTATCCCATATCGCTGTACACGATCCGGGCAATCGTCCACGCGTGGGACATCGCTCGCCCCGGAAACACTCTCCGCGTCCGGACCGACACCCGACGTCGAGGCCCCGTGCAGGCGGATGTCGACCAGAGCCGCCCGTGCGTCCAGGGTACGACGGCCCTTCTTCGTCATTCGTTCGACCTCGACCGATTCGGAGGCCCTCAGCAGCTCCACCGCGCGCCGCAGCTCGGAGAAGTCGATCCCCTCGACCTCCACCCGCCAGGTGCTGGCCTCCAGCCGGTCGGGCAGCGAACCCGTTCCCGCGGGCACCACCTCGGCGATGTCCATACCCGCGGGAAGCGTGGAACGCAGCTCCTCGTGCAACGTGGCCAGGGGAACCTCCCGGGCCAGTTGCATCTCGGCGTACTCCGCCTCACTCGCGACCCCGGTGGGAGCGGCCCCCGCCCAGGAGATCCGCGGGTGCGGGCTGTAGCCCTCCGAGTAGGCCACGGGCACACCGGCACGCCGTAAGGCGCGTTCGAAGACCCGGGCCAGATCACGATGCGAGGTGAATCGCAGATGGCCACGCTTCGTGTAGCGGAAACGCACCCGGTGGCCACTCGAAAGCACGGGATGAGGCTGGTGTTGCTGACTCAGAGCATCCTCCGTGGTCGTGTCGAGAGCGAACCGCCCCGGCGGACACCAACCGGGACATCCCGCACCATACGGTCTCAGTCGGCTCCGCCCGCCGATTCGAACGCCGTGTTCCGTACCGGTGTACCACTGTTCACCGGGGTGATGGGCAGCAAAGGCCGGTCGGAGGGCCCCACCTCGATGTCGGTGCCCATGGTCGGGCACACCCCGCAGTCGAAGCAGGGGGTCCAACGGCAGTCGTCCTGCTCACGCGCGGCGAGGGCGTCCTGCCAGTCCGTCCAGAGCCATTCCTTGTCCAGGCCGGAGTCCAGGTGGTCCCACGGAAGGATCTCGTCCTCGGAACGCTCCCTGGTGGTGAACCAGTCGAGGTCCACCCCCAACGGCGGCAGCACCTCGGCGGCGGCGGAGACCCACCTGTCGAAGGAGAAGTGCTCGTTCCAGCCGTCGAAACGACCTCCGGAACGCCACACCCGCTCGATCACGTGTCCGACCCGGCGGTCGCCCCGGGAAAGCAGTCCCTCGATCAACGAGGGCTTGCCGTCGTGGTAGCGCACACCGATGCTCCGTCCCAAGCGTCGATCGGAGGTGATCTCCTTGCGCAGCTTGCGCATCCGCTCGTCGACGGTGTCCGGATGGGCCTGACTGGCCCACTGGAACGGAGTGTGCGGTTTCGGCACGAAACCACCGATGGAGATCGTACAGCGGATGTCCTTGCGCCCGGACACCTCCCGACCAGCCCGGATGACCTCCTTGGCCATCGCGGCGATCTGGAGCACGTCCTCGTCCGTCTCGGTGGGCAACCCGCACATGAAGTACAGCTTCACCTGACGCCAACCGCTGGAGAAGGCGGTGGACACGGTCCGGATGAGGTCCTCTTCGGAGACCATCTTGTTGATGACCCGGCGGATGCGCTCGCTGCCTCCCTCCGGGGCGAAGGTGAGCCCGGAGCGACGACCGTTCCGCGAGAGCTCGTTGGCCAGGTCGACGTTGAACGCGTCCACCCTGGTGGAGGGCAGGGAGAGCCCGGTGTTGCTTCCCTCGTAACGGTCGGCCAGTCCCTTGGTGATCTCGCCGATCTCGGAGTGGTCCGCCGAGCTCAGCGACAGCAGACCGACCTCCTCGAACCCGGTGGACTCCAGGCCGCGTTGCACCATCTCGGTGATACCCCGGTTGGAGCGTTCACGCACCGGCCGGGTGATCATCCCCGCCTGGCAGAAGCGGCATCCTCGGGTGCAGCCGCGGAAGATCTCCACGCTCATCCGCTCGTGGACGCTCTCGGCGGTGGGCACCAGCGGCTGTTTCGGATACGGCCACTCGTCCAGGTCCATGGTCGTGCGTTTGAAGACCCGGTGCGGGGCCGAGGGGTGGTTCGGCACGACCTCCTCGATGTGGCCGTCCTCCCGGTAGTGGACGTCGTAGAAGCCGGGGACGTACACCCCCTGCGCGGCCAGTCGTGCCAGCAGCTCCGCGCGTCCCCCGGGGGTGCCCTCCTCCTTGAAGGCCCGGATCAGCTCGGTGATCTCCAGCACCGCCTGCTCGCCGTCACCGAGCACCACGGCGTCGACGAACTCGGCGACCGGTTCCGGGTTGAACGCGGCGTGCCCACCGGCCAACACGATCGGGTGCTCGTCGGTGCGGTCCCGTGCGTGCAGCGGGATGCCGGCCAGGTCCAGCGCCGTGAGCAGGTTCGTGTAGCCCAGCTCGGTGGCGAAGCTGACTCCCAGCACGTCGAAGGCTCCGACCGGCCGGTGCGCGTCCACGGTGAACTGGGGAATCCCGTGCTCGCGCATGAGTTCTTCCAGGTCGGGCCAGACCGAGTAGGTGCGCTCCGCGAGCACGCCGGGCTGCTCGTTGAGGATCTCGTAGAGGATCATCACGCCCTGGTTGGGCAGCCCGACCTCATAGGCGTCCGGGTACATCAGGCACCAGCGGACGGTCGCCTCGTCCCAGTCCTTGACGGAGGAGTTCAGCTCACCCCCGATGTACTGGACGGGCTTGGATACCTGAGACAGCAGCGGTTCCAGGCGGTCGTATACGGATTCCACAGGCACATTCCCCAGCGTAACGAGCGGATACGGGCAGCAGTGCGACGTGGGCACTTTCGAGTGTTCGGTTTCGGCAACCGGCGACGCACCGTCTACCCGACCGTTCGGTCAGGGGACGGCACCACCGGGGCCGGTGCTCACCGCACACCCGCCCACGGACTCGTCCCCGGGGCACGAACCGTGCGCCCGGGGACCGGTCGGTCACAGATCACGGGTCAACCAGATCTCGTCGCGGTACTCGCCGTCACCCGCGTACCGTGCCCGGGGCCAGCGTCCGCGCTCGACCCAGCCCCGGTCGGTGTAGAACCGCTCCGTCCGACCGTCGGCACCGACGCGCAGCGTCAACTGGGTGAGTCCGAGCGCCGTGGCGTGGGACTCGGCGGCGTCCAACAGCTTCCCGGCCACGTCACTCTCGGAGACCTCGGGATCGACCAGCAACCAGTCGAGTTCGGCACGGTGCTGTTCCACCGGGAACTCACCGAGGCGCAGCACCACCGCTCCGGCGAGGGTGTGCTGCTTGCCCGCCGTCAGCACGTGCCGCCGCTTCGGACTCGCGGAGGTGTCGTCGACGATCCGCTGCGCGGTGGCGGTGAGCGTCTCCAGCTCGGTGTCGGCCGTGAATCCCGTGATCCCACCGGCGACGGTCACCCGACCGAGCAGGTCCGCCAGAGCCCGGGGAAGATCGGGGTGCGGCTGGTCCACACGGTGCGGTCCGGTGATGAATTCGTCGTCACTCATGCCTGGAGATCCGGGAACCAGAGTTTGAGTTCACGTTCCGCCGATTCGGGGGAGTCGGAGCCGTGCACGAGGTTGTACTGCACCTCCAGGCCGTAGTCGCCCCGCAGGCTGCCCGCGTCCGCCTTCTCCACGGGGTCGGTGCCACCGGCGATCTGCCGGAACGCGGCGACGGCCTTCGGTCCCTCCACGACCGCGGCGACCACCGGGCCGGAGGTGATGAACTCCAGCAGGGACTCGAAGAAGGGCTTGCCGTCGTGCTCGGCGTAGTGCTGCTCGGCGAGCTTCCGGTCGACGTGGCGCATCTCGAGGGCGACGAGCCTGAGCCCCTTGCGCTCGATCCGACTGATCACCTCACCGATCAGCCCCCGCTGGACACCATCTGGCTTGACGAGGACGAGTGTGCGCTCACTCAACGGGTTTCTCCTTGGAATCCGGGGTCACCGCGGACCCGGTCGGACGAGTCCGGTTCTTCTTCCGGTCAAGGGTATTCGCCACACTCCCGCCCACCCCGGTGGGGGCACCGCGCCCGCCGGACCTCTGTGCCCCGAGACCCGCCCCACCGGCGGTCCGACTGTCAAGTCTGTTACGCGGCGGGGTCGCGCGATAACTTCGGCGGCAACGTACCGACCGGCTGGTCTGTCGTCCGAGTGAGAGGAGCTCACCCATGCGCGCCGCCGTACACACCGCCCCCAACGAACCGTTGCGGCTGGAGAACGTCGAACACGCCGACCCCGCCGACGACGAGGTGCTCGTCGAGGTCACCTCGTGCGGGGCCTGTCATTCGGACCTGCACGTCAACAAGGGCGAACTGCCCTTTCCCACGCCCGCCGTGCTCGGGCACGAGGTGGCCGGGGTGGTCGCCGGAACGGGGCGCGCGGTCAGCGGGCTCTCCCCCGGTGACCGGGTGGTCACGAGCTTCATCATGCCCTGCGGAAGGTGCGCGCAGTGCGCGGCGGGCAACGAGGAGATCTGTCTGGAGTTCTTCGCCCACAACCGCGCGAAGGGACAGCTCTACGACGGTCGGAGCAGGTTGTCCTTCCCGGACGGCACCCCGGTGTGGATGTACTCGATGGGCGGGCTGGCCGAGCGGGTGGTCACCCCCGCCACCTCGGTGTACCGGGTACCCGAGGGAGTCGAGCTCTCCGACGTCGCCGCGGTGGGGTGTTCGACCATGACGGCCTACGGGGCGCTGCGCCACGCCGCCGACATCCGGGTGGGGGACAAGGTGGCCGTGATCGCCGCCGGAGGTGTGGGCTCCGCCCTGATCCAGCTGGCCCGCGTGTTCGGCGCCTCCGAGATCATCGCCGTGGACATCGGCACGGAGAAACTGGAGGCGGCCGTGCGCCTGGGTGCCACGGCCACCGTGAACTCCGCCGAGGTCACCGACCCCGCCGAGGCGATCCGGGAACACACCGGGGGACGTGGCGTCGACGTGGCCTTCGAGGCGCTGGGATCGACCACCACCTTCGAGGTCGCCAGGGACTCGGTGGTCGAAGGGGGGCAGGTCGTGGTGGTGGGCATCGCCCCACCCGGCTCGACGGGAGAGGTGAACCTGGCCACGATCGCCCGGCGCAAACTGCGGGTGCAGGGCTCCTACGGGGCCAAGCCACGCCGGGACATGCCGGTGCTGCTGGACCTGGTCGCCCGTGGCCTGCTGCGACCGCAGGACACGGTGAGCGGACACTACTCCCTGGACGAGGTGAACGAGGCCTTCGGCGCGCTGGACCGCGGGGAGATCCGGGGGCGGGCGGTCATCGACGTGGCTCGTCAGTCGGAGTGACCCTTCGCGTGCGGGTCGCGAGGGCTTCCGCGCCGCCTCGCCCTCGCGGCCCGCACGGATGAGCCGGTTGGTCGGGAACGCGTGGCGGGCGGACTCACCCCCGGGGCGGATGGCCGGGAGGATGACCGAGCTGGTCGGCCAACCTGCCCTCCCGCATCCGTGTGGCGACGTCGTGGCGCAGATACAGGATGTAGCCCCAGACACCGGCGAAGAGCAGACCCATGACGCCGATCGCAGGGTGCACCGCGAAACACCCGATCAGCGCGAGCTGCAACACCAAGGCCACGCCGAGGCCCCAGCGGCGCCGCTGCACGAACCCGGCCAGCAACAACAGCACCGTCAGCACGGCCACCACGGCGAAACCGACGCTGCCGACGCCCGAACCGAGCTGCCAGACCACCGGCAGCGCCAGCCCGAACACCACGAACTCCAGCACCAGGGTGCCCGCCATGACCCCGCGCAGCCCCTTCCACGGGTCGCGGACGTCGGGCGGGGCCTGCGGCAGTCCCCGCTCCCTTCCGCCGGAGGACTGTCCACCGTTCCCGCCTGCGGAGCTCACGAGGGCTCCTTGCCGAACAGGGCGCGGGCCTCCCCGGCCGTGACCACCGAACCCGTGATCACGATGCCCGCACCGGAGAGGGACTCGTTGGGGTCGGTGGTCTGCTCGGCGAGAGTGATCGCCGAGGCCACCGCGTCGTCCAACCTGGGCTCCACGTGCACCCGTTCCCGGCCGAACAGCTCCTCGGCCAGGCTCGCGAGTTCCTCGGGGGCCGTGGAACGCGGGGAGGAGTTGCGTGTGACCACGAGTTCCTCCACCACCTGTTCCAGTTCGGTGAGGATGCCCCGGGCGTCCTTGTCACTCATCACCCCGACCACGCCGACCAGTTTACGGAAGGAGAACTCGGAGCCGACCGCGTCGGCCAGCGCCCGTGCCCCGTGGGGGTTGTGCGCGGCGTCCACCAGCACCGTGGGGGCCGTGCGCACCCGCTCCAGCCGTCCGGGGGTGACCATCCCCGCGAAGGCCTCCCGCACCTGTTCGATGTCGAGCTGCCGTTCGGCTCCCGCACCGAAGAACGCCTCCACCGAGGCGAGCGCCAGGGCCGCGTTGTGGGCCTGGTGTTCGCCGTGCACCGGCAGGAAGACGTCCTCGTAGGTGCCGCCCAGTCCCTGCAACCGCAGCATCTGGCCGCCGACCGCGACGGAGCGCTCCAGCACCCCGAACTCGTGACCCTGGCGGGCGACGGTGGCGTCCATCTCGGCGACCCTGCGCAGGATGGGCTCCTGGGCCTCCTCGCTCTGGGAGGCCATCACGACCACGGAGTCCTTCTTGATGATGCCGGCCTTCTCCGCGGCGATGCCCGCGATGTCGGAGCCGAGGTACTCGGCGTGGTCCAACGAGACCGGGCACAGCACGGCCACCTGGGCGTCGGCCACGTTGGTCGCGTCCCAGCTGCCCCCGAGTCCGACCTCGAGCACGGCCGCCTCCACGGGCGCTTCGGCGAAGGCCGCGAAGGCCATACCGGTCAGCACCTCGAACTTGCTCATCGGGACCTCGCTGTTCGAGTCCACGATGGACACGTAGGGGGCGATGTCCCGGTAGGCCTCGACGTAGGACTCGGGGCTGATCGGCCCCCCGTCGATGTTGATCCGCTCGGTGACCAGTTGCAGATGCGGGCTGCTGTAGCGCCCCACACGCAGACCGATCCTGCTCAGCAGGGCGTCGATCATGCGTGCCGTGGAGGACTTGCCGTTCGTCCCGGCGACGTGCACCACCGGGTAGCCCCGCTGGGGCTCGGCCAGCAGGTCGGTCAACGCCCGGATCCGGTCCAGCGAGGGCTCGATCCTGGTCTCCGGCCAGCGCTCGTTGAGCTCGGACTCGACGACCCGCAGCTCGCGCAGCTCGGAGGGTTCGGAGTCGGCCACGTACAACACTCTCCTCCCGGGTGCGGGGGCCGCACGGGCCCCCGCACCGCGACACGCTCACGACTCCGGAAGTGACTCCAGTCGGGTGTTGAGGCGCTCGATCTCGGCGAGCGCCGTCTGTCTGCGCGACCGGATCTTGTCCACGACCTCGGCCGGAGCCTTCTCGGTGAACGACGGGTTGTTCAGTTTCTTCTCGGTGCCGTCCAGTTCCTTGCGGGCCGCCTCCAGGTCCTTGGTGAGACGCTTGCGCTCGGCGGCGACGTCCACGGCCCCGGAGAGGTCGATCCCCACGGTGACCTCGCCGTCGGCCAGCCCCACCCGCATGGAGGAGGAGGCGTTGAAGCCCTCGCCGGGCGCGTCGAGCCTGGCCAGGGAACGGACGGCGGGCAGGTGCCCGACGAGACCCACCGTCTCCAACCCCTCCAGGTCGGCGGCCACCCGTTGGTTCGGTTTGACCCCCTGGTCGGCCCGGAAACGACGGATCTCGGTGACCAGACGCCGCAGCGCGTCGATCCGACCCGCCGCGGCGGCGTCCGCCGGTTCCCCGGTGGGAACCGGCCACTCGGCGACGACGACCGACTCCCGCCCCGTCAGCGCCGTCCACAGCACCTCGGTGACGAAGGGAGTGATCGGGTGCAGCAGGCGCAGCAGCACGTCGAGCACCCGCCCCAGCACGGCCCTGGTGTGCTCGGCGCGCCGACCGCCCTCGTCGAGCTGGACCTTGGACAGCTCCACGTACCAGTCGCAGAACTCGTCCCAGGTGAAGTGGTACAGCGCCTCCACCGTCTTGGCGAACTGGAAGTCCTCCAGCAGCTCGTCCACCTCGGTGACCAACGCGTCGCACCGGTCGAGGATCCACCGGTCCGCGTCGGTGAGTTCGGCGCGGTCCGGAAGCCGCTCGGGAGCGAAGGCGTCCTTGCCCAGCGCGAACCTGGTCGCGTTGAACAGCTTGGTCACGAAACTGCGCGCCCCGGCGACCCACTCGTCGCTCATCGGGGCGTCGGCACCGGGGTTGGCGCCCCTGGCGAGGGTGAAGCGCACGGCGTCGGTGCCGTAGGTGTCGATCCACTGCAACGGGTCGACGGTGTTGCCGGAGGACTTCGACATCTTCTTGCCGTGCTTGTCCCGGACGATGCCGTGCAGCGCGATCCTGCGGAACGGCACCGCCTCCTCCGGCGAGCGGTCGGACATCCCGTACAGGCCGAGCATCATCATCCGCGCGACCCAGAAGAACAGGATGTCGTAACCGGTGACGAGCACGCTGGTCGGGTAGAACTTGCGCAGGTCGGCCGTGTCGTCGGGCCAGCCCATCGTGGAGAACGGCCACAGCCCGGAGGAGAACCACGTGTCCAGCACGTCCTCGTCCTGGTGCCAGCCCTCCCCGGTGGGTGGCTCCTCGTCCGGGCCGACGCAGACGACCTCCCCGTTCGGCCCGTACCAGATCGGGATGCGGTGACCCCACCACATCTGCCGGGAGATCGCCCAGTCGTGCAGGTTGTCGATCCAGTCGAAGTAGCGCTTGGCCAGTTCGGGTGGGTGCACCTCGACCCGCCCGTCGCGCACGGCGTCCCCGGCCGCCTTGGCCAGCGGCCCCACCCTGACGAACCACTGCATGGACAACCGGGGCTCGATCGGCTCCTTCGAGCGGGAGCTGTGCCCGACGCTGTGCACGTAGGGGCGCTTCTCCGCGACGATGCGCCCCTGCTCCCGCAGGGCCTCCCGCACCGCCTCGCGGGCCTCGAACCGGTCCATTCCGTCGAACCGGGTGCCGGTGTCCGCGATACGCCCCCCTTCGTCCATGATCGTCGGCATCGGCAGGTCGTGTCGACGCCCGATCTCGAAGTCGTTGGGGTCGTGGGCGGGGGTGACCTTCACCGCACCGCTGCCGAAGGTGGGATCCACGTGTTCGTCGGCGATGACGGGGATCGTCCGGCCCGTCAGCGGAAGCTCGATCTCGGTGCCGACCAGGTGCCTGTACCGGTCGTCCTCGGGGTGTACCGCCACGGCGGTGTCACCGAGCATGGTTTCGACGCGGGTGGTGGCGACCTCGAGAGCGGAGTCCCCGTCGCCGTAGCGCATCGTGACGAGCTCGCCCTCGACCTCGCGGTGTTCGACCTCGATGTCCGAGATCGCGGTGCGCATGTTCGGCGACCAGTTGACCAGCTGTTCGGCACGGTAGATCAGCCCGTCCTCGTAGAGCCGTTTGAACATCGTGTTCACGGCCCGGGACAGCCCCGCGTCCATGGTGAAACGCTCGCGGGACCAGTCCACACCGTCCCCGAGACGGCGCATCTGGGACAGGATCGCTCCCCCGTGCTGTTCCTTCCACTGCCACACCCGTTCCAGGAAGCCTTCCCGGCCGAGTTCACGGTGGTCGATGCCCTCTTCCCGCAGCTGGCGTTCCACCAGAGCCTGGACCGCGATACTGGCGTGGTCCATGCCCGGCAGCCAGAGGGCCTCGTAGCCCTGCATCCGACGCCGACGCGTGAGCAGGTCCATCAGCGTGTGCTCGAACGCGTGGCCGATGTGCAGGCTTCCCGTGACGTTCGGCGGGGGGATGACGATCGAGAACGGCGGGCGGTCGCTGTTCGCGTCAGCCTCGAAGTAGCCGGCATCCACCCAGCGTTGGTACAGCTCGGCCTCTACGTCGGCCGGGTTCCAGGTCGACGGAAGTTCACGGCGCTGTGCTGGGCTGGTCTGTGTCACACCGGGATTCTACGAACCCCTTCGGGCATCCTTGTACGGTGCTGGGCCTCAACGGCGGATCCGAGTGTGGAAGGCGGCTCGCGAACCATGAACGACACTGTTCTCGACCGGGTGAGGGACGGCCACCACACCCTGTTGGACCTGGTCAGCGAACTGGAGCCCGCGGAGTTCCGCGCGGACTCCCGACTGCCTGGTTGGTCCCGTGCGCACGTGGTCGCCCATCTGGCGAACAACGCCATCGCCCTGGCGAACATGACCAGCGCCGCCGGTCGGGGGGAACTCGTCGACCCCTATCCCGCCGGGGACCGGGACGAGGCGATCGAACGCGACGCGGCCCAGGAGAGCATCGCGCTGGTGCAACAGTTGGCGACCTCACAGGCCCAGCTGGAGATCGTCTGGGACTCGGTGGCCGAGCGGGACTGGCAGCGTCCGGTGCGTTTCCGTGACGGCACCGTGGCGGACCTGGTGCTGTGCCGCTGGCGCGAACTGGAGATCCACACGGTCGACCTCGACCTCGACCACACCGAACAGCACTGGACGCCGGAGTTCTGCGAGCACGCGATCGACTTCCTGCTGCCGCGTCTGGAGGGGGCCGGGGTGGTGCTCGCCCCCGAGGAGCTGGATCGGACCTGGCAGCTCGGGGACTCCCCCACCCGGAGGATCACGGGCTCGTGCCGGGAGATCGCGTGCTGGATGGCCGGGCGCACCCCGCGGCGGCTCCCGGACGGCGACGGGCCGCTGCCCGAGCTGGGGCCGTGGCCGTGAGCAACACCCGGGAAGGCGGGCGGTGCGGGCGACCGAGGTCCGCTCCGAACCCGCCCGGTCCGGAAGGCTACTCGGCGGGCAGGTTCTCCAGCATCATGCCCGCGATCCTGTCCGACATGGCACACGGCCGCGCGTACTCCGGATCGTCCCTACCGTCCGTGCCGATAGCGAAAGAAACATAGATCACGTCCTCGCGTGATGTTCCGACGATCGTCGAGCATCTCGTTTCGGTTTTTCCGTTTCCGTGCACGGCGGGATACTCCTTCACCTCGTGCGTCGGCTCACCGTCCGCAGTACTGGTGTAAGCAGCGAATTTCAATCCCTGCTTCTGGGTGGTATCCGGAGCGAGAACGACAGAGAAACTCTCGTTCTTCCACCGACACTGCTCCTGCCCCCATGCCGACTCGCCGTCCGGCTGAGGCCGGCCCGCTCCGAGACGTTCGACCTGCCGCCGGGTGAGCAGCTCGCACGGACCGAAGGCCGCGGACAGGTCCAACGCCTCGGGGACGGCGAAGGGATCCCCGGAAGGAGCCTCGGAACTCTTCGCTACTCCTCCGCCGGAACCGTCCTTCGCCCTGTCGGGGGACTCTCCACCACAAGCCGTCACCGTGCACAGACACACCACGGCCAGCAGTCCGCGAATACTACGATGCGGCGTCACGACCGGCCCATCCTGTTGGCTTCCTCGACACGCTGGGTGTCTGTGATCGCCTGCTGTACGGCGGCCTTGAAGTCATCGACCCACTTGATCACACCCTCGGCCGTGTCGAACAGGCTGTTCTCTCCGCCCTGAGCACGCTGGGCGATACTCCTGGTGATCTGTGCGGTCACCTCGTCGTAGGCAGGCGGCTGAGCATAAGAAAGCCGCTGGGCAAGCTGTTGAGCTTGCGCATACTCACTCCGCACCCGGTCCAACCCCGCCAGCAACCGAGGCAACATCTCCGGCTGTACGCCACGTGGCGGTTTCCCGGGAAACCGCCACGTCAGCCCAGCCACAGTTCCGCTCCCGACCCGGCCAGGCGCTGTTTGCGCTGTTCGTAGTCCGGCAGGGCACGTTCCACCAACCGCCAGAAGGCCGGCGTGTGGTGCGCCTGGGTGGCGTGCGCGAGTTCGTGCACCAGCACGTAGTCGAGCGGGCTCGGGGGTGGCTGCATCACGGCCCAGTGCGGGTTCAAGCGGGAACCCGTGCCCAGCGATCCCCACCGGTAGCCCAGATCGCGCACGTCCAGCCGCTCCACAACCCTCCGGAGGAGTTTCCGGCTACGCTTCGGCACGGACGCTCGCCACGAAGGACCGCCACCGGCCAGTTGGC
>NZ_KB913024.1:2714404-2877127 GCF_000384035.1 Actinopolyspora mortivallis DSM 44261
CGACCTCGACGCAGGTGGTGCCGCCGTTACTTCCACCGGTGGAGTAACTGCTTCTCCGCCAGATAAGAGCTTCTGACTTGCGTTGCGTACTCATCTCGAAACCCTCAAGGATCAGTAGGCTTTCATCGCTCGGTCGATTTCCTCGGAGACCTCCGGGTTGGTTCACCGATAGACTCTGCGGAGCTCTCCACGACAGCTCGACCGTATGCACGCGGTTCCACGAGCCGACTATTCTCCGGCACGGACGCTCGCCACGAAGGACCGCCACCGGCCAGTTGGCACCGTCAGCACACCCGCCTCGGGCGCCTTGGAGTCCCGCACAGCGGTAAAACCCTCCCCGAAAGCGACCTCGACGCAGTTGCCACTGCCGCTTCCCGCGCCTCCCGAACGAGTGCTCTTGCGCCACACCAAAGAGCTAGTAGAGATGTCGTTACTCACGGTATGTGCTCCCTATACAGCGGCTTTCGCGAATTGCTGCACGGCCCGTTCAATCCTCGCGGTGGACTCTTCTGGAGACCATGCTCGCTCAGTGAGGATACCGAATCGAAGTGTGTAGTTTCGTACCTCATCACGATCTTCGATATACAACGTTCCGCCCGGTGCTTCGGCATAGCCGAAGTCGGGTATCGGATCGGGCAGGGTGAGAATGGAGAACGAACCGTCGACAGCAGGTGTGGCTCCTGCCGACCTGGGAAGCACCTGGATGGTGATGTGCTCTCGCTGCGCCTGTTCGACGAGTCGCTGGAGCTGGTCCCGCATGATGGTGTCGCTGCCCACGGGACGTTCTAGGACAGGTTCGTCGATGATCACGTGCAGTTTGAGCGGTTCCTCCCTGGTGAGAACCTGTTGACGCGCCATCCTGGCCATGACCCGACGTTCGATGGCCTCAGCGGACAGATCCGGACTTCCTCCGCTCATCACAGCACGTGCCCAGTCCGGGGTCTGCAACAGACCGGGAACGACCATGGTCTCCAGTTGGCGCTGAGCGACAAGTGCTCCCTCGACTTCCAACACATTACGAAAGTCAGGTGGAAACTCCTTCCGGATAGCCAGCCAGTAGCCACGCTCATTTGCGGTGGAGGCAAGATCCAACAGCCATGTTCGTAGTTCGGTGTCCGTAACCTTGTACAGATCAAGGAGTTGCTCGACTTCCCGGTACCTGACCTTCTGGTCCCGGGTCTCGATGCGCTGCAACTTGGACCGAGACCACTTTCCTGGTTGTTTTCGCAGTTCGTCAGCGGCTTCGTGCATCGTGAAACCGGCCTGCTCACGGAGCTGACGCAAGCTCTCCGTCAATTGCCATCGCCGAACAGTACTACTCACCGCGTCGCTGCCCGCTGTAGTCATCACTTATCACCTGCTACTTCCTGTACTCATCCATTCGAGTGTTTATCCGGGTACCCACTTTTCATCCGGGTACCCATAAAACATAGTGGTTACCACTGGCAATCGAAAGACTACTCAGTGCGGGAGGTTGCGATGCGGGCAGGATCGCGTGAGGGAACGGTCACGAGTGCGACCGGGTCCACGGAGCGCCCAGCTGGACTCGTCGACCTGACGGAGCTTCTCAACGCGGCACACCGTCCCCAGGTGTTCGCCCTGCTGGAGAGAACCGACCCCGAGCTCGGGGAGCTGGAGTTGTTCGCCTGGGGTGTGGAAGTGGGTGGGAGTGCCAACGTGTTCCGGGCCGACGGTCATGTGCTGGCCCACTGCGGTTCGGCCGAGGCGGCCCAGAGCATGTTCGGCATCATCCGCGACGTCGTGCTGGTCTGGCCCGAGGAAACCAACCGGATCGGGTGAAAATCGGCGTGAGCGCCTTACACACCGCGAGTTCGCCCCTACGAAGCAGCTGTACCACCCGGCGGTCCGGAACAGCGGAAACCGCCGGGATGGTTCATCGGTAACCATCGCGGAACCAGTCGGGATTGTTCGACACTCGACTGCGCGCATCGAAAATCGCTCGCCGTCATGCCCGTACCCAGTAAGCGAGGTGACACGAGCGGCACGAACGGTAATCCAGGGGCGATCGACATGATCAGCGTGTTCATCGAGCGTGTTCCCACCCGGCTCGTCGCCGATACACCCGGCGAGCTCGAACGCGTTCTCGACGAGCTGCTGTCGGGTCCCGAGGACTATCCACTCGGTACAGTGGAGGACCCCCACGTCATCGCGGACCTGTATCCCGGCGACGTGACTGGCGAGGAAGATGACGACGAGCAGAAGCTTCCGGTGGTGTGGCTACACGTCAGCGTCCAGCCGCACGACAGCATAGGCGCGATCGGCTACGTCTGGACCGACGGAACGACGACCGACTCCTGGGAAGCCTCCGCCTCCGAGCACAGCCCCGGGCTGCTGTACTCGACCCACAGCGGCGGCCGGTTCGACACCGACACCGCCCTTCCGCTGGACACCGTCGCACGCGCCGTCCGAAAGTTCGCGGAAACCGGCACTCCTCCGACGTGCGTGACCTGGCGCCAGGAAACGCTCGTCTGAACCACGAGACACACCGCCCCACGAGTACGGGCGTATCCCGCACACAATGGCGGGATACGCCCTTCACGCACACCGGGTTTTTCCACCGTGAGCACACGAATCCGAGCGTGTTCACGGAGGAATCATCGTGTTACGAATCCTCCAGTGTGAAAAACACATCCGGGAAGACAGCACGGCCGCGTCACGGAAAACCCGGCCTCTTCGATCCCCCAGTCAGGAAGAGCACTCGGAGGATTTCACATCCACGACGATGTCGGTGTCGAGCACCTTGACGTCGTAGGAAGGCTTGCCCGGGGAATCAGTGCAGCCGTTCACCCCGATCGCGGCTTCCTGCACCTGCTCGAAACCACCCAGATAGCGCAGCTCGGAAACGGTGGGCAGGTCCTTGTCCACGACCTCGCGCACGCTTCCGTCCGTGGTGGCGTGGGTGAAGGTCACACCGAGGAAATGCTCGCCCTCCATCTCCACAGGCTTGCCCGAACCCGGCTCCTTCGGATCACCGCCCAGGTACTTCACCTCGTACTGCGGCAGCGAGTCGTTCCGCTTCGGGTCGCTGAAGTGGAACACCACACGGTCGGAATCCTCGTCGCCGGGCTTGAGCTCGATGCTCTTCAACTCGGTGGGGTCCTTCCCCGTGGCCGGATCCACCCCCTGGCTCGGCTTCCCGGAATCATCCGGAGTGGGATCACCGGAATCCTGGGACAAGGCGGTCCCCGCGCCCCATGCCGAGAGCGGGAACACCAACAACGCGGCAGCTCCCGTAAGAATCGTTCGTTTCGAGCGGAGTCGCACAGTCGATCAGCCTTTCTTTCGCTTCGGCTGTTTGCTCCTCGCACCCCGCAAGACGCGTAGAACCGATTCGGGTTGAGTAACGAAGCGAACTTTTTTGGCCGAATTTTTCCCTCCACCGAAGACGAGGACTCGGTCCGCGACATCCTCTGCTTCCGCTCACACCATGTCCTGCTCACTTGACGGATGCCCCGGTTCCGGCAAACAAATCGATAGTGCCCGCTCCGTTGCTACACGACCCACGCAGCGGTCCGGAAGCGTATCCTGACCAGTCCCGTCACGGATCACCGAACGAGAGACGAACGGAAGGCCCGAGCACATGGGACGGATCACGGTCCGCAGGCGAGTACGGCGCATCGACCCGAACGGCGGACGCGAGCGCCCGGACACGTTGGCCGCCGAGGAACCACTGGAGATCCGGCTGAACGGCAAACCGCTGACCGTCACCATGCGCACCCCCGGCCACGACGTGGAACTGGCCCACGGATTCCTGCTCACCGAAAGCGTGATCGCCGACCCCGGCCAGATCTCCGGCGCGCGCTACTGCGACAGTCCCGGCCCCGACGGTCGCAACACCTACAACGTGCTCGACGTGCGCCTGGCCCCCGGGGTCCGCGCCCCGGACAACTCGGTGGAGCGCAACTTCTACACCACCTCCTCCTGCGGGGTGTGCGGCAAAGCCGCTCTCGACGCGGTGCGGCTACGCAGCAGCCACCCCCCGGCGGCGGACCCGGTGCGGGTGCGGGCGGAGACGGTCACCGAGCTGCCCGAGGCACTGCGCAGTGCCCAACGCGTGTTCGACAGCACCGGTGGTCTGCACGGGGCCGGACTGTTCACCCCGACCGGGGAAGCGCTGGTCGTCCGCGAGGACGTGGGGCGGCACAACGCGGTGGACAAGGTTCTCGGGCGGGCACTGCTCGACGGCGGCGTGCCGCTGCGCGGCACCGTGCTCATGCTGTCGGGACGGGCGTCCTTCGAACTGGTGCAGAAGGCGGCCCTGGCCGGTGTGCCGCTCGTGGCCGCCGTGTCCGCGCCCTCCTCGCTGGCCGCCGAACTCGCCGAGGAACAGGGGATCACCCTGGTCGGCTTCCTGCGCGGCTCCTCGATGAACGTCTACACCGCCCCCGAAAGGATCTCGGAGGACGGGGGAGCCTCGGAACTCCCCCGAGACTCCTCCTCAGACCATCCGGAAGGCACCCGGTGAGGCCCCGAAGGTGTTCGGTTCGGTCTCGAACCTGTCGGCCAGCGGAGCCGTGCCGTGCAGCACCCAACGCAGCACGGCTGGCCACGGACCGTAGCCCGCGTCGGTGTTGAGGTGCTCCCCGTCCGGGATCACGTCCATCTCCACCCGCAGGGTCTCCGCAAGATAGTGGCCGTCCTGCACCGACAGGTACGGGTCACCGGAACCGATCACCAGCCGCGTGGTTCCCGCCGCCCGCCGAAGGGCGTGCGCGTCCACCGGATACGGCGCGAGCCCGCGCACGTCGGGATGGCTCCACTCCGGTCCCGGAGGGGACACCAACAGCACCCGGTCCGCGCGCCTGTCCCTGCCGCCGATCGTCGCCGCGTGGTGCAGCCAGAGCGCGGCACCGCACGAGTGAGCGGCCACCACCAACTCCGCCTCCGCCGGAACCCGCTCCAGGCGTCGCCGCAGCGTGGCCAACCACGCGTCCAGCTCCGGATGGTCCCGGTCCGGCAGCTCGGGAAAATCACAACTCACCCCGAGTTCGCCCAGCCGTCCGTCGAGCCACTGCTGCCAGTGCCACGGTCCCGAGCCCCCGAATCCGTGCACGAGCAGAACGCGCATATCGCTCACGGTGCCGCCTCCCAACATCGACGATCAACGACGGTCACACCGCGTCAATGATCGCCGATACCCGGCGCCCGAACGGGCAGCACACGCGGAGCCGCACACATCCGCCGCCGGAGATCACCCCGGTTGGGGGAAGGAGGTCAGGCGGACTTCTCCCTGCGTTCGTGCCGACTGCTCTGGCGAGCGACGATGGTGGGGTTGACGTTCTCCTGAACGGTCTGCTCGGTGATGACCACCTTGGCCACATCGGACCGGCTCGGGATGTCGTACATCACCGGAAGCAGCACTTCCTCCAGGATCGCCCGCAGTCCGCGGGCGCCCGTGCCCCGGGCGATCGCCAGCTCGGCTATGGACTCCAGCGCCGCCTGGGTGAACTCCAGCTCCACCCCGTCGAGCTCGAACAGCCGGATGTACTGCTTGACCAGCGCGTTACGCGGCTCGGTCAGGATCCGGACCAGGGCGGGCTTGTCCAGGTTGGTGACGCTGGCCACCGTGGGCAACCTGCCGATGAACTCGGGGATGAGACCGTACTTGATCAGGTCCTCCGGCAGCACCTCAGCGAAGTGGTCGGCCGAGTCGACCTCCTCCTTGGACCGCAGCTCGGCGCCGAACCCGACACTGTGCTTGCCGATCCGGTCCTCGACGATCTCCTCCAGACCACCGAAGGCCCCCGCCACGATGAACAGCACGTTGGTGGTGTCGATCTGGATGAACTCCTGGTGGGGATGCTTGCGTCCACCCTGCGGTGGGACGCTGGCCGTGGTGCCCTCCAGGATCTTCAACAGGGCCTGTTGCACGCCCTCCCCGGAAACGTCCCGGGTGATCGACGGGTTCTCGCTCTTGCGGGCGATCTTGTCCACCTCGTCGATGTAGACGATGCCGGTCTCGGCCCGCTTGACGTCGTAGTCGGCGGCCTGGATCAGCTTCAGCAGGATGTTCTCCACGTCCTCGCCGACGTAGCCCGCCTCGGTCAGTGCCGTGGCGTCGGCGATGGCGAACGGGACGTTGAGCATCTTGGCCAGGGTCTGCGCCAGGTACGTCTTGCCGCAGCCGGTGGGGCCGAGCATGAGGATGTTCGACTTGGCCAGCTCGACCTTCTCCTCGCGGCCCTCGCGGCCGCCCTCCCGCTGGTGCTCACCGGCCTGGATCCGCTTGTAGTGGTTGTAGACCGCCACCGAGAGGTTCCGCTTGGCGCTGGCCTGGCCGATGACGTACTGGTCGAGGAAGTCGTGGATCTCACCGGGCTTGGGCAGCTCGTCGAGCTTGACCTCGCCGGACTCGGCGAGCTCCTCCTCTATGATCTCGTTGCAGAGGTCGATGCACTCGTCACAGATGTACACGCCGGGGCCGGCGATGAGTTTCTTCACCTGCTTCTGGCTCTTCCCGCAGAAGGAGCACTTCAGCAGGTCGCCGCCGTCACCGATACGTGCCATGCCGCTGACCTCGTCCCCTCCGGCGCACCGCCCGGCACGCCTAGCCTGTCGTCGACGTCGGTTCCGCACCCGACGGTACCCGCCATGTCCCCGGCACGGGGAGTTCTCCTCACCCCGCTCGCCCGGGCGGACGACCCTCCGGGCACCGACGGATCCGTCGAGCTGATCAACATCCTGCCCCGCCACGGCCGAGCACGTCGACACCCCGACGTGCTCGGCGTGTCGAGATCATCAGGACTTCTGCTGCGAAAGCTTGCGGTAGGGCATGACCTCGTCGATCACCCCGTACTCCTTGGCGTCCTCGGCGGGCAGGATCAGATCCCGCTCGACGTCCCGGTGAATCTGCTCCTCGGGACGGCCCGTGTGCTTGGACAGGGTCGTCTCCATCAGTTTACGCATCCGCTGCACCTCGTTGGACTGGATCTCCAGGTCGGAGACCTGCCCGTAGATGCCCTCGGTGGCGGGCTGGTGCAGCAGCGCACGGGAGTTCGGCAAGGCCATCCGCTTGCCGGGGGTGCCCGCCGCGAGCAGCACGGCCGCCGCCGAGGCCGCCTGCCCCAGGCAGACCGTCCGGATGTCCGGACGGACGTACTGCATCGTGTCGTAGATCGCCATCAGGGCGGTGAACGATCCCCCCGGCGAGTTGATGTAGACCTGGATCTCCCGGTCCGGGTCGTCGGACTCCAGGTACAGCAGCTGCGCCATGATGTCGTTGGCCGAGACGTCGTCGACCTGCACCCCGAGGAACACGATCCGTTCCTCGAACAGCTTGTTGTACGGGTTCGACTCCTTGACGCCGTACGTCGTGCGCTCCACGAACGACGGCAGCATGTACCGGGCTTGGGGGAGCTGGAATGAGCTCACTGCGGTGACTCCTCGTGACTGTGCCGACAGGGCTCGCTGTACGGAGCGATCAGTTGCTCGGCAGGTTTGCGCGGTTGGCGATGTGGTCCACGAAGCCGTACTCGAGCGCCTCGTCGGCGGTGAACCAGCGATCGCGGTCGGAATCCTCGATGATCTTCTCGACCGTCTGGCCGGTCTGGGCCGCGATCAGCTCGGCCATCTCCTGCTTCTGCCTGGAGAACACGTCGGCCTGGATCGCGATGTCCGAAGCCGTTCCCCCCAGGCCCGCGGACGGCTGGTGCATCAGCACCCGCGCGTGCGGCAGGGCGAAACGCTTGCCCTTGGCCCCGGCCGACAGCAGGAACTGCCCCATCGAAGCCGCGAAGCCCATCGCCACCGTGGCCACGTCGGGCTTGATGAGCTGCATCGTGTCGTAGATCGCCATCCCGGAGGGAACCGAACCACCGGGAGAGTTGATGTAGAGGGCGATGTCGCGTTCGGGGTCCTCGGCGGCCAACAACAGCATCTGCGAGCAGATCTGGTTGGCGATGCTGTCCTCCACCTGCGAACCGAGGACGATGATGCGTTCCCGCAGCAGCCGCTCGTAGACCGAGTCGTTGAGCGAGAGCCCGTTGCTACCGGTCCTCATCTGCGGTGACTGTGCGTCGAACGCCTGAACAGTCTCTTGCTGGGTCACGTCTCCCTGCCTTCTTCCACAATGGACCCGGTAGGCACGTCGTCTGACCGGGCCGTCCGAAAGTGTTGCCCGTTACCGAAAGTGCCGGAGTCCGGGTGATCCTTACAACCGACCCTAACGAACGTGGGCGGCACCAGCTTCCCGGTGCCGCCCACGTTCGCTGAGAGCTTTAGGAGTCCTGACTCGCGGCCCGCTCGGGTGTCCGGTCAACCGGTACGTACGACGGATCCGAACCCCCGGCGACCGTCCCTAGTCGTTCCACGAGGGCCCCGGAACCGCTCGTGACGTCCCCGGCGGGGCGGACAGGGATCACACCTGAGCGACCGTGGTTCCCCGCGACCCGCGGGCACGACCGCACACGAGCCCGGAACGGCCGTGGAGTCGTTCGACCTCACAGGCCGCGCACGCTCACTGCTGCGCGGAACTCTGCTCGGACTGTTCCTCCGTCCGGTCGGCCGTCTCCCCCTCGACCTGCTCCGGCTGCTCCTGGTCCTCCTCCTGCTGGGTACCGAGCAGCTCGTCCATGTCCAGGGTGTTGCCCTCGGAGTCCGTGACCGTGGCCTGACGGACGACCGAGAACAGGGCCTTGCTCCTCCTGATGTCGGAGTAGATACGCCCCAGCTGCCCGGACTGCTGGACCTGCTGGATGAACTGGTCCGGGCTGATCCCGGACTGCTGCGCCTGGTAGATGATCCGCTCGGTGAGCTCGTTGTCCGAGACCGAGATCTCCTCGCGGTCGGCGACGGTGTCCAACACCAGCTGGGTCTTGACCGCCTCCTCGGCCTCGCGCCGCGTCTCGGCGTCGAAGTCCTCCCGGGTCTTGCCCTGTTCCTGCAGAGCCTCGGCGAAGCGCTGCTCGTCGTGGTCGTACGGGTGGATCGCGTCGTGCTCGCGCATCTCCACCTCGGACTGGACCACGCTCTCCGGCAGCGGAACCTCGACCCGTTCCAGCAGCGCCTCCAGGACCTTGTCCCTGGCCTGCATTCCCTGCTGCATCCGCTTGACGCGACCGAGCCGCTGCCGCAGGTCCGCGGTGAGTTCCTCGATGGTGTCGAACTCACTGGCCATCTGGGCGAACTCGTCGTCGGCCTCGGGAAGCTGGCGCTCCTTGACCGAGTTCAGCGTCACCTCGACCTCGGCGTCCCGACCGGCGTACTCCCCGGCGACGAGGCGGGTGGTGAAGTTCCTGGTCTCCCCGGCGCTCGCGCCGATCAACGCCTCGTCGATACCCTCGACGAGCTCACCCGAACCGATCTCGTAGGACAGTCCGCTGGTCTGGGCGTCCTCGACCTGTTTGCCGTCGACGGTGGCCGAAAGATCGATGCTGACGTAGTCACCGTTTGCCGCCGGGCGGTCCACCCCGGTGAGCGTTCCGAACCGGGCCCGCAGTTCGTCCAGCTGCTCCTGGACGTCCTGCTCGGTGACCTCCTGGTCGTCCACGCTCACGGCCAGCTCGTCGAAAGCGGGAACGGTCAGTTCCGGCCGCACGTCGACCTCGGCGGAGAACTCGATCTGCTCGCCGTCGACGATGTTGGTGACCTCGATCTCCGGTCGACTCAGGGGCTGGACCTCGTTGCTGGTGACGGCCTCCGTGTACTTGGAGGGAACGGCCTCGTTGACGACCTCGTCGAGCACGGGTCCACGGCCGATCCTGCTCTCCAGCACCTTGGCCGGAGCCTTGCCGGGACGAAAGCCAGGGATCCGGACCTGCTTGGCCAGTTCCTTGTACGCGCGGTCGAAGTTCGGCTTGAGCTCGTCGAACGGCACCTCGACGTTGAGCCGTACGCGCGTCGGGCTCAGGTGCTCGACGGTGCTCTTCACGTGGTCTCCTCGTGCGAACGTTCTTGAAAGACTCCCGGCTGGTCCGTCGGAGGGAAAACCCCACGACACACCGTGGAGGGGCTCCCTCAGTGCCGGGCTGACCTCCGATTCTATGGCCCGAACTCGCGGAGGGCCCCTCCGGGTGCCAACGCGCCCGAACGGGCGAAGTTCGGCGGGCCCGTGCTTGAGTGGGGACGTGCAGGAATCGCAGGAGGAGGTCGGGGGCGCACCGCGCACCTGTGCCGCGTGGTCCGAGACGTTGGACGAGCCGATGGCGGGCACGGCTCCCGTGGCCACGAGCTGGCTGTGTCTGGAACAGCCGGGGCCCTGGGGCCACGACGCGCTGCTGCGAAGCCACCTGGACCCGGAGTTGGGGAGGTGTCTGGCGGAACGGGCCTCCGCCCACGGGGTGCGCATCCAGCTGATCCGGAGCACCGGGCGACATCCCGACACGGGCGGGAAGTTCTCCCGCACGGTCTACCTGGCGCACACGACCCCCGGAGCGAGCTGGCTGCGCGGCACGGAGCTGACCGCCCCCGAGCAGCTGCTGGACCTCGACTTCGCCGCGTTCGCCGCGGGCGAGCACGGAGGGTGGGGCACCCCGCGCACGGAACCGGTGCTGCTGGTCTGCACCAACGGGAGACGGGACCGGTGCTGTGCCCTACGGGGCAGGGCGTTGCTCGAACAACTCGCGGGCAGGCACGACGGTCAACTGTGGGAAACGACACACCTCGGCGGGCATCGCTTCGCCCCCACGGCCGTGGTGCTGCCCACCGGATACGGCTACGGAAGACTCGACCCGCACACGGTCGACGCGGTGCTCGCGGACGCGGCCGTGGGCAAGGTGGCCACCACGCACTGCCGGGGACGTTGCGCGCTGAGTCATCCCGCGCAGGTGGCGGAGCTGGCGGTGCGCGAGGCCACCGGCGAGCGTGGCGAGGACGCCCTCCGGGTCCGCGCGCGAAGCCCGGAGGGGGTGTCCCTGGAACACCGGGACGGGCGGAGCTGGCAGGTCGACCTCGACGAGACGACGCTCTCCCCGGCACGCCCGAACAGCTGTGGCAAGACGGCCGTCGAGATCGGCGCGTGGACGGCACGACGGGTCCATCGACTGAGCTGAGTACGTCGTGACGACGAAGGCCGGACGTCCTCGTCCGGACATCCGGCCGGAAACGTCGGGGTGGCGGGATTTGAACCCACGGCCCCTCGCACCCAAAGCGAGTGCGCTACCAAGCTGCGCCACACCCCGATGGGGTCCTCGTAGGACCCTACCGCCGTCGGCTAGAGTACGACAGCGGCGTCACCGCGATCGACGGGGACCCCCGGGGATCTTCCCCACTCGCCGTGCTGTAGCATGGTGGGCGTACTGCGGGTGTAGCTCAATGGTTAGAGCCCCAGCCTTCCAAGCTGGTTATGCGGGTTCGATTCCCGTCACCCGCTCGGTTTCGGACGGTGTCCGCCCTTCTGGGCGGGCACCGTTTTTCGTCGCCCCACGGGGTACTCCACTCCCTCCGTCGGCCCGGAAACGTCCCCCGCGACGAGGCCGCCCCGGTGTGGGCCCGTGAATTCGACTGGCCATCGACCGGGTGAACACCCATCCTGGTGACTCGCGCCCACCATCGGTGAAAACCCTTCGGATCCAACTCCGGACCCGTCCCGTGCGGCAGCACGGCTCGACACGTTTACGGAGGCGATGCGCCGTTGCGACGGCTCGAATACAAGTGGCTGGTCGGGATCACCTTCGTACTGGCCCTGGTCATGCAGATCCTGGACATGACCATCCTGAACGTGGCCCTGGCCACCCTGGGAGAACGGTTCGACGTCGGCGCGGGAACCCTGCAGTGGGTGCTGACCTCGTACATGATCAGCCTGGCCGTATTCATCCCGGCCTCGGGATGGATCTCCGACCGTTTCGGAAGCAAACGGACCTTCCAGTTCGCGGTGTCCACCTTCACCGTGGCTTCGGTGATCTGCGGAGCCGCCCCCGGTATCGGAACACTGATCGCCGCGCGTTTCCTGCAGGGTGTCGGCGGGGGAATGCTGGTCCCCGTGGGACAGGCGATGTTGTTCCGCGCCTTCCCCGCGCGGGAACGCGCCAAGGCCTCGGCGGTGCTGGCCATTCCGATCACCGCCGCTCCCGCTCTGGGTCCGGTCCTCGGAGGCGCTTTGATCGAGGCCGCCAGTTGGCGGTGGATCTTCTTCATCAACGTTCCCGTCGGCGCGCTGGCCCTGATGTGCTCGGTGCTCTTCCTCGTGGAGGAACGCGGGAAACACCCCGGAGGGTTCGACCTGCCCGGTTTCCTGTTGGCCGGTACCGGACTGGCCACACTGCTGTTCGGACTGGACAGAGCCGCCGAACTCGGATGGACGAGCCCCGTGGTGTGGCTCTGCCTCGCCACGGCCGCGGTGCTCGTGAGCGGGCTCGTCTGGCGCGAGCTGAGCACCACGGAACCGATGCTGGAACTGCGGCTGCTCGGCGACAGGATCTTCGGCACGGGAAACCTGCTGCTGCTGTGCCAGACGGGTGCGATGTTCGGAACGCTGTTCCTCGTCCCGCTCTATCTGCAGAACCTGCGGGGGTTCTCGGCGTTGCAGGCCGGAGCCGTGCTCATGCCGCAGGCGCTGTCCATGCTGCTGGTCACCCAGCTCGTCAGCAGGATCTACGGGCGTGTCGGCCCTCGGAGGCTGATCGCGGGTGGTTTCGTGGTGCTCGTCGCCGCGTCGGGCACCATGCAGTTCGTGGGACTGTCCAGCTCCCTGTGGGCGCTGATCGGCTCCCTGCTGCTGCTCGGATGCGCCATGGGCCTGGTGATGACCCCGCTGCAGACGGCGGCGTTCGCGCAGACCACGGGCGCGCACATGGGACAGGCCACCTCCCTGTTCAACGTGAGCCGTCAGGTGGCCACGGCGCTGGCCACAGCGACGGTGGCCAGCGCGCTCGTCATGTTCACCGACGCCGCCACCAGCGGCCTGGCCGGGGATCCCCGGGCGCTCGCCGAGGCCAGGATGACCGGCTTCCACGGAGCCTTCCTGGTGCCGGTGGTGTTCGGCCTGCTGGGACTGGCCCTGACCTCCCGGGTGCGTGACGGGGACGCCGCGGCCACGCTCGACCGGCATGACACGGGCCACCGGCGTGGCTCCCCGGTCGACTGACCGCGACCGCCCGCCGGTCACCGGGACGGCAGACTTGGAGACGATGACCCACGGCCGACGCGGGGCCGGTCCCCGCGTCGGAACAGCCGTTACCGTCTCGGGCCCGCCTCGATCGACGGTGCACTATCCGGGAGTGAACGACATGGCACACGCCGACCAGGTCCGCAAACACGTTCCCCGGGGGAACGGGACGCGTCCGGAGGAGAGCACACTGGCCTGGCTGCTTCCGCTGGGCAACAGTCCCGAACTGCGCGGATTGGCCAACCAGTACCAGTACTCGCTGCGTGACCTTCCTGGATTCGACCCGGTTCCGCTGGAGTGGATGCACATCCTGCTGCAGGAAAGCGGCGGTTACGAACAGGCCCCCCAGGGGCGGGTCGAGGCGCTGCTGGAGGCCGCCCGACAGCGCCTGTCCTCCTTCGCCCCGCTCTCCCTGTCCTTCCACGGCGGAGTCGTCCTCTCCGAGTCGCTGGCCCTGCCCGCCGAGCCCCAGGCCACCCTCACGGACCTGCGTGGCCGCCTGCGGGAGGCCACCGCCGAGGTGCTGGGAACGCAGCCTCCGGAGGAACCGGAGGAGATCGACCGCCACGTGAGTCTGGCCTACGCCACGGCCGACGGACCGGCCGTGTTCGCCAAGGCGACGCTGGAGGCGACCCAGGTCGAGCCGGTCACCCTGACCGTGCCCGGCATAGCGCTGGTGCGGCTCTACCGGGACCACTCGGGCACCGAGTGGTCCGTGCTCGGTGAGGTGGAGCTGGCCGGCTGAGCCGGGCGGGCGGAGTCACTCCGGTACCCGGCGGGGAGGGGACCCTCGGTGGTCGAGAGCTGGTCCGCACGCACCGCCACGACCTCCCGCCGGGTGGAGTCCTCCGGTCAGTCCGCCTGACAGTGGGGGCACCAGTAGAGATTGCGTCCGTGCAACCGGGCCACGGAAACCGGGGTCCCGCACACCAGACACGGGCTGGCACCCCGGCGGTAGACGTAGACCTCGCCGCCGTGCCGGTCCCGACGGGGCAGCCGACCGGTCACCTCCGGGGAGTGCTCGTGCCGCACGGTGTCGATCCGCCCGGTACGCAGCCCCTGCGACATCAGTACCACCAGGTCCCGCCAGATCGCCTCCCACGTGTCCCGGGGCAGCGACCTGCCCGGCAGACGGGGCGGAACTCCGTGGCGGAACAGCACCTCGGCGCGGTAGGCGTTGCCCACACCGGCGAGCACGGACTGGTCCATCAGTAGCGCGGCCACGGTGGAACGGGAACGGCTGATCCTCTCCCACGCGCGGTCGGGATCGGCGTCCTCCCGCAACGGATCGGGACCGAGCCGGTCCCGCTGTGCGGCGACCTCCTCCGGAGTGAGCATCTCGCAGGCGGCGGGACCACGCAGATCCGTGCCGTGGGTGGGGCCCACGATCCGCATCCGTACCTTGCCCCGGGGCTGTTCGAGGGGCACGGGGGACTCGGTGAACGTTCCGTACAGCCCCAGGTGAACGTGCACCACACGGTCGGAGTCGTAGAAGTGCCAGAGGTGTTTCCCGTGTGCCTCGGCGGTCTCGAAAACCGCGCCGTTCAGTACCTCGGCAGCGGTGAACCGCCCCTGGGGGCTGTGCACCTCGACCGGCTTTCCCGCGAAACGCCGTCGGTGCAGCCGGGCGAGTCCGTGGAGTACGTGTCCCTCCGGCACGGCAACGACACCAACCAATCGCGTTCTCTCGGAGACGAAGGACGGACTCCGTCGGAACACACGGAGGAACCGGCATCCCGCAGTCGAGGTCGCGCAGGCCGGTTCCCCCGGGAGCTCACTGCTGGGGAAGGGCGGGGGCTTGGCCGCTGCGTTCGTAGTCGGACAGCATGTCGATGCGGCGCTGGTGCCGCCCTCCCTCGAACTCCGTGGTCAGGAACACGTCCACGAACCGTTCGATCTCGGTGGCCTCGTGCATCCGGGCCCCGATCCCGGCCACCAGCGCGTTGTTGTGCCGCCTGGCCAGTTCGGCGGTCTCCTCGTTCCACACCAGAGCGGCCCGGGCACCCGGAACCTTGTTCGCGGCGATCTGCTCGCCGTTTCCGGAACCGCCGATGACCAGCCCCAGACTCCCGGCGTCGGCGACCACCCGGCGGGCGGTCTCCACACAGAACGGCGGATAGTCGTCCTCCGCGTCGTAGACGGAGGGTCCCACGTCGACCACCTCGTAGCCGAGGTTGGTCAGTCGTTCGTTCAAACGGGTCTTCAGGTCGAAACCGGCGTGATCGGAACCAAGATAGACGCGCACTCTTGTAGTGTGCCAAACCGTTTCGCACGGACCCGTCACCCGGTCAGGGGGTAGACATGAGGCAGGAGCGTTCGAACGCGTCCTTCGTACAGTCCGGTCACGCGGTGCGTTTCGACTGGGGGATCGACGGATTACGAAGACTCGGGCGGGAATGCGCCGTGCTGGTCGTGGTGGACGTGCTCTCCTTCGCCACGGCGGTGGACATGGCCACCGGCGCCGGCGCGCACGTGTTACCGCTGCCCCAGGAGGACGACAGGGCCCGTCAGGCGGCGGAAGCGGCCGGCGCGGTCCTCGCGGGGCCTCGCGGGGAGAGCGACCACTCGCTGAGTCCCTCCACGCTGAGCGACGTCGCCGAGGGCGCCCTGATCGGGTTGCCCTCCCCGAACGGGGCCCGCCTGTGCTCGGTCGCCGCCGAGCTCGGCGCGATCGTCTTCGCCGGCTGTCTGCGGAACGCGAGTGCGGTGGCCGGGGCCGCCGGTGCGGCCGCGCGCAACGGACCCGTCGGTGTGGTCGCCGCCGGCGAACGACGCGGAGAGCACACCCTCCGGTTCGCCGTGGAGGACGTATTGGGGGCGGGAGCGGTCATCTCGGCGTTGCCTGCCGAGGTGGGCAGCAGGTCGGTGGAGGCCGAGACGGTCGCGCGGAGCTATCGGAACGTGAGCGACCTGCGCGGAGAGCTGCGCGGCTGCGAGTCCGGACGCGAACTCGTCGAGTGGGGCTACGGACAGGACGTGGAACTGGCCTGCCTGGCGGACGTGAGCGCGACCGCCCCACGGCTGCGCGCCGGCGTGTTCAGTCGCCGGTGACCACACAGAACTACGAAGGACGTCGCGAGGACGCCCGCGCGCACGGCACCGTGAACAGAGGGGATGGCTGTCACCGTGGACTCCGGAGGAACCGGTCACTGGAGGGAACTGTGCCCGGGAGTGCTGGTTCGGCGCTACGCCGAACTGGATCTGACCGTGGGCCTGGTGCTGGGCGACGAGCGGGCGCTGGTGATCGACACACGCGGCGACCGCCGGCAGGGAGCGGAGCTCGCCGAGGCGGTGCGCGGCCTCACCCGGCTGCCCACCCAGGTGGTGCTCACCCACGCCCACTTCGACCACTGTTTCGGTACCACCGCGTTCACCCCGGTACCGGTCTGGTCCCACGTGGACTTCACCGCACACCTCACCGCCACGGCGGAGCTCCAGCGCGAGGCCTGGACGAGGCACTACCGCGCCGTGGGCGAGGCGGAGACGGCCGCCGCGCTGGCCGAGACCGCGCTCGAGTTCCCCGACCGTTCCGTGGACGAACCGGTGCTGCTCGACCTGGGAGGACGGACGGTGCGCCTCTTCCATCCGGGGCCGGGACACACCGACCACGACCTGGTGGTCCGGGTGGAGGACGCCGCGGTCTCCTTCGTGGGCGACCTGCTCGAGAACGGCGCCTGCCCCGACTTCGAGGACGCCCACCCGCTGCGCTGGCCCGACTCTCTCGAGCAGGTGCTGGGGCACTCCGACGAGCTGTTCGTCCCCGGCCACGGGGATCCGATGTCTCCGGAACAGGCCGCGCGGCAGCACACGGAACTGCGTTCCCTCGCCGAGCTGTGCGCGGGCGTCTCCCGCGGAGAACTCGGTGAGCGGGAGGCCGTCGCGCGCGGACCGTACCCGGAGGAGACCGTCCGCGCCGCCCTGAGCCGGGTCGGCGGCGGGTGACCCCGCCACCGATCCCTTCGCCCGGCCCCGGTGGGTCGGGCGTGGACGAGGATGCGCGGTCTTCCGAGGACCGCCTTCCGCGGACACGGGGGTGGACGCGTCCGCGGCGAAGACGGGCTGTCAGTCGAACCGGGGATCCTCGGTCCTGGTCCGCTTGAGCTCGAAGAAGTACGGGTAGCCCGCCAGGGTCCGTGCGGCGTCGAACAGCTCGCCCGCCTGCTCCCCCCGCGGAATCCGCGTGGTGATCGGCCCGAAGAAGGCCACCCCGTCCACGTGGATGGTCGGCGTGCCGACCTCGTCGCCCACCGGATCCATACCCGCGTGGTGGCTGGCACGCAGCTGTTCGTCGTACTCGTCGCTGTCCCCCGCCTCGGCCAGGTTCGCGGGAAGGCCGACCTCGGCCAGCGACTCCGAAATCACCTGATCGAAGTCCTTGTATCCCTTGTCATGGAAACGCGTCCCCATGGCGGTGTACAACGGTGCCAGTACCTCGTTGCCGTGGTTCTCGGCGGCGGCGATCGTCACCCGGACCGGTTTCCACGCCTTGTCCAGCAACTGCTTGTACTCTTCTCCCACCTCGCGGCCCGAGTTGAGCACGGCCAGACTCATGACGCGGAAACGCAGGTCTATGTCCCGGACCTGCTCGACTTCGAGCATCCACCGGGAGGACACCCAGGCGAACGGGCAGACCGGATCGAAATAGAAGTAGACCTCCGGGCGGTCGCTCCGCTCGGCAGTGGCCATGAACGCACCTCCGTGGTTGTCCCCCGACAGGGGGAGATTTCCTGTCCCACCGGGTCAACCACACACGGACGCGCGATGTTCCCGGCTCGTCCACCGCCGGAGGAACGGAAACGGGTTCCACTCCCCTCCGACGAAACCGTCCTCCGCGCCGGAGAACCGTCACCGCCCCCGCCACACACCGCCTGCACGCCCGGCGAACAGCATGATTGACTCTGGTTCGGGCGTTCGAACGCCCTTGCAGCCTTTCCCACGACTACTGACGAGGTGATCCGTGGCTCCGCCGAACCTGACCCGTCAACAGGCGAGCGAACGCGCCGAGGTGCTGGCGGTCCAGTCCTACGAGATCGAGCTGGACCTGTCCGACGGCGCGGGCGGTGACGACGTGGAGGTCTTCGGCTCGAAGACCACCGTGAGGTTCACCACCACCCGCCCGGGTAATTCCACCTGGATCGATCTGATGGCGGCACGGGTGCACAGTGCCGTGCTCAACGGCGTGGAGCTGGACCTCTCCGACTACGACGAGGAGAAGGGCATCACCCTGCCCGATCTCGCCGAGCAGAACGAACTCGTCGTCGACGCCGAGTGCGAGTACACCAACACCGGCGAAGGACTGCACCGGTTCGTCGACCCCGTCGACGGCGGGGTGTACCTGTACAGCCAGTTCGAGACCGCCGACGCCAAGCGGATGTTCGCCTGCTTCGACCAGCCCGACCTCAAGGCGAGCTTCCGGCTGACCGTCACGGCCCCGGACGGCTGGAAAGTCATCTCGAACTCCCCCGGGGAGATCACCGCCTCCGCCGGAGGCAGCAGCACGCACGTCTTCCGGCCCACTCCCCCGCTCTCCACCTACCTGGTCGCCCTGGTCGCCGGTCCCTACGCGGAGTGGCGCGACGTCTACAACGGACCGGAGGGGGAGATCCCGCTCGGCCTGTACTGCCGGGCCTCCCTGGCCGAGTACTTCGACCCCGAACGGCTGTTCACCGAGACCAAGCAGGGATTCGGTTTCTACCAGCGGGCCTTCGGCGTGCCGTACCCCTTCGCCAAGTACGACCAGTGCTTCGTGCCCGAGTTCAACGCCGGTGCGATGGAGAACGCGGGGTGCGTGACCTTCCTGGAGGACTACGTCTTCCGCTCCAGGGTCACCGGCTACCTCTACGAGCGCCGTGCGGAGACGGTGCTGCACGAGATGGCCCACATGTGGTTCGGCGATCTCGTCACGATGCGGTGGTGGGACGACCTGTGGCTCAACGAGTCATTCGCCACGTGGGCGAGCGTGCTGGCCCAGTCCTCGGCCACCGAGTACACCCACGCCTGGACCACCTTCGCCAACGTGGAGAAGTCCTGGGCCTACCGCCAGGACCAGCTGCCCTCCACCCACCCCGTGGCGGCCGACATCGTGGACCTGCAGGCCGTGGAGGTCAACTTCGACGGCATCACCTACGCCAAGGGCGCCTCGGTGCTCAAACAGCTGGTCTCCTACGTCGGTCTCGACAACTTCCTGCGGGGACTGAAGATCTACTTCGACCGCCACGCCTGGGGTAACGCCGAACTCTCCGACCTGCTCACCGCCCTGGAGGAGGCCTCGGGACGGGACCTGTCCTGGTGGAGCGCACAGTGGCTGGAGACCACGGGGCTGAACTCGATGCGCCCCGAGTTCGACACCGACGAGCGGGGACGCTTCAGCCACTTCGCCGTGGTGCAGGGGCCCGCCACGCCGGGAGCGGGTGAGTACCGCACCCACCGACTCGCGGTCGGCGTCTACGACGAGGACCCGGACTCCGGCAAACTCGTTCGCACCCACCGCAGTGAACTGGACGTATCCGGTCAGCGCACCGAGGTCGACGAGCTCCGCGGAGTACCGAGCGGCAAACTGGTGCTGGTCAACGACGACGACCTCACCTACTGCTCGATGCGGCTGGACCAGAGGTCACTGGACACCCTGGTGGAGCGGATCGCCGATGTCGACGACTCGCTGCCACGCGCCCTGTGCTGGTCCACGGCCTGGGAGATGACCCGCGACGCCGAGATGCGGCCGCGGGACTTCGTCGACCTCGTCGTCGGCAGGAACACCGCGAACGGAATCGGAGCCGAGGCCGAGATCGGAGTGGTACAGCGTGTCCTGCTCCAGGCCAGAACCGCGCTGGGCTCCTACAGCGACCCGGACTGGCAGCCGGAGGGCTGGCGGCGTTACACCGGCCGACTGCTCGAACTGGCCCGCGCCGCCGAGCCCGGATCGGACCACCAGCTCGCCTTCGTCAACGCGCTCGTCGGTGCGCGACTCGACGAGGACACGTTGACGGTGCTGCGTGGGTGGCTGGACGGAACCGTCCCGCTCGACGGTCTCGTGGTGGACGCGGACCTGCGCTGGCAACTGCTGCAGGCCCTGGTGGCACACGGCGCCGCCGGGGAGGACGAGATCGACGAGGAGTTCGCCGCCGATCCCACGGCCACCGGCAGGAGGCGAGCGGAACGCGCCCGCGCGCTGATCCCCACCGCCGAGGCCAAGGAACGTGCCTGGCAGCGCGCCGTGCACGACGACGAGCTTCCCAACGCGATCAACGAGGCGATCATCTCCGGCTTCCAGCACCCGGCGCAGCAGCACCTGCTCACCCCCTACGTGGAGCGCTACTTCGCCGAGATCGACGACGTCTGGCGGCGGCGCTCCAGCGAACGCGCCCAGCCGACGGTGATCGGGCTGTTCCCGTCCTGGTCGGTGGACGAGGAAACCGTCCGGGCCGCCGACGCCTGGCTGGCCGAGGAGCACCCTCCCGCCCTGCGCCGACTGGTCTCCGAGGGGAAGGCGGGTGTGGTCCGCGCGCTGGCCGCCAGGGAGTGTGACCGTTCCTGACCCTCGGTCGCCGGAGGCACCGTACCTCCTTTGGAGTGGTGCCTCCGGCGATCCCTCTCGGGGAGACGATCACCGGGCGTAGGGTTGCGCCCACGGAACGTCCACCGTGCCGTGGAGCCGCCCATGCCCGAGCTGATCACCGCGATCGCCACCCTGATGTGGCCACTGATCACCCTGTTGCTGTTCCTGATGTTCCGTCGGGCCATCGGACGGGTGTTGCGCACCGCCGAAAGGCGGGAGCTCGACTTCGAAATAGGTGGCCAGCGGCTGACCTTCCACGAGCTGAACGACCAGCAGAACGAGATGATCCAGGACCTGCAGCGTCAGCTCAGCGTGCTGAACGAGCGTCTCGACGCACAGGACCGCAGTTCCGGGGAGGCGGTCGGCTCCACCGGGCCCGCGCAGCCGCTGCCCGAGGAGGAGCTTTCCCCCCAGGGAGCGCGGCCCCCGGGGGAGGAACCGGTGGGGACGGAGCACTTCCCACCGGTGCGGGCCCCGAGCGGCGCCGAACCCTTCGCGGTGCTGTGGGTGACCGACCGGGCCCAGAGCCACGCGCTGTTGGTGGAGCAACTCCGGAACAACGGGGTGCGTGTCACCATCACGGCCACCACATCCGAGGCGGTGGCCGAGATCTCCGAGAGGCCGTACCGGCTCGTCGTCACGGACATGGCCCGGCGGGAGGACGGTCGGTGGCGCAACGACGCCGGCCTGACCCTGTTGCGCGAACTCCGTGATCTCGGGATGGAGATACCGGTGATCGTCTTCGGAACACAGCGCGGACAGGTTCAGCACGCCGACCAGGCACGCCAGCTGGGAGCGGTGGCCGCCACCCACTCGGCCTACGAGATGTTCCGCCACTTCCAGAACTTCGGGCTGCTGTGAACGAGGTGCCCGTGTTCGGCGGGTCCGACACCGCCGGAACAGCCCGCCTCACCCGGAAGCTCTCCGAGCACGCCGCCCACCGGGCTCAATGCCGGTGATCACTCGTGACCGGACTCGAAGTCGGTGCCGGCCGTGTCCGAGAGCATCCGCAAAGCACTGATCAGTCCCTCGATGAGGTCGCCCTCCTTGAAGGAGGCGACCATGTTCATCACGGCGAGGTTGCAGGCGCGGTCCGGAACACGCCGGTGGGAGTACTCACCGGTGACGACCTCCACCTTCCGTTGGGCCGGCGAGACCGCGATCAACACTCCGCTGGGGGCGCGGTGCCCGAGCTCGGCGTGTATCTGTTCGGCCCGCTCGCGGGTGTCCTCTCCGAGGTCACCGAGGTACACGGCGAACTCCAGGCCGGTCGTACGGGTCGACAGCGTGAGCGCCTCGTCCAGCCTGGCGAGTTGACCGGGCGTGAACGGCAGTTTGGGGCGCTCGGGTTCGACACGCCGCGCGATGGACAGCCGTCCACCGGCGGTGAGCGCCTGGCCCGGCTCCAGCTCGCCCGGATCCGTGTTCCTCGACGTCTCGGCCATCTCACCAGTTGCCACGAGCGCCTCCCCTCGCGGTGCCGGATTCGGAGCCCGGCGCGGCTTCCGCGTCCTCGGACAGTGGGCTGCTCGGACTCACACCCGCCGGATTGGCTACCCACAGCACCGGGGGGAAGTCCCACTGCTGATTCGCCCGTCGGCGTGAACGGACCAGTCTCGGCCACAGTACGAGCAGCATGACGAGTCCGTAGACGGCCGCCGGGATCACGGCCAGGAAGAGTACGGTCTGCAGGACAGTCACACCAGCACGGTATCCGATCCCCGTGGGGGATGGTCCACTACCTGGCTAACGCGCGGGCGCCGCCGCGGTGGGAGGGGCCGGTCCCGCCCCCGTGCCGCACACCCCTCCAGGCATATGAATCTTTTTCATTTCATTTTCCGCCCCCTCCTCTGACACACGCCGGAGTCGCGTCGAGCAATCACACGCAGGGGTGAGTTGGTGGCTTGTATCGGACAGTTGTCGATTCTAGATTTCACCTGTATGGATCTTGCACAGCCGAACTGATCCACGACATGAGCAGTTCCGACCACGAAAGGCGACAAGGATGCGTCAGGGAACCTGCGAAACACACGAAAAAATCACTCTTCCAGATGACACTTATGAATCGATCAAACACGAAACGTGTAAGCATGAATCGCTGTTCGGGACAGCTCCGACTTCTCGGGAGCGCACCGGAACACACCTCCGCCACGGCGTACGGATCAGCTCCCGGTGTGGAGTACGAATCAGCTCGCACTCGGCGGAACGGAAAACAGACGACGGAAAAAGGGACGGGCTCCGCAACCGGACACTTCCCGCCGTGCTCCGACGACGGCCACCGGCCAACCCCCACACGCCGGCGAGGGACACCGCCCGGCCACCACGTGGCCCCGTCCACTAGGGGGAGGCGGTTTCTCCCAGGTAAGGAAGCCACAGCGGATCAGGGTCGGTGGATCCGGCCAGCAGTCTCCAGTGCCTGCCGCGGGGAGCCCGCGGGGTCTCCGGCAGGGACCATCCCAGCTCACTCAGGGTGTGATCCGCCTTACGCCGGTTGCATTTCGTACAACACGCCACGCAGTTCTCCCAGGTGTGGGAACCGCCCCTGCTCCGAGGCACCACGTGGTCGATGGTCTCGGCCCGAACACCGCAGTACACGCACCGGTGGTTGTCCCGCATCATCAACGCCGGCCGGGACAGCGGCACCCTCCCACGGTACGGAACCCGGACGAACTTGCTGAGCCTGATGACCGAGGGGACCTCGATGCTGTGCGAGGCCGAGTTCCAGGTGGACCCCGCCGAATCGCCGTGGACGACCTCGGCCTTGCCGCAGACGAGCAACACGATGGCCCTGCGCAACGGCAGAGCGGTCAACGGCTCGAAAGTCGCGTTGAGCAGCAGCACACGTCGCTTCGACCACGTCCCCACGCCCTCGGAACGCTCGGCCGAGGTCGACGGCACGTGTCCGCGCCTGCGGCCCCCGGCACGTGCACCCCCTCGGTAGGGTGCCGGCGACGGAGCACCGCACGGAATCGGTTTTCGGTCGGGCACTCGACCACCTCCACCGTCTGCCGAGAACAGTCGAACACAAAACCCGCCCGGAACGCACGTGTGATCCGTGCCGCACCCGAGGGGTCAAACCCAATTCGGAAACAACATCCGGTTAATCGGTCGGAAACCACGGCCACCGAATCGATCAATGCCCGACCGTCCCGACCGGTCGGTGTCCCTCGCCGAGAAGGAGCATCCGCCGCCGGGGGACACCCGAGGCGCGGTACTCCCCCCTGTCGGGGTCGCGTACCGTGGGGACGGCGGCCGAGCCCCTCCTGTTTCTGCCGAGGTCACCGGCCCGGTCCGTGAACCAGAGCGGTCGAGGTGGGTGTTCTGCCACAAACACCCACCGGCGCGTCGTGGACGGCGGGGCGTTCACGAAGCGGACGAGGATGGTCGACCGCGCCTGCCGGAACCGGCAGTCGAGCGGATCGCCGCGGCCACGTCCTCGGAGGGCCCGCGCCGTAGGCACAAGGCAGTTCCCAGCGTCCGCATGGAGCCCCGAGACCATGAACGCGTTACCACTAGCGCAGTCCCAGTGTTCCGACGACGCCAGTCAGTGGTGCAGAACCGTCCTCGACTGGACCGGCAACGCGTGGTTGGCCAACTACTCCAAACTGCTGATCATCACTCCGCTGAAGATCCTGCTGATCACGGTTCTGGCGTTCCTGCTGCGCTATGTGCTGCACAGAGTCATCACCCGACTCAGCCGCACCAACGGCACCGCCCCCAAACTGCTGCAACCACTGCGGGAACGACACGGCGACTCGGTCTCCGGTGAGACCCTGGCCGAGCAGCGCAGCCAACGCGCCAGAACGCTCGGTTCCGTCCTGAAGTCCGTGGTCAGCTTCGTGATCTTCGGATTCGCGGCCATCTACGTCCTTCAGGAGTTCGGGGTCGACCTGGCACCCCTGATCGCCTCCGCCGGAGTCGTGGGCGTGGCACTCGGCTTCGGCGCGCAGAACCTGGTCCGGGACTTCCTGTCCGGCATGTTCATGATGGTCGAGGACCAGTACGGGGTCGGCGACTGGGTCGACCTGGGAGAGGCCACCGGCACCGTGGAGACGGTGGGGCTGAGGGTGACCACCCTCCGCGACGTCAACGGAACCGTGTGGTACGTGCGCAACGGGGAGATCCTGCGGGTCGGCAACTCCAGCCAGGGCTACGCGGTGGCCGTGGTGGACCTGCCGATCGCGCACAGCAGCGACATCCGCCGCGCCCAGGAGGTCGCCGAGTCCGTCGCCGCCGCGGCGGCGCAGCGCGAACCCCTCGCCGGGGACGTGCTGACCCCGCCGGAGATGCTCGGCATCAACCAGATCACGTCGGATACGATCACGTTGCGGTTGACCGCGAAGGTCCGTCCCGGACAGCAGTGGGCCGTACAACGTCTGCTCCACGCCGAGATCAAACGGGCCTATGACGAAGCGGGCATCAAACCGCCTTATCCTGCGGGACGTCTGATGCCAGACTCGGATGAGCAGCAGTGACGTCGACAGCCTCGCGAGGAGGGCACGTGAGCACTCCGGAAACCTTCTACGACCAGGTCGGCGGCGAGGCCACCTTCCGCGCCCTCGTGGCCCGCTTCTACCGGGAAGTGGCCGAGGACGAGCTGCTGCGCCCGCTGTACCCGGAGGAGGATCTCAGCGGCGCCGAGGAACGGCTCCGTCTGTTCCTCATGCAGTACTGGGGAGGTCCGCAGACCTACTCCGAACAGCGGGGACACCCCCGGCTGCGTATGCGTCACGCGCCCTTCAAGATCGGCCTGGCCGAACGGGACGCCTGGTTACGGTGCATGCGTATCGCCCTGGACGAGGTCGAGCTCACCGACGAACAGCGCGACCGTCTCTGGCGCTACTTCGAGATGGCCGCGCACAGCATGGTCAACTCCTGGTTCTGAACCGCAGGGCCCCGTACGGACACGACCGACGGATTCCCGCTCCTCCGTGAGGGAGCACCCCCGTCACGTCACACGGTCCTTTCCGGGAAGGACCGTGGCGGCGGTGGCGTGCCCCGCCCCTCGCCCCTCCCCCACCACGAGATCGTCCTCCCCCACGGGACAGGACATCATCGGCCGACGTCGACACCGGTACAAGCCCGGACCGGATCTCGTCGTAGCCCGGTAACCACACGCGTGGTCCAATGATCGACCAGGCACCGTCTGAGCGCATCGACACCGTGCCCGTCTTGCCCACCGGGCCGGGAATCGGACGCAGTAAGGGGATGACCACTGTGCGCCGCTGGACCGAACAGAACCATGTCACCGGATCTCGTCCCCCTTGGTGGTGGAGCGCGACTCACTACGCGGTCGACGTCCGCCTGTTCGCCGACTCGGACGCCGACGGCGTCGGGGACCTGGACGGGATGCGTCACCGACTCGGTTACCTGGAACTGATCGGCATCGACACGATATGGCTGACCGGCGTGGCGATGACGGGCATGGGGCCCAACATCGGTGATCCACGCCAGGCCGCCTCCGTGCTGGAGTCATTCGAACGGCTGACATCGGCAGCACACGATTGCGACCTGCGGATCACTCTCGATATCGGTGTGGACGTGGCCGACCTTCGACAGCCACGTTCCCAACAGGAGCTGGTGCGGACGCTTCGTTTCTGGAACGACCTGGGAGTCGACGGTTTCCGACTGGCCCTCTCCCAACGCGGAACACCGCCGGAGTCAGACACCGGCGGTCCGGACCCGGAGACGACCAGGGCCATCAGGGCCGCGTTGGCGGACGACTCCAACCGGCTGATCAGCTCGTTCGTGGAGGAGCAACGCGCCAGTCGCGGCGTGTGGGACGTCGACTTCAACCGGACGCTGGCCGAGACGGACTTCGAGGCGGGCAGCATCCGCGAGGCCGTCGGCAAGGAGCTGGCCGCGTGCAGGGAGTTCGACACCCGTCCCGGATGGCTCGTCTCCGGACGCCATTTCCCCCGGCAGGTGACCCGCTTCGGAGGTGGACGGCTCGGGCGCGCACGCGCCCACGCCATGGCCCTCGTGCTGCTCGCCCTCCCCGGCGTCGTGTGCATAGACAGCGGCGAGGAACTCGGGCTCCCCGAGGTCGTCGGGGACGAGACCGAGATGCCCACCCAGGAGCTGCTCGGGGCACGGGTCCCCATGCCATGGGAAGGTACGGCTCCCCCGTTCGGCTTCAGCGAGGCCGTGGACTCGTGTCTGCCCGCCCCACAGGACTGGGACGGGCTCACGATCGAGGCACAGTTGGAGAGCGCGGACTCGACACTGTCGTTGTATCGTAGGGCGCTGGAGCTTCGGAGGGCCTCCATCGCCGGTGAGGACTCCGTGCCCCCCGAGTTGTTCGCCGAGGACGAGGTGGAGTGGTACGGGGCGCCGCCGGGATGCCTGGCTTTCCGACGGGGCTCGCGGGGACTGACCTGCGCGCTGAACACCTCCGCCCACCCCGTCCCACTGCCTCCCGGAGAGGTACTGCTGTCCAGTGCCCCGCTGGAGGAGGGACAACTACCGGCCGACACGGCCGCCTGGCTGAGCACGGGCTGAGCACGCACCCCCTCGGTTCCGAGGAGGAGGCACGTCACGCCCCCCGTCAGGCGGGTGGGAACCCCAACGAGACACGAAGGCACCCGCGCACCACGGCGCTCCGGAGGACGGGCACACGAATTCCGCCCGGGTGGGAAAGGAGAAACGTCGCATCGCGGGCGGTTCGCGACGACACACCACGGAGAATCGGAACGGGAACGAGTTCCCGAAAGAATCGTTACCCACGTGGTCGATTCAAGATCCACTCGATCGTGGGAACATCACACCTCATCCGGTTCTCCTCGTCCTTGACAGGATGGCCGCTGTGCACTTGACCGACTCGAACCGCCACCCTCCCGCGACCTCTCCGGGATGGTGGCGGAACCGGATTTTCTACCGCGTCGACACCCGTGCGTTCAACGACTCCGACGCGGACGGGATCGGCGATCTCGAAGGAGTCCGTCACCGGCTCGGTTATCTGGAGCTGATCGGGATCGAGGCCGTCTGGCTGACCGGTGTGATCGCCTCCCCGGTGGGGAGGGCGGGACAGGGGCGCGACGTGGACCCTCTCGTCGGAACCGTCGAGGCGCTGGAGACGCTGGTCGCGGAAGCCCACGAGGCAGGCATCGGAATCGTGCTGGATCTGGCCGTGGACGGCTCCGTTCCGACCGATCCACGTGGGGTGGAGGAACTGGGCGCGACACTGCGTTACTGGACGACACACGGCATCGACGGGTTCAGAGTGGCCTCCACCCCCGGCATCACCGGACCCGTCGACGAGAACACCCACGCGATACTGCGTCTGGCACGCCAGTGCCTCGGTGAGTCCCGCATCGTACCGATCGGTGGACTCGTGCAGCACTGGCACACCGCGAGCGGACCCCTGGTGGAACTGGACCTGGGGGTGGACGACCGCTTCAGCACCACCCCCTTCGAGGCCTTACGGATCCGCCAGGTCATCGACACGGTGCTCAACGACAGCGGCAACGTCGGGAGCACACCGGTGTGGACCCTGTCCAACTGGGACCACCCGAGGCCGACCACGCGTTTCGGTGGCGGTGCCACCGGGCTGGCCCGCGCCCGTGCCATGGCACTCGTCCAGTTCGCCCTTCCCGGCGTGGCTGGAGTGGACAACGGAACCGAGCTGGGCTTACCCGAATCCGAGCGCCCGGACCGGACCAGCAGCCACCCGGTGCGGGGCATGATCCCCTGGGAGGGTTCCGAACCCCCTTTCGGTTTCTCCTCGGCCCCCGCCGGCTGGTGGCCCACGCCCCCCAGTTGGGCGTCCAGCACGGTGGAGACCCAGCTCGAGGACCCGGACTCCACCCTGTCGCTGCACCGCAACGCCATGGAGCTACGCCGCTCCTACGAGCTGGCCACACTGGCACCGATCCGCTGGTACGGGGCACCCCGAGGGTGTCTGGCCTTCCGACACGACCGTGGGAAGCTCACCTGTGCGTTGAACACCTCGTCCACATCGGTACCGGCACCTCCGGGAGAGATCGTGCTGTGCAGCTCCCCCCTCGACACCGGCGATCGACTACCCCCGAACACCGCCGTGTGGCTGGTCTGAACGCGCTTCCGCCCCCTCACGACCGGATGAGGTGTCCTCCTCGGAACCATGCGGGGCGGCGCTCCCGCGAAGATCAGCGGTCAACCCCGCGAGGTCGTAGCCGTCGGTGTGGCGGGACAGGTCCAGATAACGGGTGAAGTACATCGCCGCCACGACCGGCAACGACAGCACGGCAGTCGACGAGTCCCGCATCACGTTGTCGAACCAGCCGGCTTCGGCGCCTCCACTGACCACGGTCTCCGACACGGAAGCCACCACCGTGGGAAACGTCAGCGCCACGGACACCGTGACCAGGGTGGGGAGCACCCGGCGCAACACCATGTGCACCACCCCGCGCAACGCCTCCCGGGCCCCGGAACGTCGCACGGTGAAGGGAACGACGGCCACGCTGGCGAACACCCCGGAGACGATCCCGACCAGGGAGCCGAGTATCACGCCCACCGACAGCACCAGGATCAGCACGAGTCCGCCCGAGGAGACCGGGGCCTCCTCGGACAGCACCGGAGCCGCCCGCAGTTGGAGAAAGTACAGCGGCAGGGCCGTGAGCACCGCGGGAAGCACCACCAGAACCAGTCCGAAGCCGCACAACCCGGCCCAGCGCCTGCTCAACAGGTGCCACACCCGACGCGGAACGGCCCGGTAGCCGGCACAGACCCAGGCCAGAGCAGCCACGCTGACCGCTATCACCGCGATCCGCGCGGGCATCACGAGCATCGCCCGTATCACCCGGCTCCAGACGTCCACCCAGCTTCCCTCGTCGACCCGCAGCAACCCGTCCCGCAGACCGACCCGTCGACACATTCCGAGGCGACAGCTCACGGCCCAGCTCACGGCGTTGAAGGGGACCACCACGAACGCGGCCAGCGGGAAAAGCCACCACGTCCGCAACAGCAGAAACAACGCACCGCTCAGCGGCCCGGGCAGTCGGAAAGCCTCCCGGAAGGAACGACTCATGCGCAACGCGTCCGGGCTTTCCGGCATGGAGGGATAGCCGTACACACCCCGATTCTCGGACACACGGTGTCCACGCGGGAACACCGCACGGAAGCACGTGCGAAAGACGGGATCAGGTCAACAGTGGCAGCAGCGCCCTCCTGCGCCGTACCACCGCACCGAAACGGGAGTCGATGCGCAGCCACGACTCGGTGGCACTGACCCGAACCACCTCGTCCTCCGAGGGGTCACTGACCAGGAAACCCATCCCCGTCAGGACGAACAAACACCGCAGCGGCACTGTCACCCGCAGACCGGCGCCGCTGACGGTGAACACCTCCTGGTCCATCAGCGAAGCCGGCGGGGTCCCCTTGGGACCGACGTTCTCCCGAGCGACCCCGACTCCCCGTTCGGCCACCTCACCCACCACTCTGGCGGGGAGGTCATCCACGTGACGCCACCCCTCGGGAGGAGGGAGCTCGGAGCGCCACAGCAGATCACGCTCCGGGCCGGGATCCATCACGGGACCGTTCGACACCGTCAACGCGGCGAGCAGTTCGTTGCCGGACACGCTCACGTCGCCGGGCTCGACCTCGCCCTGGACCGATCGGGTGCACAACGCGTCGAACGGGGTCGCCGACCACGCGTCCAACCGTCCGTCGGCCCTGGTACGCAGGCGGATCACCGCCTGCTCGTCCAGGCGTACGGCGCGGGCGACGAAAGCGCTCAGGTCGTCCCGTTCCACCGAGCGTGACATCCGCAGCTCAGGCAATTCGACGCTCCTCGTCGGGGGCGGCCGGTTCGCGTACCCATTCTTCCAGGAAGGAGTACTCCCCCTCGGTCAGCCGGCGCGGTCGTCCGGCCCGCAGGTCGTAGGGCACCATGAGCGTCTCCGCCGTGGTCACCACCTCCTTGCCGCCGGCCGCCACCGTGTAGTCCACCACGAACGAGGAACGCCGCAGCTCACGCAGCGTGAGACTCACCCGGACACGTCCCATCCGGTAGTCCACCGGAGCGCGGTAGTCGACCGACAGCCTGGCCACCACCAACCCCTCGGACATGCCCGCGTGCCCCCGGCGCTCCGCCTCGGTGAACAGCAGACTCGCCCGGGCCTCCTCCAGCAGCGTGACGGTTCTGGCGTGGTTGACGTGGCCGAAAGCGTCCATATCGGACCAACGCAGCGGTACCTCGGTGACGAAGGCTCCCACCTTTTCCTCTCCTCCAAGGGTCGGGCCGCCGACAGGGCCGACGCGGTGCGTGACACACCCGTCCGGGTGACCCACGGTACTCCGTCACGCTACGGACACCGCACCCGACGAGTCCTCCGTCACCGCGTCGGCCCCGCGGATCAACGCACCATGCTGCGCAACTGCCTGGCGGCCACCGAGAGCGTGGCCAGATCCTGCCTACCGGCCTGCTTGATCTCCTCCAGGGAGGAGCGCGCACGACCGATTCGAGAGGCGTTGGCCGCCTCCCAGTGGGCGATCTTGTCCTCCGGAGGCTCACCCGGGTCGCCACTGCGCAGCACGTCCACCGCTATCGCCCGCAGCGAGGTGTACAGGTCGTCCCGCAACGCCAGTCGGGCCAACGCGTGCCAGCGGTTACCCCGTTCCAGCTCGCCGACCGAAACCAGCATCCGTTCCATGTCGAGATACTCCGACAGGGCGAAGTAGAGCTCGGCACTCTCCCGGGGACTGCGTTCGGTCGAGCCCCCGGCCTCACGTTCGGCCAACTCGGTGATCTCGGTGATGTCCAGCAGGGCGAAGGTGTCCAGCAACGTCCCGATACGCCGCGCCAGCTTCTCGGGCACTCCCCGTTCGACCAGCTCGTTCGCCTTCTTCGCGGCGTTCTCGGCCGCCTTGCCCTGGACCATGTCCCAGACGGACTCGGACAGTTCCACCACGACCGGACGAAAACGGTGTATCTCGGCGCTGATGGCCAGTGGCTGAGGACGGTTCGACAGCAGCCACCGGGAGGCCCGGTCCAGCAGCCTGCGGGTCTCCAGCATCATGGAGTCGACCACCTCGCTGGGCACCACGCCGTGCAGCCGCTCGATCTCGCCCCACAGTCCCGGCAGGTCGTAGACGGCGGTCACGACCTCGAAGGCCCGCACCGCGTCGGTCGTCTCGGCGCTCATCTCCTCCAACAGCCGGTAGGCGTAGGAGATACCAGCCCCGTCGACGACCTCGTTGACCAGCAACGTGGTCGTGATCTCCCGCCGCAGCGGATGGTGTCGCACCGCGTCCGCATAGTGCTCCCGCAGGGGAGCCGGGAAGTACTCGGGAAGCCGGACCGCGAAGGACTCCGTGTCCGGCAGGTCGCTGGCCAGCACGTCCTGTTTCAACGCCAGTTTGACGTGCCCCATCAGGGTGGCCAGCTCCGGCGAGGTCAACCCCTGCCCGGCCTTCTCCAGCTCCCGGAACTGCTGGGGACTCGGCAGGGCCTCCAGCTCACGATCCAACCCGGAGCGTTTCTCCAGCTCGGCCACCTGCCTGGCGTGCACAGAGACCATCTGGGCGGCGTGCGCCCGCGAGGTTCCCAACACGGCGTTCTGCCGCTGGTTGTCGGCCAGCACGAGCTCGGAGACCTCGTCGGTCATCTCCCGCAGCAGCTGGTCACGCCGCGAGCGGTCCAACCGCCCCTCGGAGACGAGCTGGTCGAGCAGGATCTTGATGTTGACCTCGTGGTCGGAGCAGTCGACTCCACCGGAGTTGTCCAGGGCGTCGGTGTTCACCTTACCGCCCGCGCGGGCGAACTCGATCCGGCCGAGCTGGGTCATGCCGAGGTTTCCGCCCTCGCCGACCACCTTCGCCCGGAGTTCCGCCCCGTCCACCCGAACGGGATCGTTGGACTTGTCACCGACCTCGGCGTGAGTCTGGGTGCTCGCCTTGACGTAGGTGCCGATGCCGCCGTTCCACAACAGGTCCACCGGAGCCCGCAGAATCGCCTTGATCAGCTCGCTCGGAGCCAGCGCGGACACGCTCTCGTCGATGCCCAACGCCGCACGGATCCGCGGGTTCAGCGGAATCGACTTCGCCGAACGCGGCCAGACACCCCCGCCCTCACTGATCACGCTGCGGTCGTAGTCGTCCCAGGTGGACCGGGGAAGTTCGAACAACCGGGCGCGCTCGGCGTAGGACGCCGCGGGATCGGGGTCGGGGTCGACGAAGACGTGCATGTGGTTGAACGCCGCCACCAGGCGGACGTGCTCGGAGAGCAGCATCCCGTTGCCGAACACGTCACCGGCCATGTCACCGATACCGACCACGGTGAAGTCGTCACGTTGGACGTCGGTGTCCAGCTCGCGGAAGTGCCTCTTGACGCTCTCCCAGGCACCTTTGGCCGTGATCCCCATCGCCTTGTGGTCGTAGCCCACCGAACCGCCGGAGGCGAACGCGTCGCCGAGCCAGAAACCGTAGGAGGCGGCCACCTCGTTGGCGATGTCGGAGAACGTGGCGGTGCCCTTGTCCGCGGCCACCACCAGGTACGTGTCGTCACCGTCGTGGCGCACGACCCCCTTCGGAGCCACGACCCGTCCACCGACGAGGTTGTCCGTCACGTCGAGCATGGCCGAGATGAACATCCGGTAGCAGGCCACACCTTCGTTACGCGTGGCCTCCCGGTCCGTCGCCGGATCCCCCGTGGGAGCCGGCGGACGTTTCAGTACGAAACCGCCCTTGGCTCCGACCGGGGCGATCACGGCGTTCTTGACGGCCTGGGCCTTGGCCAGCCCGAGGATCTCGGTGCGGAAGTCCTCCCGACGGTCGGACCAGCGCAGCCCACCACGGGCAACGGAGCCGAACCTGAGGTGGACCCCCTCGAAGCGGGGTGAGTACACGAAGATCTCGTACTGCGGCCGTGGCTCGGGCAGACCGGGGATCTCCTGCGGTTCCAGTTTGAACGACCAGAACGAACGCGGGCTCGCCTCGGAGTCCCGGACGAAGTGGTTGGTCCGCAGCGTCGCGCGGATCAGACTGAGGTAGTTCCGCAGGATCCTGTCCGCGTCCAGGCTCGTCACCTCGTCGATCGACCGGTTCAGGGCGGCGACGAGCTCCTGCTCGTGGGAGTCGCGGACGGAGTCGGACAGCTCGGGGTCGAAGCGGGTCTCGAACAGCCTGACCAGCCGCACCGTGATGTCACCGTGCGCGATCAGCGCGTCCTCGATGTAGTCCTGGCTGTAGGCGACACCGACCTGACGCAGGTACTTCGCGTAGGCACGCAGCACGGTGGCCTGACGCCAGGTCAGCCCGGCACGCAGTACCAGGGAGTTGAACCTGTCTACCTCCGACTCACCCTGCCAGGCGGCCCGGAAGGCCTCCTCGAAACGCTGCCGCAGGGTGTCGAGCCGTGCCCCTCCGGACTGTTCTGCCAGATCGCGCTCAGGCCGCAGTCCGAAGTCGAAGATCCACCGCCGGGTCGTCTCGTCCGGGGACACCTCGTAGGGACGCTCGTCGACGACCTCGACCCCCATGCTCTGCAGCACCGGAAGCACCCGGGACAGCGTCACCCGCTCGGTGAGGAACATCTTGAACCGCCGGTCACCCGGCAGCCCCTCCCGGGGCGTGTAGAACGACATCGCCAACTCACCCGGTCGGGAGAGCCCCTCCAACCGGCGCAGGTCGGCCAGCCCCTCGGCCGCGTCGAAGTCCTCCTTGTAGGCCTCCGGGAACGCCGCCGCGTAGCGCTGCCCCTCCTCGCTGGTCGTCTCCGGGCCGAAGAAGACCGCGCGCCCGTCCCGCCTGGCTTCGTTGCGGTGGCCCCGGCGTTCGGAGTCGACCTCGTCGACCATGTCGTCTTCCCAGGTGCGGGTGGCCTCGCTGAGCAGCCGCTGCACCCGGTTGAGATCCGGTTCGAGTCGGCTACCGGGTTGCGTGTGCACGACGAAGTGGATCCGCGCCAGCGCGGACTCCCCCACCCTGGTGCTGTACTCCAACCCCGTACCGTGCAGCTCCGCCAGCAGCACCTCCTGCATCGCCAGCCTCGACCGGGTCGTGTAACGCTCTCGGGGCAGATACACCAGGCAGGAGAAGAACCTGCCGTAGGGGTCACGACGCAGGAAGGGTTTGAGCTTGCGACGCTCGGCCAGGGCCAGCACCCCGGTGATGATGTCGAGCAGCGTGTCCGGATCGGTCGCGAACAGCTCGGTACGCGGATAGCTCTGGATCTCCTCCAGCATCCGCTGCCCGGAGAAGGACTCCATCGGGAAACCGGCCCGATGGATCACCTCACGTGCGCGTCGTTCGATGACCGGGATGTCCAGGACGTTCTCGTGCAGCGCCGTGGTGGTGAACAGGCCGATGAAACGGTGTTCGCCGGTCACGACGCCGTCCCGGTCGAAGGTACGCACTCCCACGTAGAAGGGATGTCCGGCCCGGTGGACCGGGGAACCCGCGTTCGCCTGGGTGAGGACGAGCAGGTCCCCCGCGTTGGACTCGGTTTCCGTCCTCGCCGAGAGGCTCCGGGCGGTGCTGCTGTCGGAACGCAGCACACCGAGACCGCTGGCGAGTACCCCCCGCAGTTCGGACTCTCCGGTCTCCGGGTTCACGGACACCTCGTCGTGGCGGTACCCCAGGAACACGAAGTGCCCGTCGGCCAGCCAGCGCAGCAGTGCTGCCCCGTCCCGGATCCGCTCGGCGGAGAGCGGCGGGGCGTCCTGCTCCAGAGCGTCTGCGATTCCGCGGGCGGTGGCGTGCATCCGGTCGGTGTCCTCGACGACCTCTCGCACGTCCGTGAGCACGGTCAACAGTCGCTGTTCGAGTTCACGGACCCGCGCGGACTCGGGGAGCCGGTCTATTTCGAGGAACATCCAGGACTCGGCCAGCGCGTCCTCGGGAGGATCGGAGGGGTCGGCGTCGGCCAGGACCTCACGCAGCTCACCGGCCACATCCCGCCGCACGATCACGATCGGGTGCACGACCCGCTGCACCTGGGCTCCGGCCCTGGTGAGTTCGGCGATCACCGAGTCGACGAGGTAGGGCATGTCGTCGGTGACCAGCTGCACCACCGTGGCGGGGCTCTGCCATCCGTCGACGGAACGCTCGGGGTTGAAGATCCGCACCAAGGGGCGGCCGGGAGCCCTGTGGGCGGCGAGTTCGTGGTGGGAACGGAGCGCTCCCACGAGGTCGGCGGGTTCGTCCCCGGCCATCTCCTCGGCGGGGACGTGTCGGTAGTAGGTGCGTAGCAGGTGGCCCAGTTCCGGGGCCGTTTGTACGGCTCGCTCCACCAGATCGGTCACATGCTCAACACCATCCGCGTCGTTCTCGGACAAGGGGGCCTGGTCCGTGTTCGACGCGGTGTGTTCAGTACTCAACTGTCCGGATTCAGAGGTCATCGTCACGCAGCTCCACAACTAGCGGCACCTCGTTGTGCCAACACGAACCACCCTAGAGGCTGTGCGACTCGCTGTGGGGACGGCCTCGAGCAGAGCTCGGTGAACGTTCAACGAACCTGGGGGGTCCAGGTCCGGCTGCCGTCGGAGCCCTCCTCCCCCACCGCGTGGCGTCTGTGTGCGCGTCCTTCCCTTCCCGGCACGTCACTCGGGGAAGCATCGTGTGCGTCCGTGGCGGACCGGTCGAACGGAGGCTTCCGTTCCCCGGAGACGGACTCACCGTCTCCGACCGTGGAGGTGTGGGAAGTCGCACCCGTCGTGTCGTGTCTGCTGGTTTCCTGGCGTCCGTGCTGGTAGGCGACCAACGCCTCGGCCAACAGGTCCGCCAGCCCCGACTGGTCGGTGCCGTCGACCCGCTCGCTCGCGGCCTCGACCCCGGGAAGATCCCTGATCAGTTCGCGGCTCTGTTCCAACAGCTCCTCGGAAACGGCCCCTCGGGGACTCCCGTGGTCCGTCTTCTCCGGAGAGGGGCCCGCAGTGGACCCGGTGGACTGTTCCGCCGAGTCGTCCTCGGAGGCGGCACGCCGTCTGCGACCGCCGGAGCGGAATGTCTCCGGTCCGCTGTCACGAGCCGAACGCCCGCCCTGCTGCTCGGCCTCGATAGCGGCTTTGATCTCGGCGAGAGAACGCCCGTGGGAACGGCGTCCCGAGGAGGCCTCCTCGTGTTGCTCCGCGCGGTGTTCCTCCTCGGAGGCCGCTGTGGAGTTTCGGGGCGTGTGGTGTTGTCCCAGCACGGGAGTCTCCTGCCGGAAGGGAGGGTCTCCGCCCGGAGTCCGACCGGTGAGCCCTCGGAGATCCTCCGAGGGCGGAGACGACACCTCCGGTGAGGTGTCGGCGGTTTCCGGCTCGGATGGCAGCACCGGCAACACGGTCGTCGTGTCGGCCGAACCGCTCTCGGAACCGGGGAAGGTGGAAATCAGTGAGGTCTCCCCCGAAGGATCCTCCCTGGGAGCGGCGAAGTGCCACCCGTAGTCGACCCCCGAGGCGGAGACTCCGTGGCTCCGTGGGGTGGGATCCGACTCCGTCGTGGGGAAGTCCGCCGGCTGGCCCTCCCCCGTGGCCTGCTCTCCGAGGCCTGCGGGAGTGTCCCGACCACCGACCAGGTACGAGACACCGCTCGGTGTCGAAGCAGCCTCGTCCGAGCCGTGCTTGGTTTCCCCTGCCGCCGTCGCCGAGGGTGTGGACGTGCCCGGCTGGGGTGGGACGGAGGGTTCGGCCTCCCTGCGCCGTCTTCCGCCGCCTTTCGCGCCAGCCGCCGCGCGAGTACGACGTTCCCCCCGGTTCGAGGTGCCGGCCGTGTCCTCGGCCGCCACCCGCGCGGGGGACTCCCCGTGCTCCCGGCCCCGTGACGTCTCCGGGACGGAAAGGCCGGTGGGGCTCTCCCCGGGCTCGGACTCTTCCGACCGTCTCACCAGAGCGTCCAGCAGTCTCCGAGCGGCTTCGCCGGTGTCCTCGTTCGCGGCTGTGTTCGGGCTGGGGACCTCGGGAGTCCGGTGCAGGGCCGCACCCGTGTCCCCTCCGCCGGGGGAGCGGACCTCCCCCACCGACTGTTGCCGGGGAACGGCAGCCCCCTGGAACCGCTGGGCCGGGAACTCCTCGAGCAAACGCAGACGGGCGTGCTCGAGTGTCCTGCGGTACCGGTGATCGACCGAGTAGGCCTCACGCAGGCAGCGCAGGGCTTCCGGAAGCTCGGAGGCGGCCTCGTGCAGGTTCGCCAGCACGTTGAGGGTCGCGGTCTGTACGTCGAACAGCTCGTGTTTGCGCGCCCCGTCCAGCGCCTCGTGCAGGGACTCCACCGCCGTTCGTCTCCGTCCGGCGGGGAGGTGAACTCTCGTGGCCAGTGCCAGTCGCAGCCATCCCACGGGAGTGGCCGCGGCGGCCCGGGGAGGTTGGTGCAACAGCTCCTCGGAGCAACGAACAGCTTCCGCTGTTCTCCCCAGTTCGAGCAGCCCCTGGGTCTGTTCGAGCACCAGCCCGGCCCGCACACCACCGCTGTCGATCGCGGAGTCACCGAGCCGCCGCAGGTACTCCATGCCACGCAGCGCCGCGTCGATCGCCACGGTGAACTCGCCGTGCCCCCGGTGGTGGCCCGCCCGGGCCATGTCGACCCTGGCTCGCAGTAGTCCCACCAGGTCCCGGTGGTGCTCGGACTCCGCCGCGTACAGCCGGTCCGCCTCGTCCAGGGCCCTGAGTCGTTCGGCGGAACGGCGGTGCATCGGAAGCGAGCCGCAGAACTCCACCAACGCGTGGGCTCGCAGGCGCGGAGGCACGTCCTCCTTCTCCAGCAGGGGGTCCAGCACCCGGCTGGCCACGTCGTAGCTACCGCTGCCACGCGCGCAGTGGGCGAGTTCGATCCGTAGCCGGTCGAGCAGTTCACCGGACCCGATCCGTTCCGCCTCCCGGAACACGCCGAGTGCGCGTTCGGTCTCGGCGACCGCGTGTCCCAACCTGTTGGCGGCGAACAGCGCCACGTACTCGGCGTGGAGACGCTGTTCGGGATCACCGTTCTCTCGCGCCCACGAGGCAGCGCGGTTTCCGAGCAGCAGAGCCAGTTCCGGAACCCGCCAGCGCCACTGCCAGGCGGATTCCAACAGCTCCTGGCCAGGCCTGCTCGCCCGCGAACCGCGCTCCCTCGCCAAGACGACTCTCCGATCTCAGCCGCGTGTGAGTTTGCGGTGGGTCACCCGGTGCGGACGCGCGGCCTCGACGCCCAACCGGTCGATCTTGTTCTTTTCGTATCCCTCGAAGTTACCTTCGAACCAGAACCACTTGGCCGGATTCTCTTCGTCGCCCTCCCAGGCGAGGATGTGGGTGGCCACCCGGTCCAGGAACCAGCGGTCGTGGGAGATGACCACGGCGCAGCCGGGGAACTCCTGCAACGCGTTCTCCAGCGAGGACAACGTCTCCACATCCAGGTCGTTGGTCGGCTCGTCCAACAGCAGCGTGTTCCCACCCTGCTTGAGAGTCAACGCCAGATTCAACCTGTTGCGTTCACCGCCGGACAGCACTCCGGCTGGTTTCTGCTGGTCAGCACCTTTGAACCCGAACGCGCTCACGTAGGCCCGCGAGGGCATCTCCACCTGGCCCACCTGGATGTGGTCCAGCCCGTCGGACACGACCTCCCAGACACTCTTGTCCGGGTCGATGCCCGCACGGTTCTGGTCCACATAACTGAGCTTGACCGTGTCCCCGACCCGGACTTCGCCGCTGTCCGGCTGTTCGAGACCGACGATGGTTTTGAACAGGGTCGTCTTGCCGACTCCGTTGGGCCCGACCACGCCGATGATGCCGTTGGGCGGCAGCGTGAAAGACAGCCGGTCGATCAAGAGATTGTCCCCGAAGCCCTTGCTCATCTCGTTCGCCTCGACGACCAAGTTACCCAACCTGGGCCCCGGCGGGATCTGGATCTCCTCGAAATCCATCTTTCGGGTCTTCTCCGCCTCGGCGGCCATCTCCTCGTAGCGCTCCAGACGGGAACGCGACTTCTTCTGGCGCGCCTTGGTGTTCGACCGCACCCACTCGAGTTCGTCCTTGAGCCGTTTCTGGAGCTTGGCGTCCCGCCTGCCCTGCACGGCCAGTCGCTCGGACTTCTTCTGCAGGTAGGTCGAGTAGTTGCCCTCGTAGGGGTAGGTGTTGCCGCGGTCCAGCTCCAGGATCCATCCCGCCACGTTGTCAAGGAAGTAGCGGTCGTGGGTCACGGCGAGCACGGCACCGGAGTAGTTGGACAGGAACTGCTCCAGCCACTGCACGCTCTCCGCGTCCAGGTGGTTGGTGGGCTCGTCGAGCAACAAGAGGTCGGGCCTGCTCAGCAGCAGCTTGCACAGGGCGACCCTGCGGCGTTCCCCGCCGGAGAGGTAACGAACCTCCGCGTCGGCCGGCGGACAGCGCAGCGCGTCCATGGCCTGTTCGAGCTGGGAGTCCAGCTCCCAGGCCTCGGCGTGGTCGAGCTCCTCCTGGAGCTTGCCCATCTCCTCCATGAGCTCGTCGGTGTAGTCGGTGGCGAGCTGCTCGGCGATCGTGTTGAAACGGTTCAGCTTCTGCTTGATCTCGCCGACGCCCTCCTCGACGTTGCCGAGGACGGTTTTCTCCTCGTTGAGCGGGGGCTCCTGCTGGAGAATGCCCACGCTGTAACCGGGTGACAGGAAGGCCTCACCGTTGTTCGGGTGGTCGAGTCCGGCCATGATGCGCAACACGCTCGACTTACCGGCCCCGTTCGGCCCCACCACACCGATCTTGGCGCCGGGGTAGAACTGGAGCGTGGCGTTCTCCAGTATTACCTTGTCTCCGTGCGTTTTGCGCACGTTCTTCATGGTGTAGATGAACTCGGCCATATCTCCGATCGTAGATGTGTCCGCGCGTGGCGTCTGCACTGCCATCCGCACGGTGTGCGCTCGCCCGAGCAACGGGCGAACGCACACCTCACCGCCCCGGGGGCCGGCGAATTCCGCTGGTGGGGAACTCCTCAGGCGCCCACCGGATGACGGGTCCGCTCATCCGTGCCGGAACCGACGATGTTGACGGCCCGCAGATGGTACGGCAGAGCCTCCTCCTCGTTCGAGGTCTCGTCCTCCTTCGAGGTCTCCTTCGAGGTCTCGGTCGAGTCCTCACCGGCGCGGATGTCGTAGAGCACGTCGAGCCCCACGGCGCTGGCCTCCACCTCCGCGGTGACGCGGCGCTGTCCCTCGACCTCGTACTCCCTGGTTCGCAGCTTTCCGGTCACCACCACGGGGTCCTTCTTGTCCAACGAACTCAGCACTCCCTGGGCGAGTTCCTTCCAACAGTGGACCGTGGCGTAGACACGGTCCCCGTCCACCCAGCGACGGCTGGTCCGGTCGAAACGACGGGCGATACTGACCATGCGGAAGCTCACCACCTGGTTGCCGCTGCGGGTCTGCCGCGACTTCGGCACGCTGAGGACTTCTCCCACGAGGGTGACTGTCGTCTCGTACACGAGTTCCACCTTCCGATCGAACTACGGTTGCCGCGCCGAACGGCGCTGATCACAGCCTGCCGTCGGAGAACGCGGGAAGCGATAGCTTTCTCACTGTCTGTGCACAACTGCCGTGGTTGTGGACAACTTCGCGAGGCGGAACGGGCGTCGCTCCCAACGGACACGAACACCGTTAGATTACGAATCGATACAGCAAGCACAGCGAACACGAAAGAATGCAGATCGAGTTCACGTTAATCGAGATGTACTACAATGGCTGGTCAGAGCCTCGGGGAAGCACCCGAAGTCGTGCCGGGAAGCGATCCGGACGCGGGGAACCGGCCGCGTCCGATTATGATCCGCTTGCCGTTCGATAGCGTCTCGGCAACACCGGCCGTGTGGGTTCCCCGCGACCCGCCCACGAGCGATAGTCTCCCCGTGCGACGCGCTACGCACCGGCAGGTGCGGAGACGGGTCGTCGAGCCCTCGTAGCTCAGACGGATAGAGCAAGAGACTTCTAATCTCTAGGTCGCAGGTTCGAATCCTGCCGGGGGCGCCACCACCATTATCCCGTTGACCTGCGACGGGAGGCCAGATCGACGACCTTGCCGTGATCGTCGTCATCGGCCACGTGGGGCAGATGTGGGGCACCATCGTGGTGCGAGTGCCCCTCCCCTTCGAATCCTGCCCCACTCAGTGCCCCACGAACGGCGTCCCACTGGGTGTCGGCGAGGTGGGCGTACCGCTGGGTCATCGTGATCGTCGAGTGCCCGAGCAGCTCCGAAACCTGCTCGACCGTCACACCCCGCCGGAGCAGCCACGAGACATACGCGTGACGTGGGTCATGCGGAGTCAGGCCGTCGAGTCCGGCGGCCTGAACCGCCGGGTTCCACCGGTCCCTTCGGAGAGATCCATCCCCACGCCTGCGGGGAGCACGGTGACCTGCGATCTTAACAGCACTTTCCCGCTGTGAGAATCACTGTTGTCCCCGGGCAGGGAGCTCGTCCACGGAGTCAACGACTTCCCGAACCAGCGTGTTCGACACGAACCCCTTCGATCTTCGCCAGCCCCGAAGGGCTGGCGCCACGGCCGCGATCACGTCCGACAGCTCGGGCTCGGCGTCGTTGCGATCCTCGCCAGCCCCGAAGGGCTGGCGCCACCTGCCGCAGCTTCCGGAAGATCCTGCCCAGCCGCTGGTTGCGATCCTCGCCAGCCCCGAAGGGCTGGCGCCACCCGTATCCGGGGGCCGTTCGGGATACCGGGTCGGGCTCGTTGCGATCCTCGCCAGCCCCGAAGGGCTGGCGCCACCCGACCAAGTCGTCGCCGACATGCTCGGCAAAAGTGCGTTGCGATCCTCGCCAGCCCCGAAGGGCTGGCGCCACGGCAGATGAGCAGGGATGTCCGGGATATCCACACCCCGGCTGTGACCGATCCGTGACCGACACGCCGAGCAGAGGCTTGGGAACCTCCCGGCGTGTCGCCACACACTTCCCCTCCCCAACCACCGAGCCCCGCCTACGCGGGGGTGCGTGACCCGATTTTGCCTAAAACCGGCCCAGCACGGCCCCGCGCCTGCGGGGAGCACGTCATCGTCATGATTGACGGAGACATCCAGTACGGACCATCCCCGCGCCTGCAGGGAGCACTGTTCAGGCTAGCTGGCACTCCGCACATCATGGGGACCATCCCCGCGCCTGCGGGGAGCACGATTACACGTGAGGTGTTAAATGGCTACGATGGGGACCATCCCCGCGCCTGCGGGGAGCACTCACCCTTAATACGATTAATTAGGGAATATGCCGGACCATCCCCGCGCCTGCGGGAAGCACATTAGCAGATTTCATACCTGTTCTCACAAGTTGGGACCATCCCCGCGCCTGCGGGAAGCACACTTCGTGACCTGCGATCTTAACAATACTTTCCCGCTGTGGGAATCACTTTTGGTTCGGAAAGCAGCGGCAGTCAGTACCAGTAGCCGGATCGCTGACCAGCGAGCCGGTTGCGGTCCTCGCCAGCCCCGCAGAGCTGGCGCCACGCGCATCATAGTCGGACAACCGGCTGTTCGTTGTGCGGAATAATGATCACCGACAAGGATACGTGTACGCTCGCAGCGCCTCTCGGTCCAGACCAGCGCTTTCGCACGTCACAGGCGGTTCATGATCTCGCTCTTCTTGGCGGCGAACTCCTCTTCGGAGAGCACGCCCTGCTCGCGCAGCTCCCCAAGCTTTTTCAGCTGCTCATACGGATCGCTGCTCGGCTGGGAAGCTGCAGGAGCAGCAGAAGTCGAAGTGGATTCATCCGCCGAGAGACGTTGGCGGATAGCGTCGGAAATCATCTTTCCGTTGTCCTTCTCGACCTGTTTGATCTCGGCCTTGTTGCCCGAGGCGTATACGGTCAGCGATCCGAACATCAGTCCCGCCGACCACTGCACCGACGAAATCTTGCCAAGTGGGAAGTCCTCGATCGTCTGCGAGGTCCAACCATCTTTGAGGAACAGCAGACGCCTGTCTGTCAGCGCAACCAGCCCCATCCCCGGGCCGTAGCTGCCGCTCGACAACATGTCGACGCGCTCGCCCTCCCACAGGTAACTTTCAAGCTTCTTGACCTCACGACCAGAGCCGAAACTGGCCGCCATCCGACTCTTCGCAGCCGCGATGTCGTCACGCAATTCATTGCTCACGATTGCTCCTGGCAAACAGAGAAACACAATCCAGTTGAAGCGTATCGGAAACCACAACGTGCCACGGCCCACGCACGGCAGTCACCGCACCAACTGAGCCGGTTGCGGTCCTCGCCAGCCCCGCAGAGCTGGCGTCACCGTGCACATCGTTATCCGTGTCGAGGCAGCGCACACGAAGCGCCCCGGACTCTTCGGGGCGCTTCTTTCGTGGTTACAGCGGCCAGTGGACAGCGCTGTCAGGGTGGTCGATCCAGAGCCACTGGTGGTGGGCGGTGGCGGTGAGGCCGAGGCGGGGCCAGTCGGGCTGGTCGTGCTCAAGCCAGGTGTGGTGAGCCTGTTCGACGGGCTCCCACAGCGGGGTCGGCCCCGTTTCGGTGACGTCGTAGCGGCCGGCGGTGGAGTCGGTGAGGCTCACCTCGGCGGTGGAGCCATCGGGGGCGGTCATCGTAGCCGCTGCCGGTTGCCGAGTGTGTGGGTCCAGGCGCATGCCGACGGTGACGCCGTCGGGCAGGCCGTGGACCTGGGCGAGCAGCCAGACCACGCGGTTGTCCCACCAGGGGCTCGGTGGCGTGGTGGTGCTGCGGGTCCGTGGTTCGGTGGTCGACCGTGGTGCGGGTGGTTCCTGGTTGTGGGTGTGGTGGCGCATGGTCATGAACGCCACCCACCGGTCGGTGAAGCGTCCTTCCAGCCGGTCCGGATGCCGGTGCAGCAGAACCAGGTTGCCCGCGTGGACGGTGGGTTTGACGTTGACGAGCACGGCCCCGCCGGGGGCGAGCTGCTCGGCCCAGGTCCACGGCACGCGGGGCACCGAGCAGGTGGCGATGATGCGCTCGTAGGGCGCGTACTCGGCCAGCCCGTCCGCGCCGTCGCGGGCGGCCAGGGTGGGGTGGTACCCGAGGCTGGCCAACCGGGTGCGGGCGGCCTCGACCAGTTCCGGGTCGATGTCGACGGAACACACGTTGCGGTCGCCGAGCCGGTGGGACAGCAGCGCGGTGGTGTAGCCGGTTCCGGTGCCGATGGCCAGCACCCGGTGTCCGTCGTGGATGTCGAGGGTTTCGAGCATCCGCACGATCAGGTCGGGTTTGGTGCCGCTCGAGGTGGATTCCCTGTGGGTGCTGCGGTCGGTGAGTTGGGTGACCAGGGTAGTGGGGGAGTAGGCCAGGTCCAGCCCTTCCGCTGAATCCGTGGTGAGGTGGTGCCAGGTTCCGGTGCTGTCCTGTTGGTGTGCTTCGGGAACGAGTACGTGCCGGGGCACGGCGGCCACGGCGGTTTTCCACGCCGGGTCGGTGAGGTCGCCGCGGGTTTCGAGGTCGTCGGCGAGTCGGCGTGCTCGCCAGGTCCAGTCGGTGTCGAGGTGTGTGGTCACGAGGGCCCCTTGCTCAGTAGGTCGGCCAGGGTGCTGGTCAGTGGGTGGCCGGTGGCGGCTTCGAGCCAGCCATACTGCCCGCCCGGGTTGATTTCCAGGAAGGCCCACTCACCGTCCGGGGTGACGACGAAGTCCAGCGCGCCGTAGACCAGCCCGAAGCTGTCCAGCAGCGTCCGGATCCCGGTGGCGACGGGTTCGGGAGTTTCGATCGGTGCGTAGGACAGCGCGTCGTAGTCGGAGCGCCAGTCGACGTAGGTGCTTGTGCTGCCCGCGTGGATCGCGGCGGCGAACAGCTGCCCGCCGATGGCGATCACCCGTGTTTCGAACGCTTTGGGCACCCACCGTTGCAGCAGGTGCGTAGTGGTCTCGATGCCGCGCAGATCGTCCAGCTCGGCCTGGTCGAGCAGCCGGGACCAGGAGACCTTGCGGGTGCCGTCCTCGGAGATCGTGTTCGAACCGAGCAGTTTCGTGATCGTCGGCTCCGTGGCGAACTCGCGCACCGGCTCTGTTTCGTTGGTGATCAGCGTGTCCGGCACCGTCAGCCCGCACTGCTGGGCACGGACGAGCTGCACGGGCTTGTAGGCCGCATCGGCCATCCGCGAGGGGTGGTTGACCCACAGCACGTCCAGACTGGACAGCACGCCGCCGAGCCCGTACTTGGCTTCCAGGAACGCGTGGTGGCGTTCCGCGTCGGACAGTTCACTCGGCATCCGGTACGCCTCGGGGCTGCGGTACCACACGGCGTGGATGTCATCGAGGGAGACGAGTTGACCAGGTGTGTGCAGGTGTCCGGACCACCGGCCCCGGCGCAGCCCAGCCGAGAGGTTGAGCTACGCGGGAAACCATCCGGTGTTCACCCGAGCCACCGCCGTGCCGCGTTCGGAAAGCGCGGTTATCATCGCGTCCGCAGTCGGATCGAGATCACGAGCCAGGATGAGAACGGTCATGCCGGCGGCCCCGGAAAGTCCGGCGCGAAGTCGTACATCCAGTCTTCGACTCGTCCTTCGTCACCGTCACTGACCGAGTCGGCGCTGGGGTCCATCCGCAAATCATGGAACGAGTTCCCCTCGCGGTCGACGGCCACCTGCCGCTCGTGGTCGTAGTGCCACTCCGAGGGCAGGCCACGGCCCGTGGACGGCACGGTGTGCATGCCTCGCAGTCCCCACGGCCGTACCCCTTCGGGTGAAGCGGTGTCGGTGTTCTCGGCGAGCCCGCTCGGCCGGGCGAGCGGGAACTGAGAGCTGTCTGGGGCCAGCGGATCAGCCACTGTCATTGCTACCTCCTGTTGGTCCATCGGCCGTGTGGCCGGATGATCACCGCTCCAGTCTCAGGCTCCGACAGGAGCGGTGGATACCACCAGACCGGCGAGTACCGGCCCGGCGGTGCGGTTCGGCGACGGCCGGGGCGGTGTCGCCGAACCGTGGTCGTGGGGTGGACGCTCGGCCGATGCCGTCGGGGCAGGCACCGGCCGGGCAGGACGGCCCGATGCCGGGTGGAGGCGCGGCACCGGGCCGTGGTCTCTACGGAGCTGGTTACAGGCGGCGCAGCCCGGCCAGCACACGGGCCAACAGCGCCGGCTCACACGACCACCCGCGGGGCTGTGCCCCGTGACCGCTCGCCGGGCAGATATCTCCGTCACGGCGGTAACCGCCAGGGCACCGCACCGGGTGCGGCCCCGGTGCCGCGAGGTCGCCGGACAGAGCGAGCACGTGCCCCGGTAGCCGACACGGCCGGAACCCGTGCCCTCCGAGACAGGGTCGGGACCGGTCGGCACTCACCGTCCGGTCTCCACGACCGTGGGCCGCTCGCCCTGCCCGGCGGACAGCTCGCCCGGTTCGTCGGTGTACTCGCGCAACGCGGCGGCCAGCTCGTCCAACGCCTCGGCCAGGGCGTGCCGATCTTCGGTGGGAAACCGTTTGCCGCCGAGGGCCTAGGCGACCTCGTCCCCCATCCACGGGCCTCGACCCAGCAACATCGCCAGTCGCGTGTGCGGCCGGCTCACCGGGCACCACCACCACGGGTTCGTGCATAGCGTCACCTCCAGTATCCGAAGCGACGCTATGCGTGTTTGATCAGTAGGTAGTAGGACACAGCGTCCTACTGCTCGAACGGATTAGGTGACGTTCAATCGGTCGGCCAAGTTCCGCAGCCGGGGGTCTCGTGTGCGGCTGCCACGTAGCAAGTCCCGTGTGACTGACTTGAGCAACTGTTGCCGCTTGGCCCACTCTGGTGCCATCTGCTCGGCAGTGAGTACGAGTGTGCTCGCCTGTTCGTGGTGGCCGAGTCGAGAATGGGCGAGCGCTCGGTCAGTCAGGTGACGGGCACGGGCCGCGATTGGCAACCCTGCGGCATTGTGCGGCATGATGCGCGCCGACTCGAGCGCTTGCCCGTACTCGCCGGTCTGCACGTTAACGTCGACCGATTGCATCGCTACTTGCGACGGTCCGAAAACGCTGTTGTAGTCGTCGCGGTCCCCTCCGATCCGGTGGGCTACCTCGGCGCTCGTGTCGATCAGTGAGCGCGCCTGAGCCCGGTTGCCACGGCGAGCGGCAGCGGTCGCCGCAGTCACAATCAGAGAGCCATACGTCGACAAGTGTGGGAAGAAGCTCTCCCCACTCGGTTCGACCCGTTCGGCCATGCGCAGAGCTACCGCTTCGGATTCTGTGAACCGTCCCGCAGTGAGTAGTTGCCAGGCCATCGAACCACGCAGCGCGGCAGCGAGCAGCTGGTCATTTCCGTACCCGGCGAGTTCAATCGCGTGGCGCAGCGCGATGTAAGCCGCATCTGACTGGTGCAGGTGAATCAGCGTGGAGCCGGCTGCCCAGAATCCCTGTGCCACCAACTCCGAGGCACGCGGCGATCCCGTGGCGCGAGCGGTCGCACGGAGCGAAGCCAACGCCGGAGGGAGCAGCGCGGTCAGCCGGTCATACTTTCCGGACCAGTAAGTCCCCCACAAGTAAGTGAGCTCCCGCTCGGCTTCGGCCAGGGACAGCGGTTCGCCCGCTTCCGACTCCCCGGTCAGATCATCGACGTTAGCAACCGCGAATCGTAGAGCGGCCACACCTTCAGCGGGAGCCTGCTCCGGCATCCGTGCCGGGCCGATGAGATCGCCGAGCGGCACGTCCAGCGCTCGGGCGATCTGGTGCAAGCTCGCCACACTGGCCGTGTTACGTCGCCCCTGCTCAAGTTTGCGCACCAGGTCCACCGACACGCCCGCAGCGGTCGCAAGATCCTGTTGCGTCATCACCCCGTCCCGAAACCGCCGAATACGCCCCCCGAGGGGCACATCATGACGAGTCACAAGACATCGCCTCTCTTCGCGGAAGTCGTCCTCTTCGCGAACCCCCGGCCCGTCGACCGGGGGCAAAACCTCCGCGAAGAGGTACGCACCGAGGATAGCGGGAACACGATCAGGTGACGAGACGCTGGGTATCTCGTCCGCTCCGGTCACTGGCCGACGGCGCCGCCGTCCGCGATACCAAGGACCGCTCGGCCGGGTACTTCACCACCACCCGCCAGCAGTGGACCGCGTTCCTGGACGCGGTGAAGAACAACCGCTTCGAATGATCCCGTAGCGACAGCGCGGCGCCCCCATTACCTTCTTGTGGTGGCCCCGCAAGGGGGCTCCCGGCCTGTGGGTCCGGCAGGACTTGCCCCCCCTGTCCTGGATGATCCGGGGGGTGGTGTCACCGGGCCTGCAGGCACCGCATGACCGCTGATAGAGGCTGGAGCGTCGTCCTTGTATGGCGGCAGGCTCTGCGTCATGTGGATGCTGGCTGGACGGTGCCGCCTGGCAGGCCGGAATGACCTGCGACGGACAGAAGCATCGTGGTCGAGCCCAACGAGATTGGCGCTTTCGTCGGCTTGGATGTCGGTCAGAGCGAACACCACGCCCGTGCCCTCACCCCGGACGGCACGAAGGTCCTGGATAAACGACTTCCCAACAACGAGGCGAAGCTACGGGCGATCGTCGACAAGCTGCAGGCCAAGCATGGCACCGTGCTGGTGGTGGTCGACCAGCCCGCCTCCATCGGGGCGCTGCCGCTGGCAATCGCCCGTGACACCGGCTGTCAGGTGGCAGTCCCTGCCCGGTCTGACCATGCGGCGTATCGCCGACCTCTATCCCGGGGAAGCGAAAACCGATTCCCGGGATGCGGCGGTGATCGCCGACGCTGCCCGCACCACGGGCACACACCCTGCGGGATCTGGCCCCCGATGACGAAACCGTGGCCGCGTTGAGCATGCTGTGTGGCCACGACGATGACCTCGCCGCCGAGGCCACCCGGGTGCGCAACCGGCTACGCGGACTGCTCACCCAGATCCACCCGCACCTCGAACGCGTCCTGGGGCCGCGCCTGGACCACCCCGCCGTGCTGAAGCTGCTGTCTGACCACGACACCCCGGCCTCGCTACAAGATACCGGGCACGACGGCCTGGTCGAGCTGCTGCAACCACACGCTCCACGCATGGCCGAACGTCTCGCCACAGAAATCTGCACCGCACTGGCCGAGCAGACCGTGGTCGTGGCAGGCACCGACGCCGCAGGTCTGGTCATCCCCAACCTCGCGGCCAGCCTGCGCACCGTGCTGGAACAGCGCCGCGACGTGGAAAGCCAGATCGAGGCCCTGCTGCAGGCCCACCCTCTTTCCACGGTCGGAGACGTCGATGCCCGACATTGGTGTCTCCGACCGCAGCCCGCATCCTCATCGACGTCGGCGACGCCAGCCAATTCCCCACCGCCGCCCACCTGGCCGCCTACGCCGGACTCGCTCCCGCCACCCGCAGTTCAGGCTCATCCATCCGCGGCGAACACCCCGCCCGACGCGGCAACAAGCAGCTCAAACGGGCCTTCTTCCTGGCCGCGTTCGCCTCGCTGCACCACCCACCCTCACGGGCCTACTACGCCAAAAAGACAGCCCAAGGCAAACGCCACACTCAAGCCCTCCTCTGCCTCGCACGACGCCGCTGCGACGTCCTCCACGCCATGCTCAAAAACACCCACCACCCACACCCCCTTGACCCAACCCATAGAGGCACCCCCGACGAGGACCTGCGCTGCGAAGGGGGCGTCCTCGCCCGGAAACGGGCCGCTCGGACTGGGCGGGGAACCTGCGAGGGGACGTGCTCGCGCGTCCTCACGCAGGACGAACAGGAACTTCTTGTGCCGTACATCATATCTGGCACTGGTGGTCATGTGTCCGTTTGACCCCATGTTGCGTGAGAGGCTGGCATACTCGTGATCACGAGTTCACTGGGGGCTCTGCCCGAAACTGACGTTTTCAGTACGTGTGATCTGGGGAGGTAACCGATCATGAGTGATGGTTTGTCCTCCAAGCTTGAGAGTATTCCCGAAAAGGCAAGCCCGGAGGAAGCCGCACGGATCCTGTTCCCGGACGACGAGCAGGCACAGCAGGAGTACGTGCAGCAGGCCAACACGCTGTAGGAGGCTTACGACCAGGCCCGACGCGAGGCCGCCGATGTCGGAGAGGCCGAACCGATGGCGTTGCCCGCGTTCGTCGCCGCGGCCCTGCCGATCATCGCCCGATGTGTCATCAGCGGCCTCGGGGCTGCCGGAGTCAACGAGATCATCAACCTGGTCCACAAAGGCGAGCAGGCCACAGCGGAGTCACGTGTCTATGCACTCGTCGGCGGCTGCATTCAGAGCATCATTCCGTGGAAGTGGATGGCTAACAAGCTGAGGAAACCGATCGCTACTGCCGTGCTGTGGATCATAATCAAATGGAACACCTGATGTTCGGCATGCGCGTGTACGCGTGAACATCAAACGAGGGGAACATGGCTAAGGCGAAACGTGCTCGGCGGCGGCACGTGTCCGCGTTCGGCTCGGCGGCCGGTATGACGGCGCTGCTCGGACTGCTAGATGTGGCCGAGTTGTCCCAGCAACCACCACTGATCCACATGCTGGGGTTGCTGCTGGTATTCGTGCTGGCGGTGGGATTCTGGGAGGTAGTCCACCTGCTCACCCGCGACAAGCTGCTCGGCGGCAACCGGGACACCGAACAGTGACCCCGACGAGCCGCTGTGGCAGCAAGGACCAGCGAGCTGGCGCTCGATGATTCAGCCTCCATGATCCTCTTCACACACGACCTCTCGGGAACGTCTTCCCGGGGTCGTTCTGTCTCGATGCGTGTGAATCCGTTGGTGATCCCGGTTTCCCGGGAGCACCAACGGTTAGCTGTATTGCAGCACCTCAGCGGCTCGTGTTGCCGTCCGCATCGTCGGCCTGGTGTTCATCGTCTGCCGGTGGTGGGTAGCTCGGCAGGTTGGGTACCCCGTTTTCCTCGCTCCAGAGTGACCACCGTCCAGTGGCTGGCACGTAGGGCTGGCCTTCCCGTCGCGCGATCGGCCGGATCAAGCGCCCGCGGCACGAGACCGGCTGGTCGTAGACCGGGGTGAGGGCCTCGTCGCCGTCCGGGCAGTCGTGGCTCTGGTGGCACTCCGGAGCCGGCTGGGAGATCCCGTCGCGACGTTGCCACATCGGACAGTAAATACACAGGTTGATCCGATCGGCCACCCGATCGGATCAAGCGGGCGAGTTCGCCTACACCCCTCTCGCTCCCACTGCCGGAACCTAGGTCTGATCGGTCCCGCCGCATCCGCGCTACGCACCGATACCTACTGGTCACAGGATGGCGTTGTGGCACGGTTCATGGTCGAAACTGGTGGTTCGATCTCGCATATATGTCGAACTGCTGTTCGAATGGCCGTATGTGCGGTGGTCAGGGTGATCAGCAGGAGCAATCGAACTCGGGGCCGGTGGTGCCGGCCGGGTTCGCCAGCCCCGCAGGGCTGGCGCCACCAGATACCGGGCCAGCGGTCGGCGGCCCACCGGATGTTGCGATCCTCGCCAGCCCCGCAGGGCTGGCGCCACTCCGTTCAACTCGCAGATGTGGCGCGAGTATCGAGTTGCGATCCTCGCCAGCCCCGCAGGGCTGGCGCCACGGCAGATGAGCAGGGACGTCCCGAACAGCCACCTCGCCGCTGTGACCATCCCGTGACCGACACGCCGAACAAACGCTTCGGAACCCCCCGGTGTGTCGGCACACGCTTCCACCTCCGAAGCCGGCGCGGTCGTCGTTCCGTTCGCCCGAGATGACCTCGAAATCACATCCCCTCTCTGTTCACCACGCGATCAATATTGGCACACCCCACCACCTTCTTGGCGCCTCAACCTCCAAGCACCGGCTCTCCCACCAGATCCGGCAATCCACTTGGGAACCTCCCGGGGTTTCGGGACACGCTTGGGGTTCCCAAGTGACTCGACGGCTTTTCGGTACCCCCGGATCGGGGCCGGGTAATAGCTGTCGGTTGCTCGCGATACGTTCCTGACCGATTCCGGTGAGTGATGTAACCGACTGGGGTGAGAGGTGTACGCACACAGCGTCAACGTCAACGGCGACAGGCACGGCTTCTCGGAACACGCGCGTGCCACCGCGGAGCTGGCCGCCCGGTTCGCGGAACCGTTCGGGTACTCCGAGTTGGCACACGCCCTCGGGCTGTTCCACGACTGCGGGAAAGCTCGGTGCGCGTGGCAGGAAAGGCTGCTGCGAGTCGAGGGCACCGACGAACCCGTCGGCGTTCCCCACAAAGATCTGGGCGCGCACCTGCTGAAACCAGCGGCGGGTATCGCCGCGATGGCGATCCACGGCCACCACGGCGGACTCTCCAACCGGGAAGAGCTGAAGGAGTTGGATCCGGAGGACGGTGACCTCACCGACGAGCCGGTGAAACGCTTCCTCGAAGCCCTCCCCGAGGCGAAGGAATTCCTCGACCTGCCGGTGAACTCACTGCTTCCACCGGAGTGGGCCGGCTCCCGACTGCTGGCCGAACTGGGGATGCGGCTGGTGTTCTCCGCCCTGGTGGACGCCGACCACCTCGACACCTCGGCACACTTCGACGGTCTCGGGGCACCACGGATCTCACCCGAGTCCGACATGTCCGCCCTCCGCGACACCTTCGAACGAGCCCGTCAGTGGAAACTCGCGGACAGCGAGGACTCCCCGATCAACCGGGTCCGCGAGGAGGTCTACCGCACGGCGATCTCACACGCGACGGGACCGACAGGCATCTACGGCATGCCCGCCCCGACCGGGATCGGCAAGACCCTCACCAGTGCCGGTTTCGGGCTGCACCACGCGGCCGCGCACGGCAAGAAGCGGGTGATCGTGGCGGTTCCGTTCACCACCGTCACCGCTCAGAACGCGGCCGACTACCGGGAAATGCTCGGGGCGGAGAACGTGCTGGAGCACCACTCGGCCGTCCGCATGCCGGAGGAGGGCCGGCAGGCGCTGCAGTACCGACACGCCACGGAGAACTGGGACAGCCCGTTCATCGTGACCACCACGGTGCAGCTGTTCGACTCGTTGTTCTCCCACAAGCCCGCCAGGATGCGCAAGCTGCACCGCCTCGCCGATTCGGTGATCATTCTCGACGAGGTGCAGGCCCTGCCGCTGCCCGTGCTCACTCCGATTCTCGATGCGCTGCGCACCCTCTCGGAACACTTCGGAACGACCGTGCTGCTCACCTCGGCCACCCTGCCCTCGTTCCAGACCCTCGACGTCTGGCGGGACCTGAAAGTTCCCGAGATCGTCGACGCCCCGACCGAACTGTTCGAGCGGATGCGCCGGGTGAATTACGAGTGGTGGATCGACCCGCGGCCCACGTTGTCGGAGGTCGCCGACCACGCCGCCGAGCACGAACAAGTCTTGCTGGTCGTGAACACGACCGATGACGCGAGAAAGATCTACCAACACTGGGAGGAGTCCGGCCTCGAGAACATCGTCCACCTCTCGAACAGGATGTGCGGAGCACACCTGAAAACCGAGCTCGACGGAATGCGTGCCCGGCTGGCATCAGGCGAACCGGTCCGCGTGGTGTCCACGCAGCTCATCGAGGCCGGTGTGGACATCGACAGCCCGGTGGTCTACCGCGCCATGGCACCAGCCGACTCGTTGCAGCAGGCAGCGGGGCGAGCCAACCGGGAGGGCAAGGGAGCGGAGTTCGGACGGGTGATTATCTTCGATGCTTCGGACATGTCGCAGCCCGCTGGCTACCGGATCGGAAGCGATATCACGCGCCAGTACTTCGGTCCGCAGCCCGACGGCTCGATGATCGATCCGGACAACCTACAGGTCCTGGACAGCTACTACCAGGTGCTGTACCGGCGTTCCAACACGGAAAACGCCGACCGGGCCACCGCGATTCAGGAAAACCGCTCGAAGCTGGATTTCCAGGCCGTGGCGGAAGGACCGAAGCGACCATCCCCGGCGGGTGGACAAGCACGCGAGCCTTCCCTGGCGTTCCGGATGCTCGACGACGACACCGTTCCGGTGGTGGCGATCAAGTACGACCCCGAGGCCGATCGGCGCCTCAGCCGTCTGCTCAGCGAACCGGAGCGGAGCGGACCACTGCTGCGCGAACTTCAACCCTACGTCGTGTCGCTGCCGCGTCGACTCCTGCAGGATCCGGGGATCCAGGCGCTCTGCAGGCCCGTACTCGGTGATCTGCACGTGTGGGACCACGAGTACCACCCGGCCTACGGCATCGACACCTCGACCCTGATCGAAAGGAACGTCTTTTGAATCGGGAACTGCCGAAATCTCCCGAGGGAGCCCCACCTCTGACCGTTCAGGTCTGGGGCCAGGGGGCGCTGTTCACCCGTCCGGAGCTCAAGGTGGAACGAGTCACCTACCCCGTGATGACACCGACCGCCGCCATCGGTGTGCTCGAAGCGATCTTCTGGAAGCCGGAGTTCGGTTGGCGACCGGTGGCCATCGACGTGCTCGAGCCGATCCACCAGTTCACCCAGAAACGCAACGAGACCACCGACCTGGTCATGCTGGAGGACGCGGTCAAGCACGAAACCACGGTGGACTCGCCGGGAAACCGGACCCAGCGGAACTCGATATGCCTACGCGACGTGGCATACCGCATCCACGCCCACGTGGAGCTCCGGGAACACGCAACCAAACCGGAGGCGGCTTACCGCGACCAGTTCCGGCGGCGGGTGGAACGTGGCCAGTGCTTCCACCAGCCCTACCTCGGGACACGCGAGTTCAGCGCGCACTTCGGCCCCGCGGACGACAGCGAACCGCAGCCGATCACCGAGGACCTGGGGATCATGCTGCACAGCGTGCACTACGGCGCGAAGTCCCCGTCGTTCTCCTGGTTCACCGCCAGGCTGGAATCCGGCCGGATGCACATTCCTCGCACCGGCATCAACGCGGGTGTCCCGGTGGAGGCGTGATGCTGCTACAACGACTGGTCGAGTACACGAAACAACACACCACCACACAACCCTTCCACCGACGGCGTGAGTTCCGCTGGCAACTCGCGTTGTACAGCGACAACCACCGCGAGCCCCGACTCGCTTCCCTCGTGGATCCGGACGACAGGAAGTCGCGCGGCCCGGCACATCTGACTCCGGCCGTGACCCGCACCGTCGGCGTCGCACCGCAGCTGGGCGCCGACGACGTGCAGTACGTGCTCGGATGGGGCGACGACAATACCGACCCCGAACGGGTGCGCCAGTGCCACGAGGCCTTCGTGCGGCTCATCGAGGAGTGGGCGAACAGCGCGGCCGAGACGGACGCTGCCGCCCGTGTCGTGCGGGAGTTCTACGCCAACGGCGGAGTGGACGAGCTGGCGGTTCCGCAGGAGCCGTACACCGCGAAGCAGGGCGTGCTCATCACCGTGGACGAGGTTCCGATCATCGAGCACGAGTCGCTGCGCCGGTTCTGGGTGCAGGAAGTGGCCAGGCGCAAGAGCGGCGGCAACGAGGGGCTATGTCTGGTGTGCGGCCATCACGCCCCGTTGGCCGAGACCATCCCCGGCAAACTGGCCAAACGGCTCGTCCCTGGAGCGGGTAACGATCCTGCGCTGGTCAGCGTCAACGAGATGGTGTTCGGCTACGGACTGACGAAGGGGCTGCGCAACACGCCGATCTGCTTCGACTGCGGCGACGCTGTCAACACCGGCCTCACCCACCTGCTCGACTCCGAGCACGTCGTGCGCTTTCCACGGCAGGACAGCGCCATGGCGTGGTGGACGCTCGGGGAGCCCGACGACGACTTCCTGTCTGCGATGTCTACTCGACCGAACGCCGACTCGGTCACCAGGTTGATCAGCCGGATGCACAACGGGCGGCTCGGTGCTGCCGGCAAGCGTGCCGAGGAGTTCTCCGGGGACCGGTTCTGCTCGGTCACACTGGGCGGGAATTCCTCGCGGGTCGTGATCCGCGACTGGATCGACAGACCGCTCGAGGAGGTCATGAACAACCTCGCCCGGTGGTACGAGGACATTCTCGTAACTTCCCGATGGGAAGCGGGAGAGGTGCCCAGCGGCTACTGGAGCTTGGTGCTGGCCACCGGCAGGTGGGACTCGGAACGCAGAACGTATGCCGACCTGACCTCGAACTCGGCTCGTCGCCCCGAGCACGTGCAGCGTGACCTGTTGAGCACCTGCCTCCGGGGCAGCCCCCTCCCGACCTCGGTGCTGCACCACGTGCTGGGACGTGTCGCCGCGGACGGTCACCTCGATGTTCCGCGAGCAGCGCTGCTGCGGCTGGCGCTGCGTCGTCATCCTTCCAAGGAGGTTCACATGTCACCAGGTCTGGACGACAACCGCACGGACACGCCGTACGTGTCCGGCAGGATCTTCGCCCATCTCGAACAGATCCAGTACCACGCCAGCGACGGGCAGCTGAACGCCACCTTCGGCGACAGGTTCCTGTCCTCGGCGATCGGCAATCCGACCCCGGCCATCCTCGCGGGTGAAAAACTCGCCACTTCGTGGCTGGCCAAACTGCGGCGTCGCGGGGACACCAAGGCCAAGGCCAACGCGCTCGGACAGAAGTTGTCCGAGCTCCGCAAGCTGATCGATCCGGGGCGTAGCACGACCGGCTACCTCTCGCCCGATCAGCAGGCGATGTTCCTGCTGGGCTACCACCACCAGAAGGCCCACGACATGGACCAGGCCCGCAAACACAAAGCCGAGAAGGGATCGGACTCGGACTCCGAGACCGAAAACTGACCCCCACTACTTCCCGGGAAAGGAACCAGCAATGGCCATCGAACCGCACCTCGACCCGACCGTGCGCCACGACATGGTGTTCCTGTTCGACGTCGCCGACGGCAACCCCAACGGCGACCCCGACTTCGACAACCGGCCCCGCATGGACGAGGAAACCGGACACGGCCTGGTCAGCGACGTGGCGATCAAGCGCAAGGTGCGCGACAGCCTGCCCATGGCCGCCCAGGGTGTCGACAACGAAGACCGCTACGGCATCTTCGTCGAAGCCGGTCACGCGCTGAACACCAAGCTGGGCGCCTCCAAGACCGAGACCGGTTTGGACAAGAAGAAGTCCCTCACCGACGAGGACCGCAGAACGGCGCGCTCCTGGCTGACCGAGCGCTACGCGGACATGCGCCTGTTCGGGGCCGTGCTCAACACCGGAACCACCAAGGACCTCGGCCAGATCTACGGCCCGGTGCAGGTGACCAACGCCCGGAGCGTCGATCCGGTGATGCCGCAGCACCACGCCATCACCCGCATCACCCAGACCAAGCAGGAGGACATCGACAAGGGCGAGACCACCGAGATGGGCGGCAAGTGGACCGTTCCCTACGCCCTCTACCGTGCCGAGATCTACTACTCGGCCAGCCGCGGCCAGCAGACCGGTGTGGACAGCAAGGACCTGGAGCTGTTCTACCGCACGCTGGCCATGATGTTCGATCACGATCGTTCCTCCGCGCGCGGAACCATGACCGCCCGTGGGCTGTACGTGTTCAGCCACGACAACGCGTTCGGCAGTGCCCCCGCGCACACCCTGCTCAGCAGGGTGGAGGTCCCCTCGGCCACGGCGGCCGGGAAAGTTCCCCGCGGTTTCGGCGACTACACCGTCAGCGTGGCCGACGACGACCTGCCGCGCGGAGTGACGATGACCAAGGTTGTCGCCTGATGTACCCGGCGGAAAGAGCGGACGAACCAGCGTGGTCGAGCATTCCGATCGCCGCGATCGAGCACTACGCCTACTGCCCCAGGCAGGCCGCGCTGATTCACCTCGAACGCTACTTCGAGGACAGCGCGGAGACGGCGCGAGGGCAGATCGCCCACAGCGCCGTCGATCGCGGCGATTCGAGAACGAGCAGATCGGGACAGAGACGGTGGACCGCCTTACCGGTGTGGGACGACGACCTCGGCATCCACGGCATCTGTGACGTGGTGGAGTTCGGTGCCGACGGGCCCGTGCCGGTGGAGCACAAGTCCGGCAGCTACCGCCCGAAAAGCGCGGCGGATCTGCAGGTGGCCGCGCAGGTGCTGTGCCTGCGCGGCATGTTCGACTCCCCTGTTCCGAAGGGCATCGTCTTCGCGGGCAAGCACCGACGGCGCTACGAGGTGACTGTCGACGACTCGCTCGGGAACCGACTGCGCGAAACCGTGAGCGAACTGCGCGAAACGCTGCGCTCCGAAGTGGTTCCCGAGGCGGTCAACGACTCGCGATGCGATCGGTGTTCGTTGCGTGCGGGGTGCATGCCCGAAGCGAACGTTCGGCCTTCCGCCTCGTTGTTCACACCACTACCCCTGGGGGAATGGGATGACTGAAGTGCTGAAAACGTTGTTCCTGACCACACCGGGAACGAGTCTTCACCTGGAGGGGGACACCGTCCGGATACACCATCCGGAAAAACCGGGGCGGAACGTGCTGCCGCTGGTACGGATCGATCAGTTCGTGGTCTGGCGGGGCGTGGAGGTCAGCAACGAGCTGATGCATCGCTGCGCCAAGGACTCCAGGGGAATCACGTGGCTGAGCCGCAACGGGCGCTTCCTGCACCGCACGACGGGCCCGCAGCACGGGAATCCGGTGGTGCGACTCGAACAGGTCAGGGCCTACGACGACGAGTCCCGGCGGCTGGAGCTGGCGAAGACCTTCCTGGCAGGCAAGATCCAGAACTATCGCCAACTGCTGTTGCGTACGGCCCGCGACGCCTCGGGAGAGCGCCGGGAGAAGCTCCGTGAAATCGCGCATCGGCACGCGGACTCGCTGCGGACCCTCTCGGAGAGCTCATCCGTCAGCGACGTTCTCGGTGTCGAGGGCAAGGCAGGGCAGGACTACTTCCAGGAAGGTATGCCGAAACTCGCGCCCGGCGTCTTTCCGGGACGTACCAGGAGGCCACCGAAGGACACGTTCAACTGCCTACTGTCGTTCGGGTACGAAATGCTGCGGATCGCGGTCGAGGGAGCGCTGGAACAGGTGGGGCTCGATCCCTACATCGGCTACCTGCACGGCCTGCGTTCCGGTCGGCCCTCACTCGCGTTGGACCTGATGGAGGAGTTCCGTGCCCTGCTCGTCGACCGCCTGGTGGCGACCCTCTACAACCGGGGGCAGGTGAAGTCAGCGCACACCGAGAGCCTGCCCAGCGGGGAGGTTCGGCTGACCGATGAGGGACGCACGATGTTCCTCGAACAGTGGTCGAACGCGCGGGAGCGCTCCTGGAGACACAGCGAGCTGCAGCGCGACGTGCCCGCGGCCACGCTCCCGCTGATCCAGGCGCGTTTCCTCGCGCGCTACCTGCGCGGGGACCAACCGAGCTACACCCCGTGGATTGCGAGCTGACCGTGGAGCTGTTGATCACCTACGACGTGGACACCACTACCCCGGAGGGACGTCGCCGGCTCAGGCACGTGGCCAAGGCGTGTGAGGCATACGGAATCCGCGTGCAGAAGTCCGTGTTCGAGGTCGTCTGCCGCCGTTCCGACTGGATGTACATGAAACAACGACTCAACGAGATCATCGATCCGACCGAGGACAGCATCCGCGTCTACGCTCTCGACCATGGGAGCTTCGCGGCGGCCGAGCACATGGGACAGTCACCGCCCGCGCCGCACGACACTCCGCTGGTGTTCTGAGTTTCCGGCAAGAACGTGATCGAGTGTCGTTGTACGACTTCGGAGGTGCAAGCGTGTCTCGACACGCCGCGAGGTTCCCAAGCAGCTGCTCGGCGTGTCGGTCACGGGATGGTCACAGTGGCGAGGTGGCTACCCTGGAAATCCCTGCTCAATCGCCGTGGCGCCAGTCCTGCGGGGCTGGCGAGGATCGCAACCCACGAGGACGTAGCGGGGTCGAGCCACGCGAAGCAGTGGCGCCAGCCCTGCGGGGCTGGCGAGGATCGCAACCTGCAGGACTCGACAGCGCACCTGCTCACCGAGGCCGTGGCGCCAGCCCTGCGGGGCTGGCGAGGATCGCAACAGGCCCGGACGGACGTGGTGCTTGATGTGCTTGCCGAGTGGCGCCAGTCCTTCGGGGCTGGCGAGGATCGCAACACCGTCCACGGGTGGGCGGCTTCGCCGCCTCCGCGGAGTGGCGCCAGCCCTCCGGGAGCTGGCGCCACTTCGGTCACCTCGGCTGCAGGAACTCGGTGGTTGCCGTGTTCCAGTCGAAGGTGGCCAGGCCGTCGGTGCCGCGGCTGGTGAAGGCATCCGAGTCGAGCAGGCGGAGCCCGGCATCAGTCAGCAGGCGCGTGTTGGCCGAATAGGCGGGGTGCTGGCGCAGCACGGGTTTCACGCAGGGAACGGCGGTGGTGGGCACACCGCTGACCAGCAGTTCGTTGACCAGGCTGACCGCCAGGGTGTCGCTGATACCGGCCGCGATCTTGTTGAGGCTGTTGAACGTCACCGGCGCGGCCAGCACGGCATCGGCCCGGGGCAACGGATCCCGCTCACTGGGCAGCCGGGGCCGCACACGAACAGGGTGGCCGGTCCGATCGGCCAACACGTCGACCTCGACCCAGCTCGCGGCGGTCGGGCTCAGCACCACGCACACCTCCCACCCGGCCTCGTGCAGCAGCCCGACCGGTTCGGCCAGCTCCCGCACCGGCGGTGCGGCCGTACCGATCAGATACACCACCGGTTCGTCCGATCCGGTCATGGCAGCACCCCCGCACGTTGGGCCAACGGCCGCAGCCCCGGCGAGGCCGACCTGATCCTGGCCAAACAGCGATCCGGACCGACCGGGGTAGTCACCGTGGCCCACCAGCTGCACTACAGCCGCTTCGTCGACATGGCCCCCGAGCCCGGCTGAACCGCGTCCGGATATGCCCGAATGGTGGGTGCGGCCAGGGCCACCAGGGTGCGGCCAGTGCCCACCCCGCCGCCGCGACCAGCAACAGGCGGACGTCGACATGCTCGGCCAACGAGCCGACGGTGACCAAGCTCAGCAGCACGAGCACCAAGTTGCCGAGCTGGAAGCAGGACGCCACCCGGGCAGGCTGCCGCTCGGGCACGTACCGCTGCAGTAGCCAGGCCTGAGTGGCCAGGTAGTACGAGCCCTCTAGCCCGAAACCGAGCGCGACCACCATCACCCACCGTCGCTCGCACACATCCCCAGCACCGGCAACCGATTCCCCAACAGCACCCCACTGTCCCCGAACGACGACAACACCCGCCCCCACGACCAACCACCGAAATCCCCGCACACACAGCGACGAAGCGGACGAAGACCGGCAGCCGACTCGGTGACGATCATCCACACATGGAACACACATGAACATGACACACGAAAGGGTCCGCGTTTTACCACGTCATCGCGCTAATGATTGCGATGACCGACTGCTGCTCACCACCAGGAACAAGCAGGCCGACACGAGCCACGGTTCGACAGGTAGCCGCTCCTGCACATAACTTCTAATCCCCATCAAGAAAATTCACAGTATCAACACATTACTCTTTTCAGATTCCAGTAAAAACTTATCATATTTTTATCCTTTTTGCCCGAAAGGATCAATTAGTCGAACAATCGACCGTCAACCGGCCACGGCGCCATGTGATGATCATCATTGTTTATTGCCCGACCTCCTGGCGAAAATTAGTGTGATCAACACTGTGTAAGCTATCCGGGAAATCAACAAAACAGGTTTCTGAGATAAGTTCCACAGTACAGAAAACGCACCCCTGGGAATTAATTGATTATGCGAATGAGAACTCGTTCTGTCGCGGTAGCGGCCATGGCGACTATGGCCATGGGACTTGCCTCGCCGATGGCCACGGCCTCCGAATTCGATCGTCAGCGGCAGAAAGAAACAACACAGGCGGTCGAGGTACTGCAGGCGTCCGATCAAGTTGACAGGAATGAGCACAGCCGGATTTTGGGATCAGACATGGAAGTACACCAAGTGCGCCGCGTACGTATCCATGATTTTCGTACCAGAAGTCAAAGCCTATCGGGCAATCAAGGCGTTGGGCGGTGTCGCCGAAACTGCCCGACTGCTGATCGGCGCTGGTAATGCTGCGGAATTCCTTGAGATCGCCGGTGGCGTTGGATCTCAGATTATCGGTGCAGGCGGCATAGCAAAAAACTGTTTCTAACACGATAGTATCATTTCGCCGGGAAAGTGAGTGGTATGACTTCGCAAGAAGGATCACGGGTCCCTGACGGCTGGAAAGCACCGACGCAGATCGCGCTCGCATACGGCATCTTGTATGTCGCGATCACTCTTGCCATCGGACATACCGTTCAACTCGCCTGGCTGGCGTTGCCGTTCATCGCCCTGTGGGCACTGACCGCTGTGCTGACCCGGTTCGGGCTGCTGCAACGACGTCCCGTTTTCCTGGGGCTAGCAGGGGTGGCGGTTGTGGCGAGTGTCCTAGCGGCTGTCGCTTCGTAACTGTCGAAGGGTGTCTGTCCGATGAGCTACGGGCAGCCACCCCTTCGAGCGAACACACAGGCAGGCATGGCATTAATCGTGGTGCGGAACGGAGTCAACGGGGGCGGTTGATGTGGCTCATGTGGTCGATCGAAAGTGGGGGCGGATCCGGAACAGGATCCCTCCCCACTTTGCCCCCGCTCTTGGTCAGCATTCCCGATGCAAGTCAGCCAGGGCTCTGCCGCAGGTTGTACGCGATAGCTCGTCGACCCACTGCTGTGCCCGTTCGAGTGATGCCGACGAGCCTCAATCGGACACCCGATCCGCTGATGGACCCGGACAAGGGGTACTGATGGCCGACCACGAAAACCGCTGGGGCGACAGCGGCATGTCGCCACGCCTAGACCACCGCGGCCACGGCTACCCGTCTCGGCCGCAGGGGCCGAGGGTGGCCGCTCCGCTGGTGATGGCCGGGCACACCCTCGGGTGGATCTGGACCGACCAGCAGCAGGCCGCCGGTTGGAGTCCCGCTAGCCCGACGAACGAGGTGTCCGCCGGGCTGATCTCCCGCGCCCACGCGCACGTGTACGCCCGCCTGGTGAAGCTGCACCGCCAAGGCGTGCCCGCCAGCGACGTGCTCAACGCTGAGAACTGGGCGCCGCACACGCTCGGCCCGATCGACCGCAACTACCGCGACTCGTAGAAGTCTCACGCCTCTAACCCCCGGCGCGATCGCAGCGGGATTTTCATATCCCACCTTGGCCAGGCACCGTTCGCCAATGCCAGGAACGAACTCGGTCCCACGGCCGAAGACTTCGCCGAGCAGATGGACCAGCTCCTCGGACAGGCCGTGGCCAACGCCCCCCAAGCCGAAGGCGAGACAGGCGGCCGCCCGCGGCAGTTCGGCGTAACCAGCGTGACCGGTGGCAAGCCATGTTCACCAGCGGGCAGAGCGCGAGCATGTCGTCGAAAGAATGCGTGGCCGAAGTGTAGGAAATCCTCGACACTCTCATCGACAACGCCCGGAGCCGGCCCGCTCACAAGGGAGGCCGCCTTGGCGGCCGCCTACGCGCTGGCCAACCAGTACGCCGCAGGACTGTACGGCGGCGCCGGAAAACCATCGGCGGCGAGGATGTCGACGGCGGCACCAACCCGCCCCCGCGATTGCCCTAGACTCCCCCTTCTTGGAGTACCAGCGACGACGAAAGGCAAGCACCGATGAAACGAGTTCCTCCCACTGGGTCCTCGGCCGTGGTCTCGGTCGGGTTGTTCCTGATGTGGCTGGCGATCGGCGCTCCGAAGTGGGTGCTGTGGACACTCGGAACACTGGCCGGAACCTCTGTGGTGGTCGAAACCATGAGAATGGTGGTGACGCGCAGGTTATGAACGGCCGTGCCCTGGTCCCCACATCTCCACCGAGGTGGTCGAGTGTGCTGGGCCATCATGATCGCCCTGCTCGTGCCCGTCACCTTCCAGGTACGGGCGCGGGAGGGTGGGGGTACCGGGGACCTGCCGCACCGTCACCGAACCTGATGGGGCGCGCACCGCCGGGATCTCCTTCCCGGGATCCTCCCGGCGACGGGCGTGACCACCGCCGCGGGCACGGCGTCGTGTTTTCCGCTTCCGCGTCCACGGAGGAGCCTGTCCGGACGTACCACTGTGGCCACACGTTCTTCACCGCGTCATTGCCCGGTGTTGGCCGTGGCTTGCCACGCTGCGGAGGTGACACACCCCAGCGCGTGAGGAGGACGCTCGTGCGACGCCTCTGCACCATTCTCACCACCACACTGTCCGTGGTGACCCTGTCCGTGGTCACCACGGCGACGGCCACCGCCTACCCGCCCACCCCTCCGGGGGAAACCACGGCGCGTCAGCAGCTCGGCGAGCTCGCGGTCCGTTCCGAGGGATCCATGGACGGTTACGACCGGGACAGGTTCCCCCACTGGTCCCGGCAGTCCGGAAGTTGCGACACCCGGGAAACCGTGCTGAAGCGGGACGGCAGCGGAGTTTCCGTCGGCGAGGACTGCTACCCGACCTCGGGAAGCTGGTACAGCGTCTACGACGGCAGGTGGGTGGACGAACCCGCCGAGGTGCACATCGACCACGTGGTCCCACTGGCCGAGTCCTGGCGTTCCGGAACGGCGGACTGGACCGACGCCCGGAGGGAGGACTTCGCCAACGACCTGGACACCCAGCAGTTGATCGCGGTCTCCGCGGAGTCCAACCTCGCCAAGAGCGACGACGACCCGGCGCAGTGGCGACCGAGCAACACCGGATACCACTGCGTGTACGCGCGCGGCTGGATCAACGTCAAACACGTGTGGGGCCTGAGTGTCGACCCCGCGGAGAAGAACGCGCTCTCCGCCATGCTCGACGAGTGCTGACACCTTTCCGAAGGGAGTTCGACGGGTGGGGTCACGGAAGTCCTCACCCGTTTTCCTTCCCCGGGTCCGGAAACGGGCTCCACGTTTTCCCTGAACGGGATCATCACGTGCCGAGGTGATTCTCGATCCCCGAATCCACGTCCAGTCCGCCGGGCGGAGAAGTTGGGTATCGTTGCCCGGACAGCCGGTTTCTTTCCGGTCCCAGCGGTTTCGGAGGTGCTCGGGAATGGACCAACACGGCTCCTCACCTCGGGAGGAACCCCGGACGGACCGCCCGAACGCGGCCAGGATGTACGACTACTACCTCGGTGGTTCCACCAATTTCGCCGCCGACCGTGAGGCGGCCGAGGCGGGAACGGCCGCCATGCCGCACGCCCGGCAGTACGCTCGCGCCAACCGTGCCTTCCTGCAACGGGCGGTCACCCACCTGGCCGAACTCGGAATGGACCAGTTCCTCGATCTGGGTTCGGGGATACCGACCGTCGGCAACGTGCACGAGATCGCCCGCGGGGTCAACCCCCACGCCCGGGTCGCCTACGTCGACCACGACCCCGTGGCGGTGGCCCACGCCCAGCGGCTGCTGGGCGAGCATCCGGAGGTCACGATCACGCTGGGAGACGTCCGTGATCCGCGCACGGTGCTGAACGCCCCCGGGGTGTCCGGGCTGCTGGACTTCACCCGTCCGGTCGGGTTGCTGGCGGTGGCGGTGTTGCCCTTCGTCCCGGACCAGGCCGAGGCCCGTGAGGTGCTGGCCGCCTACCGGGCCGCCTGTGTGCCGGGTAGCTACCTGGTGCTGTCCCACATCTCCGCGCTGTCCGCGACCCGCCAGCAGGTGGCAGCCGCCGAGGAGGTCATGGCCCGCACTCCCACCCCGGTGAGGTGGCGTCCGCCGGAGGAGATCTCGGAGCTGTTGGAGGGGGTCGAACCGGTGGAGCCCGGCCTGGTTCCGCTGCCCCGCTGGCGTCCGGACACTCCCCCCACCCAGGAGGAAGTGGACGAGGCCAACGCCTACGGGGCCGTCGGGCGCATCGGCTGAGTCCCTCGTTCGACGAGGCGCCTCAACCACGCTGCCGCGGCACGGGATCGGGATAGCCGAATCTCATCAGAATGTGCGGCTCGCCCACCAGACCGAGCCGTTCCCCCAGGCCACGACGCACCTCGGAGAGGTGCAGCGGTTGGGTGATCACCGAGGCCGCCAGTCCCAGGCTGGTCGCGGTCAACCACGCCAGCTGCATCGCCTCCCCGGTACGGAGGTGGTCGTCCCTGGCGTCGGACTCCGTGGAAAGCACCATCACCGCCTCCCGCTCGATCCACTCGGCGAGCCGCTGCTCGTCGGGCAGCCGGGTTCCCGAGGTGGTCAGCCCCACGGCGGGCACCCCCTCGCTGGCGAGCTCGTCCTCGCGGGTGGAGGCGTGTCCTCCCACCGATGACCCTCCGGTCATCCACATGGCCAGCTCACGCTGGTAGTGCCGGTCCTTGCGGTGCACCCTGGCCGCGTACCCGAGCAGCTCCGCCAGGTTCCGCGCGTCGTCCGGCCCACTGAGCCACCTGGCCCGTACCCCGGAGGAGGACCCCGCCGCCAACAGGGCCTCCCGGGCCACGTGCGCCAACTCCTGGTCGTGGAAGGGACGACGGTAGCTGCTGCGACGGGTGATGGCCCGGAAGCGCTGTCCCTCCAACACCGTGGGATCACGCCGCTGCGTCCCGGTCACCCTGCCCACGAGATCCGTTTCCTCCGAGTCCGTGGGACGGTCCAGGTCGGCCTCCCACCCGATCCCCCGTACCGCCAGGAACAGGTTGGTCAGCGCGGCGCCGCAGGACAGTCGCCGGTCCCTGCCCTCGGGGTCGTGCTGTTCCAGCGCCACGGTCGGACGCTCGTGGAGCCGTGCGGTGTGTTCCCGCACGACGAGTGACCACGGTTGTGTGTTGTGCACCGACGGGGCCCGTCCCACCGCCTGTTCGAGGGTGTGGACTTCGTCGGCGGTCCACCCCCGGTCTCCGGTGGTCGTACCGGCTCGTCGCCGGTGTGGTCTCAGCCAGCTCATGGTCGACACCCTCCGGCGCGGTTGGGGGGCGAGGTTCCGGCGGCTTCCGACGGGTTTCGTCGAGGACAGACCCCGGGTTCGTCGTACGGGGCCCGGTCGGGGCCACTATCCCGCTCCGAGCGCTTCGACGCACCTCGGCGACGGACAGGCCGCGTTGCGCGGGGAATCCGGCGAACACTCTTGTCGCGTCCCCGGGAGATCGCTACCGTACTAAAACTTACAGCGTTAGTTATTTAGGACACACCCAGGGTTCCCAACCTCCGACACGAAGGGTGCACAGCGATGGCCGGTTCCACGACCACGCAGTCCAGACGAGTGGCCTTCGCCAGCCTGATCGGGACCACGATCGAGTGGTACGACTTCTTCATCTACGGCACCGCCGCCTCACTCGTGTTCAACAAGCTGTTCTTCCCCAACTACGACCCCGTGGTGGGCGCGCTCGCCGCGTTCGCCTCCTTCGCCGTCGGTTTCCTCGCCCGACCGCTCGGAGGAGTGGTCTTCTCCCACTTCGGTGACCGGCTGGGACGCAAACCGATGCTGATCTGGTCGCTGATGCTCATGGGAGTGGCGACCATCCTGATCGGCGCACTGCCCGCCTACGAGCACATCGGGGTCTGGGCTCCGATCCTGCTGGTGACCCTGCGCTTCGCCCAGGGAATCGGCGTGGGAGGCGAGTGGGGAGGCGCGGCGCTGATGGCCGTCGAACACGCCCCGGCCAACCGACGCGGTTTCTACGGCGCCTGGCCCCAGGTCGGTGTGCCCGCAGGACTGCTGCTCGGCAACACGACCTTCTCGGTCGTCTCGGCCAGCGTGACCGACGAGCAGTTCCTCGCCTGGGGATGGCGAATCCCCTTCCTGTTCAGCGCCCTGCTCATCGTGCTCGGCTTCTTCATCCGGCTGAGCATCAGCGAGAGCCCCGTCTTCGAAAAGGTGATGAACACCAAGGAGAAGGTCCGCGTCCCCGTCCTGGAAGCCCTGCGTTCGCATCCGAGGACGATCCTGCTGGCCACGGGAACCTTCCTCGGCACGCACGCCACCTTCTACGTCACCAGCACCTGGTTGGTCTTCTACACCACCGAGGAGGGCCTCTTCGAGCGCACCACCGTGCTCAACGCCAACTCACTGCTGAGCTTCGTCGACATCCCGTTCATGATCCTGTTCGGGCTGCTGTCCGACTACCTGGGAAGAAGACGGATGATACTCGGCGGGATGGCCGTCATGGCACTGTTCGCGCTGCCGTACATGCTGCTGGTCGACACCGGCTCGATCGCGCTCTACCTGCTCGGCGGGATGATCCTGCAGCTGTGCCGGACCTCGGTGTACGGACCGCAGTCGGCCTACTTCTCCGAGCTGTTCTCCACCCGGCTGCGCTACAGCGGGATCTCCGTCAGCTACCAGCTGGCCTCGATCCTCGGCGGGGGCATAGCCCCGATGATCTGCACCTGGCTGTACGCGAGCACGAACTCCCCGGTGGCCATCGCGGGCTACATGGCGACACTGGCCGTGATTTCCTTCGGATCGGCGTACCTGCTCACCGAGACCTACCGGACGGATCTCACCGCCGACCCCGCCACCCGGGAACGGAACGCGGCCGACCCGGCGGTCTCCGGCTAGGCCCAAAAACCCGACGGTTCCGCACGACCGCCCGGACACACCTCGTGCGGAACCGTGCCGCGGGCGGCGGGAGTCAGGCCAGCACCGGCAGACCGACGGCCGCGTCCACCGCTATGGCCAGGAACAACCCAGTGAGATAGCTGTTCGACAGGTGGAACAGCTTCATCGGGTTGACCTCCCCGCCCCTGCGCACTCCGCTGTGCAGCCGGTGGGCCATGACCAGGAAGGTGACGCCGACGATGAGTGCCCAGGCGACGTAGATCCAGCTCGTCACCGGGATCAGCAGCAGGGTGCTGAGCACCGTCGCCCACGAGTAGGCGAGGATCCGCGCGGAGACCTGCTGCGGGGTGGCGACCACGGGCAGCATCGGCACGGCCGCGCGCTCGTAGTCCTCCCGGTACTTCATGGCCAGCGACCAGAAGTGCGGCGGTGTCCAGAGGAAGACCACCGCGAACATCACCAGGGCGGGCCAGGCCACGGTGTTCTCCACCGCGGCCCAGCCCACCAGCACCGGCATACAGCCGGCGGCACCGCCCCAGACGATGTTCTGGGGCGTGCGCCGCTTGAGCAGCAGCGTGTAGACGAAGACGTAGAACAGCGTGGCCGACAGGGCCAGTACGGCCGCCAGCAGATTGGCCCCCGCCCAGAGCACGGCGAAGGACAGCACGCTCAACGTGATGCTGAACACCAGGGCGTGGGCCCGGGAGATGCGGTAGCTGACCAGCGGGCGCGACTTGGTCCGGTCCATCACCGAGTCGATGTCCGAGTCGATCACGCAGTTGAGCGCGTTGGCGCTGCCCGCCGCCATGGTTCCGCCGATCAGCGTCACCAGCACCAGTCCCAGCGGGGGGATGCCGCGTTCGGCCAGGAACATGGCGGGGATGGTGGTCACCAGCAGCTGCTCGATGACACGGGGCTTGGTCAACGAGAGGTAGGCACCGAACAGTCCCCGGACCCCGGTACCCCCCGAGGTCAGCCCCTCCCGGGCGGATTGCTTCGTGGTTGTCATGAGTGCGCCGATCCGGTTTCCTCGGCGGCCCCTGCGGCGGAGCCGGATCCTGCCGTGTTCCAGGCACGGAACCACTGGACCACCTTGTGTTCGGCGAAGAAGGCCCCGAAGGGGATCGTTCCCGCCAGCAGGACGAGCAGCATCGGACCGACCGGAACCCGCAACAGCCGGGTTATCAGCAGGGCCAGCACCAGGTAGACCATGTACAGCCACCCGTGGGCGATGCCGATGGCGGTCGTGGCGTTCTCCCCGAACCGTTGGACGTCGGTGCCGACCGGCCAGCCGTACTTGCCCACCATCGCCAGGCACAGCGCGATCAGCAGCACGGCCGTCACGTACGCCATCACCCGGTAACCGGTCAGTAGAACACTCGGCTTCACGACAACTCCCTCAATCCCGCCTCGTGCCCGCACCAGGACCACCGCGGCGACGTGTCCACCGCTGCGACGCGGAGGCTCGACCGCCGACAACGACCCACCGGCTGAGGCGGGGCACCGTGACTGCCCATTGTTGGAAACCGTACGCCACGCCCTCGGTCCGCTCGCGACTACCTGCTGTCGAGAGTGGCGCCGCCCACGTCACGGCGGCGGGAAACCGTCGTGACACGGACACGCGTGACCGCGAGGTCACGTGGCGGAACGATGATAGGACCCGGCGAGAAGACCGCGGGGACACAGCCTCCCCACCGGCCGGTTGGACCGGAAGCCCGGCCCCGACGAGACGGCGCTCCACGGAAGCCGCGCGGGTCCGGGACCGAACCCGGGCCCCGACGGAGGGCTGTTGCCCGCCCGGCCGACACCTCGACAGCGCCGTGGGAACTCCTCCACCTGCCGACGGATTCGATCACCAACGGCACGCGGAATCCTCCCCGAGAAGGAAACAAAAACCCTCGTATTTCACGTGCTTAGCTCGTTCGAGTGAGAAAACGGACGTGCGCAGCGAGCTTGAACAACGAACCCGCTTTGCCTGCTTAGGATGCCCGACAGCACAGTCTCGATCAGAAATGCGGTGGACTATGGAAGACGAGGCCATCGTTCCCCTGCGACCGGGGTTCGATAACGAGTTCCGCGGTTTCAACCGCAAACAGGTTCTGGAACATATCGAACTGCTCGAGGACCAGATACGAATTCTCGTCACAGATCGCGACGAGGCGATCCGGCTCAACGAGGACCAGCGGCGCATCACCGACGAGACCCGTCGGCAGATGGAGGAGACCACCAACGAACTCCGGCGGCTCCAGAACGCCGAGACCGGGCAGCCGTACGCCACGGCGCGCATGCAGCACATGCTCAACATGGCCGAGGAGGAAGCCACGGCCATCCGTGAGCACGCCAACCGCGAAGCCGAGACCATCCGCGGCGTCGCCGAGACCGACGCGGAACAGATCAGGAAGGAGGCGGAGGAGAGAGCGGCCGAACTCCGCAAGGAGTGCGCCGAACTGGTCGAGGATCTGGAACGGCGTCGCCAGCACATGGACGAGGAGCACGCGGCCCGCTCCGCCGAGCTGGACGCCAAGGCCGACCAGCTCCAGCAGGTCTACACCAGCACCTACGAAGAGGCCATGAACGTCGCCCGTGCGGAGGCCGACGAGCTGCTCCGGAACACCAGGGAACGCTGCGCGGACCTGGAGGAGCGGGCGCACCGCAAGCACTCCGAACTCATGGCCGACCTGCGCGGCAGGGCCGAGCGGCTGGAGGAGCTGCGGAACACACTGCTGCAACACGTGGAGGCACTGGTGAACACCGCCGGCCAGCAACGAACCGTGCTCGACGAGCAGCTGAAGCCGTTGACGATCGTCGAGCCGGAGGAACAAGCCTCCACCACCGCCGCGTCCTCCGGGGAACACGCCCAACCCGGGAACGGAGGTTCGGAGTCCACGGCCGCCACCGGCAGGGACACCACCGACACCCGGATCCCGGTGCAGTCCGGCGGCGGGACCGCCGAGTCCACGCCCCGTCCGATCCCCCTCGACCCGGTCACCGAGGACGACCCGGTACACGAGGAAGTTCCCGTGCTGAACCGGATGGGCAACTGGGGCGACGACGGCGGCAACCAACCCTACTCCGTCGAATACGGACACTGATTCGATGTTTGCTGAGTTGACGTCACTGTTTCCGGTCGGATGGCACCCGGTCCGACTCGGACTCGCGGCACTGTGCGGAGCCCTGGTCACCGCGCTGCCCGCGGTGATCCTGCTCGTCCGCGCCCGACGGCGCCACACCCGTCTGCGCAGGCAGCTGGCCAGACTGACCACCTCGACGGCACTGCTCACCGGAACGGGGCGCAACGGGCAGCCGCGCAGGATAGGCGCGGAGCACGAACCCGACACGGAACCCGCGGAGAAACCCCCCGCACAACACGCGGAAACCCCGCCCCGGAAGCCCGGCCCCGGCGGCTCGCCGCCTCCCGCACCGCGGGACCCCGTCGAGCAGGAAACGGTTCCCGACGCCCTCCGTTCCCCCGCGCCACAGGCGGATCCTGCGGGCGCTGAGTCGGGAGGCGCGATCGGCGGGGAACACCCGATCGGTCGGGACGGGGCACAACACCCCACCGGTGACGAGGCCCGGTTCGGCAGTCAGGAAATAGCCGAACGATTCCGGCGCGAATACGCGGCGGCCATGGACGACAGCAGACAACGACTGGAGGAGCTGCGCACCAGACTCACCGGAGAACTGGGCGCCCGTGGAACGGAACAGTCGAACGACGACCAGCGGCCGACGACCTGACCACAGCGGCCCCGCCCGGACCGCTGCCCGTGTCCGGGGCGTTCGTGACACCGCACGAGCGCTCCAGGCCACCGACCCGAGAACCCCATCCGCTCCGTCGGGAACCGGCCGACGTCGCGGAGGCAATGGCGGACAGGAGGACTCGACATGGAAGACGCCGCCGACGCCGTGGTGCCCCTCAGACCCGGGTTCGACGTGACGTTTCGAGGTTTCGACCGCGACCAGGTCCTGGAACACCTCGAGATGTTGGAGACCCAACTGGAACTGGTCACGATCGACCGCAACGAGGCCACCCGGCTCAACTCGGACCTGCGTGCTCTCTACGACCAGACCCGCGAGGAGCTCACCGCGACCCAACAGCGTCTGCGGCACCTGGAAACCTCCGACACCGGTCTTCCCGAGCTCTCCCAACGCCTCAGGGAGATGCTGGACACGACCGAGGAGGAGTTGCAGACGCTACGGGAACAGGCCAGGCACGAGGCGGAGACCATCCGCGGTGCCGCCGAGGCCGAGGCGGAGCAGCTGGTCGAACAGGCCGAGAACACGGTCGGGGAGCTGCACGAACAGTGTGAGCGGGTGCTCGACGAGGTCGAACGCAGGCACGAGCGGCTGCGGGGGGAACGGAACCGTCAGCTGAGCGAGCTGCGCAGCCGGGAACAGCGCATGAGACGGGCGGTCCGGGACGCCTACAAGTCCCTGATGGACTCGGCACGTCAACAGGCGGCCGAACTCACCGAACGGACCCGTCAGGAGTGCGCCCACCGCGAAGCCGAAACCGAGCGCTACCGGCAGCGTGTCTTCGAGGAGATCGAACACAACCGTTCCGAACTCGAAACGTTGCGTAACCAGATCATGACCGCCCTGGACACGGCCACCAACCGGATAGGGTTCTCCGTCTTCGCCCTCGGCGAGGGCGAGAACGTTCGTACGGAGGAGACCGGAACGGGCTCCTCCGAGCCCGACGAGGAACCCGCCGGTGGGGCATGGCTTCCCTCCCCGCGCAAGAACCTGCGGGTCACCACCGTGATGGGAACCCCGCCGCAGCCCTCCGGGAGTTCCGCGGGAACGGAGTCCGACACCTCCCCGGAGTCCGGGACGGTCCCGGCGGAGAACGAGCGGCACGAGGACCCCTCCGACGGCTCGCACGGGAACGGACGGAAGCCCCACGGCACCGACACCCCCGATCCGATCGGACAGAGCTGACCCACCCGGAGGGAAACCATGTCACTGGCGCAGTCCACCGTCCCGGCCGTAGATCTGCTGGTGCTGGCTCTGCTGGTTGGTTTCGGACTCGCCTCGGCGGTGTTCGTGCCGTTGCTGAGCCGCCAGCACCGGCGTGGACTCCGAACGGCGGGGCGTTCGGGGCGGGCCCGTCGCGCGCGTCCCGACGCCGCCGTGGCCACGAGTCCCACCGGCGTGGCCCGCTCCACGGTGGACCACGCCGGGAACGTCCGTCCACTCCCCGGGGACGGGACCACCGAGGGTTCCGCCTACCGGCAGGGCGGGCACGAGGATCAGGGGACCTGGGAAGAGGCGGAACGTGTCTTCCGCAGCGGCACGAGCCGGTGGCAACGACGGCTCGAACGGTGCACGGCGGAACACACGGTACGCTTCGGACGGACACGAGCACGTCTGTCGCGCGTGACCCGGCAGTTGGGAATCGACGACTCCACCACGGGGTGAGGGAGCCGGGCCGCCCGGCGGACGGGTTTCCGCAGCGGCCAAGGAGTGTTTCGTGAGCGCCTCGTCCCCCCGTGAAAGGACCGTCTACCTGGTGGGTACCACCGGGCACCCCAACTACGGGGACGAGGTCATAGCCGCCACCTGGCTGAAGTACCTGGCCCGGCACGAGCCCACCGCCACGGTGTGGTTGGACTGCCCGAACCCCGGTCCCAGCGAGGTGCTGCTCGGGGGTCTGCACCCGAACGTGCGTTTCACCGACACGTTCTGGCGCCTGTGCTGGCACGCCTCCTCCAGCGAGCCGTGGCAGGTGGCCGCCTTCGTCCGCCGTGCCGTTCGGAACCCCGGGCTGGCCCCTCGCTGGGTGGCGGGCATCGAGCTCGCGCGGCGGGCCGACGTGATGCACGTGATCGGCGGCGGCTACGTCAACGGGATCTGGCCGCACCACATCGGACTGCTGGCCGCCGTGGTGGCCAGCGGTGAGTACTCCGGGGCCAGACTGGCGATGACCGGTCAGGGGCTGACTCCGGTGGCCGCCGAGGGGCTGCCGCTGCTGCGGGAGCTGGCGCGCCGGTTCGACGTGGTCGACGTCCGGGACGATCCCTCCCACGAGGCGTTGAGCGGGGTTCCCGGCGTGACCGCCGTCGGCGACGACCTGTTCTTCGACACCGACACACAACGGCACGAGCACGAGGACGTTCCCGAGGTGATGGTCTGTGTGCAGTCGGACCTGCTCACGGTCAGCGCCGCGACCCTGGCGGGCCACGTGCTGGAAACCCTGCGCGACTGGGACGTCGCGCCCGAGCGGGTCGGCTTCGTGGAGGGGATCCCCCGGGTGGATCGGGACATATTCGCGTTGGTCGAACACGAGCTGGCCGGTGCCCGTTTCTACCCCTTCTCCGAGATCATGAAACGGGGACTGCCCGTCGATGCCGGGCAGCGTTGGTTGTCCACCCGCTTCCACATGCACCTGGTGGCAGCGGCGGCCGGGGCGAGCGGAGCCGCCGTGGTGATCGACACCAACTACTACACCAACAAGCACATGTCGCTGCTCGAACGGGGCTCGGGGTGGTCACTGACCACGGACCTGAGCACGCCTTCCCAACCCACGGGGGGATTCGACGCCAGCACCCTGCGCAAACTGCGGACGTCCAAGTCCTCGCTGGCGCAGCGGATCTACTGAAGGACCACCGTCGACGCCGGAACCCCCGCACGGCCGGAGACGTTGCCGGCCGTGCGGCGGGCCGCGCCGGGCGGGATCACTCCGCCGTCCCGCCTCGATGGGGAAGCCACCGCGCGGTGGGCCACTGCTCCCGTTCCCACGCGCTGTTCCAGAACAGCCACTCGTACTCGCTGCACCGCACGAACGCGGTGAGCATCCGCTGTCTGGTCCGTTCGTCCGCGGCCGCGGCCAGTCTGTCGGTCAGCTCCCTGGCTCCGAGCACGGCGGTGGCGAACTCCTCGTCGGCGTAGGTCTCGATCCACCGTCCGTAGGGGTGCTCGGCGGTGTCCCCGGTCTCCTCCAGGATCGTGCTTCCCACGTGCTGGTACACCCAGAAGCACGGCAGCAGCGCGGCGACCAGCACCGGGTAGGGCGAGCTCTGCGCGCTCGCCCGCAGGTAGGAGGTGTAGGCCAGGCACGTCGGCGAGGTCTCGATGCCGGCCGTCTCCCGTTCGGTGAGGCCGAACCGTTCGAAGTATCCGGCGTGCAGTGCGCGCTCCTCGGCCAGGGCGCCGTGGGCGCTGCGCGCCAGGAACTCGGCGTCGCCCGGTTCGTCGGCCCGGGCCGCGGCCCCCGCCAGTGCCTGGGCGAAGCCGACGAGGTAGCGGGAGTCCTGGACGAGGTAGAACACGAACCGGTCCCGCTGGAGTGTTCCCTCCGCCAGGGCACGGTTGAACGGATGCCGCACGATCGCCCGCTGCAACTCGGCGGTGTGTCGCCACGCCTCGGCGCAGAACCCGTTCGGGTCGGGCTCGGGCAGTCGGTGGCTCATGAGATCGCCCCCTTGTGGTGGGCGGGGTCACCGGCGGAGAGGTGCGGGGGGTCCTCCGTGTCGGCCCACCACCGGTGGAAGTGGTGCACCGGCCCGTGGCCGTGTCCGACGTCGAGGAGGTCGGCGGCTCGCAGGGCACCGGTCAGGTAGTCCTTCGCCTCACGTACCGCCACGGACCAGTCCGGGGTCCCGGCCCGCAGGGCGGCGACGGCGGCCGACAGGGTGCAGCCGGTCCCGTGGTCGTTGTCGGTGTCGACTCGACGACCGTGCAGGAACTCGGCCTTCCCGTCGGTGTAGAGCACGTCGACGCTGTGCCGCGTCGCCAGGTGCCCGCCTTTCAGCAGCACCCGGGGGACACCGAGCTCGGCCAGGCGAGCCGCCTGGGCCGGCATGTTCTCGGTGTCGTCGAGTTCCGGCTCTCCGAGCAGGTCGGCGGCCTCCGGCAGGTTCGGCGTGACGAGGTCCACGTGGGGCAGCAGTTCCTCACGCAGGGCCGTGACGGCCTCGGTGGCGAGCAGGCGGTCCCCGCTCTTGGCGACCATGACGGGATCGAGCACCACGTTGGGCAGCGCGTACCGACGCAGCTCGGCGGCCACGACTCTGATGATGTCTGCCTCCGAGAGCATCCCGATCTTGACCGCGTCCACCCGCACGTCGTCCAGCAGGGTCCGCAACTGGTCGGCCACGAACTCGGCCGGAACGGGATGGACCGAGCTGACCCCGGTGGTGGTCTGGGCGACCAACGCCGTGATCACCGACATCCCGTGGGTGCGGTGGGCGGAGAAGGTCTTCAGATCGGCCTGCACCCCCGCTCCCCCGCTGGGGTCGGTGCCCGCGATGGTCAGAACATTGGGGATCACTGACGCCCCTTTCCGAGCGGGACGCGCACGTCACCCGCTCCGGCGTCCTCGGACGATCTCCACCGGTTTCCCGACCGGACACCGTCCGTGGGCCGTGAGAGGCGTGTACGACGGCACGGCAGTACCGACGGCATGCGACGTCCCTCCGCTAGTCCGAACTAGGTCAGGTTCGACGGGTCTCTCTCAGCCCGGCGGCGAGCCGGGCACCCCGCGTCACTTCCCGAACCACCGGACGTTGCCCGTCGGTTCGGCGCACCAAACATAGCAGCGGAGGTCAACGGTGCGTCCCCGTTCTCCCTATTCGATCAGCCCCACGGGAAAGCCGGGGAACAGCGGCTCCCCCGCGCGGACCTGTTGGTGCAGCGTCCCGGTGGCGAGAGCGCGCACGTGCTCGTGCCGCCGCCCCGTCCGGACCTCGGCCAGTGGCTGTCCGGCACGGACGAGACTTCCCTCGGTGGCCAACCAGCGCACGAGCACGGCGCGGGTGTTGCCCGGTGCCCGGTCGGGGTGTTCGGCGCAGTACAGCAGCTCCGTCATCCTCCGTCTCCGAGTGATCGTCCGAACGTCCCGTCCTCCGTGCCGGTCACGTCCGGTTGGAACCGGTTCTCGGCCCCCCCGCGGACGGAGCCTGTACAACACGACGTGTCCGCCGCAAGACCGTGCGGGTTCGGGCGGGAACACGTTCGCGAGCACTCAGGGGTCCCGGTGCTGTTCGACCGTTTCCCGCCGCGAACGCCACAGCGCCGCCCCGGGGACGGGAGGAGGACCGCGAAGCCCCACGAAAAGGCGACATATGTCACATCGTCGGTAAATCACACCACACAGCGGATCCGCACCCGTGAACGGTCGCACCGCCCCCGACTAGAGTTGGGGTAATGAATAGCACTACCGAGGGACTCAGCAGCACGCGCTCTCGGCAGGACGGTCAGGACCCCGCTGCGGTATGGGCTCCGCTGACCAACCTCGCCGAGGCCGCGGCGCAGTACGCGAACGACTCCACGACGGTGGCCATCAACCGTGGATTCGACCGCAGGGCGCGGGAGCGCGCCCGGGCACTGCGGCAGCTGCTCAACGAACGCGGTGTGAACGCCACGGAGATCACCCCCGCTCCGGACAGCGAGGAACTGCTCGACGACGCCAGGGTCAACTCCGTGGTGAACCTGGTGGGAACCGGGTCCTGGCAGCCCTACCGGCTGGCGGCCAAGGAGGGTGCCGCCCTGCTGGCGCCCTGCCCGGAGGAGAGCGAGCCGGGGGAGAGTCTCCGGCGCGACGTCATCGCGATGACCCGTCAGGACTCCACACGGGATGCCGCGCTGACCCGGGTCGTGATCGTCCCGGAGACGCCGGAGGAGAGCAGTATCACCCTGACCAGGGCCGGAGAGCCGCTTTCCGTTCCGGGCGGAGAGGTGACCATCACGCTGCACGAGGGGCTGTTGGACGTTCGCCTGCGGGGCTCCGACTACGCCGAGCAGCGTTTCACCGCCGAGCGGCTCAGCGTCGAGACCCACGGCGCCCCGCACCGGCTCGTGCGGGACGAGATGCCGGTCGCGGAGTTCGAGGGAACCCTGGATTTCACCTGCGAACAGGACGGGCTGGTCGTCCACTCCGTCTGATCCCGTTCGTTCAGTGCCGCCGGCCCCGGGTGCGACGACCGAGCGCCGTCGTCAACCCGGCCGCGGCCAACAGGGGCACCGCCAGCGGCAGCGGTGCCGAGCCCACCGGAAGAACCAGATTCACCAGCGTCCACAGCGCGAGCAGGGCCGCCGCGCAGGCCAGCAGCAGCGCCGTGAGCGTCAACAGCCGACGGTGTCGCGGCAGCTCACGGAGTTTCCTCCGCGCGTTCGGATCCATGCCCCGCACGGTCATCGCGAGCGGAAGCGCGGTGGCGGCCAGCACCAACGCGCCGAGCACCGAGTCCCCACGCCGGGCCCCGTCCCCCAGGGTGACCAGCAACCCGGTGACTCCGAGGGCCAGCACGAGAAACGTTCTGCTCAGGGCACGCCACAACCACTGGTCGTAGTCGGTCACTGCTGGTTGCCCCTTCTCTGGTGTCGGAGCGCCCGTGCCGAAGCGGGGCGCCGGAACGGGGAGGGGTTCCCAGTCTGGCAGCACCCGGCCGGTCGTGGATGTTCGTGGGCCCCGCCTCTTTTCTCGTGGCGACGCGCAAGGCATTATCTACTCACCAGTAGGTAAAGGATGCGAGGTGCTGCGTGACCGGAGAACGGGCTTGCAAGACGCGACATCGCGGAAAACGGGTCGGCGCGGCCCTGAGGAACTGGGCGCAACGGCACGCCCCGCTGGCACTGGACGTGCTCACCCTGACCAAGCAGGGAGTCGTGCGTCCCATGCGCCCCGACAGGCTGTTGCGCACGGCGCTCGCCTACCGGCGCTGGGGCGTCACTCTCCCGCTGGGCTACGCCATCGGCGCCGTACGCCATCCCGACCGACCGGCGGTGATCGACGAGCGCGGAGCGTTGAGCTTCGCCGAGGTGGACCAGCGCACCACACGGCTCGCCCACGGGCTCCGCGAACACGGACTCGTCTCCGGCGGCAGGATCGGCATCCTGTGCCGCAACCACCACGGCTTCGTCGAGGCCCTGATCGCCGCGGGGAAGGTGGGTGCGGACTCCGTGCTGCTCAACACCGGAATGAGCTCCGAACAGCTCACGGCGGTGCTCGACGAGCAGAACGTGCGGATCCTGGTCACGGACTCCGAGTTCGTGGACAAACACAGCCTGCCCCCGAACGTGTTCGTCGTAATCGCCTGGACCGAGGGCACCACGAGCCACACCACGCTGGAACAGCTGATCGGTCGGTCCGAGCCGCTGCCACTGCCGAAACGCCCCCGGCACGGGCGGATGATCGTGCTCACCTCCGGAACCACCGGAACACCGAAGGGAGCCCGCAGGCCCGACCCACCGAGCCTGCGACCGGCCACCACGATCATGTCCCGCGTTCCGCTGCGCAGCGGGGAACGCATGATGATATGCGCTCCGCTCTTCCACACCTGGGGGCTGGCGGGATTCCAGCTCGGAACGGTGCTCGGGGCCACCCTGGTGCTGCACCGCCGGTTCGACCCGCAGCAGACCGTGGCCGCCCTGCAACGACACCGCTGCACCTCGATGTTCGCTGTGCCGGTGATGCTGCAACGGCTGCTCGAACTCCCCGAGGAACGGCGCCGCTGCCACGACCACCGCTGCCTGCGCATCGTGGCCTGTAGCGGCTCGGCCCTGTCCAGCACCCTCGCGCACGACTTCCAACGCGTCTTCGGGCCCGTGCTGTACAACTTCTACGGCTCCACCGAGGCCTCCTGGGTCAGCATCGCCACGCCCGAGGAGCTGCGTACCGCCCCGGGCACGGCGGGTCTTCCCCCACGGGGGACGACCGTGCGGATCCTGGACGAGGACGGATCCCCGGTTCCGCACGACACCGTCGGCGCGGTGCACGTGAGCAACGAGATGCTGTTCGAGGGCTACACCAACGGCGCGGAGGTCCCCCGGAAGGACGGCCTCATGCCCACCGGGGACCTGGGCTATCTCGACTCCCGGGGCCGCCTGTTCGTGGTCGGCCGGGCCGACGACATGATCATCTCCGGCGGGGAGAACGTCTACCCGGCCGAGACCGAGGAACTCATCGCCTCCTTCCCCGAGGTGAGCGAAGCCGTGGTGACCGGGGTCGAGGACGAGGAGTACGGTCAGCGGCTCGCCGCCTACGTGGTGCTGCACGAAGGCAGCACCCTGGACGCCGAGACCGTCCGGGAGCGGACCCGGCAACGCCTCTCCGTCTTCGCCCGCCCTCGTGACGTGGTGTTCCTGGACGCGCTGCCCCGCAACGCGACCGGCAAGGTCGTTCCCTCCAGGTTGCCGGACAGCTCTCCCCACCGGACCTGACTCGGATGGGCGGCGACGCAACGCCGGTTTCGCGTACGCGATACGTGGCGCGTTAGGCTCACCCCGGTGAACGACCGTCTCGTGTGGATCGACTGTGAAATGACCGGGCTGGAGCTCGGTAAGGACGCCCTGATCGAGATCGCGGCGCTGGTCACCGACGCCGACCTGAACATCCTCGGCGACGGCGTGGATGTCGTCATCCACGCCGAGGAGCGGGTCCTGGAGGGGATGCCCGAGGTGGTGCGGCAGATGCACGACCGCTCGGGTCTCACCGAGGAGGTCCGCAACTCCACGGTCACGCTGGCCCAGGCCGAGCAGCGGGTGTTGGACTACCTGCGGCGGTACCTGCCCGAGGGACGCTCCGCCCCCTTGGCGGGGAACTCGATCGCCACCGACCGTGGGTTCATCGCCAGGGACATGCCCACCCTCGACCAGTACCTGCACTACCGCATGGTGGACGTCTCCTCCGTCAAGGAACTCTGCCGCCGGTGGTATCCGCGCGTCTACTACGCGCAGCCGGAGAAGGGGTTGGCGCACCGCGCGCTGGCCGACGTACGTGAGTCGATCCGCGAACTCGCCTACTACCGGCGGACCGTGTTCGCCCCGGACCCCGGGCCGTCCAGCGAGCAGGCCCAGCAGGTGGCCGCGGAACTGCTCTCCGAGGAGGAACTCGGCGGCACCGAACAGGCCCGCAGGCAGCTGGACGAGGGCTGAGACGACCGGGCCACCATGCGGTCAGACCTTCCTGAGCTGCGGATTCGATCATGCCGTTGCCGAAGGGGAACCCGCTGTCGGGCCGGGTGAACGGCCACGCTAGGATGGGGATCGTTGTTCGGGTGAACACCGGACAGCACGGTGGGTGTAGCTCAGTCGGTAGAGCACTGGGTTGTGGTCCCAGGAGTCGCGGGTTCGAATCCCGTCACTCACCCGGCCGAAAGCGGCCCGAGGTCCGTCCTCGGGCCGCTTTTTCGTTGGGAAGCCGCGTGCCCCACGGAGCACAACGGCCCGGAACGAGGTGCCCCGTTCAGTTCTCCAGGGTGTCCTCGCGGAGCATCCTGCCCAGTTCCCGACTCAGTTCCAACGCCCTCCGCGCCCAACGGGGAGAGCTGCCGGCCAAACCGCAGGCGGGAGCGGGCAGCACCTGCTCGGCCAGGATGCGTTCGGGAAAGCCGAGTTCGCGCACGAAGTTCCGGGCGGGTTCGGCGAGCTCCCGAACCCCCGGCGTCGTGCTCGGCTCCGTGGTGGGCACCATCCCGAGCATCAGGGTCAGACCCCGGTCCCAGGCCTCGCCGAGCTCCTCCACCAACTCACCGGAGGTCGAGCCGAGCACGGCGGCGTCCACGCCGATCACCCCGGCACCAGCCCGGTGCAGCAGTCGCACCGGTGGACGCCGGGCACAGCAGTGCACGAACACCGGCCCGGGCCGGTCCTCGCCCAGTCTCCGGATCACCTCGGTCAGCACCCGCTCCGCCTCCGGCTCCGGCACGGCGGGCACGTTCTCGTAGCCGGAAGGAGTGGGCAGGTCCCCGGCCAGCACGGCGGGCAACGTCGGTTCGTCGAGCTGGACGAGCACCCGGGCACCGGTGCGGAAGGCCAGTTGCGCGACGTGCTCGCGCACCCCCTCCACCAGCGACTCGGTGAAGTCGCGCAGCGCGCCGTGGTCGGTCATCACGCGGTGGCCGCGTTCGAGCTCGATCCCCGCCGCCAGCGTCCAGGGTCCGGCGACCTGCACCTTCACCAGACGGGACTCGGCCTCCGCCGAGGTCACCGCCTCCATGGCGTCCAGGTCCCACCGCAGCAGGTCCACCGCACGTCGGTGGTCCCGCCCGGCCGCCCGCGCCACACGGTAGCCGGAGGGAACCACCTCCACCGCCAGGTCACGCAGCATCCCCGCCGTGTGTCCGATCACGTCGGCGCCGATCCCCCTGGAAGGCAACTCCGGCACCGGGGTCAGCTCGGGCAGTTCCCCCGCCACGATGCGAGCGGCTTCCAGCGAGTCGGTACCGGGCATGGAACCGACAGCGGTGGCAGTACCGGGTTTCCAAGGCTGTTGCGTCACGAGGTCATTCTCGCAACCGGCCCACACGGTCCACGAACACGTGGCGACCGACCCCACGGCGGAGGAACGGATCCGCGCCCGCCCAAGGCAGCACGGTCACGGGCGAGCCCCCACTCACCGGGTCGCGGAGATCTTGGCGCTGCCCAGCACCAGGTCCCCTTCGTCCTCCGGGCGGTACAGCACCACGGACTGGCCGGGCGCCACACCGCGCATCGGCTCGTGCAGCCGTACCCGGAAGCCGTCCTCCGTCATCTCGGCCACGGCACGTCCGGTCTCCCCGTGCGCGCGGATCTGCGCCACGCACTCGGTGGGGCCGTCCAGCGCCCGTTCCGAGGGCCACACCGGACGGGTCGCCTCGATCTCGGTGACACCCAGCCGGTCCGCCGACCCCACCGTCACCGTCCCGGAGACCGGCTCCAGGGACAGCACGTAACGCGGGCGTCCGTCGGCGGCGGGCTTGTCGATCCCGAGCCCCTTGCGCTGCCCCACGGTGAAACCGTGCACCCCGGAGTGCTGGGCGAGCACCTCGCCGGAGTCGGCGTCGACCATGTCACCGGGTCGCTGTCCCAACCGGGACTCCAGAAAGCTCCTGGTGTCGCCGTCGGGGATGAAACAGATGTCGTGGCTGTCCGGTTTGCGCGCCACCGCCAGGTCCCGCCGTTCGGCCTCCTCGCGCACCTCGGACTTCAGCGAGTCCCCCAGCGGGAACATCGCGTGCCGCAGCTGTTGCGGGGTCAACGAGGCGAGCACGTAGGACTGGTCCTTGCTCTCGTCCCTGCTGCGCCGCAGCTCGGGAACGCCGGACTCGTGCGAGAGCCGGGCGTAGTGGCCCGTGGAGACGGCGTCGAAGCCCAGGGCCACGGCCTTCTCCAGCAGCGCCTCGAACTTGATCTTCTCGTTGCAGGTCATGCACGGGTTCGGGGTCCGTCCCGCCGCGTACTCGCCGACGAAGGTCTCGATGACCTCCTCGTTGAACCGTTCGGCGAAGTCCCAGACGTAGAACGGGATCCCCAGCATGTCGGCGGCCCGACGCGCGTCCCTGGAGTCCTCCACCGTGCAGCAGCCCCGCGCTCCCTTCCGCAGGGTTCCCGGTTTCGCGGACAGCGCCAGATGCACCCCGGTCACGTCGTGGCCCGCGTCGACCGCTCGTGCGGCCGCCACGGCCGAATCCACCCCGCCGCTCATCGCCGCGAGTACTCGCACCCTCACACCTCCGTAGGCGCGGTGGCCGTTCCCACCGAACTCTTGCTCAGACCGGAAAGGCCGGCGCTGCGGGCGCGCCGCACTGCCGGTTCCAGCGCCTCCAGAAACGCCCGCACGTCCTCGGCCGTCGAGTCGTGTCCGAGGGTCAGCCGCAACGACCCACGGGCCACCCGCACGTCCGTTCCCATGGCCAGCAGCACGTGACTCGGTTCGGCCACCCCGGCGGTGCACGCCGAACCCGTCGAGCACTCGATGCCCTGGGCGTCGAGCAGCATCAGCAGACTGTCACCCTCGCATCCGGGAAAGGTGAAATGCGCGTTTCCGGGCAGACGCCCGCCCTCGACGGTACCCGGGTCCCCGTTGAGCACCGCCTCGGGCACGGCGGCACGCACTCCCTTGACCAGCTGGTCCCGCAGCCGCGTCAGTTCGGCGGCGTGCCGCTGTCGGTGGTCCACCGCCTCCCGCAGGGCACTGGCCAGACCGAGCACGGCGGGAACGTCGAGGGTCCCGGAGCGCACCTCGCGCTCCTGTCCTCCGCCGTGCAGCAACGGGGTGCAGGAGACCTCCCGGGACAGCACCAGCACGCCCACTCCGTAGGGACCGCCGATCTTGTGGCCGGTCATGGTCAGCGCCGAGACGCCGCTGTCCTCGAAGTCCACCGGCAGCGTGTCGACCGCCTGGACCGCGTCCGTGTGCAGCGGGATGCCGTACCGCTCGGCGACGTCGGCGATCTCGGAGACCGGATTGACCGTGCCGACCTCGTTGTTGGCCCACATCACCGTGGCCAACGCCACGTCCTCCGGTGCCTGGAGCACGGCGCGTTCGAAGGTCTCGGGGCTCACCCTGCCGTGGGAATCGACCTCCAACCAGGTGACCTCGGCTCCCTCGTGCTCGGTCAGCCACTCCACGGTGTCCAGCACCGCGTGGTGCTCCACGGAGGAGGCCAGCACGCGGCGACGTCTCCCGTCCGCGTCCCGGCGGGCCCAGAAGATGCCTTTGACCGCGAGGTTGTCGCTTTCGGTGCCTCCCGCCGTGAAAAGCACCTCGGAGGGGCGGGCCCCGAGCGCGTCGGCGATGTCCTCCCGCGCCTCCTCCACGGCGCGCCGTGCTCGCCGCCCGGAGGTGTGCAGGGAGGAGGCATTGCCGAGCGTGCCCAGCGCCTCGCTCATCACCGCGATCGCGCGGGCCCGCATCGGGGTCGTTGCCGCATGGTCCAGGTACGTCATCGCCCGTCCAGGATAGTCCTTCACCGACGGCTGGTGACCAGGTGCGCACCCGACAGCCCCACGGCTATCAGCACGGCCGCCAGCACGAGCACCCCCGAGGTGGGTTCGCGGGTGTCGGACACGAGGTTGACCAGCGCCCCTCCCAGGCCGATCAGCAGTGCCTGCCCGAGCATGTCCGAGATCTGCAGCGCGGCCGAGTTGAATCCGCGTTCGGTGGTCTCCGAGCGGTCGAGCACTCCCACGGCCGTGCTGGTCACGGCTATGCCCATCCCCGCCCCGGCCAACGACCACAGGAACAGGATCGTCCACCCCGGAGACCAGGCCGGGGCGATCGCGCCGACCCCGAACACACCGGCGGTGACCAGCAGGAAACCCCGTGAGATCAGCGTGTGCCTGCTGAGTCCTTCCCAACGGCTCTGCAACCAGGCCCCCAGACTCCACCCCAGGGAGGCCAGCGTGAGGGGGATACCGGCCAGTGCGGGCGAGTAGCCGTGAACCACGGTCAGTACCAGCGGCACGAACGCCTCGGCCGTGAAGAACACCCCGGCCAGCAGACCGCGTGCCAGCACCAGCACCGGGATCCCGCCACGGGCGCGCAGGGTTCCCCTGGGCAGCAGCACCAGGAAGCACCGCCACAGCAACACCACGGAAACCACCCCGAGCACCAGGGACGGAACACCGGGATGCTGCGCGGCCCAGTTCACGCCCACCGTGGCCGCCCCGGCCCCCAGGGCGGCGGGCACGAGCCCGGGCCTGCCCGCCGGCTGCCCGGACGTGACTCCGCCCGAACGCAGTACCGTGGAGGCCAGAAACACCGCGGCCAGCGACACCAGCGGCACCAGCCCGAGGAACACCCACCGCCAGTGCAGGTACTCGGTCACCGTTCCCGAGACGGCGGGCCCGAGCAGCGAGGGCAGCACCCACGCGGCCGACATCAGCCCGAACGCCCTCGGCCGGTGACTCTCCGGGTAGACCCGGGCGATCAGCACGTAGAGCGGGACGGCCACACTGCCCCCGCCCAGCCCCTGCACCGCCCGGGCCACCAGCAGCACGGCCATGTTGGGAGCCGTTCCCGCGACCACCAGCCCGAGCGCGAACAGGGGAAGGGAGACCAGCAGCGGCAACACCGGCCCCCGCCGGTCGGAGACTCTGCCCGCGAAGACGGTTCCGACGGCACTGGCGGCCATGAACAGCGTGAAGGACCACGAGTACCAGCGCTGACCGTCCAATGAGGAGGCTATGGTCGGCAGCGCCGTGGCCACCCCCATCGCCTCGAAGGCGACGAGGGTGACCACGATGACCATTCCGCTCGTGAAACTACGGTAGCGTCGACTCCACAACGACTCCCGTGGTCGCGGGTTCGGTGTCTCCTCGGTCGCGGGGGGATCGCTCGATGCGCTCACCCGACGATCCTGCGACGTCGAGTCCGCTACAAGTCCAGCCTCCCCCCGGGATCGGTTCGTGCGCCGTGACCGACTCCACCACCGCCGCGCACCGCGCGGCGAGCCGCCGACGCGGACCGGCACGCCCCTCCCCGACCCCCCGCTCGTCCCCGTTCCGCCCGCCGTCGTTGCCCTCCTGCACGGCGCTTCGTGCGGGGAAAGGGGCGCCCAGGAACAGTTCGACGACCAGCCCGTGCACCGCGAGCACGCGAGGCAGCGAACGCAGCAGGGTCTCCTCGCCGACGAAGGCGGCGACGGTCGTCGGTTCCGGGCCCAGCCGGTACCGCAGTGTCACGGGGCGGATCCAGGCGTCGGCCTCCAGCGCGGCCTGGAACAGCGCCGGGCGGTACCGCCCCGGGGCGCGTCCACACCGGGTGGTGCCCTCCGGGAACACCCCGACGGTCGCGCCCGAGCGCAGCGCGTCCGCGACCCCCTCCACCACCTGCGGGAGGAGACGCAGTCGCGCCCGGTCGACGAACAGGGTGCCGCAGCGGGCCGCGAGGCCGCCCAGCAGCGGCCAGTCGCGCACCTGGGCCTTGGCGAGCATGCGCACGGGCCCCACCGCCTGCAGCGCCACCACGTCCAGCCAGGAAACGTGGTTGCTCACCACCAGGCTCCCCCGCCCACCCGGTGCGGGGTTCCCCCGGACCCGCAGCCGCACACCGAGTCCGGTGAGCATCCCGTGGCACCAGATCCGACCGAGGTACCCGCGGAACGGGGCGGGCAGCAGCGGGAACGCCCCTGCCAGCAGAACTCCGCAGCAGAGCAGGGTCGCCACCACCGTCAGCCGTCGTATCCGGCACAGCGGTCCCGCCCGTGGCAGGTTACCGGGGCGGGGCAGGCAGTGCGTTCCGCACGGCGAGGTGGGGAACCACGGTCCGACCTCGCTCATCCGTGAGGTCCCAGGAACCGTTCGAGGTAGCGGTGGTCCATCCGCGCGGTGTCGAGCAGGACGAAGAAGTCGGCGACGTCGAACTCGCGGTCGTGGGCGGGAGGGCCGCACACCCACGCCCCCAGCCGCAGATACCCCCGCAGCAGTGGGGGGAACCGGACGCGTTCGCCGTGCTCGGCCGGATTCGGTGCCCACCGTTCGTGGGGGGTGACCCGACGGTGCTCCGGGGCGTAGCAGCGCCGCCGTACGTTCCGCCACACTCCGGCGGCGGTACGGCCCCCGTCCGCCAGCGGCACCGAGGCGCACCCGCCCAGCCAGCGGTAGCCGTGCGCCAGCATGTACCGCGCGATGCCCGCCCACATCAGACCGACGACCGCCCCGTTGCGGTGCTCCGGGTGCACGCAGGAGCGTCCGGCCTCGACGAGGTCGGCGAGCAGGGGGCGCAGTCGGGCGAGGTCGAACTCACCGTCGGCGTAGAGCCCGCCCACGACCCGTGCCCGGTCCGGGGGCAGCATCCGGTAGGTGCCCACCAGTTCTCCCGAGACATCGTCACGGACGAGCAGGTGGTCGCAGAACTCGTCGAAGAGGTCGCTGTCCGTTCCGGCGGACTCACCACGCACCGTGGCGCCCATCTCCACGGCGAAAACACGGTGCCGCAGCCGTTGTGCCGAGTTGATGTCGACGGTTTCCCTGCTCAGCCGCAACGAGTAGCGGCCGTTTCCCAGCCGGGTCGCCACACCCGTCGGTAACTCCGAGTCGGATCGCCCTGTTTCGACCATGCCCGAGGTGTAACCGCTGCCGCACAACGGCTGGTAGGCACGCCGGTGGACCGGGCCGGGAACTTTCGATGAATACCCGCTGTACGCCTCGTCCCCGCGGGACTCCCGCGCCCTGGGGGCGGGCTTCTCCGCGTCCACGAAAAAGGGCGGGTCGGAGATGACGCCGACCCGCCCCAGGGGAGACCCCGTCTCACCCCTTGCGCTTGCCGACCTCCTCGGTCAGCTGCGGGGCCACCTTGAACAGGTCGCCGACGACCCCGAAGTCGGCGATCTCGAAGATCGGCGCCTCGGGATCCTTGTTGACCGCCACGATGGTCTTGGAGGTCTGCATCCCGGCGCGGTGCTGGATCGCACCCGAGATTCCCAGCGCGATGTACAGCTGCGGCGAGACCGTCTTACCGGTCTGACCGACCTGGAACTGGGCGGGGTAGTAGCCGGAGTCGACGGCGGCGCGCGAGGCACCGACCGCGGCACCGAGCGAGTCGGCCAGCTTCTCGACCACCTCGAAGCTCTCGGCGCTGCCGACACCGCGACCCCCGGAGACCACCACGTTGGCCTCGGTCAGCTCCGGACGGTCCCCGGACTCTGCGGGCTGCCGACCGGTGATCGCACCGCTCTTGGCCGTGTCGGTGCCCGGCACCTCCACCGCCTCGGTGCTCGCCGTGCCCTGGGCCTGTTCCGGCTCGACACTGCCGGGCAGCATCGAGATCACCGGCATCCCGGAGGCGGCCTTGGCGGAGGCCTGGTAGGAACCGCCGAACAGGGAGTGGGAGGCCACTCCGTCGGCGTCGACGTCGACGGCCTCGGAGAGCAGTCCGGAGCCGGTGCGTACGGCCAGCCTGCCCGCGATCTCCTTGCCGTCCACGCTCGCCGAGGTCAGCACCGCGGCGGGGGAGATCCGCTCGACCAGACTCGCCAGCACGTCCACCTGGGGAGTGACCAGGTAGTTGTCGATGTCGGCGGACTCGGCCGTGTAGATTTTCGCCGCCCCGGAGGAGGCCAGCGCCTCGGCCACCTTGTCGGTGGATCCGGGCCCGCCGGTCACCACGGCGGCGGGTTCGCCCAGCCGGCTGGCGGCCGTGAGCATCTCGTACGTGACCTTTTTGACCTCGCCACCCGCGTGGTCGACGAGGACCAACACCTCAGACATGGATTAAGCCCCTTCTCAAACGCGACCCGAACGAAGCCGGGTGAAGACCACACCCGAAACGACTCAGACGAGGTTCTTTCCGGCCAGGAACTCCACGATCCGCACGCCACCCTCGCCTTCGTCGGTGACCTGCTGGCCCGCTTCCTTCGGCGGGGCGGGCGCGGAGGAGACCATCTGGGTGGCCGCACCGGACAGCCCCACCTCGCTCGGGTCGATGCCCGCGTCGGCCAGGGTCAGGGTGGTGACGGGCTTCTTCTTCGCGGCCATGATCCCCTTGAAGGAGGGGTACCTGGGCTCGTTGATCTTCTCCGTCACCGAGACCACCACGGGCAGCTCGGCACGGACACTGGTCACTCCGGCGTCGGTCTCGCGCTCGATGGACGCGGTCGACCCGTCGACCGACAGCGAACGGGCGTAGGTCAGCTGCGGCCAGCCGAGCAGCTCGGCCAGCATCGCGGGCACCGCACCGCTGCGTCCGTCGGTGGACTCGTTACCGGCGATCACCATGTCCACCGACTCCAGGGTGCCGATCACCTTGGACAGGGCCTTGGCCGTGGAGACCGCGTCCGTTCCGTGCAGTGCCTCGTCGGACAGGTGGACGGCCTTGTCGGCCCCCATCGAGAGCGCCTTGCGGATCGCGTCGGTCGCGCGCTCGGGGCCCATGCAGACCACGGTCACCTCTCCACCGTGGGCTTCCTTGGCCAGCAACGCCTCCTCAACGGCCCGCTCGTTGATCTCATCCAGCACCGCGTCCGCGGACGCCCGGTCCAGGGTGTGGTCCGAGTCGGACAGCTTGCGCTCGGACCACGTGTCGGGCACCTGCTTCACCAGGACGGCAATATTCATGGGTCCTCTCCGACCTCCTGCGGACTGTTGACGGCTTCCCGGCTGGGTCATCCCGGCGCGGCATGTCCCCGGGAAGGTTGACCTTGCCACGTGGCCCCGTGGAAAGCACAGTGACACCAACCACCAAGGATGTTACCGACCGGTAGCCCCAGCGTAACCCGGGCACAGGAGTGACGGTACTCACTTCGCGCCGACAGGGGGACAACCACTCCGAATTTTCCGCCCGTCAGCGACACAGCTCACTCTCTCCGGGGTGATCATCCGGAAGAATGAGTATGATTAATCTGAAAGTATGAAGCCACGCGTCGCCCTCGTCACCGACTCGACCGCCTCGGTACCCGACAACATCGCCGAGAGACTCAACATCTCGGTCGTGCAGCTGGAACTCACCGTCGACGGGCAGAGCAACGACGAGCGACGCGTTCCCCGCAGCGAACTCGGCGAGGCCATGAACGCCGGCACGGAGGTGAGCACGGCCGCTCCCCCACCCCCCGCGTTCTTCTGGAACTACTCGGACGCGGTCAACGAGGGAGCCGAGGAGATCGTCTCGGTGCACATCTCCTCCGAGCTGTCCGAGACCTGCGAGTCGGCGCGCGCCGCGGCCGCGGAGTTCGACGTCCCCATCCACGTGGTGGACTCCCGCACCTGCTGCCTCGGACTCGGCTACGCGGTGATGGCCGCCGCCGAGACGGCCGCCGCCGGCGCGGACGTGCGGACCGTGCTGGACGTGCTGCACCACCGGTTGAACGGAAGCAGCGAAACGATCTACGTGGACACCCTGGAACACCTCCGCCGCAGCGGACGGATCGGCTCCGCACAGGCCACACTGGGAAGCGCCCTGTCCCTGAAACCCGTGCTGGGGCTGCACGAGGGAGTGCTCACCCAGTTCGCCAGAGGGGTCGGCACGGAACGCGCCCTGCGCAAGGCCGTGGACCACGCCGCCGAGACCGCCGGAACACGGCGGGTCAACATCGCCGCCGAACACTTCCTCGCCGAGGGGCGGGCCCGGCAGGCCCTCGAGGAGCTGAAGGGCAGGGTGGAGCTGGCCAGCGAGCCGCTGCTCGCCGAGACCAGCGCGATCATCGGCGCGCACACCGGCCCAGGCTCGGTCGTGCTCTCGGTGGCCCCGGCCTGAGGCGGGCCGGGCGCCACCGGCGCTCCCCTCACGGGGACGGCCAGCGGCGGGCGGTCAGCCGCCGACCGCGTCCATGGCGCGGTGGATCCGCTTCTCCGAGACCGGGTGGGGTGTGCCCAGTTCCTGGGCGAAGTAGCTCACCCGCAGTTCCTCCAGCATCCAGCCGATGGACCAGAGCCGCTCACTCACCGGTTTCCCGGGGGGCACCGCGTCCAACAGCTCCTGGTAGCGCTGTTCGACCGTGCCCACCCGGTCCATCAGCTCCCGATCCCGGGCCGGACGGTGCGGTACCTTGCTCAGCCGGTAGGAGATCGCGCGCAGGTACCGCTGGAGATCGGGCAGTCTCCGCGCCCCGGTGGCCGTCACGAAGCCCGGATAGACCAGGTTGGACAACTGCGTGCGGATGTCCTCGGCGGCCTCCCCGGACAGGGCGCGGGTCTGGGCCATCTCGGCCTCGACGTCCTGTTGGGCGGTCAGCACCTGCTCCACCCGGGAGACCACCTGCGTCGAGGTCGCGTTCAACCCCGCACGCACCCGCTCCACCAGGCGGTCGAACCCGGCCCGCTCGGTCACCGGCCCCCCGGCCTGCCGGATCAGTTCGTCGGCGGCGCAGGTGACGCAGTCCTCGAACAGCTCCTCCTGTCCGCCGTGCGGGCTGCCGGCGAAGACCACTCTGGCCCTGGTGCTCACCTGCTTCCGCAGGGACTTCACCGGGGAGGAGACGTTGAGCAGCACCAGTCTGCGGATGCCGCGCCACTGTTGGCGACGCTGTTCCTCGGCCGAGTCGAAGGCGCGGACGCCCACACTGTCGCCCTCGTCCACCAGGGCGGGATAGGCCTTGACCACCTGGCCGTTGCTCCGCTGCTCGAACGTGTCCGGCAGCTCGCCGAAGTCCCACTGCCGCAGCCCGTGCCGTTCGATGGTCTCGGCCGCCGCCGAGATCTCGGCACGCAGCTTGGGACGCAGCCGCTCGGCCAGCTCGGCGAGGTCCTTGCTCTCGGCCAGGACGTGCTCGTCACCCGAGGAGTCCTGACCCCGCACCACACGGAAGGTCATGCGCAGGTGGTCGGGAACGCGCCGGAGGTCCCAGGAGTCCAGCGGCACCGTCACTCCCGTCATCCGCCGCAGTTCCTCCGAGAGCGCCTCCAACAACGGCTTCTCCCTCGGACGTAGCCGGGCCAGCACGGCCTTGGCGTGGTCCGGGACGGGGACGAACTCGCGTCGCAGCTGCTTGGGCAGCGTCTTCAGCAACGCGGTCACCAACTCCTCGCGCAGCCCCGGGATCTGCCACTCGAACCCCTCCGGGTCGAGCTGGTTGAGGGCCGCCACCGGAACGTGCACGGTGACCCCGTCGGCGTCCGTACCGGGCTCGAACTGGTAACTGAGCGGGAGACGGTGCCCGTCCTGCTCCCAGAAGTCCGGGTAGTCGCTGTCGCTGACCGAGGTCGAGGTCTCGTTGAACAGCAACGACCGGGGGAAGGTCAGCAGGTCGGGCTGGCTGCGGCGGACCTTCTTCCACCAGCTGTCGAAGTGCCGGGCCGAGACCACCTCGGAACCGACCCGCTGGTCGTAGAACTCGAACAGCGTCTCGTCGTCGACGAGGATGTCCCTGCGCCGCGCCCGCTGTTCCAGTTCCTCCACCTCGGCCAGCAGCGCACGGTTGGTGTGGAAGAACTCGTGGCGGGTGTCCCAGTCCCCCTCCACCAGGGCGTGTCGGATGAACAGCTCGCGACACAGCTCGGGCTCGATCCGCCCGTAGTTGACCTTGCGGCCCGCGACCAGGGGGACGCCGTACAACGTCACCCGTTCGTAGGCCATGACCGCGCCCTTGTCCTTCTCCCAGTGCGGCTCGCTGTAGTGGCGTTTGACCAGATGACCGGCGAGACGCTCGATCCAGGAGGGCTCCACCCGGGCCACGGTGCGGGCGAAGAGCCTCGAGGTCTCCACCAGCTCCGCCGCCATCACCCACTGGGGCGGCTTCTTGGCCAGCGCGGAACCGGGGAACACGGCGAACCTGGTCCCGCGCGCCCCCAGGTACTCGGTGGGACCGCGCCGTCCCGAGTCCGACCTGCGTTCGGTGTCCTTCAGCCCGATGTGCGACAGCAGTCCCGCCAGCAGGGACTGGTGTATCCGGTCGCCGTCGGCGGGCTGGTCGTTGATCGGGATCTCCAGGGTGTTGACCATCTGCCGCAGCTGGGCGTAGAGGTCCTGCCACTCGCGGATCCTGAGGTGGTTCAGGTACTCGTTGCGGCACGCCCGGCGGAACTGGTTGGAGGACAGCTCCGCCCTGCGGTCGCGCAGGTACTGCCACAGGTTCAGGTAGGCGAGGAAGTCCGAGCTCCTGTCGGTGAACCTGGCGTGCTGCTGGTCGGCGGCCTGCTGGTGTTCGGCGGGCCGTTCCCTGGGATCCTGGATGGACAGCGCGGCGGCGATGACCATCGTCTCGTGTACGCAACCGTTGCTCTCGGCCTCGACGATCATGCGTCCCAGCCGGGGGTCGATGGGCAGCCGCGCCAGCTTGTGCCCCACCCCGGTCAGTCGCCGGTTGCCCTTGCGGTCGGTGCCGTCCAGCGCGCCGAGCTCGTGCAACAGGTTCACCCCGTCGGTGATCTGCCGCTTGTCCGGGGGCTGGACGAAGGGGAAGGAGGCCACGTCCCCCAAGCCGAGCGAGGTCATCCGCAGGATCACCGAGGCCAGGTTCGTCCGCAGGATCTCCGGGTCGGTGAACTCCTGGCGGGCCAGGAAGTCCTGTTCCGAGTACAGCCGGATGCAGATCCCCGGCGCCTCCCGGCCGCAGCGGCCCTTCCGCTGGTCGGCCGAGGCCCGCGAGACGGGTTCGATGGGCAGCCGCTGCACCTTGGTGCGGTAGCTGTACCGCGAGATCCGTGCCGTGCCCGGGTCGACGACGTACCTGATCCCCGGAACGGTCAGCGAGGTCTCGGCCACGTTCGTGGCGAGCACCACACGACGCGTGGAGTGGCGTTGGAAGACCCGCTGTTGTTCGGCGGAGGAGAGCCGGGCGTACAGCGGCAGGATCTCGGTGTGCGGGGGTTTGCGTTGTTCCAGCGCCTCGGCGGTGTCCCGGATCTCGCGTTCCCCGCTGAGGAAGACGAGGATGTCACCGGGTCCCTCCCCGCACAGCTCGTCCACCGCGTCGGCGATGGCCGTGGTCTGGTCGCGCTCGACGTCCTCCTCCTCGTCGGAGGTGTCCACCAGCGGGCGGTAGCGCACCTCCACCGGATAGGTGCGCCCGGACACCTCGATGATCGGAGCCCCACCGAAGTGCTCGGAGAACCGTTCCGGGTCGATGGTGGCCGAGGTGATGATCACCTTGAGGTCCGGACGCTTGGGCAGGATCCTCTTGAGGTAGCCGAGCAGGAAGTCGATGTTGAGGCTGCGTTCGTGCGCCTCGTCGATGATCAGCGTGTCGTAGCGCCGCAGTAACGCGTCCCGCTGGATCTCGGCGAGCAGGATCCCGTCGGTCATCTGCTTGACCAGGGTGTCGTCGTCCGCCCGGTCGGTGAACCGCACCTGGTAGCCCACCGGTCCGCCGACCTCGGTGCCCAGCTCGGCCGCGATACGCTCGGCCACCGTACGCGCCGCCAGCCTGCGTGGCTGGGTGTGGCCGATCGAGCCGAACACCCCGCGTCCCAGCTCCAGGCACATCTTCGGCAGCTGGGTCGTCTTGCCGGAGCCGGTCTCACCGGCGACCACGACCACCTGGTTGTCCCGGATCGCGGCGAGCAGGTCCTCGCGTCGCCCGGTGACGGGCAGCTCCTCCGGGTAGCTGACCTCGGGGACACGCTCGCGGCGCCGTGCGACGCGTTCCCGCGAGGCGGTGACGTCGGCGGAGATCTCCTCGACGACCGAACGCAGCGCCTCGGGATCACTGATCTTGCGGGCACCGTCGATGCGACGACGCAACCGGTTCCGGTCCCGCGTCATCAGCTCGGACAGGCTCTCGCGCAGTTCGGACAGGGTGGGCGAAACGGGTGCAGTGGCCATACGTCCCCCAAGCATAGATATCCCGGCCTCGTCCACGCCTCCGTGTTTCGCCGGATTCACATCGACCGTCCGCCGGAGGAACAGCGGGGTACCGGCCCCGCCCCGACTCATGGTGGAAGTCCGGCGGCGGCGAACGCCCCGCCCCGGGCGAAAAGCGCCGCCGTGGGTTCAGGTGAGTTCCGCCCGGCACAGCAGCGCCGTGGGCCTGTCCCCGATACGGGTGAGTACCAGCGTCGCCGCCTCGGTGCCGGACAGCCTCATCCGCCGTCGCAGCGCGTCCGGGTCCACGTCCACCCCACGTACCAGGATCTCCAGTCTTCCCACCTCGTGGCGACGCAGCAGGGCCCGCAGGTTCTTCTCGCCGTAGGCGGACTGGTCGAGCACCCGGAAGGCCCGCACTCCCGGCGGGGGAGTCTCCCCGGTCAGGTAGGCGATGCGGTGGTCGAGCTGGCCCAGACCGTGCCGGGCGGCGTACTGCCGGACCAGCCCGGCCCGGACCACGGCCCCGTCCGGATCCACCAGCCACCGCCCCGGGGCCCGCACCGGGCAGTCGTCGGGCTCGGCGTCGGTGATCCGCAGCACGGGAACACCGTCGGCGCCCAGCACGGTGGCGGCTCTGCCGACACCGGGGGTGGCCAGTCCGCCCAACCACACCGAGGCCTCCCGCACCTGCCCGCCCAGCGAGACCAGCTCGACCTCGGCCGTCTTGGGGATGGCGTCGAAGTCCAGCCCCGGGGCGCACTTGACCACCAGGTCACGTCCCCGGTACGTGGTGAGCAGCTCCCGCAGGGGAGGTTCCAGCGCGTCCGGGTCCCACCGCCTGCGTCCAGAGTCGTCCCGCCTGCCCGGATCGGCGACCACGGCGGCCGTGGTGGTGACCGGGTGCAACGCGTCGGCCCGCACCAACCCGGCCTCGGTGTCCCGGGCCGCCAGGTTGGCGCGAGCCATCGACAACCGAACCCCGTCGCGGTCCGAACCGAGACACCGCCCGGCGACCGGGGCCAGCTCCACCAGGTCCGCCCCGATCGAGCAGGTGACGTCGTGCACGTCCCGCCCCGCCAACCGGGCCGCACGGTGCCGGGCCACCGGTGTCGCCGTGGCCTGCTGCAACGCCGAGTCGGTGAACAACCACCGCCCCGCGTCCTCCAGCTTCGCGGCGGCACGACGTCGCAGCGCCACCGTCTCCAGCACCGCCGGAGCGAAACGCCGCCCCGCGACAGCACGGGCCGTGCCCGTGTCCGCCAACCTGGACGAGGAGGTCAACGGCAGCTCGGCCACCTCGTCCAGTGCGCGGACCCCCTCCGGGGAACGCAGGAAGGCGACGTCCTCGGCGTCGAACGCGTAAGCCACGGTGCACCAGCCGGATCAGTTTCCGGTGAACTCGGCCTTGCCCGGCCCGTTCTCGATGAACGAGCGCATCCCGATCTTCTGGTCCTCGGTGGCGAACAGGGAGGTGAACAGGTGGGTCTCGATGCGCAGCCCGGTGTTCAGGTCCGTCTCCAGTCCCTCGTCGATCGCCTGTTTGGCCGCCGCCAGGGCGTGGGCCGGGCCGTTGACGAACTGCTCGGCCCAGCGGCGCGCGGTGGCGTAGACCTCCTCCGTGGCGACCACCTCGTCGACCATACCCAGGGAAAGCGCCTCGTCGGAGTCCACGAAACGGCCGCTGAAGACGATGTCCTTGGCCTTGCTGGGGCCGACCAGCCGCGCCAGGCGCTGGGTGCCGCCCGCGCCGGGAATGACCCCGAGCAGGATCTCCGGCTGTCCGACCTTCAGCCCGTCGGCGGCCACCCGCCGGTCGCAGGCCAGCGCCAGCTCGAACCCGCCTCCCAGTGCGTAACCGGTGAGAGCGGCCACCGTGGGTTTCGGGATCGCGGCCACCGCGCTCAACGCGGCCGAGAGCCCGTCGCGTTCCTTGGCCGCCATCTCCGGAGCGGACCGCTCGACCATCTCCTTGATGTCGGCACCGGCGGCGAAGACCTTCTCCCCGCCGTAGACGATCACGGCCCGCACGTCCGTACGTTCGGCCGCCTCCTGCGCGGCGGCCCGGATCTCCCGCTCGACCTGACTGTTGAGCGCGTTCATCTTGGGCCGATCCAGTCTGATCGTCCCGATCCGGTTCTCGACCTCGAGTCTGACGAACTCACCCACGCCGCAACCTCCTCGTCGCATCACGAACGGTGCCGCACACTATCGTGCGCGAGCGCCGGCGGAACCTGTGGCACTGATCTCACGGGCGGGGATCCCCGCCGCCACGGGCTCTGCCCACGAGGGCAGCCGCCTCGTCGACACCGGCCGGAGACCGCCGGACTCAGCGTCTGCGCTGGGCGAAGTAGCGCCCGCCGTCGCTGTGCAGCTCCAGATCCTGGTCGAAGGTCTTGGACAGGTTGTCGGCGGTGAGCACGTCGTCGAGCAGTCCCTGGGCGACCACTCCGCCCTCACGCAACAGCAGGGCGTGGGTGAACCCCGGCGGGATCTCCTCGACATGGTGGGTCACCAACGTCATGGCGGGCGCGTCGGGGTCCATGGCCAGATCCGACAACCTGGCCACCAGGTCCTCGCGCCCACCGAGGTCCAGTCCCGCGGCGGGCTCGTCCAGCAACAGCAACTCGGGATCGGTCATCAGCGCCCGGGCCAGCAGCGCCCGTTTGCGCTCCCCTTCGGAGAGGGTTCCGAAGGAACGCTCGGCGAGGTCGGCGATCCCCATGGCCGCGAGCAGTTCCTCGGCCCGCTCGGTGTCCATGCGCTCGTACTCCTCGCGCCACCTGCCGACCACGGCGTAGCCCGCGCTGACGACGGCGTCCCGCACGAGCTCGTCCTCCGGCATCCGCCCGGCCAACGCCGCCGAGCAGAGGCCGATGCGGGGTCGCAGCTCGAACACGTTGGTGTTGCCCAACCGCTCCCCCAGCACGTCGACGGTGCCGGTGCTCGGGTGCAGCTCGGCCCCGGCGAGTTTGAGCAGGGTGGTCTTGCCCGCGCCGTTCGGGCCGAGCACCACCCAGCGCTCGTCCAGCTCCACCGACCAGTTCACGTCGGTCACGAGCGTGTTCGACGCCCGCCGGACACCGACGCCATCCATGCGGATGACCAGGTCGTCCACGTCTACCTCCCAGCCGGACCGGCCCTCGTTGGCGTGCCGGTCGGCACGCTGTCGCCTCCTCGTGGATCCCGGACTCGAACGATCCACGCCTGTCATTCTCCCGGCCCTCGCGGCGGGCTCGTCGCCGGGACGGCCGCCGTCGGGACGAGGCCGGGCCACCTCCCACCGCCCTCCGTCCCTCGTGGAGAAAACCCGCCTCCGCGCGCCGGGGAGGATCCCGCCCGGCTCCGGCCGCGGCCGGTTCCGGCGGAGGCTATCCCGCCAGCACCACCTTGCCCAGTTCCGCGGGACTGGACAACAGCCGGTGCTTCGGCAGCACACGCACCGTGTATCCGGCGGGGCCGGTGTGCGGCAGGGTCACCGTGGCCTGGTATCCGCCGTCGGCGACGCAGCGCATCGAGGTGGTGACGAAGTCGCGCAGCTCGTCGGTGTCGTCCACCCGCCCGACGACCACCTCGACGTCCACGTCGGAGTCGTCCAGACCGGCGAGTTCGACCAGCGCCCGCACGGTCATCTTCCCCCCGAGCAGCGGGGTCGTGCCGTCCTCGACGGACATGTAGGTGTCGGTGATCCGCACCTGTTGCCAGGCCTCGTCCAGCCGCCTGCGGTAGGCGGCCATCTCCTTGGCACCACGGTAGTCCTCGGCGACCGCCGCGTGCACCGAGCGCACCGCCGGGGAGTAGAAGTTGTCCACATACTCGCGCACCATCCGGGAGGACTGCACCTTCGGTCCCAGGGTGGCCAGGGTGTGGCGCACCATCGCCATCCAGCGGGTCGGCACGCCGTCGCGGTCGCGGTCGTAGAACAGCGGGGCGACGTGCTCGCCGATCAGCTCGTACAGCGCCCCGGCCTCCAGGTCGTCCCTGCGTTCCGGATCGCTCACCCCGTCGGCGTTGGGGATGGCCCAGCCGTTGTGGCCGTCGTACATCTCGTCCCACCAGCCGTCCCGCACCGACAGGTTCAGCCCTCCGTTGAGCGCGGACTTCATTCCCGAGGTGCCACACGCCTCCAGCGGCCGGACCGGGTTGTTCAGCCAGACGTCGCAGCCCGCGTAGAGGTAGCGTGCCAGCGACATGTCGTAGTCCGGCAGGAAGACGATGCGGTGGCGGACCTCGGGGTCGTCGGCGAAACGCGCGATGCGCTGGATCATCGCCTTGCCGCCCTCGTCGGCGGGGTGCGACTTGCCCGCCACCACCACCTGCACCGGGTGGTGCGGATCGAGCAGCAGGGAACGCAGCCGCTCGGGATCACGCAGCATGAGGGTCAGCCGCTTGTAGGTGGGTACGCGCCGCGCGAAGCCGATGGTGAGCACGTCCGGGTCGAAAACCGAGTCGCACCAGCCCAGTTCGAGTTCGGAGGCCCCGCGTTGCAACCAGGCGTGTCGTAGTCGCCGACGCACCTCCTCCACCAGGCGCTGCCGCAGCGAGCTGCGCAGTTCCCACAGCAGCGAGTCGCTGACCGGCTCCACACCGCGCAGCCCCGCTCCCTGGTCCATCTCGGACTCGCCGAGCAGCTTGCCCAGTTCCCGGGCCGACCAGGTCGGCCCGTGCACCCCGTTGGTGACCGAGGAGATGGGGATCTCGGCGATGTCGAAGCCGGGCCACAGCCCGCTGAACATCTCACGGCTGACGGTGCCGTGGAGTTCGGAGACGCCGTTGGCCCGTTGGGCGAGCCGCAGCCCCATGTTGGCCATGTTGAAGGTCCCCGGCTTCTTCTCCACCCCGAGTTCCAGGATCCGGTCGGTCGGCACTCCCGGAAGCAGGTCCCGGCTGGTGCCCTCTCCGAAGTAGTGCCGCACCAGGTGCGTGGGGAAGCGGTCCAGCCCGGCGGGGACCGGGGTGTGGGTGGTGAAGACCGTGCCCGCGCGCACGGCCGCCACCGCCTCGTCGAACTCCAGTCCGGGCTCGGCCAGCAGCTCCCGGATACGTTCCAGCCCCAGGAAACCCGCGTGCCCCTCGTTGGTGTGAAACACCTCGGGCGAGGCCATGCCGGTCAGTTCGCAGTAGGCCCGCACGGCGCGGACACCGCCGATGCCGGCGAGGATCTCCTGCCGGATCCGGTGGCTGGAGTCCCCTCCGTAGAGTCGGTCGGTGACACCGCGCAGGTCCTCGTCGTTGTCCTCCACGTCACTGTCCATCAGCAACAGCGGAACCCGCCCCACCTGGGCCTTCCAGATCCGTGCCCGCAGGGTCCTCCCCTCCGGCATCGCCACGTGCACCAGCACCGGATCCCCCGAGGGGCGGGTCACCAGCTCCAGGGGCAGGCCCCAGGGGTCGAGCACCGGATACTGCTCGACCTGCCAGCCCTCCCCGGACAGCGACTGCCGGAAATAGCCCGAACGGTAGAACAGGCCCACCCCCACCAGGGGGACACCGAGGTCGGAGGCGGACTTGAGGTGGTCCCCCGCCAGAACACCGAGCCCACCCGAGTAGTTCGGCAACGCCTCGGTCAGTCCGAACTCCATGGAGAAGTAGGCGACGGAGGCCGGAAGCGGGGTTCCCTCGTCCCGGCGCTGCTGGTACCAGCGCGGAACGGTGAGGTAGCGGCGCAGGTCGTCGTCCACGGCCCGGGTGCGGGCCAGGAAGTCCTCGTCGGCGGCCAGCCGGTCCAGCCGTTCCGCCGGGACCTCGGCCAACAGACGCAGCGGGTCCCCTCCGACGGCCGACCACACGTCCGGTTCGACGGAGGCGAACAGGTCCTGGGTGGGCGGGTGCCAACTCCAGCGCAGGTTCATGGCCAGCCTGCCGAGTGCCTGCAACGAGTCGGGAAGGTGGGCGCTGACGGTGAAGCGACGGACTGCTCTCACGAGCGGCGAGGGTATCTCGCCGCGGAACGGTTCCGCACAGCCCACGAACCATCGTGCCGTGCGAGTCTGGGGAGGTGGTTTCGCCGAGAGGGACGCTGGCGCTCGTGTTGGGGCTGCTGCTCGTGGGCTCCTCGGGATGCGCGGCGGTGGGGGGAACACCGGTACCGGGGGACGTGGTGGTCCGCGAGGCGGTCGATCCGTCCTTCGTGTTCGGCACCGACTCCTCGCCGGTGGACGAACTGGCGGCCACGGTGGTCACCGACGTGGGGCGCTACTGGGAACGGACGATGCCGCGCGTGTTCGGGCGCGAGTGGACCGAGCTCGACGGTGGGTTCTTCTCCGTGGACACGGTGGATCCCACGAACAGCTCCCCGCCCTGCGCGGAGGAGGTCACCGAACTGTCCGGCAACGCGTACTACTGCGTCGCCGTGGACGCGGTCGTCTGGGACCGCGCCGCGCTGCTTCCGGTGCTGCGGGCCCACTACGGCCAGTCCGCCGTGGTGCTGGTCCTGGCCCACGAGCTGGGGCACGCGGTCCAACAGCGACTCGACGAGTCCCCACCCGCCCGGACGGACCCCGTGTTCGTGGAGACCACCGCGGACTGCTTCGCCGGCTCCTATTTCCGCTGGGTGGTCGACGGCGGCTCTGCCCGACTGGTCATGGACGACGGGGACGTCGAGGACGCGCTGCGGGCGTTGCGTGCCTTCGCCGACCTGCCGGAACAACACGGCTCCGACCCCCACGGAGACGCCCGGGACAGGAGCCGGGCCTTCCGGCGGGGGTATGCGGCCGGTCCCGGCGCGTGCGCCGCGTGACTCCCCCGGAAGGCGGGTGAACGGCACCGAAATCCCCTCCCAGCCCGACGGAAGTGACCGGCTCGCGCACCGAGGCGGTCCCGACTTTCCGGGCAACGGGGGCATCTCGGGCCCGGACGGATCCACACCGGTTCGGGACGAGATCGGTTCGTTAGGCTGCGCCGGGTGTTCCTCCCGGTGCCCACGAGGGGACGCGCACCTTCGAGGTTTCCGGACGTGGGAGTACACGACAGCACGACGCGAGGATGGGGCAGTGGCGAAAAGCTCGACAACACGACGACTGATCGCTGCCTCGGCGGCGGCCACGGCACTGTGCCTGGGGGTGACCGGATGTTCCCGGCCGATCAACGGGATCCCGACCGCCAGCGGCAGTCCCGCCGCCGACACGGTGGCGGGACTGCCGGTCAGTGACGGCCCCAGCGGTCTCAAACCGGGGGCGGCTCCCGCCGAACTGCCGGTGGAGGGAGGCACCGACGACGACGTCGACAGACTCGCGGTCGACACCGTGGCCGACGTCCAGCGGTACTGGCGGCAGTCCTACCCGAAGACCTTCGACGAGGGGCGTTTCCGTCCCGTCTCCCGGCTGGTCTCCTACGACTCCGGCGGGCAGGGCAGACGTCTCTGCGGGCAGGACACCTCGGGAAGGGCGAACGCCTTCTACTGCCCCGGGCAGGACACCATCGCCTGGGACCGCGGCAGGCTCCTGCCCGAACTGCGGAACACCTTCGGTCCCATGGCCGTCGTCACGGTGCTGGCCCACGAGATGGGGCACGCGGTGCAGCACCGGGCCGGTCTGCTCGACGGGGACACCCCGACCCTGGTCGCCGAACAGCAGGCGGACTGTCTGACCGGCTCCTTCTTCCGCCACGTGGCCGAGGGCTCGGCCGAGCACCTTCGGGTCTCCACCGGAGACGGACTCAACAGCGTGCTGGGAGTGCTCAGTTACATCAGGGACGCCCCCGGCGAGACCGGTTTCGCCGACTCCCGCGCGCACGGCAGCGCCTTCGACCGCATCTCGGCGTTCCAGTACGGCTTCAACGACGGTCCGAAGCGGTGCACGGAGATGACCGAGTCCTCCGTGCTGGAACGAACCACCCAGTTCCGTTTCTGGAAGAAGGCCCAGGAGTCGGACCTGCCCATCGACGAGGACAGCATCGAGCGTGTCGAGCGGAGCCTGCGCCGGGTCTTCGCCGACACCGGCATCGCTCCTCCCCGGATCAGTACCGAGCGGGGATCCTGCCCCGACGGGACGAACACTGAACCGGCCGCCTACTGCGCCGAGACCAACACCGTCTCCCTGGACCGACAGCGGCTGGAGGAGCTGGCCACCCCGCCTCACGGTGGCGACGAACCGTCCGGCTACGGGGACTTCGCCGCCTACGCGCAGGTGGCCTCGCGGTACGTGCTGGCGGTGCAGCGGGCGGCGGGGCTGTCCCTCACCGGCGAGGCCGCCGGGTTGCGCACCGCCTGCCTGGTCGGTGCCTGGAGCGGTCTGCTGGTGGAGGACCCGCTGGGGCGGCGGAACCCGGTCGGGAAGCTGCGTCTGGCCCCCGGTGACATCGACGAGGGAGTGGCCGCGCTGCTCGACGAGAACGGACTGATCGCCGCCGACGTGCGGGGCGAGCAGGTCTCGGCGGGTTTCGCGCGGGTGGAGGCCTTCCGTCTCGGGTTCCGGAAGGGGATCACTCCCTGCGCCACGGAGTACCACTCCTGAGCCGGAGATCCTCGGGTCGCCCTGAGCGGGCGGGAACTCGGAAACCGGAGACGCCGGTCCGCCCGCTCGGTGGCGGCGGGCCCGGTGAGTCGGTTTCCGTGCGGACCCGGTGCGGTGGCGGCACGGAAGATCACCCGCGCGAGCCAGGCGCGGCGCTTCCGAGGTGGACTCGCCGCGCCGTCCGGGTGGGGCCTGCTCAGAACAGGGCGCTGGCCAGGGCCCGCCGGGCGTCGGCCACCCGCTTGTCCCCGTCCGGAAACAGGCCGAACATCTCCAGCAGCTCCTCACGGACCCGGTCACGCTCGTCACCGGATGTGCGCTTGACCGTGCCGATCAACCGGTTGAAGGCTTGCTCCACCCGTTGTTGCGCCAGTTCGGCGTCGGCGGCGGCCAGTTGGGCGTCCACGTCGTCCGGGTTCTCCTCGGCCCGGCTGATGGCCGCCGGGTCGGCGTTCTCGGCCCGCGCGGTGAACCGCACCTGGGCCAGTGCCGCCTTGGCCTGCTCGTTGTCCGGTTCGGCGTCCAGGATGCGTTGGTAGGCCTGTTCGGCCGCCGCGTACTCGCCCCGTTCCAACGCCTGCTCGGCCTCGGTGAAGCGCGGGTCCTCGGGGCTCTCCGCACCGCCGCCCTCTTCGGCCGCGCGGATTCCCGGCAGTTGATCACGCTGGGCGTCCAGGATCGCGGTGATCCACTGCCTGATCTGTTCCTCCGGCTGCGCCCCCGCGAACGCCTCCACCGGCTGGCCGCCCGCGATGGCGATGACCGTGGGGATGGACTGTGCCCCGAACAGCTGCGCGATCCGCTGGTTGGCGTCCACGTCGATCTTGGCGAGCACCCAGGTGCCCCCGCCCTCCCGGGCGAGCTTCTCCAACACGGGGGAGAGCTGCTTGCACGGCTGGCACCAACTGGCCCACAGGTCCACCACGACCGGGACCTGCATGGACCGCTCGACCACCTCGGCCTGGAAGTTGGATTCGGTGACCTCGACGATCGGGGAGTGGTCACCGGCCGAAGAGCCCGTGCCCGCGGAGGACTGCGCACTGCTCCGGGCCTCCGCCCGGTTCTTCAACGCCGACAGGTCCACGGCCCCCGCCATGGAGGCCGCTCCGCTCTGCTGTGCGTCCGGATTCTGCCGTGGATAAGGCCGTGTCACGCCCCCATCGTGACACGCCGCGCACCGTCCGTCCCACTCCGCCCCACCACGGAACCGCGCTTCGTCCTCCGGCAGGAGTGCGGCGGCACACCCAGGACAACCAGCCTTCGCACGACCGAGCGACTGCGATCACTCGTTCAGGTGGCTTTATCGGATTTCCCTCATCTTTCACGGGAAGGGCGACGAAACTGCACACGAGTCCACGGCGCGGAGAGCGTGTTCGTGCGTGCCGTGCCACGACTCAGTAGGGACTCGATCGGGAACTCTTCCCTACCCGCAAACGTGACGAGAGGTACTGAATAGTGCGTACTGCAACCCGTGTTGCCGGCGCTGCCGGTGTCGCCGCCATGGGCATGATGACCCTGGGCACGTCCGCGTTCGCCGACTCGAAGGACAACGACGGCATCAACGCGCTCGATGACAACAACATCAGCGCCGTGCCGATCCAGGCCTGCGGCAACGACATCGGCGCCGTGATCGGCCTGGTCATTCCGATCCTGTCGCCGGAGAGCTCCGAGTGCGTCAACGCGCCCGTGGTCGACCACCCCATGTCCAAGTGAGCGTGTGAGGTAGTCGACATCCTTCCTCCCGGGTGGTGTCGGATTCGTTCCGGCACCACCCCTGGGTGCTCATCACCGGTGACCGCACACCGCGTCACCCGCTCCGGGAGGAGTTCACTCCGGACCGAGCCGCTGTTCGATCCGGTCCACCTTCTCCCGGAGCTGGTTGGTGTGCCCCGGACGGATGTCCGCCTTGAGCACCAGACTCGTCCGGGGAGCGCGGGCCGAGACCGCCTCGGTCGCCCGCCGCACCACGTCCATCACCTCGTCCCACTCGCCTTCCACCGTGGTGAACATGGCGTTCGTCTCGTGCGCAAGACCGGACTCCCGCACGACGCGCACGGCCTCGGCCACCGCGGCACTCACACTGTCGGAGTCACCCGCCCCGGAAGGGGCCACGCTGAATGCGACCAACATCTCCCATCCTCCTCGCCGCGAGAAACACCTGTCGTCGGGATCACGGAGTCACCGCACCCGGGAACCTACCGGTGTCCCACCGCGAGGACATCCCACACGCCGGACGCGGAGACGACGAACTCCCCGTGTCGCCCGTCGGGGCAAGTATCCGCTGCTAGCGTCGGATGCCATGAGTCCCCGTCAACCGCTGCCGTTCGATCCGATAGCACGCGCGGCCGAAACCTGGTCCCAACGTATCGGCCCCTCCTCGACCATGGCCGCGGTCACCAGCATCATGCGGGTCCAGCAGATACTCCAGTCGGCGGTCGACACCGCGCTCCGCCCGCACAACCTGACCTTCGCCCGCTACGAGGCCCTCGTGCTGCTGAGCTTCTCCCGACAGGGAAGTCTTCCGATGCGCGTCATGGGGGACCGGCTGCAACTGCACCCGACCAGCGTCACCAACATCGTCGACCGGTTGGAGGCCGACGAACTCGTCCGTCGCCTCCCCCACCCGACCGACCGCCGCACCACGCTCGTGGAGATCACGGAGAACGGCCGCGAGGTGACCGAGAAGGCCACCGAGTCGGTGACCGCGGTGAACTTCGGACTCACCGGCATCACCGAACGACAGACCCGGCAGCTCACCGAGCTGCTCAGCAAGGTGCGCCAGGCCGCGGGCGACTTCTGACCTCGTGCCGTCCCGCCTGACGGGGGTGGTCACGCGGCCCGAGGCGGTGGTGGTTCCGTCCGCTCGGAGGCCCGCGAACGGCGGTGGGCGGGTCAGTTCAGCTCGCGCAGGGCTCCGACCAGGCGGGACCACGAGGTCGGCCCCTTTTCCTCCGGCATCGTCAGCGAACCCCGCCGCAGGGCCCAGCGTTCGAACACCACGGACCCGAACGGCGGGACCGAGGCGATCAGCGCGAGCAGCAGCACACGGAAACTCCAGCGCAGCGGACCGTAGACCACCAGGCTCAGTACGACGTAGGCCGTGAAGACCACCCCGTGCACCCAGCCGGCCACGGTCACGGCCTCGGGCTGGTCGAACCCGTACTTGAACACCATCGCGATGAGCAGGGCCGCCCACGACACCGCTTCGGCGAACGCGACCACACGGAACCAACCGACACACGTCCTGAACACGAGCTCACCGTACCGTGTGATTCCCCGCACCCGGCTCGCGGTGTGCCAGGAGGCCATCGTGCGCCGGGGTCCGGTGGCCACGGATCAGCTCCCGCGACACGCCCGACAGGTCCCCGTCCCGGCCTGTCGGGGGTTTACCGTTCAATGACGGCATGAACCGCTGGGTGCTGCACTTGGACATGGACGCCTTCTACGCGTCCGTGGAACAGTTCACCCGCCCCACGCTCCGTGGCCGTCCGGTGCTCGTCGGCGGCACCGGCCCCCGGGGCACGGTGGCCGGAGCCAGCTACCCCGCCCGCGAGTTCGGAGCCCGTTCGGCCATGCCGATGTGGGAGGCACGGAAACGCTGCCGTTCGGCGGTGGTGCTGCCCCCGCGCTTCCGGGTCTACCGCGCGGTGAGTTCCCGGGTTTTCGCCCTGGTCCGTCAGGCGGCGGGACGTTTCGAACAGGTCTCGATCGACGAGGCGTTCCTGGAGCCTCACGAGCTGGCCGGGGCCGGTGCCGAGACCGTGCGTGGATTCGCGGAGTCCCTGCGCGCCCAGGTGCGGCGGGAGGTGGGAGTGCCCTCCTCCATCGGAGGGGGTTCGGGCAAGCAACTGGCCAAGATCTCCTCCGGAATGGCCAAACCCGACGGTTCGTTCGTCGTCCCCCCGCAGGAGGAGGCCGAACTGCTCGCGGCGCTGCCGGTGCGCAAACTGTGGGGCATCGGCCCCATCGGCGAGTCGAAACTGCACCGCATCGGGGTGCACACCATCGGCGAGCTCGCGGCGCTGCGGCTGGGGGACGTGACCGCGCTGCTCGGGCAGGCTCACGGCACGGAGCTGCACAGGCTCGCCCACGGGGTGGACGAACGTCCGGTCGCCGAACGGGCCGAGGCCAAACAGGTGGGCGCGGAGACGACCTTCGACACCGACCGCGCCGACGCCGAGGAGCTGGCCGGGGAGATCGCCGCCATGGCCGAGTCCGCCCACCGCAGGCTGGTCGCCTCCGAACGGGCGGCACGGACGGTCACGCTCAAGATCCGGGATGCGGGTTTCAGCACGATCAGCCGCTCCGAGACCCTGGCCTCGCCGACGGCGGACCGGGAGGAACTGGCCGCGGCGGCCCGCCGGTTGGCCTCCGTCGCGATCGAGCCGGGGGTGCCGGTGCGGCTGGTGGGGGTCTCCTACTCGGGGCTGGCCGCGGCCGAGCAGGGGGCGCTGTTTCCCACTCCCGGGGAGGCCGCCGGGCAGGAGCCCGGAACGCCCGGCCAGCAGCCCGCGGACACCGCCGCCCCGCGTGCTCACCGGCCGGAACCCCGCCAGTGGCGGCAGGGGGACGACGTGTACCACCCCGAGTGGGGGCACGGTTGGGTGCAGGGGGCCGGGCACGGCAGGGTGTCCGTGCGGTTCGAGACCGCCGAGACCGGTCCGGGCCCGATGCGCACCCTGGCCGTCGACGATCCGGAGCTGCGGGCGGCGGACCCGTTGGACAGTCTCGGTGCGGAGTTGGCGCGGGAACTGGGAGAGGTGGAGCAGCCACCCGCCGCGGAGGTCCCTCTTTCGGATCACTGAGAGGGGGCGGGCGGTTTCCTCCGGTACTGCCCCACCCAGACACGCGGGGCCGCCTCCTGGACGGCTTTCTCCAGGCGCTTGGGCAGTCTGTTCAGCGCGGGCAGATGGAAGCGGTAGCGCACCCCGGGCAACCCCTGCATCGGGGGTGATTCCTCCACTCGCCAACGGTCCAGCTCGGGATACCGGGCGGCGAAACCGGGGTCGGCGGGGAAGATCTCCAGTGCCCGTCTGCGTTCCGGGGGCACGAGTTTGCGGTTCTCGACCGGGCGTAACGAGCCGACGCCGACGGCGGTGATCTCACTCCAGGGGACGGCGAACACCTCTCCGCTGGTGCGGGGGTAGATGCCCCTGTTGTCCACCAGGAAACCCCGACCGCTCATCGCCCCCTTGGCCGAGGCGAGGAACCACAGGAAGACCACCCCGAACACGATCTGCCAGCACCACAGCCAGAACCCGTTGCCCGATCCGGCCAGGGCCGCCGCGCACAGCACGGTCAGGAAACCACTCGTTCCTCCGCCGATCACCAGGTTGCGGAAGGCGGCCCCGCTCACGTCGACGTCGCGGGCGTGTTCTCCCAACAGCGGAGCGGATTCCGACCACTGTGCCGCCTTCGACGCCACTCGGGTGGGAGGCGGCGCGTCGGACCGGCGGGAGGTGGTCCGTTGGGGAACGGTTCCGGTGTCGTCCGGTGGAACGTTGCGCCGCTCGACCACGGTCTCGTGCTGGGCGAGTGTGCTGTAGGGCGCCGTGCCGCCCTTGGGGTTCGCACGGTCGGCACGCTGCCATCCACCGGGGAGCCACTTCATACGGCCAGAATATCCGCACGCTGCGCCCTCGGGCCGGACGGTGAGGGCGCCGCTCCGGCGCGGAGCCCTCACGTGTCCGCGTTCCCGTCAGGGCGGGGAGGAGTCAGAGCGTGCTCGCGGCCCGTGGTGCGGGCACTGGAGGGGGGTTTGTGGGTCGAGGTGGAGGTAGAGCTGCCCGTCTGTGGTGAGCACGATCGCCTCGACGGGATAACCGGCGGCCAGGGCGGCGGTCTGGCGGCATTCGGCGCGGTGGTTCACCGGTGCCGGGGTGTTCCAGCGTAGGGCCAGGGCCCCTCGGCGGTGTCCGGCGAGGGTCTCGGTCAGCCAGGCGACCCCGTCCTGTGGGGTGAACACCACCGCATCCGGGGTGTGGTGGCGGCGCTGCGGGGTGGTGGTCACCGTGGCGCTGACATGGGCGTGCCAGTGCAACCCGCGTTCCCGCCAGCGTGGGCACTGAGACTCGGTCATACGAACTCCTCGGTGGGCCAGCCGCCCGGCCGGGGTGAGGGTGGGGAGGAAACCCGGCCGGGCGGGGCGAAAGGCCCCGGTGCCGGGTGGAGGCAGGCACCGGCGCCGTGGTCTCTACGGGGTTACAGGGCGCGCAGCTCGGCCAGCACGCGGGCCAGCAGCGCCCGGTCCGGGGACAGCGACAGGGGCGAGCTAGGCTCGGACTGTCGACCAGGGAGGTGTCGGCTCCCTGGTCGACGCCTCACCGCGGCCGCCAGCGGCAGAGTGCCCGACCAGGACAACCGGCGGGGCCACCAGGCCCGTGTGGGCACGGACTCAGCCGGCCGCGACATCGGCTCAGCCATCGCCGCCGCCCTCCACCACGGTGACCCCCTCCACCTCGTCGGCATACGCCCGAAGCCGCTCGGCGATCCGTTCGAACGAGACCGCAGCCGCCCGGCACTGCCGACCCGTGGCCACACCCCGGGGAATGTCATAGGCCACCTGCTCCATCACCCACTGCTCCGAGGCCACCCACATGGCCAACTCCCCCGGCCTCACGAGCACTCCCGCAGCACCGCGTTGAGCACGTCCCGCAGCTGCCGGGCCTGCTCGACCGTCCACCGTGTCCGGTTGAACACCACGGGCGTCTTGATGCGGATTACTCCGTCTCCGACGGACACCCGCAGCGCATCCAGGCCAGCCTCAGTCCGACACGACACCCCCACACCAGCGCCCAACAACGAACCGCAACTCTCCGACATTCGACACTCTCCAATGAAGCAAACCAATTTGGTCCCGGAGACATAATCTGTCTCCGGGATCAAATTGGCAATCCTCCGATCGTGTGTCCACGGATGTTCTTGTGCGGGATACCCTGTGGCTCATGCCCGGAGACATAGAGCGACACTCGCCGCAGGCTCGTTTGCTGGGCGCCGAACTGCGTGAACTGCGCAAAGAGTCCGGAATTACCGTTCGGGAGCTGGCCAAACGTGTCGGGCTGGGGCACGCTGCCGTCTCTCGGTATGAGACAGGAGTGCGCTCGCCTGCCCGTGACCTCTTGGCCCGGATACTGGCGGAGCTCGGCGCGTCCGGGGAACGCTACGACGAGCTGATGGAGCTACAGCGACGGGCTTCCGAACCGAACCTGATCGCGGACAGTCGTTCCGGACTGCACAAGCACCTGCTCAACCTGGCAGAGTTCGAGCGTACGGCGAACCGGATCGTGCACGTGGCGCCACTGGTCATCCCCGGGCCGCTACAGACACGTGCTTACGCTGAAGAGATCATGTCGAGCTTGTCCGGCGAGGAGCGCGGTGTCCGCGTTGAGCTACGGATGGCGCGTAGCAGCGCGGTCCTCGGATCCGGGAAACTGGAAGCGATCGTCTGTGAACGCGTGCTTTACGACGATATCGGTGGCCCCGAAGTACTGGCCGAACAGCTCCGGCACATGGTAACCACCGTGAAGAACGGCAACGCGACGATCCGGATACTGCCACAGCGGACGCAGCGATGGACCCTGGCACACAACGGTTCGTTCGTCCTGTTCGAGTTTCCCAAAGCTTCCCCGATCATCCACCTAGAACACTACCGAGGACCGGCGTTTATCTATGATCAAAAGGATGTTGAGGCATACCGGGAAGCGCTGGTCGGTCTCACCGAAGCGACCATGAGCCTGGACGAGTCAACCAAGCTCATGGCCGCAATTGCTGAACAGATGGAAGGGAGTACTTCACCATGAGACTACCAAGGGGATGGAGGAAATCACGTTACTCCAACCCAAACGATTCCTGCGTCGAGGTGGGCCGCCTCGGCGACGGCGCCGCCGTGCGCGACACCAAGGACCGCTCGGCCGGGTACTTCACCACCACCCATCAGCAGTGGACCACCTTCCTCGACGCGGTCAAGAACAACCGCTTCGAGTGAAGCCATAGACAACAACGGCGCTCTCGGGAGGCTTCCGGGGGCGCCGTTCTCGTGTCATGCCCCGCGTGTGCGGGGAGTGCGTGGCCCGATTCTGCCTAAGGGGTTCTTGCAGGAGGGTTGTGTGTGGGCATGGTGGGGGTGGGGTGGTTTTCTTCCTGGTGAGAGGCGTCGATGGTGCCTCGGAAGCCGTGGGAGATCAGTGATGAGGTGTGGGCGGTGATCGCGCCGTTGTTGCCGCAGCACCCGCGGCGGCCGTGGGATGGGGGCTATCCACAGTGTAGCCCGCCACGGCGAACAGCTGCCGTCACACTACAGCGGGCGGGGCTTGGTTGGATAATCAGTCATGGCCCAGATCCCGCCGATGGTAGCGGTCACCAGCTCGGCGGTGAGCACCCGATGGTGCCAGACGTGCTGGAGCAGGGCGGGCCCGCGCGTGCGGCCGGCGGCTAGGCGTGGTTCTCCGGTTGTTACGCCGGGCCGCAAGGTAGTGATCGCTCGATCGTAGTGTGGAACTGCTCCTTCGGCCCAGGCACCCGCGAAGGCCTCGCCGCCGCGAAAGCCAACGGCGTCCGACTCGGCCGACCATCGGCCATGACACCCGAACAGATCCACCACGCCCGCGCCCTGCTCGCCGAACCCGACACCACCGTGGCCTCCATCGCCCGCCTCCTCGGCGTGTCCCGCTCCACCATCTACAAATACGTCCCCGAACTCAGCACCAACCAGACTTTCGAACCCGGATCCGTCCCACACTCAACACGTCCGAGCTAAAACCAGCTCCGCATTCCTGCGACCGGACCATCCACGGCTACAGCACAGCCCCACCCTCGAGCTCTACTCCTCCACCCAGGGCAGCTTCAGAAGTACAGGGCTTCCCCCATTTAGGCGAATGCAAGGAGGTTCTCCTGAGGGAACACAATGTGCTCTGGCCCACCCGGACCATTTCCTCGGCGTAACTCCACCGACCACATCCCCGCACTATGATGTAATTCATACACTGATATAGGATCAAGGGCTGTTCACAGCCGATCAAGATCATGTAAGTTTTTGTTTGTCCAACTCACAACAATCTATCTTGGGTATCGCATAGTGAAACGCTCGACAGTACGTGCTACGACGCTGGCAATTTCAGCGGCTTTGACAGTTAGTTTGTCCGGAGGTATAGCACAGGCCGCGACCGACCGAACCGCTACGCAAGAACACACCTGCGTTGAGGATACGCAGAGAAAAGAGGTGGCGTCCGAAGCGGACAATGGCGAAAAGCCGGAGGACACTCGATACGTCGAAGAGCTCAATTCGGACAAGATCGAGAGATTTAATGAGCAATTGGTCAACGCCGGTAATGAACCGCTTCCGGAAGACGCCACGAAGCTGGAATTCCGTACGGATGGCTCTGTAATCGTCCATCTTTCCGATGGGACAACGCAGACACGACACGGTCCCGATGGGACAGCTGAAGGCTCAGGCGTCCATCCTATGGGGGTGAAGCACGAGATCAAGAAGGTCGTCGCTGGTTGCCTCGGCGTTTCTGTCGCTGCGCTCAGTTCTTGGGGCGCTTTGGTCGAACAATTCGCCACATGGCAGAAGGCTACGAAGTTCTTGGTTCGTCGGTTCGGCGTTATTGGTGCAGTGAGTTGCGCTGGCGGTATCATCTGGAAATATATCTGATACACAACACCGGAGAGTAGCTACGAAGTTCTTGGTTCGTCGGTTCGGCGTTATTGGTGCAGTGAGTTGCGCTGATGGTACCATCTGGAAATATGTCTGATACACAACACCGGAACGTGGCTAGGAAGTTCGAGGACTTCTTCGGCGGGCCACGCCTGGCCACCACGGGGACCGCTGTCGTTTTGGCTCTGGCCGCGGTGATCGCGCTGGGCTGGGCCGGGGTGTCGGCGTTCGTGTGCGCCGCTGTATTCACCGGCGTGCAGGCGATCCTCGTGACAGGGTGGGTCGCGATCCGCTCGGGCGGGAGTAATGCGCTGCGTGTTGGCCTGGCGGGCCTGGGTGGACTGATCGTCCTGTTCGCGTTCGGCGCCACCGGCGTATTCACCTTCGCTGAACAGAATGTCTGGTCCGGGCTCAGCGGAGTTCTCGGTATAGTGACCACGACCTTGCTCCTGGGAGTATCCCTGTCCCGTCAGAACCACGGTATCCAGTCCCAACAGCGCTAGTTGGCGTTGTTCTTCGGTCCTTGGGGCTCGTCGCAAGGATCGAAGAACAACGTCGACGGGTCGCGTAGCGCTCGGAACGCCAGGCGTCGAGATCGACCTGGGCACAGCCAGTGATGCTGGTGCCGGATTCCTCAAGCCAGCTCAGGAAGTCGATGGCGCGGTTGACGCGCTTCGTTCGTTGTGGTGAAGCACAGGGGGCCGTTCTCAGCCTTTCGTCGTAGTTCGTTCGTTCCAGGCCGCGAAGCGTGTGGGCGGTGATCGAGTTGTTGTTGCCGCGGCGTCCGCGGCGGTTTCGGCACCTCGGGCGCACGCGGTTGGATGACCGCAAGGCTCTGTGGGGGATCTTGTTCGTGCTCTACACCGGGATCCGGTGGGAGTATCTGTCCCAGGAGTGGGGGTGTGGGTTCGGGTCGACGTGGTGGCCTCGGTGGGCCGAGTGGCAGCAGGCCGGGGTGTGGGACGAGGTGCAGCAGGTGCTGCTGGCCCGGCTGCGGGCGGCGGATCGGTTGGATGTCTCCCGGGCGGTGGTGGACTCGTCCTCCGTTCCGGCCAAGCGGGGACGTGCTAGCCCACAAGTGGGGCCGAGCCCGGTTGACCGAGGCCGACCGGGCTCGAAACACCATGTGCTCACCGAGGCGGTCGGCACACCGGGGGCAGTGCGCTCCCCCGGGCCGGTCGGCACGATCTGACACAGCTGCCCGGGATGGTGCAGACCCTGTCGGCTGTGGTGGCCACACCGGACGAACTGCTCGGTGACACGGCCTACGACTCCCACACCTGCCGTGACGCCCTGACCAGTCAGGGCATCACACCCCGGCTCGGGAACCGCACACGTGTCCACGGGTCCGGACTCGGCAGGCTGCGCCGGGTCGTCGAAGCCGCCCTCGCCTGACTCCACGGAGCCCGCACACTCCACATCCAGTGGGAGACCCGCGACGACATGCACAAGGCCCTGCTCCCACTCGACCACTGCATGATCCTCGCCCGCAAACACCCCGCAGTCTGAAAGGCCCCTAAAACCGGGCCACCACGGCCCATCCCCGCGCCTGCGGGGAGCACCGGGCTGTGCGGTGCCGGGGCCACCGGTGGGATGGTCCATCCCCGCGCCTGCGGGGAACACGAGGCTGGAGTTGGTAGAGATAGAAAGAGACTAGGTCCATCCCCGCGCCTGCGGGGAGCACACAGCCAGAGCGTGGCGAGCAAGCGCTCGGGGTGGTCCATCCCCGCGCCTGCGGGGAACACCGCTACCACACATTTTGAGACCAGGAATCGCCAGGTCCATCCCCGCGCCTGCGGGGAGCACCCGAGGCTCTGGACTACCCCAGCGGTGGGGCCCGGTCCATCCCCGCGCCTGCGGGGAACACTGAAAACGGCCCGCTCGGACCTGGGCGAGGCACGGTCCATCCCCGCGCCTGCGGGGAACACCCGGTGCGGAGCAAGATATACGAAAAGGTCACCGGTCCATCCCCGCGCCTGCGGGGAGCACCCGTGCGTGGGCTTCGACTCGGTCCCAGTGGGAGGTCCATCCCCGCGCCTGCGGGGAGCACTGGTTGACGAGGGTGCTGGCGAGTACGAGATCGGGTCCATCCCCGCGCCTGCGGGGAGCACTCGAACTGCTTTATCAAACCCTGTACAAGCTTGGGTCCATCCCCGCGCCTGCGGGGAGCACACGTACTGACCTGCGACTTCGTAGCAGCGTTATCCAGTTGTGATCTCTGGTGGGGAACGCACGCATCCTAGCCATCTCGATCCGGCGGCCACAACGCCTTCCCCGCACTCGCGGCAGCGGCGAGCGAGCTCCTCACCTCCGGCAGCGCCCTCCGCCCCGCACACGGGCCCCGGCCGAGGACCATCGACCGGGACCCGCCAGACACCGCGCGAGGAAACTCAGCCACGCGGGACGTGCAGCAACAGCGCGTCTCCCTGGCCACCGCCGCCGCACAGGGCCGCCGCGCCGTCACCGCCGCCGCGCCGTCGCAGTTCCAACGCCAGGTGCAGAGCCAACCGCGCCCCGGACATCCCGATCGGATGCCCCAGCGCGATGGCGCCCCCGTTGACGTTCACCTTGTCCTCGTCCAGGCCGAGCGCCCTGGTGGAGGCGATGCCCACGGCGGCGAAGGCCTCGTTGATTTCCACGAGATCCAGCTCGGACGGATCGGAACCGGCCCGGGCACAGGCGGCCCTGATCGCGTTGGAGGGCTGCTCGTGCAGACTCGCGTCCGGACCCGCCACCACACCGTGCCTGCCGACCTCGGCGATCCAGTCCAGCCCCAGCTGCTGGGCCCTGGACTTGCGCATCACGACCACGGCGGCGGCCCCGTCCGAGATCTGCGAGGCGGAACCGGCCGTGATCGTGCCCTCCGGGTCGAAGGCCGGACGCAGTTTGCCCAACCCCTCCGTCGTGGTGTCCTCCCGGATCCCCTCGTCCTGGTCGACGAGCAGCGGCTCGCCCTTGCGGCGGGGCACGGTGACCGGGGTGATCTCCTCGGCGAACACCCCACGCCGCGCGGCGGCCGCGGCACGGTGGTGCGAACGGGCGGCGAAGGCGTCCTGCTCGCCCCGGGTCAGCCCGTAGTAGGAGTTGTACTTCTCGGTGGAAGCCCCCATGGCCATCTGGTCGAAGGCGCAGAACAGCCCGTCGTGAGCCATGTGGTCGAGCATGTTCACATCGCCGTACTTGAACCCCTCACGGGACTTGCCCAGCAGATGCGGCGCCTGGGTCATCGACTCCTGGCCACCGGCCACGACCACGTCGAACTCCCCGGCCCGGATCTGCTGGTCGGCCAACGCGATGGCGTCCAGCCCGGACAGGCAGACCTTGTTCACCGTCAACGCGGGCACGTCCATGCCGATACCCGCCTCCACGGCGGCCTGACGCGCGGGAATCTGGCCCGCCCCGGCCGTGAGCACCTGCCCCATGATCGTGTACTCCACCAGGCCCGGTTCCACTCCGGCGCGTTCCAGCGCCGCCCTGATGGCCATCCCTCCGAGCTGTGCTCCGGAAAAATCCTTCAACGAGCCGAGCAGCCGTCCCATGGGCGTACGGGCCCCGGCCACGATCACGGAACTCTCCACGACTACCTCCCGCTGCGGTCACGCTGGCGTGTTCGACGACGAACCGGAAACGACCACCATCATGACCCCGTCCCAGCGGGCGGGACCATCCCCGTTCCCAGCGGAGCCGGGATCTGTGAGTCGCCACACAGCCCGCCGGGCCTCCACGTCCCTCCCGTTCCACGCCCGAGGAGGCCGCTTCCGCGCCGGGGGATCACGGCGTTAGGCTGCGCACCCATGCGGGAGGAACTCGGCGAGCTGGTGACCGGTATCGACCACGTCGGCATCGCGGTGGCCGACCTCGACGAAGCGGTGCGCTTCCACAGCGAGACCTTCGGCCTGGTACTCACCCACCAGGAGGTCAACGAGGAGCAGGGCGTGCGGGAGGCGATGCTCGCCGCCGGGGACGACACCAGCGACAGCACGCGGATCCAGCTGCTCGCCCCCTCTCGGCAGGACTCGACCATCGCCACGTTCCTGGACCGCAACGGCCCGGGGCTGCAGCAGCTGGCCCTGCGGGTGACCGACATCGAGGCCGCCTGCTCCCGCCTTCGGAACAAGGGACTGCGGCTGCTTTTCGACACCCCCCGCCCGGGGACGGCGGACAGCCGGGTGAACTTCGTCCACCCCAAGGACGCCGGTGGTGTGCTGGTCGAACTCGTCCAGCCCGCCGAGTGAGCCCCCGGGAGACCACGAGGACCGGGGCTCAGTGCTGCCGCGCGGTGCGGGAACGATGGGCGGAGTTCGCCTCCGGCAGGGCCGCCAGGCCCACGACCACGGCCAGCACACCGACCACCCAGCTCGTCCACGCCGCCCCGCCGAGCCCCGCGTAGCCGAACACCCACGGCGAGAGCACCAGCAGAACGCCGAGCACCACGTGGGCGTACTCGCTGGCCACGGACCCGGGCATCGCCAACGACCAGATCCCGGAGACGGCCAGCAGGGCACCGAGCAGGATCATCGCGGTCAGCGCGGCGGGCCCGGTCACGGTCCACAGCGTCGCGAGGATCAGGTAGACACCGAGCAGCAGCGCTCCCCAGTCCTGCCAGCGCGTCCACGGACGCGCCCCGGAACCGCCCGAACCACGAGCCATGTCGACCACCCCCCGTTTTCCGCTGTCTCCACTCCGATGCTCCCCCCGGCCCGCCGTGCGGTCAACGAACACCCGAAACCGGTGGCACGTGTGATTTCGGCACGTCTTCGGGTCCCGAACCACACACCGGGCAACATCACCGGCCGTTCGGAGGTAGCGTTGTGCCATGGGTCTTGCCGACGATCGTGATCTGCTACCGCTGGGCTCGGGCTTCGACATCGTCCGGAAGGGCGGCTACGACCGGGCTCAGGTGGACGAGCACCTGGAACGCATCGACGCGGACCTGCGTCTGATCGCCTCGGACCGGGACGCGGCCGTCTCCCAGGCCGCCGACCTGTCCAAACAGCTCGAATCCGCCCGCTCCGAGATCGAGAACCTGCGGGGACAGGTCGAACGTCTGGGCAAACCCCCGACCACGATGGAGGGCCTCAGCGAGCGTCTCCAGCGGATGCTGCGGCTGGCCCAGGAGGAAGCCGGAGAGATCCGCGGCAAGGCGGAGAGCGACGCCACCGCGATCCGCGAACGTGCCGAGCAGGAAGCCAGTGACCTGCGCAACCGCTACGAGAAACTGATCGCGGAACTGGACGCCCGGCGCACCGAGATGGAGGCCGAGCACCGTTCCGTGCTGGAGAACGCCCGGGCCGAGGCCGAGCGGATCACCACCGAGGCCGAGGAGAACCGCAAACGCGCCGACGAGGAGTCCGAGGCCAGGCGAGCCCAGATCGAGGAGGACTTCGAGATCGCCATGGCCGCCCGGCGCAGCGAGTCCATGCGGATGCTGGCCGACCAGGAGGCCGAGAGCAAGGCCGAGGCCGAACGACGCGTCACCGAGGCCACCGAGGAGGCCGACCGCAGGCTGCGGGAGGCCACCAACGAGGCCCACCGGCGCGTCGCCGAGGCCACCGAGGAGGCGGAACGGCTGACCCGGGAGAGCACCGAGGCGGCCGAGAAGCGCGAGCGGGAGAGCAGGCAGGAGGCCCAGCGGCTGGTCGCCGAGGCCGAACAGAAGGCCGCGGACACGGTCGCCGAGGCCACCGAGGAGGCCACGCGACTGCTGGAGGCGGCCGTGCTGGAGAGCAGGCGGCTCCGCTCCCGCGCCCGCGCCGACGCCGAGCAGCGGATCGCGGCCACCACCGCCGAGTGCGAGCGTCGGCTGGCCCGGGCCGACGAACAGGTCACCACGCTCACCGAGCTGCGGGACAACGTGGCCGCCAAGCTGCGGGACGCCGCGGAGATGATGGGCCAGACCACTCCGATCCTGCAACGGCTGGCCACCGACGACTCCGAGGAACAGCGGCTGCGCGAGGCCGCGGACGAGGCGCGGCAGCGGGAACTCGACTCCGCCCGGGCGGACCTGGACGGGGAGGAGTCGGGCTCCGCCCCGCAGAAGCCGGACTCGGAAAGGGATAGCACCGCCTGGGACTCGGAGTCGGCAGACTCCGGGGAGGAATCCGGCGTCGACGGCACGGCCACGACCGACACGGACTCCACGGCGATGCTGGACCAGCGCACGACCCGGATCGAGCTGTCCCGACTGCCCCAGCAGACGGCGGAAACGGGAGAGGACGCCCCCACCAGGAAACTCCCGGTGCCCGAGGGCGACGGCGCGGCGGAGGCCGAGACCGGGGACTCCGGGGCCGCGAACACCGAACACCGGGTGGGGCGAACCTGAGCCGTCAGCGCCCCGCTCAGGTGAGTTCGGCCAACCAGTCCCCCACGGCGGCGGCGAAGGCGGTCGGGTTCTCCAGCGGAGCCAGGTGTCCGGCCTCGGGCAGGGTCATCGACCGGGCGTGCGGCAGCAGCTCCGCCATCTCCCGGGCCACGTCGGCGGAACTGAGCGTGTCCTCCTCCCCACGCAGCACCAGGGCCGGTCCCTCGTAGGTCCGCAACACCTCCGAGCTGTCCGGCCGCGCGGCCATCGCCCGCTGGGCCCAGGCCACCCCCTCGGGAGGTTGTTCCTCGACCAGACTGCGCGCCGTGCGGACCACCTCGGGGCGTCGTTGCCACGTCGTCGGCCCGAGCAGACCGGGCAGGCTGTTGTCGGCCAACCAGCCGCTCACCCCTTCGCGTTCGGCGCGTTCGGCGACCGACAGCCGGTTCCGGCGCTGTTCCTCCCCGTCGGAGTCGGGCCTGGTGTCGGCGAGCACGAGCCCGGCCACCCGCTCCGGGGCCCTGCGCAGCACCGACATGGCCACATAGCCGCCCATGGAGCATCCGCCCAGGTACGCGCGGGGCAGCTCCAGCCGGTCGAGCAGCGCGAGCACGTCCTCGGCGGCCACCTCCAGACTCGGCGACCCCGTCTCGTCCTCACCGGCCCGCCGCCGTTTCTCCGGACCCGGTGTCGGGGAACCGTCCAGCGTGCTGCGCCCCAACCCACGCTGGTCCGGTGTGACGAGGCGGAACCGCCCCTCCAGTTCGGCACGCGCGTCCCGCCACATCCGCTCGTCCACCGGAAAGGCGTGCAGCAGCACCAGCGGTGGACCCACTCCCGATTCGACGTAGTGCACGGTCCCCATGGTGCCGGACGTGATCGGTTCCCGCGCGCCGTGGTGATCTCCGGACCTCGCGGGAACAGGTGGCCGCGCTCAGGAGTCCACGATGGTGACCTGGTGAGTGTGGGACTCGCCCTCCCAGTGTCGCGGCAGCGGGGTGGGAACCTCGGGGGCCACGATCCGCACGACGGCGTCGAGTGCCTGCTCGGCCTTGCCCACCCACAGGTGCTTGGTGTCGGGGAAGGCGGTCACCTCCGCCTGGGTCAGCGGGGCGAATCCGCGTTCGGCCTCCGCCGGTGGGAGGAAGTCGTCGTGCTCGGGGACCAGGGCGTGTACCGGCTTGCCGGACTCCGCCCAGGCACGCAGGTGCTCCGGACGGCTCCATCGCAGCGGCGGGGAGAGCAGCACCGCCCCCCGCACCAGCGGGTCGAGCCCGTGCACCAGGGTCAGGTCGGTGCCGAAGGACCACCCCACCAGCCACACCTCGGGCAGGTCGTGGAACTCGGCGTACTCCAGGGCCGCCGCCACGTCGAAGCGCTCCGAGTTCCCGTTGTCGAAGCTGCCCTCGCTGCGTCCGGCCTCACTCGCCGTCCCCCGGGTGTTGAACCGGAGCACGGCCAGGTCGGCCAGGGCGGGAAGACGCCAGGCCGCCTTGCGGAAGAGGTGGGAGTCCATCATCCCGCCGTGGGTGGGCAGCGGGTGCAGGCACACGAGGGTGGCCCGGGGCTCGGCGTGTTCGGGCAGGGCCAGTTCCCCGACGAGCCGCAGCCCGTCGGCGGTGTGCAGCGTGATGCCCTCCCTGCGTCCGGGCAGCACGGTGTTCGCGCGAATCTCGGTGCTCATCGCCGAGATAATCCCACGGGAGAGTGAAACGAGGCGCCGTGGGCCGAGCCGCGTCGCCGGAGGTCACACCATGCCGAAGCCGCGTCCGCTGCGTTTGCGCGCGTGCCAACAGCCGGTGTGCCAGTGCCTGCGGTCCCGCACCGTGCCGTACTCGTCGGCCGGCCAGATCACCACGTGTCCGACCCCGGGTCTGATCTCGTGGTCGCACCCCGGGCAACGGTAGGTCTTCCTGGCCTGCTCCGCGGGAACGGTCCGGACGATCCACTCCCCGTCCGGGGCCGTCTCGGTACGCGCGAAGCCGAAACCGGAGCCGAGTGGGCGCGAGGCGGAGGCCTCCGGCTTCGCTGAACGCTTGGGGCGGTTTCGACGAGGCACGCCGCCCACGTTAACCGGGCCCGGTCGGTACGGACCGTTCCCCGTGCGGGAACGGTGCTCAGGCGTGCGGAAGACGTGGCCAGACGCGCTCGGCCAGCCCCCGCGCGAACTCACACGCCCGCGTCCCGTCGGCCTCGGGCAGGAAAACCACCAGCATGGCGACCTCGACCTGCCCGGACCGGGAGGGGCCGAACGGGATGTGGGCGGTTTCCGCCGAGCACAACCCCACCCGAGGGTCGTCACCGACGATGTCCACCACGGTGCGACGTCCCGCCGTGCGCTCCACCACGGAGGTGGCGTCCTTCCGCCGTGGCGGGGTCCCGGCCGTGTGGGTCAGCTCCACGCTGGGATCCCGGATCGTCTCCCCACCCCACCGGCACGTGTGCCCGGACAGGACGCCTTCAGCCTCGGCTTCCTCCAACCCGGGGACACGATTCACCACATCCGTGGACAGCAGCGCGCAGGGATCCACGAAGGCCAGGGAGTTCTCCGGGAACCGTCGGTGCTCGACCTCCCCCGCGTCGATGATCCCGGCCGCCTGCCGCGCCCCGGCCTCGGCCAGCGAGCACAACCCCACCGAGACCTCACCGGACAGGGAGTCCGCGTCCACCCGCAGGGCCACCCCGTCCGCGAACAGGATCCGCCACGTGCAGTGCTCGGGCACCGGAGGCTCACGCACCAACCGCAGCCCGTCCTGCCGGGACACGGGATTGTCCTCGGTCAGCCGCCGTGGCTCCACCCGACGCGGACGCCCCACCGACACCTGGACCAGCTGCCCCGGTCGGGGACGCACGTGCGCCAGGCAGTACTCCAGCGACACCGTTTCGGCCTGCTCCGCCCGCCCGAACTCCTCCAGCGACCGCGGCCGGAGGAGACTGCACGGGTCGAGGGTGCGCGGATCACCGAGCGCCGCCTCGGAGGACACCCCGCCTCCGGAGTCCTCGCGGGGGCCCTGCCGTGGGGAGAACACGCATCCGGACAACCCGGCCACCACCATCAGCAGCACCGCGAACCGGCTGAGGTAACGGCACGAGCGCACGGCCACCAACCTACCTCCGGGATCCCGCCGGTCAGGACTCCGGTGACTCACCCGCGACGGGAGCCCCCGGAGGGAACACCCCGCCCGCCGGGGTCACTCGTCGAAGTTCCGTTCGACCAGTTCGGTGATGCGACGCAACGCGAGTTCGGCCTCCGGTCCCGTGGCCCGGAGCGAGATCCGGTCGCCCTTGCGGGCCCCCAGCCCCATGACACCGAGCACGCTCCGCGCGTCGGCGCTGTTCTGACCACAGGAGACCGTCACCGCCGCCTCGACCCCCGTCAGTGTCCGCGCCAGCAACGCGGCGGGACGAGCGTGCAGCCCCACCTCGTTGGCGAGCGTCAACTCGCACTCGGCCCGGTAGTCCTCCGGGGACAGTCCCTCGGCGGAGACCGCTTCCCCGCTCTCCGGTTCCTCGGCCCCCGTGGCTCGTTCGGCGGCCTCGACCACCGCCTCCAGCCCCTGCCCGCCCTGGGCCGCCACGGCGGCGGCCACGGCTCCCTCCACGAGAGGGGCCTCGGCCACCACGGCGGTGTTCGGGTCCGCCAGCGCCTCCACCGCCAGCTCCGCCGTCATCCGGGCGCTTCCCAGGTCGTAGAGCAGCACCACCCCGGATCCCGTGTCCGAGGCGGCCAGCGCCGCCGAGGTCGCCTCGAAGTCGGTGCCGGTCTCCCCTCCGGGAAGCCCGCCCGCCGCGTTGACCCGGACGTCCGGGGCCATCTGGCCCACCACCTCGACGACCCCCTCGGACAGGGCGGCACTGTGGGAAACGACCACCAGACCGACCCGCATCACTGCTCTCCTCCCGTCTCGGCGAAGGCGTGCAACAACAGGGCCACGCTGCGTGCCCCCGGATCGAGGTGACCGGCACCGCGCTCCCCCAGGTAGGAGGCCCGTCCCTTCCTCGCCACCAGCGGGATCGTCTCCCGCGCCCCGGAGTCGGCGGCCGTGGCCGCCGAGCGCAACACCCCGGTGGGACCCGCCCCCTCGTCCGCGGCCCGCTCGGCGGCCTCCACGGCGGCGGCGAGCGCGTCGACCATGGTCTTGTCTCCGCGTTCGGCCCTGCCCCGCGCCGTCACACCGTCCAGCGCGGCCCGCAGCAGCGCGGCCACGGCGGCACCGTCGAGTGTCTCCCGCTCACCGGCGGCGGTCGCCGCCCGCAGGAAGGCGGTGCCGAAGAGCGGCCCGGCGGCACCTCCCACCGAGGAGATCAGGCTCGTCGCCGTCGTCTTCAACACGGCCGCCGGAGTCTCCGGGCTGGCGAGCCGGAGCTGGGTGTCCACGGCCAGGAAGCCGCGCTCCATGTTCTCGCCGTGGTCACCGTCGCCGATGGCCCGGTCCAGTTCCACCAGCTCGTCCCGGCACTCGGAGACCGCGCGGACGGCTCCGCGCATCGCCGCGATCACGTGCTGTCTCGTACAGACCATGGGCTTTGCCACCAATCCGATCGCCGCGCCAGTCGGAAGGGTCACCAGGTCAGCGCGGGAGTCCGCACCGGGTCGTCCCACAGGCGCGTGAGTTCCTCGTCCAGTTTGAGCAGGGTGAGACTCATCCCCCGCATCTCCAGACTCGTGACGTAGGGACCGACGAGTCGGCGCGTGACCCGGATCCCCCGCTCCGCGAGCATCCGTTCCGCGATCCCGTGGGCCAGGTACAGCTCGCTGAGCGGTGTGGCCCCCATCGAGTTGGTGAACAGCAGCACCTCGTCCCCGTCCCGGAAGGGAAGGTCCTCCAGCACGGGATCCAGCAGCCGTCGGACGATGCCGTCGGCGGACTCCAGGCCGACCCGTTCCCGACCCGGCTCACCGTGGATGCCGATCCCGACCTCCATCTCCTCCTCGGCGAGGGTGAAGCTCGGTTCTCCGAGGTGCGGAACGGTCGGCGCGCTCAGTGCCACACCCATCGAACGCACGTTGTCCGCGACCCGCTGGGCCGTCGCGTGACAGTCGTCGAGACCATGACCGCGTTCGGCGGCGGCCCCGGCGATCTTCTCCAGCAGCACGGTTCCCCCGACCCCTCGGCGTCCCGCCGTGTCGGTCGAGTCCCGGACCGCCACGTCGTCCCGCACCACCACGGTGCGCACCCCGACGTCCTCGGCCCGCACCAGCTCGGCCGCCGTCTCGAAGTTCAGCACGTCACCGGTGTAGTTCTTGACCACCAGCAGGGTTCCGGCTCCTCCGTCGGCCTCCCGCACGGCGGTCCGCACCGCGTCCGGGGTGGGAGAGGTGAACACCGGGCCGGGAACGGCCGCGTCCAACATCCCGGTGCCGACGAAACCGACGTGGAGCGGCTCGTGACCCGAACCCCCGCCGGAGACCAGGGCCACCTTGTCCCGTACCGGGGAGTCGGAGCGGGTCACGAAAGCCGGATCGGTCCGTACCCGCAGCAGGTCGGGGTGGGCGGCGGCCATTCCGCGCAGGGCGTCCACCACGACGTCGGCCGGATCGTTGATGATCTTCTTCACGGATGACCTCCTCGACGGCGAGACCACGGCAGCCGAATCCGGCGGGAGCCGCTCCCGCACCGACACGGCGGTCCGCGCGGGGCTCACCGAAAGCATTCCAGGGCAAGCCCCCGCGCGAAACCGGCACGCCGGTCCTCCGCGGCCCGGATCCCGCCGAATCCACGCGGATGTTTCGAGGTGATCACCCGTGGGGCAGCACACCGACGGGGTGTGGCCCCGCTCAGCGGCGCCCCCGCAACAGCCGCATCAACGCCACGAGACGTCGCACGGTCCGGGGCGAACGGCCGAAGCTCATCGGATTGAGCGGCATCCGGAACCGGGTACGCGTGACCGCCTGGGGCCTGCCGAACTCACGTAGCCCCTCGGCGCCGTGGATACGTCCGAAGCCGGAGTCACCCACCCCTCCGAACGGCAGGGCCGGGACCGCGGCGAAGGAGATCACCGAGTTCACCGCCACCATCCCGCTGCGCATCCTGCGGGCGAGTTCCATCCCGCGTGCCCGGGAGAACACGGTTCCGCCCAGCCCGTACCTGCCGGCGTTGGCGCGGGCTATCCCCTCGTCGGCGGTACGCACCCTGTTGATCACGATCGTGGGACCGAAGGTCTCCTCGGTCACCGCCGGGGAGTCCTCGGGGACGTCGGTCAGCACCACGGGGTCGACGAAGGGCGGACGCACCGAGTCGGTGCCGCCGACGACGGCGGTGCCTCCCCGCCGGAGGGCGTCGGCGATGTGTTCGCGGATCACCTCGACCTGGGAACCCATCGTGATCGGCCCCAGGTCGGCCGTGGGCTGCCCACCGGGACGCAACCGCTCCGCACGGTCGGCGACCAACCGGACGAACCTGTCGGCCACCGAGTCGACGACGTAGACCCGTTCCACACCGATGCAGGTCTGTCCCGCGTTGGAGGCCGCTCCCCACAGCGCCGCCTCGGCGGCGGCGTGCAGGTCGGCGTCCGAATCGACGATCAACGCGTCCTTGCCGCCGCACTCCACCAACACCGGGGTCAACGACTCGGAACAGGCCGCCATGACCCGTTTGCCCGTCTCGGTGGAGCCGGTGAAGGCCACCTTGTCCACGTCGGCACGGCACAGCGCCGCCCCCGTGTCCCCGAATCCGGTGACCACCTGGAACAGGGGGTGTTCCGGAACCACCTCGGCGAAGGTCCGCCGCAGCCACTCCCCCACACCGGGGGTCAGCTCACTGGGCTTGAAGACCACCGCGTTGCCGGCGGCCAGGGCGTAGGCGATCGAGCCCATCGGGGTGAACGCCGGGTAGTTCCAGGGGCCGATGACCCCGACGACGCCGAAGGGACGGTACTCCACCGAAGCGGCCTGGTTGGCCATGAGCGTCCCGGAGGACACGCCGCGCCGACCGAGGACCTTGGCGGCGTTGGCCGCCGCCCAGTGGAGGTGGTCGACGACCAGCACCAGTTCCAGGCGGGCGTCGTCGAGCGGTTTCCCGGTCTCGGCCGAGACCAGTTCCGCCCCCTCCTCCAGGCGGGAGACCAACACTCTGCGCCAGGCGTCCAGACGTCGCTTCCTGCCCGCGAAACCCAGCTCGTCCCACCACCGCTGTCCGGAGCGGGCCAGGCGCACCGCCTCCCGCACGGCGGACTCGTCGTGGATCGGGTGAGTACCGACCACCTCCCCCGTCCTCGGGTCGAGCGAGTCGAAACTGCCCGTGGTCGGCGTCGCCTCCGACGGGACCGTCACGTCGACGGTCGTCTCGGCACCGCCACTGGCGGTCTGGGTCATGCTGGCCTCCCCGGATGCTGGTTCACCGGTCGTGATCCCACCGGCACGCGGCCGGCGGGCGCTGCCGCGTGCCGACACTGTCGACCCGCGCGTGGTACACACACAGGTCCCACGGAGGTCAACGAGTCACCGGTCGCACGGTTGCGCCCGGCCGGGAACCGGTCTTTTTCCCACCTCGTCCCGCTCCGGTGGCAGACGGTACTCCCCACCGGGCTCAGGTTTCCGGTGTCCCGGTCTCGGTGGGCACCACGATCGGACGGAGCCTGGCCCAGGCCGTGAACGCCGCGGAGAACACGAGCATGCCCACACCGCTCCACAGGTTGATGTTGATCCCGGCCGCGCGGTCGATCTCCTCCGCGCTGGTCCCGAACAGCCCCATCAGCGTGCAGACCACGCCGTAGAGCACGAACAGGGCCGCGATGACCAGGCGAACGTCGAACGCCGCCGCACGTCGCCCCCTGGTGTCCTTGTCTTCGCTCATGACTGCCTCCCGGGTGCAGTGAACACGGGTCATCCGAACACGATGTTGAGCAGCACGACCATCACCAGCACGATTCCCGCGAGCACGCCGGGCCTGCGGTACCAGCCCGCGTCCTCACCCGTGGTGGAGGCGGTGCGGTCCTCCTTCGGGGTCAGCCCGTAGACGAGTCCGACCAGCTCGGCGGCCGGTTTGGGGCGGGTGACCGTGCTGACGGCGACGCTGACCACGATGTCGACCACGAACGCCGCACCGGCTCCGAGGAAGCTGGCTCCCTGGCCGGGCAGTTCGAGCACACCGCTCTCGGCGAGCCCGAACACGGTCAACGAGGCTCCCGTGCCGGTCACGAGACCGAGCCATCCCGCCGTGGGGGTCATGCGCTTCCAGAACATGCCCAGGATGAAGGTCGCGAACAGCGGGGCGTTGAACAGCGAGAACAACTGTTGCAGATAGTCCATCAGGTTCGAGTACCCCGAGGCGATGAAGGCCGTGCCCACGGCGGCCGCCGTCGCCCCGACGGTCACCCACCGCCCCATCCGCAGGTAGTAGCCGTCCGAACGTCCGGGGACCACATAGGACTGCCAGATGTCGTAGGTGAACACGGTGTTGAACGAGCTCAGGTTGGCCGCCATCCCGGCCATGAAGGAGGCCAGCAGACCGGCGAGGGCGATCCCCAGCATCCCGTTCGGCAGCAGGTCCCGCATCAACAACAGCAGTGCGTCGTTGTAGTCCACCTCGCCCGCATCCCGCTGTTTGAACACCATCATCTCCTGTACCGAGACGGCGGCGATCATGCCGGGGACGACGACCAGGAACGGGATCAGCATCTTCGGGAAGGCGCCGATGATCGGTGTCCGTTGGGCCGCCGACATGCTCTTGGAGGCCATGGCGCGTTGGACCTCCACGAAGTTGGTGGTCCAGTAGCCGAAGGCGAGTACGAAGCCGAGGCCGAACACGATTCCCAGTACGGACAGGAAGTTGCTGCCGAAACCGGTGAGTTCGTTGCCGGGCCAGGCCGAGAGCTCGTTGGCTCCGGACTGGGTGGTGACCTTGTCCACCAGACCGTTCCAGCCGCCGACCTTGGCCAGGCCCACCACGGTCAGCGGCAGCAGGGCGGCCACGATGACGAAGAACTGCAACACCTCGTTGTAGATGGCCGCCGAGAGCCCGCCGAGTCCCGTGTAACTGAGCACGATCACCGCGGCGACGAGGACCGAGACCCACAGTGGCCAGCCGAGCAACACGTTGACGATGCTGGCCAGCAGGAAGAGGTTGACTCCGGCGATCAGCAGCTGCGCGGCCGCGAAACTGAGGGCGTTGACCAGGTGTGCCGGTTTGCCGAACCGGCGCAGCATGAACTCGGGGACGCTGCGCACCTTGGAACCGTAGTAGAACGGCATCATCACCACGCCGAGGAACAGCATCGCCGGAACGGCGCCGACCCAGAAGTAGTGCATGGTCGGCATCCCGTACTGGGCTCCGTTGGCGGACATCCCGATGATCTCGATCGCCCCCAGGTTGGCGGCGATGAACGCCAAGCCGGTCACCCAGGCGGGCAGCGAACGTCCCGACAGGAAGAAGTCCAGGCTGGTCGAGACGGCGCGGCGCGCCAGGTAGCCGATGCCGAGCACGAACACGAAGTAGAGCGCGAGCAGCAGGTAGTCGACCGGTCCCGCGTCCAGTCGCAGCTGCTCCTGGGCTAACGCATACACCTCGCCTCCACCTCCAAAGCAAACAATTTCAAACGATAATCACCAGCTACAAAAGCAGGCGAACAATACCGCACAGTGGGACGAGTCACACAGTGGCGATATCAATTCGTTGAACTCACGGGTGGGAGCGATTCAGCGCCCTCGCCGCTCCCCGGGATCCCCTCGGCACCGGAGAGGCCCGCCTGCCGCCGGAATCTCCGCACTCCCTCTCCACGGCACGACACGGCCAGTAACGAAGGCGCCCCGCCGCAACCGCTGAACGAGCCCCGTTCGGTGCGATCTCTTCACCTGAAAGGTGCAGCGATTGGCTCACTTCTATCGCCGGGCCGATCAACACGCTTAGCATTCGAACGAACACGGGAGGTGATCACATGGACGTGGCGGAAATACTGGCACTGCTCGCGGCGAGCCTGTTCGTGGGGCCGTGGCTGCTGGCGCGCAGACTCGCGAACCCGAACCGCGGAAACGTGTCCCGTGGCTGAGGCCGTCGACCGCCGCCCCCGACCGGCCGGAACACACGGCGGCACCTCCCATCGGTAACCACGGTTCGAAAGCAGGAGAAAAGCCCGTGAACGGACGGAATTCCCGACTGGCCGTGCTGCTGCTCCGGTGCCAGTGGATGCTGGAGGAAGCCGCCTACGAACTCGGATCCGACCGACTGTCCACATCCGAACGTGGCGAGCTGGCCACGGCCCTGACCGAACTGGCGCGGGCTCTGCACGAACCCGACGGGACACGGCAGTCACAGGAGGACTCCACCCACACCGAGGGTGAACGCGACCGCATCAGGGAGGGAGTGCACGCGTGACCGCTCCACCGCTTCCCCGCACGACTCCATCGCGCAGGCCGTCCCCCAGGTCGGGCAACTACCTGCTCGCCTTCAGCGGCGAGCTCGGAAGGCCCCTCGGCAGCGACAGCGGCACGGGTCTCGCCGCGACGGCGGCCACCTGGCGAAGCCCCGACCTGGCCCTGCTCACCCGCGTGTTGGAGGGGCTGCGCAGAAGCAGGGACTCCCACTGCCGCGCGGAGAACCGCTCCGGCCCTCGTCCCCGAGGACGCGGCAGTCGCTGAACCACGTCCCCCGAGGACCCCGGGAACCGGCGGGGACCGACCGGGAGGTTCCGGCACCGGGCCGAGGAGCGGTTCAGAACAGCCGGTACTCGTCCGGATCGATACCGCGCAGCTGCTCGTAGTCCAGGGTCACGCAACGGATCCCGCGGTCCTCGGCCAGGGTACGTGCCTGTTGTTTGATCTGTTGGGCGGCGAACACCCCGCTCACCGGGGCCAACAGCGGGTCACGGTTGAGCAGGTCGAGATAGCGGGTCAGCTGCTCGACACCGTCGATCTCGCCACGACGTTTGATCTCGACCGCGACGTTGGCTCCGTCGGCGTCCCGACACATCAGGTCCACCGGCCCGATCGGAGTCGGATACTCCCGACGCACCAGTGTCCACCCTTCACCCAGAGTGGTGACGTGTTCGGCCAGCAGCTGTTGCAGATGCGACTCCACGCCGTCCTTGACCAGCCCGGGCTCCGGCCCCAACTCGTAGTGGGAGTCGTGCACGATCTCCTTGAGGGAGATGATCAGTTTCTCCCCCGACTTGTTCTGCACCGTCCACACGTCGGAGTCCTCTATCAACCAGCAGGGCGGGCTCATCCAGTTCAACGGCTTGTACGCCCTGTCGTCGGAGTGCACCGAGACCGAACCGTCGGCCTTGATCAACAAAAGCCTGGTGGCCAGCGGCAGATGGGCGTTCAGCCTGCCGACGTAGTCGACCTTGCAGGTAGCGATTACGAGACGCACCCGACAGAGCGTAAACGCACCTCCCACCGATATCGACAACCGCCTGCCGGAAGTGTCGCGCCCCGACCACTGGGACACCGGCCGCCCCGGCCACGCTCACCGGAACCGTCCCCGGGGGTATACCCTGCCGTTCCGGCACCGCCGCCCACAGCCCCACACCACCCCGTCCGAAAGAAACCGAACCACCATGGAAACGATCGACAGCCGAGAGGTCTACCGGAACCCCTGGATGACGCTCCGGGAGGACGCGATCCGCCGAGGCGACGGGTCGGACGGGGTCTACGCGGTGGTGGACAAACCGGACTACGCGCTGATCATCCCCGTGGACGAGGCCGACGGTCTCCCGCGCAACCAACGGATCCGACTCGTGGAGCAGTACCGATACCCGCTGGGTATGCGACGTTGGGAGTTTCCCCAGGGCACCGCTCCCGACGGGGAGACGACGGACCCGCTGGAGCTGGCCGGCCGGGAGCTCCGGGAGGAGACCGGACTGCGTGCCGCGCGGATGACCGAGCTGGGCGTGCTCGACGTGGCCGCGGGGCTGTCCAGCCAACGGGGACGTGCTTTCCTCGCCACCGGACTCACCTCCGGCCCCCCCGAACGGGAGCCCGAGGAACAGGACATGCGCTCGGCCTGGTTCGACCGTGTCGACGTCGAGGGCATGATCGAACGCGGCGAGATGACCGACGCGCAGTCCCTCGCCGCCTACACGTTGCTACTGGTGCACGAGCGCCGTGGCGGACGGACGGACTGACCCCGGCCGGAGCCCCGCCCGCCCCCTCGGAAACGAGCACCTCGACGACCTCGCTAGGAACGAGATCCCATCGCGAGCAGCCCCAGGGCGGCCACCACCGTCACCACTTCGGCCACCCCGGCCAGCAACTGCGGAACCCCGGCCGCGACCTCGTGTGAGCCGAACAGACCGACCGTGACCGCCAACACGAACGCCAGCAGGGTCAGCACACCGAATCCCACGGCCCCCAGCGGGGGCAACCAGTGCTTCCAACTGAGCAGCACCAACGCCAGCACCAGACCGGCCACCGCGTTGAGCAGGAAAAGCGGCCCGATGACGGGCACTCCGCTCACCCCCTGGGCCCACAGGTCGAGATGCACCACAGCGGACATGAGCAGGCCCGCCGCCGTCACCCCGCGGAGCAGTTCGGCGGCGACGTGCCTTCCCCCGCCCGAAAGGTTCGTACTCATCCGTCCTCTCCTTGGCCTCGTGTCGACCGAAGGCCGGCGGAACCGGCCACGAACGAACGTCGAGAGACTTCCGTGTCGGTATTGTCCGAGAAGTACGGAGTCCTGGTGGAACGAGCCGTCCGGCACAGCCCGGACACGGGGCACCACATCCCCGCGAGCTGGCTGTTCCGGCGACCGTCGGGAACCATCCCGACAGGACCCCGAACCGACAACCACGTGATCCGCCTGGGAGGAAATCATGAGCGCCGAGCCACCGGTAACCCGACGACACGCCCTGGCCGTGGGAGGAGTCGGAGTCGGTGCCGCGATGCTGTCCGGATGTTCCGACGGGTCGTACCAGGGTTCGGAACTGACCTCCGAGGAGAGCCCCTCGGACGGCGTCACCCCACGGCAGGGGGAGCGGCTGGCCGCGTTGACGGAGGTGCCGGTGGGCGGTTCGCTCGTCGTCGACGGCCCGGACGGGGAGAAGATCGCCCTGAGCCGCCCGAACGAGGACGAGGTGACCGCGCACAGCGCCGTGTGTACCCACATGCGGTGCACGGTGCGCGCGGCGGGGAACGAACTGCGTTGTCCCTGCCACGGTTCGGTGTTCGAATCGGCCTCCGGTGCGGTGGTCAGCGGCCCGGCCCGGAAACCACTGCCGTCCGTGGCGGTCCGCGTCGAGTCGGGTGAGGTCGTCACCGACGGCTCCTGACACACCTCACCGGAGGGCTTCCCGGTGGGGAGGCCACACACCGAGGGCGGGCGCTGTCCGCCGGAAGCCCCCTTCGGACCTCCCCAACCGGGAAACGACTCTTCAGATCCCGAATTCGCCCTGACGTACTCCGTCGGCGAAGGCCTCCATCTCCGCACGCGTGAACTCGAGCACGGGACCGTGCGGATCCCGCGAGTTCCGCACGCCGAAGGTGTCGCCTATACGCGCCACCTCCACGCACTCCGTGCCCTCGACACTGGAGGCGTTGGCCTTGTGAAAGGTGGTCTGGGACCAGTCCAGGGACATACTCCACTCCTCACGATCGGCGGCGGTGCGGACACGGGGACCGCACCGCCGCAACGTCCGCGGACCCGCTTGCCCGAGGGGAGGAACCCCGTGCCGGGGAACACGGCGTTGCCCGCGCACACTCGCGGAACGGGTCCGTCCACGTGGTTGCCCCACCCCGGGAGAACGCGGTCGAGGACGGAGAGTCCTCCGGAGGAACACCGGGCACGGCAGGGGTCCGTACGCCGTGCCCGCCTCACCGGCCTCGGAGGGGCGACGACAGCCACCTCATGATCGTCAACCACACGAAGCCACACACTCAACGGGTTCGCCCGAGCACCACACGTAAGTGTGGCGCGCGGAAGCCGGACGGAGACGACACCGGTCTCCACCCGCCGGACGATCCGCCGGAGCGCTCAGTCGGACACGCGCTCGATCTCCGCTCCCAGCCCGCGCAGCTGCTCCACGAAGTCCGGGTAGCCGCGATCGATGTGGAAGACATCCCACACCTCGGTGACACCGTCCGCGCACAACCCGGCCAGGACCAGCCCCACACCGGCACGGATGTCCGAGGCCCACACGGGAGCACTGGACAGGCGTTCCTGCCCCCGAACCACGGCGTGGTGACCGTCGGTGCGCGCGTCGGCCCCCATACGGACCAGTTCCTCGATGAAACGGAACCGCGACTCGAAAAGGTTCTCGGTGATCATCGAGGTGCCGTCGGCAACGGCCGACAACGCCAGGGCCATCGGTTGGAGATCGGTGGGAAACCCCGGGTAGGGAAGTGTCACGTAGTCGATCGCGCTGGGACGCGCACGCATCACCACCCGGAAGTCGTCCTCGCCGGTGGAGATCTCGGCGCCCGCGCCGCGCAGTTTCTCCAGCACGAGATTGACGTGCTGCGGATCCACCCCGTGCACCGTCACGTCCCCTCGGGTCGCCGCCGCGGCGAAAGCCCAGGTGGCGGCGACGATCCGGTCACCGATCACCTGGTGACGCACCGGTTCGAGCGAGGAGACCCCGTGGACGGTCAGCGTGGAGGTACCCGCCCCCTCGATCTTGGCCCCCATCTGCTGCAACATCACGCACAGGTCGACGATCTCCGGCTCGCGCGCGGCGTTGTCGATGACGGTGGTTCCGTCGGCCAGCACCGAGGCCATCAGGATGTTCTCGGTGGCGCCGACACTCGGGAAGTCCAGCCAGATCTGCGCCCCGTGCAGGTCCTCCGCCTCCGCCACCACGGCACCGTGCTCGATGTGGCTGTGGGCACCCAGCTGGCGCAACCCACTCTGGTGCATGTCCAACGGGCGGGAGCCGATGGCGTCACCGCCGGGCAGCGTCACCACCGCCCGACGACAACGGGCCACCAGCGGCCCGAGCACGCACACCGAGGCACGCAGCCTACCCATGTGGGCGGAGACGGCCTCGTGGCTGATCTCGGAGGGTGTGGTGACCATGGTCGTCGCTCCGTCGATCTCGACGGAGCAGCCGAGGCTGCGCAGCACGTCGGCCATCAACGGGACGTCCAGGATCTCCGGGCAGTTCGTGATGGTCGTGGTGCCCTCGGTCAACAGGGAGGCCGCCATCAACTTCAACACGCTGTTCTTCGCGCCGACCACGCCGACCTCGCCGACGAGACGGGCGCCGCCGTGTACCCGGAAATGTTCACTCACGGACAGCCAGGTTACGGCTGCGGTGCGATTGCCCTCCGGGTGGGGCTCGTCGGGAACCCACCGGGTTCCGGAACCGCGGATCCCGCCGGGACGGTCCCGTCCCCCGCGGTGACATCCCGACGACCCTGGACCGCCGAACGTGCTCACCGTCACGACACCACCCCGCCCATCGGGAAGGGGGACATAGGGTTGTGGCCATGAGCGTGCATCTGACCAAGATCTACACCCGCACCGGAGACGGCGGGACCACCCGCCTGTCGGACAACTCCGTGGTGCCCAAGTCCGACGCCAGGATCGGTGCCTACGCCGACGTGGACGAGACGAACTCGGTGATCGGCGTCGCGCTGGCCACGGCGAACCTCGACGCCGACATTCACGACATCCTGCGTTCGGTGCAGAACGACCTGTTCGACGTCGGTGCCGACCTGGCCACCCCGGTGGTGGAGGCTCCGGAACACCCCCCGCTGCGGGTGACGCAGGACTACGTCGACCAGCTCGAAAGCTGGTGCGACGAGTACAACGAGCGTCTGGGGAAGCTGAACTCGTTCATCCTGCCCGGAGGAACTCCGGGCGGAGCGTTGTTGCACCAGGCGCGCTGTGTCGCCCGCCGCGCCGAACGTTCGGCGTGGGCGCTGATCGACGAGGACCCCGACAACACCAACGAGCTGCCGGCCAAGTACCTGAACCGACTGTCCGACCTGCTGTTCATCCTCGCCCGGATCGCCAATCCGAACGGCGACGTGCTCTGGCGGCCGGGTGAACGCTCCTGAGCCGAACCCGCCGGAGTGACGTGGGCGGTTTCCCGGCGACGCACCGGCACCCGTGTTCCCCCGCCCGTGCTCCGGCGAGGTTCACCAGCCCGTCGAATCCACCAGTTCCTTGGCGAAACACCTGCTGTGCGGTTCGTCGGCGAAGACCCCGAACTTCGGTATCTCGCGGTAGCCCGCGCTCTCGTACAGTCCGATCGCCTCGGGCTGGCGCAGCCCGGTTTCCAACACCATGCGCTTGCGACCGGCCCGGGCGGCCCGCCTTTCCAGTTCCCCCAGTATCGCGCGCGCGTAACCCAGCCCCCGGGCCGCGGGCACCACGTACATCCGTTTGATCTCGGCGTCACCGTCCTCCAGTCCGACGACGTCGGAGTCCCGTGCCCGCCACCCTCCCGTGGCCACCGGAGAGCCGTCACGGTAGCCCGCCAGGAAGACCCCGTGGGGCGGCAGGAACTCGGAGGCGCTCAGCGGGGTGACGTCCGGTCCGCCGTAGCGGACGACGTACTCCTGCTGCACCTGCTCGATCAGGTCGGCGACATCCGGATGGTCATAAGCGACTGCCTCGATACGCACCCGGACATTCTAGAAAAGCCCGACGGAACCCCTCGGCCGCACACAGCACTTCGGGCGTGCGCCGTCATCGGACCCACGGGGCGACGCTGCTCGGCGGGGAGGACTCCAGCCACGACAGGAAGCCGGTCAGCGCGTCGCTTCCCATGGCCACCTCGATGTCCTCCTCCGGTCGACCGAGATGCAGCACCAGGGAACCGGCGGGCATCGTGTAGGCCTCCGCCGTGGTGGGACGACGTCGGTCGGTGATCGCTATGGTACTCCGGTTGAGTATCCAGTCGGGCCCGGAACGCAGACTCAACGCCCGGTACCAGGCGAACTCCTCACCCTGGTAACGGGCCACTCCCAGATGCCACCCCCGGCCGGGTTCGCTCCGGTGCACCCGCAGAGCCACCTCGATCCCCCCGGCCCGGAGTCCGCGCAGCCGTCGACGCGCGAGCAGCATCCCGCCGAGCACGAGGAGCACGGCGACGACTGCCAGCACGAGCAGGACGGCGATCACCACGACCGAGGCGCTCATCGACGACCTGTGTCAGACGGAGTACCCTGCCACTCGCAGTCGCGACCGGGCACGGATCCTGGCCTGTTCATCATCCCCCTCGGCATCGCGCCGCGCCGCGGCGACGTCGATCTCCTGGGCCAGTTCAGCGGACTCCGCGAGCACACTGACCACACCGTCGGAGACCGAGAGGAAACCACCGTGCACGGCGGCCGTGACGGTCTCGTGGTCCGGCGTCGAGATCTTGACGACACCCCCCTCGACCAGCTGGCCGAGCATCGGCTCGTGCCTGGGCATAATACCGATTACACCTTCGGTCGTCTGAGCCACCACGCTGGTCGCCTTACCGGACCACAAGCGGCGCTCCACGGCGACCAGCTCGACGGACATCTCGGCCACGCGTGTCTCCTTTGTCGGTGTGTCGTCGTAGTCTATCCGATGGATCGGGCACGTCCGAATTCCGGCACACGGGCGAACCAGCGTTCACCACGGAGTGGGTGCCGGAATCCTTGCCGAATTCCGGCACCCGTGTCCACCCGCTTCGGGCGGAATCACTCCTGCGTGTACTTCTCGTAGGCCTGCTGCAGGTCCTCGAGACCACCGATGGACAGGAAGGCCTGCTCGGGGTAGTGGTCGAACTCGCCGTTGCAGAGCTTGTCGAAGGCCTCGATGGTCTCCTTCAGCGGGACGAAGGAGCCCTCCTGGCCGGTGAACTGCTTGGCGACGAAGAAGTTCTGCGACAGGTAACGCTCGATCCGGCGGGCCCGGTTGACCGTGACCTTGTCCTCCTCGGACAGCTCGTCCATCCCCAGGATGGCGATGATGTCCTGCAGTTCCTTGTACTTCTGCAGGATCTGCTTGACCTGCTGGGCCACCCGGTAGTGCTCCTCGCCGACGATCCTGGGCTCCAGGATGTTGGAGGTGGACGTCAGCGGGTCCACCGCCGGGTAGATACCCTTCTGCGCGATGGAACGAGCCATCTCCGTGGTCGCGTCCAGGTGGGCGAAGGTGGTCGCCGGCGCCGGGTCGGTGTAGTCGTCGGCGGGCACGTAGACCGCCTGCATGGAGGTGATCGAACGCCCTCGGGTGGAGGTGATCCGCTCCTGCAACGCACCCATCTCGTCGGCCAGCGTCGGCTGGTAACCGACCGCCGAGGGCATCCGGCCCAGCAGGGTGGAGACCTCCTGACCGGCCTGGGTGAACCGGAAGACGTTGTCGATGAACAGCAGCACGTCCTGGTTCTGCACGTCGCGGAAGTACTCCGCCATCGTCAACGCCGACAGTCCGACCCGCATACGGGTGCCCGGCGGCTCGTCCATCTGGCCGAACACGAGGGCGGTGTTGTCCAGCGCGCCGGACTCCGCCATCTCCACCCAGAGGTCGTTGCCCTCACGGGTGCGCTCACCCACACCGGCGAAGACCGAGGTGCCGCCGAAGTTCCTGGCGACACGGCGGATCATCTCCTGGATGAGCACCGTCTTGCCCACACCGGCACCGGCGAAGAGACCGATCTTGCCGCCCTGCACGTAGGGCGTGAGCAGGTCGATGACCTTGATGCCGGTCTCCAGCATCTGGGTCTTGCCCTCGAGCTGGTCGAAGGACGGCGGGTTGCGGTGGATGCTCCACCGCTCCGCGTCGGCGGCGTGACCCGGCTCGTCCAGGCAGTGGCCGAGCGCGTTGAACACGTGGCCCTTGACCTCGTCCCCGACGGGCACGGAGATCGGTGCTCCGCTGTCGGTGACCGGGGCCCCACGTACGAGGCCCTGGGTGGGCTGCATCGAGATGGCGCGCACCACGTTGTCTCCGAGGTGCTGGGCCACCTCCAACGTGACGGTGTTGCTCATCCCCGTGGCCGTGATCTCCACGGACAGCGCGTTGTTCAGGTCCGGCACGTGGTCGCGGGGGAACTCGACGTCCACCACCGGGCCGAGGACCCGGACGACGCGACCGGTGCCAGTAGCAGTGCTAGTGGCAGTTGCAGTCATGTCACTCACTTCCCGCAGACGAGAGCGCCTCGACACCGCCGACGATCTCGCTGATTTCCTGGGTGATCTGGGCCTGGCGAGCACGGTTGGCCTCGCGGCTGAGGTTCTGCACGATCTCGTCCGCGTTGTCCGTGGCCGACTTCATCGCGGTTCGGCGTGCCGCGTGCTCGGACGCCGCCGAATCCAACAGTCCGGCGAACAGGCGAGTGTTGATGTACTTCGGCAGCAGTGCCCGGAACAGGGTCTCGGCGTCCGGCTCGAAGTCGTAGGCCGGGCGCAGCCCCTCGGACTCGGTGTACTCCACTTCCAGCGGAGCGACCCGCCTGATGACCGGCTTCTGGGAGAGCATCGAGACGAACTCGGTGTGCACGAGATGGATCTCGTCCACGGCCAGCGTGTGCTCGTCCGTGCTGCCCTCCCGCTTGGCCTCCTCGGTGCCCTGCATGAACGCCTTCACCAGGGTCTCGCCCACCTCCGCCGCGTTGGCGTAGTCCGGGCGGTCGGTGAAACCGCTCCAGCTCTGCGTGATTTCCCGGTTGCGGAACCGATAGTACGCCTCACCCTTGCGGCCGATCACGTACAGCAGCGGGGTCTTGCCCTGCTCCCGCAACGTGTTCTGCAGTTCCTCGGCCGCGCGGATCACGTTGGCGTTGTAGGCACCGCAGAAACCGCGGTCACTGGTCACCACGAGCACCGCGGAGCGCTTGGAGTTGTCCCGCTCGGTCAGCAAGGGGTGATCGAGCGGGCTGGCATCGGCCAGTGCGGTCAGCACCCTGGTGATCTCGTCGGCGTACGGCCTGGAGGCCTCGACCCTCGCCTGCGCCTTCATGATGCGCGAGGTGGCGATGAGCTCCTGCGCCTTGGTGATCTTCCGGGTCGACTGCACCGACCGGATGCGGTTGCGTAGTTCGCGAAGCTGTGCCATGGCTATCCGGTCACTTCTCGCTGTCCCCGGAGGCGGGGCGGTTGACCTTCACCGTCTCCTGCTCGACCTCGTCGGCACCGACGGTGCCCACTTCCTCGTGCTGCGGCAGCACCGTGCCGCCCTCGGAGGTGGTGAACTGCTTCTTGAACTCCGCGACGGCGTCCTCGATGGCCTGCGTACCGTCGTCGGAGAGTTTCCCGCTCTCGGCGATGTCCTTGAGCACGGTGCTCTGGTTGCGCCGCATGTGCGCCAGGAACTCCGACTCGAAGCGACGGACGTCGTTGGTGGGCACGTCGTCCAGATGGCCCTTGGTGCCCAGGTAGAGCGAGATCACCTCTTCCTCGACGGGGAACGGCACTCCCTCACCCTGCTTGAGGACCTCCATCAGGCGGGCACCGCGATCCAGCTGCGCCTTGGAGGCCGCGTCCAGGTCCGAGGCGAACGCGGAGAAAGCCTCCAGCTCACGGTACTGCGCCAGCTCGATCTTCAACGAACCGGTGACGCTCTTCATGGCCTTGATCTGGGCCGAACCACCGACACGGGACACCGAGGTACCGACGTCGATGGCGGGACGCTGTCCGGAGTTGAACAGGTCGGACTGCAGGAAGCACTGCCCGTCGGTGATGGAGATGACGTTGGTGGGGATGTAGGCCGAGACGTCGTTGGCCTTGGTCTCGATGATCGGCAGACCGGTCATCGAACCGCCACCCTGGTCGTCGGAGAGCTTGGCACAGCGCTCCAGCAGGCGGGAGTGCAGGTAGAAGACGTCGCCCGGGTAGGCCTCACGTCCCGGAGGGCGCCGCAGCAGCAGCGAGATGGCCCGGTAGGCCTCGGCCTGCTTGGTCAGGTCGTCGAAGACGATGAGCACGTGCTTGCCCTGCCACATCCAGTGCTGGCCGAGGGCGGAGCCTGCGTAGGGGGCCAGCCACTTCAGACCGGGCGAGTCCGCGGCCGGAGCGGCCACGATGGTGGTGTACTCCATCGCCCCGGCCTCCTCGAGGGCACGCTGCGTACCCGCGATGGTGGAGCCCTTCTGCCCGATGGCGACGTAGATGCAGCGCACCTGCTTGTTCGGGTCGCCGCTCTCCCAGTTGCTCTTCTGGTTGATGATCGTGTCAGTGGCGATCGTGGTCTTGCCGGTCTTGCGGTCACCGATGATCAGCTGCCGCTGGCCACGACCGATCGGCGTCATCGAGTCGATGGCCTTGATACCGGTCTGCAACGGCTCGCTCACGCCCTGGCGCTGCACGACCGAGGCGGCCTGCAACTCCAGCTCACGCTGGGTCTCCGGCTCGATCTCACCGAGACCGTCCAGAGGCTCGCCCACCGGGTTGACCACGCGGCCGAGGAAGTTGTCGCCGACCGGCACGGACATCACCTTGCCGGTGCGCCTGACCTCCTGGCCCTCCTCGATCTGGTCGGCTTGACCGAGGATGACCGCACCGATCGACTGAGCCTCAAGGTTCATCGCGACGCCGTAGACGCCGCCGGGGAACTCCAGCAGTTCCTCGGTCATGACCGAAGGCAGACCCTCGACATGGGCGATGCCGTCACCGGTGTCCGTGACGACCCCGACCTCCTCGCGGCTGACCTCGGGGGAGTAGCTGGAGACGTACTTCTCGATCGCACTGCGGATCTCGTCCGACGAGATCGTCAGCTCCGCCATGTCTCGTTCCTGCTCTCGCTTGGTTCTGTGGAAAAAGGGTCCGGCCTCGTCCGTTCGGCGGGTGCGGCTGCACCCGTCAGTCGGAGAGGTCGCGCCGCAATGCCTGCAGCCGTCCGGACGTGCTGCCGTCGATGACTTCCTCACCGACCCGAATGACCAATCCGCCACCGACCTCGGGGTCCACCTCCAGGTGTACCGCGATCGGCCGTGCGTAGATGCGCTGCAGCGTGTTGGCCAACCGCTCCTGTTGCTGCTCACTGAGCGCGACCGCCGAACGAACGTGGGCGACCGAGCGCTCCCTGCGTTTGGCGGAGAGCTCGGCCAGTTCCTCCAGCTCCTCACTGAGGTGCCGGCCCGGCGACCTTTCGACCAACTGCCGCACCAGGCGTTCGGTCACGTCCTCGACCTTGCCGCCAACAAGCTGTCCGACGACGGCTCCCTTACCGGCGGCATCGGCCGTGGGATCCGACAGCAACCGCTCCAGCTCGGGTTGACCGCCGATGATGCGGCCCAGCCGGAACAGCTCGTCCTCCACCGCGTCCAGCCTGCCCGCCCGTTCCGCCTGGACCAGCAGCGCGATGCGGGCGAGCCGTTCGAGGCCGTGCACCAGATCGCTCGGGTGCGACCAGCGAACTCCAGCCGCTTCGAGCACCACCGGCAGGCAGCGGGCACCGAGACGGTCGCCCAGCAACTCACGAACCAGGCTCTTCCTGGATTCCGCCGGGGTGGCGGCGTCGGCGAGAGCGCGCCGGAGAACGGACTCGCCGCGCAGCAGCGCGGCGACCCCGAACAACTCGTCGGCGAGCCCGGTGATCTCCGCGGGTCCGGCCCCGTCAGTGGCCTGCAACAACTGCAGCTCACTGGCTGCCAGTGCATCGCGACTCGCGGCGTTCACGAGGGTGCTCAAGTCTGCACGCCTTTCTCTCCTGGGCCCATCACTGAAATCCCTTCGACCTGAAGGCCGACCGGTGCGAACCGTTCAGCTGCTGGTCGACGTCGACGGTGCGGAGGTGGACTCCAGCTCGTCGAGGAAACGGTCCACGGTGCGTTGGGTCCGTTCCTCGTTCTCGAGGGACTCACCGACGACCTTGCTGGCCAGATCCACGGCCTGCCGACCGAGATCGGCACGCAGCTCAGCGATGACCTGCGCCTTCTGTGCGGCCAGCTGGGCCTGCCCCTGACTGATGATCCGATCGCTCTCGGTCTGGGCCTGCGAGCGCATCTCGTCGAGGATCTGTTGCCCCTCGGCCCTGGCGTCGTCCCTGATGCGCGCGGCTTCGGCGCGGGCCTCGGCCAGTTGGGCCTTGTACTGTTCCAGCGTCCGCTGGGCTTCGGCCTGCGCCTCCTCCGCCCGGGCTATGCCGCCCTCGATCCGGTCGCTGCGTTCCTTGTAGAGCTTCTCGAAGCGCGGAACCGCGTACCGGTGGAGGACGAAAAGCAGCAGGGCGAAGGCGACGAAACCGACGATGATCTCGGCAGGCTCCGGCAGGATCGGGTTGTGCTCCCCCTCCGCCGCCAGCACCACGTGTGTCTTCATCAGCACCTCTCCCAACGCGTCAAGTCGTCAAACTCAAGCGGCGGAGGCGAGGAAGTAGACGACCAGACCGATCAGCGCCAGCACCTCGACGAGCACGAAGGAGATCCAGGCGATTCCCATCAGCTGGCCCTGGGCCTCCGGCTGGCGGGCGGTGCCGTTGATGACCGACGCCCAGATGAGGCCGACACCGATACCGGGGCCGACGGCACCGACACCGTAGCCGATGGCGGCGAGACCCGGGTTGATGTTGGCGGCGGTTTCCGCGGCCTGTGCAAGAACGATGTTGCTCACTGTTACTACCTTTCAACTCGGTCCGCTTGCGCGGATCGGAGGTCTCGATCTGCCCTCAGTGCTCTTGCGCGAGTGCGGCGCCGATGAAGTTGGCGCTGAGCACCGCGAAGATGTACGCCTGCAAGACCTGAATCAAGGCCTCGGCGAAGGTCAGGATGATCGCGAAGGCGAAGCTGATGATGGAAACCGGTTTGAACAGGGCACTCGCCTCGAGCAGCAGGTACTGCCCTCCGAGCGTGAACACCAGCAGGATGAGGTGTCCGGCGAACATCGCCGCGAAGACTCGGATGGCCAGCGCCACCGGCTGGAACAGGAACTTCTGCAGGAACTCGATCGGAGCCAGCAGGATGTAGACCGGCTTGGGCACTCCCGGAGGGAACATCACGTGCTTGAAGTAGCCCAAGAAGCCGTGGCGTCTGAATCCGACCGTGTGGATCACCACGTAGACCATGATGAACAGGGCGACCGGGAACCCGATCTTGGCCATCGTGGGGAACTGGATCAACGGGACGATCCCGAAGATGTTGTTCACCAGGATGAACGTGAACAGCCCGAAGATCAACGGGATGAACCGCTGGAAGTCCTTGGCCCCGATCTGGTCCCTGGCGATCGTGTTCCTGCTGAAGTCGTAGATGTACTCCGCCGCGAACTGCGCCCTGCCAGGCACCACCTTGAGGTTGCGCGTGGCAAAGAAGAAGTACGCACCGACGATGACCGCCGAGAGCACCACGAGCACGATCGGCTTGGTGACTCCACCGAATATCGGTGGGAGGAAAAAGCTATCGACACCGGGCGGATCGAACGTACCGCCTTGGCTCAACACCAGCGCGCCCAACTGGGCTCCTTCCGGTTCTCCCGAGCGAAGCTAACTCCACCGGGGGAATCGTCACGATTTGCACTCAACGTACCTGATACACGATCGAGGACGTAGGGGCCCTCCCTCGGGGCGAGGTCCGCCAGGCGGCGTCCGGCCGGGCGATCGGAACCACCCCGCGGCGCGAACCCCCTCGGCTCAACGGCCCGAGCTTCCCGCGCGGCAAACCCTACCATTTGGTAACAAAACGGGTATACCCACCATTTCACACCGGCAGGGCCGAATCCCTACTCCGTCAGGAGTCATTCGCTGACGCGATCGTCGGAATCCTGGTCCGACGGAAGGCCCTGACCTCGGCAAACGTCCACACCAGCACTGTGGCGAGTATGGCGATCGCCACAGCGGGGACATGCACCGCAGTGAAGACCCGCAGCAGCGTCACCACGGCGAACAGCACGAGCATCTTGCCGACGTAGCCGCCCAACGCGGCGACCATCACGAACATGGGATGCGCGTCCGAGGTCATCCGCATCAACCACAGGGTCAGCAAGGAGGAGGCCGAAGCGATCACCCCACCGACCAACGCGCCCAGCGCCCCCTGGGCACCGACCCAGAAGGCGGCGACGACCACGCTGACCAGCACGGTCACCACGGCGGGCCACGTCGCCGTACGCAGCATCGCGTCGGCCAGCCGACGGACGGCCCGGCCGTGCGGATTCACCTCGGGGGTGTGCGCGGCGTCCTCGGCCGCTCCGGTTGCCTCGCTCATCGCTTCTCCCACCAGAAAGAACTATCTGGTCCTCATTCGGGGTATCGCGGACACGATACCGGCCACGAGCACCGCGAACGCGACAGCCCACGCCACCAGGGCCACGTCCTCGACGAGAGTGAGCGACACGGCGCCGAAGGCCACCACCCCGGCCCACAGGTAGATCAACAACACCGCCCGCCGCTGGGAGTGGCCCAACTCCAGCAGACGGTGGTGCAGATGCATCTTGTCCGCGTGGAACGGGCTCTTGCCCGCCCGGGTCCGCCGCACGACCGCCAGGCTCAGGTCGAGCAGCGGCACGAACAGCACGGCCGCCACCACCAGCAGCGGCGCGAACAACCCGAAGGCGTCCAGGCTCGTCGGGTTCATCTTGCCCGCCGCCGTGGTGCTCGCCGAGGCCAACATCAGGCCGATCAGCATCGAACCGGAGTCGCCCATGAAGATCCGGGCGGGCTGGAAATTGTAGGGCAGAAAGCCCAGGCAGGCACCCGCGATGGTGGCCGCGATCAACGCCGGTGGATAGGCGGTCACGTCACCGCCCTGGTCACTGAGCAGTCCCAGGCAGAAGGCGCAGGTGGCGCTGGCCGCGATCAGGCCGATGCCCGAGGCCAGCCCGTCCAGCCCGTCCACGAAGTTCATGGCGTTGACCATGGCCACGGTCAACACCACGGCCAACAGCTGGCCCTGGTTCCCGCTGAGCACCAGCACCGAGCCGGAGTCCCCGCTCTGCCCACCGGGCAGCATGTACCACTGCAGCCCCATCAGCACCAGGATCCCGGCCGCCGTGACCTGCCCCGCCAACTTCGTCCAGGAGTCCAGCTCGAAGCGGTCGTCCAGCGCCCCGACCAGCGTGATGAGCCCACCGGCTATGACCACGGCCAGCGCGTCGTTCGAGTAGTCGAACCCCCGGGAGAGCGCCGGAAGGTTGCCCGCCAGGAACATCCCACCGAGCACCCCCGCGTACATCGCCACTCCCCCCATCCGGGGGATGGGAGTGCGATGCACGTCACGGTTCCTGGGATGCGCGACCGCTCCGATACGCAGGGCCAGCAGTCTGACCGCTCCGGTGAGCAGGAAGGTCACCGCCGCGGCGGTGAGCGCGACCAGCAGGTACTCCCGTGCCGGCACCCCGGCGGGCGCCCAGGCTGGAACGGTGTCCATGGCCCTCGCCTCAGTTCCGCGCGGACGGGGACGGCGCGACGAGGTCCGACTCGTACGGCGACACGGTCACGGTTCGACTCCTCGACACTCTCGGACAACGGGACATCGAAAGGGACACGGCGGCAGCGTGTTCGACCACGGACGCCTCGTGCAGAGCCACGTCCGGTCATTCACGCTATCGAGCGAGAAATCCGCCGGGAGAACGGGTCAGTATCGACACCGTGACGGATGCGGCCCGCCCGAACGGAGTAACACACCCCTCGGACGGACCGACGGACGAACCCTGTGTCACCGGCCGTGGGATCCCGCGGTCGCCTCAGTCCGGCTCGACGCCCAGTTCCTCCGCCAGCTCCGCCCGGCTGACCGCTCCCTCACGCAGCACACGCGGCTGGTCACCGGTCAGGTCCACGATGGTGGAGGCGACGGGCTCTCCGGTGGGGCCACCGTCCAGGTAGACGGGAACCGACTCGCCCAGCTGCTCCCTGGCCTGCCGCGCCGTGGCGGCGGGGGGATTGCCCGTGGTGTTGGCACTCGACACGGCCATGGGTCCGACCTCACGCAACAGGTCCAGGGCCACGGGGTGCAACGGCATCCGCAGGTTCACCGTGCCCCGGGTCTCCCCCAGGTCCCAGGACAACGAGGGAGCCTGCGGCAGCACCAGCGACAACCCACCGGGCCAGAACGCCTCGATGAGCGCCCGCGCCTGGCGGGGAACGGACATCACCAGCCCGTCCACCGTCTGCCACGACCCGACCAACACCGGAACCGGCATGTCGGGTCCCCGCCCCTTCGCCGAGAGCAACGCGCGCACCGCTTCCGGATCGAACGCGTCCGCCCCGATCCCGTAGACCGTGTCCGTGGGCAGAACCACCAGTCCCCCACCGCGTACCGTGCTCGCGGCCCTGTTCAGTCCGGCCTGCCTGCTCTCCGGGTCGCTGCAATCGTAGAGCGTGCTCACGGAACAACATCCTGGCACGCCCGCTCACCACGGGTGCGAGTGGTACTGCCGAAACCTCTCGGGCACCATGTGCACGGTGCTCGGAAACCGGCACCGCCTCGGAGTCCCACCGGAGCAGTCCGGCCCCGGCAGGAACCGGAACGAACCGTCGACAACACGGGTTCCCCGGAAGGACCAACGATGACCGCCCCAACGCAGGACGTCCACACCGAACACCTCGGTTTCCCCGCCGGAACCGTGCGCTACCACCGCGCGGGTGATACCGGCCCGGCCGTCGTGCTGCTGCACGGCGGGGGCGTCGACAACGCGCTGATCAGCTGGCGACACACCATCGCCCCGCTGGCCGCGGACCACCGGGTGTACCTGCCCGACCTGCCCGGGCACGGGGGAAGCAAACAGTGGTCGGGCACCCTCGGGCAACGCACCCTGGAGGAGGTGCTGCGCTGGCTGCTCGACAGCTGGGGGGTCTCCCGGGCGGTGCTGGTCGGCAGCTCCGTGGGCGGCAGCGCGGCGGTGGGATTCGCCCTGCGCCACCCCGAGCGGGTGCGTGGGCTCGTGTTGACCGGCTGCGAAGGACTACGACACAGCCTCCCCAACCAGCTGGGTACCTACCTGCGGACCCGCGTCAGACTGCCCGACCGGACGGTGACCCGGCTGCTCGCGCTTCGTCGTGAGTTCTGCGGGCTTCTCACACGTCGACTGCTGTACGCCCCCGACCAGCTGTTCGACCGGGAACAGCTGTTGACCGAGCTGCACGCCGAACTGCGTGAACGCACCGGCCTGCTCTCCGGCTGGTACTCCGAGACCGTGGGCAGCGGCCACATGCGCGTCAACCACCTGCCCGGAGTGCACGGACTCCGCTGCCCCACCGTGCTCGTGCACGGAGAACACGACTCGTGGATCCCCCTGGCCACGGCGGAGAAGGCGGCGCGGGCGATCCCCGGATGCGACCTGCGGGTGATCCGCCAGGCCGGTCACTGGTGCCACCGGGAAAAGCCCGGCGAGTTCAACGGGGCACTACGCGAGTTCGTCAACCGCCTGGGCTGAGCAGCTTCCGGCCGAGCCCGTCTGCCCGGAGAGGACGGCGGTGGCGAACCTCGGCCGTCCCGTCAGATCCGGGTGCGTCTCGACCCCGGTCAGCGTAGGCCGCCGGTGCAGCAGGGCGGCCACCGCCCCGCCGTGCGTCTCGTCGTGCTCCATGCCCAGCAGTCCGCCCGGGCGCAGCAGTCCCTCCGCACGGGCCACGACGTGCGGCACCAGTTCCAGGCCGTCCACCCCGGCGAAGACGGCCGCGTGTGGGTCGTACTCACCGACCTCGCGGGGTACGGGAGTCCCCTCCGGGACGTAAGGGGGGTTGCACACGACGAGGTCGGCGGTTGCCGCGCACTCGGCCAACAGATCCGGATCGGTGACGTCCCCGGCGACCACCTCGATCGGGGTGTCCCCGAGCTCCCGTCGGAGGCCGGCGTTGTGGTGTGCCCACTCCAGGGCCGCCCGGTCGTTGTCCACGGCGATCACCCGTGCGTCCGGGCGCTCGTGCGCCAACGCCAGGGCGAGCGCACCGGATCCGGTGCACAGGTCGACCACCACCGGATCCCGGCGGTCACGCAACCAGCTCAGCCCCCGCTCCAGCAGCCACTCGGTCTCCGGACGTGGCACGAACACCCCCGGCCCCACGGCCAGCGTCACCCTCCCCAGGGCCGCGGTGCCGGTCAGGTGCTGCAACGGCACCCGCTCGGCACGACGCCGGACCAGCTCACCGAGGGAGTCGACCACGGAGGGTTCCACCCGCGGGACCATCACCAGCCTGGTGCGTTCGATCCCGAGCAGGTGGGCGGCCAACATCTCGACCTCGGCACGGGCGGAGGGGACACCGGCGGCGTCGAGGACACGCTCCCCCTCCAGGAGCGCCGGGCGCAGCGGGCTTCCGTTCACGGGCGCGTGCCGGACTCCCGGAACGTGCGTACCCGAGCGCTCCGTCCCGGCCCCGGTACCGGCCATGCGGGACTCATCCTCCGTTCGCCATCCGCTCACGACGGTCCGCCTCCCGCAGCGCCCCGAGCACCGCGTCGAGCTCTCCGTCCAACACGTGGTCCAGGTTGTAGGCCTTGAAGTTGATCCGGTGATCCGAGATGCGGTTCTCGGGGAAGTTGTAGGTACGCACCCGCTCCGAACGGTCCACGGTGCGCACCTGGCTACGCCGGGTCTCGGCCACCTCCCGCTCGGCCTCCTCCTCGGCCATGGCCTGCAGCCTGGCCCGCAGCACCTGGATGGCCCGCGTCTTGTTCTGCAACTGGGACTTCTCGTTCTGGCAGGCCACCACGATCCCCGTGGGAAGGTGGGTGATCCGCACCGCCGAGTCCGTGGTGTTCACGCTCTGCCCACCCGGGCCGGAGGAACGGTGCACGTCGATGCGCAGGTCCTTCTCGTCGACCTCCACCTCGACCTCCTCCGGTTCGGGATACACCAGCACCCCGGCGGCGGAGGTGTGCACCCGCCCCTGGGACTCGGTGACGGGAACCCGTTGGACGCGATGCACGCCCCCCTCGAACTTGAGCTGGGCCCAGACCCCCTCCAAACCGGGCTGGCCCTTGGACTTCACCGTGACGATGACGTCCTTGTAACCGCCGAGTTCGGACTCGGTCGCCCCGAGGATCTCGGCATGCCAGCCCTGCCGTTCGGCGTAGCGCAGATACATCCGAAGCAGGTCACCGGCGAACAGGGCGGACTCCTCCCCGCCCTCGCCGGACTTCACTTCGAGCACCACATCCGAACCGTCCCGGGGATCGCGGGGAGCCAACAGTTCCGCCAGCCTGTCCTCCAGCTCGGGAATCCGGTGTTCGAGCTGCTGGGCCTCCTCGGCCAGCCCGGGATCCTCACCGGCCAGCTCCCTGGCCGTGGACAGATCGGACCGGGCCTGGTCCAGCTCCCGCGCCGTCCGCACGATGGGCGTCAGTTCGGCGTGGCGTTTACCGAGTTTCCGCGCCTGAGCCTGGTCGGCGTGTACCTCCGGGTCCGCGAGCCGTCCCTCCAGCTCGGTGTACTCGGCGAGCAACTCCTCGAGCCTCGACGTCTCCACGGTGCTCCCCACTTTCACTACGAGTCCGACACGGCTCCCCGCCACGGGCGGAGCCCACGGGTGGTGCTCCGCGGGAACCCGGCCGGGACCACCGCCCCGCCTCGGGAACGAGCCACACCGGCTCCGGGGAGGTGGCTTCTCGGACGCCGGGAGACGGAGAAAACCACCGCCTCCCGGCGTATTCACCGTCGCCGGTCCCACGGCGGAAGCCGAGAACGGCGCCCGCCTTCCGGAGAGGCGGGCGCCGTGGACTCGGTTCACTTCTTGGTGCGGGCGTTCTGCGGACGACGACCGTAGCGAGCCTCGAACTTGGCGACACGACCGCCGGTGTCCAGGATCTTCTGCTTGCCCGTGTAGAACGGGTGGCAGTTGGAGCAGACCTCGACGTGGATGTGTCCGTCCGTCCTGGTGCTCCGCGTGGTGAACGTGTTACCGCAGTCGCAGGTCACCTGCGTTTCCACGTACTCGGGGTGAATGCCGCTCTTCATGCTCAATCCTCTCCTCGTGGCACCGGGTCCTCGCGGTGTCCCGGAGGTGAACCGGCACCGGAACGGGTCTCGATTCTGCCAGACCGAGACGGCTGACCTGCAACGCAGGGTAGACACCCGGTATTCCCGACGGCCCGCCGGATCCGCCCACCGTGACGGCGACGCGGCGCTGCCGATGCCGGTCACCCGCACACCGGACGAACTCCCCCGCAGGGGACCGAACCCACTTCGGCCCCCTCGGCCGCCGCCCCGTCGTCGGGGTGACTCCGGGTGCCGCCCTCGCCGGAGAAGGGAAACGACACCGGTCCCGCCCGGAGGGCCGGTGGCCCACCGGGGAGATCGGTCACTCCTCCTCCTTACCCGGCGTGGTCTTGGCCACCTGGGTGAGGAACTCGATGTTGGTGCGGGTCTTGCGCAGCCGGTCCTGCACCAGCTCCAGCGCCTGTTGACTGTCCAGCGCCGCGAGCACCCGGCGCAGCTTGTGATGCACGGCCAGCTCGTCCGAGGACATCAGCAGCTCGTCCCGGCGGGTACTGGAGCTGTCGACGTCCACGGCGGGGAACAGTTGCTTGTTCGCCAGCTTGCGGTCCAGCTTGAGCTCGGCGTTGCCGGTGCCCTTGAACTCCTCGAAGATGACCGTGTCCATGGCGGAGCCGGTCTCCACCAGCGCGGTGGCGAAGATGGTCAACGATCCACCGTTCTCGATGTTGCGTGCCGCACCGAGGAAACGTTTCGGCGGGTACAGCGCGGTGGAGTCCACACCACCCGACAGAATGCGTCCCGAAGCGGGTGCCGAGAGGTTGTAGGCACGGCCCAGCCTGGTGATCGAATCCAGCAGCACCACCACGTCGTGTCCCATCTCGACCAGCCTCTTGGCTCGTTCGATGGACAACTCGGCGACGGTGGTGTGGTCGGAGGGCGGACGGTCGAATGTGGAGGCGATCACCTCACCCTTCACCGAACGCTGCATGTCGGTGACCTCCTCCGGCCGCTCGTCGGCGAGAACGACCATCAGGTGGCACTCGGGGTTGTTGACGGTGACCGAGTTGGCGATCGACTGCAACACCATGGTCTTGCCCGCCTTCGGCGGGGAGACGATGAGCGCGCGCTGCCCCTTGCCGACGGGCATGACCAGGTCGATGACCCGGCTGGTGATGTTCTGCGGTTCGGTCTCCAGCCGCAACCGCTCGTTGGGGTACAGCGGCGTCAGCTTGTGGAACTCGGCGCGGCGCCTGGCCGCCTCCGGCTCCAGGCCGTTGATGGCGTCGACCCGCACCAGGGGGTTGAACTTCTGCCGCTGCTGTTCGCCCTCCCTGGGCTGACGCACCACGCCCTTGATGGCGTCGCCTCGCCGCAGACCGTACTTGCGGACCAGTGACAACGAGACGTACACGTCGTTCGGCCCGGCCAGGTAGCCCGAGGTTCGGACGAAGGCGTAGTTCTCCAGCACGTCGAGGATGCCTGCGACCGGCAGCAGCACGTCGTCCTCGCGGACCTCCGGCTCGTTGTCCCCGCGACCGCGGTTGCGTCGCCGGTCACGGAAACGCCGGCTGCGTCGTCCGCCGCGTTCGTCGTCCTCCTGCTGCCGCGAGTTGCCGTTGTCCCCCCGGTTGGAGTCGGTGCGGTTGTCCCTGCGGTTGTCCTGCCGGTCACCGCCGCCGTCACCACCGCGGTGGGAGTCGGAACGGTCCCCCCGGTCGTCGGAGTTCTGGTCCTGCTGACCGCCGGAACGTCCCGAGGAACGGCGACGCCGGTTCCCTCGACGTCCGTCCTCACCGGAACCGTCCCCCGAGCGGCGCGAACCCCCTCGGTTCGGGGCGGAGCCGTTCGAACGCCGGTCGGAGCCGGAGGTTCCCTCGGTACTCGGAGCGGAGGAGTCCGTGCCGGAAGGCGCCGAGTCGGCGGAGGCCGTGCCGGACTTCTCCCCGGCGTGCTGCCCCTGGGAGGCACCTCCCTTGTCCCGGCTCTGGGGCTCCTGCTCAGCCTGCTGGTCAAGAGTCGGCTGCGAGTTCGCGGACGAGTCCGACGACCGGGCTGCCGAGTTTCCCTGACGTTCCTTGATCGCGGCGATCAGATCGCCCTTGCGCAGGCCTGTGGTGTCAATCCCCAATTCGCCGGCGAGCTGCCGTAGTTCGGCCAGCACCATTCCGGACAGGCCGCCTCGACGACGTGTGTTGCCGTTGGCCCCCGAACCGGAAGCTGCCTGTTGTGACGACTCGGACTCCTGCCCGCCGGAAGGGGAGACGCCGTTGGCCGTCTCGCTGCTCAACAGATCGGTGTTGCTCACGAATGTCCTTCCTGACCGGATCCGCGCCTCCTACGCGGCCCAGCGGATTCCCCGCTCGCTACGAACACGAGCGGCCTTGTAGTGCTACCGGCCCCTGTGTCGAATGAACTCGACGAGGACACCCGGCGCGCGTGGTGTCGGCACCCACTCGAAATCCGGCAGCACCGGGCAGCGGAGGCGCCTGACTCGCGCACCCCTGGTGATATCACCCGCCCACGGGACAACGACCACCTACCGGGTTGATCTTGACCGTGTTCGCTCACCACTCGTGGATGCATGCCTCACTGCCTGACCGTTACCGGATCCACCGAAACGACCGATGTCGACGGAACCGGCAGCACACGCCCGGAGAATGGCCCGGCGCGACCGCCAACCACGGTGACCGGGACCTCGCGGTCTCCACTGTGGCCACCGAAGTTATTCGCGAACGCCGTGCGGAACCACAATCCGTAACGCCAGAGCTCCCAGTCCGACACCGGCAACTACGTGAAGTTCGACTCGACGAAACGAACCCCTTGAGTTGACAACTCCTGACTCGGTCACCGCGATCGGCTACCCGCCGTCCTGCTCTCCGTCCGGAAGACGCAGTCGGTTCACAGCGAGGGATGCGTCCCGGGACGAAATCCCGGGCAGAGCACCGGCGCCGATGCGCCCGGTGACTGATTGACCTTGAGGGTATACGCCGAGTCACTCCGGTGCAACAACCAAGAGCATGACACGCCCACGGCGGAGCGCCCCCTGCTCGATCGGGATCCTACCGGATCCCCTGCCGAATCGTGGGCCGGTCCCGACGGAAGCGAGGCTTCGACAACCACGATGCCGACACCACCTTTATACCACTCGACTCTCACACGACGCCCACCCCCACCACCGGGAGACGCCCCGGAAGAGAACCAGGTCAACGGGCTACGACCACCCACGAGGAGAAGTCACGGCCCGTGGGAGTCACCGCACGGTGCGCACCCGCGCACCGGACCTGTCCACTCCCGGTCGCAGCACGTCGAAACCCTCCACGGCCACCCCGGGGGGAATATCCCCCGTGGGAGGCAGTGCCAACACAGTGGGACCCGCTCCCGAAACGGTGGCGGCGACCCCGTTATTCCGGAGTTCGCGCAGCAGTCCCAGGCTTCGTGGCATGGCCGGTTCCCGGTAGTCCTGGTGGATCCGGTCCTCCGTGGCGACGTGGAGCAGGTCGGGTCGGCAGGTGAGCGCGTGCACCACCAGTGCTGAGCGGCCCGCCGTGAACGCGGCGTCCGCATGGGGAACACTTTCGGGCAACAATCCCCTCATCGTGTGAGTCGCCGACTCGGATTCGGGAACGAGAACCACCGGCACCAATTCCGGGTGCGGCTCCAGACGAACGGATCCATAACGATTTTCCGCAGTGAACGCGATGACCAGCCCACCGAGCAGGCACGCGGCCACGTTGTCGGCGTGCCCCTCCTCGGCGGCGGCCACGTCCACCATCTCCGCGCGTGTGCGCTCGGAGTGAACATCGTGGCCGGCGAAGTGGTAACCGGCCGTGACCCCGGCGACGATGGCCGCGGCCGAGGAACCGAGTCCACGCGCGTGCGGCACGGAGTTGAAGCACCGCATCTCGACGGCGGGCGGTCGCACCCCCAACCGTTCGAGAGTGCGGTGCAGCACTCGCACGACCAGGTGCTCACCGTCCGTGGGAACCACACCCTCACCGGCACCGGTGACCTCGACACGCGCCGTACCCGGCCGCCCCTCCACGACACCGACCTCCACGGTGTCGTACAGCCCCAGCGCCATCCCGAGCGTGTCGAACCCCGCCCCGAGATTCGCGGTGGAGGCCGGAACGGTGATCCGCACCCGCTCCGAAGCCTCCGTGCTGTCCTCCGTCACACGAGCTCCAACGCCGTCGCCACCGCCTCGGGGTCCACCGGAAGCGAACGCACCTCGGCCATGTCCGCGAGCGCGGTGTCCGGGTCCTTGAGACCGTGGCCGGTGACGGTGCACACCACGGTGGAGCCCACCGGCAGCCTTCCCTCCTCGGAAGTGGCCAGCAGCCCCGCGACGCTCGCCGCCGAGGCCGGTTCCACGAAGATCCCCTCCCGGGAGGCCAGCAGCCGGTACGCTCGCAGGATCCGCTCGTCGGAGACGGCCGAGAACAGTCCTCCCGACTCCGCCCTGGCCGTGACGGCCCCGTTCCAGGAGGCGGGGCTGCCCACCCGGATGGCGGTGGCCACGGTCTCCGGGTCCGAGACCGGCTCCCCCCGCACCAGGGGGGCCGCCCCCGCGGCCTGGAAACCGAACATCGCCGGAGCCCGGTCGCTGCGCCCCTCCGCGAGGTAGTCGGAGTAGCCCGCCCAGTAGGCGGTGATGTTGCCCGCGTTGCCCACCGGCAGGCAGTGCACGTCGGGAGCGGTGCCCAGGGCGTCGCAGATCTCGAAGGCGGCCGTCTTCTGGCCGACCAGACGCACGGGGTTGACCGAGTTGACCAGCGTCACCGGATAGCTCGCGGCCGTCTTACGGGCCAGTTCGAGGCAGTCGTCGAAACTGCCCCGGACCTGGAGGATGCGCGCTCCGTGCGCCACGGCCTGGGCCAGTTTCCCCATGGCGATCTTGCCCTCGGGAACCAGCACGGCGGAGCCCATTCCCGCGCGGGCCGCGTAGGCGGCGGCCGACGCCGAGGTGTTGCCGGTGGAGGCGCAGATCACGGCACGCATACCCGCCGCCCTGGCGTGGGTCATCGCCACGGTCATCCCCCGGTCCTTGAAGGAACCGGTGGGGTTGGCCCCCTCCACCTTCACGTGGACGCTGCATCCGGTCAGTTCGGAGAGGTAGGGGGCGAACACCAGCGGGGTGTTGCCCTCCTGCAGGGTGACCACCTCGGCCCCCTCCGGAACCGTCACCCGGTCGCGATAGGCCTCCACGATCCCCGGCCACCCCTGACCGGGACGCGCGGCGAGAGACGTTTCCGAGGTCAAGACCGTTCCCCTTCCACCCGCATGACACTGACGACCTCGTGCACCGAGGGCAGTTGCGCGACCTTCTCCACCGTGCTGCGCAGCGCGGCGTCACTGGCGGTGTGGGTCACCACCACCAGGCTGGCGTCCGCACCACGCCCCTCCTGACGCACCACCGAGATGCTCACGTCGTGTTCGTTGAACGTCGCGGCCACCTGGGACAGCACTCCGGGCTTGTCCGCGACGTCCAGGCTCATGTGATAGCGCGTCGGGGTGTGGTCCATGGAACGCGCCGGGAGCTGGGCGTGGGCCGACTCCCGGGGCCCCTTGCCGGAGACCACGACGTTGCGGGCCGCGGCCACCAGGTCCCCCAACACGGCGCTCGCCGTGGGGGCACCACCCGCACCCTGACCGTAGAACATCAGCTGTCCGGCGGACTCCGCCTCGACGAACACCGCGTTGAAGGCTCCCGAGACCCCCGCAAGCGGGTGCTCCCGGGGAATCATGGCCGGATGCACCCGCGCCGAGACCGCTTCCGTGCCGTCCTCGTCGAGGACCCGCTCGCAGATGGCGAGCAGCTTGACCGTGCGGTCCAGCGCACGGGCGGCCTGGATCTCCCCGGAACCCACTCCGGAGATGCCCTCCCGATGGACGTCGGAGGCGGTCACCCGGGTGTGGAAGGCCAGCGAGGCGAGGATGGCCGCCTTGGAGGCCGCGTCGAAACCGTCCACGTCCGCCGTGGGATCGGCCTCGGCGTAACCGAGCCGCCCGGCCTCCTCCAGGGTTTCGGCGTAGCCCGCCCCGGTGGCGTCCATCGCGGAGAGGATGTAGTTGCTCGTGCCGTTGACGATGCCCATGACACGGTTGATGCGGTCCCCGGCCAGGGACTCCCGCAGCGGCCGCAGCAGCGGGATGGCCCCGGCCACCGCCGCCTCGAAGTAGATGTCGGCGCCGTTCTCGTCGGCCGCCGCGTACAGTTCGGAGCCGTGTTCGGCCAGCAGCGCCTTGTTCGCCGTCACCACCGACTTGCCCGCCCGCAGCGCCCGCAGCAGCAGCGAACGGGCGGGCTCGATACCTCCGATCAGCTCCACCACCACGTCGGCGTCACCCTCCACGAGGGTCGCGGGGTCGGTGGTCAACAACCGCTCCGGAACCTCGGGGTGTTTGTGGGGACGTCGCACCGCCACACCGGTGACGTGCACCGGAGCACCGGTTCGGGCAGCGTACTCGGTCGGGTACTCGTGCAGCAGGCGCACCACCTCGGTGCCCACCGTGCCGCACCCCAACAACGCCACCCTGATCGGTTGCCGCTCCTCGATCACTCACACCTCCAGCCGAAGCAGGTCGTCCTCGGTCTCCCTGCGCAGCAACAACCGCGACTCGCCGTCGCGTACCGCGACCACGGCGGGTTTGGGGAGCCGGTTGTAGTTACTGGCCATCACGTAGCAGTACGCTCCCGTGGCGGCCACGGCGACCAGGTCGCCCGGGGCTATATCCTCGGGCATCCAGCTGTCCCGCACCACCACGTCACCGGATTCGCAGTGTTTGCCCACGATGCGGGACAGCACTCCGGGAAGTTCCCCCTCCCGGGAGACCAGACGACAGTCGTAGACCGCGTCGTAGAGCGAGGTCCGGATGTTGTCGCTCATTCCGCCGTCGACACTGACGTACCGGCGACAGGCCCCGCCGTCCAGCTCGACGTCCTTGATGGTGCCCACCTCGTAGAGGGTGACGGTACCCGGCCCGGCGATCGCCCGTCCCGGTTCCACCACGATCCGTGGCGGGGTGATGCCCGAGGCGGCGCACTCCCCGCGCACGACCTCGTTCAGCCGCTCGGCCAGTGCCGCGGGGGGAAGCGGGTCGTCGGTGGGGCTGTAGGCGATGCCCTGTCCGCCTCCCAGGTCGATCGTCGTCACCGACTCCAGTGCCTCCGGGCCGTGTTCGGAACGCAGCTCGGCCAGCAGCCCGAGAACGCGGTGGGCGGCGAGTTCGAAACCGTCGTCGTCGAAGATCTGCGAACCGATGTGGCTGTGCAGGCCGACCAGGCGCAGTGAGTCGGACTTCAGCACCCGCCGGGCCGCCTCGGCCGCGTCCCCCGAGGCGAGGGAGAAACCGAACTTCTGGTCCTCGTGGGCGGTGGCGATGAACTCGTGGGTGTGTGCCTCCACGCCCACCGTGACCCGGATCATCACCGACTGCCGGAGACCACGTTCGGCCGCCAGGTGCTCCAGACGCGCGATCTCGTGGAACGAGTCGAGCACCACCGAACCCACCCCGGCGTCCAGGGCGGCGGCCAACTCGGCCGAGGACTTGTTGTTGCCGTGCATCGCGATCCGTTCGGGAGGGAAACCGGCCCGCAACGCCACACCCAGCTCACCGCCGGTGCAGACGTCGAGGCCGAGTCCCTCCTCGTTGATCCAGCGCGCCACCTCGGTGCACAGGAAGGCCTTGGCGGCGTAGTGCACCGCCGCGGGATCACCGAAGGCCTCGGCGTGCTCCCGACACCGGGAGCGGAAGTCGTCCTCGTCCAGCACGAAGAGGGGGGTGCCGTAGCGCTCGGCCAGTTCGCGGACGTCGTTGCCCGCCAGCGTGGTCACCCCGTCCGCCCGGCGGGCCGCGTTGCGCGGCCACACCGCCGGGTTCAGGTGGTTCACCTCCTCCACGGAGGACGGAGCTGCGGGTCCGGAACTCGGCACGAGCACGTCCGCGTGCCGCGGACCCGCGGGATGGGCGCGCATGATGCGCCTCCTCTACATCTGTTGGGGGGCACTGACACCGAGCAGGGACAACCCGTTGGCGAGCACCTGACGGGTGGCCTCGCACAACTGCAGACGGGCGATCGTCAACGGACCCGGCTGGTCGTCACCCGGTTGCAGGACACGGCAGGAGTCGTAGAACCGGTGGTAGGCGGTGGCCAGTTCCTCCAGGTAGCGGGCCACCCGGTGTGGCTCGCGCAGCTCGGCGGCCGAACGCACCACCCGGGGGAACTCGCCGAGGGTGCGGATGAGGTCGCCCTCCCGCTCGTGCGTGAGCAAGCCCAGGTCGGCCTCGGTGACCCCACCCCGCGCGATTCCCAGGGAGGCGGCGTTGCGCTGCAACGAGGACAGCCGGGCGTGGGCGTACTGGACGTAGAACACCGGGTTCTCGTTGGTGTGCTTGCTGATCAGGTCCAGGTCGATGTCCACCGGCGAGTCCACCGAGGAGCGGACCAGCGAGTACCGCGCCGCGTCGACGCCGACCGCCTCGACGAGGTCCTCCAGCGTGACCACCGTTCCGGCGCGTTTGCTCATCCGCACGGGCTCACCGTGGCGGACGAGGTTGACCAGCTGCCCGATCAGCACCTCGACGGAGTCCGGGTCGTCGCCCATCGCGGCGGCGGCGGCCTTCAGACGCGGGATGTAGCCGTGGTGATCGGCCCCCAGCATGTACAGGCACAGTTGGAAACCACGTTCGCGCTTGTCCCGCAGGTAGGCGATGTCCCCGGCGATGTAGGCGGGGGCCCCGTCGCTCTTGACGACCACCCGGTCCTTGTCGTCGCCGAACTCGGTGGAACGCAGCCACCACGCGCCCTCCGCGTGGTAGAGGCTGCCGGACTCCTTGAGCTGTTCCAGGCACTCGGTGACCGCGCCCGAGGAGTGCAGCGAGTCCTCGTGGAAGAACACGTCGAAGTCGGTGCGGAACTCGTGGAGGCTGCGCTTGATCTCGTCGAACATCAGGCCGACGCCGATGCGGCGGAACACCTCGTCGCGTTCGGCCTCGGGAAGGTCCAGGGCGCCCGGTTCGCGACGGAGGACCTCGGAGGCGATCTCGGCGACGTAGGCACCGCCGTACCCGTCCTCGGGGACCTCCTCCCCGCGCGCGGCGGCCACCAGGGAACGCACGAAGCGATCGATCTGGGCCCCGGCGTCGTTGAAGTAGTACTCCCGGGTGACCTCCGCGCCCTGGGCACGCAGGATGCGTCCGAGCGCGTCCCCCACGGCGGCCCAGCGGGTGCCGCCGAGATGGATCGGCCCGGTGGGGTTGGCCGAGACGAACTCCAGGTTCACGCGCAGCCCCGCGTAGAGGTCGCCGGAACCGAACTCCTCAGCCCGGGTGAGCACGTCGCGGACGATGGCTCCCTGCGCGTCGGCGGCCAGGCGCAGGTTCAGGAAGCCGGGACCGGCCACCTCGGCCGAGGAGATCTCGTCGCGCTGTGCCAGGGACTCGGCCAACCAACCGGCCAGTTCACGCGGGGCGACCCCGGCCCGTTTGCCGACCTGCATGGCGAGGTTGGTGGCGTAGTCACCGTGTTCGGGGTTGCGGGGTCGCTCGACCGTGACCGTCTCCGGCAGCACCGAGGTGTCCACCCCTCGGGCGGACAGCACGTCTACGGCGGTCGTTCGGACGAGTTCGGCAAGCGCTGCTGGTGTCACCCGATGCAGTCTAAAAAAGCAATCCCGCTGGTTAGCCAGCGGGTGCCACCGGAAGCGCTCTCCGCGAGCCCACGGAGCACCACTCTTTCCAGAATATGGGAAACCGGACGGGCGCCCGCGCGGAAGCCCGCCACGGGGAAAGGACTGTCGGCCACGCGTGTGCACCCCGGCGGGAGCGAGGAAGACGCAAGGCCGGTGCGCTCCGAAAAGATCCGCACCCCACCCCCTGGGTCCGGCCGCCGAGCCGGTGGGCTAGACTGTTGTCAGCTCACAACGGGCACGCCCTCGTAGCTCAGCGGATAGAGCACCGCCCTCCGGAGGCGGGTGTCGCAGGTTCGAGTCCTGCCGAGGGCGCACAGGTCACCTCCATACGCGCCGGATCCAAGGGCTTTCGTGGGACACATGCGCACGGCTCATCCGGATCTTCGCGATTGAGAAGCGCGGCCTCCGGCGGCGAGTACGATGTTGCCGAGGATGAGCGCACAGCCGAGGAGCTGCAACAGCGTCGGACGTTCACTGAGGAAGACAGCTCCGAGAACGAGGGCACCGACCGGTGTCAACAGGAGCAGCAGCGCGCCGGCATGGCTGGGTAACTGAGGTAGGCACACCGCGAGGAGCAGCCAGCCCAGAACCTGGCCGCACACGGCCACGAGTAACAGCCATCCCAGCGCTGCCCAGCCCGGAGCGAGATCGACGCCCCGCCACACGGTTCCCAGCACCACTGATGCCACCGCCGCCGAGGTGATCACCACCACGTACGACGACACGGTCTGCCCACTGTGTCCTCCACGGCGCAGCGGGAACAGGAAACCCGAGTAGCACAGCGCGGCCAGAAGGACGGGACACACTGGCTGGTCAGGGCACTCGGCGCGGTGCTACTCGGAGCAATCCGGGATCCTTCGTGGTGTGGGCCATCCCCGCGTGCGCGGGGAGCACGTCCCGGCCGTGTCCTCCAGACTGAACACCGCAGGACCATCCCCGCGCCTGCGGGGAACACGCAGACCCCGCGTCACTGCTCATGACCGATCCTGGTCCATCCCCGCGCCTGCGGGGAACACCGAAGCTGCGGTGGGCTATCTGCGTACCGCGCAGGTCCATCCCCGCATGCGCGGGGAGCACTATCTACACCTGTACGTCAGTGACCCCCACGAGGGACCATCCCCGCATGCGCGGGGAGCACACTGATTTGGCCAGGGACGCCGACGTTTATTTGGGACCATCCCCGCATGCGCGGGGAGCACTATCTACACCTGTACGTCAGTGACCCCCACGAGGGACCATCCCCGCATGCGCGGGGAGCACACTGATTTGGCCAGGGACGCCGACGTTTATTTGGGACCATCCCCGCATGCGCGGGGAGCACCCAAACTATTCCTTTTATCAATCTCCCACAATAGGACCATCCCCGCATGCGCGGGGAGCACTCATCAACGTTTTCACTTTGCGTGCGCGTGCGCGGACCATCCCCGCATGCGCGGGGAGCACGACTGAGATGTCTTGGCAGACTTACGGCGAGAAGGACCATCCCCGCATGCGCGGGGAGCACCCGCTCGCGGTTGGTGACCTGCGACAATGATCCGGACCATCCCCGCATGCGCGGGGAGCACACTTGGTGACCTGCGATCTTAACAGCACTTTCCCGCTGTGGGAATCACTTTTGATTCGAAAAACAACGGAGCTCGGTACCAGTATCCGGGTTGCCATGCGATGCGGGTGGGGCGGGTTCCGGTGTGACACCGGATGCTTGCCGCACTGCCGGGTGCGGACACTCCGCACCGTCCCGGACTCTGTCGGAGTCGGGGGTGCTTCTTTCCTGGTTACAGGGACCAGCGGGCGGCGCTGTCGGGGTGGTCGATCCAGAGCCGTTGCCGGTGTTCGGCAACGGTCAGCCCCAGCCGCGACCACCCGGGTTTGCCGTGGGTCAACCAGCTCCGGTGGGCCTCCTCGACCGGAGCCCACAGGTCGGTGGGGCCGGTCCCGGTAACCCCATAACGACCGTCGTCGGAGGCGGTGAGGCTGATCTCGACAGCCGACCCGTCGGGGGCACTCATCGTGGCCGCCGCCGGTTGCCGGGCGTGCGGGTCGAGGCGCGTGCCGATCGTGACGCCGTGGGGGAGGCCGTGGAACTCGGCGAGCAGCCAGACCACGCGGTTGTCCCCCAGGGGCTGGGTGGCGTGGTGGTGCGGCGTCCTCCGGACTCCCCGAGCAGTGTCCGGATACCGGCGGCCACGGTTCGGCGACGGTCGGGGCGGCGTCGCCGAACCGTGGTCACGGGGCCCCCGCCCGGCCGGGGCGAGAGTGGGGAGGAATCCCGGCCGGGCGGGGCGAAACGGCCCCGGTGCCGGGTGGAGGCAGGCACCGGAACCGTGGACCAGGGGTTACAGGCGGCGCAGCCCGGCCAGCACGCGGGCCAACAGCGCCCGATCCGGAGACAACGACAGCTCCGGGCTAGGCTCGGACTGT
>NZ_KB913024.1:2877227-3326809 GCF_000384035.1 Actinopolyspora mortivallis DSM 44261
ACGCCTGCCTCCCCACGTCCGAACGCGGCGGAGCCCCCACGATCTCCCTGGCTCTGGTGTCACACTCCGGACACGTCCACCACAGCCAGGGAACGTCGCCCTCACAAGCCTCCACCGTCCGTCCACACAATGTGGACACCACCTGACCTTCGGGAAACTGCACCCGCCCGGCAGGCACCACATCCTTACTGACATGACGCCCCTTATCAGCGGGCACCCACGTAAACGGAATCTGGGGCATTCAGTAATCTCCAATCCGAACACCAACTTGGTGCTGTCACCAAATAATCTAGGTTCCGGCACCATGTGATCAATCGCTTGATTGGGTGATTCATTGCTCTGGTCACGCGCGTTAGAGTTTGGTGACATGGCCGAGACCACAAATCCGGCGCCGCGTGCCTACCTGTTGGGCTCTGAATTGCGCTACGCCCGGACGCAAGCTCACATGACGATGCGCGATCTAGCCGAACGGTTGGACCTGTCGCATTCCGTGATCGTCCGGTGGGAAAACGGATCTCGAGTACCCTCGTCCGACTCGGTGTCCGCAGTGTGCGCCGTCCTCGGTCTGTCCAGTTCGGAGCGGGATCGCTTGGCCGAGATGGCACGGGAAGCAGCCGCCGAACCGGCGAACTCCGTCTCGGTGGGATCCACGGGTGAGCAGGACCAACTTGCCGCACTGCTGGAGTACGAACGCAACGCGAGCACGATCACTGACGTGGCGCCGGTACTCATGCCGGGACTGACACAGACCTCGGACTACGTGCGAGCAATCGTCGGCACCGAAAACGGTGACGTCGACAAATGGGTCACCATGCGGCTGGGACGCAAGGACATCATCACCCGACGACGGAACCCCACCCACTACGTGGCGTTTCTCCTGGAGTCGGTTCTCCACCAGCAAATCGGTGACCGTGAGACCCACATCGACCAACTGCACCATCTGATCGAGCTGGGCAAGCGCGACAACGTCAAGATTCGTGTGATCCCGACGACGGCCGGGTGGACCCCGGCACACACGGGCCCGTTCGTTCTGTTGGAATTCGACCGCGCCGACCCCGTAGTGCACCTGGAACACCACAGGTCCAGCGCAACGCTCCGCGACAAGGACGATGTGACAGCCTACCTCGAAGCACGAGATCATCTCGCACGCGCGGCGATGAACCCGGAGGACTCAATCGGACACATCGCCGCCGTGGTCAATCGATGGGAGAATACAGCGTGACGCTACCGCAGAACCCTGACAACTGGCGCAAATCCAGCCGATCGAGCAACCAAACCAACTGCGTCGAGGTCGGCCGCGTCGGCGACGGCGCCGCCGTACGCGACACCAAGAACCGCTCGGCCGGGTACTTCACCACCACCCGCCGGCAGTGGACCGCGTTCCTCGACGCGGTGAAAAGCAACCGCTTCGAGTGAGCCCGTAACGACAGCACGGCGCCCCCGAGACTTCTGAAGTGGTCCCCGGGGGCGCCGTTCTCGTCTCATGCCCCGTCAGGGGACGGGGTAGGTGGCCCGATTTTGCCTGAAACCGGCCCACCCCGGCCCGCAACAACCTCCCCTCGGAACGGACGGCCCCCTGTCCGATCCCTCCTCAGCGGTAGAAGTCCCGACTCAACAACGGCCAGGAACGGTGCAGCGCACGTTCCCAGTACGGCCAGCTGTGCGTCCCCCGTCCGTAGAAGTCGGTGGTCACCGGGATGTCGCGTGCCCGCAGTTTGCGCACGAAGGACTCCGAGGTCCGTAGCGCGGCGGGTTCCAGCACGTCGAAACCCGGACCGTCGTCCAGCGGCCCGCTCACCCCGTTCCCGCTGGAGACGTAGAGATCCGTGCCCCGCAGACTCTCCACGTTGTCGTAGGGATTGTGCGAACGCCACAGGTGCGGAGCGAGCCGGTCGTCGCCCCACAGCGCTCGCCAGTCGTAGTAGCCCTCCCGGATCAGGATCCCCTTCACCACCGCCGGGATCAGCGGCCCCATCGTGTTGAGCATTCCACTGTAGGAGGCCGCCGCGTCGAACATGTCCGGATGTCGGAAGGCGTAGTGCATGGCGCCGAAACCACCGATGGACACCCCGGCCACGGCCCGCCGTTGCCCGGCACGGAAATTGCGTTCCAGGATCTGCCTGACCTCGGTGAGGTGGAAGGTCTCCCAGTCCGGGATGTCGACCATCCCGTGGTTGTGCCAGGCGCTGTACATCCCCGCCGGGCCGTCACTGGGCATCACCACGATCACCTCCTTGTCGGCGGTGAACTCCCGGACGTCGGTGAACCTGGTCCAGGACTCGTAGTCGGCCACCTCGCAGCAGCCGTGCAGCAGGTACAGCACGGGCCACCTGCGCCAGGGCTGTTGTTGCCAGCCCGGTGGGAACAGCACCCGCACCATGCCGGGTTCCCCCAGCGAAGGCGAGTCGATGGCCAGATCCATCGTTCGCGGCCCGAGTATCCTCCGCTCGGCGATGCGGGCCCCGTTGTCGGCGGGGACGTTGCCGCCGTAGCCGCCGGAGAATCCGGGCAGCGGGTCGCGGGGGAACCAGTCGGGAAAGGCGTGCCCGGACCAGGGATCCTCGGCCGAGCCGAAGGCACCGCCCGCCGAGAAGGGCACGGACAGCACCAGGAACAGGACGGTGAGAACACCACCGAGCACACGCGACGGTCTGCGCACCAGAACTCCTCTCCGAAACCGACCCGTGACGACGCCGATCCCGGGGTGTGCCTCCGCGAGCCCGGCAAGCGGTTCACACACCCTCCTCGCGCGCGGCGGAGACCTCCGGGGCGGGGTCGGTGTCGCCGGAGCTCCCACCACGCTCGGGATCCTTCGGACGCAGCAGCGGCAACGCGGCCAACGCCGCGATCCCCTGCAGAACCGCGGCCACCACCAGCCCGTGGGTGTAGCCGGAGGCCAACGCCTCCGGCCGGTCGAGATCGGAGTCGATCCCCCGGGCCAACACCACGCTGATCACCGCACCGATCAGGGCCACCCCGAAGGCGCTGGACACCTCGCGGGAGGCCGTGAGCACCCCCGAGGCCCCGCCCGCCTCGGACTCCCCGCTCGCCTCCAGTGCGTGGGAGGTCAGCGGAGCCGTCAGCGCCGAACCGAGCCCGATCACCAACAGCGCCGGAAAACGCGGCGGGAGCTGGAGAAGATGGTTGACCGAGGCCAGCAGGAACAGCCCCACCGAGACGGTCGCGAGTCCACACGCCACCACGGCGGCGACCCCGAAGACGCGCGTGGCGCGGGGGACGAAGGGGGTGGCCAGCACCACCCCGACCGCCACCAGCACCAGCGGCAGTCCCGCCGAATCCGGTGCGAGTCCCAGGTAGCGCTGGTGCAGCAGGGGGGTGAAGAACACCACGCCGCTGATGCCGAGCCCCCACAGCACCAGCAGCGAGTTGGACCCGGCGAAGAGACGGTCGGTCACCAACCGAGGCGGTACCAGCGGCGCGGTGCTGCGCCGTTCCGCCAGGACGAAACCGCACAGCACCACCCCGCCGGCTCCTCCCAGCAGCACGGCGGCCCGCACACCGAGCTCTCCCTCGGCGGAGGTCACCAACGCGGCGAGCAGCAGGGTGAGCCCCGTGGTCACCGCCAGGGCGGCACTCAGTCGCACCGGGTCACGTCGCCCACCACCACGGCCGGAGACTCCGCGCGCGAGGAGCAACGCGACGGCGGGCGCCACGAAGAGCACGTTGCCGTGGAAGATCCAGCTCCAGTGCGCGTGACGCGCCACGAGCCCACCCAGCCACGGTCCCGAGGCCAGCGCCGCGGCCAGGGCGGCCGTCCATGTGGCGGCCGCGGTGGCTCTCCACCCGCCGGGCAGTTCGGTGCGCAGCAGCCCCAGCGTGCCCGGCACGATGACGGCCGCCGAGATGCCCTGCAGAATCCGTCCGAGCAGTAACGAGACGGCGTTCCAGGAGAGTCCGCAGAGGACGGCTCCGACACAGAACAACACGAGTCCGGCGAACAACGCGCGGTCCCCGAGCCGGTCCAGCACCGCTCCGGCCACCAGCACCAGCCCGGCGTAGGGAAGCATATAGGCGATGCTCACCCATTGGAGTGTGCCCAGGTCCATCGCGAAGTCCTCGCCGACGGACGGGGCGATCACGGCCACCACCGTGTTGTCCAGGGCGGTGACGAAACCGACCGAGGCGACGACGGTGAGGATCACCAGCGGATTCCGGCGGAACTGTCGAGGCGGATTCTGCGGAGTGGTCACGGAACCACCGGTTTTCCTCCGCGCGCGGACGTGCCGGCCCCCAACGTCCGGGACGGACCGCGACACCCACCTCCGGAACAGTGCCCCGTTTTCCTCATCGGATCCGCTCCGTCCTCTCACCGGCTGCCGTTCTTTTTCGAAAGAATCGTTTCCCCTTCCACGGGCGGGGCAGCCAAGATACTCGAAGCACGGGGTCGCCACAAGAAATCTCCCGGACATCTGCGGGAGTTCATAACCTCGTTGACAAAGATTCCCCGGGGGACCGCTCACCGCTCCGCGCTCCGGTGTCACCGCCGTGCCAAGCCGGAAGGCCGCTTCACGGGATCCGTGTTCCTCCCTTCGTATGAGGGGTGAGCTGTGGAGGAGCGGAGAACGCGGCGTTCATTCTGATGACAAACGGCACGCCGACAGTGCTCATCCCCGCGAGCTTCTTCCGCACGATCCGCAGAAAAAACCGGGGAAAATCCATCGGAACGCTTTCGTATCCTTGATCCGCTCTCACTTCGTGTGGAAGCTGACGAATCACGGACGAACGGGGGCGAAACACCGGATTCCCACCGGCAGAAACGCCTTCCGCAGCACCCTCGAAGGAGCACAATGCATCGAACAAAGCGCACCTGGCGGGTTCTCCTCGCCACTCTCGGTGCCGTCGCGCTGGCCACGACGGCCGGAATCGGCACGGCTGCCGCCGACGACGGGGCCCCGGAAAACGGCCCACGGCAGGACGACTTCCTGTCGGCGTTCTTCTACTCGCAGAAGCACCCGGAGGCGGTGCCCGCCGGGGCCAACGACTTCTCGTGCACCCCCGGCCCCGAACACCCCGATCCCGTGGTTCTGGTGCACGGAACGTTCGAGAACCGCTACGACAACTGGGCCGGGCTCTCCCCCGAACTCGCCGAACGCGGCTACTGCGTGTTCGCCCTGAACTACGGGGGCAGCGAGGGCAACCCGATCAAGGGGACGAAGGAGATCACCCGCTCCGCGCGGCAACTGGACGGGTTCGTCGAGCGCGTGCTGCGGGCCACCGGGGCGGAGGAGGTGGACATCGTGGGCCACTCCCAGGGCGGGATGATGCCCCGGTACTACATCGAGAATCTCGGCGGTGCGGACCGGGTGGACTCGCTGGTCGGGCTCGTTCCCTCCAACCACGGCACCACACTGTGGGGACTGGACAGGTTGGGGTCGTTCCTGCCCGAGGGGACCCCGCCGTGCGCGGCGTGCACCCAGCAGTTGAAGGACTCCGAGTTCATCACCGAACTCAACGCGGGCGGTGAGACCCATCCCGAGGTGGACTACACCGTCATCGCCACCAAGTTCGACGAGGTGGTGACCCCCTACACCTCCTCGTTCCTGGAGGAGGCGCCGAACGTGACCAACCAGACCCTGCAGGACTTCTGCTCCGGCAGGCTGACCGAGCACGTGGGGATCTCCTACGACTCGGCCGCTCAGCAGCTGGTGTTCAACGCGTTGAACCCGGCCGGGGCCGAGCCCCCCTCCTGCTGAGAACACGGAAGCGCGGCGGTGACCGCATCGGGAACGGCGCGGGGGCCACCCGGCAGACGAACCTTCCGGGGTTGTCGCCGGGTGGTCTCCCACGCGTCAGGTGTGGGCCGCCTTCGGAAGTCCTCATCCCCCGAACAGACGCACTCCGCCCGCCCGCACCGTCTCCCACAGCCGTTCGCACGACATGGCACGGGAGAACAACCACCCCTGGTAGGTGTGCACGCCCACCCCACGCAGCACCTCGAACTGCTCGCGTGTCTCCACCCCTTCGGCCGTGCAGGTGCACCCGAGGGCCTCGGCCAGGTCGGCGATGGCCTTGACGACGGAAAGCCCCGAACATCCGGTGGTGACCTCGGAGACGAAGCTCCGGTCGATCTTGATGATGTCTATGGGGAACTCCTTCAACCGCGCCAGCGAGGAGTAGCCGGTGCCGAAGTCGTCCAGGGCGAACCGCGCCCCCTTGGAGGTCAGCTCGCTCATGGTCTCGGCTCCCTTGGTGGGGAGGTTGATCAGCGAGGTCTCCACCAGTTCGACGGCGATGTCGGACCATCCGAGGCCGGACTCCTCCAGGGCCGACTCCAGCACCTCCACGAAGTCGTGGTCGGCCGGGGAGAACTCACCCAGGTTGAACGCCACCACCACGCGTCCCCCGTCCGGCCTGCGCGGCCAGCTCGCCGCGTCCCGCATCGCCGAGCGCAGCACGCAGTGGTCCAGCGAGCGCAGCATGTCCCCCCGTGCGGCCACGGGCAGGAAACTCCCCGGGCTCAGCAGCCCCCGCTCGGGATGGTGCCAGCGCACCAGGGCCTCGGCGGCGACGATCACGCCGGTGTCGTCCACCACCGGCTGGTAGTGCAGGGTGAGTTCCTCCGACTCGATCGCCGCCCGCAGTTCGCTCTCCAGCTGGAGCTGGCGGTCCATCGAGTCGATCAGCGCGGTGCTGGCCACCGAGATCCGGTCCCTGCCGCCGCTTTTGGCGTCCATCACGGCGGCGCTGGCCGAACGCAGCAGGTCCTCGGGGCTGGTCTCCCCCTCGGCCACGGCCACGCCCACCGAGACCGAGACCTGGATGGGTGGGTGTCCCCGCAGGTACACGGGGCGGTTGAACAGGTCGGTCACCAGGGTGGCCATCTCGTCCACTCCGCCCGCCTCGGCCACGTCCGGGCAGACCACCAGGTACTCGTCGGCGGCCATCCGCGCCGCCAGCCAGCCCTCCGGCAGGTCGCCGCGCAGCCTTTTGGCCATCTCGACGAGCAGGTCGTCACCGGCCTGTAGTCCCAGCGACTCGTTGATCCGGCGGAAGTTGGTGATGTCGCAGTAGAGCATGGCCAGGCGCTCGGTGTCGGCGTTGCCGAGCAGCTGGGTGATGGCGGCACGGTTGGGCAGACCGGTCAGCTCGTCGTGGGTGGCCCAGTAACGCCATTCCTCCATGACCCGTTGACGTTCGGTGAGGTCCTGGAAGGCCACCAGCCAGAACGGCTCGCCGTCCGGCCCCGCCGAACGGCTGATGTGCAGTTCGCAGACCAGTCGTCTGCCGTCCGCCCGGACCAGCGGCCACTCCTGGACGATCTCCCGTTCGGGCGGGGTCTCGGCGCGGAACAGCTCACGCAGTCGCCTCCGGTCCGAGACGTTGGGATGGACCATGTCCGCGGCGTGGACGCCGCGCAGCTCCTCCCCGCCGTGACCGAGCAGCTCGCACAGGGCGACGTTGGAGTCACGCAGGTGGCCGGACGAGTCGAACACGCCGATTCCCACGGGAGCCAGGGAGAACAGGTCGCGGAACTGTTGCAGCGACCTTTCCAGCTGGAAGTGCAGATCGGTTTCGTCCCTGGTCACTCGTGCGAAACCGCGTAGTTCACCCTCGCTGGACCACAGGGCGGTGGTGACCACGTGGGCCCAGAAACGGCTGCCGTCCTTGCGGACCCTCCACCCCTCGTCGACGCAGCTGCCCTCCCGAACCGCCCTGTCGAGCAGCTGCCGTGGTTTCCCGGCCGCGATCTGTTCCTCGGTGTAGAAGAGCGCGATGTTGTTGCCGACCACCTCCGCGGCCGAGGCCCCGGTGATGTGTTCGGCTCCGGTGTTCCAGCTCGACACCACACCGTCCGGGTCGAGGGTGTAGACCGCGTATTCCCGCAGCGAGGCCCCGAGCTTGCCGACCAGTTCCTCCGTGTCGATCCGAATCCCGCCTTGGTTGTCCGCGTCGCTCATGTACCCGCTCCGGCTACCGAGTCGCGATCGGCCCGTGGTCTCGTCAGCCGACCCGTCCTTACGAATCAGTGTCCCGCACGTTCCGAACCCCGACCGGTTCCACCGCCTCCTGTTCCCCGGTGTGGCACCGTTGCCGTCGAGTGTCCGCCAGGATCACAGTACGCGCACGGCTTCACGGGACGAGATTTCACCCGAAGGTGTGAGATCGTTTCCTCACCAAGAAAATGCTGTCGCTCGGGAAAAGCAGCACTTTCCGCACAGTATCGCGTGGACGGATCATGTCCTGCGCTGCCGGAACATCCGAACGGCCCTGAACGCTCCGTCCACGGGGGACTTGACACCCAGACACGACGGTGTGAACGTCTTGCGTGCCAACAACGCGGCGACGCCCGGGAAGCCGGTGCGAGTCCGGCACGGTCCCGCCACTGTGAGTGGGGAGTTTCCCGCCAACACGCCACTGTCCGAGGATGAGGAGTCGGGGAGAGAACTGGTGGAGGCCGCCAGCCGGACACCGTGGAACGGTCTCACGCGGGCGTGAGACCGGGCTCATCCGGCGACGGGGGAGAGTTCCGTCCCACAGGGGTGGGCCTCCCTGGCCCGAGCGAGGGCGGATCCGGCCGTGACCACGTCCCCGGCCAGCACCGTGCTCAGCGCCCCGCCCCCGGCCAGCGGCATCAGCGCCCACCCGTCCCCGGAGCACTCCGCGGGATCGCGGTCCCAGACCACGGCCTCGGTGGCCAGCACGCGGGCCCCTCCGAGATAGGCGTGGCTGTCGCGCAGCCGGGAGTCGGCGGTGTCGAAACCGTTGCGCAACAACGCGGTTCCGGCGCGTTCCAGCTCCAGGCGACTGCGCAGCCTGCCGGGCCGCTCCCCGCTGCGTCCCAGCACGAGGACCTCCCGGCAGCACAGCCTGGCGTGTTCGCCCATCCGGACCGCCAGTTCGGCCTCGTGTTCGGCCCGGGAGGTCACCACCGTGGGCTCGGGGAGGTACTCGACCGTGCCGCCGTCGGCCACCTCGATCCGGACCGAGCCGCGGCTTCCGCCGGGACGGTGTCCCGGAAGCGCCAGGGTGGCCGCCGTGCCACGCAGCAGCAGTCGGGCCCCCGGGCCGACGTGCACGTCCAGTTCGAGGTCGTCGCCTCCCAGCGGGGAGGTGGCCGATCCGACCAGGTGCACCACGACCGCCCCGGAGGGTTCCTCGCGCCGACGCCGGGGGAACAGCGTCAGCGGCGCGTGGGAACGCAGCTCGCGCACCACCGAACGCCGCTCGTCCGCCTCCACCACCAACCTGGCTCTGGAGCGCATCACACCACCGGTTCGTCGGAACGGCTCCACTCGGCGAGCCGGTGGCGCACCCAGTTCGCGGTGTCCCCGGCACTCGGGTCGTCGGTCAACGACTGGGTGATCACCGGAAGGTCCCCGCGCATCCGGTGGGCGTCCGCGCACATGACGGACATGTCGGCCCCGACCCGCTCGGCCAGGTCCACCTTGTTGATCACGAGCAGGTCCGCCGTGGTCACCCCGGGGCCGCCCTTGCGGGGAACCTTGTCCCCTCCCGCGACGTCGACGACGAAGATCTGCGCGTCGGCGAGTCCCCGGCTGAACACGGCGGTGAGGTTGTCCCCGCCACTTTCCACCAGCACCAGTTCCAGGCCGGGGTGGGCCCGCTGCAACCGCTCCACCGCGTCGAGGTTGGCGGTGATGTCGTCCCGGATGGCGGTGTGGGGACAGGCTCCCGTCTGCACCGCCTCGATCCGGCTGGTGTCCAGCACCGCCGCGCGGCGCAGGAAGTCCGCGTCCTCGGTGGTGTAGATGTCGTTGGTGACCACGGCCAGTTCCGTCTCCGCGCCGAGGGTGCGGCACAGCGCCGCGGTCAACGCGGTCTTGCCGCTGCCGACGGGGCCTCCGATGCCGATCCGCAGTGGCCGGTCCGCGCGGCGTTCCGCGCTGAACGGGTCCGGACCGGCCGCGGTGGGGTCGAAGTCGACCGGGTGCCGGTGGGCACCGGCGGTGTGCTCGTGGGAGTGTTCAGCTGGCAAAGAGTCGTACCTCCTCCTCGTGGTGTTTCCGGTGTGCCTGGGCGAGCAGGTCCAGCGCGGGAGCCCCCGTCGAGGGCAGTTCGGCTGCGGGCAGTCCCGCCGTGCGGGCCGCCGCCCGCGCGAGCCGCTCCGTGTCCGCCTCGAAGGCCGCCACCGCCGCGTTGGCCGCGAAGGGGTCGAGGCCGAGCAGGCGCACCGCCGCCGAGGCGGGGCCGCTGAGCGAGAGATAGGCCACCACCGCCGCCGCGTCCTTCGGCCCAGCCAGGGAACTCGCCCCCACCAGCACCCCGACCACCAGGGGGTGGTGGGGACTGTCCGTGACGCTCATCAGCTCGCGCAGCGCCGGGGAGGGCCACGCCGTCCGCCCCGCCCTGGCGGTACCGCGACCCTGCGAGCGGGAGGCAGCACGCTGGGCCGGAGAGGGAACGCGGGCGTCGTACTCGGTGTCCAGTTCGGACCAGCATCGCCGGGGAGCTTTCCGGGCCGCCGCGTGGGCAGCGGCGGCGGCGAACACGGCGGCCTGCCGTCCCGCGCCGTGCAGGCGTCCGCGCAGGAACTCCCGCAGCTCGTGCGGGCCGGTGACGGTGCCACGGTGGACGGCCTCCTCCAGACCTCCCGAGTGCGCGTGGCCGCCTCCCGGAAGGCGCGCGTCGGCCAACGCGAGCACGGCCAGCGAACTCGCCGGACCGGAGGGCGGGGGATGCTGTCGTTCGGTCATCACACTCGTCGCCTCAGAACAGGAAGTAGCGCTGTGCCAGGGGAACCTCGTCCACCGGTTCGGGTTCGACGAGTTCGCCCTCGACGCGCACCGCGAAGCTGTCCGGGTCCACCTCGATCTCGGGAGTGGCCTCGTTGAGCGGCATGTCGGCCTTGGTGACCCCGCGGGTGTCGGAGACACCGACCAGCCCGCTGCGCAGTCCCAGCCGCTCGTCCAACCCGGACTCCAGGGACTCGGGCGCGACGAAGAACAGCGACCCCGCCGCCGGGGCGCCTCCCCGCTGCCCGAACATCGGGCGGGAGAGCACCGGCTGCGGCGTGGGGATGGAGGCGTTGGCGTCCCCCATCGCCGCCCGGACGGGGAAACCGCTCTTGAGCACCATGTGCGGACGAACCCCGAAGAACTTCGGCTCCCACAGCACGAGGTCGGCGAGCTTGCCCGTTTCCACCGAGCCGACCGAGCCCTGGATGCCGTGCGCCACGGCCGGGGCGATCGTGTACTTGGCCACGTAGCGCCGGGCGCGCAGGTTGTCGGCGTCGGTGTCCGTCGGCAGGGGTCCCCGTCGCCTCTTCATGGCGTGGGCCGTCTGCCAGGTCCGTGTCACGACCTCACCGATCCGTCCCATCGCCTGGGCGTCCGAGCCCATCATCGAGATGGCGCCGAGGTCGTGCAGCACGTCCTCGGCCGCGATGGTGGTGGGGCGGATGCGGCTCTCGGCGAAGGCCAGGTCCTCGGGCACCGAGGGGTTCAGGTGGTGGCACACCATCAGCATGTCCAGGTGCTCGTCGATGGTGTTGACCGTGTGGGGGCGCGTGGGGTTCGTCGAGGAGGGCAGCACGTTGGACCGCGCGGCCACCCGGATCACGTCCGGCGCGTGGCCGCCGCCCGCTCCCTCGGCGTGGTAGGCGTTGATGGAGCGCTCGCCGATGGCCCGCAGGGTGGACTCGAGGAATCCGGCCTCGTTGAGCGTGTCGGTGTGGATGGCCACCTGCACGCCGCTGCGTTCGGCCACGCGCAGAGCGGTGTCCACGGCCACCGGTGTGGCGCCCCAGTCCTCGTGCAGTTTGAGTCCGCCCGCCCCGGCCCGCAGCTGCTCCTCCAACGGCTCCTCGGCCGCCGTGTTCCCCTTGCCCAACAGGAGGATGTTCACCGGGGAGTCGTCCAGGGAGCGCAACATCCGTCCCAGGTGCCAGGCCCCGGGGGTGACGGTGGTGGCCTTGGAACCCTCGGTGGGGCCTGTTCCCCCGCCGACCAGAGTGGTCACTCCGGAGGCCAGCGCCGTGTCGACCTCCTGTGGGCAGACGAAGTGCACGTGGCAGTCGATGCCGCCCGCCGTGAGGATCCGACCGTTGCCGGAGATCACCTCGGTGGAGGGGCCGATCACCATCGCCGGATCCACCCCGTCGGCCGTGTCCGGGTTCCCGGACTTGCCGATGCCGACGATCCTGCCGTCCCGGATGGCCACGTCGGCCTTGACCACTCCCCAGTGGTCCAGGATCACCGCTCCGGTGATGACCGTGTCCGGAGTTCCCTCCGCCCGGGTGGCCACCGACTGGCCCATGGACTCGCGGACGACCTTGCCGCCCCCGAACACCGTCTCCTCCCCCGAGCCTCCCTCTCCCCGGGAGAGGTCGCGGGTGACCTCGACCAGCAGATCGGTGTCGGCCAGCCGTATCCGGTCACCGGTGGTGGGACCGAACAGCTCCACATAACGTTGCCGGGAGATCTCCGGCTCCGCCTCGTCCCCGCTCACGACCGTTCCTCCTCTCCCACGGTCTCCCGTTCGGCACGGCGGTCCAGGTCCCCGGAGTACTCGGGACGCAGGCCCGGCACGGTGCGGCGTCCCCCGATCGGAACCAGCCGCACCTCGCGTTCGACTCCGGGTTCGAAACGCACGGCCGTTCCGGCGGGAATGTCCAGCCGGTGTCCCCACGCGGCCGTCCTGTCGAACGACAGCTCCGGGTTGGCCGCGGCGAAGTGATAGTGCGAACCGACCTGAACCGGCCGGTCGGCCTCGTTGACCACGAGCAGTCGGATCCGCTCACGCCCGGGATGCAGGGGAACCGGTTCGCTGCCGGGAAGGATCTCTCCTGGACGCACTGGGACTCCTACTGGATCGGCGCGTGCACGGTGACGAGCTTCGTTCCGTCCGGGAAGGTGGCCTCCACCTGCACGTCGTCGATCATCTCGGCCACCCCGTCCATGACCTGTTCCCGACTCAGTACGTGACGTGCGCTGGACATCAGCTCGGAGACGCTACGTCCCTCCCGGGCCCCCTCGACCACGTGGTCGGTGATCAGCGCGACCGCCTCGGGGTGGTTCATCCTCAGCCCGCGCTCCAGTCTGCTCCGCGCGAGCTGCGCCGCGACGTAGACGAGCAGCTTGTCACGTTCCTGGGGTGCGAGGTGCATGACGCGTTTTTAGCATCGCGAACTTTTTTCGGCAGCACGCACAACACGAACGTCACCGGAAAGAAACAAATCCGTCCGGTTCGGACCGGATCGTCACTCCGCGTCCGTTTCGTCGCCGGTGAGCGGCTCGCCGCACCGGAGGCGAACCCGCCGCGGGCCGGGGCGGGAAACAGTCCCGCAACCCCGGGAAACACACGGGAACCCGTCGAACCACCCTCGCGGACTCCTCGACGGCGGTCCCGCCTGGATCAGGCCGTTTCCACACCCCGCCGGGCTGTGCGAGCAACCCCCGCGATGTCCACCGGCTCGGCGGGCACGGGACACGCCTTCGGCAGCCACTCCGCGGCGGTGCGCCACGCCCAGTCGATCAGGGCCGCGGAGTGCTTGAACGAGTAGGGGGAGAGCCGGTCGACCTTCGGAGCGGGCAGCACGTAGAGCTCACAACGCGCGGCGTTGAGCTGCATGTCCAGTTCGGAGGCCGCGTACATGGCCGCGCTCAACGCGGCACCGTTGACCGCCGGAATGGATCCGCCCACTCCCTTGTCGGGGAGCTGTTCGAAGTCCGCCGAGTCCAGCGGCCGTTTTCCCCCGCACGGCAGCACGTACACCCGCTCCGCGCCCTGCTCCACGGCGCGGCTGATGGGCATGAACGCGGCCGGGCCACCGTCGACGAAACGACGTCCTCCGATCTCCACCGGGGGGAACACGCCGGGGATGGCGCAGGAGGCCACCAGGGCGGGCAGGGCCGGGCCACTCGTGAAGTAGGCGGCCTCGCCGCTCTCCAGGTCGGTGGCGGTGACCGTGAGGGGCACCTCGGCCTGGTCGAGACGCCGGAAGGGCAACGTGCGATGCAGCCACCCGGCCAGTCCCCTGTTGCTCATCAGGTGGTCGGACAGTCCGAGCTTCCCGGCCAGGATCCGCATCGGTTCGACCGGGAACACTTCACCGCGCCGCATCGTCCGCCAGATCTCGCGCAGCCGCTCGGCACCGCGCGGCGTGGGGTCGGCGGCCAGCCAGGCCGAGTTCAACGCCCCGGCGGAAGTGCCGAGCAGCATGTCCGGTGGGGACTCCACCTCGAACAACGCGCTGACCAGACCAGCCTGCACGGCCCCGAACGTGGATCCGCCCGGAAGCACCCACGCCGTCGACATCCGTGTCCCCCTCGTCTCGGACTCCGCCGTTCTCGTGTTCGGGGCACCTGCCGGTGGCGGTGGCCGCCACGGACACCCCGCGCACACGGTGTCCCAGGATATCGGGTTCTGCCTCGCCCCCTCGCCGCACGGCACCCGCGGCGGGAGTCACTCCCGTTCCATCCGGCCGCGCCCGCGGGTGCGCTTGATCGCGGAACGGTGCCGTTTGTCCTCCAGCCTCCTGCGCTTCGCCCCGGTGCTGGGTCCGCCGCGCCTGCGGGGAGCCGGGGCGGGGCGCAACGCCTCGGCCAGCAGGTCGGCGAGCCTGCGCCGGGCCTGCCTCCGGTTGGCGAGCTGGCTGCGTCTGCCGTCCTCCGCCACGGTCAACGCTCCCGCGGAGATCCTGTGGGAGAGCCGTGTGAGCACCTGCTCGCGCTGCCGCCGCGAGAGCGCCCGCGAACTCTCCGGGAAGAACACGAGTTCGACCCGGGACTCGGTGGTGTTCACGTGCTGGCCTCCCGGCCCGGAGGACCGGGAGAACCGTTCCACGAGTTCGGACTCCGGGATGCTCACACGGTGGTTCACGCGCAGTTCGTCGGCCACACCCCGAGCATCCCGCCCGGCCTGCTCGGACATCAATCCGGAATCCGTCCGGTGTTCCGGGACGTGAGCCGCGACACCCGTCCCGGTGCGGAGGTGGTCTCCGCACCGGGACGCGGGGACCACCACTCAGCAGTGCCGGACCCCGTCCACCCGACGCGGGATCCCGAGGGGGTTGTCGTCCCGCAGCGCCTCGGGAAGCACCACCCGCGGCGAGTTCTGGAAGGAGACCGGCCGCAGGAAGCGCTCCACGGCGGCGGTCCCCACCGAGGTGTGCGTGGGGGCCGTGGTCGCCGGGTAGGGTCCACCGTGCTGCATCGCGTGGGTGACGCTGACCCCGGTGGGCCATCCGTTCCACACCAGGCGCCCCGCCCTGCGGCGCAGGATCCCGAACAGGGAGGCGACCGGCTGCTCGTCCTCCTCGCCGTGGACCGTGGCGGTCAGCTCGCCAGAGAACCGTTCGGCCACGCGGAACAGTTCCGTGGTGTCGGAGTAGGCGACCAGCACCGACACGGGGCCGAAGCACTCCCGCAGCAGCTCGTCCGAGTGGTCGAGGAACTCGTTCGCCCCGGTGGCCAGCAGGGTGGGGCTCACCCCCTCCTCGGTGCTGGTCCCGGCGACCAGCTCCCGCACCGCCGAGTGCCCCCGCAGGGACGCCAGGGTGTCGTGGAAGGCGTGCTCGATGTCCGGGTTGAGCATCGGGGCGGCGGAACGCTTCCCCACCTCGGCGAGCAGGGTTTCCTCGAAGGTCGGCAGCTGCTCGCGTGGAACGAACAGCAGTCCCGGTTTGGTGCAGAACTGCCCGACACCCAGGGTGTAGGAGTCCAGGTAGCCGCGGGCTATCTCGGCTCCGCGCCGCCAGGCCGCCTCCGGGGTGACGAACGCCGGGTTCACGCTGCCCATCTCGGCGTAGAAGGGGATGGGTTCGGCCCGGGAACACGCCAGGTCGAACAACGCGCGACCACCGCCGTGCGAACCGGTGAAGGCCCCGGCGCGGATCCGTTCGTCGAGCAGCGCCGCGCGCGCGGTGTCGGTGCCCTCGACGAGCGCGAAGGTCCCCTCGGGCGCGCCGCCCTCGGCCAGTGCTCCCTCGACGAGCTCGGCGGTGCGCCGGGACAGTTCGGGGTGTCCGGGATGGGCCTTGACCACCACGGGGCATCCGGCGGCCAGGGCCGAGGCCGTGTCCCCACCGGCCACGCTGAACGCGAAGGGGAAGTTGCTGGCCGCGAACACCAGAACCGGCCCGAGCGGCAGGTGCATCCGACGCAGGTCCGGGCGGGCCCCGGTGGGCCACTCCGGATCCGCGGAGTCGATCGTGGCCGCCAGGTGGGCGCCCTCCTCGACGAGGTCACCAAACAGGCGCAGTTGGAACGTGGTGCGCACCAGCTCTCCGCGCAGCCGCCCCTCCGGCAGGTTGCTCTCCCGCTGTGCCAGGGGAACGAGCTCCTCGCCCGCCGCGTCCAGCGTGTCGGCGATCCCACGCAGCAGCCGGGCCGTGTCCGCCGGCCGGAAACCTTCCAGCTTCTCGGAGGCGGCGCTGGCCCTGTCGAGCACGGAGTCGAGAGCCTCGGTGGTGCTCGGAGGTGTCGTTGTCATGGAGTGTGCAACCTCCTCGGGTATTCGTCGTCGTTCACGGCCTCAGCAGCGTCTTCACGTTCCGTTCCAGGGAACGCAGTGCCCGCTCGGCCTCCTCCAGTCCGAACTCCTCGGTGACGATCACCCCGGGGTCGAGCGCCCCACTGGTGAAACTCGACACGGCGTGCACCCAGGCGTGGGAGGGAGCGCCGAACACGGTGTGCACCGTCAGCTGCGAGAGAACCAGCCGGGCCGGATCCAGTGGGACGGAGTCCTGGGCGGCGACCCCGGTGAGCACCACCCGTCCGGCGGGTCGGGCGAGGGCGGTGGCCAGTTCCGCCGTGCCCGAGACCCCCGCCGCCTCCACTACCGCGTCGTAACCACCGAGTTCGCCCCGCGCCCGCTCCGGGGAACACACCCGGCTCGCCCCGCAGTTCTCGGCGAGTTCCGCGCGACGCTCGTTCGGCTCCACCATGGTCAGTTCACCGGGTGAGGAGGCCGCGATCAGCTGGGTGGTCAGCAGTCCCAGACTGCCGCCGCCGACCACGGCCACCCGTTCGCCCGGCACCGGGGCGAGTTTGAGCGTGGCCGCCGCCGCGCACGCGGCGGGCTCCAGCGCGGCGGCGCTGCGCGGGTCGGCGTGGTCGGGCAGCACGTGCAGCAGCCGGGCGGGCAGGGTCAGCCAGTCCGCCCAGGCCCCCGGGCTGGTGAACCCGGTCTCGTCGTACTCGGCGGCGCAGAGGTTGGTGTCCCCTCGACGGCACCGCGGGCACACCCCGCAGGAGCGGAACCCCTCGCCCACCACGAGCCGCCCGAGCAGCCCCTCGTCCACACCGGTGCCGACCGCCGCGACCCTGCCGGACCACTCGTGGCCGGGCACCACCGGGTAACGGACGAAGCCCTCGGGCCGTCCACCGGTGAAGACCTCCCGGTCGGAGCCACAGATGCCGCTGTAGGCCACCTCGACCAGGGCCTCGCCGGGGCCGGGCGGTGTCGGATCGGTGGGAACCAGGCGGAGCACGCCCGGTTCCTCGATCCGCACCGCGCGGGGCGCGTCGCTCATGAGGCAGCTCCCTGGGTTCCCTTGGTCCCGCGGAACTGCCAGTCCTCGGCGTAGAGGTCGAAGCGGGCTCCCCGTGCCGGGTGCTCCCGGACGAAGTCCACGTCGAGCTCGACACCGAGACCGGGCCCGGAGGGCAGCGCGAAGTAACCGTCCTCCACCTCGGGAAGTCCCGGGGCGGCCTGCTTCACGTGCGCGTCGGCGAAGTCGTTGAAGTGCTCCTGGATCTTGAAGTTCTCGGTGACGGCGGCCAGGTGCAGGTTCGCCGCCGTGAGCACCGGACCACCCACGTTGTGCGGGGCGAGCAGCACGTAGTGGGTCTCCGCTGTGGCCGCCACCTTCCGGGTCTCGGAGATCCCGCCGAAGTGGCCGATGTCGGGCTGGATGACGTCGGCGGCCTGCCGGGCGAACAGCTCGCGGTACTCGAAGCGGTCGTGGATGCGCTCACCCGTGGCCACCGGAATGGTGGTGCCCGCCGAGACCTTGCTCAGCGCCTCGGGGTTCTCCGGCGGAACCGGTTCCTCGATCCAGCTGGGGGAGAAGGGGGTGAGGTCGGCGGCGATGCGGGTGGCCTGCGCGGGGGTGAACCTCCCGTGCATCTCGATCAGGATCTCGACGTCGGGACCGACCGCGTCCCGCACGGCCTCCACCAGCTCCACCGAGCGGCGGGTCTCGGCGGGTTCCAGCTCCCAGCGTCCGGGTCCGAACGGGTCGAACTTGAGCGCCCGGTAACCACGCTCCACCACGGTGCGGGCCGCCTCGTGGAACTGCTCGGGGGTGCGCTCCACCGTGTACCACCCGTTGGCGTAGGCCTTGATCCGGTCCCGGACGTTGCCGCCGAGCAGTCGCCACACCGGCTGGTTCAGCGCCTTGCCGATGAGGTCCCAGCAGGCCGTCTCCACGCAGGCGATGCCGGACATCACGACCTCACCGGCCCGGCCGTAGTCGCCGCGCTTCATCCGCCACACCAGCGCCTCGATGTTGAACGGATCGGCTCCCACGACGTGGTTGCGCGCCGCCTCGTTGAGGTAGCCCAGCAGCGCCTCGGTGTGCCCGAGCATCCGTGTCTCGCCCACCCCGACGAGTCCGTCGTCGGTGTGCAGCCGTACGTAGGTCATGTCCCGCCAGGGGGTTCCCAGGACCAGAGGTTCCAGTTTCGTGATTCTCATCGCAGTTCTCCCGCTGTCTCGCTCGCGACGGGCTCGCCGTGGGGCACGGCGAGGTCCGGGGTGGGCAGTTCCGAGGTGGTCGCCTGGGGCATGTACCGGTGCAGCATGTCCAGGCCGATCCGGGCGCGGCGCACGCGTTCCCGTCCCAGCGCGATCGCCGTGGAGGTCAGGTGGCTGCCGCTCGGGTAGATGTCCGGAGCGTTGCGCAGCCCGAACTTGACGTAGACGGGGGCGGCCACCCGGACTATCTCGGCGATCTCGTAGTGGCGCACGAACCCGCCCAGGTCGTCGGGGGACTCGACGTAGACGTCGAGCGGAAGGTCCGTGGCGGCACGGATCGAGGCGAGCTGGCCGACGGAGAGGTCGGTCGGCACGTTGTAGGTGTCGGCGCCGATCCGCTCGGCCAGCGCCACGGAGGCGGGGTTGGACAGGGCCATCTGAACGCTGCTCTTGAAGCGCATGTCCGCGGGGAGTTCGCCCTGCTCACGCATCCGCGCGGCGACCGACAGCACGCCCAGGTCGGTGATCAGCACGCTGCGCACGCCCGCCTCGGCGCTGCGGCGCACGTCCTCCAGCACGTGCACGAGCTGTTCGGTGCCCCGGGCCTGGGCCGCGACGAGACCTCCGGCGGGCGCGGCGACCATGGCCCCGGTGTGCCATCCGGCCTGGGGGCGGGCGAACAGGCTCAGTTCCACACGGGCGCGCCCGGCCGTGTCGGCCATCCTGGCCAGTTCCTCGTCGGTGAGCAGCAGGGCCCCGCTGCCCTGCGAGATCCGGTGGACCGGCACGTCCCGCTCGGCGGCCTCGGCGAGCACAGCGTCGAGCACCTCGGGACCTTCGGTGCTGGGGATCTCCACCCGGTACTGCGCCCCGTCCGGGAAACGCTTGGGGCTGGCGGGCGGGGATCCGACATCCTCCGCGGGTAACCCCTGGGATCGCAAGAACGTTCGTGTATCCAACACCCACTCCGTTCGAAATATCGGACGCTGTTCGAACAATAATCACGGCGTCCAACCGGGTCAATAGGCCGCGAGGTGCCGCCCACACGGAAACAGCGACCGCCCAGCCGCGACGCCGGGAAACGAACGGGACGAAGCCACGACCGAACGGACGAGCCGGTGACGGGTAAACTGTCCGAAATACCGGCCCCAAACCGCTCGACACCCGCTCACGAAGCCGGCGCGACCCGAGGCGCATCCGCCGCAGAACAGGAGGAGAAACCGCGGTGGCACGAGCAGTACCCGCCCTGGAGCGGGCCTTCGACATCCTGGAGCTCTTCCTGGACGAGCCGGAACTGAGCGCTCCCGAGATCACGTCCAGGCTGGGACTTCCCCGGACCACGGTGCACGAACTGCTCGGCACCCTCGTGGAACGCGGCTATCTCACCCACGCCGGCGACAACGGTTCCCGCTACCGACTGGGCGTACGGGGATTCCAACTCGGATCCGCCTACGCGGACCGGCTCGACCTGGCCCGCGAGGGACACCTCGCCGCGGAGGAAACCTCACGCCAGTGCAACGAGACGGTGCACATCGGCATCCGGGAGGGCACCGACGTGCTCTATGTCGCCAAAGTGGACAGCGGGCACCCGGTGCGGATGGTCTCGGCCGTGGGCCGGAGGATCCCCGCCCACTGCACCGCCGTGGGCAAGGCGCTGCTCGCCCCACTGTCCCGGGAGAAACTCGACGAGCTCTACGGCGGGACGACCCTGACTCCCATGACGGACAACAGCATCAGCGACTACCCGAGCCTGCTCACCGAGCTGGCCGAGGTCGCCCGCCGCTCCGGTCAGGCCAGGGAGTACTGCGAGTCCAACGACTCGGTCGCCTGCGTGGCCGCCCCGGTACGGGACCACTCCCACGAGGTGGTGGCCGCCATGAGCATCGCCGTTCCCATCCTGCGCTGGAACGAGCGGGTCGAGCGCGAACTGGCCGAGACAGTAGTGCGCGGTGCCGCGAACCTCTCGGAGAGGCTCGGGCACCGCGCTGACTGACCCCCGCCGCGGGGTGAACCCGTTCAGTCCCCCGATCCGGGGATCCCGGGTGTCTCCAGCGGGCGAAGTCTTACCCACAGCAGGAAGAGACCACCGAGCACCAGCATCGCCAGACCGGTCCAGAGGTTGATGTTGATCCCCTGGGCCTTGGCCAGCCCCTCCTCGGTGGGGAAGAGCCCCGCCACGCCCACCAGCACGCCGTAGACCACGAACAGACCACCGATCACGGTCCGCACGTCGAACAGCTTGCCGGCACCGCTGCGCGCGACGGCCTCGGGTTGCTCCTGCGGGGAATCCGGGTGTTCGGACAAGGACTACCTCCCAACGTAGCTTCTCGACCGGGCGTCTTCGACGAGCGCCCCGTCGCCGGTCCCGGCCGGTGGAACCTCACACCGAGAACGGCACGTAACACAGCGCGGCGAGTGCCACGGCTCCCCAACCGAGCAGGGCCGGTTTGCGGTACCAGGCGTCGTCACCCTTCTGCAGCTCTCCCTTGGTCCGCGCGTCGGCCTTCGTGTAGACCAGCCCGGCCAGTTCCGCCTCCGTCTTCGGCCGGGTCGCCAGCGCGATCGGCACGCTCACGGCCACGTCGACCGCGAAGGCGATGATCGAGGAGGTCATGTTCACCGCCTGGTCGGTGCTCATGTCCACGATTCCCGCCCGGTACATGCTGTAGAAGGCTATCGGCGCGACCGTTCCCGCCAACAGTCCCCAGAATCCCGCCTGGGCCGTCATTCTCTTCCAGAACAGGGCGAGAATGAAGGTGGCGAAAAGCGGGACGTTGAAGAAGGAGAACAACGTCTGCATGTAGTTCATGATGTTGCTGAACGACGCGGCGATGAACGCCGTTCCGATTCCGACGACCACGCCCACCGCGGTGATGACACGCCCGACGACCAGGTAGTGCGCGTCGGATTTCCCGGGCTTGATGTAGGCCTGCCAGATGTCGGTGGTGAAAACCGTGTTGAAACTGGAGACGTTGGCCGCCATACCGGCCATGAAGGAGGCCATCAACCCGGTCACGGCCAGACCGAGCACACCGTTCGGCAACAGTTCCGCCATCAGCAGCGGTATCGCCGAGTTGTAGTCGTACTCGCTGCCGGGCTGGCCGATGTTCGGCTGCACGACCAGGGCGATCAGCCCGGGCAACACCACGATCAGCGGGATGAACATCTTGGGGAAGGCCGCGATCAGCGGGGTGCGCCGCGCGGCCGAGAGGTTCTTGGCCGACAGGGAACGCTGCACCTCGGCGAAGTTGGTGGTCCAGTAGCCGAAGGATATGGCGAATCCGAGCCCGAGGGTGATGGTCAGCCAGTTGGCGCCCAGGGGGTTGTCCTGGCCGAATCCGGTTCCGCCCCACGCGGTGAGGAACTGCGTGCCCTCGGCGGCCGTCACCTTGTCGATCAGTCCGCTCACCCCGCCGACCCGGACCAGTCCGAGCACGGTGAGTGGGACCAGCGCGGCGACGATCACGAAGAACTGCAGCACCTCGTTGTAGATGGCCGAGGTGAGTCCGCCGATGACGATGTAGGCGAGCACGAACAGCCCGGCCACCACGATGGACACCGGGATCGGCCATCCCAGCAGCGCCTGCAGCACGATCGCCAGCGCGTACAGGTTGACTCCCGCGATCAGCACCGAGGCGACCGCGAATATGCTCGCGCTCAGCAGGTGCGAGGAGCGGCTGAACCGCAGGAGCAGGAACTCCGGAACACTGCGTACTTTGGAGTTGTAGTAGAAAGGCATCATCACCAGGCCGAGGAAAACCATGGCCGGGATGGCGCCTATCAGGTACCAGTGGATGGTGTAGGCACCGTACTGTGCCCCGTTGGCGGCCATTCCGAGAATCTCGGTGGCGCCCAGATTCGCCGAGACGAACGCGAGTCCGGTCACCCACGCGGGCAGGGAACGCCCGGACAGGAAAAAGTCCAGTGTGGTGTGCACGCTGCGTTTGGCGGCGAACGCGATCCCGAGTACGACCGCGAAATAGATGACAAGAATGAGGCTGTCCATCCAGTTCATCGACAGCCTTAGCCCATCGGCCAGAGTGTGCATCGTCGTCCGATCCTGTCGCTGTCCGCGAGTTGGCTCTCCAATCGCATGTTCGGTATGCCGAACGTTGTTCGGACAACCTACGACACGATCGAGTGACGGTCAACACATACGGCTACTCCACTTTTCGAGTGAGCCCCATGCCGCGACGGAAGAGGGCACCGCTTCGGGGAGCGGTCTCCGTTCCGGTCGGGACGAGTGTCGCCGAGCGCGACAAACGCGCAGCCATGACCAGGAAATTCAACGCGATCGGCCTGGTGGCCGAGGGGGTGGCACGGCCCCTGGCGTGCTACCGAGGACTCGGTCCGGACCTGCCGTCGGAGTCCGACACTGCCCCACATGGAGACGACTCCGCCTGATGTGGGACGGGACAGCACTACGCGCGCGTGCTCGACACGGACGGCGTCCACGTCGACCTGTTCGCCGCACTCACCGGTCCCACATCCGAGTGAAACCGGTTCCGGTCAGTCAGCGGGTTCCCGCGTATCGGAGGGAGCGGGTGTCCGACCCGGCCACGAGAAGCCGGTCGCCGACCGCGACCAGGCCCCGCGTCCGTCGGTAGCACGTCCACGGGACCGTGCGGGACGCTCGTCCACACCACGCCCCCGCGATCCTCGGCGGACGTCCGCGGTGCACCCGCTCAGTCCGACACGCCGAAGCCGGGGGCAGCACCCACCACCGCACGGTGCCGCCCCCGGCTCGACGCGGTCACGTCCACGGACGGGTTCCGCCGGGAACGGGTGCCTGCGGGTCGTAGGGACTCCGGGTGAGCACGAAGGTGTTCAGGTCCAGCCAGTGCGGGCTTCCGTCCCCGGAACGGACGACACGCAGCACCTCGCCACGGTGGTAGCCGTCCAGTCCCACCCAGGTCCCGTCCTCCTCGGCACGGAACCGGGAGGTTCTTCCCGGCCCCTTCCAGGCCGACAGTTCGAGCAGCCCGTCCGGCAACACCCGCAGCAGGTGCGGGATCGGACCCCAGTACCACAGGCCGGTCAGTTCGAGCGTCCGCTCGGAGACCTCGGTGCTCGGATGCCACTCCGGGGGGATCCGCGGCTCGTGTTCCTCGAGGACGTCCAGCAGATCGGTGGCCAGCGGCCCCACCCCGGAGGTGGTGTTGGCCAGGAAGACCACCCCGGTGGCCTCGGCCGGGTCGGCCAGCACGTTGGCCAGGAAGCCCGGCATCGAACCACCGTGACCGACCAGCCTGCGCCCCCGGTGCCGTGCCAGTTGCAGGCCGAGCCCGAAACCACGGGTCCACTCGTCGCCGTCGTCCACGCTGACCGGCTGACACATCTCGGTCAACGTCTCCGGACTCAGCACTCCCCCGGTCTCGCCGGTGAGGAAGCGCAGCCAGCGGATCATGTCGCCCACCGTGGACCAGAGCTGTCCCGCCGGAGCCATCGCACCGGCGTCCTCGGCGGGCTCCGGCTGGAGCACGTCGGCCCACGGATGAACGGCCCAGCCGGGAGCGTACGGTTCGACGGGTTCGAGGGTGGTGCGGCTCATGCCGAGCGGGTCGAGCACCTCCTCGCGCAGCACCCGACCGAACTCCCTTCCGCGCAGTCGGGCCACGAGCCGCCCCAACAGCCCGAAGGCCGTGTTGGAGTAGTGGAAGACGTGCCGGGGCTCCCCGCGCAGCTGCGAATCATCCACCGTAGACAGGAATTCCTCCGGGGCCCAGCCGGGGACCCGTTCCCACCACTGCCCCGCCGGCTCGGAACTCAACCCGCTGTTGTGCGCCAGCAGCTGCCAGACGGGCCGGTCGTCCACCACGGTGCCCGGGACGTACTCGCCGAAGCGGTCGGACAGCTCCAGCAGCCCCTCGTCCCGCAGCCGCAGCACGAGGACGGCGACGAACGTCTTGGTGATCGAGCCGATGCGGTACTGCGTGTCCACGGTGGGACGTTCGGTACGCACCGTCCCCCGACCGTCCACCCACAGGGTCTCACCGTCCCGGACCAACCCGGCTACCAGTGAGGGAACCCGGTTGCGGGACTGTTCCACGGCCAGCCTGTGCAACAACGCGCGTCGCGTCGCGGGAAGCAGTTCGCTCGGCATGGGGACATGCTTTCGCGCGGACACACCGCTTGGCAAGTTGCCGCGGATCCCGCCTCGCACTGTGATCACCGATACACCCGACGGTGAAATCCCAGCGGACGAGGCGGTGGACTCGGCCCGCCGAAGGAGCGGATCCGCCACCGGGGGTTGCCAAAAGACTCCACACGCGCAACCATTCCGGCGCCGATGGTTCACCGGCCGGTGCGAACGAACCGGCACGGTGAGGCAAGAGGGAACCCGGTGCGAATCCGGGACTGCCCCGCAGCGGTGTGTGGGAACGAACGCCGTCCCCGGACACGTCGAGAGTCGTCCGCGGAACCCGGCACTGGGTGTGCGCACCCGGGAAGCCGACGGCCACTAGGAGAACCGGTACGCCGGAGACGCCCACGAGTCCGAAGACCTGCCATCGGTGCGCGTCCGGTGCACGGATGCGCGAGTCCGGGGCCTCGCGGGAAGGCCGACAGGACCGAGGGTGCGGGCTCCCACTCACCTCGTGCCGTCTGTGCCGCCTTCCTCCGGGGTCTCGGTGACCGTGTCGTCGAGCTCGCGAGGAGAGGGCTTTGACCAGCAAGATCGGATCCACCGTACTCGGCTATCCCAGGATCGGGCCGCGCCGCGAACTCAAACGCGCGCTGGAGAGCTACTGGGTCGGCAAAATCGGCCAGGACCAACTGCGTGAAACGGCGGCGGAACTGCGCGCCCGAACCTGGCGGGAACTGCACGACGCGGGTCTGGGATCCGTACCGAGCAACACGTTCTCCTACTACGACCAGGTGTTGGACACGGCCGTGACCTTCGGGGCGATCCCCGAACGCTACCGCGCGCTCGGGCTCGACCCGCTGGACACCTACTTCGCCATGGCCCGGGGAGTGGAGTCCACTCCCCCGCTGGAGATGACGAAGTGGTTCGACACCAACTACCACTACCTCGTCCCCGAGATCGGCCCGGAGACCACTTTCTCCCTCGCCGACCGCACCCCGGTGGAGCGGTTCCGCGAGGCGGAACGGATGGGGATCACCACCCGCCCGGTACTCGTCGGACCGCTGACCTTCCTGCTGCTGTCCAAGAAGACCGCCGAGGCCCCCGACTCCTTCACTCCCCTGGACAGGCTGGACGACCTGGTGCGGAGCTACGCCGAACTGCTGAGCGAGCTGCACCACGCCGGCGTGGAGTGGGTGCAGCTGGACGAACCGGCGTTCGCCGCGGACCGGCGGTCCTCCGAGCTGGAGAAGCTGCGCGGTGCCTACGAACGGCTCGGCAGGCTCTCGGCCCGGCCGAAGCTGTTCGTGCCGACCTACTTCGGGGACCCCGGTGAGTCCCTCGAGGTGCTCACCTCGACCCCGATCGAGGCCCTCGGTGTCGACCTCGTCGCCGGTGCCACCACGACGAACGTGCTCTCCGGCCTGACCGGGCTGCGGAACAAGACCCTCGTGGCCGGGCTGGTCGACGGGCGCAACATCTGGCGCACCGACCTCGACCACGCGCTGGCCACGGGGGCCACCCTGCTCGGCCTGGCCGGGGAGGTGGCGGTCGGCACCTCCTGCTCGCTGCTGCACGTTCCCTACGACGTGGAGTTCGAGCGGAACGTCGACCCACAGGTGAAGTCGTGGCTGGCCTTCGCGAAGCAGAAGGTCGAAGAGGTGGTGCTGCTCGATCGTGCGCTACACGAGGGCCGGGAGGTCGTACGGGAACAGCTCGACAACGCCCGAGCCGCCATCGAGGACCGGCGCAACGCCACCCGGCTGCGCGACGAGAGAGTACGCGCCCGCACCGGGCAGCTACGTCCCGAACACGCCCGGCGTGGCGACAGGGCGAAACGGCGTGCGGATCAGCGGCAGGCGCTCGGGCTGCCACCGCTTCCCCTCACCACCATCGGTTCCTTCCCCCAGACCGCCGACGTGCGCAAGGCACGCGCCCAGCTCAACAACGGACGGATCGACCGGGCCACCTACGAGTCCAGAATGCTCGACGAGATCCGCCGTGTGATCGAGCTGCAGGAGGAACTGGGACTGGACGTGCTCGTGCACGGCGAGCCCGAACGCAACGACATGGTGCAGTACTTCTCCGAGCACATGGAGGGTTTCGTCAGCACCGAGAACGGCTGGGTCCAGTCCTACGGCTCGCGGTGCGTGCGCCCGCCGATCCTGTTCGGCGAGGTCTCCCGACCGGACCCGATCACGGTCGGCTGGGCGAAGGAAGCCCAGGGCATGACGGACAAACCGGTCAAGGGGATGCTCACCGGGCCGGTCACCATCCTCGCCTGGTCGTTCGTGCGCGACGACCAGCCGCTGGCCGAGACCGCCGAACAGGTGGCCCTGGCCATCCGCGACGAGGTGGTGGACCTGGAGTCCGCGGGGATCCGGGTGGTCCAGGTGGACGAACCGGCCCTGCGCGAGCTGCTGCCGCTGCGTTCGGAGCAGCACGGCCAGTACCTGGAGTGGGCGGTGCGGTCCTTCCGGCTGGCCACCTCGGGGGTGGCGGACTCGACCCAGATCCACACCCACCTGTGCTACTCGGAGTTCGGCGAGGTCATCAACGCCATCGTGGACCTCGACGCGGACGTGACCAGTCTGGAGGCCGCGCGCTCCCGGATGGAGGTGTTGGACGACCTCAACTCCGTCGGCTTCGCCAACGAGGTCGGCCCCGGGGTCTACGACATCCACTCCCCCCGGGTGCCCGAGGTCGGCGAGATCGAGAAGTCGCTGCGGGCCGCGCTGGAGGCGGTCCCGGCCGACCGGTTGTGGGTGAACCCGGACTGCGGGCTCAAGACCCGTGGCTACGAGGAGGTGAGAACGGCCCTGGCGAACATGCGCACCGCCGCCGTACGGGTGCGCGACTCTCTGAACTGATTCCGCACGCCGAAAGGGCCTCCGCGCCGCTTCCCCAGCCATGAGCGGCGGGGAGGCCCTCCGGGCCGCCGTCCGCGCTCCCACGGGCGGCGGCCCGTTTCGCTGGCGGGGCTCTCACGCCCCGAGCGGTCGCGGTCTTGGCAGAATGTACGGATGAGATCCGAGTACGACCGAGTGGACGTTCGCGGTGTGGTCGGCTTCGTGCTGATCGCCTATGTTCCGGCGTGGCTGCTGACCCTGCCCCTGTGGCTGTCCGGTCAGGGACTGTCCTCGGGCTGGTCCCCGCCACTGCTGGTCGCGATGATGTTCATGCCCGGTGTGGCCGCGCTGGTGACCGAGCGGTGGATCAGTCCCCGACGTCGGCCGCTGCGCGCGGTCGGCATCACGCACCAGCGCGGAATCCGCGGGTGGTGGAGGTACGCGCTGCTCGGCTGGATCGGCGCGCCGGTGGCCATGATGCTGGCTCTGCTGGTCGGCTGGGCGCTGACCGTCTACGACGCGCACTGGCTGGACTTCTCCGGACTGCCGGGACAACTGCGGTTCACGCTGACCGAGGACTCCCCCGGCTCGGCGGTGTCGGGCCTGGCACTGCTGCTGGTGAACGTGTTCGTGTTCGGCTGGCTGAACGTCATCCCGGCCGTGGGGGAGGAACTGGGCTGGCGCGGCTATCTGACCAGGGCGCTGCTTCCGCTGGGACAGCCCGGGGCCTTCCTGGTCACCGGTGTCCTCTGGGGACTGTGGCACGCACCGTTGCTGGTGCTGGGCTACAACTACCCGACGATTCCCGTGGTGGCCGCCTTCGTCATGATGATCGTGTTCTGCGGCCTGGTCGGCACCCTGCTGGGATGGTTGCGACTGGCCTCCGGCAGCGTGTGGCCCGCCGCCGTCGCCCACGGATTCCTCAACGCCTCGGCGGTGCTGCCCGCCGTGTTCAACGCGCCCGGCGAACCGGTCTCCAACGTGTCGGTGGGACTGCTCGGGTGGAGCGGCTGGATCGTACTGGCGCTGCTGATCCTGGTGCTCGTCGCGTTGCAGCGCCTGCCGGTGCGGCTGCCCGCCCGCCGGGAGGACGAACCGGGCATCAGCCGTGGCGTTCGCCGGTTCCACCACACCTGAGGCGTTCCGGGCGAACAGCCGTCCTCGACGTACCGGGCCCTCCACGGGCAGGGCCCGGTGTCGGCTCAGTTCTTCCCGATGCTCGAAAGCCGCTCGACCGGCAGTCCCTCGTGGACCTTCTTCATCGCCGGGTAGAAGGTCCGCGCCGGTATGGTGCCGCCGTAGAGGTTGCCCACCGCGTTACCGCACTGGTACGGCGGTGCACTGCCGTTGACGCAGATGCCGTCGTAGGGCGGACCGTCGGAGTAGGTCATCACGGCTCCGGCCATCTGGGGTGTGGCCCCGACCAGCGCGGCCGAGCGGTAGTTCTGTGTGGTTCCCGTCTTGGCCATCAGCGGGCGCTGCCAACCAGCGGCCTCGGCGGCGGCGTGCGAGGTACCGCCCGCCTTGTGGTCGTCGGCCAACCCCTGCGCCAGCCCGTGTGCCGTGCTCGGTGAGATCGCCTGTTCGCAGGACTGTTCCTCGATCTCGACCGGATCGCCGTTACGGTCGGTCATCGAACTCACCGGAGTCGGCGGGCACCATGTCCCCTCGCTGGCGATGGTGGCCATCACGTTGGACAACTCCAGCACGCTCACCGGATCGACACCGAGGGTGAACGACCCCTGCTCGGTCCGCTTGACGAACTGGGCGCGGGTGAGCTCACCGTCCGCAGAAGGCCTCCCCTCCTGGTCGACCTTCTGGGACAGGCTCTTCCGGAGCCCCATCTTCTTGGCCATGTCCACGGCGTTGTCCAGCCCGACCCGTTCCAGCAGCCACACGAAGCCGGTGTTCGGGGAGGTCGCCAGCGCCTTCCGCAGACTCCTGCTGCCGGAGGAGACACCCTCGGCGTTGTGCACGGTCCACTCCTGGCCGTGACCGAACTCGTAGGTCGTGTAGGAGGACGGCACCGGAACCGTGTCCTCGGGGCTCCAGCCCTGCTGGATCGCCGCGGCGGCGGTGAAGATCTTGAACACCGAACCGGCGCCGAAACCGGCGACCCGGGTGGTGATGTTGTAGGCCGTCTGCCCCTTGCTGGCGTCGTTGCCGAAGTCACGGTTGGCGACCAGGGCGCGGACCTTGTGGCTGTCCTTGCCGGGCTCCACGATCGCCATGGGGTTGGCGATGTTGTCGGAACGCTTGGGGACCTGGGCCTCGGCGGCCTTCTTCGCCGCCTTGGTGGCCTCCGGGTCCATCGTGCTGTGGATGGTGTAGCCGCCCTGTTCGAGATCCTTGTCGCTGAAGCCCACGCGGTTGAGGTAGTTCCGCAGGTAGGTGCAGAAGAACCCGTTGGTGGCGCTTCCACCCGCCCCGATGCAGCTGCTCGGCGGACGCCCGAGCGGATCCAGCACCCCGAGGGGCTGCTTCTTCGCCCGTTCGGCGTCCTCCTTGGTGATGCGGATCTTGTTACCCGGCTCGGTCATCCGCTCGATGACCAGGTCACGCCGTTCCTTGGCCGCCTCCGGGTTCAGGTTCGGGTTCAAGGCGCCGGGAGCGTTGACCAACGCGGCCAGCAGGGCCGACTGTGAGATGGTCAGCTTGTCCGGTGTGGTCCCGAAGTAGGTCCGCGCGGCCGCTCCGATCCCGAAGGTCTGGTTGCCGAACGGCACCACGTTGAGATAAGCGGTCAGGATCTCCTTCTTGCTCATGGTGCGTTCCAGCTCCACCGCCAACCGCGCCTCGCGCAGCTTCCTGGCGACGGTGGTCTCCTTGGCCTCGTGGCGTTCCATGCCGGTGTCGGCCACGACGTGCACCAGGTAGTTCTTCACGTACTGCTGGGTGAGCGTGGAGGCACCCTCCTCCACCGAACCACTGCTGAGGTTGGTGGCCAGCGCACGCATGGTGCCCTGCCAGTCGACGCCGTTGTGGTCCCAGAAGCGCTTGTCCTCGACCGCGGTGATCGCGGCCTTCATGGTGTCCGAGATCTCGTCGGCGGAGGTGGGAACCCGGTAGTCGTCGTAGAAGTAGGCGATCGGATCGCCGTTGCGGTCCAGCACCTTGGTGGTCAACGGCATCCGCGCCTTCTGCAGCGAGGTGGACATCCGCGCCATCGCCGAGGAGGTCTGGTTCACCGCGGCACCGGCCCCGAGCGCGGCGGGCAGCATCAGGCTGGCCACCAGCACCCCGGCGAGTACACAGAGTCCGAACAGTTTCAACAGCACGCCACCGCGCCGCACGCCAGCCCCAATCATGCTCGTGTCCACGGAGCAGAGCATCGACATCGGGGTTCGCAACGAACCACGTCTTCGTCACAGGCGAATCCGGAACCCCCGGGGGATCGTGGCGCCGGGTCGGATCGGACGCCGCGCCGATTCCCCCGTCGTCGCTCAACCACTTGATATCACACCCTCCCGACCCCCGGTTCCGCTGTGCGCCGCTGCGCCGGAACGACCGCGCACCGGGTCAGCGAAAAGTGATCGACATCACCGGAAAGGATACCGGGGTGCTCGGTGTCAGGGGAATGCTCCTTTCGGAGAACGACCAACACCGCGCACACGTCCGGATACACTCGCGGGACGAGACACCGCCCACAACGGACCGGATCACCGGGCCGGTCCCCCGTCGGGAGGAAATCCCATGTCCGATCCCTTCCTGGAGTCCGTGGCCACCGCACTCGCGGGGCAGGCCGCCGTCGCGCTCGGCAGCGCGGGCAGGGCCGCGCTGGTCAAAGTACGCGAGCTGCTGCGCGGAAAGTCCGAACAGGACCAGCGGGCACGGGCGGCGCTGGACACCGTCGAGAACGACGCCACGCGGCGGGCGGATGTGACCGCGCTGGCCCGGCAGCTGCGCCTACTGGAGTCCGCCGACGAGGAGTTCTCCGAGCGGCTGCGCGCGGAAGGCGCCCCGATCCACCGCGAGCTGAACGGGGGGACACACACGGTCACCAACCAGTTCTCCGGGGAGGCGAAGAACGTGGTCCAGGGGGAGCGGTTCGACAGGATCGAGTTCCACTGAAGGCGGCGGCGCCGAGGGTCACCGCGACCGTGCCGCCGCGTTGAGCTCGGCCAGGTAGCGGTTGTACTCGGCGAGCTCGGGATCCTCCTCCTCGGTGACGGGAGGGGCGGGCGGAGGCACCGGGGAGCGCCGGCGGGCACGTCCCGTGGCCCGCTCCGTGGCGTCCTCACCGGCGGACTCGGAGCCTTCGGTCGCGCTCGGCACGGTGATCGCCTCTCCCTGCCGGTGCAGTTCGGTGCCGTTGACCATCCGCACGACCTGGTACCACAGGAACAGCGCGAAACCACCGAACAACGGCCACTGCAGCGCGTAGCCGAGGTTCTGGAAACTGCCTCCCGCCTCGTGGGCACGTTCCCACTGCCACCAGCCCAGCCAGCCGGAGGCGACCACCGCCGCCAGGAACACCAGGTGCAGCAGCACCAGCCGTGGTGCGAACAACCTGCCCTTCACACGGCCATTGTAGGGTGGGCCCACGGTGGCCGCTCACCTGTTCCGTCCACAGCGAGACGCCGGGGAGGCGTGAGTCACTCCCTGCCGTGCCCGACGCGCCACGTGCAGGGCGGCGGGAAAACCCGCCGCGACGAGCACGGCGCAGACGAGGAACCCCGTGGGATACCCGCCCACGGCCACCACGGCCCCCAAACCGGCCGAGCCGATCCCGTTGCCCGCGTCATAGGCGATGTTCCAGGCTGTGCTGGCCGCCCCGGCGGAAGCGCGCTCGAACATCAGCACCAACGCCGCGTTCTGCAACCCTCCGAAGCCCGCTCCCACCCCGAAGGCCCCGAGCACGGCCAGCCAGCCGTTCCCGGTGCTGCCGAGCGCGAGTGAGACCAACCCCACGGCCGCGACGGAGACGGCGGGCAGCAGGAGTCGGGAGGAGCCGATCCGGTCACCGAGGTGCCCGGCGACCCAGCGGAAACCGACCGTGGCAGCACCGAACGCCAGCAGACCCGCCGAACCCTCCCCGGATCCGACGGCCAGCGGCAGGAAGGCCACCAGCCCGCCGGCGGCCACCGAGACCGGTGTCATGGCCAGCCACGGCATCAGCAGCCCCCGCCTCAGCGGTGTCCCGCCCTCGGCGGGGCGGTCCCGGGACGGGGTGACCCGACCGAGCCCCGTGGCGGCGGTCGCGGCGAGCGCGGGGACCACGGCGGAGATCCAGAAGAGCGGGACGAACCCCAGCAGTTCGGCCAGCCGCACTCCCACCGGCAGCATCACCGCGTGGGGCAGCCCGACCGCGAGTCCGTACAGTCCCGAAGCACGACCACGTCGGTGGGCGGGCACGAGTTCGGCCACCAACGCGCTGCCCGTGACGGTGAGCAGTCCGAACCCGACGCCACGCACTCCGGAGACCGTCAACAGCCCGGGAAGCGTCGTGAACAGCCCGAACAGCGGCGCGCCCGCCCCGAGCAGCAGCGTTCCGACGGCCAGCAGCCAGCGGGGCGAACGGGTGCGCAGCAACCACGGCATCATCAGCTGGGTCAGCACCGTGACCAGCATGAAAACCCCGTTGGTCAGACCGGCTCCCGTCTCACCCGCCCCGGACCGGACCGCCCACAGCGGCACCACCGGCAGCAGCAGCACATAGCCGACGAAGGCCCCCGAGGTGACCACGAGCAACGCGGTGAAGGAGCGGCCGTGACCGGAACGGGCTCCACGCCTGGTCGAAACGGACATCACTCTCCTCCGTCGCTGCTGAGGTCCCCGCAGCCCGGCGACACCAGTGAGGGCTCGTCCCGGTGGATCACTCGCGAAGGCGACTCCCGAGGACGTGGCGGAACAGTTCCCCACGGCGAGCCCACCGGAGCTCCCGGCCGGGGGAACCGGCGGTCACCCCGCAGGTGACTCAGTGCTCGGCGAGCAGCTGCTGTTCGGCCACGTCCAGGTACTCGTCGAGCCGGTCCCCGGCTGCCGCGTACTCTCCGCGCGCCACCAACTCGGCGATCTCCCGGTTGCGGGCCAGGTAGGGCTGGTGGAACTCCCGCAGCCGGGGCATCGCGTGGAAGGCCAGCCGCAGCTCCGCGAGCAGTTGCCGCATGGTCTCGTCGACCCGGGGGCTGCCCGCCAACGCGGCCAGGGCCTCGTGGAAACGCATGTTGGCGGTGCCGACCTCGCGCCATCCGTGCCGGGCCGCCGAGCGCTCGCCCTCCTCGACCGCACGCTCGACCGCCTCCACGCGGCTGCGGGGAACCTGCCGGGCCGCGCGCACCGCACCGCACTCCAACAGGCGACGTATCCGGTAGAGATCGACCACGTCGGCCACGGAGAGCACGCGCACGAAGACGCCCCGGTGGAACTCGTGCACCAGCAGCCGCTCGTGCACCAGCAGCCGGAAGGCCTCCCGCAGTGTGTTCCTGGACACGGCCAGTGCTCGCCCCGCGTTCTCCTCGGACAGCCGGGTCCCCGGGGGAAGGTCCCCCTCCAGCAGCCGTCGGCGCAGCACGTCGGCCACTCGCTCCGCCGTGCTGGCGCGATCGAGCAGGGGTCGGTCGGAGGTGAGCAGTTCCTCCCAGGTGTCCGGGGTGTCCATCCACGCTCCAACCGGGTGTGCTCGCTGCCGGATCCACCGATCCCGTGCGGGACGTCCGCAGTGTACGGGGCTTGAGGAACATCCGAACGACAGACGGCGCTAAGCTTCAACGCTCCTGGTCGGAGACTCGGCCTGTTGGTGCACTGAAGGCTGTGGGCTGTACCGTAGAGGGTTCGTGATTATCTGCGGTAGTGTGCTCGGCGGTCCGGCAGAACCCGCTCCTGCGGGCGTGGTGACTCTGCCTGCTTATCCGCGATAGCGCCGGGAGCCTGCTGTTGGGTACTGTGCACCGGCTCGATGTCGGTCCCACCCCGCCGGGGCTCGCGGCCGCGGTGGAGGGGTTTTGGGCGAGGTGACCAACGCAACACCGCTCGGGCGTACGGCACCGCGCTGCGTGCTCTGGTCGCCGAGGTCGGCGCGGCCACATCGGTGGCGGTGTTGGACGAGGAGTCCACGGTCGAGAGGATCGGGCTGTGGTTCGTCGGCCGTTGGGGTGCCTGCGCGGCGGCGACGGTCAACGCGCGGTTGGACGCGCTGCGCTCGGCGGCCGACTGGTGGCGGGCGCAGGGCTGGCTCGTGGGCGATCCCCGATCCGTCGGCGGCCGCGCGGCCCGGGCCGCACCCGAGCGATAGGCCTGACTGAGGTCGAGAACCTGCTGGCCCGGACGCATCTGCCGATTCGGGAACGGACATTGTGGCGGATGCTGTATGAGACCGCCGCCCGCGCCGAGGAGATCCTGGCGCTGGACGTCGACGAGCTGGATCTGCGAAACCGTCGCGCGAGGGTGCGTCGGAAAGGCGGTGCGGCCGATGTCATCGTGTGGCGTACCGCCACCGCTCGGCTGCTTCCGCGCTTGTTGGGCGGTCGGAGGTCAGGACCGGTGTTTCTCACTGACCGGCGTGCCCGCGTCGAGCTACCGCCGGTGGATGTGGCCCCGGGATCCGGGCGAGCTCGGTTGTCGTATCGACGCGCGGCCGAAACCTTCGAGCAGGCCACCAAGGAGCTGACCGGCGGACCCCTACAGATTGCACCAGCTGCGGCACTCCGCGCTGGCCCACGCCGCAGAGGACGGGACCAACACCTCCACCCTACTGGCGTTTTCCGGACACACCTCAGTGGCCTCCCTGACCCGCTACCCGAAGGTCTCGCCGGAGGCGCTGGCCCGATGGCAGCAGAAGCGAGATCCCGCTACGCGGCGGTAGTGCTTCCGCACCGGCGGTGACGAACACGGGACGTTCGCCGTGTCGAGGTAGGCGAGGTTCCAGGACGGTTCCGACCGGTTCCGCACAGACAAGGCTGTGCTATGCGGTGCTGGAGCGAGGTGAACAGAGTTCCCATGGTCAGCGGTGTTCGGTATCTGCCACTGTGGAATGGGAGAACGTGATGGTCCGTGCCGTGGCTGTGCCCGGTATATCGTGGAGAGGCGTGAGTGGTGGGAACGCGAATCATCCCGGGGCCGTTGGAAACCGCGACGGAGACCACGAGCACCGCCTGGATCCGGTCCGCCTTGCACACCACGCCGTGTGACGTCGGGATGCTCGTTCCCGATGATTTCACCGCGTATGCACGCCTCCTACATCGTGGGGACCAGCACACCGCGACGGGAACACACCCTGTGCGCTGGGCCGAAGTGGCCCACAGCACCGGTACGCGTGTGCACGCCCATATGCAGTGGGACTCCATCGCCCCGGCCGTTCCGTGGTTCGACGAGCCGGAGACGGGCACGCTGGCCGTCGAATGCGCCGCGGCGTTGGCTGTGGTGTTGCGACAGCACACCACGACACCGGAGAGCTGTTGGTTCGGTATCTGGCACGGCAAACAACCATTACGGGTGCCCAACCATGCTCCGTTGGCCCGGTTCGCGTTGCGCGACATGTACGTGCTGCGTGGGCCGGTGTCCGGACTCACCCAGAACCTGGCACCCGAGCCACATCTCAGCCTGCCACAACTGGCCTGGCCGGAGGATCGTGCGTGGGTGATGGCCACCGACGTGGATCAGCAAAGCACCTATCTCGCCGCGAGTACCCCCTGTGTGGAGGCGATCCTGGCCCACCCGGAACTGGAGACGTTCCGGGTGGGCCCGACCGATTCCATCACCGCGAAATCGGACCGCCTGAACGGGCCAGGCGGGCGAGCCACGCAGTGACCCGAGCTGACCGTCGTGTTCAACAGGTGGTGACCTGGTTCGCAGGCCCATACCCCAGATCGTTCTGCCCCTCAGGAGGCCAAGTCTGAGACTGGGGAAGGTAACCAGTTGGGAAATCGATCGTAAATCCGCGCCAGGAACCATATGTCGCGTTCAAACACGCCCCGGATGTATTCACCTTGGCTCGGGCCTTGCCGAAGCTGTTTTGATACCCGGATTGCCGAATCAATGCACCGTTCCGATAGAGGGCAATATTCGCTGAAATCCTATCGACAGGTTTCGTGCACTTTACGACGGCGACGACATTGACTGAAGCAGGATTATGCGTCGATTTATGGGGGACTTGTTTATCCGCTTCACAGGTGATGACGTCGCGAGCGCCAACGCCGGTCGATCGTGTCGCCGTGATCATGAATGACTCGGACTCACTTCCGGTCTGGTGCCACGATTCCGGTGCCCCAGGAGGTTGCGGCGCTGCTGTGCCAGCTTGCTGCGCAGCAGCATACCCCGTCGGCAGTAGGGCCATCGTGACGGCAGCCGCAGCGACCATCTTCAGTGAGCTCGCGAAACGCTTACGAGCCGCCATCCTCGTCGTCAGCAACGTGTGTAATCCTTCAGTCTTATAATGCCGATGTCATGGTGTTATATTCCGGAATAAACCCCCGCGATCATGCCGAAAAAATCGTATCCTTCACGATCGCGTGTGTCACGAAGTCACATGGAGTACAACATGTACCTCCTTTGGACCCCATCCTTCATGGATCAGAATTCCGTCCCGCTGGGAGCGATAGTCGATGAGCAGCCCCCGGTGTCAGAGAGAGTTTTCTTAATCCGGTGTGGACGGATCGCGCAGCGGCCTCAGCCCGGCCATGTCGGGCAGCAGGAACGAGTAGCGGCCGAGCATGTTGATGTGGCCGTGCACGAACGGCGACAGCCGTGCCGCATCCTCGTCGCGGACCTCGTAGCCCTCGGCGCGCAGTTGGTTGATCGCGGCATCGAGGTAGCGGGTGTTGAACAGCACGATCGCGTTGAGCACCAGGCCCAGGGCGCCGAGTTGGTTTCCATGCCTTCGTAGTAGCGCTGCCGGAGTTCGCCGCGTTGACCGTGGAAGACTTTGCGGGCCAGGGCATGTCGGCCAGTCGCAGCACGTGCAGTGTTTTCGGGATCCGCCCGTAGGCCGCGATGGCCTCGCCCAGTGGGGTGGGACGTCCGTCGCGGGAGACCATGCGGATCACGTCGTAGGCCCGCACCGCGCCGGTGTGGATGGAGGCGACCACCCGCAGGATGTCGTCCCGGTGCCGCCGGATCCGCTCCAGGTCGATGCGGCGGCGGGCAGCATGGTTGAACGGGCCGTAGTCGACTTTCGGATCGATGCGCCAGAGTTTCTGATCGGGAATGTCGGCCAGCTGCGGCGCGTAGGTCCAGCCGGCCAGGGTGAGCAGCCCGAAGACGATGTCGGAATACGAGGCGGTGTCGGTGACCAGCATCTCCGGTGGCCTGCCGCCGTCGCGGTCATACAACACGTCGAGCACGTGCAGCGAATCTCGCGGGGTGCCGGCCACTACGGTGCCACCCAGCCCGCTGGCCTGGTCGTTGAGCATGTTCAGCCAGGTCGCCCCACGGCGCCGGTTGAAGTACTTCGGATTCGGCCCGGCGTGCACGGTTCCCACGGGCACGACGAAACGCAGTCCGTCCACACTGGCCACGTGCCCGCCACCCCAGGTGTGGGCGAGTGCGATACCGGACTGGGCCTCGATGAACACGCCGTTAGCCGCCGACAGGGTCTCCGGACGCAGGTAGTGGGCGTCGACATGGGACAACCGGTCACGGGTCAACGCGGGCGCTCAAGGTTTGATCACGGGTTGCCAGCCGACGTTGCAGACCTCGCCGACCAACAGCACCGCGATCGTGGTGCTCAACTCCGCCAGGCGGACCTCGCCGCCGGTGATCGAGGTGAACGCCTCACCGGCGCCGGTCCAGGCGAACACTTCCAGCAGCAGCTCGGGCAGATCCACCCGCGGCAGCATCCGGCTGGTCAGCACCCGCAGGTTGGCCAAGCTCTGCGGGTCGGCCTCGGCCGGCAGCGCTTTCAGGTGCAGCCGACCGTGCTCGTCGAACCGCACCACCGTGTTGCCGGACAGGCGTTGCCCGACGTCGCGGTAGGTGGCATCGAGCTACTCGGCCCGTTCGGCCAGCAGCGACTCGGGATCGGTGGGCAGTTCCAAGCCGGCCAGTACTCGCGGTTTCGTGGCCTCCCATGCGGACCCGGACAGCAGTTTCGCCCGGGGAGCGGACCACTTGCTGGAGTTGGTCGCGAAGATGTCGCGACGCCGCAACAACCGGTGGAACTGCTCGAGCACGCAGAAGGTGTAGGCCTTCCAGTCCACACACCCGGGTTCCAGCTCGGGAGCGGCCAGCACCAGGCGTTTCAACGAGCCGACCAACACCCCCTCGTCGATCTCGCCGCAGTCGACCTTGTTTCGGTCCCCGCCCCACAAGCGGGGCAAATCGCGCAGCGCGGCCAACACCCGCTCCCCTTCCGGTGAGGCGTCGAAGATCACGACCTCGCACAGGGGGCGCAGAAACGGGCGTACCGTGTCGAACCGGCGCACCAGCTCGGCCCGCCACGCCTCGTCTTCGTCCGAATCCGACGGGCCGGCCAGCTCGGTGACCGTGGACAGCGCCTCGTCCAGCGCATTCCGAGAAACGACCGCGTCGATCTCGGCCCAGGCCTGCGCCAAGCTCATCGACGCGGCCTCGTCACCGTCCTCGGCGGCCTGCCGAGGCAGCTCCTCGTCGTGGTCACTGATCTCGCGCAAGGTGTCCAGCGCCACCGCTAAAGCCTTCGAGGCCTTCTCCAACTTGGGCCAACTGCGCAACTTCTGCTTGTTCGACTCCCGCTCGGCCCGGGCCAGCAACTTGCTGGTGATCAACAGATCCAGCGGGTCCAGCGCGTCATCGACCGCGCGGGTACGCAGACGCGCCACCGTGGCCAGCCGACGCGAATCCCCGTGCCGTCGCAGCAAACTGGCCTTGCCCTGCATCCCATAGCGCGACAGCTCCGCCAACCGCCGCGGCGGCACCACCGCCGTATCCACCTCGACGGTCCCGATCCCGTGGATCTCCGCGACCCGCTCCAACGCAGCCACCATGCCCGGACCCGACACCCGCGTCGGCGCACGCCGCAACGTATCCAACCGCGACGAGCGCTCTCCCTCAGGCACCTCCAGCAACGCGTCCAGCATCGCCTGCTGCTCGTCATCGATCAGCCCCGACAGCGCCTCCCATAACTGCTGCGACGCCGCCTCCCGCCGGGCAGCCACCAGCCGCACCAACGTCGTCAACCCCGGCAACAGGACCCGACGCTGCCGCAACCAGGCCACCGCCGCCTGAAACAGCACCGTCGACCCGTCCCCAGTCGTCCACGACCGTCCCTCGACCCATTCGCCGAGTTCGTCTTCGACTTCGGAAAACTCCCGTCACTGATCCTTCTGACGGATCTCCCAACTGTGCTCCGGCGGAGTTTTCTCTCGGTCTCCGTAGGACTTAACACACGACGCGTCAGCGACCCCGAGCTGCTCAGCCAGGTATTCCACCAGTTCGGTCGGCACATCCAGCGGGTCGTCCAAGAACCGGCCCCCATAGCGCACCGTGGCCAGCTGCACAGCGAACCCCAGCTTGTTGTGGTCCCGCCACTTCGGGGTCACCCACGTCCAGTCGACGTCATCAAGAAAGAAGTAACGCTCCAACTCAGCCCGAGTGAACCCACTATCGAGCCGACCATAGGCCCCCGCTTGCTCATCGGAGAGGAACTCCACCGGCACAACATGTCTCCCGTCGCATCATCCACCCACCACGGCGGAACCACAACGAACCACAGCAGCCGACCACACCATCATCAACGAACAGAATGGCAGCTCACGGCTTAGCGCCGTCTGTCGTTCGGATGTTCCTCAAGCCCCTGTATCTGGCCGGAAACGCTCCTCTCGTGGCAGAATTGTTCAACAATTCACTCGTCCGAGGACACCACGACCAAGAGGAACCGGGGTGACGGGGAACGATGGCCGAAGACGTCGCGAGAACACGCGGGTCCACCGTCGGCCGGGGCAGCCTGCTCGGAGCCGTCTTCCTCATGGCGACCAGTGCCATAGGGCCGGGGTTCATCACCCAGACCACGGAGTTCACCGTGCGCCTCGGGGCCGCCTTCGCCTTCGCGATCCTGCTGTCGACCCTGTTGGACATCGCGGTCCAGCTCAACGTCTGGCGGATCATCGGCGTCTCCGGGATGCGGGCCCAGGACCTGGGGAACCGGGTGCTGCCCGGACTGGGGTCGCTGATGGCCGCCCTGGTCGTCTTCGGCGGCCTGGTGTTCAACATCGGCAACATCGCCGGGGCGTCGCTGGGGCTGGACGCCCTGCTCGGTCTCGACGTCAAGCTCGGAGGCGCGGTCTCGGCGCTGATCGCCACAGCGATCTTCCTGAGCGGACGGGCCGGGATGGCCGTGGACCGTCTGGTACTCGTACTCGGCGTCGTCATGATCGGACTGACCCTGTACGTGGCGCTGTCCTCCGCGCCGCCGGTCGGGGAGGCACTGCGCCAGACCGTGCTGCCGCACCGGGTGGACTTCCTGGCGATCACCACCCTGCTCGGCGGAACGGTCGGCGGCTACATCACCTACGCGGGCGCGCACCGGCTCGTCGACGCCGGGATCACCGGACCGGAGCACACCGGGCACATCACGCGCAGCTCGGTCCTCTCGCTGCTGACGACCAGCGTGATGCGGGTGGTGCTGTTCCTGGCGCTGCTCGGTGTCGTGGCCGGAGGAGTGACGCTCTCCGGGACGAACCCGACCGCCGAGGCGTTCCGGCACGCCGCGGGACCCGTGGGGGTGCGGTTGTTCGGGGTGATCCTGTGGTCGGCGGGCATCACCTCGGTCATCGGTGCCGCCTACACCTCGGTCTCCTTCCTGAGCACGCTCTCCCCGATGCTGCGACGCCGCCGAACCGGGCTGGTCGTGGCCTTCATCGCGGTGTCGGCGGGAGCGTTCCTGGTGCTGGAACAGACCCCCACCACCCTGCTGGTGCTCGCCGGGGCGCTGAACGGGCTGATCCTGCCCCTGGGATTCGGGGTACTGCTCTGGGTGGCCGCACGCCGCGCGGACCTGCTCGGCGGCCACCGTCACCCCCGCCCGCTGCTGGCCGTCGGGGTGCTGGCCTGGTTGTCGACGCTCTACATCGGGGTGAGCTCGGTGAGTGGGGTGGCGGCGCTGTGGCACTGACCCCTGAGCCCCGAACAACCGGCAGCACTCCGGGAAACCCCTCCGTTCGAATCACCGTGAAAGGATCCGCGGGATGGACCTCAACGCCGACCTGGCCGAGAGCTTCGGCCGATGGGAACTGGGCGACGACGAAGCACTGCTGAACATCGTCACCAGCGCGAACGTGGCCTGCGGCTTCCACGCCGGAGACCCCCGGGTGATCCGCCGGGCCTGCGCGCACGCCGCCCGGAGCGGGGTGGCCGTGGGAGCGCAGGTGAGCTACCGGGACCTGGCGGGGTTCGGGCGACGCTTCGTCGACGTGGCCCCGAGCGAGCTCACCGACGAGGTGATCTACCAGATCGGCGCCCTGGAAGCGCTCGCCCGGGTCGAGGGCACCCGGGTACGCTATGTCAAACCGCACGGTGCCCTCTACAACGCGGTCGTGAGCCACCGGGAGCAGGCCGCCGCCGTGGTCGAGGCGGTACGCCGGTACGACCCGGGGCTGGCGGTGTTGGGGCTGCCCGGCTCGGAATGGCTGCGCCAGGCCGAGCAGGCCGGGCTGCGCACCCTCGTCGAGGCGTTCGCCGACCGGGCCTACACCCCGGAGGGGACGCTGGTGCCCCGCGGTGAACCCCACGCGGTGCTCACCGACCCGGAACGCATCGCCGAACGCTGCCTGCGCCTGGCGCGGGCGGAGCCGGTCGAGGCCGTGGACGGTACCGAGATCACGGTGGTGGCTGACTCGATCTGCGTCCACGGCGACACCCCGGAGGCGATCACCATCGCCCGGCGGGTGCGGCAACGGTTGACCTCCGCGGGTGTCCCCCTGCGCAGCCCGCACGGGAGGGAGGCCGGATGAGGATACTTCCCCTGGCCGACAGCGGTCTGCTGGTGGAGCTCGACGACCTCGACAGCGTGCACGGGCTCTACACGGCGCTGCGGCACCAGCGGATTCCCGGAGTGGTCAACCTCGTTCCGGCCGCGCGCACCCTGCTGTTGCAGTTGGACCCACGCCACGCCGATCCCGAGAGGATCGAACACCTGGTCCGGCGAACCCCTGTCGAACCCGGTGGACTCGCCACGGAGGAGTCGCTGCGGATTCCGGTCGTCTACGACGGTGCGGACCTCGCGGAGGTGGCGGCCCTGACGGGACTGACCGAACGCGGGGTGGTCGAGGAGCACACCGGCACCGAGTGGCGGGTGGCTTTCGGCGGGTTCGCCCCCGGATTCGGCTACCTGACCGGAGGATCGGCCCGGTTGGAGGTGCCACGGCGGGCCGAGTCCCGCACGCGGGTTCCCCGGGGATCCGTGGGGCTGGCCGGGAGTTTCAGCGGTGTCTACCCGCGAAGTTCTCCGGGAGGGTGGCAGCTGATCGGACACACCGAACTGGAGATCTGGCGACCGGACCGGGATCCTCCGGCCCTGCTGCGCCCCGGCGTGCGCGTCCGTTTCGAGGAGGCCGGTTGACCGAACTGCGGATACTCACCACCGGACCGCTGACCACCGTGCAGGACCTGGGACGCACCGGAGCGGCCCACATCGGCGTCGGCGTCTCGGGGGCGGCGGACCGGGGATCGTTCCGGCTGGCCAACAGGCTGGTCGGCAATCCGGAGGGGTACGCGGGCCTGGAGGTCACCCTCGGGGGGCTGAGTCTGCGGGCCGAGCATCCCCTCACCGTGGCCCTCACCGGGGCGGACTGTCCGCTCGCCGTCGACGGCTACGCGGCGGCCCCGAACACCGTGCTGCGCGTTCCCGCCGGAGGGGTCCTCACCGTGGGCACGCCGTCCCACGGGGCGCGTGGTTACCTGGCGGTACGCGGCGGGGTGGAGGTGGATCCGGTGCTGGGCTCCCGCGCCACGGACACGCTGTCCGGGCTGGGACCGCCCCCGGTGAGTGCCGGGGACGTGCTGCCTGTGGGGCCCGCACCCGCGGAGTTCCCGCTCGTGGACACGGCTCCGGTCCCGGCACCCCCCGAAGGGGACCTCGTGCTCACGGTGACGCCCGGCCCCCGTGCCGACTGGTTCACCGGGGAGGCGCTGGCCACGCTGCTCGGGACGGGCTACCGGGTCACCCCGGAAAGCGACCGGGTGGGGATGCGGTTGGACGGTCCCCCGTTGGAACGCCGCCACGGCGGGGAACTGCCCAGTGAGGGCATGGTCGCCGGGGCGTTGCAGGTCCCTCCCTCGGGGAGACCGACGTTGTTCCTGGCCGATCACCCGGTCACCGGGGGATATCCCGTCATCGCCGTACTCCGCTCAACGGAGGTGGACCGTGCCGCCCAGGCCCGCCCCGGCCAGCGCCTGTGGTTCCGGACCCGACGAGGTCACGGACCGTTCAGCTGAGCTCCTCCAGCCTGCGCTGGGCCTCCTCCAGCTCACGCTGCAACTGCTCGACCCGAGCCCGTTGGTGTTCCCGTTCCGCCTCCAGCAGGGGTTCCACGGCGGCGGCCACGTCCTCGTGCAGGGCCTTCGCCGCCTGCCCCACGGCGGAGGCGGGAACCTCGGTGGGGCGCAGCACCCGTTTCTTGCCGTTGCTGACCTCGACGGTCCACGTTCCCTCCGTGCCCGCGGTCAGGGTCACCGTCGCCCCCGAGGGACGTCGGCTCGCGGAGCGGGTCGAGGTACCGCCGCGCGAGGTGGCCGAACGCTTCGTGCTCGCCTCCTCCGAGTTCCGCCCCTCGGAGGAGGTTCCACCGCGCTCTCCGGTCCCCTTCGTCCGCCGCGAGGTGGACGCGGACGTGGAGCCCCGCGAACCCTCCGCGTGGGAGGCTGTTCCGCGCGAGGCCTCCGCCGGCGAGGAGGTCTCCGCCTTCGCGGAACCGGATCCCTTCCGGGAGGCGCCCTTTCCGGCCGTCGCGGACTCCCCGCGCTTGCGCGCGGGTTTGTCCAGGGTCACCTCGGCCGCGGAGAAGGAGAGCACGTCCTTGGAACCGGCCGGACGCACCTGCAGGAACTCCCCCTCGGCGGGTTCCTCCATGGAGACGACCTTGCCGGAACGGCCCGGGTCCACTCCCACCGCCGAGGCGGTGAACCAGACCGTCGGCGTGGTTCCGTTATCCAGTTCCGCGCGGAGACCGCGAATCTGCTCGGACGACAGTGCACGGGCCTCGGACATCGGGCCTCCCCCGAGTGGACAACGGCATGCGCCCCGCACCGCGTGGGAACGGACCCCGTGGACTCGCTCGGAGAGGGCCGCCCGTTCGCGACGCGCGGGCGCACCGGCGTGGGTTCACACGAACTGACCAAGGCAGCCTATCGAACGTACGTGCGAATGCTCAACGCGCCCCCGCGCGCTGGATCTCGTAGTCCCTGGGATCGGCCTTGCGGGTCTCCCACCAGTAGTTCCAGGTGAACCCGGGCCACAGGGTCCGGTTCACCCCGTTGGCGTCCAGGTACCAGCTCTGGCAGCCGCCGGCGGACCACACCGCTCCCTTCAGCTTGGACTGGATCCGCGCGTTGAACTCGTCCTGGGCCGACTGCCGCACGTCGGCCTGGGTGAACTCCCCGCGCAGCAGCGGCCGCAGGATGCTGAGCACGTAGTTGATCTGGGACTCGATCATGAAGACCACGGAGTTGTGTCCGAGACCGGTGTTGGGACCGAGCAGGAAGTACAGGTTGGGGAACCCGGAGACCGTGATCCCCTTGTGCGCCTCCATCCCGTCCTTCCAGGCCTCCTGGAGTTTGCGTCCGCCGCGTCCCACGATCGACAGGTGGTCGAAGGCGTCGGTGACGTGGAAGCCGGTTCCGAAGATGATCGCGTCCACCGGGTGTTCGACCCCGTTGCCGTCGACCACGGAGTTCTCGCGCACCTCGCTGACCCCGCTGGTGTTGAGGTCCACGTTGGACCGGTTCAGCGTCGGGTAGAAGTCGCTGGAGAGCAGGATCCTCTTGCACCCCATGGCGTAGTCCGGGGTGACGGCCTCACGGATTCCCTTGTCCTTGACCTGCTTACGGATAAAGCGCTTGGCCAGCCACTGCGAGACACGTTGCAGGCGTGGTTCGCGCAGCACCGCCACCGAACGCACTTCGAGGGTCATGTAGATGGCGAAACGTACCGCGCGCTGCAACAGGGGTACCCGCCGGAAGGCCTTCCGCAGCCGCTCCGGCAGGGGGCGGTCCGGCTTGGGCTGGATCCACGGCGGGGTGCGCTGGAACAGGTTCAGCTTCGCCGCCTGCTGGGCCACCCTGGGAACGAACTGGATGGCGCTGGCGCCGGTGCCGACCACGGCGACGCGTTTGCCCGTCAGGTCGTAGTCGTGGTTCCACTCCGCGGAGTGGAAGGCCTCTCCCCGGAACCTCTCCATCCCCGGCAGGTCGGGGTAGTTCGGCAGGTGCAGGGCACCCACCCCCGACACCAGGGCCCTGGCCACGTACTCGTCACCGTCGGCGGTGAACACGTGCCAGGTGTGGTTGTCCTCGTCCCATTCGGCGCCGGTGAACTCGACACCGTAGTGGATGTGCTCCTCGACGCCGTACTTCTCGGCACAGTGGCGCAGATAGTCCTCGATCTCGCCCTGCTCGGCGAACATCCTCGACCAGTCGGGATTCTGTTCGAAGGAGAAGGAGTACATCAGCGAGGGGACGTCACAGGCGCAGCCGGGATAGGTGTTGTCCCGCCACGTCCCGCCGAGATCCCACGACTTCTCCAACAGTACGAAGTCGGAGATTCCCTCCTTCTTCAGCCGGATGGCGGTGCCGAGGCCGGAGAAACCACTGCCGACGATGACGACGGAGGTGCTGTGCCCACGCTGTTCCCGCTGTCGCTTAACCATCCCCCGGTGCCTCCCTAATCGAGCGGAGTGATCTTACTAACCAGTAGGCTACTACTAGTAGGGTTACTTACGGTAGGGTGAATTTCGTGGAGATTGCGCAGCGGGCCGCCTCCGGTCGCAAACGAATGTCCCGGGCCGAGCGGGAGCAGCAGATCCTCGGAGTCGCCGAGGAGGTCTTCGCCACCCGGGGTTACCAGGCCACCTCCATGGACGACATCGCCCGGCGTGTCGGCCTGTCCAAACCGATGCTCTACGAGTACTTCGGCTCCAAGGAGGGACTGCTGTTGGCCTGTCTGGAGCGGGTCAGGCGGGAGCTGCTGGAGGCCACCACCTCCGCCGCGGCGGCGAACGCCGGTGACCCCGAGCGACAGCTCCACGACGGCCTACTCGCGTTCTTCCGCTTCGGTGAGGAGCACAAGCAGTCCTGGGCACTGCTACGTACCGAGTCGGCGGTGGTCGGGGCGGGACTGGACACCGAGCTGGAGGGCTTCCGCACCCAGCAGGCCGAGTTCACCGAGGAGATGCTGCGCGTCGCACTGCCGAACACCGACCCCGCCCGACTCGAGGCCTTCGCGGAGGCGATCATAGGGGCCTGCGAGCGGATGGCGCTGTGGCGGGAGAACCGTCCCGAGATCACTCCGGAGCGGGTGACCGAGCACCTGATGGCCCTGATCTGGCCGAGCCTGTCCGCGGAGGTGGCCGCCGCGCACCGCGCGTATCCCGCCTCACACGATCAGGGGTAAGGGGCGAAGGCCCACTCAAGATCAATCTCGGTGTTTCCGATGCGGTCGCGTAGGTCGATTGTCACGCACGGATTCCCAGTACCGGCCGAAGACGCTGCCGGCGTGTCAACGACCGAGCCCGTGAACTCGGATTCAAGGAGTACTGATCTTGCGCCCCTGGACCACGCGCACGTTGAACGCTGTTGTTGTGGCCGCGGGGTTCGCCGCAGTCGGGGCGGGAACGGCCGCGGCCGATTCCTCCGACCCCACGACGTCGGACCTCGCCAAGCCGGACCTGTCCCAGGTCCCCGACGAGATCTCCTTCACCGCTCCGGTGGATGCCTGCCGTGACCCCGGCGTTCCCGGGCGGGAGAAGATGCCCTGCGCGGACACCACGGTGAGCGTGAAGAGCCCGAACCTCTTCAAGGAGGTCGGCAAGGAGATCACCAGGACCTCCCACGGCCTGGCCAACGAGGTACGCGACGAGGAACCCGTCCTGGAGTCCGGTGAGGCCACCAGGCTGATCGGCCAGGTCGGCGGAACCACGAGCCGGCTCCAGCAGATGACCAAGACCCGTCCCGAGGTGGGAGTCAACGTCGAGCCCGGCTACACCGGTGTCGTGGACGACGGAAACGGCAGGGCCGAACTACTGGACGCGAAGGTGGGCCCACGTGGAGAGAACCACGAGGGCATGTCCACGCTGGACACCGCTGTGGACGCCACCGTGGCCGAGGGATACGAGGCCGAGCCACTGACCAACCCGGTGGGCGCACTGGCCAAGGCCGTCACCGAGTCACCGCTGAACGCCTCGGACAACCCGGTCGAACTCCCCGAGGTCGAGCACGTGGTTCCCGCCACGAAGCAGGTGCCGACCGTGCGCAGGCTGGACGACAACCCCTCCGAGGCCGTCCGCGACGCCATCACCGGCGTGGTGGAGAACCCCTCGAAGACCCTCTCCGTGGGACAGGGCACCAGCCTCGCCCGGACCCTGCCGGTCGGTGACGTGCTCCGCGCTCCCCGACAGGCGGGCTGAACGAACACCCGGGCGCGGAGTCCGACTCCGCGCCCGGATCCGTCCGCGGCGAGACTCACGCCGCCACGGCCGTGACCACCTCGGGATCCGGCTCGCCGACGTCGAAGACCTCACAGGACTCGGCCTTGGACACCAGCGAGGCCGGCGGCTCGAACCGGTCACCGTAGCGGGTCGCCAACTGCCTGGCCCGTTCGACGAAGCCACGCAGTCCTCCCGGATAGCCGTTCATGTACTGCACCACCCCGCCGGTGGCCGGAGGGAATCCGATCCCGAACACCGATCCGATGTTGGCGTCCGGCACCGAGGTGAGCACCCCTTCGTCCAGGCACCGCACGGTCTCCAGGGCCTGCACGAACAGCAGGCGTTCCTTCAGGTCGGTGAACGGGATCTCCTCCGGGGAGAGGCTGCCCGCTCCGAAGTGCGTACCGAGTCCGCTCCACAGTCCCAGTCGTTGTCCGTCCTCGGCGTACTCGTAGAAACCCGCCCCAGAGGAGCGGCCCTTGCGTCCGAACTCCTCGACCATCCGGTCGAGCACCGGGTCGGCGGGGTGGTCCCGCCAGGTTCCCCCGGCGGCCTCGACGGCCTTTCTGGTCTCCTCCCGGATCTTGCGCGGCAGGGTCAGGGTGAGTTCGTCGAACAGTTGCAGCACCGGCGCGGGGAACCCGGCCTGGGCGGAGGCCTGTTCGATCGAGGCGGCGGGTACCCCCTCGCCCAGCATCGCGACCCCCTCGTTCAGGAAGGTGCCGATGACCCTGCTGGTGAAGAAACCCCTGCTGTCCTGCACCACGATCGGGGTCTTGTTGATCTGGCGAACCACGTCGAACGCCCTGGCCAGGGCGTGGTCGCTGGTGTGCTCACCGCGAACGATCTCGACCAGCGGCATCTTGTCCACCGGTGAGAAGAAGTGCAGCCCGATGAAGTCCTCCCGCCGCCGCACTCCTTCCGCGAGTTCGGTGATGGGCAGCGTGGAGGTGTTCGAGGCGATCAGGGCGTCGGCCTCGATCCACTCCTCGGCCTCGGCGTACACCCCGTGCTTGACCTCGGGGTCCTCGAAGACGGCCTCGATCACGAGGTCGCAGCCGGCCAGTTCCTCGCCGCGGTCGGTCGGGGTGATCCGGGCCAGCACCCCGTCCCGTTCGCTCTCGGTGATCCGTCCTTTGCCGAGGTCCTTCTCCAGCACTCGTGCCGAGTACTCCTTGCCCTTCTCCGCGGCGGAGCGGGAGAGGTCCTTGAGCACCACCTCCATGCCGGACCGGGCGCAGACGTAGGCGATGCCCGCCCCCATCATCCCCCCGCCGAGCACGGCGACCCTGCTCGCCGACCACCGCGGCTGGCCGTCCGGCCTGCTGCCGCCGGAGTTGATGTGTTCCAGGTCGAAGAAGAAGGCCTTGCTCATGTTCTTGGAGGTCTGCCCGCAGACCAGCTCCACGAAGTAGCGTCCCTCGATCTCGAGAGCGGTGTCCACATCGACCTGGGCGCCTTCCACGGCCGCGCAGAGGATGTTCTTCGGCGCGGGGAGATCGGCTCCCTTGAGTTGCTTGCGCAGGTTGGCGGGGAAGGCGGGCAGGTTCGCGGCGAACTTGGGGTCGGAGGGAGTGCCGCCGGGGATACGGAATCCCTTCCTGTCCCAGGGCTGTGCGGCCTGGGGGTTCTCCCGGATCCACTCCTTGGCCCGCCGCATCAGGGAGTCGGTGTCCTCGACGAGCTCGTCGACCAGCCCGAGCTCGTGGGCCTTGCCCGGCCGCATCCGCTGCCCCTGGGTCAGCACTCCGAGCAGCGCGTCGGCGATCCCGAGCATCCGCACGGTGCGCACCACACCACCGGCCCCGGGCAGCAGTCCCAGACTGACCTCGGGGAAGCCGAAACGCGCCTTCGGGTCGTTCAACGCCACCCGGTGGTGGCAGCCGAGCGCGATCTCCAGTCCACCGCCGAGGGCCGTTCCGTTCAGCGCGGCCACCACCGGGACACCGAGGGTTTCCAGCCTGCGCAACTGCTGTTTGGCCTGGGTGCTCGTCTCGGACGCCCGTGCGGCGTTCTCCGGACGCGCCCTGATCAGCTCGTGCAGGTCACCCCCGGCGAAGAACGTGCTCTTGGCCGAGGTGATCACCACGCCGGAGAGGCGGTCCCGCTCGTCCTCCAGGCGTCGTACCGTCTCCTCCATGGAACGCAGGTAGCGCTCGTTCATGGTGTTGGCCTGCTGCGCGGGGTCGTCGAGGGTGAGTACCACGACACCGTCGGCGTCGGGCTCGTCCCAGCGGATGGTGCTCTGTTCGCTCATGTGGTTCGTCCTTCACAGACTTCGGGATGGGCGGGTTCGCGCCGGGCCGCGCGGGGAGGCACCGCCTGTGGGCGACCGGTGTGTCCGACGGGGACCGTCGTGGCGGAAAGCTCCGCCGCTGCCCGGCGGGAGGGAGGGGGTCCGGTCACTGGCTGACGCGTTCGACGACGGTGGCGATGCCCATGCCTCCCCCGATGCACAGCGTCGCCAGCCCGTAGCGCAGGCCACGGCGTTCGAGTTCGTCGATCAGGGTGCCGAGGATCATCGCGCCGGTCGCCCCGAGCGGGTGCCCCATGGCGATGGCTCCGCCGTTGACGTTGACCTTCTCGTGCGGGACCCCGAAGTCCCGCATGAACTTCAGCGGCACGGCGGCGAAGGCCTCGTTGATCTCGACCAGGTCGATGTCGTCGATCCCCAGTTCCGCCTTGTCCAGGGCCTTGCGCACAGCCGGACCGGGGCCGGTCAGCATGATGGTCGGGTCCGCCCCGCTGAGCGCCGCGGAGACGACCCGGGCTCGCGGTCGCATTCCGGACCGCTCGCCGAAGTCCGCGCTGCCGACCAGGGTGAGCGCGGCCCCGTCGACGATCCCGGAGGAGTTGCCGGGAGTGTGCACGTGGTTGATCCGCTCGACCCAGTGATACTTCTGCAGGGCGACCGCGTCGAAACCGCCCATGTCCCCGATACCCGCGAAGGAGGGTTCCAGCTCCCCCAGAGCCTCCACCGTGGTGCTCGGGCGCACGTGTTCGTCACGGTCGAGCACCGTCCTGCCGTTGCGGTCGGTCACCGGCACCACCGAGTGGGAGAAGCGGCCGTCCGCCCAGGCCTTGGCCGCACGGGTCTGCGACTCCGCGGCGAAGGCGTCCACGGTCTCCCGGTCGAAGCCCTCGAGGGTGGCGATCAGGTCGGCTCCGATGCCCTGGGGGACGAAGGAGGTCTCCAGGTTGGTCTCGGGGTCCATCGCCCAGGCACCTCCGTCCGTGCCCATGGGGATCCGGGACATGGACTCCACCCCTCCGGCCAGCACGGCGTCCTCCCATCCGGAACGCACCTTCTGCGCGGCGGTGTTGACCGCCTCCAGCCCGGAGGCGCAGAAGCGGTTGAGCTGGACACCGCTGACGGTCTCGGGCAGTCCGGCGGCGAGCGCGGCCGACTTGGCGATGTCCCCGCCCTGGTCTCCTATCGGAGTGACCACACCGAGCACCAGGTCGTCCAGCACCTCCGGATCCACGTTCGGGTGACGGCGACGCAGTTCCTCCACCAGCCCGACCACGAGACTGATGGGTTTGGTCCCGTACAACGCACCGGATTTCTTGCCGCGACCGCGCGGAGTGCGGATCGCGTCGTAGACAAACGCCTCGGACATGTGTGGGGAGCCTCCTCGTTGTGACTTTCCTCCATGAAGAGTGTGACACCAACACTGTCACAGTCAATGGGAAACACTCGGGAGGACCGGGACAACCTCCCCACCACGGTGGGGAGCGGGAGACCCGTGTCCTCGGGGTCAGCTCTCCGCCGGTGCCCGGCGGCCCAACAACGTCTCCGCCGGAAGCCCCCGCACGGCCGCGTCCAACACCTGGACGGTGTGGGCCACCGGCATCCGTTCACCACGACGACGCAGGGCGGCGCCGATCTGCATCGCACACCCGGGATTGGCCGTCACCAGCAGTTCCGCCCCCGTGGCACGGACGTTGCCCGCCTTGAGCTCGCCCAGCTCCGCCGCCGGTTCCGGACGCAGCAGGTTGTACACCCCGGCCGAACCGCAGCAGATCTCCCCGCGCTCGATCTCCCGCACCTCCAGCCCGGGAACGGAACGCAGCAGTTCACGCGGTTGGCTCCGTATCCCCTGTCCGTGGCTGAGGTGGCAGGCGTCGTGGTAGGCCACGGTCAGCTCCAGCCGGTGCCGTTCGGCCACCGGACCGAGCTCGGCCACCAGCTCCGCCACGTCGCGCACCCGTTCGGCCAACGACGCGGCCGCCGTGGCGTACTCCCCCTCGTCGGCCAGCAACCGGGCGTACTCCTTGAGCGTGGAACCGCATCCGGCCGAGTTGACGACCACGTAGTCCACCCCCGCCGTGGTGAAGGTGTCCACGACGCGCTTGGCGAACGCCACGGCCTCCCGTTCCCGGCCGGTGTGCTCGCTGAGCGCGCCACAGCACCCCTGTCCCCGCGGGACGAGCACCTCGCACCCCTCGGAGGCCAGTACCCGCGCGGTGGCGGTGTTGACCTCGGGGAAGAAGGCGTGCTGCACACAGCCGGTGAGCATCCCCACCACCGCCCGACGCTCTCCCCGTGCCGGGACGCGTTCCGGAATCCGGGGCGCGCTCCGGACCGGAGGGACCAACTCCTCCATCGTCCGCAGCGAGGCGGGCAAGCCGTCCGTCAACCCGGTGCGGCGCAGCAGTTCGGACAGTCCCGAACGCTGGTACAGCGCGAGCGGACCGCGTAACGCGCGCAACCGTCGCGGGTGGGGGAACAGTCCGAAGATCAGCCGACGCAGCAGGCGCTGCCCGAGTTCACGACGGTGGTTGCGCTCGACCTGGGCCCGGGTCCTGTTGATCAGGGGACCGTACCGCACTCCCGACGGGCAGGCCGTCACGCACGCCATGCAGCCGAGGCAGTTGTCGAAGTGCTCGACCATACTCTCGGAGAGCGGTTCCCCGTCCAGACCGGTCTCCATCAGGTGGATCCTCCCCCTGGGGGAGTCCATCTCCTCGCCCCACAGCTCGTAGGTGGGGCACGCGGGCAGACAGAATCCACAGTGCACACAGTCGTCGATCAGTTCCCGCTGCGGGGGGTGGAACGCGTCGAACGCGCCACCGGCACCGGAGGAGACCGGTGCGGACGGATCGAGTCGGCCACTCTCCCGTGGGGCCGGTTCCTGTTCGGGAGTCCGCTCGTTCATCACAGCCCTCCGACGAAACGTCCCGGCGCCAGCCGGTGTTCGGGATCGAACCGCTCCTTGGTGCGCCGCATCAGTTCCCCGACACCGGCGGCCACCGGCCCCCACACGTCGACGAGTTCCTTCACCCGAGGCGGGGTGTGCACCACCGTGGTGTAGCCGGCGAGCCTTCCGGTCTCCGCCCGCACCCCCTCGACCAGCCGGGCCACCGACTCCGGCGCGACCCCGGCGGGAACGGCACCGTATAGCACCCCGAGTCCCGCCGCCCCGCGAAGCGCCAACGACACCCCGTGCTCCCGCTCCACTCGGCCGATCAGCTCGACCAGCTCGCCGAGGTCGGCGGGGGCGCTCGCCAGCCGCAGCAGTGTTCCCCCGGACTCGTGGGGCAGCTCGTCCCACCATTCCGGGGCCCGCGTGAGAACCTCGGCGGCGGTTCCCAGGGTCCGCTCGAACGAACGGGCGAGTTCCTCGGCCCGGTGTGCGGTGGCCCCGACGCGCCCTTCCAGCTCGGCGCAGACGGTGATCCCCTCCCCACCGGCGGGGCGGTCCAGTTCGACGCCGCTCGGTGCGGCCTGACAGACCCGGAACAACCGGGCGGCCTCCGCGGCGCTCTCCGGATCGGGAACCCGCACCGCGACCCACCGGCGTTCCCCCGCCAGCGGGTGCAGCCGGAAGATCGCCTCGGTCACGACACCGAGCGTGCCGTACGAACCGGTGAAGAGTTTGCCCAGGTCGTATCCGGCCACGTTCTTGACGACCTTTCCCCCGGACCGTGCCACGGTGCCGTCGGCGCGAACCACGGTCAGGCCGAGCAGCAGGTCCCGCACTCCCCCGTACAGCTGGCGGCACGGTCCCGAGGTCCCGGTCGCTATCACGCCACCCAGGGTGGCCGTGGGGCGCGGATCGGACACGGACAGCTGCTGTCCCGCACGGGCCACCACGCGCTGCACGTCCCGCAGCCGCGCACCGGCCTGGGCGCGCACCACGAGGTCACCGGCGGCGTGTTCGAGCACCTCGTCGGCCGCGGACAAATCGAGCAGCAGGTCCACCTCCGCGGCGGGCCCACCCGTGTCGAGCTTGCTGCCGCTGCCGCGCGGCACCACGGTCATCCCGTGCTCGGCGGCCACCCGCAGGATCGCGGCGGCGCTGTCGGTGCCGTCCGCCCGAGCGACCCAACGAGGAGCGCCTCCGTCGACCACGTCGGCCGGGCCGGGACGCCCGACCCGTTCCTCTCCGGCCGCCCTACGGAGCTCCTCCGGGACGGTTTCCTTCGCCGGGGTACCCATCAGAACTGCTCGGCCAATCCCGCTTCGGTCAGTGGGTGCACGCCACGCCGCCGGCCCGGGGTCTCCCCGCACAACCTCGGCGTGGGGAACACCTTACCCGGGTTGCACAGCCCCTCGGGGTCGAAAGCACAGCGCAGGGACTGCATGGTGTCCAGGTCCTCGGGAGTGAACATGCGTCCCATGTAGCGCACCTTGTCGGCTCCGACGCCGTGCTCCCCCGTGATCGAACCGCCGTGTTCCACGCACAGGTCGAGGATCGCCCCGGAGACCTCCTCGGCCCGTTCGGTCTCGCCGGGGTCGGAACCGTCGAACAGCACCAGGGGATGCAGGTTCCCGTCCCCCGCGTGGAAGACGTTGGCCACCCGCACCCCGGAGGAGGCGGACAGTTCGGCGATGCGGCGCAGCACTTCCGGCAGGGCGGTACGCGGTATCACCCCGTCCTGCACGATGTAGTCGCGGCTGATCCGTCCGACGGCGGCGAAGGCCGACTTGCGTCCCTTCCAGATCAGTGCGCGTTCCCGCTCGTCGGCGGCGGTGCGGATCTCGAAGGCCCCGTGTGCGACGCAGTGCTCGGAGACCTCCGTGAAGGTGTGTTCGACCTCGGCGTGCGGACCGTCCAGCTCGACGATGAGCACCGCCCCGGCCCCTTCGGGATAGTCGCACCGCACCGCCTGCTCGGCCGCGCTGATGGAGAGGGCGTCCATCATCTCGACGGCGGCGGGGGTGATCCCGGCGGCGATGATCGCGGACACGGCCGCCCCGGCGTCGTCGGTGGTGGGGAAACCGGCCAGCAGCGTCCGCACGCTCTCCGGAACGCGCAGCAGCCGCACGGTGATCGAGGTGACCACTCCGAGCGTTCCCTCGCTGCCGACGAACGCGCCGAGCAGGTCGTAGCCCGGTGCCTCCCGGGCGTGTCCGCCCAGCTCGACCTCTTGCCCGTCCGGAGTGACCACGGAGACGGCCAGGACGTGGTTGACGGTGAACCCGTGTTTCAGGCAGTGCGCCCCACCGGAGTTCTCCGCGACGTTGCCGCCCACGGAACAGACCTGTTGGCTGGAGGGGTCGGGGGCGAAGTAGTAGCCGTACGGCTGGGCCGCCCTCGTGACGTCGAGATTGACGACGCCGGGTTCGACCACGGCACGCTCGTTGGCGACGTCCAGCTCCAGGATGCGGCGCATCCTGGAGGTCACCACGAGCACCCCGTCGGAACGGGGCAGGGCCCCGGCGGACAGACCCGTGCCGGATCCGCGTGCGACGAAGGGAACCCCGTGCGCCGAGCAGGTCGCGACCACGGCACGGACCTGTTCGGCGTTCTCGGGCAGCACCACCACGGCGGGGACGGTGCGGTGACTGGCCAGGCCGTCGCACTCGTAGGTGCGGACCCGCTGTCTGTCGGTGATCACCGACTCCCGACCGAGCAACTCCCTCAGCCGCGCCGTGCACCCGTCGAGGTCGCCGCGGGGCTCCTGTCGGGCTGGAGGTGTCAGGGCGCCGGACTCCATGGCCCGCCTCCTCGTCTCGCCGTCGTCGAACGGGTTCGGCGATGTCATGTGGATCATAGCTTGAATACGACTTGGATACAAGAGATCACAGTTCACCCACGGCGGAGCGTCTCGGACGGCGATCAGCGAGCAGGTCCCCGGGAATCCGACAGCACCCGCGAGGAGGGAACCCGGAACCACCGGGAAACGGACGGCCGCCCGTCCCACGTGGTCCCTCACGTGGCCCCGCGTGCCAGGTCGTCGAGCACCTCGGCCCGGGGCAGCTCGGTCAACGACTTCCCGGACAGCAGCAGCTTGGACCGGCGCGTGCCCGAACCGATGATCACCACCTCGACGTCGCGCACCGCGCCGTCCACGAGCACCCGCCACGAGTCGGGCAGTCCCAGCGGGGTGATCCCCCCGTACTCCATTCCCGTCTCCTCGACCGCCCTGTCGGGATTCAGGAACGAGGACTTGCGTACGTCGAGGGTGCGTTTGACCGTGTTGTTGACGTCGACCCGCCGATCCGCCCGCACCACGCAGGCGGCGATCCGCTCCTCGCCCTGACGTCGTCCGGCCACGACCACGCAGTTGGCCGCAGCCGAGAGGGGCGCCTCCAGTGTGGACATCAACGCCGCCGTGTCCGCGACCGACGGTTCGATCTCGGCGACGGCGACGGCGGAGGCGTGTGGCCAGCCGGACAGCGCCTCGGCGACGGGCGGGGCCAGCAGTTCCGGGTGCTCGGTGGCGGGCAGCGACCTCAGGCCGTTGATCGAAGGAAGGGACATCCTCCGAGGATGCCGGTACGCACACCCACGAAGCCAGGCGGTGGCCCTCCTCCGGGGCCCGGAGCGCGAGTCACCCGCTCGCCTCCACCGGACAACGGTCCAACGCCCCGAGGTCGTCGAGGTCGTAGCCGTGTGGGTAGCCGGGATAGCTGAGTTTCCTGCCCCGGCCGAGCCTGCTCACCCGTCGGGAGGGAAGCAGCCGTTCGAGCCGACCGTGCCAGCGGAGGGCCCCGGCCACCGCCCGCTCCTCCCACTCCCTCGGTTCGGGGAACCCGAAGGCCGTGCGCATGGCCGGTTCCAACCCGGCGATGAAACCGCGGGCGACCAGCCACCGCATGGGACGGGGAAACCACGCGCACACCATCGCCAGACTGTCCAGGCCCACGGCCCGGTTACTCTCGGCGAACACGAAGTGCTCCGCCTCGTACTCCCGGTTGAACCGCTCGAACTCCACGTAGTCCGGAATGGAGTGGATCCCCATACGCCGTCCCACCTGCCGGTAGTAGTGGTAGGCGGCCAGTCGTTCGTGCTCACTCAACGAACGCCATCCGTAGGCGTCGATCCACCGGATCGGATCGTAGACGAAGGTGGACAGCACGTAGAGCATGTCGTCGTTGCTGATGTCGTAGCGCCCGTGCATCCGGTTGATCATCCGCAGCGACCGCTTGCCCTGTCGCGAGTCGTAGCCGTGCCGACCCAGTTCCTCCATGAGGATGGAGGTGTCGTCGTAGCGTTTCTGGGTCCTGCGGGCGAACTCGCCGGTACGCCGCAACAGCCCCGAAATGCTCGGCACGCAGAACGTGCGGAACAGCGCCAGCTCCAGCGCCCTCCGGTAGTCCCAGGGGAACTCCAGACCGGCCGATATGCGGTATATCAGGGTGTGGTCCCGCTCCGGATCCAGGTCCCGGATCAGCCGCAGCCGGGCGAACTTGCCCAACGGGTCGAACCACGGCTGTCTGACATCGGTCTCGGACACGACCTCTCACCCCTGTGCGAGCAGCATGGGAACGTACTGTTCCTCGGCCGTCAACGAACCGTGCTGGCCGAGAAGAGCCGCCTCGTTCGGCTCGGAGCGTGAACGGACCATTCCATTGTGACGTGCCAGTGCGATCACGTCACCCACCCTGCTTCGCACCTCGTCGGTGGGCCGCGCACCGAACCAACCGGCGGCGACGGCCTCCTCGGCGGTGACCACGAGACCGTCCGTTCCCAGCCGCTCGGCCCACGCGACACGCACCCGCTCCGTGGCACCCGGTTCGGTGTAGACGTGCCGGACCCGCGCCTCCCCACCCACCAGCCGTACTCCGGTGAGCAGCTCGGGCTCCGCGTCGATGTCCAGGGACAGTTCCGGAACCACGTCGACCATGCCGTGGTCGGCCACTACGAGCAGGACGGATCCGCGCGGCAGACGCTCGACGAGCGAGCGCACCAGGGTGTCCACCTGACGCAGTTGCATCCGCCAGGGCAGCGAGCCCGGCCCGTGCACGTGGCCCAGCATGTCCAGCTGTCCGTGGTAGCCGTAGCACAGCACGGGCGAGGGGGCGGTGAGCGCCGCCGAGATCTCGGCGGCGAGATCACCCAGCGCACGGATCCCCCGGAACGTCCCCCCACGCAGGGCGGCCCGGGTGAGCCCGGTCCCTCCGAACTCGGCCGGAACGACGATCCTGGTGTCCACCCCGTGGGCACGCGCGCGTTCGGGCACCGGATCGTTCGGCTGGACCTCCTCCGGCGGCCAGCGCTCCAGCAGGCTCCCACCCGCCCCGGAACCGTCCTTGCCCGTCCAGGAGAGCGGACGCAACAGCCCTCCCCCCGGCTCGGCGAAGGAATAGCCGACGATTCCGTGGCTACCGGAGGGACACCCCGTACCCAGCGAGGTGATGCTCGTGGCCGTGGTCGTCGGAAAACCGGCGGCGCCGGGAGTTCCGGTGTCCAGGGAGGCGAGCAGCGGCGCGTCCGTGGCGTGCTCCCGCAGTAACCGCCACCCCAGACCGTCCACCAGCAACACAGCGGCACTGCCGCAGGAAGGGAGTCCGATGGTGTCGGTGAATCCGGAGACCCCCATGGCCCCCAGTGCCGAGGGAAGCACCTCGGCCAACCGCCACTCGGCATCGCCCGGGGCGACGATCCAGTCCATCCTGTCAACCTTCCGGCTTCCGCGACGGGACTTCCGGCAGCACGGAAACACTTCCCCTGAGGCGTTCCCGCCCCGGAACTCCCTCCGGGGCGGTACGAGCGGTCACCTCCGAGCACGGTGAACGACCGGGCTCTCCCCCGCTAGAAGCCCAGCTGCCTGCCCACGATCTCCTTCATGATCTCCGTCGTCCCCCCGTAGATAGTCTGCACCCTCGTGTCCAGGAAGGCCTTCGCTATCGGGTACTCGAGCATGTAACCGTACCCTCCGTGCAGCTGCAGACACCTGTCCACCACGCGCTTGTTCATCTCGGTCACCCACCACTTGGCCATGGCGGCGTGCTCGATACTCAGTTCACCGTGAACGTGCTCGCTGATGCAACGGTCGACGAAGACCCGACCGATCTCCACCTCGGTGGCGATCTCGGCGAGTTCGAACCGCGTGTTCTGGAACTTGCCGATCGGCCTGCCGAAGGCCGTGCGTTCCGCGCAGTACTCCTTGGTCATCTCCAGGGCCTTGGCGGCCCCGGCGGCAGAGGCGACCGCGATGGACAGCCGTTCCTGCGGCAGGTTCCGCATCAGGTAGATGAACCCCTGGCCCTCCTCCCCGAGCAGATTGGCGGCGGGAACACGGACGTCGTTGAAGAACAGCTCCGCGGTGTCCTGGGACTTCTGTCCGATCTTCTCCAGGTTGCGGCCCCGTTCGAAACCCGGGCTGTCGCTGTCGACGACCAGCAGGCTGATGCCCTCGTGGCCCACCTCCGGGTCGGGGTTCGTCCGGGCGACCACGATGACCAGGTCGGCGTTGATGCCGTTGCTGATGAAGGTCTTCTGCCCGTTCAGCACGTACTCGTCACCGTCACGTACGGCGGTGGTCCGGATCCCCTGCAGGTCACTGCCGGCTCCGGGCTCGGTCATCGCGATGGCCGTGATGGTCTCACCCGTGCAGAAACCCGGCAGCCAACGCCGTTTCTGCTCCTCGGTGGCCAGCTTGGTCAGGTAGGGCACGTTGATGTCGTTGTGCACCGGCGCCCCGAAACCGGTCACCCCGGCGGCGACCAGTTCCTCGTCCAGCACGGCGTTGAACCGGAAGTCGTCGACACCCCCACCGCCGAAGCGCTCCTCGACGGCGGTGCCGAGCAGCCCCTGCTCCCCGGCCCTGCGCCAGGCCCGCCGGCTGACGATCCCCGCTTCCTCCCACTCCCGCTGGTGGGGCACCAGCTCTCTGGCGATGAAGGTACGGCAGGTCTCGCGGAACGCCTCGTGGTCCTCGTTGAATATTTCCCTGCGCATCCGTCTCACATCTCCCGTCGACTGTCGAGATCGCCGTGCAGGGCGCCGGACCGCAGCAGTTCCTCCCTGCCGGCCACGCCCCATGCGTGCAACACTCCGGCGGTGTCCGCCCCCGCCTCCGGCACGGCTCCGGGATGCGGGTTGGGTGTCGCGGAGAAACGTGGCGCTGCGGCGGGCTGCACCACGTCCTCGGTGCGCACGAGCGTGCCCCTGGCACGCACGTGCGGATGTTCGGCCGCCTCGGTCATGGACAGCACCGGGCTGACGCACGCGTCGGTGCCGTCGAACACCTCGGTCCAGTACTCCCGTGTCCCGCTCGCGAAGGTCTCGGCCAGCCGCGCGCGGATCTCGGGCCAGTTGGCCGGATCGTCCCGGTCCGGCAGCCGCTCCGCGAGTCCGAGCCTGTCCACCAGTTCCGCGTAGAACCTGGGCTCCAGTGCCCCCACGGCCACGTACTCGCCGTCCGAAGTGGGGTACACGTCGTAGAAGGGGGCACCGCCGTCGAGCAGGTTGGTCCCGCGCTCGGTGGTCCAGCCCCCCGTGGCCACCATGCCGTAGAGCATGGTGGCCAGGTGGGCCGTTCCGTCCACGACGGACGCGTCCACCACCTGGCCGCCCCCTCCCGACCGGACACGCAGCAGCGCGGACAGCACACCCACGGCGAGGTACATCGCTCCGCCGCCGAAGTCCCCCAGCAGGTTCGCCGGGAAACTCGGGGGTCCCCCCGCCCTGCCGCTGGCGTGGAGCGCGCCGCTGAGGGCGATGTAGTCGATGTCGTGGCCCGCGGTCTCCGCCAACGGCCCGTCCTGGCCCCAGCCGGTCATCCGCCCGTAGACCAGAGCGGGATTGCGCGCGAAACACTCCTGGGGGCCGAGCCCCAGGCGTTCGGCCACCCCGGGACGGAACCCCTCCAGCAGCACGTCGGCTCGTTCGACGAGGGCGAGCAGGGCCGACGGTCCGTGTTCGTGCTTGAGGTCGACCAGCATCGAGCGTTTTCCCCGGTTGAGCAGGTCCTGCCGCCCCGCGGGCTCGGTGGGACGTTCCACCCGGACGACCTCGGCCCCCAGGTCGGCCAACAGCATGGCGCAGAACGGAGCGGGACCCAGCCCGGCCAGTTCGACCACCCGCACTCCCGCCAGCGGCCCGGAGCCCCCCGTCCGCCCCGTCGATTCCGTGGTGGAGCCATCCGTCGAACTCGCCACCTCGACACCTTCCTTCACACGTGCGTGACCCCGGACACCCTTATTTCGACGCGGTTAGTGTTACACTCCTGGTGTCACATTGGTCAAGTAGTATCCTGCGGGACATGCTCCGAACAGCAGACGAAGAACTCACGATCGACGAGCTGGCCTCCAGATCGGGAGTCACCGTGCGAACGGTGCGCTTCTACGCGTCCCGCGGTCTGCTCCCCCCGCCACGACTGCGTGGCCGGGTGGGGCTGTACGGAGCTGACCATCTGGCCCGCCTGGAACTCATCCGCGAGCTGCAGAACCTCGGTTTCACCCTCAACGCCATAGAACGCCACCTGGAACGTCTGCCCTCCGACGCGGCCCCCGAGGAACTCGCGCTCCAGCGCGCCCTGCTGGCTCCCTGGACGGACGACCAGGCCGAACACCTCGACCGGCACGAACTGGACCGACGCGCCGGGCGCGCACTGGAGGACGCCGAGATCGAACAGCTGTTCACCCTGGGGATCCTGGAGGAGCCCCAGCGGGAAGCGGGGCGGCAGGAGGAGTTCCGGCTTACCAGCGCCTCCATGCTGAGCGTGGGCCTGCGCATCATCGAGCTCGACCTGCCACCGGACATGCTGCTGCGGGCCAAGGAACTCGTGGAGCAGCACACCACCAGGATGGCCGAGGAACTGCGCGAGCTCTTCGCGGCGAACGTGCTGCGGCCCTACATGGAACGGGGTCGTCCGGAGGAGGAACGGGAACGGATCCGCGCGACCGCCGACCAGCTGCGTCCGTTGACGATCCAGGTGCTGGTCAACGGTTTCCAACGGGCGGTCAACGAGGTGATCCGCAACCACGTCTGAGTCTGGGCGGCCCTCCGGTCCACACCGGCCTCACGATCCCGGCGGCCCCCTCGAACAGGGGAAACCCGATCCGGTGATCTTGCGGCGTGATTGCGGCGTTCGACCCCGTCCGCCGGGTAACCATGTTGGAGTCAGTCCCGATCGTACGGAGGGAAACCCGACATGGGCGTTTCTCGGATCGTCAGCCGATCCTTAGTCGCGGCGGCAGCCGTGTTGGCCACCGCGCTCGTCCCGCTCGCTCCGCGGGCGGCGGCGACTCCACCGGAGTCACCGGAGGACACGGCGACCACCCGGCCCGAGATAAGCATGCTCGACCTGCGGGTGACACCGGGAGACCGCACGAAGGACTCCAAAGCGGCGATACTGCGCTGCGACCCGGCCGGTGGCACCCACCCACGAGCCACCGTGGCCTGTGAGCAACTCGCCGCCGTCCACGGCGAGTTCGAGTCCCTGCGCGCGGGCAAGGCGAAACCGATGTGCCCGCTGGTGTACCGCCCGGTGACCGTCACGGCCACCGGCACCTGGAAGAACAGTCCCGTGCGCTACAGCCAGACGTACTCCAACGCCTGCGAGATGCGTGCCTACACCGGGAAGGTTTTCGCCCTCTGAACGGATGAGCCCTCACCGAGGGATGCGCGGACCGCGCCCGTGGTTCCCACGGGCGCGGTCCGAGATCAGGTTCCGACCGCGGTTGGTTCCCCGGTCAGCACTCGATCACGTTGACGGCCAACCCGCCGCGCGCGGTCTCCTTGTACTTGTCCTTCATGTCGTCGCCGGTGGCACGCATGGTCGCGATGACCTTGTCCAACGACACGAAGTGGCTGCCGTCTCCCCGCAGGGCCATCCTCGCCGCGGTGATCGCCTTCACCGCGGCCACGGCGTTGCGTTCGATGCACGGGATCTGCACCAAACCTCCGATCGGGTCGCAGGTCAGTCCCAGGTTGTGCTCCATGGCGATCTCCGCGGCGTTCTCCACCTGTTCCGGAGTGCCCCCGAGCACCTCGGCCAAACCGGCGGCGGCCATGGAACAGGCCGATCCGACCTCGCCCTGGCACCCCACCTCCGCACCGGAGATCGAGGCGTTCTCCTTGAACAACACCCCCACCGCCCCGGCGGCGAGGAGGAAGCGCACCACCCCCGAGCCACTGGCTCCGGGCAGGAACCGCATGTAGTAGTGCAGCACGGCGGGAACGATGCCCGCCGCCCCGTTCGTCGGAGCGGTGACGACCCGGCCACCGGCGGCGTTCTCCTCGTTCACGGCGAGGGCGTACACCGTCACCCACTCCATGGGATCGTCGAAGTCGCCGAGCTTGGACCGGAGTTCGTAGGCACGGCGCCGCACGTTCAACCCACCCGGCAGCGAACCGGTGCTGTTGCACCCGTTGTGCACACACTCGCGCATGACGTGCCAGATCCCCAACAGCTCGTCGGCGACCCGCTGCTCGTCCCGCCAGGCGAGCTCGTTGGTCCACATCAGGTCGCTGACCGACTTGCCCGACTCGGCACAGCGTCGCAACAGTTCCGCCCCGGTGCGGAACGGGTGGGCCAGCTCGGTGGCGTCCTGCTTGATCCGATCGGTGCCGGTCGCCTCCTCGTCGACGACGAACCCCCCACCGACCGAGTAGTACACCGCCGTGCACAGCGAGGTCCCGTCCCCGGAGGAGGCGGTGAAACGCATCCCGTTGGGATGGACGGGCAAGGTCTCCCGCCGGTACATCACGAGGTCCTCGTCGGAGTCGAAGCGGATCTCGTGGGTGCCGTCCAACGACAGTCGTCCCTCGGCGCGGATCTCGTCGACCCTGCCGGAGACCGCGATCGGATCGACCGTCTCCGGGCGATGCCCCTCCAGCCCCAGCAGCACCGCCTTGGGGCTGCCGTGACCGTGTCCGGTGGCGCCGAGCGAGCCGAACAGCTCGGCACGCACGCGCGTGACACGCTCCAACAGGTTCTGCCCGCGCAGCCGCTCCACGAAGCGCGCGGCGGCACGCATCGGACCCACGGTGTGTGAACTGGACGGGCCGATCCCCACCGAGAAAAGATCGAAGACACTGATCGCCATTGATCGTCTCTTCTTCGCGTATCGAGTTCGGTTCCGGCGGGGCGGGAAACCGCGTCGGCTCCCCACCCCACCGGGATTTCCTTCAGGACCGGCAGGACCCTGTCAGGTGTTCACTTCCGGATCCACGAGCGGCCCGGGCCGGAGTCCGGCTCCGCGCCCGCCTGTGGACGTTTCGGCGAACAGCCCCGGTCACTCACCGGTCAGTTCGGCGTACTGCCCCGAATCGAGCAACGAGCCGTACTCACTGACGCGCATCTCGAACAGCCACCCCTCCCCGAAGGGATCAGCGTTGATCTGCTCCGGCGCGTCGACCACCGCCTGGTTGACCGCGGTGACCTCACCGCTGGCCGGGGCGTACAGGTCGCTGACGGACTTGGTGGACTCCAGCTCACCACAGGCCTCACCGGCGGTGATCTCCTGGCCCTCCTGGGGGAGGTCCACATAGACGATGTCACCGAGCGCGTTGGCCGCGTACGGCGTGACGCCGACGCGCACGACCTCGCCGCGTTCGGCGAGCCACTCGTGTTCCTCGGTGTACTTGAGGTCCGTGGGCAGGCTCATGGGGAGGCTCCATCACTGTCGTTTGGACACGGTTCTCGATGGCACGTCGCCACCGTCACGCGATCAACACCGCGCCGACCCCCGTCGCGACGGGCGTCCGGCAGTACCGTATCCGCGTACTTGGCGGCCTCCCCCTCTGTTGCGGAACCTGAGAGCTTCACCGCACCGTTGCGGTTTGCACCGTGGGTGCGCACGCCCGAAGGGTGCGCTTTCCAGAGTTGCCTCGGTCGGGCGGTACGGGTGCCTGAGAGTTTGCGGGGAGTTTTGCTCCTTCGGCGCCCGGTCGGCACGCTACCGCGGAAACCGCGTCGGTGCGCCGGGACTCTCCCGCCCGATGTCGTCGGCCGATATGCGATTGTCGCTGTGTTCGGCAACGATAACCCGGCGGATGACGGTGTCCAACCCCAACCCCGCACAGCGGGACGGATCACCACCGAGAGTGTGAGCACGGACACCGGTGTCGGTGTCCCGGCGCGTTCCGGGGCCGCGGAAACCCGTCGTGGCTCAGACGCGAGGAGCGGGTGATGGTCGACGTCCAGGCACTGGTGGAACGGGTGGGCCCCACGCTGCTGCGTCCGGTGACGTCCCCACAGGCCCGGCGCGACGTGGCGGACGTGGTCATCGCCGAGCCAGACGACCCTCGCGGGGTGGCCACCGGGGACGTGGTGCTCGGCGTGGGGATCACCACCGAGCGACAGGCGGTGGAACTCACGGAGGCCTGCGGGGAGCACGGGGCGGCGGCCGTGCTGCTCAAGCCTCCGCTGTGCACGGCGGAGGCCGTGTGTCAGGCGGCCGAACGCCACTGGGTGGGCCTGGTCGAGGTGCGCGGCGGAACAGCCTGGGCCCAGCTCGTCTGGCTGCTGCGTGCCGCCCTGGCCGGAACCGAGGTACCGGACTCCGCCTCCGAACCACCCCGGCTGGGCTCCTCCGGCTCGGGGGACCTGTTCCGGTTGGCCGACGCGGTGGCCGAGATGGTCGACGCCCCGGTGACCATCGAGGACGCGCATTCCCGGGTACTGGCCTACTCCGCCCGACAGGATCTGGCCGACCCCGCCCGGATCTCCACGATCATGGGACGTGGCCAACCGGAGGACGTGCTCGCGAAGTTCCGGGCCAGGGGGACGTTCCGACAGCTGACCAAGGGCGGATCGGCGATCTACGTCCCCGAACAGCCCGACGGGACGCTGCCCCGTCTGGTCGTTCCCATCCGCATGGGGGGTGAACTGCTCGGGTCCATGTGGGCCGTGGTCACCGGTGAGGTCTCCGAGCAGCGGGCCTCCGCCTTCGCCGACACGGCCGCGCTGGTCGCCCTCCAGCTGCTGCGGCACAGGATGTTGACCGACTCCGAGCGACAGCGTTCCGCCCGGCTGGTGCGGCTCCTGCTGGAGGGGGCGGAGGGCTGGCGGTCCGCGGCGAACGAGTTGGGGGTGCGGGCGGAACCGCACCGGGTGGTGGCGATCGACGTGCGGGCCGGAGACGGTATGGACGAGGGGCACCGCCTCGCCGTGTGGGAGTGGATCACGCGGGGAGTCGGTCACCGTCCGCTGGTCGCCGAGTCGGGAGGAGTGCTGTACGCGGTGGTGCCGGACCGCACCGGCCCGGGGGGTTGGCCCGCCCTCCGCGAGGCGCTGCTGGCCCACATACACGAACTGGTTCCGGAGACCTCGCGTCCGCTGGTGGCGGCCGGAACGGCGGTGGCCGTTGCCGAGCTCCCCACCTCGCGCGGAGGAGCGGACGAGGTGCTCGGGCTGTTGCGGGCGGGCCTGGTCGACCGGGAGGTGGCGGTTTACGAGGACCTCTGGCATCCGCTCGTGCTCACCAGGATGGCGGGCGCCTCCGCGGACGCCGGGATCGGGGACCTGGGTCCGTTGGGGGTGTTGCGCGAGCACGACCGCAACCACGGAACCGAGTACCTGAACACGCTGTACTCCTGGCTGCGGCATCCGGGGGATCCCAGAACGGCCAGTCGGGAGCTGCGGGTGCATCCCAACACCTTCCGGTACCGGATGAAGCGGTTGAACGACCTCGTCGACGTCGATCTCGACGACGCCGAGGTCCGTGCGGCGCTGCTGGTGCAGCTGTTGAGCGAACTGTGGAACCCGCACGGCCGGTCCTGAGACCCCACGGGGACTTGCGGTCGCGACGAGCACTTCGCCGAAAAGCCCTTTGTGCCGTCGCCACAACATCTTCCGGGCAATCTCATTCCATGGGAACGATGCGCCGCGTCCGCTGACGGCGCATCGTGGTGCGCACGAACTCCGTTCCTGCCTGACGACTCCGCAACCCGCCGGTTCCCCGCCCGGGAGACGAACTCCTTCCGGCGACGTCCGGCCGGTTCGGCGATCACCCGAGCAGGTTCGAGACAGGTGTGCGAGGAAAGGAAAGACCGTGCAGATCGCCGTACCCCGCGAAATCAAGAACAACGAGTACCGTGTGGCACTCACCCCCGCCGGGGTACACGAGTTCGTCAGCCGGGGCCACGAGGTTTTCGTGGAGACGGGTGCGGGCCTGGGTTCCTCCATCCCGGACGAGGATTTCCTCGCGGCCGGAGCCAAGGTGCTGCCCACCGCCGAGGACGTCTGGGGGGAGGGCGAGCTGGTACTCAAGGTCAAGGAACCGATCGCCGAGGAGTACCCCCGCCTGCGGCGGGACCAGGTGTTGTTCACCTACCTGCACCTGGCGGCCTCCGCCCAGCTCACCAACGCGCTGCTCGACTCGGGGGTGACCGGTATCGCCTACGAGACGGTGCAGAACTCCGAGGGGAAGCTGCCGCTGCTGGCCCCGATGAGCGAGGTCGCGGGCAGACTCGCCCCGCAGGTGGGGGCGTACTCGTTGATGCGGCCGAGCGGCGGGCGCGGGATGCTGCCCGGTGGGGTACCCGGTGTTCCCCCGGCGCGTGTGGTGGTCATCGGCGGTGGTGTGGCCGGACTCAACGCGGCCCGCGTGGCGCTCGGCATGGGCGCGGACATCGAACTGCTGGACACGAACGTGGACAAGCTCCGGGAGATAGACCGCGAGTTCGAGGGCAGGATCCGCACCGTCACCTCGAACCGCTACAGCGTCGAGCAGGCGGTGCGCAACGCCGACCTGGTCATCGGCGCCGTGCTGATCCCGGGTGCCAAGGCGCCCAAGCTCGTCTCCAACGAGCTGGTCTCCCACATGAAGCCGGGCAGCGTACTGGTGGACATCGCCATCGACCAGGGAGGATGCTTCGCGGACTCGCGTCCCACCACCCACGACGAGCCGACCTACCGGGTGCACGACTCGGTCTTCTACTGCGTGGCCAACATGCCCGGCGCCGTCCCGAACACCTCCACCCACGCGTTGACCAACGTGACCATGCCCTACGCGCTGCGGATCGCCGAGAAGGGCTGGCACACCGCGTGCCGGGAGGACGAGGCACTCGCGCGGGGACTGAACACGCACGACGGGATGTTGTTCAACGAGCCCGTGGCCACTGCCCACGGTCTGTCGTTCAGTGACGTGAGCGGCGTGCTCGACTGACCGTCCTGCCGGTGGGTCCACCCGCCGGGAACGGTTCCGCGCGGTGGGCAGACGGGGAGCACACGGAACGGGGCCCCGTGGCCGGTCGACCGGCCACGGGGCCCCGCACGTAGGGGCGGCCTGCTCAACCAGCCTGGGGGTCACCGGGAGCTGGCCGCCGACCCCAGTGTAGAACACACCCTCCGGGTTACCGAAGGGATAACAACGGATGTTCTCCGATTTTCTCGGAGTTCGGCTACTCCCGCGTTCTCGACTCACTCCTAAGAGTGAAAAAACGAGCAAAATCTGAAGCTTTTACATATTAGTGTCGATACCGGTCCTCGGACGCACGTTCCGGATGGACGGGGAAACCACCGGTTCGCCGAGCGGTTCCCGCCCGCCCGGAAGCACGGCCACGAACAACACCCCGGACCGAAGGACCCCGATGCACCCCGACCCGAACCGATCGCAGCACCGTCGCGCGAGCACGGAACACCGCACCGAAAGCACCTCCCCCTTCCGGATCCCGAGCGCCGGGTTCCCCGCGCCCCAGGAACACACCAGATCCCCCTCCTCGGCCGTCGAAGGACTGAACCGGCTCGAACACATCGCGGAACAGGGCGAGTCCGACCAGGTGCTCGCACTCGCCCGGACGGAACTGCACCGGTTGACCGAAGGGCTGCGTGCCCTGTTGGAGGAGCACCTTCCCGACGCCCACGGACGGTGCCGGGTCTGCCCGGGCGGACTGCGGGGACGCCGTTGGCCGTGCGGGGTGTGGAGCACCGCCTACACCGAACTCGTCGACGAGCTCCCCGAAGGAACGCGGTCCACACCGGAAACCCCCGCCCGACGCCGAGGCGGCTCCCGCGACGACCAACCACGCCCCCGCGCCCCGATCCCCTCCGTTCCGGTGGTGCGGGAAACCATCGTGTCCAGCGGAGTACACGCCCCGGGACACTGGGACACCGGGGAGCTCTCACTCCGGAAGGATCCGTCCCCCGCGCACGGAGAGCTCACCGCCTCCCTGCCACCGCTGGGGGGCCACCTGGAGACGAACCACAGCCGGATCCACCGTGCCGGAGTGGCCGAACACACACTCCGGCGTCCCCGCCGGGGATGACCCCTCGCTGGCCGCGACGAACCGGGCGGAAGTCTCGTACCCTGCCCGGCTTCCCGGGCCCCCGTGACCGGCCCGTCGCGGGGGCTCGTCCCGACACCGCCCCCCGGAACCCACCACATGAGGCAGGATGTGGTTGGCGTCCCGTTCCGGACACTCCATCACCCACGCGAACGCACGGACGCCGGCACATTCCGCGATCTGGAGGGGACGAGTGCACGACGGCAGCGGCCGCATCCTGGTCCAGGGGCTGCACAAGAGCTTCGGACCGATCGAGGCGGTCCACAACCTCAACTTCTCGGTGGAACCGGGCTCGGTGACCGGCTTCCTCGGACCGAACGGCTCGGGAAAGACGACCACCCTGCGCATGGTCCTGGGGCTGATCCGGCCCACGTCCGGAGCCGCCTACGTCAACGGGCAGCCCTTCTCCCGGTTGCCGAACCCGGCCACGGTGGTGGGGGCGGTACTGGACTCGCAGGGATTCCACTCCGGCCAGACCGCACGCACTCATCTGCGTTGCTACACGGCGGCGCTGAACCTGCCGGACCAACAGGCCGACCGGGTGCTGGAGCTGGTGGGGCTGAGCAGCGCGGCCACCCGCAAGACGGGCGGTTTCTCCCTCGGCATGCGCCAGCGGCTGGCCCTGGCCACCGCGCTGCTCGGCGATCCGGGCATCCTGATCCTGGACGAACCGGCCAACGGGCTGGACCCGGAGGGCATCGCCTGGTTACGCGGTTTTCTGAAGTCCTTCGCCTCCACGGGACGCACGGTGCTGGTCTCCAGCCACCTGCTCCGCGAGATGGAACACACCGTGGACAACGTCGTGATCGTCAGTCGCGGCCGGTGCGTGTACAACGGGGGCCTGGAACAACTGCGCGCCGGTCAGCACTCCCGGGTGCTCACGCGCGTTTCGGACCCGGCCGCACTGGTCACGCTGCTCAACCAGGAGGGAATGACCGCCGAGTACCTGCCGGACGGCCGACTGGTGATCCCGGGCACGGACTCCGGCAGGGTCGCCGACCTGGCGCTGCGCGCCGGAGTGGCGGTGCAGGAGATGCAGGACGAGAACCTGGATCTCGAACAGATCTTCTTCCAACTCACCAGCGGCCAGTACACCGGCGGAGTACCGACCGGTCCCGCGCACCCACCGCCGAACGCCGACCCGTGGGCTCCGAGCGGACACTCCGGGCCCGGAGGAGACCCTCCGGGGCTGGGACAGGGCTATCAACGAACGTCCGCGGAGCAGCACCGGCACGGACAGGACGACAACGGTGGACACGGGGGTAATGCCTGATGAACGGGCTGGTCAAGGCTGAGTTCCGCAAGATCTTCACCACCCACCTGTGGTGGGCGTTACTGCTCCCGGTGGCCGTGCTGAGCTTCCTGGCGGGCTGGGGAGGGGCCGCACTCGGCCAGACGGACCTCGTCCTGGAGATGACCAGGGGCCAGAAGCTGCCCACCGGGCTGCTGACCATGTCGTTGTCCACGAACAACGTCACCGTGTTCGCCGTGCTGCTCGGGGCACTGGCCGTGACCGGGGAGTACCGCCAGAAGACGGTGACCACCACGTTCCTCACGGCCAACCCCCGTGGGGCGGTGCTGGGGGCGAAGCTGATCGCCTACACCAACGTGGCGCTGCTCTACGGACTCGTGAACGCGCTGTGCTCCTCCCTCGGCGGTCTGGTCGGACTGGGGGCGGACGGTTTCGGCGAACTCCCGCAGTGGCTGATGGTCGGCGGAGCCGGGCTGCTGTCCATGGTGCTGTGGACCCTGGTGGGCATCGGTCTGGGAGCGTTGGTCACCAACTCGGTGGCCGCCGTGCTGATCATCCTCGGCTACCTGCTGGTGTTCGAGGGAATGGCCTCCTCAGCGCTCACCCAGACTCCGGTGAGCTGGCTGACCGACTACCTTCCGGGAGAGGCCTCCAGCGGCATCGTCGGCAACGTCTCGGTACCGATGTTCATCTCGGACGTGGCCGGGGCCCGGGAACCCTTCGTTTCGAAGACGGCGTTCCAGCTGCTGCACTCGGCCTTCGGTGGCAGCTACGGCTTCCCGTGGTGGGGGAGCCTGCTCGTGTTCGTCGGCTACGCGGCGGTGTTCGTGGCCGGTGGCTGGTTGGCCACCGCCAAACGCGACATCCTCTGACTCACCGGCGGGACATCCCCTTTCCGGAGGTTCCGACGGGGATGTTCCGCCGTGCTCCGCTCCGTTCGGTGATTGACGAACGTGCCGCACACCACCGTTCGGCGGTTTTTCTACTCCTCCTTTCGGTCGAACGAAAAAATCCGACTTCGAACACGAAATGTGATATCTGTTCATACACCCAGGGTCGACTCCCCCGAAAAGGAGGAACCCTGACCCAAAAGTTGTTTCGTCCCCAAGATCTGTTGACTCCCCACACTACCGCCTCTACTATCGGCGCGGTCGAACGATTACACGAACGTGGGGGACACGTCACCGTGGCCGACATGCACGAGCTGACCGGGAACCTGTCGTCGACCAACGATGCCATGCGGGGCATCATCACCGCCGCCGACCAAGGCGAGTTCACCATCACCCCCGACGCGGGGAACGAACTCATCGAGATCTTCCAGGATTTGGAAGAGTGGGCGGAAAACGCGCAACTCGACCTCATCACACTCAGGCAGAGAACGCCTCTCGGTCACAGCCCCGCAGGCAAGAGTATAGCAGATTTCAACCAAAAAGTGGCCTCCGGCGACAACGAATCTTACGATCGCCTGATAATAAAAATAAGAAAAAACGCACCCAAAACCGTGGAAGCGATCAGAAAAGGAATCAGACTGTACCAGGACATCGACGAAAACAGTGCAACAAAAATCGAAGGAAGCGCACGATCAGACTCATGCCCACCTTGAACCGAAAAGCGATATTCACAACGGCCGTCAGCGGAATCAGCCTGACAATACTGGCCTCCTGTGGCGGCCCGGACGGGCGAAAAGCACCGGAGAACATGAACCCTCCGGGAGATTCGATCGAAAAAACGTCCTTGTCAAGCATGCTTCCATGCGAGTCCCTGACCAGAGAACAAGAACACGACATCAGGACACAGGACACCGGAACGCCCAAGGAAATAGGTAATGCCAAGTCATGTCGTTGGAACTTGCCAGAAGGAGCCCTGAGTGTCACTTTCCACGCCGACAAGTCGATAAAAGAAATAAATCTCTCCTCGGGAGAGAAGAAAACATTCAAAATCAACCAAAAAGAAGGAGTCATCGCCACGGGAATATCGGAAGGATCCTGCACGGCGGCCATACCGGCGAACAGCGCGGAGACCGTGACGATCGACGCCGTGGGCAACAATGACACCGAATCATGCGACCTTGTCAGAAACGTGGCTCCGATGGTCGAAAAAAACATATCGGAAAACTGAACACGCCGAGGGGGATTCAGGGTGTCCGAGAGGGAGGACGACTACCACAGCTACGAGTACGTGGCCGACAAGGAGGAAGAAGCCTATCGGCAGCACTACGGTTCCGGGTCGGGCCAGCAGGACACGGGCGCTTTCGGTTTTCTCACGGATGCGGTGGACAGGGTACGGGCGCAGGTCAAAGCCGATCAGGCGGCGCGGCAGTATGTCCGGCAGCAGGCCGAATCGGTTACCGCTGAGATGCGGATGAGGCAACGTCCCGCAGATCTGGGCTGCACCAGGTACGAGGCCTTTCCGCACAAGGAACTGGCTCGGTTCGTGCGGGAGGACTTCGATCCGAACCAGGTCCATGAGGTCGGCCGTGTCTACAACGACCACGGCGCCAAACTCATCGACTTCGCCGAGCGGCTCCGCCAGGCCGCCGCCAGGACGGAGCGGACCTGGACCGGCGACGCCGGGGACGCGATGCGGGCCCGGGTCACTACGCTCTCCAACCACATGGGACATTCCGGGCAGGCCGCCCAGTTGACGGCCAACCAGATCGGGATGCAGGCCGAGGCAGGTGAACAGGCCCGTAACTCCATGCCCGAGGATCCGGAGTTCGACCTCAAGTCCGAGCTGCTGGACCTGGCGTCCAATCCCAACCCCTTCACGGCGGTGCAGCGGGCCAACGAAATCCGCGAGAAGGCCGAGCAGGCACAGCGGGCCCATCAGGAGGCCGCCCGGGTGATGGGCACCATGGAGCGGAGTTTCGGCGAAACCGCCGAGAAAACCCCGCGGTTCGCCCCTCCCCCGGAATCCCCCGACGACGACTCCCCCGGAGCGGTCCCCACCGGTGTGGGCAGCACCGAAACGGGCGCCGGCAGCGGCACGGGAAACGGTTTCGCCGCGAGCGGCGGCTATTCCGACCCGGTCGGCGGCGGCATCCCGGCCGGCACCCATTCCGCCGGAACCGGCGCGGGCACGGTCACCCCGGCGGCCTCCGGCCCGAGCACGGGGCAGCCTCCCGTCTCCTCGGCGAACCAACCGTCCACCACCACGCCGTCGTGGAACTCTCCGGACAACACGGGCGGTTCGCGGCCCGGGGTGGTGCGCGGGCCGGACGGCACGCTGTATCGCCAGGACCCACGCACCGGACAGTGGATGCGTCAGAACCCCTACAACGGCCGCTGGGCTCCCGTACCTCCGGGAGGCACCGTGCCCGGAGCCGGTCGCGGGGGCGGCGGCACCGGTGGGTATACACCCGGCCGTACGGGCGGTTACGCTCCCGGCCGCGCTGGTGGTTCCGGGACCGGCTCGGGAGCGAACCCGCTCGGTCCCGGCGGACGTGCCGGGGTGGGACCCACTCCCGCTTCTCCGACGTCCTCGGCATCCGGCGCTGCCGTCCCGTCGAACTCCAACCGGGGCCTCGGGCGTATGCCCGTGGGCGCCGGAGCAGGCACCAACTCCAACGATGCCGAAGACGAGGAACACGAGCGCAAGTACGTGCTCGACAGCGACGAGATCGGCGACGACCTCGGGCTGCCCCGCGTGGCTCCCCCGGTCCTCGGAGCACGGCCCGACGAGGAGGGCGGCGGCCACTGATGCCGAGATCGTTCACGCTCTCGACCAAAGCCGTCGACGTCCTCGCCGAGGAGCTGGCGATCAACCTCCGCCGGTTCCCGTTCGAGTTCGACCACCACGGCTCGACCACCGACGAGCGAAGTGGTGTCCGTTCCGAGGTGTACGCCGAACTGTCCCGGCGAGGGCTACTCGACGGCGAGGAACCGGACCAGGACCTCGAAGCGGCACTGCGGTTGCTGCACACACCCCGTGTCGAGATCGCCGTGACCTATGTGGAGACCGCCACCGAGGAGGTTTTCCGTGCCCGCACGGCGGTCTCCGGTCATACCGGGGTGCGGGCCGTGCAGTATCCCGACAACCTGCGCCTCACGTTCGTCGACCCACGCGGGCTCGCCAGACTCAGCGCCGACCTGCTGCCCGAGGTGGCGGCGGGCAAGTTGGAGGCCGCCACCATCCACGCCTCGGACGGCGGCGGGTGGCACAACGAGGAACCCGACCGGGACGACGAAAGCTGGTTGTCCACCGTCGAGACCACCGCCACCGCGCGCCGTGGCGGACGGGACACGCGCGCCGCCCGACACATCCTCACCCAACCCACCCACCGCATCGGGTACTTCTTCGTCAGCGGACGGAATGACAGCGGCGAAACCGTCCGTATGCCCCCTGTCGGCTGGCGCGACACCGACAGCGGTCGCTACAGCGTCACCACCCGACGCAACAACGACGGCGCCGAGTGGAACACCTTCGCGGGGGCCGACAAACGACGCCTCGCCGGCTACCTGGCCGAACAGCTCGACGCGCTGACCCACGGTTGAAGGGATCGAGGACGGTCCCCTTCTCCGGTGGCGCGGCTCCGAGAACGCCGCCGAACCGCTGGGGACCGCCGCGCCCGGAACACCACCGTCGGGCGTGGTCACTGCTCGGTGAAGCCGAAGACGATCTCGTTAGCTCTCGTTGGTGTCGTATCTCCGGTAGACGGTCAGCTCCAACTTGTGGAACGGGAAGAGAGTATCCGCGTCGGGGTGAACGCGTAGATTTGCGTAAGGTGACACCACTCCAGTTTCTGGAGGCCTGCCAGAAGGCCAAAGAAAGAAAAGAGCAGGGACTCTTCTGAGTAACGCTCGCCCCAAAACCGAAGAGAGGACTTCAGGCGGTGCGCAATACTGCACAACGATAACCGTACACATAAAGCAGTCAGTGCAAATATATCTGCACGAATCCGAAGACCCGGCCGGATTTTGCCTGCGTCTTAACACGAATGGCTCCGAATTCGGAGACTGTAGATTATTGAAATCTGGACAGATGAGTCGAGCCCTCTGGACCAACCCGGAAACCGGGGCCAAGAAGGTCAAAATATACGGAAACGCCGATTCTTGGCTGTTCGAAACGCACGCGAAGTTCTCGGTTCACCTTGTCTGATCGACTGTGCTAGATTATTCCCACTATGAATCTCGTCGCAAGACGCGACGGTTCGGCCGGGTACTGGCCCGGCCAACCGTTGGTGAACATCGGTGCCGGGCTGCTGCTGGGGATCGCGCTGTTCGTCGTGGAACTGCAGCACCGGATCTCGCTGAAGGAAGCCGCGATCGGCTACTTCGCGCACTCGGATCCGATTCCCGTGATCCTCGCGCTGTTCGTCGGAGTGCTGGCCGCCGCGCCGGTGTTCGTGACCGACCAGGAGACCGGACGCAGCCAGTACCTGCGGATCGCGGGAGTCGGGCCGCGCGAGCACGTGCTCGGCTCGGTACGCGTGGCGGCGGGTCGGGCGGTGGCGACGACCGCCACGATGGTGGTCTTCGTCGACGTGCTGGCGCTGTTCGTCTACCCGCTGCGCACCGTCGACGAAAGCGTGCTGCTGTGGCCCGGGATGCACGCCATGGGACCGGTCGTGGACCTGGTCATGCTGCTGTGGTGCTGCCTGGTCTCGGTGGGCGTGCTGCTGGTGGCGCACCTGCTCGCCGTCTACCGCACACCCCGGCTGGTCGCGCTGGTCTGCGCGCCGCTGGCGGTGCTGCTCGGCGCGGTCGGGGGTGAAGAGCTCGGACTCACTCCTCCGAACCTGATGCTCACCCCCGGGCAGGGAGCCATACTCTTCCCGCACAACCCGCTGAACTGGACGATCGGCCCCGCGCTGTGGCTGCTCGTCGACGCGACGCTGATCACCGTCATCGCCCTACTCGCCCCCCGAGCCGAACGCTAGGTCGCACAATCACATGGAAACCCCGAACCGGGCACTGCTGGAAACCGAGAAACTGGGCAAACGCTTCGGCCACCACTGGGCGGTCCGCGACATCGACCTTACCGTCCGAAGTGGCCGGACCGTGGGCATCGTCGGCCCCAACGGAGCGGGCAAGACCACACTGCTGGCCACGCTGCTCGGGCTGATCGAACCGAGCGCGGGCCAACTGCACCACCACACCGCGGGAAGAGGCACACGGCCCAGCTTCGGCGCGGTGCTCGACCAGGACGGACTGATCAACAGCGTCTCCGGACGCCGCAACCTCGACCAGTGGGCCGGGATGTTGGGCGGCGTCACGTCGAAGGAGGTGGACGAGTGCCTCGACGCGGTGGGGATGCGCCAGGCGGCGCGCAAGCGGGTCGGCACCTACTCGCTGGGAATGCGACGCCGGTTGTGCCTGGCGCGGGCGCTGCTGGGCGATCCCGAGGTACTGGTGCTCGACGAACCCGGCAACGGGCTCGACCCCGCCGGGATCATCCGGCTCAAGGAGCTGATCGGCGAGCGGGCACGGGCCGGAACCGGGGTGATCTTCAGCAGCCATTCGATCGCCGACGTCGACGAGATGAGCGACGAGATCGTCTACATCTCCGGCGGTGAGGTCGTCACCCGCTGGCCCGAGGACAGCCCCCGGTGGTGGCGGCTGCGCTTCGCGGGCGAGACGGAAGCCCCGGAAGACACCCGGCACGCCGCCGCCACGGTGCTGAAGGAACACGACTGGACACACCGGATCGATCCCTACATCGGGGTGTTGGCCGAGCGGTCCGCGCCGCTGCACGAACTGCTGGCGCTGCTCTCGCGGGCACAGCTGCCGCTGGAGAACGTGGAGGACCTGGGCCGCGACATCGAACAACCCTTCCGTGGATTGGACAGCTGGTGATGCCACGACACCCGAAGGCGGGAGGCCACGGCGGCACCGCGCGGCTGGCGGTGATGCTGGCCACACTGCCCGCGCTGCGCTGGGCCACCCCGGTGATCCTGCTGGCCTGGTTCTTCGTCGGCACCAGCTCCACGCCGGCAGGCCTTCCGCAGGAGGCGACCTACGGGGACTGGATCGTGCTGTCCTCGCTGGAGCCGCGAACCCTGGCGATGGAACTGGTGGTCTGCTACGGACTGCTGACGGCGGTCACGCAGGCGGCTTCCCGCTCGAACGGCCTGCACACCCACGCACAGCTGGTGCTCGGTCACAACCGCTGGATCACCTCGGTGATCGGTTCCGTGGTGCTCACCGCCACGGCCTTCCTCGCGGCCTGGCTGCTGCTGTTGGTCCACATGACCTACCAGTTCGGTTCGGGTCCGCGGAGCCCGCTGCTCACCGCCGAGGCCGTGGAAGGACTGGACCCGGTGATCCAGCCGGGACTTGGCTTCGTGCTGCTGGCGCTGCTGCTCGACTGGGCCGCGCTGGTGCTGACCGGGCTGCTGACGGCCGCGGTCGTCAACGGGCTGCGGAACCAGCGGACGGCCACCCTGCTGATCGCCGGAGCCCTGCTGGTCCAGGTGCCGCTCACCTCGACCGGCATCGGGCTGCGCTGGGTCGAGCTGGGCGATCCCTTCCTGGTGCTCACGGCCTACCCTGTGCTCTACGCCCCGAGCGGCACCGTGCTGGCGGTGAAACTCGCCGTGAACCTGCTGGTGTGGGGCGGGTTGTGCGGGTGGCTGCTGCGCCGCCCCCGTCGTAACGCCGCGCTGCTGGCCGCACCGAGCTGAACGCGGAGTAGGCGGACCCCGGCCGTCCGCGCTGAACGGCCTTGGACGTGGGTTCGGAAGGACGACACGGACCTCCTACGGGCCGAGGCCGCTCCGTCCGACTCGCGGATCCGCCGCCCGGCAAGTCGGTCTCGCCCGAAGCGGAGATCACCTCGGGGTGAACGGCGGGAAGCGCCCGACGGTACGCTGTGTGAACAGATCGCTTCGGTACCGACGACCCTCACGCACGTGCCGAGCGAGCACCCGAACCGAGCCGGGATCACCCCCTCCCACGGTGGCACGCTCACCGTTCTCCGAGCGGTTCCGGCGATCCCGCCAAGGACGACTCCCGACGAGGACGGACGGCATGGACGAGACGGCCCCAGCAGACGGGCTGACCACGTTGACGACGAACCAGGCGATCTCGGGCGTCGAGGACGTTCCGGACATCAGCGCCGAGTGGTACCTCGACATCATCGGGTTCGCGAACTCGACACCGGAGTTCGTGCACCTGCTGGCGATGCTGTTCACCGACGGCTCACTGTTCGTCATGACCGCCGTCCTCGCCTGGGGCATGTGGCGGGCACGGGGGCTGCCCGCGCGCGGAATGGCGTTCGCGCTGCTGGCGCCACTGGGCATGATCGCGGCCTACCTCACCAACAACACCCTCAAGGAACTGTTCGAGGTGGGACGGCCGTGCCGGTTGTTGTCGGACATCAACACGATCGCGGCTTGTGACCCTGTCGGGGACTGGTCCTTCCCCAGCAACCACTCCGCCGTCGCGGGTGCCACAGCCGTCGGGATCGTGTTCGTCTGGCGCGGGCTCGGCGTTCCGGCACTGCTGGTGGGGATCACGGCCGCGGCGTCCCGTGTGTTCGTGGGAGCGCACTTTCCGCACGACGTGGCGGTCGGCTTCCTGGTCGGGGCGAGTGTGGTGTCGCTGGTGATGCTGCTCGGTGTGCTCCCGACGACACGAGCTGTCGAGAAACTGCGGGAGACCCCGAGGTTGGGGAAGCTGCTGGCCAGCGGCGCTCGACCCGAACACCGCGCTGGGGAGTCCTCCCCGGAGCCGCCGACGCAGCCCATCGACTTACCGACCCAGCCCATCGACTTCCGCGGAACCTCCGACCGAGGGCACGGGCCTGCTCGAACAGCACACGCTGACACGGTGTCGGCGCGCCGCCGTGGTGCGCAGACACGGCCCCTCCCCACCGCCAACCGAACGAGCCGGTAGGGCCTCGACTCTCACCGGGAGCGCGGCTTCGTCATCGAACGTGCTCCCCGGAAGAGTCCGGCTCGGGGGAATCAGGTGCCGATCACACCTCGCCCTCGTACGCTCGGGCCCGACGTGGCCGGAGCACCCGCTGGCCCCGCGACCATCGTTCCCACACGAAGAGCACCACGGCCGCCAACACCGCCGTTCCCGCCATGGCCGCGTAGCGGCCGGGCTCGACGGTCACGTCCTCGGGGAACAACAGTTCCGGCACCAACTGCCCCAGCAGGAGCAGTACGCCGAACCACACGTACTTCATCGGACTCTCCCGACAAACGCCGCTACGAAAACACCTCGAACACGAAGAGCCTGCTTCGGTACCTGGGCCGGTGGTTGATTCCACCGCCGCCCGAGCGTGACATCCCGAGCACGGAAACGGCCACAGCCGAATCCCCGCCACGGAAGGAGAAAGCTCTCGGGGACCCGCGCCCCCAGCACGCGCGGCGGGCATCCTAACGCCGCCGCCGGGTCCCGCCGAACTCCCCCCGCCCGTGCCGCGGCGGCGAGGAACCCGGCCCGCTTCCCTCCGACGAGCGGGTGTTCCGCCGCTCACACCCCGAGCGCCTCCCGGCCTCGACACCCCGGCCATCCCTGGACCGACCCCCTAACCTGACGGGGTGTCCGAAACCGGAGAAGCGCACCCGAAACCGGGATGGATCCGACGGCTGGCCGCCGCCTGCTGGCGCCACCCCGTGGCCGTGTTGCTTTCCATGGGCTCCGCCGTCACGGCGGTCGGTATGGAGGCGGCGGTTCCCGTGCTCACCAAGGTGGCCGTGGACGACGCCGTCGCGGGCCGAACCCACCGGCTCGGCTGGATCGTGGTCGCGATGGTGGGGCTGGGGCTGTTCCGCTTCGGCGCGGCCTTCGTGCGTCGCTACAGCGCGGGCAGGTTGGCGGTGGACGTGCAGCACGACCTGCGCCGGGCCGTGTTCGGCGCCGTGCAGCGACTGGACGGGGCGAAACAGGACTCACTGCGCACCGGCCAGGTGATCTCCCGTTCGATCAGTGACCTGCAACTGGTCAACGGGCTGTTGTCCATGCTGCCGCTGGCGGCGGGCACCCTGATGCTGGCCGTGTTCTCCCTGGCAGCGATGCTGTGGCTGTCCCCGTTGCTGACGGTCATCGCCCTCGTGGTCGGCCCGCTCATCGCCGTGGTCACCGCACGCAGCAAGAAGCGACTGTTCCCCGCGACCTGGGCCGCCCAGCAGCGGGCCGCCGAGGTGGCCGAGCAGGTGGAGGAAACCGTCAGCGGCGTGCGGGTGGTGAAGGGGTTCGGCCAGGAAACGCACGAGGTGAACCGGATGGTCACCCGGGCCCGCCGGTTGTTCGCCGACCGGCTGCGCGCCGCACGGGTGACCGCGGCCCCCTCGGCACACCTGACCGCGCTCCCGCTGGCCGGGCAGGTCGGCGTGCTCGGTCTCGGGGGGTGGCTGGCGCTACACGGGCAGGTCAGTGTGGGAACCTTCGTCGCCTTCGCCGGTTATCTGACCATGCTCGCCGCCCCGGCACGCATGTTGTCCAACGTGCTGATCCAGTCCCAGCACGCCCGGGCCGGACTGGAACGGCTCCACGACGTGATCGACACGCAGCCGGAGGTCACCGACGCCCCGGACGCGGTGGAGCTGCCCGAGGGCCCGTTGCGGGTGGAACTGGACCGGGTGTGCTTCGGCTACACCGGTGACCAGCCCGTGCTGCGCGGGACCTCGCTGGAGATCCGCCCCGGTGAGACGCTCGCTCTGGTGGGACCGGCCGGTTCCGGCAAGTCCACCGTCTCGCTGCTGCTGCCCCGCTTCTACGACGTGCACTCCGGAAGCGTCCGGATCGGCGGGGACGGAGTGGATTCACCCGGGCGGGACGTCCGGAAGGTGCGGCTGGACTCGCTGCGCTCGGCCGTGGGAGTGGTGTTCGAGGAGGCCTTCCTGTTCTCGGAGACCATCCGGGACAACATCTCCTACGGGCACCCCGAAGCCACCGAGGAGGAGATCGTCGCGGCCGCCCGTGCCGCCGAGGCCCACGAGTTCATCGCCGCGCTTCCGCAGGGCTACGACACCGTGGTGGGGGAACGGGGACTCACCCTCTCCGGTGGGCAACGGCAGCGGATCGCGCTGGCTCGGGCCCTGCTGAGCGACCCTCGCGTCCTAGTGCTGGACGACGCCACCTCGGCCGTGGACCCCGCCACCGAGGCGGCCATCCACGCCACCCTGGACCCGGTCACCTCCCAACGCACCACGCTGCTGATCGCACACCGCCGGTCCACACTCGACCTGGCCGACCGCATCGCGGTGCTCGACGGGGGCCGGGTGGTGGACAGCGGAACCAGGGAGGAGCTGGAGCAGCGCTCGGAGCTCTTCCGTTCGCTGCTGTGCGGGCCCGGCGACTCGGTGGAGCAGGCCGGGCATCCGGTGGGACCTCCGACGGGGGAGGAACCCACCCCGGAGCTCTGGCCGGAACCGGAGGACACCGCCCGGTCCCACCGTGGGCGTGTCGAGAGTCCGACGACCTCGGCCACCCCCGGTGGCGGGGCCCGCGCGCTGCGGGGGTCGGCGGCGGCCACCGAGGCGGCGGCCCCCACACGGGAACTGTTGGAGGCGGTCGAACGGCTTCCCGCGGCCACCGACGAGCCGAAGTTGGACGGGACCGATCCCACGGCACCGGACCCGTGTTTCCGGCTCACGGAGCTGTTCCGCCCCATCCGGGGGACGCTCCTGCTCACGGTGCTGTTGTTCGCCCTGAACGCGGCGGTGGGGGTGAGCATGCCCTCGTTGGTCCGCTGGGGCGTGGACGGCGGTGTGGCCGCGCACGAGCCGGGGACGCTGTTCACCGCAACGGCCGTCGGGGGCGGGGTGGTGCTGCTCGGCTGGCTCGCGATGCGGCTCCAGACTGTGGTGGCGGCCCGGTCGGGGGAAACCCTGCTGTACCTGTTGCGGCTGCGTAGCTTCTCCCACCTGCAACGGCTGGGACTGGACTTCTACGAGCGGGAACGCGCGGGCCGGATCATGACCCGGATGACCACCGACGTGGACGCGCTGTCCTCGTTCCTGCAGACCGGGCTGGCCACGGCCGTGGTCAGCGTCTCCACCATCCTGGGGGTGGCGGTGACCCTGCTGGTCACGGACTTCTCGTTGGCGCTGGTGGCACTGTCGGTCCTGCCGCTGCTGGTGGTCGCCACGGTGGTCTTCCGGCGGGTGTCCTCGGTCGCCTACGCCGAGGCCAGGGAGCGGGTGAGCACCGTCAACGCGGAGATGCAGGAGAACGTCGCCGGGCTGCGTGTCTCCCAGGCCCATCGCAGGGAACGGCTGGCGGCCACCCGTTTCGCGGCGCGCAGCGACGCCTACCGGCGCTCCCGACTGCGGGCCCAGCGCTACATAGCCACCTACTTCCCCTTCGTGACGATGCTGTCCGAGCTCGCCCAGGCCGCCGTGCTCGGTGTCGGCGCCGTCCGGGTGGCCGACGGCGAACTCACGGCGGGAGTGCTGGCGGCCTTCCTGCTGTACCTGGGGATGTTCTTCGGCCCGGTGCAACAGCTGTCCGGGGTTTTCGACTCCTACCAGCAGGCCAGGGTCGGACTGCGTCGGATCGGTGAGCTGCTGCGCACTCCCACGTCGGTTCCCGAGGCCACCCACCCCGCCACGGTGCCGAGCGAGCTGGAGGGGGAGATGGAGGTGCGTTCGGTCTCCTTCCACTACCCGGGAACCGAGCGCGCGGCGTTGTCCGAGGTCTCCCTGCACGTCTCCCCCGGGGAGACCGTGGCTCTCGTGGGAGCCACCGGGGCGGGCAAGTCGACGTTGGTCAAACTGCTGGCCCGGTTCTACGATCCCTCGGAGGGAGGGATCCTGGCGGACGAGGTGAACATCCGCGACTACCCGCTGCCGCAGTACCACCGGCATCTGGCGGTGGTCCCGCAGGAGGGACACCTGTTCACCGGTGACGTGGCGAGCAACATCGCCTACGGGCGTCCCGAGGCCACCCCCGCCGAGATCGAACGGGCCGCCCGCAGGGTGGGAGCCCTGCCCGGCATAGCCGCGTTGCCGAACGGATTCCGCCAGCGCACCGGTGAGGGCGGCAGAGCGCTCTCGGCCGGTCAGCGTCAGCTGGTCGCGCTGGCCCGTGCCGAGCTGGTGGACCCGGACGTGCTGCTGCTGGACGAGGCCACGGCGGCCCTGGATCCGACGACCGAGGCCGTGGTCTCGGCGGCCCACGCCAGCCTCGCGGAGAACCGCACCACCTTCGTGGTCGCGCACCGGTTGACCACGGCCGCGCGGGCGGACCGCATCGTGGTGCTGCACGAGGGACGGATCGTCGAGCAGGGCACCCACGGGGAGCTGCTCGCCCACGGCGGCCACTACGCCCGGCTGTGGGACAGCGTCACCGAGCAGCCCGTCCCGGACGGATCCGCCGTGGCGGAGAACGCTCTCTCCCCGGCGCGGGGGTGACTCCGCGTCGGGGACTCCATCCCGACGAACTCCCGTCATACGGCCGTTACCTGCCAGTATCCGGGAAGAACCCGAATTGGGGGGAACCTCACACCCGTCCGGGAACGGGGCCACACGAGCGTGCGGGGCGAGCCGCCCCGGATCCGACCAAAGCCCCTCACTCTACCGGAAAGCACGGGTTTCGGCAGCCACCGACTCCTCCGGAAGAATGTGGGCAACCGGCACCTGATCGATTCGGACCCCCGCGTCCGCGCTGATCGGCTTCGGGAGCGTGCCAACGAGACAGCCCGGAAGCGTTAGCCTGGTTGCCGAGCGTTGCAAAACCACGAGCAGATGGATCGAGGCGAACTCCAGCCGTGTCCAGCAGCAGTCCAGCCTCACAGTTCGGCCCCAACGAGTGGTTGATCGAGGAAATGTATGAGCAGTACCTCAATGACCCGTCGTCGGTAGACTCCGCGTGGCACGAGTTCTTCGCCGACTACCGTCCCGACCAGTCAACCACCGGAGAGGGCTCGGGCGAGGCGACGAGCGCGACAGCGAGCCGGACCACCTCGACCGCCGTGAGGGCCGAGCAACAGAACGGCCAGTCGCACAACGGCGCGACGGTGGCCACCGCCGCACCCGCCGAGACCCGACCGACGGAGCAGCGGGGCACAGCCGGGGAGCGGCAGACCGCCCCCCGGACCGGTTCCACGCAGCAGAACGGTTCCTCCCCGGACGGCACCAAGAGCGCGCAGCAGGCCGCCAAACCCTCACCGCAGGAGGCCGCCAAGGCCGCCCCGGTCAAGGAGGAGCCCGGCGGTGCGGAGACCAAACCGCTGCGCGGGCCCGCCGCGGCGATCGCCAAGAACATGGAGCAGTCGCTGACGGTGCCCACCGCGACCAGCGTGCGCGCGGTTCCGGCCAAGCTGCTCTTCGACAACCGCATCGTGATCAACAATCACCTGAAGCGGAACAAGGGCGGCAAGATCTCCTTCACGCACCTGATCGGCTACGCCATGGTGCGCGCGCTGAAGGACTTCCCCGGGATGAACCGCCACTACGGGGTGGACGAGAAGGGCAAGCCCGCCGTGGTCACCCCCGAGCACGTCAACCTGGGGCTGGCCATCGACCTGCCCGGCAAGGACGGCTCGCGCAACCTCGTGGTGGCCTCCATCAAGGCCTGCGAGAACATGAGCTTCCTCCAGTTCTGGCAGGCCTACGAGGACATCATCCGCAAGGCCCGCAACAACGCGCTGACGGCCGAGGACTTCGCGGGAACCACGATCTCGCTGACCAACCCGGGCCCCAGCGGCACCAACCACTCGGTGCCGCGGCTCACCCAGGGCCAGAGCGCCATCATCGGCGTGGGCGCCATGGAGTACCCGGCCGAGTTCCAGGGGGCCAGTGAGAAGGCCCTGACGGAGATGGGGATCAGCAAGATCGTAACGCTGACCTCCACCTACGACCACAGGGTGATCCAGGGCGCGGAGTCCGGCGAGTTCCTGCGCAAGATACACAACCTGCTGCTCGGCGAGGACAACTTCTTCGACGACATCTTCGCCTCGCTGCGCATCCCCTACGAGCCGGTGCGCTGGTCCACCGACATCCCGGAAGGCGCGGTCGACAAGACGGCCCGGGTGCTGGAGCTGATCGACGCCTACCGCACCCGCGGGCACCTGATGGCCGACATCGACCCGCTGAACTACCGGCAGCGCAGGCACGAGGACCTCGACGTGCTCTCGCACAACCTGACGCTGTGGGACCTCGACCGGGAGTTCCCGGTCGGCGGTTTCGCCGGTCAGGAACACATGACCCTGCGCGACGTGCTCGGGGTGCTGCGCGACTCCTACTGTCGCACCGTCGGCGTGGAGTACATGCACATCCTCGAACCGGACGAACGGGAATGGCTGCAACGGCGTGTGGAGAAACCGCACGAGAAGCCGGACCAGTCGGAGCAGAAGTACATCCTGTCCAAGCTCAACGCGGCCGAGGCGTTCGAGACCTTCCTGCAGACCAAGTACGTCGGGCAGAAACGCTTCTCCCTGGAGGGCGCCGAGACGATCATCCCGCTGCTGGACGCCGTGCTGGACTCCTCGGCACGGGCCGAGCTCGACGAGGTCGTCATCGGCATGCCGCACCGGGGCAGGCTCAACGTGCTGGCCAACATCGTGGGCAAGCCGATCGCGCAGATCTTCCAGGAGTTCGAGGGCAACCTCGACCCGGGACAGGCCCACGGCTCCGGGGACGTGAAGTACCACCTCGGCGCGGAGGGCAAGTACTTCAGGATGTTCGGGGACGGCGAGACCAAGGTCTCGCTGACCTCCAACCCCTCCCACCTGGAGGCCGTGGACCCGGTGCTGGAGGGCCTCGTGCGGGCCAAGCAGGACATCCTGGACAAGGGCCAGGAAGGGTTCACCGTGCTGCCGGTGCTGCTGCACGGCGACGCCGCCTTCGCCGGGCAGGGCGTGGTCGCCGAGACCCTGAACCTGTCGCTGCTGCGCGGCTACCGCACCGGCGGGACCGTGCACGTGATCATCAACAACCAGGTCGGCTACACCACCACCCCCGAGTCCGGCCGCTCCAGCAAGTACTCCACCGACGTGGCCAAGATGACCGGTTCGCCGGTGTTCCACGTCAACGGGGACGACCCCGAGGCCTGCGTGTGGGTCGCCAAGCTCGCGGTGGAGTACCGCAACGCCTTCGGCAAGGACGTCGTGATCGACATGGTCTGCTACCGCAGGCGCGGGCACAACGAGGGCGACGACCCCTCGATGACCCAGCCCACCATGTACGACGCGATCGACAAGATGCGCAGCGTCCGCAAGACCTACACCGAGTCCCTGATCGGACGCGGCGACATCACGATGGAGGAGGCCGAGAGCGCGCTCAAGGACTACGCCAACCAGCTCGAGCACGTGTTCAACGAGGTGCGTGAGCTGGAGAAGCATCCGCCCGAGCCCAGTCCCTCGGTGGAGTCCGAACAGCAGATCCCGGCGAAGCTGGACACCAGCATCTCCGAGGGGGAGCTGCGGCGGATCGCCGAGGCCCAGACCAACCTTCCGGAGGGTTTCACCCCGCACTCGCGGGTCAAGCCCGTGCTGGAGCGTCGCGCCAAGATGGGCCGGGAAGGCGGCATCGACTGGGCCTTCGGCGAGCTGCTCGCGCTCGGATCGCTGGTCACCTCGGGGTACCCGGTGCGGCTGACCGGGCAGGACACCCGCAGGGGCACCTTCGGCCAGCGCCACGCGGTGGTCATCGACCGCAAGACCGGCGCCGAGTACACCCCGTTGCAGCACCTCTCGCCGGAGCAGGCGAAGTTCCTCACCTACGACTCCGCGCTGTCGGAGTTCGCCGCCGTCGGTTTCGAGTACGGCTACTCGGTGGGCAACCCGGACGCCATGGTGTTGTGGGAGGCCCAGTTCGGTGACTTCTTCAACGGCGCCCAGCCGATCATCGACGAGTTCATCTCCTCCGGTGAGGCCAAGTGGGGCCAGCGCTCGGACGTGGTCCTGCTGCTTCCGCACGGTCACGAGGGCCAGGGGCCGGACCACAGTTCGGCCCGCATCGAGCGCTGGTTGCAGCTGTGCGCGGAGGGCTCCATGACGGTGGCCATGCCGTCCACTCCGGCGAACTACTTCCACCTGCTGCGCAGGCACGCCCTGGACGGCATCGACCGCCCGCTGGTGGTGTTCACCCCCAAGTCGATGCTGCGCCTCAAGGAGGCGACCAGCCCGATCGAGCACTTCACCTCGGGCAAGTTCACCTCGGTCATCGACGACCCGGCCGAGCCGGACCCGGCCAAGGTGCGCCGGGTGGTGTTGTGCACCGGCAAGCTCTACTACGAGCTGGCTGCGGAGAAGGCCCAACGGGGGCTGGAGGACACGGCGATCGTGCGGCTGGAGCAGCTCTACCCGCTTCCGCACCGCAAACTGGGCAGGATGCTGGAGCGCTACTCCAACGCCACCCAGATCCGCTGGGTGCAGGAGGAGCCGCGCAACCAGGGCGCCTGGCCGTTCCTCGGGCTCGCCCTGCCCCACCAGTTCGGACCGGAGCTGGCCAGCAGGCTCACCGTGGCCGCCCGCAGGCCGATGGCCGCACCGGCCACCGGTCTCAAGAAGGTCCACGACGTGGAGCAGGCCGAGGTCATCGACAACGCCTTCGCCGACTGACCCCGGGACCGGCCCCGACGGCCGGAGTTCTCACACCGGGACGGGGCCGCCGGTCCGCACGGGCCGGCGGCCCCGTCGTGTCCGCGTACGGCGGTGTCACCACTGCCCCGGTCGGATTCGAGAGCCTGGCGCCCGCTTCGACCGAGACCACGGGTTTCAACTTCCAGGTCATCCAGGCTCGGCACGTGGTCCGGTTCCCGGACCTCGACCAACATCCCGCTGGCACGAGCACGCTGACGCACCGGGTGCCTGCCGGCGGATCGTTCCGCGAGAGCTCCTAAGCTTCTCCCGGAAGACCGACAAACACGAGACCGTTGGGAGACGGGTGTGTACTTCACCGACCGTGGCCTCGAGGAGCTCGAGGAGCGTCGCGGCGACGAACAGGTGAGCATGGTGTGGCTGTCCGACCGGATGCGGGCGTTCGTCGACAGCAACCCCGAGTTCGAGGACGCCGTCGAACGGTTGGCCACCTTCCTGGCCCGCGACGAGGACACCGAGGACGAGCCCCTGGACGAGGAGTGAGCGGGCTCCTCCGTTCCGGCCGGCGGGACACGCACCGCCCCGGCGCTCCCCCGGCGGCGGGAGCGCGGCCGTCCGGGGAGGAACGGGCCGTGGGCGCGTGTCCCGCTGTTCAGTTCGGCTAATCCCCCTGTGCGGAAAGTCCTGCTGGACCGGACCACCACACGGGGAGACAATCCCGAGCGGCGATCCCGAGGCGCCCACCGGTGCCTCGGCGGCAGGAACGCGGCCTCACGACGGGCCAACAGCCCGGGCCGGATCGCCGTCGGAATGGGAGGAACCGTGCGAGCACTGGTGAAACCGGCTGCCGCCCCGGGGCTGGAACTCACCGAGGTCGCCGACCCGCGGCCCGGCCCCCGGGACGTGGTACTCAGGATCCTGCGAACCGGGATCTGCGGCACCGACCTGCACATCGACGCCTGGGACGAGTGGGCCGCCGCGAACATCGCGCCCCCGTTGATCGCCGGTCACGAGTTCGTCGGCGAGGTGGTCGAGGTCGGCGCCGGAGTGCGCCAGGTGGCCGTGGGTGACCTCGTCAGCGGGGAAGGGCACCTGGTCTGTGGACGGTGCCGCAACTGCCTGGCGGGCAGGCGACACCTCTGCGCCGACACCAGGGGGCTCGGCGTGCACCACGACGGGGCGTTCGCCGAGTACGCCGCCGTACCCGAGTCGAACTGCTGGGTGCACCAGCAGCCCGTCGACCCGGACGTGGCCGCGGTGTTCGACCCCTTCGGCAACGCCGTGCACACCGCCCTGACCTTCCCGGTGGTGGGTGAGGACGTGCTGATCACCGGGGCGGGCCCGATCGGGCTGATGGCGGCGAGCGTGGCGCGCCACGCCGGGGCCAGGCACGTCGTGATCACCGACGCGAGCGAGTACCGCCTGGAGCTGGCCCGCCGTGTGGGCGTGGACTTCGCGATGAACATCACCGAGCACGACCTCGACGAGGTGCAGGAGCGGCTCGGGATGACCGAAGGCTTCGACGTGGGCATGGAGATGTGCGGGCAGGCCGCCGCGCTGCGCGACATGATCGCCAACATGTCCCACGGCGGGCACATCGCCCTGCTCGGCCTGCCCGCCGAGGGGTTCGCGATCGACTGGAGCTCCGTGGTGCTGAAGATGCTCACCCTCAAGGGCATCTACGGCAGGGAGATGTTCGAGACCTGGTACTCGATGTCGGTACTGCTGGAATCCGGCCTCGACCTGAGCCCGGTGATCACCCACCGCTTCGGCTACACCGAACACCGCGAGGCCTTCGAGACGGCTCGCCAGGGCCGGTGCGGGAAGATCATTCTGGACTGGACGGTGGAGCGAACCTCCGCGTGAGGGGCCGTTTCACCCCACATCACGAGTCACCGGCGAAAGGAAACCCATGTTCGGCAGCATCGCCGACGACCTCCGGGGCAGGCTGGACGAGATCCGTTCGGCCGGCCTGTACAAGCACGAACGCGTCCTGGAAACGCCGCAACGCGCCCGCGTGGGGGTCGGTGCGGACGGTTCCGAGGCCGAGGTGCTCAACCTCTGCGCCAACAACTACCTCGGCCTGGCCGACCACCCCGAGCTGGTCGAGGCCGCCAAGCGGGGACTGGACCAGTGGGGACTGGGCATGGCCTCCGTCCGGTTCATCTGCGGAACCCAGGCACCGCACAAGGAACTGGAACGACGGCTGTCCGAGTTCCTCGGCACGGGGGACACGATCCTGTACGGTTCGTGCTTCGACGCGAACACGGGGCTGTTCGAGAGCCTGCTGGACGAACAGGACGTGATCATCTCCGACGAACTCAACCACGCGAGCATCATCGACGGGGTCCGCCTGTGCAAGGCCCGTCGGGCGCGCTACGCCAACCGGGACATGGCCGACCTGGAACGCAGGCTGACCGAACACGCCGACGCCAGGTACCGCCTGATCGTCACCGACGGGGTCTTCTCCATGGACGGTTACCTGGCTCCGCTGGACGAGATCTGCGCCTTGGCCGAACGGCACGACGCCCTGGTCATGGTCGACGACTCGCACGCGGCCGGGTTCCTGGGCCCCAACGGCGCCGGGACGCCCGAGCTCTTCGGGGTCACCGACCGGGTGGACATCGTCACCGGAACCCTGGGCAAGGCCCTCGGCGGGGCCAGCGGCGGTTACGTCTCGGCCTGGCCGGAGATCGTGGAGATACTGCGCCAGCGTTCCCGCCCCTACCTGTTCTCCAACTCGGTGGCTCCGCCGATCGTGTCCTCGGCCCTGGCCGCGCTGGACCTCGTCACCTCCCGGCCGGACCTGCGGGAGCGGCTGCGCACCAACAGCGAGCGGTTCCGCGCGGGCATGGCCGAGGCCGGATTCGACCTGCTGCCCGGCGAGCACCCCATCATCCCGGTGATGATCGGCGACGCCGCCGAGGCCGCCCGCATGGCCGAACTGCTGCTGGAGGAAGGGGTCTACGTCATCGGGTTCTCCTACCCCGTGGTGCCCCACGGCAAGGCCCGCATCCGCACCCAGATGTCGGCCGCGCTGGAACCCGCCGACGTCGACCGGGCGGTCAACGCGTTCGTCCGGGCGCGGGAGAAGGCGGATAAGCTGGTCCGATGATTGACCCGCGTCGACTGGCCGTGCTGCGCGCCCTGGCCGACCACGGCACGGTGCGCGCGGCGGCCGAGACGCTCTTCCTCACCCCCTCGGCGGTGTCCCAACAGCTCACCGCGCTGGAGCACGAGGCGGGGCAGGAACTGCTCGTGCGCAGCGGCAGGCGGGTGCGGCTGACGGCCGCGGGGGAACTGCTCGCCGAGCACGCGAAGAACGTGCTGGCCGAGCTGGAACGAGCCGAGGCCAGCATGGCCGCCTGCGCGGAGGGCTCGGTGGGGCGGGTCGAGGTCGCCGCCTTCGCCTCCGCCATCACCCGGGTGGTGGCTCCCTCGATCGCCGCGCTGCGGGCCCACTCGCCGGGGATCACCGTGCTGGTCCGCGACGCGGAGGCACACAACAGCCTGCTCATGCTGCTGTCCGGCGAGACGGACATCGCCATCTCGATGGAGTACAGCGCCACCGCGCGCTCCGACGAGCAACGGCTGACCCGCCGGGCGCTCTACACGGAACCGTTCGACGCGGTGCTGCCGCCGGACCATCCCCTGTGCGCCCGGCAGACGGTGACGGTGGAGGAACTCGACGGGGAGGACTGGATCGCCCCCCTGCCGGACAACCCCTGTCATGAGGTCACCCGGACCCGGTGTTCCGACGCGGGTTTCTCCCCGCACATCACCCACGTCTCCGACGACTTCCACGCGGTGGTGGCGCTGGTCGCCGCGGGAACCGGGGTGGCGCTCGTGCCGCGCGGGGCCGTCCCGGCCGAGCACGGTGCCACGGTCCGCCCGCTGAGCCAGCACGCCCCCACCAGACGGGTGTTCGCCGCCGTCCCGCACGGGCGCGAGGAGCATCCACTGCTGCGCAGCGTGCTGGACACGCTGCTCGACACGGCGCGCGGGCTGTGAGCGTTTCCGGCCACCGGCAGCGCGGGGCCGTTCGCGAAGCTCCCGTCCGTGTCATCCTCCGGGAAAGCTCCCGCGCACATCCGGCGCGCGAACGTCGGCCGGTGACGGGAGAAGTCGGTCACGAGGACAGGGAGCACGACCATGACCCAGAACGAGCACACCCCCGCCCACGGAGACCCCGAGGACGGTTCGGGCGGGCGGACGAGCATAGCTCCCCCGGTGGTGCAGAAGATCGCCGCGAACGCCACCCGCGAGATCGCCGGGGTGCACGCGCTGGGAGGCGAGGTCTCCCGGGCTTTCGGTGCGCTGCGGGAACGCGTGCCCGGGGGCGGCACCTCCTCCACCTCGGGAGTCCAGGTGGAGGTCGGGCAGCGACAGGCGGCCGTGGACCTGGACCTGGTCGTGGACTACGGCGTGGCCATCGTCGACCTCACCCGGGCCGTGCGTCGGAACGTGATCGACACGGTCGAGCGCATGACCGGGCTGGAGGTCATCGAGGTCAACATCGCCGTCGGCGACGTGCACCTGCCTTCCTCCGAGGAGGGAACCGGCAACGGGCCCGCCCGCGTCGAGTGACCGGGATCCGCGGCGCCGACGTCGGCCGGAACGTCCGGAGTGCGCACACCGGGTGGCGAACGGGACGCGATATCGCCCGGAAGGGTGCACGGAACCGGGTTCCGATGATGGGATGCGTGCGAGACCCCGGAGGAGAGTGGGAGACGATGGCGCCGCTCGAACACCGACTGCTCATCGGAGGGGACAGCCGTCCCGCCGAGGGCGGACGCACCACCACCGATATCGACCCCTACACCGGCGAGGTCTTCGCCGAGGTTCCCGCGGCCTCACCCGAGGACGTGACCGCGGCCGTGGACGCGGCGGCCGCCGCCTTCCCGGAGTGGTCCCGCACCGGGGTGCTGCGCCGCAGGGAGATCCTGCTGCGCGCGGCCGAGCTGATGACCGACCGCGCCGAGGAGGCGGTGCGGCTGATGGCCGGTGAGGTCGGGGGCACCCGGCCGTGGGCACTGTTCAACGTCGAGCTGGCCGCCGACATCCTCCGTGAGGCCGCCGGTTCGCTCACCGCACCCCGAGGGGAGGTGCTGAGCGGTTCGGACCCGGACGAATGGGGGTTCGCCCTGCGCCAACCCGCCGGGGTGGTCGGCGCGTTCGCGCCGTGGAACGCCCCCCTGATCCTCGGAACCCGCTCCTTCGCCGTGGCCGTGGCCGTCGGCAACACCGTGGTGCTCAAACCGAGCGAGGACGCCCCCGTCACCGCCGGGTACTGGCTGGCCGGGATCATGCGGGAGGCCGGGCTGCCCGACGGGGTGCTCAACGTGGTCACCAACGAGCGTTCCGAAGGGGCCGAGATCGGCACCACACTGATCTCCGACCCGCGGGTCCGCCGGGTCAACTTCACCGGTTCCACCGAGGTGGGACGTTCGATCGGTGTCGAGGCGGCCCGCCATCTCACCCCGGCCGTGCTGGAGCTGGGCGGCAAGAACTCGGTGCTGGTGCTCGACGACGCGGACCTGGACTACGCGGTGGAGGCCGTGGCCTTCGGATCGTTCATGAACGCCGGTCAGATCTGCATGTCCGCCGACCGCGTGCTGGTGCCCGAGGGGATGCGTGTCGAGTTCGCCCGCCGGCTCGGCGAGAAGGTGGCGAAGCTGCCCTACGGGGATCCGCGCGATCCCGAGACCGCGATCGGTCCGGTCATCAACGAACAGGCCGCGCTGCGGATCCGGGGACTGGTGGAGGAGGCGGTACGCGCCGGGGCGGTGCCGCACTGCGGCGGGCTGGAACCGCGGGGCACGCTGTACGCGCCGACCGTGCTGGACAACGTCACCGCCCGGCAGCGGATCCACTCCGAGGAGATCTTCGGCCCCGTCACCACGGTGCTCGGTTACGAGTCGGTCGACCAGGCCGTGGAGGTCGTCAACGACACGCCGTACGGACTCACCGGAGGGGTGATCACCGAGGACACCCGACGGGGCTGGTCGATCGCCCAGCGGGTGCGCACCGGCATCTTCCACATCAACGACCAGTCCGTGGGTGACCAGCCGCAGGCCCCGTTCGGAGGGATGAAGGACTCCGGGTTCGGGCACTTCGGCGGACGCAACGGTGTCGAGGCCTTCACCGACACCAGGTGGGTGACCTTCCGGGAACGGCAGGCGCGTTTCCCGTTCTGAGGGCGTGCCACCCGACTCCGGCGGCGGACGCGTACCGGCGGGAGAGGCCACAACGGCGGTCTCCCGCCCGCTCGGTTCACACCAGGCTCCGCCCGGCACGCCAGACCCGGTGGGTCAGCGGCACTCCGGGGCGGTAGGCCAGCCACGCCGCGCTGGGCGCGTCGAGTGCCTGCACGTCCGCCCTGGCACCGGGGCGCACCACCCCCACCGCCCCGTCGCCGCTGTCCCGTCCCAGTGCGGCGGCCCCGCCCCGGGTGGCGGCCCGGACCGCCTCCTCCACGCTCATCCCCAGCTGCAGCACGGCGGTGGTCACGCAGAAGGCCATGGAGGAGGTGTAGGAGGAACCGGGATTGCAGTTGGTGGCCAGCGCCACGGTCGCCCCCGCGTCGAGCAGTTTCCGCGCCGGCGGCAGTGGCTGGCGTGTGGAGAGGTCGCAGGCGGGCAGCAGGGTCGCCACGGTCTCCGAGGCGGCGAGCGCGTCGATGTCGGTCTCGGTGAGGTGGGTGCAGTGGTCCACACTGGCGGCTCCCAGCTCCACGGCCAGTTCGACCCCCGGACCCGGTTCGAGCTGGTTGCCGTGTACCCGCAGCCCGAGCCCCCGCTCGCGGGCGGCCAGCAGCACCCGCCGGGACTGTCCGGCGTCGAAGGCACCGCGTTCGCAGAACACGTCGCACCAGGACACGTGCGGGGCCACGGCGTCGAGCATCGGCCCGCACACCGTGTCCAGGTAGTCCTCGGCCTCGCGTTCCGGGGGAACCAGGTGCGCCCCGAGGTAGGTCACCTCGTCGGCCTCGGTCGCGGCGAGGCGTGCGGCACGCAGCTCGTCCTCCACGGTCAGTCCGTAGCCCGTTTTGGTCTCCACGCAGGTGGTTCCCTGGGCGGCGGCCTCGGCGAGGTGGGCGCGGAGATTGGCCGCGAGTTCCTCGTCGGTGGCGGCGCGGGTGGCCCGGACGGTCCCGGCGATGCCGCCTGCGGTGTAGGGCCGGCCCGCCATGCGTGCGGTGAACTCGGCGGTGCGGTCCCCGGCGAACACCAGGTGGGTGTGGCTGTCCACCCAGCCGGGCAACACGGCTCGTCCTCCCAGGTCGATCCGCTGGTCGGCCGCCGGGGCCTCTCGCTCGGGCCCCACCCAGGTGATGCGTTCCTCCTCGAAGACCAACGCCGCCCCGGTCAGGCGGCCGAGCTCCTCGTCGTTGGTGGTGAGCTCGGAGATCCCGGTGATGGTGGTGGCTGTCCGCAACTGCGTTCCGCTCCGTCCTCGTTCACCCCGCGGGGTGTCTCGTGTACGACCGTCCTGTCGCTGAGGGACCGATCGTGGTCACGGTGTTCCGAGCAGTTCCTCGACACTCGCGCGAAGCTCACCGGCCACGTCGGGCACCCGCAGATGCACCCCGTCCCGCACCACGGGCGTGCCGTCGACCACCACCTCCCGCACGTCCGCCGCCGAGGCCACCAGCATGGCCGAGGACGGCGGCACCCCGGCGAACTTCGCCCCGTCCAGGGAAACGGTGACCAGATCGGCGCGCTCGCCCGCCTGGACGGTTCCCGCGTCCGGCCAGCCGAGCGCCCGGTGCCCCACGGAGGTGGTCATGGCGGTCAGTTCCGCCGTGGAGAAGTGCCCCCGCACCTCGCTGCGCAGCCGCATCCCCGACTCCACCGCCCTGGCCTCCTCGAACGGGTCGACGACCGAGTGCCCGTCACTGCCCAGCGAGAGTGCGCAACCGGCCGCGGCGAGCTCGTCGGCCGGACCGATGCCGTCGGCCAGGTCGGACTCGGTGGTGGGACACAGACACACTCCGGTGCCGCTGCGCCCGAGCCGTACCACGTCCGCCGGTGCGAGGTGGGTGGCGTGCACGGCGGTGGTCCCGGGGCGCAGCACGCCCTGTTCGTCGAGCAGTTGTGTCGGGGTGCGGCCGGTGGCGGCCAGACAGGCGTCGTTCTCGGCGCGCTGTTCGGACAGGTGCAGGTGCAGCGGCACCCCTCCGGTGTGGGCGAACTCCCGCACCACCGGCATCTGCTCGGCGGGCACCGCCCGCACCGAGTGCAACGCGGCCCCCACCAGCACCCCCTCGTACTCGGGGCGGAAGTCCCGGACCCGCTCGGCCCAGCCCTCGGCCGTCCCGTCGGAGAACCGGGTCTGCACGCCTTCCACCGGGGGGCCGAACCCGCCGCTCAGATAGCAGGTGTCCAACAGGGTCAACCGGACTCCGGCCTCACCGGCCGCCCGGACCAGCGCGTGCGACATGGCGTGCGGATCGGCGTAGCTCTCCCCGCCGGGGGCGTGGTGCAGGTAGTGGAACTCGCCGACGGCGGTGATCCCGGCCAGTGCCATCTCCGCGTACACCCCCCGGGCGAGCCGGTGGTAACTGTCCGGATCGAGGCGGTGCGCCAGCCGGTACATCCGGTTCCGCCAGGTCCAGAAGGTGCCGCGCTGGTCGGCGGTGCGGCCACGCAGGGCGCGGTGGAAGGCGTGTGAGTGCGCGTTGGCCGTCCCGGGCAGGGTCAGCCCGTCCAGTCTCCGGGCTCCCGGTGGGCACTGCCCCACGCCGGGGGTGACCCGGGTGATACGTCCCCCCGAGGTCTCCACGAGCACGTTCGCCGTGGGCCCGTCGGGAAGCCAGGCCCGTTCGCACCAGTAGGACATGACCCGCTGTCGCTCCTTCCCGGTCATCGGCTCCACCGCCGCAGCACCCGCGCCAGCGCCTCGGCTCCGGCGGTGCAGTCCGCCGCCTCCGCGTGCTCCTGGGGAGCGTGGCTGACGCCGGTGGGGTTGCGCACGAACAGCATCCCGGTGGGAACGTGCGCGGCGAGCGTCCCGGCGTCGTGTCCCGCCCCGGTGGGCAGGGTGGGCGCGTCGAGCACGGTGGCCAGTTCGTCCCGCACCTCCGGGTCGAACCGCACGGTGTCCGAGTAGGACTCCTCGGTCACGCGGACCGTGCACCCCTCCTCCGCGGCCACTTCCCGAGCCCGCGCGGACAGCTCCTCGACCAGCGCCCTGGTGTCGGCGTCCTCGTGCGCCCGGGCGTCCAGCCACACGTCCACCGACCCGGCGATCACGTTGGTACCGCCGGGACTCGGGCGCAGCCTGCCCACCGTGGCCCGGGCGTCGGGGAACCGCCGCGCGACGGCGCGTGCCTCGGTGACCAGCCGCGCGGCCGGGATCATCGGGTCCCTGCGGTCGTCCATCGGGGTGGCCCCCGCGTGGTTCCCCTGACCGGTGAACCCGAACCGCCAACGCCCGTGTCCCAGGATGGTCGAGGCCACACCCACGGCCGAGCCGTGCTCGACCAGACCTCGCCCCTGTTCGACGTGCAGTTCCACGAACCTGCCCACCCGGGGCAGGTTGACCCGGTCCGGCCCGGCCAGCTCCGGATCCGCCCCGGCGGCGCGCATCGCCTCGGCGAGGGTCGTGCCCGTCTCGTCCCGCAGTCCCAGCGCCCGTTGGGGATCGACGGACCCACAGGCCAGCCGGGAACCGAGGCAGGGCACTCCGAACCTGCCGCCCTCCTCCTCGGCGAAGACCACCACGGCCAGCGGCCTGCCGGGGCGGAACCCCTCGGCCCGCAGCATGTCCACGGCGGACAGGGCGCTGGCCACGCCCAGTGGGCCGTCGTAGGCCCCTCCGCCGGGCACCGAGTCCAGATGGCTGCCGGTGACCACCGCGTCGTCGCCCGGTTCGGGCCACCACGCCCAGATGTTGCCGTTGCCGTCGGTGCGCACGTCCAGTCCCCGTGCTCCCGCCTGCCCGACGAACCATTCCCGCAGTTCCGTCTCGGCGCGGTCGAAGACGTGCCGGTGATAGCCGCCCCGGCCGGGGACGAGCCCCACGTCCGCGATGTCGGCGAGCAGTTCGTTCGGTGTGGCCACCGCATCCTCCGTTCGTCCGGGTGTGCCCGACACCCCGGTGTTCTCCGTCAGGACGACTCGTTCGACCCGGGCGCGCGTCCGGAGTGCCCGCGCGGAACCCGGTGTCAGCTCTGGTGGGGAACGTGGAGGCCGCGCTCGGCGGCGACACGCCGGGCCCGCTCGTAGCCCGCGTCCGCGTGGCGCAGCACCCCGGTGGCGGGGTCGTTGCTCAGCACCCGGCTGAGCTTGCGCGCCGCCAGGTCGGTGCCGTCGGCGACGGTGACCTGACCCGCGTGCAACGAACGTCCCATGCCGACCCCGCCGCCGTGGTGCACGGACACCCAGCTCGCCCCGGAGGCGGTGTTGACCAGCGCGTTCAGCAGCGGCCAGTCGGCGATCGCGTCCGAACCGTCGGCCATGCTCTCGGTCTCCCGGTAGGGCGAGGCCACCGAGCCGGTGTCCAGGTGGTCCCTGCCCAGCACCACGGGGGCTCGCAGCTGCCCGGAGGCCACCATCTCGTTGAACCGCAGCCCGGCCCGCTCGCGCTGGCCGTAGTCCAGCCAGCAGATCCGCGCGGGCAGCCCCTGGAAGGAGATCCGCTGCCCGGCCATCCTGATCCACCGGGCCAGGTGCTCGTCCTCGCCGAACAGGTCGAGGATCGCCCGGTCGGTGGCGGCGATGTCGGCCGGGTCCCCGGACAGCGCGGCCCATCGGAACGGACCCTTGCCCTCACAGAACAGGGGACGGATGTAGGCGGGCACGAAACCCGGGTAGTCGAAGGCCCGTTCGTAGCCCGCCGCGCGCGCCTCGCCCCGCAGCGAGTTGCCGTAGTCGAAGACCTCCGCTCCGGCGTCCAGGAACCCGACCATGGCACGGACGTGTTCGGCCATGGACTCCCGCGCCCTGGCGGTGAACCCTTCCGGGTCACGGCTGGCCCGCTCGTGCCATTCCGAGGTGGACACTCCGATCGGCAGGTAGGACAGCGGGTCGTGGGCCGAGGTCTGGTCGGTGACCACGTCCACCTCGACCCGGCGGCGCAGCAGCTCCGGCAGGACCTCGGCGGCGTTGCCGATCACCGCCACCGACCAGGGCCTGCGTTCGCGCTTGGCCCGCTCCGCCCGGGTGACGGCGTCGGTGAGGTCCTCGGCGACCTCGTCGAGGTAGCCGTGCCGCACCCGGCGGTGTGCCCGCTCGGCGTCGCACTCGACCACCAGCGCCACGCCCTCGTTCATGGTCACGGCCAACGGCTGCGCCCCGCCCATGCCGCCGAGTCCGGCGGTGACGGTGAGGGTTCCGGCCAGGCTGCCACCGAAACGCTTGGCGGCCACGGCACCGAAGGTTTCGTAGGTGCCCTGCAGAATCCCCTGGGTGCCGATGTAGATCCAGGATCCGGCCGTCATCTGGCCGTACATGGTCAGCCCGAGGGCGTCGAGCCGGCGGAACTCCTCCCAGTTGGACCAGTCTCCGACCAGGTTGGCGTTGGCGATCAGCACGCGCGGAGCCCACTCGTGGGTGGTCAGCACCCCCACGGGTTTGCCGGACTGCACCAGCAGGGTCTCGTCCTCGCCGAGGGTGGTCAGTTCGCGCACCAGGGCGTCGTAGCTGTCCCAGTCCCTGGCGGCCTTGCCGGTCCCGCCGTAGACCACGAGGTCCTCGGGGCGTTCGGCCACCTCCGGGTCGAGGTTGTTGCGCAGCATGCGCAGCGGGGCTTCGGTGCTCCAGCCGCGGGCGGTGAGTTCGGTGCCGCGCTGGGCGCGCACGGTGCGGGGGCCGGTGTTCACTGGTTTCCTCCCTGGACGGCGGGATCGACGTGTTCGGCGGCGACCGCACGCACCCGCCCGGAGGCGAGGAGCTGTTCGGCCGCTTCGATCTCGGGAGCCACGTGGCGGTCCGACCCCGGCCCGGCGACACGGGTGCGCAGCAGGTCGCGCACGGCGCCGGTGGCGGGGGCGGGACTCAGCGGTGCCCGCAGGTCGAGGGCGCGGGCCGCGACCAGCAGCTCCACGGCCAGCACCCGACGCAGCCCGTCGACGGCCGAGCGGAGTTTGCGGGCCGCCGACCAGCCCAGGGACACGTGGTCCTCCTGCATCGCGCTGGTGGGAACCGAGTCCACCGAGGCGGGGTTGGCCGAGCGCTTCAGCTCGGTCAGCACCCCCGCCTGGGTGTAGTGGGCGATCATGTAGCCGGAGTCCACCCCCGGGTCGTCGGCGAGGAAGGCGGGCAGACCGTGGGAGCGGGCCACGTCGAGCATGCGGTCGGTGCGCCGTTCGGCGATGCCGGCCACGTCGGCCACCGGTATCGCCAGGAAGTCGAGGACGTGGGCCAGCGGTGCGCCGTGGAAGTTGCCGTTGGACTCCACACGTCCGTCGTCGAGCACCACGGGGTTGTCGATGGCCGCGGCGAGTTCCCGTTCGGCGACGGTGTGGGCGTGGGCGATCGTGTCCCGCGCCGAGCCGTGCACCTGCGGAGAGCAGCGCATCGAGTAGGCGTCCTGCACCCGGGTGCAGTCGGGGCCACGGTGACTGGCCATGATTCCCGAGTCGCTCAGCAGCGCACTCATCCGGGCGGCGGACAGCGCCTGTCCCGGGTGCGGGCGCAGGGCCTGCAGATCGGCGGCGAAGGCCCGGTCGGTGCCCAGCAGAGCCTCCACGCTCATGGCCGCGGTGACGTCGGCGACGTCGACGAGTTCGGAGAGGTCGCGCAGGGCCAGCACCAGCATCCCGAGCATCCCGTCGGTGCCGTTGGTCAGGGCGAGCCCCTCCTTCTCGGCCAGGGCGACCGGCTCGATCCCCGCCTCACGCAGGGCCTCGGCGGCGGGACGACGGGTGCCGGAGGTGTCGAACACCTCCCCTTCCCCGGTCAGCGCGAGGGCCACGGCGGCCAGCGGGGCGAGGTCCCCGGAACACCCCAGGGAACCGTACTCGTGCACCACCGGGACCATGCCGGAGTTGAGCAGCGCGGTCAGCGCGTGCGCGGTTTCCGGGCGCACACCGGTGCGTCCGGTGGCGACGGTGTGCAACCGCAGCAGCATCAGTGCCCGAACCACCTCCGGTTCCACCGGTGGTCCGGTGCCCGCCGCGTGCGAACGCACGAAGGAGGCCTGCAGGGCCGCGCGACGTTCCGGGGGGATGTGGCGCACGGCCAGCGCCCCGAACCCGGTGGAGACGCCGTAGGTGGGCTGTTCGGCCGCGGCGAGGGTGTCGATGTGTTTCCTGGTCTCGCCGATCCCCTGTTCGGCCCGCTCGGACAGCCGCACCTCGGCGTGGCCCCGGGCGACCGCGAGCACGGTCTCGGCGGTGAGCGGCTCGGGACCGAGTTCGGTGGTGTGGTCCGCGCTTTCGGCGTGGTGCTGCATACCTCCATCCCATCGCGGTGGGAGGGACTCGGAAAGCCGGGGTAGCGTGTTCGTGTCTGGGATTTCAGACATCGACCCCCGGGGGGGTGCCATGGGAGCGAGCAGCGACGTTCCGGCGCTGCGGCGGGGACTGGCGGTGTTGCGTCTGCTGGCGAGACGGGCTGGGCCGGTCTCGGCGGCGGTGATCGCCCGGGAACTGGAGCTGCCGCGTTCGACGACGTACCACCTGCTGGGTGAGTTGGTCGACGCCGGTTTCGTGACGCACCTTCCGGAGGAGCGTCGCTACGGCCTGGGGGTGGCCACCTTCGAAGTCGGCTCGGCCTACCTGCGGCACGACCCGTTGGAGAGACTGGCCGGGCCGTTGCTGCGCGGGCTGGTGGACCAGGCGGGATACAACGCCCACCTGGGTGTGCTGCACGGTGGGGAACTGCTGTACCTGATCAAGGAACGCCCCGCGCAGCCACAGACCCTGGTCACCGACGTGGGGGTGCGGCTGCCCGCGCAGTTGACGGCCTCCGGACGGGCGATGCTGGCTCACCTGCCCCGGGTGCAGGTGCGGGCGCTGTTCCCCCGCGCGGAGAGCTTCGTGCTGCGTACCGAGCGGGGTCCGCGGAACCTTCCGGAACTGCGGCGGCTGCTGACGCGGGAACGGCGACGCGGCTGGTCGGTGGAGGACGGGGAGATCACCGAGGGTTTCGCCTCGGTGGCCTGCCCCGTTTTCGACCACAACGGACATCCGACCGCGGCGATCAGCATGACCATGCGGCACCACTGCTCCGAGCCCGGCGAGGCCGACGACACCGGGCGGAACCGGCAGCCGTGCGGATCCGTCTGGCCGGAACTGGCGCGGTTGGTGCGCGCCACCGCCGAGGAACTCACCTCGCGTGTCGGTGGGCGCCCGGCCCCGACCGAGTCCTGGTCCGGCCGACACTGAACGGCCCCGTGGCGAGCGCCTTCTCGGCTCTGATCCCGCTCGACAGCATCATCCCGGTAGCAGCGGCGTGTGGGGGACGAGGAAGCCGTTCGCACCGCTCGGCCAGGTCCGGAAGCCGGTTGACGGTGCCCGCGGCGGCAGCGCTGGCGGCGAGCAGCGCGACCGAGGGGTGAAAGTCCAGAAAGCTGTGCGCCGAGTCCTCGAACGGCACCAGCACCCCGTGGGGCAGCGAATCCACGACACGGTGCGCGGTGGGACGCACCGAGCGCGTGTCCCGCAGGCCGGACAGTACCGCCGTCGGCCATGTGAACCCGCTCAGAGCAGCGAACAGATCCAGCGGTTCTCCGGAGAAACCCGGGTACCGGTGGGCCTGGGAGGCGAACAGCACGGCGGGATCCAACGGTTGCCCGTCGGGCTCGATCCCGCGCAGCTGCCGATGGTAGATGACACTGACCGGATCGGGTTCGAAGCGGTACGGACGCCGGTAACGCAGTGCCTGGACCCCGAGCCGGGCGAGCCGGTTCCACACACCGAGGCGACCGGCGCGGACCGTACGGTACAACTCGCGCAGCAACGGTGTGCCGCCGAACTCGTAGCCCATGACAACGACCGGACCGGTCTCCTCGACGGGGACGAGGCCGTCGGCGACGAGTTCACGCAGCATCGCGGCCGTGGTGGCCGTCGCGGGGTCCTCACCGCGCCAGAGCAACGCGCGGACGTAATCCCGCGCCACCTCCTCCTCCGCGGCGGAGGATCCCGTGGAGTCCAGGACCATCCCCCGCACACGCTCCGGGTACCACGCACCCAGCGCCTGTGCGAGCGTCCCTCCGTAGGAGGAGCCGTACACGACCGTCCGGCTCCAACCGCAGTCGTCGAGCACGGCGACCAGATCGTCCACCACCGCCTCCAGCGTCAACGCTTCCGACGGCAGGACACGTCCTCGCCGATCGCACCGGGAGAGCCCGACACCACGGTGTTCGACCATCACCACGTCGAAGCCGTACCGGCGCGCCAGACGACGGACGGACCGGTACGGGACCACCGAGGCCAGGCCGGGACCTCCCGGTATCACCAGAAGGGGGGTTCCTCCCGCGATCCCCTCACGGGTGTAGGCGAGGTCGAAGAACCCGCCGCCTTCGGCCGTGATCGGACGCGGCACCGTACGAACCGGGCAACGACGCGCCGTCCCCGGGACTCGGGGACGCTTCGGATACGTGGCCCTCACACCCGGGCCAACGAGTCCCGAAGCGGAGGAGTTCCCGAAGCACGGCGGGACGACGGGTTCCGAGCTCGGAAGCCCGGCACCTCGACCCGAAGAGCAACGGAGGCCGTTTCGTCCGACTCGGCTCTTTCACACTTCGCGCCTCCGGTGCCGGCGAGGTCCGCGTCACGAGAACCGACGAAAGCCCCGGATCGGCGAACCGAAGCCGCCGGTGCGGGGCCTCCCGTCGTACCTCACAGGTCGAGACCGCCGACGAACTCCTCGGCGAGGTCGCGCGGATTGGCCTTGTCCACGGACATGCGCCTGTTCATCCGTGTCAGATCTCGCGTGGTCAGCTGGTCCGAGACCCTGTTGAGCACCTTGCGCTGCCCGTCGTTCAGCTCACCTTGGTTCACCAGCGGAACCACGTTCTGCGCCGGGAACATGTCCTTCGGATCGTCCAGCGTGACCAGATCGTTCCGGTCGATGGCCGCCGTGGTGCTGAACAGGTTGGCCACCTGGATCCGTCCCTCGGTCAGTTCCCTGACCCGCACGCTACCGGCTTGCAGGTTCCTGATCTCGGAGAACTCGCACCCGTACAGCTCGGAGATGCGCTGTTTCCAACGCGGTGCCCACTCTGCCGGGGCTCCCAGCACCAGATCACCACACCGACCACCGAGATCGGCCATCGAACGCAGGCCGCTGTCGGCGGTCTTCTCGGTCACCGCCAGCACGTCGGAGTTCTCGGCGGAGGAGTAGTCCAACACCCGCAGCCCGTCCGGAAGCCTCGCGCGCAGCTCGGAGTGGATCCGTTCCGATCCGGTGGCCTCGGTGTCGTCGTCGAAGTGCCGCAGCAGGTTCCCCGTGTACTCGGGAATCACCGAGATCTCCCCGTCCCGGACGGCGTTGACGTAGACCTCCCTGGCACCGATGCGTCCCTTGGTGCGCACCTCGGCACCGGTCTCGCGCAGTGCCTCGGCGTAGATCTCCATCAACAGTTGGCTCTCGTTGAAATCCGCAGACCCCACCACGATCGGGCCGCCGGAGTCGTCGCCCGTCCCGGTCGGGTCGGAGCACCCCGCCAACACTCCCAGGGCGGTCACCAGTGTCACCACCGACACGAGCAACCGTTTCATCGTTACCTCCTTCTCCGGGACGTGGTCCCGCTCCGTGCGGTGAGAAACACGCCGCGAGGTGTGACCAGACGGGTGACCCCGGCCAGCACCAGATCGACCAGCACCGCCAGCAGCGCTATCAGGATCGCCGCTCCGGCCATTCGTTCGTAGTCGTTGATCCGCTGCCCGGTCAGCAGGATCTGCCCCAGTCCACCGAGCCCCACGTAGGCCGCCACCATGACGGTGGCCATGACCTGCAACATCGCGTTACGGACACCGCCCATCAGCAGCGGCAGCGCGTTGGGCAGCTCCACCTTCCACAGTCGCTGCCGGGAGGTCATGCCCATACCCTTGGCCGCGTCCACCACGTGAGCGGGCACGGCGCGTATTCCCGCGTAGGTTCCGGACAGCACGGCTGGTATCGCCAACACCGTCAGCGCCACCAACGCGACACGTCCGCGGAACACCAGTGTCAACAGGGTGACCAGGCCGAGTGTGGGCAGGGCACGCAGCGCGTTGCCGAACCCGACGACGAACACCGCACCGCGCCCGGTATGTCCGATGTAGAGCCCGGCGGGCACCGCGAGCAGCACCGCGCTGGTCACCGCGAGAACACAGTAGAACAGATGCAACAGTGTCTGCCGCAGAATCCCGTCGGGTCCGCTCCAGTTCCCCGGGTCGAGCAGCCAGGCGAGTATTTCGGTGATCAGGACCGGCTCACCGCCTTCCCGGCGCGTTCCCAGGGGGTCAGCAGCCGCCACAGCGCGACCAGCAGCAGGTCCACCGCCAACGCCAACAGCACCGTGGCCACGATTCCCACGACGATCCGCACCGTGTCCGGCATCGGAAACCCGACGGTGAACAGCCTGCCCAACCCGCCGACGCCGATCAGAGCCCCCACGCTGACCAGACTGATGTTGCTCACCGAGGCCACCCGCACGGCCGAGGTCAACGCGGGCACCGCCAGCGGCAGCTCCACGGCCAGGAACCGACGGTGCGGGCGATACCCCATGGCCGTGGCCGCCAGTGTCACGTGCTCCGGAACGGCCTCCAACGCGTCCAGCACCGGACGCAGCAGCAGCGCCGTCGTGTACAGCGTGAGTGCGATGACCACGTTGCCCGAGGAGGTGTATCCGGTGCCGATCACGCTGGGCAGCAGCACGAAAACCGCCAGCGAGGGCACCGTGTAGACCACGTTGGCTCCGCCGAGCAGCGGGGCGCGCAGCCAACGGAGTCGTTGGGCGAGCCTGCCCAGCGGCAACGCGAGCAGCACACCGGCGGCCAACGGCACCAGGGAGAGGTAGACGTGCTGGCCGAGCTGCTCGAACAGTACCTCCCGGTTACTGGAGCTGGAGAAGTAGCGAATCAGTCCCTCGAACACTGGACAGCACCCTCGGTCAGCGCGGGATGTCGTCTGTTCTCGATCAGCTCCAACACCTGTCCGGCGGTGATCACGCCCTGGAACACGCCGTCCGCGTCGACCACCGCGCCCCGTCCCGTCGGGGAAGACAGCGCGGCGTCCAGTGCCTCGCGCAGCGGGCAGCCCAGGGTGTGGAGCGATCCGACCGCGACCAGCTGGTCCTCGGTGAGCCGTCCGCGCACGGTCGACCCAGGAGGCAGCCAACCACGTGGACGGTCCTGGGCGTCCAGCGCCAGCACCCACCCGGCCCGGCTGGGCACATCCGCACTGGTGTCACCGATGTGGACGGTGTCGACGGGGCCGGGCTCCAGGCCGGAGGAGTCCACGAAGGACAACCCACGGTACCCGCGGTCCTTGCCGACGAACGAGGCCACGAAGTCGTCGGCCGGCCGCGCGAGCAGTTCCGCCGGTGCGGCGTACTGCGCCAGCTCTCCTCCCTGCCGCAGCACCGCGACCCGTTCACCCAGTTGGACGGCCTCGTCGACGTCGTGGGTCACGAACAACACCGTCTTGCCCAGTTCCTCCTGCAACCGCAACAGCTCCTGCTGCAAACCGGCTCGCACCACGGGGTCGACGGCGCTGAACGGCTCGTCCATGAGCAGCACGGGCGGATCGGCGGCCAGCGCCCTGGCCACTCCGACCCGCTGTTGCTGTCCTCCGGAAAGCTGTCCGGGATACCGCTTACCCAGTTCCCGGGACAACCCCACCCGCTCCAACAGTTCCTCGGCGTCACGCCGGGCTTTTCTGCGGGACGTCCCGAACAACAGCGGAACGGTGGCCACGTTGTCCCGCACCGTGCGGTGTGGGAAGAGCCCAGCCTGCTGGATGACGTACCCGATGCCGCGACGCAACTCGGCCGGGTCCGAATCACGAATCTCCTTGCCGTCAAGCAACACGGCACCGGAGGAGGGCTCGACCATGCGGTTGACCATCCGCAGCAGCGTGGTCTTGCCGCACCCGGAGGGGCCGACCAACACGGTGATGGTTCCCGCCGGAACGGTCAGGCTGAGTTCCTGGACGGCGACAGTGCCGTCGTCGTACTGCTTGCGCACGGTTCGGAACTCGATCATCGAGCCCCCTCGAGGATCACCGACGGTCACTCGCCGACCGTCACAAGCTTCGCCGAGCCTAACCCGATCAGACGTTTCACGCGATGTAATGAGCGTTACGCGTCATCGGCGCCACCAGGACCGTTCGGTTTCCTCACCCGGAACGCCCCCCTGCCCCAGCGGAGGGAAGCGGTCACTCCGCGTGGGCGGCGGGCGCCACGTGTGCGGGAACCGTTGTTGTGGACAATGGGATCCGCACCACCGCGGAGGTGGACGGGTTCCGCGGCGACGAATCCCGGGGCACGACATGAGCACACCGACCGAAACCGCTTCCGAGTCCACGGGGCCGGAAGCCGTTCGCCACCGAATCAGCCAGGAGGGCGCACTCGCGCGTCCCCTGCGCCGGGTCTTCGCCCTGCTGGCCGAACGTCCCCACTCGCTGCGGGAACTGGTGCGCGTCTGCGGAACACCACGCCGCACCGTGGAGGAGCTGCTGGCCCTGGCCGGTGCGGACGTGGAGAACCTGCCGGAGGGGTACCGGCTCGCCGAACGGGCCCTTGCCGACTACCGCGCTCGGGTACTCGACGAGCGACCCGCCGGCAGGTCCTCGCACGAGGCGGCCGAACTCCTCCGCGGCTTCGTGGCCGGTGGCCCCACCCCGGCCACCGCGCTGGACCACGTGACAGCCACTCCCGAAACCGCGCTCCGGCGGGCCGAGTGGATGCGGGACAACTACGAGCTGGACGGGACGCGACTGCTGCTGCTCGGCGACCACGACCTGACCTCGCTGGCCACCTGCCTGCTCGCCCCCGGAGTCCGGGCCACCGTCGTCGACGTCGACGAACGCATCCTCGCCCACATCGACGGGATCGCCGCCGAACACGGACTTGCCGTACACACGGTGCACGCGGACCTGCGGTTCGGGCTTCCGCCGTCCCTGGCCGGCGGTTTCGACCTGGTCTTCAGCGACCCGCCCTACACCCCGGAAGGGATCGGGCTGTTCGCCACCAGGGCGCTGGAAGGGATGTCCGGCACTGCCGCCCGACTGCTGCTGGCCTACGGTTTCAGCTCCCGCAGCCCGGCCCTGGGACACAAGGTGCAGCGCGAACTGCTGCGGCTGGGTCTGGTGTTCGAGAACATCGTCACCGGACTGAACGAGTACGAGGGCGCTCAGGCCATCGGAAGCACCAGCGACCTGTACGTGTGCCAGCCGACCGGCCAGGCCCGCAGGTCGGTGGAACGACACAAACACCGGATCTACACCCACGGTCCCCAGTCCGTGGAGGGTGATCCCGAGGAGGTCACCCCGGAACTGGTGGACGCGGTCGCCTCCGTGGTGGGCACCGCCGTGGAGGGGCCGCGTCCGGTGGGTTGGCAACGTCCCCTGCGCGGCGGCACGGGAACCCCCCTGTTCGACCTGCGTTCCGATCCGGGTCCCTGGCTGGTCCGTATGCTGCTGGCCTGCAACGCCGACCAGGCGGCCTTCCTGGTGGACAACCGTCATCCCGACATCACCAGTGAGCACGCCCAACAGGCGCTCACCGAGCTGGTCGACGGCAAGTACACGCTCCGCTTCCACCGCAGCACCCCGGACGCCACCCACGCGGTGGTGTCCGCACGAGCCCGGGGAGCACAGGGCGGGGTGGCCGGTTACCTGCTGCACCGTGCGCACGGAAAGCTAACCAACACGTGGCGCGAGGCGCTGATCGCCCACTCCGAGACTCCCCTGACCAAGAAGGAGGCCGCCGCGCACGTGGCCGCGTTGGTCCCCGACGCCGCGGACCTCCGGCTGCGGCTGATCGACCTGCCTCGGCACCGGTTGAACGCCCTGCTGCACAGCGAGGGGGTCTGAGCCGCTTCTCCGGCGCGGAGACCGGAGCACGGCTCACGCTTCGTCCGGCTTCCACGGCAGGACTCCCGCGGTGAGCACGGCGCGGAACTCCTCGGGCGGAACGGCCGGGGAGAACAGCCATCCCTGGTAACCGTCCACGCCGGTGCCGGTGAGCGTCTCGAACTGGGCGGAGTTCTCCACGCCCTCGGCCACGCACTCCCTGCCTATGGCCGCGGCCATGTCGACGACCGCCTTGGTCACGGCCAGATCACAACTGTTCGAATGAATTTCGGAAATGAACTGCCGATCGACCTTGATGATCTGCGCGGGCAGCTCCTTCAACCGCGCGAGCGAGGAGAATCCCGTACCGAAGTCGTCCACGGCGAACCGTGCCCCCAGGGCCACCAGCTCCCGCATGGCGTCCCTGGACCGGAAGGGGAGCTCGACCAGTGAGGTCTCCACCAGCTCCAGGACGAGCCGGTCCCAGTCGAGGCCCGAGGCGGCGACACAGTCAGTCACGTAGTCCACGAAACCGTGGTCCCCGGGGACCAGGGCCCCCAGGTTGACCGCCACCGACACCGGCCCCACGGGGCCACACGGCCAGTCCGCCGCCTCCCGCAGAGCGGTGCGCAGCACCCACCGGTCGATGTCCCGCAACAGCCCCGCCTGCTCCGCCACCGGCAGGAAGGCACCGGGGGAAAGCAACCCCCGCTCCGGATGCGGCCAGCGCAGCAGGGCCTCGGCACTGACGATCTTTCCGGCGGAGTTCACCACGGGCTGGTAGTGCAGACTCAGCTGGTCCCCGTCCAGGGCCTCCCTCAGCTGGCCCTCCATCCGCAACTGACTGTCGGCCGAGGCCATCAGCGCGGGACCGGCCAACGACACCCGCCCGGGGCCGCTGCGTTTGGCCTCGAACATCGCCGCGTCGGCGAAACGGAGCAGATCGTCGCCGTCGGTCGCCTCGTCACTCGGTACGGCGGCACCGACGGAGGCCGAGAGCCGCACCAGCTGTCCGCGCAGGGGCACGGCGGTCCCCAGCAGACCGGACACCCGGGTGGCCAGCGCGTCCGTACCGCCGACCCGGTCCACGTCGACACAGAGCACCACGAACTCGTCCCCCGAGATGCGCGCGGCCACGCACCCCGGCGGAAGACCGTCCTCCAGCCTGCGGGCCAAGGCGACGAGAAGCTCGTCACCGGCGTCGTGCCCGAGAGCGTCGTTGATGCGTTTGAAGTTGTCCAGGTCGCAGAACAGCACGGCCGTGCTCCCGGGGTTCCGCCCGGCGAGCATCCCGGCCAGCATCTCCTTGACGGCGGTCCGGTTCGGCAGCCCCGTGAGCTCGTCGTGGGTGGCCTGGAAACGCAACGCCTCCGCGTTGCGTCTGCGTTCGGTGACGTCCTGGAACACCACCAGCCAGAACCTGGTTCCGTCGTCCTGCACCGAGGGGACACTGCGCAGTTCGCAGTAAACCGGCTGCCCGTCGGAACGGACCAACATCCGCTGCTGCGGAGAGTTCCCGTGCCCGCGCCGTCGACCGGAGGACTCCGTGTCGGTCAGGTCGATCGCCCGGTCATCGGGGTGGGTGATCCCCACCGCGCTCGTGCCACGCAGCTGCTCCAGACGGTAGCCGAGCAGCTCGCACAGCGCGTCGTTGGCGTCGACCAGTCGTTGGCTCTCGTCGAACAGCCCGATCCCGATCGGAGTGACGTCGACCAGGTCGGTGAACCGCTGACTGGACCTCTCCATCCTGCGCACGGCCGTCCGTTGTTCGGTGACGTCCTGTGCGGTGCCGACCATGAGGGTCCGCCCCGATTCGTCGCTGGAGACCCCGCCGTGGCAGAGCAGAACACGCAGCGCACCGTCCGGACGGATGTAGCGGTGTTCGACCTCCAGGGGGACGTGCTCGTCCACGAGTCGCTTCCAACAGGCCCGCACCCGCGCCCGGTCCTCCGGGTGAATGCGGTCCAGGTAGTACTCGAAGGTGGTCTCGGTGCTCGGCGGGGTGCCGGTGATCTCGAAGAGTATTTCCGAGAGCCGGGTGCTGTTGGTGCGGGGATCCCACTCCCAGGTACCGATGCGGGCGGCGCGTTGCGCGCTCTGCAATTTGTGCCGTTCGGCGGCCAACATCCCCGCGGTCGGAGTCACCAGGTCGGACACGTCGACCAGCAGGGTGACGGTCAGCAGCGGGTTCTCCCGGTGCGACCAACTCAGCACCCGAAACCACGACCGCCCGTCCCCGTTCCGGGGGCGAGCGAACTCCCCCTCCACCCGCAGCAGCTCGGTGAGCTCCCGTCCCAGCAGCTCCTCCTCGGAACCCGTGCCGAGCGATCTCGCCGCCTGTTCGGTCGCGCGAATGACCAGGCCCTCGGAGGTGCTGAGTAAGGCGGGGGCGTCCGGCAGGGACTCCACGGCCACCCGGGAGTCGGCGACTCCCGGTCCGATCACCTCGGCACTGTCCACCGAGGGCAGCCCCTCACGCACCCACCGGGTTCGCCTGCTGCGTTCGGTCAAGGGCCAACCTCCGCATCACCGCTTCGCGCGCCGTGCACACTGGCTGGGATCCGGATTGTGGTAGACACCACACCTCGTTCTTCCAACCATACCGGCATTCGAGTGAAAAATTCAGCCACAACGTCGAGAAGTGACCGAACACTTCTCAAGGTGGGACGCACAACGGCCGAAAATGTGATGCCGTGCCGGACAAGTCACACCGCTCTCGCCGTGTTCGACGGAATCGGGCGGTGTTTCCGGCGGACGGACGCGGAGAGAGTCACGGAGGTCGACGTCGGCGGCTCTTCCGCACCGGAGGAGGCCGGGCACCGGGCGGACGTGGCGGGCGGGAGAGTCCCGCCGTTCCTTCCGGCGCCCCGGCACTCACCCCGCTCGGGGCGGGCACGCCCCCGGGAAGGCGGGGTTCACGTGCCCGTCGCTCCGGCGGGTCAGGCGGTGGCCACCCCGTCACGACGGGCGGCCTCGGCGACGGCGGCGGTGACCTCGGGAGCCACCCGGGGGTCGAGTGGGCTGGGCACGATGTAGTCGGCGGACAGCGCCTCGGCCGCCACCTCGGCGATGGCCTCGGCGGCGGCGACCTTCATCCGGTCGCTGATCATGCGCGCCCCGGCCTGTAGGGCTCCCCGGAATATTCCGGGGAAGGCCAGCACGTTGTTGATCTGGTTCGGGAAGTCGCTGCGGCCGGTCGCCACCACGGCGGCGTGGGCGGCGGCCGTGTCCGGGTGGATCTCCGGATCGGGGTTGGACAGCGCGAACACGATCGCGTCCTCGGCCATGGTGGCCACGTGTTCGGCGGGGATGGTTCCGGCGGAGACCCCGATCAGCACGTCGGCACCACGCAGCGCCTCCGCCAGACCCCCGGTGATCCCTCGGGGGTTCGTACGCCGGGCCAGTTCCTCCTTGATCGGGGTGAGGTTGTCCCGGCCCGCGTGGATGACCCCACGGGAGTCGGCCACGACCACCTCGCCGACCCCGGCGGCTTCGAGGATCTCCGCGCAGGCCACTCCGGCGGCACCGGCGCCGGAGATCACCACCCGCAGCGAGCCGAACTCGCGGCCGGACAACTGGCAGGCGTTGCGCAACGCAGCGAGGGTCACCACCGCCGTGCCGTGCTGGTCGTCGTGCATGACCGGGCAGTCCAGCGCCTCGATCAGCCGGCGTTCGAGGTCGAAGCACCGGGGCGCCGCGACGTCCTCCAGGTTGACCGCCCCGAACGAGGGACGCAGACGCACCAGCGTCTCGACGATCTCGTCGTTGTCCGTGGTGTCCAGCACCAGGGGGAAGGAGTCCAGGTCCGCGAAGGACTTGAACAGGGCGGCCTTGCCCTCCATGACGGGCAGCGAGGCCCGGGGGCCGATGTCGCCGAGTCCCAGCACGGCGGTGCCGTCGCTGACCACGGCCACGAGTTGACTGGTCCAGGTGTAGCGCGCGGCCAGGGTCTCGTCGGCGGAAATGGCTCGGCTGACCTGGGCCACACCGGGGGTGTAGGCGATCGAGAGGTCACGGGGGGTCGTCAGCGCGGTCGACGGCGCGACGGAAAGCTTGCCGCCCTCGTGGGCACCGAAGATCTCCTCGGTGGTGAGTTCAGCGTTGACCGCCGATGGGGGCGTCTCCGCCGAATCGGACGTGTTCTCTTGGTCACTAACGGTGGTCACGGCGTCCCTCCTGTTGCCTTGACCTGGCCGACGGGAAAGGAGCTTTCCGGTCGGCGGACGGGCGACGCCATACCGGAGAAGCTGGTGCCTCCGGGAGGCGTCTAGGGGTGACCGAGACTGACTGCCCGGATCGGGCAGCGGCTCGGCGGACGCTGCGGTCCGACAAGTCTGCCAGGCCACCCCGCGGCTGTCTGCGACTGGTGTCACAGCTCACCAGTATCTTCAACAAAATGTCAATATATTCTCCGCGGATCCGGACACGGTGGGCCGCTTGGGGAACACCCACAGCAGCCGATCCTCTCCTCGAGGCAGCCGCCGCCGCACCACGCGAGGCCGCCGCGTGCGTCGTCAGCCGACCACCCGGCGGGGCTACCGAGAGACTCCTTAGGCTTACCCTCGTGCGAGTACGTCACACCGACATCAACGGGGCCCTGGAGTTCACCCCTCCGGTCTTTCCCGACCAGCGCGGACTGTTCGTCGCCCCCTTCCAACAGGCCCCCTTCGTCGAGGCCACCGGGCATCCCATGCCGCTGGCGCAGGTCAACAACAGCGTCTCCCGCCGGGGAGTGATCCGCGGGGTCCACTTCGCCGACGTCCCCCCCGGACAGGCCAAGTACGTCTACTGCGCACGGGGGAGCCTGCTGGACGTGGTCGTCGACGTGCGTGAGGGTTCCCCCACCTTCGGACGGTGGGAGGCGGTGCGGCTGGACGCCGAGCGTTACAACGCCGTCTACCTCGCCGAAGGGCTCGGTCACGCTTTCGCGGCACTGACCGAGGAGACCGTGATGATCTACCTGTGCTCGACCCCCTACAACCCTCCGGCCGAGCACGCGGTCAACCCGCTGGACCCCGAGCTGGGCCTGCCCTGGGGGGAACTGGACACCTCCCCGATCCTGTCCGACAAGGACCGCGAGGCCCCCGGACTGGCCGAGGCGGCAGCCGCCGGAGCGCTTCCCTCCTATCAGGACTGTCTGGACCAGTACGAGCGGAGACGCTCCCTCGGTTGAGCACGACCGCCCCTCACCGGCGGATCCCCAGGTCGGCGGCCAACACGTGCTCCACGTTGCGTTCGGCCAACGCGGTGATGGTGACGAAGGGATTCACTCCCACCGCCCCGGGGATCAGCGAACCGTCCGTCACGTACAGACCGGGATAACCACGAACCCGGCCGTAGTCGTCGGTGGCGGCACCGAGTACACACCCACCCAGTGGGTGATAGGTGAAACGGTTCTCGAACGCTCTGGTGTCCCCGAACAGATCCCGCCGGTAGATCGTCCCGTTGGCTCGGTTGACCGGGTCGAACGTGGCCCTGGCCGCCACCACCGACGGTTCCCCCTGTTCGGGGTTCCATCGCAGCCGGGCGGAGTCACTGGCGGGGTCGAACACGAAACGACCACGTTCCGGATTCTCGGTGATCGCCAGGTGCAGGCTGACGAAGGTCTCGACTCCCGCCGGCAGCGGGACGCTCTCGGCGAACACCGGCCCGTGCGGGTTGTCCCGGTCGTCGATGCCCACCACCGGAATCGTGGACTGCCACGCCCCGGTCGGATCCCAGAGCGGGTTGGACCGCCCGAACATCACGTTCCCGTTGGTCCCCCAGCCGTGGCCGAGGTGTTCGCTCAACTCGGGAAGCAACCCGGTCTCCCGGGAGCGCAACAACAACTCGGTCGTCCCGTTGCTGCCCGCTCCGAGGAAAAGCCACCGACATCCCACCTCCCGGGTGTCCAGCACGGTGCCGGACTCGTCGATCCGCCGCACCGAGACCACGAAGGTGCCGTCCCGTTCTCGACGTATCGAACTCACCCGGCGCAGGCTCTCGATGCGCACGTTGCCGGTTCCCACCGCGTCGGCCAGATAGGTCCGATCGAGACTGCGTTTGCCGTGGTTGTTTCCGTAGATGACCTCGGCGGCCAGCGCCGAACGCGGTGCCTCGCCCTCGGCCTCGCGCCGCATGTGGGCGAAGTCGTAGACGTTGGGCACGAGCACCGAGTCCAGTCCGGCCCGGGCCGCGTGCCTGCGGGCCACCCTGGCGTAGCGGTACCACTCGGTGTGTTCGAACCACGCCGGTGAGATCTCGTTGACCCCGAGCTGTCGGCGGGCTCGGGGGAAGTAGCGCTCGTACATGCTCTCGGGGGACACGGCGGGTAGCGCCCGGCGCAGGGCGCGTCGCTGTGGCACCACGGCCATGCCCCCGTTCACCAGGGAACCGCCACCGACTCCTCGCCCCTGGTAGATGGCCATGTTGGGGTGTTCGACCCGGTCGAGCACGCCGGTGAAGCGTTCGATGTCGCGGTTGACCACGTCCAGCCACAGGAACGTGCCCAGCGGGGCCTGGGTTCGGGTCCGCAACCAGGTGGAACGGCGGTCCGGATCGATCACGGAGCAGAAGACCTCACCGTCGGGCCCTGGCTCGTTCCACAGTTTCCCCTCCTCCAACACCAGCGTACGGAGGCCGGCCTCGCCGAGTCGTAGGGCACTCACCGCACCGCCGTAGCCGCTTCCCACCACGAGAGCGGGCACGAAGGAGGGCAATGAATCCGAATCCTGTTCGGACCCGAGGGCTATCCGTTCGAGGCCGAGAGCGGCGGCGGACTGCACGGCGGCCAACCCCAGGAAACGTCTCCGCGAAAGATCCGAGTTGATCACTCCGATCATCCTGGGAGGCCCCGGAGGCCCGGACCAGGAGTTCACGTCAAATACACGACATGGTGTGACACCACGGAAAAACGAACACTCAACGTATTCGACCGGGACGAGGGGTGAGTCGCCACCGCAGCACCCCCAGCACCTCGGCGGGACCGAGCTGCCGGGAGTCCGTGGACGCCTCGGGGTGGTCACCGGTCACGAACCAACCACCGTCCTGACGGCACACGGCTCGCTTGACCGAGAGCTGTTCCGGACGCGAGGGCCAGCGCACCAACACCACGTCCCCCGGAGCCGGCTCGGCGCGGAGCCTGAGCACGACCACGTCCCCGTCCCGCAGTGTGGGCGCCATCGAGGGCCCACGCACGCGCAGCCTGCGCCACCGCAACCGGCCGAGGGAACTCACACCCACCTCCGTAAGACAAAGCCGATCCTAACGGAGTAGGGTCGGCCCTGTCGGAGCATTCACTGTCACTGTCAGGGAGGAAGTATGCGATTGCTGTCGCGACTTCTCGGTCCTCGTCTGGAGGCCACCGCGCACTGTGACCTGCCGTGCGGCGTGTACGACCCGGCTCAGGCCCGGATCGAGGCCGAATCGGTCAAGGCCATCCAGGAGAAGTACCAGAACAACGAGGACCCCGAGTTCCGCACTCGCGCGATCAACATCGCCGAGCAGCGTTCGGAGCTGGTCAAGCACCACCTCTGGGTACTGTGGACCGACTACTTCAAGGCCCACCACTTCGAGAAGTACCCGCAGCTGCACGAGCTGGTGAACAAGGCGACCAAGGCAGCCGGTGCCGCCGGTACCAAGGGCTCGATGGACCCGTCCACCGGCCAGGAGCTGCTGGACTACATCGCCGAGATCGACAAGATCTTCTGGGAAACCAAGAAGGGCTGAAGCCGTAGCCTTCTTCACGGCGCTGACCGGCGAAAACACCACTTCGTCGGTCAGCGCCGTTTCATGTCGACCGGCTCCTACGGACTGTGGACGGCCGACGGCACACAGAGGACCACACTGACGGAAGAGGGAAGTTGGGGGCCGATCGGCCCGGACTCAGGACCGTCGAACTCCCCAAAAGGAGGGATCGTCAAAAGAGAACCGCCAACACGCCCCGCGAGAAAACATGCCGGCAATGATTTGACTTTTCGGTTATTCACCGTCACCGCACGTCGGACCGCCCGCTTTACGCCGCACGAGTTCTACCAGACTAGCCACGAGAAGGGCTGTTGTCAGTATGACCAGAATCCATCTAATAGGTTCCGGCAAGAGCGAACTCGCCCCCGAGGTCACGTTCACTATCAGCGTGAAGTCGACCAGAAGAAGAAGTATGGAACCAGCCACCAGGAACTTGGACGATATCTGCGTCACAGCGACCTCACAGTACTAGCTCTCACCAAGAGGCAACAGAGCCACCGTTCTCATCCTGACATGATCTCGGAACACCACCTCCAGACATCCCGTAGGCAGCCAGAGCCGAATGAGCGTCATCCGTTTCTCGTTGTTGTTCGCGACGAACGAGAAAACCGAGTGTTTGTCGAACAGCACAATCCGTTCACATTCATCCGGACCGGTTGACTTGTAGCACCGCTTCGGATGGAAGCCGCACTCAGAGGGCCTGAGAGGGCGCGTGACGTCGTGCACCAGCCAGGGTTCTCTCCTTTCCACCCCGAGCGGCACTCTCGCCCGGCGGGAGATGCGGCGCCTCGCTCCCCTCCGGGGATCCCCAGGCCGTGTCCTCTCCGGGCTCGGCGCACGAACACTTATTTAGGTGTACTATGCAACATAAGGAGGTCGACAGCACCCCCGGCCAGGAACCGCGTGCACAGACCAGGGAGCCGCCCCATGAGCGCCCGGGAGGAACCGGAACTCACCCGACGCATCGAACAGGCCATCACCCGACCCGCCACCGACGACGCCTTCGACGTGGACACCGCGTTCGCGGAAGTGCTCGCCGAGCTCGGGATGACCCCGCAGGACACCGGGGGCAGGGTCACCTTCCACGGAGCCGACCCCGTCGTGCCGAGCACCCTGCGGCTGGGAGCGGCCGCCGGCATCGCCCTGGCGGCCAAGTCCGCCGCCGTGGCCACACTGTGGCGGTGGCGCGGCGGACCGGGTCAGGACATCTCCGTCGACCTGCGCAGCGCGCCCCACCGACTGTGCCCGTTCTACGACCGCCGCTGGGAACTGCTGAACGGTTACCCACCGGCCACCACCAGCAACGTCAACCAGGCGTTCAACTTCTCCTTCTACCCCACCTCCGACTCCCGCTGGGTGATGCCGTTGAACCCCTACCCCGGGATCAAGGTGGCCGCCCAGAAGCTGTTGGACGTCCCCGACGACCCGGACGCCGTGGCGCGGGCGGTGTCCCGGTGGCGCTCCTGGGACCTGGAGCGGGCCGGGGCCGAGGCCGGGGTCGTGATGCCCGTGCTGCGCTCGCCCGAGGAGATCCTCGCCGAACCCCAGTACCGGGACCACCTCGCCCACATGCCACTGGTCCGGGTCGACAGAATCGGAGACAGCCCCGCCGAACCGCTCCCCTCGGACGGCGAACAACCCTTGAGCGGCATCAGAGCCCTGGGAATGGGACACGTGATCGCCGGAGCCGGAGTCGGTCGCGCCCTGGCGCTGCACGGCGCCGACACGTTGAACATCTGGCGCCCCGGTGAACACGAGCACGACACCACCTACGCCACCGCCAATGTCGGTGTCCGCTCCGCCACGGTCGACCCGCGTTCCCCCGAAGGGGCCTGCCGGTTGCGGGAACTGCTGGGCGAGGCGGACGTCTTCTACGCCAACCGGCGCCCCGGCTACCTGCACGAGATCGGATTCGACGCGGAGCAGGCCGCCGCCGTGCGACCGGGGATCGTGCACGCCACCACCACCCTCAACGGCCCCACCGGCCCGTGGGCCGACCGGGTGGGTTTCGACCAGACCGCGGGCAGCCTGGCCGGGATGATGCACCTGGAGGGCGACGGCCAACGGCCGGCCCTTCCCCCGATCATGGTGGTCAACGACTACATCGTCTCCTGGCTGTTGGCCGCGGGCGTCGGGCGGGCACTGGCCAGACGGGCCGTCGAGGGCGGCAGCTACCGGGTGCACGTCTCGCTGACCCGAGCGGCGCTGTGGATCCTCAGCCTCGGAATCTTCGACAGGGACTACGCCCACCGGGTGGCGGGCACCGGAACACGTCACGCCTACCTCGACCCGGAGACCTTCACGGACGAGACTCCCCTGGGGACCTACCAGGGTGTCACCGACCAGGTGCGCATGTCGGCCACCCCGGGCCGGTACCCCTTCACCCTCGTTCCACGCGGTTCGTGCCGACCGGAGTGGACGCCGCGCTGAACTCCCTCCCACTCCGGCACGGGCAGCGCGGGGACTCGTTGCCGAACCACTCGACGCCGTCTTCCGGACGAACGAGCGCCCCTGCCCGTGTCCCACGGAAACTCGAACGAACGGCCCACGGTTGACGGATTCCGTCCGGTGGGAAAAAGGATAATCTGGCCGGGCCAACCGGAACGCAGCACGACGCGAGGTGTCGGCATGCCCACTCGGCCGATCAGCAGGTACTTCAACCACGGACTGACGTTCCGCTGGGCCCAGGGAGACCGCGAGATCGCCGTGAAACGCGGTTACGTCGTGGAGGGCAACCCGTTCATCGAGGTGACCAGGCCCAAGCACTTCGCGATATCCGACCGCCCCTCCGAGGACCCGGCCCGGGACCGGGAAACCTGGGTGGCGGCGATCCCCGCCAACCCCTCGGACTGGGACAAGCCCGGGGCGCTGGCACGCATCGCCGAGAACTGGGCCGCCGCCAACCCCCGGAGTCTTCCCGGCGACCCCCGTGGCGAGAACGGGTCGGGTCGTCCCCGGTGATCCCAGCCACTCGGACTCCGTCGGACGGAGACCGACATGCACTCACCGTGTTTCGCGCTCCCCCCGCGCGGCCGTCACGGAACCCGTCCACCAGTTCCTGCCGGCACGGTTGAACAGACACCACAGCACGAACACGGCGGGCACCGCGAACGCGAACGCCACCAGCGGGCTGTCCGAGGGGCCCATCGCGTACCAGGAGACCCCGAGCAGCAACAACTGCAGCAGCAGTACCGGTGTGCGTGCCCAGTGCTTGCTCCGCAGCAGGCCGATCCCCGCGGCCAGCACACCGAGGGAGATGATCCCGAAGTAACCGGCCTCACCGTACGTGGAACTCCGGCTGAGCGAACCGGCCGAGCCCAGGTCGAGCTGGCTGGCGCGGATCAGCAGAGCCACGACGAAAACCAAGCCGGCCAGTGCCTGCAGCACGGTCACCGCACCGGCGAGGCGGACTGTACGGGGGGCTGTCGCTGCCGACACGAGGAGCCTCTTTCCTGGCTGAACACGCCACTGGTCACGGTACGTACCCGTCGCCGATGGTAATACCGCCCGATTGCCGCATGACCGCCGCCGGAACCGGGGAGCATCCTGCGGACAGGATCGGTGCCCACCGGGCGGGTTTTCGGGGTGTTTGCCCGTCCGGCAACGGAGCCGATCCCCGAAGCGTGTCGGAGCACGCCGAGGGGTGGGTGACCCCGGGGAGGGTACGGCGAGGAGGTGGCGGCGCGGGAGCCCCCGAGGATCACCCCGGTCGAGTGAACGGACGGGGACGGTGTGGCTAGGCTTCGGGTGTGCGCGCTGTTCTCGTGGTGAACCCGGAGGCGACCTCCACCAGTCCGGCGGGCAGGGACGTGCTGTCCCACGCCCTGGCGGGGGCGGTCAAGCTGGAGCTGGTCGAAACCCGTTACCGCGGCCACGCGGCGGACACCGGAGCACGTGCCACTGTCGAAGGACACGACCTGGTGGTGGTACACGGCGGGGACGGGACCGTGAACGAGGTCGTCAACGGGATGCTGCGCACCGAGGTGAGCACGGGCGCGCGACGGCCGAGCCTGGCCGTGATCCCCGGAGGCTCGGCCAACGTCTTCGCGGGGGCGCTCGGGATACCGCGGACGCCGATCGAAGCCACCCACCACCTCCTGCGGGCCCTCGAACGGGAAAGCGGGCGCTGGATCGGGCTCGGCAGAGCCAACGGGCGCTGGTTCACCTTCAACGCCGGAGTGGGCATCGACGCCGACGTGGTCGCCGAGGTCGAACGACAACGCGAACGGGGGCGCAGGGTCACTCCCTGGCTCTACGCCAGGGTCGCCCTGGGCTGTTACCTGCGCGGTATTCACCGACGACCACTACTGACCGTGCACCCCGACACCGAAGATCCCGTTTCCGGGGTACACGCCGTCATGATCTCCAACGCGGACCCATGGACCTACCTCGGCTCCAGGCCGGTGCACACCAACCCCGAAACCAGCTTCGATTCGGGTATCGGCGTCTTCGCCCTCCGCAGCATGCTTCCTCACTACGTGTCACGACATGTAGCGCAAATGCTCCGCGATAGAGCTAAACCACACGGAAAAACTCTTTTCAGGCGTGCGAACCTCGGCACCCTACGAGTAGTCTGTCAGGAGCCGTTGCGAGTACAGATCGACGGCGACTCCCTCGGAGAGCTCTCGGTGATCGATTTCGAGTCGGTGCCGAACGCTCTGCACGTCGTCGGGTAATTCGCACGGACCCGCCATCCGGACCGGGCGCACCACTCCGTTCCGGTGGCCCCAACCCCAGGTCAAGGCCTGTCGATCTTCCGGGTGACTTCACTCACTCGGTTCTGATCGACCCCTTGACATTACGCGAGTTCGTGAAAGTATTCACAAGCGCACGGACTCCGTGAAAGTATTCACAAACACCCCGTACCAACGATCGGCACGCTTCGTCGTGCCTAGCGAGGAGCAAGGACGATGGACTGGCGCCACCGCGCGGTTTGCCGCGACGAGGACCCCGAACTCTTCTTCCCGGTCGGGAACAGCGGTCCAGCCCTGCTGCAGATCGCCGAGGCCAAGGCGGTCTGCCGCCGCTGCCCGGTGACCTCCGAGTGCCTCGCCTGGGCGCTGGAAACCGGGCAGGACGCCGGCGTATGGGGCGGCATGAGCGAGGACGAGCGTCGTGCCCTCAAGCGGCGCAACGCACGGACCCGCGCCCGGACCAACGCCTGAGGTGTCGAATCGACCGTCCTGAACGGACTCCGCACTGACGGGCGGGCAGGCCCGACGGAATCCCGGGACGACGAGTCGGACACCCGGAACGAACCGGACAACCACAACACCCGTTCCGGTCGATCCGCGTCGATGTCGGTCGCGAGCGCGGGAACGCGCTCCAACAGGGGGGCCGACAGGATCGACCCACGCACACCCTATCCCGTGTGCGAACACCATCGACGCACCCGGCGGTCACCGGACTCAGCGGCGGTGCTTCAGCGGTACCCGCAACACCGCTTCGGTACCCCGCTGATCACGACCGCGCAAACTCAACGAGCCCCGGAGCTCCGACTCCACCAGGGTTCGCACGATCTGCAGGCCGAGACGTTCGGCGTGTTCGAGGGAGAAGTCCGTCGGCAGACCACGTCCGTCGTCGGAGATCACCACATCCAGCCAACGCGCCGAACGCTCCGCCCGCACCACCACCTCCCCGCCCCGGTCCTCCGGAAAGGCGTGTTCCAGAGCGTTCTGCACCAGCTCGGTCAGCACCATCACCAACGGGGTGGCGAGTTCGGCGGCAACCACCCCGAACCTGCCCTCCCTGCGCACGGTCACACCGGGTCCGACACTGGTCAGATCGCTCATCATCGGAATGACCCGGTCCACGACGTCGTCCAGATCCACCCGCTCGTCGACGGACATGGACAACGTCTCGTGCACCAGGGCGATCGAGGTCACCCTGCGCACGGACTCGTCCAGTGCCTGCCTGGCGGCGCCGTTGCCGGTACGTCGGGACTGCAACCGCAACAGGGCCGCCACCGTCTGCAGGTTGTTCTTCACCCGGTGGTGGATCTCCCGGATCGTGGCGTCCTTGGACATCAGGGCCCGGTCCCGGCGCTTGACCTCGGTCACGTCCCGGACCAGCACCAACGCCCCCGCGGCCTGACCACGCGGCTGCAACGGCAGAGCCCGGAACAACACTGTGGCCCCTTGGGCCTCCGCCTCGATACGCATCCCCGGCTGCCCGTCCAGCGCCTGCCGGATCCGCTGGGAGACCTCGTCGGCGTCGAAGGGATCGGACAGCAGTGACCGTGTCAACGGGGCCAACGGTCCCCCCACGAGATCGGCCGCGTGCCCCATCCTGTGGTAGGCGGACAACGCGTTCGGACTGGCGAAAACCACCGTGCCCGCACTGTCCAACCGAATCAGCCCGTCCCCCACCCGGGGGCTGGTGTGCACGTCGGGGGCTGGTTCGGCCGTGGGGAAACTGCCGTCGGCGATCATCTGGCACAGATCGGCCGCACTGCCCAGATACGAGATCTCCAACGGGCTCGGCACCCTGGGAACCGCCAGATTGGTGTCCCGGCTCAGCACCGCGACCACGCTCTCCCCCAGCCGGACGGGGATCGTCTCCCTGCGCACGGGCACCCCCATGTGCCAGCGGGGATCCTCCTCCCGGCAGATCCGCCGCTCCCGCGCCGCCCGCTGCAACTGGGGATGCTCCTGGGGAGTGACCTCGGTGCCCACCATGTCCTCGGGGTGGGCGGTGGGAGCCGTCGTGGGCCGGGCCTGGGCCACGCAGAGGAAACGATCGTCGGCGACTCCCTCAGCGCCGACCGGCACCCAGAGCAGGAAGTCGGCAAAGGACAGGTCCGACAACAACTGCCACTCGGCGACGACCAGTTGGAGATGGTCCGCCACCGAACCGGGCAGGCCCGTGTGTTCGGCGAGCAGATCACTGAGCGTGGACACGAGAGGCCCCTACACCCTTCCCACGAGCCGTTGGAGATCTCCGGTCACGAGCCGCCCCGCACTTCGGTTTCCGGGACCACACCAGGACACCCGGGTCCGGAGGACTTCACTCCCGCTCCGAGGTCGCCTTCTCCGCATCGAGTTCCTCGACCACGGCCAGCAGGTCCCCCTCATGGACCACGTCGCCAGGTCGCACGGCCACCCGGTCCACACGACCCGAGCCTTCGAGCAGTACCGGAATCTCCATCTTCATCGACTCCAGCACCACCAGCGAGTCACCGTCCGAGACCCGGTCACCGACGTTCACGTCGACGGACATGACGTTGGCCACCAGCTCGGCACGGACCTCCTGCGCCATCAGCTACCGCTTCCCTTCTCACTCCGGCCGGGTCAACCCTGCTCACCAGGAAACCATGTCGGCAACCGCCCACGAACAGCAGGTCACCGAACATGTCAGACTGGAGGGGTTCGAACTCGAGTCGGATGAGGAGTGCCCTATGGCCAAGCGGGCCCGCAAGAAGAAGGCCGCGCGCAAGAACAACGCCAACCACGGCAAGCGTCCCCTGCGCGGCAAGTGACGCCCCCGCGCGGAACGGGTGGCGCGGTGGCACCGGCGCCGCTCGTTCCGCGCCGGTCCCGACCGTGGTGGGACAGGGTTCACTCCGTGGTGGGGTGCTGCTTCTCCCGCACCTCCACCGAGGTGCCCTCCGGGCCCCGTTCGACCGTCACGTCGGCCTGACGAAGAACGCTCTGCCGGATAGAACTGCGCAGCCGGTCCCGCAGCTCGGCCGGAGCGTGCTCCCCACCACACTTGCGGTGCAACAGCTCCTTGAGGTGTTCCTCGATCCCGTAGTGCTCCAGACAGGAACCACACTCGTCGAGATGTCTGCGCAGGACCGCCCGGCGCTCCTGGTCACACTCGTTGTCCAAAAACAGCCAGACCTCGGCGAGCACGTCCGCACAGGAGGTTTGCGCATGGTCCTCGTGGCTCACGACGCGCTCACCTCCTGACCCCGCGTACGGAGGAAACCACGTTCACGCGCCACATCGGTCAGCATCTCCCGTAGCTGCCTGCGTCCACGATGCAACCGCGACATCACGGTGCCGATGGGGGTGTCCATGATCTCGGCGATCTCCTTGTAGGCGAACCCCTCGACGTCGGCCAGGTAGACCACCATGCGGAACTCCTCGGCCAACTGCTGCAACGCGTTCTTGACGTCGGTGTCCGGCAGTCGGTCCAGAGCCTCCAGCTCCGCCGAGCGCAGTCCGCTGGACGTGTGACTCTCCGCCTGGGCCAACTGCCAGTCGGCGATCTCGTCGGTCGGCTGCTGCTGCGGCTGCCGTTGTCTCTTGCGGTAGCCGTTGATGTAGGTGTTGGTCAGAATGCGGTACAGCCAGGCCTTGAGGTTGGTTCCCCTGGTGTAGGACTTGAACGCCGAGTACGCCTTGAGGTAGGTCTCCTGGACGAGGTCCTCGGCATCGGCCGAATTGCGCGTCATGCGCAACGCGGCGCCGTAGAGCTGGTCCAGCAACGGCATCGCGTCCCGCTCGAACCGCGCGACACGTTCCTCGGCGGTCTCCGCGTCCTCGGGTTCCGTGGCCGCGGACTCCGCGTTCGGCTGAACGGCCCGCTCCGGCTGCTCCTCGCCGGTGTCCTCCGGCCGCGCGTTCTCGGCAGTGTCCGCCTGCCCCCTGCTACCAGGCACCGGGCTCCCTTCCCGCCACCAGCTCGACAACGGTGATGGTGACGACCCCATGCCCTCGACGACATGAGTACTCTCCCAGGATACCCCGGTGCGCTCCCGACTACGCCTCGACGAGTCCCGTGCCGTGGGTGGGGACACGCACTCCTTGAGGCTGGGTTGCTGCTCGCACACGGCCGTGCCGCTTCGCTCCGTCAACACGTCCCGTTCAACAGGACCCCCCGGACCGTTATTCCCCGGTCTCCGATCCACGAGGTAACGCCCGCCAGCCCCGGTGCGAGAGGCGGCGACCTCAGTCGATCAGCCGCAACACGCGTCCCAGCCACTCGGCCACGGCCCTGGACACCGCGCTCGTGTCCGCCCGGAGCGCGTGATCGCCGGGCACGAGCACGACCTCGCGGTTGCTGGCCGGGGAGGGCTCGCCGAACGGGTCACGGTCTCCCTGCACCACCAGTGTGGGCACCTCCACGGCATCGAGTTCGGCACCGCGGTCCCTGTCCGGCCTGCCCGGGGGGTGTAGCGGAAAGGCCAGGCACACCACGGCGGAGGCGCCGCCCTCCTCCGCGGTGCGACAGGCCACCCGGGCACCCGAGGAACGCCCACCGAAGATCAACGGAAGTTCGGGGAACCACCGTTGCCCCAGATCCTCGACCACGGACAACCACGCCGCGTCGAGCTGCCGGGCCGGAGCCGGGGCGCGTCGTCCCGCCACGCGGTAGGGCTGTTCGACGAGGGCGACGTGCACCCCGGCGGCGGTGGCCGTGCGCGTGGCGCAGATCAGGTCCTCGGCCCCGAAACCACCCCCTGCCCCGTGACCGAGCAACAGCGCGGCACGTCCCTCGGAGGCGCTGTGCAGCTCCGCCCGAGCGGTGCCGTGGGGAGTTTCCACCTCTACCCTGGTCATGATTCGAACAGTGTGTTCTCCGTCTCGGGGACCGACTCGGTCAACTCCGGCCCGTTGTTGGACACATTGTTGACCGCCCGGGACACCGGACGCAGCGTGAAACCGGCGACGAATCCGGGATCGGGGGGAGCCAGCAGCTCCTCGACACTCTCGGTGTCCGGGTCCAACCACCGCCCCCAGAGATCACGGGGCAGCACCAGCGGCATCCGTTCGTGGATCTCGGCCAACTCGCCCACCGCGTCGGTGGTCAGCACGGCGCAGCTCACCAGCGGTGTCCCTCGCGGGTCGGAGGGATCCCGCCAGGTGGCCCATATTCCCGCCATGCCCAGGCTCGATCCGTCCCCCGCACCCGCGAAGTACGGCTGCTTGGGACTACCGGTGCCCTTCCACTCGTACCAACCGTCGGCGGGAAGCAGGCAACGGTAGTGCCGCACGGCCCCCCGGAAAGCCGGTTTGGTGGACACCGTCTCCGACCTGGCGTTGATCATTCGGTTTCCCACCGAGGGATCCTTGGCCCACTTCGGAACCAGCCCCCACCGCATCACCCGCACGCTGCGCTCGGAGAACTCGGAGGTCACGTTGCCCTCCTCATCCTTCGGATACCGCTGCACGACGGCGCAGACCGACTTGGTGGGCGCGATGTTGTAGTCGGGGCCCGGGGCCTTCTCACCGGTGGCGTCCCTGGCCCCGAACTCGGTGGCCAGTTCCTCGGCGGTCTTCGACAAGACGTATCTGCCGCACATCGTCGGCGCACCTCCCGGACTCGTCGTGCACCGCGGGCCGCCGGCTCCCGACCCGACGCGCCGACCGTATGCCGCCGCTTCCGTCCCCGCAGTTCCGGGGAGCACTCCCGCTGCCGGCAGGGCAACGATAACGCACCCACACCCGGATTCCGAGCCCGCTATGAGCGACCATGACCCTATGACCACTCCCTGGCTCGCTCCCGTGGCCCCCGGGGCGGTGCACGCCACCGTCGAGGTCCCCGGCTCGAAATCGATCACCAACCGGGCTCTGGTCCTGGCATGTCTGGCGTCGGCGCCCTCCGTGCTGCGGGCTCCGTTACGCAGCAGGGACACCATCCTCATGGCCGAGGCCCTCCGCTGTCTCGGAGCGGAGGTCTCCGACGGCCCCGACGGGGAATGGCTGGTGACCCCGCGAGCACCCCGTGGACCGGCCACGGTCGACTGCGGTCTCGCCGGAACGGTGCTGCGCTTCCTGCCCCCGCTGGCCTGCCTGGCCGAGGGGGAGATCACCTTCGACGGGGATCCCCGGGCCCGGGAACGGCCCCTGCACCAGGTGCTCGACGCCCTCCGGACGCTGGGCGGCGAGATCGACGGGAACTCACTGCCGTTCACCGTCCACGGAGGCGGCGGGCTCGCGGGTGGAGAGGTCACCATCGACGCCTCGGCGTCCTCCCAGTTCGTGTCTGGGTTGCTGCTCTCGGCTCCGGCCTTCCGGAACGGGGTGACCGTACGCCACGAGGGAGCCGCCATGCCCTCACTGCCCCACGTCGCCATGACGGTGCGGATGCTGCGTGAGCACGGGGTGCGGGTGGACGACTCCCAGCCGGACACCTGGAGCGTCCTTCCCGGGGAGGTGCGGCCACTGGAGATGACCGTGGAACCGGACCTGTCCAACGCCGCTCCGTTCCTCGCCGCCGCGGCGATCACCGGCGGTCGGGTGACCGTGCCGGGGTGGCCCACCGAAACCACCCAGGCCGGGGACGCCATGCGGGGCATACTCGCCCGTATGGGAGCCGAGATCCTGCTGGACGAACGTGGTCTGACCGTGACGGGACCGCACACCCTGTCGCCCGTCGATCTGGACCTGCACGAGGTCGGCGAACTGACTCCCACGGTGGCCGCGCTCGCCGCGCTGGCCGACGGGACGTCCAGACTGCGCGGCATCGCCCACCTGCGCGGCCACGAAACCGACCGGCTCGCCGCTCTGTGCCGGGAGCTCGGCAACATCGGGGTGCGGGCCGAGGAAACGGAGGACGGGCTGGTCATCACCCCCGGAGAACCGCACGGGGGACAGTGGCGGGCCTACGCCGACCACCGCATGGCCACCGCCGGGGCGGTGCTGGGGCTGCGTGTTCCCGACGTGACCGTCGACGACATCGCCACCACGAGCAAAACCCTTCCCGACTTCCCCCGGATGTGGTCCCGGATGCTGGAGACGGTGCGCTGATGGCCCAACGAGGATGGCGCGATCTGGACGAGTCCGACGTCAAAGTGCGTCCCGGGCGGCGCAACAGCAGGCCGCGCAGCAAGCAACGCCCCGCCCACCGGGACGCCGTGGTCGGCATGGTGATCGCCGTGGACCGGGGCAGGTGGACCTGCGCGGTCGACGGGAATCCCGACCACCAGGTGGTGGCCATGCGCGCCCGGGAACTCGGTCGTACGCCGATCGTGGTGGGTGACCGGGTGTGGTTGGTCGGGGACACCTCGGGGGAGCCGGACACCCTGGCCCGGATAGTGCGGGTGGACGAACGCGAGAGCGTGCTGCGCCGCACCGCGGACGACACCGACCCGTACGAAAGGGTCGTGGTGGCCAACGCCGAGCAGCTCGTCATCGTGAGTTCTCTCGCCGACCCACCACCCCGCCCCGGGTTCGTCGACCGGTGCCTGGTCGCCGCCTACGCAGGAGGGCTCACCCCCGTGCTGTGCCTGACCAAGGCGGACCTGGCCGACCCCACCGAGTGGGCGGACGGTTACGCGGGTTTCGACATGAGCGTGCTCACCACGCGGCCGGACACAGAGCCGGAGGAACTCCGCGCGGTACTGAGGGGCAGGCTGTCGGCTCTCGTCGGGCACTCCGGGGTGGGCAAGTCCACCCTGGTCAACCGTCTGGTTCCCCGGGCCCGTCGCACCACCGCCGAGGTCAGCGAGACGGGCAAGGGCCGACACACCTCCACCTCGGCCGTGGCCATGCCCCTGCCGGACGAGGCAGGGGGATGGGTGGTGGACACACCGGGCATCCGCTCGTTCGGACTGGCGCACATAACGACCGGGGACCTGGTGAACGCCTTCGAGGACCTCGCGGAAACCGCCGAGGAGTGTCCTCCGAACTGTGGCCACCTCGGCGCTCCCGAGGATCCGGAGTGCAGGCTGGACGAGTTCGCCGCCCGTGAGGGGCACCACCGGCAACTGTCCTCACTACGGAGACTGCTGCGTTCGCGCACCGGCCGTGACGAGTGAATCAATTCGATAAATCGGTTTCCTTCGGGACTTCCCGTGTTGCTACGGTCCCACGTCGGTCGGAAACAACCGAGGAAGGAAACGATGCGAAGACTGTCCGCGGCAATGGCTGCCGTCGCCGTCACGGGCCTGGTGGGGGCCTGCGGAACACAATCCCCCTCCGACGGGAACGAGCCCTCGGAGGAGCCGTCCGAGATCACCCCCGTTGCCAGTGTCTCCGAACTGAAGAAAACGGCCAACGCGGCCATGGACAAGGCGCAGACCGTGCGGATCGAGACCAACACGCTCGGTGCCCCTCCCGACTACCAAGGCATGCTTCCGAACCTCGACTGTGCGCTCGACTTCGCCGAATCACTCCAGCGGTGCTCGGGGATGGTCGAGTTCGCTGCCGACTCGGAGGGATTCTACCTCGAATCCGGAGAAACCGGCCCCGAGGCGAAGAAGTGGATCAAGGTCCCGTCCGGCAAGAGCGACGTCTTCCGTGAGATGTTCGGCAGTCCCGAGCAGTACACCGATCTCGGAGAACTCCTTCCCGAGGGATCCCGCATCGAGGGGAGCGAGCGAGTCGAGCTGGACGGGAAGAAGGCCCTGCGCTACGACGTCATCGTCGACCTGGAAAAACACCTCCAGAACAAGGCCGAAGAGAACGGAGTGGAAGTAGGCCCGGAGAGAAGGGAAAGAATAAAGAAGCTCAAAGAGGCGAACAAGGAAGACTTGGACTACACGATGTGGGTCGACTCCTCGGGACGTCCCCTGAAAGTGATCGTCGACGCTCCGGAACCAGAAGAATTCAAGAATGACCTCCGGGTCGAAGCCCTCTACAGCTGGGACGAGCAGCCAGAGATAAAGCTTCCTCCCGATGAGGACACTCGCGAACTCACCCCTTCGGAAGCCGAGGAGCTGAAGCAGGTCATGCTCAGCCAGCAGGGCCAGAACTGACCTCCGCACGCCCCGGCAGGAAAGCGTGCCAGCGGGATTCCACGGAATCCCCCATCGAGGCGGTGACGTGGCCGCCTTCCGACGGGCCGTCGCCGAACACGTGGCGACGGCCCGCACGGGAAGTACGAGCGACACGGCCCGTCGAATCCCGCTTTCCCCGTGCGATTCCTCACAGGACAACGCCCGATCGATCCGGGAAGTTGCCCCCAGGCAACGAAGTGCTCTGTTAGCTTGATCCTGGTTCAGACCTGATCGACACGAGGGGAGCACAACTGTGCGCCGCACGATGATGACGCTGTCAGCGCTGGCTCTGGTGAGCACGTTAGGAGCCTGCGGCAGCCCGTCACAGTCCGCCTCCGAGAACGGCGACAACGCCCAGCAGTCCGGGGAGAACGCCCAGTTCCGCGACGTCACGAAACTGGCGTCCCAGGCGTCGAGCACCATGGACGCCAAGGAGACGGTGCGGATGACCATCGAGGTCGACGGCGGAGCACTCCAGGGTTCCCCGCTCGCCAAGACCCAGAACCAGAGCTGCCAGGTGGACATCACCAACAAACGCATAGCCTGTGAGGGCGCCACCTCGACCGTCATGACCGAGGACGCCATCTACTCCAAGATCCCCGAAATGGGAAGCGCGGAAAAGCCCTGGACGAAAATCAGCATGAATTCCTCCGACTCCGGAGGAATGAACCAGATGGGGCGGTTCAAGCAGTTCTCCGACATCGACTCCATGCTTCCCCCGGGCTCGGAGATCACCGGAGAGTCCGCCGAGAAGGTCAACGGTAAGCAGACCACCAAGTACGAGGTCGTCACCGACCCGAACAAGGTGGTCGAGCAGGCCGACGGTGACATCGCGAGCAAGTACGGAATGCTCGCCGAGAACATGGACGGTGAAATCCGGACCACCCTGTGGGTGGACTCCGAGGAGCTTCCCGCGAAGGTGGAGACGGTGAGCCCTCCCATGACGATGATGGGACAGGAGATCCCCGAAACCACCACCACGGTGACCTACTCCGACTGGGGCGCTCCGGTGGACATCACCGTTCCTCCCGAGAGCAAGGTCAACGAATTCTGACTCGTTGCTCGCCGAAAACGGCTTCCCTCGGCTGCGGCCGAGGGAAGCCGTCCGTGGAAAGTCTTCCGGAACAGCGGGACACACGGCTTCGCCGTCCGGGGACTACATCAGCTCCAGCATGAAGGGAACCTCCTGCGGAGCGAACCAGGCCAGCTCGTGGTCCTCGGCGTCACCCAGCGCCAACTCGGCCTTCTCGTCCCCCAGATCGGCCGCGTCTATCACGGCAGCAGCCTGGCGCACGTCCTGTTCGGCTTCGGTGGTGTCCACGTGCACAGCGGCCACCTTCTTCCACGGGACCGGCCCGGACACCCGCACCACGGCGTGATCCAGATCGGGTCGTAGGGTCACGTCCTTGACGTCGGCGGAAACCACCACCCGGCGTGGCTGCTCCTCTCCGGTGTCGCCCTCCTGACCGGAAAGCAGTCGCAACGAGGCCCGTGCCGCCTCGCGCATGGCCGCGTACTCCAGCTCCTCGGCGTCCCCGCTCGAATAGGCTTCGCGCAGCGCCGGAGTCAGTGCGAAAGCCGTTCCGCTCAGCGGTTGCAGTTGTTGCTGTTCGAAGAAGTCCCGCAGCATGCCCAGCGTGGCGGGTATGTAGATCCTCATCGTCCGACCGTCCCGATCATCTCTTCCACCGATTCCTCGATCATCGCAGCGAGGACGTTCACATCCGGCACGGCCACCCGATCAGCGTTGAGCCCGATGAACACGCCCCCGTTGTACGAGGTGATCCCTATCGCCAGGGACTGATTCCTCATCAGGGGTACCACCGGGAATATCTCCTCCATGAGTGCCCCCGCCCCGTACAGCGGAACCTGTGGTCCGGCGGCGTTGGTCACCAGCAGGTTGAACAGCCGGTCGGACAACCCACCGGCCACGCGCGCCCCGAGCGCGTGCAACGTGGGAGGGGCGAATCCGGACAGCCTGAGCAGGGCCTGAACGGTCACCGGCTGGCCCGTGTCCTGACGGGCACGCATCGCGTACCCCACCTGGTGCAGCCGCACGAGCGGATCGGGTTCGCCCACCGGAAGATCCACCAGGCAGGCCGCCACCCGGTCGAAGGCTCTCCGGGTCTTCCCCGATTCTCCGCTCTCCGACGTCCCCTCATCGACCGGAACCGGAACAAGCGCACGAACCGTGGTCCGGGCTGTGACCGCCTCACCCCGCCAGAGCAGCCAGGTGCGCAGCGCCCCGGCCAACGTCGTCAGGATCACGCCGTTGACCGTTCCCCCGTGTCTGTGGTGCACAGCCCGAAAGTCCTCCAGACGTCCTCGTGCGACCGCGAAACACCGGTGTGCGGAGGTGGGGGCGTTCAGGACACCCGAGGACGAGGTGGTCAACGCGGCTGCCAGGGTCGAACAAACCCCGCCGAGGACTCCGGTCATCCGCCGCAGGGCCACCCGCGCCCCCGTCGCCGCCGTCCGGAGGTTCTCGGTTAACTCACCCGGTTGGCTGAGCACTTCTTCCACCGCGGACGCGGCGAGACCGGCGAAGCCCGGCACCGGGGCGGGACTCCACCGGTCCTCCCTCCGGACGAGGCTGCGCTCCGGAGTGGTGTCCAGGATCAGCTGCCCCAGGTCCAGGGCACCGACCCCGTCGATCATCGCCTGATGCGTCTTGGTGATCACGGCGACTCTCCCCCGGGAGAGTCCTTCGATCAGGTGGAGTTCCCACAACGGTCGAGTGGTGTCCAGCTTTCGGGACATCAACCGCTGGGTGAGCTCGTACAGCTGCTCGTCCTCCCCCGGTTCCGGCAACGCCGAACGACGAACGTGGTAACGGATGTCGAAATCCGGATCGTCCACCCAGACGGGCCGTCCCATAAAACCCGGAAGTCGTACGACTTTCTGCCTGTAACGAGGCGCGTCCCTCAACCCGCGCCGGACGACGGCGAGCACGTCGTCGTAGTCGAGTCCGTGCGCGGGCCGTTCGAACACCGCCACCCCACCCACATGCATGGGGGTCGTGTGATCCTCCATGTGGAGGAACGAAGCATCGAGCGCGGAAAGTCGGTCGACCATGGCGGTGATCCTGGCACACGCGCACAGGCCCGCGAAGAGGAAAACCCGGCGTGGGATACTGGGCAGCGAACGTTCGACGTGTCAGGCGGGTTCCGCGCGAGAACGCTTCCCGCCCCCGAAAGGAGTTTCGCCCGTTGTCGAAGCAGGTATCCCCGCGGGACCGTTTCATCACCATCTACGGGCGCAAACCCGTTCTCGAAGCGCTCGAGGACCTCGAACTCCGTGTGGACAAGGTGGTCCTCGCCGAGGGAGCACGTGGCGAGATCATCCACGAAATAACCGAGGCGGCGGCCGACCGAGCCGTCCCCGTGAAGCGGGCCAGCGCGCAGCGGGTGAAACTCCTCGCCGGAAACGGCAGGCACGATCAGGGCGTGGTGGCCGACGTGGTCGCCCGCGGGATGCGTCCGCTGGAGGACGCACTCGCCGATCCCGCCCGTGCTCCGCGGAGGATGCTGCTGCTGGACGGGCTGACCACACCCGCGAATGTGGGCATGGTGCTGCGCAGCGCGACCGCTGCCGGAATCGACGGGATAATACTGCCGCATCGAGGGGTCGCCAACCTGGATCCCCTCGTCGTCAAAGCCTCCGCCGGGGTGGCTTTTCACGCCCCGATTCTGCGTGCCCCCGACGCAGGCACCGCCGCGGAGTCGCTCATCGAAGCGGGCTATCCCCTGTACTCACTGGACTCGCACGGAGAACAGGAACTGTTCCGGGCAGAGTTCCCGGAAAGAGCCGTTTTCGTGCTCGGCAGTGAAACAGCGGGATTGTCCAGGACGGTTGCGGAGCTGATCGCCGAACGCATCAGAATCCCGATGTGCGCGGGATTGGAGTCGTTGAACGTGAGTGCCGCGGCCAGCGTGGTGTGCTATGAGCTGCTTCGGCGGGAGTACAGCCGGAACCACTGACAGCGAACAACGTGGTTCGATCGCGAAAAGCGGGCTGCTTCCGATGCTGGAGCTCTCCAGGAGGGCGGCTGGCATGAAAAATCCCCCCTCGTGTGTGGGGGGGTGGGTGTGGTGGGGGGTCGGCGGTGTCCGTGGTTCCCGCACTCGTGGGGGTGCAGTAGGTCGGGCGCTGGAGGGCTTAGCTGCCGGGTTCGGGATGGGTCCGGGCGTGTCCCGCTCCGCTGTGGCCACCGACCCCGCCGCCACGGGGGGGCGGGGGCGTGTGTTGTATGGAGTTGTGGTGCCCCTTGTTGGGGGGTGGGTGGTTGAGGCTGTGTAGTGGTGGCGAGCGCGGGGGTGGGGTGTGGGTGTTCGTCGTTCGGCCGGTTAGTACCCGTCCACTGAGCACATTGCTGTGGGTGCATGTCGGGCCTATCGACCCAGTCGTCTGCTGGGGGCCTTATCCCCCCGGTGGGGGGTGGGAGACGTGGTCTTGGGGTGGGCTTCCCGCTTAGATGCTTTCAGCGGTTATCCGTGCCGAACGTAGCGAACCAGCCCTGCCCCTGGCGGGACAACTGGCAGACTAGAGGTTCGTCCGTCCCGGTCCTCTCGTACTGGGGACAGCTCCCCGCACGTCTCCGTGCGCGCGCGGCGGATAGGGACCGAACTGTCTCACGACGTTCTAAACCCAGCTCGCGTGCCGCTTTAATGGGCGAACAGCCCAACCCTTGGGACCGACTTCAGCCCCAGGATGCGACGAGCCGACATCGAGGTGCCAAACCATGCCGTCGATAGGGACTCTTGGGCAAGATCAGCCTGTTATCCCCGGGGTACCTGTTATCCGTTGAGCGACACCGCGTCCGCGTGCCGGTGCCGGATCACTAGTCCCTGCTTTCGCACCTGCTTGACCTGTCGGTCTCACAGTCAAGCTCCCTTGTGCACTTGCACTCGTCACCTGGTTTCCGTCCAGGCTGAGGGAACCGTTGGGCGCCTCCGTTACTGTTTGGGAGGCAACCGCCCCAGTTAAACTACCCACCAGGCACTGTCCCTGGTCCGGGTGACGGACCGAGGTTAGACGCCCACAACGACCAGAGTGGTATTTCACCAGCAACTCCGGCCACACTGGCGTGTGACCTTCCCAGTTTCCCACCTATCCTACACAAGCCGCCGCGGACGCCCATACCAAGCTGTAGTAAAGGTCCCGGGGTCTTTCCGTCCTGCCGCGCGAAACGAGCATCTTAACTCGTCGTGCAATTTCGTCGGGTCCGTGGTCGAGACAGCGCCCAAGTCGTTACGCCATTCGTGCAGGTCGGAACTTACCCGACAAGGAATTTCGCTACCTTAGGATGGTTATAGTTACCACCGCCGTTTACCGGCGCTTCGGTTCGCCGCCACACCCCCTCGTGGGGGGTTCACGGCTCCCCTTAACGTTCCGGCACCGGGCAGGCGTCAGTCCGTATACCGCGTCTTACGACTTCGCACGGACCTGTGTTTTTAGTAAACAGTCGCTTGGGCCCATTCTCTGCGGCCGCTGCCAGCTCACCCCGCAGGGGGGGTCACCAGCGGCGGCTCCCCTTCTCCCGAAGTTACGGGGACATGTTGCCGAATTCCTTAACCACGGTTCGCCCGCTCGCCTCGGTATGCTCTACCAGACCACCTGTGTCGGTTTCGGGTACGGACCGCCCTCACACTCGCTAGAGGCTTTTCTCGGCAGCCGGGGCTTACCCACTTCGCCACACTGGCTCGGCCTCCGGTCTCACCGTCGACGCCGGCCCGGATTTGCCTGGGCCGGCCGGCTACACCGTTACCCCGGGAACCACCATCGCCCGGGTTGGGCTACCCTTCTGCGTCACCCCGTCGCTGACCAACACACCCACCACACACACCACCACCGGTCCAGCCGTGGTCTCGCGAACGAGACCGGGCCCACCGGTTGATGCTGGTGTCGTGGGGGCTGGTATGGGACGTGTCAAGGCGGGTACGGGAATATCAACCCGTTGTCCTGTCGACTACGCCTGTCGGCCTCGCCTTAGGATCCGACTCACCCAGGGCGGATCAGCCTGGCCCTGGAACCCTTGGTCATTCGGCGGGACAGATTCTCACTGTCCTAGCACTACTCATGCCTGCATTCTCACTCCCCCACACTCCACACCCCCTTACGGGGATGCTTCACCGCGGTGAGGGATGCTCCCCTACCCACCACCCCACCAAGGGGCGGTGCCACGGCTTCGGCGGTGTGCTTGCAAGCCCCGCTATATTATCGGCGCAGGATCACTTGACCAGTGAGCTGTTACGCACTCTTTCAAGGATGGCTGCTTCTAAGCCAACCTCCTGGTTGTCTCGGCGATCCCACATCCTTTTCCACTCAGCACACACTTGGGGGCCTTAGCCGGTGATCTGGGCTGTTTCCCTCTCGACCCTGGAGCTTGTCCCCCAGGGACTCACTGCCGCGCACTGCCTGACACCATTCGGAGTTTGGTTGACGTCAGTACCCGCACCGGGCCCTTCGCCATCCAGTCGCTCTACCAGCACCAGGCCTGTCACGACGCTGCACCTAAATGCATTTCGGGGAGAACCAGCTATCTCCGAGTTTGATTGGCCTTTCACCCCTACCCGCAGCTCATCCCCCAGGTTTTCAACCCTGGTGGGTGCGGGCCTCCACACGGTCTTACCCGCGCTTCACCCTGGCCACGGGTAGCTCACTCGGTTTCGGGTCTAGAGCACGCGACTGTCCCGCCCTGTTCGGACTCGCTTTCGCTGCGGCTTCCCCTCACGGGTTAACCTCGCCACGCACCACTAACTCGCAGGCTCATTCTTCAAAAGGCACGCCATCACACCCCCGCACGGGGATGCTCTGACGGCTTGTGGGCGCACGGTTTCAGGAACTCTTTCACTCCCCTCCCGGGGTACTTTTCACCAGTCCCTCACGGTACACATCCACTATCGGTCACCAGACGTATTTAGGCTTACCAGGCGGTCCTGGCCGATTCACACGGGATTTCCCGGGCCCCGCGCTACTCGGGACATGCGTGCACGCCCACCCGACCGTGTTCACCTACGGGGGTCTCACCCACTGCGCCGGTGCCTTCCAACACCTTCGGCTCACCATCGGGCACACGCGCCTGCGCGGCAGCACAGACACCACACACTCCCACAACCCCGGGCACGCACCGTCTGCCGACTCGCCCACGCACCCGGTTTAGCCTGCTCCCCGTTCGCTCACCACTACTGAGGGAATCACTGTTTGTTTTCTCCTCCTGGAGGTACTGAGATGTTTCAGTTCCCCCCGTGCCTCCCGATGCCCTATACCACTGTTCAGGCACCGGTGACCGGGCATCACCCCGGCCGGGTTTCCCCATTCGGACACCCTGGGATCACAGCTCGGTTGACAGCTCCCCCAGGCCTATCGCGGCCTCCCACGTCCTTCTTCAGCGTCTGATGCCCAGGCATCCACCGTACGCCCCTGGACACGAAACCACACACCGACCACCACACGATGATCAGATGCTCGCCACCACTATACAGTTCTCAACCAGCCACCAGAGCCCACCACACGGGTGCGCCCCCAGAGAACCCAACAGTGCCCCACCACGCGTGCGTGTAACGCCCGCCTCAACAGGGTCTCCTTAGAAAGGAGGTGATCCAGCCGCACCTTCCGGTACGGCTACCTTGTTACGACTTCGTCCCAATCGCCAGTCCCACCTTCGACCACGCCCCCCCCGCAACCGGGTTGGACCATGGGCTTAGGGTGTTACCGACTTTCATGACGTGACGGGCGGTGTGTACAAGGCCCGGGAACGTATTCACCGCAGCACTGCTGATCTGCGATTACTAGCGACTCCGACTTCACAGGGTCGAGTTGCAGACCCCGATCCGAACTGAGACCGGCTTTCCGGGATTCGCTCCACCTCACGGTCTCGCCACCCTCTGTACCGGCCATTGTAGCATGTGTGAAGCCCTGGACATCAGGGGCATGATGACTTGACGTCGTCCCCGCCTTCCTCCGAGTTGACCCCGGCAGTCTCCCGCGAGTCCCCGGCCGCACCGCTGGCAACACGGGACAAGGGTTGCGCTCGTTACGGGACTTAACCCAACATCTCACGACACGAGCTGACGACAGCCATGCACCACCTGTACACCAGCCCCGAAAGGAAACCCCATCTCTGGAGCGATCCGGTGTATGTCAAACCCAGGTAAGGTTCTTCGCGTTGCATCGAATTAATCCACATGCTCCGCCGCTTGTGCGGGCCCCCGTCAATTCCTTTGAGTTTTAGCCTTGCGGCCGTACTCCCCAGGCGGGGCGCTTAATGCGTTAGCTACGGCACGGACACCATCACCCGGTCCCCACACCTAGCGCCCAACGTTTACAGCATGGACTACCAGGGTATCTAATCCTGTTCGCTCCCCATGCTTTCGCTCCTCAGCGTCAGGAACGGCCCAGCAAGCTGCCTTCGCCATCGGTGTTCCTCCTGATATCTGCGCATTTCACCGCTACACCAGGAATTCCGCTTGCCCCTACCGCCCTCGAGTCTGCCCGTATCGGCCGCACGTGCCCGGTTAAGCCGCACATTTCCACGACCGACGCGACAAACCGCCTACGAGCCCTTTACGCCCAGTAAATCCGGACAACGCTCGCGCCCTACGTATTACCGCGGCTGCTGGCACGTAGTTAGCCGGCGCTTCTTTAGCCCCTACCGTCACATTCGTCAGGGCCGAAAGGGGTTTACAACCCGAAGGCCGTCCTCCCCCACACGGCGTCGCTGCGTCAGGCTTCCGCCCATTGCGCAAAATTCCCCACTGCTGCCTCCCGTAGGAGTCTGGGCCGTGTCTCAGTCCCAGTGTGGCCGATCACCCTCTCAGGCCGGCTACCCGTCATCGCCTTGGTACGCCCTCACCGCACCAACAAGCTGATGGGCCGCGAGCCCCTCCCAGGCCGGAACCCCCCCTCACAGGAGAGAACCTTTCCCACACCCCCCATGCGGGGCATGCGAGCCATCCGGTATTAGCCCCAGTTTCCCAGGGTTATCCCCACGCCCAGGGCAGGTTACTCACGTGTTACTCACCCGTCCGCCACTCCCACACCCCACCCACCCCCCAAAAAGAGGGGAAGGCACCCGGGGTGCGAGCGTTCGACTTGCATGTGTGAAGCGCGCCGTCAGCGTTCGTCCTGAGCCAGGATCAAACTCTCCAACAAACAACCAGAGAAAAAACCCCAGCAAAAACACTCACAACAACCACAAGACCCACAACACAGGCCCCACACGCACACACAACACGAGGCACTGTTGAATTCTCAAAGAACACACCCACCACCGTGGGCTTCCCGATCCGATGCTACCGGACCGGCTACAGTATTCACACTCAAACAACGCTCGACACGAAACGAAACCGCCCGTGCCGCTTTTCTACTCTACACCACCCGCCGCCCGATTCTTCAAGGGGGGTGGGCACTCCCCAGAAACCGACACGGACTCCTCGAACCACCCGTCATCCGAGCGACTCTACAGAGCCCGTCCCGACCTCTGTTGGGTACAACTCTACACACCCGTCGAACAACCCCCGAACGGGGGGTCACCATCGTCGAACCGAGAACCGAAACAGCAGTTCGGAAGGTGCCCCTCACGCGAGTTCCACGCACTCGAAGAGCACCGCCAACTCATCCAAGGTGGATGCCACGTCCCGGTGCAGCACCCCGACCATCCCCGTCCGCACCGCTGCCTCGACGTTTCGTGCCACGTCGTCGACGAAGACACAGTTCCGCGGCGAGACCCCCAAGGACTCGGCCGTGAGGTGGTAGATCGCCGGGTCGGGCTTACTCGTCCCCACTTCCGCGGACAACACCATCACGTCCAGCACCCCGGCGCCCGCCACTTCGGGCGGCACCGAGTTCCCGTTCGACAACAGAGCCGTGGCGACTCCCCGCTCTCGCAGCTCCCCCAGCCGCACGAGCAGCGGAGCTCGCGTGCCGGGCCGCTCCGTGCCGGGATCATCCAGCACTCCCCCGTAGTCCATGACGAGGGCCGAAAGGCCCGTCCACATACGGCTCTCCTCCCGAAGGAACTCACACCTTCCGGTGAAGACTCCCCCACAACCGAATTCCCGGTACGGGGAGAGCCCTCCTGTCCAACAGAGGCAGTCGACCAAGGAGCGTCATCATACACGGCACACGTCCCCACAGGGCCCCCGCACCCTCACCCGCGTCCCCGGAAACCCGTGGAACTCCCGTCAAACCGCCCCACGAAAGCAGAACCCCACCGCACTACTCCGCCTCGGCCCTGGCGGACCGCGCCGGACACGGCATCGTCGAGGTACTCACCGGACGACGCCCGCTCCACCAGGTCCGACAGTGGCTCAGCAGACCGGTCGCCAGTCTGCTGGCCACCCTCGTCCGCTCCGGGAACCTCCTGCACGAACGAACCAGACTGAGCTCGGTGCACGCCTGCCTGACCACGTCCACCACCGTGGAAGCCTGCGTGATCGTCGACGAGGGAGCACGCCACCGGGCGATGACCCTCCGGCTCCAGCGGGACAGGTTGCACTGGTGCTGCACGCTGTTCGCCCTGGTCTAGGGCTGAGCCGTGCGCCCTCCGCGACGCACGGCTCCCGACCGCACGCTCAGCGACGCTTGTTCCGCTTGGCCTCCGCGCGGGCAGCGGCACGGCGCTCCCGCCGGGTTCCCTGCTGTTCCGGATCGGAGTTGTCCGCGGCGGCACCACTCCTGCGTACCTCACCGCTCTCGGACGGTCCGGAATAACTCAGGTTCCGCTGGTCGGGTCCGCTCCCGTCTCCGCGAAGCCCGGCCGGGACCCGGTCCTGATCGCTCTGTTCACCCGCCGAGAGCTGACTCAGCGCGGGGCCCGCCGCGCTGCGCGACTTCCGCGCGCGTTTCGAACTCGGTTGCGCCGCTCCGGAGTCCGCCCCGTCGTGCTGGCCATCGGCGGACTGGGTGACCGAAACCGGGACGGCCGGTTCCTGGGACTCCTGGGACTCGGCCGCCTCCACCTGGACATGGAACAGGAAGCTGACGGACTCCTCCTTGAGGGCTTCCAACATCGCGTTGAACATGTCGAAACCCTCGCGCCGGTACTCGAGCAACGGGTCCCGCTGGGCCATGGCCCGCAGCCCTATGCCCTCCTTGAGGTAATCCATCTCGTAGAGGTGTTCACGCCACTTCCGGTCCAGCACACTCAGCACGACGCGGCGTTCGAGCTCCCGCATCGCACCCTCGCCGACCTGGCTCTCGATCTCGGCCTCGCGTCGGTCGTAGGCCGCCTTGGCGTCCTCCACCACCGCTTCGCGCAGCCGTTCCCTGCTGAGGTCGCCGTCCTCCTCTGCCAGGTCCTCCCAGTGAACAGACACCGGGTACAGCGTTTTCAGCGCCGACCACAGCTGGTCGAGGTCCCAGTCCTCCGCGTAGCCCTCCGAGGTCGCCCCGTTCACATAGGCACCGACGACGTCCTCGATCATGTGCTCAACCTGCTCACGCAGGTCCTCCCCTTCGAGAACCCTTCTGCGTTCGGTGTAGATCACCGAGCGCTGCTGGTTGAGTACCTCGTCGTATTTGAGGACGTTCTTGCGGATCTCCATGTTCTGTTGTTCGACCTGGGTCTGCGCGCTGCGTATGGCCTTGGTGACCATCTTGTGCTCGATCGGCACCTCGTCGGGCACCTTGAGACGGGTCATCACGCTCTCGACCATGTTCGCGTTGAACCGGCGCATCAGCTCGTCGCCGAGGGAGAGATAGAACCGGGACTCACCGGGATCACCCTGACGTCCCGAACGCCCACGCAGCTGGTTGTCGATGCGTCGGGACTCGTGCCGCTCCGTGCCGAGCACGTACAGGCCGCCCGCGGCACGAACCTCCTCGGCCTCGGCCTCGGCCTGCTCCTTGATCTTGCTCACCACCGCGGGCCACTCGGCCTCGTACTCCTCGCGGTTCTCCACCGGGTCCAGTCCGCGCTTGCGCAGCTCGGCGTCGGCGAGGTGATCGACGTTGCCGCCGAGCACGATGTCGGTACCGCGACCCGCCATGTTCGTCGCCACCGTCACGGCGCCCTTGCGTCCCGCCTCGGCGACGATGCCCGCCTCGGACTCGTGGTGCTTGGCGTTCAGCACACTGTGTGGCACACCACGCTTGGTGAGCAGTTTCGCCAGGTACTCGGAGCGGTCGACGCTCGTGGTTCCCACCAGGACCGGTTGTCCCTTCCGGTGCCGCTCCTCGATGTCCTCGGCGACGGCGGCGAACTTCGCCTCCTCCGTCTTGTAGATCAGGTCCGGCTGGTCCTTGCGGATCATCGGCTCGTTCGTGGGGATGCTCACCACACCGAGCTTGTAGGTGCTCTGGAACTCGGCCGCCTCCGTCTGGGCGGTACCGGTCATGCCCGCGAGCTTGTCGTAGAGCCGGAAGTAGTTCTGCAGGGTGATCGTGGCCAGCGTCTGGTTCTCGGCCTGGATCTCGACGCCTTCCTTGGCCTCGATCGCCTGGTGCATCCCCTCGTTGTAACGGCGTCCGTGAAGCACCCGGCCGGTGAACTCGTCGACGATGGCCACCTCACCGTTGCGGACGATGTAGTCCTTGTCGCGGTGGTACAGCTCCTTGGCCTTCAACGCGTTGTTGAGGTAGCCGACGAGCGGGGTGTTCGCGGCGTCGTAGAGATTGTCGATCCCCAGTTGGTCCTCGATGACCTCGACGCCCTCCTCGGTGATACCGACGGTCCTCTTGCGCTCGTCCACCTCGTAGTGCTCGTCACGTTTGAGCATCGGGGCGAGCCGGGCGAACTCCTGGTACCACCGCGAGGACTGGTCGGCCGGCCCGGAAATGATCAACGGCGTCCGTGCCTCGTCGATGAGGATCGAGTCCACCTCGTCGACGATCGCGAAGTTGTGGTCACGCTGGACGCACTCCGCCAGGCTCCAGGCCATGTTGTCACGCAGGTAGTCGAAGCCGAACTCGTTGTTGGTGCCGTAGATGACGTCCGCCGCGTAGGCCTCCCTGCGCTGTTCGGGAGCCATGTCGGCCGTGATCGCGGCGACCTCCATCCCGAGAAAGCGGTAGATCCGCCCCATCCACTCGGAGTCACGCCTGGCCAGGTAGTCGTTGACCGTGATGACGTGCACGCTGTTGCCCGTGATCGCGTTGAGGTAGCCGGGCAGTACACAGGTGAGGGTCTTGCCCTCACCGGTCTTCATCTCGGCGATCTGGCCGAAGTGCAGGGCGGCTCCGCCCATGAGTTGGACGTCGAAGTGCCGGTTGCCCAGCGTTCGGCGTGCACCCTCCCGCGCGACGGCGAACGCCTCGGGCAACAGCTTGTCCAGCTGCTCACCGTCGGCGTAACGGCTCTTGAACTCGTCGGTCTTGGCCCGCAGCTCGCTGTCGGACAGCGCGACCGTGTCGTCTTCGAGCTCGTTGATGTGCGCCGCGATGGAACGCAGGCGCTTGAGCATCTTGCCTTCGCCAGCGCGGAGCAGTCGGGACAGGACCATCCGGTCGACCTCACTTGCTGATCGTGACGCGCCCGTCACGGACGCTTTACGGCCATGGTATTAGAAGCCCACCCACGCACCGTTCGAACAGGCTCCTCGCACCAAGCAGCCCGCTCGAACGCCGGGAGCGGCCACGGACTACGAACGTTTCGGACACGTACGCGTGTTCCCGCCGCACCCGATCGTGCGGTGGCCGGGCCCGGACCGTCCAGGAGCGTACACCCATGAACGGGACCGTCCCCGCGTACCACGGTACGCGGAGGACGGCCCCCGTCGTTATGCTCCGTATGAATCAATTCACTTGTCGGAGGCCAGTCTGATCACTCCGTAGTCGAACCCCTTGCGGCGGTACACCACGCTGGGTTTGGCGGACTCGGCGTCGAAGAAGAGATAGAAGTCGTGACCGACCAACTCCATCTCGTACAGCGCTTGGTCAACCGTCATGGGTGTGGCCGGGTGCTCCTTCTCGCGAACGATGCGGCCCGGCTCGTAGCCGTTGTCTCCGTGACGCTGCCCGGGAAGATCCATGTGCGAGGAGGTTTCGGAGGTCGAGGGAACGGAGCGCTCTTCGGCGTCGGTACGCGCCTGCTCGGCGGGAGGCTCCAGCAGTGTGGTGCGGGTGCCGTGCTGTGGCGTTCCTCCGGCCCCGGCGACGGCGACGGGGCGGTCGGCCAGCGCCGCGGTCGCCTCTGCCACGGAACGGGGACTGCGCCGACCGTGGTGGACTTTCCGCTGGTCGTGCTTCTTACGCAGCCGGCTCTCCAACTTCGTCGTCGCGGCGTCCAGGGCGGCATAGAAGTCGGGGGCACTGGCTTCGGCACGGACAGCCGGTCCACGTCCCTTCAGGGTTATTTCGACCCGCTGACAGTTCTTCGCCTGGCGCGGGTTACGCTCGTGGTGCAGTTCCACGTCGGCTCGCATGGCTTTTCTGTCGTAGCGGTCGAGACGGTTGAGCTTTTCACCGACGTGCCTCTGGTAGTGGGTGGGCACCTCGACGTTGCGGCCCTTGACGACGATGTCCATTCGCGACCTCCATTGCTCAGCGTTCTTCCGTGAACCCTGGTCACGGCGACGCCGGAGGGAGCAACCTCAGCTCACGTCCGACGCCGGGGAGTCACTGCCTCACCTCTTCCTCAGGTCGGATACGGCTGATTGGCACGCACACTAGCTCGCTTCCTCCGTTCGCAACACCCCCGACCAGAGGGACGTCAACCGACCACTCTGTGTAATCGATACCGCCGAGTGGACGAGCGCGAACTCCCTCGCCCAGCCCATCGGAAGAGCGGCCGTCCCCGCCACCCCGACAGCACCCCAGGTACCTCCGTTCGGGTGACAGCACAGTCACTCCCACCACCCCTTCGGGTACGAAGCCTCGGCGGGCTCGGCTACTCGCGTATACCCGGACAACGCTCGGAGCAAACCCGTGGTTCCCGCGTGTCCGGAAAAGTTTCCGATCTCCGGCTGCCCCGGGCGTGGTCCACTCCGGTCACCCCCGGGCCGCCGCCAGTACCACCACGGCCACCACCCTGGTTCCGTCCGCGCCCAGGGCGTCCACGCAACAGGACACCGTGGCACCGGTGGTCACCACGTCGTCGAGCACCACGACCGGCTCCCCTCGGCGGGGCGCTCGAGGAGCACGCACCCGGAGCCCACGCCTGATGTTGTCGAGCCGCCGTGTCGCGTCCAACCCCACAGAGTCCCTGCTCACGCGACTCAGCCGCAGGCGGTCGTCCACCACGGCGTCCTCCCCCAGACAACGCGCCGCCCGGTGTGCCAACCGCACCAGGTGCGCCCCACCCCTCGCCCGAACGGCGGCCGGTCTCGACGGGACCGGAACCATCCGGAAGGGTCCCTCGTCCGGGAACTCCACGCACTCCCCACGCACCGTCCCGACAGCACGTGCCAGTCGGTCTCCCAAGGGCCGCACCAGATCACGTCTGCCGTACTCCTTGTAGGCGAGTACCGCCCTCCGCGCGCCTCCCCGGTAACGCCCGAGCGCGTAGACGGGAGGAGACTCGGCGAGCAGGCCGGGGCGGACCCGCCGCAACCTCCCGAACTCACCGTCGCAGTCGGCGCACAACACGGCCCCGTGACGGGCGCAGCCGGCGCAACGGAGCGGAACGGCCAGTTCCACGAGGGCCCGCGCGGGTTTGCCCGGACCGAAACGATCTCGCACCATACCCGGCAGCATCCCGGTGAGAGGAGACGTCCATGACGTGATCCGGGAAAACCACGGGCGTGTCGGACGCCACGGAGGGCGATCCCCGGTGACTCAGCCGGGGTAGAACGGTATCGACTTCGGACCGACGGGGATGTCCTGCAGCACCTCCCAGACCTCCTCCTGGTCCCTGGCCTGCCAGAGATAGGCGTGGTCGGCGACGATGACCTTCTGCCCGGGGCCCACGGTCAATCTTCGCAGCGGAGGGGTCAGGTTCGAGGAGTTGTACGGTTTCCAGGTGAAACCGTCCACCGAAACCCGGACCACGGGCAGGGAGTCGGTGTCGGTGATGGCGACGAGGTCCTTACCGCTCAGCCAGTCCACCCGTTTGATCCGGGAGTCGCTGTAGCGACCGACCAACGGAGTCGGTTCCTGCAGCATCGCCTCCGAACCGGTACCCGCTATTCCGGCGACCACGATCCGGCCGTCCACCACCCCGGCCAACCGGGTTCCGTCCCGGGAGACACGCAGGTCCTGGATCTCCTTGTCCCCGGCGAACTCCGCGGAGTCGACCTCGCTGACCGACCAGGAGCCGTTCTTGTCCCGGCTGGCCCGGACGATCCGTTCACCGTCCACGACCGTCCACACCTCGGAGTCGTTCCGCCAGGTCGGCCGGGACATGAAACTGCCCCGAACGGGGAGGGCACGGAGTTTCCCTCCGTAACCGCCCACACGCAGCTCCACTCGTCGCCCACCGGAACGAAGAACCACTGCCGCCAGCCGTTCCCCCTGGTCCGAACGAGCCGCCTTGGTGATCTTGAACTTCCCCGATCCCGCGTCCCCGGGAACGGGAGAGGCCTGTTCGTCGAACACCACGAGACGCTCGTCGACCACGGCCAACGGAGCCACGTCCGAGGAAACCTTGTTCCCCTGTTCGTAGGAAGCCACATCGGCCGGCCGCAACCTGGAGTCGTTCGTGGAGGAGATCAGCTGGGTCCCCTCCTCCTGCAGCAGCACCCGCGCGGTGCGGACGCCCCGCAGTGTGAGCACCACCTGGGCGGCGATCAGACGCTTCTGCTCGCTGCTGAGCTCCCCGAGATCACTCAGATTCACCAGCAGCGCACCCTCGTCGTCCTCGCTGACGTTGCTGACGGTGGTCGTACCCTCCGGAATGGCCGTGTTCATCGCCGCGTCGAAACCGGCCGAGGGCCCCTCCAGCAACAGGTCGATCACCCGGGAGGGAAGGGTGCTGCGCGGCTGCTGACGCACCCAACGAACATCCGGAACCACGGTCTCCTGCTGTTCGTCCGTGAAGTACACGGACACGGACCGATAGTTGGAGGCGAAGGCACTGCGACCGGCCAACAACAGGTTCTCCGGGGGATTGGTGATCCGCCACTGCCCCTCGGAGTTCCTTTTCACCCGGAACCGTATCTCCCTGCTCTGCTCGCGCGGGACGAAGGAGTGGTCCGACCGCAGCGTGCCGACGACGTTCATGCTCACCCTGACCAGCTGGACCGAATTGGGCAGGTTCTCGTCCCGCAGCGGGATCGTGTCCACGCTGTCGACGATCGTCAGTTCCGGAGGAACCCGCCAGGACCGCGCGGCCCGCTCGGTCAGGTGCATGCGCGCGGCGGCGTAGTCGTCGGCGGGACGGGCCCCGGCGGCGACGAAGTCACGCACCAGGTCGGGAGCGTCTATGCCCTCCGGGGGAGGCTCGACGGTGGTGCTGGTGGGCTTGCCCTCCTCGACCTGCCTGATCACCTCGGGAGAGGTCTCCTCGGGGATCGAGGCACATCCCGCGATCGGCACGCACAGCACGAGCAGCAGTGTGACCAGTCGAACGCCTCGCCTCATCGTTCTTCCTCCCCACCGTCACCGTCCGGACGTTGCCCGGTGGCCTCGTCCTGCTCCCGGCCCTCCTCGTCGGCCTCGGCGGGAACCGCGAGCAGCGCTTCGGGAGCCGCTATGCTGCGCGCGCTCGGAAGCGGCAGCGGGCTCTCGGAGATCTCCTGGTCGACCGAGTACTTCGGCAACGTCAACCGGAAGCAGGAACCCTGCCCGGGTTCGCCCCAGGCGTCCAACCACCCACCGTGCAGGCGGGCGTCCTCGGAGGCGATGGACAACCCCAGCCCGGTTCCTCCCGTCTGGCGGTCCCGTGAGGGGTCCGCGCGCCAGAACCGGGTGAACACCAGTTCTGCCTCACCGGGGCGCAGTCCCACCCCGTAGTCCCGGACGGTGATCGCCACCTCGTTCGTTCCCTCGCCGAAGGCGATGTCGACCGGCCCTCCCTCGGCGTGGTCGATGGCGTTGGCCACCAGATTGCGCACGATGCGTTCCACGCGCCGCGCGTCGGCGAAAACGGTGACCTCCTCCTCGGGGACCTGGAGACGCAGTTCCACCCCGCTGGTGTCCGCTATCGGTCGGAGGGAGTCCACGGCGCGGCGGATCAGCTCGGGGATGTCCAGGGACTCGGTGGAGAGCTCGGCCACCCCCGCGTCCAGCCGCGATATCTCCAGCAGGTCCCCGAGCAACGCCTCGAAGCGGTCGAGTTCGTCGACCAGCAGTTCGGCGGAGCGTTCCAAACCGGCCGGGAACTCGTCCCGGGAGGCGTGCAGCACGTCGGCGGCCATCCGCACGGTGGTCAACGGGGTCCGCAGTTCGTGCGAGACGTCGGAGGTGAACCGCCGCTGCAACTGGCCGAACTCCTCGAGCTGCTGGATCTGTTGCGCCAGGCTGTCGGCCATCTCGTTGAACGAGTCCGCCAACCGGGCGACATCGTCCTCACCGATCACCCGCATCCGCTCGTCCAGATCACCACTGGCGAGCCGTTCCGCCGTGCGGGCCGCCTGCCGCACGGGGCGCACCACCTGACGTGTCACCAGGTTCGTGATGGCCCCGAGCAGCACGAGCAGCACCAGCCCTCCGACCAGCAGGGTGCGCTGCACCACGGCCATGGTGCTCTGCTCGGCCGTCAGCGGGAACAGGAAGTACGCCTGCAACGGGCGGGTGGGGGCTCCGGCCGGACTCCCGATCGCCAGCATGGTGACCCTGTCCCGCCCCCGCGGGACCGTGACGATCTGGGCGGCGAACTGGTCCTTCTTGACGTACTGGCGCAGAGCCCGGGGCACGTCGTGCACCGGTCCCGCGGACGGGGGTTCCTCACCGTCCTCGGTGACCGCGTAGCCGTCCACGAGAACGGGGTCGTAGGCCCCGGCGACCGAGTCGGTGTCGGCCTGCACCGAAGGAGCGGTGGTCAGTCGGTTGAGCGCTCCCTCCAGCTGCTCGTCCACTTCCTCGGAGTTCGGATCCACGGCAGACAGCTGGCGTTCCAGCACGGGAAGGTTCTGCTCCACCTGGCGGATGGCCGCTTCCTTCTTGGTCTGCAGCATCTGGTTCGTTATCTGCGTCTGCAGCACCATCCCCAGGACGAACACCACGGCGGAGGAAAGCGCGAGCGTGCTGACCACCACGCGCAGCTGCATCGACCGGCGCCAGACCGACTCGAACCGATGCCAGTGCCGACGTACCTCCTCACGCATCCACAACAGCGAACGCGGCCAACCGCGCCGGATTCTCCTGTCACTCACGGTGTCCGTCCCGCCGTACGAACGTGCTGGCCGAAGCGCGGATCACGGAGGGCCGGCCTTGTAACCGACCCCGCGCACCGTGAGCACGACCTCCGGATGCTCCGGATCCTTCTCGATCTTCGAACGGAGTCGCTGCACGTGCACGTTGACCAGCCTGGTGTCCGCAGCGTGACGATACCCCCACACCTGTTCCAACAGCACTTCGCGCGTGAACACCTGACGCGGTTTCCGGGCCAGCGCGACCAGCAGGTCGAACTCCAGCGGGGTCAGCGAGATCGGTACCCCGTCCCTGGTGACCTCGTGCCCGGGAACGTCGATCGTGAGGTCACCGATGGACAGCACCTCGGCGGGTTCGGCCTCGGTCCGCCGCAACCTCACCCGCAGCCGCGCCACCAGCTCCTTGGGTTTGAACGGCTTGACGATGTAGTCGTCGGCACCGGACTCCAGACCGAGGACCACATCCACGGTGTCACTCTTCGCGGTGAGCATGACGACGGGAACCATCGACTCGGCACGGATCGCCTTGCACACGTCGATGCCGTTCATCCCCGGCAGCATCAGGTCCAGCAGCACCAGGTCGGGTTTGAGTTCACGCAGCGCGGGCATCGCCTTGGTGCCGTCGTTGACGACGGCGGTGTCGAACCCCTCACCACGGAGCACGATCGTCAGCATCTCCGCCAGGGCCGGGTCGTCGTCCACCACGAGCACGCGTGACTTCATGCCCCACATGGTTGCACTTCGCACCACGGGGGCACACACCGCCCGGTAATCATCACTGCAGGTCGCCGAACCATTGCCCAGAGCGTAGGAGCGGATACGGCCGAACGGAGCACCTCCTGTCGGGGGAACTAGGCGAGAACCCGGTCGGCCAGCCCCGCCGGGTCCGCGGCGTCCGCGTTGTCCACCACGTGCCAGGGGGACCACCACGAGGACTCGGCGAGCCCGAGATAGACCTCGCCACAACGCTCCTGCAACGAGGAGTCCACTTCGAAGCGGTCTCCACCGCCACGTCCGGCCGCCCGTTCCCGTCGCTCGGCCCGCCGTGCCGCGACCTCGGTGGGAACGTTCAGCAGAACCTGCAGGTCGGGTGTGGGCATGGCGAACCGCTCCGTCTCCAGCCGTCCCACCCAGTCGACGAACTCCCCCGCGGCGTCCTGCCCCAGCCGGGCCGCCCCGTAAGCGGCGTTGGAGGCCACGTAGCGGTCCAACAGCAGCACGTCGTGCTCGGCGACCCGCTCCCGCAGCCAGGTGCGGGAGTACCACCTGTCCAGCGCGTAGAGCACCGCCATCCCGTAGACGGACTCGGCGAGGTCCCCGTGGTCTCCGCGCAGGGCCTCGGAGATCAGGTCCGCGTGCACGTCCGTTCCGTAGCGGGGGAAGGCAGCCCCGCCCACCGAGCACCCCCTGCGTTCCAGCTCGGTCGACAGCGCGGCGGTCAGGGTCTGCTTGCCCGCACCGTCCAGTCCTTCGATCACGATCAGCCGCCCCACGGCGGGCAACCCTACTCACCGGGGAAACGTCGCCGACGAGGACACCCGGTGTGGGCGAGGGAACCCGAGCAACGATTCACACTGTTGGGCAGTTCCGGGGAATCGGCGCACAATCTCCACCGGAACGCTCGCAACACGACCGTCGAGAAGAGACAATCGGCTGAAGGCGTGTCCCGCACTCCGCCGTCGACCCACAGGAGGAACAGTGCACGTACCCGGGCCGGACACTCGCGTGGTCGAGCTGCGGGTACACGGCATTCTCGGCACGAAACCCCAGGATCTGACGGACTCGGTGGCCTCCGTGGACGTCGCCGGAGACGGGGTCGGGCGCATCGTGCGTCCGGCGGACAGACTGCTGCGGCCCGTTCCGGGACCGGACCTGACGGCGGGCGAACGCACCGTTCCTCGCTCGATCGAGGGATATGTGTGGGGTGACATGACCTCGGGGGGAAGCAAGGCCCTCTGGGCACTGCTGTTCCCCTTCGCCCTGGCGAACATGGCGCACTGGATGCTTCCCCCCACCGAGACGGGGTCACGTCCGCTCCGGTGGCTCGGTGGAACGCTGCGCGCCGGAATCCGCCTGACGGCGCTGCTGCTGACGATGTTGTTCGTCGCGCACCTGACCGTGCTGAGTCTGGATCTGATCGCCTCCCAGTGCCTGCGTCCCGGAGCGGAGTGCCTGCCCCCCTTCCCCGAAGGGGCCCGCGTCTTCCAGGCACCGCGTTCGGTCGTGGCCATGGCCTTCGTCTCGGCGGTGGTGCTGGGAATGCACCGTCTTTCGGCCAGGTCCTGGCGGGTGTGCGGACGGAGGGGACCCGAGAGCACCTCCCCGGCGCGCAGCCCGCGACTGCCCGGTGCCGAGGTGGTGCGCGACCCGGAGACGCCGGCGCTGCGGATACTGCACACGGTGGCCGGGCTGTGCGCGATGCTGCTGATCGCGTTGGGCGGACCCGCCCCCTCCCCGGACCCGCGCTGGTGGGTCACCGCGGTGCTCACCGTCGGGTGCGTGGTCGGTGTGCTGCTGCTGGACGATCCCACCGACTCCGAAGGACGCGCCGAGCCCCCCTTCCGTCGTGCGGTCCGAACGGTGTTGTCCCGCAGACCACGGAGGGTGCTCGTCGCGTTCACGATGCTGGTGGTGCTGGTGACCGCACCGACGGTCGAACTCAACGGCCCGCTCGCCGGTTCCGGACCGGTCATCGAGCTGCTGACTGTCGGGATGCTGGTCTCCTGCGGATTCGTGGCCCTGCTGCTGGTGCCCACCGTGCTGCTGGCTCGCGACCGCTGGCGCGGCCTGCCCGCCCGACTTCGCCCCTGGGCCGGCGGGTGGTTCGCCGCGCCGGTGCTGTTGATCGCCTGCCTGCTGGGGACCGGCTTCGGGGCGGGGCTGACCCTGACCACCCGCGAGGCTCTCGGTGGGCGACCGCTGCTGCCCGACTCCTACGACACCGCCACCCTGTTGTGGGGCTCGGCCACGGCGTTGCTCGTCACGGCCGGGTTCGTCCTCGTCCCCTGGGTCTGGCTCCGCTGGTGGAACACGCTGCGCGGAGCGGAACCGGTCTCCGCCGAGGTCGAGTTGTTACACGCGGGCCGCTCCGCCGACCAGCGCAGCGCCGAGCGAGCGTGGAAGTGGGCCGAGCTGCAACGCGCGCACGGGCACAAGGCGGTACTCGTGCTCGCCGGAGTGCTGTCGGCCGGGGCGGTGACGGCAGCCGCGCTGCGGCTGGGTTTCTCCCACCCCCCGTTCTGGGGTCGCTGGCTCATGGTCCTCGGGGTGGGCACGCTGGCAACCCTGGCCGCGTTTCTTCTCCGCATGGTGTATCTGGCCGTACGCAGACCCGAAGCGGCCCGAGAACTCGGTGTACTGTGCGACCTCACGCTCTTCTGGCCCCGTGAGGCCCATCCCATGGTCCCTCCGTGTTACGCGCTGAAAGTCGTGCCGGAACTGGTCAACAGGGCCAGGGAACACCTGGAGGACCCGCACACGCGCGTGGTGATCACCGGCCACAGCCAGGGCAGTCTGCTCGCCTCCGTCGCGACGGCGCGGCTGCTCCGCGAGCTGGACGAACGGGATCGTCGCCGCGTCGGTCTCGTCACGGCCGGCTCACAGCTACAGTGGGCCTACGCCCGGGGATTCCCCGCCGTACTCGGCCACGACTCCCAGCGGGAGCTGGCCGGGGAACTGGACGGGCGCTGGCGTTCGCTGTGCCGGGGGACCGACCCCATCGGGGGTGGGGTGAGCACCTGGAGCAGGCAGGTCTACGACGGCAAGCTGCTGGGAGTCGGTTTCCGTCCCGACGGGACGACGGGGCCGCTGCCCGCGGCCGCCCGGGGACCGACCGGGGCCCTGGTTCTCGGGGGGGACCATTGGCTGCCGGATCCGCAGCGGGGACCGTTCGAACACCGCCGTTGGATGGCCGGACTGCTTCGCCACTGGGAGTACAGCGGCGATCCGGAGTGGGATCGGGCGGTTTCCATGGCGGCGGGGCTGGAGATTCCCGCCCGGGGGACCCAACTGCCGCTCAGCACGCCGGTGGCCGGGGTCGCGGCCCACTCCCCCACACTCAACGGGGCCCCGCAACCGGCCTCCCCCGACGGCTCTCCGCCCGAGCGGTCGGCTCCCGTCATCCCGCTGGAACCGGCGGCTCCGGAGCAGTCCCCCCTCCGTCACGGGGGCGCGGCCGAGACACGAGGTACCGGTGAGGACACTCCGGCGGAACCACGTCCGGAGCAGGCGGGCGCACCGGCGGAACCGTCCGGGACACGAAGAACCGTTACCGACCCCACCACCGAGACCTTCGACCCTCCGGGAATCACTCCCCCGTGGGAACGGGGGCCGGCGCTGCGTCCTTCCGGGCACTGAAGCCGGTCGACGACGAATCAGGTGGACTTCGTCACCGGCCTCTGAGGAAAATGACGAGTCATGGTGAATATCCGCAGAGCCACCACGGCTGACATCGACGCGCTGGTCGAGCTGCGCGCCCAGATGTTCACGTCCATGGGCAGGAACTCCGACGATCACACGTGGCGCTCGTATGCCGCGGCGTGGTTCACGCGGAAGCTTTCCGCCGAGGAGGCCGTGGTGGTCGTCGCCGAAGTGTCCGACGGCCGGTTGGTCGCCGCTGCCCTGGGAGAGATCAACCACGATCCGCCGAGTCCCTCGAACACCACGGGGATACGGGGGCGGATCTCGAACGTGGTCACGGCCGCCCCGTACCGCCGCAGGGGCTACGCGCGAGCCTGCGTGCGTCAGCTGCTCGACTGGTTCCGCGCCGAGACGGAGGTCGCCGACATCGACCTGTTCGCCACCGGGGAGGGCTCGAACATGTACCGGGAGTTCGGGTTCGAGGCACGTCCCTACCCCGCCATGCGGCTGAGGCTGCCCAGCCGCGCCAGGGGAGCCGGCCACACGGTTCACCAGGGGGTGTCCTGACTCGGCGGCCCGCATCGTCCGTGGTGGAGGTGTTCCGGCCTCCCGTGGGGAGAACCGTCCCGGGGACGGTCCTCCCCGGCGTCGTCACCGGGCCCCTGTGGGGGCGGCTCAGTCGGGGATCTCCCCGGCACGCTCCCGTTCGGCCAGCACCGAGTGGCTGCGGCTGTAGAGGAAGTAGATGACGACTCCGGCCACCATCCACACCGCGAAGCGGATCCAGGTCAGCGCCGTGAGGTTGAGCATCAGCCAGACACAGGCCACCACGGCCAGGATCGGCACCAGCGGCACCAGCGGGGCGCGGAAGCCACGGGGCAGGTCGGGACGTTTGCGCCGCAGCACGATCACCCCCACCGAGACCAGGCTGAAGGCGAACAGCGTGCCGACGTTGACCATCTCGGCCAGCCTGCTGAACGGGAAGAAACCCGCGGCGAGGAAAACCGCCCCGCCGACCAACAGGGTGGTGCGCACGGGCGTGCCGGTGCGCTGGTCGGTTTTGGCCAGGCCCCGAGGCAGCAGTCCGTCCCGGGACATGGCGAACAGCACCCGGGTCTGTCCGAGCAACAGCACCATCACCACCGTGGTCAGCCCGATCAGCGCTCCGAGTGAGATGAGGCTGGCCGCCCAGTGCACCCCGTTGAGTTGGAAGGCGGTGGCCAGGGTGGCGCTTTCCCCGTCCGGACCGGTGGCCAGCTCGGTGTAGTTGGCCATACCGGTCACCACGAGCGCCACCGCGACGTAGAGGCCGGTGGTTATCGCCACCGAGCCGAGGATTCCCCGGGGAGCGTTCCGCTGCGGGTCCTTGGTCTCCTCGGCCGTGGTGGCGACGATGTCGAACCCGATGAAGGCGAAGAACACCAGCGAGGCTCCCGCCAGCAGGCCGTAGACACCGTAGTTGCTGGTCTCACCGCCGACGATCAGCGAGAACAGGGACTGCTCCAGTACCGGCCCGCTCTCGGAGGCCGACTGGGCTTCGGGGATGAACGGTGTGTAGTTGTCCGGTTTGATGTAGGCGATCCCGGCGATGATGATGAACAGCACCACCGAGACCTTGATAGCGGTGATGACCAGACTGACCCGCGCGGAGAGCTTGGTTCCGCTGGCCAGCACGCCGACCAGCACGGCCACCAGCAGCATCGCCCCCCAGTCCAGGTGTAACGGCCCCAGGGGAATCATGGTCTCCACCGGCAGGCCCGCGCTGGACAGGACCTGGTGCAGGTAGGAGGACCAGCCCTTGGCCACGGCGGCGGCGGCGATGGAGAACTCCAGGATCAGGTCCCAGCCGATGATCCAGGCCAGGAACTCCCCGAAGGTGGCGTAGGAGTAGGTGTAGGCACTGCCCGCCACGGGAACGGTGGAGGCGAACTCCGCGTAGCACAGCGCGGCCAGCGCGCAGGCCACGGCGGCCAGCAGGAATGCCAGGGACACCGAGGGTCCGGAGACGTCTCCGGCGGTCTGGGCGGCGATGGTGAAGATCCCGGCTCCGATGACCACGGAGACACCGAAGACGATCAGGTCCCATGTTCCGAGGTTCTTCCGCAGTTTGGTGTCCGGTTCGTCGGTATCCAGGATCGACTGCTCAACTGTCTTGGTTCGCCATAGTCCGTGTCCCGGCACCCTGCCTCCTCGAATCACTGTCGACGCCTGTCGTGTCGAAGTCGGCCGGTTCGCGGAGTCGAGTCAACCTCGCGTCACGGCGTGACACCGGCTCCTCGGCACCGAGCACGGCTTCGGACAGGCTCTCGTGTGAGACCGCACGATAGCGGCCACGTGGTCGTTGTCCATGACGATCGGGAGCACGATCCGCTAACGGGCCCACCGCGTCGGACACGGGGTGGAGAGGACTCCTCCCACGAACCGGCCCCCATGACTCGCGTCCACGATGCGGGAAAACCACCGGCGCCGAACGAGGTGCGCCCGCAGCTCGACCACCCTCGCGGAGCGTTTCCCATACCGTGGGAAAACGTTCCCGTTCCCCCGAAAAGGGTATACCCCGGGTTACGAGATCCCTCGCCCCAGGTATCGGCAGCCCATCCACACGGTGAAGGTCCGATCACGGACAACCACGAAAATCGGCCACCGTGATAGGGTTTCGTGTCTCCCGCGTGCCCCGGCAGACCGTTTCGTCCGGATTTCCGAGGTTCCACGACGTCGTCGGTGACGTGCCTCACCCAAGGAACGGGACAATACCTCTCGCATGATGGGAAAATCGGAAGGCTCCGGGCGACGCCCCCGCAACCTCGGAAGACACACCTACGCCGAACGTGCCCCAGGGTTCACACGAGTCCCGGCGCGGCCCGGAACAACTGGGTCTCGGCGGCCGTGTCGAGCGGACGGGCCACCACACAGGGATCGGAGGCGGCCAACCACACCGAGTCGCCGCGTTCGAGTTCCAGCTCCCGCAGGGAGGAAGGCACACCGTGCCCGTTGACCCCGTGCCCGGTGTTCAACGGTGAGAGTCGCACCCCGCCCCCGGTGCACAGCAGGATCTGCGGCCCCGCCGAGTCCAGGGCCACCTCGGAGTTGTCGCCACAGGGCCAGTCCACCCTGGACAGCTCGAACTCGTCGGCCTCCGTCTGGTAGACGGTCAGGTTCGCGTCGCGCCTCGTTCCCGTCGAAACCCGCATCCGTCCGTTGTCGAAGTCGAGCACCCGCAACAACTCGGCGACGTCGACGTGCTTGGGAGTCAACCCGCAGCGGAGGATGTTGTCCGAGTTCGCCAGGATCTCGATCCCGGTGCCCCGCAGATAGGCGTGCAGGTTCCCCGGAGGCAGGTAGATGGCCTCACCCGGCTGGAGCACCAGCCTGTTGAGCAGCAGGCTCGCGAGCACACCCGCGTCGTTCGGGTAGGACTCGCCCAGTTCCAGCACGGTCGCGCACTCCAGCCGGAACTCTCCCTCGGCACGCACGTGCTCCGAGCAGGCGCGCAACAGCTCCGGCATCAGCGCACGCAGGTTGTCCTCGGGAAGGGTGATCCACGTGGTGAACAGCGCCCGCAGCCCGTCCCGGTCGGGTTGTGCCTCCAGCAGTCCGGTGTGAGCGCGCAGCCCCGGCACGTCGAGCTGGTTCAACAGACGAACGGTGCGGTGGGCGTCGCGGAAGCCGGCCAGGGCGTGGAACTCCGTCAGCGCACAGATCAGCTCGGGTTTGGCGGTGGGGTCAGGATAGTTGCGGTCCGGTGCGTTGCGCGGGATGCCGGCCTCCTCCTCCCGGGCGAACCCCTCGGCGGCCTGCTCGGAGGAGGGATGCGCCTGTAGGCTCAACGGCTCGTCGGCCGCGAGCACCTTCATCAGGAAGGGAAGGCGATTGCCCCACCGTCCGGTGCATCCCCGCCCCAGCTGGTAGGTGGGTTCCGAGTCCAGCAGTCGTACCAGCGGGACCTCGGACCCGTCGTGGCGCAGCAGTCGCGAGGAATCACCGGGATGAGCTCCCATCCAGAGTTCCGCCTCGGGATGGGGTGCGGGTACGGGACGACCGAGCAGCTCCGCGATCGCGGTCCGGGACCCCCAGGCGTACGGGCGTACCGCGTTGCGCAGTAACTCCACTGTCCTTCTCGCTTCCTCGTCTAACCGCGTTTCCCCGCACCGGCCCCGTCCGGTCACACCGGGGACCACTCCGAGGCCCGTTGTTCACCGCACCCGGGGATTCATCGCCTGGTCCCGAACACTCCGAAGGAGCTCCAGGACAACCACCCGTCCCTCGCCTCAGGACGTCGTGAGCATAGGACGCTGGTGACCGTCCAGTAACCCCGAGGCCAGTCCGAGATACACCGCGGCCATGTCGAAACCGACCGCCAGCAGCCCCGCACGCAGCGTCGCGTCCTCCCGCGCCGTCTCCGGCGGGGAGAGCACGTCCGCCCCCGGCAAGGCCGCCGTGGCCCGCTGTTCGAGGAAACCCGCCCGCTCACCGGCCCGGGTGGTCAGCAGGAGGACCCGCAGCCCTGCCGTGCCCTCCCCCGGATCGGCGAACAACTCGGCTTCGCTTCCCGCGCTCGCCGCCCTGTCGTACAGGGCGTAGCGGTTCACGGCCTGGGCGTACTCGCCCACGTCACACGGCACTCCCCCGTAACAGCCGAGCACGAACGCGCCGTGCCCGGCCACGGCCGTGGCCAGCTCGTCCACTCCCCACAGCAACGGCATCCGCTCGGCCAAGCGCAGGGCCAGGTTCTTCGCCGGATTCCGCGAACTCTCGTGGGCGGGATGGGTGGCAGCCGCTCGCTCGTCCAGGGCGTCGGCCAGCTCCTCGGTGTCGATCCGCAGCAGCCCGAGCGCCTCCAACAGGCAGGCCCCCACCGTGAACACGTGGGCGAAGTCCAGTCCGGCGGCCACCGGAATCCGCGGCGACACCGTTCGCGCCCGACCGGCGACGGCGGCGGCCACCGGACCCTCGTCCGGGGTGGCGAGCACCACCCCGGCCCCTCTCCTGCCGGCGACCTCCAACGACTCGGCCAGCTCCCGGTCCCCACCGTCCGGGCCGTGGGCGAAGACCACGTCGAGCGGACCGATCCAGGACGGCACCACCTCGGTACGCACCACGGGTACCGGACAGGACGAGCCGAGCAACGCGGCCAACGAGTCACAGGCGGCCGCGCCCACACCCGGCCGGGAGAGCAGCACGAGAGCACGCGGGCGCTGCCCCCCGAGCACGTCCAGTCCCACCTCGGCCGCGGAGTGCGCCGCCGAGCGCACCTGCGCCCCGGCCAGGGCCGCCTGGCGGAGCAGCCCCTGGGTGTCCGCCTCGAACAGGCGCCGCTGATCGTCCAGCATGCTGTCGTCCAGCACCACCCTCACCCCTTTCCAGGGCCTTCGGAGGGGGTGTCGGCCTCGGGGCCTCCGATCGCCTCCTGCAACAGCAGCACGGGAATCCCGTCCCGGACCGGAAAGCTCCGTCCGCAGGACTGGCAGGTGAGGTAATCGGCGTCCGGATCCGTGGGGAGACCGTCCCGCAGTGGCGCGTTCCGTGGGCAGGGGCACACCAGGATCTCGCGCAGTCGGGGATCCATCGCGATACTCACTGTTCCTCCCGGATGTTCACGCCGCCGACACCGACGGGACGAACACCATCCCACCGACACGCCCGTGGGGCGAGCCTCCATGTGGATAGCGTCGCCCACATTTCCCGTGATCGTTCACCTGCGCAGTATCGTGAGCACTTCGTCACGCAGCGCCGACATCCTCTCGGAATCGGTGGCCTCCACGTTCAACCGGAGAACCGGCTCCGTGTTGGACGGACGGAGGTTGAACCACGAACCGTCCGACAACTCCACGGTAAGCCCGTCGAGCTCGTCGATACGAGCACCGTTACGGTGACGGAACTCCTCGATCACGGCACGCATCCTGCTCGTCTGGTCGTCCACGCGCGAGTTGACCTCGCCGGAGGCGACGTAACGGGAGTAGTCGGACATCAACCCGGCCAGGGTGTCCTGCTGCCCGCCCAACGCGGCGAGTACGTGCAGCGCGGCCAGCATCCCCGAGTCCGCGCGCCAGAACTCACGGAAGTAGTAGTGCGCCGAGTGCTCCCCACCGAAGATCGCACCGGTCTCGGCCATCGTCTGCTTGATGAAGGAGTGACCGACCCTGGTACGCACCGGCTTGCCCCCGTGTTCGCTGACGATCTCGGGAACCGCCCTGGAGGTGATCAGGTTGTGGATGATCGAGGCACCCGGTTCGACCTCCAGTTCCCGGACGGCGATCAGCGCCGTGATCGCGCTGGGGGACACGGCCTCACCGGCGGCGTCCAGCACGAAGCAGCGGTCCGCGTCCCCGTCGAAGGCCAGTCCGAGGTCGGCTCCCACCTCGGGAACCTTGGCACGCAGATCCTCCAGGTTGGCCGGCTCCAACGGGTTCGCCTCGTGGTTCGGGAAGCTCCCGTCGAGGTCGAAGTACAGGGGTACCAGCTCGATGGGCAGTCCCTCGAACACGCTCGGCACGGTGTGTCCGGCCATGCCGTTGCCCGCGTCCACCACCACCCGCAGTGGACGGATGGAGGTCAGGTCCACCAGCCCGCGCAGGTAGTCGGCGTACTCGCGGAGCATGTCGCGTCGGGTGACGCTTCCCTGCGCCCCCAGGAACTCGGGCACTCCGTGGCCGATCAGCTCCTTGATCTCGGACAGTCCGCTGTCCTGTCCCACGGGGGCGGCCCCGGCCCGGCACAGCTTGATCCCGTTGTACTCGGGCGGGTTGTGGCTGGCGGTGAACATCGCACCGGGCAGGTCCAGGTGCCCGGAGGCGAAGTAGAGCATGTCGGTGCTGGCCAAACCGATGTGCACGACATCGATGCCCTGGCCGGTCACCCCTTCGGAGAACGCCGCGGCCAGTTCTGGGGAGGACTCCCGCATGTCGTGGCCGACCACCACGGCGGGTCCTCCGACCAGTCTGGTGAACGCGGCACCGACCTCCCTGGCCAGCTCCGCGTCCAGCTCCTCACCCACCAAACCCCGGATGTCGTACGCCTTGACGATCCCCGACAGGTCCCGCACGCTGCACTCTCCCCGTAAGTTAACGGCACTCTTGCCCGCGTGCCGAGCCTACCGGCGCCCACGGGCGGTGTGCTGTCCGCCGGACGGCCAAGACCACTGCCCGATCAGCCCAGCACCGCCCCTCCGAACCGCCGGACCCCGAAGACACGCGGTTTCCCCGGCCCGACACCAGGCCGCCCGCACGTATGGTCGTCCACCTCCGCGTCCGGGCCCTTCCGGGGGCGCGGCGCCCTCTCCGTCCCGGGGGCGTAACGACTGTGCCAGGACTCACACTCACTCGCCTCCGTGCCTCGCGGAACCGGCGGGGAACTACTCCTCCCCCGGATCGGGCAACGCGCGCAGATGCCCCCGGCGGATCCCCCTGCCGGGACGGGAGCCGGACTCCCCTCCTTCGGAGGGGTCCGTGCGCCCCGCCTCACGAACGGCCTCGGCCAGCGCCGTCAGATCGTCCTCGGAGGGTTGCGCGGCGGCGAACTCCCCTTCGTGCCGCACGACGTGCCACCCCTTCGGGGCGGTCAACCGCATCGCGTGCTCTTCGCAGAGATCGTAACTGTGGGGTTCGACATAGCTGGCCAGCGGCCCGACCACGGCGGTCGAATCCGCATAGGCATAGGTCAGCGTAGCCACCGCCGGGCGGGTACACCCGGTTCGCGAGCAACGCCTCACGCTCCGCACGCCTGGCACCATAGCGCCCTTGTCACGTCGGCACTCGTCGGCACGCGGAAAACACACCCGAACAACCGGGCCTCGGCACCGGCACAGCTCGACAAGACTCCGCTCACCGCCCGTTCACACCGTGGGAATCACTCGTTCAGTGAAGTACGACACGTGGAGAGGACAGGACCGATCTCCCCTGTCGGGGGGCGGGTTTGTCCCCGGATGTGTCCACACGATTGCCATAGCACCACACACGCGGCGTACCCTCGTCGCGTGGTGACCGCACGGGAAACTCGGCAACGGCTCGGGAAGCGTCGGGAACGGCGTGGCCGCGGGCTGCGCGGACCGCTCTATCCCTCCTCACTGCCGGCCGCCAAGAGCCGGTCCCAACGCTTCGACGCGCTCGTGCTGGAAGCGCTGGAACCCATCGAGCAGCGTTGGCAGACGGAGCTGACCCAGCTGGACGTGGCCGTGGACGAGGTACCGGAGGTCGAGGGCACCTCGCCCGAGTCGGTGGTCTGGGGCGACGACGTGGTGCTCGACTCGAACGTGCCGCTGGCCCGTCTCGTCCCCGCTGGGGTGGACCGACGCGGTCTGCCCACCAGGGCCCGAATCGTGCTGTACCGCAGACCGCTGGAAGCCCGGGCACGCAACCGTGCGGACCTGGTGGACCTGCTGTACGAGGTGCTGGTGGAACAGGTCGCCAACTACCTGGGACTCGACCCCGGCGTGATCGGGGGCAACCAGTAGGGCCACCGGCGTGGTCGTCCCCGGTTCCCGGCCGGGGATGAGGGCGGTCGGCGGCCCTACCACCGGTGCCGCGTGCCCGGTCTCCGGGAACGTCGGGAAAGCGCACCGATCACGGTGAACAGCAGCGCGGCAGCCTGCACCGTCAGCAGCGTGGTGCGGGGAACACCGGTGTAGCCGATGGTCACCTCACCGGCCTTCTCCGGAAGCGGAACAGCCAGCTGCCCGCCCCAGCCGGTGGCGAGTCCGACCCGCTCGCCGTCCACCCGGGCCCACCACCCCGGTTCCCGCTGCGCGGCGAGCAGCAGCACACGTCCCGGGGCTCCCCGGGAGAAACGGACCGTCACGTGCGGAAGCTCCGCCCGCACCCGGATCGGCCGGGACTGGGGACGCGGCGGTGCTCCCTCCCGCGCCTCGGTGGCCTGGGCGGGGCCGAGAAGAGCGACCCGGGTGTGCGGGAACTCCACCCGGAAGACCCTGCCGAGACCGTCGGCGTGCCCGAGGTCCTCCACCAGGTCACCGGCGAGTTCCCCGAACGGAGACGCCCGTCGCTGGGGAAGCACGATCCGCCCCGTCCCTCGGGCGGCGGCGGCGACCACCCCGGAACGAACCCGCTCGGCCCGTTCGGACAGCAGATCCCGCTGGATCCGCTCCAACGCGGAGACCGCCCCCTCGGCGGGAGGCAGGCTCGCCGTCCCGAACTCCGGCTGCCGTCGTGGGGACAGGACCGGCACCTGCCCCGGGCGCAGCCTCATCCAGTAGCCGTCCGCCGTGAACCCGGCTACGGAACTGGTGTCCCCTCCGCTCATGCGCAGTGGTCCGGTGCGCCCCACGGCAGCCGCGCCCGCGGCGAGCAGTAGCACCGAGAGCACCACGGCGGTGGCGGTCACGCGGCGCAGCGACGGGGAGAGCGGGGGTCTCTCCGCTCCCGCCACGGCAGCGAGCACGATCCACAGCAGACCACAGGACACGACCAGCAGCGGACCACCCGGCCACCCCGGGACGGGAGAACCACCCGACACCGGTGGGAGGCGGAGTGAGACCACGAGCAGGGCCGCGCCCCCACCGAGGAGTACGAGCAGCACGCCGGGCAGCACGAGACGGTCACGGGCGTAGACCCCCGCGAACAACGCGGCGACGAGCAGTACCAGCCCCGCCCCTCCGAGCGCCGCGACATCCGGGGGCGAGCCCCACGGCGGAGTTCCCGAAGCGGTCCCCGACATCGGAGCGCCCGTGCCGTGCAGCAGGATTCCGGGCTCACTCAGCCAGACACCGGGCCAGGGCAGCAGGCAGGCCACGGGTAACAGCACCAGGGCGGCGAAACCACCCGTGCGGCGGAGCGGTCCGGTGGGCACGGCGGCCGGGGAGACGAACCCCACCACGGCCACCAACACCAACAGCACGTACGTTCCCGGGGAGAACGCCGCCAGCAGCGCCAGACCGAGCACGAGCCTGCACGTGGTGCCCAGCCAGTTCGGTCCACCCCGGGTACGGGCGGGAAGGGCCCCCACCACCGATCCGATCCCGACCAGCAACGGTGGCAGCATCACGTGGGCGAGTACCACGTCGATCCGTCCCTGGCTGGTGGCGAGCATCCCCACCGGCAACAGCGCGTAGGCGGCCGCCACCACCGCGCGTGCCGCGCGGGAGGCCGGAAGGATTCCGCCGGCGTGGTAGGCCGCCACCCCGGCCAGCGGCACCTGGAGCAACAGCAGCAGGGCGAGCGCGGTCGGAGGGCCCCCGAACGGGGCCAACACCCCTCCGAGCAGCCCCAGAACCAGCAGGGCCGGGGAGGCGGGGGCTGCGGTACCGCCGTGCACCGGATGCCAGGCCGCCAGGTAGGTCGACCAGGTGCCTTCCAGATCGGGAACCGGCAGCAGCCTCCCTCCGTGCGGATCCAGTCCGAACCGGCTGACCTCCGCCACCAGACCGTGCACCGCCAGCGAGAACAGCGTCAGCCCCACGACCAGCACCAGCGGCGGACTCAGCAACAGCTCGCGCGCCACCCGCGCACGACTCACCGGCACCAGCAGCAGATCCTGGGCGGGCTCCCCGGCCTCTTCCCGCCCACGGGGACGCGGGGAGGGGCGCTGTTCGTCCTCCTCCGCCGTCGCGGTTGCCTCCGGCAGGGAGACCACCACGGACCCGTTCGGTTTGCGCAGTCCCACGGCGGACCTCCTCCGGGAGCCACCCGTGCCGAGGGCACCGACGGGCAGGGCGTCCGGCCCGTGTCGGGGAAGGTCGTGTCCGGTCCTGTCCACCGGACGTCCGCCCCGGGTCTCCGGCAGTCCGAGGGTGGTGTCCCGGCGCACCCGACGTCGCACGAGCCGTGCGTAACCGGTCACCAGTGCCGCGCGGAGCCGGGCGGTTCTTCCGATCAGGAGTTCCCGCACGTCGTGGGCCGCACCGCTCCGGCCGTGCCCCTCCCGTGCGGCACGGACTCGGAGTCCGCCGCGCATCAGCCTTCCCACGGCCACGACTTCGGCCCGGGCCCGGGCCCGCCGACCGCTCAGGACACAGCCGAGCACGAGGAGCACCGCGGTCAGCGGCAGTCGGAGCAGCGCCGTCCGGTAGGCGCGCGGGCCCGTGTTGGCCAGGTAGACCAACAGTTCGTCCGCCCGTCTGTCGGCGGGACCGGCCCCGTCCTCGACGACCGTGCCGCGAAGCGGCCGGGAGCGGTCCCGATCCGGTCGCCGCACTCGGGCGGCGGGAACCGACAACACCACGTGCCCCGTGGCGTTGATCCGCCATCCCAGGTCCACCTCGGACCCACCCGAGGACAGTTCCTCGTCGAACCCGCCGAGCTCCTCGAACACCTCCCGTCGCAGCAGGGCTCCCGAGGCGGGTACGGCCAGCACCTCGGAAACCTGGAGGGGCTCCTCCGCACCGTCGCCGGTGTTCCGCAACGAGGGGTCGATCTCGAACTCGGCCGTCCCGGTGCGAACACGCCCCGAGGTGTCCATGGACAGCGCCGCGTCCACCACGAACCGGGGATCGTCCGCGTCGAGGGCGAGTGGACCGAGCGCGGCGGCCGAGGAGTCGGTGTCGGCCACGTGGAGCAGAGTCCGCAGGCACTCCGGCTCGGGGAGGGTGTCGTCGTCCAGCAGCCACACCCAGCTGCCGGGGTCTCCCCAACGGCGCTCGGCCAGCTCCAGGGCCCGGTTGACGGCGGCCCCGGATCCGGTGTCCGCCTCGGGGGTGACCACGCCGTGTGGCGGTCCTTCACCCGAGGAGGACTCCTCGATCCCCGCTCCGAGGTCCACGGCCAGCACGTGGCGCGGACGCACCGTCAGCTCCTCCAAGGCCGCCAGCACCTCGGCCAGCTGCTCCGCCCCGCGACGGCACACCACGATCGCGAGTACCGGTTCCGTCCGGGGACGCGCTCGAGCCGCGGACTGCGCGGCGGCACGGAATACGGCCACCCTCTCCTCCCGTGTGCCGGGGTCCGATCACCGCGTAACGGTAATGGACGGCACGGTGGCGGGGTGGCCGTTGCCCGTACTCGCTCGGTGCGGCCCGGCCGCGGAGCACGCCGGGTCGCGGGTCACGAACCCGGGTCAGCCCGCCTGCCGCTTGAGCCTGCGTCGCTCCCGTTCGGAAAGACCTCCCCAAATACCGAACCTCTCGTCGTGTTCCAGAGCGTATTCGAGGCATTCCGAACGCACTTCACACCCGGCACAAATACGTTTCGCCTCGCGGGTCGAGCCCCCTTTTTCCGGAAAGAACGCCTCCGGGTCCGTTTGCGCGCACAGGGCACGCTCCTGCCAGTCCTGATCCTCCTCCATTCCGATCAGGCCGGCCAGAATGTCGAGCTCGCCCACACGAGCCTCGTCCCCCGCCGTGAGGTCGCTTCGCTCGATCTGCAACATGTGAACCTCCCCCGTTTAGTTATTCCGATCCCGCGGACCTCCCCAGGACACGCGGGACGTAGGGAACCGGCTCCCCACCGGTTCGACGCTCGGCCGGTCATTCCCGGCCGCCGGGCGGTTCGTGGCCACGCCACCACGAAGTCGCCCGACCGTGCACTCCTCCGGGCCTCCCTACACCCGGCGCCACCGATCGGGTGATCATTGCCATACCTGGCGGGGATGGTGATCAACTATTTCGGTGGCTGAATAACACTGTTGTGATTACACCCGTGTAGCCCTCCGCGGTCAAGCCGAGACCTTCCGTGGAGGGAACCGGAAACGTCTCGACGGAGTACGCCCATCCCGTCACAGCGTGTTCATTTCGTTACTCCGTTCGGCCTTTTCAAGATCCCGGATCTAGGAATACCACCGACGCCCCGACGACGCTCGACGAAAGGGCGGGAGACTGGTGGGGTGCGAAACACCTCGATGCGCGTGAGCCCCCTGTTCTTGGCCCTGTTGGCTGTCACCGTACTGGGTGGCGTTCTGGCCACACTGGACAACGGCTTCCTCGTCACCACGGGCGTGGTGCTGATCGTGCTCGGAGGGTGGGCCACCTCGCTGTGCCTGCACGAATTCGGTCACGCGATCACCGCGTTCCGGGGTGGGGACCGTGCCGTGCGCGCCAAGGGCTACCTCACGCTCGACCCGCGTCACTACACCGACCCCGTGTTGAGCCTGCTGCTGCCGATACTGTTCGTGCTCATCGGCGGTATCCCTCTTCCGGGTGGAGCCGTGTGGATCAACCACGCGGCACTGCGTTCCAAAAAGGACGAGGCCACCGTCTCCCTGGCCGGTCCGGTGATGAACCTGCTGATCGGGATCGGACTCACCGCGTCCGTGGCCACGATCGCCATGCCGCTGCCCCTCGCGGCGGGGCTGTCGTACCTCGCGTTCCTGCAGGTGATCGCCTTCGTACTCAACATCCTTCCCATCCCCGGACTCGACGGCTACGGGGCGTTGGAACCCTGGCTGTCCCCCCAGGCCCGCCATTTCGGGGAACAGGCCCGACCGTGGGCACCGCTGGGGATCATTCTGGTCCTGGTCGTGGTTCCGGGAGTCGGACCGCTCTTCTTCGACGCGGCCTTCGCCCTGTTCGACACCGTCGGCGGAACGGAGATGCTGGCCGTCCAGGGCGACTACCTGTTCCGCTTCTGGGAACGCCTCTGAGCAGACGGGGCGAGCCCGCCCGAGAGGCGAGGTTCGCCACCGCCGCCCACCCGGACGTGGGAGGATTTCCGTCGTGAAGGTCGCAGTACTGGTCGGCGGAGTCGGTGGCGCGCAGTTCCTGCTCGGGGTCAAAAGTGCCCTGGGACTGCCCGCGATCGGCGAGCCCGAGCAAGATTCACCGCACGAGATCTCCGCGATCGTCAACATCGCCGACGACGTCTGGATGCACGGACTGCGGGTGTGCCCCGACCTGGACACCTGCATGTACACCCTCGGGGGTGGCATCGACACCGCCAAGGGCTGGGGGCGCTCCCGCGAGACGTGGTCGGCCTCCGAGGAGCTGGCCGCCTACGGAGCGGAACCGAGCTGGTTCGGCCTCGGCGATCGGGATCTGGCGACACACCTGGTCCGCACCAGAATGCTGCGGGCGGGATACACGCTCTCCGACGTGACCGCGGCGCTGTGCGACCGCTGGCGCCCCGGGGTGCGGCTGCTGCCCGTCACCGACGACCGTGTGGAGACCCACGTCGCGATCGAGGATCCCGGCGGTTCCGGCCCCAGGGCCGTGCACTTCCAGGAGTGGTGGGTCCGCTACGGAGCCGGACCCCCGGCCCACGCGATCGTCCAGGTCGGTGCCGAGGAGGCCTCCGCCAACGAGGAGACGGTGGCGGCGATCACGGACGCCGACCTCGTGCTGCTGGCACCGTCGAACCCCGTGGTCAGTATCGGCGCCGTACTCGCCGTACCCGGGATGCGGGCGGCACTGCGCTCCACCTCCGCCCCGGTGGTGGGACTGTCCCCGGTGGTCGGAGGACGCGCGGTGCGCGGCATGGCCGAGGCCTGCCTGAAGGCGGTCGGCGTGGACAGCACGGCCCAGGCCGTGGGCGAGCACTACGGTTCCCGCTCCACCTCCGAGGAGGGTGTGCTGGACGCCTGGCTGGTGCACAGCACCGACACCGCCCAGATCTCCGGTGTGGCCACACGGTCGGTGCCGTTGCTCATGTCGGACGTGTCGGCCAGCGCGGAGATGGCCCGCGCCGCCTTCGACATCGGAGGCGTGGCACTGCCGGAGGTGACCGGATGAGCGACCACGCGGCGGTGGAGGGACTGGAGCTGCACGCGGTTCCCGGCCTGCCCGAGTTCTCCGAGGGGGACGACCTCGCCGCGGCCCTGGCCGCACGCGCCCCGTGGCTGCGGGACGGCGACGTGCTGGTGGTCACCAGCAAGGTCCTCTCCAAGGTCGAGGGCCGGATCGTCCGTGCTCCCCGGGACCCCGAGCAGCGGGACGCGTTGCGTCGTGAACTGGTGCTGTCCGAGGCCGATCACGTGCTGGCACGGCGCGGCAGAACACTGATCACCCAGAACAAGCTCGGCATCGTGCAGGCGGCCTCCGGGGTGGACGCCTCCAACGTCGCCACGGACGAGATCGCGCTGCTGCCACGTGACCCGGACGCCAGTGCCGAGGAACTACGCGCCGCGCTGTCCGAACGGCTCGGGGTCCGGGTGGCCGTGGTGATCACCGACACCATGGGACGGGCCTGGAGGGTCGGGCAGACCGACGTGGCGATCGGCTCGGCGGGGCTCTCCGTGCTGCACCACTACGCGGGCACCGAGGACTCGCTCGGCAACGCCCTGGAGGTCACCACGGTCGCGGTGGCCGACGAGGTCGCCGCCGCGGCCGATCTGGTCAAGGGCAAGCTCGGCGGCACCCCCGTGGCCGTGGTGCGCGGGCTGACCGTCCGGGACGACGGATCCGTGGCAGGCGACCTCGTCCGCACCGTCGAGGAGGACCTGTTCCGTCTGGGAACGGCCGAGGCGATCGCGCGGGGACACCGTGAGGCTGTGCTGCTGCGCCGCTCGGTGCGCGAGTTCTCCGAGACGCCGGTGGACTCGGGAGCCCTGCGTCGGGCCGTGGGTGCGGCACTGACCGCCCCCGCCCCGCACCACACCGAACCTGTGCGGTTCGTGTGGCTGCGGGACCGGACGCTGCGCACCAAGCTGCTGGACGCGATGCGCACCGCCTGGCTGGAGGACCTGCGCACCGACGGGCTCTCCGAGCAGCGGGCCCAACGCAGGGTCACCCGGGGGGATCTGCTCTACGCGGCTCCGGAACTGGTGGTCCCGTTCCTGGTCCGCGACGGGGCGCACGAGTACCCGGACGAACGCCGTGCCGGGGCGGAACGGGCGATGTTCCTGGTCGCGGGGGGAGCGGCCGTGCAGAACCTGCTGGTCGCCCTGGCCGCCGAGGAGCTGGGCTCGTGCTGGGTCTCCTCGACCCTGTTCTGCCCCGAGGTGGTGCGTTCCGTGCTCGAACTGCCCGCGGCATGGGAGCCGTTGGGGGCGGTGGCGGTCGGGCACCCGGCGACTCCCTCGGAGGGACCTCGGGAGCCCCGTGATCCGGAAAGGGGGCTGTTGGAGCTGTGAACGGCCCGCACACCGACGCGCTGCGGACGCTGCGGCAGTGGTCCGCAGCGGAGTTCTCCCCCGACCAGGAGGCCTTGCGGCACGCCTTCGTGACCCTGCTGCTGGCTCGACCGGACGCGTGTCTGCGCGAGTGCGAACCGGGGCACGTGACCGCCTCCGCGCTGGTGGTGGATCACACGGCCGAACACGTGCTGCTGACCCTGCATCCCCGCGTGGGGCGCTGGTTGCAGCTCGGCGGGCACTGTGAACGCCCGGACGAGACGCTCGCCGGGGCCGCCCTGCGCGAGGCCACCGAGGAGTCCGGGATCGAGGGGCTGACCGTGGAGGAGGAGCCGGTGCATCTGGACGTGCACCCGGTGACGTGCTCGCTCGGCGTGCCCACCCGGCACTTCGACGTGCGGTTCCTGGTGCGCGCCCCGGAGGGGGCCCTCGCCCGGCGCAGCGCCGAGTCGGTCGATCTGCGCTGGTGGCCCCTGGCGGAACCGCCCGACGAGAGTGATCTCGGTCCGCTGCTGACCGCGGCCGCCCCTCGGCTGGACGGAGATCGGGCCGGGTCGAGGTCGTGACCTGCGGCCGGACCGGTGGGCTTCCGTCGGGTGCTTTCCGGTCCGGCCCGTTTTCCGGAAGGAATCCGGACGGGGTTTCCGCCGTCCTTCCGCAAGGGGAATAACCCGGGCACGAAACATCGTTCCAGAAGGTGAGAATCCTCTGGTCGACAATAGGATCGACCTCGCCGTCGACAATATCGGAAACGACGCTCGGGCGATGTGACAATCAGCACTGAAAATGTTTCATCCTCCGCCCCGAAACTCGGTATGCTCGGTTTTCCAGAACGGAATCCCGCGAGTCGGTCCGGATCGAACCGCTTTCGGAACGGACGACGGTGCCCACACCGTTTCCGCACCGGAAGGACCTCCAGCGGGTCGCTCGGCCTGCCGATGGAGTGATCACGGGGTTCGACGGCACGACGGATCCGGAACTCGGACTCCCGTCCGGCCGAGGACCGACGCGAGGACGGAACGAGGGAGACGGACGATGAACGGAGTCGAAGCGGAGGAACTCACCGGGCTGGCCGGGAAATTACGCGGAGCGACCGACGTGTTGGACAGCGCCACGCAACCCTCGCCCCTGCCGAACGTGGGGGAGGCCGCCCGGGCACTGGCCGACTCGATGGCGATGCTGACCGGATCGACCCCCGAGGACGCGGCCGAGAACGACACGGACCCGCCCGGGAAGGACAAGGACACCGAGCAGCGCGGTTCCCGGGCACGCTGAGACCCGGTTCGGCCTGATCACCCGCTCCCGGAGGAGTCCTCGGACGTGGTCCGGCTCCGCCGGGAAGGCCCCTCCTGCCGCGGTGAGTCCTCCTGCGCGGTCCCGGTTTCACGGTTCGCCGTGAGATCCGGGAACGGCGTGTCCGGAGCCGTTCGGCTCGGAGCCGAGGCGGACCAGGTGCAGCCTGCGTCGCCGGGAGAGCAGGCGCAGCGCCGACTCCGGGCTCCGGAACCTCCCGTGGAGTTCGCCGTGCACCGCGAACACCTCGAACACTCTCGACAGCGCTGTCTCCGGATGACTCGGCCGCAGCTATCGAAGAACGTATCGATTGAAAGGTTTTTGCGGTGACGACTAGGCACGATACTTGGCGGTGGCGTAAGTCCAGCTACAGCGGCAACAACGGCGCGTGCGTCGAAGTCGCCGTGCTGCCCGGCGCGGTCGCCGCCCGCGACTCCAAGGACCGCCAGGGCGCGGTGCTGACCTTCGACCACCACCAGTGGCGGGCCTTCCTGCGCAGTCTGCGCTACTGACCACCCTCGGCGGTACCGCAGCACAGCGACGAACCGTGGTCACGGGTTTCGGCGACATCCCGGCCGGGCAGAGATCTCGCGAGGGATCGGATCCCGGCCGGACACCGCTACCGACCACCACTTCGGCACGGCCGAGCCGGTTGCCGACATCCGGCCTCCGAGGCGAGCCCGGCTACCGCACGAGCCGGATCTCACAATGCAACCCTGGCGCCCTCGCCAACCGAGTATCCCCCGTGACCAGTACTGAATCGTGCACCTCCGCGACCGCGACATAAGCGGCGTCGTACGGGGAGAGGTTGTCACGCAGTTCCCAGATCCGCCCGTTCACCGGAATCGTGAAATCGAGCGTCTCCACCGCGGCGCTGGACCAGCGTTCCAGGGCCGTGTGCGCATCCCGCTCCGAGATCCTGCGTCCGCGTACCAGACCACGAAGCACATTGAGCATCTCGACTGGCTGATGTGGTGGAGCCGCCCAGTGCGGGTCCGCGCCCAGCGTTCTCCGCACCATCGGACTGCTGTGACCGGCTCCCAGGAAAAACGCGACAAGGGTGGAGGTGTCTACGACGAGCAAGCCGTCCCCTCTTGGTCATCCGGTTCGGGTCTCTCCCCGCGAGCTTCGTGTACGGCCGCGACGATCTCCTCCATGCTCAGCAGACCACCGCCGATCGGCTGCAGTTCGGTCAGTTCGACGTTGCGCGCGAACCGCGCTTCCCGCTCGAACACGCGCAACAGGTAGCTCTGCAACGATTGACCGCTGCGTTGCGCGGCATCGGCGAGTAAGTCACGAACCTCTTCAGGAACGTTACGAACCGTCACCGTAGTCATGCATGCATTATAGCTGCATTCTGCAGTTCAAACAACAGCAAACCCGGGGCGAGCCCACGCCTCCGTGATCAGCACCCGCCGTCGACGAGGTCGGCGAACGACGTGGTTGCCTCGACGACGGTCGCCGCTGTGGAATGATCGGCACAGCCCGACCGAGAGGTGCATGATGACCGGCGAGTACTACCACGACCTCGGCTGGCGAGTCTCCAGCTACAGCGGCAACAACGGCGCGTGCGTCGAAGTCGCCGTGCTGCCCGGCGCGGTCGCCGCCCGCGACTCCAAGGACCGCCAGGGCGCGGTGCTGACCTTCGACCACCACCAGTGGCGGGCCTTCCTGCGCAGTCTGCGCTACTGACCACCCTCGGCGGTACCGCAGCACAGCGACGAACCGTGGTCACGGGTTTCGGCGACATCCCGGCCGGGCAGAGATCTCGCGAGGGATCGGATCCCGGCCGGACACCGCTACCGACCACCACTTCGGCACGGCCGAGCCGGTTGCCGACATCCGGCCTCCGAGGCGAGCCCGGCTACCGCACGAGCCGGATCTCACAATGCAACCCTGGCGCCCTCGCCAACCGAGTATCCCCCGTGACCAGTACTGAATCGTGCACCTCCGCGACCGCGACATAAGCGGCGTCGTACGGGGAGAGGTTGTCACGCAGTTCCCAGATCCGCCCGTTCACCGGAATCGTGAAATCGAGCGTCTCCACCGCGGCGCTGGACCAGCGTTCCAGGGCCGTGTGCGCATCCCGCTCCGAGATCCTGCGTCCGCGTACCAGACCACGAAGCACATTGAGCATCTCGACTGGCTGATGTGGTGGAGCCGCCCAGTGCGGGTCCGCGCCCAGCGTTCTCCGCACCATCGGACTGCTGTGACCGGCTCCCAGGAAAAACGCGACAAGGGTGGAGGTGTCTACGACGAGCAAGCCGTCCCCTCTTGGTCATCCGGTTCGGGTCTCTCCCCGCGAGCTTCGTGTACGGCCGCGACGATCTCCTCCATGCTCAGCAGACCACCGCCGATCGGCTGCAGTTCGGTCAGTTCGACGTTGCGCGCGAACCGCGCTTCCCGCTCGAACACGCGCAACAGGTAGCTCTGCAACGATTGACCGCTGCGTTGCGCGGCATCGGCGAGTAAGTCACGAACCTCTTCAGGAACGTTACGAACCGTCACCGTAGTCATGCATGCATTATAGCTGCATTCTGCAGTTCAAACAACAGCAAACCCGGGGCGAGCCCACGCCTCCGTGATCAGCACCCGCCGTCGACGAGGTCGGCGAACGACGTGGTTGCCTCGACGACGGTCGCCGCTGTGGAATGATCGGCACAGCCCGACCGAGAGGTGCATGATGACCGGCGAGTACTACCACGACCTCGGCTGGCGAGTCTCCAGCTACAGCGGCAACAACGGCGCGTGCGTCGAAGTCGCCGTGCTGCCCGGCGCGGTCGCCGCCCGCGACTCCAAGGACCGCCAGGGCGCGGTGCTGACCTTCGACCACCACCAGTGGCGGGCCTTCCTGCGCAGTCTGCGCTACTGACCACCCTCGGCGGTACCGCAGCACAGCGACGAACCGTGGTCACGGGTTTCGGCGACATCCCGGCCGGGCAGAGATCTCGCGAGGGATCGGATCCCGGCCGGACACCGCTACCGACCACCACTTCGGCACGGCCGAGCCGGTTGCCGACATCCGGCCTCCGAGGCGAGCCCGGCTACCGCACGAGCCGGATCTCACAATGCAACCCTGGCGCCCTCGCCAACCGAGTATCCCCCGTGACCAGTACTGAATCGTGCACCTCCGCGACCGCGACATAAGCGGCGTCGTACGGGGAGAGGTTGTCACGCAGTTCCCAGATCCGCCCGTTCACCGGAATCGTGAAATCGAGCGTCTCCACCGCGGCGCTGGACCAGCGTTCCAGGGCCGTGTGCGCATCCCGCTCCGAGATCCTGCGTCCGCGTACCAGACCACGAAGCACATTGAGCATCTCGACTGGCTGATGTGGTGGAGCCGCCCAGTGCGGGTCCGCGCCCAGCGTTCTCCGCACCATCGGACTGCTGTGACCGGCTCCCAGGAAAAACGCGACAAGGGTGGAGGTGTCTACGACGAGCAAGCCGTCCCCTCTTGGTCATCCGGTTCGGGTCTCTCCCCGCGAGCTTCGTGTACGGCCGCGACGATCTCCTCCATGCTCAGCAGACCACCGCCGATCGGCTGCAGTTCGGTCAGTTCGACGTTGCGCGCGAACCGCGCTTCCCGCTCGAACACGCGCAACAGGTAGCTCTGCAACGATTGACCGCTGCGTTGCGCGGCATCGGCGAGTAAGTCACGAACCTCTTCAGGAACGTTACGAACCGTCACCGTAGTCATGCATGCATTATAGCTGCATTCTGCAGTTCAAACAACAGCAAACCCGGGGCGAGCCCACGCCTCCGTGATCAGCACCCGCCGTCGACGAGGTCGGCGAACGACGTGGTTGCCTCGACGACGGTCGCCGCTGTGGAATGATCGGCACAGCCCGACCGAGAGGTGCATGATGACCGGCGAGTACTACCACGACCTCGGCTGGCGAGTCTCCAGCTACAGCGGCAACAACGGCGCGTGCGTCGAAGTCGCCGTGCTGCCCGGCGCGGTCGCCGCCCGCGACTCCAAGGACCGCCAGGGCGCGGTGCTGACCTTCGACCGCCACCAGTGGCGGACCTTCCTGCGCAGTCTGCGCTACTGACCGACTCCGCGTCTCGGGCGTGGTTCGCGCGGCACGCCCACACGCCCGAATCCGGGAAACCTCCTGATCCTGGCTGCGGTCCGACGTTGGGCGCCTGCTCCTCTTTGCCACACTCCGCGTGTCGAGCGGATGACTCCGAGCATGGTCATACGGACCGCGTCGTTCCGTCATCTCCATGAGACTCCCCACGAAACCGCTCGTCCTGAGTAGTGTCACCCTGTTGATCAAGCACTGCGGGGTGGCACTCTTCCGTCTGATCCACTGTCGCTCGGTTGGGGAGGGCCATTGACGATCGGCGACGAGCACGTGTTCCGACAGCACGGGCCGGAGGCTCCCGCGGTCATCGGCGCGGACTACATCGCCGAACGCGAAGGCGTGGAACCGCCCCAGGCCTATCTCCCGTCGAAACGGGTGCTGAAAGAGGACACCGAGGTCACCTTCGATCTGCGCGGGCTGGCCGACGGCAGGCTGGCGGTGCTGGCCTACTCCTCCCTGGACTCGCTTGTCGCCTGTTGCGGGGAGTTGCAGCCCTGGGCCTCGCTGCCGAAGGACAGGGTCGAGGAGGTACGGCGGCGCAGCGGCGCGGACCTGGTGATCTGGGACGCTCAGCTTCCCGAGGAACAGCGCAACGACGGAGAGGAGGCTCGGCGGTGAGCGGAACACACGCGGATCCGGACGAGCTCACCGGTCTGGCCACCAAGCTGCGCAACGCCGCGACGAGTCTGGACGACACCCCTTCTCCCCCACCCGCGCCCGACGTGGGGGAAGCGACCGAGGCGGTCGCGGGCGCGATGGCGCTGCTGACCAGTTCCACCGCCGGAATCGTGGAAGGACTCGGCGCTGCCGGTGACGCGGTCGCCGAGGGACGCGACCTCTACGAGCAGACGGATCGTTCCAACGCCGAACGGTTCGACGACCAACCGGGCTGACCACCGGGAGCCACATCCATGCCACTCGATCTGGAGATCCGGGGAGATCCGTCGGGCATCCGGGACAGCGCCCGCTGGATGAGCACCGTCTCGGATGCCGTTCACGAGACCGGCACGCAGGTCATTCGGGCCCGCAACGACTCGGAGGGAGCCTGGAGCGGCGAGGCGGGAGACTCGTTCCGCGAGGTGATGAGCGGGGTGAGTCCCGAGATCGACGAGGTCGCCGAGGACCACGCGGCGATGTGCCGGGAACTGAACAAGTTCGCCGACGAACTGGACACCGCCCAGAAACGCATGCGACGCGCCCGCGAGATCGCGGAAGAGGCCGGTCTGACGGTGACCGAACAACGCATCATGGAGCCGGGGCCGGAACCGCCCGCCCCGGAACCACTACCGAGCGATCGTCCGGCGACTCCGGAGGAACAGCAGGCCCATGCCTCGGCCACCCAGGCACAGGCCGCCTACGCACGCAGGGTCCGCGCCTACCAGGAGTGCAGTCAGATCGTCACCGAAGCCCGCGAGCAGCACAACAGCGCACTCGGCACGCTGAACAGATTCGTCTCCGGACTCGTCGAGAAGAGCCCCTTCACCATCACCGACTTCACCACCGGGCTGGCAGGTGCGGTGGCCGGGAACACCAGCGCGATGCGGGCGGCCGCGATCGAGATCGCCGACAGCGGCAAGATCGCGCGGGCCGAGAAGCTGATGCACAGCCCGAACCTGAGCCTGCGCGATCAGACCCGCGCCGCCGCCATCCACGTCCGCAATCACGTGAACAAGACGGCGATGGAGAACAAGGCCACCGCGAGCCGAACGGCACGGATGGTGGACAAACTGAGTCCGAGAACCAAAGCGCTGCTCGGAGCGAACCTCAGTTTCGGAGCGAATCCGAACAGGGCAGCCAGTCCGCTGTTACGTGGCAGCATCAGGGTTGCGAGCAAACTTCCCGCCGCCGGATTGCTCATAACTGGTGGCAGCATCGCCTACGACGTCCAGACCTCGGACAAGTCCGTGGGTGAGAGCGCCGCCGTCAACCTCGGCGGCTACGCCGCCGGTTCCGCTGCCACCGCCGGGCTGCTGGCCATGAGCACCCCGGTCGGCTGGGCCGTGGCCGGTGGCGTCGCGGTCAGCGTCGGTGTCGGCTTCGCCATCGACGAGTGGGGCGACGACGTCGTGGACGCGGCGAGTGAGGCCGCAAGCTGGACCAGCGACAAGCTCGGCGACGCGGCGAACACCGTCGGCGACTTCGTCGACGACCTCTTCTGAAACGAGCACTCATGAGCCACACAGCCGGACTCCCCCCCAAACCCGACCCCCGAACCGGAGAACCACGCCCACCACACGCCCCGCTCGAACCCGAGTGGAAAAACGCCCAGAAAAAACACCCGAGAGGAGAGAACAAAGCCCCTCAAGCTCCGGAAGGTGAATCGCCCGTACTCGAATGGTTCTGTCCTTCCCGCGGCCAGTCGTTCGGTGTCGGACTGACGATATCTCTCGTCGTCCTCACGTTCGGCATCATCAGAGACGCCGGGATCGGATGGATGACAACGTGGTGGCTCTGGTTGTTCATAGTTCCGTGGCCGTTCGTCACGTTGTTGGCAGGGCGCAACACGCGCATGGCGGCTGGGGCCGACTGGCTTCGTTACGGTAAGAACGGATTCGTCAGCACGTACGAACTCACGTCGGTGAAGGTCACCACGGAAGGCGCTTCCCGCGTGCTACAACTGACCGACGCCGCAGAACGAAAACTTTCCGCGCAACTCAGCGATCTCCAGCGGAACCGTGAGCTGTGGGACCTCGTCTACAACGGCATCCTGCACTCGGTACGCGGCAACGGAGCCGAAACCAACAAACTCGCCCGAACCCTCCTCGACCTCGACAACCCACTCCGCTTCCGGGGACAGTGAGCGACGCGGCTTCCACCGGTTCCGCTGCCACCGAACGCCGAATCACCGAGCCAGAGGCGAACGACGCCCCACCACAGGTGATGGTCAGTACCCCGGCCCGACCACCTGGTCAGCAGTCGTGCGAGAAACGCAGCCCACCGGGCGGCAACTCCACCCCGGGCCAGATCCTGACCCCGTGCCTGAGTTCACAGCCCGCGCCGACCACGGCCCCGTCGGCGACCACGGCCCGGTCCAGCACCACGTCGTCGGCGACCACGGCCCCGGCTCCCACGACGCTGTCGGAGACGACCGCCCCGGAGCCGACACGGGCGTCGTCGAACAGCACGGAAGCCTCGACACTGCTGTGCGCCCCGACCACGGCCCCGGAGCCGACCGTGCTTCCCCCACGCACCACGGCCGTCGGTTCGACCACGGCCCCGTCCAGTACCAACGACTCCCCCACGGGACCGGGCAGCGCCCCGCTGGGAGCCCGTCCGCGCACCAGGTCGGCGGAGCCACGCGTGAACGCCTCCGGTGTGCCCACGTCGAGCCAGTACGCCGAGTCCACGTAACCGTGTAATCGGGCCCCGGACTCCAGCAGCCCGGGGAAGGTCTCCCGTTCCACCGAGACCGGCCGCCCGGCGGGAATGTCCTCCACGACCTCCCGGCGGAAGACGTAGCACCCCGCGTTGACCTGGTCCACCGGCGGATCGGCCGTCTTCTCCAGGAACGCCGTCACCGCACCCCCCTCGTCGGTGGGAACACAGCCGAACCGGGAGGGGTCGCTCACCCGCACCAGGTGCAGGGTCACCTCGGCCGCGTGCCGCCGGTGGGCACGCAGCATCCCGGGCAGATCCACCCCGGAGAGGATGTCACCGTTGAAGACGAACACGTCCGGCTCGCGCAGCCTGTCCGCCACGTTGCGGATGGCCCCGGCGGTGTCCAGCGGCTCGGGCTCGACCACGCACTCCAGCTCCAGCCCCAGGCGGGAGCCGTCACCGAAGTACTCGGCGAACGTCTCCGCCTGGTAGGAGGTGCTCAGCAGCACCCGCCTGATCCCTGCGGCGCGGATCCGCGACAACAGGTGGGTCAGGAAGGGCACGCCCGCCGTGGGAAGCATCGGTTTCGGGGCGGACAGCGTCAACGGACGCAGGCGCGTCCCGCGCCCTCCCACGAGCACCACTGCCTCGGCACCTCGCGGGGGTACGTGCTCGTCCGGACCCGTCATCAACCGTGCTCCCTCCCCGAGCTAGGCAACTCACCCTGACGTAGGAACGTATGGGGAATACTCTGGCAGTAGCAGCGCTGCCCCGGCGCGGCACCCCGTCCGGCACGTTCCGTCCACGTCCGGCCACGGAGAGCGGAAACTCTGCCACGCTGGAGGGGGCCGCCCCGGCCGGACGCCCTCCCGGTCCCGGCGGCACCGCTCGGCCCGCTGGTGCCCGCGCCGCGGCTGACAACCCACCGGCCAGCATTGAGAGGAAACCATGGATCCCCGCAACCGAGCCGACGAAGCGCTAGCTCGTTCGCGGGCACGTGGTGCGTTCGTCGTCACCCCCGACAGCGCGACCTCGCCGATGGACGCCGCCCAGACGGTCCGGATCCCGCGTGAGACGGTCCGCGAACTCGACGGGGCGGACCCGAACTCGACCACGGTCATCCAGGACTCCCACGACCGGTCACGGCAGGCCGACGAACCCGCCCGGCGGGCCTCGGAGGGCGCTCGGCCCGTCCGAGCCGAGTACGAGGACGAGACGCCCACCGCCCCGCACGGCATCACCCCCCACGACGCGCGGAACGCCCCCCAGCGGTTCGACTGAGCGCCTGTCGGAGCGCGGTCACCGCTGCCGCTCGGCCGCCCGCACCGTCAACCGGGCCCGCGCGCCCAGCGCGGCGCGCAGGGCCAGCCGCAGCGGTGCCAGGGCGGGACCGGAATAGCGGTCCGCCAGGTAGCGGTAGGCGCTGCGATGGTGTTCGGCCAGCATCCGCGCCGAGGCCCGACAGGCCGCGTGACCACCGATGTGCACCACCTCGGCCTCCGGCACGTACACGTTGAGCCAGCCCGCGCGGGCCAGCCGGTCCCCCAGGTCCACGTCCTCGAAGTACATGAAGTACCTCGGGTCGAAGCCCGTGACCGAGTCCAGCGCGGCACGGCGCAGCAGCAGACAGGAACCGGACAGCCAACCGGCCGTCCGCTCGGAGGTGCTCTCCGTGGAACGGCGGTAGGCGCGGGTGAACGGGTTCTCCGGCCACACCCCTCCCAGCAGCGCGTGCCCGGCTCCACGTCCCAGGGAGGGCAGGGCACGGGCCGAGGGGTAGACGCTGCCGTCCGGCTGCCGGATCAGCGGTCCGAACGCGCCGCCACGGGGCCAGCGCTCGGTGGCGGCCAGCAGCTCGTCCAGGCTGCCCGCCGTCCACTCGACGTCCGGGTTGGCCACGACCACCCAGCCGAACTCCTCCCCCAACTCGGCGATGCCGCGATTGGCCGCCGACCCGTAGCCGAGGTTGCCCGCCATCCTGGCCAGTTCCACCCCGGGGCGTTGGGCGGCGCGCTCCGGAACCCCGTCCGTGGAGCCGTTGTCGGCGAGCACCACCCGGACCTGACGGTCGGTGGCCTTGGGCAGCGTCTCCAGGAACCGTTCGAGCAGTTCCCCCGGCGAGTAGGTAACCGTGACGACGGCGAGTCCGTCGCCGTAACTCTGGCTGTCACGCACGTCGACATTGTCCACCACGTCGGCGCACGCCACCGCCCGGTCTCCCGGGACGGTCACCTCCGTGCCCTGCGGTGCAGGTGGTCGGCGTGCGCGTAGGCCCGCAGGTGACTCGCCGCACACGCCTGCCAGGTGAACTCCTTGGCGCGCTGCTGGGCCGCGGTCGACAGCTCGGCGCGGCGTGCCGGGTCGTCCAGCAGGGAGGCGATCCCCCTGGCTATCTGGGACTCCCGCACCCCGCAGTAGGCCACGGCGTCCCCACCGACCTCGGGCAGGCTGAGTCTTCGCGTGGTGAGCACCGCGGCACCGCAGGCCATCGCCTCCAGGGCGGGTAGGCCGAAGCCCTCCCCGATGCTCGGGTAGGCCACCACGGCGGCCCCGCCCAGGAATCCGGCCAGACGTTCCACGGGCAGATAGCCCGCCCGGATCACCCTGATCCGGTGCGGCACCGACTCCAGGGCGCGTTCCACCTCGGAGTCCCAACCGGACTGGCCCGCCAGCACCAGGGCAGGCGAGTCGGCACGCCCCACGGCCGCGCGGGCGAAGCCACGGATCAGGGCGGGCACGTTCTTACGTGGTTCCAGCGTGCCCAGGAAGGCGACGTAGGGCTGCTCCCCCAGGGAGAGGTCCCGGCGCACGGCGGCCACTTCCTCGGGTCCCGGCGGGTGGAAACGCTCGGGATCCACGCCGTGGTAGGTCACCCGCAGCCGGGATCTGTCGGCCCCGGCGGTGCGGACCAGTTCCTCCGAGGTGGCCCGGCTCGGCACCACGCACACCGTGGCCCTGCGCAGTGCCGCCCGGGTCCAGGCGCGGAAGAAACGGGCCTTGACCGGAGAGTGCAGGGGCGCCTCGGTGAAGAAGGTCGCGTCGTGCAGGGTGACCACCGAGGCCGTCGGGTTCGCCAAGGGCACGGTGTAGTGCGGGGAGTGCACCACACGCGCCCCCAGTCTGCGCGCCAGCCGGGGCAGGGTGGTCTGTTCCCAGGACAGGCGGGCCGTGCGCGTGGCGACGGCGTCGGCGGCGGGAACGACCCGGCTGTTCGGGGCGATCCTGTGGTACAGCGCCGCGTCCCTGGGCTGGCAGACCACGCTCATCGGTGCCCCCGCGACGTCCAGCGCGGCCAGCAGGGAGTCGACGTAACGCCCCACCCCGCCGCGATCGGCGGGAACGGCTGTCGCGTCGATGAGGACGTGTGGATCACCTCTGTGCACATCAGGCAGCCTAGAAAACACGAGTGGATCATCGTGGCGGGATGGGGAAATCGGTCCCGACGGAGACGGCGAGTTCACCCGTCGGAACCAGAGCCCGGATTCGTCTCCCGACACGTTCGCCCGGGAAGCTCACTTTCCGGTGTGCAGGCGCCAGATCCGGCGCGCGCTGTCCCGCCAGTCGAACAGCCCGGCCCTGGCCCTGCCGAGGCGGCCCAGCTCCGCGCGGCGGTGCGGGTCCCCGAGCACGGCGGCCAGCGCCTCGGCCAGCCGTCCCGGCTCGGACCGGGGAACCGTCACCCCCGCCCCACCGGCCACTTCCACCAGGGCCGGGGCGTCCGAATGCACCACCGGCACCCCGTGGGCCATGGCCTCCAGCAGCGGAAGTCCGAACCCCTCGGCCAGGCTGGGCGCCACCAGCACACTCGCCCGGCGCAGCAGCACCGCCAACTCGGTGTCGTCGACGGAGTCGAGCCAACGCACCCGGGAACGCACCCCGTTCCGTTCGGCCAGCCGCAGCGGGTCCACCCCGCCCCAGCCGGGCTTTCCCACGACGAGCAGCGGCGTTCCCTCCAGTTCCGGACGGCTCAGCGCCTCGATCAGTGTCGCGTGTCCTTTGCGGGGTTCCACGGTGCCCACCACGAGCAGGTACCGCTCGGGAAGGTCCAGTTTCCGCGCCGTCCGCTCCGCCTCGTCCGGGGCCACCTCGACCGGATCCGCGCCCTCACCCACCACTTCGAGGTGGGCGGAGACCCGTACCCTGCGCCTGAGGTCCCGGGCCACCGCCTCGGTCGGCACGACCAACGCGTCGGCCGTGCGCGCGGCCCGCGCCACGACCTTCCGGTGCCAGGAGGCACCGCGTGGGGTCAGCGTCTCCGGATGGGTCCACGGGACCGTGTCGTGCACGCTGACCACCAGACCTCTCCTCCCCCGCACCGGCGGGAACAGCGGGGTGGGAGCGTGTACGGAATCCCCGCCCACCCCGGGGGGCAATCCGTGACGCCAGGCCAGCGTCAGCGCCCTACGCGGCAGCGGCAGGACACGCGGCCCCTCCACTCCCTCCACCACCGCACGCGAGGGATCCCCTCCGGAGCTGACCACGCTGGCCACCGTCCACCCCGGTGGGGCGGTGGCGGCCAGCGCGCGCAGCAGTTCGCGGGTGTAGCGGCCCGTCCCACCGGGGACCGGGGACAACAGTTGTTCGGCCGTCACGACCAGCTCGGGCACCGGCTTCTCCGGAAGAACTCACGGGGGTCCGGGGCGTTTCCCCGGAACGGATGCGGTTGGCACGGCGGCCCTCGGCACACCGTCTCCGAGGCCCCGGGAGAGCTTTCCGTGGATGAGCTCCCCGGGAAAGGGTGCCGGGGAGCTCGGAAGCGACGGCGGCGGGGGCGGATACTCTCGATCGGGTGAACACAGGCTCGAAGAGCACCGTCGTCGTGGTCACCTGGCGCGGACGCGCCCATGTGGGGCAGTGTCTGGACGCGTTGCGGAAACAACGCCCCCACCGGCTGCTGGTGGTGGACAACGCCTCCGACGACGGCACCGCTCGGGTACTCGCCGAACACCCGAGCGAGCCGGAGGTGCTGCGCCTGCCCCGCAACCTCGGCTACGCCGGGGGCGTGCAGCGGGCCCTACGGCGGGTGGAGACCGAGTACGTGGCCTGGCTCAACGACGACGCCCGGCCGGACGCCGACTGGCTGGAGACCCTGGAGGCCGCGCTGGACTCCTGCCCGGAAGCGGCGGCGGTCGCCTCCCGGTTGTACGGCGCGGACGGGACGGTGTCGAGAGGAGTGCGGCTCACCGTGACCGGTCACGGCACCGACACCGCCGAACCGCAGCGGGTGTTCGGGTTCTGCGGCGGGGCGGTGCTGCTGCGCACCGCCGCCCTGCGGGAGGTCGGCGGTGTTCCGGCGTCGTTCTTCTGTTACTACGAGGACACCGACACCTCCTGGCGGTTGCGGCTGGCCGGTCACGGGATCCTGCCCACCACGGCGGGCTGTGCGCACACACCCGGCACCTCCTCGGCTCCGGGCTCGGCCCGTTTCCACCTGTGGAACGAACGCAACCGACTGGTGACGCTGCTGCGCTGCGCTCCCGCCCGGATCGCCGCGCGGGAGGTGCTGCGGTTCGGCGCGATCACGGCCGCGCTGCCGCTGCGCCGACTGCGGGGCACCGCGGTTCCGGAGGCGGCGAACTTCCGCGTCCCGCTGCGACTGCGGGTGTTGGGACAGCTGCTCGCGCGGCTTCCGCGCACACTGCGGCAACGCCGCCGCGTGACCGCCCGGTCCGTGGTGGACCGGCGGCGGGTGTGGAACCGCTGGTCCGAGGCCGGGCGGCACCAAAACCGACTGCCGGAGGCCGAACCTCCGTAGCGCCGAAAACGGCTCCCGTCGGCGAAGCCCGCGGTTCCCTCACGCCTCAACGGCGGTTTTGGAGCCGAAACGCGCGCGCAGATCCGCCCAACCGAAGAGAAGGCACCCCACCCCGAGGATCCCCGTTCCCACTACGCCGATGCTGCCCAGCACGGGTTTCGGACGGTAGCCCTCCCGGAAGACCCTCTGTTCGGTGCTCGTGCTTCCTCCGTTGCCGGTGGCCACAGCCCGGTCGACCACGGCGACCTTCTTGCCGATGTCGTCCGGGGTCAGCTGCGAACCGGTCACCTCCCGCATCTCGGTGGTGCCGTCCTGCCAGGTCACCCGCGCCCAACAGATGTGGCCGAAACCGACCACATTGCCGCCGTCCGGGGTCTGTGAGTCCGCGATCGGCCCGGCGAACCGACACCGCTGGGCCACCGCCGTCCCGTGGTTCGTCACCTCCGAACCCACCACCGTCATCCCGAAGAACGGGATGACGACCAGGATCGCGGCAGCGAACAACAGCAGCCCCAGCGGTATCAGCATCACGTCACGGACCACACACAAGAAGTCCTTCACAGCCCGGGAGTCCTTTCCCCAATCGATCGGAACGCAGCCTGTCCCCGTCCCGGAGCACCTCACGGAACGAAACACCGAGCTCCCCACCCGCTGGGGCGGGTCGGGAACCGGTCGACGAGGAACGTCGTCCCGCACTCATGTTCCGTCGGTGAAGTCGTGGTCGTGCTCGCCGCGCAGGTGCTTGGCGTAGTCCTGGTCGTCATGGGTGGCCCCGATCGCCGCCGTGTTGCGGACCACCTCCTCGGACAGGGTCAGGTTCGCCGCTCGGCTTTTGCTGGCGAACTCCTGGACGGACTGGCCCAGTTTCGAACCGGGCTGAAGCGTGTCGTCCACCTTGGCCAGTGCCGGCTTGGCCTTCCCGACGATCTCGGCGAGCTTGCGGAAGGAACCGACGATCCTGTCCAGCCACTTGGAGACCTTGCTGGCCCACTTGGCCACGATCCGGATTCCGTCGGCGACGATCAGCGGCGTCGCCGCCCCCAGTGACAGTCCCGCCGCGGCCGAGGAACGGACGAGGTAGGTGACCAGCTCGGACATGGCCGAGGCGATCATGTCCCGCACGGTGGTGCGCACGACCAGCAGCGCCGTGCCCGCGGCGGAAACGGCGGAACCGAGCAATTTCGCGATCTCGGCGGCTCCCTCGACGAGCTTGGCCTCCCCGGAGGCGAACATCCGGTAACCGTCCGCGGCGGGTCCCCGCCAGCCGGCCGTGTCGGCGTCCACGGCCTGTTGCATGTCCGTGGCGGCCCCTCGCAAGTGGTCCGAGATGTTGGCCCAGGTGTGCGCGTTGGCCTGCACCTGGTCGTGGTTTCCGGCCAGTGAGTCCAGCATGTCCGGCAGCGGCCAGACGTGTTCCATCATCCAGGCGAAGGCGGAGGTCAACAAGGCGTCGAACGGGTCGGCCGCCACCGCGACCGCGTCCAGCCCCGCGGCGGTGGCCGTGATCCCGGCCTCGCACCAGTCCTCGTTGTCGACGGCCCTGGCCGAATCGACGGCGAAGTCGACCACCATCAGACCGTCCTCCCACTTCTGGGAGTCAGGTTCGGCCTCGACGAGCGGGTTCTGTTCGGCCATCTCAGATCTCTCCCAGTTCGTCGCGGACAGACTCCAGCAGCTCACCGGCCTGGCGGTCCACCTCGTCGTAGGTCTCGGCGGCACCGCGCACTCCGGCGGCGGTGGCCTCCACGGCCGCCGTGGCCGTGCCGATGGTGGTGAGTGCCGCCGTCTCGAACATCCCGATCAACGGTGTCAACACGGGGCTGCACAGCACGCCGTAGGCGTCCGTGCCGTTCAGCGAGACCTGCCCGGCCGCCTCCCGCGCGGTCCCGAGCCGGTCGGTCACCTTCCCCAGGTTCCGGGCGTGCTGTCGTACGGCCCCGGTGTCGACTTCGAATCCGCTCTGTGCCAAGGGTCACCTCCTGCGTGAGTTCATCCAGTCGAACTCGTCGAACTCCTCGTCGTCCTCGCCCCGCGTCGACGCGGCAGCCCCCTCCCGTGGTTCCGCGTCCTCGGCGGGGAAACGCTCCCGCATCCCGGACAGCACCGAACCGAGCGTTTCGGTGTCCGCCCCCAGCACCGGCTCCATGGCCTCCCGCATCCGCTCGGTCAATCGGGTCTGCGCGGCACGCACCGTGGACAGGATCTCCGAGGAGAGTTCCTCGGGCCGCTTGCGCAGTGCCCCCTCGGTGAGGTCCAGTTCGGCCAGGTTCCCGTTCTGGTCGACGGTCACCCGCACCGACCCGTCCCGGTTGGACTCCTCGGCGCGTACCGAGGAGGCGGCCTCCCTGATGCGGTCGGCCTGGCGCATCTTGTCCTCGATCCGCTCGCGGAAACCGGCGAGCGTCTCGTCCGGGTCCGACGGTGTCGTCATGTCCTTCTCCTCGTGAACTCGGCGGAACGGACCTCCGTGCCCGGCCCCCACGCCGGGCCACGTGGCGCCTCATGATGAAACCAGACAGACAGTCACTCTGTCGGAGGATTGTTTCCGAACGCGCGTGGACAGCGGTCATGGACTCGCCCTCGCTCGTCTCGGCGACGCCGATTTTCGGCACAACCGGCCCGGCCCCGGACCGCCCGAAGGCCGGACCTCCCACCGCCGGGTATCCGTCGCACGGCCGTAGGGCAAGCTTGGGAACGTGGCTGACTCCCGGGACAGTGCCGACCTGCCGACCGTGTCGGTGATCACCGTCAACTACCGCACCACCGAGGACACCGTCACCTGCCTGAGCAGGCTGCGCGCGGAACTCGACTACCCCGCGGACAAACTCGAACTGATCTGCGTGGACAACGCCTCGGACGCCGACAGTGCCGCCCGCCTGGGCTCTCTCCGGGACGTGCGCCTGATCACCTCGGCGGACAACCTCGGCTTCGCGGGCGGATGCAACCTCGGTGCCCGCGCGGCGAACGGCGACGTGCTGGCCTTCCTGAACAACGACGCCGTCGCCCATCCACAGTGGGCCCGCAGCGCGGTACGTGTGCTGCGCGACGAGCCCACCGTCGGGGCGGTGGCGGGCAAGGTGCTCGACCGGTCGGGAGAGCGTGTCGACTTCGTCGACGGCGGGCTGACCTGGTTCGGCATGGGCTACAAGCGGCACGCGGGCGAGATCGACGACGGCAGTCACGACGCCCCCAGGGACGTGCTGTTCGGAACCGGCTCCTCGCTGTTCGTGCGGGCCGAGCCGTTCGCCCTGCTGGGCGGTTTCGACGAGCGCTTGTTCATGTTCTACGAGGACGTGGACCTGGGCTGGCGGCTCAACCTGCGCGGGTGGCGGGTGCGCTACGTGCCGGAGTGCCTGTCCTACCACTCCCACCACGGCTCCATGTCCGGTGTGGACTCGGCCCGCGAGCACTACCTGTTGGAGCGCAACGCGCTGGCCGTGCTCTACAAGAACGCCTCGGAGGACACCCTCGCCCGGGCGCTGCCCGCTGCGCTGGCGCTGGCCGTGCGCAGGTCCACGGCACGCGGCGAGGTGGACCCGAAACAGCTGGAGTTGGACCGCCGCCCCGAGGATCCGGCGGAGGACGGGACCACCCCGGTCAGCACCCAGGCCCTCGCCGGGGTGCTGGCCATCGACCAGTTCGTCGAGCTGTTACCCGAGCTGCGACGCTCCCGCGAGGTCGAGCAGCGCGAGCGGGTCCGGACGGACGTGGACCTGCGCCCGCTGATGCGCAGGGCCCTGGAACCCGCCTACCCGCTGCCGCGCTACCTGGCCGCGCACGACGTCCTCGTGGAGGCCTTCGGACTGGACCGGGCGTTCGGCGCGCCGCGTCGGATCGTGGTGATCACCGGGGACGCGGTGACCGAGCGGATGGCCGGTCCGGCGATCCGTGCCTGGCACACCGCCGAACTCCTCGCCGAGGAACACGAGGTGCGGCTGGTCAGCACCAACGAGCGCGTGCACACCCACCAGGGGCGCTTCTGCGTGCTGCGCGCCGACGTCAGGGAACTCGCCGGTCACGTGGAGTGGGCCGACGTGGTCGTGCTCCAGGGGCACGCCCTGGAGATGGTCCCGGCGTTGAAACGCGCCGACTCCGACAAGATCGTGGTCTGCGACATCTACGACCCGATGCACCTGGAGCTGCTCGAACAGGGCAGGGACACCGACGAGCAGCGCCGTCACGCCGACCTGCGCGGGGCGACCGAGGTGCTCAACGCGCAGCTGCGTCGCGGCGACTTCTTCCTGTGCGCCTCGCAGCGCCAGCGCCACTTCTGGCTGGGGCACCTGGCAGCGCTGGGCCGGATCACACCACGGATCTACGACACCGACCCGACCATGCGTTCGCTGATCTCGGTGGCCCCGTTCGGCCTGCCCGCGGCGCCGCCCCGGCGCACCGGCCCCGGGATCAGGGGCGAACACACCGGCATCGGCGCCGAGGACAGAATCGTGCTGTGGGCGGGCGGGGTCTACAGCTGGTTCGACCCGCTCACCCTGCTTCGCGCCGTGCACCGGCTGTCCGAGCGGAGAAAGAACCCGCGGTTGTTCTTCCTCGGCATGAACCACCCCAACCCGGAGGTCCCCGAGATGGGGATGGCCGACCGCACCCGCGAACTCGCCGAGGAACTCGACCTGGTGGACCGCCACGTGTTCTTCAACGAGGGGTGGGTGCCCTACCGGCACCGTCAGAACCACCTGCTGGACGCCGACTGCGGAGTCACCACCCACTTCGAGCACGTGGAGACCACCTTCTCCTTCCGCACCAGGATGTTGGACTATCTCTGGGCGGGTCTTCCCGTGGTCACCACGGAAGGCGACTCGTTCGCCGACCTGGTGCGGGAAGAGGGGATCGGGCTGGTGGTACCCGCCGAGTCCCCCGAGGAACTCGCCGAGGCCCTGGACCGCGTGCTCTACGACGAGGACTTCGCCGCACGGTGCCGGGAACGCCTCGCCGAGGTCCGTGAACGCTTCACCTGGGAGTCCGTCCTCGCCCCGTTGACCGAGTTCTGTCGCGACCCGCGCCCGGCCCCGGACCGGTTGCGCGGTTCGGCCCCGCTGAGCCGCAGCCCACGGGAGAGCGGGGTCGCCGCGCTGCGCAAGGACGTGGCGCTGCTGCGTGAGTACCTGGATCGGGGCGGTCCCCGGGAGGTGGCCAGACGCGCCGCGGGCAGGATCCGCCGCGTGGCCACGCGACGCCTGCGCGGCGGGGATTCGGAGTGAGCCGGGGGCTCCTCACGGTGGAGACGGCACGGGCGTGCGGCAACGACACGTGGAGAGGACCCGGGACGTGCGCGTGACCCTGGACGGCACCCCGGTGTTGGGGAGGCGAACCGGCATCGGGCGCTACACCGCGCGACTGGCGCGGACCCTGGCCGAGTTCCCGAGCACCCGGGTGCGGCTGCTCGGACTGACCACCCGGGGATGGCGCGCGTTGCGCGAGAACGCCCCGCCGGGCACCACGGCCTGCGGCCCTCCGGTTCCGGCCCGGCTGCTGCGTTCCTGCTGGTCGCGCGCGGAGTTCCCTCCGGTGGAACTGCTGTGTCCGGGTGCGGAGGTGGTGCACGGAACGAACCTCGTGCAACCCCCGGCCACCCGTGCCGCCGGGGTGCTGACCGTGCACGACCTGGACTTCGTCGACGCGGCGGGGGCGGGCCCCGACCCACGTGGTTTCGTGCGGTCGTTGCACCGCGCGGCCGTGGTGTGCACTCCCACCCGGGCGGTGGCCGACCGGCTCACCGCCCGGTTCGGCGTGGATCCGGACCGCGTCGTGGTCACCCCCCTCGGGGTGGACGGTGCCTGGTTTCACGCCGAACCGCCGGACGCGGCGCTGCGGGAGCGCTACGGGCTGCCTGCCGAATACCTGCTCTTCGTCGGCCAGCCCGGTCCCCGCAAGGGGCTGTCCACGCTGGTGGAGGCGCTCGACCCGGAGCTCCCGCCGCTGGTGCTGGCCGGGCCACCCGCCACCGAGCCCCCCCTCGTCGACAGTGGACTGAGAAGCACCGGATACCTGCCCGAGGAGACGCTGCGCCGGGTGGTGGCCGGTGCGCGGGCGCTGGTGCTGCCCTCCCGGGACGAGGGGTTCGGACTGCCCGCCCTGGAGGCCATGGCGGCGGGAACCCCGGTGGTGTGCAGCGACATCCCCGCACTGCGAGAGGTCACCGGTGGGCACGCGCTGCTGGCCCCGCACGGCGACTCCTCCGCGCTGCGGTCCGCCCTGCACAGGGCCGTGAGTTCGGAGAGCGACCACGGGATCGCGGCCGCGCGCCGACACGCGGCCGGGTTCACCTGGCGGCGCTGCGCCACCGAGACACTGCGGGCCTACCGGCTGGCACTGACCAGCCGCTGAGCACCCTCCACTGTCACGAAAACCGTCTCACCACCCCGCCCCGTCCGGTTACGATCACCCCGGGTGGGCACTGACGCACCGACAGTGCCCGGGAAGCACTCGTCGACGGGTTCCCCGTGTTCCCCCGTGCGGAGGTCCGGTGCTCTGGGTTCTCAGTGTTTTCACCGTGAGCGTGTCCACCGCCGTGGTGCCGGTGTTCAGTTCCGAGGTGTACCTGGTGAGTGTGGCCCTGACCCAGCCCGAACTGTCCTGGTGGGTGTTGGGTCCGGCCGCCGCCGTGGGACAGCTGGTGGGGAAAACGGTCCACTACCTGGCGGCGCGGGGGGCGCTGCGGATTCCCCGGCTGCTACGTCGGGGTCAGCACCGGCCCGACGGGGCGACACTGCGGAGGCTGCGCGCGGCGTGCACGCGGCACCGCCTGTCCGGAGCCACGACCGTGTTCGCCAGTGGCCTGGTGGGGCTGCCTCCCTTCACGCTCGTGGCCCCGGCCGCGGGACTGCTGAAGGCCCCGCTCGCGGTGTGGGTTCCCGCCGCGACGGTCGGACGGCTCATCCGGTTCTGTCTGCTGGCCGCGCTTCCCGGGCTGTTGCACCTGGGCATACTGCCCCTCGACTGGCCACCCTGGTGAGTGGGTTCGCCCCGCTCACCGCCCCGGCCAACGGGTCCCGTGGTGGCGGAAGGCCGCGTTCAGCGCCTGCCGCCACGGACGCAGTCCGGTGAGTCCACTGTCGGTCCACCTCCGGTCGGACAGCACCGAGAAGGCGGGGCGTGGCGCGGGGCGGGGCACCTCCGAGGAGGGAACCGGGCGTACCCGCTCGGGGTCGGCTCCCAACTCCTCGAACACCGCCCTGGCGAACTCGTAGCGGCTGGCCACACCGCTGTTGGTGCAGTGCAGCACCCGGTGGACAGCGTCCCGTCGCACCACGGACTCGGCCAGTTCCAGCAGCCCGCCGGCCAGGTCGGCCGCCCAGGTGGGGGAGCCGAACTGGTCGTCGGCGACGGAGAGCGTCTCCCGCTCGCCTTCCAGCCGGACCATGGAACTCACGAAGTTCGTCCCGGCGGCTCCGTACACCCAGGCCGTGCGCACCACCCACGAGCGGGGGTGGGTGTCGAGCACGGCCCGTTCCCCGTCGAGTTTCGTGCGCCCGTAGACGCTGCGCGGCCCGGTCTCGTCCTCGGGCTCGTAGGGCTGCCGTGCGTCCCCGGAGAACACGTAGTCGGTGGAGACGTGCACCAGGGGGACACCGCGCTTGCGGCAGATCCGGGCCAGCGTCGCCGGGGCCGTGCTGTTCACGCCGGCCGCCGTCGCGCTGTCGGACTCGGCGGCGTCCACGGCGGTGTAGGCGGCGAGATTGACCACGACCGGGCGCAGCCCCGAGTCGGCGGCCGCGTCGGTGAAGGAGTCCACCGCGTCGGTGAGCGCGGCGGAGTCGGTGACGTCGAGTTCCCCCGAACCGGGGGCGTGGACCAGCCCGTTGCGGGCGCCCCGGGCCAACCCGGCCAGCTCGACGCCGACCTGCCCACGTCCTCCGGGGATCAGCAGGGCGGGCGGAGTCATGCGAAGGCCCCCTCGTGGGATTTCAGCGGTTGCCACCAGGAACGGTTCTCCCGGTACCAGCGGACCGTCTCGGCCAGCCCCTCCTCCAGACCGACCCGGGGGGCGTAGCCGAGTTCCCTGCTGATCTTGTCGTAGCGCAGCGAGTAACGCCGGTCGTGTCCCTTGCGGTCGGTGACCGGCAGCACCATCGACCAGTCGGAACCGGTGGCCTCCAGCAGCATGGCGGTCAGTTCCGCGTTGGTGAGCTCGGTTCCGCCTCCGATGTTGTAGACCTCCCCGGGCTCGCCGGACTCGGCGACCAGTTGGATGCCACGGCAGTGGTCGGCCACGTGCAGCCAGTCCCGCACGTTCCTCCCGTCGCCGTAGAGCGGGACCTTCCTCCCGTCGAGCAGGTTCGTCACGAACAGCGGGATCATCTTCTCGGGGTGCTGGTACGGCCCGTAGTTGTTGGAGCACCTGGTCACGCACACCGGAAGTCCGTGGGTGCGGTGATAGGCCCGCGCCAGCAGGTCCGAGCCGGCCTTGGAGGCGGAGTAGGGCGAGTTCGGTTCGAGCGGGTGCCCCTCCGACCAGGAGCCCTCGTCGATGGAGCCGTACACCTCGTCGGTGGAGACGTGGACGAAACGGCTCACCCCGGCGGCCAGTGCCGCCTGCAACAACGTGTCGGTCCCCACCACGTTGGTGAGCACGAAGTCGGAGGCCCCCGAGATGGAACGGTCCACATGGGACTCGGCGGCGAAGTGCACCACCACGTCGGTGCCGGGCATCCACTCGGCGAGCAGTTCGGGGTCCCGCACGTCACCCCGGACCACGCGCAGCCGCGGGTCGGTGGAGAACTCGGCCAGATTGGCGGTGTTGCCCGCGTAGGTGAGCTTGTCCAGCACCACCACCTCGGCACCGGCGAAGGCGGGGTAGTGCCCACCGAGCAGCTGCCGCACGTAGTAGGAGCCGATGAAACCGGCCCCTCCGGTAACGAGAACCTTCATCGCGCCTTTCCTGTAGAACCCTGTGGCCGTGGTCGCCGGGAAGCGGGGCGCACGACGGAGCCGCCCGCGGCCACGCCACGCCCCTGACGCCGGCCCGCACCACGGCCTCCGTGGAGTCTGACATGCGGGCTCCGGCCGCGCTCCACCAACCACGCAACCCGACGCGCACACGACGCGTCACCTGAAAGAGTATGCCGCGCGTCGCGTCGACCGAACGCACCGTGCCGCTGTGATCGGCGTTAACCTGCACCCGCAAGGCCAGTACAGCCTCTTTCCGAGGTGATTCCGGCCCGCCAGGCACCCAAGGAGGACTCGCCGTGGACAACCGCCCACGACGGCCAGGCGACCCTGACGGACACCCCCACAGGCCCGGTCCCCGTCAACCCCGTCGGAACGGCGGGGAGGGCGGGCCGCGACCGCTCGACTCCGATGGGCGCGGCGATCCGGGCGGCTCACGGCCGTCACGGCGTCCCTCGCGGGCCGAAGCCGACTCCGGCGGCGGGGTCCGGCGGGACCGGCGCGACGGAACACGCGCGGAACCCCGCAGCGCTCCACCCGCGAAGGACGTCTGGGCCGACCGGCGAGGCGGCTCCACGCGGTCCTCCCGGGGCGGCCGCGTGACGCTGCGTTCCGTGCAGATGTGTGTGGCCACGCTCTCGGTGATCGTGCTGGCCACCACCGGCTACGCCTGGGGAACCCTGCGGGGGTTCACCAGCAGTATCAGTGGGGACCTCAGGATCAACAACGAACGGGACTCCCCCGACGGAGCGACCGACATCCTGTTGGTCGGCAAGGACAGCCGAACCGACGCGCAGGGCAACCCGCTGCCGGACGAGGTGCTGCGCAAGCTCCGGGCCAGCGACGCCGGTGGTCACCTCACCGACACCATGATCCTCCTCCGCATCCCCGACGACGGCGAACACGCCCGGGCCGTGTCCTTCCCCCGGGACACCATGGTCGACATGGGGAAGTTCGGCACGAACAAACTGAACTCCGCCCTGAACCGCAAGCGGGTCGCCACGCTGCGGAAACTCAAGGCCGAAGGGGTCACCGACGAGCGCGAGCTGGCCCGCGAGTCCCGGATCGCCGGGCAGCAGTTCCTGATGGACACCATCGAGGACTTCGCCGGGGTCAGCATCGACCACTACGCCGAGGTGAACCTGCTCGGCTTCTACAAACTCACCCAGGTGGTCGGAGGGGTGAAGGTCTGCCTGAAGAACCCGGTGGACGACCCCAACTCCGGGGCCGACTTCCCGGCGGGAACACAGACCATCTCCGGCGCCGACGCGCTGGCCTTCGTCCGACAACGCCATGGGCTGCCCCGGGGAGACCTGGACCGGATCGTGCGCCAGCAGGTCTTCATGTCCGGGCTGGCCCGGAAGATGCTCTCGGCGAACACGCTGGGCAACCACGGCAAGCTCCAGGAGTTGATGAACGCGCTCGGTGACTCGGTCCTGCTGGACGACGGCTGGGACGTGTTGGACTTCGCCACGCGGATGCAGGGCATCGCGGCGGGCGACATCACCTTCGAGACTATCCCCGTGGAGATGACCGGCCCCAGCTCCGGCCTGAAGGCCGATCCTGTCGAAGTGCGGCGCTTCGTGGACAACCTCCTCCTGCCGCCGGAGGAACGCGAGGCCGCGCGACGCGAGGCCGAACGTGCCGAGAAGCTGCGCGCCGAGACCGAGGTGAACGTCTACAACGCCTCGGGCGTGTCCGGGCTGGCGGGCCGCGTCCGGGACGACCTCGACGAGGACGGATTCGAGCGGGGGGCGGCGGCCAACGCGGAACGGATGCGGGAGGAGTCGGTGATCCGCTACTCCTCCGGCGACCGGGAGGCCGCCGAACTCGTCTCGGAGGAGCTGGGCGGGATCACCGTCGAGCAGAGCTCACAGCCGGAGCCGGGCACGGTCTCCGTCTACCTCGGAGACGACTATCAGGGCCCCGGAGCCAGGAAGTTCACCGGTACCGACGGGTTGCGGCTGGACGGGAGGACGACGAACCGGGCTCTGGGTACCCACAGCGACGGAAGCGACCAGCTCGGCGACGGGAAGTCCATCACCGCCGACGGCATCCCCTGCGTGAACTGAGGCTCCACCGGTCCGGGGAGCACCGGCGGGCCACCACGGCGGCGAACACGACGGACACCCCCGAACCGGGTGATCTCCACACGAGCCGGCACCCCGAACGTTAGCCTGTGAACAGCCCCGATCCGGGCCGAGGAGCCACGGGCCCGGCCCGGATCGGGCCTCACGGCGATCCTGTCCGGACACCACGCCCGAGAGGGAGGACCACAGGTGGACGAGCCCGAGGAGCGGTCCCCGTCGTCCGGCGCGGCGCCCGACGACTCCGGACGGCACCGCACCCCGGAGAGCTCGGCGGAGGAGGTCGCCCCCGGAGAGGGGCCTCGACCGCGTTCCACGGAAGAGGAGTCCGGCGGTGAGCCGGAGGATCCGGGCCCGGGAACCCGTCGGGGTTCCGCACGCCGCCTCGCCCGGCTCGTGGGCCGGGGGCTGCTCGTGGTGCTGTCGGTGCTGGCGCTGGGTGTCACGGCGACCGGCTGGACCGTGGTCCAACGGTTCCAGAACGGGACCGCAAGCGTCGACATCCTCGGTGGGAACTCCATGCGGCAGGTCGACGAGAGGGACACCGCCGAGGACATCCTGCTCGTCGGCAGCGACAGCCGAACCGACACGCAGGGCAATCCGCTTCCCCCCGAGGTGCTCGACCTGCTGCGCACCGAGTCCGCCTCGGGGTTGAACACCGACACGATCATCCTGGTCCGCGTTCCCGAGGACGGCAGCGAGGCCACGGCGATCTCCATCCCCAGGGACACGGCGGTGGAGTACGAGGGCGGAACCGAGAAGATCAACGGGATCTACGGGCTCACCAAGGCGGACCGGGCCGAGCGGTTGCGCGCCGAAGGCGGCCACGACGAACGGGAGATCCGGCGGAAGTCCCGGGTGGCCGGTCAGCGTGCGCTGGTCGAGGCCGTGCAGTCGTTGACCGGTGTCCGGGTGGACCACTACGCCAAGGTGAACCTGCTGGGTTTCTACGAGGTCACCAAGGCGTTGGGCGGGGTGCGGGTCTGCCTGCGGCGTGCCACCAGCGACGAGGACTCGGGGGCGGACTTCCGGGCGGGTCCCCAGGTCATCTCGGGAGCCGACGCGTTGGCCTTCGTACGGCAGCGCCACGGGCTGCCCAACGGGGACCTGGATCGGATCGTGCGCCAGCAGGCCTTCCTCGCGGCGGTGGCCGACAAGCTGCTGTCGACCGAGATCCTGACCGACATGTCCGCGATGAACCAGCTCGTCACGGCGGCGCGCAAGTCGGTCGTGCTGGACAGCGACTGGCAGGTGATCGACTTCGTGGACCGGATGCGGTCCCTGGCCTCGGGGGAGATCGGCTTCACCACCATCCCGGTGGAGAACACCACGGCCACCGACGAGCGGGGCCGCAGCGTCGTCACCGTGGACGAGAAGAGGGTGCGCCGCTTCGTCGCTGATCTCGGGGGCGACGTGGACTCCACCGACTCCGGCGGAGCCCCGGGGAACCCCTCGTCCGAGCCGGACGGTTCGACCGGATCGACACCGCGCTTCACGGGCGGTTCCGGGCTGGTGCTGGACGGAGCCCGCTCCACCGGGGAAGGCTCGACGGCGGCGAGCGCCCGGACCGGTGGGCGGATCACCACCGACGGGATTCCCTGCGTCTACTGACGCCCCGGCCGGGGCCGGTCGACTCCGGTGTGCGACAGAGCGACCGGATGGTGATCACGTCCGTTAGTCTGCACGCATGAGCGTCACCGAAGCGCTGCTGAGTCCGCTGTTGGCCCGGGGGGCACCGCGCCCGTTGATCACGCACTACGACGAGGCCGTGGGAGGCCGGGTGGAACTGTCCCGAGCCACCGTGGCCAACTGGGCGGCCAAGACGGCCAACTGGCTGACCGAGGAACTCGACGTCGAACCGGGAACCCCGGTGGCCGTGCGTCTGCCCGCGCACTGGCAGACCGCCGGAATCCTGCTCGGGGCCTGGTGGTGCGGGGCCAGGGTGGTGCACTCCCCCTCCGCCGCGGAAGCCGCTTTCGTGCCGGGAGACCGGATCGCCGAGGGCGAGGGTTCGGGCGCCACGGTGGCGGTCGCGCTGGACGCGCTGGGAGGATCGGTGTCCTGTCTGGACGAGGACGTGGTGGACTTCGCCTCCGAGGTACGCATCCGGGGCGACGAGTTCACCCCGTTGATCCCCGTGTCCGGGGACACACCCGCGCTGCTGGACCGCACCGTGGACGAGGTGGTCAGCGCCGCCCGCGAGCGCGCCGAGACGCTGGGCATCGGTGGGAACGACCGCGTACTGTCCGCATTGGACTGGACGTTGCCGCACGGGGTGCTGGACGGTCTGTTGGCCGTGCTGGCGGCGGGGGCCTCCCTGGTGCAGCTCTCCGGTCTGGACGAGGCGGATCCCGGAGTGCCGGACAAGCGGCGCGCCGACGAGCGCACCACGGTGGAGCTGGGCCTGGACTGAGTACCCACGGATTCCGGAGGGCACGCCGGTTCCGCCCGGCGAGGTCGCGCCGACCGGCGTGTCCCGAGGAAGCCCACACCGAGAAACGACCCCGAACCGTCTCGCAATTTTCTTTACCGACGAGTAGCATCCGGGTGTGTCCGACAACACGCAGACGCTGTTCCAGTTCACCAGGGACGGGTTCCTGCCCACCGAGGCGGCTGGCAACCCGTGGGGAGAGCTGACCGGGGGCGGACCGGTCGCCGGGCTGCTCACCCGCGCCGTCGAGCGGTCCCTGCCCGACGAGGAACTGTCCCTCGCCCGGATGACCTTCGACCTGATGCGGCCGGTGCCGCGTCGTGAGGTGGCGGTGGACACGCGAACACTGCGCTCCGGGAAACGGCTCCACGTGGTGGAGGCCGAACTCACCTGCGAGGGCCGCCCCCTGACCCGCGCCACCTTCCAGGCCCTGCGCCCCACCGAGCTGGACGGCCGGGGCGAACGGACGGAAGTCCCGTTCCCCGGACCGGACGGGATCCCCGACGGCTCGTTGATCCCGCCCGAGTTGGGGCTGCGCTGGGGGGTGCACGACGTGGTCGACGTCCGCTGGGTCGCCGACCAGAGCAGCCCGGACGCCAGTCGGCTGTGGATGCGCATGCCCGTGCCGCTGCTGCCGGGCGAGGAGCTCAGCCCGCTGGTGCACACCGCGACCCTGGTGGACTGCGTCAGCGCGGCCAGTCCGGTCGGCGAGCTGTTCGGGCCGTGGATCAACACCGACATCACCTGCTATCTGCACCGCAGGCCCGCGGGGGACTGGCTCGGCATGGAGATCCGGCGTTCGGTGGAGACCAACGGGATCGGCCTCGCCCGGGCCCGCCTGTTCGACCGGCAGGGTGCCGTCGGCACCGCCCAGGAGGCCGTGCTGGTCAACGACCTCGGCTGAGGAAGGGCCAGGCTACGGCCTCGGCAGTCACCGCTCCTCGGCCCGCTGCCGCAGCGCGGCGTGCTTGTCCAGCACCTTGCCTTCCAGCTCGTCCTGGTACTCGGCCATGCGGGAGCGCAGCCTGCCGCCCAGCTCACCCGAGTCGGCCGAGAGGGTGCGCACCGCCAGCAGCCCGGCGTTGCGGGCACCGCCGACCGAGACGGTGGCCACGGGGATACCGGCGGGCATCTGCACGATCGACAGCAGCGAGTCCATCCCGTCCAGGTGCTTCAGCGGCACGGGCACGCCGATCACGGGAAGCACCGTGGCCGAGGCGACCATGCCGGGCAGGTGCGCCGCTCCCCCGGCACCGGCGATGATCACCCGGATTCCCCGGTCGGCGGCGCCACGCGCGTAGTCCAGCATCCGCCGCGGAGTGCGGTGCGCCGAGTACACCCCCACCTCGTGGGGAACCCCGAACTCGGCCAGAACCTCCCCGGCCTCCCCCATCACCGGCCAGTCCGAGTCACTTCCCATCACCAGACCGACCAGTGGCTCCCCGGAACGTTGCTGTTCCCCCGACTCCGCCAAGGTTTCCTCCCGATACGTGGCTTGCGAACTCCCCGCAGAGCCTAGACCTCCCCCGGCGGCGGAGTTCGCGCCGGAGTCTTGAGGACGGTCCCGAGTCGCGGGCGCACGGAACGAGGCCCGGAACCCCTGGGTTTCGCCGGGCGGTTCGCGGGCCTCGTCGTCACGCTCGCGCGGGATGAAGCGACGTTCTCGTCAGGAGGAGCCGCCGTCGCTGTTGCCCCAGTTGCACGTGTGCTGCAGCGGCCCGACGGCTCACGGACACGAGCCCGGTCACCGCGCCAGAGCGCTCACGAAGGCCCGCCAACGCGCCCGGTCGAAACCAGCACCGGCGACTGCTCACCCCGCTTGCTGTCCCGCACACCGACCACACCAAAGGCCCCGGCCACCTCGACGCAGTCCCGCTCCGGGTCACTGTGACTGGACTTGCGCCATGCGACCCCACTCCACAGCCCCTCAACCGCCTTCACTCGGTGACCTCCTTCGCAGCTCGCCGGACAGCTTCCGAAGCCCACGATCGAACCACGAAGAGGAGGAGCACGGAACCCGTCGCCACCGGTTCTCACCTCACCGGACTCCGGCCACGCGAAACGACAGTGCTCGACCCCGCCACCGACACCGGCTGTCCGGCGACACCGCCCGCACGAGCCGAAACAGCGCGCCGGTCAGTGCACCGAATAGCCGTCCGGCCACTCGGCGTGGGCCAACCAGTGCGCGGCCAGCCGAGCCTGCTCGCGGACCTCGTCCATCCGGTCGCCGAGCATGTTCACGTGGCCGATCTTGCGGCCGGGCCGGGAGGTCTTGCCGTACAGGTGCACCTTCGCGTGCGGGTAGCGGGCGAACAGGTGATGTAGCCGCTCGTCCACGCTCATCCTCGGCTCGGTGGCGGCGGCGAGCACGTTGCCCATCACCACGGCGGGCGCGGTCAGCTCGGTGCTGCCGAGCGGGTAGTCCAGCACGGCGCGAACGTGCTGTTCGAACTGCGAGGTCCGCGCCCCGTCGATGCTGAAGTGCCCGGAGTTGTGCGGACGCATGGCCAACTCGTTGATCACCAGGCCGTCAGGGGTCTCGAACAGCTCCACGGCGAGTACCCCCACCACCCCGAGTTCCTCGGCGATCCGCAGGCCGATGTTCTGGGCCTGTTCCCGCAGCTGCTCGGAAAGATTCGGCGCGGGGGCCAGCACCTGCACACAGACGCCCTCCGACTGCACGGTCTCCACCACCGGCCAGGCCCCGCCCTGGCCGAACGGGGACCGTGCCACCAGCACGGCCAGCTCACGGCGCAGCGGCACCCGCTGCTCCGCCAGCAACGGAGCCCCCGCCTCCAGCAGTTCTCCGGTGGTGCGCCGAGCCCCGTCGGGGGTGTTCAGCACCCACACTCCCTTGCCGTCGTAGCCGCCCCGGGCCGTTTTCAGCACGCACGGCCAGCCGTGTTCGGCCCCGAAGGACAGCACGTCCTCCACGCGGGTGATCTCGGCGAACGGCGGAACCGGCAGCCCCAGCTCACCGAGCCCGCGTCGCATGACGAGCTTGTCCTGGGCGTGCAGCAGGGCCCGCGGGCCCGGGTGGACGGCGACCCCCTCGGCCGCCAGGGCGCGCAGGTGCTCGTTGGGCACGTGCTCGTGGTCGAAGGTGACGGCGTCACACCCCTCGGCGAACGCGCGCAGGGCGGCCAGGTCGGTGTGCGAGCCGATCTCCACGTTCGGGGCCACGAGGGCCGCCGACTCGTCCGGAGAGGAAGCCAATATTTTCAGCGACTGGCCGAGTCCGATGGCCGCCTGATGCGTCATGCGCGCCAGCTGGCCACCACCGACCATGCCGACGACGGGAGTTGCAGTCCGGTGGTCCACAGCCCGGACAGCTTACCCGCTCCGGGTGAACCCGCCGCGACCGAGGGGCACGGTGCGCACTCAGCACAACGAGTCGATCAGCGCGCAGGCCTGCGCGTACTCCGCGGGCAGCCGCAACCACCGCAAGCGAGGCCCCTCCCCCGGAGCGCAGACCCGCGCCAGCTCCGGGTCGGACCGCAGCCGCTCGGCGATCGTCCGTTCGGCCCGAAGGCGCCGCTCGGCGAGCCCCTTCCGCTGTCTGACCAACACCACCGGGGTGGACTCCCGCAGCAGGGACACCGTCTCGCCCGCGTCGAACTCGGTGCGCAGCACGTCGGAGGCCAGCACCACCCCCATCAGGTGCGTCCAACGGTCCGTTCCCTCCGTCGGGCACAGGGTCACCACCAGCAGGGCGTAGTGATCCCATCCCTGCCGGTCTCCCTGTCCGGCCCCGGCGGTCTCGCGGTACACCTCGTACAGCCGCATCCGCAGGTACGCCCCGGTGGTGAGCCCGGTCAACGCGTCCACCACCTCCCGGGAGGCGGAACGGCCCGCCGTCACGTCGGCCCAGGACACGGCCACGGTGCGCAGCGGCTCGGCCGGCAGCTCGGAACAGTCCCCCCGGGCGGGCACCACTCCCTCGCCCTCGCTTCCGAGCACCTCGTACAACGCGGCCAGATCGTTGAGCGTCTCGTCCAGACCGATCCCGGCGCGGGCCCGCTGCTGGCCGAGTTCGGTGAGGGCGTCGAACAACTCTCCCCGCCCCAACAGAGCGTCGCAGACCTGGTCCACCCCCGAGCAGGACCAGTCCCCCGGGAACGGCCACCCTGCGGCCAGCGTCGCGCTCAACCACCACGCGCGCAGTGCGCGACGACGTTCCCGGAGGTCGCCGTCCTCGGGCAGCCCCGTCGACAGCGGAAGCCCGCGCTCCCCCGCACGGGAACCCCGCTCGTGTTCGCCAGACCGACGCATCCGACCTCCCTACTCGTGACTCCCACAGTCGGGACGTGTGGGCGGCTACCCCGTGACGGTGATGTGAATAGCGTTCACCCGGAGAGTTCGATCACAATCCCCGCTGGGTACAGTCCCGGTCCGAGTCGTTCATGGAACGCGTCCGGTTGCCGGTGATCCGACGAGGGGAGAACACAGCGTGGGAACGGTCCCAGGCGATTTCGAAGACGCCGGCGACAGCGAGCTCATCGAAGCCGTCCGCGAGGGCTCCGGTGAGGCCTACGGCGTTCTCTACCGGCGGCACGTCGCCGCCGCCTACAACATGGCCCGGCAACTGACCAACGGCTCCGGCGAAGCCGACGACCTGGTCTCCGAGGCCTTCGCGAAGGTACTCACCGGGCTGCGCTCCGGGCAGGGCCCCGACACCGCCTTCCGCGCCTACCTGCTCACCACGATCCGCCGCACCGCCTACGACCGCAGCCGCAAGGACAGCAAGCTGCGGTACTCGGAGGAGATCTCCGCCGAACAGAACACCGACCTGCACGTGCCGTTCACCGACACCGCTGTGGCCGGGTTGGAACGCTCCCTGGCCGCGCGGGCCTTCCAACGCCTGCCCGAACGCTGGCAGACGGTGCTGTGGCACCTGGAGATCGAGGAGCAGTCCCCCGCCGAGGTCGCCCCCCTGCTCGGTCTCACCCCAAACGGGGTCTCCGCCCTGGCCTACCGGGCCCGGGAGGGACTGCGCCAGGCCTACCTCCAGGTCCACCTCGGCGAACTCGAAGAGTCCGCGGAGGGCCTCCAACGGTGCGGGGCGACCGTGCGGCGGCTGGGGGCCTGGACCAGAGGCGGCCTCTCCCGCAGGGAAACGGCCCAGGTGGACGCCCACCTGGACTCCTGCTCCCGGTGCAGCGCCCTGGCCGCCGAACTGGGCGACATCAACGGCGGTCTGCGCAGCGTGGTGGCCCCGTTCCTGCTGGGAACGGCGGCGGCCGGATACCTGGCCGGAAAATCCGCGAGCACGGCGGCGGCCGCGGGCGTCACCGGGGCCGCCGGTGCGGGAACGGCGGCGGGAGCCGCCGAGGCCGCCACCTCCCTGCCCCGCCAGATCCTCGGCGGTGCCGCCTCCACAGTCGCCCTGGTGGTCGCCGTCGCGCTCGGCCTGGCCGCCGACGGGCAACAGTCCGTCCCGGCGGCCTCCGAACCACCCCCGCCGGAACGGAGCACCCCCACCCCGCGCCCGCCGGAACCGGACCCGTCCCCACCCGACCCACCACCGCGACCCGGACCGTCACCGGAACCTGTCGAACCGAGTACCCCCGAGGAACCACCCCCCGCCCCGCCGGAACCACAGCCGGAGCTGGTGGCCAGTGGTCCCGCCGAACCGATCCGGCTGGTGGCGGGCGGAGATCCGAAGAAGCTGCCGGTGACGGTGCGCAACAAGGGCGACGGAACCTCGGCACCGGTGACCATGCGCGTCAGCCTCCCGGAGGGCATCACGGCCCGCCTGCCCGAAGCCGACACGGCCGGAGGCTCCGGAACGGCACCCGCCAACACCGCACCGGCCTGGTTCCCGGCCCCGTCCACGACCGCGCGTCGGGCGGCCGAGACCTCCCCCGGGCCGGGTTTCACGTGCACCGTCGCCGACGAGGCGTTGAGCTGCACCACCCGGCGGGGGTTACGCCCCGGGGAGACGCTACGACCGGAGTTCCGGCTGCGTGCCGGGCAGCGGGCCAACGATGGCAGGATCGTCCTGGACGTCACCACAGCCAACGGGCTCTCGCTGCCGCTGGCCGACGTGACCGTGCACGTGACTCCGGAACGTGAGCCCGGAGTGGCGGTCACCGCGCGCGGCTGGACCGGTATCCCGTGGCTGGCCCGGATCAGCGCCCGGGTGACCAACACCGGCGACGTGCCGGGAACGGCGGTGACCACGATCACGCTTCCCGAGCGGATGCGGCCCGTGCGGATCCCGGACTCCTGCACGCACTCCGAGGCGGCGCTGCGGTGCACGGCGCCCCTCGATCCCGAGGAACGCACCGACGTGACCGTGTGGCTGGTCGACAGTCGCTTCCCCGATCGGGAGAACGGGGCGGAACCCGGACACGGCTTCCCGTGGCAGCGGGAGGAACCGGCCGAGGTGACCGTCACCGCCGAGCTGGGTGAGGCCACCGACCGGCAGCGCGTCGAACTCGGACCGTGGTGGCCGCCGCTGCCGCACGACTGGCCGCATCCCGACGGCCCCGGTCCGCCGGAGGAACCGCCGTCTCCGGAGCGGCCGAGCCCGCCCACCACCTCCCCCGAAGGGACGGAAACACCGGGCACCTCCCCGCCCGGAACGACTCCCCCGACGGAGGAGCCCGGAACGGATTCGACGTCTCCGCCTCCGACCCCGGGGAACTCGCCACCGACCACCTCCGCCCCACCGGAAACCGACAGAGGACCGGAGCCGAACCCGGCACCCCCGGAAACCACCGAGCACTCCCCCGCCGAACGTGGACACGGGCACCACGGCCACGGGCCGCCGGACGGGCAGGGGTCGCCTCCCGGCCACGGACGAGGCGGTCCGCCCGGGAGCCCTCCCGGGAAAGGACACCGATGAGTATGAACAGAAATATCGCCTCGGACGGGCGAAACGTTACTGTGAGATCGTCCACTTTCCGGGTCCGATGTCTGCCGACCCCGGGGGACACCCGGGAGGAGCTCCGTAGACTCGGCGGGTGTCTGTAGTCGATACGGTGCTCACGCGCGTGCCCACTCCGCTGCGGGGTCTGGTCGTCAGACATCGCGAGCTGGTGAAGTTCGCCTTCGTCGGTGCGAGCACCTTCGCCATCGACACGGCACTGTTCTACCTGCTCAAGTGGACCGTGCTGGAACCCAAGCCGGTCACGGCCAAGGTCGTGGCGGTGTTGGTGGCCACTGTCGTGTCCTACGTCCTCAACCGGGAGTGGGCCTTCCGTACCCGGGGCGGGCGTCGACGCCACCACGAGGCGGGGCTGTACTTCCTGGTCAGTGGGACAGCCGTGGCGCTCTACGCGGCACCGCTGTGGATCTCCCGCTATGTGCTGCATCTGCAGACGCCCCACACCACACCGCTCGTCGAGGAGCTGGCCGACTTCACGGCGGGACAGGTGCTCGGTGTGCTGCTCGGCATGGCCTTCCGCTGGTGGGCGTTCCGCCGCTGGGTCTTCCCCACTCGGGAGCAGGAGAGCACCGAGGAACGTTCCAACGTCGAACCCTTTCCCGTCGAGCGAGCCGCCGGAGAACGCGACGGTGACCAGAACGGCGCTCCCCACGAGCCGGACGAGGAGCGGGGCGTCTCCCGTCCCGCCGCGGGCTGAGTGCGGCCCCGGAACCGGGTGGGGTCCGGCGGACCCCACCCGGAAGTCCGCGCACGCGGGGGGCGTTTCTCGTGCGCGGACCGCGTGGAGCCCGACCACGGCACCGGACGGGGCTCTCGGTGCCGTGGCGGGCGGCTCACCGCACCCGGAAGGTCGCCCGCTGTCGGTCCGCCCAACTCCGGGGGCGCTCGACCACGAGCCTGCCCTCGCGATGTGCGAGATAACTGTGCGGGTCCTCCGACAACCGGAAGGACACGCCCTCGCGACCGGCCAGCCCCTCGTCCCGGATGAATCCGCTGGCCCGGCCGTACTCGTCGCTGTCGGTGTAGGGCGCGATCACGGGGGATCCGTCACTCACCCGGACGTGGTGGTCGGGGAGATCGACGCACCGCAGCGCCACCCTGCCGGGGTCCAGGAAGCCGGGCACGATCCGGAACTGGCTCCGCTCGACACGGTCGGCGACCCGGTCGACCACCAGCCGGCCGCCCTGGCCGTGCCGCACGAAGGACTCCGGGCTGTCCAACGGTGAGAACCGGACCACCGACTCGCCCTCGGCGATCGGGATCCCGAGCGCGGGCGTCCCGTCCGGGTACCAGTTCAACTTCTGCACCCTGGTGTGGCGGTTCGGGTCGTACAACGGATCACCGTCGATCTCGCGGTAGGACCGCGCGTGGTAGACCAGCACGTCGGTCTCTCCGTCCTCGGCCACCGTGAAGGAGTTGTGCCCGGGGCCGTACCTGCTGTTGGCCTCGTTGGTCTCCAGCAACGGCTGGGGAGACTTGGTCCAGGAGGCCGGATCGAGCAGGTTCGCCTCCGCGTCGGCGGTCAGCAGTCCCACGCAGTAGTTGGCGTCGGTGGCGCTGGCCGAGAAGGTCATGAAGACCCGCCCGTTGCGGATCAGCACGTAGGCCCCCTCGTTGACCCTGAAACCTCGGGTCTCCCACTCCTTCGTGGGCACCGCGATCCGGACCGGGTCCCCCTTGATCGCCACCGGGGAGTCCATCTCGGCGATGTAGAGGTTGCTGTTGGTGTCGATGCCGGGTTCGGCCTGGGCCCAGACGTAGTACAGGCTGCCCCGGTGTTCGAACGTGGTGGCGTCCAGCGCGAAGGTGTCCCAGGCGGTGGTGATCTGCCCACGCAGTTCCCAGGCGTCCTCGCGGGGGTCCTCGGCACGGGATTCGAGCACGTACATCCGGATGCGGAACACGTCGTCGGAGTCACCGGCGGCGAAGTAGATGTACCAGCGGCCGTCGATGCGGTGCAGTTCCGGCGCCCAGATGTGGCCGCCCATCCTTCCCGAGGAGGGACGTTTCCAGACCGTGCTCTCCCTGGTGTGCGCCAGCCCCTCAAGCGTGGGAGCCCCCCGTACGACGATGCGGTCGTAGGCGGGCACCGAACCGGTCATGTAGTACATGCCGCGGTGTGGGTATGTGATGAGCGGATCGGCGCGCTGCTCGATCAGCGGGTCGCGCGTTGGTACCACGGAGTCCGCACCGCCGACCGGGGGGCCGTGTCCGACTCCCCCACCGGGCCGTTGCTCCGTCGCACCCGCCGGGGTGCCGAGCAGCGGTACGGCCGCCGCTCCCGCCGCGGCGGCTCCTCCGCCGCGCAGTAACGAGCGGCGATTCAGGTTGTTCGTCATGTCGTACTCCTCGTCGAGGTTTTCCGGGCGCTGTTTTCGCGGGGCTCGCTTGGCGGGTGCGGTGTTTTCGGCGCTTCCGGCGCCGAAACGAGCAGTACGCGGCTCGACCAACCGCGGGTTCTCCGGTGCGGCTCTCGCGAGGAAGGCCCGACGTGGTGTAGGTGCCTACCCGATGTCGGGCCTCCCCGGAGCGAGAGTCGTGCGGGAGGTTCCGCCACCCGAACTCCCGGGCGAGCCGGCCGGAAAGCTTCGCCGTCAGTTGCCTTGCGTCCTGATCCGCATCACGGTGATCGAGTGGGCCGGGAAGGTGTGGGTGAAGTTCTCGTCCACACCCCGCACCACGGACTTCTCGGGTTTGATCGGCCGGGACTCGGCGGTGTTCACCGCGTCGGGATCGCCCTGGAGCGTGGTCAGGTGGGCCGTGCTCGCCAGTCGCGAGGCACCCTCGATGTCCAGCTCCGTGCGGGCCGGGTTGTTCTGGGCGTTGACGACCTTGACGATCAGCTCACCGGTCTCCTCGTCCCTGGTGACCACCTGACGGAACGGTTCGGCCCGCTGCTCGTCGGTGAAGCTGCCCCACTTCTCGCCGTCGAGGAAAAGGGTCACCCGCCGCCCGCGGACCTCGATCCGGATGTCGTACTCCCGGCCGGTCTCGATGGTGGTGTCCTTGGACAGCACGGTCTGCGAGCTGCCGGCGGTGGTCTTCTGCACCGCCGAGCGGGTGTTGTTCCAGCCGCCCAGGTTCCACCAGTAGTGGTTGTCGGTGCCCTTGACTCCGAAGGCCACGAGGAACCCTTCGCTGCCGGCGCGTTTGGTGGCACTCAGTCGCAGGTCGTAGTCGCTCCAGCTCCTGTCGCCCGCCGTGACCATGGTGTTCTGGACGGTGGCGTCCGACTGCACGTAGGCCCCGTCCTGGATGGACCAGTCACCCGTACCGGTGAGCTCGCTCCACTGCGAGGCGTCGCCGGAGAAGTCGTCGGTCAGCAGCGTCCGGCCGTCGGCGGAGGTCACCCGCACGTCGTCGTAGGCCGCGCTGGTGTTCCAGGTGGACAGCCCCACCGCACCGCTGATCGGTTTCTCCTCGACCGGGGTCGAGGAGGCTTCGCTGGCAACGACCTCGTCACCGACGTTGTTGCCGAACAGCTTCTGGGCCTCGTAGGAGGCCGAGCCCCACGAGCGGTGGTTGTCGAACCAGATCATGTCCGGCCTCCACTGTGGATCTTCCTCGTGGGCCAGCAGCGGGGCGTAGGAACTCATCCGCACCATGTCGGCGTTGCGTTCCAGGCCGGTCATGAAGGCCGCCTCGACCAGCGCGTTGTAGAACCTGTTGCCCTCGGAGGCGTACTCGGTCAACGAGACCTTCGGTCCCGAACGGTCATAGGAGTCGTAGCGCCGGTTGTTCTCCAGGAACCACTGGGGATTGTTGTAGTAGTGCTCGTCGACCATCTCCGCGTTCTGCTCGCGCGCCAGTTCCCAGGCACGGTCGAAGACGGGGCCGCTGTCGTCGGGGCCCGAGTTGGCGACCACGGTGATCCCGGGATAGCGCTGCTCGATGGCCTCGCGGAACTTCTCGAAGTGCGCGTAGAAGTCCTCGGGCAGGTTCTCCTCGTTGCCCACGGCCAGGTGCGTGAGCCCGAAGGGCTCGGGGTGGCCCATGGCGGCGCGCTTGGCACCCCACTCGGTGTCGACCGGGCCGTTGGCGAACTGGATCAGGTCGAGGGTGTCCTGGATGTGGCGTCGCAGCAGCCGCGGGTCGTGGGTGGCCTCGTTCTCACCGCAGCCGGTGACCAGCGCGGGCACCACCGGCAACGGCATGGCGCCGATGTTCTCGGCGAACCGGAAGTACTCGTAGTAGCCGAGGCCGTAGGACTGGTTGTAGCCCCAGAAGTTGGCGTTGGTGGGGCGTTGTTCGACCGGACCGATGGTGTCCTTCCACTGGTAGGAGCGGCGGCGCTCCCAGTCCGGGGCCTGGTAGGACTCGTGGCTGCCGGTGTTGACCAGGCATCCGCCCGGGAACCGCAGGAATCCGGGGTTGAGCGCCTCGATCCTGCGGGCCAGGTCCGGGCGCAGCCCGTTGGGCTCGTTCTTGTAGGTCTCGCGCGGGAAGAGTGAGACCATGTCCAGCCGCACCGTTCCCGAACCGTGGGCGAGCACGCGCAGCCGACCGGTGGTGGTGTCACTGTGCGCCACGAAGGTGGTGGTGTACTCGGTCCACTCGTCACCCCGGACCCGGACCCGCATGGTGCGGCCGACCGGGGAGCCGGAGCCGTCGGTGGCGGTCACGGTCAGCGGGGTGCCGCCGGGTTGGTCGCTGCGGGCCCAGACCGAGAAGTCGTACTTCTCGCCGCGCTCCAGCGCCATCCCGGAGTGGTATCCGGCGTTGGTCACCCCGTAGGCGGCACGACCGTGGGCGTTCGGACGCAGCCGCAGGTAGTGGCGGTTGTTCTCGTTGAGCCGTTCGGCGTCGTCGACCACCTCGGCGGCCCCCTCGGCACCACCGACCGAGGTGGTGCTCCAGCCGGTCATGGGTGTGTAGGAGGGGTTGTCCACCGTGTCGTACTCGAAGGAGCGGTTGCGCACCAGCTCCGCGTAGATGCCGCCGTCGGCGGCGTCGTTGATGTCCTCGAAGAAGACTCCGTGCATGGTCTCGGGGATCGAGGTGGTCTCCCCGGCGGCGTTGACCCGCAGGGAGTAGTCGATCGGTGAGCTGTCGGCGGGGTCCGCGAACGCCGAGGGCAGCAGCGTTCCGCCCAGCAGTGCGGCCGCTGCCAGGCCGACCACCGAGTGTAATCGGGACATGCGGGCTCCAAGTCCTTTTCCGGATGACCGAAGTCCTTTTTGTTTGGTATACCGGACTAAGTCCGATATCCCGAAAAAGTAATCGCCCGCACACCGATGGTCAACAGGAGGAAACCGGGTGGCAACACCACGACCACCGCCGAAAAACCCGAGGCCGGAGGTGACGCCTCCGGCCTCGGGCTCCTCGGACGGCGGGTGCACTACGCGCCGTCGTGGCGCCCGGTGGAGGGGAAGGTGTCGGTGTCCTCGACGGCCAGACGTCCGTCCTCCATGGGCAGGATCCGGTCGCATCGCTCGGCCACGCGGGGATCATGGGTGGCCATCAGGACGGAGGTGCCCCGCTGGCGCATCGACAACAGCAGCGTCACGATCTCGTAAGCCGTGGCGACGTCCAGGGCCGCGGTGGGTTCGTCGGCGAGCACCAGACCGGGCTCGTTGACCAGCGCCCGCGCGATGGCCACCCGTTGTCGCTCGCCACCGGAGAGTTCGGAGGCCCTGCGGTGCAGCGCCCAGCCGAGGCCGACGCTGTCCACCGCCTGACGGGCCCGTTCGAGCCGTTGTCGCCGCCGGAGACGTGGGCGGGCGTACTCCAGGGGGATGGTGACGTTGGCGGCGACCGTGTCGGATTCGACGATGGCGAACTCCTGGTGCAGGTAGCCGAAGAACTCGTTGCGCAGCCATGCCCGCTGACGCTCGCGGGTGGGAACCGGCTCACCGTGGACGAACAGTTCCCCGCTGGTGGCCGGCAGGGTGAGCCCGAGCAGGCTCAGCAACGTGGACTTGCCGCAACCGGAGGGCCCCATCAGCGCCACCGCCTCCCCGGGTTCGACGGCCAGGGACACCTCGTCCAGTGCCTCGACACGCAACCGCCCCTGCCCATAGGTCTTGGACAGCCCGGCGGCCTTCAGTAGGGACATGGTGTGCTCACCGGCCTTTCAGTTCGTGCCCGCTCTGCCGTCTCATCGCCCAGGCCCACAGCACCGCGAAGACCGCCACGACGAACGCCATGACCCACACCACCACCCCGGAGGAGAGCGGGCCACCGAGCAGCCACAGACCGACCAGCGGCGGCAACGGAGGAAGAAGCACCACGAGGCCGACGAACCCGGCCAGCCGGGCGGCGGTGTGTCCGCGGCCGGCGCCGTGGGTGCGGCGGATCGCGAAGACCGCCCGCTGGCGGTGCAGCGTCTGCCGCGTGACGGCGGCGAAGGCGACCAGCACCAGGGTCAGGAAAGCCGCCAGCCCGACGACGTACATCGCCGACATGACCATGATCTCGGCCAGCCGCCGCGGCTGGTCAACAGCGATACGATGCGGGATCAGGTAGAGTTCTCCGTCGGCGTTGCCGGCGACGTAGGCGTCCAGTTCGGACTCGCTCACCTCCAGCAGCACGGCCCGCGACATCGACTCCTCGCGCTCCCTCGCGTCAATCCGGGACAGTGCCTCCGGCGGCAGATTGAGCACCAGCCGCTCGTCCAACGGCACCGCGCCGAGATAGGCGTCGAAGTGGGCGGAGGAGTGGGGCAACCGCTGGAACGTGGTGAAAGTGTGTCCGGCCAACTCGACCGGTTCCGGGGGCGGGGCGAGTTCGGCGCCGCGCATGGCACAGGGAACCGGCTCGCACAACTCCAGATCGGGTATGGTCTCCTCCAACTCCGAGCCGAAAAACAGCACGGTGGGCGCGCCACCCGCGAAGCCCGGATCGTCGACTCGCACGTTGTTGATGACGGCGGTGTAGGCGCGCTCCTCACGGATCAGCTCGACGAGATCGGACACCGCCCGGTCGGGCACAGCCGTGGGACCCGTGATACTGCCGTAGTAGGGCTTGAAAACCACCGCGCCGCGCTCGCGCATCTCGTGGGCACCACGCAACGCCTTGAACTGGACGAGCACGTCGGCCAGCACGAGGGCCAGCACCAGACAACTCAGTGCGATCATGGCGGCCAGCGAGAGCATCGTGGGCCAGCGCCGCAGCGCCATCCGCGCCCCGCCCCAGAGATCACCCAGCATGACGCACCTCGCCGCGCACCCGGACCCCGAGCACGGTGGCCAACAGCCACGTTCCCGCCGCGAGCAGCAGACCGCCCGCAGCGCCCGCGCCCAGCACCAGGTACTCCACCCGGTCCAGGGGCTGGAGTCCCACCCCCACCACCAGCACGCCCGACAGCGCGCCACCACTCACCACGCCCAGGAGCTGGAACGGAAGACCGCGCGGCCACACCTGCCACACCAGCCGAGCGGGGGTGGCGCCGTGACGCATCCGGATCACGAACTCGTCCGCCCGATCCCGCAGCCCCAACGTCCAGAACAGCACAGCGGCCAGGCTTCCGGCTCCCAGCAGCACACCGGTGGTTCCCACCAGTGGATCGGTCCTGATGTACTTTCCTAAAGGCATACTTTTCGCTGAATGATCAGCAAGTCCAGCCCCATGGATAATACTTCGGAGTTCAGCAAGTTCTGCTGGATCAGTGGTGTTGATGGTGTAGTCACCGGGGGGAAGCTGATAACTCCCCAAGGGACGCACGAACTGCAGGTCACCGACCCCTTCCGGCGGTGAGACAGTGCCGAGGATCTCGAATCCCTCTGGTATCAGAGCAGGCACCTTCCCCCCTTTCCACTGTCGTTGCGAGTAGGTTCCCTCAAAAACATAGACTCCCTGAGCCTTGTCCGTACTGTCACTACCTGCCGATCGGGCCGAGTTGTACCAGGACAGCGATCCGCCGGGATCAGCCACTATGAGCTGCGGAGCGCCCTCCCCGTCAGAAGTGATCACCAGCACCAGAGCATGTTCATTGAGAAAGTTCCACAGTTCATCAGCGACCACGGACGGTTCGACTGTCTTCTGCCCAGGTTCCGACCCATGACCGACCGCCAGCGTCGTCGCTGTTCCCGGCATCCTGTAAGTGACCTCTTGATAAGCACTGAACGCCCAGTACACCGCCCATCCGGAGAAGGCGCTCAACACCCCCAGCAGCACGCCGCTGACAAGTAAATTCACTCGCATGCGCAGCCCTGTCTTGATATTCTGGGCTTACTCACCTGATCGACAACCCGCCCTGATGTTCTCTGCTTCACCCGAAGATCTAAACAAATCAGGGTGAAACAATTAGATATCATCACCCTGTTCGCTCAGAATTAAACGAAAAAACATACCACCCGCAAGGATCACAAGCGGTTGAAACCATAATAAAAAATCTTCCTCCCACCCCCAGATCCCCAGAAAGACCAACGACAACCACGCTAGGAAGGAGACGCACTTATCCTCAACAAGCAATGAAGATCATCACACTTTCTCGTGCCGGATTGACGCGAGCACGAACGAAAACGGGAAACTCCCCCGAAAGAACCAGAAAGATCGGTTCCTTCGTATGCGGAGCGCACTGTCTCAGGTCTTTTCGGAGGGATTCCGTCGACATTCGCTCGGCCACACGTGTCAACGCGTGCGGAAAGCGCACACACCGACACCGTCACCGTGGGGTGGAGTCGGTCCTCCAGGGGACTCCGAGCACGTCGTCGGCCCGGGCGACCGGCAGGTAGATCTCGAAGGTGGCCGGTCGGGACGAGCTGAGTTCGAGCCGACCCCCGTCGGCCTCGACCAGCGCGCGGGCCAGGGCGAGCCCCACCCCGGTGGAGCCGCCGCCGGAGAACCCCCGGGTGAACACGTGCGGCACCAGCTCGTCGGGCACCCCGGGTCCGCTGTCGGCGACCTGCACCAGCACCGTCCCGCTGGCGTAACGCCCGGACAGCGACACCGTGCCCTCGCCGTGCCGCAGCGCGTTGTCCAGCAGCACACCGATGGCCTCCCGCAGCCGCGCCGGAGTGGCGCGCGCCAACAACCCCTCCTCGATCCGGGTTCGCAGGGTGCGCCCCTCGGAACGGAAGTGGTCACGCCACTCCTCGGCGACGGTGGACAGCTCGGCGGAGACGTCGAGAGGTTCGGCGTCCCGGGCCCTCGCGGCGGTGGCGGCGGCCAGCAGATCGTCCAGCACCCCGGAAAGCCGTTCGGCCTGTTCCAGGGCCGCCCCGGCCTCCTCGGCCGTCTCGGGGTCATCGGTCTCCGACAACGCCTCCAGCCGCAGTTGCAGCGCCGTCAACCTGCTGCGCAACTGGTGGGAGACATCCCCGACGAGCTCGCGTTCCCGCTGCATCAGCTGGGACAACGCCGCCCCCGAGGCGTCCAGCGCGTCGGCCACCCGGTCCAGTTCCGGCAGCCCGTGTCTCCTGGGATCCGGGCGGAAGTCCCCCGCACCCAACCGGCTCGCCCGCCCGGCCACGTGCCGCAGCGGCTCGGCCAGCCTGCGCGCGGTCAGAATGGCCACGAAGCCACCGGCGGTCGCCGAGAACGCCGCCAGCAACAACACGCCCCCGGCCACCTGGAGCTGCTTCGTGCGCACCGGCCCGCTCGGCACGGCCAGTTTCACGGTGCCGCCCCCCACCATGGACACCGTTTCGACGATGGGGTCCTCACCCGGATCGTCACCGTAGGAGTACCGCTGGTCACGCACCCGCACGGTCAGTCTGGCGTCGTGGGGGATCACCAGTCGGACGTTGGCCAGCTCGATCGGTTCCCCGGCGGCGACCTGCTCGTCCAGCCTGGTGGCGATCTGCTGTGCCCTGCCGGAGAGATCACCCCGGGTCAGATCCTCCACGAGCTTCAACGCGCTGACGGCGAGCGGAATCCCCAACACCAGTGCCGTGACGGCGACCGCGAGCAGCGTCGCCTGCAACAGTCGCCTGCGCATGTGCCCGCCCCCGAAACCGGATCAGTCGACGTTGAAGCGGAAACCCACACCGCGCACCGTGGCGATGCGTTGCTCGGCCGTGCGGTAGTGCCCGTCCCCGAGCTTGCGGCGCAGCCACGAGATGTGCATGTCCAGGGTCTTACTTCCCTTGCGGCTGGGCTCCGGCCACACCTGACGCAGGATCTCCTCCCTGGTCACCACCTCACCCGCGTGCCACATCAGCACCCGCAGCAGCTCGAACTCCTTGTTGGCCAGCTGTACCTCGTGGTCGTCCACCAGCACCCTGCGCGCGGTCAGCTCCAGTCGGACCCCGCCCGCCTCCAGCGTCTCGGGCGCCCCGCGCCGTAACAGCGCCCGGATCCGGGCCATGAGCTCGGCCAGCCGGAACGGCTTGGCCACGTAGTCGTCGGCCCCCGCGTCCAGTCCCACCACGAAGTCGACCTCGTCGGTCCTGGCCGTGAGCATCAGCACGGGGGTTCCCCTTCCCTGCGCGCGGAGCCTGCGGCAGACCTCCAGCCCGTCCATCCCGGGCAGCCCGAGGTCGAGCACCAACAGATCCACCCCTCCCGCGCACGTCTCGCGCAGGGTCGCGTTGCCGTCCTCGAGCACCCGCACCGAGTACCCCTCGCGCTGCAGCGCCCTGGACAACGGCATCGCGATGGCTGGATCGTCTTCGGCCAGCAGCACTACGCTCACTCGTCCCAGCCTAGTTGCATTACCGGGCGAAGCGGGTGGCGCTTCGCGTGCTCGGCAGCACATCACGTCACGAACCCGCACGCCGGTGGAGCGGGCCGCGTGCAAGACACCAGCCCGACTGGGTAACCGACCCCACCCCGGCCTGTCCTCGCGGAAGGACTCCTTAGGCTGCGGTTGTGAGCACATTGACCGACCTGCAACTCGCCTGTCTGCTCGCCGACCGGGCTGACGGGATCACCAGCGCGCGTTTCCGTTCCACGGACCTGCGGGTGGACCGCAAACCCGACCGCACCCCGGTGACCGACGCCGACACGGCCGTGGAGGACGCGGTGCGCGCCGAACTCGCCGAGCACCGGCCGGGCGACGTCGTGGTGGGCGAGGAACGCGGTGGCAGCGCCACCACCGGGCGCAGTTGGATCATCGACCCGATCGACGGGACCAAGAACTTCCTGCGCGGGGTGCCCGCCTGGGCCACCCTGCTGGCCCTGGTGGAGGACGGGACACCGGTGGTCGGCGTGATCAGCGCTCCCGCTCTGGAGCGTCGCTGGTGGGCCGCTACGGGCGAGGGTGCTTTTCGGCGGGTCGGTGCCGACGGGACCGTGGAACGGATCTCGGTGTCCGGAGTGACCGAACTCAGCGACGCTTACGTCTCCACCACCCACCTGGGCAGCTGGGCTGAGCAGGGGCGGCGCGCGGACTACCTGCGGCTGGTGGACTCCTGCTGGGAGAGCCGCGCTTTCGGTGACTTCTGGCACCACTGTCTGGTGGCCGAAGGGGTGATCGACCTGGCCGTGGAGCCGGTCGCCAACCCGTGGGACCTCGCCGCCGCGCAGATCCTCGTGGAGGAGGCCGGGGGCGGGTTCACCGACCTGGCGGGCGAGCGGCGCTTCGACGGCGGCAACGCGCTGAGCTCCAACGGCGCGCTGCACCGGGCGGCGCTGCGCGCGTTGGACGGCTGAGATACGCGAGGGGGAGGTGCTCGCCTCCACTAGAGAACGAGTGCTTCCCACACCTTGCCCTGAGCACTGGCCCCTTCCAGCCTCCATGGTGCTGGGCCAGTTTTCGATAAAAGCTGGCATCCTGATTGACCCACAATCCGGCGGACATACGGGGCAACATCTTCCGCCTCGAACAGATGATGAACCTGAAAGATATATTCACTCCTGCTTGCTAAATCCTCGTCAAACAATAATATATTTCATATTTTCCACATCAATAAATTCCAACGCTGATATTTTTCCCGGACGTCTTGGCGACTCGCAAAGAATTAAAAGCCTCCCTGGAATCAGTTCCATATCCACACGAAACCCGAAAACCCGTATCCATTCTGAGAATATCGAGAAACTCCAAAAACTCAGAAAGAGAACTGCTTCTCAATGAGAATATGGCACTGTCCCCACCCTTTGAAACAAGAGAAACGCCAGACAAATTCTGCATTTTCTCAACAATATCACGCAGCGATTGATCAGCTTTTTTGCTCCACATGACAGCATTATCCAAATCCCGGGAAAGAAGACTTCTCTCCGTTTGTTCCCCCACGTCGTCACCGTCGACAATGGCAACTATTTCATTCCCCGTCCAACGAGAATATTCGACGTAACTTTGAGAGTAGCGAACAATCCTGCTACCATCAGGAAAATACGCTCCAGCAGCGAAAGCGAATACAGAAGGTATATTAGTAAAAAGTCGCACTGGAACATCCCTACGACCGTGAAGACGCGCGTTGTACTCCTGACATTTATGCAACACCTCACAGATAGTCGACTCCGCTTCTCCGTTTACTAGTTTTTCGAAGAAACAATTCGCATTAATGCTGAAAAATACCGCCTGGTCGCACTTGTCCTCTTCCATCACCATATAACCATTGTTGGCCACTCCCGCAGAAGCCAGAACCGCCCCGTCACGAAAAGCATTCGCACTTCCTTCTACAGATTCGACATGAAGGATAACAGCCAATTGAGACTTTTCAAGCGAAGGGAGTCCATTATCTTCCCTCTTCTTTTTCAGGTCAATACTTTCGAAACGATGACGACAACAGTCTTGACCCAATTCGCGGTATTTTTCGGAAAAAATTTTCCTCAAATTTAGCTCGTATATGCGCTCCCTACCTCCATAGACCGTGAAAGAACGAACACGAAAGTCGATGCTCAAAGGATAAGGAGGGTGCTCATATCCTTCTTCGCGGATAGAATTCTCCTTCCAGAGAACCGCTGCTCTCTGTCCAACAGCGAATGCTTCCGGAAGACGACTGTGTATATAGAGGAACAGAGGTTCGTCCTCTTGATTTTTAATTTGCGCTTCATTGATACGGTGTTCAATAGTGTTAATCACCCAACGCGCTCGCTTATATTCTGAACCCATCAACTTGTCAGGTCCGTAGATAAACCAGTCCCGATGGGAACGATTCATCGCCTTCCGCACCGACGAAGGAAGCGATGACTCTTTCTTACCATCATTTTTTGATGGCAGACTAATATAGATACCAACTCCGTACTTCCGTTTGTTCTTGTACCAGAGCACGACCGCGACTATCCCCATAAGAATCCATATCGACACAAGTCCCCAGATTCCAAAATTATCTGCGAGGTTGGGACCAGCTCCGGCCACGAAAGCAACAGAAAACCAGAAGGCGAAGGATTCAAAATCCACCATCCAGTACCGAAATCGAAACACTTTTGAGTTCCTCAATATTTCCCACCTAGAAAAACATGTTTTCCATAGCTTCACATTCACTCGCGCAGGAAACGCGAAGACTGAGCACCGAGATCATCTCATAATTTCTCGTTATGAAACAGTCCAGGTTATCCGTCATACTGTCGCAAGCATTCAAACATGGGCCATCCGTGTGGATCGAGGCGCTCGGCTCCACAGACGAAAAACATGATTCACATTCTCGTGACACTACCGCACTGCACAAAGAACACATGCACGCTAAAACACCCTCAGAGACAACAAGGTGACTAAGAACGATCCAAAGAAACCACCCGACGGATCCACTCACTCCTATCGGCGAAGGAGCTCGGAGACGTATGTGATGCAGAGATCCACAAACGGCCATATCCAAGAAATCTGCGCACGAGTTGCGCATGAGGGAACGCCTCGCCTGGAGCAGGAACCGGCGACCGGTACGGACACGACCGGGGCTCGGGAGAGCCCGCTCAGCCGCCCGCCTTTTCCCGCTCGGCGCCGGAGGCCGGTGGCCCCCCGGCCTCACCACCCGGTGCGGGAGTTCCGGTGGGTGGACTTCCGGCGGTGTTGCCCACAGCGGGAACGTCCCCGGTGGCCTCGGCCGCACCCTCGGACACCGGAATCCCCCGGGGCGGGGTGCTTCCGGTGTCGAGCGGGCCCACCACACCGCGCAGTGCCTGGGTCCAGGTCAGCCGCCCGAACAGATAGAAACAGGCGACCTGCTCGGAGGTGAACCGGGCCCAGTCGTAGCGGTTGCCCTGCTCCCTCCAGAACACGTCCCAGACCGGCTGCCCCTCGGACTCCCCACGCAGCAGACACCACGCGTCGTCCGCCTCCGCGCCCAGCGAGACCACCCGCGCGGGAACGCCCATCGCCTCCAGCCATCCGGCAACGGACTCGGTGTTCATCCAGCCCCCCGATCCGACTCGTCCACGGCGTGCTCCTCCTCCGGCACGTGTGCCCGGTCCTCGACGCGGATCCGGAGGGTGTCGCCCTCCGCGTGCCCCACTGCGGGATCCGGCTCCTCCCCGTCGAGTTCGGCCAGCAGGCCGCAGGCGAGCAGTTCGACGACAGGGTGCGTGGCACGGTAACGCACCCCCGCGCCGGGCTGTTCGAACCAGCCCACGGAAAGCACCCGCCACACCGGCAACGGAGCCACCACCCGGTAGCGCCGGTAGTCGCGACGCGTGAACTCGGGGGGAAGCGAACGCCGGGCGAAGAGCGTGCCCTCCGGAGCCAACACCCTGCCGTACTCGTCCCCGATGCGGTCGAGCGTGGTTCCCGGTTCCAGCACGAGCGGAACCGCCTCGTCCGAACCGTTCTCCGGGAAACCGTGCCGGGCGGGCCAGTCGTACGATACCGGTGTCCCCTCGGGAACGGGCGGCAGGTACCGCAGCTCCCACTCGTACTCGCTCAGTCCCGGGTCCACACCGAACGGTTCGTAGCCCTCCAGCAGTTCCTCCGGAACCCCGGCCTCGGAGGCGGTTCCGCGCCCCGGCCGCGTCCGGCCGCCACGTGCGGAGAACATCGCCCGCCGGACCAGGTCCTCCCTCGGATGGTCCCCGACAGGGAAGCACGGCGGTCGCTGCTCGCGCTGTTCGGGGACAGCGGACCACTGTCTGTTCGGACGCTGGTGGGCCACCGGCATGTGTCCGATGGGGAACTGGTGCAGCACGAAGGCGACCACGGCGGACTCCCGCTCGTTGTCCCGCAGCGGACGCTGCCCGCCCCCCTGCTGCGACGCGGGCGGCGGCTGGGGACCGCCCGCCACCGGGGGTCCGGCGTACGGCCCGGCGCCCCCGCCGTGTGCGGGATGCGCGGTACCCGGTGGGAAACCGCGTGGGGGCTGCGGAGGGCCTGCCACCACTCCCGGTGGGAAGGGAACACGTCCTCCCCCCGGTGCCGCCCCGGTCACGCCGGGTTGCGGGCGTGCGGGACCACCCGCGTACGGCTGGTTCGGCGGAGGAGGGGGCGGTGCCTGCTGCCCGGGTTGGGCGGGTGCTCCGCCGCCCACCACGGGGCCACCGGCGCGAGGCGCGGGGGCGGCCTCGGAGCCCTGGGGCGCGGCCCACGCCTGGTGCATCGCGCCGGGCGTGGTCCGCGGATCCCCTCCGGAGGGGACATCCTCTCGGCCGCCGGGGGTGGGAATCGGTCCCGTGTCGGGATCTGCTTCGTCCCTCCCCTGTTCGGCCGCCCGCACGGTCTCCGGCGCCACCGGCCCCGTCGCCTCCCGAGCGGGAGCCTCCGGCTGCTCCCCGGACGTGGACCCGGGATCGGCCGCCTCGGCCGGAGTGGCAGGGGGCTGGTCGTCCCCCACGGGAAGCGGCCGGAGTCCGGCCTCCTCTGTCACGGACTGGGAGGGCACCTCGGACGAGACTCCGGCGGCTTCCCCCACCGTCCGTACGACTCCCTCCCCGGCGGGCCGATCTCCCCCTGCCGACAGGGGGTCTTCGGCCTCGTCCCGAACCGTCTCGACAATCCCCGGATCCGGAGCACCGGCGTCGGCCCCCGCCCGTCCGGACACCGGCGAGTCCACCGCCTCCACCGTCACCCCGCCGTCACGGTCCACCGCACGGACCAGGGTGTGGTTGAGTTCGGCGACGTTGGTGGCCGTGGCGTCGGTGAGCGCCCGCACCTCCGCATCGACTCCCGGTCCCGCCGCCGTGTTCTCGGCGACGTCGAGTTGCTTGGCCAACGCGACCAGCTCCCGCACGATCCGGAGCTTGGCCGCACCCACCTGTCCCGCCGCGTGTTCCAGGCGGTCCGCCGCGGCGGTGCACTCACGCACGCACACCGGCAGACGGCCGGAGTCCGGGTCCACGAAACCGTCCCACTCCCGGCGGGCCGCCCGACTCGCCTCCCCCTCGAAGGCGGCCAGGGCCCGCTGGGCGGAGGCGTCCGAGGCCCGCGCCAGCGCCGCCAGTGACTCGGCCGCCGTGCGCCAGGCACGGGCGGCCTCCCGCATGGCGTCCTCGTCGGCCTCCGGCCAGTGCGTTCCGGTGCGCTCGGCGACCTCGCGCAGTTCGGGGGGCAGTTCGATCCCCAACCGACTCACTCCCGTCCCCGCTGAGCCCCGTCCACGGCCCGCAACCCGGCCGAGGCGTCCTCGTCGGCCCGGTCGTACTCCCCGGCGGTGTGGGCGAACTTCCCGCCCAGCGCACCGAGCCGTTCGGACAGTTCGTCCACAGTGTCCAGAGCACGTCGCGTCCCGGGGAGGTGGAGCTCGGCGAACCGGGTGCCCGCCTCGTCGGTTCCCCAACAGTCCCCGGTCCGTTCGAGCGCCTCGCGCAGTTCGGCCGCGATCCCGCGCGCGGTCGCCGCGTGTTCCTCGAAGGCCCCGGACTGCTCCGTGAGCCGCCGGAGATCGCCACGGAATCCGTTCATCACCGCTCCGTTCCGTTCTCGCTCAGTCCCGCAACCAGCTGCGCTGGTGGTGCTCCTCCGGTTCCTCGGCGTCCTCGTCCCCGGCCGGCCGTGTGCTTCGCCGCCCCGCGGTCGCGACGGGGATCTCCGGGGGGCGTCCGCGCAGGGCCGCCGGATCGGATCCGGGAGGCAGTGCCTCGGCGACGACCTCGTCGGCACGGCGGGCCGCCCGCTCCGCTGCCGTGCCCGCCAGGCGCAGGATCAGCTCGGCCAGCTCGGCGGGGCGGTGCTGCTGGTAGGCCCGGTCGGACAGCCACAGGTCACGCAGCGCTCCGCCGGAACCGACGGTGACCGACACGGTGGCCCGCTCACTGCTCACCGTCTCCTCCAACGTGGCCAGCTCCGCCTTCAGCTCGGCGACGCGTTCACGACTCCTGCGGTAGTCGGCGACCAGTTCCTCGACCCGCGCCCGGTGCTCGGTGCTCACGGGCACTCACCTTCCTCCCACGACCCTGCCACCCGGTGGGGGCACGACGGGTGCGACGTGTCGCTTCTCGGACGTGCCCGAGGCCGACGCGGTTCCACGGCAGCCCCGGGCCCGTCCGAAAAAGGGGTTCGTTCAGCTTCTGCCGGGACCGTCCACACGCAGGCCCTCGCTCACCGCACGGTGCACGGCCCGCGCCAGCGGGGCGCCCACCGCCGAACGCGGACCTCCGTACGATTCCGGGTCACCGTCGGCCGGGCACACCACCACGGTGGCGTCGGTGCAGGTTCCCGTGCCGGGAACCCCGGCCTCCACCAGCGCCTGGGTCTTGGCCTCGGCCACGGTGGCCACCAGGTTGACCAGTGCCGACTCCTTCAGACGCACGGGGCAGAAACACACCGCGTTGATGGTGCCCGGGACGTGGACCCCGGAGGGTGTGAGCTCTGCCCCCTCGTGGGCCGCCCAGACCGGCTGGCCCACACCGGTGGTCACGCCGGCCCGGACCCCGGAGTCCGTGGCCGTCACCTCGTGGCGCACGTCCACAGCGGTCAGCAGACCGCTGCCCGCGCCGTCCAGTCCCAGTTCCCCGGCGATCTCGGCCACGTGCCCCTCCGGGTCGGGCCGGTCGTAACCGCTGGGCACGGTCGCGTTGAGCACCCAGTGACGCGTTCCCAGCCCACCGCCGTACACCGCCGAGGAGACCGTCAGCAACGGAGTGGGAAACCACCACAGCAGCAGCGGGGCCCCCTCGACCGTGTGTAGCGTCGCGGCGGGCGGGCGCCTCCGTTCCGCCGGACTCACAGCGCCAGTGCCCTGACCACGGCGGAGGGGCTGGGTTTGCCGAGCCGTTCCGCCATCCACGTGCTGGTGTCCACCAGCATCTTCAGGTCGACACCGTGCTCGACACCCAGTCCGTCCAGCATCCACACCAGGTCCTCCGTGGCCAGGTTCCCGGTGGCCGAGGCGGCGTAGGGACATCCGCCGAGACCACCCGCCGAGGCGTCGACGGTGGACACACCCTGGCGCAGCGCGGCGTAGGTGTTCGCCAGGGCCTGGCCGTAGGTGTCGTGGAAGTGCACCGCGAGCCGGTCGACGGACACGCCCTCGGCGACGAAGGCCCGCAGCACGGTCTCCACCCGGCCCGGGGTGGCCACCCCGATGGTGTCGCCGAGCGAGAGCTGGTCACACCCCATCTCCAGCAGCCGTTTGCCCGTGTTGACCACCTGGTCGACGGCCACGGGCCCCTCCCACGGGTCCCCGAAGACCATCGAGAGGTAGCCGCGCACGCGCAGCCCGGCCGAGACCGCCCTGCGGACGACGGGGTGGAACATCTCGAACTGCTCCTCGACCGGCCTGTTGAGGTTGCGACGGGCGAAACTGTCGGTGGCCGAGGCGAAGATCGCCACGTCCTCCACACCCGCCTGCAGGGCCCGGTGCAGACCGCGTTCGTTGGGAACCAGAACCGGGTAACGCACCCCCGGTTTGCGGGACAGTCCGTCGAGCACCTCGGCGGCGTCCGCCAGCTGCGGCACCCACTCCGGGTGGACGAAACTCGTGGTCTCGATGACCGGAAGACCCGCCGCGTTGAGCCGGTTGAGGAATTCGAGCTTGGTCTCCGAGGGCACCACGTCGCTCTCGTTCTGCAACCCGTCCCTGGGACCGACCTCCCAGATGGTCACCCGCTCCGGAACACCGGGTTCCGGGGAGCGTGTGACCTCGGGAAGACCGATTTCGCGCACACCCATACAACTCTCCTTCCGCCGCCGGCAGTGCCCTGTCGGGCCGTGGGGTACTCGGGCGAACGGGCACCCGGCTGGTGTTCTTCGGCCGCTGCGCCCGCGGCGAGGGCCGGCTTGACCGGACCGGGGCGTTCAGCCACCGAACCGCTCGCCGTGGGACTCGTCGTCGACCGCGCCGTGGAGCAGGGACTGGAACCGGTCGATCCCGGGCACGTCCTCGAACTCCAGCGGTTCGTCCGAAGCCGACTCGACGATCAGCGTCCCGCTGCCCAGGATCCGGTCCAGCAGACTCCGGCGGGACTGCACGCTGTTGATCCGCGCCACCGGGATGTGCACCCCGGAGCGGGTGAGCACTCCCTCACGGATCATCAGCCGGTGGCTGGTGACGACGAAGTGGGTCGTCCCCCAGCGCGCCAGCGGAGCCAGCACCAGCCAGAGCAGCAGCACCCCGCCGAGCCCGAGGAGGACCCACGGCAGCGGGAACCACCACGAGCCGGGCGCGGCCGCCACGGCGAGCCACCCGCCCGCACCGACGAGGAGCACGAGCGCGGCGAACGGGCCGCACAGTGTCTTCCAGTGCGGGTGCCGGTGCAGCAGCACGTGCTCCCCCTCGCCGAGGAGATCGTCGGGGTAGGCCATGGGTCCCCTCCCTGTCGGGTCCGCAGCGAGCACCGATCACCGTACCGGTCCTCCCCCGGGGTTCCCGAGTCGTACGGGTCTTCGTCACCGATCAGCTCTCCGCCGGGCGCAGGTGCACCACGTCACCGGCCGAGAGGGGGGTGCGCACCCCGTCCCTGCCGCGCACCACGAGCCTTCCGTGTTCGTCCACGTCCCGTGCCGTGCCTTCGAGCACCCGGCTTCCTCCCAGTTCCACCCGCACCCGCATCCCGAGCGTGGAGCACAGTGCCCTGTAGCGTTCGAGCAGTCCGCGCTCCACCCCGTCGGTGGCCCCGGTCCGCCACTGGTACTCGGCCCGGGAGAGCCGTTCCAGCAGGGTGGCCAGCAGTTCCGTCCGGTCGACCTTCACGCCCTCGGCCGCCAGCGAGGTCGCGGGAAGCCCTCCCGCGCTCTCGGGCAGGTCGGAGGGCTCGTGGTGCACATTGACCCCCATGCCGAGCACCACGGCCATCCCGTCCATGGTGGACACGGCGTCGGCCAGGATGCCGGCGGCCTTGCGCTGGTGGCCGAGCAGCAGGTCGTTGGGCCACTTGAGCACCGCGTCCAGGCCGGTGGTCTCGCGTACCGTCTCGGCCAGCGCCGTGCCCGCCAGCAGCGGCACCCAGGACAACGCCGAGTGGGCGGCCACCACCGGCCGCAGCAGCACACTCACGTGCAAACCGTAGTGCCGCGGCGAGACCCAGGAACGCCGCATCCTGCCCCGCCCGGCCTGCTGCTCCTCGGCGACCAGCACCGTCCGGTCGGCCGCGCCGGAGTTGGCCGCGGCGACCAGGTCGGTGTTGGTCGAACCGGTCACGGTCACCACGTCGAGCGCGGTGTACGGTCCGTTCTCGACCAGACGCGCGCGCAGCGCGTCGGCGTCCAGCGGGGGCGGGCTCGTCATGCGACCAGATTAGGTGCTCGCGCGGCATCCCCGAACGGGAGACCGCCCGCCGCTCAGCACGGGTGACACGTGTCACCGGCGACCTCTTCGTGGGATGCCACCGCCCCTGGCTAGGCTGCCGGGCATGAGCAGTGCGACCGAACCGATCGGTGAACCGCCCACCGGCGAGCCGGACATCCACACCACGGCCGGGAAACTGGCCGACCTGTATCGACGCAATTTCGAGGCCGTACACGCCGGCTCCGAACGCGCGGTGGAGAAGCAACACGCCAAAGGCAAGAAGACCGCGCGCGAACGGATCGACATGCTGCTCGACGAGGGTTCCTTCGTCGAGCTGGACGAGCACGCCAGGCACAGGTCGACGAACTTCGGGATGGACGCCTCCCGCCCCTACGGCGACGGGGTCGTGACCGGATACGGCACCGTGGACGGACGTCGGGTGTGCGTGTTCTCGCAGGACTTCACCGTGTTCGGCGGTTCGCTCGGCGAGGTCTTCGGCGAGAAGATCGTCAAGGTCATGGACCTGGCCCTCAAGACGGGGTGCCCCTTGATCGGGATCAACGACTCCGGAGGAGCCCGCATCCAGGAGGGGGTCGTCGCGCTGGGCCTCTACGCCGAGATCTTCAAACGCAACACCCACGCCTCCGGGGTCATCCCGCAGATTTCGCTGATCATGGGCCCCTGCGCGGGCGGGGCGGTGTACTCACCGGCGATCACCGACTTCACCGTCATGGTCAACGAGACCTCGCACATGTTCATCACCGGACCCGACGTGATCAAAACCGTCACCGGCGAGGACGTCAGCTTCGAGGAGCTCGGGGGCGCGCACTCGCACAACTCCAAGTCCGGCAACGCGCACTACATGGCCTCCGACGAGGAGGACGCCATCTCCTACGTGCAGGAGCTGCTGTCCTTCCTGCCCTCGAACAACCTCACGGAGCCGCCGGTGCTGGACACACCGGCCGAGCAGGGGTCGGTCGCCGACGGGCTCACCGACTCCGACCACGAGCTGGACACCCTGGTTCCCGACTCCCCGAACCAGCCCTACGACATCCACGAGGTCCTCACCCGGGTGCTGGACGACGGGGAGTTCTGCGAGGTGCACAAGCTGTTCGCCCCGAACATCGTGGTCGGCTACGGCCGCATCGAGGGCCACAGCGTGGGGATCGTCGCCAACCAGCCCACCCAGCTGGCGGGAACCCTGGACATCGAGGCCAGCGAGAAGGCGGCCAGGTTCGTCCGCACCTGCGACTCCTTCAACATCCCCGTGGTGACCTTCGTCGACGTCCCGGGCTTCCTTCCCGGAACCGACCAGGAGTGGAACGGGATCATCCGCCGCGGCGCCAAACTGCTGTACGCCTACGCCGAGGCCACCGTCCCGTTGGCCACCGTGATCACCCGCAAGGCCTACGGCGGGGCCTACGACGTGATGGGCTCCAAGCACCTGGGAGCCGACATCAACCTCGCCTGGCCCACCGCCGAGATCGCCGTGATGGGCGCGCAGGGAGCCACCAACATCCTCTACCGGCGTCAGCTCTCCGAGGCCGCCGAGCGCGGGGAGGACGTCGAGGCGGTGCGGGCGCGGTTGCAGCAGGAGTACGAGGACACCCTGTGCAACCCCTACGTGGCCGCCGAACGCGGCTATGTGGACTCGGTCATCCCCCCTTCGCACACCAGGGGATATCTGGCACGTTCGCTGCGGATGCTGCGTGACAAGCGGGAGTCGCTGCCCGCGAAGAAACACGGCAACATCCCGCTGTGACCCACGGAGAATCCGGGACGCCCGTGACCGCCAGCCTGGCCCACGGGCGTCGCCGCTCCCCGTTCCCGGCGGGCGCGTCCGACGGGAGAACCCGCACACGGAGGTACGCGATGACAGAGGATGGTTCCGCCGCCCCGGAGGTCGAGGGCGTCGCCGAGTCCCCGGAGCTCGGTGCGGCACGGCCGTGGCTGCGGATCGAACGGGGCAACCCGGACGAGGCCGAACTCGCGGCGCTGACGGTGACGCTGGCGGGGCTGGCCGCTGCCGGACAACAGCGGCCCGCTCGGGGCCCGGCCCGGATGTCGGTGTGGGCCGACCGGGCGAGCGCGCTGCGCTACCCGGGTGGACGTCGCCCGCTGCGTCCGGGGCCGCACGCGTGGCGGGCCTCGGCGCTGCCCGGCTGAGGAAGGGACTCCCAGCCGGCGACACCGTTGCTCACGCGGGAGGGGTCAGCCCGTTCAACCGCCCCGAACCACGGCAGGCGGGGCAGGTTCTCCACTCCCCGAGGGTCATCCCCGCGCGGGTGTCCTCGGTCGCCTGGATCATGTACAGGCGAGGTGCGTTGACCTTCCGGAAGCCCCCGCACCGAAAGCACAGCGTGTTCGGCCCGGAGGCCGGTCCGCCGGACGGATACCGTCGCATACCCACCTCGCGTCCGTGACGCCGTTCCCACGGGAACCGGCCGGTTCCGGGCGGAACGGTACACGCCCCGGTGGGGCCCCGCCCACTCGCGGGGCCCCACCGGTTTCCGTGCGACACCGTCCGCCGTCACACACGCGGACCGTCCCCTCCGCGTGGACTCACTCCTCGACCCAGCCGAAGGTCTTGGTGACGGCCTTCTGCCACTCGTGGTACTGCTGCTCACGCACCTGCTCGGACATCTTCGGCTCCCAGACCTTGTCCTCGGCCCAGTTGGCCCGGATGTCCTTCTCCCCGGACCAGAAGCCCACGGCCAGTCCCGCCGCGTAGGCCGCTCCCAGCGCCGTGGTCTCGTTGACCTTCGGGCGGATGACCGAGACGCCGAGGATGTCGGCCTGGAACTGCATCAGCAGCTCGTTGTTGACCATGCCGCCGTCGACCTTCAGTGCCTTCAGGTCCACGCCGGAGTCGACGTTCATCGCCTCGGCCACCTCGCGGGTCTGGAAGGCGGTGGCCTCCAGCACGGCCCGCGCCAGGTGGCCGCGGTTGACGAAGCGGGTCAGTCCGGCGATCACACCGCGGGCGTCCGAGCGCCAGTGCGGAGCGAACAGGCCGGAGAAGGCGGGCACGAAGTAGGCGCCTCCGTTGTCCTCGACCTCGGAGGCCAGTTGTTCGATCTCGGGGGCGCTGCCGATCAGTCCGATGTTGTCCCGCAGCCACTGCACCAGCGAGCCGGTCACGGCGATCGAGCCCTCCAGGCAGTACACGGTGGGCTTGTCGTCGATCTTGTACCCGACCGTGGTGACCAGCCCGTTCTCGCTGAGCACCGGCTCGGTCCCGGTGTTGAGCAGCAGGAAGTTGCCGGTTCCGTAGGTGTTCTTGGCCTCACCGGGGGTCAGGCAGGCCTGGCCGAAGGTGGCGGCCTGCTGGTCGCCCAGGATTCCCGAGATCGGCAGCCCGCCGAGCACACCCCTGCTCCTGAAGTGGCCGTAGACCTCGGAGGAGGAGCGTATCTCCGGCAGCATCGACATGGGCACGCCGAACTCGGCGCAGATGTCCGGATCCCAGCTCAGGGTCCGCAGGTCCATGAGCATGGTGCGGGAGGCGTTGGTCGGGTCGGTGACGTGCAGCCCGCCGTCGGTGCCTCCGGTGCAGTTCCACAGCACCCAGGTGTCCATGGTGCCGAACATCAGCTCGCCCCGCTCGGCCCTGTCCCGGGCACCGTCCACGTTGTCCAGGATCCAGCGGATCTTGGGCCCGGAGAAGTAGGTGGCCAGCGGCAGGCCGGTCCGGGACTGGTAGCGGTTCTGCCCGCCCTCGCCCCGACCCAGCTCGCTGACGATGCCGTCGGTGCGGGTGTCCTGCCACACGATCGCGTTGTAGACCGGTTCCCCGGTGTGGCGGTCCCACACCACGGTGGTCTCCCGCTGGTTGGTGATCCCGACGGCGGCTATGTCGGACAGCACCAGATCGGCCTTGGCCAGGGCTCCCGCGCACACCTGCCTGGTGTTGGTCCAGATCTCCATCGGATCGTGTTCGACCCATCCGGCCCGGGGCAGGATCTGCCGGTGTTCCACCTGGTCGACCGCGACCACCTGTCCGGCGTGGTCGAAGACGATGCACCGGGTCGAGGTGGTCCCCTGGTCGATGGCTGCGATGTAGGAGGCCATGCTCTTCACTACCTTCCAAACGACGCGTGTCGGACGGATACGACGGTGTCGGATCCGAGAATGCCCGTTCCACGACGGGCGGGCAGAACGTGCTTCCGGGATTCCCGGCCGGATCCCCGACCACCCGGAGCGGCGCGGTCTCCGGCACCGCCGGCTCCCGCGCTCGCGCGGTCAGACGGTGGGCAGCGCCAGCGCCAGCCCTCCGGCCAGTGCCCCACCCACGAGGGGGCCGACGATCGGCACCCAGGCGTAGCCCCAGTCCGCGGAACCCTTGCCCCGGATGGGCAACAGCGAGTAGGCCACGCGCGGTCCGAGATCCCGCGCGGGGTTGATCGCGTACCCGGTGGGTCCACCGAGTGAGCTTCCGATACCGATCACGATGAACGCCACGGCGGCGTAGCCCAGCGCGGCGTTGCCGAACTCGGGAATGCCGTTCGGCCCGGCGGAGGCCCCGGGGCTGAGCAGGATCCAGAACACCAGCACGAAGGTGCCGATGATCTCGGTGACCAGGTTCCACGGGCCGCTGCGGACCGTGGGGCCGGTGGAGAAGATGCCCAGCGTGTTCGCCGGGTCGTCGTGCGTGTCGAACTGCAGTTTGTAGGCCAGCCAGCAGACCACGGCGCCGAGAGCACCACCGATCACCTGCGCCACCAGGTAGACCGGCACGTCGGCCCAGTCGAGCTGCCCGTTCACGGCCAGTCCGAAGGTCACGGCCGGGTTGATGTGCGCCCCGGTGGGGGCGGCGATGCTCGCGCCCGCGAACACGGCGAAGCCCCAGCCGAAGTTGACCAGCAGCCATCCCCCACTGTTGCCGAGGGTGTCGCGCAGGGTCACGTTCGCGACGACCCCGCAGCCGAGCAGGGTCAACGTGGCGGTGCCGAGCAGCTCGTAGATGAAGATCGTGCCCGCGTTCATCTCGAACCTCCAACGCTGTCACCCGACACCCCGCCGGGTGCCGGTCTCCGCTCCCGCCGGGCGGGAGTTCCGTGTGTTTCGTGCCACCGCACCGCTACTACCTCCTTCGGGTGATAACTGCGGGTGCAGCTTGACGGAAGATTGGGTCACACTAGACCTGTGAAAATAAACATTGCAATAACCTCACATTGATGTTTTTATCGGTTCAGGTGATTCAATCGGGGTGTCCGGCGGAACTCCCCGGCGTCGGGCGGGTCGAGCCACACGGCGGAGGGGCACTTCGGAGGCGGTAGAGGATGGCAGCTGTCCGTGTAGCAGGAGTGGCACGAGAGGGATGACGATGGCCACGCAGGGCAGGCGACCGTCCGGACGCCAGCAGGACCGCAGACGCAGGATCACCGAACTGGTCATGGCCGAGGGAACCCTGCGCATCGACGACCTGATCACGACCGTGGACGCCAGCGCGATGACCGTGTACCGGGACCTGGCGGAACTGGAGTCCCAGGGACTCGTCCACCGCAACCGGGGATACGTCTCGGCCGCGTCCTCGTTGCTGTACGAGGCCGCCTCCGAGTACCGGATGCAGCAGAACGAAGCCGAGAAGACCGAACTCGCCAAAGCCGCGATCGACCTCGTCGAACCCGGCCAGGCACTGATGCTCGACGACTCCACCACGGGCGTGTACCTGGCCAGGCTGCTTCCGGACCGCGCACCGCTGACCGTGGTGACCAACCACCGCGGAGTGTTCGGAGAGCTCGCCGGACAGCAGGGAATTCACCTGATCTGCGTCGGAGGCGACTTCCTGCCGTGGGCGGACGCCTTCGTCGGGGGCATGGCGCTGGACGCGCTCCGCGGAATGCGGGTGGATCTGGCGATCATGTCCGTCTCCGCCGTGACAGACGGTGTCTGTTTCTATCCGCAACAGGAAATGGTGCAGCTCAAAAAGGCCATGCTCGCCTCGGCAAGCCGGTGCGTGCTCTACGTCGACCACACCAAGTTCCGCAGACGCGCCCTGCACGCGGTGGCGCCGGCGGAGCGCTTCGACACGGTGATCGTCGACTCGAAGACCCCGGATGCCGAGGTCGAGGTGCTGCGCAACAGAGGGGCCACGGTGCGCAGAGCCGGCTGACCCCTCCCGCCGCCGGACGGCGCACACCACGCGCGCGGCGTGTTCATCCGGCATCATGACCGCTGTCGGGTGCACTCGCGGTGAGCCGTTCCGCCTTCCTCGGCGGTGGGCTGCGAAACGAGCGAGGAGGACACAGGTGTCCAGTGACAAACCGGAAACCGCCGGACAGCAGGGCAAGATCGGCCCCGAGGAGCACGAGGAGAACTGGCGACGGCTCGGCGACGAGGAGTTCGACGTCGTCGTCATCGGTGGCGGAGTCACCGGAGCCGGCGTCGCGCTGGACGCCGCCACGCGGGGGCTGCGCGTGGCGCTGGTCGAAGCGCGCGACCTGGCCTCGGGAACGTCCAGCCGGTCCAGCAAACTCTTCCACGGCGGGCTGCGCTACCTGGAACAACTCGAGTTCTCCCTGGTGCGCGAGGCCCTGCACGAACGGGAACTGATGCTCAACCGGCTGGCGCCGCACCTGGTCAAACCGGTGAGCTTCCTCTACCCGCTGACCCACCGGATCTGGGAACGTCCCTACACCGCCGCCGGGTTGCTGCTCTACGACCGCATGGGCGGGGCACGCTCCGTGCCCGGGCAGAAGCACCTCACACGCGCCGGGGCACAGCGGATGGTGCCCGCGCTCAAGCGGGACGCCATGATCGGCGGAATCCGCTACTACGACGCCCAGGCCGACGACGCCAGGCACACCATGACCGTGGCCCGCACCGCCGCACGCTACGGGGCCGTGGTCCGCACCTCGACCCAGGTGGTCGACTTCCTGCACGAGGCCGACCGGGTGGCCGGGGCGCGGCTGCGTGACGTCGACGACGGCAGGGAGACCGAGGTCCGCGCCCAGGCGGTGATCAACGCGACCGGGGTGTGGACCGACGAGCTGCAACGGCTCTCCGGAGGCCGGGGACGTTTCCGGGTGCGGGCCAGCAAGGGTGTGCACGTGGTCGTCTCCCGCGACCGGATCGTCTCCGACAGCGGCCTCATCCTGCGCACCGAGAAGTCCGTGCTGTTCGTCATCCCGTGGGGCAACCACTGGATCATCGGAACCACCGACACCGACTGGAACCTCGACCTGGCGCACCCGGCCGCCACCAAGAAGGACATCGACTACATACTCGAACACGTCAACACCGTGCTGGCCACGCCGCTGACCCACTCGGACATCGAGGGGGTCTACGCGGGCCTGCGCCCCCTGCTCGCCGGTGAGAGCGACGACACCTCGAAGCTCTCCAGGGAGCACGCCGTGGCCAGGGTGGCCCCCGGACTGGTCGCGATCGCGGGCGGCAAGTACACCACCTACCGGGTCATGGCCAAGGACGCGGTGGACGCCGTCGCCAACGACGTCTCGGGCCGGATGGCCGAGTCCATCACCGACAAGGTGCCGCTGCTGGGGGCCGACGGCTACCACGCGCTGGTCAACCAGATCGACCAGATCGCGGCCGCCCACGGTCTGCACCCCCACCGGGTACGCCATCTGCTCGACCGGTACGGCTCGATGGTCCACGAGGTGCTCGCGCTGGGCGAGCAACGCCCCGAGCTGCTGAAACCGATCGACGAAGCTCCCAACTACCTCAGGGCCGAGGTGGTCTACGCGGTGCGCAACGAGGCGGCGCTGCACCTGGAGGACGTGCTGACCCGCCGGACCCGGATCTCGTTCGAGTACCCGCACCGGGGGACGGAGTGCGCCGAGCAGGTGGCGCGACTGATCGGGGAGGAGCTGAACTGGGACGAGCAACGCGTCTCCGACGAGGTGCAGCGCTACTGCGCTCGGGTGCGGGCCGAGCGCGAGTCGCAGAACCAGCCCGACGACCAGGCCGCCGACGCCACCCGGGTCGCCGCACCCGAGGCACGGGAGGAACTCGTCGAGCCGGTGAGCTGATCCGTCCGACGGGCACCCGCCCGGCGCGGACTCCTCTTCGCGCCGGGCACCGGCCTCTCCGGAGTTCCCTCAGTGCCCGGCAAGAACCCGCTCGGCCGTGGCCAGCAGTAGCTCCTCCACCCGAGCGAGCAGTCCCCGGTGCCCGACGGGTGTGATCGTGCTCCAGGGTTCCCCGGAGGGGGCCGGGGTGCGCAACTGGGCGTAGCGTCCCCAGGCGGAGTCGAAGAAGCCCACCACGTGGTCCCCCCGCCACCTTCCGGAACGCCCCCGGACGGCGACCCCGAACTGGCCCCGGTGGCTCACCCCGTCGAGCATCCCGGTCAGCATCTCCGCGTCCTCGGCACGCACCCCCCGCCGGCACAGCGCGTCCCGCAGCGCCATCGGATCGTCGGCGGCCTCCTCCGCCGCCGCGTCCAGCGCCTCGCTGGGCAGGGTGACCGAACGCCCCTCCCCGGCTGGGAGGTCGGGAAGCACCGTCAGCGCCTCCCGGGGCAGACCGGTGGTCGCCGCGGGGCGCACCCGCACCCGGTCCTCCTCCTTGACCACCAGCACGGCCTCGTCCGACTCGGAACACCCCGTTCCCGCCACGAGCACCCGGACGCTCCGCCCCAACCAGCAGCGTCCGTCCACCTCGCGGCAGGGGGAGTCGAGCAGCCGCAGCACACGACCCAGTTCCTCGTCCAGTTCGCCGTTCGCCCCCAGACTGCGTTCCTCGACACTCCGCCAGACGCCTTCGACGAGCTCACGGCGCTCGGTGTGGGTCCTGCCCGGCGAGGGCGTCCTGAGCACGAGGGGAACCGCGCCCAGTCCCAGGTGCTCGACGAGCACGTCGAACTCCAGCAGGGACAGTTCGACGGGTTCGCCCGTGGTGGCAGCGCCGAGCGGCACGCTCAACCGAGATCACCGCCGATCACGGGACGCACCGGGGCACGTGGCTCGTCGAAGGGACCGGTCCCGCCGGGCGAGTCCGTCACCTCCACGAACGACTCCTCCCGCTCGTCCTCCGCGTCCCGGGAGGAGGTCGTCCCGCCGGTGTTTCGCCCCGCGTTGCCGGTCCCGTGTCCGTGCGGGCCGCCGACGGCACCCGCCGGACGGCCCGACCCCGCGGTACGCGCTCCGCCGGGGGAACGCGTCCCCGTGCCGCCGGTCGAGGCCCCCGGCGCCACGGAAGCCCCACCTCTGCCGGAGTGTCCCCAGGAGAGGGTGATCTCCCCTGTGGGAGCACTCCCGGAGGTGGTGCGCGGAACGTCCACCACCACCCCGGGTGGTTGTTCGAAGGAGGCCAGCGCGGTCGTGTTGGCCTCGGAGGAGTCCTCGTACTTCCGCATCACGTCGAAGGCGCGCTGCTCGGCCGCCTCCTGCTCGCGCTCCTGCTGTTCGTAGTCGGTCTGCCCGCCGAACAGGTGAACCAGGGTGGAGGTGACCGGATTCGGCCTCTCGGTGGTGATCTCCACCGGGGCCGGCATCTCCGCGCGTGCCCGGGCGACGAAATCGGCCTGCTGTTCCGAGCAGAACCGCATCCACTCGGCCGCCTGTCGCGCGCGCTGCGCCCAGTTCTCCAGCGGGGTCAGCGCCCGGCGGGCGCTCTCGGCCGCCTCGCCCTGCCACTCCGCGCCGGAGCTCCGCAGGGCCGCGAGCAGATCGTCGTCGATCTCCTCCAGTGCCCGGCCGAGTTCGCTCCATCGCCGGGCGCAGGTCCCGGAAGCGGACGGGCCCGGTCCCTGGTGCAGCAGTTCGAACAGCTCGGCGTGGGTGTATCCCTGCCAGCGGTGGTCCGTCATTTTCGCCTTCCCCGCCGTGACTCAGCATCCGGTGTGCAACCGGGTCACATTGGACTCCTCGGTGCCCCGGTATCTCCGCTCCACCGAACGCAGTGCGTCCACCGCCTCCTGCAACCGGTCGCGATAGCCGCACAACGCCGTGAGCGCCGCCTGTTCCCCGCCGACCGAGCGCTCGTTGAACTTCTCGGCGGTGCCGGTGCTGACGGGGTCACCGGCCCAGGGACGTATGCGGAGCTCGGTGACGGCGTGTCCGATCTGGACTCCCACCGAGTCCAGCGAGGACTGCAGAGCTTCGATCAGGTTCGGAACGGCTGACGGCTCGACACTCATGGAACCGGCGTGTCCGGCAGCTTCCGCGGGCGGAAGTGCACCGGTCACACCGTCCCGATGGGAACTGTCCGGCACGAACACCCTCCACTGTCGGGTACCTACCGTCCCACCTTAATGGCTCGGAAGGGCCGCAGGGAGTACTCCGATCGCGGGCATTATCGGTCACAGGCGGTGAAAACCCGTTCGTGGAACGGTTCTCCGGCGTCAGTCCGGGGGCGTCCCGGTGGAGACGGTGTACAGACTCCGCACGGCGGCCTCGGCGACACGACGGGCCCCGGCGCACAACCGGTCCAACGGCGGTGGCGGAGTGGCCCCGTCGTCCCGGTAGAGCACGTCCAGGTGCTGCCCCTCGGCCACGTCGACGGCGACGTTGCAGGCGAGATCCAGCCCCGGTGTCCTGATGACCAGGGCGGGCATTCCCTCCACGGTCACCGGGCTCGCCCGCACCTGGGCGGTGTCGCTGGTCCAGACGTGAACCCCCTCACCGGTGACCAGAGCCAACCGCGCTCCCACCTTGGCCCTGCTGTTGCGGTAACTACAGGTTTCCGCGTCCGCGAACCCCCGCTCCACGCCGGGCAACGGGTCCCGGTCGAACCCCAGCGCGGCACGCTGCCGCTTGCTCAGCACACCGCACGGTTCCAGTCCCCGCAGGGACAGCTCCACCGGACGGGTGGGCAACGAGACGCTGCTCTCGGCGGGCATCGGAACCGGCTCGGGAGGCACGGGCCCCTCCTCGGCGCTCCGCTGGGGGGAGAGCACAGCACAGCCGCCGAGCAGCAGAACTCCGAGCAGTCCCGGTAGACAACACCGGGTGACCCTTGTCCGGGCACGCATGTGGTTCACCGTAGTGGAGAACGCGCGGCGGACGCGCCCCGGTCAGTCCCGCGTGGCGAACCAGAAGAACCAGAACCCCACCAGCGGGAGCACGATCCAGACCTGCTTGGTGAACCACAGCAGAGCCAGCATGACCAGCAACACGGAACCTGCCACCACCCCCGCCCCCACTCGACGGCGGGCGGGCCTGCCGGACTCCGGCGAACCCGCCGGGGCGGGAGAGGCGAGCACCTCCGGGTAGGGCTCGGGCAGATCGGCGAACAGGGCGGCTATCTCCGAGCGGTACCGCGCCCGTGCGGCACGCCCGCACCGCTCGTCGAACTCGTCGACCTCCAGGCGCCCCGCGGAGAAGTGCTCGCCGAGCAGGGCGACCGCGCGGTCCCGATCCCGGTCGCCGACACGAAACTCGTTGCCCTGCCCGGCCACGAACCTAGTCCTTGATCTCGCAGAGAGTGCTCTCCTGGCTGATGGAGTCACCCGGCTGCGCCTTCAGCCCGGTGACGGTTCCGCTCTTGTGGGCGGTAACCGGATTCTCCATCTTCATCGCCTCCAACACCAGGAGCTTGTCCCCGGCATCCACCCACTGGCCGTCCTCCACGGCCACGGTGACCACCGTGCCCTGCATCGGGGCGGTGACGGCGTCCCCGGAGGGAGCCGCTCCCCCACCCGAGGCGCGGCGTTTGCGCGGCTTGCCCGCACCCTGTTTCTCACCGCCACCGGCGGCGGGGGCCGCGGCGAGGGAGGCGGGCAGCGAGACCTCCAGTCTGCGTCCCCCGACCTCCACGGTGAACCGGCTGCGCTGTTCCCCCTCGGCGGGCTCGGTACCGCCGGTGTGGGGCTCGATCGTGTTCTCGAACTCGGTCTCGATCCAGCGGGTGTGCACCGTGAAACCGTCGGTGCCGGTGAAGGCCGGATCACGCAGCACCACCCGGTGGAAGGGCAGCACCGTGGCGATGCCCTCCACCCGCATCTCGTCCAGGGCCCGGCGGGAACGCTGTACCGCCTCGGCCCGGTCGGCACCGGTGACGATCACCTTCGCCAACAGCGAGTCGAACTGTCCCCCGATGACACTGCCGCTGTCGACGCCCCCGTCGACACGGACCCCGGGTCCGGCCGGCGGTACGAACTCGCTCACCGTGCCCGGGGTGGGCAGGAAGTTGCGCCCGGCGTCCTCCCCGTTGATCCGGAACTCGATGGAGTGTCCCCGCGGTTCGGGATCCGAGGTGATCTCCAGCGGCCTGCCCTCGGCGATCAGGAACTGCTGGCGCACCAGGTCGATCCCCGTGGTCTCCTCGGAGACCGGGTGCTCGACCTGCAGACGCGTGTTGACCTCCAGGAAGGAGATGGTCCCGTCGGCGCCCACCAGGAACTCCACCGTTCCGGCACCGTGGTAGCCGGCCTCCGAACAGATCCCCTTGGCGGCCTCGTGGATCCGGGCCCGCTGTTCCTCGGACAGGAACGGGGCGGGGGCCTCCTCGACCAGCTTCTGGTGTCGCCGCTGCAACGAGCAATCCCGCGTGCCGACCACGATCACGTTTCCGTGCTGGTCGGCCAGCACCTGGGCCTCCACGTGGCGCGGCTTGTCCAGGTAGCGCTCCACGAAGCACTCGCCACGGCCGAAGGCCCCCTCGGCCTCCCGCACGGCCGAGTCGTACAGCTCGGGGATCTCCTCCAGGGTGCGGGCCACCTTGAGCCCACGACCCCCACCGCCGAAGGCGGCCTTGATCGCCACCGGCAGCCCGTGCTTCTCGGCGAAGGCCACCACCTCGTCCGAGCCGGACACCGGATCCTGGGTGCCGGGCACCAGCGGGGCACCCGCCCTGGTGGCGATGTGCCTGGCGGTGACCTTGTCCCCGAGGTCACGGATGGCGCGCGGGGAGGGGCCGATCCACACCAGGCCGGCGTCGAGCACCGCCTGGGCGAAGTCGGCGTTCTCCGACAGGAAGCCGTATCCGGGGTGCACCGCGTCGGCGCCGCTGCGTCGGGCGGCCTCGATCACCTTGCCGATGTCGAGATAGCTGTCGGCCGCCGTGGATCCGCCCAGCGCGAAGGCCTCGTCGGCGAGACGGACGAACGGGGCCTCGGCGTCCGGCTCGGCGTAGACCGCCACACTCGCGATCCCCACATCGGCACACGCCCGCGCGACACGAACAGCGATCTCCCCGCGGTTCGCTATCAGTACCTTGCGCAACCGGTTCTGTGTGGTCGAGTCCTGCTCGGGCACCCCGTACCTCCTGTCACGACAGCGTGGACCTTCAGAGAGTCTAGGAGCTTCCCACCTCATCCGGACAGGTGGTGGCGAGTACGTTTCCCTCCCGTCCGGTCCCGCCGCCGGGGGAAGCACTCCGACAGCGGACGGAACACGCGGTGCGGGGCGCCGGATCGGCACCCCGCACCACAACGCTCTCCTCCCCCGGCGGGTTGCGCCCCGCCGGGAAAGCCCTCGTCACGCCTTGGCGAGAACGGGCTCCTCCCGGGAGCTCTGCCCGGTCTCCGGGTCCTCCGGACTCCCGTCCACCAGCAGTGGGGAGGAGGGGGCGTTGAGCACCTCGTCGTCCAGTATCCCCTCGGTCCGGGCCACGACGGTCGGAACCGTGATCTGACCCGCGACGTTGGTCATCGTGCGCATCATGTCCATGATCGGATCCACCGCGTAGGCGATCGCGATTCCCGTGGCGATGATGGCGGGTGGGAAGTCCAGGGCCCCCACCGTCAGGGTCAGCATGGTGAACCAGCCGGTGACCCCAGCGGTGGCGATCGCACCGAACACCGCCACGGCCACGATCGTCAGGTACTGCACGAGCCCCATCTCGATCCCGAACAGGTTCGCGATGAACAGCGACCCCACGGCGGGGTACACGGCCGCGCAGCCGTCCATCTTCGTCGTCGTGGCCAGCGGGACGGCGAAATTCGCGTAGGAGCGGTCCACCCCGAGGTTGACGGCCGCCTGCCTGCTCAGCGGCAGACTGGCCCCGGAGGACCGGGACACGAAGGCGAACTGCAACACGGTCCAGGCCTTGCCGAAGAACCGGGCCGGGCTGACGCGGGCCACGAACCACAGCAGCAGGGGATAGAGACCGAACAGCACCAGCGCGCAGCCGAGGTAGGTGGCTCCGGTGAGTTTCAGCAACGGGGTGAAGAACTCGTTGCCGTAGGTGGCCACGGCGTTGCCGATCAGCCCCAACGTGCCGAGCGGGGCGAGCCGGATGATCCAGCCCAGCACGCGCTGGATGATCTCGAAGGCGGCCTTGTTGAACTCGACGAAGGGCTTGGCCTTGTCCCCCAGACTGTAGGCCGCCGCGCCCACCAGCAGCGACACGAAGACGACCTGGAGGGTTTCGCCCTCGGCGAAGGCCCCGACCAGGTGTTCCGGCACGAGCCCCCGCACGAGGTCGAGCCAGGAGCCCCCGCTCATCTCACTGACCTCGTCCACCCGCTGTTGGTCGGGGGTGATGTCGACCCCCTGTCCCGGGCGCAGCAGGGAGGCCACTCCGATACCGATCAGCACGGACACCAGCGAGGTCAGCGCGAACCACAGGGCCGTCTTGCCTCCGAGCCTGGCCGCCGTACGCCCCCCGCCGATGGTGCGCAGGCTGGTGATGCCGACCACGATGGCCGTGAAGATCAACGGCAGCACCGTGAAGGTGAGCAGTTTGGTGAACGTGGACCCGACGGTGTCCAGGGTCGTCACGAGCCATTCCGCACCGGTGGAGTCGGCCACCCAGCCGAGCAGGGCTCCGAACAGGAGGGAGGCGATCACCGCCAGGGCGAACACCTTCGGGTTGAAACGTAAGAAGGAACCGCGTCGACGCGAGGATGCGACCTGTGTCTCGGACACTTGTTGTCTCCCGGAAAGCAGGTTTTACCGGGGCACGCTGCCACGCGCCCCGATGGGCTCGGAATACGAGTACTGGGAATTTCGTCCGGGTGACGGGAGTCCGCTACTGCCCGAGTCGCAGGGCGACCACCCACGGTGGGCGGACTCTACCTGTCCCGGAGGTTCACCGGCGACAAATACAACTGGCCTGCCGTCGCAGATCGACGTGCAGGCGCTGCGTGAGATACCGGGCGAGGCTCCGGTTCGTTCGGGGTGTCATCGCGTCCGTGGTCAACAACCCCACGGTCGGCTTTGTTCCCACCTGCCCGCCGGGGTGGTCACGATCACACGACGGAGCCGGAGTCCGTTCGGCAGGGAGTCTGCTCGGCGCTGTCCGCGCGGTTCCACAACGAGACCACCTCGACGCCCACCCGGGCCAGCAGGGCACGGGTGAGCGGAAGGCTGATACCGATCACGCTGGAGGGATCCCCGTCCACCCCGTTGACGAACCAACCGCCGAGTCCGTCCAGGGTGAACCCCCCGGCCACCCGAAGCGGCTCCCCGGTGGCGATGTAGTGGTCCAGCTCGTGCGCGGAAGGCTCCCCGAAACGCACCCCGGTGGAGAGGTGGTCGCTGACGCGGTCGACGACGGTGCCCCCGCTCAGCCGCAGGACCGCGTGGCCGGTGAGCAGTTCACCGGAACCGCCGGCCATCCGCTCCCAGCGCCGCGCCGCCAGCTCGGCGGTCGCCGGTTTGCCGACCAGCTCGTCCCCCTCTTCTCCGGGGACCCACAGCATCGAGTCACAACCGACGATCACCGCCTCGTCGAAGTCGGCGGCCACCCCCTCGACGACGGCCTCGGCCTTCGCCGTGGCCAGAGCCGTCACCAGCTCGGCCGGGGTGGGATCGGACAACGACTCCCACACGGCTCGCTCGTCCACGCCGGAGACCCGGACGACCGGTTCGATCCCGGCGGCGCGCAACACGGACAGCCGGGCGGGGGAGGCGGAAGCGAGTACGAAACGCACGCCCCCGACTGTAGCGGTGAGCGGGATTACTCGATTCGGGTGACTGGATGGGTGAGCGGATCCGCCGCTGCATACTGGCGGTGTGCGACTGTTCACCCGGTCTCTCGAAGGAGACGCCACCGCCGCCGAGGTACTGCGTACGCTGCGCGAACGAGCGAGCCGTCGCGGGCTCGCCTGTCCGGCGGCCCTGACCGGAGAGTGGTTCGGCGGTGAGGCGGTGCTGGTCCCCTCGGTCCACGTCGAGGCCCACCAGGCGGACACGGCCCTGCGGCGCGTCGACGACCAGCCCACCGTTCTGCCCGACCCGGATGCTCCGCCGGAGGCGGTCGGCGGCGGCTGGATCGGCTACCTGGGGTACGGGCTGGCCGACCCGGCCGCCCGGGAACGACTGCCACGACAGCGGCTTCCGCCGGCGGCCTGGGGATGGGCCGACCACGTGCTCCGCCGGGACACCACCGGCCGGTGGTGGTTCGAGGCGCTCGCGCACCGGGAGCCGAGGGAGTTGGTCGCCGAGCTCGGCGAACTGGTCAAACACGCGGGCGCCACCCCCGCCGGGCACATTCCCGCCTGCGAAGAGGTCCACCGCCCGGACCCGGCCCTGCACCGCAAGGCGGTACGCCGCTGCGTGGAGGAGATCGCCGCGGGCGAGATCTTCCAGGCGAACGTGTGCAGCAGGTTCACCCTGCCTTTCACCGGGGATCCGCTGGAGCTGTTCACCGCGGGCAGTGCCCGGTTCCATCCCGCCAGGGCCGCCTACGTCGCGGGCGACTGGGGCGCGGTGGCCTCGCTGTCCCCGGAACTGTTCCTCGCCCGTCACGACCGGGTGGTGCGCAGCAGCCCCATCAAGGGAACCACGCCCCGGCGCGGGCCCGAGGACGAGCACAACGCCGACGTGCTGCGGGGCTCGACCAAGGACATCGCCGAGAACGTGATGATCGTGGACATGGCCCGCAACGACCTCGGCAGAGTGGCCACCACCGGCACCGTCACCACCCCCGAGCTGCTCCGTGTGCAGCCGCACCCGGGGGTCTGGCACCTCGTCTCCGAGGTGCGGGCCGAGCTGCCCCGGGGCCTGCCCGACGGGGAACTGCTGCGGGCGGCGTTCCCTCCCGCCTCGGTCACGGGGGCGCCGAAGGAACGGGCACTGGAGATCATCGCCGAGTTGGAGGACCAGCCCCGCGAGGTCTACTGCGGTTCGGTCGGCATGTCCTCACCGGTCGCCGGTACCGAACTCAACGTGGCCATCCGCACCCTGGAGTACGCCGCCGGCGAGGTGGCCTTCGGGGTGGGAGGCGGGATCACGGCCGACTCCGACCCCGAGGCCGAGTGGCGGGAGTGCCTGACCAAGGCGGCACCGCTGCTGTCCCTGCTGGGGCGGGACGGCTGATCCCGTCACCCGGCCCTACCGCACCACGGTACGAACGGGGCCCCGCACCTTCCCGACCTCGCCGGAGCGAGGTCTACTCGGGAACCCGCCCCACCTCCGGTTCCGCCCGGTCCGCCAGCACGTGCCCCACGAACAGGTCGTAGACCACGGCACCGAGCACCCCTCCGACCAGCGGCCCGACTATCGGGATCCAGAAGTACCAGGAGAACCACTCGTAGCTGCCGGGAAAAGCCAGCTCCTGCCACCCGGCCAGATAGGTCCACAACCGGGGGCCGAAGTCCCGGGCGGGGTTGATCGCGTACCCCGCTCCCGGACCGAAGGTCAGCCCGACCACGGTGACGACCATCCCGATCAGGAACGGCCCGAGGTTGGAGGCGGGGGCCATGTTGCGTCGGTCGATCAGCGCGCAGATCAGCCCGACCAGCACCGCCGTCCCCACGATCTGGTCCAGCAACGGTCCCCACCATCCCCCGCCGAAGTACTCGGCGGGAAACGTCGCGAAGACCGAGAAGGTGTCCAGTGACTCCGCGCGCGGCGTCCCCGAGGAGACCTCGAAAGCCCGCAGCGCCGGTGCGTAGACGGCGTGGACCACGGCAGCCGCCAGGAAGGCCCCCACCACCTGGGCGAACCAGTAGGGCACCACCTTGTACAGAGGGAAACCCCTGCGCACGGCGAACGCCAGTGTCACCGCCGGGTTGATGTGGGCCCCGCTGACCCCGCCGGCCACGTAGACCCCGAAGACGACCCCGAAACCCCATCCCCAGATGATGATCAGCCAGTTGGCGGGACCGAACTCGGTCACCTGCCGACCGGACTCGGGCAGGGCGGCCACGGCGACGGCCACCGAACCACATCCCAGCAGGATCAGTACGAAGGTTCCGAGGATCTCGGCGAGCATCTCACCGCCGAGTCCCCGCCGATAACGCCAACGGGTGTGCGCGGAATCCGTCCCCCCGGTCATCCGCCCCCTCCTCGACCGCAGCGGGCACTACTCACACGGAAAAACCCGGAGACGGACGGCCCCCGTTCCGCCTCCCCGGACGCGAGCGGCTCTGACGGAATCAGCGTAGTCGAGCGACGACGGCAACGCCGGACGGCGAGGACCGGGGCACCGAGGAGGTCCCGCCGGGGCGAACCTCAGCGGGAGTGCCCCAACGGCCGCTCCCTGCGCCAGACCATCTCGATTCCGCATCCCCCGGGCGCCACCTGCTGGGCGGGAGGCAGAGTTCCCACCTGCCGGTAACCGAGGCGCTCGGGAACACCACGGCTGCGCACGTTGGCCAGATCGTGCGTGATCTCCACACGCAGCGCCCCACGACGGAGGGCCTCGTCGGTCAGTACCGCCACCGCCGTGGTCATCACTCCCCGGCCGGTGCGGGCGGGGTGCAGCCAGTACCCGACCTCCACTCCGGCGCACGCCCGGGGCATCAGGCTCACGCTCCCGGCGAGTCCGTGCTCGTGGAGCACCGCGAAGTCGAACTGTTTCCCGGACCGCCACCCGGAGACGCTGTCACGCAGGAACCCCAGGGCGCTGTCCCGGTCGTAGTGGCGGGCCCAGGGCATCCACGGAGCGAGGTGGCCGAGGGACTGGCGCACCGTCCGGACCAGTTCGTCGACGTCCTCGGGCCTCCAGCGACGCAACCCCACCCCGGAGGAGGAGAAACACTCGGCCGGTGTGTCCATCCCACGATGATGCGACAACACGACTGTCGCGGTCACTCCTTTTTCCCGCCGTACCACCAACGACAACGTGCCCCGCCGAAGGCGCTCGCGTGCGCGCCCACGTCCTCACCGGACGGCGGCCTCCGGGGCCGACCACGTGTCACAGGCTCCGGTGTTCGCCTGCCGGTAACCGGCCTCCCTCCAGCGCCGCTGGTTGTCCGGCGAGCCGTGGGTGTTCGTCATCTTCGTACTGCCCGGAGCGGTCACGAGGCGTTCGACGACCGCGGCATCACCCGCCGGGGTCTCGGCGAGGCGTGCCATGAACATCCCGGCGAAGCACTCGGCCTGCAGCTCCAGCCTCCGGATGAGTCGGAGGGTCTTCGGGTCGTCGCCGGCGGCCCCACCCCGGCGCACGGCCGAGGCCCGCATGATCTCGGAGAGGTGCTGGACGTGGTGTCCGTACTCGTGGGCCAACAGCATCAGGTGGGACTCCTCCCTGGTGCCGATGTCGGCCAGTACCCACTGCCTGGGCAGGTGGATCGTTCCGGAGCAGTAGAAGGCCGTGGGACGGCTGCGCTCCTCCGACCTCTCCCGACAGTCGGGGGCCCGCGCGTCCAGACTCACCCGAGGAGTGCGCCGCTGCACTCCCGCACCGGTGAGCACCTCGCTCCAGGCCCGGTCCAGGCACTCCACCGCCCGGCGGTAGTAGTCCAGCATCCGCTCCCGCGTCTCGGTGAGTTCCGGAAGCTCGCACTCCACCTCGGCCAGCCGGAGGGAGCGGTCGGTCACCGGGTTGTGCTCCAGCTTGCCCGCGGGTTCGATCCGCTGCGGGGCTCCCTCCCGCTCCCGCGGGGTAGCCGTGCTCGACCGTTCCGGCGGCTCGTCCGGGAACAGCCCCTCCGGTTTGGCCAGGGCGGTGACCAGTACGACACCGAAAACCAGTCCGAGAACCCCGAGAATCGCCCACGGTGAGTTCCGCTGTTCGCCGGGATCGTCCTCCGAAAAGGACGGCGTTTTCCTCCGGCGTCTGCTCCGAAACACTTCCCGAATCTCCTGCCCCGACCGTTCCGTGCGAGCCGTCAGTGGGCTCCCCGAGCATTGTCCACGCTCGCTCGCACGGCGCTCGCCGACCCACAGCGGGTCCTCGGCACCGTCCGGGTGGACTCGGCCCTACCGGTGGTTTCCGCCCTGCCCGGGTCTGCGTTCCGGGGGCAGCCGACAGGCCGGGGTCTCCCCCGGCAGTCGGTGCCTGTTGTCGGCCACCACCCGGTACACCCACTCGACCACCGTGGCCACGCCCGGCAGGGCCAGCAGCCCTCCCAACAGTCGCAGTGGACCCCGGCAGTGCCGCAACAGCGCGGCCACCGCCGCCGCCCCGCCGTGGACCCGCCCCGAGAACGGTTCCACGAGCACCACCTCGTGCCGAACACGTCGTTCGGTGACCCCGAGTCGGGCCAGGTCGGCCTCCTGCCAGGGGACCGCGTTCACCCGAACGGGAAGGCGATCCACCACACGGACGCTGCGGGTGCAGAATCCGCAGTCACCGTCGTAGACGAGTACCGGCCTGTCACGCACGGATGGTCCCCTCCGGCTCTCGGGTGGGCGGTGGAGTCAGTCGAGATCGTCGTGTCTCATCAGCTGGCGCCCCGCCTCGGTCAACGACCCGGACAGCGCGGGATACACCGAGAAGGTGTTCGCCAGGTCCTCCACCGTCACCTGGTTCTGCACCGACAGCGCCAACGGGAGGATCAGCTCGCTGGCGTTGGGGGCCACCACCACACCACCGACCACCACACCGGTGGCGGGACGGCAGAAAACCTTGAGGAAACCACGGCGCACGCCTTCCATCTTCGCCCTCGGGTTCCCCGACAGGGGCAGCACCACGCTGCGGGCGGGCACCTCCCCGGACTCGATGGCCTGCTGGCTGATTCCCACGGTGGCGATCTCCGGGTGGGTGAACACGTTGGCCGCCACCGTCTTCAGCTTGATCGGGGACACTCCCTCCCCCAGGGCGTGCCACATGGCGATCCGACCCTGCATCGCCGCCACCGAGGCCAGCAGCAGCACTCCGGTGCAGTCCCCGGCGGCGTAGATCCCGGTCGCGCTGGTCCGCGAGACCCGGTCCACCGGGATGTAGCCGGAGCGGTCGACCTCGATACCGACCCGTTCCAGGCCGATGTCCGAGGTGTTGGGCACGGAACCGACGGTCATCAGGGCGTGGCTGGCTTCCAGCTGCCTCCCGTCGGCCAGGTGGATGAGCACCCCGGAGTCGGTGCGGTCGATCCGCTCCGCCCTGGCGTGCTTGACCACGCTGGCTCCCCGCTCGGAGAAGACCTCCTCCAGCACGGCGGCCGCGTCGGCGTCCTCGTGCGGCAGCACGCGGTCCCTGCTGGAGACCAGGGTGACCTTCACCCCCATCTCCGCGTAGGCGGAGGCGAACTCGACGCCGGTGACTCCGGAGCCGACCACGGCGAGGTGTTCGGGAAGCTCGGGCAGGTCGTAGAGCTGACGCCAGGTCAGGATCCGCTCCCCGTCGGGCTGGGCGCCGGGCAGGATACGCGGGGTGGCGCCCGTGGATATCAGCACGATGTCGGCGACCAGTTCCTCGTACCCGCCGTCGCCGAGGTCCACGCGGATGCGGTGGCGGGCCAGCCCCGGGGACTCGTCGACGAAGCGGGCGCGTCCCCCCAGAATGCGTACTCCCTCGCGGTGCACCCGGGAACGTATGTCGGCGGACTGGGCCAGGGCCAGCCCCTTCACCCGGCCGTGGACCACGGAGGTGTCCACATCGGTGGCTCCCTCCTTGACACGGATCCCGAGTTCCTGGACGTCGCGGATGGAGGAGCGCGCGCCGCCGGAAGCGATGAAGGTCTTCGACGGGACGCAGTCGTAGAGCACGCAGGAACCGCCCAGTCCTTCCGCCTCGACCAGCGTGACGTCCGCTCCGTTCTGCGCGGCCACGAGGGCTGCCTCGTATCCCGCGGGCCCGCCTCCCATGATTACGATGCGGGTCACTTCGCTCTCCTCCTAGGATCCGTCCGGGAGTTGGTCAGATGGTGGCCGAGCGGCCGCCGGCGGCGGCACGGCACACGATTCACGAAACCGGTTCCGCGTTGTGCGCGCCCGATTCGTTTCTCGGCGGTACCGCGTGAGCCGGGTCCTCCGCGACTCCCTCACGGGCGGAGCGGGGTGCATCCCACCACAAAAAGGTATAGACCACTCGCACACCCCTTCGTCTCCGGGCTCACGCCCACCGGGTCAACGGTACGCCGCCGTGTCCGACGAACACGCCACCGGTGCCGACCACGCCTCGCGCCGGAACGACGACTCACTGTCCGAGGGGTGCCGAGGGCGGAACGAACACGACCCACCCCCAGTCGTGTGCCCGGCGGTTTCGCCGCCGGACGGAACTCCGGCCGGGCACGGCACGAAACGTGACGCAATCCCAACACCACACGGTGAGGGACAACGGCCACCAGCATGGTTACCCTGTGAGCCGTGCCGCTATACGCAGCCTACGGATCCAACATGGATCCGGCTCGGATGGTCGAACGCGCCCCCCATTCCCCCGTGGCGGGGACAGGGTGGCTGATGGACTGGCGCCTCACCTTCGGAGGTGAGGACCTGGGCTGGGAAGGTGCGCTGGCCACCATCGTCGAAGAGCCCGGCTCACACGTGTTCACCGTGCTCTACGACGTCAGCCCCGAGGACGAGCAACGACTCGACAGTTGGGAGGGGGCGGAACTCGGTCTCCACAAGAAGCTGCGGGTACGCATCCACACCCTCGACGGCCCCACGCTCGCCTGGCTCTACGTCCTGGACGCCTACGAGGGGGGTCTGCCCTCGGCACGCTATCTCGGCCTGATCGCCGACGCCGCCGAGGCGGCGGGAGCCCCGGCGGACTACGTGGAGAAGCTGCGTGCCAAGCCCTGCACCAACGTGGGGCCCTGACCGAACCGCCACGGCGGGAACGTCCTCAGCGGGAGGAGCCGGGGTGCTCCGCCGACCGGGCGGGGCGGCGGAGCCCCCCGGGAACGGTCCGCAACAGGGCACGCGCCCGCCGTGTCCCCCGACGGTCCCGCCGCACGCGGAGTCGCTGCTCCACCAGGGCCCACAGCCCCTCCGTGCCCGACGGCAGGGACGCGACCTGACGCAGACAGCTCACCGCACGCTGCTCCTCGACCGTGCACAGCACCTCGGTCAGCGCCAGGTCGAGCACCTGTGTGGGCAACCCGTCGAGCTCCACCACCTCGCCCTCCCGAACGCCGTTCTGACGCACCACCAGCCCGGGGGCACGACGCACCTGCCGGTGGTACGGGACCGTCACGTACGTGACGCGGGAGAGCGCGGCCCGGCACCCGTGCACCGCCAGGGCGGTCAGGCCGGACAACACGGCCTCGGGACCGGCCCGCAGCAGAGCGGCCCGCGCCCTCGTGGTCGGATCGTCCACCTCCTCGGCCGGGACGACCACTCCCGGCCAGAGGTTCACCAGCGTTCCCGTGGACAGCGCACGGCGTAGTTCCTCCCGTCCTCCCAGGCGGCGGCACGCCTCGGCGTGGGTCGAGGCGCCACCCATCCGCCGGCGGAGCGTGGACTCGGCTCGGTTCCGTTCCGTTCGTCCCATACCCGTAGGGAGGGCGAGGCCCCCGCCACGGATACATCCCGAACGGGTGAGTTCTTCTCCGGGGTGCTCGCGCTACCGGCCGAGGGCGGCCAGGGCGGTGTGCACCATGGTGCGTACCCCCACGGGCAGCGCGCGCTCGTCCAGCTCGAAGTCGGGCTGGTGCAGATCCGTACTGCGGGTGTGTTCCCCGGCCACCCCCAGGCGTGCGAAGGATCCGGAGACGTGCTCCAGGTACCATCCGAAGTCCTCACCACCCGAGGACTGGGGAGTCCCACTCTGCGCCTGCTCACCGAGCGCCTCCCCCACGGCGGCCCGCATCAGCCGGGTGCTCTCGGTGTCGTTGACCACCGGCGGAACCCCGCGCCGGTGCTGTAGGTCGAACTCCACCCCCAACGGGGACAACAACCCCTGGACCAGCTCACGCACCAGTGGCCCCAGCTCGGCCCACGTGTCCCGGTCCCCGGTGCGCAGCGTGCCACGCAGCGTCCCCTCCCTGGGAATGGCGTTGGCGGCCTGGCCCGCGTGCACCGCTCCCCAGGCGAGCACCGTGCCGGTACGCGGATCCACTCGGCGGGAGAGCAGGGTCGGCAGACCGGTGATCAGCGTTCCCAACGCGTGCACCAGATCCCCGGTCAGGTGCGGCCGGGAGGTGTGTCCACCCGGAGAGTCCAGCCGGATTTCGAGCAGGTCACTGGCCGAGGTCAACGCACCGATCCGCGTGCCCACCGTGCCGACCGGCAGCCGCGGGTCGCAGTGCAGCCCGAAGACGCGTTCCACACCGTCGAGCCCGCCTGCGGCCAGCACGTCCAACGCTCCACCGGGCATGACCTCCTCGGCCGGTTGGAAGATCAGCCGTACCCGGCCCGGAAGCCGGGGGGCCGTGGTCAGGGCCGAGGCCACGCCCAGCAGGATCGCGGTGTGCGCGTCGTGACCGCAGCAGTGGGCCACCCCAGCCTCGTTCGAGGCGAAGGGCACCCCGCTCGTCTCCGTCAACGGAAGCGCGTCGATGTCGGCTCGCAACGCCACCGTACGGTCGCTGTCCGCCCCGTTGTCCAGGTCACAGACCAGGCCGGTGCCGACCGGCAGCACGCGAGGGCGCAGCCCCAGTGCGGTGAGCCGCTCGGCGAGCCACGCGGTCGTGCGGTGCTCGGAACGGGACAGTTCCGGCTCGGAGTGCAGCTTCCTGCGCCACTCCACGACACGTTCGGCATTGGCCGCGAGCCACTCGTCCAACCATCCGGGCCCACGGCCGGCACCGAGGTCCGTCACGCCGGAGCGCACGCCCCCCATGCTCTCCTCTCGACCGGGTTCCGGCGCGGTGGACACGGACTCCCGCCGCACCGATCCGGTGTCGTCGAGCGCACCGGCGACCGAATCGGCCGTGTCGAGCACGGAACGGCTACCGTGGGTGTCCGGTCCACGAGAATCCAACGCGGTCACGAGACGCCTCCAGCATCGGAGAGCCGGTCCGGCGACCGCCGGACCGGGGAAGTGGTTCGATCCGCGGCGGCCGACAGCAGACGCTCGCGCTGCTCGGGATGGGCGACCGTCCGCGCCGCCGTGCACGCCAACGCCGCCGCGCCGTCGAGCACGGCCCGATCCGCCGAGTCCGACACGCAGGCCGCCGCGAATTCAGCCTGGTGATTGACCGCTTCCCCGCACTCCAGCGCGATCATCGGGTGTACCGAGGGGACCCGGGCACTCACGTTGCCCATGTCGGTGCTGCCGATGACGCCCTCCCGTTCCCCCTCCCGCTCGGCCACGTCCCGTCCCAGTTCCCGGGCCACGGCACGGTAGGTCTCGGTGAGCCACTCGTCGGTGTCGAGCTGGGTGTAGACCGGGGAGAGCCGCACGACCTCCACGGAACAGCCGGTGGCGGTGGCTCCCGCCTCGAAGCAGGCCCGAATCCGGTGTTCCAGGCGATCGAGGGACTCCCGGTCGGCCGCCCGGAGGTTGTACTCCAGACAACTCCGCTCGGGAACGATGTTCGGTGCCGCTCCCCCGTCGGTCACGATCCCGTGCACCATCTGCTCGCTCTCCAGATGCTGGCGCCGCAGCCCCACGGCCACCTGCGCGACCGTCGCCGCGTCCGCCGCGTTCACCCCGAGTTCCGGAGCCGCCGCCGCGTGCGCGGAACGTCCGGTGTAGTACACGCGCAGGTCGGTGATCGCCAACGAACGGGGGGAGCACACCTCGACCGGTCCCGGATGCACCATCAGCGCCACGGCCAGCGGGTCGAACAAGCCCCGCTCCAGCATGTGGATCTTGCCGCCGCCGGTCTCCTCGGCGGGGGTGCCGAGCACCCGGACGGTGATCCCCAGTTCCTCGGCGTACTCGGCCAGCGCCAGCGCCGCTCCCACCGAGGCCGCGGCGATGATGTTGTGTCCACAGGCGTGCCCGACCTCGGGGAGGGCGTCGTACTCGGCGCACAGCCCGACGACGAACTCACCGGATCCGTACTCGGCGGTGAAGGCGGTTTCCAGCTCGGCCACCGGGGCGGTCGTGCGGAAGCCGTACTCGGCCAGTGCCGTGACGAGCAGCTCCGCGCCACGGTGCTCGACGAAGCTCGTTTCCGGATGCGCGTGCAGCTCGTGCGAGATGCCGAGCAGCCGGTCACGATGACGCGACACCGCCCGACGCCAGTGTTCGGCGGAGGTCGGCGGTTCGGGGCGCCCGTCGTGGGACCGCCCACCGTGGAATTCGGGAGAGTGCGGGGAATCGGTTCTCATTTGTCGCCCATAGTGCACCACCAGGGCGGGCGTGGCCGGTTCGGGAAAACACCGGATAGCTCACCGGTACGATCCGAGCGCCGAACGGGAGGAGGAATTCGCGGCGACCGAACTCCGGTGGGCGCCGAGCGGCACCCACCGGCTCCGCGCGGGATCGGGTGGATCGGCACCGGTCGGGGGGCTTCCCGGTGCCGACCCACATCTCCGGGCCTGGGCCCGAAGTCGAATGGTGACCGACGGAACTCAGGCGTCCGTGGGTCACCACACGTTCCGTCGACTGTGAAGCTCCCACACGTTTTTCTTCAGGTCTAGTCCACGTGACGGAAAATTCACACAAAACAGACCGCGAGTTCTGTTACCCACGCCACCGCCGGTGGTATCCACCACGGCGAACCAGGCGACGAGGCACTCAGCTGCGTTTGCGCCACCGCGTCACCATGGACTCCTTGCCCCGCTGTCTGCGCACGAACAACACCAGCACCACCAGTCCCACGCCGACCGCGCCGATGACGTAGCGCCGGTCCCCCTCGGAGGAGTTCTCCGGGGCCTCCTCCGCGTACGGGACGGTCTCCGGAGACTCGCGACCGTCCGTGCTCTCGGAGACACCGATCACACGCTTCTGTTCGGCGCTCGCGGCGGAGCGCTCCACGGGCACGGTCGGGACCCGCGGCGGCTCCGCGGGATGAGGCTCGGCCGCTGCCGCGGCCGGGAACAACGCGCACCAGGTGAGCACCAGTCCGGACAGGAGCGGGCGGAGCAGGGGGCCGACGGGAGAACTCGCCCGCGGCCGGGCACGGCGCCGGACCGTCTCGTCCGGTGTCGGGGTATCTCGCATGGCTGACACCACGCCTCCACAAGAAGTCACGCCTAGGAGTGACCGTCGACGCACAATAAGCACCAAGAGTAACGGATCAATCGCGAAAAGACCCGAAACGGAGACCGAACACCATGACAGCCCCTCCTTTCGGAGGAAACACAAAAAGGTGGGGTCCGGTGCTGCACCGGACCCCACCGTGTCGACGGGTGTGGACGGTCACGGCAACCGTCCACCGGGGAGTCACGAAGGACTCCTCCGCTCGGAGGCGGTCACTCCCGCACGGTCTCCTCGGCCCCCTCGGAGTCACCGCCGCGTGCTCCGGTTCCGGCCACGGCCCGCGCGGAACTCGTGCGCAGCCCCGGAAGCGGACTGGGCTCACGCTGGGTCACCAGGTTGGGTCTTTCCTGGTTGAGCGCCTTGACGAGGCTCACACACAGCAGCAGCAGCACGATGCAGAACGGCAATCCGGTGACGATGGAGGCGGTCTGCAACGCGCTCAGCGCGTTCGTGCCGGACAGGGCACCGACGGCGAGCAGCACGCAGGCGATCACACCCTCGGAGATCGCCCAGAACAACCGCTGCTGCCACTTCGGGTTGGGGTCACCGCCGTTGGTGAGGATGTCGACCACCAACGAACCGGAGTCCGAGGAGGTGGCGAAGAACAGCACCACCACGATGATGGCCAACACCGAGGCCAGTGTGGCCACGATCGAGGCCACCGGAAGCTGTTCCAGCAGCCGGAACATCGCCGTGTTCGAACTCGCCTCGGCGAGCTCCCCGCTGGTGGGATCAGCGCTGCCCAGCAGGTGGCTCAGCGCGGTGTTGCCGAAGACGCTCAGCCACACGAAGGAGGCACCCACCGGCGCGAACAGCGCACCGGCGATGAAGTTGCGGATGGTGCGCCCGTAGGAGATGCGGGCGATGAACATGCCCACGAAGGGCGACCAGGCGATCCACCAGCCCCAGTAGAACAACGTCCAGCCGGCCTGCCACTCCTGGGCGGTGCCGTTGCCGTTGTTCGGGAAGGTCTGGAAGCTCATCTCCGGCAGGTGCTGGAGGTAGTAGCCCACGTTGCTGGCGATCATGTTCAACAGGTTCAGGGAGTTCCCGAAGAAGAACACGAACAGCATCAGGATGAACGCCAGCCACAGGTTGATCAGTGACAGGTTCCGGATGCCCTTGTCGATGCCCAGCATCACCGAGACCACGGCGATCGCCGTGATCGCCAGGATCAGGATGACCTGCAACATGGTGGTGTTCTCCACACCGAACACCGCGTTCAGCCCGGCACCGACCTGGCTTCCACCCAGCCCCAGCGAGGTGGCCAGACCGAACAGCGTGCCGAACACCGCCAGCACGTCCACGATGTAACCCGGCCAGCGGTGAACCCACTCACCGATCAACGGGTAGAAGGCCGCGGAGGGACGCAGCGGCAGTCCCTTGCGGAAGGCGAAGTAGCCCAGCGCCAGCCCGAGGACGATGTAGATGGCCCACGGGTGCAGCCCCCAGTGGTAGAACGTGAAGTTCATCGCGCGCTGGGCGGACTCCGGCGTACCGGGTTCCCCGACCGGCGGACCGGTGAAGTGCGTGATCGGTTCGCTCACCGCGTAGAACACCAGCCCGATACCCATACCGGCGGTGAACAGCATCGCGAACCAGGCGAGGTTGCTGTATTCCGGCCGTGACTCAGGCGGGCCGAGGCGGATCGTTCCGAAGCGGCTGAACATGATCGCCAGCACGAAGACCACGAAGAAGGTGGCCGAGAGGATGTAGAGCCACCCGAAGTTCGTCGTGATGAAGCTGTTGACGTTGCCGGCGACCTCGTCGAGATTGTCCGGAGCGAGCACGCCCCAGAGCACGAAAGCCACCACCACGACCGCCGAGGTCAGGAAGACCGGCGGATTCGTGTGCTCTTTCAGGTACTGTTTCATTACCGTACGTCACCTTTCCAGCGCACAGTGTCGACGCAATTGCCGACTGCGCCGCAAGCAACCAAAGATCGCAACGGACGCGTTCGGCCACGAACGTGGCTACCCCAGTGCGAACCGCATGTCACAGCGAACCACGGTAAACACTCTTCCTTCGAATGTGAAACACCGCAGCCAAATGATACGCAGTTGAAACACGGAAATGTCGTCGCTCACAAACCGCGCCGACGTTCCCGCTCGATCCGGTGCGCGAGGTGATCAACGTCCAGTGTTTCCTCCCGAACACTACCCGCCCGATAGGCGGCACGTCCCACCAGTTGCGCCAAAACCGGCGCCGTCAGCGCCTGAAACAATCCCACAAGAATGAGCCCGGAAGCGTCACGCGCTTCCAACCGCACCGCACTGCCGATCAGTATCAGGATCAATCCGAGAGTTTGCGGTTTCGTAGCCGCCTGTAGTCGCGCGGCCACGTCGGGAAAAGTGAGCAATCCTATAGCACCGAACAGGCAGGACGCCGCACCCGTTATCAAACATATCCCCGAGAACAGGTCCACCCAACTCATCGGTGCGACTCCTTCTTCTCCACCAGACGGGCCGCGCTGACCGAGCCGATGAACGCCAGCAGCGCGAAAGCCGCCGCCAGCGCGATATTCGAACCGTCCCGGTTCATCCCCATCCCGACGCAGGTGGCGGCGACGATCAGGGTGACGAACACGTCCAGGGCCACGATGCGGTCCAGACTGGTGGCTCCCCACAGCAGTCGGACCAGAGTCAACAGCGCCGCGAGGCACAGCAGCCCGAAGACCACCGCGAACACCACACCCATCAGTCCACCTCCACACCACGGTGGGTGCGCTCCACCAGACGCAGCTGCTCGGCGGTACCGACCGCGCGAACCACGCTGCGTTCCCAGGCGAGCACCTCACGACGCACCCGTTCGGAAGCGTCCCGACCACAGCCGAGCGCGTAGACGTAACAGATCCTGTTCGCCCGGTCCAACTGCAACACGAAGTTCCCCGGGGCCAACGACACCGCGTTCGCCACCATCGCCATCAGGTGGTCGGAGTCGGTGACCAGTCTCACCTCCACGATGGCCGCGCGCGCCCGGGGCCCCTGAGCCACCGCGTGCCAGGACACCCGGGCGGTGGAAACGACCAGGTCCCACGCCAGCCGCATCACCAGACGCACGATCCCCCAGGGACGCAACCTGATGTCGGTGACTATCGGCGGAGCGGGGAAGAATCCCGTCACGAGCACTCCCACCAGCACCCCGAAGAGCGTCGTCCCGAGATCGTAGGTACCCCACAGCAGCAGCCACACCAGCACCAACCACGCCAGCAGCGGAATTCTGCGCACCAACCGCCGCAGGGGGTGTCCTGCGCTGACGACGTGTTCCCCGCCCGGGCGGGAGTTCCGGGGCGGGATCGCGTGTTCAGCCACCGGAGCCACCTCCCAGCACCGCGCTGCGGTAGGCCTGCCCGCTGAGCAGGTCGATCGCGGCGCGCTCGCTCACGGCGGAGAGAGGACCCGCCAGCACGGCGACCAGCACGGTGGCCCCCACCAGCACCCCGGTGGCATAGACCATCCCCTGGGAAGTGTCGCCCGTTCCGACGACGAGCTCGTCGGAGTGGTCGGGATCGCCCTCCGGTTCCCGTCGCTTCCCCCAGAACACCCTGGTCCACACCCGCGCCACCGCATAGAGCGTGAGCAGACTGGTCAGCACCGCCCCCGCGGTGACCGCATAGCCCCAGGAGGTGCCGAGCTCGATCCCGGAACGCAGCAGCGCCAGTTTCGCGACGAATCCCGAGAAGGGGGGAACACCGGCGAGGCTGAGCGCGGGCACGGCGAACAGCACCGCCACCAACGGGGAGATCCCGGCCAGACCTCCCATCCTGCTCAGCGCCACCGTGCCGGTATAGCGCGTGACCAGACCGCTGACCAAAAACAGCGTCGCCTGCACCGTGATGTGGTGCACGATGTAGAGGATCACCCCGGTCAGGCCGGCCACGTCGTAGACCCCGAGGCCGAACAGCATGAACCCGATGTGGCTGACCAGCAGGAAGGACAGCAGCCGGTTGAGGTCGTTCTGCGCCAGCGCCCCCAACGCGCCGACGAGCATCGTGGCCAGCGCGAACATCAGCATCAGCGGCCAGCTCGGTTCCCGTTCGAAAACCAGGATCTGGGTACGGATCATCGCGTAGATACCGACCTTGGTCAGCAGCGCGGCGAAGATCGCGGTGATCGGGGCCGGGGCGTTGGGATAGCTGTCCGGAAGCCAGAAGTGCAGCGGCACCATGGCCGACTTGACCCCGAACACGATGACCATCAACAGCGCGAGCGCGGTCGCCGGTCCCGGAGGGAGCTGGTCCGTCCGCTCCGCGAGATCGGCGAGGTTCACCGTGCCCGTGGCGGCGTAGACCAGCCCGATCAGCGTCAGGAAGAGCACCGAGGAGGACAGGCTGACTATCGTGTAGGTCATCCCGGCCCGGACCCGGTTGGCCGTGGTTCTCCTGGTGATCAGCACATAGGAGGAGGCCAGCATGATCTCGAAGGCCACGAAGAGGTTGAACAGGTCCCCCGTGAGATAGGCCAGGGACACTCCCGCGCACAGCACCAGGTAGATCGGGTGGAAGGTGGTGCTCGCCGTTCCGCGCCCGTAGTCGGTGATGCGCTGCCCGATCGAGTAGAGCAGCACGGAGAACATCACGATCACACTGACCAGCAACAGCAGGGCGGCCAGTCGGTCGGCCACCAGGGCGATGCCCACCGGCGCGCGCCAGCCGCCCAGGTGCAGCACCACCGGACCGTGCACGTCGGCGACGTGGAGCAGCACCGCCGCGTCCACCACGATCACACCGAGCACCAGCAGGCCCAGCCAACGCTGGATGTCGGCGAAACGTCCGAACGCCATCGACAGCCCCGCCGCGCCCAGCGGGAGCAACACCGGAACCGCGACCAGGACACTCACCGGGTGGCCTCCGACTCCAACTCCCGTTCGGCCTCCTCGACGCCCTCCTCGGCCAACCTGCTCTCCAGTCTCCTGATCCGGCGGTCCTCCACGTCGTCCTGCACCTCGTCATGCCCGAGCAACACCCACCCCCGGTAGGCCAGCGCGAGCAGGAAGGTGGTCAACGCGAAGGTGATGACGATGGCCGTCAACGCCATCGCCTGGGGGAAGGGATCGGACATCTCCGACAGCGGGCTCTCCCCCAGCATCGGCGGGCGACCCGCCCGCGCTCCCCCGGCGAGCTGCAACAGCAGGTTGGCACCGTGGCCGAGCACCACGATCCCCAGCAGCACACGCATCAGGGAGCGCTGCAACAGCAGGTAGAAACCGGCCGCGTACAACCCTCCGAGCACGACGGCCATCGTCAGGTTCACGGTGGTCATCGGCGTCTCCCTTCTCCGGCGGCCATGTCCGCCTCGATTCCGGAGCCCAACGTCCGCAGCAGCTCCAGCACCACGCCGACGAGCAGCAGATACACCCCCACGTCCAACAGCAGACTGCTGACCAGCTTGACCTTGCCCAGCACCGGGACCGTGAGCGTGACCGCACCGCTGCCCAGCACCGCCGCCCCGAACAGCACGGGCACGAAACCGGTGAGCACCGCGATGGTCAGCCCCACCCCGATCAGCACGGGAGGCCGTATGGAAAAGGGGGAGCTGTCGTCCACACGCCCGCCCGCGAGATAGCGGAGCACGAAGGCCTGCCCGGCCACCAGGCCACCGCTGAACCCTCCGCCCGCCCGGTAGTGCCCCGCGAAGAGCAGGTAGATCGAGAAGACGAACACGGTGGGAAACGCCACCCGCACCAGCAGTTCGAGCAGGATGGTCCGTTCCCTGGTGTCGCGGCTGTAGCCGGGCAACAGCCATCGCTCGGCCGGGGCGTCCGAGCGGAACCACGGTTCCGTGGACGCCGGATCCCACGAACCGGGTCGGTGTTCGGTCATTCGGCCACCTCCGGGTCACTTCCGCCGGTCACGCTTCCGGCTGAGGCGGCCGGGGTGCTCGTCCGGTCCGCCGGGCGTCTCCGGCGACGACGTGCGCTCCGCGCGGTGAGCACCAGACTGGCCACTCCGGTGGCCGCCACGGCGAGCACGGAGATCTCCCCGACCGTGTCGAAGGCCCGGAAGTCCACGATGATCGCGTTGACCACGTTGGTCGCCGAGGCCTCCTCCTCCGCGCGTCGCAGGTACTCCTGACTGACCACCGACGGGGTGTCCCTGGCCGAGCTGAACACCAGCGCGGAGAAGGCCACGAAAACACCCCCGGCCACGGAGAGCAGCACCTTCGGCAGCTGCACCCCCGGGGAGGACGCGGTCTCGGTGAACCTGGCGGGCAGTCGGCGCAGCACCAGCACGAAGGCCACCAGGGTCAGCGTCTCGACGAGGAACTGGGCCAGCGCCAGGTCGGGGCCTCCCCCGACCACGAACATGCCGCCGATGCCGTAACCGATCACCCCCACGAGCAGCACCGCGGTCATCCTGCGCGTGGCGCGTACCACCCCGGCCGCCGCGATCAGGATCACCAGGGCCAGCGGAACCTGGAGCACCTTGTCCCAGCCCCGGAGCTGTTCGACCGGGGTGTCCCGGAACGCCATCACCATCCCGGGAACCAGCAGCACCGTGAGCAGGATGATCGCGAGGTAGGTGGGCAGGGACCCCACCTGCACCCGTCCGGTCACCCCGACCGCCAGCCGTTCCAGTCCCCCCATGACCCGCTCGTAACCGCGCTGGGCGTCCGGCAGGCGCGCGGGCAGCAGCTCGCGGAGTCCGAGCACCCTGTCGTTGAGCAGGAACAGCGTCAGTCCTCCGAGCAGGGTGAGCACGGAGAACCACAGCGGCGGGGTGAACCCGTGCCAGAGGGCGAGGTGGTACTCGGCGGGGTGGCCGAAGGTCTGCTCCGCGTAGCCGGCGGCCAGCACGTCGATCACCGGGTAGGCGATTCCCAGGACGAGCCCCCCGCAGGCGGTCACCGCGGCGGGCAGCCACAGCCCGACCGGCGCCGCGGAAGCCGTGCTGGTGGGAACTCCCGGTTTGCCGGCGAAGCCTCCCCAGAGCAGCCGGGCGCTGTAGGCCACGGTCAGCACCGAGCCGAGGACCAGTCCGATCCCGACGAGGAATCCTCCCTCCCCACCGAGGAAGGTCTCGAAGGCGGCCTCCTTGGCCACGAAGCCCACGGTCGGGGGCAGGCCGGCCATGGACAGGGCCGCGAGCACGGCCACGGTCGTCACCAGGGGGAGTCTGCCGGCCACCCCGGACAGTTCCCGCAGGTCCCGGGAACCCGTCTGGTGGTCCACAGTGCCCACCACGAGGAACAGCGTGGCCTTGAACAGGCCGTGGGCCAGCAGCATCGCGGCGACGGACAGCGCGCCCAGCGGGGTCGCCGCACCGGCCAGCACGGTCAGGAAGCCGAGCTGGCTGACCGTTCCGTAGGCCAGCAGCAGCTTCAGGTCGTACTCGCGCAGGGCCCGCCAACCACCCACGAGCATCGTGGCGATCCCGAACACGGCCGTGGTGGCGGGCAGGAACCCCACCTCGCCCAGCACCGGTGCCAGCCTCGCCAGCAGGAAGACCCCCGCCTTGACCATGGAGGCGGCGTGCAGGTAGGTGCTGATCGGCGTGGGCGCCACCATCGCCGCGGGCAGCCAGTTGTGGAAGGGCAGCTGCGCGGACTTGGTGAACACTCCCACCAGGATCAGGCCGGTGGCCACCGCCGCCGGTGCGCCGGTGGGTGGTTGCTGGGCCAGTTCGGACACCCGGTAGGTGCCTCCGGCCTCGCCCAGCACGATGAAACCGAGCAGCATCACCAACCCGCCCAGGGCGGTGACCAGCAGGGCCTGCAGGGAGGCCCTGCGGGAGCTTCTGCTCACACCGGACTGTCCGACCAGCAGGAACGAGCAGATTGTGGTCAGTTCCCAGAACACGTAGATCGCGAGCAGGTCGTCCGACCACACCAGCCCGAGCATCACGCCCGCGAAGGCCAACAGCAGCGGAGCCGACCGTGCGGCGTCGCCACCACCCGGTTCGAAGTAGCGGCCCGAGTACAGCAGCACCAGAGCCCCGACTCCCGAGACGAGCAGCGTCATCGTCAGGGCCAGCGCGTCCAGGCGGAAGGCGAACTCCAGGGACAACGGGGCCGACCAGACGACCGACTCCTCCGGAGGACGGCCCGCCAACGCCGGGGCGGTGTGGGCGAGCGCCCAGCACAGCGCCGCCGTGGGGAGAAGCGCGGCCACCGCGAACGCGACACGGGTGTGCCGACGGCTCGCCGCGGGCAGCACCAGCGCCGCGAACAGGTGTGCGGCCACCAGTACGAGCACGAACACCTCCCCCGTGCGGCTCCTTGCGGTACGGACATCCGGGATTGTTCGTCACCCGGGACGGACTCACCACGACGAGCCCCGTTCCGGCGTGTCGCGCTCCCGCTGCCCACCTTCCGGTTTCCGGGCGGGCGGACCCGCCGGTGGGAAGGAGTTCGACCGTCCGGAACGCACCGGAATATCCCGATCGGTGTCCAACCTATCCGCCACGGGAGGCCCCCACCCGCCGATCCCGCGTGTCGGAACACCGGGGCTGTCCCGGCGCGGGAGCCGTTGTGCCAGCACACGGTCGTCGCGCAGCGGGGTTCGCCGGAAAGGGACGAACGGGGCGGGTAAGAAAGTTCACCCCTGTTAACACCCCTATCCCGCCGGAGCCGGACGACGGCGTCGCCGGTGAGGCCACTGCCCATGTGCGACGGGACGTCTGCCGGTTGATGGACAATACGGGTGTGCCAGACGTTGAGCCCGAACCCGACGAGCCCGTGGCAGGCCGTCTGATCGGCGGCCGCTACCGGTTGCACACCAGGATCGGTGGCGGTGCCATGGGCTCCGTATGGTCCGGTACGGACGAGCTGCTGCGTAGGCCTGTCGCCGTCAAGGCGGTGCGCCTCCCCAAGGGGATTCCCGACGAGGAGGCCGACGAGATACGGGAACGCACCCTGCGGGAGGCCCGGGCGATAGCCGTGGTCACCCATCCGAACGTGGTCACGCTCTACGACGTCGCCCGCGAAGGCGAGGAACCCTTCGTCGTCATGGAGCTGGTCCCCTCGCGGAGTCTGGCCGACATCGTCCGCGAAGAAGGGCCTCTCGACGACCGGCAGCTGGCCGTGGTGGCCGACGCGGTGGCCGCGGCTCTGGACACCGCGCACCGCTCCGGGGTGGTCCATCGGGACGTGAAACCGGGCAACGTGTTGTTGTCCTCCCACGGACTCGTCAAGCTCAGCGACTTCGGCATCTCCCGCAACATCGCCGAACCGACCCTCACCAGAACCGGGATCATGCTGGGCACCCCGGCGTTCATCGCCCCCGAGGTGGCCGCGGGGGAGCAGGTCACCTCGGCCGCCGACCTGTGGGGACTGGGAGCGACCCTGTTCGCGGCCGCTGAGGGAAGACCTCCCTACGACAGTGACGACAACCCGGTGGAGACCATCACCGCGGTGGTGCACGGTCCCGTGCCCGCCCCCACGAGAGGCGGACCGGTGGCCGAGGTCGTCTCCGGACTGATGGTCAAGGACCCCCAGCGCAGGATGTCGCTGCGGGAGGTGCGCAGACACGTGCAGCCCCTGCTGCCCGAGCCGGGGGCGGAACCGTTCGCGCACCTGCTCCCGGACGAACCGGCCACCGAACGCACCCCGGTGGTCGAACTCTCGGAGCCCGGGGCCCCGACCGCTGACGAGAGCTCGGCGGATTCCGGCTCCACGGAGGCGGAACCGGCGGGCAGTCGGGACTCCGCCGCCGAACACGCCTCCGGAGGGGCCGAAGGTTCCGGAGCCTCGGAGGGGGAGCAGGAGCCCGCACCACTGGCGGCGGACCCGGGGCCGCTGCCGTTCACCCCCTCCCCCGCCCCTCGACGGAGACGTTCCCGGCTGGGGATCGCGCTGCTCGCCGTCGGGGCGCTGGTGGTGTTCCTCGGCTCGGCGGGTGGGGCCTTCCTGACAACCAGGATCCTCACCGACCGTCCGCCGCTGCCGGAGAACACCCCGGAGCGAAATTCCACGAGCCCGGAGTCGGTGTCGTTGCGGCTACTCAAGGGGCGACTCACGCACCGGGGAGACGGGGGTGGGGGAAGCTACCGGGTGCCCGTGCCCGTCGAATGGCCGTCCTTCCGGGACTACAGCCAGGGACCGCCCACCAGAAGCATGACCGAACGCCACGTCTCCCCGGACGGCAGGCAGGAGGTCGCCGTCCAACGCTTCGGCGACTACTACCCACGGGGCTACACCCAGAAAGAGTACCTGGACGCCCTGCGGAAGAAGTACGACACGCCCTACGGGGAACTGCGTGTGCTCTCCCACGAGTCGAACCACTCACCACAGAGGGGACTCCGATGGAGACTGGTGTACCGCACCACCTCGTACGGGGTGCGCGATCCGGAGTCGGATCCGCTCCGGCGCTTCACCGTGGCGAACCTGATCATCCATGAGGGCGACCTGTGGATCGTCCGAGTGACGGCACCACGGCGGGACCAGGCTCGAACGCTCCAGGAACGGATCGTATCGGGTTTCCGGGCGCTGTGAACCCGACGGTCGGGTGAGCCGCGGGCCCCACGCCGGATCGTTCGTTAGGCTGCCCACCGTGACTTCTTCCACAGCATCGGAGACCCCCGACCCGACGGCGGTGGCCGGCAGCGCGGCGGGCGTGCTCGCGGAGCTCACCGGCGTCGCTCGACACGACCTGGCGGTGGTGCTCGGATCCGGGTGGCAGCCCGCCGCCGAGGAGCTCGGCGCAGCCGAGACCGAACTGGACATGTCCGAACTGCCCGGTTTCGAAGCCCCCGGGGCCGTCGGACACACCGGCAGGGTGCGCTCCGTGCCGATCGCCGACAAGCGTGTGCTGGTGTTGCTCGGCAGAACCCACCTCTACGAGGGGCGCGGGGTGGACAAGGTGGTCCACGGTGTACGCACGGCCGCGGCCGCGGGCTGCCGGACCGTGGTGCTCACGAACGCCGCGGGAGGGCTGCGCCCGGACATGAGCGTGGGCCAGCCGGTGCTGGTCCGCGACCACCTGAACATGACCGGCCGGTCTCCGCTGGTGGGGGCGCGTTTCGTCGATCTCACCGACCTGTACGCACAACGGCTGCGTGCGATCGCCCGCGAGATCGACCCTTCCCTCGCCGAGGGGGTCTACGCCTGTATGCCCGGCCCGCACTTCGAGACCCCGGCCGAGATCGGGATGCTGCGCACCCTCGGGGCCGACCTGGTCGGCATGTCCACCGTGCAGGAGGCGATAGCCGCACGCGCGGCCGGAGCCGAGGTGTTCGGTCTCTCCCTGGTCACCAACCTCGCCGCCGGTATGACCGGGGAGCCGTTGAACCACCAGGAGGTCCTGGAGGCCGGACGGGCCTCCGCCTCCCGGATGGGAGGACTGCTGCGTTCCCTCGCGGAACGGGCCTGATTCCGGCCGTGCCGCCTGTCGGACGAAGGGCGATCTCCCCATGACGATGGAAGCCGAGCTGCGCGAGAACACGCTGCGCTGGGCCGACGAGGACGTCGACGAACAGGACCGTGCGGAGCTGCGGGAACTGCTGGAGACGGCCGAGTCCGAGGACGAACGGGCCCTCACCGAACTCCGTGCCCGTATGGCCGGACCTGCGGGCTTCGGCACGGCCGGAATACGGGCACCGGTGCGTGCCGGTCCGAACGGGATGAATCGTGCCGTGGTGGTACGCGCCACGGCCGGACTGGCCGCCTGGCTGGCCGAGCGCGCGGGCCCGGGCACCGTGGTGGTCGGCCACGACGCCCGCCACGGGTCCCCGAGGTTCGCCGAGGACACGGCCGAGGTGTTCGCCGCGGCGGGTTTCCGGGTGCTGATGCTGCCCGAGGCGCTTCCCACCCCCGTGCTGGCCTTCGCCACCCGTTCCCAGGGGGCGGTGGCCGGGGTGCAGATCACCGCCTCACACAACCCTCCCACGGACAACGGCTACAAGGTCTACCTCGCCGGTGGGGTTCCCCTGGTCTCCCCGTTCGACGAGGAGATCGAGCAGCGGATCGCCACGGTCGGTCCGGCACGTGAGGTCGAGCGCTCCTCCGGCTGGAGCTACTACGACCGGGCGCTCAACGACTACCTGGCCCGGGTGGAGACGCTGCCGCGGGGAGACGTCCGCGAGCTGCGGGTGGCCGCGACCGCCCTGCACGGTGTGGGGGCGGAACCACTGCGGTACGCGCTGCACCTGGCGGGTTTCACCGACGTGCACCTCGTCGCCGAACAGCGCGAGCCCGACCCCGAGTTTCCGACCGTGCGGTTCCCGAACCCGGAGGAACCGGGAACCACCGACGCCGTGCTGGAGCTGGCCAGCCGGATCGAGGCCGACCTGGCGGTAGCGCTCGACCCGGACGCCGACCGGTGTGCCCTCGGGGTGCGGGAGCCGAACGGGCGGTGGCGGATGCTGAGCGGGGACGAGACCGGCGTGCTGCTGGGTGAGCACGTGCTCGCCGGGCTGGGGCCGGAAAAGCGCGACCCGCTGGTGGCCACCACCATCGTCTCCTCGACGATGCTCGCGGCGATCGCCGCCGAGCACGGTGTCCGGTACGACGAGACGCTGACCGGGTTCAAGTGGCTGATGCGCGCGGGTGACGGAGCGGCCACCGGACTGGTCTACGCCTACGAGGAGGCCCTGGGGCACTGTGTGGACCCGGAGTGGGTGCGGGACAAGGACGGCCTGTCCACGGCGGTGCTGGCGTGCGACCTGGCTGCCACCCTCGGGTCACGTGGACTGTCCCTGCTGGACCGGCTGGACGAGCTGGAGAGGCGGCACGGGGTGCACGAGACCGCGCAGTTGTCCGTGCGGGTGGGGCGGATCTCCGAAACCGCCGAGGTGATGCGACGACTCCGGGACGACCCGCCCCGGGAACTGGCCGGGACCCCGGTGCACACGCGCGACCTGCTTCCCGAGGCCGACGTGCTGGTGCTGCGAAGTACCGAGGGCTCGGCGGGACTGCGGGTGGTGCTGCGCCCCTCGGGCACCGAGCCGAAACTCAAGTGCTACCTGCAGACGACGGAGCCGGTCGCCTCCCCGGCTTCCGAGACGGAGCTGACCTCCTCCCGGCGACGGGCCAGAGCACGGATGTCCGCGCTCGACCCGGAGGTGCGCGCGCTGGTCGCGGGGTGAGCGGGCCCGCGCCGGTGCCGCGTGGCACGGGTCCCGTTGCACCCCGAGGTCGCCGCCGGGCATCCTCGGGACCGTGTCAACTCTGCTGATCGTCCACCACACTCCCTCGCCGGGGATGCAGGCCATGTTCGAGAAGGTGGTGGAAGGTGCCACCACCGACGAGATCGAGGGTGTCGAGGTGGTGCGCAAACCTGCGCTGGCCGCCACGGCCAACGACGTGCTCACCGCCGACGGCTACCTGCTCGGGACCCCGGCCAACCTCGGGTACATCTCCGGTGCGCTCAAGGACTTCTTCGACCGGGTCTACTACCCGTGTCTGGACGCCACCGGCGGCAGGCCGTTCGGCTGCTACGTGCACGGCAACGAGGGCACCGAGGGCGCGTTCAGGGCGATCCGTTCCATCACCACCGGTCTGGGATGGAAGCAGGCCGCCGAACCGGTGGACGCCACGGGCCAACCCGAGCGGGAGACGCTGGAGGCGTGCTGGGAACTGGGAGCCACCGTGGCGGCCACCCTCATGGAGGAGTAGTTGCGGGCCCCGCCCCGGCGGACCGTTCGGACACGATCAGGGCAGGGACCTGCGTAGCACGGGAGCGCAGAGCGCGGCGACCACGGCGATCAACAACGCCGCCACCACGATCACCGTGGCCGGGGAGGTGACCTCGGCCAGCGGACCGGCCGCCGCCGCCCCCAAGGGCATCAACCCCCAGGCGAAGACCCGGTAGGCGCTGGTGACCCGCCCCATCATCGGCCCCGGAGTCAGCCGCTGGCGGTTGGCCGAGGACAGCACGTTCCACGTTCCGGCCCCGAGTCCCATGACGAAGTAGGCGCCCCACGCGGCGCCGGGCAACCGCACCAGTTCCAGCGCGGCGACTCCCCCGGCCAGCACGAGCAGCGCCCCGGTCATCACCGTCGCCCCGCCGAAACGGGCGGACAGCCCCGCCGTCGTCCGCGAGGCCACCAGCGTGCCGGCCGCGGTGCACACCAGCAGCGTGGGCACCGTCGAGGGGGCGAGCCCGAGGGACTCCAACACGAACAACACCGCGATGGCGTTGACGGCGCTGGTCAGCAGCGCCACCAATCCCACCGTGCCCACCACGGCGCGCAGCCCGGAACTGCTCAGCACGAAAACCGCCCCCTGGCGGATCTCCCCGGCCATCGAACGCCTTTCCGCCGTGCGTACCGGTTCGACCTCGGGTGAGACCCGCAGTATCCACACCGCGGCGAAACCGAAGGCCAGCGCGGTCACCGCGAAACACAGCTCGGGCCGCCAGGCGAACAGCCCCGCCGCCGCCAACGGGCCGGCTATCTCCACCCCGATCGTCTCCGCCCCCACGAAACGTCCGTTGGCCCGTTCCAGTTCCCGCTCACCGGCTGCCGAGACCAGCAGGGACTGCGTCGCCGAGTCGGCGAACGTCTCCGCGCTGCTGAGCAGGAACGCGCAGCCGAGCAGTACGAACGTTCCCGCTTGGCCACTGTGGACGAACCACACCAGCAGCAGGGTCACCACGGCGCGGAAGGAGTGCGCCGCCACCAGCGTGCCGCGACACCGCATCCGGTCGACCAACGCCCCGGCGGGCAGCGCGATCAGCAGCCACGGCACCACCTCGGCCGCGGCCACGGCCGAGACGGACACCGGGTCACGGGTACTGACCGCCGCGTACAACGGCAGGGCGGCGGCACGCACTCCGTCGGCCACCGACGTGGCTGTCCAGGTGGTCAGCAACCGTCGGAACGGTTCCCCACGCACTCCGTGAACAGGTCGCTCCGCGAGATCCTCCGGGGCACCGCTCACCGTTTCACGCCTTCCGCACTACTCACGACGGACGGTGGGTCACACCGCCATCGCCGGTACCGGCCAGCGACGGACCCGCGCGGGGGCCCACCACTCCAGGGAGCCCAGCCGCACGAGGAGCCCACCGGCCGCGAACCGCTCCCGCGCCTCGGAAGCGACCCCGCTCGGGGCGGCTCCGTCCGCCAGCAGGCGCGCCGCACGGACGAGCTCCGGATCACTCACCGTGTAGCATTCCATGGCCGCGCCCCTCCTGTCCCGGATCTGGAGGAAACCCGGTCCCTCCCGCTGGACGCATCGACACGGGAACCAGGACTCGGCCCAGGTGGTGACGTCCACCCGGACCGCCCCCGAGGCCCGCTGCGGCGGAGGAAGATGGGACAGCACCGTCCAGTCGAAACCCGTCTCCTCGACGCGCAGTTCCCACCGGCAGGAGACCCCCCAGGCGCCGAGTTCACGGAGCAGCGTCAGCGGAGCGGGATCGGCTCCCCCGCCGAGACGGACGGGATCCCGGACGACCACACCGCGCACCCCCGCCCCGAACAACTCGGCGGCCTGGGTGACCGGATCGCTGCCCACCACCTCGGTACCGAGCGACCTGACGGCCACCGAGGAACTCGCGGACTCGCGCAGCAGAACCCTCACGTACACCCTCCGGGAAGTCGGCGGATCAGCGAAGCTGAAGCAGTTCCTGGTTGTTGTCCTCGGCGACCACGTGCACGTACTCGCCGGACTCGGTGAACACGAGCCCGGAGGCCGCCCATTCGTCGAGCTTGGTGGTCAACTTCGCGTCCTGCCCGAAACGGCGTCTCAGGTAGTCCGTCGAACGCGGACGGGCGAGGGTGCGGAAGAGCTCCGTCTCGAAGGAGCCCGTGAGCACCAGCTCCGTCTCGGGGAAACCGGGCCGGTCACCGAGGACCACGATCTCCTCGCCCGAGTCCACGTACTTCAGCCAGCTGCGCGAGTGGGCCCGCGACCACTCCCGCACCGCGTGCAGCAGCTCCCGCTCCACCTGTCCGCCGATGCCCGCCGGAGGTGTCTCGAACAGGTAGGCGAGTTCGGCCAGCTCCTCCGGGGGCAGGTCGTAGGTGATGGCGTACTGCTCGTCTGGGGAGCGTTCCGGGAACCCCAGCTCGGGAACGTTGAAGTACGGGCTGAACCTCTCCAGGGCTATGCGGCTCGCGCCGTCCATGGGGGGCAGGTGGGCCAGGGCGGGGAACTGGCTCAACAGCGGAAGGTAGTCCTCCTCCTTCTCGCCGGGGAACCCGTACAGGAAGTTCCACATCACCGTCAGCCCCAACGAGCGGGCGTCGCGCAGCATCCGCACGTTCTGACAGCCGCCCACGCCCTTCTTCATGATGTCCAGCACGCGCGAGCTCAGGTTCTCGATGCCCGGCTGTACCTGTACCACCCCGGCGCGTACGAGTTCCCGCAGCTGCTCGTAACGCATGTTGGACTTGATCTCGCACTGGATCCTGAAGTCGTGTCCCGAGTCGGCGATCCAGGGCAGCAGTGTGCGCAGGTACTCCATGTCCAGGATGTTGTCCACCAGGTACACGTCCAGCATCCGGTGTCGTCCGGCCAGCGTGACCAGTTCCTCGTGGAAACGTTCCGGGCTCTTGCTGCGGAAGGTCATGAACGAACCGTTCAGCCCGCAGAACGTGCAGTGGTGTTTCTCGCCCCACCAGCACCCCCGGGCCCCCTCCAGGACGAGTTTCGGTTCCACCCACGCCGAGGCCGCGCTGCGCTCGAAGCGTTCCGGATATCCGTCGAAGTCGGGGGCCACGATCCGGGAGGGGTCCAGCGGGGTGGCGGTCATGGGGTTGACGACCGGCTGTCCCGAGTCGTCACGCCAGCACAGTCCCGGCACTCCGGACAGTTCCTCCGCCTGGTCCATCCGTTCGAGCAGGCCGGGGAAGGCGACCTCCCCCTCCCCACGAACCACGTAGTCGACACACCGGAAGTTGCGGTGCCAGGCGGCGCCCTGCGCTCCGTCGCAGTTCGCCCCGCCCAGCACGACCCGCACGTCGGGGCGCAGTCTGCGCAGTTCCGCCGCCAGGGCCAGCGAGGCGGTGTTCTGCTGGAACGTGGTGGTGAACCCGACGATCCGACCACACGTGCGGGCCAGCTCGGCGGCGTACTCCCCGATCCACTCGGCCGCGCCGGGTTGGAGACGTTCGCACAGATCCAGCCGTTCCGCGGGCAGTTCCGGGGAGCGACGTCGCCGGAACTCGGCCACGCGCCAGCTCGTGTGCCCGTACAGCGCGGCGGAGAAGACCCAGTCCCCACAGCCCTGGAAGTAGGACTCCAGGGAGAAGAAGTCGTAGTCGTGTACCCCCAGCCCCATGCGCTCGTGCAGCCAGTCGAAGAAGTCCAGGTTCGCGTTCAGCACCCGCACGGAGTACGGACCGTCCGGGGTGGACTCCACAGCGGACTTGAGGATCCCGCAGGCCAGCGAAGGATACTCCAGGGAGGCCCACGGCATGTTGACCAGCGTGATTTCCACCGTCGTCTCCCGGTTCGAAGAGGTGGGCGGATGGGGCGGGCTCCCGCCCCATCCGCGCGGACTCATGCCAGCGAGATCCGCACGCCGACGGGTCCGTTCCCTCCGGAACCGTCCGGATTGTTGTGCACGGTCTTCGTCTCCACGGAAATCCACCTCCCTCCGGGACACGCGTACGGGGAAACGGTGAGAACCGAAAAACCCCCGAGTCGAAACGATTCGACCGAAACGATCCTGCTCGTTCCCTGCCGGAACGAGGTTCAGCACCGGACACTAACCAAGGAAACCGGGATTCGTTCTGATCCGTTAGCAGGAAATTTCCGGGCACACCGTTGCCCCGTTCGTGCCATCTCCGCTACCGGACGTCGACGGATGCGGCGCGAGCGTCGCGGCCCGTAGCTTCCCCGAGCCGTCGGGCGAGGACCGCGCGGGGTGCTGTGGCCCCGGATGCGCGCACCGGACAAACGCGGAGGAAACGAACACCGCAAAACACGAAAAGTGACGAAGAAAAAGCGTTCCGTGTCCACTATGGAACGCGTTTCCCCCGGAGCCCCGCGTTCCGAGAACGCGATCTCGACGTGGTTCGTGACCTCGTCCCCTCCCCGGCGACCCGGACCGGGGCGTGCGCCACGGAAAACCGACTGCCGAGTTCCCGCGGCTCTCAGAACCGGGCCGCTCGGCCCTTCCAGCTCGTCGCGCCCCGGGCCACTTCCACGGCACCGTGCAGCAACACACCGCCGAACACGGCGTTGGTGAACGGGGCGAGCGGAGCCAGCACCGGGTTGGCGTGCATCACCCGCGCCGTACGCAGGTGGGCGAGACTCTGGGCGCCCCAGCCGATCGCCCCCAGCGCGATCCGGGTGGGGTCTCCGCCCCGCAGTCCCGACACCAGCACCGCGGGGGAGGCCAGACAGAGGGCGATCTGTCCGAGACCGGCCCCGAGCAGCAGGGGCAACGAACCGTGGGTGCCCGCGACGAAGCTCTTGCGGAAGGAGTCCCATCCCTGTCGGAAGGGGTCCATCCCGCTGGTGGTCACGTACGAGAGCCCCTCGACGACCCTGGTGATCCCGCCGTGGTCACGCACGGCCGTGGCGATGGCGATGTCCTCGTTGCGCCTTCCGGACAACGCCTCCCATCCGCCGATCTTCTCGTAGTGCGAGCGGCGCATCAGGATGCAGTGTCCGATGGCGAAGGCCTTGCCGCCCCGCCCCATGGGGTCGGCGTTCTCCCCGATCATCTGCAGTCCCGCCGGCATCAGCACCGGCCAGCTCGCCGAGCTGTTCTCGGGCGGCCCTCCGGGTGTGGACACCAGGTCGGCCTCGGCCTCCTCGGCGGTGCCGAGCAGCCTTCCCAGCAGCTCCGGAGCGAGTACGGTGTCGGCGTCGACGAACAGCAGCCACTCGCCCGCCTCGGGCTCTCCGGCCGCCTCCACCCCGATGTGCATCGCGTGGACCTTGCCGCTCCACCCGGCCGGCGGGCCGTCACTGCGCACCACCCGCACCCGCGGGTCCTCGGCGGCGTGCCGCTCGGCTATCTCGCCGGTGCGGTCGGTGGATCCGTCGTCGACGACCACCACCCGCAGGGCGGGGGAACCGTTGCCCCGCACGGAGCCGTAGGTCTGCCCCCGGATGCCCCGCAGGCAGTCGTCCAGTACCGCTTCCTCGTTGCGGGCGGGTACCACCACGGTGACGGTCGGGGGGAGCACGGTCTCCGACGGCTCCTGCCCCAACGGCAGGATGGAACGCGCCTTCCGCAGGGTGCGCACACTGCGGTAGACGGTCCCTCCGACTATCGCGGCGAGGGCGGTCGCGCGGAGGATGTTGTGTCGTGATAGCACACGCACAGCTTGACATGAGGCAGGCGAAACGGACGCCACCGGCAACGCGAAGCGCGGGTCAACAGCGTCCCTACACCGAGTGAGTTCCGTGCGAGACGTCCTGTCGACAGGGGAAAGCCCCCGGCACGGAGGGACGATGTGCCGGGGGCTCGACGCGGATCCCGCCACGGTGGGAGTCCGCGCGTGCGGGGTCAGTTCAGGTTGCGGTCTATGGCGGTCATGAGCTCACCGTCCGGGGTGTCCCCGTCCAGTGACCAGATCATGGCTCCGCCGAGACTATGGTCGTTGACGTAGTCCATCTTGCGCGCGATCTCGACCGGGTCGTCGAAGGTCCAGAAGGTGTTGCCGTCGAACAGCCAGGCGAATCCGGCCTGTTCGTCCCGGTGCAGGGTGTAGCGGTCCCGCTGCTGCTTGAGGGCCTTGTAGTCCTCGTAGCCGTCCTCGTAGGTGGCCGGGGCCGGGCCGGTCGAGGGCTGGAAGAGGCCGTTGTCGCGGTCCGGGACACCGGTCCAGCCGCGCCCGTAGAAGGGCACTCCGAGCACCAGTTCGTCGGCCGGGGCACCTCGCGCCAGGTAGGTGTCCATGGTCTGGTCGATACTGAATTTCTCCGGTGAGGGGTCACCCTGCGGGCTGTACAGCGCGGACTGGTGGTTGGTGGTCTCCTCGTAGGCGCCGTGCAGGTCGTAGCCCTGCACGGTGGCGAAGGTCAGCGAGTCGAAGACCTTGTTCACCTCGAAGCCCGCGTCGATCTTGGCGGGGGAGGCGGGCAGGAAGGCCGTCAGGTCGTACTCGCGTCCGGTCTCGGCCTCCAGGTCGTCGAGCTGGGCGCGCCACTCGCGCAGCAGCGCGGTGTAGTTCTCCTTGTCGGCGGGGTCCACGACGTTTCCGGGACCGCCCTCGGAGGCGGGCCACTCCCAGTCGATGTCCACCCCGTCGAAGATGCCCTCGGCGACGCCCTCCCCGCCCTGGGGAGCTCCTCCGATCTTGGGCAGGTTGCCGCGCAGCCACATGTCGATGCAGGACTCCACGTGCTGGGCACGGGACTGCGGGGTGGCCGCGGCGGTGTGGAAGTCGTCGGACCACGACCAGCCGCCGAGGGAGATGTAGACCTTGAGGTGCGGGTACATCTCCTTGAGCTCTCTGAGCTGGTTGAGGTTGCCCGCCAGGGGCTGGTCCCAGGTGTCACCGACCCCGTCGACGGAGTTCGCCGCGGAGAACCGCTTCTGGTAGTCGGCCCACGCGTCGGCCTCACCCGCCTGGTTTCCGGTGAAGCACTGCCCGGAGGAGTCCAGGTTGCCGAACGCGTAGTTGATGTGGGTCAGTTTCTCCGCCGTTCCGGAGGTGACCAGGTCCTTGACGTAGAACTGGCGGTCGTAGATCGACCACTGGGTGAAGTAGCCGACCTTGCGTCCGCCGTCCTCCGCGACGCTCTCCGCCACGGAGCCCTCCGCCGCAGGAACGCCTCGCGCGGGTGCGGCGCCGTCCGTGGCGGTGGCCGGGGCGGCCAGCAGACCGGTGAACAGCGCCGTTCCGGCGGCCAGGGCCGGTAATCGCCATGTGGAGCGTGGTTTCACAGCCATCGGGCACTCCCGTTCGGTCGTTGCGGGACGCCCCACAGCGTGTGGTCTAGACCATATTCGGTCAAGGCACGAACCGCTTTCTCACCCGTTCGGCGGCATCCGACGGAACCATGTCGTCCCGGTTCCGCGGAGAAGAACCGAAACCGCCCCCACACCAGCGGGACGGCACCTACCCTGTACGACAGCCGAGCAACCGGCCTACCGAGACGAGCGTCACCGATCACGAGAGGACGAGGGACGCCGTGCCATCCTTCCCGTCCCGGCCGGACACCGTGTCCTTCGCCGGCCCCTCCGGGAAACGCCAGTACCGGCGTCCGGTCCGGCCCCGGAACACCACCGGGCGGGAACACACCCCGAGGCCGGGGACGGCGCCGAGGGCTAACGCGGTCCGTACTCCCGGTCCCCCGCGTCACCGAGACCGGGGACGATGAACCCGGACTCGTTGAGCCTGTCGTCCACACTGGCCGTCACCAGCCGCACCGGCAGCCCGGAGGCGGACAACCGGTCGATGCCCTCCGGCGCGGCCAGAGTGCATATCGCGGTGACGTCGGTGGCTCCCCGTTGGTGCAGCAGGTTGATCGTGTACACCATCGACCCCCCGGTGGCCAGCATCGGATCGAGCACCATCACCGGGCAGCCGGACAGGTCGTCGGGCAGGGACTCCAGGTAGGGGGTCGGCCGCAGGGTCCGCTCGTCCCGGGAGAGACCGATGAACCCCATCCGGGCCTCCGGGATCAGCCGGTGCGCCTGGTCGGCCATCCCCAGCCCGGCCCGCAGCACCGGAACCAGCAGCGGCGGGCTGGCCAGGCGGTACCCCGTGGTACGCGCGACAGGAGTGTGGATGACCTCCTCGGCCACCTCGGCGTCCCGGACGGCCTCGTAGAGCAGCATCAACGTGAGCTCCTGCAAGGCCGCGCGGAAGGTCGCGTTGTCGGTCCGCGCGTCCCGCATCGTCGACAGGCGGGCTTTGGCCAGGGGGTGATCGATGACCCGGACGTCCATGGTCGCCCACGATATCGCCTGGTCTCAGCCGCGCGCGGTCAGCACCGCCTCGTAGAGCTCCTTCTTGCGCACCCCGGTCAGCTCGGCGACCTCGGCGACCGCGTCCTTGAGCCGCACCCCCGAGGCGGCGCGCCGTTCCACCTGATCGACCAGCTCGGTCGGATCGGTCGGTCCCGCCCGCTCCGCGCCGGCCAGCACCACGGTGATCTCCCCCCGCACTCCGGAGGAGGCCCACTCGGCGAGCTCGGCCAGGCTCCCGCGACGAACCTGCTCGTAGGTCTTGGTCAACTCGCGGCAGATCGCGGCGTCCCGCTCCGCGCCGAGCACCTCGACCGCGTCGTTCAGGGTGGCCACCAGCCGGTGCGGGGCCTCGAAGAACACGCACGTCCGCCGCTCGGTGACCAGCTCGGCCAGCCACCGTCGGCGCGGCCCCTGCTTGCGGGGCGGGAACCCCTCGAAGCAGAACCGGTCCGAGGGCAGTCCGGACAGGGCCAGTGCCGTGGTGACCGCGCTCGGTCCCGGCAGGCAGGTCACGTGCAGCCCCTCGGCCGCGCAGGCCGCGACCAGCCGGTACCCGGGGTCGGAGACGCCGGGCATTCCCGCGTCGGTGACCAGCAGCACCGTGTTCCCACCACGCAGGGCCTCCAGCAGGGCGGGTTCGCGCGCCGCCTCCACCGCGTCGTAGTAACTGAGCACCCTGCCCCGTGGGACGACCTCCAGGGCCGTGGCCAGCGCGCGGATCCGCCTGGTGTCCTCGGCGGCCACCACCTCCGCCGTGGCCAGGGCCTCGGCCAGTCGTGGCGAGGCGTCCCGGGCGTCCCCCAGGGGAGTGGCCGCCAGCAGCAGCGTCCCCGATCCGGATTCGTCAGTCACAGCGACCACCATACGATTTGGGTGTGAACGTCCTCGTGCCGAGCTCCGGTGGCAACTCCGTCCGCGCCGAAGTGGTCCGCGACGGACAGGTTCCGCCGGTGCGGTATCCGGGAGAGCACAACCGGATCCGGGCACTGTGGCCGCGCGAGCCGACGGACCGCCTGCGGGGATGGCTCGTCACCCTGGTGCTCACCCTGTTGGCGGGAGTGGTGCGCTTCTGGCGCCTCGACCACGCCACCGACGAGGGCACCCCGATCTTCGACGAGAAGCACTACGTCCCCCAGGCGTGGCAGATGCTGCGCAACGGGGGTTTCGAGGACAACCCCGGCTACGAGCTGGTGGCCCATCCCCCGGTGGGCAAACAGCTCATCGCCGTCGGCGAGTGGCTGTTCGGATACACCCCGTGGGGATGGCGGGTGAGCGCCGCGCTGGCGGGAACCCTGATGGTGCTGCTGATCATCAGGATCACCCGCCGGATGACCCGCTCGACCCTGTTGGGCGCCCTGGCCGGGATCCTGCTGATCTGTGACGGGCTCAGCCACGTGCAGTCCCGGGTGGGGATGCTCGACGTTTTCCACGCCCTGTTCGTACTGGCCGCGTTCGGCTGCCTGCTGGTCGACCGCGACCGGATCCGCGCCAGGATGACCCTGGTGGTCACCGAACACCGGGTGGACGACTCGGTGTTCGGCCCCCGTCTCGGCTTCCGCTGGTGGCGTTTCGGCGCCGGGGTGCTGTTGGGGCTGGCCTGCGGGGTGAAGTGGAGCGGTATCTACTACGTGGCGGCGTTCGTCCTGCTGAGCCTGGTGTGGGACGCCCTGGCACGCCGCACCGCCGGAGTGCGCAGGCCGTGGCTCGGCGCGCTGCTGCGGGACGCCGTGCCCGCCTTCGGTTCCCTGGTGGTGTTGGCGCTGGGAGTCTACTTCTCCACCTGGGCCGGGTGGTACGCCAGCGAGACCGCCACCGACCGCCACGCGGCCTCCGTCGCCGAGGACGTGGGATTCGGTTTCCTGCCGGACATGTTCCGCTCGTTGCTGTACTACCACCTCAACGTGCTGGACTTCCACGTCCACCTGGTCACCGGCGACGACCCCCACCCGTGGGAGTCCAAGCCCTGGGCCTGGCCGATGGGCATGCGTCCGATGCTGTACTACTACGAGTCCGGCCTGCCGGGGTGTGGACAGGGTGACTGCGTGCAGGCCGCCATGCTGCTCGGTACCCCCGCGCTGTGGTGGCTGGCCCTGCCGGTGGCCGGGTGGGCCGTGTGGCGGGCCGTCGCCGGTACGGACTGGCGCTACGCCACGGTGCTGGTCGGGTACTGCGCGGGGTACCTGCCGTGGTTCACCAACCTGGACCGGCAGATGTACTACTTCTACGCCACCCCGCTCGCCCCGTTCCTCGTGCTGGGGATCGTGCTGGTGTTGGGGGAGGTGCTCGGTCCGGCCAGCGCGTCCGTGGAACGACGGAGGACGGGGATGCTGGCCGTGGCGCTCTACGTCGGACTGGTGGTGGCCAACTTCGTGTGGTTGTGGCCGATCCTGAACGGGTTCCCCATCACCGAGGCACGCTGGCAGGCCGAACTCTGGCTGCCCTCGTGGCGCTGAGTCGGCGAACACGCGGCGGGCGTCACCACCGTCCCTCCCGGCACGGCCCCCGGGACCGTGCCGGGCGAGCACCGGCACGGCACCCGGGTGTCAGTCCAACTCGGAGAGCGTCTTGCGCAGCGCCACCACGGCGTCGGTGAGTTCCTCGGGCCGCACCGAGAGTGCCGGGCGCCAGCGCAGCGAACGCGGGCCGCAGGGCAGGAAGATCGTCCGGTGCCTGCGGCGGACCAGGTCCACGACCCGGTCCCGGGTGTTCGCGTCCGGCAAGTCCACGGCGGCCATCAGACCGCGCCCCCGGGCAGCGCTCACCAGGCCGGGAAACTCGGCGGCCAGCCCCCGCAGTTCGGAGAGCAGCAGCTCGCCCATCCGGGAGGCGTGCTCCAGCAGACGCTCCTCCTCGACCACCTCCAGGATCCTGGTGGCCCGCACCATGTCCACCAGCGAACCGCCCCAGGTGGAGCTGATCCTGCTGGGTTCCCGGAAGGCGTTGTCCGGGATCTCGTCGACCCTCCTGCCGCCCAGCACTCCGCAGACCTGGAGCCGCTTGCCGAAGGCGACCAGGTCCGGTTCCAGCCCGAGTGCCTGGTGCGCCCACGGGTGACCGGTCAGCCCACCACCGCTCTGGACCTCGTCGGCGATGGTCAGCGCCCCGTGTTCCCGGCACATGCGCTGCATCTCACGCAGGAAGGCCGGGCGCAGGTGCCGGTCTCCGCCCTCCCCCTGGACGGGTTCGTAGACGAAGCAGGCCACCTCGTCGCCGTACCGGGCGAAGGCGGCTTCCGCCGCGTCCAGGGCGTGCCGCTCGGACGGCAGCAGCTCGGTGCGTTCCCAGTCCCCGGAGCCGGGATCGACGGCGGGACTGGGCACGCGGGGCCAGTCGAACTTCGGATAGTCGCGGACCTTGCGCGGGTCGGTGTTGGTCAGCGACATGGTGTAGCCGGTGCGTCCGTGGAAGGCCCACTCCAGGTGCATGGCCCGGCAGCCGCGCACGGCGACGCCGCGTCGCGCGTTGTACTTGGTCTTCCAGTCGAAGGCCACCTTGAGCGCGTTCTCCACGGCGGGGCCGCCGCCCTCGATGAGGAACAGCCACGGCAGCGCGGGATCTCCGAACACGCGGCGCAGCGTCTCGACGAAACGGGCCTGCTGGACCGTGGCGAAGTCCGGGTTGGCCGGTTTGGTCCGTGCCGCGCGCACCAGTTCGGCCTCGAACTCGGGAGTGTGCAGCCCGGGATGACCGTGTCCGAGGGGCGCGGAGCTGAAGTACATCGTCATGTCGAGGTACTCCGTGCCGTCGCGCAGGTCCCGCATCCGGCACCCCGTTCCGGAGTCGAGGTCCACCACCACGTCGAGCAGGTCACCGGTCACTCGGGAACGCAGTTGTTCGACCACGTTCGTTCCGGAGGGGTCGAAGAGTTCGGCGGACACCTGTGGCTGTGCGGTCATGGTCAGCCTCCCGTGGGCCACGACTTCCTCGTCTTCAGGAATTCATACCCTCAAATCCGGATATCAAGCAATATTTTCCTGCGTATAAGGCAATAAGAGAAAAATATTCTTATACACCGCCGGGGGGCGCTCCGTAGTGCGAACAAAATTCACTTTTCTGGGAGAGATCGGTAACGTGGTGCGTCCGAACGACCACGCAGAGGTGCAGCATGGACAGCACGGACGCTCTGGGACGCCGCCCCCTGCTGAAGGCGGGACTGGCCACACTGCTGGGCACGGCCTCGGCCCCCTCCGCCTCGGCCGAGGACCGGGCCCCCTACCTGGTGGGACGCGGCATCGCCGACGTGACCGGCCAGGCCGCGGAGAACGGGATGATGGGCTACGCCCGGCTGGGGCAACGCACCAGCGGGATCCACCAGCGCCAACGGGCGCGGGCCTTCGTCATCGCCGAACGCGACGCCCCCGACCGCCGGGTCGCACTCGTGGTCGTGGACGCGGGGATGATCTTCGGCTGTGTCCGCGAGGCGGTGCTGGCGCGACTGTCCGAACGTCTCGGAGACCGCTACACCCCGGGCAACCTGCTGCTGACCGCCACCCACACCCACGCGGGGCCGGGCGGTTTCTCCTGCCACACCCTCTACAACGTCACCACGCTGGGCTTCCAGCCGGGCACGTTCGAGTCCCTGGTCGCGGGCATCACCGACTCCGTCGCCCACGCCGAGGACGACCTCGCTCCGGGACGGCTGAGCCTGGCCCGCGCCGCACTCACCGACGCCAGCGTGAACCGCTCCCGGCGAGCCTTCGAACGCAACCCCGTCGCGGACAAACGTCACTTCCCCGACGCGATCGACCCGACCACGACGCTGCTGTGTCTCGAACGCTCCGGCCGCACCGTGGGCGTGGTCAACTGGTTCGCCACCCACGCCACCAGTCTCAGTCCCGACAACACGCTCATCAGCGGCGACAACAAGGGCTACGCCGCCTACCACTGGGAACGCGAGGTGTCCGGAGTGGACTACCGGGCGCCCTCTCCCGGTTTCGTGGCCGCCTTCGCGCAGTCCAACTCCGCCGACATGTCGCCCAACACGGAGCTGCGCCCCGGCACCGGCCCCACCGACGACGAGTTCGCGAACACCCGGATCATCGGACAGCGCCAGTACGCCGCGGCGGCGGAGCTGGTGCACGCCGCGCGCCCGGTGCGCGGCCGGATCGACCACCGGGCGAGCACGGTGGACATGTCCGCCACACGCGTGGACGGCTCGTTCACCGGCGACGGCCATGAGCACACCACCTGCGCGGCCACCCTGGGAGCCTCCTTCGCCGCCGGCGCCGAGGACGGACCCGGTCCCTCGTTCTTCGAGGAGGGCGCGGGCAACAATCCCTTCTTCGGAACGATCAGCCGAGCGCTGTACCGGGCCTCCCCCGAGCTGCGTTCCCGGCAGGCACCGAAAGAAATCCTGTTGCCGGTCGGTCCGATGGGCTGGGTGCCGCACGTACTGCCGATCCAGCTGGTGCGCATCGGCGAGCTCTACCTGGCCGCGCTGCCCCAGGAGGTCAGCATCGTGGGAGGACTGCGGCTGCGCCGGACCGTGGCACGGCGGCTGGGCACCGATCCGGACAACGTGCTCGTCGCGGGCTACGCCAACGACTACGCCGGGTACCTGACCACCCCGGAGGAGTACGACCAGCAGGACTACGAGGGTGGGCACACCATGTTCGGCCGCTGGTCGCTTCCCGCCTACCAGCAGGAGTTCGCCCGGCTGGCCTCCGACATGGCCGCGGGCGAGCCGAGCGCGCCCGGCCCCTCTCCGGAGGACAACCCCCGAGGGGGTCGGGTCCGGTTGCAGCCCGGGGTGGTGCTCGACGCTCCTCCGGCGGGCCGGAGCTTCGGTGACGTGCTGCGGGAACCTCGCCGGCAGTACCGACCGGGCGAGTCGGTCCGGGTCACGTTCGTCTCGGCGCACCCGAACAACGGCCCCCGTCGGGGAGACAGTTTCCTGCTGGTCCAACGACGCTCCGCCTCGGGATGGCGGACCGTGGCCGACGACGGGGACTGGTCGACCACCTACCGCTGGGAACGCAGCGGGATCGCCGCCTCCACCGCCACGGTCACCTGGCGGATCCCCGAGGGAACACCGGCCGGCCTCTACCGGATCGTGCACCGGGGGGACGCCAAACAGGCGCTCGGCGGCACGGTGTCCTTCTCGGGAACCTCCCAGCGGTTCCGGGTCGACCCGCCCTCCGAGCAGTCGTCCGGGCCCTTGCGCTGACAGGGCTCGACTGCCAGTATCCGTTACCGCCGGTAACAGTAAAGGTAGCCGGGTACCCGCGCGTCGTCCCGAACGCCGCCGGAAACACCCCGGTCCCACACGCCCCGAGGACGGCGAAGATGAGCACCACCAGACTGGTGACCACCGAGGACGGTCTCCGGCTCACGGTCGAGGAACACGGCGACCCCGCCCGTCCCTGCGTCGTCTGCGTACACGGCTACCCGGACGACCGCTCCCTCTGGAACGGGGTCGTCGCCCGGCTGTCCGACCGGTACCACGTGGTCACCTACGACGTGCGCGGCGCGGGCAGCTCCGACACCCCCACCGACCGCGCGGGATACCGCCTCCACCACCTCACCGACGACCTGGTGCGGGTGGTCGACGCGGTCAGCCCCGGGAAGGGAGCGCACCTGCTCGCCCACGACTGGGGCTCGATCCAGGCCTGGCACACGGTCACCGACCGGGCCGTCGAGGGCAGGATCCACTCGCTGACCAGCATCTCGGGGCCGCATCTGCACCACGTGGCACACTGGACACGCCAGCGGCTGCGCCTTCCCACCCCACGCCGACTGTCCGAGCTGCTCCGACAACTGAGCCGCTCCGGCTACATCGGGTTCTTCCGCCTTCCCCACCTGCCGGAACTCGCCTGGCGCAGCGGTCTGCTGCCGGTACTGATGGGACGGCTGGACGCCAGCGCCCGCGACCGCCGTCCCCGCGTCTCCGACGCGGTGTCCGGGCTCGGGCTCTACCGCGCGAACATGTCCGCCGGAGGAGGCGGAACCCACGGTATCCACACCACCGTCCCGGTCCAGGTCCTGGCCCCGACCCGCGACGCCTTCGTCACCCCGGCGTTGCAGGGCGAGCTTCCCCCCGGCGTCCCCGGGCCGCGGGTACGCCGCGTGACGGGCGGACACTGGCTGCCCGCCCGGTGTCCCGAGCTCGTCGCCCGGCGCACCGCCGAGTTCGTCGACGGCCTGGAAGGCGAGCCCCGGCACGTGCCGGACACGCGCGAGAAGGGCCGGTTCGCCGACGTGCTGGTGGTGGTCACCGGCGCGGGCAGCGGAATCGGCCGGGCCACGGCACTGGCCTTCGCCGCCCAGGGGGCGCGGGTGGTCGCCGCCGATGTGGACGGCGCGGCGGCCTCCGAAACGGCCCGCCGAGCCCCCACAGCGGGGCGGGTCACCGCGTACACGGTGGACGTCTCCGACGGGGAGGCGATGCACCGTTTCGCCGAGGACGTCCAGCGCGACCACGGAACCCCCGACGTGGTGGTGAACAACGCCGGCATCGGACTGACGGGCCCGTTGCTGGATACCGACGAGGCCGACCTGCGCGGCGTGTTCGACACGAACCTGTGGGGAGTCGTGCACGGCTGCCGCGCCTTCGCCCCCCGGATGATCGAACGCGGCGAGGTGGGACGGATCGTCAACATCTCCTCGGCCGCCGCCCACATCCCGCTCCCGGGACTGACCGCCTACTCGGCCGCCAAGGCCGCCGTGTCCGCCCTGTCCGAACGACTCGACGGGGAACTGGCCGAACACGACATCACGGTGAGCGCGGTGCTGCCCGGAATCGTGAACACCGCGATCCCCGCCTCCACCCGCTTCGTCGGCGGAACCCCCGCCGAGCGACGCAGGCGCAGACGCAGGGCCGCCGGACTGTACCGGCTGCGCGGTCTTCAACCGGACAGGGTGGCCGCCGCCGTGCTGCGGGTCGTCGAACACCCCACCCCGGTGACCACCGTGGGCTTCGAGGCGAAAGCCGGACTGTTGCTGTCACGGCTGCTCCCCGGGCCGCTGCGGAGGCTGGCCGCCACGGGACCCCGCGTCCGGTGAGGACGATTCACCACTCCACGAACGCCCCGTCCTCGTCGCGCCAGACCGGCGGGCGCCAGCGGTGTCCCCGCTCGGCCGCCCGCCGGACGGCGGCCTCGTCGACCTCGATTCCCAGCCCCGGCCCCTGCGGGGCACACGCCCGTCCCCGCTCGAAACGGAACGGCGTGGGGTCGACGAGGTAGTCCAGCAGATCGGAACCCACGTTGTAGTGGATCCCACCGCTCTGCTCCTGGATGAGGAAGTTCGGGGTGCAGAAGGCGATCTGCAGACTGGCGGCCAGCGCGATCGGGCCGAGCGGGCAGTGCGGGGCCACGGTCACGTCGTGGGCCTCCGCCAGCGCCGCGATCCGCCGCACCTCGGAGATCCCGCCCGCGTGGGAGAGGTCGGGCTGGGCCACCGCGATCCCGGAGCCCAGCACCTCCCGGAAGTCCCACCGGGAGAACAGTCGTTCCCCCAGCGCTATGGGTACGGAGGTGGAGGCCGCGACCTCACCCGCCCTGACGGTGTGCTCCGGCAGCACCGGTTCCTCGGCGAACAGGGGCAGCAGTGGTTCCAGCCGGGGAAGCACCCTGCGGGCCATCGCGGTGGAGAACCGTCCGTGGAAGTCCACCGCCACGTCGCGCTGCCAGCCGATCACCTCCCGCACGGCCGCGACCCGGTTCACCACGGCCTCCACCTCGGCGGGGGTGTCGATCTGGCGCAGCCTGCCGCTGCCGTTCATCTTCACGGCGGTGAACCCGGCCTCGACCTGCTCGGCCGCGGCCTCGGCCACCTCGGAGGGCTCGTCGCCACCGATCCACTGGTAGACCCGCACCCGCTCCCGAACCGGCCCTCCCAGCAGGCGGTACACGGGAACGCCGTAGGTCTTGCCCGCGATGTCCCACAGGGCCTGGTCGATCCCGGCCACCGCACTGGACAGCACCGGCCCACCCCGGTAGAAACCCGCCTTGGTCATCACCTGCCAGTGGTCCTCGACGGCGAGCGGGTCCCTGCCGAGGAGCAGTTCGGACAGTTCCTCCACGGCGGCGGCCACGGTGTGCGCCCGCCCCTCGACCACGGGTTCTCCCCAGCCGACGACTCCCTCGTCGGTGGCGACCCGCACGAACAGCCACCGTGGTGGGACCGGGAAGGTCTCCAGGGCCGTGACTCGCATGTTCGTTCCCTCCGTCCTTCCGGGGCCCGCCCGGTCGCCGCGTGCCCCCTGCCACGAGGGTGGGATTCTGTCTGACACGTTCATCGTCGTCAACGCGCCGGACGGAGCAACCAGAACGGCTTTCAGGAGGGAAAACGACGCCTTTTCCGGCATCCTTCCTCTCCCCGGAACGGCGTTTCCCATCTTGGACGGGCCGAACATGTCTGATAGGTTTGTCGCCTGTTCGGCGGAGACGCCGGAGCACGAGGAACGGGCGAGGACGCGAATGACCCACCCCGAGACGGCCGGCGGGAACCGGGACGCCGCTTCCGAACTCGAGGAACTGATCTTCGAGCGGTTCGAGGTCGGCGCGCTGCTTCCCTCCGAGTCCGAACTCGCGGCACGCCTGGAGGTCAGCAGGCTCACGGTCCGCGAGGCGATCCGGGCGCTGCGGGCACGGGGGCTGGTGGAGATCCGCAAGGGACGCCGCCCCCGGGTGACCACGCCGGACGGGGAGCAGATCGGCGACGTGTTCAACGCCCTGCTGCGTTTCCGCCCGGGTGCTGTCTTCGAGCTGCTGGAGGTCCGCCGTGGCCTCGAAACGCAGACCAGCACGCTGGCCGCCAGCAACGCGGGTGCCGCGGACATCGCCGCGTTGGAGCAGGCCACGGAGGCGATGCGCCGGGCCGAGGGCCACGCCGAGTACCACGAGGCAGACCTGCGCTTCCACCAGCTGCTCGCCCGCGCGTCCGGAAACCGGATGCTGGCCGTGCTCATCGACGCGTTGGCGGGCAGTCTGCGCGACAGCATGGCCGTGAGCTACCTCGGACACCACCGTCGGGGCGGCTCCCACCAGCGGGCCGCCGAGCAACACCGCGAGATACTCGACCGGGTGCGGGACGGCGACCCGGAGGGGGCGGCCGCCGCCATGCGCGGACACCTGCGCAGCACCGAACGCGACCTGCGCGCCATGTTCGCGGCCCGGTCCGTGACGGAGGAGGACGAATGACCGCCGAGTCCGCAGTGCCACAGCTGGAGGCGGAGCAGGCGACCGAAGTCTGCACCGACCACGGGGAAGGGCCGGTCTGGAACGCCGAGACCGGCCAGCTGCACTGGGTGGACATGCTCGCCGGGGAACTGCTCACCATGGCCCCCGGCGGCGTCATCGCCCGCACCAAGCTCGGCACGGTCGCCGCGGTCGCCCGTCCGATGGTCGGCGGTGGCCTCGTGCTGGCCCTGGAACGTGGATTCGCGCTGCTGCGGCCGGGCAGGCAGACTCCCGAGTCCCTTCCCCCGCTGTGGAACGATCCCTCCGTCCGGATGAACGACGGCGGGTGCGACGCGCTCGGCCGGTTCTACGCCGGCTCGATGGCCTACGACGAGACCCCCGGTCGGGGGACGCTGTGGCGGTTGGACGGTGCGCTGCGCGCCGTCGCGGTCCTCGACGGAGTGACCATCTCCAACGGGCTCGTCTGGACCCCGGACGGCACCACGGCGTACTACGTGGACACTCCCACCGGACGCGTGGACCGGTTCGACGTGGACGAACGCGACGGGGAACCGCGCAACCGGCGCCCCGCCGTGCACGTTCCCCCCGAGGTGGGCTATCCCGACGGGATGACACTGGACGCCGAGGGATGTCTGTGGGTGGCCCTGTGGCAGGGCGGCGCCGTGCACCGCTACGCCCCGGACGGGCGGCTGCTCTGCCGGGTGCGGATCCCCACCCCGCTGGTGACCGCCTGCGCGTTCGGCGGCCCGGACCTGGCGACCCTCTACGTCACCACCTCCCGCCAGGGCAACGAGGACCCGGACGACGAGGTGGCCGGAGCGCTGTTCCGCGTCACCCCGGGTGTGCGCGGCGTGCCCACCCACCCCTTCCGGCCCGAGGAGGCCCCGTGGCCCCGGAACTGATCACCTTCGGCGAGACGATGGGGCTGCTGCTGGCCCAACCCGGTCGACCGTTGGAGCAGGCCGAGAGCTTCCGCCGTTCCGTCGCGGGGGCCGAGTCGAACACGGCCGTCGGGCTGACCCGCCTGGGTCACTCCGTGGGATGGTTCGGCAGGGTCGGGGACGACCCGTTCGGGCACGCCGCGCTGCGCCTGCTGCGCGGCGAGGGGGTCGACGTGTCCAGAGCCGTCGTCGACGGATCCCGTCCCACCGGCCTGCTGGTGCGGGACGCACACCCCCACCGCCCCATCGAGGTCTGTTACTACCGCTCCGGCTCGGCGGGCAGCGCCCTCGCCCCGGAGGACGTGGACGAGGAGTGGCTCTCCTCAGCCCGCCTGCTACACCTGACCGGGATCACCGCGGCGCTCTCCGACAGCGCCCGGCGGGCCACCGAGCACGCGGTGCGTACCGCCCGCGCCGCCGGGGTGGAGGTGAGCCTGGACCCGAACATCCGCCGCAAACTCGCCGATCCGCAGCGCTGGTGCGCGTTGCTGCGCCCGCTGGCCGAGAGTGCCGACCTGGTTCTCAGCGGAGCGGACGAGGGACGGGAGATCAGCGGGTGTTCCGAGGACCGGGCGGCCGCCGAGTGGTTCCTCCATCGGGGGGCGTCGCTGGTGGTGTTCAAGCTGGGCGCCCGGGGGACATGGGCCACCGACGGCCACCAGGAGTGGTTCCGACCCGCGGCGAAGGTGCCCACCGTGGACCCGGTGGGGGCCGGAGACGCCTTCAACGCCGGGTTCCTGTCCGCCCGACTGCGCGGACTGGAGCTGGGTGAGGCGCTGAACGAGGCGACCGTGGTCGCCGGAAACGTGGTCCAGGTCGCCGGGGACATGGACGGGTTGCCGACCCCGGAGCTGCGGGAACTGACCCGGCACTCCGAGCAGGTCACCGCCCGCTGAACACCGAGACCGAACCGGGAGAGTGAGCCGTGTACCGCTGGCAGATCATGAGTGCCGTCGCCGAGCACGGGGTGGTGGGGATCGTCCGTGCGGACACGGCGGAGCGGGCCACCGACCGCGCCCGGCGCTGCCTGGAGGCGGGGCTGTCCGTGCTGGAGGTATCCCTGACCACCCCGGAGGCCACCGAGGTGGTGCGGACCCTGCGCCGGGAGCACCCCGACGCGCTGGTCGGAGCGGGCACCGTGCTCGACTCCGGATCCGCCCACGCCGCGGTCTCCGCCGGGGCCAGGTTCCTGGTCGCACCCTCGCTGGACGAGGAGGTGCTGCGTACCGGCCACCGGTACGGAGCGGCCGTCATCCCCGGCGCGGACACTCCCACCGAGATCGTGCGGGCGCTGAGCGCCGGGGCGGACGCGGTCAAACTGTTCCCGGCACGGGCCTGGAGCCCACGGCTGGTGCGGGACGTACTCGAACCGCTGCCGCAGGCCCCGGTGATCCCCACCGGGGGGATCACCGTCGACGACGCACCGGAGTGGGTGGCGGCCGGAGCGGTGGCCGTCGGCATGGGATCGGCGCTGTCCTCCGGAACCGTGGAGGAGATCTCCGAACGGGTCACCACCCTGCGGGAACGGATCCGGGCGGCACGGGACTGACCCACGGCCGACGGGGCGGCTCTCAGTGTGTGTCCCTCGAGATCCCCCGCGTCTCCCGCCGGAAGGGGATACCGCCCACGATCCGGCCTCCCACCGCCTCGGCCGCCGTACGCAGGACCCGGACTCCCGTGGAGACACGCCTGCCGTTGAGCGCGTCCACGAGCAGGTCGACGACCTCGCCCCGCAGCCTGCCGCCGGACAGCCGCGCGAGCCCGCGTAGCGGCATCTCGGACAGGACTCGGTCGAGCGTTCCCGTGACGGCTCCCTCCCCGAGCGCGTCCTCCCCCACGGGCGTGGCACGCCGCAGCACCCGCGCGAACAGCCCGCCGAGTGCGGTGGAGGAGATCTCGGCGACGGTGGACTCACGAGTGAAGGGAAGCACCGCCCGGGGAGTGGGCACCGGCCCGCCCAGCCGCTGGCGGAAGGCCGCGTCGTCGGTGGCCACCGGCGGGGTCGTGGGAGGCTCGGGTGAGGTGCTCACTCCCTCGGTGAGCTCGACGGGGAGGGTGTGGACGACGTCGGCGCTGGAACGTGCCACCTCGATGTCGAAGGTTCCACGGGGGACGGTCCACTCCGCCCGCTCCACGTCGTAGTAGGCGAACGCCCGGGGGCCGAGTTCGACCTCGACCGTGGTGCTCCGGCCGGGGTCGAGTCGGACCTTGGCGAACCCCCGCAACTCCCGGCGGGGACGCAGCACCACCCCGGTGCGGTCGTGCACGTAGACCTGCACCACCTCGGAACCGCCGCGGTCTCCGGTGTTGGTCACTTCCAGGGAGACCGTCACCGACTCCTCCGCACCGAGGCGTTGCCGGTCCACCGTGGCCGCCCCCCACTCGAAGGTGGTGTATCCGAGCCCGTGCCCGAAGGGGAACAGCGGCCTCACCCCGGAGGTGGTGTGGTGGCGGTAGCCGACGAACAGTCCCTCGCGGTGCTCCACCTGGTGCGGCCGGCCGGGGAAGAAGGGATTGGCGGCCACGTCGGAGACCGCGACGGGCAGGCTCTCGGCCAGCCGACCCGCCGGTTCGACGTCACCGTGGAGCACGTCCACCAGCGCCGCCCCACCGGCCTGCCCGCCCAGGTAGCACTCCAGGATCGCGGCGGGCCGGTCCACCCACGGCATCGCCACGGGGGCCCCGTTCGACAGCGCCACCACCGTCCTGGGGTTGGCCGCGCACACCGCGTTGATCAGGTCGTCGTGCTGGGCGGGCAGGCCGAGGTCCTGTCGGTCGACGCCCTCGGTCTCGTAGGCTCCGGGCAGACCGGCCAGCACCACGGCCACGTCGGCCCGCCGGGCCGCCTCGACCGCCTCCGCGACCAAGGTGGGGTTCCGCTCGGAGTCGCCCGGCTCGTAGCCCCTGGCGTAGTGGGGGTTCACTCCCCGGCCGCGGAGTTCCTCCAGGGCCGTGTCCAGCTGGGTGGGGGTGACCAGAGAGCTGCCGTTGCCCTGGTAGCGGGGCGACTCGGCGAAGGCACCGATCAGTGCCACCGTGCGCTGCCGGGACAGCGGCAGCGTTCCGTCGTTGGTCAGCAGCACGGTGCCCTCGGCGGCGGCCCGCCGGGCCAGCGCGTGGTGCCGTTCGACGGGAAATCCGCCCGACCCGTCCCGGGGCGCACGCCCCACCAGCTCCAGGACACGTCGCGCGCTGTCGGTGACGTGCTCGCGCTCCAGCCGCCCGGAACGCACCGCTGCGAGCACCTCCCGGTCGGAGTCACCGGCTGTTCCGGGCATCTCCAGGTCGGTGCCCGCCCGGACGGCGGCGGCCCGGTCCTCGACGGCACCCCAGTCACTGACGACCAGCCCGTCGAAGCCCCACTGGCCGCGCAGGACCATCGACAGCAGCCGCGGGTTGTCGGTGCAGTGGAGGCCGTTGAGTCTGTTGTAGGCGGCCATCACCGCCCACGGCCGTGCGGTGAGCGCGTGCTCGAACCCGGCCAGGTAGAGCTCGCGGAGCGTGCGCTCGTCGACCACCGCGTCGACGACGAAACGGTGCGACTCCTGGTTGTTGACGGCGAAGTGCTTGAGGCAGGCGCCGACGCCACGGCTCTGGATGCCGCGCACCATCGCCGCGGCCATACGCCCGCTGACCAGGGGATCCTCGGAGAGGTACTCGAAGTTGCGCCCGCCCAACGGGTGGCGTTTGATGTTCATGCCCGGCCCGAGGGCCACCGCGACCCCCAGGGCACGGGCCTCGGTGCCCAACGCGCGGCCGACCTCCTCGACGAGTTCCTCGTCCCAACTGCTGGCCAGGGTGACGGCCGTGGGAAAGCAGGTCGCCGGTTCGTTGTGGGACAGGTCGAACCGCTCGGAGGTGGCCGACTGGGCCCGTATCCCGTGGGGTCCGTCGGTGAGCGTCACGGCGGGCACCCCGTGTTCGGGAACCGGGCGGGTGTGCCAGAAGTCGCCGCCCGAGAGCAGGCGGACCCGCTGTTCGAGGGTCAGTTCGTCGACGTCGGGAAGCTCCGTCATGGGCTCGCTCCTGGTTGCGCGGGTGGTTTCCGGCACCGGCGGATCACCGTTGGAGGTGGCCACGAACGGTTTCCCACCTCGGGGAACGCACAGGGTTACGGGACTCGCTCGGACAGCTCGGAGCGACCGGCAGACGAACCGAGGTCCGGTGCGCGGTGCCTTCCTCCCACGCTAACCGGCCGAGGGACCGGCGTCCTCTCGCTCGGAGGGCGCGGAGACCGGACCCGCGTGGGATGGAGCGACGTCAGCCTCGGGCGAGGTCGTCGAACTCTCCCGCCTTGCAGCCGTTGATCCACGCCGCCATCTCCGCACGGGTGAAGACCACCACTCCCGCGTCCGGATGGTTGCTGTTGCGAACGGCGACCGTGCCGTCGGAGAGCGCCGCTGTCTCCACACACTGGCCTTGGTCATTGCTGAAGCTGGACTTGCGCCAGGTGACGGTGTCCAGTTCTTCCGCGATACTTCTCGGACGCAGGGGGCTGGTCATTGTCCGTACTCCTCAGCGATGTCGCGAATCATCGCGACCGACTCGTCCGGCCGCAGGGCATGGGCACACAGATGCTCGAAGGCCATTGTATGGGTTTTGATCTCGGTGGGGGTTTCCAGGTAGACGGCGCCGGAACGATGCTCGATGTAGACCACCCCGGGATCGGTGGGCCACGGAAGACGATGCAGCGAGCTCCCAAAGCAGATTGATACCGCTCACACGAAGGAATCAGTACTGACGGGGATACGGGACGTCATCAGACTGACACTGCTCGACGACACCCAATTCAATGTCAAGGACGACTTCGTGACGAACAGGATCAGGATCGGGCAGTTCCACCAGGACTGCGAAACACGAGCAGCACGAAACCTCCGGATTCGCGGTGCGGCGTCCCTGTCACCCGCCGAGAGATCTCACACGACCGGACAGGTCCCCACTGCTCGGAACTCGAGAGACACCGTAAAGACGTGGATTCCCTCGAACAGCGACAGCTAACCCCACACCACCGGCAGCGTCGGTACGCCCCAGGAAGACCTCCGTGCGCTCGTTAGAGAATTTTCCGGTATCGCTGTGATCATCGGAAGCGAAGAAGGTGTCCAACCGGAGATCTTCTGGGGCGACACGTTCTTCTCCACGCCCCGAACAACGACCCCACAGGAGACGTCGCGTACCGTTCACCACGATCGTCACCAAGGACTACGACGGGTGGTACACCGTCTCGGAGTTGAACAGGGCCGGGGTGTTCCGGCTCAACCTCGCGATGGGCCGGACTGTTCTCGAAGAACTCATCGGGTATCCGCCCGCCGAACACGAACACCATACCGACCGCTTCGACTACACCGCCCTCGACAGGATCCCCTGCATCCGGTGCACAGCATCCGCGGCGGATGGATCCGCATCGTTTAGCCACGGAGCAGGCGCGCTCGCTACTCGTCGATGCCACGCTCGAGAGTCGAGGGCGGGACAACACGGGCGCGATCCACGAAGCCGTGAGCCTCCGAGTTGGATCCACGGGCAGCATCTCGGGCTCACGGCTGCTCACCGGTCCCGAAGCGGACGAATCACGTCAACGTGATCATTACCGACGTCACCGTGAACCAAAGCGTCTCGATCCCGACCTTCCGCTTCCCCGCCCATGACAATAACGAGGCCGCTCCGCCTCACCAGCGGAAACGGCCTCGAAAGGAATGGGCACATCATGCCAAAGTCGGTGGAGCTGCGGGGAATCGAACCCCGGACCTTCTCGATGCGAACGAGACGCGCTACCAACTGCGCTACAGCCCCTTGCTGTTGTCCCCCGGTGTCCTCACCGAGTTCCTCCACAGCCTAGCACCCGGCGAGGCGGGGGCTGACACACCCCCACCCCTCGCGGCGAGCATGCTCATTCTCCCACCGCACGGCGGTACGGCTGCCAGAGACGGTCGTCCAGTTCGTCGAACTCCGGATCCTCGTCGTCGATGTCGAGCACCTCCACGCCGGAACCGCCCACGCCCCGTGGGCCGCCGACCGGTCCGGACTCGCCGTCGGTGTCGAACTCGTCCTCCTCCGCACGCTCCCGCCGCCGCACGGACCCGCCGCCGGCGTCCTGCTCGGCGGCCCGGTCGGAACCACCGTTCATCCGAGCCAGCCTGCGGTTGCGCACGTCCTCCTCGATGCGCACCTGGCGACGCAGGTAGCCCAGATACCCCACCAGGGAGAGGTCGGTGATCCCGTGCACCCACCACAGCACCGGCCAGAAGAAGCCCGCCAACACGGCGGTGACCAAGGCCACGACGAGCATGACGAGCACGGTCCGCTGGCGGCGGGCGTACTTGGCCCGGGCCGCCAGCGCCGCGGCGTCCGGGTCGAACCCACCGCGCCCGGGGCGGTAGCGACGTCCGGAGCGCACGTCCTCACCACGCACGTCCTGCCGCTGTTCCGCTCCCGGCGTGTCGAACTCCTCGTCGGCCTCCGGATCGTCGACCGCATCCTGTTCGGTGTCCGGATCGACCCTGTTCTCCCTGTCGGGCATCGCGAGCGCCTCCCTGCCCCTGTTCCCGCCGGAGCCACCGGCCGTTCTCGGAGGTGCCCCTCCCCCACGTCGGACCACCCTGGCCGCCAGGGCGGTGTCCGTCGGTCGGGAGACCTCCTGCCTGCGGCGCGCGAACATGGGCACCAGAACGATAAGCCATGCCACCGCCAATGCCACGAAAATCAGCGAGCTGAGCACACCTCGCCACCTCCCCCTGGCACACGGCGGCACACACCTGCACTGTCCACGTTATCCAGAACGCCCGTTCGTGTCTTGGAGGCACGCCGTCCCGGACGGGTTTCCACACACCTCCAAGTTCACCCCAAAGGAGGAAAACGTGCTTCCGGACACGCCGGAAAGACCCACAATCACCCCCGAAAAGAGCAGTGGATCCACCGACGTCGTGTCCCGAGCCCCCTGCTCCGGCAGCCCCACACGAGCTCCCCACCGGGGTCAGCGACGACGCGCCCTCCCGGAACGAAGCAGCGCCGCGGTCACCCCCTCGACGACCTCCTCACAGGTCAACGCGTAGACCAGATGATCACGCCAGGCCCCGGCCACGTCGAGATACCGCTCGAACCTGCCCTCGTGCCGGAACCCCGTCTTCTCCAGCACCCGCACGCTCGCCGTGTTCTCCGGACGCACCGTGGCCTCCAGACGATGCAGCCCCACCGGACCGAAACAGTGGTCGACGGCCAGCGCCAACGCCGCGGTGGCCACCCCTCCCCCGGCGACCGAACTGGAAACCCAGTAACCGACCCATCCGGAGCGCAGGGCGCCACGGATGATGTTGCCCACCGTCAGCTGTCCGGCCAGCTCACCGTCCAGGGTGATCACGAAGGGCAGCAGCTGCCCACGACGACCGAGCCGACGCAACGAACTCCACTGCGCGAACCAGGCGGTGCTCGCGTTGCGCTGGTCCCAGTTGCCCACGGAGGGTTCCCAACGGCGTAGGTACTCCCTGTCCCGTCGCCGGATCCCACTCCACGCCGAGGCGTCCCGCAGCCGGGGAGGACGCAACGCGACCTCCCCACGCTCGACGACCAGCGGGCCGAGACGGGCGGGCCAACCCGGATGCCTGCCTTCGACGAGTTCGGCTCCGGGGACAGGTCCGGTCATGGTGTGCCTGCTCCCATCGGTAACGCACTGTGCGGGGCACCTCGCCGTCGCCCACGGGCACGGAAGCGGTCTCAGGAACGCTGCGACAGGAAACTGACCCGCAACCGCTCCCCCGGTCCCGCCTCGACGACGTCCTCGTCCAGCACCATGAGGCAGTTCGCCTCGGAGAACGAGGCCAGCAGGTGTTCGTCCGAACTGCCCACCGGCTGCACCAGGTAGTGTCCCCCCTCCGAGTCCCGCAACAACCTGCCGCGCACGAAACCGCGCCGTCCCTTCGTCGAGACCACGGGGGAGACGAGTTCGGCCGTGATGCCGCGCCGGTGGGGATTGGACTTGCCCAGGGCCGAACGCACCAACGGGCGCACCAGCACCTCGAAGCCCACGAACGCGCTCACCGGATGGGCGGGCAGCAGGAAGGTCGGAACCCGGTCGGGACCGAGTGTCCCGAAGCCCTGCGCCGAGCCGGGATGCATCGCCACCCTGGTGGTGTCCAACTCACCGAGTTCGGACAGGCAGGAACGCACCCGCTCGCCCACGGCTCCCCCCGCCGCGCCCGCTATCACCACGATCTCGGACAACAGCAGTCTGCCCTCGACCACTTCCCGCAGGCGCCTCGGCTCGAAAGGCAGAATACCCACCCGGGTGACCTCGGCCCCGGCCTCCTTGGCGGCGGCGGCCAGGGCGTAGGAGTTCACGTCGTAGACCTGCTCGGGACCCGGCCTGGCGTCCACGTCCACCAGCTCGTCGCCGAGGGAGATCACGGACACGCGGGGGCGGGGCTGCACGAGCACCCGGTCCCGTCCCACCGCGGCCAACAGTGCCATCTGGGCAGGTCCGATCGTGGTTCCCCGGCGCACCACCACGTCCCCCTCCCGCACGTCGTCGCCCTCGCGACGCACGAAAGCAGCCGAGGGGACCGAGCGGGACACGGTGACCCCCTCGGAGTGTTCGGCGGTGTCCGCGGCGGGAACCACGGAATCGGCCAGCGTCGGCAGCGGTGCCCCCCTGTCCACCCGGACGGCCTGGCCCGGCTGGAGCCGCTGGTTCTGTCGCCTTCCGGCCACGGCCTCCCCCGCGACGGGAAGCACCACCGGCTCGGTGTCGGCGTGTCTGACGTCGACGCCACGAACGGCGTAACCGTCCACAGCGGCCTGAGCAGCCCCGGGAAGAGCTCGTTCGGCCACCACCTCTTCGGCGCACAACAGTCCCTGCGCCTCCGCTGTTTCCACCCGAACAGGTGAAGGCCGTACGGCGGCCGCGAGTACCCGTGCAAGCTGCTCGTCCACTGATCTCATGGCTGTCGACCTCTTCCGCGAAGACACTGTTGGCCGCGCACGAGCCGACCGGTACGACACGGCGGGATCAGTTCCGCTCCAGGCGCCGTCGGAGCCACTCCCGCAACTCCGATCCGTACTCGGAGTCACTCAGGGCGAAGTCCACCGCCGCCTTCAGGAACCCGCCGGGATTGCCCAAATCGTGCCGCGCACCCCGGTGAACCACCACGTGTACCGGATGCCCTTCGGCGATCAGCAACGCTACGGCATCGGTCAGCTGCAGCTCACCTCCGGCACCCGGCTCGATGCGTCGCAACGCCTCGAAGATCCGGTGATCGAGAAGGTACCGCCCGGCCGCGGCGAGGTTGGAGGGAGCCTCGGAGGGTTGGGGTTTCTCCACCATCCCGTGCACCCGTTTGACCCCGGGGTCGTCGGTGTCGGAGACCTCGAACACCCCGTAGGAGGCGGTGCGTTCCGGGGGGACGTCGAAGGCGCACAGCACGCTGCCGCCGTACCGGGCGCGCACCTCGGCCATCCTGGTGAGCACCGTGGGCTCGTCCTCCCCGTCCGGATGGACCAGGTCGTCGGGAAGCAGCACGGCCACGGCGCCGTCGGACTCGTCCAGGTGCTCCTCGGCGCACCCGACCGCGTGTCCCAGACCGAGCGCCTTCTCCTGGATCGCCGTCTCGGCCCTGATCAGCCCCGGGGCTCTGCGCACCTTGCGCAGCAACTCGTCCTTGCCCCGCTCCTCCAGCGTCGTCTCCAGCTCGGGGTTGGAGCGGAAGTGCTCGACCACCGAGCCCTTGTCCGGGGAGGTCACCACCACCATGCGGTCCGCGCCCGCCTCCGCGGCCTCGGCGGCCACCAGTTCGATCCCCGGGGTGTCCAGGACCGGCAGCAACTCCTTGGGAACCGACTTGGTGACGGGCAGAAAGCGGGTCCCCAGTCCCGCGGCGGGAACGATCGCGGTGTGGAAGGGTACTGATGTCTGGCTACTCATAACACGGAGCCTAGCGATATTGGCTACCCTTCGTCGCTGTGACGCTCTCCGCTGACGAACTGGCCCGAAAAGAGCAACGGCGACGCGAACTCGGCGCGGCACGCGCCGCCGTGGAGGACACGACCCGGGCGGAGGAGAACCGTGCCCTGCACAGGGCCGTGTTCGACTTCCTGCGCGGCGTGGCGGTCTCCACGGTGTGCGCCTACGTCCCCGTCGGCTCCGAACCGGGATCGCTCGAACTGGTCGACGCTCTCCGTGAGCACGGCTGTCGTGTCCTGCTTCCCGTGGTCGTGGGCACCGGCCCGCTCGAATGGGCCGAGTACACGGGACCGGAGGGACTGAGCCGTGCGGGTTTCGGCCTGTTGGAACCGAACACCTCCCACCTGGGAACCGACGCCGTTTCCACCGCCGAGCTGGTACTGGTTCCGGCGCTGGCCGTGGACCGCAACGGGGTGCGCCTGGGCAAGGGCGCCGGCTACTACGACAGGTCCCTGCCGCTGGCCTCCCCCTCGGCGGCGTTGCTGGGGGTGGTCCGTGACGAGGAGTTCGTCGAACAGCTGCCCTCCGAGGAGCACGACGTACGGGTGAACGGTGTGGTCACTCCGCGCCGGGGACTGACCCGACTTCCACTGTGACACAGATCACCCGACGAGGTGGGGTGCTGACTCCGCGCGGCTCCGCCTCCCCACCCACGGGGCCGCAGCCGGTCCGGTTCACCGGGCGGAGGCGGCCGACGGGGAGGCTGTGACGCAGACCCGTTTGCGCCGCGACCCCGGTGTGCCGCATCATCGTGTTGGCACTCGACGTTTCCGAGTGCCAATGTCGTTGTCCGGAGACCGGCACCAGAGTGCCGCCGTGTGCGACGCGAGCAGCGTCGCCGTCCCAGTCCGGAGGTAGAGGCACGTGCCCACCTATCAGTACGCCTGCACCGAGTGCGGGCACGACTTCGAGACCTTCCAGTCGTTCAGTGAGAGCTCGCTGACCGAGTGCCCGGAGTGCTCCGGCAGGCTGCGCAAGCTGTTCAACGCGGTGGGAGTCGTTTTCAAGGGCAGCGGGTTCTACCGGACGGACAGCAGGGGATCGAACTCCTCCAGCGAGTCCGGTTCCTCGTCCAACGGCTCCTCCGGTGGCTCCGAGTCCTCCGGAGGGAGCTCCTCCGAGTCCGGCTCGTCCGGCACGTCCTCCGGCACGCAGCCGCAGACCTCGGCGGCCTCCACCTGAGCGCGGAGCTCCCCTCACGGAACGGGGAGCGGTCCCGGTGCGTCCACAGCAGGTCGATCTCTCCACAACCCGCGTGATCGGAGCTGCCCGGAGGGCTCCGTCTCGCTCTAGCCTTCACGGACAGAAGGTGCACACGAGGTGGAATCGGGGGACGGCTTGTGGAACGGACGAACGAACGCCGGAACGCGGCTCGACACACGTCTGAGGGACCGCCTACGGCTCCGTGGACCGCTCATCGGACGCGGGGGTGTGCTGGTGCGCCGCGTCACGGCCGGGATCCTGCTGGTGGCGGCCGCCGTGGCGGCCCTGCCCACCGGACAGCGGGCGAGTCCGTCGGAATCCCGCGCCGTGGTCACGGCGGCCCACGACCTGAGGCCGGGGACGGAACTCACCGCACGGGACCTCGCCCTGCGACGGATGCCGCGTCGACTCGTTCCCTCCGGGGCGGTGACCGCCTCCGGACGGGCCGAGGGAAGACTCCTGGCCCACGCCGCCCGCGAAGGCACCGTCCTGACCGATCTGAGCCTGCTCGGAACGGAACTGACCCGCTTCACCGCACGCGGCGAGGACCGTGCCGCCGTGGCCGTGCGACCCGCGGAAACGGCGGTGACCGAGCTGCTGCACCCCGGTGGCCACGTGGACGTGGTCACCAACCGGCGGGGCCGCACCGAGGTGCTGGCCGAACGGGCCACGGTCGTGTCCGTGTCCACGGACAACGGCGGGCAGGAGAGCGAGCCGCTGGTGGTCCTCGGTCTGGACCGGGCCCGAGCGGCGCGGGTCGCCTCGGCCCGGCTCCGCGACTCGCTCACGCTGACGCTGCGGTGACCCCGCGTTCTCCCGCGCCGGAAGGGAGGTCTCCCTCAGCCGTGATGCGGAGGGCGGTTCTCCCGGTACCAGACGTCCCGATCCCGGTCCGCCCCCTCGGCCGGTTCCCGCTCGTCGCCGGTGGTGTCCGGCAGTATCTCCCCGAAGATCTCGTCGATGTCCCGACGAGCCGAACGCGCCCGTGCCCGACTGCTCCGGGGCTCGCTCTCGTTCACGACGTCCTCCCACGGTTTCCGTGCGCGTTCCCGGGTGCGGAACCGCTCCCCACGCACCGAGCGGTCCGGACCACGGAGCCGGTCCCGGCTCAGATCGCCTCGTCCATCCCCGAGAGTTGTTCGGTCACGTGGGTCACCAGCGGTGTCAGTGTGGCCATCCCGTCCCTGATGGCGGCCCGGGACCCCGCCAGGTTCACCACCAGAGTACTGCCGGACACTCCGGCCACCCCCCGGGACACCCCGGCGTCCACGGAACCCGCCGCCAGACCGGAGGCACGCAGCGCCTCCGCTATCCCCGGCACGGGACGATCCAACACACCCGAGGTGGCGTCGGGGGTGACGTCCCGCGGGGAGACCCCCGTACCCCCCACGGTGATCACCATGTCGACACCGCCGATCACGGCCGTGTTCAGCGCGTTCCGAATCTCCACCGTCTCTCCGGCGACGGCGACACTGCCGTCGACGATGAAACCGGCCTCCTCCAACAGTTCGGTCACCAGTGGTCCCGTGGTGTCCTCGTGCTCGCCCTGTGCGACCCGGTCGTCGACCACGACCACCAAGGCCCGCCCCAACCGCTGCGCGTTGCGTTCCATGTCGGTCACCGTAGCGTTCACCGACTCGAACCCGGGATCCAGCGGTGCGGAGGGGACCGAACGAAGCGGACGGTCCGCGAGGCGGCTTCCTCGGTCGTTCATGGGAATTCTCCTGATCATCGTGCGTTCCACGGGCTTTCCGTGCCCCCCGACCACGTGCGTCCCGGCATCACCCTTCCGAGGGAACCGGGAACGACTCCCCGGCTCCTGGCGGAAGAGTGACGCACGATCACCGGCCCGCACTCGCACGGCCCGCCCCTCGGACGGAAGTTCTGTCGGAACGGCTCGTTCGGAAGGACTCGTGACGGTCGCGGGGTGCTCAGTCCCGCGGAAGGAGCCGCTCTCGACAGTCGACGGGGCCCGGCGGACTCCGGCACGGAACCCACGAGCCCGTCACGGGAGGCGGCACACCTGGTGTGTTCCGACACCCGAGCACCCCGAGTCACGAAGTCACGCGAGAACGAACCCACGGACTCACATCTCGGTACCTGCCAGGGTCGCCTGGACGGTTCGTTCGTTGCCGCCCTGCCGGTCGGTGACCGTGAGCGTGACGGTCTCCCCCGGAGCATGGGACCGGACAGCGGCCACCAGCTCGTCACCACTGTTGATCAGTCGGTCGTCCACCTTGGTGATGACGTCGCCCCGTTCGATGCCCGCCTTCGCCGCCGGACCTCCCGAGGGAACCTCGACCACCAACGCACCGGAGGTTCGTCCGGTGATGTCCACCGTGACCCCGAGGGTGGTCCGTTCCGCCGAGCCGTCCTCGATGAGCTGCTTGCCGATCCGCTGGGCGTGGTCGATCGGTATGGCGAAACCGAGTCCCACCGAGCCGGCCTGCCCACCGGGGCTGCCGCTGCCGGGACTGTAGATCGCCGAGTTGATCCCGATCACCTGACCGTCCATGTTGACCAGCGGACCACCGGAGTTGCCCGGGTTGATGGCGGCGTCGGTCTGCAGCGCGTTGAGCACGGTGGACTGGCTTCCACTCTCACCGCCCGCCCGGACCGGTCGATCGGTGGCGCTGATGATACCGCTGGTCACCGTGCCGGACAGGCCGTAGGGCGATCCGATCGCCACCACGCCGGAACCGACCGGAACGTCCTCGGAGTTGCCCAACGTGGCCGGGGTGAGTCCCTGGGCGTCGGCCTTGACCACGGCCAGGTCCGACCACGGGGCCGTGCCCACCACCTCCAGCCGGGCCGTCTTGCCGTCGTTGAAGCGGGCCACCAGGGATCCGCTTCCCTCAGCGCCGCTGACCACGTGGTTGTTGGTGAGGATGTAGCCGTCCTCACTGATGATGATTCCCGAGCCCGTGCCGGAGGAAGCGCCCCCGAAACCCCGGGCCTGGATCTGGACGACGCTCGGCAGCACCTTGTCCGCCACGGCCTGGACCGACCCCGGCTCGGCCGTACCGGTGTTGGAGGCGGGCCTGGGCTGGTCGAAGGAGGTGACCGAGGAGGTGTCGTCGGACCACTGGTTGACGGCGTAGCTTCCGATCCCGCCCCCCACCAGCCCCACCACGGCGGCCAGTGCGGTCACTCCGGCCACGAACCTGCCACGTCCTCCGTTCCCTCGCCCCTTTTCCGCTCCGGTGGGCGGCAGCGGGGCGTGGTGATAGGCGGCGTACTGTCCCTGCTGGTACGGATCCGAATACGGCATACCCTGCTGCCCCGGGTACTGCTGTCCCCCGTACTGGGGCTCCTGGGCCTGCCCGTACGGGGGAGGGAACTGCTGGGTGGAACCACTCTGCTGCCCGCCGGGGAACCCACCGGGCTGACGGGGTGACTGCCCCGGGCCGTAGGGCTGTTGGAAAGCCTCGCCGGGCTGCGGGTACGGCGATTGCGCACCCCCGTGCTCCGGTTGCGGTGAGCCGTGTGGGTACCGCGGGGGGTCCTGCCCGGCGGTCGACGTCTCTCCGGGAACCGCTCCGGAGGGATCGGGGGAACCTTGCCGAGGGTCGCCCTCCGGGGTGCTCCCGGAGGGCTGCCCCTGGGCCCCGTTTCCGGGGGTTTCGTGCTCACCCGTGTTCGCCCACGAGGAGCCCTCGTCCTCCGGCGTCCTCGGCTCCTCCTGCCTGTCCTCGGAAGAACCGGAATTCTGTTCGGTCATGTCTCCACTCTGCGTTATCCGACTGAGAACCGCCTGAGATCAGACTGGGAGTAGCACACGAGTCGTGCCGCCGGTTCGACGGAGGCGGAACCGCTCACGGTCCGCGCAACCACTCGGCCATCCGTTCCGGGGTGACGTCGTTGATCCAGACCCCCATTCCCGACTCCGATCCGGCCAGGTACTTGAGTTTGTCCGCCGACCGCCGAACCGAGAACAGGTCCAGGTGCAGCCAGCACAGCTCCCGGCCGGTGCGGACCGGAGCCTGCTGCCACGAGGCGATGTAGGGCAGGGGGGCGTCGTAGAGCCGGTCCAGCACGCTCAGCACGTCCAGGTAGACCACGGCGAAGTCGTCGCGTTCCTCGTCGGTGAGTCCGACCAGATCGGGGACGTGCCGTCGTGGGGCCAGCATCACCTGTACCGGCCACCGCGCCGCCGGGGGAACGAACACGGTCCAGTGCGTGGACTCACGGATCACGCGTTCCCCGCTGGCGCGTTCCGCGGCGAGCATGTCCCCGAAGACGTTTCCGCCGTGCCGCCGCTCGTACTCTCGGGCGGTCCGCAGGTACTGGTCCGTCTTCGGCGTGACGAAGGGATAGCCGTAGATCTGCCCGTGCGGGTGATGCAGGGTCACCCCGATCTCCTCGCCACGGTTCTCGAAGCAGAAAACCTGTTCCACCCCCGGCGACTCGGCGAGCTCGGCGGTGCGATCGGCCCAGGCGTCCATCACGGTGCGGGCCTGCTCGCCGCTCAACTCAGCGAAGGAACCGCTGTGTTCGGAGGTGAAACAGACCACCTCGCAGCGACCCCGCGCTGGGGCACGCTCCACCGGACCGGGGCCGCCCGTGGACGACTCCGGGATGCCGGAGCCGGGAAAGCGGGTGAACGAGGGAAAACGGTTCTCGAAGACGACAACCTCGTAGTCGCTTTCCGGGATCTCGCTGAGCCGTCCGGGAGCGCTGGGACACAGCGGACACAGGTCGGCCGGAGGTCGGTGGGTACGGTCCTGGCGGTGGGCGGCCATCGCGACCCACTCGCCGGTCAACGGGTCCCGCCGCATCTCCGGCGGCCCCGGTTGGGGGGAGAGCTCCCGCAGGTCCTCGGCCCGCCTGGGAGGACTCGCCGGGTCGGCGTCGAAGTAGATGATCTCCCGTCCGTCCGCCAGTCGACGCGTCGTCCTCCTCACCGGTTCCCCTCCTCCGAGGGGCCTGGCCGGGAAGGACAGGAGGAAACACTGTCCTCGTTTCCCGAACACGGCGCGATCCTCAGCTCGCGGACCCGTTCCTCCAGCGCGGTGCGCGCCTGCTCGGGGAGACCGTCGTCGGTGACCAGCACGTCGACCTCGTCGAGTCCGACGATGGTGGAGATCCCCACCGTGGACCACTTGGAGTGATCGGCGAGCACCACCAGCCGGTTGGCGGCCCGCGCCAGGGCCCGGTTCGTTTCGCTCTCGTCCAGATTGGGCGTGGTGAACCCCGCTCTGGTGCTCATGCCGTGCACCCCGAGGAAAACGAGATCCAGGTGCAGTGACTGTAGGGTCCGCACGGCCACCGGCCCCACGAGGGCGTCCGAGGGAGTGCGCACTCCGCCGGTGAGGATCACCGTGCGGTCGGTGCGTCCGCGCTGTTGCAGCACGTCGGCGATCCGCACCGAGTTCGTGACCACAGTCAGGTCCGCGACGTCGTCGAGATGACGGGCCAGGGTCCACGTGGTCGTCCCGGCGGAGAGACCGAGGGCGGTCCCGGGGCGGACCATCTCGGAAGCCCGCAGCGCTATCGCCTTCTTCTCCTCCGGCAGGTACATCGACTTGGTCTCGAAGCCCGGTTCGTCGGTGCTGCGGTCGAGCACCGAGGTCGCCCCTCCGTAGACCTTCTCGACCGCACCACGCGCCGCCAGAGCGTCCAGGTCACGGCGGATGGTCATGTCCGAGACGCCCAGCCGCTGAACCAGATCGCTCACCTGCACGGCACCGGTGCGGCGCACCTCGTCCAGTATCATCTCCTGGCGCTGACGTGCCAGCATCACTTCTCCAACCTGCCCGGACAACCGGGTTCACGATTCGTGACCGCCTCGGCCGGGTTTCGCCGCGAGCACGGGTGTCCCGCTCCCCGAGCATGCTCCCCCAGCTCGATCACACACAAATACACCCACGAATCAAACGCGAAGCAACAATACTCTACAGCACTTTGGGGTTGGGCGTGCGGGAAGGGAGGGTGCGGAGACAACTCCTCACCCGGGCTCGGTCGACTCCCCCTCCCCGGGCCGGCCCGGCAGGTACATCGACAGCAACGCTCCACCCTCGGGGGCCTCCCCCACGCGGACGCTGCCGCCGTGTCGTTCGGCGACCTGCTTCACGATCGCCAGCCCCAGCCCGGAACCACGCAGCGGTCGGGCCTCGGTGGAACGGTAGAAACGTTCGAACACGTGCGGACGGTCCTGCTCGGGGATACCCGGGCCGGCGTCGGCCACCTCCAGCACCCCGAACCCGGCGTCGTGCTGGCGGAACTCCACACGCACCGTCGCCCCGGCCGGACTCCACTTCGCCGCGTTGTCCAGCAGGTTGAGCACGGCCCGCTCCAGGGCCGTGGCGTCCCCCAGCAACGTCCACGGCCGCAGCCGCACGTCGAAGTCCACCTCGGAAGCACGTCGACGCGCCCGGCTACAGGCCCGTTCGACGATGTCCACGAACTCCACTTCCTCGTGCACCGCGTTCGGAGCGTCCTCCCGCGCCAGCTCCACGAGATCACCGACCAGCGCGGAAAGCTCGGTGAGCTGGGCCTGGACGTCGTCGAGCATCTCGGCGCGGTCCTCGTCGGACAACCTGGGGGTGCCCGGCTTGTCCGAGGCGATCAACAGTTCCAGGTTCGTGCGCAACGAGGTCAACGGGGTGCGCAGCTCGTGTCCCGCGTCGGCCACCAGCCTGCGCTGTTGCTCCTGGGACTCGGCCAACGCCCCCAGCATCTTGTTGAAGCTCGTGGTCAGCCGGGCGAGTTCGTCGTCGCCCGCGACCGGGATGGGACGCAGGTCCCCGGTACGGGCGACACGTTCCGTCGCCGCCGTCAGGCGTTGCACAGGACGCAGCGCCGGGCGCGCCACGGCCGTTCCGGCCGCCGCCGCCAGCAGGATTCCCGCCCCGCCGATGACGACCAGCACCACGCTCAGCTGCGCCAGGGTGTTCTTGGTCGGATCCAGGGACTGGGACATGACCAGTGCCAGATCGTCCCCGGCCGGCAGAGCGATCACCCTGCTGTTGCTGGACTCGTCGGTACGCAGCGAGGAGGAGCTCGCCCCCCGGGCCACGGCGAGTTCCGCGCTGCCCCAGGGTGGGGCCTTGCCCGGGCCGGTCACCGACTTGCCGTCCGCCGAGACCAGACAGATCCGCAGGTTGGCGGCGGCGTAGAAGGCGGCGGGCACCGAACGGAGATTGGGTTCCAGCACCTGGGGGCCGGAGACCGCCTGGCTCGCGCGTTCGTGGAGGTTGCGGTCGACCTGCTCGTAGAGGCTCTCCCGCACGGTGAGGAAGGCCCCCACCGACACCAGTGCCACCGTCGCCGCCACGCAGACGGCCGCCAGCAGAACCACCCTGCTGCGCAGGGACATGCGCTGCCACGTGCCGCCGTTGCCCTCGGAGGGCTGGACCTCGATCAGGTCGGGGGGTGGGGGTGCCGGTGTGGTCACGGCGGGGTCTCCCGAAGCACGTAGCCGACTCCACGGACGGTGTGGATCAACCGGGGTTCGCCCGCGGCCTCGGTCTTGCGGCGCAGATAGCCGATGTAGACCTCGAGCGCGTTACCGGTGGTCGGGAAATCGTAGCCCCACACGTCCTCGAGCAGCCTGCTGCGGGTCAGTACCTGCTTCGGATGCCCCATCAGCAGCTCCAGCAGCGCGAACTCCGTGCGCGTCAGGCTGATGCTGCGGTCCCCACGGCGCACCTCCCGGGTTCCGGGGTCCAGTTCCAGGTCGGCGAACCGCAGCGCGGCGCGGCTCTCCTCATCCGCCTCCGGTGGGGAGGCCCTGCGCAGCAGGGCCCGCAACCGGGCGAGCAGCTCCTCGAGGGCGAAGGGCTTGGGCAGGTAGTCGTCGGCCCCGGCGTCCAGCCCCGCCACCCGGTCGGAGACCGCCTCACGGGCGGTGAGCACCAGGATCGGCAGGTCGTCGCCGGTGCCGCGCAGCTTGCGCGCGACCTCCAGGCCATCCACTTTGGGCATCATGACGTCGAGAACCATGGCGTCCGGGCGTGCCGTGGCCAGCGAGTCGAGGGCCTGCTGACCGTCCGAGGCCAGTTCGACCTGATAGCCGTTGAACTCGAGAGACCTTCGCAGTGACTCCCGGACGGCACGGTCGTCGTCGACGACGAGGATGCGCATGCCCCCAGTCTTACCCGAAGCCCTGAGAACAGGCTGAGAAGCGGACACGGCAGCCGAGCGGGCGGGAGGTCTATGATCAGTCTCACCCACCCGCCGACGGCGGAGGGAAACGTGTGCGGGGTCATCCGAACCACGGGTCACTGGGAAGCACGGCCGGGAACACGGCAGGATGGCGAGGATGACAACGGCCGACCAATCACCACGGGCTCACCAGCAACGACCGATCTCCGACCTCTACGACGTGATCAACCGGCGTCGCGACGTGCGCTCCGAGTTCACCGGCGAGGAGATCCCCTCCGAGGTGCTCCGACGGATACTGGGCGCCGCCCACAGCGCCCCCAGCGTGGGACTGTCCCAGCCCTGGGACTTCGTCCTCGTGCGCGACGAGGCCACCAGGCGGGCCTTCCGGGAGCACGTACTGGCCGAGCGCAGCGTTTTCGCCGCACAGCTCAGCGGTGAGCGCGCCACGACGTTCTCCAAGATCAAGGTCGAGGGGATCGTGGAGTCCTCGCTGGGAATCGCGGTCACCTACGATCCCGACCGGGGATCACCGGACGTGCTCGGGCGCCACGCCATCGCCGACGCGGGACTGTACTCGGTGTGTCTGGCCATCCAGAACCTGTGGCTGTCCGCCACCGCCGAGGGACTCGGAGTGGGCTGGGTCAGCTTCTACCGGGAGGACTTCCTGCGCAGACTGCTGGACATTCCCTCCCGGATACGTCCGGTGGCGTGGCTGTGCGTGGGACCGGTCCGGGAGTTGGCGACGACCCCCGACCTGGAACGGCACGGCTGGCGCAAGCGTCTGAGTCTCGACGATGTTGTACACGACGGCAAGTACCGGCACGATTTCAGCCGGTAGCCTGATTCCGACGTCAGGTAGTGAACGCGGACTCCCCGGGGCCGAGCCGCGCCGGTTGGGACCGGTGACCTCCGCGAACTGGGAGTGCGAGGAACGCCGTGGAACAAGACGATCCGATGCTGTTGGGCCGGATACCCGAGCAGGACCGTCACGTGCGGCTGTTACTCGACTCGGGCCTGATCGAGCAGTGCGAGGCCGCCTTCGACGACTCCATAGCCAGCTCGCCGAACCTGGTCGGCGAGGAGTGGAGCCGGCCGGTGGTGCTCGTGCACCGCGCGATGCTCGCCTGGCGGCTGGGTCGCGTCTCACTCGCGCTGGAGCTGGCGGCCGACGCGTGGACCGAGCTGGACGCGGAGTGGCGGCACGACTCCTCCACCGCCCACGCCCTGAGTATGCTCGGCTACCTGCTGGAGGGGCACAGCACACCGGCGCTGGAACTGCTCAGTCGGGCCGTGCGGATAGCCCGCGACTCCGGCGAACCCGACACCATCGCGCACTGTCTGCTCCGCGAGGGGACCACGCTGTTGGGACGAGTGCTGATGCACGGCTTCCCCGACGCGCGCTACCTGCACGAGAGCCTGGCGCGGTTCGACGAGGCGATCAGCCTGACCACCCACGGAGCGTTGCGCAGAAGAACCCTGGCCAGCAGCGCGCGGGCGCTCGTGGAGCTGGACGAGATCGAGACGGCTCACGAACGCGTGACCGAGGCGCTGACCGACTCCCGGCGCTGCGACGACCTGTTCGGGGAAGCCATCGCCAACTGGACCCTCGCCGAGGTGTACCGCCGCCGGGGGGAACTCGAACCGGCCAGGACCACGGCCAGCCGGGCGCTGCACGGAGCCGAGCTGAGCAAGGACACCCTGCTGATAACGCGGATCTCCACTGACCTGGGCGCCATCTGCCAGCAGCTCGGTGACCACGTGGGGGAGGCAACGGCGCTGCGTCGGGCGCTGCGCGCCTCCGGGGACACGGTGAACGTGCTGCGGGAGGGCCTGGCCCAGGCGTTGGAGCAGCGCCGTATCGCCATCCACGCCCAGCGCAAGGCGAGCGCGGCCGAGGCGACCGCCCTGCGGGACCCGCTGACCGGCCTGGCGAACCGGTTGGGACTGGAACGGTACGCCCCCCGACTCATCGAGCAGAGCGCCTCCCAGGGACGCATCCCGTGGCTGTTGTTGCTGGACGTGGACTGGTTCAAGGACGTCAACGACCGGGCGGGGCACTCGATGGGGGACACGGTGTTGCGGGAGGTGGCGAGCCTGCTGCGCAACGAGTGCCGCGGCGAGGACCTGATCTGCCGGTGGGCGGGGGACGAGTTCGTGATCCTGCTCGTCGAGTCCTCGGGGGACGGGCGGGCGGCCGGGCCCGTCGTGGCCGAACGCATCAGGCGGGCCGTCGACCGGCACCACTGGAGACAGGTGTTGGGGGAGATCGAGCGACCGCCGACCGTCAGCATCGGCGCGGCGGCGGGGCCCGCGAAGCTGGAGGAACTGTTCACCGCGGCCGACGTGGCGCTGTACCGAGCCAAACACGCCGGACGCAACAGGGTCGAGGTCAACGACTCCGACCACAGCACTCCTCAGACCATCGAGTGATCTCCGCTCACTCGCTGGGACGATGGGGGACGTGTTCATGGCGGTGACCGCTCACCCCGATTTTCCGGAGAACTCGCGCTCACATCCGGACGACCACGTACAATCCTCCGGAAGCCGGAAGCCGGAAGCCGGAAGCCGGAAGCCGGAAGCCGGAAGCCGGAAGCCGGAAGCCGGAAGCCGGAAGCCGGAAGCCTCTGGGACACCGCTCCGGTGCGGCGGCGCGCACTCGGGGTGGTGCGCACGCTGACCGCCCTGGACCGGCTGACCGATGTGCTCACCGTGCTCGCCGACGACGTCCGGGTGGAAACCCGCTTCACCCGGGCGGGTGGCTCGGAGTTCGCCACCGACCTGTCCGGCCACTTCCGCCGCGCCGGGATGCGCGTGGTGCCGTGGTCGGAGGCGACCGGCCCCGGTTTCGACGTGGCGATCTCCCCCAGCGGCAACGGGGCGTTGCACGAGTTGCGCGCACCGGTGCTGACGCTGTCCCACGGCGCGGGGCACCACAAGCACCTGCCCTCCGGGGAGGGGTTCACCCCCGAGGTGGCCGGGTTGGCGACGAGCCAGCTGGTGCACGAGGGCAGGGTCGTTCCGAGTGCGGTGTGTCTGTCACATCCCGACCAGTTCGGGCTGCTGGCCCGTGAGTGCCCACCGGCCGCTGACCGGGCCCGGGTCGTGGGCGATCCGTGTTTCGACCGGCTGCGGGCCAGTGTGCCCGCTCGGGACGCTTATCGGCGGCTGCTGGGCACCGGGCAGCGGGAGTTGGTGCTGTTGGCTTCCACCTGGGGCCCGAACGCGTTGTTCGCCCGCAGACCCACCCTGGCCGAGGAAATGGTCGAGGCCCTTCCCGCACGGGACTACCAGGTGGCGCTGGTGCTGCATCCCAACGTCTGGGACCGACACAGCCCCTGGCAGATCCGGGAGTGGACCGAGCGGGCCAGACGGAAAGGGCTGGTGCTGGTTCCGCCGGAACACGGCTGGAAGGCCACGCTGGTGGCCGCCGACGTCGCGATCTCCGACCACGGTTCACTCGGCTTCTACGCCGCGGCACTGGGCACACGGCTGCTGTTGGCCGGATTCGGCCACGAGGAGGTGGTGCCGGGCACTCCTCGGGAGGAGCTGGGCAGAAGGGCGGCGTACCTGTGTCGCGGCGTGGCGCTGGACGAGCAGGTCCGACGGGCCGCTCCGGTGGACGACCACACCGGACTCGCGAAGTCGGCGTTCACGCATCCGGGTGAGGCCGTGGCGGCGCTACGCCGGGTCCTCTACGAGCTGCTCGACCTCGACGAGCCACCGTGGCGGGCGGTGGCGCGACCGGTTGACCCCTTCGTTCCCGAGTAGACCCGATCCCAGAGGGTTCGGTGCCGGGCCGTTCAGTCGAGCTCGGCGCGGATCAGCCGGGCCCTGGGGCTGCCCGCGTGTTCGTAGATCGCCACGGCCTCGCGCAGGCACTGCTCGGCCCGAGCGGTTTCGCCCAGTTGGCGCAGGGAGAAGGCGAGCAGTTCGAACGGCTGGGCCAGGTCGAACAGCTGCTTCGCGTCGTCCTGGGCGGACTGGTGGGCGCTCAGCTCGCGGATCGCCGCGCCCAGTTCGCCGACGGCCTCCTCGTGGCGTCCCGCCTCCTGGTGGATCCTGCCCCGGGTGACCCGGATGCGGGCCGGGGTGCGCCGATCACGGGGGAAGTCCTTCAGCCGCGCGGAGGCGGTTTCCAGCCGCTCCAGGGCCGTGTCCTGGTCCCCGAGGCCACTGTGGGCCTGGGCGGCGAAGTGTTCCACCAGGGCCATTCCGCGTTGCTTGCCCAGTTCGTGGTTGATCTCCCAGGAGCGGGCGAGCGGCTCCAGCGCCGAGGCGTACTCCTCCTGCTCCAGATACACCCGTCCGTGGAACTCGTGGGCGGAGGCGAGCACCTGACGGTGCCCGGAGCGCACGGCGGTTTCGACGGCTTCGACCGCCTGGTGGTGCGCCTCGGTGAAGCGATGGCACTCGGTCAGCACCCGGGTACGCAGGATACGCATCCTCGCCCGGGAGAGGGGGTCACCCAGGCGGTCAGCGGCCTCGACGGCGGCTCCGAAGGCCCGCAGTGTCTCCTCATAGTGCTTGTGGTGGTTGTGCAGTGTCCACAGCGGTCCATCGCAGAGCGCGAGCACCGTCCCGTCGTCGCCGCGCCGTTCGGCGTCGTGGATCAGCGCGATGATGTTGGGGAACTCGGTTTCCAACCAGCACAACGCGGTGTGTTTGGTGAAGGGGTTCCGCTCGGCGGCCACCAGCTCCTCGTCGCCGGCCACGCGGAGCCTGTTGGGTTCCATCGCCGCCCGGTCGGCGTGGGCGCCCATCCGGCGGTACCGGGTGACCAGACGCCGGTGGGCCGACTCGACGGTCCGCCGGTCGAGCGCACGGGAGTGCTCACCGGCGTGAACACGCACCAGTTCGTGGAGGTGGAAACGTCCGGGTTCGGACTCCTGGACCAGGTTGGCCGCGTGCAGCTCGTACAGCAGGTCCTCTGCCTCGGTGGGCGAGGTGTCCAGCAGGGCGGCAACCGTCGCGACCTCGAACGTACGGCAGGGGATCGCCCCGACCAGCCGGTAGAGCGCGGCCTGCTCGGCGGGCAGGTCGGTGACCGCGAGTTCGAGGGTGTCACGTACCGCGGGGTTGTCGTGCAGGATCCGCAGCTTGTGGACCGGGTCGGCGAGCCAGTCCGCGGCACGGCGCGGGGTCCAGTGTTTGAGTCGCCTGATCTTCCTGCCGACGAACTCCAGCGCCAGGGGCATACGGCCGCACAGGTCGACGAGCCGGTTCACGTCCGGGTCCTCCGCGTCGAGGCGCGTGCCGGTGATCCGGGTGAGCATCTCGACGGCGTGTTCCCGGGGAAGCGGCTCCAGCTCGATCGAGGTCACCCCGTCGGAGGAGAATTCGTCGGCACTGTGCTGGCTGGTGAACAGGATCAGGCTCTCCGGGGCGGCGAGCCTGAGTTCCATCAGGTGGCGCGGGTGCACCAGGCCGTCGAAGACGAAGCCCATCCTGCGGTCGCGGGTGAGTTCGCGCAGCAGCGCGAGCGCCTCCTCGTCGGAGGCGGGCAGTTCACGTTCGACCGCGCCCATCTCCCGCAGACACAGCCGTGCCAGCTCGGCGGATGTGGTGAGGGCGCGGCCGTGACAGTCGACGTAGTAGAAGCCGTCCTCGAAGCGGTCCTGGACCTCCCAGGAGAAACTTCGGGCGAGTGTGCTCTTGCCCACCCCGCTGACACCGCAGATCGCGACGGCGATCGTGGTGGTTCCGCGTTCGTCCGCGGAATGGTCGAGCGCGCTGTGCAGCCTGTCGTTGTCGGCGTCGCGGTCGACCAACAACGCCGGGCCGGCGGGGAGGTTGTTCCCTCGGCGGGTGGGAGGCTCCTGCCGGGCATGGCCGCAGTCCAGTATCAGCTGCTCGACGTGCGCCGCCTGCAGCACGTTGTGCGCCTCGCCGTGGTGTTCGTTGCTCATCGCCGCCCCAGGTCCGTTCTCGTGCACACGGTAGCGATCAGCTGACCATACGCGAAACCCGGCTTTCCACTGGGACGATGGACGTGTTCCGCCGTGGGGCCGGGCCGGTGTCCGAGCGCGCGCACCGAGGGGGTATCGTGTGGGTAGGCTGGTCACACCGGCCCGACGACAAGCGAATGCCCTCGTAGCTCAGGGGATAGAGCACCGCTCTCCTAAAGCGGGTGTCGCAGGTTCGAATCCTGCCGAGGGCGCACAGCTTGACCAGCGAAAACGACTTTTCGAGGTCGAGAGTTCGAAGCTCGTGGGCATGGTTGTGGGCATAAGTTGCCCTAGACTTGATGTCCATGGCGACTCGTAAGCGCCGCTCGCGCGGCAACATCGAGGAACGTGGCGACGGCTTCCGTGTTCGGGTCTACGCCGGTGTCGATCCGCTGACGGGCAAGCAGCACTACCTCAAGGAAACCCACGGCAGCTACCGCGAGGCCGAGAAGGCGCTGACCCGGCTGCAGAACCAGGTCGACGAGAAGCGGCACCCGCGCAGCAACGTCACGGTCTCGCAGGTGCTGGAGCAGTGGCTGGAGGTCGCACGGCACGAGGACAGCACCCGCGAGCGCTACCAGGACCTGATCCGGCTCTACATCGAACCGACCTTCGGCACCACGGCCGCGGCGAAAATCGACGCCGAACTGCTGGAGCGCTTCTACGCCCGGCTGCGGGACTGCAAGGACCTGTGCGGCGGGAAACGCGCGAAGGACCACGAGTGCACCCCGCTGGCCGCGAACACCGTGCGCAAGATTCACTTCATCTTCCGCTCCGCCTTCGACCGGGCGGTGCGGTGGCGGTATTTGTCGGTCAACCAGGCCGAAATCGCCCAGCCGCCGTCGTTCGAACGCAGCGAACCCGACCCGCCTTCAGCCGCCGAGGCCGCGAGCCTGCTGCGGGAAGCGTCGGAGGATCCACAGTGGTGTCTGCTGCTGTGGCTGACCATGGTCACCGGCTGCCGCCGGGGTGAGTTGTGCGCGCTGCGGTGGGGCGATGTGGACCTCGCGGCAGGGATGCTGTCCATCGAGCGCAGCTACTCCAAGACGCGCGAGCGTGCCCGGGAGAAGAGCACCAAAACAAGGCAGCGCCGCCGCATCGCGCTGGACACCACACCGTCGAGCTCCTGCAGGAGCATCGAGAGCAGGCGCGGTCGAACTGCGCCGCCCTCGGCACGGGTTTCGACGACAACGCGTTCGTCTTCAGCACCGAACCCGACGGGTCGGCCCCGCTGCTGCCCCGCAGCGTCAGCCAGCGCTACCGGCGCCTGGCCCAACGCCTCGAACTGCGCAGCACCCGGCTGCACGCACTACGGCACTACTCCGCGACCGAATTGCTGGCCAACGGCACCGACCTGCGCACCGTGGCAGGTCGCCTCGGCCACGTCGACGGCGGCGTGACCACGCTGAACACCTACGCCGGCTGGGTCACCGAAGCCGACCGCAAAGCGGCCAACACCATCGCCGACACCGTCCCCAGACCCCAGCCCGCCAACCGCCGATCCCGCAGCCCCTACGAACATCTCGCCGCCGAACTCCGCGACGCCATCACCAACGGGACCTACTCCCCCGGCGACGAACTCCCCACCGTCACCGACCTCGCCGCCACCCACGGCCTCTCCGCCGGCACTGTGCAGCGGGCGATCACGATGCTCCGAGAGGAAGGACTCATCAACGTCGCCCGCGGACGACGCGCGACAGTTGCTCATAGAGGTCCCCAAGCAGCTCACTAGACACGCAGATCCTCATGTCTCAGTTAAGAAACTCGCTTCGATTCTATGGCACCAACCAAAGCGGAGTTGCGGACACGTCGCTTGCCTACGGAGGTCTCAGCCCTTCGCTAGGTGTGGCGCAGAGCGGTTGTGCTGGTTACAGTCGGCTTGCGCATTTGATGCGCCCTGCAGGACCCTCCGATTCAACCTGACCTGGCCGACCTAGGTAGGAGCCCCTATAGCCGGTTGGCGCTGACTTTCGACGCGTGCCACAGCTATTGACTGTCATGATCGCAGAATCATATAGAGCATTTTTTCTGGGAGCTCCAACCACTCAAAAATTTGACCATAAACAGTCGTCGAACCAGGGATGTAACAGTTCAACACCGCAAAAGCGATACATAGACCGAGCACACACTAAAACCTGACAGCATTTCTCCACAAACAAGGATACAGTTGGGACGAAAAAGAAATCAGCGCCGACAGAAACATGCAAACCGAGGATACTTCAAAGGGAAAAGACTCGAAGAATACGGAAAAACTGTCGGATCAACAGTTTCGGAATATGAACGTGCCGCTACTAGAGGAATTGATTCACTTTACGGAGCGTTGGTATCGCGCCACAATCAACGTATGAAGCTAGTAGGGACCGCGCACCCAGAGATTCTTTCTCGTGCAAGATCCATATCATCGCGCTTGTTTCCAGTATTCCACGGACTACGCAGAACCGGCACCCACTTCCACAAATCACTTTCTCCTCATGGAATCAACTGGATCCAGCATTTGAACTGGGGGGCAGATAGCATCCTTGGGTCGATTAGATTTTTGACAAGCGGACAGATAGTGGGGGCAGCGCAGATTTCGCGATCGCAACTCGAGCGTTGGTCTATCAATCTTGAACACAACGGGAATTTTCAACGCCAAGAAGGCGAAACGACCGCAAATTATTTCGATCGCATTTGGACATCTAAACGTCCACCAAATCCACTAATTCGCAACAATCAAGAACGATCGAAAAATCAAGGGAATCATGTCTGGCTCCCATCTGGAAATCGCTACGTCTCAATAGGACAAGTATACAACGACCTTTCGGAGATTCTTCACGCTCGCGGTCGTGGCGTTGATCTCATTTTTCATGACACTGCTAACCTTCTTCAAGTCAATCGAGAATTCGAACTCGATCTATTGTTTGCCGGAAACCGTATCCTTGATGCTCTTGAAGCCTGCGTCGAGAGGCTCTACGTGTGCATTATAACTCTATACGAAGAGTCAGGAAACCTAGATGGTGTCCGGTATCAAGAAATGCAAAAATGGCAGGACACACAGTCAGGATCGTATCCGTATCCGTCGCACTGGTTGTGGCCACTCACACCAAATCTGATCTATGAAAGCAATATAAAAAACGAGCTCAAGACAGGTCATGAATACGCTGAATCAGTTTTCCGGGGCCAAAGACCACTCGAGCGGCATTTTACAAATGCGGAAATTTCAGACATCCAGTTCTCTGATTTCAGATATCGCGCACTCCGAGAGGCCGAACATTCCTTCTCGATCGAGGAATCTATACTCGGTGAAGAGTTAGACTTCGCCCCGCTAAATAATAAACTGATTAGAATTATTGTAGTATCCGAAGCCCTGGGGCTCGCATCTATTTGGTCTTCAAATAAATATAAGCGCAATTCATGCGCACTTATTTGCAGTGGTCTTCGGTCGAGCTTATGGTTGTGGCTTGAAGATGACGATCGAGCTATGGGAGTCCTGCGTCCAGTTGTTGAAGCAATTTGTCGCTTGGAGGCGCACCGTAAGAAACCTGAGAAAGCAATGCGCCTAGAAGAACGCGGAGTTCGCACTTCTCCTCGAGATTGGTTAGCCGCATCCGGGCTTCGCAAACTCACGGTACTAAATTACGCACTAGGAGACCTTGCACATACGCGTATCAGTTCGCAGTGGGATGGATCTCGAGACCTCCTCATAGCATTGCAGCCGCCCGATGAAGACCCTGAAATCGCACCTTTTCGTGGAAGGGGATACACACTTGACGCGGTTGTGAGCATGGCTGCCAAAACGACACTTGAAATCATCAAAGAATCATCTCCGCATGTCAGCGAAGTTTTATCGAGACTCTTCGCAAAGGTTGGGGTTTATGACCAACTACAGGAAAATGAACTACAGAATTGGATCAATCGAGCATGGAATAGCCGCAATCATGACTTTGGAGATCCCACTTTCAAAAGACCACCACCGAACGAACGCAGTTTCACTGAAAACAAGTAACCTGCCCATCCATCTCGCCTGGCGCTAGCTTGCCTTACTTAGCAGATAGTGAGGCGGTGGCGCTCGCCGGATGTACCAGCTCACCAGGCAGTTCAGATTTGTATCGCTTAATAGCGAGGAGGAACTCTGCACACCTGTTCCGGGTCTCCAAAGCGATATGGTCGAGGTATGACGCGTAGCCAGGACGAGGCAGCCGAGACCGTCGAACCGCTCACCCGCGAGACCGCCGCTCAGACCCTGAAGCAGGTGTGCCAGCGCACGGGCCTGGAATCGGCCGGAGCCGAGCTGGTCAGGATCGGTGAGAACGCCGTGTTCCGGTTGCGGGAGCCGGTGATCGTGCGGATCGCCCGGACCTCGCGGTATGCCGACGCGGCCGCCAAGGAGGTGGCGGTCGCGCGGTGGCTCGAATCGGCCGACTATCCGGCTACGCGTGCTCTCGACGTGGAGCAGCCCATCGTGGTCGACGGTCGTGTGGCGACCGTGTGGGAGTCGGTGTCGGAGCACGAGGAGTACGGCGACATCGGCCAGGTCGCCACGCTGATCCGCGACCTGCACCGACTCGATCCTCCAGAGACGCTGGAACTTCCCGAACTCGACCCGTTCGTTCGCGCCGACACCCGCTTGGCCAAGGTCCGCGGCGTCTCCGACGACGACCTCGCGTTCCTCCACGAAGGGCTCGCCGACGCCCGCCGCAAGTGGAACGAACTGGAGTTCGTGCTGCCACACGGCCCCGTGCACGGTGACGCGAGTATAGGCAACGTCATCCGGGCGTCCGACGGCCACGCCGTACTCATCGACCTGGACGGCTTCGCCACCGGCCCTCGCGAATGGGACCTGATCCAAACGGCCATGTACTACGACCGCTTCGGCTGGCACACCCGCGAAAAGTACGAGACCTTCGTCGGCATCTACGGCTACGACCTACTCGAATGGTCCGGCTACTCCGACCTGGCCGCCATCCGGGAAGTGCTCATGACCATCTGGCTCAGCCAGAAAGCCGGCGACGACGAACGCGACACCCTGACTTCAACCTATCTATGTCGAGCATCCATGAGACCACTCCACATGGCCCTTCAGTTTCATTTGATTGAAAAATTACCGACAAGTACCCACCGTCACAAGGACCTGTTTCATGAGCACCCCCACCAATAAATAATCTTAATTCACAATCTGCTGACTGAAATTTTAATCATTTTATAAACATACGATCCCAATTTATACAGCTTCCAATCCAAGGATCGCGAATATCTAAGAACACGTGCGCGTATCCGTCAAGTTCGCTGTCGCAACCAGGTTACACGCCATGAGAACCACCACCCGTTGATCATGCCCGGACGATGCGATATGTTGTCATATGTGGCTGAATCCACTACATCGCAAGCTTTCGCTGAGTTCAAGCTCAGCATCACACGCGCTATGGCGGACCAGTTGGCGGAAGCCTTGGCCCGACTCGAACCCGCTCCTCTCACGAAGGAGAACGTAGAAGCTCTGGAAGAACGTCCTGGAGTGTATGAGCTGTTTCTGCGCGGTGAACGCGTCTACGTGGGTAAAGCGAGCAAGAGCAAGTCAAGCAAGGATCTTCCCGGGCGTCTTGGTGATCACATCCGGAAACTCTCGGGACGAGCGGGGATCTCACTTAGTGAGATAAGTTTCCAGTGCTTGTATGTCGACGAGGACCTGGAAGCGGCCGCTCCGGAAACTATGTTGATCAACAAGTACAAAGATAGGCGGCGACAGACGCTACCTTGGAACTTCAATGGGTTCGGCAACAATGACCCTGGGCGCAATCGCGACCACTCGGTGGTCAAATCCAATCACTTCGACGCGTGGTATCCAGTGGATCTCGACGTCCTCGTCTCCACGGGTCTCGAGCCAGGTTACTACCCCGTCACGAAGTATTTGGAGGCGGTCAAGACCGCTTTACCTTTCAATCTGCGATACGACAGCAAAGCGTTGTCTCCGCGGAAGGCTGACACGACTTACCTCGCGAAGATCCCCGCTCATGAGACGTCCGCGCGAGACTTGCTACGCGAAGCGGTAGAGGCTTTGCCCCGAGGGTGGCAAGCCACGGTGCTGCCTGGGTACGTAATCCTGTACCAGGAGGAAACCTCCTACAAGAGTGCCCGCTTGTACTGGCGCAAACACGACGACGAGGTGGTCGAGATAACTGGATTGAATCTCCGTGATCCCCAGGGCGAGGCGGGCGAAGAGCCTCCTCCAAACGAGTGACTAATCTTTCACCGTATCGCACGTGCGTTCGAACCAAAACCGCGGTATAGTCCTGTCGTGTTCACCGAATCCGCTGCTCAGATGACCTTGCCCTTGTCAAGTCCTCCGGAACTCGGCACCAGCGTCGAGCTATTCACCGGCGGTGGAGGACTGGCCTTGGCGATGCACGACGTGGGCTTTCGCCATCTGATCGCCGTGGAGTCGGATCGCCGCGCGTGTGAGACGTTACGGGCCAATGTCGCGGAGCCGTTCGCCCCCGAGACTCGTCAGGCGGAGACCCTGAACTCCCAGTGGCCACTCATCGAGGGTGATATTCGTGAGGTGGACTTCACGCGGTGGACTGGTGAGGTCGATGTGGTCGCCGGCGGTGTCCCGTGCCAACCGTGGTCACTCGGTGGTGTTCACAAGGGCTACGAGGACGACCGCAATCTCTGGCCCGAGCTGTTTCGAGTCGTACGTGAGACACGTCCACGCGCGGTCATCGCCGAGAACGTCAAGGGGCTGCTGCGACCCTCGTTCAAGCCGTACTACGACTACATTCTCAACGAACTCCGTGCCCCCTTCGAGAAACGTGTCGAAGACGAAGAATGGCGCGATCACGACAGGCGCCTCCGCCAGGCCCTCACTAAGGAGGGCGCGGACCCGACAGAGCGCTACGACGTCGCCCACTTTCTGGTCAACGCCGCCGACTACGGCGTTCCCCAGATTCGCTGGCGAGTGTTCGTTATCGCCTTTCGTCGTGACCTTGGCTTGGCGGGATGGGAATTTCCCAAACCGACGCACTCGGAGTCAGCGTTGCTGTGCGCGCAGGCCAACGGTGAGTACTGGGACGAGCACAAAGTCTTCAAGAAGAACCGCTATAGTCCGGAACTATCGTCGCGAATCCTTGAGGAAGCGGAGAAAACTCAGAGATGGCGAACACTGCGTGACGCGATCACGGAAGAGCCCAAGCTAGGTGAGCCAGTGCACGAGAAGATCGAACACCCGGATAACGGGTTTCTGCACCACTTCGCCTGGCCGGGCGCTCGTGAGTATCCTGGTCATACCCCCAACTTGTTGGACCGGCCCGCCAAGACCATCAAAGCGGGAGTACACGGCGTGCCAGGTGGTGAGACCGTACTGCGTAAGCCGGATGGTTCTATTCGCTACATGACCGTACGCGAAGCCGCGCGTGTCATGACCTTCCCTGATGATTGGGAAATCGCGGGCCCCCGGAGCGAGAAGATGCGTCAGCTCGGCAACGCGGTCCCCGTCGAACTTGGTCGCGTCACGGCCAACGCTGTCGCGAAATCACTGAAACAGCGCCTTCATTCACACGCCGCGTCATGACGAACTCACACCCACTATGGAAAGAATCCAAGCCACCCGACACGGCATGGAAGACACCCCGTGGACTAAGCAGGTCTGAACGCGCCGCGGAGCAGGACAACGCGGCCGGAGGTCGGGAAGCGCGCGAAATCCTCCTCCCAGAAGGACGCAAGGTACACGCTTCCATAGCCCTAAGAGTCCTTCGTCAAAGTCGACGGATCTACGCGTACCTGCGCTGGTCCGTCAACGGAAAAACACACGAACGCTATGTCGGGGAGGTCACTCGGGATACGCGAGAGGCTAATCTCGCCGAAGCGTGGTATACGGTGCGACGAGAAAATTTACTCGACATGAATACCTCAGACGACACCGTCAATCGGGCGGTAAATTCTGAGTCTTGGGCGACCACTCCTGCCTCACGGACGATCATGCGAGCGAACAAGAGACGTGATACTCGCCCGGAGAAGGCACTACGTTCAGCCGTACACGCTCTCGGCCTCCGATACCGTGTGGACACTCGACCGATCAAGGATGTTCGCCGCACCGCCGACCTCGTCTTTCCCAAACAGAAGATCGCTGTTTTCCTCGATGGCTGCTTCTGGCACGGTTGTGATGAACACTACCGTCCGGCCAAGGGTACTACGGCCACCTTCTGGAACAATAAAATCGCGGATAATCGTCGTCGTGACCTCGACACCGACCGACGTCTCCAACAAGCGGGATGGGAAGTCATCCGTGTATGGGAACACGACGACCCGATACACGCGGCTGAGCGCGTAGCCCATAGAGTCAACCAACTAAGATCATCTGCTCATGATCACACATCAGATTCCCCTCACGATTCAAAAGGTGATAATTAGTCTGAATTCTCTGTTCGATTTCCTGGTAGGAATCAGCCTTCGTGAGCATGAAGTAGGTGAATCGGGCGAGACAGTTGGAACGACAGCGACACATGGAACAACCATCGACGCAGGTCAAACGCCTGCATGCGGTGTCGGCAGTCCTCCTAAAGCGGGTGTCGCAGGTTCGAATCCTGCCGAGGGCGCACAATAGATTAGCCGGTTGACCTGCGACGGGACGCCAAATCGATCACCGTCGCCTGATCATCACCACTCGCTTCGTGGGGCACATGTGGGGCGGATTTCGTGCCTTGTCTGCCGAGACCGTGTGAGAGCTGGATGTCGAAAGCCGTACGGCTGCCCGACCTCCTCGATGTCCGTCAGCCCCGATGACAGCGGGAGCCCAGCCTCCGCGGACCCGTCGCACGCGCGAAGCAGTGCTGCTCCGGTCAGGTGATAAGCCCCGGAGAGGCGTTGGTGCCGGTGACGCTTCGTTGTTAGCGTGTTCGTCCCGAAAGCCGGATCCCACCTGCGGACAGCACCGCCCTCGCGGTGGTCGCGATGACACGTGACCTCCTCTCCCCACCTGGCAGGAGGAATGACCTTGGACGAGAGGAAAGTAAGTTACGTCAAGGCGTTTTCCGTGATCCCGGGGATGGTGCTCGTGGCGACCCGCGGAGGAGAACTGGTCCTCGGAGAGACCACGTGGGAAGTTCTCATCGCCCTTTCCGCGGGAGTCCTCATGACACTGTTCGGAGGGCTCCACTGCGCGTACCTGTTCTCCCGGAAGTTCTCCGAATGACGAGTTCCTCTGGGGTGTGAAGGCACCCACCTCACTCAGGCCCCTGTCGGGGTCGCGAACCCACGACCCGGGTTATCGAGTGTGTTGGGCCTTGAGGTACTCGTGACACGAGGGAAGCGTGTTCAGCAGGTACTTCTGCTCGTCACGAATCCTGTCGAAGACCCGGTGCACGGTTTCCACGGCTTCGGGCATGTGCCGAAGCTTCGGAAGCGGCTTGTCGGGAAGGTAGCCCAGCCCGGCCAGCACCGAGTAGTAGTTGCTGTTGTTCCAGAAGTTGCGGAACTCCTCCTCGAAGTTGCCGTAGTAGACCTGTGCGTCGTCGGCGGACGGAGCGTTGATCGCGAGACCGGCGTCGTAGCAGCGCATCTTCCCCCGTGTCTCCACCACCTCACGGACGGACGTCTCGTCGGAACCGCCGATGTTGAGGCACAGCCCGTCGGCAGCGGGGGTGGAGGCAGCGCGCAGCGTCGCCTCCACCGCGTCGTCGACGAAGGTGAAGCACCGGGTCTGCCCACCGTCGTCGTAGACCACCGGGGGGACACCGCGCAGCGCGCGGTGCACGCCGCGGCTGATGACGAAGGCGGGCCGTTGGCCGGGACCGTACACGTTGAAGTAGCGCAGCACCGTCGCCCGGAGACCGTGCAGGCGCGCGAACGCGAACGTCACGTGCTCGGCCAGTGCCTTGCTCGTGGAGTAGCACCAGCGGTGTGCCGTCGTGCTGCCCAGAACCCGGTCGTCGTCCTCGTGCCACGGCACGTCCGGGTTCCTGCCGTAGACCTCGCTCGTGCTCGCCAGCACCACCTTGGCGCCGGTCCGCTCGGCCGCGTGCGGCACGTTCCTCGTGCCCTCCAACGCGGTGTCGACGACCTCCAGCGGCCGGTCGAGATAGCGGTCGACACCGACGGTGGCGGCGAGGTGGAAGATCGCCTCGACCCGCTCCGGCACGACGCGGGTGAGCTGCTCCGGAACACGGACGTCGACACGGACGTGGCGCACCGTTCCGGGGTGTCGCGCGGGATCGTGCTCGTGTGGCCACGGGGCGGCGTCCACGACGACCACGTCATCCCCCCGTGCGAGCAGGCGTTCCACGAGGTGGCTGCCGATGAAACCGCACCCGCCGGTCACCACGAAGCGGGACATGGACTCACCTCCCGACTCCGCCATAGCGGAGTCCGCACCTCTCGATGCTGCCGATCACGTCCCCGGTGAAGTAGGCGCGGCCGTCGAACACCAGGCATCCCTCGGCGGTCGAGCGGGCGAGCTCGCCGAAATCGAGGTCCTCCATCACCCTGTGCCACGCCAGAACCGCGACGCAGTCGGCGCCGGAGGCTGCCTCGTAGGCCGAGACGCACGGGGTCACACCGAACATCGTCTCGACCTCGCGGGGGTCGGCGAGGGGGTCGTACACCGACACCGCCACCCCGCGGCGGCGCAACCGTTCGACCACCGGCAGCGTCGGGGTCTCGCGCAGGTCACCGGTGTTGTTCTTGTAGGCCAGCCCGAGCACGGCCACAGTGGACTCCCGAGGGGCGCGGCCCCGCACCCGCAGGTCCTCCAGGATCATCTCGCAGGTGTGGTGCGGCATCGAGTCGTTGACCTCGCGGGCCGTGGGGACGGTTCGCAGCCGCACGCCCCGTTCCCGCGCCGCCCGGTGCACCATCCACGGGTCCTTGGTCAGGCACGAGCCGCCGACACCGACACTGGGAAGCAGCACGTTGACCGGGCCGTTGCCGCGACGGATGGTGTTCGCCGCGGCGATGACCCGGAGCGAATCGACCCCGAAAGCCGTGCAGAACCTTCCCACCTCGTTGGCCAGGGCGATGTTGTGGTCGATCCACCAGTTGTTGACCAGTTTGACGATCTCGGCGGCCTCGACCGGTTCCACCGGGTGCACCTCGACGCCGAGACCGCGCCGCCAGAACGCCTGCGCCGCGCGGGAACTGTCCGGACACCATCCCCCGACCACGATCGGGAAGGTGCTCAGCTCGTGGAGTGCACTGCCTTCGGAAAGCCGTTCGGGGCTGAACGCGAGACCGAAGTCCTCGCCGCAACGCAGCCCTCCGCTCTCCAGCAGCGGCACGAGGAGGTTCCTGGTCGTTCCCGGCGGCACCGTGCTCTTGGCGATCACGAGCTGTCCCCGCCGCAGACGCCGTCCGAGCTCGTGACAGGCGTGCCTGAGTTGCTCGTCGTCCAGGGTTCCGTCGTCCCGCACCGGGGTGCCGACCGTGACCAGCACCACGTCGGCCTCGGAGGTGACACGGCAGTCGTCGGTGACCGACAAACGCGGGCCACCGAGCCACCGCCCCATGAGTTCGCTCAACCCGGGCTCGTTGAGCCGCACGTACCCAGCGTTGAGCTCCGCGACGCGCCCGGCGTCGCTGTCGACACCGATGACACGCGCCCCCCGCTCGGCCAGGGCGGCGGCCACGCACGAGCCCACGTACCCGAGCCCGACGACGGCGACGGTCGGCTGTTCGGTATCCGCGAAAAAGCGCACATCCCGCTCCCCTCAACCCTCGTTCGGGTGAGATCGACGGCGAATCAGTGAATCCCCGGCGGATGCGGACAGCTCCGACGGAGTTTCTCCGGACCCTAGTCGTTCCCGGGTGTGCGGGACGCGGTTCCGTTTTTCCGGAGGGAATTCCTACTCGCGTACGTGATGCCGACCCTCGTGGAAGGAGCCCGCGTTCCCACGACGGCACTGCGATCTCGTCGTTGCCGGCACCGGCACGAACTCGTGGGCGACCGAGCGCCCCCGGCGACGGTTCCTCCCGGCCGGACGACCCAGGTAAGGAGAATCGGCGGTCGTGTCAAGCCTTTTCCGACAATTCTGTGAATCCCGCACGAGCATCCACGCCGATTTCCCGGCGGCGCGTAGCATGGTCGCCGGAAAAGGGAAACGTCTTTTCGCAGAACGGGGCGCGACTTGTCGATCACTTCTCCGTCCCGGCCGCACGCCCCGCTGCCGGGCAACCTGCAGGCGAGTTTCGTGGTCGAGTCGGACGGTTTCGCCTGGTGGGGGGTCGACGATCCGGCCGGGACCGCCGAGGAACTCGGCCTGCCGCCGGGGGACGAAACCTCGTTGACCCTGGCGCTGCCGGACAGCACCGGAAGAAGGATCACACCCCGCACGGTGCCGGCGACGCTCGTCGCCGCGGAACCGGCGGTGGTAACCCTGTCTTCCTGGTCACCGCCGGAGAAAGTCGGATGCTCCCTGCGGGTCTGGGCCCGCATCGCCGCCGCGATCCACCACGGCGAGCCCACCGACGGGCTCGTCGGACTCCTTCCCACCGCCGGTCACGCCGTTCTCGGTCTGGACCGCACCACGATCTGGTCGGCCTCGGCCGCCGTCGACGCCGCGCGCCGCGCTGTCACCAGGGCCCGGACCCGCGACTCCTCCTCGCCGCAGGCGGTGCTGCGCCCCTACCAACGCGCCGGGGTGGCCTGGCTGCGCGCCGCCTCCGAACACGGCGGCGGCGTGCTCGCCGACGACATGGGACTCGGCAAGACCGTGCAGGCGATCGCGCTGTTGTGGGAGTGCCGAGAGCAGCCCAACCTGGTCGTGTGTCCCACCTCGCTGCTCGGTAACTGGTCCCGCGAGCTGGCCCGGTTCGCCCCGGACGTCGACGTGCTGACCCACACCGGCCCGGACCGGTCGCGGACACTGGAGACGGCACGGCCCGGAACCGTCGTGCTCACCACCTACGGGGTGCTGCGCGGCGACGCGGCCCTGTCCGACAGGTCCTGGCAGGCTGTGGTCCTCGACGAGGCCCAGCAGATCAAGAACCCCGACTCACTGGGCTCCCGGGCAGCACGCGAGTTGCGGGCCGAACTGCGCATCGCCATGACCGGTACACCGGTCGAGAACCGGCTCGACGAACTGTGGTCGCTGATGGCGTTCACCAATCCCGGTCTGCTCGGCACCCACGCGCGCTTCAGAAGGCGTTTCGTGGGGCCCGTCCAGCGGAACAACTCGCGGGCCGCCGCCCAACGGCTGCACGAAATCGTCGGTCCCCACATTCTTCGCCGTCGCAAGGAGGACGTCGCCCCGGAGCTGCCGAGCAAGCTGGAGACCAGCGTCGTGTGCGCGATGACCGACGAGCAGGAACGACTCTACCGAGCCAGCCTGAACGAGGCTTTCGAGGAGGGGTTCGGGTCCGGAACGAGTCGCCGCGGCCGGATCCTGGCCCTGCTCACCCGTCTCAAGCAGATCTGCAACCATCCCGAACTCGTGAGCGCGGAGGGCAAACCGCTGGCCGGCCGGTCCGGCAAACTCGACCGGGCTACCGAGATGCTCGCCGAGCTCACGTCGAACGGGGCCCGGGCCCTGGTGTTCACGCAGTACCGCGGGACCGGGGAGCTGCTCGCCGAGCACTTCCGCGACGAGCTGGCCACGGACGAGGTTCCGTTCCTGCACGGCGGTCTGGGCACCGGGGCACGACAGGAGATCGTCACCCGTTTCCAGGACGATCCCCAGGGGCCCGCCGTGCTCATCCTGAGCCTGCGCGCGGCGGGTTTCGGTCTCAACCTGACCCGCGCCACACACGTGCTGCACTACGACCGGTGGTGGAATCCGGCTGTGGAGGACCAGGCCAGCGACCGGGCTCACCGGATCGGCCAGGACCGCACGGTCACCGTCCACACGCTACTGACCGAACGCACCCTGGAAGAAGCCATCGCCGAGATGCACGAGGGCAAACGGTCCCTCGCGGGAACGGCCACGGGCGAGAGCACCGGCATCGACACCGATCTGACACGACTGTCGGACGAGCAACTCCACGAACTGCTCCTGCCGAGACACGAGGGCCGACCTTGAACAGCGAATTCGGTACCACGGCCTGGGGACGGGACTGGCGACGTCTCGCCGAACCCACCTCACTGACCCGACCTGATCCGGCCCTGCCCAAGGCGCGTTCGCTGGCGCGTCGCGACCACGTCACCGACGTGGAACTCCGTCCCGGCGAGATCACGGCCGTCGTGCACCACAGCGGTTCGCACCGCGTGCGCGTGGACATGCCGGTCTGGGACCGGGAACACGTCGAGCGGGCCCGGGAGCTGGTGACCGGCCACGGCGACGACCTCCCTGACACCGTCCACAGCGCCCTCGTTCGGGCCGGCCAACCACCCGCCCCCCAACCGGACGTGGTGACCACGAACTGTGACTGCACCGGGCGCAAGCGCCCGTGCGTGCACATCCTGGCCGCTTTCTTCGAGATCGCGCGCCAGCTCGACCACCGACCGCGGCTGGCTCTGGCGCTGCGCGGCGTGGAGGACTCACACTCGCCACCGAGCACGGCACGCGTTCCGATCGGTCTCCTCGACCCGACGGACTTCTACGGCGAGACCGGCCGGTGAACGGTTCCGGTCACGGTGCCGCTCCCGGGGGCGGCGCGGACGCCGGACCAGAACCGCCGTCCTCGTCGCGGCCTGTTCCGCCCCCGGGGAGGAACACACGACCTCCCATGTGCACGCCACGCCCCGGACCTCACGCGGAGGTTTCCGGGGCGTGGTGCGCGTTCACCCCGAACCGGATCAGGAGGGGCAGCCTCAGAATCCGGTGTTGCCGTTGCAGTTCACCACGGCGTGGGGCCCGTTGCTGGTGTTCTCGGCGAGCACCTCACCGTCGACGGTGATCTTGCAGGCGATCTCACCGCCTTCCTGACCGTTCTGGGCGGTCAACGAGTAGAACTCCACCCCTTCGGCGGCCTCGGTCTTCTGGGACCACGGCAGTTCCGCGTTGGTGTCCTGGCTGGTCTGAGTGCCCTTGCCATAGGTGACCGAAGCGACGCTGCCCGAGCCGGTGATCTCGTAGACCACCTGTCCGGCACCGTCGCCCTGCTCGGTCCCCGAACCACCCTGCTCGTCCCGGGACGGAGCGCCCTGTCCTCCTCCAGGGCCGGTGTTCATGTTGTCAAGCTGCTTGTCCACCTCGTTGACGAGCACGGTGAACACCACGATGGACACGACGAGGGCGACCACACCGGCGGCGAGCCCGATATAGCTCATGACCATGTTGGTCGCCGTGCCCTTGTGCGCGCGCACCACGGCGATGACGCCGAAGATGATCGCCAGAATCCCCAGAATGAACCCGAGAAAACCGATGACCGGGATCCAGGCGAGCAGGATCCCGACGATTCCCAGCACGAGGGCGGTGATCCCCATGCCGTTCTTGGGCGCCGCAGCCGAGCCCCCCGACTGCTGATGCGTGTCCGTCACACTCTCTCCTTGTCACAACGCCAGCGGCATCCTTCAGGGATATCGTCGGAGGAGACACAGCCGTTTCGGAACGTGTGGTCACGAAACGGACACGATCAAACAAAACCACCGTGGCCACCTGCTCGAAACAGGTCGTGCGGAACCCGTCAGGCCCGCACGGCCCGGCTCTCCGAGTCCGGTTCGGTCATGGGCCCGGACCAGTCCCGCTGGGGACGGTGGCCGATCCCGTTGCACACCACGATGGCCAGCAGGGCGACGATCCAGCCGGGGATCATCTCGTAGACGCCGGTGCCGCTGAGCGCCTCCACGTTCTGCCACACCACGACGGTGACGGCCCCACCGACGATGCCGCCGAGAGCGCCGGTCCAGGTCATCCGGGGCCAGAACAGCGACAGCAGAATCACCGGTCCGAAGGCGGAGCCGAAGCCCGCCCACGCGTAGGAGACGATGTCCAGCACCGCTCCCCCGCCGAGCGCGATCACGTAGGCGACGATCGCCACCAGGATCACCGTGGCACGCCCGACCCACACGAGGGCGCGTTCCGAGGCGGCCCTGTGGACGAAGGCGCGGTAGAAGTCCTCGGTCAGCGCGGTGGAGGCGACGAGCAGCTGACTGTCGGCGGTGGACATGATCGCGGCCAGCACCGCGGCCAGCAGCACGCCCGCGACCCAGGGGTTCAGCAGTTCACGGGCCAGGGCGATGAACACCCGCTCCGGGTTGTCCAACGGCTGGTCCAGCAGGCCGATGCCGACCAGCCCGACCAGGGAGGCACCGAGCAGGGTCACCAGCACCCAGCTGGTGCTGATGCGGCGGGCCACGGGGATGTGGTGCACGCTGCGGATGCCCATGAACCGCGCCAGGATGTGCGGCTGACCGAAGTAGCCCGGTCCCCAGGCGAGCAGGGACACGATCGAGACGAAGCCCAGTCCGCCGCCCGCCGACCAGGTGCCGTCGGTGAAACTGGCCTGCCGGCCCATGTCCAGCAACGCCGGGGTGCGTTCGGCGAGCGCACCACCCAGGCCACCGAAACCGCCCAACAGGGCGATGCCCATCAGCGGGAGCACCAGCAGCGCCAGGAACATCATCGTTCCCTGCACCACGTCGGTGAAGCTCACCGCGAGGAACCCGCCGAGGAAGGCGTACATCACGATCACCGCCACGGACACGGTGATCGCCAGCCTCGAGTCCACGCCGAAGACGTCCTCGAACAGCACACCGCCCGCGACGAGACCGCTGGAGACGTAGACGGTGAAGAACACCACGATCACCAGCGCCGACACCAGGCGGAGCGAACGGGTCCCGTCCTCGAACCGCGACTCCAGGTAGGCCGACAGGCTCACCGCGTTACTCGCCCGTTCGGTGTAGGTACGCAGCCGCGGAGCGACGAGCAGCCAGTTGAGGTAGGTGCCCGCGGCCAGCCCTATCGCGATCCAGGTGGCTCCCACTCCCTGGGCGTAGACCGCCCCGGGAAGACCGAGCAACAGCCAGCCGGACATGTCACTGGCCTGCGCCGACAGCGCCGCCGTCGGCGCGTTCAGGCGGCGACCGCCGAGCGCGAAGTCCGCGAGGGTGTTGGTCCGCCGGTACACCCACACCCCGATCACGATCATGACGACCAGATACGCGGCGAAGGTCGTCAGCACCGATGGGCTGATGTCAAACACTGCTACTCCTTCGGCCGAGGGGACACATGCTTTCCCGACGAGGCGGACTGCTGGGGCGGTGTTCGCGACTTGAGGCCGGCATGTGTGTTCGCGGTAAGTGTGCGGTGGATAGTAGGTGACCTCGCCCACGGCGTATTCATGTGGTCCGACATGAGTTCCCGTGTTTTCTTGTCCGGACGAACAACGGGCGGGTCGGCGCCGAGGGGGTCGGCGCGGGGTTCGCACGTGATTCCCGGGATTTCTCGCGCTGTGTCATCGTTCCCACACGAAACGTGCCGGTCTCCGGAGACCGTGAATCCGTTTCCTTCCCCTGGTGAGACGCGCCGGGGAATCACCGGAGTCCCCTCGCCCGGCAAGACGGAAAACCCCCGGAATCCGGAAACGACGAAAAAGAATCTCCGCGCGAACGCTCCCGACGGGAAACGTTCTCCCCGACCCCCTGGCCGGGACGGGCCGTTCCGCCGCTCACCGCCCCCGCGTCGTGGAATATTCACCGTCGTCGGTGGGCACACGCCTTCTCACTCGTTCAGCGGGCGATATCGCTTCCGTGTCCGACATATCATCGCGTGTTCCGATGTTTCCGACGGGCACGGACACGTTTCGGTTCGACACGTCGGAACCCCGAATCGGAAGGATCCGATCGACATCGTTCCCGACGGGAGTCGTCATGAGCGCATCGTCGCAGGCACCACCCGTTTTCCCGTTCGACAACTCGACCGTGCACCACCCGGACCCGTTGTACGCGCGGTTGCGCGCCGAACAGCCGGTCACACGCGTCGACTTCCACGGGCACGAGGCGTGGCTGGTCCTCGGCCACGAGCAGGCCCGCAGCGTGCTCGCCGACCAGCGGTTCAGCCTCGCCGAAGCGTCCAAGCCGCACATTCCCCGTCTCGGCACGCTCTCCGTGCCACCGGGCGCGATTCTGGCGCTGGACCCGCCCGAGCACACCCGGGTCCGGAAACTGGCCACGAAGGCGTTCACTCCCAGACGCATCGAGGCCCTGCGCCCACGGGTGCGGGAGGTGGTCGACGAGTTGCTCGCGGACCTCGTCACCACGACCCCGCCGGTGGACCTGATCGAACGGTTCACCGCGCCGCTGCCGATCAGGATGATCTGCGAGATCCTCGGCGTCCCTCTTTCCGACCAGAAGGACTTCGAGCGGTGGACCGAACTGATCACCAGTGTCGAGGGAGCACCCTCGGAACAGGTGCAACACGGTTGGGAGAGTCTGCGGGACTACATCGCGGGGCTGGTCGCCGAGAAACGTCGCCAACCGGCGGAGGACCTGCTCAGCGCCCTGGTCGAAGCCCGCGACGTCGACGACCGGCTGGACGAGAACGAGCTGGTGCTGTTCGGTCTCATGCTGCTGGCGGCCGGGCACGAGACCACCAAGAACCAGCTCGCCAACTCGGTGCTGGTGCTGCTCGGCAGGCATCCCGAGCAGTGGCGGGCGCTCACCCACGACCCGGAGCGTGTGCCCGCGGCCGTGGACGAGCTGCTGCGCTACATCTCGCTGTTCAACTTCGACGTCACTCTGCCCCGCGTCGCCGTCGAGCGGGTCGAGGTGGGCGGGGTGACTATCGAGGAGGGAGAGGTGGTGCTCGTCGCGTTGTCGGCGGCCAACCGTGACGAGCGGGAGTTCGACCGCCCGAACGAGCTCGACGTGGAACGGCGGGACAACCGGCACCTCGCCTTCGGCAGTGGGATCCACCGGTGCCTGGGAGCGCAGCTGGCCAAACTGGAACTCGACGTGGGGCTGCGCGGGCTCGTCGGTGCGCTGCCCGGTCTGGAACTGGCCGTGGCCGAGGACGAGGTGACCTGGAAGACGGGCAGTTTCATCCGCGCGCCCCGACGGCTGCCGGTCACCTGGTGATCGGCGTTTTCGACCCGTCTTCGCCCGGTCCGACACCCGGGTTCAGGGGGAGTGAATCCCGGGTGCGGGCCAGGCGTCGCCGTCGGCGAAGTACCGTCCCCAGTAGAACGGGTTGAGTTCCCGGAGGCTGCGCACTGCCCAACCTGAGTCCGTCTCCGGGGCGGCCACCCCCACCAGGACGTCCGGCCCCCATGGAGCGAGACGTTCCTGACAGATGCCGCAGGGGGCGAGCACCGAGATCCCGGAGTCGTCCTCCCACGCGCTGACGAACACGGAGGCGGTGATCGTGGCGCCGAGCGTGTGAGCTCGGCAGATCGCGCCGGTTTCCGCGCACAGGTTGGCTGCGGCGTTGAGATTGTCGAGTGCCACACTGGTCAGGATGCTGCCGTCGTGCAGGTACACCGCAGCAGCCTCGGTGCGGGCACGACGCCGCATCTGTTCCACGGCAGCGTCCACGAGCCGCTGGTCCGGTCGCATGTGATCCAGCCTGCCCCACAGGCGGCGTCGGAGGAAGGGGATTGACAGGATCCGCCGGTCACACGCGAGCAACTCGCCGTCTTCGCGCTGACCACCGAGTGCCTGTGGGACTGGAAGGACTATGTCGCCATGATGGGAGAGATCTGCGGAAGCATCACCTGGAACCAGGAACAGCGAAGTTCCATCCTCTCCAGACTGGAAGGAAACACGTGAACGAAACCGAAACAACGAAAGACAAACAATGATCTTCTACTACGTATTCTTGGCCGTGTTCGGAATATTTTCCCTCATGCTCCTGATCGGGATCATATTTTTTGGTCGAACAACGGCGCCAATCTTTGCAACAGCATCTGGACAAGGTCCGCCAGGACCTACGTAAAAACGAATCCACTACAGGAAGTTCAAAACTGTACTCCGGCGCTTACTCGAAGATATCTGACGAGATGCTTCGAGATATGGCCGAAAAGGAGGGTTTCGATTTCGTCAGCATGATCTCTCGCACGATCAGCTTCCGAAAGAGAATCACTCAGGACGACGAGAATAATTTGTTGTCCGGCACGGAAAACAGACCCATACATCCCAGGGACGGCATTAGTGGAAGGCGACACCGACGGAAACTTGCCTCACTCCTCGAGGAGAACACCGCTGCGGACACCATGACGTTGCGTCGGGACGAGTTGGGGGAGCTGCCGAAGGCCGAGATCCTGCGCACCGCCGAGGAACACGGCTGGACCTACCACGACGAGAACATCACGGACAACGCGTGGAACCTGCTCTTCCGCCGCCACACCCCCGAGAGCACCCCATGACCCCCTCGAACGACGCGACCAGACACGAGTTCCTGGAACGACTCGACCACGCCCGCCCGGACGCCTCGGGAATCGTCCGAGTGAACCTGGACGCCCCCCGAGCAGGCTCACGATGCCGGAATACCGCGAACTCGCCACCAACCGCGGCTGGAAGGTGGACCGAATCGAGCGCTCCGGCGACGCGGTCTGCCTGCTGCTGCGACGTCACGGCTCCTCCCCCGTGCACCACGACATGGGGTTCGACTTCCTCGACGGTCCGGGGCTCGCCGAACTGCGTGGCAACGCGACCGCGCGGGAGGAGGCGGCGCGGGTTCTGCACGAAACCGGTGTGGACGTGCTCTCCGAGGAGGTTCTCGACGAGAACCGGCGACGCCACCTCGTCCTGCGTCGCAGGGTCCTGCGGTTGACCTGGTTGAGTGTGCTGTCCGGAGTGTTCTCCCTGACGGGGTTGTTGTTCTGCCTCGTGCTGTGGAGAGAGGGCGACGTGCGGGCGGGCAACGTCCTCGCCTTCGTGTCCCTGGGGACGGGGCTGCTCTGCCTCGCGGCACTGCCGTTGCCGATCCGGGCGGAGAGAACCCGCAAAGCCGCCGTGGGCGCCTACAAGGACGCCTACGAACGTGTCGTCTCGGCCGCGCTCTCCGCGAGATCCCACCCGCCCGAATGAGGCTCGGCCGCCCCCTTCACCGGCTCACAGCCGCCGAAGCCCGTCGCGGACACGACACAGCAGCGCCAGCGTGGGATCCTCCCCGGCCGCCGGAAGGACGGTGTCCTGCTCCCGGATCCCGGTGGAGTGGGAAGGCCCGTGCCGGTCCGGGTCCACCGTGGGCCAGCTGATCAGCTCCCCGGTGGGCGCTCCCTCCATGGCGAGCTGCCCGAGGTGGGCCAGCGCCAACCGCCGTGCCGCCGGGCCGGAACCGCCCTCCTGCCGTGCGTGCCTCGGGGACCGACCGGCGCGTTGACCGGACACCGCCAGGACCACCGCCACGGCGAACAGCGTCGATGCCGTGGCCACCACGGCCGCCAGCTCAGACATCGCAATCGTCCTCCGGCGTGATGAGGAACGGGCCCGTTCCGTTTCCACAGCTCCGCTCGAAGGGCAGCCGGGCCGCGTACTCCCGCAACACGGCGGACAATCGCTCCAGCACCGTCGCCGCCTCGCAGCACTGCCGCGCCGTACACCGCCGCCTCGCCACGTCGTAGGACAACTGTTCCAGCCGCCACTGCTCGTGCGCCAGCAGTGTGGCCAACTCCCCGTGCCGGGTACTCACGAGCACTCACCCCGCTCCGGGGAGATCTCCGGACGCGGAGGTGCTCCCACGATCTCCCGGGCCGCGTCGTCACAACTCGGGCAGGTGGTCCACAACCAGGCCAGCTCCCCGGTCGCCGAGGTCACCTCCTGTCCGCACAACGTCGAAACCACGACACCCTCCGGAAACTCCATACCCGGAGGTGGGACCGGATCCCTGCTCACATGCCGCTGCCACGCGGCGGGCACCCAGGTGAACGGATGAGGCATGACGTCCTTCCTCTCTAGTGGTTCACTGGTGTTTCTGGTGTGCACCAGCATGACCTCTTGCACCAATGGCCGCAATAACACGATCGAAGGAAGGAAGCGCCAACTCTTCCACCTCTAGGATTGGTGTATGGCTCGCACCAACAAAGGAACTCCTCGTGCGCGTGCTCTGGGAGCTGAGCTGCGGCAAGCGCGTGAGGAACGCGGGGTAGGAGTACGAGAGCTGGCGCGCCGTCTCGGAACTGATCACTCAAAGATCTCTCGTTACGAGAGCGGACAATCGACGGCTCCCACCTCGGAATACGTAGCCAGTGTTCTTACTGCGCTGGGAGTTCCCGAAAGTGAGCGGGAACGGCTCACGAGCATGGCTCGTGGAGCCAATGAACCGAACTGGGTGTCAACCGGTGTTCCTGGTGCGCAACACGAGTTGACCACACTGATCGAGTTCGAACGGGATGCCGCACAGGTCCTGGAGGTCTCGACGATGGTCCTGCCAGGGTTGTTTCAGACTTCGGCCTACACGCGAGCGGTGATGACAGGCGCCTCGAACAGCGATGTCGAAGCGCGAGTGGCGTTACGTCAGGGAAGACGCGAAGTGTTGACACGCGAAGACGGTCCTCACTTCACCGCGCTGATACTCGAAACAGCCCTGCGGAACCCCATCGGTGGTCGCGCCGTACTCGCCGAACAGCTCAGACAGATCACCGACATGGCCGGGTGGCCGAACGTGACGGTCCAGGTCATTCCGATGGACCTCGAAATCTGGCACCCCGCCCATGCTGGGGCTTTCATCCTGTTCGAATTCGCGAGTTCGAGGCCCATCGTGCACATCGAGCAATACAGCTCGGCCGTGTTCCTGCACGAACCCGAAGATGGTCGTGCCTATCAAGAAGCGGCCGGTAAGCTCCGGCAACTGGCGATGAGCACTGCGGAATCGACAGACCTCATCACCCGTGTCGCCAAGGAGATGGAGAACTCGCGATGACAGCACGAAGGCGCGCTGTATGGCATAAGTCCAGCCACTCACAGCACCAAACCGCCTGTGTCGAGGTGGGGCGGTTAGGTGACGGCGCGGCCGTCCGGGACACCAAGAACCGCGCGGCCGGCTATGTCACCACCACCCGCGAGCAGTGGCGGGCGTTCGTGGAGGCCGTCAAGACCGACCGTTTCGCCTGAGCGCCCGCGACACCGGGCACCCCGGACGGCCGGGGTGCCCGCCACGGCGCTCACCGTCCACCTTCGTGTGGGGTCTCACCGATGACCGGTGGGGCCACTCGCTGCATGTCGTTGGTGAACACGTCCTCGGTCTCCACCAGCCAGCCGGGACGCTCGTGCTCCTCGTCCTGACCTTCGCCCTGTTTACCGGCACCGGCCATAGGCATCCCGCGCATACCGCCACGCCCGGCGGGCTGGCCGACAGCGGCACCTCCCGGAGCCGCGCCGCCGCTTCCTTTCGGCCCGAAACCACCGACCCCGGAACGTCCCCCCGGAGCCAGTTCGCCACGCCCGGCGCCACCCGGCACCCGACTCACACCACCGCCGCGTGGCGGCGCACCACCCACACCGCGTGCACCACCCGCCGCGCCGGGTGGTCCGTGCGGGGCCGGGGCCCAGCGCCCGTTGTACGGGTTCTGGCGCTGCCAGGTGCCGTCCGGGCCCTGCCGGTACACCGTCCCGTCCGGTCCGCGCACCGTTCCCGGTGGGGTCGTCCAGGCCGAACCCGAACCGGCGGGCGGAGCGGACGTCCCGGATCCGGAGGGAACGGCACCGCCCCCTCCAGTGGGCGCCCCGGCTGTTCCGGCCGCACCGGGTGTTCCGGCCACACCGGGAGAACCACCCGCCCATGCCGAGGAGGATCCGGCGGGGGCGGAACCACCGGCCCCTGCCGCGCCGAAGGAAGCGCCGGAAACGAAACTTCCCGCGTCCGGGCCGTAGCTGGCCCGCCGTCCCGGATCGACCTCTCCGGCCTTGTCGGGGTCGAACTTCTCGGTGTTGCGGGTGGACTCGGCGGTCCGGGTGCTGTACTCGGTCATCACCCGGTTGGCCTCGTCGTTGGTGGCCTGGAACCGGGCCTGCTTCTCCTCGTAGTCACTCGTCCAGTCGAAACCCGGAACACTGGACAGACGCGTGTGGTCGGCGAAGTTCTTGTCCGGCGGCTGCAGCTGTGTCGGACGGCCGTCCGGAAGACGCCCGCCCTCCACGGGAAGCGCGCGGAAGGTCTCGTGCTGTGCCCGCGTCTGCTCGTCCAGTGCCTCCCCCAGCTTCCGGGAATGCTCGGCGGCCTGCTCCACCACCGGCCGCACCTCGGCGATCGACGCCCGGGCGGCCTCGGCCGCCCGACCGGAATGGCCTCGCTCCAGTTTGCCCAGCCCCGAGTCGATCTTCTCCAGAATCGAGTCGAACTTCTTGGCCGCGTTGCCCAACGCCTCGGCCCCCTTCGAGCTCGGAGCGGGCAGACTCGTCGCCTCCTCCGAACCCGCCATGGCCTTGCGCAACTCCTTGGCGGTGCTGGCGTAGCACATCCCCAGTACGGTCATCACGAACTCCTCACACCACTACGCGTCCGGCCACGACGACACCGACAACCTCAACGCCTTCCTCGCCAGAGAACAGGGATCAGTCTTTCCGACCTGCTCGACAGGAAGAGTAACAAAAGATTGCACGAGCTGTTTTTCCTGCGCGACAAGAAACATACCGCATGATCCGGCCTCCGACGGTTTAACTCTGTTAGCCTGAACAACAGAGTATCCGCTGATTTCGAATTCTTTGTAGTCCACGTACTCCGATTTGTGTTGTCGATAAGTCCGAATCGAACGCCCCGGAGCAGGAGACAAAGACACCTTGGTCTTTCCCTCTCGGCTCTCCCATGTGCAGGCGGGAGTTCCACTCCCGGCAAGGTTGTTCGTGCTCTTCTCACCCTGCTGTTGCACTCCGAGTGACGTCGCTGCTTCCTCGGGAAGCAGGTCGCACACGTCCACAGCGGCAGCGTCCTTCGGGTGCGCGATCTCCATCCCGGACCCCGTCTCCGGGCTGGAACTGCTCGGCTGCCCCTCCGGCGGATCCTGCTGCCCGGCCCCGGCCGAACACCCCGCCAACACCACCACCAACACACCGGCCCCCAAACGGGCAAGACGACGCAGTGTGATGTCCATAGCGTGCACCGTACTCAGCTCTCCCTCCGGGACTGCTCGGCCTCCGCGGTGTCCTCGGCCCGGCCGTACTCGCCCAACGCCTCCTCATAGGCCTGAATCCGCTCGTCCAACAGCAGACGAATCTCGCCTGCCGCACTACGCACCGAGCCCTCACCAGTGGTCATCCGCTGCTGGAACACCTCCCGAGCCCCCTGCGTATTCCGATCCTCAGCGGTCAACTCACCCGGTTCAATGGCCACTGTCTCTACCCAGAGATCCCAGGCCTCGTCCCGGGCCTGTCTCAGCTCCTCCAGCCCCTGCTGGACCAGATCCCCATCAACGACGAAACCGTCCCGCCCCAACGGACACCTCCCCCTGTATCAACCACGTTCCACGCGGCGGTGGCACCGGGCCGAGACGCCCACCCGTCGGCACACTCCGGCCACAGCCACCACAACGGATGACACCCTATCGTGTGGCACGAGCGCACAGTGCTCGTTCGGACACACACGGGGTCAGATTCGACACACCCACTCGCCGGGACCCCGCACTCAGGAACTCGGACAACCGGCTCGTCGGGTGTCCTCGTGGACGAAGCGGGACAACACATTCTCGTAGACCGGATCGTCCGGCAACTCCCGCAACCAGGCATGTCGGCTTCCGGGCTCGGACAGATACATCCGGTACGACACCGGCTGGCCCTGACACACGAGGTCGTACTCCGGCCACGAGTACTCCGCCGACTCCTGCCGCGCCCGTGCCAACACCCCCTTGTAGGTCACAAACGCCACCTTCGGATTCCCGGGCACGGTCCCCCGCGTACCGCCGCGGCCGACCCGGATCTCACACGTGCTGAGCAGGCTGCTGGGCTGTGGCGTCTCCATCACCCACGGCAGCTCCTCACCCACCGCCCCCGAAGACCGCGGCTCGTAACCGGGCAGGGCCTTCACCAGGTCGACGCTGCACACCCGACGATCGAAACCGTCCCGCGGCTCCACACGCCGCGCCTGGTCCAACCCCGGGATCTCCGGCAACTCGCCCGGCAGGGACAACGCCCGCTCGGAACACCCGAACCGGTCCCGCGCCCGATTGGTCGTGTCCACCAGCACCCGCGCCATCGCCAACCGCGTCCGCGGATTCAACAACTCATCCGTGTCAATGCTGATCGAGCTGTCGAGAGTAAGCGTCTCGGAGCCACGGGTACACGAAACATACAGAACCGCATGATCGTGCATCACAAAACCGGGCAACTCCGGAATCGGAACCAACAACGGGTCGGGTGGTGGACTGAGGGTACGAGCCATGTACTGAGGATCAGCAGGATCAGTGCCAAGAACGAGCTGGTTCTGCAGGAGTGGATGGCACTCGGTCGAAGGTTCCTCGGGATCCACCTCGGCCGTAGCGTCCTCGGGATCGGGATCGATCAGATCACCCGCCCGGATCAGCTCGACCACCAACCGCGGGTCCACCATCCCCGCACACGACAGATACTCCGGCGGCGAACGCACCCACTCCGGCGGCCCCTCGTCCGCGTCGTTCCCCGAACACCCCGCCAGCACCAGCACACCGACCACGAAAGCGGCCAGCAACCGTATCCGCGGCATCGCTTCCGACCTCACTCCGTCTCGCTCACCCGCACCGGGCGGCGCCCCGTGGCGTTCGCGTAAATACTCGCCCCGGTGTCATAGGTGTTCTGCACCGTCTGCCCCTCGAATCCATACGGATTGGATTCGCCGAGCCACCTGTCGTAGTCTCTTGGCAGGTCTCCGTTCGAATCGACAAGTCGCGACGGACCATCCCCACCCTCGTCGGGCATCAGATCCGCGGGCGGTCCCATCCCCTCCCGCCACATCCGGTTCTCCCACAACGACTGCTGCAGCAGCTTGTGGGCGTCCTTGTGCCCTTCTTCCCTGAGGTCGGCGGTGTCCCGGGTCACGATGTTCGAACTGTCCTGTTTGAGCTGGTCGGCCAGCGCCGTGGCCCCGTCGGCCAGCGCCACGCTGCCTCCCGCCGCCAGGGGAGCCCCCACGGTCTCCACGACCCCCGAGGCCGCACCGGCCCCGATCAGGGACCACGAGGCCAGACTCCCTCCGAATTCGATCTTGGAGTTGTAGGCGGCGTCCTTGCCGTCGTAGAGCTCGTCCACGGCGTAGGCACGGGCCTCATCCAGCGCACCGAACACGGCCGCGGCCTGGTTCGCCTCCTTCTTCATGGAGAGCCTGCGATCCTCCGGCGACTTGCTGTCGTCCTGGGCGATGTCGTCCAGAGTCAGACCGGTGTAGGCCATGTTGGCGTCACGCAACTGGGCGTAGACCTCGGGGTCGTAGGCGGCCGACCCCATCACCTTGTACACCTCGTACTGACTGAACAACGGGCTCATGCGTCCCGCCTCGCCCGTCGCCCAGTCCGGGTCGTCACCGTCCAGACCGAGCGATTCGCTGCTGTGCACGACCGGTGCACCGGAGTCGTGCACCGCGTTCATGTAGTTGGACAGCATGTTGCCGAGGTTGTCGCGCAGCGGCTCGGGCACCGTCCCCTGTCCCGGGTCCTCCATACCGGCCTCCCTGTTGGCCAGCGTGTGCACCAGCCCCGCCAGGCTCCGGGCGCCCTCCGCGCTGCCGTGCTGCTCGCCGAGGGTGGCCGACTCCAGGGCGTTACCGAGCAGATCGAGCCCGAGCGTCTTCTCCCGCTCGGTCGGGGAGGAGTCGTGCCTCGGTCCCTCGGCGTGGTCGTAGGTGTCCACCGGCCAGTCCCGCTCGACGAGATGGGCCAGGTTCTCGTCGTTGCGGGCGGGATCGAAGAAGGAACTCGCCGCCTCCGGGCTGTGCTCCAGAGCCGTCATCAACCCCACCAGCGGGTCCCCGCCGCGCCCTCGGTCGTCGACGTGATTGAGGTTGGTCCCCCGCAACGGCTCGAACGGGTCCTTCCTGTCGGCCTCGACGAGCCCGTCTCCCACGGTGTTCAGGAACTCGCTGGAGTACTCGCCGCTGTGCAGCAGCATCCCGAGTGAGCGGTATCCCGCGTCCTCGTCACCGAGCCCGAGGAAACCGCCTCCCCAGTTCTCCGCCGCCTTCAGCAGTCGTCGGCCGTAGTTCTGCGCCCGCTGCTCCGTGCTCTCTTCCTCCTCCGGCCCGTGCAGGTCCTCACCCAGGTACTCGCGTCCCTCCGGGCCGGTGCCGGTGGCCAACGTCTCCCCCAACCACCGCTGCAGACCACTGACCAGTTCGGAGCTGTTCGTCCCGGACCCCTGACTCTGCCGCGCCCAGTCCCCCTTGATCGTGGACTGCAGGTCGTCGGTCAGTTCGAGCAGCTGCTTCGGACGTACCCGTTCCAGGAACTCCCCGGCGAAGGCGGGGTCCCCGCCGTTCTCCCGCAACAACCGCAGGAGTTTTCCGGCCTCCTCGAAACCGAGCTCGTCCGGGGATTGGGAAGCCAGCTTGGCGGCCTCCTTGGCCTTCCGCTCCTCCTCCCGGCGCTCCTCGGCCAGTACCCTGTCCAGGTATTCGAGCGTGTCATCGGCCTCGGCCAGCGCCCGGGCGGCCTGCCGGTCCGCCTCGGCGGCCCGCGACAGGATTCCCTCGACCTCGGCGACGTAGGCCTCGTAGGCGCTCCGCTGGTTGTCGGGATAGGTGATGGTGCCGTCCGAGTCGAAACGCCACCCCTCGTCCCTCCTGTCGTTGATCTCGCCGGCCACGTCCTCGATCTGCTTCTGGCAGTCCAGCAGTTCCTCCGCCGCGGTGTTCAACGCCTTGCCCACCGGTACGATGCGGTCGCGGTACTCGCGCATACTCCGGTGGATCCGCAGCCCGTGCGCGGCGGCGAGCTCCTTGGCCTCACCGCGCCAGAACTCCCCCTCCTCCAGGGGATCGCACACCTCGGAACGGAACTCGGCGATGATCCTGTCGAACTCCTCCACCAACGAGGTCCACGCCTTGCCCGCCTCGGAGAGGCTCGCGGGGGAGGCCTCCTTCAACGTCCGGTAGTCCACGGCCGGTCAGACTCCGCTTCCCCGCAGTTTGTCCAGGGCCCACTCGTCGGTCTCCTCGTAGTTGCGGGCGACCGCCGTCAACCGGTCCTCCAGGTCGTCGAGCCACCGGCCGAAGCCCTCGATGTTGTGTTCGCAGCTGTGCCGCACGCTCTCCAGGGGATCCGCGAGTTCCCATCCCCGGTGCGCCCGTGCCGCCGCCGTGGACTCCTCCGTGACGGCCCGCACCAGCCCCAGCAGCTCGCTGCCCAGCTCTCCCGACCGTGCGCCGATCCTGGTCAGTTCCCCAGTACGGACGGTATAGCCGCCCCCTCCTTCGGAAGACACGTTCGTCCCTCCCCCTAGGCTGGTGACACGATCTTCCGAAGGGCGAAGATTATCACCTCTTCGAGTAACCTTCTAGATACTTGAAGTATTCAGAAGAAGCAGGTCACAGCCACCCGAACGCCCTCCCCAGAAAAGCGACGGGCCACGGACGAGCCGGAGTGGAGCACCCCGCGACACGACTCGGACGGGGCATCCGCGCACGCGGACACCCCGCCCTCCGGATCGGGCACTCGCCCCGGTCAGTCGTCCCGGTCGGTCTCGTAGCCGAGGACGTCACCGCTGCGGGCGTCCACAGTGACCTCGTACTCGGTGTCGGCCTCGCGCAGTTCCACGTCCCACTCGAACTCGTAGCAGCGGTCCAGCTCCACCTCGGTCACCCGCGCCGTGCCGGGCACCCGCTCCAACGCGGTCTTCCGCGCCTGCTCGGCACTGACCTCCGGGGCATCCTTCGTGCAGTCCCCCGGTCGGGGACCGTGATAGAACTCCTCCGGGCCGGTATGGATCTCGTCCCGATCCGGGCCGGTGTAGGGCTGTCCCGAAGCCTCGCGCACCACGGGGGAACCGTCCCCCGCCGGAGCCTGCTGCTGTCCGTCCCCACCGCCGAAGGCCACGGCGGTGCCGCCCAGGGCGAGCACCCCACCCGTGACCGCCAGCGCCGCGACCAACTTCCTCGTAGCCGGCACGTCGATCTCCTTTCCCGGTAGAACCCTGTTCTCCGTCACTGCCGACAACCACGGTCACAGCGCGGGCACTAAACGGTCCCTACCCGAACACTAAAACGAGGTTAAGGATCCCCACCGGGTCGAGCGACGGGCGCGGGTCCCGGCAGGGCTACCGCTCGGGCACCCCGAAGTCCACGGTCACCCGGGCTCCCCCACGTTCGCCGGTTCCCAGGGTCACCGCCCCACCGGACTCGTCGGCGGCCCGTCGCACGATGTCCAGCCCGATCCCGGTGGATCCGCTGCCGCTGGCACCGCGACTCAACGGCTCCCCGGAGGTGACCGACTCCCCGAAACCGGTCCCGTCGTCGGCCACCACCAGCCGCACGAACCCCTCGTGGGGGAACAGCCGCACGTCGAAGCCGACCCCGTCCTCGGTGTGGGCGAAGACGTTGCCCAGCAGCGCGTCGACGCAGTCGGACAGCTCCGAGGCCTCCAGCGTCACCCGCAGCGGGCCGGGCGCGAGGTCCACCCGCATCTCGCGTTCGGTGTCCTCGGCCAGCACCGCCCAGAACTCCACCCGCTCGGAGACCACCGCCACCGCGTCGCAGCCGCTCGGGGCCGACTTCGCGGAGCTGCGTCTGCCCGCCTGTTCGATGATGCGGGTGACCTCACGGTGCAGCGTGTCCACGTGCTCGGTGATGCGTTCGGACTCCTGCCGGTCCCGCAGCGCCTCCGCGTCCAGCCGCAGCGACATCAACGGGGTGCGCAGCCGGTGGGAGAGATCGGCGACGTACTCGCGCTCGGCGGCCAGCAGCTCGCGGATCCGCCCGGCCAGGTGGTTCAGGGCGGTGGCCACGTCCCGCATCTCCCGGGGCGAGTCGACCCGTGCCCTGGCGTCCAACTCGCCGTTGGCCAGCCGGTGGGAGACCTCGGACAGTTCCCGGGTGGGACGGACCAGGGAACGGGCCAGACGGTCGGCGACCAGCACACTGAGCCCCAGCAGCACCACCCCGAGCCCCGCGAGCAGCAGCCAGGCCCGGTGCACCCCGCGCATGAGCTCCCGCTCACCGACCTCACTGCGGATCACCGCCTGACCACCCGAGGCGTCCCCCACCGACACCAGCACGGCCACCCCGCTGTCGGTGTCCACGGTCAGACTGCGCCCCCGGGCCGCCAGCCGCACCGCCGGGGTGCGTTCGGCCTCCGCCCCCAACACCGTGCCGTCCCGGAGGAAGACGGTCAGGGGAAACCGGCCCTGGGCGTTGGCACGCTGCACGCTCAGTTCCAGCGTCGACCGGTCGACCGTCCCCACCACCGAGGTCAACGCCTGGGCCTCGGTGGTGGCGGTGTTCACCGCACGGTCGAAGGCCACCGTGCGCACCAGCACGGCCAACGGGATGAGGAAGGCCACCAACACCAGGGTGGTGGTGGCCACCACCAGCACCGCGATACGCCGCCGCATCACCGGTCCCCGGACTCCTCCGGCGCGGCCAGGCGGATTCCCACCCCGCGCACCGTGTGCAGGTAACGCGCCTGCCGCGCCGTCTCCCCGAGCTTGCGGCGCAGCCAGGAGACGTGCACGTCCACGGTCTTGTCGGCACCGCCGTAGGGCAGCTGCCACACCTCGGTGAGCAGTTCGCGTTTGCTCACCACCTGCCCGGCCCGCGCGGCGAGGTAGTGCAGCATGTCGAACTCCCTCGGGTTGAGCTCCAGTGGCTCGCCGTCCAGACTCGCCGACCGCGTCGCCGGATCCACCCGGAGTCCGCCCACCACGATCGCCTCGGGGGCGGTCTGCTGCTCTCCCCCTCGGCGCAGCACGGCGCGGATCCGGGCGTCCAGGTGTCCCGCGCTGAACGGTTTGACCACGTAGTCGTCGGCCCCCGAGTCCAGCACGGAGACGATCTCGTCCTCGCCGCCGCGCGCGGTGCCCACGATCACCGGGACCCGGCTGGCCGCGCGCAGCATCCGCAGCATCTCCCGCCCGTCCAGGTCCGGCAGGCCGATGTCCAGCACCACGATGTCGGGCTTGTGCGCCACGATCCGGTTCAGTCCGTCCATCGCGGTGACGGCCGAGGTGACCGCGTGCCCGCGCTCGCTCAGTCCTCTGCTCAACGACGTGCGAAGAGCCGAGTCGTCCTCGACAAGCAGCACCTGTGCCACCGTTGCACGGTAACCGGAACCGCTCGTTCGTTCCGGCTTGGCATAGTGGTGCCCATGAGGGTTCCCACCGGAAAGACCCGTACGGCACTGGCGGTGTTGGGGTGGTGCTGTGCCGCGGCTGTCGCCGTGGCGGTGGGGTTGACGGCCGTGTCCGTCCTCGGCCGGGGCATCCTCGACGGGGGAGCACCGATGAGTTCGCCCGAACAGGTGCGTCGCGAACTGGCGCGGGCGGGTCCCACCGTCCCCGGCGACGGCCCCGAACGGACCGATCCCACCGGGGAAGGCTCCAGCGAGGTCGAACGCACTCCCGGTGGCACGGTGACCGTGGGCTGTTCCGCCGAACAGCGGGCCTCGCTGCGTTCCTGGAGCCCGTCGCAGGGCTTCCAGGCCCAGGACGTGGAGGACGGCCCCGCCGAGGAGGCCGAGCTCACCTTCGAGTCCGCGGACACGGAAGTGGAGATCACCGTGGTGTGTGACGGGGACACCCCGCTGGTCTCCACCGAGATCGACCGGTGAGTGACAGGACCCGCGCGGGCTCGGGAAGCACTCAGTCCGACGAGGCGGTGAGAAGGGTGTCCCAGAGGCGTGTGACCACGGCCTCGTCCAGCCACGAGGAGTCCCTCCTGGACAACACCTCCACGCCGACGGTGGCGGAGACGAGCAGGCGGGCCAGGGCCTCGACGTCGACGCTCCTGTTGAGTCCTCCCTGCCAGTGGGCCAGCGACAACAGCCGGTGCACCACCCGCGACCACTCCCGGTTCGGGTCGCTCGGCAGCATCCCGCCGACGCTTCCGTCGTTGGCCAACCGAACGGCCGCACGGGCCACCACGTCGTCCCGAACGAGGCGCACCAGCTGCCGGCAGAGGGTCGCCAGCCGTTCGAGGGCGGGGCTCCGTCCGCGGTAGCACTCCCGCACGAGGGAGTTCATGCGGTCCATGCCCTCCAGACACACCGCTCCGGCCAGTTCCTCCTTCGACCGGAAGTGGAAGTACAGCGCTCCCTTGGAGACCTCGGCCACCTCGGTGATCCAGGCCAGGCTGGCCGTGCTGATCCCGTCCCGTTCGAAGACCTCGGCCGCGGCGCGCAGGATGAGCTCCCGCGTGCGTTCGGCCCGTTTCTGCCGTGTCGACATCACTTCGTCCCCCGACTTGTTCAACATCCCACTCAGATTAAACCAACCGAGCGGTTTTATCTATTTCCACGTCTTTCCCAAAGTGCCAGTCGCCCCACGAACGGAGAACGGTGACCAGCCCTGCTAAGCGACCAGCCGGGAAACGAACCACCTCCCCTGACGGGAATCCGACAGATCTGCGGGGCGATCTCCATCCGAAAAACCGGACAAACACCCGAAAATCATTCAACGCGGAAGCCGACTCCTTCCGCCGCCGACCGGGAACGACCACGGGAGTGTGAGAGCTCTCACCGCACCCGGCCCGAGTACACTGTGTCGGTGGCCGCTCCGGAACATTGCGGCGTCGAGCGACGACGCCGACGGACCACCTGTTCCACTACCGACCGCGGGTGCGGTCCACCGTGGAGTCCGGCAGTCGTTGGAAGCCGAGCCGGAGACCGAGACCGCGAACCCCGACCAGGGAGACCACGATGTCCTTCGAGGACGGATCCGTACTGGACACACCCGAGGCGCGCGCACTGCTCGACGACAATCCCACCGTGCGGGTCGTGGACGTGCGCACACCGGGCGAGTTCACAGCCGTGCGCGTTCCCGGGTCGTACAACGTGCCGCTGCGGCTGCTGCGTGAACACGCCGAGGACCTGCGTGTCGAACACCGCGACCCGGTGCTGCTCGTGTGCTCCTCGGGAGAACGGGCCGAACAGGCGCGCGGGCTCCTGGAGGGCACCGGTCTCGAACGGCTGGCCGTGCTGCGGGGCGGGGTGAACTCCTGGAGAGAACACGGGGCGCCGCTGCGGCGGAGCTCCGGCGGTTGGGAGATGGAGCGGCAGGTCCGGTTGGTGGCCGGGTCACTGGTGCTGGTGGGGGTGCTCGGCAGCCTCGTCCACCGTCCGATGAAGTGGGTGGCCGGTTTCGTCGGGGCCGGACTGACCTTCGCGGCCCTCAGCGACACCTGTCCGATGGCGCGTCTGCTCGCGCTGCTGCCGCACAACCGCACCGGCGAGCGGAGTCCGGGGGTCGGACTCGACGCGCTGACCGCACCACGTCCCCCGGCCGAGCTCCGCGGGTGAGTTCCCCTCCCAGCAGACGCCATCGGAACCCACCGACTCCGGTCACGGCTCGGACCCTCCCACCGCTCCGCCGAAGGGGTTCTCCGACGAACGGGGGACACCGCGCGAACAGCCGAGGCGACGCTCCGTAGAATCACCGGCGTGCTCGGTTTGGGTGAGCTGGAACTGAAGGTCATGAACGTACTCTGGGCGGCCGAGAAACCGTTGCGGGTGCGCGACGTGCTGGAACGTCTCCCCGGCCAGCGCAAACTGGCCTACACCACGGTGATGACCGTGCTCGACCACCTGCACACCAAGGGCTGGGCGAACCGGGCCAAGGACGGTCGAGCCTACCGGTACACCCCGGCCCGCACCAGGGAGGAGGCCGGTGCCGGACTGATCCGCGAGGTGCTGGAGTCCTCCGGCGACGCGGACTCGGTGCTGCTGCACTTCGCCCGCTCCGCCTCCGGACACGAGTCGCGGCTGCTGCGCCGCGCCCTGGACCGGTGGGAACCTCCCGAGAACGGTTCGTGATGACCCTGGCACTGGGTTTGCTGGCCGCCGCGCTGCTCGTGGCGGTCACGGGGCCGCACTACCTGGACAAGACCCTGTCCCCGCGCATCCCGCCGGGACTGGCGCTCACGGCGTGGACGGTGTCCACACTGTTCGTCGTCGCGGCCGCCTGCGGCGGGGCGGTGCTGCTCGGGATTCCGCACAACGAGTCGGTGGACGGCCTGGTGGGGATGGCCAACACCTGCATCAACACCGGCCGCTACCTGGAGCAGACCATCGTCCGCGTGACGGGGATCGGCGTGGTGGCCTGTGCGGGCCTGCGCGTGCTGGTGGTGGCGGTGCGCCGGAGCCGACAGCACACGGCACGCCGGGACGAACACCTGTCGCTGCTGCGTTTCCTCGGGATCAGGGAGGCAACCGACCCCCGCGTGTTCTGGCTGCCGGAAAACACCCCGGTCGCCTACAGCATGGGGGGACGGCGCGGAACCGTGGTGGCCACGACCGGCGTCACCGGGCTTGACCCGCCGGCGCGGGAGGCCATCCTGGCCCACGAGCGTGCCCACCTGCGCGGACGCCACCACGAACTCGTGGCGCTGGCCGAGGTGTTGGCGTGGGCGTTGCCGTTCGTGCCGCTGTTCCGGGCCGCTCCCACCGCCGTCCGGGTCTCGGTCGAGTTGGCCGCCGACACGGCCGCGGTACGCGTCTGCGGAAAGGAAGGGCTGCGCAGGGCGCTGTGCGCGGTGGAGTCCCACACCACGCCGCGGGAGTCGCTGGCGATGTCCAGGGAGGCCGTGGAACTACGGCTGCGCTGGCTGGATCCGGCCCGTCAGCCGCCCGGAAACACCCTGCGACGGCGTGCCGAGTACCTGGTGGCCTCGTTCGCCTCGCTGCTGCCCGGTCTCACGGGTGTGGTGCTCTTCTCCGGGTGTGCGCTGGTCGGCTGCCTGGCCCTGCGGACGTTCGGCTGAACGCACCGGGTCGGTCCACCGTGCCCGCCAAGAACTACTATCCTTCCTAGTAGGAAGGTGGCGACGGGAACGGAAGTCACGCATGGGCACTGTGGACACACGCACCCGTATCCGACGCACGAACGCCGCGATCGCGATACTCGTGGTGGTCGTGGCCGTGCTGGTGGTTTCCGTGCTCGCCAGACACCACGGTTCCGGATCCACCGGCGCCCCGGACAGCGCGGCACGGCAACGATCCGGCTCGGTGGACTCACCGGCCCGCAGGAACCCCGGTGACCCGCTGGCCCTCGGCTCACCGGAGGCCCCCGTGGTCCTGGTGGCCTACGAGGACTTCCGCTGCCCGTTCTGCGCGGAGTTCGCCACCGACGCCCTGCCGAAACTGGTGGACCGCTACGTGGAACCGGGAGTGCTGCGGGTCGAGTGGCGGGACTACCCCATATTCGGTGAACAGTCGATCCGCGCGGCCAAGGCCGGTCGTGCCGCGGCGCGGCAGCACCGTTTCTGGGAGTTCGAGCGAACCGTCTACTCCCACGCCCCGGAGCACGGGCACCCCGACCTGCCGCCGGAGAAGCTGGTCCGCTACGCCGAACAGGCCGGCGTGGCCGACATCGAGCGGTTCCGCGCGGACATGCGCTCCCCCGAGGTGGCCACGGCCCTGCGGGCGGACCGTTCCGAGGGAGTCCGGGTGGGGGTGTCGAGCACCCCGACCTTCCTGGTCAACGGCAGGCCGATCATGGGGGCCCAGCCGTTCGAGGTGTTCGCCTCGGCCGTCGAGCAGGCCGCCGAACAGGCGGGGCCACGGTGAGCCAGGTCGGTCTGCTCGGCGCGTTCCTGGGGGGACTGCTCACTCTGGTCAGTCCCTGTTCGGCGTTGCTGCTGCCCTCCTTCTTCGCCTACGCCTTCGGTTCCCCGACGAGGCTGCTCGCCCACACCGCCGTCTTCTACGTGGGACTGTGCACCACCCTGGTCCCGCTGGGGGTCACCTCCGGGCTGCTCGGAGCCCTGTTCACCGGCTACCGCCGGGAACTGACCCTGGCCGGGGGACTGCTGCTGATCGGTCTCGGCCTCGTCCAGCTCACCGGCGGGGGCACCGGGATCGGGGCGGCCCAACGTATCGCCGGAGGAGTCCGGATCTCCTCGGCGGCCTCGGTGCTCGCGCTGGGCAGCGTCTACGGTCTCGCCGGGTTCTGCGCGGGTCCGCTGCTCGGGGGCGTGCTGACCGTGGCCGCCACCGGCGCCAGCCCCGGCTACGGAGCCGTGTTGCTGGCCGTGTTCGCCCTGGGAATGGCCTGCCCGCTGTTCGTGCTGGCAGCGCTGTGGGAGCGACTCGGGCGACGACGATGGCTGCGCGGTAGGGAGGTGAGCGTGGCCGGTTTCCGGGTGCACACCACCAACCTCGTCTCCGGCCTGCTGTTCGTGGGCATGGGAGTGCTCTTCCTGACCACGGAGGCCACGGCCGGCCTCGGCGGGCTCGTGGACACCGAGACCCAGTACGAGCTCGGCTCCGGGATACGTGAGTTGTCGACGCGGCTGCCGAACTCCCACGTGCTGATCGCGGTGGCGGTGGGCGCGCTGCTCGCGATGCTGTGGCGACGTCGCCGGCTGCTGCGGGAGGAGGAACTCCGCAAGGGACGCTCCTGTTCCCACGGCGGCCGCCAGCGGAACCACCGGTGACGACCCGCCGAAAAGGACCTTCCGGACGAAGTGACTCCTCCGGTGGCCGCGACCGTGTCGAGCGGGAAACCCCTGTTAAGCTGCGCGTCCGGAATCCGTTCTTCCCGTTCGACGGCCCGTCGACGACCGCTGGCCACGACACGGCGGGCTCGCACCGGGAATCCCACTCGAAACGCTACAGGGGAGCAGCGATGATTTTCATCACCGCCAAGTTCCGCGTGCTCTCCGAGCACGCGGACCGGTGGCCCGAGATCGCGCGCGAGTTCACCGAGGCGACCCGCGCGGAAGAGGGCTGCCTGTGGTTCGACTGGTCGCGCAGTGTCGAGAACCCCGAGGAGTACGTGCTGGTCGAGGCCTTCCGCGACGAGGACGCCGGGGCCGCGCACGTGCAGTCCGAGCACTTCAAGCAGGCCCAGCGCACCCTGCCTCCGTACCTGGCCGAGACCCCCCGGGTCATCAACACCCAGGTCCCGCAGGACGACTGGTCGCTGCTCGGCGAGATGGCCGTGGAGCGGGGCTGATCCGCACGGGGTGTTCCCACGCGGAGCACGGCGCCGGGTCCGGTCGGACCCGGCGCTCGCTCGTCTCCGCGCCCCTCGTGGCGGGCGAGGTCACGCCCCGGAGACCGCGCGGGTTCCGGGCACGGCTCACAGGGGACGCCGGAAGCCCCGCACCGCGAAGGCGGCGCCGATCGCGAGCAGCATCACGCTGGTGCCCACGGCGGACCAGACTCCGGCCCCCACGGGAAGAGCCAGGCAGAGATCCCGGGAGGCGTCCACGGCGTAGGTGAGCGGGTTGACGCGGGCCACCACCCGCAACCAGCCGGGCAGCGCGTCCAGGGGGACGAACGCGCTGGAGGCGAACATCAGCGGGAACATCGCCACGAAGCCGATGCTCTGCATGACCTCCTCCTTGCGCACCCAGGAGGCGATCGCCAGAAACACCCAGGCCAACGACCAGCTGACCAGCAACGCAAGCAGCCACGCGCTCACCGTCCCCGCCAGGCCGCCCTCGGGGGAGAACCCGAACAGCGCCGTCGCCGCCAGCAGCAGGATCACGAGCTGCAGGGCGGTGCGGAACAGATCGGCCAGGCTGCGCGCGATCAGCACCGAGCCCATCCGGATCGGCAACGCGCGGAAGCGTCCGATCACTCCGTTCTTCATGTCCGTGACCAGCCCCACCCCGGACTGCAGCGCCGCCCCGATTCCCGTGGTCACCAGGATCGCGGGCATCAGGTAGTTGATGTAGCTGTCCGTCTGGGCGGCGATACTGCCCATCAGGGCCTTGCCGAAGACCTGGCTGAACAGCGTCAGCATGATCAGCGGATGTAACAGGCTGAACACGACGATCTGCGGGTCCTTGAGCATGGCCCGCAGGGATCTGCCGGTGAGCACGACTATCTGGGTGGGGAAGTTGGCACCGTGCCAGTTGCCGCGCTCCGGTTCCGTGCTCTCCGGGGTGGTCGGCGGCGCGTGCACTGTGGTGGTCATGTGTTCTTCCGCTCCTCGCTTCGGACCGCGGATCCGGTCGAGTGTCCGGTCAGGGTGAGGTAGACGTCGTCCAGGGTGGGTTCGCCGAGACCGAGCCCGTCGACCTCGACACCGGCCTCGTCCAGGGCCCGCACGACCACGGCGAGCTCGCGCGAGGAGTCCACGGGGGCGCTGACCACGTGCCGCTCCTGGTCGTGCACGGGGTTGAGCCCGTGGGCGGTCAGGGCGCTCAGGGCCCGTTCCGCGTCGGCGGGGTCGGCGAGGGTGGCGCTGGCCGTGCGCTGGCCCACCTCGGCCTTGAGTTCCTCGGCCGTGCCGGAGGCGATGACTTTTCCGCTGGACAGCACGGTGATGGAGTCGGCCAGCCGGTCGGCCTCGTCGAGGTACTGGGTGGTCAGCAACACGGTGGTGCCGTCGTCGACCAGGGTCTCCACGATCTGCCACAACCCCATGCGGCTGGAGGGGTCCAGGCCGGTGGTGGGCTCGTCGAGGAAGATCACGTCGGGGCGGCCGACGAGGCTCGCGGCCAGGTCCAGTCGGCGCCGCATCCCTCCCGAGTAGGACCGCGCGGGCCGTTTCGCCGCCTCGGTGAGTTCGAACAGCTGCAACAGCTCCTCGGCGCGCCGGGTGGCCGCGCGTTTGCCCGCTCCGAGCAGCCTGGCTATGAGCACCAGGTTGTCCAGCCCGCTCAGCTGTTCGTCCACGGCGGCGAACTGGCCGGTCAGTCCTATGCGGGAGCAGACGCTCCTGCTCTCGCGCACCACGTCGTAGCCGGCCACCCGCGCGGTCCCGCTGGTGGGCGGTGACAGGGTGCTCAGAATGTTGACCAGTGTGGTCTTGCCCGCGCCGTTGTGCCCCAGCAACCCCAGCACCGATCCCCGTGGCACCGCGAGACTCACGTCGTCCAGTGCCCTGAACCTGCCGAACTCCTTGCTGACGTGGTCGACCTCGATCGGTGGTCTTGTCATGGCGTCCTTCTTCAGCGGTGTCGTTCTGGACCTCGTTCGGCCAGTGCCCCACGGAGCAGCACGTCGACGCGCAGCGCGAGCGCCGTGTGCTCGTCCTCCTGGGCCGTCGGGTCGAACCGCATGCTCATCAGCAGCCCGAACAGCATCCGGACCAGCGTCTCCGGGGGAACCCGGAAGCGCTGTCGGTCCGGTTCCGTCAACGTCACACAGGCCGCCAGCAGCTGGCGAACGAATTCCGGTTCGCAGTCGGCGTGGTCGTGGCCGACCCCGTCGTGCCGGTGCACGTCGTAGCCCGAGGCGGAAAGGCTGTGCACGAGTCTGCCCAGGCGACGGAAGTAGTCCAGGAGGACGGATGCGGCCCGTTCGAGCCGTTCCTCCACGTCGTACTCGGCCGGGATCCCTCTGATGCGAGCACACGCCTCGTCGGTGCGAAACGCCTCGGACACGCAGGCGCGCAGCAGTTCCTCCTTGTCGGTGAAGACGCGGAAGACGGTGCCCTCGGCCACTCCGGAGGCCTGTGCCACGGCCCGGGTGGTGAGGTTGGCCCCGTGTTCGACCAGCAGCGGAAGAGCGGCCCGCACGATCTCGTCGCGCCGCTGTTCCACGCTCATCGCCGGCGCCCTGCGCCGAGGATGTTCCGCGTTCACGTCCTCACCGTACTGAGTGAGTACTCACTCATCAACGTGAGGGACACCACGAAGCCGGGAGGTCACTCCCCGACGGCGAGCACCCCACCCGCCCGGCTCGGGCGCACGCTACGGCTGCCCTCCTCCGTGTCGAGCAGGAAGTCGCAGCGCTCCACCCGTCCGGAGCGGGCCGCCAGCCTGTCCACGGCCGGTTGCATCCCGGAGGCCGAAGCCACCACGGTGACCGGCTCCTCCGGCAACTCCCGCACCTTGTAGCCACCGTCGGGAGAGGTCAGTATCCGCGCCACCTGCACCCCTCTGGTGTCCGTCACGGTCACGCTCGCCCCCGGCACGGCGGCGCCGGATCCGTCCGTGACGGAACCGGCCAGGGTTCGGTGGTGGACCGGCTCCGGAGCCTCGAAGGCGGGGTCCACGGTGACGTCGCCGTCGTCCTCGTGTTCGTAGCCGCCGCCGTGGTCGGTGACGGCGACCGGTTCCCCGGAGGAGGCGGCCCGTGCCCTCCTGCGCACCAGGAACTGGTTGAGCAGCACGAGCGCGACCCCCACGGCCACCCACGCGCACAGACCGAGCACCATGCTGGGCGCCCCCGTACCGTCGAAGTAGAGGATGCCGCGCATCGCGTGCACCGCCTGGCCCAGCGGCATGATCGGGTGCAGGGCCTGGAAGAAGCCCGGCACCAGCTCCTTCGGGATGGCACCACCGCTGGAGGGCAGGCTCAGCAGCACGAACAGCCCCATCGCCACACCGGGGATGAACTGCTTGACGAAGGGAACCAGTCCGAAGCTGGTCCAGGCGATCGCCTGGGTGAGCAGGAAACCGACCAGCAGCAGGGTGGGATCGTTGTAGATCACGTCCAGGGACAGGGCCGTCCCGTAGACGATCACCGTTCCCAGTGCCCCCACGCCGACCAGCGCCCCGAGCTTCTGACGCGTGGTCAGTTCGGCACGCAGCAGCATCATCACCGAGATGTACGGCGGGATGTTGAGCGCCATCAGGCAGTAGAACAGCCCCGTGCCCATGACGTCGCCCGGGGCCGTGGGCCCCAGGTCCGTGGTGCTCAACCGTTGCCCGGCCTGCTGGGCGATCGGGGCGAAGACCTGCCGCAGCATCTGCAGCGAGGCCTTGCCGTTGGCCGAGGCGTAGAACAGCTCCCCGTGGGCGGGGTCGTAGGCGGCGGTGGCCTGCCGGTCGGCGATCGCCCGCTCGGCCGCCTCCTCGTCCGGCACGGCGGTCACCTCGAAGCCTCCCGGAAGGGACCTCTCCAGCGAGGTGTCCAGGCGTTCGGCCGCCTGCTGCCCCACCACGGCCAGCGACATGTCACGCGGCTGCGGGGCGTGGAACGGCAGCAGGTAGCACACCATGAACCCGACGACGAAGAACACGGGAAACCACAGCGACGACACCAGCGTGCGTGCCAGCTGCTTCTGCTGTTGCTGGAGCACCGACACTCCTCACCACGAATCCGGACACGGGATCACGATCGGAAACGGACAACCGGTCGCCTCCCCGAGGGCGGCCGGCGGCGCCACGGCGCGCCGCACAATACTTTGCAAGGCTAACAGTTTTGTGCAGTCACTGCAAAAAGACAGTGGTGTCAGTGCGGCTGGTGCCCGCTTTGCCCTGCGTGAACGGCCACGACTACGATGAGTCCCGGATCAACCCAGTGCCCAGCAGGCCTCCAGGAGAAGCCCCGATGGCCGGATCCGCGCACCCAGCGTCGACGGCGACCGAACGCCCCGCGGACACCGGCGTGGGAGTGAGCTCCGGCGGGCTCCGCGAACGCAAGAAACGCGCCACCCGGCAGGCGCTGCAACGCTCCGCCGTCACCCTGTTCCGGGAACACGGGCCGAACGCGGTCACCGTCGAGGACATCTGCGCCCACGCCGAGGTCTCCCCCAGGACCTTCTTCAACTACTTCACCTCCAAGGAGGAGGTCCTCGTCCCCTGGGCACCGGAGACGATCACGAACACCTCGGGGCGGGTGGTGTCCCGCCCGACCGAGGAGGACCCCCTCAGCAGTGCCCAGGCCGTGCTCGGCGAGGCCCTGGACACCGCCATGAGCGGGGAGGTGTGGCGTGACCAGGCCCTGGTGCTGCGGGACCACCCGGAACTGTTCGAACGCGTGGTCACCTCGTTCCGGGCACTGGAGTCCTCCCTGGTGGAGGGACTGGCCCGGAAAACGGACACCTCCACCGAGGACCCCTACGTGCGACTGGTCGGGGCGAGCGCGATCACCGCGCTCCGCGTGGCGGTGCGGACCTGGCAGGAATCCGAACCGGACGAACGCCTGCGCGACTGCCTGGACGAGGCCTTCGAACGACTGCGCCACGGGCTGCGCCCGCCCCACCGGCGCTGAGCACCGCTGTCTCCTCCACCCCGCGACGCCCCTCCCCGAACGGACACGTTCCCCACGCGGACGAACAGCACCCTCCACTCCGGAGCCACCGGGCCTTCCCCCGAAGATTCCGACGATCGAGCGAAATCACGCCACACCGGCTATGGTCCTTGACACATCAGGGCGACACTGTCCAGCACCCACGACGCCGGAACACCTCCCCCACCGTCCTCGGACCCGAGCGGCTGACTCCGTTTCCCCGGGAGAGAGGAGCAGCGGTGGCGATCGCCGAAGCGACCCAGGACGAGACCGAACCGCCCACGGACAGACCGTCACCAGCCGCGCACCCGCCCCGAGGCCGAGCGGCGCTGTTCACCGCCGGCGGTGTCGGGCTGTTGGCGGCGGTGCTGTTCGTCCTGATCCGTGGCGGGTTGACCGACGACGCCTACATCACCCTCGACTACGCGCGCAACGTGGCCTTCCACGGGCACTGGGGAGTGATCGAGCAGGAGTTCGCCAACACCGCCACCTCCCCGCTGAACGTGCTGGTGCTGGCCGCCGTCACGGCCGTGCTACGCCAGCCGGTAGTGGCCCTCGGCGTGGTGTTCGTGCTCGCCAACGCCGTCCTGGCCCACTCCCTGCACCGCAGCGCCGAACACAGTGGGCTACCCGCGCCCACGGGAGCGGCGGCGAGCCTGTTCGTCCTGCTCAACCCGTTCCTGCTCTCCTCGGCCGGTCTGGAGATGTCGCTGGCCTCGGCCCTGCTGGGACTGCTCCTGCTGGGGGCCGTGCGCCCGCACCGGGTGCTCTTCGGCGTGGCCGCCGGGCTGCTCGCCCTCACCAGGCTCGACCTGGGGGTGTTCGTGCTCGTGCTGCTGCTGGGCAGACCGACACTGTGGCGGGCGTGGTGGCGCTGGCTGGTGCCCGCCTGCGCGGTCGCGCTGCCGTGGTTCACCCTCAGCTGGTGGTCCTTCGGCTCGGCCGTTGCCGACACGCTGGTGATCAAACAGCAGCAGGAGCACTGGGGACAGTGGACCTTCGGCAACGGGTTGCGGCTCTACCACGACGCCTACCCCGCCGCCACGGCCGCCGCGCTCACCGCCGCCGTCATCGCCCTCCTCGCCCTGCCGGTGTGGCTGGTCTCCCGCCTGCTGCGCCGCCGCACCGCACGGTTGCTCCACTGCTGGGCGTTGTTCGGACTGGCGGGAGCCGCGTACTTCGGCGTGTACACCACGCTCGGCGTGCCCCCTTACCACTGGTACTACGTACCGGCCATGATCGGACTGTCCGTGTTCGCCGCCGCCGCGCTGGCGGCAGTGAGTTCGATGTGGCGGGGACAGGGCGGGACCGTGCCGCTGCTGGCCACCACGGCCGCCGTGGCCCTCGGAGCGGGGGTCGTCGTCAACCAGGTCCGGGTGGTGCTGGAGACCGGGGTGCCGTGGCGCCATGCCACGATCACCACGAACTGGGCGACGCCCTCCGACTACGCGCGGATCGGCCAGCTGGTCGGTGAGACCGTCGGTGAGGGCACGGTACGCAGCCCCGGCGAGATCGGAACCCTGGCCTACTTCTGCGAGTGCGCCGTCGTGGACGGGCTGTCCGACCGCGGCTATCTCGCCCCGCGGAAGCGGGAGCGCATCGAGGAGGCCGGACCGGTGACCGCCGCGCTGCTGCGGTTCAACTACCGGCACTTCACCCCCACCGAGCCCAGGGAGGTGGACTACGTGCTGCGCCGGGTGCCGGGCCCCGCACCGGACCCGGTGTGGACCATCGACTCCCCCTGGAGCGAGCCCTCCCACCTGGTGCTGGAACGCGCGCGATGACCGAAGCGGCGGGGCGTCCCGAGTCCACTCACGCGCCGAGGTGGTGCAGCGGATTGGGACGTGGACGGTAGACGTCCCCACCGGTGGCGTACAGCCGCATGGTGACCAGGGCCTTCTGTGGCAGGCTCGGCCCGAGCAACGCCGCGAGATCGGAGCGGGCGGACTCCTCGCAGCCGGCGGAGAAACGCTCGACCGTGTCCACGGCGGCGGCGCGCACGATCCGCCACGCCCGCCCGCCAGCCAGGGCGTGGGACTCCCCCAGCAGCCGGACCACCTCGGCCAGGTTGGCCCACACCACGGAGTGAAAGAGCTTCTCGTGCAGCTGGCGCACGCCCTCGGCCACCGTCACCCGCGCACGCCGGGCGAACCCTTCCCGCATCGCCAGGGACATCCGTCCCCGGTACACCCGCATCCCGGCGAAGTCCCGCAGCAACAGCCGGGCGGGACGAGCGTCGCGCAGCACCAGCAGCGTGTTCTGCATGTGCGCCTCCAACGCCACCCCGTGTCGGGAGAGCAGGGGCAGGGTGGCCGCGAACAGCAGCTCGCCGTAGTCGCGCAGGAAACGTCGCGCGGCTTCCGCGCCGCTCACACGGTCACACCTGGCCAGGTGGTCCACGAGATCCGCCGCCAGCACCCGGTCGGAGACCGGTGAGCACGCCCGCAGCGCGGAGACCGGAACGAGCCGCTCCCCCTCCCCGAGCCGGTCGGCCGGGTCCTCCCGCACCAGCGCGGAGAGCCCTCGCCCTCGGGGCGAACCCTCCTCCGCACCGCTCGCGGCGAAGGCCACCCCGGCCAGGTCGGCCACCGTGTCCACCCGACCCGCCGCCACCGGCTCCCGGGCCAACAGCTTCCGCAGCAGCACGCTCGTGGCGGGTCCGTCGCGTGTGGTGCCCGCCGACATGGTGCGGCGGGTGGAGGTGAGCAGCACGTCCAGCGAGGTCTTGACCGTCAACCGCCGCCCGTGTCGTCCCGGGAAGACCGTCACCAGGGTGCGCAGGGACAGCGTGGGCCGACAGGACAGCCGGGGGCGCTCCAGCGGGACGAGTCCGCCGCTTTCCACCTCCTCGCGGTACTGCCGGGACACCGCCACCCGCAGCTGCCACGGGTGCACCGGCACGAGCGCGTAGGCACGCGGGTCCCCGTCCCGTTCCCGCAGTTCCCGCACGGCCCGCCCGTGCACCCGGGGGAAGTGCTCTCCCACCAGTTCCCCCACCGAACGCCCCCGGTGATCGGCGGTGGAGGCCAGCAGCTCCCTGCGCACGGCCACGAATCCGAGGTCGACCCGTCGGCCGCCCTCCGGGGCGTAGTTCAGGCAGTCCCCCGGCTCGAAACCCAGCCGTACCTTGCCGCACGGGTGCAGACCGTGCCCCTCGGCGGTGAGCGCGTCGAGTTCCACCGCCGTGTTCTCCGTCGGCCCGAACACGGACAACGGATCGAGCCCGTCCCAGGCCCGCGGCGGAAACCGTTGCCGCCCCCGTTCGACGAGCACTCTGGACAGCGCGAGGTTGCAGGCCGAGTCGACCAGTTCCACGCTCACCGCGTCCCACCGGGCGGTGGTGTCGCTGTCCCGCAGCAGTCGGACCAGCTCTTCGGGCCGCCGCACCGGAAGAACCCCGTCCTCGGTGACCAGCACCGGCCCGGACATCCGCCCCGTGCCGGTTCCCCCCTGCCACAGTGCGCCGAGGGAACCGCCGCTCAGGCGCACGAGCTCCACCGTCCCCACGTGGTCCCCGAAGTACGCCGCCAGCTCCTCGGGTGCCTCCGCGTCGAACCGGTGGGGAGGCCACCGGAGACAGCGGCGGCGCCCGCGAACCACGGGAGTCCGCTCCCCGAGCAGCGCCTCCAGGAACGCGCGGCAGGTGTCCGCCCGCGCGTGGGGCAGGGCCGACCACCACCGGCGGGCCAGCTCCGGATCGTGCTCCTCCAGCCGTCGCCCCACGGCGGCCTCGTGCTCGTTCGGCGCGGCGTGGTCGCCGTCCCCGGAGGCCCCGGTCACGGGTCGACCAACGGGTTGGGGCCGGGCACGTAGCGCTGCTCGGTCACCAGCCCGGACAGCCGCATGGCCAGCATGGTCTTCAGCGGCCAGGGCTCGTGGAACAGGGCGTTCCTCTCGACGGCCACCTCGGCGGCCTCGTCCGGGCAGCGGGCGGTGGCGGCCAGGCGGGCGAATCCCCTCGCTGCTCGTTCGGAGACCACCCGCCACAACACCCGCTGGGGGCAGTCGGCCGCCCGGGCCAGCGCGGCCACCAGCTCCCCGAGTTGGTTGACGAACAACGGGAAGAACAGCTTCCGACGCAGTGTCACCGGGTCTGGGCAGTGCAGCGCCGACCCCTCCAGCAGCCGCGGTTCCCGTCCGGCCCGGGCCAGCCGCTCGTGCAGCACCCGCGCCCCGCCCAGATCGCGCACCAGGCACCGGTGCGGCATCCCGTCGCGCAGCACCAGCACGGTGTTCTGCGGGTGCGGTTCCACGGCGATCCCGTAGCGCACCAGCAGCACCAGCGGCGGAACCATACCCACCCGCAGGTACCGGTCCAGCCACCGGCACGCCGCCCGCTGCCGTGTCCGTCCGGCGCGGACCTCGGTCAGCACGTCGTGGACCAGCCGGTTGCCGGTCAGCGGGGAGCGGGAGAGCAACGTGGCCACCGGAAGCGCCACCTCGTCGGCTTCCTGCTCCGGTTCCGCACGCAGGATCGCGCCGAGGGACCGTTGTCGTGCCCGCCCGGATCCGGCGGACTGTCCGGATCCTGGCTCGCTCCGGGGGACGTGGCGGATGCCGAGGAGCTCGCGGCACACCTCGAAACCCGGCCTGCCCCGCTCGTCCGGGACGGCGAGCTCGGGGTCCTCGGAAACCAGCTCCCCCAGCAGCGCCGACAGTCTCGGCCCGTTGTGCACCGCCTCCTCGGAGACCCCGCGCACCGCCCCGGTCAGCCGCACCTCCACGGCGGTTTTGACGTGCATCCCCGCACTCCCGCCCGGTTCACGCGCGTCGAGGGTGCGCAGCGACATCAGCGGTCGGGCAGCGACGGTGGTTCCGAGCACCCGCAGGGTGCCGTCCCGGATCGCGTCCCCGTGCAGCCGGGGCAGGACGTGACGGAGCTGGTACGGGTGCACGGGGATCAGCGCGTAGTCGGCGGGAACGGCTCCGGCCCCCTCCAGTTCCTCGGCGGCCTCCCGCACCGCCCGGGGGAAGACACGCCGCAACTCCCGCCACCCCGCCGCCCGGGGGCTCTCCCCACCCACGGAGTCCACGCCGGAGACGGTGTGGGCGGCCACCGCGACCAGGCGCAGCCCGATCCCCACTCCGAACTCGGGGGCGTAGTGCCGCGCCTGTTCCGGGGACATGCCGGTCCTGGTCCTGGCCACCGGTTGCCAGGGATGGCCGTCGAGCGCCCACTGTTCGAGCACCGTCGACAGCGGGAACTCCGCGCACTCGGTCCGCCGCAACGCGTCGAGCAGCGCGGAGAAGGGCGGGAAGCGCTCCGGCCGGGCCGCACGGGACACCCGGTCCGCACGGCGCAGTCCCGCCCGCACGGACCGGGCCAGCCCGGAAGCACTGTCCGCGAGGTCGCAGCGCAGTTCCCGCCACCTGGTGGGATCGAGCGGCACCAGGCCGGTCGACCACAGCACGTCGAGCATCCGCACCGGGTCCCGGACGTACTCCTCGGTCCCGCCCCGGGAAGGGGCGAGCAGCACCGGAGCGGTGAGCTCCTCCCGGCCCGTGGCCGTGACCGGGCGGGTGCCGAACCGCACCCCCCGCCGGCGGGCCTCGGAGGGATCGAGCATGCCCTCCCGCACCAGCGCGGCGAGCAGCGTCGACAGCACCACCCACCGGGCCCACGGGCGGGGATCCGTTCCACGCCCCCGAGCGGCCCGGACGGGTCCGAGCGGCGGCCGCGGCACGGACGGAACCCGTGCGGAACTCTCCACGTCCCCGTTGCCCACCACCTCATGTTGATCTCTCACGGGCTCCGCCGACAACGCCCCGTCCCGGCAGTCACCCGCTTTGCGTAGTGGGCCGGAACCGATGATTGACCGCGGCGGAATCCGGGTACGCCCCGGACACCCGGGATCGCCGCGGCACGGGCCCGGGGCGGCACGAGGGTCGGCTGGAGGTTTCGCGATGGTCAACACCGCTCATTTCAGGCTGGGTGACACGGCGGCCAACCCCTCGGTGATCGTGCGGGACGACCGCGGAGCCGAGGTGGTCGAGCTGGAGCTGCCCGCCACGATCGGCGAACCGGTGGAGGCGGACGAGGAGCTGCGCGCGGCGGGATGGAACCGCAGCGCCGACTGGACGACCACCGACGACGGCTGGGTGGCCCCGGTGGTGTCCACGTGACACCCGGAAAACCCCGGACCGTAAGGAGCCACGGTGACCGAACAACTTCCCATTCCCGACTACGACGAGCTTCCGCTGTCCGCGCTGCAGCACCGGATCCGCTCGTTGGACGAGGACGAACTGAACACGGTGATCGAGCACGAGCGCGCACACGCGAACCGCACACCGGTGCTCGAACAGCTCACCGGCAGGCTGGAGGAACTCCGGCAGGGGGCGAGCCCCACCTCGGGTGGTGAGGAGGAGCCGGTGGACACGCCTTCGCACAGCCGCTCCGGATCCGAGGTCACCCCGGAACCGCCGCGCGGCAAGGGACGGCCCACCATGCACGGCACGTCGAGCAGGTCCGGATACGGCATCGAACACCGGTGACGACCCCGGTCGCCGAGCGAGGTCGAGGCTTCCCGGAAGAGAGCGAGGGCGATGCCGCGTCTGGGGCTGATCAGCGATCCGGACTTTCCCGACCACGTGGCCAGGTCGTTGGTGCACCAGCTGCCCGACCGGCTCGAACGACACGTCGACGACGGTTCCGGGTGGGACGTCGAGGTGGTGTGTGATCCGGTGGCGGCCGGACGCAGCAGCGGCAAGGACATCCTCGACGCCGTCGAACACCAGCGTGCCGCCCACGAGTGGGACTACGCGGTCGGGGTGACCGATCTTCCGCTGCGTTCCGAGGGCAGGCCGGTGCTGGCCGACACCGGCGGGGAGCACGAACGCGTCGGGTTGGTGTCCCTGCCCGCCCTCGGCGGTCTCCAGCCCCGACGCCGGGCACGCCAGATGGTGCTGCAAACCGTGGAGGAGCTGGTCGAGGCCACCTCCGGCCGGGGGGACAGCGCGGCCGAACTCGAGGAGAGCGGGCGACGACGGGGGCTGCACAGCGGGCTGACCGAGCTGTTCGCCCCGATCCGGCGGGAGGAACCGGGCGGTGCCGTCGCGGTGCGGTACCGGGCCACGAAGTGGCGTGGGCGCGTCCGGCTGCTGTCGGGGATGGTGCGCAGCAACACCCCGTGGCGACTGGTGCTGGGCATGTCCGGGGCGTTGGCGGCCTCGCTGGCCACCTCGGTCTTCGGCCTGATCTCCAGCACCGTCTGGCAGATCACCGCCATGGTGGGGCCGGTGCGGCGCACGGTGGTGCTCGTCGGCGTGATCGCGTTGATGGTCACCTGGCTGATCGGCACCCACCACCTGTGGGAACGACCACGGCACTCGCACGACCGGGAGCAGCGCATGTTCTACAACCTCTCCACCGCCGCGACCGTCACCATCGGCGTCGGCCTGCTGTACGGGGTGCTGTTCCTGGTGAACCTGGCCCTGGCGAGGCTGCTGATCGACCCGCGACTGCTGGTCAGCAGTATGGGCCAGCCGATCACGCTCGCCAGTTACCTGGCCCTGGCGTGGGGGGCCACCTCCATGGGCGTGGCGGCCGGAGCCCTCGGCTCCGGGCTGGAGGACGACGCCACGGTACGCAGGGCGGCCTACGGCTACCGTGAGGCACGCCGCCGGGAGCACCAGCAGCGGGTCGAACAGCGGGAACGCTACGGCGAACACGGCTGACCCGGCGGGAGCGGCCCGCCCGAGCCGTCCCCAGCCCGGAACCACGCCCTAGCCCAGCATCCGGGCCAGCTCCACCCGCGAACGCACCCCGAGCCGGACGAAGACGTTGCGCAGGTGGTGTTCGACCGTGCGTTCGCTGAGGCACAGCCGCTGGGCTATCTCCCGGTTGGTGGCCCCCTCGACGACCAGCTCGGAAACGCGGGCCTGCTGACCGGTCAAGCCGGGGTGTTCCCGAGCACCGTCCGAGGGCACGGACCTGCCCGTGGCCCGGAGTTCGGCCCGGGCCTTCTCCGTCCACCCGCCCGCCCGGTGGTACCGGAACACGCCCAGCGCCTCGTCGAGCAGCCTGCCCGCCTCGCGGGGACGACGTGCCCGGCGCAGCCGGCTCGCGTACAACAGCTCCGTGCGGGCCAGTTCCAGGGTGCTCCCGCTGTCGCGGTGCAGTTCGATGGCCGCCCGGAACCGCTCCTCCGCCTCGGAGGGGCGTTCGGCCAGCAGCGCGTGACACCGGTGGGACAGCGCCAGCCGCGCCGGGCTGCCGGTGGGAGCCACCCACCGGTCGAAGGCCCGCAACAGCCGCCGGGCGCTGTCGTGCTCCCCGCAGGAGACGGCGGCCTCCACGAAGTAGGGGGCCGCCATCACCCGCACCACCGGGTTGCATCCACCGCTGTCCGAACCGATCAGTCGTAGCCTGCGCGCCGCCTCGGCGGGTTTGTCGTGGGCCAGCTCGGCGCAGGCCGCTCCCCAGTTCCCGAACGCGTCCGGCCTGCCCAGCCCCTCCCCGGAGAGATCCCGGGCGAAGGCCTGGTCCAGCCGGATCCCCACCGTTTCGAGGTCCCCACGCAGAGCCGCCACCAGCGCCAACAGCACAAGATGGTCGACCGCCCTGTTCCACTGCCCGTGGGCCCGGGCCGAACGCAGCCCCTCCAGTGAGGAGGTCTCCGCCTCGGCGTGGCGGTCCAGCAGCAGCGCGGCGAGCGAGACGTAGACACACGCCCAGGGCTCCTGGGATCCCTCGCCGCGGCGGCGCTCCTCGTGCCTGGCCCGCAGCGCGAGGTCCCGGGCCTGGTGAGGCAGCCCGAGCGTGAACGCCGCCTGGCTGCCCCACAGGGCCGAGTCGGAGTCGGTGGTGGACTCGGCCAGGTGAACAACCTTCCGCAGGGCGGGCACGGCCCGCACGTGCTCCCCTCGGAAGGTCGCCGATATGCCCGCGAAGTGCTCGAACATCAGCGCGGTCTCCGGTGGCTCGTCCGGGCTCCGCAGCAGGGCCACCCGGTCGGCCAGCTCGTGGTAGGAACGGTAGTCCCCGCCCAGGCAGCTCGCCTCTCCCGCGAACATCAGGGCCCGTACGGCGGCGTTCCGGTCGGTGGTCACCAGCGCCCTGCCCGCCGTGGTGAAGCTGCGCCGGGCCGCGTCCGGGCTGCCCGCGCAGAGTTCGACCCCGCCGCGCAACAGCTCGTTCGCCACCAGGGAGCCGGTGGTGCGGGTCAGCGGGCGGGCACGTCGGGCCAGGGAGAGCGCTCGTTGCGGGTTCCCACTCGTCCACGCGTGGACTCCGGCCGCCAGCAGTCCCGAGGCGCTGGCTTCGCGGTCCGGTTCGAGCAGGGCGGCCCACTCGTGGAGTCGGGAGGAGAGCCCGTGCTCGCCGTCGCGCGCCGCCTTCGCCGCGGCTCGGGCCAGTCCGGCCCCCACCGGGACGGGAAGCGGTCCTCCGGCGGCGCAGCGGTGTTCCAGCGCCCTGGCCTCCTGTCCCTCCTCCTCGAAAGCGGCGGCCAGTCGGTCGTGTGCCGCGCACATCTCGGCCGGGTCCCACTCCCCCTCCAGCGCGGAACGCGGAAGTTCCCCGGAGAACCACGTGCTTTTCCCGGAAACAGCCACCAATCCGGTCGCGAGGAGCTCGCTCCAGGCCGTGCCCGTGGCGTCCGTGCCCGCCGCCCGGTGCAGCACGCGTGTGTCCAGCCGTCCTCCGGCGATCACCAGTGTCGCCAGCCGCCGCGCCCGCTCCGAGAGCTCGTACAGCAGCTGCCTGGCCTGCCCCAACAGCCTGCCGTCCGGCGGAAGCGCGGGCGGTTCGAGCCCGGCCGCCCGTTCGACGGTGAGTGCCTCGGCGAGTTCGCCGAGGGCGAGCGGGTTGCCGCCGCAGCGGACGAGGAGGTCCTCGACCACCTCCGGTGCCGGAGGCACCCGTGCCCGGTCGCGCAGCAGCCGCCTGCTGTCGAGCTCGTCCAGCGGGGCGAGCGGGTACCGGGTGAACTCCCGGGGGATCACCGGGGTGAGTTCCCGGCCCAGGGCGTCGGTGGACACGGTCAGCACCAGCAGCAGCGGCAGGGCGCCACTGCGGTGTCCGAGGGAGACCAGCGCACGCGCCGAGGCGCGGTCCAGCAGGTCGGCGTCGTCCACCCGGAACAGCAGCGGCTCCTCCGCGCAGTGTCGCGCAGTCTGGCGGTGCAGGGCGTGGCACGCGGAAGCCTCGTCGGCGGCCTCGCCCACGGCGGCGAAGCCCGCGGAGGCGGCCAACCGTGCCAATCCGGCCAGCGGCAGGTCGCGTTCGGCACGCACCCCGGTGAGCTCCACGGTGCGCAGCCCCGTCCCGGCCTCGAGCCTGTCGAGCAACGCGGTCTTCCCGCCGCCCCGGTCTCCGGTCACGACCACGGCCGTGCCCGCACCCTCTCGGGCGAGCCGGGCCGCCTCACGCAGTGCCTCCACTGTGTCCTCCCGGCCGTACAGCCGGGGTTCGTTCCGGGAGAAGGTCCGCGCCTGCGTCATGTCAACAGTGTGCGTGCGAGAACACACTCAGCAAAGCCACAGCCGGAGTAGTGGTCCCGCCTGCGGCTCAGGACCCGACCGAGAGGTGTCCACGACGTGGAACTCCCTCTCGGACGAACACCGGTGATTTCACCGATGTGTCGGCACGAGCCGTGCCCGCAGACTCGGCGCGTCCTGTCGAAACGTCGAGGAGGACTTCATGCGCAGGATATTCGTGTCGTTGCTCGCCGGCATCGCGCTGGCGGTGTTCGGTACTCCGGCGGTCGCCCAGGCGGCCGGGCCGAACCCGGTGGTGTTCGTGCACGGTTACATGGGCAGCGCCTCCAACTGGTCGTCTGCCATGACGCAGTTCCGGTTGAACGGCTACGCGGACTCCCAGCTGTACGCCTTCGAGTACGACTGGAGCCAGTCGAACAAGCAGAGCGCGGCCGAACTGGCCGGGTTCGTGGACCATGTCCGCGCCGAGACCGGAGCGGACAAGGTGGACATCGTCAACCACTCCATGGGCGGTCTGGTCAGTCGCTGGTACATGAAGGAGCTGGGCGGACACGAGCAGGTGGGGCACTGGGCCTCGTTGGCCGGGGCCAACCAGGGAACCACCGCGGCCAGTTCCTGCCTGCAGTACGCCTCCTGCCGGGAGATGACACCCGGTTCGGACTTCGAGGAGCGGCTCAACTCCGGCGACTGGACACCGGGCGCCTCCGAGTACGCCACCTGGTACTCGGCCTGTGACGGGGTCATCATCCCCTACACCAACACGCGGGTGCTGGGCGCGGACAACAACCGCACCACCTGCACCACGCACCTCGGTTTCCTCAGTGACACCAGCGTACTCGGCGACGTGATCGATTTCCTGGAGAGCTGAGCAGGGAACGCGCGTGTGCCGCGTGTGTGGTCCGCCCCGCACGCGGCACGTTTCCGTGCCGTGGCCCCGAGCTCGCCGGGCGTGTCCCCGTGTCGTGGTCGTCGGATACCTTCGTGGCATGAACGATTCCGCTCAGTCGTGGGCCGACGGGCCGTTGCTGGCTCTCGACCTGGAAACGACCGGCACCGACACGGACACGGACCGCATCGTCACCGCCACGGTGGTGTCCGTGGTTCCGGGCAGCCCGGCCGAGTCCACCGACTGGCTGGCGGATCCGGGTGTGGAGATCCCGGCGGAGTCCGCCGAGGTCCACGGGATCAGCACCGAGTACGCCCGCGCGCACGGCAGCCCCGCCGCCACCGTGGTGGCCGGCGTCGTCGAGTTCCTGGCGGCGAGATGGTCGGAGACGACGCCGCTGATCGCGTTCAACGCCAGTTTCGACCTGTCCCTGTTGGACTCCGAAGCCCGCAGGCACCTGGGGGTTCCGCTGTCCCTGGGCGGGCCGGTGGTGGATCCGTTGTGCATCGACCGGCACATGGACCGCTACCGCAAGGGCAAACGCACCCTGGCCGCGCTGTGCGAGCACCACCGGGTGAAGGCCGAGGACGCCCACACGTCGAGTGGGGACGCCATCGCCGCCGCTCGCCTGGCCTGGCGACTGGCCAAGACCTATCCCGAGCGGGTCGGCACCGTGCCGCTGCGGACGCTGCACGAGCAGCAGGTCGAGTGGTACCGCTCCCAGACCCGTGGGTTCGCGGTCTACCTGGAGAAGCAGGCCGACAAGGCCGACGACGAGGCCGAGGCCCAACGGCTGCGTCAGCGCGCCGCCCGCGTGCGCAGCGACGCCGAGGGGTGGCCGCTGCGCCAGCAGGAGCTCGTCAGCGGGGTCTGATCCCGGTCCGAGCGTGGACGAGTTCGCGCAGGGGCCGGGCTCGGGGTGGTCGCCGGTCTCGACGCGGCGCAGCAGGCGCGCGGCCACGTGCAGCAGCGCGGTGGTGCCGCTGGGGGACTCGAGCACGTCGGCGAAGGTGTGCCACACGGTCGCGGCGGTTCGTGGGGCCAGCAGGCTGTAGCAGTACAACGTGGCCGCGTCGGTACCGGCGGGGCCGCGTCCCCACAGGCTCCAGTCCAGCAGCCCGAACTCGGGGTACAGCAGGTTGGCCCAGTGCAGGTCACCGTGGACGGTTTCCCAACGGGGAACCGAGCCGGAGGCACCGACCCGATTGAGCCGTTCGGTGATCTCCGGCTCGGTCCTGTGCCTGCGCTCTGTGGGGAAGTCCGCCAGCGTGTCGATGCTGTCGCGGAGCCGGTGCCACCACGAGTTCGGCAGGTCGAGTTCCTCGTGGAGTGCGTCCTCGTTCGCGCAGGGCCTGCCGGACAGGTGGGTCATGAGTTCGGCGCGCTGGTGGCGGACACCGGGGATCTCCCACTCGTGGGTGTCGAGCACGTGGGGTTTGCGGAGCCCGGTGATGACGTTGGCCTCGGCGTTGCCGACCCACCACTCACCTCGGGCCCACTGGGGCTGTTCGGTGACCACCCGCAACCAGCGCCGTCCTTCCGTGCTCTGTGCCGGGGCGCCGACGGACAACAGTCGCCAGCCGTACACCGGCTCGCCGGTGAGCACAAGGCCGAAGTGCTCGGCGGCGTGGTCGAGGTTCTCCCGCATCCAGGCGGCGAACCGCCGGTCGGCCTCGGCTACCTCGAAGTCGGACGGGCTCATGTGTCCAGTATGTGGCGCAGGTAGGCCTCGGGGTTGTCGAGGTAACGTCGCCAGTGGTCGACCAGCTCCAGGTCGCGCCACCGGAACATGCGTCCGGTTTCGTCGAGAACGGGTGGAGACCCCACCCGGCCGGGGCGAGAGTGGGGAGGAATCCCGGCCGGGCGGGGCGAACGGCCCCGGTGCCGGGTGGAGGCAGGCACCGGGCCGTGGACCAGGGGGTTACAGGCGGCGCAGCCCGGCCAGCACGCGGGCCAACAGCTCCCGATCCGGAGACAGCGACAGCTCCGGGCTAGGCTCGGGCCGCCGACCCGGCAGGGTGGAGCCGCCGGGTCGGCGCCTGGCCACCGCCGCCAGCGGCAGAGTCCCCGACCAGGACACCCGGCGGGGCCAGCACAGCCCGGCCAGACCCAGCCCGGCCGGCCGTGAGGACGGCCTAGACATCGGTGCCGCCGTGGCTGGCCGAGTTCTCCCCAGTGGCGGGAGCCGTTTCCCGTGTCTCGGCGTGCTCGCGCAACGCGGCGGCCAGCTCGTCCAACGCCTCGGCGACCTCCCGGCACTGCCCGGCGGTGGCGCGGCGCCCGCCCACCTCGTAGGCGGTCTGTTCCAGCAACCACTGGCCCTGCGTCAACAACCCGGCCAACCCGGCCGCCGCACTCGGCCCGCTCACGCCTGCTCCCGGATCGCCGCATCCAGCACGTCCCGCAGCCGCCGGGCCTGCTCGACCGTCCACCGTGTCCTGTTGAATATCGTCGGCGTCTTGATACGGATTGCTCCCTCGCAGACCGAGACCCGGAGCGACACCGCCCCGCCCTCGGACTCGCACGACACCCGGACGCCCGAACCTTCCAGTGATCTGTGTCTCGTCGACATCGAGTACGCTCCCGGTAGTTGATTGCCAACCGCCTGTACTTACCTAATTACCATCACTTACCGGTAAATCCGTCGCAATACTTCTTTCGTGTGTTTGCTGGTAAGCTAGCGTTGTTTACGCTCATTTCATGGCTGGTAACAACGAGCATCCCCCGAAAGCGCGAGCGCTCGGCGCTGAACTGCGTGAATGCCGAATTTCAGCAGGAGTAAAACAGCGCGAACTAGCAAATCAGCTCGACGTGAGCTACGTGTCGATCTCTCGCTACGAAACCGGAGCGCGCACCCCAAAACCTGAAGATGTCGCACAGATCCTCGCCACGCTCGGCGTCACCGGCACAAAGTACGAAGAGCTGGTCGATATGGCCCGCGACGCTGACCAGCCGAACTGGTTGGATACCAGCCATACCGGTATCCGTCGCGAACTCACCACGCTGATCGAGTTCGAGCGCACCGCACAACGCATCACGGACGTAGCCACCATCGTGATTCCGGGTCTACTGCAAACCTCGGACTACGCACGAGCCATCCTCGGCGAAACCAGCAGCGACGTGGATGCTCGCGTAGCCATGCGCGTTGGACGCCGCGATGCACTGATGCGCCGTAACGCCCCCGAGTTCGTGGCTCTGATCTGGGAAGTCGCACTTCGCGAACCACTCGGTGGGTACAGGACGATGGCCGACCAACTCCACCACATCATGGCGATGGCCGAACGCCCCAACATCACCGTTCAGGTCCTTCCAGCGGGAAGCACCCGTTGGCACCCCGCTCACGCTGGGTCGTTCATCCTGTTCAACTTCCCGAAGTCAGCACCGATCGTGCACATCGAACACTTCCAGTCCAATGCTTTCCTGCACAAACGCAAGGACGTGATCGCCTACGAAAAGGCGGCGACTACCCTGCGACAGTTGGCGATGAGCCCAGAGGAATCGACCGAACTCATCGCCACAATACGGGACGACCTGGAAGGACGAGCATGACAGTACACCCCGAAGGCTGGCGCAAGTCGACGCGCTCCCAACAACAGACCAGCTGCGTCGAGGTTGGCCGCGTCGGCGACGGTGCGGCGGTGCGCGACACCAAGAACCGCGACCTCGGGTACTTCACCACCACCCGCCAGCAGTGGACCACGTTCCTCGAGGCGGTCAAGAACAACCGCTTCGAGTGAGCCGCTGACACAGCAGCGCCCCCGGCACGCCGGGGGCGCTTTCTCGTGTCATACCCCGCGTGTACGGGGAGTACGTTGTCCAATTTTGCCTAAAACTGGCCCACCCCCGCTCGCGCGGGGAACACTCCCACGCTTCCGAGATCGGCATCTCGTCCCGGGGTCCACCCCCGCTCGCGCGGGGAACACGCATCCAACGATGGGAGTCTCTACGAGTAGACGGGTCCACCCCCGCTCGCGCGGGGAACACCGGGTGCACCGCCGTGGAACAGATCGGTTCGTAGGCCCACCCCCGCTCGCGCGGGGAACACGAAGAAACCACCTCAATGTACGAGCCGGTGGCCGGTCCACCCCCGCTCGCGCGGGGAACACGCATGGGTGTCCGTAGTCCCTAGCCTGTCTGGGGGTCCACCCCCGCTCGCGCGGGGAACACACTCAAACGGTGTCTCATCCGCTAGGTCGTTTAGGTCCACCCCCGCTCGCGCGGGGAACACACGTATTGACCTGCGGTTTCGCAGCCCCGTTATCCAGTTGTGATCTCTCGTGATGACGCCCGCATCCTAGGCGCACCCGCCGAAGAACCACAACACCGGCCGGGAACCCGAGCCCACTCCTCGTTGGACACAGTGGAGGCTCCCGTGCGTGGCAACTCTTCCGTGGAAGTCCCCTGTGGACGGAATCCCGCGATCTCGCTCCGCGACGCCGGGACGAACACCTCACACGAGGCCCCGCCGGAACCCGGTCTCCTACTAGGCTCGGCGCATGGCCGAGATCACCCAACTCGTCTGCTATCCGGTCAAGGGATGCGCCGGAATCACCTTACGCGGCGGTTTTCTCACCCACGCCGGACTGCGTCACGACCGCAGCCTCATGATCACCGACGCGCACGGCGGGTTCCGCAGCCAACGCAACACCCCCCGGATGGCCGTGCTCACTCCGGAGATCGACGAGGAGGGTACCCGCCTCACGCTGCACGCCCCCGGAACCGAACCGCTGGTGGTCACCACCACCGACAGCGGGCGGCGCGAGACGGTGGAACTGCACAGGGCGAACTACCTGGGTGTGGATCAGGGAGACCGGGCCGCCGAATGGCTGTCCGAGGTGCTCGGCGGCCCGTGCCGCCTCGTACGGGTCCCCACCGAACACGACCGGGTGACCGACGGGCTCACCCCGGGAACCTCGGCCTACGCGGACAGCTGCCCGGTGCTGGTGACCTCCCGAGCCTCCCTGGACGAGCTGAACGAACGCCTCACCGCCCGAGGGCATCCGCCGCTGCCGATGGACCGGTTCCGGCCGAACGTCGTGGTGGACGGCTGGGAACACCCCCACACCGAGGACCTGGCACGCAGCGTCACCGCCGGCGAGGCCGCCCTGGGCTACGCCAAGATCGCCAAACGCTGCGCGGTCACCACGGTCGAGCAGTCCAGTGGGCACAAGAACGGCCCCGAACCGCTGCGCACCCTCGCCGAGTACCGCCGCACGGGCCACAACGGGGTCGCCTTCGGCAGCAAGTTCGCGGTGACCCGACCGGGCCGGATCTCGGTGGGAGACCCGTTCCGGGTCACCGAGTGGGGCGAGTCCGAACTCTGAGAACACCGGCTGCCCGCCCCGCGACCGCCGGAAACGAGGTCCGACCCCGGCGGTGACCGACATTGACGACTGTCCGCTGTCCTTCGAGGCTGGAGAACATGCAACGACGTGCGCTCGGAACCACCGGCCCCCGGGTCTTCCCGCTCGGTCTCGGCCTGATGGGGATGTCCGACTTCTACGGCCCCGCCGAGACCGCCGAAAGTCACGCCACCCTCGACGCCGCGATCGAGGCGGGCATGGACCTGCTGGACACCGGGGACTTCTACGGCAGCGGGCACAACGAGCTGCTGCTGCGGGAGGCGCTGCGTCGACACGACCGGGACCGGCTGTGCCTCAGCGTCAAGTTCGGCGCCATGCGCGACCCGCGCGGAGGGTTCGTCGGTTTCGACGCCAGCCCGGCCGGGGTGAAGAACTCCCTGGCCCAGACCCTGCAACGTCTCGGCACCGACCACGTCGACGTCTACCGCCCCGCGCGTCTGGACCCGCGGGTGCCCGTCGAGGACACCGTCGGCGCCATCGCCGAGATGGTCGAGGCCGGACACGTCCGTCACATCGGCCTCTCGGAGATGGGCGCGGACACCATCCGCCGCGCGGCGGCGGTGCACCCGATCGTGGACCTGCAGATCGAGTACTCGCTGCTGTCGCGCACCATCGAGGCCGAGATCCTGCCCACCTGCCGTGAACTCGGCATCGGGATCACCGCCTACGGCGTGCTCTCCCGGGGACTGCTGTCCGGGCACTGGGACCGGAACCGGCGGGACGACCCGCGTAGCCACTTCCCCCGGTTCCAGGGCGAGAACCTGGAACACAACCTCGGGCTCGTCGACCGGCTCCGCGAGGTGGCCACGGACAGGGGAGTCACCGTCGCCCAGCTCGCGATCGCCTGGGCCCTGGCCAAGGGCAGCGACATCGTCCCGCTGGTCGGAGCGCGGCGCAGGGAACGGCTCACCGAGGCACTCGGCGCGCTGGATCTGGAACTCGACGAGGCGGACCTCGCCGCCCTCGAACGTGCGGTTCCCGCCGAGTCCGTGGCCGGGCAGCGCTACGACCCCGAGGGGATGGCGCTGCTGGACAGCGAGCGCGGCACCGGGCACGGGTGAGCGGGGAGCCGACTCCGGAAACGGCTTCCCGAGGCGGGGTTCCGACGGGTTCCCCTCGTCGCGACAACCGGTTGCACACAATTCACTGCTACCCTGCGAGTGTGCGGGATACGCAGGAAACCGGCCGGCAGTCCCGAGGGGACGTGACCGAGCGCGTGGACTCCGAGGAGCTGTTGCGTCTGGAGCGGCAGCTCTGCTTCGTGCTGCACGCCACCTCCCGTGCCTTCGACGCGCTCTACCGACCGGTGCTCGGCGAGCTCGGGCTCACCTACCCCCAGTACCTGGTCATGCTGACGGTGTGGGAGCGCGGTGAGCTCACGGTCAAGGAGCTCGGGCGGGTGTTGCGGCTGGACTCCGGGACACTGTCCCCGCTGTTGAAGCGCCTGGAGAAGGCCGGGTTCGTGCGTCGGGAACGCAGCCGGGAGGACGAGCGTTCCGTGGTGGTCCAGGCGACCGAGCAGGGAACCCGGCTGCGTGAGCAGGCGCGGGACATCCCGCGCCGGGTGCTCTCGGCCACCGGCCTGGACGAGCGGCAGCTGAGTCAGCTGCACGCCGACCTGATCAGGGTGACCGAGGCCCTGGACACGGCTGCCGCGCGCCTCGAACAGGGGCAGTGAGTCCGACGACCGCCCGGCGGGCGGGAAGAACCGGGGACTGACCCGCCGATATGTATTTTACGCAACACAAAAGCAGTCATTTTAGTTGCGTACAATGTAATTGGGTTCGTCCTTCCGGACGGGCCGGAAACACCGCCGGACACGCGACGCAGGAGAACGGATGTCACTGCCCACCACGGCACGGGAAGTACGACTCGCCGCCCGCCCCGAGGGTTGGCCCACCCGGGACAACTTCGAGATCGCCACGGTCACCCCCGAACAACCGGGGCCGAACCAACTGCTGGTGCGCAACCTGGTGATGAGCGTCGACCCGGCCATGCGCGGCCAGATGAACGACAAGCACACCTACGTGGCCCCCTTCCAGGTCGGCCAGCCCCTCACCGGCGCGGCCGTCGGCGAGGTCGTCTCCTCCAACGCGGAGGACTTCTCCCCGGGTGACCTGGTCGTGCACATGCTGGGCTGGCGCGAGTACGCGCTGCTGGACGCCACCGCCACCCGCCGGGCCGACCCCGAGATGGCCGACCCGAACGCCTTCCTCGGCGTGCTCGGCGCCCCCGGACTGACCGCCTACGCCGGCCTGTTCGAGATCGCCGACCTGCGCGAGAATGACGTGGTGTTCGTCTCCGGAGCCGCCGGAGCCGTCGGCTCCCTCGCCGGACAGCTGGCCAAACTCCACGGCGCCCGCAAGGTGATCGGCAGCGCCGGATCCGACGAGAAGGTCCGTCACATCACCGAGGACCTCGGATTCGACGCGGCGTTCAACTACAAGAAGGCCCCCGTGGGCCAACAGCTCGCCGAGGCCGCCCCCGAGGGCATCGACGTGTACTTCGACAACGTCGGCGGCGACCACCTCGAAGCCGCCATCCACGTCATGAACGACTTCGGCCGCATCGCCATGTGCGGGGCGATCTCCCAGTACAACGAGGTCGACGCCCAGCCGGGACCGCGCGGCATGTTCCAGATGGTCTCCAAGCGGCTGACCGCGCGGGGGTTCATCGTCCTGGACCACTTCGACCTGTACCCGCGGTTCCTCGAACAGGTCGGTCCGTGGGTGCGGGACGGACGGATCCGCTACGAGGAGACCGTGGTCCACGGGATCGACCAGGCCCCCGAGGCGTTCCTCGGCATGATGCGCGGCGAGAACACCGGCAAGATGCTGGTCGACCTCCGCTGAGCACACGCACTGCCCGCCACGGCCACGAAGGACGGAGGAACGAGTGAAGGCGACCCTGATACACGGGCCGGGCGACATCCGCGTGGAACGGGTTCCCGACCCCGAACTGCATACGAGCACCGACGCGATCGTCCGCGTGACCCACAGCTGCATCTGCGGCAGTGACCTGTGGCCCTACCGCGGGATCGACCTCTCCTCGACGGAGGAGGGACCGAAACGCATCGGACACGAGTTCCTCGGCGTGGTCGAGGAAACCGGTTCGGAGGTGAACTCCCCGCGTCCCGGTGACGTGGTGGTGGCCCCGTTCACCTTCTCGGACGGGGACTGCGCCTTCTGCCGGGAGGGTCTGCCCACCTCCTGCGTGAACGGGGGAGGCTGGGGGGCCGACGGGGTCGACGGCGCCCAGGGCGAGGCCGTCCGGGTGCCGTGGGCCGAGGGCACCCTGGTCACGCTGCCCGCCGACGGCGACGACGAGCTGAACGCCTCGCTGCTGACCCTCTCGGACGTGTTCAGCACCGGTCACCACGCCGCGGTGTCCGCCTCGGTGGGGCTGGGATCCACGGTGCTGGTGATCGGTGACGGGGCGGTCGGTCTCTCCGGCGTGCTCGCCGCCGACCGGCTCGGCGCGGAACAGGTGATCATCATGGGTCGACACCCCCGCCGCACCGAACTGGCCCGGCGTTTCGGAGCCACCGATGTGGTCGCCGAACGCGGTCCCGAGGGGGTCGAACGGGTGCGTGAGCTGACCGGCGGCCAGGGCGCCTCCAGCGTGCTGGAGTGCGTCGGCACGGCGGAGTCACTGGCCACCGCCGTGGACGCGGTCCGCGCGGGCGGAGCGATCGGACGGGTCGGAGCCCCGGTCTACGAGAACATCCCCCAGCCGGGCCGGACCTTCCTCAAGAACGTGACCATCAGCGGTGGTGTCGCCCCGGCCCGCCACTACATCCCGAAGCTGCTGCCGGACGTGCTGGAGGGCCGGATCCGCCCGGGACAGGTGTTCGACCACACCCTCGGCCTGGACGAGATCGCCGAGGGCTACCGCGCGATGCACGACCGCGAGGCACTCAAGGTGTTGGTCCGCCCATGACCGGCTCCTGAACCTCCCGCACGGCGACCCCGCCGGGTCTGCCCGGTGCGGAAAACCGTGTTTCACCGACCAGGCCCTCCCGTCCGTTCGGGGCGGGCGGGAGGGCCTCGGGGGTCACCGGGCGCCGAGTTCGCGCAGCAGTGGGGACAGCGCCTCCACCAGTTCGGCCGCCCCCGAACTCGCCTCCACAGTGGACGAGGGGCCCGGTTCGGCGACCTGGAACTCGGCCACCTCCAGCCCCACCGGTTCGCGGTCGGCGAGCAGTTCCGCGACCGCCTCCAGCTGGTCGAGGGTCATCCCGCCCGGAACCCGCTGCTCGGTGGACAGGATGCCCGGCTCCAACACGTCGCAGTCCAGGTGGAGGTAGACCGGGTGGTCCGCGAGCAGCTCCTCCAGCCGACTCGACATGTCCGGCCCCACCGGCACCGTGGCCACCACCCCGTCGTCGAGCAGCCGTTGTTCCGGCGGGTCTGGATCACGGACCCCGCCCAGCACCACGTTGTCGGCGGGCAGTCCCGCCCCCAACCCCGAGTCCCACATCCCCGTGGCCCCGGCCAGCGCCATGCCTCCGAGATAGCCGGTCGCGGACGTGGCCGGGGTGTTGAGGTCGGGGTGGGCGTCCAACCACACCACCCGCACGTCGGGGCGGTGGCGGACGAGTACGGGCAGGGTGGCCAGGGCGGCGGCGCACCTGTTCATCGCCGTGACCGGTGACAGCCCCGCGTCCAGCAGTTCCTCGTAGCGGCAGGCCAGCCGCCGCAGCTCGGGGGAGGCCGCGGCCAGCTCGGTCTCCCAGGAGGTGTTCAGCACCGGTCTGGACTGTCCGATAAGGACCGAGTTCTGCCCGGTGTGCCGGGCGAGTTCGGAGCCGAGCACCCGGGCTCCGAGCATTCCGCGCTCGTTGCGGTCCCCCGCTCGTCCCCGGAACACGGTCAGTGCGGACGTCGCCCCGCGCGCCATCGGTCCTCCCGACGAAAAAACGTTCGACTCCCCGACAACGCGCGGCCTGTCGCTTCCTCCGCCTCACGTCACCCGGTCACCGCGCGGGCAACCCGAGCAGCCGCTCGGTCAGGGTCACGAGATCGTCGGCGGTGGCGTCGGCCGGGGTGAACACGTCGCCGTACTCGCCTTCCAACCTACTGCACCAGCCGGCGGAACATCCGGCCCGCTTGGCCCCGTGGCAGTCCCAGGCGTGCACCGCGACCAGCGCCATGTCCCGCGGCGCCACTCCCAGCCGGTACGCCGTCGCCCGGTAGATCGCCGGAGCGGGTTTCCAGAGCCCGGCCTGCTCGGCCGTGACCACCTGGTCGACATGCCGCGCCAACCCCGCCCTCTCCAGGAAGTTCGCGGTGGCCTCCGGATTCCCCACGGTGAGGCAGCCGACACCGACGCCCTCCTCGGAGAGCCTGCGCAGGGCCGGTTCGGCGTCGGGGTGGGCGGGCATCTCGGCGAAGCCGTCGAGCACGTACTCGATCTCCTGCTCGCCGGCGGTGTGTCCGGTGTCGGTACGCAGTGCCTGGCGCGCCACGTCGCGGAACGCGCCGAAGTCCCCACTGAGTGCCAGCGCCATCGAGTCGCGCTGGAAACGCATGAACCACGCCTGCAACAGCTCCGGGGGTTGGCCGATCTCGGAGAGCCGGGCGCGTAGCGGTTCGATGGTGAGCAGTGTCTCCAGGACGTCGAAGGCCACGGCGCGCGGTCGGGTACTCATCGGGGTGTCTCCCTCTCGTGTCGGAGTCGGTACGGCGCTACACTGGTAATACTTACCGGTTTGTATAGCTTATGCGAAGGGTAGCGGACCTCCTGCCATGAACGAAACCACGGGCGAACGCGGTCCCACCGCGGACCGGATCCTGCACGCCGCCTCCCGGCTGTTCTACGAACACGGGATCCGCGCGACCGGGGTGAACGCCGTCGCGAAACAGGCCGGGGTCACCAAGGTGACCCTGTACGCGCACTTCGGCTCCAAGGACGCGCTGGTCACCGAGCACCTGCGGGCCCGCGACCGCGCCTGGTGCGCCACCCTGGCCCGGTACCTGAGACACCGAACCACCCCCGAACAACGGCTGGCCGGGATGTTCGAGGCCTACGAGCAGTGGACCGTGGTCGACCGGTTCCGCGGATGCGGTTTCGTCAACGCCGCCGTGGAGCTGACCGAACCACTACACCCGGGCAGGGAGGTCATCGAGGAGCACAAGGAGGGCATCCGCACGGAACTGCGGGAGATCGCCGAGGCCGCCGGATGCGCGAACACCGACGAGGTGGCCGAGGAGTGGTTCCTGCTGCTGGAGGGGGCGGTGGTGCGTTGCACCCTGCGCCACGACGTGCTGCCACTGCGACAGGCCCACGAGGCGGCCCGGAGACTGCTGCCCACCGGGGAAACCGGCTGAGCGGAGGTCTTTCGCCGCTCGCCGTCGCCACGGACGTGGCTCAAGACAGTCGTGTCCGGGCCGGTACTGCCCGAGAACCGGAGCTCCGGGGCGAGGGAAACGGGAAGAACGGGAAAAGAATTCACTCTTAAGTTCGACGCAGCTCACTCCTCCGAGTCATACGCTTCCCAGCACTTCGCGGGGCCAGACCCGACGTCGCGCGGACACGGAAGGGGCTCGCATGTCGGTCCGTGACACCCGTTCGTCCCACTGCCCCACTCCCTCGACCCCACCACCCCCACTGGTCGGACGCGCCGAGGAACTCCACACCCTCGTCGAGTTCGTCACCTCCCCACCAGCGGTGGTGCTGCTGGAGGGAGAAGCGGGAGTCGGCAAGACCCGCCTCGTGCACGAAACGCTGCGGGCCCCGGAGATCCACCACCACAACAGGACCGTCGGCGCGTGCCGACCGCCCCGCGAACCCTTCCCCTACGGCCCGGTCCTGGACGCCCTCCGCAGCCTGGGCCCCCTGAACCCTCCGACCCCGTTGAACCCGGTGACCGGCGCCCTGCGCCCGCTGCTTCCCGAACTCGACGCCTGGCTGCCCGCCACTCCCGAACGACTCGGCGACCCGGCCGCGGAACGGCACCGCGTGTTCCGGGGAATACACGCCCTGCTCCAGGCGCTCGGCCCGGTCGTGCTGGTGGTCGAGGACCTGCACTGGTCCGACGAGCACACCGCTGAACTGCTGCGCTTCCTCGCCCACACCCCGCCGACGAACCTCGTCCTCGTGCTGACCTACCGCCGCGAAGAACTGCACGGTCCCCCGCTCGGGGTCGCCTACCGCCCTCCGTGGAACACACGCGGCACCGTGCTGAGCCTGCGACCACTCACCACCGACCAGGTCGGCGCACTGGCCGCCCACGTGCTGGGAACCGACAGCGTCTCCCCCGAACTCGCCCGGAAGCTGCACACCCAGACAGCGGGCATTCCCTTCGTGCTGGAGGAAACCCTGCGGGAGGTCGAGGGGACGGCACCTCCCGGCGCTCTCCCCCGAGACCACCACCCCTCCGAGGGGCACGTCGAGGTCCCGGCACTGCTGCACGACTCCCTGCTGGAGCGCATGGCCCTGCTTCCCGAAGAGGCCCTGCGTCTCGTCAAAGCCGCCGCCGTGCTGGACGAACCGGCCGACGCGCGCACGCTCGGACGGATGGCCGAAGTCCTCACGGCCGAACGCGAACTCGTCCACGCGTTGCGGGCCAACGTACTCTACGAGACCCCCGAGGGGACCTACACGTTCCGCCACCATCTGGCCCACCGCACCGTCTACGGCGGCCTCACCGGCCCGGAACGGACCGAGCTGCACGAGAGGGCCCTGCGTCAGCTGGCCGACCGCGATCCGCAACCACTGGCCCGGCTGGCCCTGCACAGCAGGGCCAGCGGACGGGTCCGGGACTGGCTGCGCTACGGCGAGGCCGCCGCCGACCGGGCCTGTTCCGAAGGGGACACGGGAACCGCCGTGGAACTGCTCACCGAGATGCTGTCCGCCGTCACCCCCTCCCCGCGCACGCTGGAACGTCTCGCGGTCAAGTACGGCCACCTCGCCCCCGAGGAACCACACCGCCCCGGCACGACGGTGGTACTGGAGAAACTGCTCGCCTCCCCCGTACTGTCCCGATCCGCCCGGGGGCGGGTACGCCTCGGGCACGGGAAGATCCTGCTGCGCACCGGCTCCCTGCACGCGGCACGCTGCGAACTCGAACTGGCAGTGCGTGAGCTGCACGAACACCCCGAGCACGCCGTCGAGGGCATGTTCGCCCTCTCCCACGTCCACCCGGCCACCACATGCTCCGGGGAGGGACGTCGTTGGTTGGAGCTGGCCGGACGGAGCCTCGCCGAGCTCCACGAAACTCCCGGGGTCGCCGGTGTACCGACCGAGATGCCGGCTGCCCTGCTGTACCACGGCGAGCCGGCGGACGAGTGGATCGACCTGCTCGACAGGACCACACGCAGCACCGCCGAACACCACGCGGCGGCGCTGGCACACGCACGGAACGCGGAGGTGCTGCTCTTCCTCGGGCAGTACCACCGCTGCGCGGAACAGCTGTGGAAGTCGCGCGCGCACACCCGGAACCACCCGAGAAGGACCTTTCTGGACAGTGTGCTGGACGCGGTCGAGATCGGACTGCGCTGGTTCACCGGACGGTGGGAGGGGCTGGCGGAACAGGCGAACGAACTGTTGCGGGACAGCCCACGGGGACAACCCCCGGCCGCCCAGGCCTCGCTGGTTCTCGGGCTGCTGGCCACCGCCCGCGCGGACTGGAAACGGGCCGAACACTTCCTCGGACCCGCTCGGGTGCAACCCTCGGACGGGGCCGTCACCCCCGTCATGCTCACCGCCTGCGCCGCCCGGGCGCGAACGTGGCTGTCCCGGCAGGACCTTCCGGAGGCGACACGGGAGACCGACCAGGCACTGGCCCTGGTGGAGGACAAGGAGGCATGGGTCTGGGCCTGCGACCTCCTTCCCGTGGCAGTTGAGACCCACACCAGGGTCGGCGACCTCCAGCGGGCCCGAGCAGTGGTCGAACGCTTCCGCGCCGCGACCTCCACCCGGTCCTCCCCGCTCTTCTCCGCCGCCGCTGCCGCTGCCGAGGCGGTGATCCACGAGGCACGCGACGAGATCGACTCGGCGGTCGAACGCTGGAGAACCGCCCATCGTCGTTACGGCTCGCTGCCCCGGCCGTACAGCGCCGCGCTCGTCGCGGAAAGGCTCGTGCGGCACTCCCCGGAGGGGCTGGGAACCCCCACCACGGGCGTGGTGGAGACGGTTCGGGTCTTCGAACGGCTCGGAGCCACCGGAGACGCCGCCCGGTGCAGGCACCTGTGGCGGGCTCGCGGTAACGGCACCCCGACACGACGGGGGCGGAGGGGCTACGGAGACCGACTCTCCCCGAGGGAGCGGGAGATCGTCGAACTCGCGGCCCGGGGCCACACCAACCGGGAGATAGCCGCGAACCTGTTCCTGTCCCCCCGCACCGTGGAACAGCACGTGGCCAGGGCGATCCGCAAGCTCGGGCTGCGGAACCGTACCGAGCTGCTGCGCGAGGACAACACCGAGACGTAGGCGACGTCGGGGACGAGTCCGTCACGGAGCCGGACGGGGTGATCCGGACCCTCCCTCCGCCCCTCCGCGAGCGGGGCCCTCACATCGGTTCGGCCAACGGCTCGCTGACGCGCTCGTTGTTCTCCGACGTCCGGCGTTGTGCGGCGTAGGCTCCCAGTAGGACGAGTACTCCACCCACGATCTGCACGGCACCGAGGTGTTCACTCAGCAACCACCATGCCAGCACGGTGGCCACCACGGGTTCCAGGTAGGCGATCGCTCCGGCGACGGGGGCGGACAGCTTACGGACGGCCAGGATCCCGGTCAGGTAGGCGAACACACAGCTGAACAGCACGATCCATCCCACGCCGAACAGGGCGGGCACCGTCTGACCGGCCAGTTCGATCCGTCCCCCGAGAACCGACCAGTCGATCGTCCACGGAGCGACGACGGCAGTGATCACCCCTGTCGCGATCAGGAGACCGTAGGAGGCCAACGCGCGCGGATCCACCTCTCCGCCGGTGTCGGCCAGCAGGAAGAACGCGGCCTGGCAACAGGCGGCCCCGAACGCGAGCAGTATCCCGACGGGGTCCAGGGTCAAACCAGCCCAGACCTCGACCACCGCGGCCAAACCGACCACGGCGATCACCACCCCGACAGCCGAGCTTCTGGCGACGGGCCTGCGTCGCACGAACCTGGTCCATCCCAGAACCAGCACCGGCGCCAGGAACTCGATGAGCAGGGCGACTCCGACCGGAATCTTGGCGACCGCGACGAAGTAGAACCCCTGCACCCCCGCGATGGCGATCAGACCGTACCCGAGCAGAAGCTTCGGAGCCCGGCGCGGGATGTCGACGTGTCGGATCGCGAAAGGCAGCATCAACAGTGCTCCTCCCGCCAAACGCAGCCAGGTGACCTGCAACGGCCCCAGACCCGCGTTGATCAGTGCCTTGGCGACCGGCCCCGAGCCACCGAAGCAGAAGGCCGAGGCCACCGCCATGATCACCCCGACGGTCCTGGGACTGTAGGTCCTCGCCGGGACGCCACCGCCCGCCGCGTGTTCGCGTGAGTCAGCCCGCACGCCCGATCTTCCTTCCCGGTCCCCACACTCCCCGTCTCGGCTGCCCCTCACCGTGGGAACAGTATACTCATTAAAAAACCAACCAAGTGGTTTTTCAAGGGCTTGATGACGTCCCCCGACTTCGTCCTCCCCGAGTCCACCCCCGACCGTCCCGCTCTCGGGAGACCTCACATCAGGAAGGGACAAGCGGCCCCGGAGATCCTATGCGCACACAGACTCCGGTGAGAGTGTCGAAACAAAAAACCGAACAGTTTCTTATGTGCTGGATCAGCGTCACCTGGCTACATCCCACACGACGCTTCGGGCACCGACACGACCACGCCGAACACCGGCCGCACACACGTGTGAACGGAGGGCCCGGGGAGGGCCCTCCGTTCGTCCGGTCACTCAGTGCCCGTCAGGCTTCAGGCGAAGCAGTACACGCTGCCGAAGTCGTAGCACTGGATCTGGTGGGTGGTGGAGTCGGTGGCTCCCTCGTCGTCGGTCACCGTCAGAGTGGCGGTGTACTGACCACCGGCGTAGTCGTGGGTGACCGTGCTTCCGGTGGCGGTGGCACCGTCACCGAAGTCCCAGGCGTAGCTCGCGATGGAGCCGTCGGAGTCGCTCGACCCGCTGGCGTCGAACTCACAACCGTAGCCGCAGTTCACGGTGAAGGAGGCCTGCGGAGCGTTGTTGCCGGGGTTCTCCGGATCGTCACCGCCACCCTCACCGACGTAGAGCAGCTTGTTCGGCGAGCCGGCACCGATGCCCGAGATCTTGCCGGAACTGGCGTTGTTCACCAACGTGTCACGCACCTGTGCCGGGGAGGCCGAGGGGGTGTCGGCCAGCACCAGCGCGGCCGCTCCGGTCACGTGCGGGGCGGCCATGGAGGTTCCGCTGATCGTGTTGGTGTCGCTGTCACTGCCGATCCAGGCCGAGGTGATGTTGCTGCCGGGGGCGTAGATGTCCAGACAGCTGCCGTAGTTGGAGTAGCTCGCCTCGCCGTCCCGACGGTTGGTGGCGCCCACGGTCACCGCTTCCTCGACCCTGGCGGGGGAGTAGTTGCAGGCGTCGGCGCTCGAATTCCCGGCGGCGATCCCGTAGGTCACCCCGGAGGAGATCGAGTTCCGCACCGCGTCGTCCACCGCGCTGCTGGCCGAACCACCGAGACTCATGTTCGCGACCGAAGGACCGTCGGCGTTCTGGGTCACCCAGTCGATACCGTCGATCACTCCGGCGTAGGAACCGCTTCCCTGGCAGTCCAACACCCGGACGCCGACGAGGTCGACGTCCTTGGCCACGCCGTACTCGGCTCCGCCGACGGTGCCCGCCACGTGCGTGCCGTGGCCGTTGCAGTCGTTGGCCACGGAGTCGTTGTCGACGAAGTCGTAACCGTGGCTCGCCCTGCCCTCGAAGGTGTTGTGACTGACCCGGACACCGGTGTCGATCACATAGGCGGTCACACCGCTGCCTTCGTTCGGATAGGTGTAGGAACCGTCCAACGGCAGATCCCGCTGGTCGATACGGTCCAGACCGTACGACGGCGGATCCTGCTGGGTGCCGAAGGCATGAACCCGCTGGTTCTGCTCGACGTACTTCACCCGCGAGTCGGCCGCCAGTCGCTCGGCGGCGTTCTCGTCCATGGACACGGAGAAACCACGCAGCGCGGTCTCGTAGGTCCGCTCGACGCTGCCCCCGTAGCGCTGGGCCAGGTCGGTCGCCGCCGCGCTCACTCCACCGGGACCGTTGGCCGCGGCGTCCTCGAACACGACGATGTAGTTGTCGGCGATGGCCGCCTGGGCGTCGGCCTTCCGGATCTCACCCTCCGCTGCCTGCGCGGGTAGCGCGGTGGCCACACCGAAAGAGGTCGCCACGGCGGCACCGAGACACAGACTGGCGAGTCTGCTGTGCCCCCTGTTCGGGTGTTGCATCGTTCCTCCTGACGGTTGCGTCACCGGGGCTGGTGACGGGAACGGTTCGGTCCACCCGCGTCGGTCACCACGGGTTCTGTGACCTCGGAAAACGCGAATGAACAGTGACCCAAACGATCCGACCGCGGGATACGGAGAACAATCCGTACACGGATAAGGGGGCACACGTACGAAATGGGCCGTCCGTTCACAGAATTCCCGGACAAGGCGCCCGGGGTCACGCCGACAGCCTCGAACACCGTTCCGAACGGGAGGACGCCGCACCGACACCGAGGACAGTGAGCTGCGAAAACCTTCCTCACGAACGTCGGAAGGAAACCATGAGAACTTCGTCCGGCTCCGTTGTCAGTTTTCCCGCTCCACGGAGCAACTGGGAAATACGGCACACGAACGACGTTCTCCGACGGAATACCGTGCGGTGGGCACCTCGCCCACCGCACGGCCTCCGCGTGGAACGCGGCGTCCAAGCTGGGGAGGAATCCACGTTCCGGGGCATGACCGGTTCACCACGGAGAGACTCCGTCGGGGATCAGTCAGTCGCCCCGGTCACCACGAGTAAAGCGACATCACCTGCCACGCGAAAACATTTCGAATCTTCTTTCGTGTAATATTCCATCAATACCTCCATGAACGGGTTCACCGAACAGCACGAATCACCGGACACAAGAAACGAACGGTTTCAAACTAGCACCACGATCAACTTTTCTCCACAGAGTTCATCCGATGGTGTCAACTAATTTCCTGAAAGAGTGAAAGCACTCCGAAAACGCACCACCATCCTGATACGTGTCTCAGAGCAGATCCCCGTACTCACCGAACCAGTAGGCCAGTTTCCCTCTCCTGCCCACGGCACGCAGCCTCCGCTCGGTCGCCTCCCGCTGGGCCGAGGTGGTCACGACCAGCAACTGGTCCCCTTCCTCCACTCTGCTCTCGGGACGGGGAACGAACACCTTCCCCCCGCGGATCACCAGTGCGAGCACACTGGGTTCGGGCAACTGCAACTCCAGCACGGTGACGTAGTGCAGTCGCGATCCGGCCGGAACGGAAACCGTCAGCAACTCGGCGTCGAGCACGTCCAACGGAGCCGACTCCACCTGGACCTCCCTGGTCGCCTCCGGACGAGTGAGCCCGAGTTTCCTGGCCAGCATCCGCAGACTCGGCCCCTGAACCAGGGTGAGGAACAGAACGAGCACGAAGACGATGTCCACGAGACGGTCACTGCCCCGCACCCCGGCCACCACCGGAAAGGTCGCCAACACGATCGGCACCGCCCCACGCAGCCCCGCCCACGACAGAAAGAGCTGTTCCCGCCAGGGAGAACGGAATCCGGTCAACGAGGCGAGCACCGCCAGCGGACGGGCCACCAGCAGCAGCACCACGCCGATCACGAGCGCGGACAACACCTCACGGTGCAGCTCGCTCGGGGTGACCAACAGACCGAGCAACACGAACAGCCCTATCTGGGCCAACCACCCCAGTCCCTCCGCGAAGGAGCGCGTCGCCGAGCGGTGGGGCAGACCGGTGTTGGCCAGCACCATCCCGGCCAGATAAGCGGCGATGAACCCGCTGGCCCCGGCGGCCCCGGCCGCCGCGAAGGACAACACCCCCAGACCGAAGATGGCGAGTGGATACAGCCCCGAGGCGGGCAGGGCCATCCGGGGCAGCGTGAGCGAACCGATCGCCCCCAACAGCAGGCCGATCGCCGCCCCCGCCGCGAGCTGGTAGAGCAGGGAACCGATCAGATACCAGGGCTGCGCCTCCATGGGAGTGGAGCTGAACAGCACCACCAGAATGACCGTGGGGGCGTCGTTGAACCCGGACTCGGCCTCCAACAGCCCCCGGATCCGTCGCGGGATCGGCAGCACACGCAGCACCGAGAAAACGGCGGCGGCGTCGGTGGAGGACAGGATGGCCCCCAGCAGCAGTGCCAGCTGCCAGTCGAGTCCCAGGAGCACGTGCGCTCCCAGCGCGGTCACCCCGACGCTGACACCGACCCCGAGCGTGGCCAGCACCCCGGCGGGCGCGAGCAACCGCCGCACGTCGGACCACTTGGTGGTCAGTCCACCTTCCACCAGGATGACGGCCAGCGCGGCGGTTCCCAGGTTCTGCGCGATCTGCGGGTCGTCGAGTTCCACCCCCAGCACGTCCTCGCCGAGGATCACCCCCACGGCGAGGAAGATCAACAGACTGGGTAGCCCCAGTCGGGCCGCGAACCTGGTCGCGACGATGCTCGCCAACAGAACGAGGCCGCCCGCGAACAGCGCCAGGTAGAGCTCGTCCAGGCTCATCTCACCCCCGCTCTTGCGCGTCCCCTGTCACAGGGGCACAGCGTGCCGTCGCTCCGGGACCGGTGGGCCAAGTACACCAAGAGCGTCGGCCGCACGCGGACCAGGGGACGGAGGGGGCCGTTCGGACGTCGGCGACTCACTTCCCGCCGGACCCGCTGGGTGGGTCTCGCACCGAGTCCCGTGGGAGGAAATCATGAGCGGGCGGGGACACCGGGCACTGCCCCGACTCCCCCTGGCAAACACTGCTACTGATTAGTAACATAATGCGGCATGACCGCTGACTACGCCTGGGTGGCGGACGCGATGGCCCGGACCGTGCCGTGGATCTCCAAGGCGGGTATCGAGTTCCTGGAGACCGGGCCGGAGAGAATGCTGTGTGCCCTGCCCGACGTGCCGGAGCAACGCAACCACGTGGGCGGGCCGCACGCCGCCGTGATGTTCGGACTCGCCGAGACCGCCTCGGGAGCCGTCACCATGGCCGCCTTCACTCCCCTGCTGGAACGAGCCGTCCCGCTGGTGGCCAGTTCCGAGATCCGTTACAGGAAACTCGCCCGGGGAAGGCTGACGGCGGAAGCGATCCTGGGCAGGGACACCGCGGCCGTCACCGCCGAACTGGAGTCCGGAAGCCGCCCGGAGTTCCCGGTGCACTGCACGATTCGTGACTCGGCCGAGGAGGTCACCGGGGAAGTGACCGTGAACTGGACCCTGCGCCCCCATCACGCGTGAGCAGTGTGAGCCGGGCGTTCCAACAGTCGTGAGGACTTCGTCAGCAGCGGGAGCTCCGGAACGATCGTCACTCGGCGGAGCTCACGAAGAGGGGCGGGTACGCCCCCGGGACCGGGTGGAGCCGGACCGGGGGCGCCCCTGCCTCCGGTGTGGGTTCAGGCCCCGCCGAGCAGCTGTTCCCGCAGGGTCTTCTTGGAGAACTTCCCCGTGCTCGTCTTGGGCAGTTCGTCCACGAACCACACCTCGTCCGGCAGCCACCACTTGGCGACCCGTTCCCGGAGGTGGTCGTAGACCTCCTGCTCGGTAAGCTGGGCTCCCTGCTCCACGACCACACACGCCACGGGGCGTTCCGTCCAGGTGGGGTCGGGCTTGGCGATCACCGCCGCCTCGGCCACGCGGGAGTCCGCCATGATGGCGTTCTCCAGCTCGACCGAGGAGATCCACTCGCCTCCGGACTTGACCAGGTCCTTCGTCCGGTCCACCAGGCTGACGAAGCCGTGCTCGTCCATCGTGGCCACGTCACCCGTGCGCAGCCATCCGTCCTCGGTGAACGCGTCCGCGCCCTCCTCGCCGTAGTAGGCCGAGGCGATCCAGGGCCCAGCGGCCTGCAGCTCGCCCGGGGTGGCCCCGTCCCAGGGCTGCTCCCGCCCGGTGTCCAGGTCCACGATGCGCAGCTCCACCAACGGGACCGCCTGTCCCTGGGTGGCCCGCACCCGCACCAACGACTCCGCGTCCAGCCCCTCGTGGTGGCTGCGGGGGGTGGCCGCCGAGGCCAGCGGGCTGGTCTCGGTCATTCCCCAGGCCTGGGTGATGGGAATACCGATGGCCTCGCGCCAGCCCTCCGAGAGTGCGGGAGGGATCGCGGAGCCGCCGCCCACCACCACGCGCAGACTGGACAGGTCGTGGTCGCCGAGCATCGGCAGCATTCCCATCCAGATCGTGGGGACTCCCGCCGTGGAGGTCACCCGGTGCCGCTCCAGCATCCCCAACAACGCGTCCGGTTTCATCGCCGGACCGGGGAAGACGATCGAGGATCCGGCGAACACGGCGGCGTAGGGCAGGCCCCAGGCGTTGACGTGGAACATGGGCACCACCGGCAGGATCGTGTCCCGTTCGCTCAGGCCGACAGCGTCCACGGTCAGACTCACCAGGGAGTGCAGCACGGTGGAACGGTGCGAGTAGACCACGCCCTTCGGGTTGCCGGTGGTGCCGGAGGTGTAGCACATGGCCGCCGCCGCGTTCTCGTCGTGGACCTCGAAACGGCCCCGGAACGGCTCGGCCGCGGCCAGCAACTCCTCGTAGTCCCTGATCCTGGGGTCGTCCGGGATCTCGGCGTCGGCACCGTCGTCGATCACCACGAAGTAACGGACCGTGCTGAGCCTGTCCGCCAGCGGCCAGAGCATCGGCAGCAGGGAGCGATCCACGAAGATGACGTCGTCCTCGGCGTGTTCGACGATGTAGGCCACCTGGTCGGCGAACAGCCTGATGTTGAGCGTGTGCAACACCCGCCCCGTGCAGGGGACGCCGAAGTACAGCTCCAAGTGGCTCTGCGTGTTCCACGCGAAGGTGGCGACCTTGGCCTCCCGCGGGATTCCGAGCTCGTCCAGCACCGTCGCGAGCCGCCGTACCCGCGTACTCCATTCGCCGAAGGTGTTGCTCACCTCACCCCGCAGGGTGGTCGTCACGATCCTCTTGTCGTGGAAGTTCCGCTCCGCCCGGTGAAAGATGTGGGGGATGGTCAGCGGACGGTCCTGCATCAATGCCTGCATATCGCGCTCTCTCGTTCTTCCGCGGTGCCAGCCGCCTGGAATCGAACCGACACAGACCGAACCCGGAATCTGTGACGACGGACACACAACTTGTATCAGCCGATCGGGGGTAGTGGCACTAGGCCGCAGGTCCACTCGTACGGGGGAATCGTTGTGCATGCAACACAAGGAACAGTCCGGACTCCTCCGTCCTCACCAACGAGTCCGCATCCGCAGGGCGTACAGCGCCAGCCGGAGCCACACGGTCTCCTCCACTCCGCTGACCGGCCTGCCCAGCAGCCCCTCCAGCCGGTGCAACCTGTTCAGCACGGTGTTGCGGTGACAGTAGAGCCGGGCGGCCGTCCGCTTGGCCGAGCAGTCGGAGTCCAACCAGCTCTCCAGCGTGTCGAGCAGCGGTTCACGTTCCGCCGCGGGCAGCCGCAGCACCGGCCCGAGAGCACGCTCCACCAGCCGCTCGGCCAGTTCGGGAGACCGAACCAGCATGGCCCGGGGAAGTCTGTCGTCCAACCAGGCCGTACCCGTGTCCCCGGCCGGGAGAGTGCGCAGCGCCAGCACGGCCAGCTCCCGGGCCCAGGGGATGGCACCACCTCGACAGACCGTGGGCGCCAGGCCCATCCCACCGGGCAGTACCGGCCGCAGCACACCGGGGACCTCCTCGACACGGTGGTCCTCCGTCGAGACGAGCCCCACCAGCATCCCGGCCTGGGCCTGCCACACCGAGGACATACCGCACCGCCGCAACACCTGCTCCGGAGCGGGCACCTCGCTCACGTCCGCCGGGATCTCGGCGGCGACCACCAGATAGGGACCGGAAACGGAGAGACCCAGCGTGCGCAGCGCGGACTCCACGGACTCGGGGTCCGTGCCGCTGCCACGCAGCAGCCCGTCGACGAGCACCTGCCGCCGCTGCTCGTCCACCCGGAGCATCTCCAGCTCGGCGTCGCGGTAGGCGTTGGACACCGCCAACGAGACGGCGTCCACCACGTTCCACACCGACGTCCCGACCTCCAGGAGGGTTTCCGGAGCGAATCCCGGCTCCTTGCCCGCTGTCTCCAACGCGCTGGACCAGACCACCCGTCCGCCGAGGCGGAAGGAGCGCAGCACCAGGTCCAACGCCACCCGCTGACGGGCACGCCGCTGTCCGGTACTCCGGGCGGCGTCGTAGGGGTCCTCCCCTTCCGGCACGCGCCGACCGAGCAACTGCAACACCCGACGGAGATTGGCCCGACAGGAGTCACGCAGATCGGACTCGCTGACCCGTTGTGCCTCGTAGTACTCCGGATTCTCCACGATGATGTCGTCGACCAGCCGGTCCGTGACGGATTCCAGGTCGGCGAGGGTGGCACGGGCCAGCCGGGCGGCCGCCTCCGAGTCACCCGGACCGGCGCGGGGGTCACCGGCGTTCATGCGCCGGAAGCCTAGGACTCCCGACCGTCGAGGACAAGGCGGACCGCACGGTCCCGCCCACGGAACCGGCCAGGTCCCATCAGGGGGCTCCGGCGCTCGGACGCCCGGGGGATCAGAAGTCCTGCGCCGACTCACCGGGCGAACCGGTGTGCATTCTCCGCAGGTGCAGCTGTCGGCTCAGCCGGATCACGGGCCGGACGGCGAGTTCGATGCTTCCGACGAGGAACAGCCAGGTTCCCGTGGTGCTCGTGGACTCCCAGAAGAACAGCACGCTGCCCGCCGCGAACCACAGCGCGACGAGGATGTCGTTGGCGATGCTCAGCGCCTCGTAGCGCCTGCGGACCAGCAGTTCCTCGTGCCCGATCCGCAGCACCAGCGGGGTGGACGAGGAGGGGTCGGGATACTGGTTCATCCCCGTCATCCTGGCACCGCACGGAGGTCCTCCGCCGACCTCGCGGCTACCCGTGCCCCACTCGGACGAATCCCGCCCCGCGGCTCTCGACGGTCAGGCTTGTCCGGCCGGGTCTTCGAGGTGCTCCCGGTGGCTGCTGCCCGTTCCGCCCGCGGACCGTGATCCGCGCACTTTCACCGGAAAGAGTGGGGAACATTCCTCACTCTGTGGACACCACATCGTCGAAACACCCGTTCGGGTAAAACGCTGTTCGCGTCGAGCTTTCCGCGGGCACGAAAAAACACTCTTACGGGGTGAATCCAGCCGTTTCGCTGGCATCCGGGATCACGAATTCGCCAGCTTGGTGACGGATTCTTCGTCAGACACCGATCCCGGAAACGGGAGAAAGGAACCCTCCGATGTCACTGCACGCACGAGTCCTCGCCGCCGTGTCCCCCACGCTCCTCCGACGTGGATCCCGGCCACGACCGAGGATGCGTAGGACGTTTCCCTCGCTCGTGCTGGCCCTGCTCGCCGCCGGGGCCGGGCATCCGGCCACGGCGGCCCCGGACACTCCCGAACACGCACCCTGTGAGGCAGGGGTGTTCTGTGCCTGGTCCGAGTACGAGTACGCGGGGAAAACCCACTCCGCCGACCTGCGCACGACCAACATGGAGGAATGCGTTCCGCTGGACGGCGAGCTGCGAGCGCGTTCCTTCGTCAACCGCATGAACCGTCCGGTCACCGTCTACCAGGACGCCCGGTGTTCCACCACCGGTGATTTCAGCACCTACCCGGAGGGCAGTTTCGTCCCTCGGGCTCCGTTCCTCGTCCGGGCGATCAAGGTGTGGAGCCACTGAGGACACTCGCTCCGGTGGGTGCGGCGCGGATCCCGCCCGGCCACGGAACGCACGACGGACAGTGACCGTCCGATGTCTCTCGCGATCCCGCCAGGTCCCGCCGCACGCACCGGCATCCGAACATCCCAGCGGCCAGGAACGGTTCCTCAGGAAACCAGCCGCCGCATCGACTCGTAGAGTGCACGTGCCGAGGTCTCCCAGGTGTATCGGGCGGCATGGGCGTGCGCGGATTCCACCGTCTCCGCGCGCAGCTCCGGCTGTTCGAGACGACGGACCGCCGAAACGAAACCGGAGCTGGATTCCGGGTCGAAGAACTGCGCGTGCCCGCCCGTCACCTCCCGGAAGATGGGGATGTCACTGCACACCACCGGAGTCCGCACGTTCATGGCCTCGATCAGCGGAAGACCGAAACCCTCGTCCCTGGAGGCCGTCACCAGAGCCGCGGCCCGCCGCAGCAGGTCCCGGTAGTCCTGCTCGGCGATCCCGTTCCAGAAGACCACGTCGCCTCCCGGGGGCACCATCGCCCGCAGCGCACGCTCCCGGGAGGGGTCGATCCTGCTCAACAGGTGGAGACGGTATCCGGGAAGCTTGCCCATGGCCGAGACGAGGGTGCCGACGTTCTTGTACGGCATGAACGAGCCCATGTACACCAGAGCGGCGGGTTCCCGCACGTCCTCGGAACGAGGGTCCGTGCGCGCGGACGCGGTGCTCGCCGGGGCCGGGGCTGTCTCCGTGGGAGCGTTGGGCACCACGACGACCGGACGCCGGGTCAGCCGGTGTCGCGCGATCAACCGCCTGGTGGTCTCGCTCACCGTGACCACCAGATCCGCCCTGTTGAGCAGCACCCGTTGTGGCCACCAGGCCTGGTGGAACAACCACCACACGATCCGTACCGGCAGCGGCAGGAACCCCGGCGGCTCCGGATGTCGGTAGTAGATGAGGTCGTGCAGGGTGAGCAGCAGGGCGTAGCGCCGTCGGAATCCCCCTATCACCTGCATCGGACTGAACACCACGTCGGCACCGAGGCGGTGCAGCCTGCGCGAGAGCCACAGCTCCCGGACCGAGAACGGACTGTTGATCACCTCGTACGGAACGCCGGAGGGCAACAGACGAAGCTGGGCGGGGTCGTGGATCAGTACGGTGACCGGGTGGATCCGGTGCAACCGGTCGACCAGTCCGGCGGTGTATCGACTTATCCCGTCCGGAAAGTCGGTGCGGGTCCAACGGGCGTCGACGAAAACCCGTCCGGGATTCCCGTCCCGTTCCCGGCGGTTCCCCCCGGAGACCGGGACGGGCTCGTGCGGTGGTGTGCTCACGATTCGTCCAGAAACGTTCGGATCTCGCGGGCGGCCTCGCCTGCGGCCTCGTAGTGCACCAGGTGTCCGACCTCGTCCAGGACCCGCAGTCGTCCGGCGGGAAGACGGCGCACCAGCTCGCGCTGTCGGCGAACCGGGGCGATCTCGTCCGTCTCGCCGGCCACCACCAGCGTCGGTGTGCTCAACCGCGTGACGTGCTCACCCACGGAGTCCGTGATCGAGGAGCGATGGGCCTCGGCGACCAGTGCCGGACTGTGGAAGCTGCTGAAGTGCCGTAGGTGACTGTCGTGCACGAAGCGGCGCACCCGGGGGTCACGGCTGCGGAGCAGGGCACGGCTCATGGCGAGCACGATCCCCCTGTTGGCCAGCAGCCGCCTGCCCCACCGTTCGGGCATCGCCGCGGCCAGTCGGTAGTAGAGGGAGGTGACCGGAACCAACAACCGCGCCGAGCCGTGGAACTCCGAACTCGCTATCGGATTGACCAGCACCAACCTGCGCACCAGCTCCGGAGCTTCGGCGGCCACGGCCGCCGCCACCACGGATCCGAAGGAATGCCCCAGCAGGTCCACCTCTCCCACGGACGAGCGCAGCTCTCCGAGCAACTCCACCACGGCGCGGGCGTAACCGGCGGAGTCGTGCTGGTCCGAGGTCATCGGGCCCGAGTCCCCGAAGCCGGGAAGATCCGGAACGAGCACGTCCCGTTCCGGCAGGGCCCCGGCGAGCAACTCCAGGCCGTGGTGGGTGCCCCGCAGTCCGTGCAGCATGAGCAGGCTGGGCGAACGGGTCGCCTCGTCCGGCGACGGCGCGCTTCCCCCGGGACCGGACTCCTGCCGCCGGAGGTCCGGCCCCGGTGTCTCGGCCGGATAGCGCCAGACTCCGACGGAGCTTCCCCGGACGGTGACCCGGAAATCCGGGGCGTCCACGGTGTCGTCCCGTCGTGCCGTCCCCTCCCCATGTCCCATGCCGGAGTGCCTCAACTCGCCATCTCGGTGTGGATCCGCACCGGATCCTCCTCCCGGCCGGGGTCGATCAGATGTCGGTAGACCGATTCGAATCGGGCCAACACCGCGTCGATGTCGTGCGCCTCGGAGATGATGTGCTCGCTGAAGGCCCCCATGCTGTCGATGACCGAACGATCGGCCACGATCTCGTCGATGGCCTTGGCCAGCGCGTGTACGTCACCCGGCGGATAGAGCCAGCCGTTCCGCCCGGGCCGGACCAGGTGGGGCAGCGCCATCGCGTTCGCCAGCACCACGGCGGTCCGTGCCGACATCGCCTCCATCGTGGCCAGGCTCTGTAGCTCGGCGATACTCGGCATGCAGAACACGTCGGCCCGCGCGTAGGCCGCGAGCAGTTCCTGCTCGTCCACGAACCCGGCGAAACGCACCCGGTCCGTGATCCCCAGCTCACCGGCGAGTTCCTCCAGCGTCTCCCGTCTGCTGCCGTCCCCGATGATCTCCAGGCACACCGGTTCCTCGGTGTGCAGCAGGGACACCGCGCGCAACAGGTCCTCGACGTGCTTCTCCTCGTCGAGCCTGCCCACGAACAGCACGCTGCGACGTTCGGGGCAGGGGTGCTGCTCGCGGTACTCGGCCGCCGCGCTGCGGTACCTGTTCACGTCGATGCCGCAGGAGACCGGAAGCGCCCGCTTCTCGAACCCGTTCTCGCGGAGCAGTCGCACGGCACGGGGCGTGGGAGCAGTCACCATCGCCGCCTTGCTGTAGTGCTTGATCAGGTTTCTCCAGAGCACCCTGGAGACCAGGGACTGCAACCCACGGGGGACACGCAGGTACCCGAAGATGTTCTCGGGCATGAAGTGGTTGGTCGCCACCAGTGGAATGCCCAGGGCCCGCGCGGCGTTGATCACTCCGCGGCCGATGAAGAAGTGGGACTGGACGTGCACCACGTCCGGACGGATCTCACGCAGCAGCCTCTTCGCGGCACCGGAGGCGCGCCACGGGGGGCACACCCGGGTGGTGGGATGCACCGGCGTGCCGTAGGAAGCGACACGGTGCACGGTGACTCCGTCCTCGACCGTGGTGTGCGACTGTCGGTCAGTGGCGTGACAGATCACGTGCACTTCGTGGCCGCGTGCGGCCAGTCCCGTCGCAAGCCGGTGGCCGAACGTGGCGGCACCGTTGACGTCGGGCGGATACATGACTGCTCCGATCACGATCCGCAGCGGCCGACCGCTTGGTTGCGAAGTCACCTGATACTCCCGTTACGAACTGTCAATCGACGTGACCCGGCGATTGCTGCCCTCGGTCACGGTAGGGGGCACCTCGTTGTGATTGTCCGGGTGGTAACGCGCAAGCGCGAAAACTCCCGCACAGGCGACCGCGGCACAGACCGCCTCCCCGGTGGCGGTCCACGCGCCCACCGCATCGGCCTCCCCCAGCAGACCGATTCCGAACCCGACGGCCACCAACGGGTCGATCACGGTCAGACAGGCGACGACGAGGTCGGGAGGACCGCTGGCGTAGGCGTGCTGCACCAGCCATCCTCCGACCAGCACGGCCACCCCCATGACGAGCAACAGCCACAGCTGCACCTCGGCGAGTCGTCCGGCGGTCACCTGCTGGGACACCGCGCGCAGCAACAGCGACACCAGGCCGTAGGCGACCGCACAGCCGGTGGCGTAGGAGACGCAGCGCACTGGGCCGCGACTGACCAGTGCCACCGCCGCGAGCAGCAGCACGATCAGCCCGACGAGTTCGACGGCGGTCCCGGCCGCCTCCGAACTCACCGAGGTCGGGGTGGCGCTTCGCACGGCGAGGAAGACGAACGCGGCCACCCCGCCGCCGCTCATCACCACCGCCAGGATCGAGGAACGCGGCAGCGTGCTCATCCCGCCGGGGCGGTCGTTCGAGTTCAACAGCACCGTGATCGGCAGTGCCAGGACACCGAGAGGCTGCACCACGCTGAGCGGGGCGAACCCCAGTGCGAGCGCGTGCAGGGCGGTACCACTGCCCAGGCAGATCAGGCCGAACAACCAACGCGTGTTGCGCACCAGGAGCAGTTGGCTGCGTAGCCCCAGTCCCCGGCCGGACATCGTGTCGTGCACGGCACCGTGCTGAAGTCGGGCCCCGAACGCGTATCCGAAGGCGGCCAGGGCCGCGAGTAGCACAGCGAACACCGTCATATCGGATCTCGCCCGCTCATCGCCGCGTCATCCGGCACCACGCGCCACCGCCGTTCCCTCGTACCGCCACCGTCGGACGGCTTTTCCTTCTCCGGCTACGCACAACCCACCCTTCCGCGAGAGCCTGGAACGCTCTCGCCACGAGCCACGCTCCTGCCCCGCTGCCTCGACTCCCCCGCTTCTCGGGCCGGGCCGCTCGCACCGCGGGCTCACCCGAACCGCCCGCCGTACTCCGCCGCCCCTCGGATCCCCTCCTCCCCGGAGAGATCCTTCCGCCGGGTGTGGGCGTTCACCGGTGGACAACCTCCTGTCGGTCCCGGACGGCGGTGTGCCACCGTTACGACGCCCTCGGGTTCGGGTGTTCGTGCGCACGACTGTAGAACACGAACCCCGTCCCGGTGTGCGGTTCTCCGTCCGTGAACAGTACCGGAGAACTTCCTCCGCCCCGGCCGGAATCAGACACGCATCACCCCCGGAGGACACCCGAAAGGACTACAACGTGTGGACACGGTGAGTAACCCCACATTCCACCCTGCACAGCACCGGAGCCGAGCCCTCCCGCGATCACGTGCACCACGAACCCGACGTATCACCCGAATCACCCCGTTTTCCGAGTCCGGAGCCCGCGCTGACCGAACACCCCGGACGACGATCTCGCCCGATCCGGCACTTCGGAGACAACCCCCGGGCATCCGACACGTCCTAGAGAGAAAGAACAACCGACAGCACACGAACCGACCCCGTCCGTACAGGACACGAGAAACAGGAGGTGGCTCACGATGGCCTCCCGTCGAAGGACGACCCCGGGCCAGCGCGTGTTCGCCGCGGCCACGACGCTGCTCGCCGGCGCACTGCTCGCCGGATGCGGTCAACAGCAGCCCGATCCGGTCGACCCGGTCGAGGCCGCGGGGGAACTCGCGGACACCTCGTCCACGAGCGCGGACCACACGAGCTCGTCGACCACGACGAGCAGAAGAACCGACCCCCCGGAACGAACCGGGAGAGGCACACAGGGCCCCGCGGACTCCGCGGACACGGGAGGCGGTCACGACACCGCACCGAGCGAGGGAGAAAGCACCTCCTCCGCGAACACCGCACAACAGCGACCCGCCGGTGCCCGCTGCGACGGCTCGGTCCTGCGGGGCTCGATGGAACAGGGACGGCCGGGAGCCGGACAGCGGTACGCGACGCTGACACTGCGCAACACCGGTGACACCACGTGCACGCTGCGGGGTTACCCCGACCTGGAACTGCTCGACTCCTCGGGTGAGGCGCTTCCCACCGAGGTGAGCCGGAACCAGGACCCGCCTCCCACGACGGTCCGGCTGGCTCCCCAGCGGACGGCTTCGGCCCGGCTGCACTGGGGTGTGGTTCCGACCGGCTCCGGCCCGGAGGACTGTGAACCCGTGCCCACCGGTGTCCGGGTCACACCCCCCGAGACCGGAAAGTCGTTCCGTCTGCCCTGGAACTACGGGCGGGTGTGCGGCTCGGGGCACATCGACCTCACCGCTTTCCGGTGACTCCCGGAACACCACGACGGCTCCGTGCCCGCCGAGTACCCGATTGACGGAGGTTGCGTTCACCCCGCGAGCCCGGCAGCGTGAGTCCCCGGAACACGCCCGGGCCTAGGTGCCTCCCCTTGTTCGGCGGGCGAGGAGGACGCCATGGACGAACCGCCGCACGCCGCGGACCTGACCGGCAGTGACGTCCACGGGCGCGACGGGGAGTATCTCGGTCGCGTGGCCGAGGTCTACGTCGCGGACGCCACCCACCGGCCCGAGTGGATCCGGGTGCGCACGGGAGCGTTGGGGACACGGAAGAACTTCGCGCCGCTGCACGCCGCCGTGTTCTGCCGGGGCCGACTGGTCCTGTGCTGCTCCGGGAGCGCGGTACGCACGGCCCCGCGAGTGGGCACCGAACACGGTCACCTCTCGAACACGGAGGGGGCACGGCTGTGCGCGCACTACGGCCTGCGAGCCGGGGAGTTCGTTCCGCCGCGTGCCGCGGAGTCCACGGTGACCGCCGGCGGGAAGCGGTGCCGGTTCCTCCCGCGTCCCTTCGGGGGCGACCGTGCCCCGCGAACGGCGGAACACGCCACCGACACGCGCCGCTCCTCGGGACACCTCCGGCCGTACTGGACAATGGGATCGTGACGGCCGACGAATTCACCGTGGAGCTGTTGACCACTCTCGTCGTCAACGCCGCCGACGAGGAAACCGCGCTGTCGTCCTGCGCCCGGTTGCCTCACCTGACGGGAAGCCGGATCGTGCAGTCGGCGGACTGCTCCGACGAGGAGCCGGGATGCCGTTCGGTGACCCTGGCCGGAAGCGTCTCCGTACCCGGGGAGGGCAACCACTCCGCCGTGCTGTCCCGCACGGTCCGCACCCTGCTGCGCGCGCTCGGTCCGGGGTTCACCGGAGCCAGGGTGTGCTGCGAACCCCCGAGCGCCTGGGCCGTGGTCGACGATCCGGAGGTGGTGGGTTCCCTGGTGGTGGGAGGCGAGCGTGCCCTCGTGGAGGCGTGGCTGACCCGGACGGGCACCGACCGTGGGGAGTCCGGGGCCTCGCCCAGCGCCGCGGGCCCGTTGACCGTGTCCCCACCCGGCCCCGAGGGAACAACCCCTCCCGGCGGGGGAGGAGATCGGCGCCGCCCGTGACCCCACGTGGGCCGGGAGGGAAAAAGGGGAACTCGCCGCACACGGCATCCTTCCGGGTGTTTCGGAGAGGCACGCCGAGTGGCAACCTGAGATCGGTACCGCCTGATCGAAGCGCTAACTTGGTGATCGACATCGATGCCCGTGTGGACACGAGTCGCGTCGGACGGGCATACGAAGACGACCACCCTGGAGGGGGACGAGTCCATGGCAGGTGTCGAAGAGGTCCGTGCGGGCATAGCACTGGCCAACCAGAAGGCTTCGGAGAGCGTGGCCGCCTTACAACAGGCCACGCTGAGTCTGGAGGAGGCTCAGCAGGCGCTGGCCAACGCCACCCAGGGCAGCGGGCAGGAGGAGATCCAGCACGCCTACGGAATGCTGGCCGAGGCCGCCCAGAGTCTCAACGGTGTCCAGGGCACGATCAACGCCAGCATCACCTCCGCCGAGAACTACGCGGGACGGCTGTAACCGGTGTCGGCGATCCAGGAACTCCAGCAGGCCCTGCTGACGGTCAGCGACCAGCTCGAACAGACCCAGCGGCATCTCGCGGTCTCCCGCACCGCCCTGCACCAGGCGGAGTCCGCGCTGCGCGGTGTGGACCCGGACAACCCCGAGACGGTGGTGCCTGCGGGACTCCACCGCGCGGACGACCAGATCGAGCACACCCAGTCCACGGTGGAGCGGGTCGCCGAGACGGTCCGGCAGTTCGCCGCCGGACTGTGAGGCCCACCGACAAGGCTCCGAAGCGGTCGTCGTGGCCCGTCCCCGGGCGCGGCGGCCGGTTCCACCGGACACTGTGGGCCACGCGCCACGAGGAACCGGTCACACCGGCGTACGCTCGCCGTGATCAGTGGTACTTTGCTTACGGTCAGTGATGCGAGTACCGAGGTGAGGCGTGCGTAAACGCAACGAGCGGCGGGGTGCGATCCAGGCCGCCTTCGACCGGTTGAGAACCACCGCCGCCACGGCCCTCGGGGCGGCCGAGAACGCGGTGGAGCGGGCCAGGGCGGAGCGGGCCGAGCAGGAGCACGCGCTGCGCATCGCACAGCACGGGGTGTCCGTTGTGGCCGCCGATCCCGACTCGTTCGAGGGCTCCGACCAGCCCGAGTTCCGGAAGGCGCTGGACCGGGCCCTGGCCGAGCGCGGGGAGATCTTCTCCGAGTGGACCGAGCACGGACCCGACCGGCTGACGGAGCTGGTGGCCGAGGTTTCCCCCGGTCCGGCGTCGGCGCCGTGGCACGAGTGGCTGGGCAGTCTCGGCACGGCCACGGCGCGGAGCCCCGTCCCCCAGTTGTGGCGGATCGGAACCGGCCGCTGCCCGGACGCGCCCGAGGCGGCCGGTTTCCCCGCCGCCGTGCCGTTGCTCGACGAGTCCAATCTGCGCATCACCTGCCACGGTTCCGTCCCCGAAACCGCCACCCGGGAGGCGGCCGAGTCCCTCGTCCAGAACCTGCTGCTGCGGGTGCTCTCCTACTACGAGCCCGGTCTGGTCCGGGTCCACGTGTGGGACACGGCGCGCCTGACCGGAACGCTGCCGGGGCTGTTCCCGTTGACCCGTTCGGGGCTGCTCACCGCGCACGACCCCACCCGGCTGGACGACCTGCTGGAGGAGCTGGCCGAACACATCAGACGGATCCACACCACGGCCCTGCTCGGGGGGCACACCTCGTTGAAGTCCCTGGCCGCCGAGACGGGTCACCGCAGTGAGCCGTGGCGGATCGCGGTGCTGTTCGGCGACGGGGAGCCGCTCAAGGAGGAGCAGCAACAGCAACTGCAACGTGTCGCCCGCAACGGGCTCGCCTGCGGGATTCAGCTGATCGTGGTGGACCTGCCGATGACGGTGAACAACGCCCTGGAGTCGGTGACGTTCACCGCCCCGGACAGCGCGCGCAGCAGCATGACCGGGGCGCACCTGGTGATCAGCCCGGACGAGAGCCCTTCCCGGGAACGCGTGAGCCGGGCCTGTTCGGCCATCTCGGAGACTTTCCAGGCCCGGCGCTCCCGGGTACGCACCTTCGACGACCTGCTTCCGGAACGTTTCTGGACGAACGACTCCACCTCCGGGCTGACCGCACCCGTGGGGTTCTTCGACGGGGAGCCGGTCCGCGTCTGCCTGGGGGACACGAGTCCGCACACGCTGGTCGGTGGTCCGAGCGGTTCGGGCAAGACGAACTTCCTGTACGGGATGCTGGGATCGCTGGCCGCCCGTTACAGCCCGGACGAGCTGGAGATGTACCTGCTGGACTTCAAGGAGGGTGTCTCCTTCGCCCAGTTCACCCCGGGAACCAGGGATCCGAGCTGGCTGCCGCACGCGCGGCTGGTGGGGGTCAACGTCAACACCGACCGGGAGTTCGGGCTGGCCCTGCTGCGTTTCCTGGCCACGGAGATGCGCCGCAGGGCCGACGCGGCCAAGGCGCACGAGGTCACCAAACTGGAGGAGCTGCGTCAGCGCGACCCGGACGGGCGGTGGCCCCGGATCGTCGCGGTGATCGACGAGTTCCAGTACCTGTTCGCCGAGCGGGACTCGGTGTCCACCCAGGCGGCGACCCTGCTGGAGGACGTCGCCCGGAGGGGGCGTTCCCAGGGCATCCACCTGGTGCTGGCCAGCCAGGACATCTCGGGGATCGAGGCGTTCTGGGGCAAACCGGCCATCTTCGAGCAGTTCATCCTGCGGGTGGCGTTGCCGAAGGCCCGCCGGGTGCTGGTGGACAACAACACCACCGCTCTGGAGCTGCCGCGCTGGCACGCCGTGGTCAACCACGAGTCGGGGGTCAGACACGGTAACGAGGTGGCCCGGATCCCGGACGCCACCGCCTCGGAGACCTTCGACTCGTTGCAGCACAAGCTGTGGGAGCGGCACCTCTGGGAGACCGGCAGACGCAACGCGCGTCCCCCGCGCCTGTTCGACGGATCGCACCTGCCCCGGCTCTCCGAGCTGGAGGACTACGAGCGGCTGCGCCCGGGCGAGCGCACCCCGCCCGCGGCGCTGTTGGGCCAGGTCATCGACGTGCGGGGCACGGCGGCGACGCTTCCCTTCGGACGTTCGCCGGGACGGAACCTGGCGGTGCTGGGCTCGGCCCAGCAGGACGCGGTGGCCGTGCTCGGTTCCGGCGCGCTCTCGCTGGCCAGGCAGTTCGCCGCCGGGGAGGTGGAGTTCACCGTGGCGGCGCTGGTGGACGACAGCGCCGCGCACGCCCGGGCGGTGGCGGGACGGTTGCGCGCGGGCGGGCACACGGTGTCCCTGCTCGGCGCGGGGGAGCTGGAGGCCGCCCTGCGGCGGTTGACCACCCTGCTCGCCGAGCGGGTCGACTCCCCCGAGGGCAACTCCACCACGGTCCGGCACTGTCTGCTGCTCTACGGGGTCGACGCGGCTCAGCCGCTCCTGGAGCGCAAGGACCCGCAGACCGGGGTCAGCGGTCTGGATCAGCTGCGTCGGCTCCTCAAGCAGGGCCCGGAGGTGGGACTGCACGTCATGGGGTGGTGGCGCAGTGCGCAGCGGCTGCGCAACACGCTCGGGATGGGGCCGACCGACGACGTGGGGGCCTGGGTGGCCTTCGACGTGCAGGGCCAGGAGTTGGCTCCGCTGGCGGCGGGACAGCTGATCACCTGGTCCCCCCGGGCCCGGCGCGGGCTGTTCTTCGACCGTTCGACCCACTCGCATCCCGAGGTCGTGCTGCCGCTCGACCTCTCCGAGGAACTCGGCGAGCTCTCCGCGGACCGGGAGGTCTCCGAGTCCTCGCAGCGTGTCCCGCGACCGCGTGACTCGGACGCGGTCGCCTCCAACGTCGGGGAGGACAGTGGTGACTGACGGTGCCGGGCAGCAGCCCGAACATGCCGTGGAGCGGTACAAGGAGATCACCGCGCTGGTCGCCGAGGCGGTGGACCGGTTGAACGCCCGTGAACGGGAGCGGGCCGAGCGGTTGGAGGAGGAGCTGGCCACCGGCCAGGACCGGGTCGAGTTGGCACAGCGGCAGCGGGACGAGGTGGCCGAGGGGGTGCGGATCCGCTGGAACGCCGCGAAGGAGGCGTTGTGGGAGGAGCGCTGGATGCGGGTGACCCAGCTTCCCCCTCCGGACACCTCGGCGGAACCCGTCCCGGCGGAGGAGGCCATCCGTTCGGTGCAGAGCGCCTACATGGAGTTGCACGAGGCGGTCGGTCAGCGGCGGTGGTCCGGTATGGGGCTGTTGCTCGGGGGGTGGTGGGGCCGCCGCGAGTCCTGACGGGCTCGTGTGGTGACCGTGTCCGGGTCACGGTGAACCACATGGCAGACCGACCAGTCGGTAGGATGGTCGACGCCGCTCGCCTGGCAGTCCCCTTGCCACCCGGGTAAAATTGCAATACGCAACAGTTTCTTATATGGAGGTTTCCGTGACCACCTCTTCCGTACCGGACACAGCCGTGGAGATCCGTCTGGCCTCCCGCCCCGAGGGCTGGCCGACCACGGACAACTTCGACATCGTCGAAGCGCCGGTTCCCGAACCGGGGCCGGGCCAGCTACTGGTGCGCAACAAGGTCATGAGCGTCGACCCCTACATGCGTGGGCGCATGAGCGCGGCCAAGTCCTATGTGGCCCCCTTCGAGATCGGCCAGCCGCTCGACGGCGGAGCCGTCGGGGAAGTGGTGCGCTCCAACTCCGAGGACTTCTCCCCCGGCCAGTCGGTGCTGCACAGCCTCGGCTGGCGGGAGTACGCCGTCGTGGATGCCGCCCAGGCCACCACGGTCTCCAACGAGTTCCCCCCGAGTGCCTTCCTCGGAGTGCTGGGGATGCCGGGCATGACCGCCTACGTGGGACTGATGGACAAGGCCCGCTTCCAACAGGGGGACACGGTCTTCGTCTCCGGGGCGGCCGGAGCGGTCGGCTCGCTGGTGGGCCAGCTCGCCAAACTGGGCGGAGCGGAGCGCGTGATCGGCAGCGCCGGTTCCCCGGAGAAGGTTCGGCTGCTCACCGAGAGGTTCGGTTTCGACGCCGCTTTCAACTACAAGGACGCTCCCGTGGGCGAGCAGCTCCGCGCGGCCGCGCCGAACGGCATCGACGTCTACTTCGACAACGTCGGCGGGGACCACCTGGAGGCCGCCATCGGGTCCATGAACGACTTCGGACGCATCGCGGCCTGCGGAGCGATCTCGCAGTACAACGCCACCGAGGCACAGCCGGGCCCCCGCAACATGTTCCAGTTCGTGACCAAGCGACTGAGCATGCAGGGCTTCATCGTCAACGACAACACCCACCTCAAGCGGGAGTTCTTCGAGCACGTGGCACCCCTGGTCCGCGAGGGCAGGATCGCCTACGAGGAGACCTCCGTGGACGGCATCCGCAAGGCGCCCGAGGCCTTTCTCGGCGTGCTGCGCGGGGACAACACCGGCAAGATGCTCGTCAACATCGCCTAGGAGTCTCGGAACGGTTCCTCGCGGGTGTCCGCCCTTCCCGCCCACCGGGAGTTCGCGCGGCGGCACCCGCGACGGTGCCGATGGACGGGTGGTCCCCGTCGACGGCGGGGACCTCACCCACGGCCCGGGAGGTCGGAAAACGCCATGTCCCCATCCGGTCGAGGGCACGGAACGCGGAAGACCTCCCTCAACGCGGCCAGGAGGGACCGGGAGCTCGCCGAACTCGCCGACGGTGGACACACGGACGTGCTGGTGGTCGGCGGGGGACTCACCGGGGCGGCGGTGGCCCTCGACGCCGCCAGCCGGGGACTGGCGGTGACCCTGGTCGAGCGGGAGGACCTGGCCGCCGAGTCCGTCCGGGCGGCTCCCGAAGTCACCCGGGATCTGCCCCGGCGACACACCCCGGGGGAACTGGGCCGCGCCCGCCGACGCGCCGGTGAACTCGCCACGCTGACGAACCGCACCGCTCCGCACCTGGTCCGCCCCCTGCCCCTGCTGGTCCCGCTCGCCGGGGACACCCCGCGCGGGGACCGGATCGCCCTGCGGGCCCGACTTCACGGGGCCGAGGCGCTGCGGCTGGGCGCTGGTGTGGACACCGAGGCGTTCCCCCCGAGCCGCCGGGTGCCGGAACCCACGGCGCGGGCTCTGGTGCCCGCCCTGCCCCCGGAGAACGTGCTCGGTGGCCTGCTGTGCTTCGTCGGCCGCCCGCTCGACGAGGCCCGGCTGGTCGTGGCGTTGGCGCGGACCGCCGCAGGCCTGGGGGCCCGGATCCTGACCCGGGTACGGGCGCTGGAGACGTTCCGGGACGGAGCGAGCGTGCTGGACCGGCTGGGGGAACGCGAGCTCCGGCTGCGGGCCCGGGCGGTGGTCAACGCCACCGGCAGCCACGCGGGGCGGCTGACCAGCGGACTGCCACTACGCACCCGGCACAGCCGACATCTGCTGCTGTCCCCCGAGTTCCCCGGGCTCTCCGAGACCGCCCTGGCCGCCCCGCGCGGCGAAACGGAGCCCTGGCTCGAACTGCTTCCCGGTTGGGGCGGCCCTGCGGTGCTGGGGCCGGACGAGGAGAACGACTCGCCCGCCCCCGCCGAACGGTTGCTGGAAGCCTGCGCACGGGTGCTGGGAGTGCGTCCGGGGCCCGGCCACGTGCTGGGAGTGCGCGGACAGCCGCGAACCGTTCCGGACACGCGGCGCACCCGTAGCGAGCTCGGCTCGGACGTCGCCGCCGCCCCGCATGTCTCCCCCGACGGCGTGGTCACCGTCCTGGGGGCGGATCCGCTCGTCGTGCGTGCCACCGCCGAGTCCGCCGTGAACACCGTGGTGCGGACCACCGGACTGCGGGCCGGTCCCTGTCGGACCGCGCACACCCCGCTGGTCGGTGCCGCGGCCCGGCGACGTCTGGCCCTGCTGGAGGCTCCCGCCGAGCTCGTCGCCCGCCACGGCACCGAGGCCGAGCGGGTGGTGGCCACGGGCGAGCTGGACCACCGGTTGGCCGAGCCGGTGGTACCGGGGTGTTCCCTCACGGGGAGTGAGGTGGTCTGGGCGGTTCGCCACGAGGGGGCCCTGGAGGCGGCCGACGTGTTGGACCGCCGGGCCGCGCCGGTGGACGCGGCGCTCCGTCAGGAGGCGCTGCCCGCCGTCGAGGAGCTCGTCGCGCGGGCGCTGCGCGGCGTGCGGCTGTGACCCACGGAGCAGTCCGTGACGGGTAGGGTCCTTCCCGAACAAAGTTCACATCAATGCGGGGGGCACGCGTGGCACGAACCGTCGCACCGCGCGTCCTCCCGTGCCACCTGACTAAGGAGTACCCGTGCCCGAAGGCGCCCTGGAGATCGACCGGATCTCCAAACGCTACGGGGACGTCGTCGCTCTCGACGAGATGTCCCTCACCGTGCGCGGCGGTGAGATGCTGGGGTTCGTCGGCAGCAACGGCGCCGGAAAGACCACCACCATGCGGATCGCGCTGGGTGTGCTCGCCGCCGACTCGGGGCAGGTCCGCTACGACGGCGCGCCGGTGGACCGGACGGTCCGCAACCGGATCGGCTACATGCCGGAGGAACGCGGGCTCTACCCGAAGATGAAGGTGCTGGAACAGCTCCAGTACCTGGGGGAACTGCACGGTATGCGCCGCGCCGAAGCAGCCCGGGCGGCGAACCGGTGGACCGAACGACTGGGGTTGGCCGAACGACGCGAGGAGCAGCTGCAGAAACTCAGCCTGGGCAACCAACAACGGGTCCAGCTCGCCGCGGCCCTGGTTCACGATCCGAAGGTGCTGATCCTCGACGAGCCCTTCTCCGGGCTGGACCCCGTGGCGGTCGAGGTGATGAGCACCGTGCTGGGCGAGAAACGCGACCAGGGCGTGCCGGTGATCTTCTCCAGTCACCAGCTGGATCTGGTGCAGCGACTGTGTGACCGGGTGGGCATCGTGCGACGCGGCAGGATGGTCGCCGACGGCACCGTCGAGGAACTGCGTTCCAGCGGACCGGTGCTGCTGACCGTACACGCTCCCCACGCGCCCGCCGACTGGGCGGAGGGACTGCCCGGCGTGACCGTGGAGAGCAGCCGTGGCGGACACACCACACTGCGGCTCGACGACACCGCCGACGACCAACAGGTGTTGCGTGCCGCGCTGGAAACCGGACCGGTGCACGAGTTCAGCAGGGCGCGTCCGAGCCTGAACGAGCTGTTCCGCGACGTCGTAACCGAGGAGACCGACGAGTGAGATCGACACTGCACACCGTGTGGCTGGTCGCCCGACGCGAACTGCTGACCAGAGTGCGAACGCGCTCGTTCGTGCTGGGGACACTGTTGATGGCCCTGCTCGTGCTGGCCTTCCCGGTGGTGATGTTCGTCGCGGGAGGCTCGGGCGGCGGTGACGACCGACTGGCTGTCTCGGAGACCACGAGGCAGCTGGGGATCACGCCGTCGGCCGCCGAACTCACTCCACGCCTGGAACGGGAGGCCGGAGTGGACGTGCCCGCCGTCGAGGTCCGGGAGGTTCCCGACACCGAGACGGGCAAGAGCCTGGTGCACGAGGGAGAACTCGACGGGGTGGTCGCCGGAACCCCCACGGAGCCGAAGTTCTTCGTCGAGCACCACGTCTACCCCTACCTGGAGCGGACGCTGACCAGGATCACCTACGACAACCAGCTCGACGCCGAGATCGCGGAGTCGGGGCTGGATCCGGAGAAGGTGCGCGAGAGCGCCGGGCGGGGACAAGTCGCCATCATCTCGATGGGCTCCTCCCCGAACGGGGAGGGGAGTTCGGGTTCCGAAGCCTCCGACGTGGAGCGGGCCCAGCGGCTGGTCATCGCGATGATCTCGACCTTCCTGCTGTACATGTTCCTGATCATGTCGGGCCAGATGATCGCCCAGGGGGTCGTGGAGGAGAAGTCCAGCCGGGTGGTGGAGATACTGCTGTCGACCATCCGCAGTACCGAGCTGATGGCCGGCAAGATCGTCGGTATCGGGCTGACCGGCCTGATCCAGTTCGCGGTCGTCGGGCTGCTCGGCTTCGCCGCCGCGACCGTCACCGCCGTGCTCACGCTGCCCACGATCACCGTGGCGGGGCTGCTCGGCTGGGCCGTGCTGTGGTTCCTGCTGGGTTTCGTGCTCTACGCGACGATGCTCGCGGCGGCGGCCTCGCTGGTCTCCCGGCAGGAGGACCTACAGAGCGTGATCACTCCGGTGATCATGATGCTGATCGCGCCGTTCGTGGTGGGCGTGTCCGTGCTGCCGGAGAACCCGGAGGGGCCTCTGGCCACGGTGCTGTCGCTGGTTCCCGGCTTCTCCCCCATGCTGATGCCGATGCGGCTGGCGCTGGGCACGGTGCCGCTGTGGCAGGGGGCGCTGTCGGTGGTGCTGTCGCTGGCGGCCAGCGCGGCCGTGCTCTGGACGGGCGGGCGGATCTACTCCAACGCCGTGCTGCGCACCGGGGCACGCGTCGGCTTCCGGGAGGCGCTGCGCTCCTCCTGAGCCCGGCCCGGCCGGTACCGGCCGTCGGGCCACCCGGCGTACCGACGTGAAGCGGGCCGTCCGTGCGGAGGGCACGGGCGGCCCGCTTTCGTGGGCACCACGGTTCCGAGAAGGATTCAGCGCTGGTTCATCGGAACATAGGAACGCTGAGCGTATCCGGTGTAGACCTGGCGGGGGCGGCTGATCTTGCGGACGGGGTCGTCGAGCATCTCGCGCCAGTGCGCGATCCAGCCCGGCAGCCGACCGAGCGCGAACAGCACGGTGAAGAACTTCGTGGGAAAGCCCATCGCCTTGTAGATCAACCCGGTGTAGAAGTCCACGTTCGGGTACAGGTTGCGCTCGATGAAGTACTCGTCGGCCAGCGCGCGCTCCTCCAGTTTGAGCGCGATGTCCAACAGCGGGTCGTTCGATCCGAGCTTTTCCAGCACCTCGTCCGCGGTTTTCTTGATGATCCGGGCACGGGGGTCGTAGTTCTTGTAGACCCGGTGTCCGAAACCCATCAGTTTGACGCCGGGTTCCTTGTTCTTGACCCGTTCCACGAAGGAGTCGACGTCGCCGCCGGCGTCGCGGATTCCCTCCAGCATCTCCAGCACGGCGCTGTTCGCCCCGCCGTGCAGCGGTCCGAACAACGCGTTGATCCCGGCGGAGATGCTGGCGAACAGGTTCGCCTCGGAGGAACCGACCATGCGCACCGTCGAGGTGGAGCAGTTCTGCTCGTGGTCGGCGTGCAGGATGAACAGCAGGTCCAGTGCCCGCGCCATCGTGGGGTCGACCTCGTAGGGTTCCGCGGGGAAGCCGAAGGTCATCCGCAGGAAGTTCTCCACCAGACCGAGCGAGTTGTCCGGGTAGAGGAACGGCTGGCCGACGGACTTCTTGTAGGCGTAGGCGGCGATGGTCGGCAGTTTCGCCAACAGCCGGTGCGTGGACAGTTCCACCTGCTGCCGGTCGAACGGATTGAGGCTGTCCTGGTAGAAGGTGGACAACGCCGAAACCGCCGAGGACAGCACCGGCATGGGATGCGCGTCGCGGGGAAAGCCGTCGAAGAACTTGCGCAGGTCCTCGTGCAGCAAGGTGTGCCTGCGGATGCGCTCGGCGAAGTCCTCGTACTGTTCCCGCGTGGGCAACTCGCCGTAGATCAGCAGGTAGCTGACCTCGACGAAGTTGGAGTTGTTCGCGAGTTCCTCGATCGGGTATCCCCGATACCGCAGAATCCCCGCACCACCGTCGATGTAGGTGATGTCGGAAGCACAGGCCGCGGTGTTGACGAAGCCCGGATCGAGCGTCACCAAACCGGTTTTGGCCATGAGCTTGTCCAGATCGACGCCGGGCGTCCCCTCGGTGGGGGTCGTCACGGTCATCTCGTGTTCGCCGGCGTCGTAGCGCAGCGCGACGGAGCGTTTGGCGGTCGCGTCGTCGGGCATTCTCCGAACCTCTCGCGCTCAATCGGGGGTGGGGCTGCCGCCGACCAGCGGTACGACCGGCACCAGGGGTGCCGGAGTCACCTGTTCCCGATCGAGCGCACGCCGGTCGGGATCCTCCGAACCGCCGCAGCACCACCCCGTTGGGGTCCTGACGGTAGTCACGCTAGACCGCCGAAGGCCTCTCACGCAGCAACAGTGTTAGTCGAAACGGGCAGGTGGGACCACGATCACACCGGTCAGCCCCTCCGGAGGGCCACCTGGATCACCCGGCGGGTGGGAGCCGTCACAACGGAAGGCCCTCGGTCGTTGGAAGGACGAACCGGTGGTTGGTCCACGGCTGCCCTCCGGAGAGCGGAGGAGTACCCGATCGGGGCCCCTCCCACACCCGCCCAGCCATCCGGCAGGGGTGACTCGAATCACTCCCGCGTCGAGAGCAAGCATTACTCACTCTATCGGGTGACTTCTTCATCCATTCAGGTGAATGATATCGGTTTTCGCTGCACATACCCGCATACTTCCCAAAAAGCAAGCCCCCGGACGACGGAAACCCCCTCGCCCACCCTCCAATGTGAACACACGGCGTGATCAAAGCGGGGAGAAATTTCGCGACTAATTTTCACGAAAGTGTTTCGCAACTACGGAGCGATCATGGGAGCTACACAATGTCGTGATCACTTCGCACTTTCGTGTGACAGACACAGTCGCGATCCGCTACTAACTTCGGTGCTGCGGCCGCAACATGAAAAACAATCGCCAATCGAGCAAAGGAACAGCAAAGTGGTCATCATCCAGTCGCTGATCGACGTGCTGGTGAACATCAACGTCCTCTGAGCGAGGCGGTTCACCGGATGCCGACCCGGGTAACGACCGGGTCGGCCCACCGATTCCGAGGGGTCCCACCGGCGTGGGACCCCTCTTTCGTGTCATTTCCGTCGAGCTCGGACCTCAGGCCCGTCTTCCGCTCACTCGCCCCCGGCGAGCTCGGCGGCGTACGGCGGTTCCGCCCCCGAACGGGAGACGGTGACTCCGGCAGCGGCCGCCGCGTGGGACAACGCCTCATGCCAACGCCGCCGCGACAACCCGGCCACGGACTCCCACGAGAGCAGACCCGCACGCCACAACCAGGCCAGCAGCGCGGCCTGGATGGTGTCCCCCGCGCCGATGGTGTCCACCACCGACACCGCGGCGGGCGGGACCCCGAGCAACTCCTCCCGCCGGGTGAGCACGGAGATCCCCTCCGCGCCCCGGGTGAGCACCACGGCGGCGGGACCACGACGCAGCCAGTCCCGCAGCGGCCCGGACAGCCGCCGCACATCGGTCTCGTCCGGATCGAGACCGGCCAGCCAGGCCGCGTCCTCCACCGAGAGCTTGAGCAGGCTCACCGCGGACAGCCACTCCAGGAAGCGGTGTCGGTAACCGTCCGGGTCACCGATCAGGTCGGCCCGGATGTTCGGGTCCAGGGCCACGAACCCGCCCTGACGGGCGTACCGGAAGAGCATCCGCTCGTAGACCGAGGCTGACGGCTCCAGCACCATCCCGAGCGTTCCCAGGCACAACGCCGTGGTCCCCTCCGGCGGGTCCCCCGGGTCGGCGACCAGCGGCGCGGCGGTGCCGGTCGTGTGGAAGCCGTAGCGGGCCGCCCCGTGCTCGTCCAGGTCCACCACGGCCAGGGTGGTGGGTTCCGGTCCGGTCTGGACCATCGTGCTGTCCACCCCGGCCGCGTGCAGCCGTTCGAGCAGTTCCCGTCCGAAACGGTCCGTCGACAGTCGCGTGAACATCCCGACGGGAGCGCCCAGTCTGCCCAGCGCGATGGCGGTGTTGTAGGGGCCGCCCCCGAGTCTCGGGTGCAACGGCGGCAGTCCTCCCTCGGCGGGGGGCTGTCCGGGCACGAGATCGACCAGGGCCTCTCCACCGACAATGATCACGTTTCCTCCGTTCGTTCCGGCTCGCCGGCCCGCGTCGTCCGTTCGCCGTGCAGGGACAGTCCCCCCACCAGGAACTCGGAAAGCGCGTCGAAGGCCGCCGCGTCGGACAAACCGGTGCGCTCGTTGATCTCACCCCGCTGGATCGCCGAGATGGTCAACCCGACCATCTCCCCCACCAACGCGGCGTCGACCTCCCGGAACACCCCGGCGCGCACCCCCTCGTGCACGACCGAACGGATCCGGTCGGCGGCGATGGTGGCGTTGGACTCGTAGCAGGCGCGGGTGGCCGGGTTGTTCGCCATGTCGGCGATGAACCGCCTGCTCGCCGGGGCGAGCTCCGCCGCCGCGCTCTTGAGGTAGACGCGGATCACCGACCGCGCGTCGGTGACCTCGGCGACCCGACGTTCGATGCTGGCGGTGGCCCGTTTGAAGAAGTGCGCCACCACGCGGACCGCCAGCTGCTCCTTGCTCCGGGCCAGGGTGTACAGCGTCGACTTGGAACAGTGCATCCGCGCGGTCAGCTCGTCGAGGGTGAAGTGTGCGAACCCCTCGGCGAGGAAGAGGTCGCACAACCTGTCCAGCAACTCCGCCCGGCGCGCCTGCACGGCCCGGCTCGGCACCGCGTCGTGTCCACCGCGGAGATCCTCCGTCGGCCGGGAATGACTCATCGTTCGAGGCTGCCACAGAACCCGACCAGCGGGTTGTTCGGGACCTCGCCAGGGCGAAACGGTTTCACTTCGTGCACGGAACCCGTACCATGCGCATCCTAACCGTACTGAAAGCGGTTCCACAGTACTGTACAGAGTACGGACAAACAGTCCGCGGGCGCACTGGAGCTATGATCCGATGCCGGTCGAACGCATACTCGCCACTCAGGAAGCCACCGACCTGATCGCCCTCACCAGGGAGATCGCCCGTAGGGAGCTGGCCCCGGCCGCCGCCGAGGCCGAGGAGAACGAGAAGTTCCCCCGGGAGAAGTTCGACCTGCTCGGGCAGGCCGGACTGCTCGGCCTGCCCTACCCCGAGGAGTACGGCGGCGCGAACCAGCCCTACGAGGTCTACCTCCAGGTCCTGGAGGAGATCAGCAGCGCCTGGATGACGGTCGGGGTGGGCCTGTCGGTGCACACCATGTCTTGCTTCCCCCTCGCCGAGTTCGGCACCGCCGAGCAACGACGGCGGTGGCTGGGCGAGATGATCGGCGGAGGAACCCTCGGCGGCTACGCCCTGTCCGAGCCGCACGCCGGTTCGGACGCCGCCTCCCTGCGCACCAGGGCCGAACCCGACGGACAGGGGAACTACACGGTCAGCGGCACCAAGTCCTGGATCACCCACGGTGGGGTCGCCGACTTCTACACCCTCATGGCCCGGACCTCCGAGGAGGGCATCGGCTGCCTGCTCGTCGACGGACTGTCCCCCGGCCTGTCGGCGGGCGCTCCCGAACGCAAGATGGGGCTCACCGCCTCACCGACCACCGAACTGGTCCTCGACGGGGTTCCCGTGGCCGGGGACCGCCTCATCGGGGAGCCCGACCGGGGGTTGAGCATCGCACTGCGCGCCCTGGACTCGGGACGGCTGGGCATCGCCGCGTGCGCGGTGGGACTGGCCCAGGCCGCCCTGGACCTGGCCGTGGACTACGCCAAGCAGCGCAGCCAGTTCGGTCGACCCGTCATCCGGTTCCAGGGGATGGAGTTCCTGCTCGCCGACATGGAGGCGGCCGTGCAGTCGGCCCGGGCCGCCTACCTGGACGCCGCGCGGCGCAGGGACGCGGGCAGACCGTTCACACGCCAGGCCGCCGTGGCCAAGCTCGTCGCCACCGACGCCGCCATGAAGGTCACCACCGACGCGGTGCAGGTGCTGGGCGGAGCGGGCTACACCAGGGACTTCCCCGCCGAGCGCTACATGCGCGAGGCCAAGGTGCTACAGATCTTCGAGGGCACGAACCAGATCCAGCGCATGGTGATCGGCCGCGAACTGGCCAGGGACTGATCCCGCGTCGAGACCCACCGAACCGGGGAGCGACTCCGCCGCTCCCCGCCGGGTGGTGCCGGACGCTCACCCGAGCGGTCGCAGCCCCCAACGGGCCGACCAGGTTCCCCCCGGTTCCAGTTCGATCAGGTCCACCCCCGAGTTCAGCGCGTCGGGCGGGCAGGTCATCGGCTCCACGGCCACGGCCCTGCCCCGGCCGGGGAAGTCCCCGGCGGTGTAGACCTGCACCCAGGTGAAGACGGGGTCGGCCCACACCTGCACCCCGTGCCCGTTCGGGTCGGTCACCGAGTGTCGGACCAGTCCCGCCGGGTCGTCCGGGGCGGGAGCGGCCCCGCCGAAGGGGGTGTCCAGCCACACGTCCCGCAGCGCCAGCCCCCCGGGAAGCCGCTGCTCGACCCCGGCCAGTTCCCGCGGCGGGCCGGAGGGCAGCATCCGCTCCCCGTCCAGCGGCAGCACGTTCGAGGCCGCCAGCCGCAGGGTGCACTCGTCGGTGGCCGCGTTGCCCGCCCGTGGGTAGGGGTGCACGCCCAGCCCGAACGGCACCCGTCGCGAACCGAGGTTCTCCACGGTGTGGCGCACGGTCAGCCCGTCCGCGTCCACCGAGTACTCCACCGAGGTCAACAGCGGGATCGGCCACCCCGGCTGCGCCGGGATCATGGCGTGCAGCACCACCGTGGACCCGGTGTGTTCGCTGACCGTCCACGGGATGTGGCGCAGCAGGCCGTGGATGGCGTTGCCCCGTTCCGGTTCCGTCAGGGCGAGCTGTTGGGGCTCGCCCTCCAGCGACCACCGCCCGTCGGCGACCCTGTTCGGCCACGGCACCAGCACGGCCCCCGCCGCGGCCGGTGCCAGCCGGTCCGCCTCGTAGCTCTCGCTGTAGGGCACACCGTCCACGTGGAAACCGCGCAGGCCCGCGCCCACCTCGGTGACCACCGCGTGCGTGTCGCCGTGGGCGATCTCGAACTGTCGTCCGCTAGCCGGGATCTCGTCGGTCACGGCACCACTGTATGCCTCCGACGATCATGTGGCCTCGTGGTCGGGGCCGACCACGGCCTCACGGGGCCAGGCGTTCCAGCTTCCAGGAGTCGTCGGTCCTCCGGAAACGGAGCCGGTCGTGCAGGCGGTCGGGGCGGCCCTGCCAGAACTCCACGGACTGGGGCCGGATGCGCCAGCCGCCCCAGTGTGGGGGCACGGGAATGCGTTCGGCCTCGGAGAACCGCCGCTCGATCCCGGCCAGCGAGGACTCCAGGTTCTCCCGTCCCGGAACCACGCTGGACTGGGGGGAGGCCCAGGCGCCGAGCTGGGACCCGCGCGGGCGCAGCGCCCAGTACTCGGCGGTCTCCTCCGGGGAGACCTTCTCCACGGTGCCGCGCACGTTCACCTGCCGTTGCAGCGCGAGCCAGGGGAAGGTGGCCGAGGCCACCCGGGTGGCGGCGAGGTCGTGGCTCTTGGCCGAGGTGTAGTTGGTGAAGAACACCAGTCCGCGCTCGTCGAAGCCCTTGCAGAGCACCGTCCGGGAGGAGGGCATCCCCTCGGCGTCGGCCGTGGCCAGCACCATGGCGTTCGGTTCGGGCACCTCCGCCCGCACCGCCTCGTCGAACCACTCCCGGAGCTGTTCGTGCCATGTGGGCCGGAGCAGGGATTCCTGAAGCGGTTCCGCGTCGTAGGACACGCGCATTCCGGGCAGCATGGCCTTCGCCTGCGACATCCGTTCCTCCTGGGTCACGTCGGCGCCGAGGGCGCCACCACTGGACTGACCGTGCTCGCGGTGAACCGCATCATGGTGCACGACGACTCGGCCGCGCGCACGGGACGCGCGGCCACGCGATCGACGGTAAACGGAACACGAACCACAGCCGAACCGCAGGACGAACCCGATCGATTTCGTAATCGATTCAGCCCCCTGTTGGCCGAACGGGGGAACGGCAACGCCCCCTCCCGGCCGTACCGGTGCCGACCACCCCCGCATCACACGGTGTGATCTTTTTCATCACTGCCCGATTGTCGGCCGAAACGATTGCCACGACACCGCGCGCGGGTGCACCGTTACCGCTACGACAACGGCCGCGACCGTCACGGCCGTGTTCCACACCCCGCCACGTCCCCACCGTGTTCCCGTCCGGGGGACACGGCACAACCGGAACCTAAGGAGACGAGGCGAGATGCCGAACAGCACACAGCAAGGGTCCGCGCAGCCCACCGTCAGCCCGGGACTGGAAGGTGTGGTGGCGTTCGAGACCGAGATCGCCGAACCGGACCGTGACGGTGGTGCCCTGCGTTATCGCGGGGTGGACATCGAGGAGCTCGCGGGCAGGGTTTCCTTCGGCGACGTCTGGGCACTGTTGGTGGACGGCGGTTTCGGCAGGGGGCTGCGTCCCGCCGGTGACGAAACGCTGCCCGCCCGCAACGGCGACGTGCGCATCGACGTGCAGTCGGCGCTGGCCACGGTCGCCGCGAAACACGGGTTCGCCCCGTTGCTGGACGTGGACGAGGAGCAGGCCCGGCACCAGCTGGCCCTGTCCTCCGAACTGGCCCTGTCCTACGCGGCGCAGTCCGCCCGGGGGGACCGCTCCCCCGTGCCCGCCTCCGAGCTCGACAAGTGTTCGAGCGTGGCGGAACGGTTCCTGACCTGCTGGCGCGGCGAACCGGATCCGGCTCATGTCCAGGCCCTGGACGCCTACTGGGTCTCGGCCGCCGAACACGGGCTGAACGCCTCGACGTTCACCGCCCGTGTGATCGCCTCCACCGGGGCGGACGCCGCCGCGAGCCTGTCCGGGGCGGTGGGCGCCATGTCCGGCCCCCTGCACGGCGGGGCTCCGGCGCGGGTGCTGCCCATGATCGAGGAGGTGGAGCGGCGCGGGGACGCGCGGGCCGTGGTCGAGTCGATCCTGGACCGTGGCGAGCGCCTGATGGGTTTCGGTCACCGGGTCTACCGCGCCGAGGATCCTCGGGCGCGGGTGCTGCGTGCCACCTGCAAGCACCTCGGTTCGCCGCGTTTCGAGGTGGCCTGCGAACTGGAGCAGGCCGCCCTGGAGGTGCTCGCCGAACGGCGCCCGGACCGCCAGATCGCCACCAACGTCGAGTTCTGGGCGGCGGTGGTCCTGGACTTCGCCCAGGTTCCGACGGCGATGATGCCCGCCATGTTCACCTGTGCCCGGCTGGCCGGGTGGTCGGCGCACATCATGGAGCAGAAACGCACAGGTCGGCTCGTCCGTCCCTCGGCCCGCTACGTCGGTCCCGGGGAACGCAAGCCCAGTGAGGTGGACGGCTGGGACGGCGTCACCCCGCTCGCGGCGACGGTCGGCTGACCACCACCCCGGATCCGTGGTTTCGCGCGGGACCCACGCCGGAGGGCACCGACGACGCGGCCGTCTCCGCGCGAAACCGACACGGGACCGGTGGGCTTCCCGCTCGTTTTCGGAGTGTGCTCGGTGCCCTGGGCCGTTGTTCGACGTTCGGACCTGCTCGGAGCCGTCCCTCTTGGAGCCAGGTCCGCCCGGTCGCGGACGGCTTCGCCACGGGAACACCGTGTCAGGCGAGGTGGACGGCCAGGGCCAGCAGGGTGAGCTCTGAGGAATAGACCACTGGTAGGGCCAGGCCGAGGGTGGTGGTTTTCCTGGTGCGCCATCCGCCGAGGCGGAGTCCGGCGATGCCGGTCCACCAGGTCAGGCAGTCCAGCCCGGCCAGTAGGATGTGCTGGCCCAGCTGGATCTGGCCCGGTTGGGTGAGGTGGCCGAGCAGGTCGGCCAGCATGATCAGGGTGACCCAGGTGCTGTAGGCGAAGCCGGCCACGGCCAGGCCTGCTCCGGCGCATTCGCGCAGCACGATCGTGGTCACCGGCGAGGGTCGGGACATGAGGGGGCTCCCGGTGGTGCGAACAGTCCAGGACGGGTGATCCCCGGCCGGGCTCGGGGTGCCCGGCCGGGGTGGTGGTGCCACCTGACGGGGGAGGGAAGCTCAGGCGGCACCGGGCTGATCACACACCCGGCGGCGGTGCGGACCAGCGACTCACCGGGCGGTAGTCGTGCCAACCCCGCACGATCCGCTGCGGGGGCTGCTGCGGCAGCCGGATGCGAACCCCGCAGAAACAGGCCAGCAGCCCGCGCCCGGCCCGAGCACACGCCTGGCGCCGTTGCACCCCGGTGGCATGAATAACCCAGGAGTCGGTGCCGACCACGAAACGACAGCGGGACTCACTCGGCCACGGCATGGGTCACCACCCGCCCCCGGAGACCGGCCACCGCGATCGTGTAGCAGCACGGGGCACACACCTCAGGCTCGGCCTCACACTCAACAAGGCCGGTGATGGTGGCCAACTCAAGCCGCACCAGACACAACGTCAACACCCACGAGCCCGCACAGCGGGCCGGATGGTGTTCGAGCGCGTGCAACCGGGGTGTCTGCCCCCACCGGTGGTCGGCCTCGATGGGGGCCCACACCAGAAACACCGGACTCCGCGGACACAACGGCCGCATGTCACACCACCCCCAGCGCAGGGTGGTGGCGCAGGGATCGCCGACGCGGGAACACGCGTCTTGCACACAGCGCTAGCATGAACAACGCTCCCCTTCAGGAGAAACGGTTGACGGAGCACCCCCGCGTGATGCTTGCCGGCTTGCACGCGGGAACCAGCCCGCTCGTCCGGTGGCGGCCACCACCGGACGAGCGGTTCACAACGCAGCGAACACGTCGCCGTACGGACTTTCTTCTGGGCAACACACGCGGACGTGTCTAATCGATGAGATCAGACTGTCCAATCTCGGAACAGAAATATGCCTTCGACACTCACAGAAGAACACGAGTGCGCTCCCCGGGCTGACTCGACTCTGCGGGTCGTACGTACTATGCGGCATGTCTGAACCAGGTGAACTGATCCAGTAGCAGATCTTCCCTGTTGAACTAGCTGAACCTTTAGTGAGAGCCATCACTTCAACCTCCCAACGTGTATCCATGCTGGAGTGAAACTCTCACTCGTGCAACCCTGATCAACAGAACTGTCCAATAGTACACCCAATTGGAGTAATCAAATGAGTACATCAGACGGAAACCTCAACGCAGAGCACACCCAGGAAGCATCGACAAACGAACGCATCAGCCCAACAGTCCGGCTCCGCAAGCTTGTCCGACGCCTGCGTAGCTGGCGAGAACACGCGCGGATGCGCCAAGAAGACGTCGCCGACGTGCTTGGTTGGTCTAAAGCCAAAGTCAGCAGGTATGAGAACGCTGAGCAGATCCCGGGAACCGCTGAGATCATCGCTCTGGCAACCATCTACGGAAGGTCCGAGCAGGAACGCGATCAGTACATGGCACTCGCCGTTCAGGCACGTCAACGAGGCTGGTGGCAAAGCTACGGCACAGAAGCCTTGAAACAGGATTTCGACGAGTACGTAGGCCTGGAATCTGAAGCATGCTTGCTCAAGGAGTACTGCTTTGAGCTAATTCCCGGCCTGCTCCAAACCGAGTCCTACGCCACTGAGCTCATGCGAGCATGGTTGCCCAGCGTGGACACTTCAGTCACTGAAGAGCGAGCCGCACTACGCGCCCAACGGCAAGCCAACCTCTACGGCGAGCATCCCCTAGCTCTTCACACCGTGGTACACGAGTGCGCTCTTCGTCAGCGGGTAGGTGGCCCTGAAGTAATACGCCCTCAGCTCGAACACCTGCTGTCCATGTCCGAACTTCCACACGTGACCATCCAGGTCCTGCCGTTCACCGCGGGAGCACACCCGGCGATGGACTCACCGTTCATCATCCTGTCGTTTCCCGACCCCGAGTTCACGGATGTCGGCTTCGCCGAGTACCTCACCGGCTGCGTCTACGTGGAAGATCCCGAGGAAGTCGAATCGTATAGTCTGAATTTCAACGCCCTAACCGAACAGGCGTTGACACCGACAGCATCCATCGACCTCATCCGTACGCTTGTCGATGACATATGAACACGGCAAGGGAGCATGATGACCACCGCAGACTTCACGCATGCGCGCTGGCATAAGTCCAGTCGCAGCAACGGCGGCGGTGGAGCGTGTGTCATGGTGGCGCACGTGCCCACCGCCACCGGCGTTGCCGACAGCAAACTCGGCCAGAACAGTCCCGTGTTGCCGTTCAGCAAGACCGCCTGGACCTCGTTCCTCGACACGATCAAAAGCGACCGCCTCCACGGCTGACCCCTGCTCGTGACTCCCGCCCGGTAATCGCCGGGCGGGACCGTCTGCATCTTCACCCGGTCGGACCTGGTGCGTTGCCTGCCGCACGGGATATTCCCGGACGAGGAACACGGACCCCTGCCGTGAGGAGCACCCACATGGCCCCATCCCGTCTGACCGAGGCCCGGTGGCGCAAGTCCACCCGAAGCAACGGGGGTGGCCAGTGTGTCGAGGTCGCCCGGAACCTGCCGGGAACCGCACTCGTCCGGGACAGCAAACTCGGTGCGGACAGCCCCGTCCTCGCGGTCCCTCCCGAGCGCTTCACCACCTTCCTCGACACGATCAAAAGCGACCGCCTCCACGGCTGACCCCTGCTCGTGACTCCCGCCCGGCTGCCACCGGGTGGGGTGTGCCCTCTCTCCCCGTCAGAGCCGAGGCGGGCGGCACGAGCCCGCCCGAACCTCCCTCGGCCGGGCCTGCCACGGCCCGGGAGGAACACTCGGACCGTGCCGCAGCCCACTGTCCGGCATGTCCCCGACAACCCGGCGAACGGGATGCGAGACAGTGTCGGTGTGCACCACCTCGAACCGCTGACCTTCACCAACGCGCTGCTCAGTTGGAAGTTCACCCTCTGGTGGGACCTGCTGATCGCGCTGATCGGCGCCTGCTACGCCGTCGGGGTCGTGCGGAGGAACCGCCGGAGGCCGGAGAGCCCTTGGCCCGCCCACCGCAGCTGGCTGTTCGCCTCCGGCCTGCTGAGCTGGGTCGTGGCCATGAACAGCTTCGTCGGGGTCTACAGCCACGCGCTGTTCACCATGCACATGGTCCAACACCTGATGCTGATCATGGTGGTTCCCGCCCTGCTGGTCTACGGCAAACCGCTCCAGCTCTACGGCGAACTGGACCCCTCCGGCCGCCGCGAACGCCTGCTGCGGGGCCGCACCGTCGGGCTGCTCACCCACCCCGCCTGGACGATGGTGCTGTACTCCGTGGTGCTCGTGGCCACCCACCTCACCCCGTTCATGCAGGTCATGCTGCTGAACCCGTGGCTGCACCACGCCGAGAGCGCCCTCTACCTGGTCACCGGCTACCTGACGTTCCTGCCGCTGCTGGGCACCGAACCGACCCGGTGGCAGCACTTCCCGTACCCGCTGCGCGTGTTCAGCGCGATGATGGGGATGGGGCCGGACACCGGCATCGGCGTGATCCTGATGATGGCCGACAAACCACTGTTTCCCGCCTACTTCGACATGCGGGACTGGTGGCTGGACGACGGCACCCTGACCGTGCTGGCCGACCAACGGCTCGGTGGGGGAATCATGTGGTTCTTCGGAGACGCCATCATGGCGTTGTTCGCCCTGATCCTGGTCAAACAGTGGATGCGCTCCAAAGGCCCGGAGGCGGGCTTCGGCAACTGGCTGGAATCGGCCCGGCGCAGCGCGCTGGCCGGGACCTACGAGGAAACCGACGAGCCGGAGGTCCGGAACCTGCGGGCCAGTGAGAACGTGGACGAGGACGAGCGGGCCAGACAGGCCTACAACGCCATGCTCGCCCGGCTCGCCCAGCAGGAACGCCACGGCGAGGACCGCTGAGAGCCGTTCCCGCCACGGCCGTGCCCGGCGCGGCCATCCCCTCCCCACCGAGTGCTGAGGTCTTCGATGTCGGCTCCCGCCCCGAACAGCGCCCCGAGCGGTCCCCGCCCCCGGGACCGCCGACACACCGCCCTGTGGACGGCCCTGGGTGTGCTCGCCGCCGTGGTACTCACGGTCTGGACCGTGCTCGCCGCCGGTGAACGCGCCTACCTCGTGCTCGGCTACCCCGACCCCGGAGCGGTGACCACGCTCGGCGTCAACCTGCTGCGGCTGGTTCTCGACCTCTCCGCCGCCGTGTGCGTGGGCTCACTGGTGTTCTGCGCCTTCTTCACCACCCCCCGCCGGGACCGCATGGTCTCCCCCGACGGCTACGCGGCCGTGCGCGCCGCGGAGATCTCCGCCTGGGTGTGGGCCGGGGCCGGGCTGCTGCTGACCGTCTTCGACGCCGCCGACTCCTCCGGCCAGCCGGTCTCCGAGATCCTGGCCCCGAACTCGCTGCTCGAACTGCTGGGGGCCCTGGACGCCCCCGACGGCTGGCTGCTGTCGGCCACCGTCGCGGTCGTGCTGGCCCTGTCCTGCCACTTCGTGCTGCGTTGGCGCACCACGATCGCCCTGTCCCTGGTGGGGATGCTGGGGGTGCTGCCGCCGGTGCTGGTGGGCCACGGGGCCTCCAACGCCGGGCACGACTTCGCCTCGGACAGCCTGGGATTCCACGTGGTGGCGGCCACGCTGTGGCTGGGAACCCTGTTCGCCGTGCTGGCCCACGCGCTGCGCGGCGGGGCACACCAACAGCGGGTGGCCCTGCGCTACCGGCGTCTCGCGGCGGGATGTTGGGCGGTGCTGGCCCTGTCGGGGGTGATCTCCGCACTGGTGCTGGTGCCCCCCGAACGGCTGTTGGAGACCCGCTACGGAACGCTGGTGCTGGCCAAGGTCGGGATGCTGGTGCTGATCGCGGCGGTGTCCGTACCGCTGCGCCGTCGGATGTTCCGTGCGGGCATCGGGACACCCCGCGCCGTGCTCCGACTGGCGGGGGTGGAAGGGGCACTGTTGCTGGGCACCCTGGGAGTGTCCATGGGGATGGCCCACGTGCCGCCGCCGAACCTGCTCGCCCGGGACACCACGGCCTCCGAACTGCTGATCGGCTACAACCTGCCCGCCTTCCCCGATCCGATACGGCTGCTGACCGCGTGGCGGTTCGACCTGCTGCTGGGCACGGCGGCCGTGCTGCTGGCCGTGGGCTACCTGCTGGGAGTGCGCCGCCTGCGGGCCGCCGGTGAGAGCTGGCCGGTGGGCCGCACCGTGAGCTGGATGGCGGGCTGCGCCACGGTGCTGATCGCCACTTCCTCGGGGCTGGCCAGCTACGCACCGGCCACCTTCGGGATGCACATGACTGCGCATCTGCTGCTGAACATGGTGGGTCCGGCGCTGCTCGTGCTCGGACAACCCGTACTGCTGGCGCTGAACGCCCTGCCCGGCGCCGAACGCGGGGGGCTGTTCGGACCTCGCGAGTGGGTGCTGGCGGTGGTGCACTCCCCGGTCGCGCGGGCGGCGACCCACCCGGTGGTGGCCTCGGTGCTGCTGGCCGGGTCGCTGTACGGGCTCTACCTGACCGGGCTGTTCCAGTGGGTGATGCAGGAGCACTGGGCACACACGATCATGAACGTGTACTTCCTGGTGACCGGCTACCTCTGGTTCTGGTCGGTGTTGGGCACCGACCGCACGCCACGCAGGGTGCCGCAGCTGGCCAGGCTCGGGGTGACGCTGGGGATGATGCCGCTGCTGGCCTTCTTCGGGGTGCTCGTGCTGAGCATGGACGAGCCGATCGCGGACAACTACTACCGCACGCTGGACCTGGCCTGGAGCATCGATCCGATGGCCGCCCAACGGGCCGGGGCGTTGATCGGCTGGCTCGGCGGCGAGCTGCCCATGCTGCTGGTGCTGGTCGTGCTGCTGAGCCAGTGGCAGCGAGAACAGGGAGACGACGACGCCGAACACGAGGGCCTGTTCGAACGGCTGGAGTCCACCCGGAGCTGACCGAGGGCCGTCACACTACTCGACGTTTCCCGCCAAGGCCGCGCGGCGCCGACTCCCGTGCCGGCTACGTGCCCACGCACGCAGCCGGCACGGATCCGGTCTATTCCTCCGAGAGGGCCGCCGCCGGCTGCGCCCGGGCGGCCCGCCGCGCAGGCAGCACCGAGGCCAGCACGCCCGCCGGGACGGCGCAGGCCACCACCAGCAGCAGCCGAGCCCAGGGCACGGCGAAGGAGACGGGCAGTCCTGCCTGGCCGAGCAGGGCGGCCACGCCGCCGAAGGCGAACAGCACGCCGAGCACGGCACCCAGCACCGTCCCGACCAGGGCCAGCAGCACCGCCTCCAGCGCCAGGGTCCCCCGCAGCTGTCCCCGGGTCAGCCCCAGAGCGCGCAGCAGCGCGGACTCCCTGCCGCGTTCCAGCACCGACAGCCCGAGGGTGTTGGCGATACCGACCACCGCGATGATCACCGCGACCGCCAGCAGGCCGGAGACGATCAGCAGCAGCGTGTCGAGCACCTGGGTGTACTGGGCACGCGTCAACACCGCCCCCGTGACGTTCACCGGGGTCGAGGCGCTGTCCCGTTCCATGGAGCGCAGCTCGCTGGTGTACTCCCGCATGGAGGCGTCCGTGTCGGCACGGGCCCACAGGGCGGCGGTGTGGGTCTCGACTCCCGTCGCGGCCAGGTCGGAGCGGGTCAGCAGCACCCCGGAGTCGACCAGGTCACTGACCACCACACGGAACGTGCCGGAACCGTCCCCGACCGGAAGTTCGACCCGGTCACCCTCCGACCAGCCCGTCGGCGTGAGCAGGGTCTCGTCGACCAGCATCGTCCCGGAACGCAGCTGCTGGGCACCGTGTCGGGACACCTCGGCGAGCTCGGCGGGGTCGATGCCCAGCGCCCGGAAGGTGACGGAGGACATCTCCTCGGGATCGACTCCCTCGGGCAGGTTCCCCTCCGGTCGTTCCACCTCGAAGGTGGTACCCGCCAGCGCGGCGGTGCTCGCGGTGCCCTCCAGCGACTCCAGACGCTGCCGCACGCTGGCGGGCACGGTTCCGCCGTACTCCCGAGTGGAGATCTTCACGTCCACCGGATAGTTCTGGTCGACCTCCCGGTTGGCACTGATCCGCGCGCTGGCCGTCCCGGTGACCAGCGCCACGATCAGCCCCACACCGATCATCAGCGCGGTGCTGGTGGAGGAGGCCCGGTAGGGGTTGCGCACGGCGTTGCCCCCGGCGAGGGTGCCCGGGGGGCCGAACAGCCGCAACACACGCCCGAACGCCCTGGCCACGGCCGGAATGAGCGTGGGGGTGAACAGCAGCACTCCCACCACGGCCAGGATCCCGCCCGGCACGGCCATGCCGAGGCTGGCTCCGGTCGCGCCGAACAGCAGCAGCCCCCCGCCCAGCACGGTGAGCACGGCGGCGAAGACCAGCCGGACCCGACCGACCCGGCGGGAGACCTGTTCGTCCGGCACCGGACGCAGCGCCGCCAACGGGGAGACCCGCATCGCGCGGGCGGCCGGGGCCAGCGAGGCCAGGAAGGTCACCAGCATCCCGGCCACCACGGGCACGACCAACGCCAACGGGGTGACACCGAGCGAGCCGAAGTCCACCGGGGAGTCGGTCAGCCCCAGCGGCCAGCCCACCACCGCCGAGACCAGCACGCCGAAGGCGGTGCCGATCACCGAGGTGACCAACCCGACCAGCAGGGCCTCGAACAGCGCCGAACGTCGGATCTGCCCCCGGGTGGCGCCGACGCACCGCAACAGGGCGTACTGCCTGCTGCGCTGGGCGTGCAGCACCGAGAAGGTGTTGACGATGACGAACCCGGCCACGAACAACGCGATCGCACCGAACGGCAGCAGCACGGAGTTCAGCGCCGTGGACAGGCTCCCGCTGAAGCGCTCCACCTCGAAGTCGGCCTGCTGCCGCCCGGTGCGGACCTGGGTGTATCTGTCCGGAAGCTTCTCCTTCAGGCGCTCCGTCACGGCCGTGGTCTCGGCCCCGTCGTCCAGCAGCAGGTCGATGCGGTCGTACTCGGTGGCCTCCAGCGAGCGCAGCAGTTCCCCCGGAGCGAAGACCGTGGCTTGGCTGGTTCCGGTGAGCAGGCTGCCGCCGATGTCCACCAGACCCGAGATCCGGGCCGTGCGCTCCGGAGGCGGTTCGGCGGTGTCCTCCTGGGCGGAGGGAGCCCTTCCGAGCCGGCTCAGGGTGATCTCGTCGCCGGGCTCCAGGCCCGCCGACTCGGCGGCCCGCTGGCTGACCACCACCTCGTTCCCGCTTCCGGGGTAGCTCCCCTTCACGAGGTCGTACCAGCGCAGCGACGGTTGGTCGGGCAGCCGGGACAGTTCCACGAAGTTCCGTTCCCCGTGCCACCCGGCGCTGGCGTAGCTCTCGGTCCGCGGCACCGCGGCGGCCACGCCCTCGGTCTGCCGGATCCGGCGGAGCCGCTCCCGCTGGGGGACGTCCCCGTCGCTCCGCAAGGACGGCGCGGTGACGACGACGTCGGCGGCCAGGTTGGGCGCGGCCACCATGTGCCGGACCGAGGCCTGCATGGTGCCGGTGAACACCAGCGTGGCGGCGACGAATCCCACGCCCAGCACGATGGCCAGACCCGCCGCCGAGAGCCGTCCGAGGTTGTGTCGGAGTTGGAGCAGGGTGTTGCGCAGCACGAGCTCTCACCCACCCAACCGGCGCAGCGAGTCGAGCACCGCTTCCGGCGTGGGCTGGTCGATGTGGCCCGCGATGGTGCCGTCGGCCAGCAGCACCACGCTGTCCGCGTAGGACGCCGCGACCGGGTCGTGGGTGACCATCACCACGGTCTGGCCGAACTGGCGCACCGAGCCGCGCAGGAACTCCAGCAGGTTCGCGCCGGACTTGGAGTCCAGCGCCCCGGTGGGCTCGTCGGCGAAGACGACCTCGGGACGTGTGACCAGCGCGCGGGCCACCGCGACCCGCTGTTGTTGCCCACCGGAGAGCTCGCTGGGCCGGTGACGCAGTCGTTGGTCGATGCCCAGGGCCTCGGTGAGAGTGTCCAGCCACTGCCGGTCGGGTTCGCGCCCGGACAGCTCCAGCGGCAGCAGGATGTTCTGCTCGGCCGTGAGGGTGGGCAGCAGGTTGAACGACTGGAACAGGAAACCGATCCGGTCACGGCGGGTCAGGGTGAGCTGCTTGTCCGACAGTTCGGTCAGGTCGGTCTCGCCCAGCATCACCCGCCCCGAGCTGGGAGTGTCCAACCCGGCCAGACAGTGCATCAGGGTGGACTTGCCGGAGCCGGAAGGCCCCATGATCGCGCTGAACCGCCCACCGGCGAAGCCGATGTCGACGCCGTCCAGGGCGCGGACCCCGGCCTCCCCGCTGCCGTAGACCTTCACCAGCTCGGAGGCGCTGGTCGCGTACCCGGATGCGGGTTCGGCGGCGGAGGTGGTGGAGGTGGCGCTGTCCTCCCGGGTGGCCGGATCCGGCCGCGACCCGTTCGGGATGTTCACGTGAAATCCCCCATGCTTCGTCGGTTGCGAGACTGCCTGTGAGGTTACGTTCCGAACACGCGGAACATCGTGCGGTGTTCGGAAGAACACCGGAGAGCACGGACGGACCCGACGGGGCCCGCGCCCCTTTCGGTGAGCAAGGTCACGAGAGCGCGTCTCCGGCGCCACACCTCTGCCCGTGACGCGGAGTCCCGGGCAACCGCGGCCGGAGCGCACGCCTCTCCGATGTGCACCGTTCCCAGCCAACACCGTTTCCGCCGCGGCCACCTCGGGGAAGTCCCCCGGGTTTCCCCCGAGATCTCCCCCGAGGGGTCGCTGTCCGGTGTGTCCTCCGGCTCAGGAGGGGGAGAAACGCCGCAGTCGCAGGCTGTTGGAGACCACGAACCCCGAGGACAACGCCATGGCTCCCCCGGCGATCAACGGGTTGAGCAGCCCCAGCACCGCCAGCGGGATGGCCGCCAGGTTGTAGCCGAAGGCCCAGACCAGGTTCCCCCTGATGGTGCCCAGGGTGCGCCGGGCGAGCCGGATCGCGTCGGGGACCGCGGTGAGGTCCTCGCGCACCAGGATCAGGTCCGCAGCCGAGATCGCCACGTCCGTGCCCGCCCCCACGGCCAGTCCCAGGTCGGCCGTGGCCAGGGCGGGAGCGTCGTTGACTCCGTCGCCGACCATCGCCACGCTGCGCCCGGAGGCGCGCAGCCGTTCGATCTCGGCGACCTTCTCGCCGGGCAGCACCCCCGCCACGACCTCCTCGATGCCGACCTCGGAGGCGACGGCCCGGGCCGTGGGCTCGTTGTCGCCGGTCAGCAGCACGGTCCGCATACCGAGTTCGGAGAGCCGTCGCACGGCGGCCTCGGCGGAGGGCTTGAGGGTGTCGGACAGCGCGAGCACCGCCACGACCGCGCCGTCGCAGCCGACCAGCACGGTGGTCCGGCCCCGCCGTTCCCAGTCCGCGCGCCGCCGGTCCAGCTCCTCCGGCACCGACATCCCCCGGTCGGTGAACAGTTTGGCCCGGCCGACCAGGACCTCGTGGCCTTCCACCCGTCCCGTGGCTCCCAGGCCGGGTTCGTTGGTGAAGTCCTCCACCCCGGGCAACGGGGTCTGCCCGTCGGAGGACTCGGCCCGCGCGGCGGCCACCACCGCCGCGGCCACCGCGTGCTCGGAGGCCAGTTCCACCGCCCCGGCCAGCCGCAGCACCCGGGAACGCGGGAACCCGGGCACGTGGGACAGTTCCGCCACCGACATCCCGCCGGTGGTGACGGTGCCGGTCTTGTCCAGCACCACCGTGTCGACCTGCCTGGTGGACTCCAGGGTCTGGTAGCCCTTCAGGAAGATCCCGAGCTGGGCCCCGCGCCCCGAGGCCGCCATCAGGGCCGTCGGGGTGGCCAGTCCCAGGGCGCAGGGGCAGGCGATGACCAGCACCGACAGCGCCACGGTGAACGCCCGCTCCGGGGAGGCCCCCAGCAGCGACCACGTCAGCAGGGTGAGCGCGGCCAGCACGAGCACGGCGGGCACGAAGTAGGCCGAGATCCGGTCGGCGAGTCGCTGTACGGCGGCCTTGCCGTCCTGGGCCTGCTCCACCAGCCGCACCATGCCCGCCAGCTGCGTGTCCGCGCCGACCTTGGTGGCCTCGCTCAGCAGCCAGCCGTGGGAGACCACGGTCCCCCCGGTGACCTCCTCGCCCTCGGTGACCTCGACGGGCACGGACTCACCGGTCATGGAGCTGCGGTCCACGGCGGCCCGACCGCGCACCACCCGCCCGTCGGTGGCCACGGTCTCGCCGGGGCGGGTGACGAAGTGCTGGCCCACGGTCAGCCGCTCGACCGGGATCTCCCGCCGGGTGCCGTCCGGGTCCTCGACCGTGGCGGTCTTGGCGCTCAGTTCGGCCAGCGCCCGCAGCGCGTCCCCGGCCCGGCGTTGGGCCCTGGCCTCGAAGTACCTGCCCGCCAGCACGAAGGTGGTGACCCCGGCGGCCACTTCGAGATAGGCCGCCCCGTCGGTGTTCAGCAGCAGCCACAGCCCCGTGGCGTCGTCGGGGGCCGCGCTCGGGGTGAACATCGCGTACAGCGACCACACGCAGGCGGCGAGGATGCCCACCGAGACCAGCGTGTCCATGGAGGAGGAGCCGTGGCGGGCGTTGACCAGGGCCGCCCGGTGGAACGGCCAGGCCGCCCAACCGGCCACCGGCAGCGCCAGCACGACCACCAGCCACTGCCATCCGGGGAAACGGGCCTCGGGCAGCACGGTGAACAGGATCGCCAGGTCGGCCAGCGGGATGAACAGCACCACCGCGACCACGAGCCTGCGCCACAGGTCACGCACCCGCTGTCCCGAGTCCTGCTGCCGCCGCTCGGCGGGGCGCAGCACCTCGGCCTGGTAGCCGGCCTTGGCGACCGTGTCGGTGAGCACCTCCTCGTCGGTGTCGCCGGAGACGGTCACACTGGCCCGCGCGGTGGCGTAGTTGACGCTGGCCCGCACGCCCTCCAGCTTGTTCAGCTTGCGTTCCACCCTGGTGGCGCAGGCGGCACAGGTCATCCCGCCCACGCTCAGCTCCAGCCGCCGCCCGGAACCGCGTTCGGCCTCCACGGGATCCGCGGACATCGTCATGTGGGCACCTTTCGTGTGATTCGCCGTGACGGTTCGGCCGTCGTCACGCCGCCCGACCTCCAGCCTGGGGTATGGGACCGGTCACGCACTCGCGCGGTGGGCGACCGGGGTGTCGCCGCCGTCCTCGGTGTCCCGCCGGGTGAACTCGGCCACGCTCGGGGTGCCCGCGTCCGCCTCCCCGGCGGGCGCGGCGGCCCGCGGACGTCCGGGGAACCCCTCGGGCTCACGCAGCACGGCCAGCGCGGCGACCAGCACCAGCCCGAGCAGCACCGGGGTGTGGGACAGCACCCTGCCCACCCCCACCCGGTCGGAGAACAGGTCCAGCAGGCACAGCCCTCCGAGCACGCCGGTGAAACTGCCCAGCATCGGCAGCAGGGCCACCGCGTGGCGGGCCCGCAGCGCCACCCAGAGCAGCGCCACGGCCAGAGCCGTGTTCCAGGACCCGGTCTCGTGGTCGACGTGCGGGACGGTCTCGGCCGTCCCGCCGGGTAGCACGCGCACCCCCAGCCCGGTGAGTTGCAACACACCCAGGCCGAGTTGGACCAGCGCCACCGCGACGAGCAGACAGCGCAGCACGACCCGCAGCGGTTCACCCCGCGCCCCCCGCAGCCTGTCCAGCGTACGGGGCCGCAGCGCGGGCAGTACCGCCTCGGTCACGTCCGGTCCGCTCTCGGCGGGCATGACCCGCACCGCCCGGGTGAGGGCCGTGGCCTCGCGGTACCAGTCGCGGCAGGAGGCGCACCCCCGCAGGTGCCGGTGGGCCCTGCCGCTCTCCTGCTCGGTCGCGGCGCCGTCCAGTTCGGCGGAGAGGATCTCGACACTCGTCACGCAGTCCACACGGTGCTGGTCGTCGGCAGCGCCCGCATGGTTCCCGCCACTGTCGGGGAAACCACGGAGACGGTCGCCGCGGGCGAGCGCGTAGAGTCCGCACCCGGCGAGCGCGACCCCGGCGAGCGCTCGTCGAGGAACCGGATCGGCTCGACGGTGGAGTCCCTCTCCGCCGGCGGACTCATGGGAACGGGTGTGGACGACCAGGAGCTCACACGCTGCGCGTTCGCGGCCAAGCAGGGCGACACGGACGCCGCCGCCGCGTTCGTCCGCGGGACACAGCGGCAGGTCTGGCAGTTGCTGCGCCACCTCACCGACGGGAACTCGGCCGAGGACCTCACCCAGGAGTGCTATCTGCGGGCGTTCGGTTCCCTCGGGTCCTATCGCGGCAGTGCACCGGCGCGTACCTGGCTGCTCTCGATAGCGCGCCGGGTGGCCGCCGACCACCTGCGCCACCGCGCGCGCAGGCCCCGGCGGGCCGAGCGGGCCGACTGGCAGCGGGCCGCCGAGGCGAGCCAACCGCGCACCCCCGGCCTGCTGGACGGCTACGCCCTGCGCAGCGCCCTGGACGCGCTGGACCAGCGCCGCCGCGAGGCCTTCGTGCTGACCCAGGTGCTCGGTCTCGGCTACGCGGAGACGGCCCGGGTGCTGGGCTGTCGCACGGGAACGGTGCGTTCCCGGGTGGCCCGCGCCCGCGGCGAGCTGATGGAGCAGCTGCGCGAACAGGATCCCGGTCGGCTCGCCGAACCGGGCGACTGAACCCCGCTCGGAACCCCCTTCCCCGCCCCGGCGGGACATCCCTCGGACGTGGAAGCAACACGGACCGTGCCGCGTCCGCGCGGAGATCATCACGCGAGAGTGACACCCGGCTCGTCACTGTGGCCAAGTGCGGTCCCGACGCAGTAAGTTTCCGTCGGTTGGTTCACACCGACGGCGGCGGCGAGATCCGTCACCACCGCCGATGTGCTTGAGCCGGCAACGGCGCCGGTCTCTGGCCAACTTCGTGAACGTTCCGCAAGCAGCCCGTGGTCATGGGCTGAACTCAACAAGGACCGGAGGCGCCGGCATGACGCAGGCCGACACCAACATCGATCCGACGACACTGCGGTTGCCCGCCGAGCTCGTCCCCACGGACGGGCGATTCGGATGCGGGCCGTCCAAGGTCCGCCCCGAGCAGTTGAACCGGCTCGCCGACCAGGGAGCCGACATCATGGGCACCTCGCACCGGCAGAAGCCGGTGAAGTCACTCGTGGGGCGGGTGCGCGAAGGTCTTCGCCAGCTCTTCTCGCTCCCGGAGGGCTACGAGGTCGTCCTGGGAGTGGGAGGAACGACCGCTTTCTGGGACGCCGCGACACTCGGACTGGTTCGGCAGCGGGCCCTGCACCTGACCTACGGAGAGTTCTCCGAGAAGTTCGCGAAAGCGACCAAGGCCGCACCGTTCCTCCAGGACTCGGTGATCGTGTCCTCCGAACCGGGGGACGCTCCCGACCCCGTGTCCGATCCCTCCGTGGATCTGATCGCCTGGGCGCACAACGAGACCTCCACCGGGGTCATGCTGCCCCCGACCCGCCCGGCGGGCTCGGAGAACGCGCTCGTCGCGGTGGACGCCACGTCCGGCGCGGGCGGGCTTCCGGTGAACCCCGCCGACGTGGACGTGTACTACTTCGCCCCGCAGAAGTGCTTCGCCTCGGACGGGGGGTTGTGGATCGCCGTCATGAGTCCGGCCGCGCTGGAACGCGTGGGGGAGATCGGGGGCACGGACCGCTGGATCCCCGAGTTCCTCTCGCTGACCACCGCGCTGGACAACTCCCGCAAGAACCAGACCTACAACACCCCCGCCCTGGCCACCCTGTTCCTGTTGGCCGACCAGGTCGAGTGGATGCTCGAACAGGGCGGTCTGGACTGGTGCGTGCGGCGCACCGGTGAGTCCTCGCGCAGGCTGTACTCCTGGGCCGAGGCCTCCGACTACGCCACGCCCTTCGTGGGCGACCCCGCCAAGCGCTCCCAGGTCGTGGGAACGATCGACTTCGCCGAGTCGGTCGACGCGGCGGCGGTGGCCCAGGCCCTGCGGGCCAACGGGATCGTGGACACCGAGCCCTACCGCAAGCTCGGGCGCAACCAGCTGCGCATCGGCACGTTCCCCGCGATCGAGCCGGACGACGTCACCAAGCTGACCCAGTCGATCGACTGGGTGGTCGACAAGCTCGGCTGAGTGAGCACCGGTGCCGGGACCGTTCCCCGGTCCCGGCACCCAGCCCGATCCGGGTATTTCCACGGATCCGTACCGGGGCCCGTCCGTCGCAGAATCGTTGCCCGCATCGGTGAACTCGGCGCGTCCTTGCCCGTAACCGCGACCCGCCGGGTTATCGTTATAACTTGGTGATCTGAAGTCAGCGGGAGGCGCGGGGAGGCACCTATGCGAACGCTGCGAGTGGTGGGACTCGAAGAGGACGGCGAGACGGTCGTCTGCGAGGACCCCGACAACGGCGAACGCTTCGCGGTGCCCGCCGACGAGCGACTGCGCGCCGCCGCACGGGGGGACCTGACCCGTCTCGGTCAGGTGCAGATCGAGATGGAGTCCCAGATGCGCCCGCGGGAGATCCAGGCACGGGTTCGGGCCGGTGCCTCCGTGGAGGAGATAGCCGCGGCGGCGGGGATTCCGGAACAGCGTGTCGAACGCTACGCCTACCCCGTGCTGTTGGAGCGCGCCCAAGTGGCCGAGCGGGCCCAGCGAGCGCATCCGGTCCGGGAGGACGGCCCGGACGTGCAGACCCTCGGTGAGGTGGTGGCCCACACCTTCGGTATGCGCGGCCAGGACCACAACGAGACGTCCTGGGACTCCTGGCGCGGCGAGGACGGGACCTGGATCGTCTCGCTGAGCTGGCGGGCCGGGTGCACGGAGAACACCGCCCACTGGAGCTACCACCCGGGGACCCAGGGCGGAACCATCTCCCCACTGGACGAGGACGCCCTCGACCTGCTCGACCCCTCACCCAGCCGACCGTTGCGCACCGTACGCCCCGTCACCGAGCTCGCCCGCGAGGCGCTCGAACTCGACCACGAGGACGCGGAGGACGGCGAACGGCACGCCAGCCTGCGGGAGACCCCGGCACCCGTGCTCGGACAGAGCCCGGCGAGCGGGGCACGCGGTGGGGACGGCGCGGAGGAAGCCAGCGTGAAGACTCCTCATGTACCGCCGGTGAGCACGGGCTCGCTGGTGAGCTCCGTGCCCGGTTCGGCCGAGAACGGCCAACCGCGCGAGACGGACCGCCACGGAACCTCCACGGCGGAACAGCCCGCCCAGGACGAGACGGACACGGAGGCCGAGCTCTCCGACGAGGAGACCGACCCACCGCAGGGACGCAAGAACCACCCGATCGTCCCCTCCTGGGAGGACGTGCTGCTGGGAGTGCGTTCCAACCGGTGATCCGGGACCGGGTCCCGCCCGACCGGCCCACGCGGGACCCGGTGTCCGCTCCGGGCCTCACCCCAGGCTCCGGTCGACCTCGTCGGTCTCCGCGCTTCCGGTCTCGCTCGGGGGCGTGCCGGTCGTGGCGTTCCGTCGGCGCTGTCGGGCCCGTTCCAGCAGACTCGTCCCGGAACCACCGCCGAACACGGTGCCGCGAGGTCTTCGGGGGAGGGGACGTCGACCGCCGGAGTCCTCGTCGAGATCGGAGGCGAGGGCCCGGGCCACGAATCCCCCCGCGACGGCGAGCGCACCGACCGTTCCGGCGATCCAGGCCAGGTAGTCCGTCCCCGGAGCCACTGCGGCGACCAGGCTGACCACCAGTGCGAGAGCACCGGTCAGGAACAACACGCGTGCGGGCGCTGACATGACCTTGATTGTGCCCAACGAGGAACCCACAGACCACGACCGTCGTGTCACACCGGAGAGGGTCGCCGGGGCAAGTCACTTCTTCCGGGGGATCACCCCAGCAGGCTCAACGGCAGCACCACCCAGGAGATCCCGATCCCGCAGGCCAGGCCCAGCACCGTCCACCGCCACACCGGCACGCGGCGCCCCAGCCAGATCGACGGGGCGAACCCGCAGGCCACCGCGAGGTTGATCACAACGGCCAGCACGGGACTCACCTCGCCGATACCGAGGGAGACCACCACGAGCGAGACCGCGACCAGCGCGCTCGTCAGGGCACTCACCGTCAGACCGGTCCGCCACGGCACGGCGGCCCGCGACGGCGACACCTCCTCGTGGCCCCGTCCGGCCCCCCGGCCGTGTCCCGGCGGAGCAACCCGGCGCAGCTGCCCGCCCACCGGGTCCCGGTAGCCGATCGGCTCACCGGTCTCCGTGGCCAGCCGCGCGGCCAGCCGCTCGCCCCGGCGCGCCACCACCGGCCCGACCTCCTCGGCGGCGAGCTCCCCGCGACGCATCCGTTCGATCACCTCGGCCCACTCCCCGAGCGCGGCGGCCAGTTCCGCCGAGACTCCCAGGTGCTCGGGGGACAGACCGAGCCACTCGACCGTGTCCACGAGCACCGCACCGCCCCGTCCCGCGCGCAGTTCCAGCTCGGGTTCCTCGCGGGCAGCACTGTTCACCAGCCACCTCGTGGTCTCTCGACTGCTTCTCGGAACGGGCTCCAGGCCCGGTCGGGGCCTTCCTCAGCCCAGCGACTCCTCGCTCATCGCGTGGAAGACGATCGCCGCCGAGGCGGCCACGTTCAACGAGTCCACCCCCCGGGCCATGGGGATCCCCACCGTGAGGTCGGCGGCCCGCAACGCTCCCTCGCTGAGCCCGGGTCCCTCCGAGCCCAGCAGCACCGCGACCCTCCCCCGGGACAGCCCGGCCCGGCCGACCGGCACGGCGTCGGGGCGGGGCGCCAACGCCGCCACCCGGAAACCGGCGGCCCCGAGCAGTTCCAGGTCCCGCGGCCACTCGTTCAACCGGGCGAAGGGCACCCGCAGCACGTGCCCCATGGAAACCCGGACGCTGCGCCGGTACAGCGGGTCCGAGCACCCCTTGCCGAGCAACACCCCGTCCAGGCCCAGGCCCGCCGCGTTGCGGAACATCGCGCCCAGGTTCTCGTGGTCGACCACGCCCTCCAGCACGGCGAGCCGGCGGGAGCTCTCGATCAGCCGGACCGGGTCGGGTTCGGGCGGACGGTCGGCCACGGCGAGCACCCCCCGGTTCAGGTGAAAGCCCACGATCTTGGCCAACACGTCCGGGGTCACGACGTAGGCGGGCACGTCCAGGTGCTCCAGGGAGTCGGCCAGCGCGTCGAGGCGGCGGCGCTCCCCGAGCAGCCCGCGCAGCGGGTACGGCGAGTCCAGCAGCCGTTCGACCACCAGCCTGCCCTCCCCGATGACCAGCCCCCGCCCTCCGGGACGGTCGGGACGGCGATCGGCCGTGGTCAAATCGCGGAAATCGTCGACCGCGGGATCCTCCGGGTCGGTCACTTCGATCAATCTGGCCACGCACCGCATCTTCCCATCCCGACCTCCGGAGGGACGCCGACCACCCGGTCCCGATGTCCTCCCGCGGCCCCGGTTCCGTCAGCCACGGAAAAATGAATCCCGCACGGAATCCGACCGTGGCAGGCATAACGAGCCCCGGCGAGGTGTTCTACTCCGGTGGATCCGACGTCGGCAGGAACACGGGAAGGTCCGCGCGCATGAACGACGCCCAGCGGAACGACTCCGCCCACACCACCGCCCCGGCCGAACAGGCCTCCGAGCCCGGAAGCGCCGAACCCTCCGCCACGGACTCGGCGGAGAACTCGACGCTGCGCCGCAAGGCGCGGTTCGCGCTCATCCTCGGTGGTCTGACCGCGTTCGGGCCGTTGACCATCGACATGTACCTGCCCGCGCTGCCCCAGCTGACCGAGGAGCTGCACGCCAGCTCGGCGCAGGGACAGCTGACCCTGACGGCCGTGCTGCTCGGACTGGCCTTCGGTCAGCTCGCGGCCGGACCGATCAGCGACGCGGTGGGCAGGCGCACCCCCCTGCTGGTGGGGCTGGTGGTGTATCTGACGGCCTCGGTGCTGTGCGCGGTCTCGGGCGACATCCACACCCTGACCGTCCTGCGCGCCTTACAGGGTTTCGGGGCCGCCGCCGGGATGGTGATAGCCAGGGCGGCGGTGCGCGACCTCTACTCCGGGGTGGAGGCCGCCCGGTTCTTCTCCGCGCTCATGCTGGTCACCGGGCTGGCCCCGGTGTTGGCCCCGGTGATCGGCGGCCAGATACTGGCCCACACCACCTGGCGCGGGGTGTTCGTGGTGCTGTCCGGTTTCGCCGTGACGCTGCTGCTGGTCACCCTGCTCGCCCTGCCGGAGACCAAGCCGAGGCGGTGGCGCACGCCCCTGCGGGTGGGGGCGACGCTGCGCACCTTCGGCGGGCTGCTGTCCACTCCCTCCTTCCTCGGCAACGCGCTGGCGGCGGGACTGGCGATGGCGGCCATGTTCTCCTACATCAGCGGCTCCTCCTACGTGTTGCAGGACATCCACGGTCTCTCCCCGCAGACCTACAGCCTGGTCTTCGGGATGAACGCGGTGGGACTGGTGGCGGGTGGCCAGGCCAACGCCCGGCTGGTCGGCCGGGTGGCCACGGAGTCCCAGCTGCTGCTGACCGCCCTGGTCGGCTGCACCCTGGCCGGGCTGGTGCTGGTCTCGGCCGTGCTGCTGGGACTGCCGCTGCCGGTGCTGCTGGCCGGACTGTTCGTGATGATCTCCGGGCTCGGGTTCGTGCTGCCCAACACCACGATGCTCGCGCTGGCCGAACACCGCGAGGTCGCGGGAAGCGCCTCGGCGCTGCTCGGTGTCTCCCAGTTCGTGGTTGGGGCGCTGGCCGCGCCCCTGGTGGGACTGGGCGGTGTGGACTCCGCGTTGCCGATGGTGCTGGTGATGTTCACGGTCGTGGCGGCCTCGCTGACCGTGTACCTGACGCTGGGCCGACGTGGGGTCTCGCCGAGCGCCACGGGCTGACCCACCCCGGCCGCGCTGCGCGGGTGTCAACCTGACGGAGGACAAGCTCTCCACCCCGTGGACGGATCCTCACGGAAGGTGATCACGAGCCGTTACCCGTTCGCCGTAGGGGGCCACCGTTTTGGACGCTGGCCATCCCACGACGGGGTGTGCCACCGTTGGAATCCGGCGCTGACCAGCACGGAAGCTGCCGATTTCGCGCCGGTGGGATCGGGGTGACGCGGCATGGGAAAGCATGTGGCCAACCGGGCGTTCCGCCCCGGTGATCGGCAGCGGTACCGGGACAAGATGCAGCGCGGCCTGGACGCGCTGGCGCGCATGTTGGCCGAGGGCAACTTCTCCTTCCCCCATCAGCAGATGGGGCTGGAGATGGAGATGAGCCTGGTGGACGACGCGATGGACCCGGCGATGTCCAACGCCGAGGTGTTGGAGAAGATCGACAACCCCTCGTTCACCACCGAACTGGGCCAACACAACATCGAGTTCAACGTCCGCCCCCGCATGCTGGCGGGCGGAGGCGCCCTCGAACTGGAGGACGAGCTGCGCACCTCCCTGGTCAACGCCGACGCCAAGGCGCGGGACAGTGGGGCCAGGCTCGTGATGATCGGCACCCTGCCCACACTGCGCAGCGCCCACTTCGACCCGAGGTGGCTGTCCCGGCCCGCCCGCTACGAACTGCTCAACCGCCAGATCTGCGCCGCACGCGGCGAGGAGATCCTGCTGCACATGGCGGGAACGCCCTTCGGGGAGCACGAGCAGCAGGAGCGGCTGCGCTCGCACGCGGAGTCCATCCTGCCCTCCTCGGCCTGCACCTCCGTGCAGCTGCACCTGCAGGTCTCCCCGGAGGACTTCGCCGCGCACTGGAACGCCGCCCAGTGCCTGGCCGGGGTTCAGGTGGCCGTGGGGGCGAACTCGCCCTTCCTGTTGGGCAAGGCCCTCTGGCAGGAGACCAGGGTCCCGCTGTTCCAGCAGGCCACCGACAGCAGGCCCGAGGAACTGAAGAACCAGGGCGTGCGCCCCCGGGTGTGGTTCGGGGACCGCTGGATCACCTCCATCTTCGACCTGTTCGAGGAGAACGTGCGCTACTTCCCGGCGCTGATGCCGGAGCCGGAGGAGGAGGACCCGGTGGCCGCGCTGGACGCGGGGCGGGCACCGAACCTCTCGGAACTGCGTCTGCACAACGGGACGATCTGGCGCTGGAACCGACCGGTCTACGACCTGGTGGACGGTGTCCCGCACCTGCGGGTGGAGAACCGGGTGCTGCCCTCCGGACCCACCGTGATCGACATGCTGGCCAACGCCGCGTTCTTCTACGGAGCCCAGCGCGCCCTCGCCGAGCAGGACCGTCCGGTGTGGAGCCAGATGTCCTTCGCCGCCGCCGAGGAGAACTTCTACAACGGAGCCCGGCACGGCATGAACGCCAGCCTCTACTGGCCAGGCACGGGATGGATACCCCCCGACGAGCTGGTGCTGCGCAAACTGCTCCCCCTCGCCCACGAGGGACTGGAGTCCTGCGGCGTCTCCGAGGCGGTGCGCCAGCGCCACCTCGGTGTGCTCGAACAACGCTGCAAGGCACGGCAGACCGGCGCCGACTGGCAACGGGACACCGTGCTCGCCCTGCAACGGCACACCGACCGGCGCACGGCGCTGGTGGAGATGCTGCGGCGCTACACGACCCTGGGCGCTTCGGGGGACCCGGTGCACACCTGGCCGGTGGGCTGAAAACCCCGTCGACTCCCGTCACGCACCCCTCCCGGCACACTCGGCTCGTTTGCCATTGTGATGCAATTGCGTCAGACTCGTTGTCGCAACCCATACGCAACAGGGAGAGGGTTCATGGCTCAGTACGTGCTGCCCGAGTTGGACTACGACTACTCGGCGCTGGAGCCGGCGATCGCTGGGGAGATCAACGAACTGCACCACAGCAAGCACCACGCCGCCTACGTGAAGGGGGCCAACGACACGATCGAGAAGATCGCCGAGGCCCGGGAGAAGGGCGACTTCTCCTCGATCGTGGGGCTGGAGACCACCCTGGCGTTCAATCTGGCCGGGCACTCCATGCACCTGGTCTGGTGGAAGGTGCTCAGCCCGGACGGGGGCGACAAGCCGACCGGTGAGCTCGCCGCGGCCATCGACGAGCACTTCGGTTCCTTCGACAAGTTCCGCGCCCAGATGGAGGCCGTGTCGACCACCATCCAGGGCAACGGCTGGGGCGTGCTCGCCTGGGACCCGGTGGGGCAGCGGTTGATCACCCAGCAGCTGCGCGACCACCACTCGAACCTGTCGATCGCCACCACGCCGCTGCTGGTCTTCGACATCTGGGAGCACGCCTACTACCTGCAGTACAAGAACGCCAAGGCCGACTACGTCCAGCAGCTGTGGAACGTGGTCAACTGGGACGAGGTCTCGCGTCGTTTCGCCGACGCCCGCGCCGGCTACAACGGACTGCGGCTGCCCCAGTCCTGACACGACCGGAGTTCCGGGCCGCGCCCCTCCCGGCACCGGGGCCCGCTCTCCCGACTCCGGCAGTGAATGCTCCGACAAGCCGAGCTGCCGGTCCGACGGGGCTCCCGCCACCACGGCGGGAGCCCCGTTTCGTGTGAGGACGGCCACGGGGACGATCAGGAACCTCGCGGCGGGGGCCGTGGGACCGCAACAGCGCCGACAGCGGGCCGGGCGTCCACGGTGGAGCCGGGCGGCCTGGCCGGTCTAGCTGCTCTCGGCCGCGTTGTGCCTGCCCTCCCCGGCCTCGTGTCCCCGCTTTGCTCCACTTCGGACCCGAGAGGGGCGTTCTCGTGGAACGGGCCCGCCGAGCGTCGCTCGACGGGCCCGCGGGGTTCCCGAACTGACTGCCGCTCCCACCACGAAGCGGACATCATTTAGGTTAGCCTAACCTGCCTGTTTGGGCAACCCGTGATTTCTCCGGAGCAGCACCACCGCCCCGAGCGCGCTGGCCGACAACACCCCCAGACCGCCGAGCAACAACGGTGCCCTACCGTCGAAGATCTCGGCCAACCACCCGGAAAGCAATCCCCCGATCGGTCTGCCACCGAGGAACAACATCATGTAGAGGCCCATGACCCTGCCCCGCACGGCGGGATCCACGGACAGCTGAACCGTGGCGTTGGCCGCCGTCGTGCACGTCATCACCGCGATCCCCACCGGAACGAGCGCCACGGCGAAACTCCGGTACGTGGGCATCTGGGAGGCCAGGGCCTCCAGCACCCCGAAGGCCGCCGCTCCCCCGAACACCAGCCGGAGTCGGGGCCGCCCACCGGCCCGCCGGGCCGCCAGCGCGGCCCCGGTCAGCGTGCCCACGGCCAGGGAGGTGATCAACAGCCCGTACCCCGCCGCGTCACGGTGGAACACGTTGCGCGCCACCACGGCGAAGGCGTTCTCGAAGTTCATCCCGAAGGTGCTCACGCAGAACACCAGGGCCAGCACCACGACCAGCTCGGGCCGCGCCGCGACGTAACCCAGCCCCTCCCGGAGCCGTCCGCGCCCCTCCGTCGGAGCGGCCGAGCGGTACAGCCGCCGGGGGTCCATCAGCACCAACCCGAGCACCACGGCCGCCGAGCTCAGCCCGTTGACCAGGAAAACCGGTCCGGTTCCGATCACCGTGATCAGCACCCCCGCCACGGCGGGACCGACGATACGGGCCAGGTTGAACGTCATGGAGTTCAACGCCACCGCGTTGGGCAACTGGGCGGGGCCCACCATCTCCACCACGAAGGACTGGCGCACGGGAGCGTCGAAGGAGGCGAAACAACCGAGCACCAGGGCCAGCAGATACACCTGCCACAGCTCGACGAGCCCCGCGACGTCGAGGGCGCCCAACGCCAGTCCACACAGCCCCATCCCGGCCTGCACCACAACCAACAGGCGGCGCTTGTCGAAACGGTCGGCCGCCACACCGGCGTAGAGAGTGAACGGTATCGTGGGCAGGAACTGCAGGGCCACCGCCACGCCGAGCGCGGCGGGCGAACCGCCGGAGAGCTCCAGCACGAGCCAGTCCTGGGCGGCGCGCTGCATCCAGGTGCCGGTGAGCGAGACGACCTGCCCGGCGGCGTAGTAGCGGTAGTTGCGCTCCCGCAGGGAGCGGAACATCCGGCCACGACCGGAGTCCGACTCCGGACTCGCCTGCCCGCGGCTTCGTTCGGACGTGCGGTGGGTCGGAACGCTCATCGGTGGACTCGGACGGACGGGGACGGAGTCACAGCTGGGCCATGCGGTCGATGATCCGCGCCGCGTTCGCCAGGGTCTCGCGCTCCTGCTCGGTCAACTCGGCCAGTCGTTGGTCCAGCCATTGCTCGCGCGCGGACACCTCCTGGTCCATTCGCTCCTGACCCGCTTCGGTCAGCTCGACGATGGCCTGTCTGCCGTCGGTGGGGTGCGGGCGCCTGCGCACCAGCCCCAGCTCCTCCAGGGCGGCGATCACCCTGGTCATGGAGGGCGGTTGCACGCCCTCCCTGGAGGCCAGCTCGCGCGGGGACAGCGGTCCACCGCGCCACAGGCAGGCCAGGGCCGATATCTGGGACAGCGTGACGTTCGACTCGGTCTGCGTACGCAGGCGGCGGTTCAGACGCACGACGGCGATACGCAGCCTGCTCGCCAGGGTGCGTTCGCGTTCAGCGGTATCGGACACATCGTTAGTTTAGCAAAATACCGGACATTTCGCGTGTCACGCACGGTGATCCACGACGGCGCGGTAAGCTGAAACCGCCCGTATCGGACTCCTCCGGCGGGCGCACCTCCGGCGGGCCCCTCGCCGGAACCATACCCGGAAGGGAGTTCGCACCCCGTGCCCGAGGAGAACACGGAGGCATCACGCGGCCCGACACCGATGCGTCCGGTTCCCGCCCTTCCCCGCAGACTCGCCGAACCCACACCGGTGGTGCTCACCGGAACCCTGTGCTGGCTGGTCGCCGCACTGGTGTTCGGAGTATGGGGATGGGCGACCGGATCCGCCCTGGACACACGGTTCTGGACCAGTGTGGTCGGAACGGCGCTCGGCGTGCTCGGCTACGGGCTCTTCCGCTGGCAGCGGGCGGCCTCCCGACGCGGCTCCCCGGGAGCCTGGCGGGGACTGGCCGGACTCGACGAGTGAATCCCGCCACCCGCCCCCGCTCACCGCAGCAGGGTCGTCGCGGCCGGGTCGGCCAGCAGCGCGGCGAAGGCGAACCGCAGTGACCAGCGATCGGCCGCCCAGGCCAGGGCGCGGGCCAGACCGTCCGGAGAGCGCTCACTGTAGACGGTGCCCACGCCGTCGACCCACCAGTGCACGGGATACTCCCGCCCGTCCGGGGTGCGCACCCGCAGACCGTCCCGCAGCACCACACGGCCGTAGGGCACCGCCAACCCCAACAACCCGCAGACGGCGGGAACCCGGGCCACCTCGCCCCACTCCTGCGTGACACCCTCCCCCAACACCTCGAAGGTCCCCTGCTCGGAGGCCAGCGGCAGGTCCAGCAGCTCGGCCAGCGACTCGGCGTCGAACTCGTCCGGGGCGCCCCCGGCTACCACCAGGGCGGGCTCGAACACCCCGAGCAACCAGGGCTCGTCCAGCACCACCGCCCGGTCGGCACCCACCACGGCACCCTGGACGGAGCGCACCGCCCCCGGCGGGTCCACCTCGGCCGGGTCGAACCGCTCACAGGCCACCGCCTCCGCCAACACACGATGCGCGCCCAGCACGACCCCCGGCCCCACGGCACGGTTCGCGTCGGCCAGCCGGTGCACCAGGTCGGCGGCGTCGGACTCGTCGGAAACCGTCAGCTCCGTGCGCACCCCGGCCAGCCGCAGCTGCCACTCCTCCAGGCCCGTCTCGGGCACCGGGTCGTACAGCCCCGCCAGCGAGTCCGCCCCGGCGCACCGCCACTGCCGGGGAGCGCGCCCGCCCAGACGGGCGAACCTGGCCACCCACCAGGCGGTGTAGCCCCCGGGCTCACGCAGCGCCTCCAGCGTCTCCGGGTCCGCGCAGAGCAGCCGCAGCGCCGCCGGCCAGCGATCCTCGGCCACCAGATCCAGGTCCCGCACCCCGACGAAACGGGCCGGGGGCCACTCGGAACCGTGGGCCCGCTCCGACTCGGACCACCACTGTTCGGTGTCGGCCAACCCCTCGTGCGGCGAGTCCGGCTGCTCCTCGGTCACCACCGCGAAGGAGTCCAGCACCCCCACCGAACGCAGCACCTCGGGGGAACACCGCCGGAGCACGCCCGGATCGAGTCCGCCCAGCGGGGCCTCGGCACCCACGGCCTCGGGATCCAGCACGTCGAGCAACGCCGCGTCGGGCAGCAGCAGCTCGTCGGCCCTACGCACCTCCCCGTCCACATCGGGCAGCGCCAGCGCCCCCAGCCAGTCGCGTCCTCCCGCGTTCTCCACCAGCGCGAACACCGCCTCGGCCAGCGGCATCGGATCGGCACCGGCGCGGGCGTCGGCCACGCTGTTGTGCACCGCCTCGGCCAGCGCCGGGGTGTCCAGCAGCTCGGCGGCACCGGCCCGGCGGGCGCCCAGGCGTTCCAGCAGCGGATGCACCGCCCGGGGGTCGGCCACCCGCAGCCCGGTCACGTCCAGCCGCGCCACGGCGACAGCCGGGTCGTCGTCCCCCTCACCCTCGGGCAGCAGCACGTCCCGCACCCCGGTGACCGTGCGTCCGTCGGCCAGCGGCACCGGCAGGGCGGCGAACTCGCCACGGGCCGTACCGTCCGCGCGCTCCACGGGGGACACGGCCTCGTACAGCCGCCACCACCACTCGGCCGGCCGGTCCAACCCGGCCAACAGCTCCACCAGCTCAGCGGCCCCCATCCGGGTGACCTCCAGCGCGCGCAACGCCCGCCGGTGCGCGGGGGCGGACAACTCCGCCACCAGCAGACCGGACACCACCCCGGCCAGTAGCTCCACGACCTCGGGCGCGTGGAAGTCCAGTACCCTCGCCCGCCGAGGGGAGGCCAGAGAACCGTCGGCCGTGGGCAACCACTCCACCCCGGAGAGGCGTTCGAGGATCCTCTCCCGCAGCCGGGCGTCGACATCGGACGAGGGCAGGTCGGGCACGGGGACCAGCGCGACCCGCTCCGCCGGGGGCACGTCCGAGACCAGCTCCGCGTAGACCCGCGCGGCCCGTTCCAGCACCGCCTCGGTGGCCGGACCGGAGACGACCCTGCGCCGATCCGGTTCCAGCGGCACGTCGGCCAGCAGCCGGGCGGGCAGGGACAACCGCTCCTCGGTGGGGGTGGGCGCGTGCAGCACGTCCCGGTCCAGCGGGGCCACTCCGCCGTGCTCGTCCAGCGGAAGCGCCCAGCACACCCACCGCCCGGCTCGGTCGCGCTGCTCCACACCCAACTCGGAGGACAGCGCCCCGGACAGCTCCCCCCGGTCACGGCGCAGCAGCCACACCCGCTCCCCCTCAGGGGAACGCACCGCCACCCGCCCGGACCCGAGGTCCCGACGGGAGTACGTCCGCCGGTCCACGGTGACCTCGCCCAGGGCGGGCAGTGCCAGCAGCAGGTCGGGGACCTGCTCGGCCAGCTCGTCCAGCAGCCGCGGTCCGTCGACCCCGGCACGCAGCGGCAGCCGGACCTCGGTGGCGAAGCCTTCCGGAGGTGTCTCCTCCACCGGCCAGACCAGCCGCAGCACCGGAACCTGCCCGTCCCGGGCCGTCAGCTCCTCGGCCACCGCCTCGGAGCCGGAGAAGGCCGACCCGGCCAGTTCCTCCCTGGTGCGCTCGGCGGAGAACTCCACCGCCCCGCTGGTGGACACCAGCCGTGGGGCGTCGGTCACCGACAGCACGGCGGCGAAACCCACCCCGAACCTGCCGACGGAGTTTCCGTCGCGCTTGGGTGAGGCGCGCAGCGCGGCCAGCCCGGCCACCCCGGCGGCGTCCAGCGGGGCTCCGGTGTTGGCCACCCGCAGCTCCCCGTCTTCGAGGCGGATCTCCACTCGCCCGGCCACACCCTCGGCCGCGGCGGCGTCGGCGGCGTTCTGGGCGAGCTCGACCAGCAGACGGTTGCGGTAGCCACCGAGCCGCAGGTCCTCCTCGGCGTTGGCGTCCTCCCGGAAACGCGTCGGGGAGGACCGCCACGCCTCCAACACGGCGGCGCGCAGGTCGGCGGTTCCGAAGGGGTCGCCGCTCACGGGGTCACGGGACTCGGCGGGGAGGTGCTCCTCCGCCCGACCCTGGGATGCATCGCTCAACAACTGTGTCCTCTGGATCCTGTTCGCACAGCGGTGTGGCCGGGTGGCCGCCGCCGGGAAGGCCCCGGCTGCCACCGGCGCGGACGTCCGGAAGGGACCCGACGTGCCCAGCATCGACCGGTGGGAAACATCCGCGTTTCCCCTGTGTTCCGTGCCCGGCCACTGTATCCTGTTCCCAGGTGGGCTTCTCGCACGGCGAGCGCCCGGAAACCGGCGGCGGGCCCGTGGAGCGCGATGGCACCCGCGCGGAGCCCGTGTGCCGACAACCGTCGTCGACCGGGCACGGACCCCGGTCAATCGCCCCGCCGAGGGGGTAGTCATGCAGGCACTGATGTCCCTGTCCTTCGCCGATCCCACCGAGATCCGCGAGTTCCCGCACGGCAGGCTGGAACTGTTCGACCTGCACGGCACGGCGGCCGGCAGGTTCGTCCTGGAACCCGGCTGGCACTGGTTCGAGGACGTGGCACCGCTGGTCGGCACCGCGAGCTGCCAACAACGACACGTGGGCTACGTGCTCACCGGAAACCTCCAGGTGTCCATGGACAACGGCGCCCACGGAGTGATCAAGGCCGGGGAGATGCTGCACGTCGAACCCGGGCACGACGCACGCGTGCTGGGCAACGAGCCGGTGACGGTCCTGGACTTCGCCGACGTCGCCGCCTACGCCACCACAGCGACGGCCCTGCACACCACACCCTGACCTCCCGTCCGGGCGCCGCACACGGCATCCGCCCCCTGCGGGCGTGACGCTCGCCCCGGGCGGGCACGGCGGGGGAACGAACCGCCGTCAGCCCCGGGACTCGTAGTCCAGCGTGGTGTCGTCGTAGACCACGTCGGCGACGGGAATGGTCGAGGAGGTGTCCACCTCGGCCTCGGAGTGCGCCCCGCAGCCGAACTCGACGTGCACCACCCGCCCGTCGGCGGGGGACACCGCGTTGGCACACACCCCGAAGGCCGCCCGCATCGACCCGGACAGCGGGAGGAAGAAGCCGCAGCTTCCACAGGGACCCGGCGCGAGCCGCGCGGTCTCGGTGTCGGGACCGAACTCCCCCTGGTACCACCGCTCGGCGGCCTCCAGCCGGCCCTGCCTGCTGAGCACCCGCTCCCGACCCGCGTCGACCTCGTAGGCGAGTTCGGCGACCGGGTCGTCCCCGGGAAGCGTGCCCGGGGCCAGCCGAGGGTCGTCCTGCCCGCTGGGCAGCAGGTCCCCGGCCCCCAGGTCCCCGGGGCGGACCCGCTCGCTCCACGGCACCCAGTCCGGAGCGACGAGTGCCCGCGGACCGGGCAGCAGCACCACCTCGCTGACCGTGACGGGGTGTTCCCGCCCGGAGGTGGCCACGGTGACCGCCCAGCGCCACCCGACGTAGCCCCGGTAGTTGGTGCGGAAGTAGTGCGTGACGGAGTGGTCGGACTCGTACTCGACACAGACGTGCTCTCCGACAGCGGGCCCTTCGGCCTCCATCACGAGCGCGGGCGAGTCGTAGGGTCCGTTGCCCGCTGCCTCCTCCTCGGCGGCGGAACGCGCGATGTCCACCGCCTCGGCGAGTTTCGGATCCGGATCGGGCCGCCGCTCGTCTCCGGAAGCGTTGCTTGGGTCCGGCGCCGTGTCGACGTCGCTGATCGGAGCAGGCATAGGCGTCACACTTCCGATTGTGCCGCACGTGTTTCGCGGTGTGGGCGGGCGTGCCACGCTCTCGGCGTGCGTTTTCGGAGTGGACGAGGACGAGTCCCGCTCCGTCGTGTCGGCGGTGACCGGCTCGGCGGGAGACTGCTCCGCGGGGGTCCGCGGGACGGCACCGGGCGGCTGCTCGTGATGTGCCTCGTGCCGCTGATGATGCTGACGGTCGCGGGTTGTGGCACGTCGCCGCAGCCACAGCAGTACGGCGACCAACGCGGCGATCAGAGCGAACAGGACTTGTGGCACGAGGGCAGCGTGCCACACCTGCGTGCCGATGTGATCCACGTTCTGCCGCATGATCCGTCCTTGTTCACCCAGGGCCTGGAAACGCACTCGGGCACACTCTACGAAAGCACCGGTAAACACGGTGAATCGGTTCTGCGTGCCGTGAGCTTGACAACCGGTGAGGAACTCCGGCGGGTGGAGCTGCCGCGCCGCTTCTTCGGCGAGGGAATCACCGTTGTGGGGGACAGGATCTGGCAGCTGAGCTGGAAGGCCGGGACGGCCTTCCTCAGGGACCGGGACAGCCTGCGGGAGCTCCGGCGCGCGGACTACGACGGACAGGGCTGGGGGCTGTGCTCGGACGGACGGCGCCTGGTGATGAGCGACGGCTCGGCGCGGCTGACCTTCCGCGACCCGGAGAGCTTCGCCCGACGCGGGGAGGTGACGGTGCGCCTGGAGGGAAACCCGGTGGAGGAGATCAACGAGCTGGAGTGCGTCGACGGCGTGGTGTGGGCCAACGTCTGGAAGACCGACCACCTCGTCCGGATCGACCCCGCCACGGGCCGGGTGACGGCGGTGGTGGACGCCGGTGGCCTGCTCACCGACGCCGAGGTCTCCTCGGCGGGGGTGCTCAACGGCGTGGCCGCCACCGAACGGGAGGGCGAGTTCCTGCTCACGGGCAAGTACTGGCCCAGCCTGTTCCGCGTGAGGTTCGTCCCGGCCTGAACCGGACGGATCACACCCCGCGCGTGGGTGCGCGCCGCCCCTCGGCGCGGAAACAGCACGGCACGGGCCCCGTGCCGTGCGTCTCCGGGACGGAAGGCGGACGAACACCCAGGCGGGGACCGGGCGACGGCCGCCGAGGGGCGCGGTCGTAGGCTCAGCACCGTGCGCCGAGGACTCACAGCGCTGCTCGCCCTGACCGCCCTGGTGGTGACGGGCTGTTCCGCAGCGGACCACGACCCGCGGGTGACCTTCTACGCGCACGGCGAATCCGTGCGGGTCGACCCGGTCACCTACTGCGACCCCGTGGAACGGGAGTGCTCAGAACCACGTCCGGACGCGGCGGGCAGTCTCACCGTCCCTCCGGGGGAGCCGGTGCAGATCTCGGTTCCGGAGCAGGTGCGGCGCGCGCCGTGGCAGGTGGTGTTCAGGTACCGCACCCCCTCCGGTGAGGAGGCCAAGGGCCGCACCGGCCTCATCGAGCACGGAACCCGTTTCAGCTACACACTCGACCTGCCCGAGCCGCGGGCACAGCTGGAACAGGTCGAGGTGCAGCGCTACGCCACGCTGAGCATGGACGACTCGCAGGGGTTGCAGTTCGTCATCGGCGGAAGCTGGGTGATCGACGTCGAACAGCCGGATCCCGCCGCGAGCCGGAGCTGACCGCTCCCCGCCCGGGGGGAAGGACCGCGGTTTCAGGACCCGCCCGGATCGAGTTCCCGGGCCACGGCGCGCACCACGCCGCCGACCCGCTTGGCGACCTTGCGGTCCGGGTAGCGCCCCTTGTTCAGCTCGGGCAACACGCTGGATTCGAGCAACTTGATCATGTCGTCGACCATGCCGTGCAGCTCGTCGGCAGGGCGTCGACGGGCCTCCACCACGGAGGGCGGCGGATCCAGCAACTGGACGCGCAGCGCCTGCGGACCACGACGCCCCTGGGCCAGGTCGAAATCGACCCGCTGACCCGTCTTGAGCGCCTGGGTCCCGGACGGCAGCGCGGAGGCCCGCACGTACACGTCCTCCCCACCGTCCTGGGTCAGGAAGCCGAAGCCCTTGTTCGCGTCGTACCACTTGACCCTGCCGGTCGGCACAGTCCTCACCGTTCCCTGTCAGATACGTGTTCCCGACCGCGCACCCGAGAAGAGCGGGAGGCGGCTGCCGGGAAACGCCGTTGCCTACGTTCGATTGTTGCCAGTCGCGTCGACGCCGATCGGAAGCTGTCCCGGCACGACGAACGCGCCCCGGATACGCCTACCTGCCTCGCGGGCACTGCGAGCCTGTTGCGGCAACTGCGTTCCAGGACGCGTCCCGTCAAGCGTACCCGTTCTGCGAAGAACAACAATGCCTCAGGCGGAGGTGTCCACCGCCCGGGCGGGGGGTCCCGGCGGGGCGGCTTCGTGCCGTGGTGGGCACGGTGTTCGTCGGCGCACCGCATAGGCTGGTTACATGAGCACCTCCACCCGTGGTGTCGCGATGCCGGTGGCCGTGGGCACGTTCTGCGTCGGCCTGCTGGTGATCCTGCTCGTGTTCGGCCTCTCGGTTCTGGGATACCGGAACCTGCCCTGGTGGCTCAACGCCCTGACGATGCTGTGCCCGCTCGGACTGGGTGTCGGGCTGGTGTCGCTGGTGGTGCGCGCCCGCCGTGACGCCCCTTGACGCGAAACCGAACAGTACCGAAAATCTCCGTGTTGTTTTCCTCACACACGGTGAAGGGTGACTCATGAACGAGACCCCGGACGGACGGGACGCGCACCGCACCGAGTTCCACTCCCTGCGGGCCGGGGGCGTCAACTGGGACTCGCTGCCGCTGCGGCTGTTCGACAAGGGCAACGCCAGGTTCTGGAACCCGGCCGACATCGACCTCAGCCGGGACGCGGAGGACTTCCACCGCCTCACCGAGGAGGAACAACGCAGCGTCGCCCTGCTGTGCGCGCAGTTCATCGCCGGTGAGGAGGCCGTCACCGCGGACCTGCGGCCGTTCATCGCCGCCATGAGCGCCGAGGGACGCTTCGCCGACGAGGTCTACCTGAGCCAGTTCCTCTTCGAGGAGGCCAAACACACCCAGGTGTTCCGGCTCTGGCTGGACGCGGTGGGACTGACCGAGGACCTGCACCACTACGTGGCCGACAACCCCGGCTACCGGGCGATCTTCTACGAGGCCCTGCCCGAGGCGCTGGACTCGCTGCACCACGACCCGAGCCCGGCGAACCAGGTGCGCGCCTCGGTGACCTACAACCACGTGGTGGAGGGCACCCTGGCGCTGACCGGCTACCACGCCTGGAACAAGATCTGCCACGGTCGCGACATCCTGCCCGGGATGCGGGAGGTGGTCCGCCGCATCGGCGACGACGAACGGCGTCACATGGCCTGGGGAACGTTCACCTGCCGCAGGCACGTGGCCGCCGACGAACGCAACTGGGAGCTCGTCCAGCGACGCATGGACGAGCTGCTGCCGCTGGCGGTGCAGCAGATCCAGTGGCGCCCGGAGTGGGCCGGTGACCGGGAGCCGTTCGGGCTCGACATCGACGAGCTGTCCGCCTACGCCTCGGACCGCGCCGGACGACGGCTCGGAGCGATCTCGGCGGCACGCGGCGCGGACGTGGCCCACATCGACGTGGACGCCACCCCCGAGCGGCTGGAGGACCAGTTCGGCGCCGAGGACGCCGCCGCCCTGGAGGCGACCGGCACCGGGGAACAGCCCGCCGGTTCCCTCTGATCGGTTCCTCGGCGACGGCGGACCGTTCGGCGCTCCCGGGTGGGCCGCTGCCGAGCCGGTCTCACTCCGACGAGGGGGTCTGCTCCTCCAGCCCGAGCAGCCGCACGGCCTGCTGCCGCATCTCCACCTTGCGCACCTTGCCGGTGACCGTCATCGGGAACTCGTCGACCACGTGCACGTAGCGCGGGATCTTGTAGTGGGCCAGCTCGCCGGCGCAGAACTCGCGCAGCGCCTCGGCGGTGAGTTCGGCGGCCCCCTCCCGCAGCCGCACCCAGGCCATGAGCTCCTCCCCGTAGCGCGGGTCGGGAACCCCGATCACCTGGGCGTCCAGGATGTCCGGATGGGTGTAGAGGAACTCCTCGATCTCGCGCGGGTAGATGTTCTCCCCGCCCCGGATGACCATGTCCTTGATCCGCCCGGTCACGCTCACGTAGCCGTGCTCGTCCATCACCGCCAGGTCCCCGGTGTGCATCCACCGCGCCGAGTCGATCACCTCGGCCGTCTTGGACGGCTCGTTCCAGTAACCCAACATCACCGAGTAGCCCCGCGTGCACAGCTCCCCCGGCTGCCCGCAGGGCACGGTGCGTCCCGTCTCCGGATCGACGATCTTGATCTCCAGGTGCGGGCCCACCCGGCCCACGGTGGACACCCGCCGTTCCAGCGAGTCGTACGGGCGGGTCTGGGTGGACACCGGGCTGGTCTCGGTCATCCCGTAGCAGATGGCCACCTCGGACATGCCCATCCGCTCGACGACCTGCTTCATCACCTCCACCGGACACGGCGAACCGGCCATGATCCCCGTGCGCAGCGAGGAGAGATCGTACCGCTCGAAGTCGGGCAGCTCCAGCTCGGCGATGAACATCGTGGGCACCCCGTACAGCGAGGTGCACCGCTCGGCCTGCACCGCCCCCAGCGCCGCGGCGGGGTCGAAGCCCTCGGCGGGGATCACCATCGCCGCGCCGTGGCTCGTGCAGGCCAGGTTGCCCATCACCA
>NZ_KB913024.1:3326909-3335922 GCF_000384035.1 Actinopolyspora mortivallis DSM 44261
CCGTAGCGCGGGTCGGGAACCCCGATCACCTGGGCGTCCAGGATGTCCGGATGGGTGTAGAGGAACTCCTCGATCTCGCGCGGGTAGATGTTCTCCCCGCCCCGGATGACCATGTCCTTGATCCGCCCGGTCACGCTCACGTAGCCGTGCTCGTCCATCACCGCCAGGTCCCCGGTGTGCATCCACCGCGCCGAGTCGATCACCTCGGCCGTCTTGGACGGCTCGTTCCAGTAACCCAACATCACCGAGTAGCCCCGCGTGCACAGCTCCCCCGGCTGCCCGCAGGGCACGGTGCGTCCCGTCTCCGGATCGACGATCTTGATCTCCAGGTGCGGGCCCACCCGGCCCACGGTGGACACCCGCCGTTCCAGCGAGTCGTACGGGCGGGTCTGGGTGGACACCGGGCTGGTCTCGGTCATCCCGTAGCAGATGGCCACCTCGGACATGCCCATCCGCTCGACGACCTGCTTCATCACCTCCACCGGACACGGCGAACCGGCCATGATCCCCGTGCGCAGCGAGGAGAGATCGTACCGCTCGAAGTCGGGCAGCTCCAGCTCGGCGATGAACATCGTGGGCACCCCGTACAGCGAGGTGCACCGCTCGGCCTGCACCGCCCCCAGCGCCGCGGCGGGGTCGAAGCCCTCGGCGGGGATCACCATCGCCGCGCCGTGGCTCGTGCAGGCCAGGTTGCCCATCACCATGCCGAAGCAGTGGTAGAAGGGCGGCGCGATCGCCACCCGGTCCCGCTCGGTGTAACCGCACAGCTCGCCGACGAAGAACCCGTTGTTCAGGATGTTGTGGTGCGACAACGTCGCCCCCTTGGGAAAACCCGTGGTTCCGGAGGTGTACTGGATGTTGATCGGATCGTCGGCGGACAACCCGGCCTCCACCCGCGCCAGCTCCACCGGGTCCGACTCGACGAACAGTTCCCGCCAGCCGTCGCCACCCAGAAACACCACCCACTCCAGCTCCGGACAACGCGGACGCACCCCCTCGACCATGTCCACATAGTCGGAGCTCTTGAACCCCTCGGCGGCGACCAGCATCCGCACCCCGGCCTGGTTGAGCACGTACTCCAGCTCGTGCGCGCGGTAGGAGGGGTTGACGGTCACCAGGATCACGCCGATCCGCGCGGTGGCGTACTGCACCAGCGTCCACTCCGCGCGGTTCGGGGCCCAGATCCCCAGCCGGTCGCCCCGGGTGAGCCCCGCGCGCAGCAGCCCGCAGGCCAGGGAGTCCACCTCGGCGACGAACTCACGGTAGGTCCACCCGCGTCCGGTGGCGAACTCCACCAGCGCGTCCCGCTCCGGCACGCGCCCGGCCGTACGCAGCAGATTAGCCCCTATCGTGTCCCCCAGCAGCGGGACCTCCGAGGTGCCCGAGGCGTAACTGCGGCGTAGGGGCTCCCCAACCGACTGGTCGTGGCCGAACTCCGACACGATGCCCTCCCCGTTGCGACACGACGGTGTGGTCCGGACAACATCCTCGCTCCCACGAACGACAGAGTCGAGACCTCGCAAGCAGCGGGTCCCCCACCGCTTTCCCCCCACTCGCGGAACGGGGCGACATCGGGAATCGGACAGACGGCGGTACACCACGGAAGAACACGGGACAGAATCCGGGGACGGCCCCGCCCGTTCCTCGCACGACACCCATCGACCACGACAAAGAGAGCCCATGCGACAGCATCCACCACAAGGCGTCTTCGCTGTGGTTCCGATCCTGGCGTTGAGCTGGTGCCTGATCGTCGACGCCTGGACCTGGTTGATCTGGACCACAGGATCCTTCACGATCGCCACAGTCATCCTGGAAGTCATCCGAGCACGAACGGAGCGCGATCTGTGACCCGCCGCGCCATGACCCCCTACGTCTCCGAGGACGTGATCGCACGCGCCAAGGCCGCAGTGGCCGCCCTCGGCGGCGACGTGGCCCACACCGCCAGCATGTCCGACCTCGTGGAACACGCCCTACACCGCGAAGTCGAACGCCTGGAACGCCGGTACAACAACGGCGACCAGTTCCCCCGACTCGACGGCAAACTCCGCACCGGCCCCTCCACCAACCAGGGACGCTAACCCCACCCCAACCGGGCCCCCGCCAAGGGTGGCCAGGGCTCGCACTTGTAGTACCTATGTTGTACGAGACGCCTGGCTCGTGGCCACCGGGCTGATCGCGTCCGAGGCCGCAAGCGACGTGCAGACCGTGCTCACCACGGCCACCACCCCCATCGCGATCGGAGTGGTCTACGCGCTCGCACGCTCGGCTGAGCCGCACCTACCCGTATGGCTGCGGCGGCTCGTACTCGGATCAGCCGTGCCCCCACGCCACGACCAGTGACCTGCCCACGCTCCCTAGCCCCAGGGGCTCTCAGCGATAGCCAGCAGACCGCGCCGATTGCGCACACAGTCCCCGGACTCCACATCGGATCCCGGGGCGTTTTTTCGTGTTCTGGGGACGTTAGAGGGCGAGGTAGCCCTGCTGCCACTGCACCGTGGTGGGGCGTCGACCGGTGTGAGTGTATTCGGTCAGGGCGCGGCGCACATCGGCTTGGGGAAGTGAGGCTGAGGCGGGCAGGAGGTCGGGGCCGTCGCAGGCGAACACCAGTTCGGGGGCCTCCTCGGGAGCGTGTGGGTTGAAGGTGTCCAGCACGGTGTCGGTGCCGATCCAGGTCATCGCCGCCCAGCCGGTAGGCGGGTGGGAGGCCACCCGGAGGTAAGCCGGTGGGAACAGGGCTCCGCCCTCGTCGCGGTCGGAGCGTGCGGGCCGGTCCCAGGCGCAGACGATGGTGGTGCGGCTGTATTCGGTGTTCTCGTTAAGAACACGGTCGATCAGTGTTTCGACCTCGTCCGGGGCACTGGCTGTATGGGTGCGTTCGTCTTGGTCGAAGAGCACGGTGACGACTGTGGCGGTGTCGATGGTGGTCATGCTTGTCCCTCGATGCGTCGTGGCCGGGTGGCTCCGGTTTCCCACACGTCCAGGACCGAGCCACGGGGCAGGATGGTGCGGATCGCTTTCTCGAAGGAGAGGTCACCGGAGCACATCCGGTTGTTGATCGTGACGGCTCCGTGGGTGATTCCGGCTTCGCGCATCAGCATCGCTGCCTGTGTCTCCACGTGTTGGGATACCGCCGGTGGTCCGGAGCGTCCACACCGGCGCTGTGACCATCCCGTGACCGACACGCCGAGCAGAGGCTTGGGAACCTCCCGGCGTGTCGCCACACACTTCCCCTCCCCAACCACCGAGTCCCCCGTCTACGCGGGGTACATGTCCCGATTTTGCCTAAAACCGGCCCACCACGGCCCCGCGCCTGCGGGGAGCACCTGGATCCGCTGCTGGACATCGACGTGTTCGTCGGTCCATCCCCGCGCCTGCGGGGAGCACTCTTGGTGACCTGCGATCTTAACAATACTTTCCCGCTGTGGGAATCACTGTTGGTCCGGAAAGCAGCGGCGGTCAGTACCACTGTCCGGGTTGCCACTGCACACAGCTCGGGCGTTGCCCGGTGCGGCAGTACTCGGTGATGGCTTCGCGGACTTGTTCGAGGGGCAGTGCGGCCGAGGTGGAAAAGTCCACTCCTCCGTCCGGGTCGAGAAGCAGGACCGGTGCCTCCGCTCCGGCATCGGGGTTGTAGGAATCGACGACACGTCCGTCCGGGGCGTGGGGGGCTATGTAGTTCAGTGCGCCCCAGCCGGTGTTCGGGGAGCTGGACACAAGCAGCCGAGCGTCCGGGAAGTCCGGTTCAGCGTCGATGACGAATCGGCACGGTCGGTCCCACACGAACACTTCGCACACCGGGCGTGGCGGATTCTCGACGATCTCGCGTACCAGCACCTCGAGTTCCTCGTCGGTGTGGGCATGACGCAGCTCGCGGCGGTAGAGCACCGATACCACGGTGCCTGTTTCAACGGTGGTCACGGTCTGGCCTTTCCTCGCAGCGTGATCGTGTCGGGCGCTCCGGGATGCCACACCTTCAGGGTGGAGCCTTCCGGCAGGATCTCCGGCACGGCTTTCTCGCATCCTCGGCAGAGTTCGTTGTTGAGCACCACGACGCCATAAGTCTGCCCTGCCTGACGCATCATGAGCGCGTATTTCACCTCAACGTGCGTTGTCACGGCGGGAGCGCCGCGGTCGTCGGTGGGGTATCGCTCGGAGTTGTGCAGGATCAGCCGTGCTTGCTCGGACAGCTTTGGGTCTCGCCCACTGTTGACCTGAAGTTCGTTGCCGTCCTGGTCGTAGACCAGCCCGGTGGTTTGCCCGCCGGTGTAGTCGGGCAGTCGCTGGCGGACCTGGTCGATCCAGGAGCGGTCCCGGGACGCGTCGGTGGGGATGCGGTCCAGGGGCGACGGGTGCGGCAGGCTCGGTGGGGGCTGCTCGCCGCTGATGCCGAGGGTGGCGAGGTAGCCCACCACGTGCCCTCGGGTGGTCTCGGACAGGGCGAGCACGTCGTCGATGAGCTCGCGGGCGCGTTCGAGTAGCGCCACGGCCTCGGCCAACTCGGCCGAGCTGCTGCCTGGGCCGATCTCGGCCAGGGTGGGCAGGGCGTACTCCTCGATCCAGGCCCGCGCCGGGTGCAGCTGCTCGGGCGGTAATCGCCCGAGCATCCCGGCGAGGGTATTGCCCATGTCTTCCACGTGGGACATGCCGGACTCCTACAGGACGGCGGAAAAGGACCGGACGTGCTCGGCGGCCTGCATCGCTGCCTGCGCGGCCTCGCCCGCTTTCTCGGCCGCGAGACCGAACAGGTGCAGAGCTTGTTGCACGTCCTCGTTCGTGCTGGTCCCGGCGACCTGGTTCAGTTGCCCGCGCAGCTCCTCGAGCGTGGTCCGCACGGCTTGCAGCTCGCCGACGGGCGCGGTGTCGATGATCTGCTGTAACCGGCCGCGAATCTCTTCCAGCATCACTGTCTCCGGGTGGGTCCGGTGTCTCACTCGACGGGCTCGCCCCGTTTTCCCGCTGCCAGGCGAGCATCCGGTCGTACTCGCACGGCCCCTCGTGGGCGGCGGGGCGCACACACCACGCGGCGTGGGGGCACGGGATGGTCATTGGCATGGCCATTACGTCACGGTCTCCTTGGGTGCAGGCCCGGCCGATGCCGTCGGGGGCAGGCACCGGCCGGGCCGAACGACCCGGTGCCGGGTGGAGGCAGGCACCGGGCCGTGGTCTCTACAGGGCGCGCAGCCGCGCCAGTACGCGGGCCAACAGCGCCCGGTCCGGGGACAGGGACAGCTCCGGGCTAGGCTCGGGCCGCCGACCCGGCAGGGTGGAGCCGCCGGGTCGGCGTCTGGCCACCGCCGCCAGCGGCAGGGTGCCGCGCCAGTGCGACCACCGGCCCCGGCCGACCGCGGGAAGCTCGCCCGTTTCCTCGGGCATCTCGATCTCCTCGCGTAACTGCTGTACGGTCAGCGCTCCCGGCCCCGCCCCGGCGTGCCGAGGCCTGCGCTCCGACCGGGGCGCCCAGATCCCGAGGACGACAGCGGTCGCCGCCAGGGCCAGAGCGAGGACAACAGCCGGTAACACATCAGGCATCCGAACCACCCACCGTGCTGTCGACGGTGAGCTCCCCAGTGGGCAGCGTGTCGGCGTGCTCCCGCAACGCGGCGGCCACCTCGTCCAGGGCCACCGCCACGTCCCGACACCGCCCGGCGGTGACGCGGCGCCCGCCCACCTCGTAGGCGGTCTGCTCCAGCAGCCACACGCCCCGCATCAGCAGCTCGGCCAACCCGGCCGCCGCACTCGGCCCGCTCATGCCTGCTCCCCCATGTCCGGACGCGGCGGGGCCCCCACGATCTCCCTGGCTCTGGTGTCACAGGTCGGGCACGTCCACCACAACCACGCCAGCTCGCCCTCACGGGCCTCCAGGGCCTGCCCACACAGCGTGGACACCACCTGCCCCTCCGGAAACTGCGTCCGCCCCGACGGCCGCCTGTCCTCGCTGACATGACGCCCCCCACCGGCGGGCACCCACGTAAACGGAATCTGTGGCATAAGTTACTCTCCATAGTGGTTTAATCTCCGCCCTTCCGGATAGGAACCATCATGATGGTTCCGAACCACTTGGGCAATACTCCGATCAAGTGATCCACTCATTCCGAGACCTGTTCTACGATTGGTGCATGACGGGAACCAGGCCAGGAAGCCCGAAAGCACGAACGCTCGGCGCTGAACTGCGAAAAGCCCGAGAATCTACCGGAACCGGAGTGCGCGAACTGGCTCGTAGACTCAATATCGGGCACGCATGGATTACCCGCACCGAGACAGGTATTCGTACGGCGACACCCGAAGACGTCGCCGCTATCACCGTCGCGCTCGGACTCTCCGCCGCCGAACGGGACCGCCTTACCGAACTCGCTCGCGAAAGCGACGGTCCCGACTGGCTACGCTCTGGTATTCCCGGTGTCCACCAAGAGCTCGTGACACTGATCGAATACGAGCGCACCGCCTCGGCGATCACCGAAGTCGCCCCGCTTCTTGTTCCGGGGTTGCTCCAGACAGCCGACTACGCCCGAACGGTCATGGGAACGACACAAGGACCGGAACAGGAAACCCGCATCGCGATGCGAGCCAGCCGTCGCGACATCCTCACCAGTCGCCGAGCACCCACCTTCGAAGCGATCCTCATGGAACGCGCCCTAACCGAGCGGATCGCTTCACCCGAGGTCATGGCCGACCAACTTCGGCAGTTGGAAAAACTCGCCGAACTGCCCAACGTCACCCTACGAATCATCCCGGCCAACCCCGAGACATGGACACCGGCGCACTCCGGTCAGTTCATGCTGATCGAGTTCCCGCGGGCCGCACCGATCGTACACCTCGAACATCTGGGCTCGGCCGCGTTCCTCACTGCGCCCCACGCCATAGACATCTACAAAGACGCCGCAGGTAACCTTCGCGATGCGGCGATGCCTCCGGATCAGGCAACGGAGTTCATCGCCGCACACGCAGACAAATTCGAGGAGAGTATACCGTGAAACAACGTCCCACAGGCTGGAGGAAGTCCACTCGATCCAGCAACAACACCGCCTGCGTCGAGGTCGGCCGCGTCGGCGACGGCGCCGCCGTGCGCGACACCAAGGACCGCTCGGCCGGGTACTTCACCACCACCCGCGGCCAGTGGGCCGCGTTCCTCGACGCGGTGAAGAACAACCGGTTCGAGTGAGCCGCTGACACACGGCGCCCCCCGGAAGGTTCCGGGGGGCGCTTTTTCGTACCCCTGACGACTCCTGCTCGACGAGCACACCCACAACCAAAGCGGACAAGCCGCCCCGCTGACAGCCAGTACCTCGCACCCTGACCCCCACACACGAGGATGCGACCACCGGCCCCGGAACCCACCACCACACCCCTCCACCAGATTCCCTCAAAAAATTCCCCAGCAAACCCTTGCATAGTTACTTGTAATTTGAGTACACTATGGACAGTTCGGCAGGAAGCCGGATGAGTTAACTACAGAGTGGAGGGCAGATGCCAGATAGCTATCTGTATCTGGCAATCGTCGCCAGCACCGTGGGATCGTTCTCGGGAATCGTGAACATGATCGCGGGGGTGCTGACCATCCGTGCCAACCGGAAAACTCCGGGAGACCAGAACCGGGAAATATCGGTGACACGGACGGTCAAGCCTCACCGGCGCCGCAAGACGGGGCGCAAGCGAGGTAAACACCGCCGACGGTGACGATGTGCCAGGGGACTGGGGTAAAGCAGCTACCCCAGTCCCCACCACTCTGAGTTTACCCCTCCACATCAGGAAGGCAAACCATGAAGATCGACCCACCTATCGGAACCTTCACGGTGATTCCCATCGTGGTGTTCGTGCTTGGCCTAGTGCTGGGCACGTGGACATGGGTGCTGTGGATCATGGGCATGCTCGCCGTAGGCTCCATAGCACTCGAAATAGTACGCATGAAGGTGACACGATGACCCGCCGCGCCATGACCCCGTACGTCTCCGAGGACGTGATCGAGCGCGCCAAGGCCGCGGTGGCCGCCCTCGGCGGCCACGTGGCCCACACCGCCAGCATGTCCGACCTCGTGGAGCACGCACTGCGACGCGAGGTCGAGCGCCTGGAACGCAAACACAACGACGGTGAGGAGTTCCCGCGAGTGACCGGCAAACTCCGCACCGGCCCCTCCACCAACCAGGGACGCTAACCCCACCCCACACACCGGGCCCCGGCCACCCCTGGCCGGGGCCCGCACTCTTCCCCACACACGGGGACCACACGGACACGTGCACGCCCCTCCCACACGACAGGGGCACCCGGACTACTACCCCCACACCTGCCGCGAGCACGGCCACACGCTCACACCGAAGGAGCAGGCCGAAGGACCATCCCCGCGCCTGCGGGGAACACGCAGTGAGAAGCTGTTGCTCATCGGGCGATGGGGGTCCATCCCCGCGCCTGCGGGGAACACGGACGCCACCTGCTGTCCCACAGCACCGTGTGCGGTCCATCCCCGCGCCTGCGGGGAACACTTGACCTCCTCCTGCGAAGCCACGGCGCCGTACGGTCCATCCCCGCGCCTGCGGGGAACACACGTACTGACCTGCGACTCCGTAGCTCCGTTATTCTTTTGTGATCTCTCACGATGGCACCCGCATCCTAGGCATACCCACCCGAAAGCCACAACACTGACCTCGCGCTCCGAGCCCTCTCCCCCACAATCGAAACACAGTGGACATTTCTGTCCACAAGAGACTGAACGTGGGGCACATGTGGGGCAGAACCCGCTAGCCAGAGCTAGTAGCGGCTAGTCCACATACCCACGAAACCCCTTGTGCGCAGGAACAACTAGCCGACGTCAGTTCTCGCTAGTTCCCGAAATCACCATACCGAAGCAGTGGTAGAAGGGCGGCGCGATCGCCACCCGGTCCCGCTCGGTGTAACCGCACAGCTCGCCGACGAAGAACCCGTTGTTCAGGATGTTGTGGTGCGACAACGTCGCCCCCTTGGGAAAACCCGTGGTTCCGGAGGTGTACTGGATGTTGATCGGATCGTCGGCGGACAACGCGGA
>NZ_KB913024.1:3336022-3543798 GCF_000384035.1 Actinopolyspora mortivallis DSM 44261
CATGCCGAAGCAGTGGTAGAAGGGCGGCGCGATCGCCACCCGGTCCCGCTCGGTGTAACCGCACAGCTCGCCGACGAAGAACCCGTTGTTCAGGATGTTGTGGTGCGACAACGTCGCCCCCTTGGGAAAACCCGTGGTTCCGGAGGTGTACTGGATGTTGATCGGATCGTCGGCGGACAACGCGGACGCACCCCCTCGACCATGTCCATGTACTCCCCATCAACCAAAGACGCTGGCCCCCACACACCGGGGAACCGATTTCAGGCAAAATCAGCCGCCCCGCTCCCACGGTCCGCACGACCTTTCACCCGCCCCCATCGGTGGGGATCTCCACACCGGGACCGGCCAGCCAGGTTCGCGTATCCGGCGACGGCCCGGCACGAACGAGAACACCGCGAGGACGAGCAACCGGTCCGTTGCCGATGACCTGTGGCGGCGGCGCTCGTTTCCGAGTCGAACTCCACCAGCGGAGCGTCTGTCCACGACACGGTGGAACGAATCACTTCCCGTCGTCGTCCCAGGCGGTCCTGTTCGGACCGGGTCTCACGCGGACGGAGTAGTGGTGTTGTTGGTGGCACGGCACCGTGACACGGTGACCCGTGTGTGGAACTGTTCAGGCTCGGGGGTCACACGGCGACGCGCGCTGACGTCGATGCTGTTCGCGCCCGCCGCGGCGTCGGCAGCCTCGGCGGGTCTTCCCGGACGAGCCGGTGCCGACACCTCGGCGGCGTCCGGAATCCGACCGTGGCTGCCCACCCCCACCGGCCCCTGTCCGGTCGGACGCAGTGTGTTGTCGCTGGTGGACAGGGATCGTATCGACCCGTGGCGCCCTCGTTCCGGGAATCGTCGCGTCATGGTGTCAGTGTGGTATCCGGCGCTGCCGTGGGAGGGCACCTCGGCGCCGTACGTCTCCCCGGCGGTCTCCGAGTTGGTCGCGGAGACGGCGGAGATACCGGTTCCGCCGACGGCGTTGAGCAGGGTGCACACCAACTCCGGACCGGAGGCCTCGCCCCGACCGGGGCCGTGGCCGTTGGTGGTGCTCTCCCCCGGTTTCGGCAATCCACGTGCGGCGGTGACGGCGACAGCCGAGGAACTGGCCAGCCAGGGGACGGTCGTTGCCGGGGTGGATCACACCTACGAGGCGCCGGTGGAGTTCCCCGACGGCCGGGTCACGGAGTGCGCCAAGCCGGTGCCGTGCGGGTTCGACGAACACCATGAACTGCAACGCGTGGTGCTCAGCCGGGTGGCCGACTTCCGCCTGGTGCTGGAGGCGCTGGTCGGCCCCGGGTCGGTCTGGTCGGGAGCACGTGTCGTCGACGGTTCGGCGATCGCCGTGCTCGGCCACTCGATCGGAGGTGCCGCGGCGGTCCAGGCGGCGTACGAGGATCCCCGGGTGCGGGCCGGGGTGAACATGGACGGCACGATCCACGACCCCGACTCGCTGGCCGGTACACGGGCTCCGGTACTGCTGCTGGGGAACGCTCGGCGGCTGGAACAGCCCGACTTCGACCCTTCGTGGCGCCGGACGTGGTCGCGGCTGGCGGGATGGAAACGGTTTCTGCTGGTGCGCGGCACCGGCCATTCCTCCTTCACCGACTGGCCGGTTCTGATCGACCAGCTCGGGCTCCGCGACGAGCTACCCACCGATACCGGCCAGAGCGACCGGGACAGGCTCCCGTCGCTCCGTTCGGTCCTGATCACCCGGGCCTACGTCACGGCCTTCGTGCGAGAACACCTGGCCGGTGAATCCTCGCCACTGTTCGAGGGGCCGTCCCCGCACTACCCGGAGGTCGTGTTCTCCGGCCCGGAGTCCCCCGAGAAGGGACAGCGCGGTCGGGGTGCTCCCTCCGGCCAGTCGCCGTGAGCTGCGGCGGCGGAAGCCATCGCGCCCCGTGACGCGGGTTCTGCGCCCGACATGGTGCCGGGCGCAGAACCCGTTGCCGTACCGAGAACCGAAACGGTGGACGCAGGAGGGGCTCGATACCCACAGCTCGGTGCCCTCCCCGCACGTGCGGGCGTACGCGCTGACCCGCGAATCCGCGACCGCCTCGTTCGGTTGTGCTCCGTGGTTCACCGGGGTCCGGCCAGCAGGGGAACGTAGTCACCGTCCTGGGCGACCGTGGTGAGGATCTCGCCGGTGCGCGCGAGGAAACGCAGCACGTTCTTGTGCCCGAGTTCGGTGGCCGGGTACCGGGCCGTGACGTACACGCCGTCCTGGGTGCGGTTGATCCACACGAACACCCCGTCGCCGCGTGAGACCTTGCCGAAGGCGTGCGCGTTCCACTCGTCCCAGCGGTCGGCGCCGGGAACGAGCCTGCCGTCGATGTAGGACACCAGGAACACCGGACGCAGCAGGACTTCGAACAGTTCGCACACCCGCGCCAAGGGCACCTCGGCCATGGACCTCACCGACCGCACCGTCTCCCGCGCCCCACGGGCGAAGGCGTGGAAATCACCCTCCTGTGTCGCCGGAAGCTCCACCGGCGCCAGCCCGACGTACCACCCCAGCGAGGCCCACCACTGCGGCTGCGAACGCGTGTGGAAGGGAACGAGCGTGCGGTAGACGTCCTGGTCGCCGAGTTCGCAGGCGGCGATCCCGGTGGCGGCCAGAACGCCGCTGAAGAAGTTCGAGCCGCCTTCCTCGCAGGCCGTCTCGAAGGTGTTGGCCTCGTCGGGATCCAGCAGCCACTCGCACACCCCGCTCTGCCGCGGCATGATGACCGAGTCCTGCGGTGCCAGCCCCAGATCCAGTGGGAAGGCGGGCAGCTGCCAGTCCGCGGGCTCCACGAACTCCCGCCAGCGCCGGACGTCCTCGTGCTCGGTGTCGAGCTCGGCCGCTCGGGAGCGTTCGGCGTCGGCGAAGTCGACGTAGCTGCCGACGTCGAGCAGCTGGGCCCGGTCGCCGACGGCGGCGGCGCGGTAGAGCTCCTGGATCTCGTGGGCGATCAGGCTGATCGAGTAGCCGTCGACGTTGGTGTGGTCGAAGGCCATGTAGACCGTGGTCGCCTCCTCGTGGTCCACGGTCACGAACAGGTAGCACGGCCAGTCCAGCGGATCGGTCGACTCGTCGAACCGGTCCTCCAGGTAGCGGTGCAACTCCTCCTGCTCGACGAAGTCGCCGATCTCGACTCGCTGGAACGCTATCCGCTCCGTTTCCAGGGTGAAACGCAGCAATTCTCCGTCGGACTCGCGAAAACCGCTGCGAAGGGTTTCGTGCCGGTCGATCCAGCTCCGGAAGGCCATTTCCAGGGCGTCCGGGTCGGCGCCGCCGGAGATGTCGAAGGCGGTCGCCAGCCATGTCGGTTCCTCGACGCCACGCTGACGGTTCATCGCGGCCGTGCGAACGTGTGCCTCCTGCAGATAGGAGGGTGGACGGGAGTCGATTCCCGTTTCTTCGGCCGCGGCGAGTGTGGACGGGTGCAGTCTCCACTCGGAAACACGTCCGGTTCGCGCGTCGTATTGCGATATCTCGGTGAGCTTCATCTCGTTTCCCGCGTCGAATCAAAGAGTTCCGTGGTGCTGTTGAATTCGTTCCTGCGGGGACATCGCGGGAACGAAACACCAACCACACGCCCGTGAACTGCGAATATAATGCGCCACTCGGCTTCGGTCGCCGAGCGAGTCATGACTGGGAGAGTCATTTCGCCCCCGATGGAACAGGACTCGGTAAACGTTTTCTCACCGGACGGCACTCACCGCCTGAACGCGGAACCGCTCCTCCGGAGGAACGAGAAAACGATCTTGGTCGAATAATGTGATCTTGGGATTCGTCACCCTTTGTGTTTCGTTTTCACCGGATAACCGAAGACTAGTCAAGGGCCACATCGAGACGCAACCAAGAAAACGTGTGAATCAGAGCACCAGATCATCTTCTCAGAAAATAAACAAACAATTAGCCATAAGGTAAACCCGCCGTGTCAAGGTATTCCATATTCTGGTCACCCGTTCCGTGAGACACACTTCATAGGAAATACCCCCACGCTCCGTGCATGATGTGACGAGGAGTAGGGACACCCTATTGTCTTTCGCGAATACGGCGAAAGGATTCGTATGACCGAAATGCGACATTCGCGCCCGGCGAAGCGGTCCCGGTGGCTGCTGTTGGCGGTCTCGATCAGCGGCGTCCTGGCCGGGCTGGACGGCACGGCCGTGGTGATCGCCGCGCCGAACATCGCGCAGACCGTGCACGCGAGCCCGACCCAGCTACAGTGGATCACCAACTCCTACCTCGTGGCCCTGGCGGTGGGGTTGTTGCCGGCGGGACGGTTCGTCGACCGCCTCGGGCACCGGCGGGGGTTCGTTCTCGGGGTGGCGCTGTTCGGCCTGCTGTCCCTGCCCATCGCCCTGGCCACCAGCGCCACGATGCTGATCACGCTGCGGGCCGCGCAGGGGCTGGCCGGAGCTCTCATGCAACCGGCCGCGATGGCGTTGCTGCGCGTGACCTTCCCTCCACCCCGGCTGAATCCGGCCATCGGCGTGCTCACCGCCGCCACCGCGGCCTCGGCGGCGGGAGGGCCGATCATCGCCGGCACCATCGTCGAGCATTTCGGTTGGCCCGCCGTGTTCCTGCTCAACCTGCCGCTCACGCTGGTCACCGCCCTGCTGGGCCGGTGGAGCGCCGCCGAGTCCCGCGGGGACGGAGCACAACGTCCGCCCGTGCGGGCCGTGCTGCGGCTTCCCGGAATCGGGTTCGGCGTGCTACTGGTCACCGCGAGCTACTTCGCGATCTACGGGCTGTTGTTCGTGCTGACGCTGTACCTACAGAACCTGCGCGGGCTGGATCCGGTGGCCGCCGGCCTCTGGCTGTTGCCCCTGTCCGCCGTGGTCGTGCTCAGTGCCCCGCTGGGTGGTGTGCTGACCACACGGTTCGGTGCGCCCCGTCCGGCCCTGGCCGGCATGGCCCTGGTCGTGGTGACACTGGCCGGTTTGTCCATGGTGGATGGCGAAACCACGCTGGCCGGGTTCACCCCGATCGCGCTGCTCGGCGGGACCGGGGCCGGAATCGCGCTGGTCGCCGGGACGCAGGCCATCATCGGTGTGGCGCCCACCGCGCTGTCCGGCCTGGCCTCGGCCGTGCAGCAGACGGTCAGCCAGCTCGGCGGTGTACTCGGCATCGGCGTCCTCGGAGCGGTGCTGTCGTGGCGGGTGGGTGAGGTGCTGCCCGCCGAACTCGAACACGCCGCGCTACCCGAGGATCTCGTCCGGCGGACGCTGGACAACACCGGTGACATCGCGCAGGGAACGGTGCCGGTGCCGCCCGCGACCACGGAGTCCGTGACCGCCGCGCTCACCGCCGCCGGGCGGCAGGCCTTCCTGGAAGGGCTGCACACCAGTCTGCTGGTGGCCGCGCTGGTCACGGCCGTGGGGAGTGTGCTGGCAGCCATGATCCGCTCAACGGCCGAGTCGGCTGGGCCACCAGACGCGGCGGCCGATGTCGACGGTGAGCGCCGGGACCAGCAGCGAACGCACCACAAGCGTGTCCAGTAGGACACCGAAGGCGACCAGGATCGCGATCTGGACCATGAACAGGACCGGCAGCACGCCCAGCGCGGCGAAGGTCGCGGCGAGCACCACCCCGGCCGAGGTGATCACACCGCCGGTCACCGTCAGGCCGTGCAGGGTCCCCTCCCGGGTGCCGCGGTGGAGGCTTTCCTCCCGAACGCGGGTCATCAGAAAGATGTTGTAGTCGATGCCCAACGCCACGAGGAACACGAACGCGTACAACGGCACCGAGGGATCGGCTCCCGGGAAACCCAGCAGGTGCTCGAAGACCAGCCCGCCGACGCCCAGCGTGGCCGCGAACGACAACACCACCGTGGCGATCAGCAGCAGCGGCGCGACCACGGCCCGCAACAGCAGCACCAGCAGCACGAAGATGACCACCAGCACCAACGGGATGATCACCGACCGGTCGTGGACGGCGGTCTGACGCACTTCGAGCTGGTTGGCCGTCTGCCCGCCCACCTTGGCCTCGGCACCGTCAACGGCGTGCACCGCCGCACGCAGCCGCCGCACGGTGTCCACGGCGGCCTCGGAGTCGGCCGGGTCCCGCAGCGTGGCGTTCACCTCGACCATCCCCTCGACCACCTTCGGCTGCTCCGGACTCTCCGGGCCGAGGGGCCTCAGCCTCACCTCCTCGACCCCGTCCACGCCCTCGGCGACCTCGACGACCTGCCGGGCGTGGTCGGCATCGGCGATGATGACGGCGGGTGTGCCGGTGCCACCGCTGTCGGGGAAGTGCTCGTCCAACGCCTCCTGCCCGACGACGGCCTCCACCTCGCCGAGGAAGGTCTCGCGCTGGGACACCCCGTCGGCGTGCAGTTGGGGGGCGAAGGCCGCGGCGACCAGCAGGACGGCGGCGGTGACGGTCCACGTTCGGCGCGGGCGCCCACCCACCGCGCCCGCCACCCTGTGCCACAGCGTCACGCGTCGCGGCTGCTCGTCCGTGCCGTCCGACTCGACGCGCTGTTCGGGCCGGAAGGGCCAGAACGCCGAGCGTCCGAACAACACCAGCGTCGCGGGCAGGAAAGTCAGGGAGGCCAGCAGCGCGGCGGCGATGCCGATCGCGGCGATCGGCCCCAAACCCCGGTTGGATCCGAGTTCGCTGAACAGCATGCACAGCATCCCGGCGATCACGGTGCCCGCCGAGGCCGCGATCGGTTCCACCGAGGCGCGCAGGGCACGCCGCATCGCCGCCCGGGCCGTGCCGTGACGCGTCAGCTCCTCGCGGTAACGTGCGACCAGCAGCAGGGCGTAGTCGGTACCGGCGCCGAAGACGAGGATGAGCAGGATGCCCTGGGTCTGGCCGTTGAGGTTGACCACCTCGTTCTTGGCCAGGGGGTAGACGGTCATCGACGCCAGGGCCAGGGCAAGTCCGGCGCCCACGAGCACGATCAGGGGCAACAGCGGGCTGCGGTACACCACGACCAGAATGACCGCGACGAGGACGGCGGTGACGACCAGCAGCCTGCCGTCGATGCCGGAGAAGACCTCGGCCATCTGCGCGCCGTAACCGGCTGGGCCCGTCACGTTGGCCTCCAGCCCCGAGGGCAGTTCCCGCGAGGCCACCGTGGACACTTCCTGACCGATCCTGCCCGCCGCGAAGGGATCCTTCCCGGAGACCGGAACCAGCACCCGGGCGGCCTGGCCGTCCTCGGACGGAACGGGAGGCGACACGGACCCCTCCAGACCGCTCATCTCGTTCAGCGCCTCGACCCGCTGGCGGATGGCTTGCCTGTCCCGGGATGTGAGTCCCGAAGGGCGTTCGAAGACCACCACGGCGGGGCGGACGTCGCGCTCGGCGAACCGCTTCCGCAGTTCGACGACGCGGGTGGCCTCCGAGTTGGCCGGTAGGAACGAGGCGTCGTCGTTGCGCTGGACCTCGTTGAGTTTGCCGAGGAACGGACCACCGACCACGCCGAGCACCAGCCAGCCGAGGACCAGCAGGATCGGCAGGATCCACCGCCTTCCGCGCCGTGACGGCGGGGTGTGTTCCGGGGGTGTCGTGCTGACGGTGGAGGAAACCATCCGCAGCTCCTCTCAGTGGACGCGTCACCGTCGCGGAAGCTTCACCGGAAAGCACCGAAAACAAACGAACGTTGCGAATCGGACATTCCGGAAAGACTCCACGGAGGGCCGGGAATCCCCGCGGAGCGGTTCCTGCCGGCCGCCGGAATACCTCGGCCCACACGGAGTGCGTGGTTCCGACAGACCACCCCGGAAGGAATCCTCAGTGACAACTCACCAGTAACCTCCGGACGGCGCAATAGCCCACCCGTCACGGGTGAGCACGCACACAGCCATTCGAACGAAACGGTTACCACCACGTGAACCCGGTTTCTCCGGACGGCGGTTCGCACGCCCGAGGAACGAATCCGCCGGTCACACCCCTCCCGGAAACACATCAGCCCCACGCCAGAGGCACGGAACCGACAATCGGACAAACGGCGGCGCACGAGACGGGAACGAGAAACAGAATGCGGGAAGGATTCCTCACTTCCCACACTTCGGGAAATATCTGCCGCTTCCCGGAGAAAAAGCGACTCACGCGAGGAAACCCGTCGCAAGGCATGACCGCACCAACCCCCTGTTCGCGGGGTTTCCCCGCTACGAGGTCATTCCCCGAAAGCCAGCCGGTGGAGCTGTTCGAGGTGGCCCCCGGAACGGGAACGGCCCTGTTCGGACAGACGTGTCCGGGTGACGGTGTACAGCCGGCACGACCTCCACCGGCCGTGGAGGCCGGTACGGCGACGGGGCGCGACGAAAACCCGAGTGACGCGCCACAACCCGGCGACTAACATCGCCGCCGTGGATGCCTACCTCGTCGACTCCTTCACCTCCGAGGCCTTCAGCGGCAACCCCGCCGGGGTGGTGCTGCTGGACGAGCCCGCCGAGGAAGGCTGGATGCGCTCGGTGGCCGCGGAGTTCAAACACTCGGAGACCGCCTTCGTCGTCACCGGCGGCGGGGGCGAGGCGCCCAAACCGCTGCGCTGGTTCACCCCCACCACCGAGGTCGACCTCTGCGGGCACGCGACCCTGGCCGCCGCGCACGTGCTCGGAGGCGAACAGCGGTTCACCACCCGCAGCGGCGAACTCACCTGCTCGTCCGACGAGCACGGCCTGGTCGAACTGGACTTCCCCGCCCGAGGTTTCGCCCCCACCGACGACTCCGAGGTGGTCCCCGCGCTGGGCGAACTCCCGCCGGACGCCGTCGAACACGTCGCCGACGACGGCACCGACCTGGTCGTGCAGCTCTCCGAGGCCGCCCTGGTGCGTGGGCTGAGTCCGGACACCGACGCCCTGGCCCGCCTGCCCGTACGCGGCGTCACCGTCACCGCCCGGGGCGACCGCCCCGGTGTGGACATCGTCAGCCGGTTCTTCGCCCCGGCGGTGGGAGTTCCGGAGGACCCGGTGACCGGCTCCGCGCACTGCGCGCTGGCCCCCTGGTGGGCCGAACAGCTCGGCCGCACCGACCTGTACGCCGAACAGGCCTCCCCGCGCGGGGGCAGCCTGCGCCTCCGCCTGCGCAGGCAGCGGGTGAAGCTGGCGGGCAACGCGGTCACGGTGCTGCACGGCAGCCTGCACGCCTGAGCCCGTCGGGGACGAATCGGGGACTTCCCCGAGTCGTGTCCCCCCTGCCGCTGGCAGAGTGGTGCCATGCGGCTGTTGTTCAACATCGTCTGGCTCGTGCTCAGCGGACTCTGGATGGCGATCGGCTACGCCTTCGCCGGGATCCTGCTGTGCGTGACGATCATCGGTATCCCCTTCGGCATCGCCTCGTTCCGCATGGCCAACTTCGCGCTGTGGCCGTTCGGCAGGCAGCTCGTCGAGGAGCACGACGCGGGGGTGTTCTCGGCGATCGGCAACGTGCTGTGGGTGATCCTCGCCGGCTGGTGGCTGGCTCTGGGCCACATCCTCAGCGGGATCGCCCTGTGCGTGACGATCATCGGTATCCCGCTCGGGATCGCCAGTTTCAAGCTCGTTCCCGTGTCGCTGTTCCCCCTCGGCAAACGCATCGTGGACACCGACGACGCCCACGCCCTGATCCCGCTGCGCTGAACCGACCCGCCTCCGGGTCGGACCGCGCCGCGCCGAAGGAGCCGAGGAGCGTCGGAGCCGGAGAACCTCAGTCGAACGGGCGTTCCACCCGGCCGACCAGGTCCGCCACCGAGTCGATCACGCGCGTGGGCCGGTACGGGAACAGCTCGGCCGTGTGCCTGCCGGAGATCCCCGACAGCACCAGGATCGTCTGCAAACCGGACTCCAGTCCGGAACGCACGTCGGTGTCCATGCGGTCACCGATCATCAGGGTGTTCTCCGAGTGGGCCCGCAGCTCGCGCAGGGCCGAGCGCATCATCAGCGGGTTCGGCTTGCCCACGTAGTAGGGATCGTGTCCGGTGACCCGCTCGATCAGCGCGGCGACCGCGCCCGTGGCGGGCAGCGTGCCCTCCCGGCTGGGGCTCTTCTCGTCCGGGTTGGTGGCGATGAAACGCGCCCCGCCCTCCACCAGCCGGATGGCCTTGGTGATCGCCTCGAAGCTGTAGGTGCGGGTCTCACCGAGCACCACGTAGTCCGGGTCGCGGTCGGTGAGCACGTAGCCGATGTTGTGCAACGCCGTGGTCAGCCCGGACTCGCCCACCACATAGGCGGAGCCTCCCGGTCGCTGCTTGTCCAGGAACTGCGCCGTGGCCAGCGCGGAGGTCCAGATCGCCGACTCCGGCACGTCCAGTCCGCTGCGCATCAGTCGCGCCCGCAGGTCCCGTCTGGTGTACACGGAGTTGTTCGTGAACACCATGAACGGCAGGCCGTGTTCCCGAAGCTCGTTCAGGAAGGCGTCCGCTCCGGGGACCATGTGCTCCTCGTGCACGAGCACACCGTCCATGTCCATCAGATAGGTCCAGGGAGATACCTCGTCAGTCACGCCCTCGATCATCCAACGGACAGCGGATGGACAGCCACCTCGGTGGCCTTGACGGCGAAGAACACCCGGTCACCGGGCTTCAGAGCGAGTTCGGCCACGGCGGCCGGGGTCACCTCCGCCGTCAGGGGGACTGCCTCGTCCCCCGCCTCGGTCTCGGCACGCAGGCGGACGGTGTCCCCGCGCGGTTCGAGACCGAGCAGCCGCACCTCCACCACGTTGCGGGGGCTGCCCTCCGGGGCGGCGCGGTGCACCGCGACCGCCGAGGGGGCGAAGACGGCCGCCGCCGGTTCGCCCGGTTCGACGGGTTCGGCCGTGCCGCCGCGGACGGTGACGCCGTCCACCTCGACCCCCTCGGCCACGGCGGTGCCCCGGACCAGGTTCAGCCCGGCGATGCGCGCGGTGAACGAGGTGCGGGGACGGGCCAGCACCCGCCCGGTCTCGCCCCGCTCCACCACACCGCCCCCGTCGAGCACCAGCACCCGGTCGGCCAGCACCACCGCGTCCAGCACGTCGTGGGTCACCAGCACACAGGGGGTGCGCTGGGCCCCCAGCACGCGGTGCAGCAACCCGCGCATCGCGGGTGCCGTGTCCACGTCCAGCGCGGACAGCGGCTCGTCCAGCAGCAGCACCTCGGGGTCGGCGGCCAGTGCCCGCGCCAACGCGACCCGCTGGGCCTGTCCCCCGGACAGCCGGGCCGGAGCCCGCCCGGCGAGCTCGGCGACGTCGAGCCGGTCGAGCCACTCCCGCGCGATCGCACGGGCCCGCCGGGCGCGGTCACCGCCCGCCCGGGGGCCGAAGGCGACGTTCTCCAACACCGACAGGTGCGGGAACAGCGTGGGCCGCTGGGCCAGCAGCCCCACACGGCGCCGGTGGGTGGGCAGGTCCACCCCGCGCCGCGTGTCCAGCCACACCCGGCCGTCCAGCGCCACCCTGCCGTGTTCGGGCAGTACCGAGCCGGTCAGCGTGCCCAGCAGCGTCGACTTGCCCGCGCCGTTGGGCCCGAGCACCGCCAGCACCTCCCCCGGACGCACCGCGCAGGTCACGTCCAGCTCGAAGCCGGGGCGGCGCAGCCGCACCTCGGCGGACAACCCCTCGCCGGTGGAGGGTCCCGCTTCCATCCGGGCCACCTCGCTCACCTCAGCCCACCGCCCTCGGTCGTGCGACGACGATGACCAGCAGGGCTATCGCCACCAGCAGCAGGGACATCGCCACCGCCGCGTCCACGTCGGCCTGCGCCTCGGTGTAGACGGCCAGCGGCAGTGTCCTGGTGGTGCCGCGCAGGCTTCCGGCGAAGGTGATGGTCGCGCCGAACTCGCCGAGCGCGCGGGCGAAGGTCAGCACCAGCCCGGACACGAGGGCGGGCAGCACCATCGGCAGGGTGACGCGTCGGAAGGTCAGCCACGGCCCCGCGCCCAGAGTGGCCGCCATGCGCTCGTGCTCGGTCCCGGCGGCACGCAGGGCCCCCTCCAGACTCACCACCAGGAACGGCATGGCCACGAAGGTCTGGGCCAGCACCACGGCGGTGGTGGTGTAGGGCACGGTCAGACCGAACCACTGCTCCAGCACCGCCCCCACGGGTCCGGTGCGTCCGAGCAGGTACAGCAGCGCAAGCCCGCCCACCACCGGTGGCAGCACCAGCGGGAGCAGCACCGCCCCCCGCAGCAGCCGCTTCCCCGGGATACGGGAGCGGGCCAGCACCACCGCCAGCGGGCCGCCGAGGAGCACGGACACCCCCGTGGCCAGCACCGCCGTGCGCAGCGACAGCCGCAGCGCGCTCAACGCGGCCGGGCTGGTCAGCAACGCGGGCAGTCGCGCCGGGTCGACGCGGGCGAACAGCCCGAGCACCGGAAGCAGGATCAGGGCCAGGGCGCCCCCGGCGGGCAACCACAGCGGCAGGGGGGTTCCGACGGGTCGTTCCGCGCCTTTCCGGCGTCGCGGGCGCAGCACGCTGCTCATACGGCACCGTCCGCTCACGGGGTTCCGAACCCGTACTCGCGCAGGATCCGACGTCCCCGGTCACCGCGTACGAACTCGACGAAGGCCTCGGCCGTGTCCGGGTGTTCGGCCGCCTCCAGCGTGGCGAGGGGGTACTCGTTGGTCACCCGCTCGGAGGCGGGAAAGTCCACTGTGCGCACCTTGTCCCCGGCGGCTTCGGCGTCGGTGACGTAGACCAGCCCGGCGTCGGCCTCCCCGACCTCGACCTTGTGCAGCACGTCCTTGACGTCGTTCTCCTCGCTCACGGGGTTCAGCCGGACCCCGCTCACCGTCTCCACCCGCTCGGTGGCGGCACCGCACGGCACCCGCGGGGCGCACACGACCACGGACACGTCCTCGGCGGCCAGGTCGGACAACGCGCGCACCCCGGCGGGGTTGCTCGGCGGCACCACCACGGTCAGTCGGTTGGTCGCGAACGTGCGCGGTCGCTCCGCGACGGCGCCCGCGCGCACCACTCTGTTCATCATGGCCCGGTCGGCCGAGGCGAACACGTCTCCCCCGGCCCCCTGTCGGATGCGTTCGGCCAGCAGCGCCGATCCCTGGAAGTTGAACCGCACCTCCACGTCGGGATGTGCCCGCTCGAACCGCTCGCCCATCTCGCGGAAGGACTCGGTCAGCGAGGCGGCGGCCAGCACCGTCAGCGTGGTGCCCTCGGTACGCGTTCCGGCCCCGCAGCCGGAGGCCACCAGGGCGGCGGTCAGCAGCACCGCCAGCGGGAAGCCCCTCGCGCGTGCTCGGGTCATGTTCCGTCCCCGGGTTTCTCCACCACCACCGCGGTGGACTTGACCACGGCGACCGCCAGCACTCCCGGGCGCAGCCCGAGCTCCTCGACGGCCTCGGTGCTGAGCAGCGAGACCACCCGGTGGGGGCCGCACTGCAACTCGACCTGGGACATCACCGTGTCGGAGACGACCTCGGTGACCAGCCCGACGAACCGGTTGCGGGCCGAACGTTCGACCCCGGAGGGATCGTGGGCGGCCCGGGCCCTGTCGCGGGCGAACTCGGCGAGCACCGAGCCCTCGACGACCAGCCGCCCGGAGGGGCCCTGTTCGGCGGGCAGCCGCGCGTCCTCCACCCAGCGGCGGACGGTGTCGTCGCTGACGCCCAACAGGCCGGCGACTTCGGAGATCCGATACTGCGGCACGAGTGGGAGAATAAAACCGCGAATGCCGACGGATCCAGGGGGGCCGAGCCGCACGAGCGGTTCCATCCGCTTTTCGTGTCTTCCTCCGAACCCCCGCCGGGGCGACCGAATCACTTGGGAGAACACGCACGAAAACCCTCGTGTGCGATCGAATTACCCCCGCCCGGACCGTTACGCTCGGGGCGTGACTTCCGTGGACCTGGGCATCCCGGTGACCCGCCGGACGGTCGACACGTCGACGCGCCCGGACACGCCATACCTGGTCGACCGTTTCGGGCGCGTGGCGACCGACCTGCGGGTATCCCTGATCGACAAGTGCAACCTGCGCTGCACCTACTGTATGCCCGCCGAGGGACTGCCGTGGATGAAGCGCTCCGAGATGCTGGACACCGAGGAGATGGTCCGGCTGATCACCCTGGCGGTGCGCGAGCTGGGGGTCACGAACGTGCGCTTCACCGGTGGGGAGCCGCTACTGCGGCAGGACCTGGTGGACATCATCGCCGCGACCGCCTCCCTGCCCGAGGCCCCCCGGACCTCGCTGACCACCAACGGGATCAACCTCGGCAGGTTCGCCGGACGGCTCGCGGAGAGCGGGCTGGACCGGGTGAACATCTCCCTGGACACCCTGGACCGGGACACCTTCCACCGACTGACCCGCCGGGACCGTTTCGAGGACGTGCTGGAGGGGCTGCGCGCGGCCAAGGAGCACGGCCTGGAACCGGTGAAGGTGAACGCGGTGCTGCTGCGCGGAATCAACGAGCACGAGGCCTGCGACCTGCTGCGCTACTGCCTCGAACAGGGATACCAGCTGCGTTTCATCGAGCAGATGCCGCTGGACCCCCAGCACGCCTGGGACCGCGCTGAGATGGTCACCGCCGACGAGGTTCTGGAGATGCTCGGCGCGGAGTTCTCCCTGACCCCGCACACGGCCGAACGGGGCTCGGCCCCGGCCGAGCGGTGGTTGGTGGACGGCGGCCCGGAGACGGTCGGGGTGATCGGTTCGGTCACCCGACCCTTCTGCGCCACCTGCGACCGCACCAGGCTCACCGCCGACGGCCAGCTGCGCTCGTGCCTGTTCTCCCAGACGGAGACGAACCTGCGCGAACCCCTGCGCGAGGGCGTGAGCGACGCCGAACTCGCCCGGCTGTGGCGGGAGACCATGTGGGCCAAGGCCGCCGGGCACGGCATGGACCGGGAGGACTTCGTGCAGCCCGCGCGCCCGATGAGTTCGATCGGCGGGTAGTCGACGGTGGAACCGGAACGGAACGTCCCCACGAGTCACCCCGAGCACGCGGCGGGCGCTGCCACCGGCTCCTCGGAGCGCTCCCCGAGCGGAGGTGTCCGGGTGTTGGTGCGGTACTTCGCCGGTGCCCGGGCGGCCGCGGGTACCGGCGAGGAGAGCCTCGAGGTGGCTCCCGCCGAGGTCGACTCCGGGGTCACGGTCTCCGACGTGCTGCGAGAAGTGCTGGCCGCCCACGACGCACGACTCGGCCGGGTGGTGGCCGCGTGCGGTTTCCTCGTGGACGGGGTGGCGGTGCGCGACGAGAAGGCCCCCGTCAGCGACGGGTCCGAGGTGGACGTGCTGCCGCCCTTCGCGGGTGGCTGATCCCGTCCGGATGTCGGGAACGCTACATCCTTCCGGGGGAAGTGGGCGCGTCCGGCACTGCGTCCGGGCGTGTCGTCGGTTATGATCATCGTCGTGGTTCGAGCGCGAACCGCTCTCCGTCCGACCGGCTGAGGTCCTCCGGGACGTTCGTCGGTCGTGTTCCCACCGAGCTGACGTCGGAGTCCGCGCCCCCGTGTGTGCTCGCGGCGGCGGACGGCGACACGGCTCGGCCCACGGTTCCGGGAAGCGGTAGAACGCGTGTCCGTTCCGACGGGACGACTCCCCGCACGACGTGGGACTCGCCGCACGGGCGCGTTCAGTGCGAGCACTGTTCGCGATCAGCGACACGATTCCATGTCACGGCGTGTTTGCTTCACTCTTCTGGGTGATTAGGGCGGGACAACTCGCGATCCGAGCCAGCCCGGAGGTCGGGCATTCTCCGGACGGGTGACGGATCACCCGATGAACCGTTTTCGAACGCGCTCAGCGATCGGCAACCTCCGTTGAGTAACGATTCCACGAAAACGGTCCTTCCCTTGCGTGCCAAGCGAAAAATGGTGAATCTGACGTAACACGGCCGCGTCAGCGGATGTGATCACCCAACAACGGAGTGACCCACGCCTCACCCCGAGTGATCGATATCGACTCGGAAACAAGTTGATAACAACGCTGTGCGCTGCATAAACACCCCTGATCGATCCCCCCGGGCCATACGTTACTGTGACGAGCATCACATTCCATTAAGTTTCCGTTCGCTTGCTTGATTACGTACTGTTCCCACCGGTCGGCCCCGAACCGACCAACCCAAAGAAAAACCGGGAAGTCCGCAGCGCCGATCCCTGCCCGGCGGACTTCCTACCCCCGAACGAAACGAAACCGGGCAGGGACGGGGAAACCGTGAAAGCGCCCCGAAGCTTTCGCGGACCACGGGTTCCCAGGAACCCACCGGAACACGCACCCGCGTTTCCGGAAGGAATCCCGCAAGCGCGGCAGGAGAGAGGGACATGGCTCGTTACAAGGGCAAACATCGCAAGGCTTCCAGCTTCACGCGTAACGCCGCCCGCGTGGCCATCGCGGGCGCCGTGGTCGCCTCGCCGTTCGCGGTGGCCGCACCGGCCAGCGCGGCCGACTGGGACGAACTGGCCCAGTGCGAGTCCAGCGGCGACTGGCACATCAACACCGGCAACGGTTTCTACGGCGGGCTGCAGTTCACCCCCTCCACCTGGGAGGCCTTCGGCGGTCACCAGTACGCCTCCAACGCGCACCAGGCCAGCCGTGCCGAGCAGATCGCGGTGGCCAAGAAGGTGCTCGCCGCACAGGGCCCCGGCGCCTGGCCCGCCTGCACCGCCAAGACCAACTGGGTCAGCGGCAGCACCGGCAACGTGGGCGAGGTCTCCGGCGGCTCCTCGAACGAGAACGAGCAGCCGGCCCCCAGCCAGCCCAGCCAGCCCGAGCAACAGAGCGGCTCCACCGAACAGTCGACCGAGGCCACGCAGCAGAGCAGCGTGCGCAGCAACGGTGCCGACTACACCGTCCAGTCCGGGGACACGCTGAGCGAGATCGGCCAGCGCTTCGGTGTGAGCTACCAGGACATCTTCGAGCGCAACACCGACGTGCTCGACGACCCGAACCTCATCTTCCCGGGTCAGCAGCTCGACATCCGCTGATCCGTACGGATGACCGGGCGCGTTGACCGCGCCCCACGGAGACCGGGGTCCCGCCGCCTTCCCCCAGCGGCGGGGCCCCGTTTTTCCGTGCCGCCGGGACCGCCGAGCGAGAAGGTGACCTCCCATAGCCCGTACGGGCCCTCCCAGCGCCTCAGGGGCAGTTGACCCACTCCTCCTGCCCGTCGTCGAAGACCTGGCGCTTCCAGACCGGAAGCCTGCGCTTGACCTCGTCCACCAGTTCCGCACAGGCGTCGAAGGCCTGCTTGCGGTGCTCGGCCGCCACGGCACAGCCCAGGGCCACGTCGCCGATCCCCAGCACCCCGGTGCGGTGCTGCACCGCCAGGGCACGCACACCGTCCGAACGGGACGCCACGTCGGCGGCCACCTCCCGGACCACCTCGTCCGCGGACGGGTGAGCGGTGTACTCCAGCTCCCGCACCCCGCGTCCGCCGTCGTGGTCCCGCACGGCCCCGCCGAATCCGACCACCGCACCCGCCGCCCGGTGCGCGACCTCACGTTCCAGCAGCGCCACGTCGACGTCCCGGTCGGTCATCGCGGCCCGCACCACCTCGGCCGAGCCCGCACCGACGGTCTCGGAACCGGCCGTCCCACGGGAGTGGTCCGCACCGGCGAGCTGGTCGAGGGCGTGCTCCAGCACCCCGTCCAACACGTCCAGGCCGTCCCGCACCCCGCCCCGGGATCCGGGCAGGTTGACCACCAGCGTGCGGCCGGCGACCCCGGCGACGCCCCGCGAGAGCACGGCGGTGGGCACGGCGGGCAACCCGGCGGTGCGCACCGCGTCGGCGAGGCCGGGGACGGGGAAGTCGAGCAGCCGCTCGGTGACCTCCGGGGTGCGGTCGGTCGGGGAGATCCCCGTTCCTCCCGTGGTCAGCACCAGCTCCACCTCGTGTTCCAGCGCGGAACGCAGCGCCGCCGCCACGGGCTCCCCGTCGGGCACCACCTCGGGCTCGGGCACGGTGAAGCCGCGTTCGCGCAGCCAGGAGACGATGAGGGGGCCGGTGCGGTCCTCGTAGACCCCCTCGGCGGCGCGGTTCGAAGCGGCTATCACACGGGCGTGTCGTTCGGTCATGGCAACCTCCGTACCGGTCCGCACGACGACCGGCGTGTCCTTGCGCACCACATCATCCCCGTGCCTCGTCCCGGGTCCACACCCCGGTCTTGCCGCCCTCCTTGCGTTCCACCCGCACCCCGTCGAGCACCGCCGCCGGGTCCACGGCCTTGATCATGTCGTGCAGCGCCAGTCCCGCACCGCTGACCGCCGTCAACGCCTCCATCTCCACCCCGGTGCGGTCGGTGGTGCGCACGGTCGCGGTGATCCGTACCTCGGCCTCGCCGGTCTCGAACTCCACCTCCACCCCGGCGAGGGCGATCGGATGGCACAGCGGAACCAGGTCCGGAGTGCGTTTGGCCGCCATGATCCCCGCGACGCGCGCGGTGGCCAGCGCGTCGCCCTTCGGCAGGTCCCGCTGTCGCAGCCGCGTCATCACCTCGGCGGTGGTGCGCAGTGTTCCCGTGGCCACCGCCAGCCGGGTGCCGCGTTCCTTGCCTGCCACGTCCACCATGCGCGCCGCACCGGACTCGTCCAGGTGGGTGAGGTCGTGTTCCGAAGCCATACGTCGAGCCTAGAGAGTGCGCGCGCCGCTTCCACGGGGCGGGAAACCGACGAACGGGGCGCCGCCCGAACGGATCGGACGGCGCCCCGCACCGGCACGGTCATCCCCGCGAGGGGATCAGAACTCGACCTCCTCCTCCAGGTCGGCGAAACCCGGGATCCCACCGCTCACGGCGGCCGCCCGCTGGGCTCCCCCGCCACTCGACCCCTCGCCCGCGACGGCCACGCGGCGAACCGCCTCGGCCACGGCGGGAGCCACGGTCGTGTCGAACACGCTGGGGACGATGAACGAGGCGTTGACCCGGTCGTTGCTGTCCACGACGTCGGCGATCGCGTTGGCCGCGGCCAGCATCATCTCGTCGGTGATCTCGTGGGCATGCGCGTCCAGCAGGCCCCGGAAGAAGCCGGGGAAGGCGAGCACGTTGTTGATCTGGTTCGGGTAGTCGCTGCGTCCGGTGGCGACCACGGTGGCGTGCTTCTGGGCCTCCAGCGGATCCACCTCGGGGTCGGGATTGGCCAGCGCGAACACGATGGCCTCGGAGTTCATCGTGGCCACGTCCTCGGCGCTGAGCAGGTTCGGGGCGGAGACCCCGATGAACACGTCGGCCTCCCGCACCGCGTCCCGCAGCGTTCCCCTGCGCCCCTCGGCGTTGGTCCGGGCGGCGATGGAACGCAGGTGTTCGTCGGTGTCCCCCCGGTCGGCGTGCACGATCCCGTCCACGTCCACGGCGATGATGTCGGCGGGGCTCTTCTGCCGCAGCAGCCGGATGATCGCCGAACCGGCGGCCCCGACGCCGCAGACCACCACCCGGCAGTCGGACAGGTCCTTGTCGACCACCCGCAGGGCGTTGCGCAGCGCCCCGAGCACCACGATCGCGGTTCCGTGCTGGTCGTCGTGGAACACCGGGATGTTCAACCGGTCCCGCAGTCGCGCCTCGATCTCGAAGCAGCGCGGGGCCGCGATGTCCTCCAGGTTGATCCCGCCGTAGACGGGGGCGACGAGTTCGGCGGCGCGGATGATCTCCTCGGTGTCCTGGGTGTCCAGACACACCGGCCACGCGTTGACCCCGGCGAACTTCTTGAACAGCGCCGCCTTGCCCTCCATCACGGGCAGGGCGGCCTCCGGGCCGATGTTGCCGAGCCCCAGCACGGCCGAGCCGTCCGTGAGGACCGCGACCGAACTGCGTTTGACGGTCAGCCTGCGGGCGTCCTCCGGGTTCTTGGCGATCGCCGTGCACACCCGGGCCACCCCGGGAGTGTAGGCGCGGGAGAGGTCGTCCCGGTTGGCCAGGGCGACCTTGGAGTTGACCTCGATCTTGCCACCGAGATGCACCAGGAAGGTCCGATCGGAGACCTTCCTGACCCGCATCCCCGGCAGCGCTTCGAGTACCTCGGTGATGTCGTCGGCGTGATCGGCCGACAGCGAGTTGCAGGTGATGTCGACCACGATGCGGTCGGCGTGCGACTCGACCACGTCGAAGGCCGTGATCACCGCACCGGTACGCCCGACCGCCGTGGTCAGATCACCGGCCGCGCTCGCCGAGGGCGGTGCCTCGACGCGGACGGTGATCGAGTATCCCGGACCTGGAACCGGCATGTAGCACCTCTGTCAGTGATGAGCTCTCGCGAAACCCTGTGGCGGGTCCGAGACTAGAACTCACCACCCCGACAACACCGGTGCCCCACCGCTTCGTGGAAGGTGATTTCCGGCACTCGGTATTCCGAGACCGGCGGCCAGGCTCACCTGTTGATCTCGGTGTGCGGGTGCTCGTAGGGGAGCACCCCCTCGGCCAGCGGGAAGGACACCTCTCCGAAGGGGGACATGGCCCCCTGCCTGTCGGACAGGAACTCCGTCACGGGGTGCTCCCCCTCGTGCGGCCATTCCGGGTCGATGCGCTCGCCCTTGGCCTTGTTCCCCTCGGCCACGCCAACCTCCTCAACGGATCGGTCCTGCCCGGGCCGTGCCCGAACGCCCGGCGCCGCACGCGGACCCCCGGGCCTGCCCGTCGTCGACCAGTTTGCCTGACTCCGAGGATCACCCGGCCGGGTACCCCCGCCCCGCGTCGTCTCCGCGTGGGGGACCACACAGGGCGGAGCACCGCCGTGCCCCGCGAGTATGTTGGAAGGGATGCCCCCGAAACCCGCATCGCAGGAACAGGAGACCACGCGGGACGACGTCGAGTCCCTGGCCGCCCGGCTGCGCGCCGCCAGTGACGAGCACCTCACCGAACTACTGCGGCTGCGCCCCGACCTGGCCACCCCGCCGCCGACGGACACCACGGTGCTGGCCAACCGCGCGACGGTGCGCGCCTCCGTGGCCCGTGCCTGTGAGGACCTCGACTCGTTCACGCTGACCGTGCTGGAAGCCCTCGTGGTGCTCGGCGCCGACGAGCACGGGGTGACGGTGCGCCGGCTCACCGAGTTCCTCGGCACCGGGGTGACCGTGGAGCAGACCACCGGCAGGCTGGAGGTGCTGCGTGCCCGCGCCCTCGTGTGGGGGGAGCGGGACGAGCTGCGCGTGCCCGCCACGACGAGGGAGGTCCTGCGGGCCCACCCGGGCGGTCTGGGCACCTTCGCACCGGACCTGTCCGAGGCACACGTCCGCCGGTTGCTCGACGGGCTGGACGACGAGGAACGGCGGGGGGTCGAGCGGCTCGCGTGGAGTTCGCCGGTGGGCAACACCCGCGAGGCCCGCCGCGACGTGGCCCGGGGGGACAACCCCACCCCGGTCCAGCGCCTGCTGGACAAGGGGGTGCTGCTGCGCCGGGACGAGAACACCGTGGAACTTCCCGGCCGGTTCGGGCTGGCCGTGCGGGGCCCGGAGCAACCCATGGGCCGGGTGGAGACAGCCGAACCGATACCGGAGCTCGTCGAACACGGCGTGGGCAGGATCGACGAGGCCGCCGCCGGGGAGCTGCTCGAACTCAACAGACACGTGGAACTGCTGCTGCGCGACTGGGAGCGGGAGCCCCCGGACGTGCTGCGCTCCGGTGGGATCGGGATCCGCGAGGTCCGCCGCACCGCCAAGAGCCTGGACGTCGACGAGGACCGGGCGGGGCTGCTGGCCGAACTGGTGGTGGCGGCCGGGCTCGTGGACACCAGCGCCGACGAGGAGGGGCCGCAGTGGGTGCCCACCGTGCGGGCCGACTCGTGGTTGGCCGCCGCGCCCGAACAGCGCTGGGCCGTGCTGGCCGGGTCCTGGCTGGACTCCCCCCGTCTGCCCGGGCTGATCGGCTCGCGCGACGAGCGGGGGCGCCTGCTGGGTCCCCTCTCCGAGGGGCTACGCCGCCCCACCGCCCCCCGGGAACGGCGCCGGGTGCTGGAGCTGCTCGACGAACTCCCCTCCGGCCACGGTGTGCGGCACCACTCCGAGGTCGCGGCCGTGCTGGCCTGGCGCGCGCCGCGCCGGGGCGGCCCGCTGCGGGACGAGGTGGTGCACTGGGTCCTGTCCGAGGCCACCGCGCTCGGCGTCGTCGCCGCCGGAGGGCTCTCCTCGGGGGGACGGACCCTGTTGGCCGGGGACGAGGACACGGCGGCCCGGGTGATGGGCGGGGTGATCCCCGAGCCCGTGGACCACGTGCTCGTGCAGGCCGACCTGACGGTGGTCGCCCCGGGCAGGCTCACCCCCGAACTGGCCGCGGAGATGGAGCTGGTCGCCGACGTGGAGTCCGCCGGCAGCGCGACCGTCTACCGGGTGAGCGAGTCCAGCGTGCGCAGGGCCCTGGACGCCGGACGGGACAGCGAGCGGCTGCACGAGCTGTTCCGGACCCGCTCCCGCACCCCGGTGCCGCAGGCTCTCAGCTATCTGGTGGACGACACCGCCCGCAGACACGGCCGGCTGCGCGCGGGCACCGCCTCCTCCTTCCTGCGGTGCGAGGACCCCGTGGTGCTCACCGAAGTGCTCGGCAGGTCCGAGCTGTCCGGGCTGGCTCTGCGCCGGATCGCTCCCACCGTGCTGGTCAGTCCGCTTCCGCTGGAGGAACTGGTCGAACAGCTGCGCTCCAGCGGCTACGCGCCGGTGGCGGAGAACGCCGAGGGCGGGGTACTGGACCTGCGTCCCCGACCACAACGGATCCGGGGACGGGGACGCCACGGTGGACAGCGGGGGGAACCGACCGCGCCCTCCCGGCCGGACGAGGGGCAACTGGCCGAGCGGGTGCGCACGCTCCGCGCCGGGGACCAGGCCGCGGCCGTGGACGGCAACACCATAGCCCCCGAACGGGGCAGGCCCAGCGCGGAGGCCACGCTGAAGCTGCTGCGCACGGCCGCCGAACGCGGCGACAGCGTGTGGCTGGGTTTCGTGGACGTCCAGGGCGGGGCCACGCAGCGGATCGTGCGGCCGGTGAGCGTCGGCAACGGAGTGCTGCAGGGGTTCGACACCGGACGCGAGGAACTGGGCAGTTTTCCGCTGCACCGCATCACCTCCGTGGCGGTGGTGCGGCACTGAGCGGCTCCCGGACACGGACGGACACGCCCGGCCGGTACTCGCGCCTCAGCCCTGGGAGGTGGCCATGCGTTGCCGCATGGCGTGCTGTACCAGGGTGATGAGCGTGTTCTTCGTGGACTCCTTGTCCCTGGCGTCGCAGCCGAGCACCGGCACGGACTCGTCGATGGTCAGTGCCTCCCGCACGTCCTCCAGCCGGTGGTGCAGCACCCCCTCGAAGGTGTTCACCGCCACCACGTAGGGCAGCCCGCGGTCGTCGAAGAAGTCGATGGAGGCGAAGGCGTCCGCGAGCCTGCGGGTGTCCACCAGAACCACCGCGCCGATGGCCCCGCGCACCAGGTCGTCCCACATGAACCAGAAGCGGTGCTGGCCGGGAGTGCCGAACAGGTAGAGGATCAGCTCGGAGTCCAGGGAGACCCGGCCGAAGTCCATGGCGACCGTGGTGGTCTCCTTGCCGGGGGTGGCGCTGAGGTCGTCGACCCCGACGCTGGCCTCGGTCATGACCGCTTCGGTGGTCAACGGAAGGATCTCGGACACCGAACCGACCAGTGTCGTCTTACCGACCCCGAAACCACCGGCGACCACGATCTTGGTCGAGGTCTTTCCTCCGTCGGAGCCGGTCGTCGCGCGGGGATCAGAGCCTGCGAAGCCCACTGAGCACCCTTTCCAAGAACTCCATGGACGGCCGGTCGCCCACGACCATTCCGCTGTCGTGGATCTCGACCAGGCCGAGACTGGCCATGTCACCGATCAGCACCCGCACCACGCCCAGCGGCAGACGCAGATGGGCGGAGATCTCGGCGATCGAGCGCGCCTCGGTGCACAGACCACAGATCGACCGGTGTTCGGGCGTGGCCTGGGCACTCTGCGTGCGTCCGCGCTCGCTGGTGGACACCAGCGTCTCGACGGCGAGGTCGTAGTCGCTGCGGGTACGGCCCCGTGTCCGGGCGTACGGGCGCATCAACGAGCCCTCGTCCTCCCCGTCTCCCCCCAGGGGCGAGGTGCCCTGCCCCGGCAGGGAGGGCATGGAGGAGGACAGGGACGGCATCGACTGCGAGATGGAGGACATCGGCTGCGAGATGGAGGGCATCGACATCGGGCCGTTGTCCCCCCTGTCGCGGCCCTCCGGTTCGGCACCCGCGCCGGAAGCGTCCCGTTCGGACCCGTACTCGGAGCCGAACAGGTCGGCTCCCGGGCCGCCGAACAGCCCGCGCTGGTACTCCTCGGTGGCGGCGGTGTCCCCGGAGGGAACACCGCGTTCACCGGAGCGGCCGTCGAGGAAGTCGTCCTGCCACTCGTCGGCTCCGGCGCGTTGACCGTACAGCCGGAACAGGTCGCCGTCCCAGTTCGGGTTGGCCCCCTCGCTCATCGTGAGCTCCCAACGTCAGCCGAGGCTGATCTCATCGACCCATACCCTGCAACTGAGCCCGCAGCTCGGGGGTGAGCTGGCGCCCCACCCGCTCGACCAGCAGGGTCATCTCGTAGGCGACCAAGCCGATGTCGGCGTTCGGGGCCGCCAACACGGCAAGGCAAGAACCGTCACTGATCGACATCAGGAACAGGTACCCCTGCTCCATCTCGACGACCGTCTGGGTGACGTCACCGGCCTCGAAGCACCGCGCGGCACCCTGGGTGAGGCTGACCAGCCCGGAGGCGACGGCCGAAAGCTGCTCCGCACGATCACGCGGCAGGCCCTGCGAGCCTGCGAGCAGCAGACCGTCCGCGGATACCACGACCGAGTGTGCTACGCCGGGCACCCGACGTACGAAGTCGGTAATCAGCCAACTGAAGCTGTTGCTGCTCATGGGTTGCTGGACGGACCCGGTCACTCCTGCTCCTCGGGACGGCTCGGAATCGAGCGGGACTGTTCTGTCGAATCGGATTCGACTTTGGCGTGCCTACCACGCCGAACACCTTGCTGAAAGTTGGACATTCTGCCACGGACAGCGGAAGCCGACCTGGGCACCGTCGGCCTGTTCGGCAGCGGAGTGTGCTGCTGGTTGGCCGATCCCGGAACCAGGTTGGACTTCGGCTTGCGTTTGGGCAGACCCGCAGCGGTGTGCTCCTGCTCCTGTTCGGTTCGTTGTGCGAGGGCCTCGGCAGCCTGCCAGCCCTCGTCCCCGGCGCCCCAACCGGGGTCGATCCCGGCCTGACGCGCGTCGGCCTCCCGGTTGCGCTGCTCCCGGTTGGCAGCCCTGCGACCGGAGAACGCCTGGAACGCGTTGCCCGGCGCCCCCGCCGCGGTGGCTCCCGGACTCGTCGCCCCGGCGGGAGCGGCGCTCCCCCGGTCGGAAACGGCGTCGGTCTCGGCGCCACCGCCGTACGGGGCGGAGCCGTTGCCGGACGGTGTGCCGACGAGGTCGTGGCCGTTCGGCTGGGCCGCGCCGACCCCGCCCGTCTGGCGGGCCCGGTCGTCACCCGAGGACCCGTCCGCACCTGCCCCGCGTCCGGCGAAGACGTCGTTGCTCGGCCAGCCGACGGCGTCGTCGACGAGTTCGGAGTCGGGCGGAAGGTCCGTGGTGCCCTCGAAGGCGGAACTCTCCGGCGGGGGATCCTGGGGATCCTCCTCCCGGAACCACTGCGAGAGCACCGCCTCGTAGATGGGCAGCCGCTCCGTCGGCGTGTCGTCCGCCTCCGGGCCACCACCCGGAGGGGGACCGCTTCCCAGCGGGGGACGTTCCTCGGTGGGGGCGGCCGCGGTGACCGGCTCCTCGGGGCGTGCCCGGGGGACGGACTCCGGGAACTCCGGTTCCGGCGCCGGCCACGCGAGGTGCTCGGTCTTGTCCTCCTCGAAGGGGCTTTGGAACAGGTCGCCGGGGCCGTCCAGGCCGGGCGGCGGCCCGCACTGCCCCAGGTTCTCGCCGGTCCCGGCCGGGGCCTCGTGCCCGGAGGTCTCCTCCGGACCGGGCCAGTCCACGGTGGACCAGCCCGTGTCCGGTCCGCTCCGCTCGGCGGCGCTCGGCGTGGCCGGTGCCGCCGGGGCGGGGTCCTCGTCCCAGCCGGGGATCTCACCGGGTATCTCGGTGGCCCCGTAGGCCTGTCCGGAGGACACCTGGACCGAGTAGTTCGGGGGTTGTGCGCCGGGCGCCTCCGGCCGCTCGGACGAGGCCGCGGGTTCCCGCTCGGATGCTCTCGCCTCGCTGTGCGGCTCCTCGGCGACCGGGGCGGGTCCGCTCTCCAGCACACCACCGAAGCCCTCGGCGTCGCCGGGCAGCTGGTTCCGTTCCCCGCCGGAGGAGCCGAAGGCGGCGGCCAGCCCGGAGTGGGCTCCGGTGTCGCCCACGGGGTCGCGGTGCTGCTCACCGACCGGGACGTCGGGCATCGGCATCGGCCCGTTCGGGGTGATCTGCACGATCAGCTCCCCGGGGATCCGTACCGTGGCGGTGGCCCCGCCTTCGAGGTCGTCGTTGTTCTGCAGCTCCACCGTGACGTGGTGCCTGCGGGCGAGCTGGCCGACCACGTACAACCCCATACGGCGGGAGACGGCCACGTCGATGTCCGGCGGGCGGACCAGCCGGTCGTTGATCTCGTCGAGCTGCTCGACGTCCACGCCGACGCCGCGGTCCCGGATCTCCAGCACCAGCTCCTGCCTGCGGTAGGCGCTGCGCACGGTGACCTCGGTGTCCGGGTTGGAGTAGACGGTCGCGTTCTCCAGCAGCTCGGCGATCAGGTGCACGATGTCGTTGACCACGCGCCCCTGCATGGCCAGGTCGGGGGTCTCCCCGATCACCACGCGCGCGTACTGCTCCACCTCGGAGACCGCCGCGCCGATGACCTCGGCGAGCGGCACCGGGCGCACGGTCCGACGGGTGAGGTCGGTGCCGCCGAGGATGAGCAGGTTCTCGTTGTTGCGGCGCATCCGGGTTGCCAGGTGGTCCAGCTCGAACAGCTGACTGAGCTGGTCCGGGTCCTGTTCGTCCTGCTCCAGCCGGTCGATCAGCGACAGCTGGCGCTGCACCAGCGTCTGACTGCGCCGGGCCAGGTTGACGAACAGGTCGTTGACGTTGTTGCGCAGCAACGCCTGTTCGGAGGCCAGCCGCAGTGCCTGGGCGTGCACCGCGTCGAAGGAACGGGCCACCCGACCGATCTCCTCGGTGGTGTGCACCGGGATCGGGTCGATGCGGTTGCGGGAGGACAGGTCCGGGTTCTCCTCCTCCAGGATCGAGTCCACGGCCTCGGGCAGCCGGTGGTCGGCCACCTCCAGCGCGGAGCGGCGCAGCGTGCGCAGCGGGGCGAGCAGGGAGCGGGCCACGAACAGCGCGATCGCGAAGGCCACGATCAGCACCGACAGCACGACCACCACGGCGACGTAGGTCTGGGTGCGCGCGGCGCCGGCCAGGTTGTCGACCTTGTCCTGCAACTGCTGCCGCAGCTGGGTGCTCACCTGGTAGGTGAGGTTCACCAGCTCGGTGGAGGAGCGCATCCACTCCTGCGGGTCGATCCCCTCCAGGTCCCGTCCGTTGGCGGCGCGGACCAGGGCGGTCTCCTCCAGCGTGTGCGCCCGGTCCACGGCCAGGCCGGAGACGGTGTCCTCGTAGGTCTGGATCTGGCTGTTGTCGGCCCACTTGCGGAAGTCGTCCATCGCAGCGCGCAGCCCCGCCTCGGCGGTGAGCAGCGCGCGCTGCTCGTTGAGTCCGAAGTTCCCGCGCTCCAGGGCGGCGAGCAGCCGGGCGCGTTTGACGGACTCCTGCTCCTTGGCGTGGGCCACCGCGTTGGTGGCCAGGTACAGCTGGACGACCTCGGGGTTGTTGAGCCGGGTCACGCCCTGCTCGCCGAGGTCGAGCATGTTGTCGATGGAGGAGCTGTAGGCGCGCAGCGCGGCCGTGGCCGGGTAGGCCGTCTCGTCGGAGACGGTGCGCAGCGCCCGCACCCGGTCGAGCCTGCCCAGGGCCTCCCGGTAGGGGGTGACCACGGTCTCCCGGTTGCGCTGCTCGGCCTGTTCGACGGCGTCGCGGAAGTCGGTGATCGCCTCGTCGACGGCGCGCCGCTGTTCGACGAGCTGACTGTGGTCGCCGCCCCTGCCGGCCGCGATGTGGGCCACGGTGAGGTCACGTTCGCGTTGGAGCTCCTGGACCACCTTGGCCGCGCTGGCGTCGAGGGTGACCTGCTGTCGGATCTTCAGCAGCTGTTGGGCGCGCTGGTAGTCGGCGGCGACGCGGAAGGCTCCGAAGATGAGCGCGGCCAGGGCGGGGACGAGCAGCACCACGAGCATCTTGGTGCGCAGGCGCCAGTTGCGCATGCGCAGCCCCCCGGAGGGACGGTCCTCGACGTGGTCGTCGGCCGGACCGTCTCCGCTGCTCGCGGAGGGTGTCTGCCCCAGCACACCCTGATCGCTCGCGGTGGCGGTCTCGGCACCCGTCACGGGGTGCGAATCCGCGCCTCCCCTTTCGGTCGACCGATCGGGGCCTTTGTTTCCTCCGGCCACTCGTGGCTTCCTCATTCCGACAGTTACGGACACGTGCCGTCGCATCACTCGGATCGGCGACACCAAAACACGGGGATGTGCAGTTCAGGACCGGGGACACCCTCGCGGCATCCCGAACCCACACCCCGCAACCCGGGTCCGCGCGACTCCCGCGGGCAGCCTCAGCCTACTGACGGACACCACGATCGGAAAAGTGGGGCGCTATACGTAGCGTTATTCACACTATTGCCATTTCTCCCCCTTTCGAGGGCACTTGCAGGGCCAGACAGGCACAGTGAGCAACACCACAGATCACTGTGAAATGAAACACATTCACGTCCGATGGACACAGGACAGCGGGACACACCAGTGGAGATCGCTCGTGCATTAGCGCTACGTGAGCGAACGCAGCAAGAAAATCCACCCATTCGGGTGAGTGCGGAGTCGCTGTTGACTCTTCGTACCGGAACCGTGAAAGTAATGACCTGCCCCGATCACGTTCCACTCATCCGAAAGAGCATTGCTGACCATGGTTCGATCCGAAGTACGAGCCGGCAGACGAGCCCGCTCGCTGTTCCGGACCACGCTGGCCCTGGCCACCGGCGTCGGTCTCCTCCTTGTCTCCGGCTGCGGCCTGCTCAGCGGTTCGGAGGGCGAGTCGAACTCCGACTCGGAAACCACCACGATCAACCTCGGCACCATGCCCGCCGTGGACGTGGCCCCCCTGCACCTGGCCATGCAGAAAGGCTACTTCGAGCAGGAGGGTCTGGAGGTCAACCTCACCCAGATCGCCGGCGGAGCCCGCGGCATCCCCAAGATCGCCAGCGGCGAGCTGGACATCACCTTCGGGAACTGGGTCTCGTTCATCCGTGCTCAGCACAAGGGAACGGTGGACCTCAAGATCGTCTCCGACGCCTACCAGGCCAAGGAGGGCACCTTCCTGCTGATGCACATGCCCGACGGGCCCGTGCAGGAGATCAGCGACCTCAAGGGCAAGAGGATCGCGGTCAACACCCGCGCCAACCTCAACGAACTCACCGCGCTGACCACCCTCAAGACCCACGGGGTCAACGCCGAGGACGTCGAGTTCGTGACGATGGACTTCCCCGACATGCCCGCCGCCCTGGAGAACGGCGACGTCGCCGCCGCCTCGGTGATCGAACCCTTCATCTCCCGGGCCAACCAGCTCGGGGCCAAGACCCTGCTGGACCAGACCTCCGGGCCCACGGCCAACATGCCGATCGCCGGGTACGCCTCCACCAGCGAGTGGGTCGACAGCCACCCCGAGGCCGCGGCCAAGTTCCAGCGCGTGATGGCCAAGGCGCAGGCCGAGGCCAACGGGGACCGCAGCACGATCGAACAGCTGCTGCCCGAGTACACCAAGATCGACCCGAAGACGGCCGCGCTGGTCACCATCGGCTCCTACCCGTCCACGCTGGAGTCCAGCAGGCTCAAGAGCGTGGTGAGCCTGATGCAGAACAACGGAGAGCTCCCGCAGGAGGAGTTCGACATCGAGTCGATGCTCTTCCACGCTCCCGACGAAAACGGCTGACCCCGCATCCTTCCGGAGCCCGGCCGCCCCGTGCCCGCCGGGCTCCGGAAGGACGACGTGAGATCAGGAAACCGTGCGGCCGGGCCGCCCAGTGCGGCCCGGCCCGTTTCGCGGACCCGCGCGGACGAACCCGCCCGGGGAGCCGCCCCTTCGACCGATTCGGGACACGATGCGCAACACCGCCCGCGCCCTGACCGGGATCCTCGCCTTCCTCGCCCTCTGCGAGGCAGTGGGACGCTCCGGACTGGCCCCCCAGTACTACCTGCCTCCCCCCTCGCTCGTGCTGACCGAACTGACCCGGCTGCTCGGCCAGGGCGACTTCCTGCTCGACGTGCTCGCCACCGTGCTGTCCTGGGTGATCTCGCTGGGGATCTGCGCCCTGGTCGCGATACCGGCCGGGCTGCTGCTCGGCAGCGTCCCCCTGCTGCGCACCGCCGTGACGGCGCTCATCGAGTTCCTCCGTCCCGTGCCCTCGGTGGCACTCATCCCCCTGGTGGTGGTGATCTCGGCGGGCAGCCCCGCCGGCAAGATCTTCCTGGCCTGCTACGCCGCCGTGTGGCCGCTGCTGTTCAACACGATCTACGCGGTGGGGCAGGTGGACGAGCAGCTGCTCGAATCGGCCAGGGCCTTCCGCGTCTCCCGCGCGCAGCGCCTGCTGCGGATCAAGATCCCCCACGTGGTCCCGTTCGTGTTCACCGGACTGCGGCTGGCGGCGAGCACCGCCCTGATCGTGCTCGTCAGCGTGGAGATGCTGAACCCGAGCACCGGCGGCATCGGCAGCTTCATCTACGTGGCCAGCAGCGGAGCCGGACGCATGGACCAGGTCCTGGCCGGAACGCTGGTGGCCGGCGTGTTCGGATACCTGATCAACGCTGGCATGGCGGGAGCCCAACGCAGGTGGATCACCTGGGCACCGGCGGGAGGAACGGCATGAGCGAGGTCATCACCCCTTCGAGGACACGACGGTGGCGCGGCGGGCTGACCGCCTCCGCCTCCCAGCTGGGCGTGCTCGCCGCGTGTGTGCTGCTGTGGCAACTGGCCACCGTGGGCGTCCAGAGCCCCTTCTTCCCCACGCCGGTGCGGATCATCACCGAGATGTGGCAGCTGTGGTTCAGCGGCGGCCTCGGCACCCTCTTCCTGACCGAGGCAGCCTTCGAGGACGTCCTGCCGAGCGTCGGCAGGCTGCTGCTGGGGTGGCTGCTGGCCGCCCTGGTGGGAATCGTGCTGGGGATGCTGCTGGGGCGTTCCGGCAACGCGCTGGCCTACGTGGGGCCGCTACTGTCCTTCGCCCGTTCCATCCCGCCGCCGGCGCTGCTCCCGGTGTTCATGGTGCTGTTCAGCATCGGCTTCACCCTCCAGCTGGTCACGATCACCTTCGGCTGCCTCTGGCCCGTACTGCTCAACAGCGCCGACGGCGCCCGCTCCGTGGACCCGGTGAAGGCCGAGACGGCCCGGGCCTTCGGCATCTCCCGCGCGCACTGGTTCGTCTCGGTGGTGCTGCCCGCGGCGCTGCCCAAGATCTTCGCGGGACTGCGCATCAGTCTCTCGCTCGCGCTGATCATGATGGTGATCTCCGAACTCGTCGGAGCCAGCAACGGCCTGGGCCACGCCATGATGCTCGCGCGCGACCAGTTCGACTACGAACGGCTGTGGGCGGGGATCGTGCTGCTCGGGATCCTCGGCTACCTGCTGAACACGGCCCTGTCCGCCGTGGAACGAGGAGTGCTGCGGGCGGTGCCGCGATGACCGCAACACAGCCAACACCCGAGCCCACCCCCGACGGGAGCGAAACCATGCCGAGCATGCTGGAAGTCTCCGAGCTGACGCACACCTATCCGGGACAGCAGGCCCACACCGCCATCGGCGGGGTCTCCTTCGAGGTCACGGCCGGACAGTTGACCTGCATCGTCGGCCCCTCCGGGTGCGGGAAGTCCACCCTGCTGCGTTGCATCGCCTCGCTGGTCACCCCCACCGCCGGGCAGGTGCGCCTGCGCGGACAACCGGTTCGGGGGGTGCCCGAGGACCTGGCCGTGGTGTTCCAGGACTACGGGCGCTCGCTGTTTCCGTGGATGAGCGTGCGCGGCAACGTGGAGTTCCCGCTGCGCTCCAGGAGTGTTCCCCGGGCGCGACGTCGGGAGCTGGCGCTGAGCACCCTGGAGCGGGTGGGGCTGTCCGGGGCCGAGGACAAGTACCCGTGGCAGCTCTCCGGGGGGATGCAGCAGCGGGTGGCCATCGCGCGGGCGCTGGCCTGCGAACCCGCACTGCTGCTCATGGACGAGCCGTTCGCCTCCGTGGACGCCCAGACCCGGTTCGAGCTGGAGGACCTGCTGCTGCGGGTGCGGGCCGAACAGGACACCACGATCCTGCTGGTCACCCACGACATCGACGAGAGCGTCTACCTCGGAGACCGGGTGCTGGTGCTGTCCAAGTCCCCGGCCACGGTGCTGGCCGACGTGGCGGTGGAGCTGGGCCAGCAGCGCGACCAGATCAGCACTCGTGAGTCCGAGCTGTTCGTCCGGCTGCGCGGCGAGATCGCCCGCACCCTGCGCAACGCCCCGCAGAACCGGGGCGAGGGCGACCACGACGAGGCTGGGGAGGACGAGGAGCCCGGCGAGGTGGACTCCTCCGGCGAGGACCGCGCGGACGAACCGGCCCTCGCCGGTTCGGACTCGACCGGGTCCGAACGCGGCTCGACCGAGTGAGCGGGCGGCCGGGTCCGCCGTGGACCCGGCGCTATATCGCCGAGACCGGGGTCAGGCACAGGGTCCTGCCCGGCACGGGGTAGTCCATGTACCACTCCGTCTCCACGGGACACTGTCCGTCCGTGGTGGGCAGGACCTCGGCCACCCGCAGGTCGGCCTCGACGGCCGAACAGTCCACTTTGGTGCGGAGCTCGTCGGGGCTGCCCTCGCGCATACAGTCGTCGGCACGCACGTCCGGCATCAGACAGTAGCCCCGGCCGTCGACGGCGATGCGGCTGTAGGACTCGGAGGGACACTCCAGCGAGTCCACGGGGTTACTCCGGACCACCTCGTAGTCCGACTCGCGCGAGCCGCACGGGGCGGAACGTTGCACGAGGGAGTCCAGACTGGGTTCGACGATCTCCAGGCAGTCCGGCTCCTGCCGCTGGGGATCCTCCGTCCCCAACGCCACGAACGGGTTCTCACCCTCCGACGGGGACGCGTCGGAGGAACCGATCCGCGCTCCGAAGGCGAGCACGACCGCGATCACCGTGATCAGCACGGACGGGACCAGCACCCCGAACAGCAGCAGCGGGAACGCCCTTCCGCCGGAGGGCCCGCCGGGCTGGGCGGTTCCCTGGGGGAAGGCGGGTCCGCCGTAGTGGCCCGCGTTCATCGGGCCAGGGGGTGTCGCCCCGTAGGGGGGCTGGCCCGCTGGGGGGTTCTGCGGGGGCGGGTACTCCGGCTGGGAACCACCCGGTGGCTGCGGTGTCACGCGCTCCTCTTCCGACGCTCGTGGCTGGGACACGGGCGGGAGCACGATGCCCTCCGTGCTCCCCACGGGACTCTCGTCGGTACCGACGTGCCCGGTGACGGTGTGCGGATCCGAGATCCGTTCACACGGCTTCCAACCTAACCGATCACCCCGACACGACGCCGGGGATTTCCGGCACGGGGCCGACCGGCGGGGCGCACACACCCCGCCGCCGGGTCCGGTTCGTCCGGTGACGCACCGGGATCGCGCGGAGGACGCCGCTCACTGCCGGGTGAGCTCGGCGAAGCACAGCGTCCGCGCCGGATCGGGGTAGGTCAGGTACATCGCCCCCGGCGGGCACACCTCGGAGTCGGCCTTGTCGGCGACCTCGGTGACACGCCAGGACGCCCGGTCAGCGGAGCAGTCCACTTTGGTCATCAGGGTTTTCTCGCCCTCGAGGTCGACCACGCAGTCGCCGACCACCGCGTCCGGAACCATGCAGTAGGAGTTGTCCCCCACCAGCAGCATGTCGTAGGAGTTCTGCGGGCACTGCTGTTTCCCCTCGTGGCGCTGCACCACGTGGAAGTCCGAGTCGGCCGAGCCGCACTCCGCCTTGGCGAACTCGACCTCGTCCTTCTCCTGACGGGAGATGTCCACGCAGTCGCCCGTGGCGAGCCCGTTGCCTCCGGTGTCGGCGAAGATCTCCTGCGGATCGGGCACCGCGCCGGACTTCCACGCCTGCCATCCGAACAGGGCCCCCGCACCGAGCAGCACCACGACTCCGAGCGTGACCAACGTGGGGACCAGCTTGCCGCCCCCGCGCTTCTGCTCGGGGGCTGGGGCGTCGTCCTCGTCCGTGCGCGACTCGGCCTCGGGGTGCGAAGCGGCCTCGCCCGCCGCCTCCCGTTCCGGGGAGTCCTGCTGCCCCGGGAAGTCCTGCTCAGCCGCCGAGGACTCCTCGGTGAACCGCGGATCCCCGGTCGAGGGGTCCTCCGGCGAATCCGGTGTCTGGGGTGGAGTGCTCACGCCGTCCTCTCTCGTTGACTCACTCTTTCGGGCGAGCAACCTACTGGACGGCGTCGGAGAACGAAGCCCGTCGGCCGGGGCTTCCCGCCAAGCGTTGTACCAATGGAACCTTTCCGAAACCAGCGGTTCGCCCCGAATCCCCGTCCCCGCGTGCGCGGGGAGCACGTGTCCCGGGCCCCTCCCCGCCTGCGCGGGGAGCACGTGTCCCGATTTTGCCTGAAACCGGGCCACCACGGCCCGTCCTCGCATGCGCGGGGAGTACCTTTGTGACCTGCGATCTCAACAGCGCTTCCCGTTGTAGAAATCACTATTGTTCCGGAAACGAAGACGGTCAGTATCAGTAGCCGGGTTGCCATACAATGCAGGGGGGCAGGCTCCGGTGCGGCAGTATTCGGTGATGGCCTAGCGGGCTTGGTGCAGCGGGATCGAAGCCGAAGCGGGAAAGTCGATATCCTCGGGTCCGAAGGGCAGGAGAGGTAGCAAACAATCAGTATTATCGGGATTGTAAGAATCCACGAGGGCGCCGTCCGGCGCGTCGGGATCGACGTAGTTCAGTGCCGCCCACCCATCGAGCGGTCCCACCGACACGCGAAGACGACCCTCGTGGAACTCCAGCCCTCCGTCTTCGCGGAACGAACGACACGGACGGTCCCAGACATAGACTTCGCAGACCGGTCGAGGTGGTTCGCTCATGATAGTTCGGACGAGCTCGTTGAGCTCATCAGGGGTACGGGCGTAGTGGAAGGTATCGTGGAATACTGCGGTGACCACGGTTCCGGTGTCGAGGGTGGTCATGGTCTGACTTCTCCTCGAAGTTCGATCGGTTCACGATCTCTGGGCTCCGAAACGGCCAAGATCGAACCGCGAGGAAGAATCGCTCGCACAGAAGCGCCGCATCCTTTGGCGAGGTCACAAACCGTATTGTTCAGCACAATCACTCCGTAGGCCTGCCCGCGTTCTTTCATCCGTTGGGCGTATTTCATCTCGACATGGACTACCACTACGGGGCAACCTGGTCTCGGCATGCTGAAACGTTGAGTGGTGCAGGGTGAGCCGAGCACGCTCGGAGATCTCCTCCCGTCCACTGATTTCGGCGAGTTCGGTGCTGTCCTGGTCGTAGACGAGTCCGATGGTCTGCCCACTGGTGTAGAGCGGAAGCTGTTGCCAGACCTGGCAGACCCAGGAGCGGTTTTGGGCCTCAGTTGCGGGAACACATTTCGTCGAGGCCAACTACGCTTTCGAGATCATGAGAATCCGGGACACCAAGGACCGCCACGGCGACACGCTCTCTATGGACTATACCACGTGCACATCAGTTCGTCCGAACGATCAAACAAGACTACCTCGACGACTGATCTTCAGTCTACCAAGTCCCGCTCGGTGACACCAGGAATGTGCCATATCTCCTCCGAACGCACCTCGCCTAATTCCTTAGTCGTTAATTCGTACGCAGTATGCGGGGAGTGTGTCGAGGATGTAGTCAGCGATCTTTGTCCAGATGAGGGGCTTGGGATTGGCGTTCCATTCGTTGGTCCACTTGCGGACGTCAGCTTCGAGTTCGGTGACGCTGCGGTGGGCTGAGCGGCGGAGTTTTCGGTTGGTCAGTTCGACGAACCAGCGTTCGACCAGGTTCAACTAGGAACTGTTGATTGGGGTGAAGTGTGGATGAAACCGGGGATCGCGGATCAGCCATTCTTTGACTTTGGAAGTCTTGTGTGTGGAGTAATTGTCCAAGACTAAGTGCAGGTCAAGGTCGTTCGGGACCGCATCGTCGATGCGCTTGAGGAAACGCAGGAACTCCTGGTGACGGTGCCAGCGATAGTGCTGGGCGATGACCGAGCCGCTGCCCACGTTGAAGGCAGCGAACAGGCTGGTGGTGCCGTGGCGAACGTAGTCGTGGGTCTGCCGTACCGGCGTGGTGGGTATGATCGGCAGGTTCGGGGCTGTGCGATCGATCGCCTGGATCTGACTTTTCTCATCGACTGCGAGAACTATCGCGTTCTCAGGCGGGGTTATGTAGAGGTCAACGACGTCACGAACCTTGTCGACGAACTAGCGGATTCTTCGACAGTTTCCATGTCTCGATCACGTGCGGCTTGAGCCCGAAAGCACGCCATATCCGGGAAATCGCCGACTGCGACATCCCCATCGCTGCGGCCATCTACCGGATCGACCAGTGCCTATCCTCGCCTGGTGTTTCCTCCAGTGTCTTGGTAATCACCGCGTCGACTGTATCGTCAGTGATCGTGCGAGGCCGACCGTGACATCGCTCGTCCGACAGGCCTTCCAGCCTGCTCGCCAGAAATCGGGAACGCCACTTCGACACCATGTCCCTCGACACCCCAAGACCCACCGCAACCGCGCCAATCGTGCCACCTTCGGCACACCGCAACACAATCCGCGACCGACCGCAGCGCCTGCGCCGTCTTCCGTCGTCGACTCCACGAAGTCAGCATCTGCCGCTCGTCAACGGACAGGACCACCGGCGCAACCTTCGGGCTCGGCATCAACCAACCCTACCAACTAACGTCGAACTACTGCCCCACGACACTAGAGGTAGAGAGTGGCTTGGATAGCCTCGCTAGCCGGGGGCCACTGTCCAGTATTAAATCCTTCCCACAATTCTATATCCGGGTGTGCTGGTGGTGTTGGGCGCCCCAGTTCGTCGAACAAAGGTTCTGTCTTCACCAAACGTATACCAGGATAACACTCATGGAAGAAGCTCATTCGCAAATGAGTCTCGGGCCAATTTCCGACGAGTTCACTCCGGAACGCGTACATACCTGGCACTAGGGGGTGCGGTTGGCCGTCATGCGAGTCCTTCCAGTAGGAATCCAGAGCGGCGAATCGTTGACGTTGATATTCGACGTAAGTATCGACTTCATCCGGTTGCCGTTGCACCGGCCAACACTGTTGAGTAATATCGATCGAATTCGGCGCCACGAGAGTTTCCAGATGACCAGTACGGGTGTCCAAACGGAGCAACTCTACAGATTGGTTGTTTCGTTGTGAAGCGCGGGGAGCACGGCGCAACGCTATCCAAATATACGGCTCAACAGGAGCGGCTGCTAGCACTTCGCCAACTCCAAGATCAAAATGATGTATTTCGCGATTACTAGCGGGATCATGCCCTGTGACCAGGGCACGTAGTCGGGGAAGATACCGCTGTTCACTGCCCAAAGCCCAGCGCAGACCCGCACACAAGACGCCGGGATTACTCGGATGCGGCGGAGCATGCCAAGGACTTCCCACAGCCAGTGTCCCGTTCACCCAACGATTTGGCACTTTCGGATATTTTCGCACAAAAAGCTCGTCTACCAAGTAGTGTTTCTTATTCTGCATGGCACTTGGATTGGGAACCTTGATCCAGTGCTGCCGCCGAGGAGAAGGATCTGGTGTAGAAGTATCCTCAGTATACTCCACGCGTGCATACACTCCCTCCCGGTCCGAGCGCAATGCACTAACTCCTCGGTCAAATGTCAATGTTGCTCGACTGCCATCGGGACGTAGCAACACCACCGTTCTCACCGTCTTCCCACCCGGAGAATCGGAATCCGGAAGACACCAAGCACCGACCTCGCTGACCGCCTGCAATCGAGCACCCATGGCGTCATCGCTTCGTATCACCCCCTCCTCCCCGATCAGGGCTACCGGCCCCGTCCTCGACGGCTGCACCCACAGACCAGCCGAGGAGCCCAACACGCGCCATCCCTCCCACCACCCAGCGTCAGTCACCGGAGGGGCTGGCACCTCCTTATAAGACACCAATCGGAGCAGTTTCCCCTTGAGCGGGTCGAACACCGCAGCTACAGGCTGAAACACATCCACTGCCCACAATCGATTTCCCACCGGGGCCAAAAATCCCGTACGCAAGTATCGAAGCATCCCTTCGAAGATACCCTTTGACGCCACCACACAACACCACCGGTGCCTGACATGTCATCTATATCCCCCAAGCGAAATGGGTACAAACGAAAGCCTCCCGACAGCAGTAGCCGATCTACTAGAACTCCACAGGACCGAGGGACTACCGTCCAGAGTTCGACCTCCCACTGAGACTTGCTGTAGTGACGTCGAATAACAGAGGGAAACGCGTTGATTATGGATACGTTCCCCGCTACGTGTTCATTCGGTAGCTCTCAGCGTACGTCCATCCTCCTGTGCGGGGAGCACTTGGTGACCTGCGATCTCAACAGCACTGTCCCGCCGTGGGAATCACTTTCGCCGCGAACGCGGCGGCGGGCTCAGCCCCCGGAAACCGAGGTGCGTCCCTCACCCAGAGTCCGCTTCCTGCGGGCGGGGCGAACAACCGCCGAACACCTCCTCCCACCAGCGGGTGAACGACCACGGCCATCAACGGCCGTTACGCACCGGATGGAATACTCGGCGCCCGCGAACCCGTTGCTCGTCGCGGCGTCCGCGCCGCGCACACCAGCACGAACCCAGGTCAGCCAGGAGCCAGCCCGTGAGTGACGGACCACTGATCGTCCAGTCGGACAAGACGGTTCTTCTCGAAGTGGACCACGCCCAGGCCGAACAGGCACGCACCGCCATCGCGCCGTTCGCGGAGCTGGAACGCGCCCCCGAGCACGTGCACACCTACCGGATCACCCCGCTGGCGCTGTGGAACGCCCGAGCCGCCGGGCACGACCCCGAGCAGGTGGTGGACGCGCTGGTCAACCACGCGCGCTACCCCGTCCCCCAGCCGCTGCTGGTCGACATCGTGGAGACGATGGGCCGCTACGGCCGCCTGGAACTGACCAGCGACCCCGCGCACGGGCTGGTGCTCGTCGCCCGCGACCGCTCCGTGCTCGAAGAGGTGCTGCGCAGCAAGAAGATCTCCCCCATGCTCGGCCAGCGGCTGGACGCCGACACCGTGGTGGTGCACCCCAGCGAACGCGGCAGGCTCAAACAGGCCCTGCTCAAACTGGGCTGGCCCGCCGAGGACCTTGCCGGCTACGTGGACGGCGAACACCACCCGATCTCCCTCGACCAGCGCGGCTGGCAGCTGCGCGACTACCAGCGCCAGGCCGCCGACTCCTTCCGGGCCGGAGGCTCGGGCGTGGTGGTGCTGCCCTGCGGAGCGGGCAAGACCCTCGTGGGCGCCGCCGCCATGGCCGAGTCCAGCACCACCACGCTGATCCTGGTCACCAACACCGTCGCCGGCAGGCAGTGGAAACGCGAACTCGTCGAGCGGACCTCGCTGACCGAGGACGAGATCGGCGAGTACTCCGGCGAGCAGAAGGAGATCCGGCCGGTCACCATCGCCACCTACCAGGTGATCACCCGCAAGTCGAAGGGCGAGTACCAGCACCTGGACCTGTTCGAGTCCCGGGACTGGGGACTGATCGTCTACGACGAGGTGCACCTGCTGCCCGCCCCGGTGTTCCGCATGACCGCCGACCTCCAGTCCCGACGACGACTCGGCCTCACCGCCACCCTGGTACGCGAGGACGGCCGCGAGGGAGACGTGTTCTCCCTGATCGGCCCCAAACGCTTCGACGCGCCCTGGAAGGACATCGAGGCCCAGGGCTGGATCGCCCCCGCCGACTGCGTGGAGGTGCGGGTCACGCTGAGCGAGGCGGAACGTCTCGACTACGCCACCGCCGAGCCCGAGGACCGCTACAAGCTCTGCGCCACGGCACGCAGCAAGAGTTCGGTGGTGCGGGCCATCCTCGACCAGCACCCGGAGGAACCCGCCCTGGTGATCGGCGCCTACCTGGAACAGCTGCGCGAACTCGGCCACGAGCTCGACGCCCCGGTGCTGGAGGGCTCCACCCGCAACAGGGAACGCGAGAAGCTCTACGAAGCCTTCCGGCGCGGCGAGATCAGCCGACTCGTGGTCTCCAAGGTCGCCAACTTCTCCATCGACCTGCCCGAGGCCTCGGTGGCGATCCAGGTCTCCGGGACCTTCGGCTCCCGCCAGGAGGAGGCCCAACGGCTGGGCCGCCTGCTGCGCCCCAAAGCCCAGGGCGGGCAGGCGCACTTCTACTCGGTGGTGGCCCGGGACACCCTGGACACCGACTACGCCGCCCACCGGCAGCGGTTCCTCACCGAACAGGGCTACGCCTACCGGATCGTGGACTCCGAGGACCTGCTCGGTCCCCCCGTGCCCGGGGTCGACGGCTGAGACACTGGAGGCCACCCCGGGGGCTCACCCCGGCCGGGAACGGCCCGAAGCCCCAGGCGCCCCGAAGCACGGAAGAGCCCCACGGCGGCACCCCGCTCGCCGGGGCAACGGCAGTGTCCGCCACCGTTTCCGTACAAGCCCCGGAACCGTTCGCTGGAGGCCAGGATGAGTACCGGTAGCCAGGAACCCCCGTCCGTGAGCGGCGCCCACCGCTTCGTCGGCCTCGCGGAGAACCTGGAGAGACACGCGGGCACCCCCTCGGAGGCCGAGCCGCCGAACGTGCACGGGCCCGACCGCGGCTACGGCCTGGTCTTCTTCCACCTGGAGGAGTACCACCTGACCTCGGTGATCAGCTCGGGACTGCGGTTCCAACCCCTCGGGGCCGAGCCCGCCCAGGAACTGGCCTGCACCGTCTACCGGGAACAGGCCGAGGCCGCCCGCTACCTTGTGGACATCTCCTCGGAACTGCTGGTGCGCAACAGGACCCACCTGGTTCCCGACCAGATCGTGCCCAACGAACAGCCACTGCTGGCCGGAACCGAGTTCCACGCCCTGCTGGCCGGGGGACACCCGCTGTTCCCCCCGGAGTTCACCAGGTTCACCGACGCCCAGGGAGTGGAGCAGCTCCAGGTGTTCACCCTGCTGCCGGTCACCCTCGGGGAGCTGAACTTCGCCCTCGACCAGGGAGTTCCTGCGCTGCGCAGGCAGTGGGCCCGCTTCGAGGTGGACGTCTTCGACATCGGCCGCCCCAGCGTCGCCTGACCCACCGGGCACCACCCCGTGGCCAGAGCCCGTCACGGGCGGTGTCGAGAACGGCCGGGAGGCTGTGTTCTCGGACGTCATCGGATGCCCACGGTGGTACGGCCGTGCCAGGATCGAGGGCATGGCGAGCGACCCCGGAACCTTCGACCTGACCCAGCTCGACGCGGTACGCGTCTACAGCCTGCCGATGCGCACCAGGTTCCGGGGCGTCACCGTCCGGCAGGGGGTGCTGCTCAACGGTCCCGAGGGCTGGGGGGAGTTCTGCCCCTTCGAGGACTACTCGGACGCCGACTGCGTGCCCTGGCTGGACGCCGCGCTGGAGAGCTGCTTCCTCGGCTGGCCCACCCCAGTGCGGGAGACGGTGCCGGTCAACTGCACCGTACCCGCCGTGGACCCGCGGCGCGCCCACGAGTTCGTGGCGAACTCCGGCTGCCACACCGCCAAGGTGAAAGTCGCCGAACCCGGCGACCCGGCCTCCGCCGACGCCGAACGGGTGGAGGCGGTACGGCAGGCGCTGGGTTCTTCGGGCGCGATCCGGGTGGACGCCAACGCGGCCTGGGACGTGGACACGGCCGTGCACCGCATCCGGGAACTCGACCGCGCCGCCGGCGGGCTGGAGTACGTGGAACAACCGTGCCCGAGCGTGGCGGAACTGGCCTCCGTCCGCCGACGGGTCGACGTGCGGGTGGCCGCCGACGAGTCGATCCGGCGCGCCGAGGACCCGCTGCGCGTGGCCGTGGCCGAGGCCGCCGACGTGGCCGTGATCAAGGCCGCCCCGCTGGGCGGGGTGCGGCGCTCCCTCGAGGTGGCCGAGGCCTGCGGCCTGCCGTGCGTGGTGTCCTCAGCGGTGGAGAGCAGTGTGGGGCTGGCCGCCCAGCTCGCCCTGGCCGGGGCGCTGCCCGAACTGCCGTTCGCCTGTGGACTGGGCACGGTGGCGCTGCTGGACGGCGATGTGGTCACCGACCCGCTGCTTCCCGTCGACGGGCAGCTCCCCGTGCCCACACACCCCCCGTGCCCGGCCCCCGCGCTGGTGGCCGCGGCCACCCCGGTGGCGGAGACCCAGCACCGCTGGCTGGAACGGCTGTACCGCGTGCGACTGGCGAGCACCACCTGAGCACGGCCCGACAGGCGGAAACCCGTGAAGCTCCCCACACCGGCCCGCCGGAGCGATAGTCTGCGATCACACGCGGGAACCGCCGCCCCGGCAGGAACCGGGGACCACCCGCCGCACGTCCGACGTAGGCGATCCCGCAGTCGTCAAGGGAGCGACCCATGTCCATCGCAGCGGCCGGGCGCCAGGCCATGTCCGTGGCGCGGGAGAAACAGCCCCCCTCGGCCTCGGGGAGCGCACCCACCGAGGAGGAGGCCGACGAGTTCGCGATCGACCCCAGCGACTTCCTCTCCGCCCGCGAGCAGGGCAGCTCGGCGGGCACCCGGATCGAACAGCGCACCGCCCCGATGGAGGAGGTCGGCGCGCTCGTCAACAGCAGCGTCCCGGAACGCGGGGACGACGGGGAGCGGGTCAACGTCATCTGCCCCGTGGTGATCCCCAAACGCAACGCGCTGACCAACCTGGGCTTTCCGCTGCTGGTGCTGCTCGCGCTGGCCCTGCTCGGAACCCTGGTGGTCCACCGGACGGGGCAGGGCGCGGCCTGGGTCGGCCCGCACCTCTGGGTGCTGCTGGCGGGGCTGGCCGTGCTGCTGTGGCTGCGGCGCAGCATCGTCATGGTGCCGGAGGGCTGCCAGGCGATGATCACCAAGTTCAGCAAACTGGACAGCACGGTCGGCCCGGGACGGACCCTGCTGCTCGACCCGCGCAAACAGGTCAGCTACGTGCTCAACACCACGCGGGAGTACCCGTTCAACGCGCCGATCAGCGAAGCACCCACCCGCAGCGGCATCAAGGCCTCGGTCGACCTGTTCCTACAGTTCCGCATCGAGGACCCGACCCAGTTCATGTTCGCCCTCGGCGCGGTGTCCGGCTTCTCCGACAAGCTGACCAACGCGGTCAGCGAGGTCACCCGGAGCCTGATCTACCAGCAGCGCGCCGAGGACATCTACGACCTCGTCGGGGAGAGCACCCAGGAACTGCTGGACAACCTGAACGAACAGTTCCTGCCCGCGGTGCGGCTGACCAGCGCCAACATCACCCACGCCGAGCCGTCCAGCCAGCAGTACCGCGCCGACCTGGCCTCCCCGGAGATGGTGCGCATGGCCAAGGAGGCCTACACCTACGAGTACGAGCTCAGCCTGCGCAAGGAACAGGACGAGGGCGACCTGAACAAGGAACTGGCCTCGATGAACGAGAGCCTCTCCGGTATCAGGGCCGAGATCGCCAGCTATCAGGCGCAGATGGACACCGCGCTGGAACGGGAGACCAACCGCGCCAAGGCCCAGGCCCGCCAGCGCTTCGTGGAGGCGGAGAGCACCGCCAACGCCAACTCCGCCCTGCTGGAGGCCCAGGCGCTGGACATCCGGGCGGTCAGCGCGGCGAACAACCCGGAGATCCTGGAGTACCACTACGAGCGGGACCTGCTGGACAGGTTGGAGGGACTGGCCGAGCACCTTCCGGTGCTCGTCTCGTTGGGAGACGACGACAACATCGACTACCTCTCCGCCGCGCGCAGGATGCTCGGCACCTCCCACGACGGGGCCGGACTGTCCGAGGCGGACGTCTCCGCCATCCAACAACGCACCGAGGCCATCCAGGAACGCATCCGGCAGCGCGAACCCGAGATCGAACAACTGCTGGCCGAGGGCGGCCACCTGTCCCGGATGGAGACAGTCTCCTCCGAGACCGGGCGGGACGAGGAGGACATCCCACCCGCCGAGCCCGACGCCCCGACCGGACGTTCCGGGCACGACACCACACCCGACGAGCCGTCCGAGTCCGAGGAGGACTCCCAGGCAGGTGAGCAGTGATGACCACCCAACGGAACGGTTTCTCCACGATCACCGACGCGATCGCGCCGTGGTCCAACATCCGTCAACTCATCCGCAGCGGGGACGAGGGCAAGCTCGTCCCCGTGGTGATCCCCAAGGACAACCGCAACCCCGCCTGGGTCGCGCTGCTGTTCCTCACCCTGTACCTGGGGGGAACGGCGGTGCTGAGCACCGCACCGCTGTCCACCGTCCTGTGGGGGGCCAGCCTGCTGATGCTGGTGCTGACCGCCCTGGCCCTGTGGCGCGGATCGATCGTGGAGATCGAACAGGGCACCACCGGCATCCGCAGCCGCTACGGCGCGTTCACCGGCACCCTCGCCCCCGGCAGGCACTACCTGTGGTGGCCGTGGGACAAGGTCGAGTTCGTCGTCGACACCACCACCGAGATCCCCTACAACGCCCCGGTCGCCGCCTGCCCCACGGCGGAGGACGTGCCGCTGAAGTCGATCGAGTTCTTCCTGAAGTTCCGCATCGACAACCCGGTCGACTTCGTACGCACGATCGGGGCGGGCAACTTCGACATGGTGCTGTCCAGCGCGGTGCAGGACGCCCTGCGGCAGCGCGCCCGGCGCGTGCACACCGAACAGGCCCACGAACTGCGCGGCAGCGACGTCGAGGACATGCAGCAGGCCCTGAACCGCCAGCTCACCAAGTACGGGGTGCGGATCCTCGGGGCGAACATCCCCGACGTGCAGCTGCCGGACCAGTACCAGCAGCACCTGGCCACCCGCGAGCGGGTCTCCAAGGAACTCAGCGCCTACGAGCGGGAGTGGGAGCTGACCCGCAAACGGCGCATCGACAACCTGCTGATGGAGATCGAACGCGCCAAGAAGACCCGCGACGCCAAACTGGTCGAGGTGAAGGCCGCCCGCAACCAGGCCCGCCGCGACGTGGCCCGGAGGCTGGAGGAACAGGAGACCGAGGCCCAGCGGGCCCAGTGGGAGATCGAGGCCCGGGGCAGGGCCACGCTCACCGAGGCGCAGAACGAGGCCAAGTCCCGGCAGCGGCTCGGCCAGGCCTACCGCGACAACCGCGCCGTGCTGCACTACGAGCTGGCCCGCCGCAGGCTGGAGGTCGGCTCGCGGCTGGCCGAGAACGCCCCGCGTCCGATCGTGGTCCGCGGCGGTGGCGACCAGTCCGCCCTGTCCACGCTGCTGCTGTCCCAGCTGCTGCCGAAGTTCGCCTCCCAGACCCTCGAGGAGGACCGGGGCGGGTCATCCCGGACCGCCTCGCGGGCAGACGACCAGGACAACCGCGCCGAGGAGGCGGCGCAGGCCCTCGACCAGGGTGAGAAGTTCGCCCGGTCCCTGCTGGACGGTGAGAACACCGGCCGGTGACCACGGCGCGGCCCCGTGGGGCGCCCGGTGAGCGCCCCACGGGGCGGCTCCGGCCTCCCGAAGTCCGTCACCACGCAGGACGTGCCCTCCGCCGCCACACCACCAGGACCACGACCAGCACCGCCGCGGCCAGCACCACCGGCCCCAGCCGCTTCAGCACCGGCACCCCGGCCGTGCCGAGCAGATCCACCACGTCCTGTTCGGCGTCCCCCGTCCGCCGCGCGGAGCCGGACAACCCGGCACCGTGCCGCTCGTGCTCCGGCCGTTCCGAGGAGACGCCCTCGTGGGAGGGCTCCCCCTCGGCGCCGGTGACCTTCCACGGGGTGCGCTCGTCCGGGGCCCCGGAGTCCCACTCGGCGCGCGTGGGCGCGGAACGCTCCTGACCGGCCTCACCGTCGGGGGAGACCGAGGCCCCGCCGACGGTGCCCGTGCTCGCGGCCTGCTGCTGCCCGTCCCCGGCGGCCTCGGCGACCTCGGAGCCGGTGAGCCGTTCGGCCAGGCACCGCGCGAACTGGTCGATCAGCCGCTGGGCCACGTCGGAGATCAGTCCCCGCCCGAGTTGGGCGGGTTTTCCGGTGATCTTCAGGTCCGTGTCCACGTGCACGGCGGTGCTCTCGCCCTCGGACCGCAACGTCGCCCGCACCGTGGCGGCGGCGGTGCCGTTCCCCCGCGAGTCCTTGCCGCTGGCCTCCAGCACGGCGCGGTGGGTCTCGTGGTCGACCTCGGCGAACCGGCCGTTGCCCTTGTACAACAGCGACACCGGGCCGAGCTTGACCTTGACCGAGCCGGAGAACTCGCCGTCCTCCACGCTCTTCAGCGTGGCCCCCGGCATACACGGCGCGACCCTCTCCGGGTCGAGCAGGGCCTGCCAGGCCGTCTCGACCGGCACGGGCACGGTGAACTCGTGCTCCAGTTGCACTCTATTCCCTCCTCGCGTCGGCGGGAACGCGTCCGGCTCCCGCCCCGGCCCACCCGGCGGCGGGCGCCGTGCGGGCCGGTCGGGTACACGAAGCCGTCACACCCCCGCCGCCGTGGCCAGCGCCCTGCCCGTCAACACCTCGGCCAGATGCTGCCGGTAGTCGGCGTCGGCGCTGGCGTCGCTGCCGGGGCTGGTTCCCTCGTGGGCGCGTTCGGCGGCCCGCCGCACGGCCTCGCCCGTGGGGCTCGCACCGAGCAGCGCCCGCTCCACCCCGTGGGCGCGTACCGGGGTGGACCCCATGTTGGTCAGCCCCACCCGGGCGCGGGCGATCCTGCCGTCCTCCACGAGCACCGTGGCCGCGACCCCGACCACCGACCAGGCCTGGGCCACCCTGTTGAACTTCTCGTAGTGGGCGCTCCAGCCGGTGTGCTTGGGCACCCGTACCTCCACGAGCAGTTCCTCCGGCCCCACCGCCGTGGTGAAGTGGTCCACGAAGAACTCGTCGGCGGGAACGGTCCTGCGGCCCTGCGGGCCGGCCAGCACCATCTCCCCCTCCAAGGCCAGCACCGGGGCCAGCAGGTCACCGGCCGGGTCGGCGTGCGCGAGGGAACCGCCGAGGGTCCCCCGGTGGCGCACCTGCGGATCGGCCACCGTCCGCGTCGCCAGCGCCAGCAGGGACGCGTGTTCGTTGACCAGCCCGTCCCGCACGACCTCGTGGTGGGTGGTCATGGCCCCGATCACCAGGTTCCCGTCCTCCTCGCGCACCCCGCGCATCTCGGAGACCTTCCCGAGATCCACGACCGTCGACGGGGCGGCCAGTCTCATGCGCAGCACCGGCAGCAGACTCTGCCCACCGGCCAGTACCTTGGCGTCCTCCCCCGCGTCCCGGAGGGCCCGCACGGCCTCCTCCACGGTGGACGGAGCGACGTAGTCGAACTCGGCGGGAATCACCTGTCACCTCCGGTGGGGAACGGCTGGTCGGGGTCTACGGAACCGAGCCCGCCGCCGGACTCGGCCGCCGTGGCCGAGCTCGCCCGGGCCCCGGACAGCGCCCGCCACACCCGCTGCGGCGAGCACGGCATCCGCACGTCGGTGACGCCGTAGTGCCTGATGGCGTCGACCACGGCGTTCACCACGGCCGGGGTCGAGGCGATGGTTCCCGCCTCGCCGACGCCCTTCACCCCGAGCGGGTTGGACGTCGCGTCGGTCTCGGTGCGGTCGGTGTGGAACTCGGGCAGGTCCACGGCGGAGGGAACCAGGTAGTCCGCCAACGTCGCCGTGGTCAGCGTTCCGTCCTCGTCGTGGACGGCCTCCTCGTACAGCGCCTGGGCGATGCCCTGGGCCAGTCCCCCGTGCACCTGCCCCTCCACGACCAGCGGGTTGACCACGGTGCCGACGTCGTCCACGCACACGTACGAGCGGATGCGCACCCGCCCCGTCTCGGTGTCGACCTCGGCGGCGCACAGGTGCGTGCCGTGGGGGAAGGAGAAGTTCTCCGGGTCGTGGCTGACCTCGGCGTCGAGGTTGGGCTCCACGCCCTCGGGCAGGTCGTGGGCGGTGAAGGCCGCCAACGCGACCTCGGTGAGCGCCATGCCCCGGTCCGTGCCGCGCACGGAGAAACGCCCGGCGGAGAAGTCCAGGTCCTGCTCCGAGCACTCCAGCAGGTGCGCGGCGATCGACCGCGCCTTGTCGATCACCCTGTCGGAGGCCCGCACCGCCGCGACCCCGCCGACCGCCAACGACCGGGAACCGTAGGTGTCCAGTCCCCGGGGTGAGGACTGGGTGTCGCCGTGCAGCACCTCGACGTCCTCGAACGGAACACCCAGGCGGTCGGCCACGAGCTGGCTCCAGGCGGTCACGTGGCCCTGCCCGTGGGGGGAGGTGCCGGTGACCACCTCGACCTTGCCGGTCGGCAGCACCCGTACCTGGGAGTGCTCCCAGCCACCGGCCCCGTAGGACAGCGACCCGAGCACCCGGGAGGGCGCCAGCCCGCACATCTCGGTGAACGTGGAGACCCCGATGCCCAACTGGACGGTGTCGCCGCGCTGTCGACGCCGCAGCTGCTCGTCCCGCAGCTGCTGGTAGCCGAACATCTCCACCGCCCGGTCGGTGGCCGCCTCGTAGTCGCCGGAGTCGTAGGTCAGCCCGGCCACGGTGTCGAACGGGAACTCGTCGTGGTTGATCCAGTTCCTGCGGCGGACCTCCAGGGGGTCCATGTCGAGCTCGGCGGCCAGCTCGTCCATCATCCGTTCGATCGCGAAGGTCGCCTCCGGCCTGCCCGCGCCCCGGTAGGCGTCGGTGGGCGTCTTGGTGGTGAACACGTTCGTGCAGGTGAAGCGGTAGGAGTCGAACTTGTAGATCGCGTTGAACATCAGCGCCCCGAGGATGGGGATCCCGGGGGTGACCAGCCGCAGATAGGCCCCCATGTCGGCGAGCAGGTCGACCTTGAGTCCGGTGACCGTCCCGTCGGCACGGGCGGCCAGCGAGAGCCGCTGCACCTGGTCCCTGCCGTGGTGGGCCGAGACCATGGTCTCCGAACGACTCTCGGTCCACTTCACCGGACGACCGAGCCGCTCGGCCATGAGGAAGGTGAGCATCTCCTCGGGAGTGACCTGGAGCTTGCCCCCGAAACCCCCGCCCACGTCGGGGGCGATCACCCGGACCTTGTGCTCGCCGACGCCGAGGGTCATGGCGATCATGGTGCGCAGGATGTGCGGCACCTGGGTGGACGACCAGACGGTGTACTGCTCACCGGTCGGGTCGACCAGCACCGAACGCGGTTCCATGAAGGCGGGGATCAGCCGCTGCTGCCGGAAGGTCCGGTCCAGACGGACCTCGGCGTCCCGCAGGGCCCGCTCCACGTCCCCTCCCGTGCCGGCCTCGGCCGAGTCGAAGGTCCACGTGGCGCTGCGGTTGGTGCCCAGCTCCTCGTGCACGAGGGGGGAGTCGTCCCGCGCGGCGGCCTCGACGTCGAGGACCACCTCCCGGTCCTCGTAGTCCACGTCGATCGCGTCCAGGGCGTCGCGGGCCTCGGCGGCGCTGCGCGCGGCCACCATGGCCACCGCCTCACCGGCGAAGTGGACCTCCTCCACCGCCAGGGCGGGAGCGTAGGGGGTCTTCATGTCCGGGGTGACCGGCCAGGCACACGGCATGCTGCCCTGCCGCTCGGCGAGGTCGGCCCCGGTCACCACCTCGTGCACCCCGGGCATCCGCCGGGCCTCGGTGGTGTCGATGGCGCTGATCCGGGCGTGGGCCACCGGACTGCGCAGCACGGCCAGATGCACCATGCCAGGCAGGCTCATGTTGTCCGTCCACCGTGTTCGGCCGGTGACGAGCCTGGCGTCCTCCTTGCGTCTGCGCGCGCGTCCGATCTCCGGTTCGGACGGACTCACTGGGGTGGCGGTCATGACTGCCCTCCGGTCACACGCGTGTCGGCCTGTTCGGTGGAAGTGCGCGGGGCGGGGGTCCGTCCGGAATGCTCCATGGCAGGCCCGGCACCGGGACGCATCTGGCGGGAGACGTCCCGCACGGCGCGCACGATGTTCTGGTAGCCGGTGCAGCGGCAGAGGTTGCCCTCCAGCCCCTCCCGGATGCGCTCGTCGTCCGGTTCGGGATCCTCCGCGAGCAGGTCCAGCGCCTGCATGATCATTCCCGGGGTGCAGAACCCACACTGCAAGGCGTGGTTGTCGTGGAAGGCCCGCTGCACCGGGTGCAGCCGCCCGTCGCGGGCCAGGGCCTCGACGGTGGTCACCTCGTGGCCGTCCGCCTGGACAGCCAGCACCGAGCAGGACTTCACGCTCTGTCCGTCCAGATGCACCGTGCAGGCTCCGCAGTTGCTGGTGTCGCAACCCACGACGGTGCCGACCTTGCCCAGTTGTTCCCGCAGATACTGCACGAGCAGGGTTCTGGGACTCACGTCGTCGGTGTAGGTGGTTCCGTCGACGTCGACGGTGATGCGCGGCATCGGGCCTCCCTCACGGAGCCTGCCCGCGTGGTGCGGACATGTGTCGGGGCAACGTCTCGGATCCCTTCGACGGGCCGGATCGGCGACGTGCCCGGCGTGTGGGCGGGTGTCGCACCGTCCCGGCACGCGGCGGCGGACCCGCTCCGCCGCGCGGCACCCCACGCACACCCACCACAGCGCCCGATCCGGGGCGACAACGCGTCCCGGCGAACCGAACCGTCCCGAGGAATCCCTCAACAGCGGCTGATGTCACGGCCTCGTGGCCGTCGCCGTCCCGGCGGCAACGAGTCCGTGGCTGGGCTCCATGATCCCGAACGACACGCAACGTCCCCGGTCAGCGACACACGGTTCGCTCGACACGATCAGGTGAGAGCAGGGAGGAGCCGGGCGCTCACGGGACCGGAAGGAGACCCCACCGCCGGGCTCCCTCTCACGAGGGGAGCGGCGGACAGGGCATCCCCGCCGCCCGCGGGCGCACCGGTGATCGACAACCCGAGGTCCGCCTCTACCATTCCCCGGGTGAGCACCTACGACGATCTCGATCACCCGGACACCTCGATCCTGCCCCCGCGCCAGCGGCGCATCCTGGCCGCGATCCGGGACCGGGTGCTCGAACACGGCTACTCGCCCAGCACCCGCGAGATCGGCGACGCCGTGGGGCTGCGCTCCTCGTCCTCGGTCTCCCGGCACCTGGCGGACCTGGAGCGGAAGGGGTTCCTGCGCCGCGGCACCACGGTCTCCCGCCCGATCGACGTGCGCATGTTCCTGCGGGAGTCCACGACCACCCAACCGTCCGAGGACCGGGTGAGCGTCCCCGTGCTCGGCGACATCGCCGCCGGCGCCCCCATCACGGCCGAGGAGCACGTCGAGGACGTGTTGACCCTGCCCCGGGAGTTCGCCGGGCGCGGCACCGTGTTCGCGCTGCGGGTGCGCGGTGACTCGATGACCGAGGCCGGAATCCACCACGGCGACGTGGTGGTGGTGCGCCAGCAGCCCGAGGCCCACTCCGGCCAGATCGTGGCCGCGATGATCGACGAGGAGGCCACGGTCAAGGTGTACCGCCGCCGCGACGGTCACGTGCTGCTCGAACCGCGCAACCCCGCCCACGAGGTCCTCGACGGTGACGGGGCCGTGATCCTCGGCACCGTTGTCTCGGTGCTGCGCAGCGTCTGAAACGGGCTCCGGCGGCGTGCTCACCCGGCGGAGCCGGACTCGGAGCACTCCCGCACCCGCCGCCACAGCCGACGCAGCGCCGCGAGGCTGTGCCCGGCCACCAGCGCGTCCACATGGGGCAGTGCCGCCGCCACCCCGGACTGCACCGGCTCGTAGCCCGCCCGCCCCGCGTGCGGGTTGGCCCACAGCACGACGTGGGCCAACCTTCGCATCCGGCGCATCTGCTCGGCGAGCTCCTCGGTTCCGCCGCGTTCCCATCCGTCCGAGAACAGCACCACCACCGCCTGCCGCGCCGCACCGCGCTGGCCCCACCGGTCCAGGAACGCCCGCACCGTGCCACCCAGCCGGGTGCCGCCGGAGAAGTCCGGCACCGCCCGTCCCGCGGCGGCCAGGGCGAACTCCGGATCGCGCTGACGCAGCTGCCTGGTCACCCGCGTCAGCCTGGTGCCCAGGGTGAACACCTCGGTGGTGGTCGGGGCGGCCCGCACCACGACGTGCGCGAAACGCAGCAACGCGTCCGCGTAGGGGCTCATGGAACCCGAGACGTCGACCAGCAGCACCACCCTGCGGGGCCGGTCCCGACGCGCCCGGTACACGAGCCGCACCGGCTCCCCGCCGGTACGGAGCATGGAGCGCATGGTGCCGCCGGGATCGAGACGGCCCGCGCGGGCCCGACGCCTGCGCAGCGCGGCACGACGGGGCGGGCGCGGATCCAGCCAGGAGATCATCCGCCGCAGCTGGGCACGCTCGGCCTCGCCGAGCTCGGCCATGTCGCGGTGCCGCAGCACCTCGACGTCCCCGGCCGCCGCGAGGCGTTCGGCCTCCTCCGAGCGGGTCGACTCCGGATCGTCCCCGCCCAGGGGCAAGGCGCGGGAGCGCGCGCTGCCACGCCGCCGCGGCCGGAGTTCCGTACCGGCCACCCCGCCACCGAACCAGGCGTGGAAGGCGGCGTCGAAACGGGGCAGGTCGTCCGGGTCGGAGCACAACGTCAGCCTGCCCGCCCAGTAGAGCTGGTCCCGGTCGGCGAAGTCGACGTGGGCGGTGGCGTCCAGGAAGGAACGCACCCGGGCCGGGCCACACCGCATCCCGGAGTGGCGCAGCGCCCGGGCGAACCCGACGAGCCCCTCCAGGGTGTGGTCCGCCTCGCACATGCCCACATCGTCCCCCGCCCGGGCGCCGCGGCGGGACCGCGCCGCGCCCCCTCAGGCGAAGACGATGGTGCTGTTGTCGCTGCGGATGACGCGGTCCTCGCTGTGCCAGCGCACGGCCCGGGCCAGCACGGTGCGCTCGACGTCGGCACCGCGACGTCGGATGTCGGCGAGGGTGTCGGCATGGGTCACCCGGACGACGTCCTGCTCGATGATCGGCCCCTCGTCGAGATCCTCGGTCACGTAGTGGGCGGTGGCGCCGACGAGTTTGACGCCGCGCTCCTTGGCCTTGGCGTAGGGGCCGGAACCGATGAAGGCGGGCAGGAAGGAGTGGTGGATGTTGATGATGGGCACCCCGAGCCGGGCGATGAAGTCGCCGGACAGGATCTGCATGTACCGGGCGAGCACGACGAAGTCGACGTTGCCGCGCAACAGTCGCAGGTGCTCGGCCTCGGCCGCCGACTTGCCCAGCTCCATCGTGGGCACGTGGACGAAGGGCACGCCGAAGGCCCGCACCTCCTCGGCGGTGTCGGTGTGGTTGGAGACGACCATCGTGACGGTCACGGGAAGCTGCCCCCTGCGGTGCCGCCACAGCAGGTCGAGCAGGCAGTGGTCCTCCTTGGAGGCGAACACGGCGACCCGCTTGGGAACCGACATGTCGCGGAGGGTGAAGTCGAGATCGAACCCCGCGGAGAGCTCGCTGGCGAGGTCCTGTTCCAGCACGGGCAACGCGGCCCGGAGGTCGTCGAGGCTGAACACGGTGCGCTGGTAGAACGTCCCGCCCTGGTGGGGGTCGTCGGAGTACTGGTCCAGCGAGACGATGTTCGCCCCGTGCCCGCTCAGGACCGCGCTGACGGCGGCGACGATGCCGGTGCGGTCCCTGCCCTGCACGATGAGCGAGGCGTGGTTCTCGGGCAGCACCGGCGGGTGCGCGTGGGCGGTTGCCGAGTCGGTTGCCACCTCACCTGATCCTTCCTGACGGAAACGTCACGGCCACACACCGGGATTCCGCCGGTGACCGGCCAGCCGTGACGGTGATCCACACCGAACCCGAGACCCCTCCCCGACTCCAAGAGCATCCGGGCCCGTGTCGCCACTCTCATCCCGCCGGGGGATCACAGTGGAGGCCCGGCGCCGAGCGACGGACGCACAGGCGGGAGCCGAGGCCCCGGAGACGGGAGGTGGGAAGACGTCCGGACACGACAACGGCTCCCCACCCGAACGGGATGGGGAGCCGTCGACGAAGCGGGTAAAGCCTCAGACCGCGCGGACGACGTCGGCCTGCGGGCCCTTGGAGCCCTGACTGGACTCGAAGGTGACCTGCTGGTCCTCGTCCAGGCTGCGGAAGCCCGGGGCGTCGATGGCCGAGTAGTGCACGAACACGTCCGGGCCACCCTCGTCAGGAGCGATGAAGCCGAAGCCCTTTTCCGAGTTGAACCACTTCACTGTTCCCTGTGTCATGTCCTTCTCCTTCGGGAGCTGGGGTACGTATGACGGATGACCACACCGCGCGGACACCCGGGCCGGGGATCTCAGACGGCTACTACTCCAGCTACAACCAAAGACAGAAGCTCGCCCGCATCGACATCCTGCGAGCGTGTACGAACACGAACCCAGAAACTCAACGACCGAGTGAAACTCTACCCCACCTCGATCACCGCTGTCCACCCCCTGCCACCTCCCCACGAAACCGCAGGTCAGCCCCGTATCACACCGCTACCCCGCGAACTCCGGCATACGGGCACGCAGGAACCCCGTCGTGGCCCCGCCGTCACGGACGACGGCGTCCTCGACGATCGCCCGCTGTAGCCCGATGGTGCTGCGCATACCGTTTCCGTCCAGTTCGAACTCCCGCAGGGCCTGGCTCGTGCGGTCCAGCGCGCTGGCGCGGTCCGGGCCCCAGCACACCAGTTTCGCCACCAGGGAGTCGTAATGCGGCGTGACGGTGGCCCCCGTGTGACAGTGCGTGTCCACCCGCACCCACGGTCCGCCCGGGGCATGGTAGGTGTGCAGGGTGCCCGGGGTGGGCACGAACCCCCGAGCGGGGTCCTCGGCGTTGATCCGGCACTCGACGGCGTGACCGAACGGTCGGACGTCCTCCTGCCGCAGGGACAGCGGGGCGCCCGCGGCGCTGTGGATCTGCTCGGCCACCAGGTCGATACCGGTGATGGCCTCGGTGACGGGGTGTTCCACCTGGATACGCGTGTTGACCTCCATGAACCAGAAGCGGTTCTGCCCGTCGAGCAGGAACTCCATCGTGCCGACACCCTGGTAGCCCGCCTCCAGGGCTCCCCGCACGGCGGCAGCACCGAGCTCCTGCCGCAGGTTCTCGTCCACGGCGGGGGAAGGAGCCTCCTCCAGGAGTTTCTGGTTGCGGCGCTGAATGGAACAGTCCCGCTCTCCCAGGTGCACCCCCCGACCGTGGCTGTCGCACAGGACCTGCACCTCGATGTGGCGTGCCTGTTCGAGGTACTTCTCCATGTACAGCGAAGGATCCTTGAACAGGGTCTGGGCGTTGGCCCGGGTGGTGTGGAACGCCTCGAAAAGGTCGACGGGACGGTGCACCACGGTGATCCCGCGACCACCGCCACCGGCGACCGCCTTGAGCACGACCGGGTAGCCGATGTCCTCGGCGACCCGCTGGGCCTGCTCGTAGGAACCGAGCGGCTCCACGGTTCCCGGAAGCAGCGGCAGCCCGTTGTCCCCCATGACCCTGCGCGCGCTCGACTTGTCACCGAGCACCTCCATCACCTCGGCCGAGGGGCCGATGAAGGTGATCCCGTGGTCGGCGCAGATCTCCGCGAAGTAGGGATCCTCGGACAGGAAGCCGTATCCGGGGTGGATCGCGTCAGCGCCGGTGCGCAACGCCGCGCCGATGATGTTCGGGATGTGCAGGTAGCTCTCCCGCGCGTCAGCGGGACCGACGCACACGGCCTCGTCCGCGAGCCGGACCGGCAGCGTGTGTTCGTCCGCCCGCGAATAGACCGCGACCGTGGGAATCCCCAGCCTGCGGCAGGTACGGATCACTCTGACGGCGATTTCGCCGCGATTGGCGACGAGCACCTTGACGAACAACCTCACTCCTCCTCCGGCTCGATCTCGAAAAGAACCTGGTCGTACTCGACGAGTTCGGCCTCGGTGCCCGTGATGCTCACGACCCTCCCGGAGACGGGAGCGCTGATCGGGTTCATCAGCTTCATCGCCTCGATGATGGCGAGCTGCTGTCCTTGCTCGACGATCGTGCCGATCTCGACGAACGGGTCCTCCCCCGGAGCGGGGGCACGGTAGAACGTTCCGACCAGCGGGGCGCGTACCGCTGTCCGCGTCCCCTCCTCCCCTACGGCCTCGGAGATCTCGACGGCTCCCGCGGCGTCGACGGCGGGGGCCGGACCGGGCTCGTCGGCCCAGTCGATCTCGACGGAGTCCGGCCCCGCCTGCAACCGGATCCTGCGCACGGGGCGGTCGACCCGCGCCAGGAGTCGTCCGACGTGCTCGCCGAGTTCGGCGATCGTGTGATGCCCCGCCCCGGAGGTGTTCGGGGTTCCCGTGGTCAGGTCCTGTCCGTGCTCGGTGAGTTTCGCGCCGTTGGTCTCGATGGACATCTCGGTTCCTTCCTGTCTGGTGGATGGGTGGGCCGCGGAGCGAGGCGGCGCGGGGTCACCGGCCGGAGGGCTCCCCCAGGGCGGCCTGGACCCCGGGGTCACCGATCGCGGCGACGCGAGCCCACCGTTGTTCCAGCAGCTGCTCGGGCGAGAGACCGGACAGTTCCGCCAGGCTCTCCCGCAGGGCGGCACGGATGTTGGCGGCCGTGCTCGCGTGGTCGGACTGCGCTCCCCCCTCGGGTTCGGGCACGGCCCCGTCCACCACTCCCAGGCGCATCAGATCCGCCGCCGTCAGGCGCAGCGACTCCGCGGCGACAGCCGAGTGCTCGGAGGAACCGAACAGGATGGTCGAACATCCCTCGGGGCTGATCACGGAGAAATAGGCCTGTTCGAGCATCAGCATCCGGTTGCCCACACCGAGCGCGAGTGCCCCGCCGCTGCCGCCCTCCCCGGTCACCACCACGACGGTGGGAACCGTCAGGCGGGACATCCGCAGGATGGCCTCCGCGATGGCCGTGCCCTGCCCGTGGCGTTCGGCCTCCACGCCCGGATAGGCGCCCGGTGTGTCCACGAAGGTCACCAGTGGCATCCCGTGCCGCTGCGCGTGGTCCATCATGCGCCGGGCCTTGTGGTAGCCGCCGGGCTGGGGCATTCCGAAGTTGCGCTCGACCAGTTCCCCGGTGGTGTGTCCCTTCTGGTGACCGAGCACGACCACGGCCCGCCCGGCGAACCTGGCGAGGCCGCCGACGATCGCGGGGTCGTCGGCTCCGACCCGGTCCCCGTGCAGCTCGACGAACTCGTCGAAGACCAGTCCGCAGTAGTCCAGTGTGGTCGGACGTTGGACGTCCCGTGCCGCGGCGACGACGTCGGCGGCGGCGCGACGGTCCAGCCCGTCCGGATCGTCGATCCGGCCTCCGCCCGGAGTCGCCTCCTCCGGTGCGTCCTGTCCGTGCAGCGACAGCAGCCGAGCCACCGTCGAACGCAGCTCCCCTCGGGGGACGACGAGGTCGCACATCCCGTTGCGCGCCAGGAACTCCGCCGTCTGGAAGTTGTGGGGCAGTTCGGCCCGGATCGTCTGCTGGATGACGTTCTTGCCCGCGAACCCGATCCTGGCCCCCGGCTCGGCCAGCACCACGTCGCCGAGCGTGGCGAACGAGGCCGTCGCGCCACCGTAGGTGGGGTCGGTGTTGATGTTGAGCACCAGCACGCCCGCCTCGCGCAGACGCCCGATCTCCTGACTGGTTTTGGCGAGTTGGGCCAGGGCCACCACTCCCTCCTGCATCCGGGCACCGCCGGAGGCGGTGACCAGCAGCAGCGGAATCCGACGGTGCAGCGCGGCCCGGGCGGCCCGGGCCAGCAGTTCCCCCGTCACCCCGCCGATACTGCCTCCGAGGAAGGCGAAGTCGAGCCCGGCCACGACCACCGGGTTGTCGTGGATCCGGCCGAGTCCCCACCGCACGGCCTCACCCGCCCCGGTTGTTTCCCGCGCTTTCGCCAGCCGTTCCCCGTACGGGCGGGTGTCGCTGAACGACAGCACGTCACGCGCCGTCAGCTCGGAGTCGAACCACTGGTGGGAGTCCGGGTCCAGCAGCATCGTCAGTCGGTCGGAGAGCCCCAGGCGAAAGTGGTACGAGCAGTCGGGGCACACTTTGTCGTGCCGCCACAGCCTGCGGAGGTAGATCATGCCGGAGCAGGACGGACAGTGTGTCCAGCGTACTTCGCCGTCGGTCGCCGACGGAGTTCTCTCGGTGGTGGTCATCGGTTCCCCTCGAACGTCGTCCGGCTCGCCGGAATCGGCCCGGGCCGGAAGTAAACCGAAAAGTCTCGCGCCTTCCTGGTGTTCCGCTGGTGTCTTCCGCTCCCGCCGAAGACGGGGCCGTCGTGCCCGCCCCCCGACCGGGTGCTGATCCCGGACGGCGTCACCACACGTCTCCGGCGGTCCCGTCCGAGGCCGCCACCGGAAACCGCCAGTGCGAGAACAGCCTGTGCCGCCGGTGCATGTCACCGGCAACGTCCATCACACGGTCGACCACGTCCACGTCGGTGACCGTCTCGTACGCCCGGAAGTGCCGCAGGGACCGTTCCACCATGAGCAGCAGCACCGCCCCGTCAGGCAGTTCGCCGGGAAGTGAGTCGGCGGAACGAACCGTGAGGTGGATCGCCGCGGCCCCCGCGTTGATCGCGCAGTACTGTTCGGCCAGACGGAAGAGTTCCGCCGAGGAGGCGTGCTCCCGTCCCATCTTCTGCCGCAGCTCGGCACCTTCCCGGCGGACGCGCCGCAGCTCCTCCAACAGGGTCTGTCCCGCCCGCGCGGCCCGCTCGAACCACTCCCGCTGGCGCCCCTCGGACCGTGCGGCGAGCGCGCGGAGACCGGCGATGCCGTCCGGCAGCGTGTCGAGCGTGTCGTTGCGTCCCCGGCCGAACAGGGTCTGCTTGCTCGGCTCCCACACGGGAAGCGGCCGGTCCACGTCGAAAACGGTGCGCGTGCGCTCCAGCGTCTCCGAGTCCGGTTCCGTGTCCTTCGGTGGCCCGCCGAGCTGCACGGCGATGTTCTTCAGGTTCACCACCGTGTTGCCGTCGACGAACGTGGCGGCCAGCACGTCCCGGAGCATCTTCTGGTAGATGCCGAAACGCGGATGCTCCCGCAGGTAGAGACGGGCTCCCAGCACGGTGGACAGCTGTGCCATGCTGCGCTCCAGCAGCGTCGGCACGAAGTACTTGACCGCCGAGGAGAACACGCTGGCCTGGGCGGGATTGGCCTGGAGGGCGCGCACCGCGCCCGTGCCGACCGCCTCCGCCAGCAGCAGGTCGGCGAAGCACTCCGCGAGCTGACGCCGGGTGTAGGGGATGTCCACGACCCGGCTGCCGAAGATCTCGTGCCGGGTGACGAAGTCCATGGTCACGCGAAGTGCCGTGTCGGCGGCGCCCAGCGCCAGGCCGTTGATCACGGTCCGGGCCACCTGGGCGCTCTGGAGCGTAATCTCCAGGCCCTGCCCCTGGGCGCCGATCCGGTGGTGCTCGGGCACGAACACGCCCTCGAACCGGACGCCGCTGATGTCCATGGCCCGGAGGCCGTGCAGACGTTCCCCGGGCAGCTCCGCGACCGAACCGGCGGGGCACTCGCGCTTGTCCACGGCGAAGACCGACCAACCACCGGGGCCGCCGCGTTCGTCGGTGCGGGCCTGCACGGTGACGACGTCGGCGATCGTCGCGTTCCCGATGAGGTTCTTCTCGCCGGTCAGCAGGTATCCGCCCGGCACCTTCTCGGCGCGGGTCTCGTTGGCGGTGACGTCGCTTCCGTGCCCGCGCTCGGACAGCGCCCACGCCATGCGGGTGCCCCGCTGGATCTCGGACACGTAGTGTCGCCCCTGGTCCTCGGTGGCGGCGATCCAGGCGGGCATGAACGCCAGGTGCGTGACCATCAACGCCGTGGCCGTGGTCGGATCGCGGCGGGCGATCAGCCGGAGCAGGTGGAAACCGACCTCGACGTCGCCGGCCCGGCCGCCCCAGTAGTCGGGAAGGCAGTACTGGTGCACGTTCCACCGCCGCAACACGTGCAGCGGCTCGTGCGGGACCTGCTCCCGCTCGTCCAGCCGGAGCACGCGGCTGAACGGGATCCTGCTCGCGTCGTCGTGCGGATCGCCGAGGTAGGCCTCCAGCTCCCCGGCGAGTTCGATCATGTTGTCGACGGTCATGGGGACTCCTCCCGGGATTCCGCGAGCGGCAGCGCCACGCTGGAGAACAGTCGGCCCGAACGGTGCAGGGCGGCGACGATGTTCCCGAGTTGCCGCGCGTCGCCGCGGTCCACGCGGTTGTGGCCGCCGTCGGCGCGGTCGAGCAGGAACCCGAGAACGGCACCGAGCCAACCGGTGCTACCCGCCGGAGCGCCGAACAGGGCCGTGGTCCGGTTGAACCACCAGAGGTGGACACAGCTGGCCGCGGCGTGCAGCGCGCAGTAACGTTCGGCCATCTCGATCAGTTCCGGTGCGTTTCCGAACTCACCGCCCTCTGAGGCCCGCAGCGCCTCGACGTCCCGGTGCAGCTCCGACAGCGCGGTGCGCAGGGCCTCCAACCGGCCGGTGACGGCGGCCTCCGGCCCCACAGCCGCCGCGCAGGCCTCGGCCACGGTGGGCAGCGCCGCCCACACCGGATCCCGGCCGCGCACGCTGAGCCGCAGCCCGTCGAGCGACAGGCTCGGAAGTTCGGCCCCCAGCTCGAAGGTGGTCCGCAGCGCCGGGTCGGTGAGCCACCGCTCGTCGACGCCCAGTTCGGCCATGGTCGTCGCCGACAGCTGCCCCAGCTGCATCGCCACCAGCCGCAGGTTCGCCACCGGGCTGGTGTCGATGAAGCGCACGACCGCGTTGTCCCGGCGCGCCACGTCGAAGGGCGCGTACCTGCCCTCGGTGAGCAGACTGCGGCTGCCGAGAACATTGGCGCACCTGGCGAAGACCTCCTCACTGTGGTCCGTCAGCACGGCCTTGGCCACGCTGGACCAGAGGCTGTGCGCGCCGGGCGTCGTGTGCATGCCGCGCGCGCAGGTGACCGCCACGACGTCGGCGGCGAACACGGCGGCGGCGGCGGTGGCGATCTCCCGCCTGGGATGCGGGTGTTCCAGCAGTCCCCGTCCGGCGACCTCGTGTTCGGAGGCGAAGTCCAGGGTCAGGCGCAGGGCGGTGTCCGAGGCCGCGAGGTTGGCCCCGGTGCTCAGCGCACGGACCAGCTGCATCGCCTTCATCGCGGTCTCCGTCCCGCGACCGGGGGCGCCGACCAGGGCCGTGCCTTCCACCTCGGTGTCCTCGAACCGGAAATCCGCGAAGTCCACCCCGCGCATCCCGCTGGGATGTTCCCGCACGGCCCGGCGCGCCGCCCGCACCGAGGGACCGCGCAACAGCGCCGCCGAGAAGGCGGCCGGGCCACGTCCACCGGTGCGCGCCACCAACAGCAGCGCCGAGCAGCGCCCTCCCAGGCCGACCAGCCACTTGTGGCCGTCGGCGCGGTAGCGCCGTTCGTCGACCCGGCTCAGCGCGCACTCGTTGTTGAGCAGATCGCTGCCGTGCTCCGGTTCGGACAGCGCGAAACCGATGGACTCGCCGCGACGGAGCAGGTCGAGCGCCTCCGCCCGTTGCCGTTCGGACCCCGAGATCAGCACACAGGACGTCGCGGTGACGCTGAACATGGTGGCGGGCATGACGGTCAGGTCGCGCCGGGCCGTCAGCCGCACCCGGAACAACGTCTCGTCCAGCCCGGTCATCGTGCCGCCGTGTTCGGTCGGCACGAAGCTCAACCGCAGTTCGGACCCCACCCGGTCGCGGAAGTCCTCCGGAAACGCGGCCTCGCGGTCACGGGCGACCATGGCCGCGAAGCCGAAGGGGTTCTCCGGGTCACCGGGATCGCCGAGGGCGTGGTCCAGCGCGCTCGCCTCCGCGTAGCGTCCGGCCACGGTGGTCTCCTGGGTGGCGGTGTTCATTCCCGCTCCTCTCTGACGGGTCGCAGCGGCCGGTAGTCGGAGCAGGTGGTGGGCAGGTGCACACCCGCCAGGCGGAGCTGGTTGGCACGGCTGACCAGGGCCGCCCCGCGCATCACGTGTCCGGCCACGTCGCTGACTCGTCGGTTGGCCGGCTCGGCCAGGTACGTGCCGGCCACCCAGTCGTTGAAGGCACCCATGGCGGGGCCACACCAGATCTGGTAGTCGGGGGTGCGGGTGTCCTCCCCCACCGAGGCCCACCGGGAGGCCATGCCCAGGTACCACCGGAAGACCAACGCCATCCTCCGCTTGGGGTCCCGCGCGGCGCGGTGCAGCTGCTCGGGATCCCGGCGTTCGAAGTACTCGGTCACCTCGTCCCAGACCTCGGAGACCGGTTTGCGCAGGATCTGTTTCTCCAGCCTGTCCCGGTCCTCGGCGGACAGCTCCTCGATGCCCGAGTGCGAGCGGTACAGCTCGAACAGGCGTTTCGCCCGCATCGGGAACAGGGTTCCCTTGCGCAGCACCTGGAGTTCGACCCCCAGTTCGAACATGTCCGCGGCGGGAGCCATCTCGCAGTCGGCCACCCCGGCCTTCGCGAGCAGCTCCTTCGCCGCCTCGGAGGTCCCCGCCTCCACACAGGACTGGTTCACCGAGCCGGTCACCACGTAGTCGGCCCCCAGCGCGAACGCCGCCGCGGCTGCCCACGGAGTGCCGATCCCGCCCGCCGCCCCGATCCGCAGGTGCGCGGCAGGGGGGAACTCGGCCGCGACTCGCTCCCTGGTTCCCACCACCGCCGGGAACAGCGCGGTCAGGGGGCGCCGGTCCGTATGCCCCCCGGAGTCGGCCTCCACGGTGATGTCGTCGGCCATCGGCACACCGGCCGCCAGGTCGGCCTGCTGGCGGGTGATCAGCCCTTCGGAGAGCAGCCGCCGCACCAGTTCGGCCGGTGGGGGGCGCATGAACCGCTCCGCCACCTCGGTACGCGAGACCTTCGCGATCACCCGGTTCCCGACCAGCGGCCGTCCCTGCCGGTCCGCGCTCAGCCCGGCGAGCCGGTACCGCACGATGTGCTCGGTCAGGTCCATGAACGCCGAGGCCTCCACCCGGCGCACGCCGTAGTGCAACAGCAACTCGACCGTCCGTCGTTCGAGGGCCTCCTCGCTGGGGCTGTGGATCACGTTGACCGCGTAGGGCAGCCCGGGAATCTCGGTGGCGAACCGGCGCAGCGCGCGTTCGATCCGGTCGGGCAGCAGTCCGGCCGCGCCGAACGACCCCAGAAAGCCCGCCCGCGCCAGGGCGATCACGAACTCCTCCCGGGCGATGCCGCCCGCCATCGCCCCGCCGAGGTAGGCGTGCCGAACCCCGTGGTCGGCGCGGAAACGCGGAGAGCCCAGGCGTTCGGACGGCAGCGGGCCGACCGCCGCGACGATGTCGGCGTCGTCGACCACGGGCTCGTTACACACCGCCGTCCCCTCGCCGGTGCGGACCACGTAGCACGGTTTGTCGAGTTCGCCGAGCACGGCGTTGATGCCCGCCGGGTCGGAACGCGGTACTGAGCTGACTGTCGGGTCGGCAATGGTCATGGCGCTCACTCCTCCGTCCTGGAGTGCTCGGTGACGGTTTCGGGACGGACCTCCACGGCCACGTCGTGCAGTTCGTAGATGCGCAGACCGGGTTTCCACACGTTCGCGTCGGCGACCACCAGCAGCCGTTCGTCCTCGCGCTGGACTCGTTTGACGTGCAGGTCGAAGGTCATCTCACGGTCGCCGCGCAGGATCTGACCGCGGTACTTCCAGCTCATGGCCACGTCGGTGGGGATCGCGAAGCACGCCCGCGGGATGCCTTCGGCCAGGCCGGCGTCCATGACGTACAGCTGCAACCCCTGGATCACGGCTTCCACGCCCAACGAGCCGGGCATCACGGGATCACGGTGGAAGTGACAGGTGAAGTACCAGTCGTCCGGGTCGATCACCCGGCGTCCGCGCAGGTAGCCCTTCCCGAACCAACCTCCCTCGTCGACCAGGTCGACGTGGTCGACCAGCCGCAGATGGCCGTCCGCCAGGCGCAGCCCGGTGTCGGGGTCCGGGCGGAACCACTCGTCGCGTTCGCGGACCGGCAGTGTCCGGTACGGCGAGTCACACTGCTCGTCCAACCACGGGGGGACGTGCCGTCCGGCGTCCAGCCCCACCTGTTGCGACAGCGCGTCCGCCGTGAAGTAGCCGAACAGCGACTCCCCCTCGTAGACGAGCACGTCGTCGGCGTAGAGCCGGTAGCCGAAGTTCTGCAGCGTCGCTCCCGTCACGGTCTGGTGCGACAGCAGTTCGGACTCGTGCCGGATGGTCCTGCCCCGCAGGTCCATGTCGGTGACCAGCCGGGCCGTGCCGTCCAGGTTCCGGATGGACAGTTCCTCGTCCGGGGTCTCCAGGGTGGCGCCGAGGTAGTAGCCCAGCAGGATCGCCGCCTGCAACGAGGTCTCCATGAACACGCAGTTCGGCACGGCCGGGCGGGAGTTGTCCCGGTAGTACCAGGCCTCGGGCGGGCTGTCGTACTCGGTGGCCATGCTCGAACCCGGTGCGAGCGCCCCCCGGGTGCCGTCCAGCCGCATGATCCTGTCCACGAACTGGAAGTCCCCGTTGGGAATGTGTGGTGCGCGCCGGTTCTCGTAGATCTCGAACTCGGTTCCCATCGCGGTGGCCAGGTCGCCCTTCGCCGCGTGGGCGAGGTGGAGTTCGTTGATGAACGCGGCCTCGCCCCGGTGGTTGCGCCTGCCGAGGAACTCGGGGATCCCGCCGCTGCCCGGGCGGTAGGGCGTGCCGGGCTTCTCCTGGATGCGTATGCCGAAGTCGCGCATACTGATGATCGGTTTCTCGCCGTCGTAGACGACGATGTCGGCGATCACGGTCGGCCGCGGCAACAGCGTCAGTTCGGTGATCTCGGCGTGGTACCGGATGTGCGGGGTCTGCGGTGTGATCTGCCCGCGCACCTTGACCTCGGTTTCCAGTCCGGGCACCGACTGGAACTCGGCGTCCGGCAGCACCAGGTGCATCCCCAGGTACAGGCCGTAGGTCTGCAACAGCTGGACCGCCCCTTCGGCCACCAGGGAACCGGCGAGCACGGGGTCGTCGGTGAAGTGGCAGCGGAAGTACCAGCCGTCGGGATCCAGGTGTTTGACGGCGGTCAGTTCCCCCAGGGCACGGGGGCCTCCCAGACGGTCGATCGACGGGATCTCGTCGATCATCCGCAGCATCTCCTCCGGCAGCCGCAGCGACGGGTTGCAGCCGTCCGCCCGCTGCTCCCACTCGGGACCGAACACCTCGCCCCGTCTGCCCTCGGCCAGCAGCCGCAGGTCCGCACCGGACAGTCCGGTGCGCTCGGTGCGGGCCAACGGCTTGAACCAGGTGGGGGTGAACTCGGCACGACGCCGCCGGTCCGACTCACCACTGACCACCCCGAGGGAGTTGTCCAGTTCGGTTCGGGTGAAAAAGCCGGCGCAGGCGTCCAACAGCTCCAGGATCAACTCACCGTCGGCGTAGCAGCGGTAGTTGAAGAAGAACAGCAGCGCGTCGTCGTTCCAGACGAAACGGTCGATGTTGATCCGGTAACGCAGCGTCTGGCCCGCACGCGGCAACGGACCGTGGAAGACCAACCTGCTGTCCAGCAGCCGGTACACCCGTTCGCCCCGGTTGTGGAAGTCGATGCCCAGATAGCTGATCAGCAGCAGGTCGCACTGCCCGGCCTCGATCGTCACCGCGCACGGCGTCAGCCCGTCCACCGCGAACCAGGCGTCGTGCGGAATGTCGTACTCCGTGGTGATGGTGGAGGGTTCGAAAACCCCCGTCCGCCCCTCCAGCTCGGTCACGCGGCTGACGAACAGGTAGGGCGGCTCCGGAAGCCGGACCCGCCGGGAGTAGCCGTCGATCACGGCGAACTCGGCACCGAACACCTCGCCGATGGACCCCCGGGCGAAGGTGAGCAGATCCCGTTCGTCCAGGACCGGCTCCCCGGTGGGGCGGTCCGGCGAGGTGATCTCCGCCGGTGGCGGGGCGGCCGCTCCGACGGAGGGAACCGACCCGCCCGGGTGGGAGCCCTCGACGGCAGCCAGGTCCGTGGAGAGCGCTCCCCCCGACTCCAGCCGTCGCATCGTGTCCCGCAGCAGCGCGTCCTGCGCGCGCAGGGCCGCCCGGTGTGCCTCGGCGGCCTGCCGCGACAGCAGGGCCACCGGCTGCGCGGACACCCCAGCCGGAGCGTGCGTTCGCCCCGGCGCGGGAGACGACGACGGGACGGAGCCACCCTGGTGTGCCGGCTCGGCGGGGCGTGCCGACTCGCGCCGCGACGGCGGTTCGGCCGCCTCGGGAACCGGCCGGGTCCGCGCGGTCGAGGAGGCGGCCCGTACGGCGGGCAGGTGCACGAACGGCTCGCCCTCCACGAGGATCGCCCCGCCCTCGCCCTCCTCGGCGAGAGTCCGGGCCCCCTCCGGGGAAACCGGGGGCTCGGATGTTCCGAGTGACTCCGGTGCGGAGCGTACCGCCGCGCAGCCGGTGGCCACCCGCTCGACGACCGACTCGCCGCCACATCCCGTTCGTACGGTGAGACCGGCGCTCTCCGTCGCGGCGGGTTCCTCCGGGTACAGCCTGGCCAGGTCGACCGCGACCCCGTGGGAGACGAGCCGGGCCAGCAGTCTGGCGACGGAACCGCCGACGGGTTTGCCCCGGTTGTCCACCGCGACAGCGAGGTGGCGCCTCTCCCGCAGGGTTTCGCCGATCCACCGGCTACAGGTCGCCGACGGGCCCACCTCCACGAAGTAGCGGTACCCGCGGTCGTGGGCGGCTTCGGTCAACCCGGCGAAGTCCACCGTGTCCCGCAGCGTCCGCGCGATGCGCCAGGCGATCGAGTCCGGGTCGGAGACCTCGACCGGACCACCGGTGTATCCGGACAGCAGTTCCGTTCCCGGGGGCGGTCCCTCCCCCAGCGGGTAGCGGTTCAGCTCGGCCAGCTCCGCCAGCACCGGGTCCACCAGCGGGTTGTGCATGACGTGGTTGGCGGGGGCCTTGGCCGCCTGGCACCCGAGTCGTTCGACCAGCTGCTCGCACTGCTCCGGGGCCCCGGCCACGACCACCTCGCGCGGGGTGTTGACATGGGTCAGGAACACCCGGTCGAAACCGGCCAGCGCCGCACGCACGGAGTCCGGGTCGGCGAGCAGCACCCGGGTGGCCCACACGGCACTGTCCGGGGTGTCCTCGTCGAGACCCCAGGTTCGCCGCACCAGCCGCTTGGGACCGCGCAGCTGGTCGCGGAAGAGCGGGGTGGCGTTCAGCGCGCTGTCGTCCCGGCTGGACTCGTCCCAGACCCCGGTGGCGAAGAGCATGCTGCTCTCACCGAGGCTGTAGCCGTACGCCCCGTCCGGGACCACCCCCAGCACGTCCCGCAGCAGCTGGGTGTGCAGCACCGCCAGGTTGGTGCCCAGCGCGAGCATCGTCGGGATGTCCTCGATGAGCGCGGCCTCGTGCCGCATCAGCGTTCCACGGTCGACGCCCCTGGGGGCTCTGGGGTAGAGCGCCCGCTGCTTGTACCGCTCCGCCGGTCGGTGCGAACTCCGCTCGAAACGGGACAGCAGTTCCGGGAACAGCCGGAACAGACCGTCACCCGCACGGGGGTAGGCGGTGAAGGCCCCCGGGTACACGAACGCGATCTTTCCGGCTCCGATGGGATCCGCCGTGCAGTAGCTGCCGGCCGGTGTGGCCCACTCGCCTCCCGAGGCGAGCACCTCCGGCAGGTCCCGTTCGGCCGCGGCCAGTTCCCTGACCAGCTCGTCCCGGTCACGGGCCACCAGCACCGCGCGGTAGCGGTGCCCGTCCGTCCCGGCGATCGCCGAGCGGATCACCTCCCGCGCCGGTCGGGTGGCGAGCTCCTCGCGCAACGCGGCGGCCCGTCGCGCGAGCTCCGCGCCGTCCCCACCGGCGACCGGCAGTACCAGGGACTCCTCCCGCTCCTGCCAGTCGATGCCCGTCTCGTCACAGCGGACGTCACCACCGCGCAGCAGCAGATGGGCCACGGTCCCCGCGAGCGTTCCGGTACGTCCGAGCGCGCTGATCAGCGCCCTGCGGTCGGCATCGACCGCGGAGCGCAGCCACGGCTCGGTGTGCGTGTTCACGCACAGGGCGGAGTCCTCGACGTTCGGGACGGCGGCCACCGCCTCGACGGCGCGGGCGCTGCTCGCCGGAAGCTCGGCCAGATGCAGCGACACGCACACCCGCACCAACGACAGCAGCACCGCGGCGCTGTGCGCGTTGCCGGTCAGGCTCGCCGACTCGCCGAGCACGCACGTGGCCCCCTCCCCCGCGTCGGGCGTGCTCAGGGAGACCAGCCCGGTGACCAGACCGGCCAGGTCCTCGGTGCTGGACCCCACCAGTTCCGCGTAGTCCACATCGGCCGGTTCGACCTCCGCCTCGGACAGGGCGGACAGCGCACCGGTGGCCACCGAGTCGGCGTCCGGTGCGCGCTCGGTGCTCAGGTACAGCCCGTCCACGGTCGCGTAGCGACGGGGCCAGTCGGGTGCCTGCTGTTCGCGGGTGAGCAGGACGGCGGCGGCACCGTCCCCGTTGGGCAGGGCACTCACCCCGGCCTCCTCCGCCAACCGGACGTCGGCGAGGGTGTTCTCCGCACTCGCGGACAGATCCACCCCGCCCACCAGCACCCCCTCGACGGAGGGGTCGCACAGCAGCAGCTGGGCGACCTCGAGAGCACGGGCCCCCGCCGTCTCGTCCAGCGAGACCGTGAAGGAGGGTCCGGTGAGGTTGCGCGAGGCCGAGATCCGGCTGGCCATGATGTTGCCGATGTAGCTGAGCACCTCGTTGGAACCGATCGGGTCGTGCACGCCCCCGCGCACCGCCTCTTCGAGGGCGTCCATCTCCTCCGGGCCGATCCCGAGGTCCGCCCGCGCGCACTCCGCGCGCACGTGGGCCCCGATGTCGAAACGCGCCCGGTGGCTGTGCGTGCGCGGATCCATCTCCATGGCGACGACCACCGCGATCCGCCGGGCGGGCAGATCGGTGGCCTTGGTTCCGCTGCCCGGAGCGTGCAGCCCCGCCTCGTCCAGGGCCTGTTCGGCGGCGTGGAACAACGCGAGATGCTGCGGATTGAAGTGACCCAGCTCGGCGGGCGGTATCCGGTACGTCGACGCGGACACCTCCAACGACTCCAGGTAGCCCTGTTCCGCGGAGGCGATCCCCTCCAGGGCGGGGACCGCCTCGGCGCCGTACCAGCGGCTCTCGGGCAGTTCGCTCAGCAGGTCCGCGCCCTCCCGGACGGCGCGATGCAGTTCGCCGGCGGACTCCGCGCCCGCCACCCGGGCCCCCAGTCCGACCACGGTCATCGCCGGAGTCCACTGTCGGGGTACGACCGGGGCCTGCTGTTCCCCGTCGTGGGCGTCCAGCAGCAGGTGCGCGTTGGTGCCGCCGAAACCGAAGGCGGAGACCCCGATCCGGCGCAGCGGGGCACCCTCCCCGGCGCTGTCGCCGCCCCGCCGGACCACGCGGGCCGCGGCGGACTCCCCTCCCGAGGGGGTGCGGACCTCGTCGATCCCCGGGGAGGGCGGCACCACCCCCTCCCGCAGCATCAGCACCGCCTTGAGCATGCTGCTGAAACCGGCCACCGTGAGCAGATGCCCGATGTTGCCCTTGACCGAGCCGAGCAGGGGAACGCGTTCACCGAAGAACGTCGAGATCCCACGCAACTCCGTCGCGTCCCCGAGGGGAGTGCCGGTGGCGTGGCACTCGACGTAGTCCACCGACTCGGGAGGCAGGTCGCGATAGGCGTGCTCGTAGGCCTCGATCTGGCCGGACTCGCGGGGGCTCAACAGGTGCTTGCCCGCACCGTCGTTGGTCAGTCCGATCGAGGAGACGACCGCGTGAACACGGTCCCCGTCCCGTTCGGCGTCCGCCAGACGCTTGAGCACCAGCACCCCGGCGCCCTGGCCGGTGAGGATGCCGTTGGAGGCGGTGTCGAAGGGCACACTGTGGCCGTCCTCGGGGTAGGCGCCGAGGTCGGAGAACGACAGGTGGATCAGCAGCGGATCGGGGGCGCACACGGCTCCCGCCACCATCACGTCGGCCTTGCCCGTGTTGAGGTAGTCCCGAGCCAGCGAGACACCGTAGAGCGCGGAGGAGCAGGCCGCGTCGAGCGCCAGGGTGGGCCCGCCGAACCCCAGGGCGGAACCGACCACGGTGGCGGGCAGTCCGGAGGGGCGCAGGTTCTCCGCGGCGACACCGTGCTCGGTCGGCTCGCCCACCGGCACGGGGACACCGGCCCGGTTCAGCCCCTCGTCGACCATCGCGCGCACCAGCGGCACGCACAGTTCCACACTGGACTTCGTGGGGAACGAGTAGTTGCCGAGGACCAGGCCGGTCCGGCGGATCCGCGCGTCCGACTCCGCCAGCCCCGCGTCGGCGAGCGCGGCCCGCACGGTGTGCAGGGGCCAGCGGACCACGGCGTCCAGCTCGCGCAGCCGTTCCTCCGGGATGTTCAACCCACCGAGGTCGATCTCCGGTTCGTCGACGAACCCGCCTCGTGTGGTGGTGATCCGGTGTTCGTCGTCGCCCCAGCCGCCGGGCACGCCGGGGGCGGTGCCGAAGGTCTCGGCGCCGCCCTCGACGCGGAGGTCGGAGCCGGAGGTGATCGCCTGCCAGAACCGCTCCGGGGTGTTGGCACCGGGCAGCAGGCAGGCCGTTCCGATGACGGCCAGTTCCTGGCCGGTGTTCGCTTGCCTGGCCATTGCTTCGCTCCGCCTCACTGGAAGAACTTCCCTTCGAGGGCCGCGTTCGCGACCAACTCCACGTCACGGAACCGCAGCAGGACCCGCCCCGTCGGATCGACCGCGGTGACCGTGCAGCGGTAACAGCCGGCTGCCTGGTCGGCGGGGGTGACCGTCACGAGGAAATCCGAGTCGTCCGGCAGGGGGGAGAACCGCTCCACCGCCCCGATCCCGCTCGGCAGACTCGCCAATCCGTGCTGTTCGCGGATCCGCACCAGGGCCGCCTGCAACAACAGGTCGGCGAGCACGGGGCTGTAGTTCGCGGTGCCGTAGGCGCCGCGGGCGAGGTCGTGGTCGGGCAACCGGCACCGCGACACCAGCTTCTCCGGGCCCTCCCCGAGCTGGCGAATGCCCCGCAGCAGCGGACCGTGGAACAACGTGCCGTCCGCGTAGGGCGCCGCGTCGGACAACACGACCCCGGTGACCTCCCGCTCCGGGGTGTCCGCCCGCGCGGCTACCCCGGTGCGCAGCACGGCCCGGTACCGGGGTCTGCCTGCGGGATCCGAGGCCGTGACGACGAAACCGGTGGACTCCTCCGGTTCCATCCGGAAGTCCAGGTGCTCCGGGGCCGCCCCGTCGAAGGAGACTCCCTTGAGGACCCGGAACTCGTGCGGCTCGGCGTCCTCGATCCCCAGGTCGTCCGCGATGCGCAGCATCGCTCCGAGCGCGGCGGTGGCGGGCAACACCGGTGTTCCCCCGACGGTGTGGTCGGCGACCACTTCCGAACGGGCCGCCTCCTCGAGTGCGCGCCGTACCGTGACCCCCTCGGCGGGAAGCTCGGAGGACGGCGCGGAGAGGGGCGTGTTCGGGCCGACGACGACCACGGTGTCGTCACCGCGTTCGGCGGCGAACTGCTCGGCGAACAACGCGGCCCCCGTCTCCGGCTGGATCAGTGGCACGCCCCGTTCGGCGAACATCCTCTCCAGCTCGGGGGTGACCATGCCGCCCGCCCAGGCTCCCCAGTTGATGGAGGTCACGACCGTTTCGGGTGAGTCCTCGCGCAACGACCAGGCGATGCGGTTGAGCGCCTCGTTGGCCATCGCGTAGTCGGACTGTCCCCGGTTGCCGAAGAACCCCGCCACCGAGGAGAACAGCACCACGTGCCGCAGTCGGCTCCGGTCGACGGCGGTGAGCGGCCCCTCCAGACCGTCCAGTTTCGCGGCGAGCACGCGACGGGCCTCGGCCTCGTCCTTGTCCGCGATCAACCGGTCCGTCAGCACACCCGCCCCGTGGATGAGACCGGTGACCCGTTCGGAGTACGGCCGCAACGCCCGGGTGGTCGCCTCGGCGTCGGTGGCGTCCACGGCGAGGTACTCCGCCGAGCTCCCGGCCTCCCGGAGCCCGTCGAGCGTCGCCCGGATCTCGCGTTGCGCCCGCACCCGTCCGGCCGCGCTGTCGACGGCGCGGGGGGTGGGCTTGTCCCCGCGGTTCCTGATCTCGGTCGCGGCGGCCTCCTTGAGCCGCTCGTCCGGCACGGACCGGGCCCACTCCGGTTCCTCCTCCAGCGGGGTGCGTCCCAACAGCAGGAATCCCGGCCGGTACCGACGGGCGAGCTCGGTCACGCACGTGGCGGTGACCCCCCGGCCCCCGCCGGTGACGACGAACAGATCGTCCGGCTCCGGCTCGCGTGTGCCGCTCCGGGTGGGAGGCGGGGGCTGCTCGCCGAGGCGGAGGGTCCAACGGCCCCACTCGTCGACACCGACCTGCGGCAGCCGCTCCTCGGCGGAGTACAGCTCCGCGAGGACCGCGGCGGCCGCGTCCCCGTCGTCCATCCCGGGTGAGACGTCCACGGCACGGCAGAACAGTTCCGGGGCCTCGATTCCGAGGGTCTTGACCAGCCCGGGCAGGCCACCGAGCACGGACCGGGTGCGGGAGGCCGTGCCGGTCGTGCCCAGTCGTCCGTCCAACCGGGTGACGGTGAGGAACGCGCTTCGGCCGCCGGAGTCGGCACGCAGCGCCGGCTGGGTGTCCCTGGCCAGTGCGAGGGCGTGCACGAGCCCGTCGAACGCGTACCCCGGGTCGGACTGGTTCGCGTCGTGCACCGCGAGCACCGCGTCCAGCCGCGACTCCTCCGGAGGCCGCTGCCCGTGGTGCACCTCCCAGCCACGCTGCCGGAGGGCCTGCCCGAGTTCGTGTCGCAGGGGACAGTCCTCACCGGCCAGCAGCGCGACCGGCCGTCCGCCGAAGGCGTCGACCCGTTCGGCGGGAGGTGGCAGCGCGGCCACGTACGGATGGGTGCGCCCGATCCCGGGCGTCACGCTTTTGGGGCAGCGGAGACCACCCCCTCGGAGGAGGTCAGGAAGGTGGTGATGTCGTCCAGAGTGTTCAACTCGGCCAACTGCTCGGGAGAGGCATCCGGCATCTCGGGGAACCGCTCCCGCAAAGCCCCCATGATCTCCACCCGCTTGATCGAGTCGATCCCCAGATCGGCCTCGACGTGCATGCTCGGATCGAGCATGTCACTGGGATACCCGGTCTTGTCGGCCACGATCCCCAACAGGACCTGCCGAACCGTGCCCACATCAGCCCCACCGGACCCCGAAGACCCGGCACCCCCGGCCACGACGGAGGAAACACCCGTGGTGGAGTGCCGCTTCCCGACGTCGGTGCTGTCGCCTCCCGAGACGGTGGGGAGGTCCCCGCCCGTCATCCCGTGAGTCGGCGCCGTCAGGGCCGTGGGCTCCGCGACCGGTTGTTCGCGCCCGTCGAGCCGAGCGGGTTCCGCCCGCGAGCCCTCGGACTCCCGGTGTTCCGGCGGCAGCGGGGTCGGATCCGGATACCCCACGGCGGGTGCCGACGGGCCCGCCGTCTCCTCCGGCGGCGCCTGCGGCACGGTTCCCGCGGCGAGGTGGGCGAAGCTGCGCAGCACCTCGCTCGCGTGCACGTGGCTGCGCCCGATGGCGAGGCTGTGGTTGGTGACGGCGTTGATGCCGTCCACGACGTGCTGTTCCGGGCCGCCCTCCGAACTCCGTTCCCGGAGCAGTTCGCTGAGCCGCTCGGCGACCCGTAGCTGGCTGTTCAGGTACTCGCCGTGCATCGCGAGGTGATCGGAGGCCATCGAGCCGATCGCCCCGTTACTCGTGCCGGACTCGTCGCGCATCTCGACATCGCCTCCTTGCGTGCGCCGGTACACGGGCTCGGCCCGCTGGTCGGTGTGGACGGCGGGTGCGCTGCCCGCCTCGTCGGAGCGGTCGGGCTCGGTCCACGGAACGAGCCGCTGGGATTCGGTGTCGGCCACCGACGCGGCCTCGGCCGTGGCGGTCACGGGGGTGGCGGTCGGCACCCGGTAGCCGTTGTTCAGCGCCTCGCGGTACTCGGCGCGTCGTTGCTCGGAAACGTGGTTCACCCCGTTCAACGGAATGCTCATCCCCTCGGGGAGCGGACGGGGCTCGATCCGGGCGGTGAAGTCGTTGAAACCCCGCAGCGGGAGCCCGAGGACCGCCAACCGCGCCGCGAGTTGTTTGAGGGAGCGGTCCGAGTCCGCGTTCGGTCCCCCGTCGGCGCTGAGCACGACCACGTCGTCGCGGTCGGCGAGGATTCCGCGCACGAGCCCTCCGAGAACGGACTTCGGGCCGAACTCGACGAACGTCCGGAAACCCTGCTCATACATCCGTTCGATCCCGTCACGGAACTCGACCGGACTGATCAGCTGATCGACCAGCACCGAGCGGTTCCGTTCGACGTCGCCGCCGTACTCGCCGTCCCGTGTGTTGGCGTAGACCGGTATCCGCGGTTCCGCGATCTCGCTGTCCCGCACCGCCTCGCGGAAACTCCGCACCGCGTGCTCCACGTAGGAGGTGTGGAAGGCCGCCGCCACGGGAAGTTGCTGGGCCCCGATCCCCTCGGCCCGGCACTTCTCGACGAGGGCCTCGACCGCGGCCGTGCCCCCTCCCACCACGACCTGGTCGGGACCGTTGTCGTTGCACAACGTCACGTCCGGGTGTTCACGCAGCAGTTCCTCGATCCGCTCGCGTCCCACCCGGACGGCGGCCAGCGTCCCCGGGTCCGCGTCCTGGTCGGGGCGTTCGGCCATCGCCCTGCCCCGCCGGTGCGCGAGACGGTACAGCGTCTCCTCCGAGATGCCGCCCGCGCACCACAGGGCGGTGAGCTCGCCGAAACTGTGCCCGGCGGCTCCGTCTGGCCGGAACCCCAGATGCCGCAGGTAGCGGTACTGGCCCGCCGAGAGCGCGCCGATGGCGGGTTGGGCGTTCTCCGTGCGCCGCAGGAACTCCTGCTGCCGCTCCGCGGTGGCCCTGTCGAAGGCCGGTGGTGGGAACACGGCCTCGCTCAGCGGCCTGTCGGCGGGGCCGGCCATGCTGGCCGCGTCGAAACCGGCACGGACCGGGGGAACGCAGACGGCGGCCCGCTCGCCCATGCCCACGTACTGGCTTCCCTGCCCCGCGAACAGGGCGGCCACCCTGCCGAGCGCCCCGCCCTCGGCGCGGAAGTGGACACCGTCCGGCAACGTGCCCGGATCCCCGCCGGAGCGCAGCCTCTCGACGAGCTTCCGCCGGAGGTCGGCGAGTTCCTCGTCGGTCCGTGCCACGATCGCCGCGCGGGCGTCACCCTCCGGGACCGCGTACTCCGGATCGGTCGGCTCCGCCTCGGCCTCGACCGAGTCGGCGAGTTCTGTCGTGCTCGGCGCGTGCCAGAAGTACACCCGGGTGGCCGGGTGCAGCACCGGAGCCTCCTCGCCGGAGCGGTGTTCCTCCAACACACAGTGGAAGTTGGTCCCTCCGAACCCGAAGGAGGAGACGCCGGCGCGGCGGCGTTCGCGTTCCGGCTCCAGCACCCACGGGCGGGTGCGGTTGTTGACGTGGAACGGCGAGTTCTCGAAGTCGGCGTCCGAACGGGGCGTGTCCACGTTGATGGTGGGCGGAAGCACCCTGTGGTGCAGGGCCAGGGAGGTCTTGATCAGTCCCGCCGCACCGGCGGCGGCCTTGGTGTGTCCGATCTGGGACTTGACGCTGCCGACCGCGGCGAACTGCGAACGTCCCCCGGTGCCGGAGAACAGTTCCCCCAGCGCCGTGAGCTCGGTCAGGTCGCCGACCGCCGTGCCGGTGCCGTGGCACTCCAGCAGGCCGACCTTCTCCGGACCGAGACCGGCGTCCGCGTAGGCGCGGCGCAGGGCGGTGATCTGGCCCTCCTTGCGTGGGGCGTAGATGCTCTTGAACCGCCCGTCGCTGGAGGAACCGACGCCGCGCAGCACGCTGTAGATCCGGTCCCCGTCCCGCTCGGCGTCCTCCAGACGCTTCAGCGCGAGCATCCCCATGCCCTCACCGATGAGGGTCCCGTCGGAGGACTCGTCGAAGGGGCGGATGTGGTCGGTCTTGGAGAGCGCGGGTGTCTTGGAGAAGCACAGGTACATGAGGATCGTGTTCTCGGCGTCGCAGCCGCCGGTGAGCATCATGTCCGCGCGACCGGAGACCAGCTCGTCCACGGCCATCCGCACCGCCGCCAGCGAGCTGGCGCAGGCCGCGTCGATGGTGCAGTTGGTTCCGCCCAGGTCGAAGCGGTTCGTGATACGTCCGGCGACCACGTTGCCGAGCATCCCCGGGAACGAGTTCTCCTCCCACGGCGCGAACGCCTTGGTGAACTTGTTCGCGATCTCCTCGGCGGCGGTCTCGTCCAGACCGCAGCTGCGCACCACTTCCCTGAGCACCGGGGTCTGCAACCTCGTCGCCAACGGCTGGGTCAGCGAGTTGGCACCGGTGATGCCGAGGACCACACCGGTCCGGTCCTTGTGCTGTCGGGGCATCTCGACGGCCCCCGCGTCGTGCAGCGTCTGCTTGGCGACCACCAGGCTCAGCAGCTGCAACACGTCGGTGACTTCGAGCGTCTTGGGGGGCAGCCCGAACTCCATCGGGTCGAACGGCACCGTCGGAATGAACCCGCCCCGTTTGCTGTAGGTCTTGTCCGGTGCCGCCGGGTCGGGGTCGTAGTAGTCCTCGACGCGCCAGTGACTGGCGGGAACGTCCTCGATGCAGTCCTCGGCCTCGACGACGTTGCTCCAGAACTCGTGCAGGTCTCCCGAGCGCGGGTACAACGCGCCGAGCCCGACGATCGCGATCGGCGTGTCACCGAGCCGTGTACTGGCGTGCTCGTCCTGTCGCATAGTGCTCCCCAGAGGTCGGAAGAGGGCGGTCTGAAGGCCCGTGGTGGTGGGTGGGGCGACGGGTCCGGAAGTCAGGCGGAGTCCTCGGAACTCCGTGCACAGGGGTCGGCGAGTACCGCGGCGAGCAGACTCGCCGGTTCCCGCTCGTGCAGCATCGAGTAGTGGTTGCCGGGACAGCGCACCACGGGCACGTGCTCGTAGAGCCGTTCCCAGCCGAGCGGTCGCGGTGTGTCCAGCAGCCCCGCCCGGGGACGCACCAGGGTGAGTGGCACGCTGCCGGGGGTGGGCCGGTGGCCCCGGGTGATCCGGTTGTTGCGGAGCAAGCCGGCGTTGTAGACGTCGAAGACCTTGCGCAGTCCCGGATAACTCGTTCCGGGGGGCAGCGCCCCGGCTTCGACGGCCAGGTCGAGCAACCTCCGCAGTCCCTCGGACAGCTCGACGTCGGAGTAGTCCGCTTCCGGGACCGACACCCCGCGTTTGGCTCCGAGGTAGAAACCGAACCAGGCCAGCACGAGCTCGGGGGCGAGATCCTCCTCCGGGTCGTGGAGGTAGCCGGGCACCGGGGCGATGCTGTCCAGCAGCACCAGTCGGTCGGGGACCTCCGAGGCGTCGAGGGCGTGCGCCAGTGAGTGCGCGATCACGCCCCCGAAGGACCAGCCCGCCAGTGTCCACTGCCCGGCCCTCAGCTCCAGGGTGTCGCGAACCGCGTCGAGGACGCTCGCGGCCAGCCCCTCCACCGAAACGTCCTCATGCCACTCCCCGAAAGCCGCGCCGTAGTAGGCGTCGATCGCCTCCATGTCCACCACACGCAGGCTTCGGCTCTCGGGGAGGTGTTCCCCGATGCGGTGGTAGACGTCGGTGCCCAGCGCTCCCGGGTGGAGCAGCACGAGCGGGTGCTCGGCGTCGTCACGCTCGTCGATCCGCCGAATCAGCGTCCGCAGTGGGTCACGCCGCATTTCCGTCACGCACTTCCACGATGTACTCGGACAGTTCGGCGATCGTCGGGTGGTACCACAACGCGGTGGTCTCCAGCTCGAAACCGAGCCAGTTCTCCAGTTCTCCGGACAACACCAGCGCCTCCGTCGAGTCCAGGTCGAACTCGTCGAAATACTGGTTGACGTCTATCCGGTCCGTACTGACGTCGAGGCGGTACGCGACCTTCTCGACGAGCCATTCGCGAACTCGTTCCGCGGTGAGCGCATTCTGGCCGGTTTCGGACATGAGGGTTCCTCCGATGGATGTCGACCGGGAGGCGACCGGTACTCGTGTTGGTTTCCGGATGAGGACTTTCAGTTCGTCGGAACGGGCCGGGAAACGGCCCGCAGGACGGATTCCGCGGCGGCTTGGCCGGAATCGAAGGCGGATTCGTGCGAACCGATGATGTCCGGCCCCATCTTGCGGGAGTGGAAATAGGAACCGGCGAACTTGACCCGGGGACTGGACTCGTTGATCGAGTATATGTCGTGTTGCAGTCGCCGCGCTTCCACGGTGAAAACGGGATGCCGGTAGGATATTTCCTCGATCACCGAGTCCTCCCTGATCGGCACCCCCGAGTCCAGGGTGAGGAAGTAGTCGGTGGCGCTGGTGATCTGTTGCAGGTCGTTCAGGTAGTACACCACCCAGGAGTCGTACTGCCGACCCGCTCCGGTTCTGCCGTAGTTCCAGCTCCGCCAGGCGGTCCGGTCCGGGGGCATGACGCCGCTGTCGGTGTGCAACGTCGCCCGGGTGGGGTGGTAACCCACCGCGGAGAGTCTGCGTTGCTGCGGATTCGGCTCTCGCAGCAACGCCATCGCGTCGTCGGCGTGCGTGGCGAGCACGACGTGGTCGAAGGTCTCCAGTTCCCCGTCGTCGGTGCGCACGACGACTCCGTCGGGGCGTTCCTCCACCCCGGCCACCGGACAGGACAGGCGCAGCCGGACCCCGGACTCGTCGAAGACACGCCGCACCGCGCGCACGTAGTTGACGCTGCCGCCCGTGACCGTCCGCCACGGCACGGTTCTGCCGCCGAGTCCCTCCGCGCCGTGCGCGAAGAAGAACGCGATGACGGTGCTGGCGGGCATCTCCCAGATCCGGTCGGCGGGCACCGACCACGCGGCCGTGGATATCAGGACCACGAACCCGTAGCGGAACGAGTCGCTGTAACCGTTACGGTCCAGATACTCACCGAGCGGCATGTCCGCCTGCTTGCGCATGAAGTGTCTGGGCGACTCCGTGTGGAAACGTTTCGCCTCGCGCCACAGCTCCAGGAATTCGGGGGAGTAGCGTTGTCGAACCTGTTGTTCGGTCAGCTCGAAGTCGTCCGAGACATAGCTCGACCCGGCGTCCAGATCGAAAAAGCTGAACTTTCCCGGGTGGTCCTGAGTGGGAACCCCCAGTTCCCCGAAGAATGCGGACAACTTCGGGTAGTGCGGTGAGTTGTAAACGATGAACGCCGTGTCGAGGCCGATTGTTCTTCCGTCGTCCTCCACTTCGACCGTGTAAGCGTGTCCCCCCAGACTCCCGTCGGATTCGAACAGAGTTACGTGCGTGTCATCGCGGAGATGGTACGCCGCAGACAAGCCTGCGATCCCACCACCGATCACTGCTGTACGTGGTGTCACGGTGCCCCTTTCAACCGGACCCTCGTCACGGGGCTTCGCCAACACAGAGTCCGTACGTGACGCACAGATACACTGCGGGCGAAATTTCCTCGTGCGGAGCGTTTTCGGTGAATCACCCACCTGGATGAGAGCGATTCCGGGGGACGTCGGGAACCACCGGTCGGATCGTGTGGCGGCCTCATGTATCCGCACCCCTGGGCGCGGGTATCTGTACTGGGCGGGATGGCGACGTCTCGATCGAACCGGGGGAGCGGACGTGATGGAGCACGACGGAACGGAGTCCCGGGACACCCTGCCGGTGAGCTCGTGGGAGGGCGCCTTCTTCGGAGCGGGGTGGCAACCGGGGGGCTCCGTGCTGGACAGCACGGACGTCGTGCACGGACACCGGTTGACGACCGTGGGCGTACCGGAGGAGCGGCAGATCGCGGAGGTCGCCGCCCTCGCCGACCGAACCCGCCGGCAGTGGTGGTCGCTGCCCCCGGAGAACCGAGCCGAGGTGCTGCGGCGGGCGGCCGAGCTGTTGATCACCTGGCGGGAGGAACTGGCCGGTTGGCTCGTGGCGGAGTCCGGCGCCGTGTGGGGGAAGGCGCTGTGGGAACTGGAGGGCAGCGCCGCCGAGCTGAACGAGGCGGCCGAACTGGCCACACTCGACACCACGGTGGAGGCCGACAGCCCCGTGCCGGGAAGACGGGCCGAGGCCCGGCGCGTCCCCCTGGGCGTCGTGGGGGTGATAACCCCCTGGAACATGCCGATGCTGCTGGCCGTGCGCTCGGTCGGCCCGGCGTTGGCCACGGGCAACGCCGTGCTGCTCAAACCCGATCCGAACACGCCGGTCAGCGGCGGGACGCTGCTCGCGCACGTGCTGCGGCGGGCGGGAGTGCCCGACGGGCTGTTCGCCGTGCTGCCCGGGGACGCGGACACGGCCCGTTCGGTCGTCGACGCCGCCGAGGTGACCGCCGTCTCCTTCACCGGCTCGACCTCGGCGGGACGCGAGGTGGGACGCCGTGCGGGCGGCGGGTTGAAGAAGTGTCTGCTCGAACTGGGCGGCAACAACCCCTTCGTGGTACTCGACGACGCCGACCCGGTCACCGCCGCAGAGGCGGGGGCCTGGGGTGGTTTCGTCCACTCGGGGCAGTTGTGCATCGGCGTCGGACGTCACCTGGTGCACCGCTCGATCGCCGAGGAGTACGTGGCCGCCCTGGTCGAGCGGGCCGAGGCTCTCGTGGTGGGAGACCCCCGTCACGGGGGGACGCAGATCGGCCCGATCATCAACCGCACACAGCACGAACGGATCTCCTCCATCGTGGCCGCCACGGTCGAGTCCGGAGCGCGGAAGCTGACCTCGCGCGAGCCCGAATTCCCGTTCCACCCACCGACGGTGCTGACCGGGGTGAGGCCGGGGACTCCGGCTTTCGACGAGGAGATCTTCGGTCCCGTGGCCGCCGTGACGGTCTTCGACGACGACGCCGAGGCGGTGGGGCTGGCGAACGCCTCCGAGCACGGCCTGTCCGCCGCCGTGCGGAGCGGTTCCGAGGAACGGGGCAACGCCGTGGCGCGGGAGTTACGCGCCGGGATGATCCATCTGGGTGACCAAACGGTGAACAGTGAACCAAAACTGCCGTTCGGTGGTTTCGGACAGTCGGGCAACGGTGGGAGTTTCGGCGGGGTCGCCGGTGTGGAGGCATTCAGCACCTGGCAGACCAGAACCGTCACCGGTCCGGGCAGGAAGTTCCGATTCTGAGGTTGTCGTGGGAACCGCTTCCTGTCGTTTCCACGAGTCGATTGCGCACGTCGAACGCGGAGGTGATGTCGATGGGGCGTAAACGCCCGACCGGTGGCCGACGTACCGCTGATGTCCCGGACGGTACCGTTGTCTTCCTGATCGGAATGCGGATCAACAAATGGTGGAAGATTCATCGCTGGTTGCCCAGTTTCCTGGCGATGCCACCGATGTTGGTCGAACTGAGGAAACAGCCCGAACTGGGCATGTTGGGCTACCACGTCTGGTTCGGACGAACCACCCTGTTGGTCGAGTACTGGAAGGACATGGACCATCTGATGGCCTATGCCCGCAACGCCGACCACGAGCACGTGCCCGCCTGGCGGAGGTTCAACCGTCGCGTGGGGGTCGACGGCAGCGTCGGAGTTTTCCACGAAGCCTATGTCACTCATCCGGATGAGATGCACATCATCTACCGGAACATGCCCGAGTTCGGCATGGGACGTTTCACGAAAACCGAGGTTCAGGAGGGATCCGGAGCGACCACCGTCGCGTCACCGGAATCCCCCCACGAAACGCGTCAGGAGTCCGCCCAACAGGTCCGGAACCACGAATGACCGAAAACGTGGCACCCCGGACCCCCACACCGCCGTACCGATGTTCCGATTCCTCGCGACGTCGCGCGTCCGGGCACGATGAGGACGCGTTCGCAGTCAGCCTTTCCCACCACCGATGAGGAGTACAACAGAGTTGTCCACCCTGACGTTGAGCCCCGAGTCCCAGTACGTCGCCGGAGTCGTTCTGCTGACGATCGTCACGATCGAGTTCGGCGGATGGTTCGTCTCCCGCATCGTACGCGGGGACGTTCCGATGACGGATTTCCAGCAGGCTTTCTCCCGTGCCATGCACGGACACGCCGGTGTGCTCGTGACCCTGAGTCTGGTGTGCCTGGTGTTGGCGGACGCGGCCGCCCTCAGCGGTGTGTTCGGCTGGGTGGGAAGACTGGGCGTTCCGGTGGCGGCGGTGCTGATGCCCCTGGGCTTCTACCTGTCCTCCGCGGGGCGTGACGTGACACGACCCAACAGCATGATCGCCGTGGTCTGGATCGGCGCGCTGGTCCTGGCACTGGGGGTCGTCACACTGGGAGTCGGCCTGCTGCTCGCGTGATCACCCGACCCCGGTCGTGGGGGTCGCGTCGCCGTGCTCGGGGACGTGGCCACCAGCCTTTCCGGAGACTCCGGCTCGGGCCCCACGAGCCGGGGTCGGTGCTCGTGCACTCCGGCGTTGCCTCACTTGTGCGGTGGACGGCGGGGAACTCCCAGACAGTCCCCCATGTCCGCCAGTTCCATCTCGAAAAGCAACCCGGCGGCGTCCCCGAGCAGTGTGTTCTGCCCCATGGCCTCCATGCAGACCACACCGTAGAGCTTGGTCCAACTGCGGATGAACACCAGCAGGGCTTGCGGGGGGAGGTCGAAGGCACCGTCGGTGTTGGACCGGAAGCGTTCGACCATCGTGTGCTGCTGTTCGGTCATCTCCTCGGGAGCGGGGGCGTCGTAACCGTGCTCGTTCCAGAGCCGGGAGAACAGACGCATGAAAGTGGTCCCGAATCTCCGGCGGGCTTCGACGACCTCCGCGGAGACGTTCGGCGGCAACGGGTGGAGCAGGATCAACTCGAACTCGTGCGGGTGGCCGGCGGCCCACTCCCGGAACGCCCAACTGGCGGTGACGATCTTGTCCCGCACCGAGGACACGGCCGCCACCTCGTTGTCCAGATGCGTGTTGAGCTCGTCGAAGACGTCGACGATGACCGCGTTGACCAGGTCCTCGTGGTTGCTGAAGTACCGGTATATCGCGGGTGAGCTCATGCCGAGTTCCCTGGCGACCGCACGGATCGACACGGCGTCGATGCCGTGTTCGTTGAGCAGTTTCGCCGCGCTCTGCCTGATCTCGTTGGCCGTCCGTTCACGCATACGTTCCCGCCACGGGGAACGTCTGTTCGAGGCGGTTTCGGAGGCCATCACGTACTACCTCGCATTCGGTGAACTCGGGGCGTTCTCGCTGTTGTGGGACACGTTAGTCCAAACAGCCGATAAACCGTCATGATGCCGGTATCGCCCTGGTTATCACTGTGTAACCAAAGCGAACAACCTCTTTCAAACTTTCGGGCTAGTAGCTAGTCTGCGACCGAGCCCACCAAGTCCATAGGAGGCACAATGTCGGAACCGGCGGTCGCCGATACCACCCATGGACCGGAAAGACCGTTATCCGATGCTCGGCGGCGATCGACAGCCTTCAAAGCAGGGTTGATCGAGGCCTGCCGAGCAGGACAGCCCTGGGCCTGGTCAAAGTTGATCACGGAATACCAACCGCTGGTCTGGACCGTGGCACGCTCGTTCGGACTCAACCACGCCGACAGCGAGGACCTGTGTCAACTGACCTGGCAACGGCTGCACGAACACATTCACCAACTGCAACAACCACACAGGGTGTCCGCCTGGATCGTCACCACGAGCCGCCGGGAGGCCATGAAACACGTGTCCAAGCACTCGTGGCAGATCCCGGTGGACAGCGTGCAGATCATGGACCGCTGCACCGCCTCCGACCACGAACGGCCCGTCGACGAGGTCTACGTCGAGCGGATACTCGACCCACGGCTGCGCACGGCCGTGCAGGCGCTGAGCCAACGTCAGCGCAACCTCCTGGGGATGCTCATGTCGGAACCGCCGGCGAGCTACGAGACGATCAGTCGAACTCTGGGGATACCGCGAGGCTCCATCGGACCCACCCGGGACCGGATCCTGCGCAAGATCAAGCAGTACATCGTCTGACGGGACCCGCGACGCGGAACTGACTCACCCGTATCGGTGACATACGGCTCGGTAAGTATCCGACAGCCTCCGTCGTGACTCCGTTCCACGGAGGACGGATTTCCCACCACGAGCACAACGCGAACCCTCGCACGACCCGACGGCCGTCCACTGGGGGCGGTGCACGACGAACGGATTTGGACGCGAACGGGTATGTCAAAAGCCGACGAACAGCAGGACAGCGACTCGACGAGCCCCACGGGAACGGACACCGGACGACGGCCACGGCACCTCGCGGTCATGGTGACCTGCTGTCTGGGGATGTTCATGGCCTTCATCGAGGTCACCGCCGCCATCTCCACGCTGCGCAGCATGCAGGTGGAGCTGTCGGTTCCTCCCGCCTTCCTGAGCTGGGTCTCCAGTGCCTACACCCTCGCCCTGGCGGCACTGGTGCTTTCCGGAGGCGCGATCGGTGAACGTTTCGGGCGGAAACGCTCCTACCTCAGCGGCGTGGTGATCCTGGCCGCCGGCTCGTTGGTGGTCGCCACGGCGCCGACCTTCGGTGTCGTCATGGCGGGACGCGTCATCAGCGGCGTCGGCGGAGCGCTGATCCTGCCCCTGTCCCTGGCCTATGTGGTCATGACCTTCACCGACGCGAACCAACGGGCCAGGATGATCTCGGTGTGGGTCTCCATGTCGGGAGTGGCCCTGGCGCTCGGCCCGGTGCTCGGCGGTGCACTGAACTCCATGACCAGCTGGCGGGCGGTGTTCGTGATCAACACACCGCTGGCGTTGGTCACGGTGCCACTCGGCGTGTACGCACTGCGCGAGGCGGCGAACCCACAGCGGCGTCTCGACCCGGGCGGCCAGTTCCTCGCCGTCGTGGGGCTCACCGGGCTGGTCTACGGGGTGATCGCGGGAGGACGCGACGGCTACGCGGCCACCCACGTGCTCGCCAGCCTGGGGCTGGGGGTGCTGTGCCTGATCGGGCTGGTGCTGGTGGAGGCCCGTGCCGAACAGCCGATGCTGGACGTGCGCATGATGCGGTCGCTGCCCTACTCGATCTCCCTGTTCCTCGCCGCCGTCGGGCTGTTCGGGTTCGTGGGCGTGACCTACGTGCAGGTCATGTTCCTACAACAGGTCCAGCGGCACACCCCCCTGGAGTCCGGGCTGCGGCTGCTCGCCGAGATGGTCGCCTTCATGGTCGTCACCGTGCTGGCCGGCCGCTGGACCGCGCGGTTCGGCCCGGCCCGCATGTTGCTGACCGGCCTGTTCACCGCCGCCGTGGCCGCCCTGCTGCTGAGCACCCAGGACGCGGACACCTCCTACCTGTTCAGCGGACTCGCCCTGGCCCTGGTCGGGGCGGGAAGCGGACTGGTGATCGCGCCCTCGACCTCGGCGGCACTGTCGGTCGTCCCACCCCAGCGGGCCCCGGCCGCCTCGAACGCGGTGACCGGTTTCCGCCAGGTCGGTTCGGTGCTGGGAACGGCGGTGCTGGGCGCGGTGCTGGGAACCCGCTTCGCGGGGGCCTTGGCCGACGAACTCGCCGAGGCGAACGTCGCCGCGCCGCGTGCCGAGGCGCTGGTCCGAGCCGCACGGCAGGGAATCCCCCACAGCGAGGACCCGGTCGTGCGGGCAGCGATCCTGCGCTCCTACGAGTCCGGAGTCCAACTCAGCCTGCTGTGCAACAGCGTGCTGCTGCTGTGCGCCTCGGGGGTCGCCGTGGTGTTCGTGGTGCTGAGCCGGAGGAAGCACTCCTGAGATCGGCCGACCCACCGAAACGAACCGGCGCGGGCGTCGACGCGACCCCGCGCGGTTCGCCCGCCGCCCCGGCACGTTCCGACGACGGAGATCAGGTCCCGTCCTGGTCCACCACGCCCGCCGCCCGCACCCGCCGCACGTCCTCGCTGTACTTCAGCACCGTGCCCAGGGTGCGAGCGGCGGTCTCGGTGTCCAGCTCCGCGGCCCCCAAGGCGAGCAACGCACTCGCCCAGTCGATCGCCTCGGCCACCCCGGGCGGTTTGAGCAGCTCCAGCGAGCGCATCCTGCGCACCGCACCGGCCACCTGGTCGGCCAACCTCCGGTCCAGCTCCGGAACCCGACTCCGCAGAATGCTCACCTCACGCTCCGGACCGGGGTGTTCCAGCCAGTGGTAGAGACAGCGCCGCTTCAACGCGTCGTGCACCTCCCGGGTGCGGTTGGAGGTCAGCACCACCAGTGGTGGCTCCGTGGCCTCCACCACCCCGAACTCGGGGACGGTCACGGTGTACTCGGACAGTATCTCCAGCAGGAACGCCTCGAACTCGTCATCGGCCCGGTCGATCTCGTCGACCAGCAGCACGCACGGCGCCCGCTGCAACGCCCGCAGCAACGGACGCGCCAACAGGAAACGCCGGGTGTACAGCGAGGACTCGGCGGCACCGACGTCGAGACCACCGGTGGAGACCGTCTCCAGGGCACGCAGATGCAGCAACTGACGCGGAAAGTCCCACTCGTACAGCGCCTGGGCGGCGTCGATCCCCTCGTGACACTGCAACCTGACCAGTTCGAGCCCGTAGGCACCCGCCAGCGCGTGGGCCAGGGCGGTCTTCCCGGTTCCCGGCTCTCCCTCGCACAACAGGGGTCTGGCCATCCGCACCGCGAGGAACGCGGCGGTGGCCACCCCCTCGTCCGGAAGATAACCGGTCTCCCGCAGCGCGACGGCGACGTCGGCGGGCGAGCCCGGCACGGCGGAACCGTGTTCGTCGACCATGCCGCGAGCCTAGGACACCGATCACCTTCCGTGTCCGAACGACGCCCGCCGAACCCCGAACCTCCCACCCACGCGTCCGGGGCGTACCGCCCGTGGCGGAGATCCGCTCCCACCGCGGTCCGCCGGAGGAGCGGGGGTCATACTTACGCCGGTGGAAACCACGTACAGCCGAGGTGGATCGTGAGTCGCTTCAGCGAGTTCCCCGCCCATGTCGAGCAGTACCTCGGCAGGATCCGCGGCGCGGACAGTCAGGAAACGGGTTCCCGGGAACGGGGCTACCACCTCGTCTACTGCGACCCGCCGCACGGTGAGCACGTCTCGGTGCTGACCAACGGGCTGCGCTCCCACACCGCCGGGGCTCCGCTGCCGCACGAACTGGTCTGCACCCTGTACCGCGAGCAGGAGCTGCACGCGCGGCACCTGACCGGGGTGATCGCCGAACTGCTCGACGAGTCGAACAGCCGGGTCGGGCCGGGAGCGTTGATCATGAACGATCGCGCGCTGCTGCCGGAGACCGACATCAGCGGAGCGCTGGCCGCGCCCCATCCCTACCTCGGGGAGGACTTCGACGTGCTGCGCGACGAGTCCGGCCAGGCGGTGCTGCGCCTCATCACCCTACTGCCGATCACCCGGGGAGAGGCACAGCTCGTGGCGCGCTACGGCAGTGACGTGCTCTACGACCGCTGGGAGCAGTACGAGACCGACCTGCTCGACGTCTTCCGCCCGTCGGTGGCCTGAGGCTCCTCCGGTGTCCGGCCCGGTAGGGGCGCCGCGGTTCGTCGTCTCCGGCCCCCGTCCCGGAACTCGGGGTTCTCTCGGGGTCGTTCCCGGAGGGCGGCGGCCCGGCAGCGGGTGTTTCCTGGAGGTATGACACACGAGTACAGCCACACCCACGAGGTCACGGTCGGAGACGAGTCCGGCGCCCGGGCGGGCGCACCGAGAGCCCCCCGGTACCGGTTCCGTCGCGCCCGGGACGAACGCATGATCGCCGGAGTGTGCGGCGGGGCCGCGAAACTCTTCGGGATCGACCCCACGATCGTGCGGGTCGCGCTGGTGGCCGCGACGCTGATCGGTTTCGGACTCGGTTTCGTGCTCTACCTGGTCTGTTGGATCGTGGTTCCCGAGGAGTGACCGGCGCGGAACCGGGCTCCTACATCTCGGGGGCCTGCCGGACGAACTCGTCGAGCACCCCCTCGGCGAGGCGTACCGGCCCCTGGGGACGTGTCTGACCGGCGACGGTGTGGACCGACTCGGCCCGGTCGGCGAGTTCGGCCGCCTGGCGGAAACGTTGCTTGGCGGTGTCCTCGTCGCCGGTGGCCCGGGCGGACAATCCGTCCAGGGTGGTCAACAGTGCCTCCCCCCACGCGTCGGTGGCACGTAGCCACGGCCGCACGTCGGCCACGAAGTCCTCGGGAGCCCCGTCGCGAATGTGCTCCGGGGCGTCGGCCACGGCCCGCGCGTAGCCACGCAGCTCGGCCACCGCCCGCTGACGGCTCTGCCCACCGGCCTCCCACGTGCCGCGGAACTCGTCCAACCGTTTCCGCAGCCCCGGCGCGGGGGCCAGCCAGGGGGTCCCGTCCGGCAGCGGGGCCATGTGGTTCAGGTCGAAGAAGACCATCAACGCGTCGACCGTCTCCCCGCTCGACTCGGTGTCCGCGCCCTCTTCCGAGAGCCGTTGACCGGCCAGGTACTCGGCGGCGGCCCGCCAGGACCGTTGCGGGTCGAAGTCGGAGCTGTTCCAGGCGAAGTCGGCGGCGGAGAACTCCACCACCTTGCTCGCCGCGGCCTGGTTCATCGGGTTGACCACCAGCCCTTCGAGGTGCTCGGTCAGCCCGGGCTGCCTCCTGGCGTAGGGGCCGAGCATCAGCAGCCCCTCGGTGGCGTCGTAGTCGTTGACGGGGTAGTTGTCCCACAACACCGGGTCCCGGTCCCACACCCGGGCGGCGGCAGCCGCGTCGTCGACGGTGATCCGCTCGGGAATCACCCCGTCACCGGTCCACATGATCTCCATCGTGGAGGGCAGGTTCCGCCGCAACGCCGTTTTGTAGGGGCCGGACTCGGCGTCGGAGTACTCGGTCGGCACCGTCCACAGCGGGCCCACCCCGTTGTGCGTGCCCACGAACTCGCGTCCGAGCCTGCTGAGCAGCTCCCCCTGTGCACGGCCCGCCGCCGCCGGTGAGGCGGCTCCGTACTCCTCCCGGTCCGACGCGCAGTTCCACTCGGTGTAGGAGATGTCGTCGAACGGGATCGAGAAGTGCCGCACCCCGACGTCGTACACGGCCTGCAACTTGTCCACCAGCGCCCGCCAGTCGTCCGGATCGCTGAAGCAGATCGACTTCCCCGGGGAGAGCGCGAAGGTGAACCGCACGTGGTTGGCCGCCGCCTGACGCACCAGTTCGCGCAGTTGGTCGAGTCGCTCACTCGGGTAGGGCTCGCGCCACTTCTCCCGGTGGTAGGGGTCGCTCTTGGGGGCGTAGACGTAGGAGTTGAACTTCACGGAGCCGTAGAACTCCAACTGGTCCATACGCTCGGCGTGGGTCCAGGGGCTGCCGTAGAACCCCTCGATCACCCCCCGGAAGGGGGTTTCGGGTTCGTCCAGGATGCTCACTCCGGCTATGCGTCCGGAGGAGGTGATCTGCCGGAGGGTCTGTACCGCGTAGTAGGCACCGGCCGCGTCCACCCCGCCGAGCACCACGGCCGGATCCTGACCGCTGTGGGCGGTTATCGCGTAGCTCTCGTCCTCCAGGCCCTCGTCCGAGTCCCGATCCGGAAAGTCCAGTCCCGAGTGCTGCAACTCCTTCCGGATCATCGGAGCCCAGCGGTTGCCGAGACGGACCTTCAGTGTGGCCTCGTCGACCGGGTTCCCCGGTTGCCGTACCACGACCTGCTCGGCTCCGGCACCGCGCAACACGCGCACCGCCAGGTCGCGGGTCTGCGGATCGACCATCGGGTCGACGACCAGCGAGACCGTGCCCTCCACCGTCACGTCCTCGCCCTCGGAGCGCATCTGGCTGGGACGCGGGAACACCTCGGGCAACCCGTCCCCCCGGGGGGAGTCCGGCTTCCGTCGAACCGTGTCCGCGCTGTCCTGGCCGTCCGAACTCGCTCGTTCGTCGGTGCAGGCCCCGGCGAACAGAGCGAGCACGCACAACAACGAGACCAGCACCACCGGACGGCGGGCGGTTCGCCGGACACGCCCCACGAGGCCTCCTCGGGTCGTCAACCGGTTCGGATCGGTCGTTCGCGTTCGCAAGCGGTCCTGTTGAGTGAATCATGGCCGCCACGACGCACTCGAATCACCCGACCCGTTCGGGTGACCACGCGTGGTCGGGGTGGGCGGTTCCGACAGTCCCGTCCCGAAGGGCCCGCGCAACGCCCGGATGTCGGCACGGGAGTCGGTCCCTCGCGACGACGGGGCACCTCGGGCGACGACGCCCCCGGAACACAGGACGGGGCCGCCTCCCGCGTTCGGGAGGCGGCCCCGTCGTGGACGTGGTGCTCACGTCATGGCTGGCGCGCCGGTCACGGACGGCGGCGGCCGTGTCCGTCCCCGAGGGACGTCACATCATGCCACCCATGCCGCCCATTCCGCCCATGCCGCCGGTCGGGTCGCCGCCTTCGCCGCCGCCGCTGTTCTTCTCCGGCTTGTCGGCGACCACGGCCTCGGTGGTCAGGAACAGTCCGGCGATCGAGGAGGCGTTCTGCACCGCGGACCGGGTCACCTTGGCCGGGTCGATCACACCGGCCTTGACCAGGTCCTCGTACTCGCCGGTCGCGGCGTTGAGCCCCTGGCCGGCGGGCAGGTTCTTGACCTTCTCGACCACGACGCCGCCCTCGAGACCGGAGTTGATCGCGATCTGCTTGAGCGGTCCCTCGACGGCGGCCCGGACGCTGTTGGCACCTGTGGCCTCGTCACCCTCCAGGTTGAGGTTGTCGAAGGCGGACACGGCGGCCTGCAGCAGGGCCACGCCACCACCGGCGAGGACACCCTCCTCGACGGCGGCCTTGGCGTTGCGCACCGCGTCCTCGATACGGTGCTTGCGCTCCTTGAGCTCGACCTCGGTGGCGGCCCCGGCCTTGATGACGGCCACACCACCGGCCAGCTTGGCCAGCCGCTCCTGCAGCTTCTCGCGGTCGTAGTCGGAGTCCGAGCGCTCGATCTCGGCGCGGATCTCGTTGACCCGGCCGGAGATCTGCTCGTCGTCTCCGGCGCCCTCGACGATGGTGGTCTCGTCCTTGGTGACGACGACCTTGCGGGCGCTGCCCAGCATGCTCAGGTCGGCGCTGTCCAGCTTGAGGCCGACCTCCTCGCTGATGACCTGGCCGCCGGTGAGGATGGCCATGTCCTGCAGCATCGCCTTGCGGCGGTCACCGAAGCCGGGGGCCTTCACGGCGACGGACTTGAAGGTGCCGCGCATCTTGTTGACGACCAGGGTGGCCAGGGCCTCGCCCTCGACGTCCTCGGCGATGATCAGCAGCGGCTTGTTGGCCTGCATGACCTTCTCCAGCAGCGGGAGAAGGTCCTTGACGTTGGAGATCTTCGAGCTCAGCAGCAGGATGTAGGGGTCGTCCAGCGACGCCTCCATCCGCTCCTGGTCGGTCACGAAGTACGGCGAGATGTAGCCCTTGTCGAAGCGCATACCCTCGGTGAGCTCCAGCTCCAGCCCGAAGGTGTTGCTCTCCTCGACGGTGATGACGCCTTCCTTGCCCACCTTGTCCATCGCCTCGGCGATGAGCTCACCGATCTGGGAGTCGCCGGCGGAGATGGCGGCGGTGGCGGCGATCTGTTCCTTGGTCTCGATTTCCGTGGCGTTCTTGAGCAGCTGCTCGGCGACCGCCTCGGTGGCCTTCTCGATGCCCCGCTTCAGGGCGGTCGGGCTGGCGCCGGCCGCGACGTTGCGCAGGCCCTCACGCACCAGCGCCTGGGCCAGGACGGTGGCGGTCGTGGTGCCGTCACCTGCGACGTCGTCGGTCTTCTTGGCGACCTCCTTGACGAGCTCCGCCCCGATCTTCTCCCACGGGTCGTCGAGCTCGATCTCCTTGGCGATGGAGACGCCGTCGTTGGTGATGGTCGGCGCGCCCCACTTCTTCTCGAGCACGACGTTGCGGCCCTTCGGGCCGAGCGTCACCTTGACGGCGTCGGCGAGGGAGTTCATGCCCCGCTCGAGACCGCGGCGGGCGTCCTCGTCGAACGCGATCATCTTGGCCATTGCGGTGTGGTCCTCCAGATTTTTGGACGCCGTGGAATCGCGACCCCACGGCAGGACTCGTGCTCGGCCAGGCTCGGTGCCCGCGACGGACGACCGGTCACCGCCCCGAGGGGCGGATACGGCCTCACCGTCCCGACCTGGCACTCACCCCTACTGAGTGCCAACACCGTGTTTAGCACTCACCGAAGGAGAGTGCAAGTCGGGGCGCGGAACAACATCCCCGAACGCGTCCACGCTCACCCGAACGGGGGCGGCGAGAACCTCCCGTCCTCCAGCGCGACCGGTGCCGCCGCGGGCTCCCCGCCCGTGCCGACGGCCCCTTCCGGCGCGGAGGCCGCATTGAGCCTGTCGACCATGATGATGAACATCACCACGAGCAGAGTCACCGCGGCGATCACCACGACCGGAACCACCCACCTGGCCGCACTCCGCGACCCGCGCGTGAAGGAGGTCGACTGGGCGGGCATGGGAGGCCGCACCCGAACCGGTTCCCCGGGCGGCGGGGGAACGCCAGGCCCCGGCGCTCCTCCCGGTCGGGGCACGCCCCCGGAGGGCGGGCCCGTCATCGGACCACCGGCGGTCGGCTGCGGCCCGGAAGGCGGTTCGACCGGCTGGGCGGGGAAAGGACCGGACTGCACGGGCTGTGGGCCCGAGGCGGGCCCCACCGGCGGGGCGGCGCCCACCCCACCGCCGGTGTGTCGCGGATCTCCGGAGGCACTCAGGGCCCTGCCCGCCGCGCTGACCAGCTCCCGGCAGGTGGCGTAGCGCTGTTCCGGGGTCTTTCCCATCCCCCGGTGCAGCACCTCGTCGATCGCCGGGGGCAGCGCGACCCGCGCGGTGACCCGGGGAGCCTCCGTGCGCAGATGCCCCTGGATGACCTCCTGCACCTCGCCGGTGAACGGCGGCCCGCCCGTCAGACACGCGTAGAGCATGCACGCCAGCGAGTAGAGATCGGTCCTGCCGTCCACCGCCTCCCCGCGCAGGTGTTCCGGCGCGGCGTAGGTCGGCGAGCCCAGGAAGTCCCCCGTGCTGGTGCGGTGGCCGGTGGCGCCCCGCCTGGTCAGACCGAAGTCGGCCAGGTACACGTGCTCGTGGGAGGCCTCCCGCGAGGTCACCAGCACGTTGGCCGGTTTCAGGTCCAGGTGCACGAGCCCCTTCTCGTGCAGCGTGTCCAACGCCTCCGCCACCTGACCGAGCAGGTCCACCGCACGGCGGGGCTCCATCGGACCCTCCGCGATGAGACTCGCCAGATCCGAGCCCTCCACGAGCCGCATCGCGATGTAGAGCATCCCGTCGACTTCCCCGAAGTCGTACAGCGGGACGATGTTGGCGTGGTCGATGGCCGAGGTGTTGCGCGCCTCGTCCACGAAACGCTCGCGGAATTCACTGTCACCGGTGATGTGCTCGCCCATCACCTTGAGGGCGACCTTGCGTCCGAGGCGGACGTCGGTGGCGCGGTACATGACGCTCATGCCACCGCGACCGAGCACTCCTTCGATCTTGTAGTGGCCGAGACGGCTCCCGGTGAGGTCTTCCGACACACCGGAAGCCTAACGTTTCGGCGAAACCGGCGTCTTCCGGTTCACGCTCCTCGCCCGGGACTCCTCCGCCGCCTCCGAACCCGACCTTCCGGAGGGCCCCACACACGAGAACGGCTCGGCCGAGCACCCGACCGAGCCGTCGCCGTCCTGTCCGGCCTGCTCAGAGCTTGCGGACGCCGTCAGCCTGGCTGCGGCCATCGCGTCCCGGCTTGACCTCGTACTCGACCCTGTCTCCCTCGTCGAGGGTCCGGAAACCATCCATGTCGATAGCCGTGTAGTGCACGAAGACATCGGAACCGTTGTCGGTAGCGATGAATCCGTAGCCCTTCTCGGGGTTGAACCATTTGACCGTGCCGACTGCCACGGCGTCCTCCTAGAAATATGATGCGCGGCGCACACGGCGCCGATGTAGCACCAGCCACGCTACCGCAACGGAGCCGATTCGTCCCGTTGTCGACCGCACGGATTTCCCGGCCCCCGCGGATGTGTGCACCACGGTCGGGCTCCGCCGCCGACGGGCGACCGGAGAAAGGATCACCCCCCGCCCGGCTGGGCCTGGGACCAGGACAGCAGGCGACGCGGACTGCGGGTCTGGGTGACCACCCTTCCGGGACCGGCGAAGTCGAACACCAGACCGGCCCCGGTGCGCAGCGACTGCGCACGCCCCTGCTCGAACTGGCGCAACCTGCACTGCACGGTGTCCGTGTAGGACACGACGTGTCCGGTGTCGACGGTCATGAACTCCCCGGGCTGGAGGTCGTGCACGTCCAGGGCCCCACAGCAGGCCAACACGAGCTGCCCCTGCCCGGAGGCGTGCACCAGAAACCCCGGCTGCCCCCCGAACAAGGGACGGAATCCGCTCCAGCTCGTCTCCAGACGCACCGTACCCGCCGCGGCGAGCCAGGACTGCCGCGCCAGGGTCCACCCCATCCGGCCGTCCATCTCGACGGTGTGCACGTCCCCGGGGAAGCTCGGTGCCACATCCAGCCACCCGCCCTGCGGGCCCGCCGCGTAACCGGTCTCCGGCACGGAGTCCCCACCGAGCGCCCGCGTCACGGCCCCCAGTCTTCCCGGACGACCAGTCGTGGTGCGCGAGATCCCGCTGCTGGTGGCCACCGCGTCGACCCCGGTGCGTGCCACCTCTCCCCCGGCCAGCACCAGACGGGCGATGCCGAACGACGGCGAATGACGAGTGCGGACCTGCACGGACCCCTCCCGACACGGTGGCGGTGCCCCACGGGGCGATCATCCGGACACGCGGGAGTCTTGCACGAGGTCTCCGGCACACGAGTTCGCCCCACGCCCGGCAGCCGGCCCGGACGGTACCGACCGCTGCGGAGGCGGTGGCGGGAAGACACTCGGCGATCCGGTGTGAGCCCTCCGGCGGACGTGTCCGATGATCGGGGTGTGGCGCACGATACCGACACTTCGGCACTGCTCTCGGTCGAGGACTACGCCCGACACGTCTCGGAGCTGCTGTCCCCGACACCGGTGCGGAACCTGCCGCTGGAGGACTGCCTGGGGCTGGCGCTGGCCGAACCGGTGACAACCGGCATCCCGCTGCCGCCGTTCGACAACTCGGCCATGGACGGCTACGCGGTCCGCGCGGCGGACCTGGAGGGAGCCAGCGGCGAGAGACCGGTGACCCTGCCCGTCACCGACGACGTCCCGGCCGGGAGGGTGGAGGTCGCGGAACTGTCACCGGGCACGGCCCAACGGATCATGACCGGCGCGCAGCTGCCTCCCGGAGCAGACGCGACCGTCCCCGTCGAGCACACCGACGGCGGCACGGAACGGGTGACCGTGCGCACCACGGTGTCGCCGGGTGCCAACGTGCGACGCGCCGGGGAGGACGTGTCCGAAGGGGACACCGTGCTGCACCGGGGGGACACCCTCGGGGCCGCCCGGCTCGGCATGGCCGCGGCCGTGGGGTGGGCCGAGCTGCCGGTGCACCGACCGGTCCGGGTGCTCGTCCTGTCGACCGGCTCGGAACTGGTCGAGCCCGGCGAACCGCTGGAACGGGGACAGATCCACGAGTCCAACGGGACCATGCTCGCGGCGGCGGTGCGCCAGTGCGGCGGTCAGACACGACTGCTGCGTTTCGTCCCCGACGACACGGCCGCCTTCCACGCCGCGCTGGAACCCCACCTGGAACGGACCGACCTGATCCTGACCTCGGGCGGGGTCAGCGCCGGCGCCTACGAGGTGGTCAAGGACGCCCTGGAGCACAGCGAGGTCCGTTTCCACCGGGTCGCCATCCAACCCGGAATGCCGCAGGGCGCCGGGCACTACACGGTGGGCGGCCACCGGATCCCCGTGATCACGCTGCCGGGCAATCCGGTCAGCTCGATCGTCTCCTTCGAGGTCTTCGTACGCCCCGCGTTGCGGAAGGCGGGCGGCCACCACCACACACACCGCCCGTTCCGCTGGGCGAGGCTGACCGGACGGCTGCGTTCCTCCCCGGGAAAACGCCAGTACCGGCGCGGAACGTTCGACCCCGCCTCCGACAGCGTCACCGTGCCGGGGGGAGCGGGCTCGCACCTGCTCTCCGGGATGGCGGAGGCCGACTGCCTGGTGGAGCTGCCGGAGGACAGCACCGAGGTCGCCGAGGGGACGACGGTGCGGGTGTGGCTGTTGGACTGACCCGACCGCCGGGTGTCCGGACGGATCGGGGGTCGTTGTTCGCCTGCGGCAGTGACCTCCCCGGAAGTCGGCGCCCCGAGGGCTCCCTGCCGTCGGGGCTCGGACGGTGACTAGCCTGAGGAGTCCTTGCGGAACGGTTCCCGGTGACCGCCACGGCGTCCGGCTCACTCGGCTCGTGTGGCCTCGGGTGTGAGCGGCCCGGCAGGCCGTTCCGACAGGGCCCGCAGCGTTCACGGATCATCGTCAGTCGGGAGTTGTCACTGTGCGTGCCCCATGGCGTGCCGTCGCGACCTCGGCACTGCACATCGGTTTCCTCGCCGCACCGGCAGTGCTGGTTCTCGGACTGTTCGGAATCGCCGCCTACACGGCTCGTCACGACCTGGGCAACGGCGTGCGGGCCGCCGCGGCCGGTCTCCTCGTCGCCGCGGTCACGGGCGCGTTGCTGTGGGGGCTGCTGCGGGTTCCCAACAGACCGCGCGGTGTCGCCGTGAACAGGCAGGGGCAGCCGCAGCTGTGGCGCACCGTGCGTCGGGTGTGCGAGGCGGCGGAGACCACAGATCCGGACGAGCTGCGCATCACCGCCGAGCCCGGCGTCCGGCTGCGGGAGCGCGCCGGGCTGCTGGGGCTGACCCGGGGAACCCGCTGCCTGGAGGTGGGACTTCCGCTGATCGCGGGACTCAACGTCTCCGAGCTGTCGGTGGTGCTGGCCCAGGAGCTGAGCCGTTTCGGGGGCGGTCCCGTCGAGGTGCTCGCCAGCCGCGTCCGGGAGTGCGTACTCCACACCCGCCGGGAGCTGACGGCGGGGCCCACCAAATGGCTGTTCGCCGGGTACGCGGCCGTGTGCCGCCGTCTGAGCGATCCGCTGGCCCGGTCCGGTGTGCTGCGTGGCGACGCCGTGGCCGTCCGGTTGGCGGGAAGACGTGTCACGGCGGCCACCCTGCGCAAGCACGTGGGACTGCGCCTGGGGTGGGAGGACTACACCCGGGAGTACCTGAGCATGGCCTCCCGCGTGGAACGCACCCCGGACGTGCTGCTGGGGTTCCGTTCGTTCCTGGAGAACCAGCACCGGCGCACGGAACTGGCCGAGCGCGCGAAGGAGACCATCGCCGCCGAGGAGGCCGCCGATGTCGCCCGTCCCACCGTCTCCCAACGACTCCAGGCACTGCGCAGGGCCTCCGGAGATCCGGAGGACCCCGACGAGCGTCCCGCACTGGCGCTGGTGCGCGAGCCGCGCACGAACGTCCCGGCCGTGGAGAACCGATTGCTCGCGGAGGGACTGGGAGAACGGGTTCCCTGGCCCGAGCTGGCCCGCATGGCGGCCGATCACGACGTGGCGGTGAAGACGGCCCGACTGAGCGCGGCGGTCTCCCAGAGCGGCGTGGAGACCGAGCCCACGCTGGCCGGGGTGTTGGCCGCCCTGCACCGCGGTGAGGGGCGCGAGCTGATCAACCCCGCGCTCAATCCGGGACTCGCCCCGGAACTCGTCGACGAGGCCGTGGTGGACACGTTGACCGAGCTGCTGGGGGCCGCCGTGGTGGACGCGCTGGTTCGGGCGGGGCGGGCCCAGCACGAGTTGGACTGGGGCGGGCCGCCCGTGGTGCGTCTTCCCGACGGGCGCACGCTGGACCCGGACAAACTGGTGCGTCCGGCCGTGGCCGATCCCAGGTTGGTTCCGGGGCTGCACCGGCATCTGGTGCACCTCGGGGTGCCCCTGGAGCACTCCCAACCGGCGGAGGACGAGCCGGAGCCCGGCACCTCCGGGGTGGTCAGTCCGGTCCGGGTCGCGGGGGGGCTGCACGACATGGTGGTCACGGACCGGGGGATCCTGCTGCTGCCCTCCTCCGTGCGGACTCTGCGCCGCGTGTTCGCGGGGGCGCTGGCCTCACTGCGGCGTTCCGAACACGAGCGTCTCGGGCGTGTGGCGACCACGCCGGTGGCCGAGCTGCGCGAGTTCCCGGGGGCGCAGTGGGTGGACACGCGGGACGTCGCCGGTGCCGAGCTGCACGAGACCCAGGGGAGCTGGGAGCTGACCCTGCGGCTGTACCTGGACGAGTACGCGGTCTCCGAGCTGACCGAGGGGGTCACCGAGACCGTCTCGGAGGATCCCGAGGAGGAGCTGGCGGCGTTGCGGGTATACGGGGTCGGGGACGCTCTGGAACAGGGGACTCCGTACACCGGTCTGGGGGACTTACTGGGGGCGCGGTTGCACACCACCCCCGCGGAACACTCATCAGGATGAGCAAATCAGCACGATGAGCACGAAGAGTTATTAAATATGTGACGAAAGTCCTCCTATCGAGGGTATATCTACGCCTGTGAGTTCTATTACACTGACAGTGGCGTCACGAGTTGTCGATCCACTCCGTCCCAAGAACGTCGGATCCCGTTCAGCCTCACGACGCTGACGGGAGGATCCGGAACCGAGGGTGCGTGTGCCGTCGGGGGGCACACGGATCCCCCGGGGGCCGTTCGGAGTCAACGGGGAGACTCCGAGCGGTCGGGGTTCCGGGGTGGCGCCGGCACGTTCGGGGGTGCCGGTGTCACCCCGGCCCCGTGTCACCGTACTGAGCTCCCCCACCAGGTGGTCCGCGTTCGGCGGCCCGCGCCTGCCGGCCGAGATCGCACGACCCCACCCCCTGCTCACATTCGGCTACCGGACATCAGCGATGCTGTAACCGGGACGGCGCAGCCGTCGTGTCCTCACCGGCGAAGCAGGGACGAGCCATCTCGATGAACAACGCGGATCCGGCGCCGAACAACGGCCCGTTACACAAGCTGATACGGCTGACCCGCGAGACGGTCCCGCCGATGCACCCGGCGGGACGCCCCTTCGTCCTGGCGGGGGCGTTCGCGACCGTGCTGCTGCGCGGGCTCTGGAAACCGGCGGGCACCCTCGCGGCGCTGGCCACGGCCTGGTGCGCCTGGTTCTTCCGCGAACCCCGTCGAGTCACCCCCGAGCATCCCCGGCACGCGGTGGCCCCGGCCGACGGGACGATCACCGAGATCCGACACGCCGAACCCCCGCCCGAACTCGGCCCACGCACGGAGCGGATGCTACGGATCAGCACCTTCCTGACGGTCTTCGACGTCCACGTCCAACGGGCTCCCGTCTCGGGCGAGGTGACCGCACTGGCCTACCGCCCGGGGGCCTTCCTCTCCGCCGACCTCGACAAGGCCAGCGAGGACAACGAGCGGAACTCGATGCTGCTGCGCACCGCCGACGGCCACGAGCTCGCGGTGGTACAGATCGCCGGACTGGTGGCCCGGCGGATCGTGTGCTCGGCCGAGCGGGGTGAGGCCCTCACCGCCGGACAGACCTACGGGCTGATCCGTTTCGGTTCCCGCGTGGACCTCTACGTGCCCGCCACCAGCCACGTCCGGGTGTCCCCGGGGCAACGAGCGGTCGGCGGCGAGACCGTCCTTGCCGAACTGGCCGACGACAACGCTGCGACAGTGCTATGAGCGAGCTACGTTCCAACCCGCCCGGTGTGCGGTTCCTGCCGAACGCGGTCACCGTGCTGGCGATGTGCGCCGGGCTCTCCGCCGTGCAGTTCGCGCTCGACCAGCAGTTGAAGGGTGCCATCGCCTCCATCGCGGTGGCCGCCGTGCTGGACGGTCTGGACGGGCGGATCGCACGCCTGCTGGACGCCACGAGCAAGATGGGAGCCGAGCTGGACTCGCTGTCCGACGCCATGTCGTTCGGCGTGGCCCCGGCCCTCACCCTCTACGCCTGGCAGCTGGGGGGGAACCGGCTCGGATGGGTGGTGGCCCTGGTCTTCGCGGTGTGCATGGTCCTGCGCCTGGCCCGGTTCAACACCCTGCTCGACGACGAGGAACAGCTCCCGTTCAGCAAGGAGTTCTTCGTCGGTGTTCCCGCCCCCGCGGCGGGGCTGCTCGCCCTGCTGCCGATCGTGGTCACCGCCGCCCTCGAACGGGGGGGCTGGTGGTCGGCCCAGTCCACGGTGATGGTCTGGATGGTCGCGATCGCCGCACTGGCCGTCAGCCGCGTACCCACCCTGTCGTTGAAGACGGCCAAGGTCCCGGCCAAACTGATCGCCCCGTTGCTGGTGCTGGTGGCCCTGCTCGCGGCCGGGGTCGTGACCTATCCGCTCATCTCCCTGACGGTCGCGCTGCTCGCCTACCTCGTCCACGTTCCCTACGCCGTGTACCGGCACAACTGGCTGGCCAAGCATCCGGAGGTCTGGGAGGTCCCGCCCCGCGAGCGTCGGGCCATCCGGCGCAGTCAGCGACGCCTCGGACTGCGCCCGCCGTTGCGCCGACGCGTGGCCGGGGCGGCCCGCCGGGTACGGCTGTCGCGGCGCGGCGCCGAGCGGGACCGGGAGAGCCGACGCAGCTACCGGGCACTGGGACTGCGGCACCGCTCGAAGTGATCCGGGATTCGTCGAGGGGAACCGCGAGCGCCCGAGGAGTCCGCGAGGGCGACGGTCGTCCCGAACCACCGGGCACCTCCGCGACTCCACCCGGGGTCGGTGGCTCTTTCCGGCCGTCAGCCCAGGCCGTCGTAGTACTTGGTGACGATGACGATCACCCCGGGTGAGGCGTCGGCGATACCCCGGAAGCGGGGTTCGACCCGCGCGTCCAGTTTCCGCGCCACCGTCTCCGCCTGGGCGCGCTCCTCGGTGCCCGGGCGGTAGTACACGGTCGTGACCGGGATCCGCCCGCCCCCGTAGTTGCCGACCTCGACCACGTCGAAACCGGCCTTACGCAGGTCATCCGCGGCCCGGTGCGCGAGTCCGCTGATCTTGCTGTTGTTGTACACCCGCAGCGAGATCCGTTCCGGGCCGTTCTCGTGCTCTCCACCGACCTCACGGCGCGGGGAGGTGTTGCCGGTCGGCGTTTCCGAGGTCACCCTGCGGGGTGGCTCGGTGTCGCCCGTCGCGGTCTCCGGAGCCGAGGAAGCCTCGCTCTCGGTGGTCCGGTCGGTCGCGGAGTCCTCGGCGGGGGCGCCGTCGGACTCCGTTCGCCGGTCCGTGGTGGTGACAGCGGGGGACTGCTCGGCCACGGTCTCGCTCTCACCGGCGAAGACCGAGGACACGCCGAAAACGAGCGCGAGCAGGCCCACGCCGATGAGGGTGAAGCCGCTCATCCGCATCACCGACGGGCCCGCTGGGGGTTCTCCGGAGTTCATTCAGTACTCCCGTACGGATAGGTGGTGGCCTGGTCGAGCCCACCGGTGCGGCGCTGTCGGCGCAGCCGTTTGACCAGCATCGGCTCACTGCGCATCGCGGCGGGCTCGTCCAGCAGGTCTTCCAGCAGACGGTGGTACTCGGCCAACGCGAGACCGAACAGCTCCCGCACGGCCCGTTCCTTGCTGTCGGGGTGCTTCCACCACTGGCGTTCGAAGGCGAGGATCTCCCGTTCCCGCTCGGTGAGCTCACCGCCACGAGCACCCCTGCCGGTCGGCGCGGACGTGCTCCTGCGCTCCTGGGTGGGCACGCGTTCGACCGGCTGGGTCACCGGTTCCACCACGCGTAAGTGGCCACCGACTCCGCCGCTCGCGGCGTCCGAGTCGTGCCGCTCGACGGTGCGCGCCCGCTGCCTGCACTGTCGTGCGATCTCGTGTGCGGTCAACATCTGGGCGGCGTCCATGTCACACCTCGCCTCGTGATCGGCTATCCGCACCGGAAGGCCACGAGTGCGCGACCCCCTTCCCCCGCATTACACCATGTCTTGATCACCGGGAGGTGACATCACACTCACGAGTGACAACTTCCGGGACTCGTGACCGGCCCCGCCCACGGACAAAGTCCCGCCGAGCCCGCTCGGCCCACCGGATAGGCTTTCGCGCATGACCATCCATCCCATCCGTATCGCCGGTGATCCCGTGCTGCACACCGCGACCCGCCCCGTCACGGCGTTCGACGAGCGGCTGCGCACCCTCGTCGACGACATGTTCGAGACCATGGAGGCCGCCCACGGGGTGGGTCTGGCCGCCAACCAGATCGGGGTGGACCTGCGCCTGTTCGTCTACGACTGCCCGGACGACGAGGGGGTGCGGCACCGAGGGGTGGTGGTCAACCCGGAGCTGGAGACCTCGGAGATCCCACTGACCATGCCCGACCCGGACGAGGACTGGGAAGGATGCCTGTCGGTGCCCGGAGAGTCCTTTCCCACCGGACGGGCCGACTGGGCCCGGGTACGCGGTGTCGACCTCCAGGGCACCGAGATGGAGGTGGAGGGCACCGGACACTTCGCCCGGTGCCTGCAACACGAGACCGACCACCTCGACGGCTACCTCTACCTGAGCAGGCTGACGGGGCGGCACGCCCGTGCGGCCAAGAAGATGCTCAAGCGCAACGGGTGGAACGAACCCGGCCACTCCTGGAATCCCGCGACCGAGGCGGACCCGTTCGCGGACTGAGGCGAGCCCCACCGCCGGACGAGGCCGGCGAACTCCGGAGGGCGTTGCGGCTCGGTCCACTCGCACGGGACCGACGGGAGTGGTCACCCGATCGGTGGACCGACACGCATTGCGCGTCGGAGGGCGGGGGGCTAGTGTCGGCCGCCGACAACGAAAACCGCGGGAGCTCGCACCGGAAGCGGGCTGAGAGGGCGGCTGGAGTCGATCTCCGGGGTCGCCGACCGCATGAACCTGACCGGGTAATACCGGCGTAGGGAGGGAACACGGCCATGGCCGACGTGTATCCGAATCCGAACGAGTCCACCTCGAACGGAACGGCCGAACCGGGCGTCACCACCGGAGCCATCCGGGGTTCGCACAAGGTCCACCACCACACCGAGTCGGGATTGCGCGTGCCCGCCCGTCGGATCGAGCTGAGCAACGGCGAGCACCTCGACGTCTACGACACCTCCGGTCCCTACACCGACGAGAACGCCGAGATCGACGTGCACGCGGGCATCCCCCCGCTGCGTCGCGGGTGGACGGACGGCCGAGAACACCGCACCCAGCTCGAATGGGCCAGGCAGGGCGTCATCACCCGCGAGATGGAGTACATCGCCACCCGGGAGGACGTCTCCGCCGAGTTCGTCCGCTCGGAGGTCGCCTCCGGACGCGCGGTGATCCCGGCGAACCGCCGTCACCCGGAGACCGAGCCGATGATCATCGGGAAGAACTTCCTGGTGAAGGTCAACGCCAACATCGGCAACTCCGCCGTGACCTCCTCGGTCGAGGAGGAGGTGGAGAAGATGGTCTGGGCGAGCCGCTGGGGCGCGGACACGATCATGGACCTGTCCACCGGCAGCCGCATCCACGAGACCCGCGAGGCCATCCTGCGCAACTCCCCGGTACCGATCGGCACGGTGCCGATCTACCAGGCCATGGAGAAGGTCGGCGACCCGGCCGAGCTGACCTGGGAGATCTACCGGGACACCGTGATCGAGCAGTGCGAGCAGGGCGTGGACTACATGACGGTGCACGCCGGTGTCCTGCTGCGCTACGTCCCGATGACCGCCCAGCGGGTGACCGGGATCGTCTCCCGCGGCGGGTCGATCATGGCCGCCTGGTGCCTGGCCCACCACAGGGAGAGCTTCCTGTACGAACACTTCTCCGAGCTGTGCGAGATCCTGCGCTCCTACGACGTGACCTTCTCGCTCGGTGACGGGCTGCGACCCGGTTCGATCGCCGACGCCAACGACCGCGCCCAGTTCGCCGAGCTGGAGACCCTGGGCGAACTCACCCACATCGCACGCGAGCACGGCGTGCAGGTGATGATCGAGGGCCCCGGTCACGTGCCCATGCACAAGATCGCGGAGAACGTCCGCCGGGAGGAGGAACTCTGCGGCGAGGCCCCCTTCTACACCCTGGGACCGCTGGCCACCGACATCGCCCCGGCCTACGACCACATCACCTCCGCGATCGGGGCCGCCGAGATCGGGCGGGCGGGCACCGCGATGCTGTGCTACGTCACTCCGAAGGAGCACCTGGGGCTGCCGAACCGGGACGACGTCAAGGCGGGCGTGATCGCCTACAAGATCGCGGCGCACTCGGCCGACCTCGCCAAGGGGCACCCACGAGCGCAGGAACGTGACGACGCGCTGTCGAAGGCACGCTTCGAGTTCCGTTGGAACGACCAGTTCAACCTCTCGCTGGACCCCGACACCGCGCGGGCCTACCACGACGAGACGCTGCCCGCCGAACCCGCCAAGACCGCGCACTTCTGCTCCATGTGCGGGCCCAAGTTCTGCTCGATGAAGATCACCCAGGACGTGCGGGACTACGCGAACCGGCACGGCCTGACCAGTGTGGAGGCCATCGAGGCCGGAATGCGGGAGAAGTCGGAGGAGTTCACCTCCTCCGGAGGCAGGGTGTACCTGCCGGTCACGGAGTGAGGCGACGTCGCGGTGCCGGTGTTCCCCGGCGGTCCCGCGGAAAACACCGGCACCGCCCCCGCCCGACGGCCAACGAACCCCTTGGCTCCGTGAACACGGACGATGCCGTTTCCGGACCGGAACTGTCTAGTATGAGCAGGATGGACTCCACACCCGTCGGCCACGGAATCAGACCGGCCAACGACACCGCACCGCCCACGGCGCTGAGCATCGCCGGGTCCGACTCCGGTGGGAGCGCGGGGATGCACGCCGACCTACGGGCCTTCTTCTCCTGCGGGGTGCACGGGATGACCGCCGTCACGGCGGTGACCGTGCAGAACACCCTCGGGGTCACCGACATGGTCGAGATCCCGCCCGAGACGGTGGCCGCCCAGATCGAGTCGGTGTCCTCGGACATCGGGGTGAACGCGGTCAAGACCGGGGTGCTGCCCTCGGCGGCCTGCATCGAGGCGGTGCTGCGGGCCTGCGACCGGCAGGGGATCGGCAGAGAAGGACGGACCCCGCTGGTGATCGACCCGGTGGCGGCCTCCCGGAACGGGGAGCCGCTGCTACACCGGGACGCGCTGGAGGCGCTGCGCACCGAGGCGTTCCCGCGGGCGAGCCTAGTGACGCCGAACCTGGACGAGGTGCGGCTGCTCACCGGCATGGAGGTGCGCGACCGGCAGCAGCTGTGGGAGGCGGCCAAGGCGATCCACGACTTCGGCCCGGAGTACGTGCTGATCAAGAGCGGCCACCTGCCGGAGGACCCGGAGTGCGTGGACCTGCTGTTCGACGGCAGTGAGGCCACCCCGCTTCCCGGCCCCCGCTACGCGACGGTGCACACCCACGGCGCCGGGGACGTCTTCGCCTCCGCCACGACCGCGGCCCTGGCGAAGGGATCGCCGGTGGAACGGGCCGTGCGGCTGGGCAAGCGGTTCGTCACCCGCTCCGTGGAACACGCCTATCCGCTGGGCAGCGGGATCGGACCGGTGTCGACCTTCTGGAGGACCAGCAGTCGCTCGATCTGAGGAGCATCACCGTTTTCCCCGCTTGCGGGATCACTTTTCCGGGACAGCCGCCGAGCGGAACACGTCGAGTGATCGAATACCCTCCGAGCTCGGAAACATCCCCCTTATCGAGTGATTTTCCTCGCTACGCAGTAACCCCGACCGTGGACGATGTCGACATCCCCGACGAGGGCGCGGATACCACGGGCGAGTGGTTTCGCGGGTCGCGGCCACCACGGCCCGCCTCGTCGGCGCCGTCGATCCGTCAGTACGTTCATCGGCCGAGGCACGGGGCGAATTCCGGTGTTGAGAAAACTGCAGGCAGAGCTGTCCACCGAAGCGGGAGCACCAGACCCACGACAACGGCAGTACACCACCGCCGTCCTGCTCACCGTCGCGGTGGCCACCCTGCTCGGGTGGCTGCTGTCCGTGCCGGACTCCGTGGTGCTGGCGGGGCTGACCACGGTGTTCGTGCTCATCGTCTCCGAGGGGCACTCGCTGCGTGCCGACCTGCGACTGTTCACCCGGTTCGCACCGCCGGTGACACTGGTCATGGCAGTGGGGCCGCTGCTGGAGAACGTGCCGGTGCTCGCGGGCGCCCTGGTGGCACTGGTGGTCTTCGGCACCGGGATGCTGCCCGCCCTCGGTGAGCGCTACCGCACCTTCGGGCAGACCTTCGCCGCCGCCACGCTGGTGGCCACCACCACCGGTATCGGCTCCACCCAGCCTCCCAGCGCGCTGGTCGGCTGCGCCGTTCTCGGCACCCTGTTCGCGTTGCTGCTGCGGATGCTCATCGGCTCCGACGACCCCACCAGGGCGATCCGCGCGACCGTGGCGCACACCCTGACCACCCCGGGTCCCGGTGTGGTGGCCGACGCCGCCGACGCCTGGCGCACCGACGGCGGAGTGAGCTGGCTCGGGCAGGTCCTCGCCGGGGCGGCGCGGTTCCGCTCCGCCCGCGAGGTGCTGCTGGCCCAGGCCCAGCAGCACTCCGGCGAGGAGAGCCGACGGTTCCGTGAGCTGGTCGCCCGCTCCGACGAGATCGCTGCCGAGCTGGCCACCGCCGTGCGGTCCCGGGTGTGCACCGGGCTGAACCAGCTGTCCCGGGCACGCCCGGAAGTCCTGGCCGGTTACTCCGAACGCGACCTTCCCGAGGCCGTCCGCGGGATCAACGAGGGACTGGACCGGGTGCGCGCGGCCGTACTCGAACGGGACACCAGCCCCACCACGGCCCCCGCCCCCGGCGGACGCCGACAGCAGATCCTCGGTGCGGCGCGCGCCCACCTGTCCCTGCGTTCGGCCCTGTTCCGCCACGCGCTGCGGTGCACGCTGGCCGTGGCCGCGGGGATGGTGATCGTGCTGCTGCTGCACACCCCCACCGTGTCCACCCTGCTGCTCGGGCTCTACGTGGTGCTCCAGCCCACCGCGCGGGACAGCATGAGCGGAGCCCTGGAACGCACCGGCGGCGCGGTGCTGGGAGTGGTGCTGCTGGCGGTGGTCATCGTGCTGGTGCCCTACGCCGTGCTGCTCGTTCCGGTGGTGATCGCCGCCATGCTGCTGCGTGTGCGGGCCCTGCGCGAGGACTACCGCCTGCTGCTCGCCGCGCTGATCGGGATCACGGTGCTCGTTCGCGTGGGCGACATGGAACAACACTCGCTGGTCGACGCGACCATCGGCTTCGCCGCCAACACCGCCATCGGCGCGGCGATAGCGCTGGCCGTGGGCTTCGTGAGCTATCTGGTTCTGCCCGGCAGTCTGGGCCCGGACGTGGCCGGGACCGTGCGCTCCACGGTGTGGTCGCTGTCCGAACTGCTGCGCAGCGTCCGCGCCTCCGCCCGGGGAGCGGACGTGCGCTCGGCCCTGCGCGCCGCGCACGTGCTGGCGCTACGCCGCACCCAGGACCTGTCCGGGCTGCCCGCGATGCTGGACGCCTCGGACACCGCCGACCCGGTGACCGAACACGGAGCCAGGGCCGCGGCGACCGCGCTGGACGCCCTGCGCCGGGACCTGGCCACGCTGGCCTTCCGTCCCGCCTCCGAGAAGGAGCTCGCCCTGCCGGCACTGCGCGCGGTGGACGAACTGCTCGGCGGCGACGCGAGGCACAGTGTGCCGGACATCCCCGGCAACCAGGCCCCGGCGACCGAACTGCTGGCGGGCTCGCTGGTGGAGAACGGCCTGCACGCCAGGGCTGCCATCGACGAGACGCTCGGCCACGACGAACCGTGGAAGAGCTACACGATCTCCTTCGTCCGTCCCGAACGACTGCGCATCCGCTGAGGGAAGCCGGAAGGCCTCCCCGAGCGACGGCGAGCCCCCCGTCCCGAATCCCTCCGGGCCCTCCGTGGACGCCGGTGCCGGTGCCGATGTCCGAAGAACGGTGGAGTCCGGGGAGGAGGCACGGTACCGTCCGTTCGGTTCCGATGATCATCGTGAACCCACGGGAGGAGCACCCCGGGCGGAAGGAACACGGAATGCGACGGCGGGCTTGGTTGAGCCGGTGGCGACCGAACTCCCCGGTTCACAGGGCGTTGGGACTGCTGGTGACACTGACGGTCCTGGTCAGTGCGCTGACGTGTGTGACCTCGGCGGCCCGTTCCGCCATCGAACGCGACGTCCTCCGTTCGGGCGGGTTGACTCAGGTCCACCTCTCCTCGATCGAAACGGGGCGGTCGGTTCGTGGCCTCGACACCGAGAATCTCAACAGAGCACGCGAGGTGGAGCATGTCGCCGAGGTGGTTCCCGACTACGTCTCCTCCGTCTACACCGGAGACTCGGATCCCGGGGCTCCCACCTTCGATCTGACCACGCACTCCTGGCGGCCCTCGACACGCCCCTCCGTCGTCCGTGGTGAGCTGCCCCGGTCGCTCCGGCCCGGCCAGATCGTACTGCCCGCCCACAGCGGCGGTGTCGACTTCAACCGCTACGTGGGTAAAACCCTGCCCGCCGCCTACACCCGGGCGACCGGAGAGCACTCGGGAACCCCGGCACACACCACTTTCGAGGTGGTGGCCACCTACGACCCCGAACGACAGTCGGACGGCCCGGACACCGCCTACCTCGCCCCGGAGACGGCGGCCACGCTGGCGGCTGCCAAGGCGGGAACGACGCCCGAACGCTACCGATCCACCACGGGAGCGAGGTCGGCGGTGGTCTCGGTGACCGAACGGCGGTACGTGTCCACGGTGGCGCGCGAACTGCGACGGCTCGGTTTCTCCGCCACCCCGGCCACCGACCGGATGCGCGACCTGCCCGGGGTGTTCGGAGCGGCCGAGCGGGGCCACCGGATCGGTGTCCTCGTCGTCCTCGCCGTCGCCGTGCTCACCGGTTCGCTCCACACCCGTTCCGGTCTCCTCGACCGCCCGGTGAGCGCACCACGTCGGGGCTCGCTCGGCGAAGCGATGCTGACCGGTCTCCTGGCCGGAGTGATCGGCAGCGCGCTCGGCCTCGGCGGCGCTCTGCTGCTGCGCGGGCCGTCGGAAGGACTGTTGGGGCTGGAGGTGCCGCTGAGCGGCCTGGTCCCGGGCCCGCTGTGGGCCACGGCCGTCGTGCTGACTCCGCTTGTCGGCCTGACGGTGGGATCCCTCCTGGGAGGACGACTCGCCCTTCGGCGAGATCCTCACGTGTCGGCTCGTGAACAAAGCTGAGCGCGGAAAACCGGTCGCCGCCCCACCGCGTCACCCCATCGTCCGCCCGGGTCTGGAGGCCTGGGCCCAGTAACGGCGCGGGATCCGCCCCGCCTGACAGGCCAGCCGCCCAGCCTTACAGCCGAGCGACGAACGAGGCATCGCGGCCGGCCGGCCTGCCCGGAGAAAGGATCATTCGTCGAGCAGACTCCGTACGGAAACGCAGAACTCGGGCACGGTCTTGGCCAGCTTCGGCAAGAAGGAGAACAGATCTTCGGGAGGGTGACGTCGATCGGCGACGAGCTCGCTCAAACACCGCAGGGTCTGTTCGGGATACAGGTCGAGCTGGTCGAGCAGAAACTCGTCAGGGGTGACGACACCGATGTCGTAGGGCTCCGTGGCTTCGTACGGGAAATCCTTGGTGTTCGCGGTGACGAGCACAGCGGCCCCACCCCGGACCGCCGCGGCGAGCACGTGTCTGTCCTTGTGATCGTTGGTCATGGACGGTATGAGTGACTCGTAGTCAGTGACCAGCGCATCACGAAACTGGGTGCGCATCATCCGCACGCGGCGATGTGCCTTGGCCGAGGTCATCGAACTGACCAGCGGCAGATTGCGTTCCACCTCGTCCAACACACGCTCGGACCACAGTGGTCTGTAGGTCTGTGCCTCGGCCAAACGTAGCAGCACGTCCGTCAGGTTGATCGGAACCAGACAACAGGAATCCAAGTAAGCCGGAAACGACACGGTCAACGAGTCCGCACGAACTCGTCGATCTCGTCCGCCGTACCGTCGTGAGCGGTGGTACGCGACTCCTCCGCCAAGGCCGTACGGCGTTCCTGCCGTGATCGCTGTTGGTATTCCAGAACATCAGCCAAACGGACACGGCGGTGACGGCCCCGCACTTCATGGGCGATCTCGCCCTCGCGCAGCAACCTGATCAACGTCGGCCGTGAGATGTTGAGTATCTCGGCCGCTTCCCCCGTGGTCAACTGGGTGTTGTGCGGTGCGACCGTGATGGCCAAACCGTGCGACATGGCCTCGACCACATCCCGCAACACGGCATAAACCTGCTCGGGGAGTTCCACCTGAGTACCGTCCGGCCCGGTCAGCCTGGCCTTTCCGCTCCTACCAGAGGAGGTCTCGGCGAGCGCGGAAGCGAGCTGCTTCAGCCCCGCCGCGTCGATCTCGTCCGGCGGAAGCACGGTGTGTTGTTCCAACGCGGCTGTCATCACGTCACCCGTCCCTATCGACCACGTACGAAGCCACCGTACACGAAACAAACGAAAGAAACAAAAAAAGCGAAAGCCAGGCTACGGGCACACCGACATCCGGACAACCCCCACCGCGTCACCCCATCGGCCGCCCGGGGCTGGAGGCCTGGGCCCAGTAACGGCGCGGGATCCGCCCCGCCTGACAGGCCAGCCGTCCCGCCTCCACCCCGGAACGCATGGCCGCCGCCATCCGCTCCGGGTCGTGGGCCCGGGTCACCGCCGAGGCCAGCAGCACAGCGTCACAGCCGAGTTCCATGGCCAGCGCCGCGTCCGAGGCCGTGCCGATCCCCGCGTCCAGCACGATCGGCACCGACGCCCGGGAACAGATCATCTCGATGTTGTGCGTGTTGCGGATCCCCAGACCGGTGCCGATCGGCGAGCCCAACGGCATGACCGCGGCGCATCCGGTCTGCTCCAGCCGCGCGGCCAGGGCGGGGTCGTCGTTGGTGTAGGCCAGCACCACGAAGCCCTGCTCCACCAGCTGTTCGGCGGCGTCGACCAGCTCCACCGGGTCCGGCAGCAGCGTCTCCTCGTCGACGACCACCTCCAGCTTGATCCAGTCCGTCTCCAGCGCCTCGCGGGCGAGCTGGGCGGTCAACACCGCCTCGGCAGCCGTCCTGCACCCGGCCGTGTTGGGCAGCGGGTCGATCCCCAGCCGCCGCAGCAACTCGAACACCCCGGTGCCGCCTCCGGCGTCGGCCCGGCGCATCGCCACCGTGGTCAGCTCGGTTCCCGAAGCGATCAGCGCCTGCTCCAGGGTCGCCATGTTGTCGGCGCCCCCGGTTCCCATGATCAGGCGTGACCCGAATTCGCGGCCCGCTATGACGAGCGGATCGTCCATGATCATCCTCCTTGTACCGCGGTGAGTACCTCCACGGTGGCTTCCTCGTGCAGCACCGTGTCCGCCCAGCGGGCGCGGGGCACGACCGTGCCGTCCACCGCCACGGCCACTCCCCGTTCCGGTGCCCCGAACACGCGCATCGCCTCGGCGAGACTCGCGTCCGTGGACACCTCGTGCCGCTGCCCGTTGATCGTGATGGTCATCAGCGTCCCTTCCAACGCGTCGGGTCGGCCGGGGCGGTCTCGGCGGGAGGCCGCCGCTCCGACAGCAACGCCTCGACCGCCTCGGCCGTGATCGGAGCCTGCAGGAAGCCGTTGCGGTGGTGTCCCGTGGCGACCAGCACCCCCGGTTCCAGCCAGCCGATGAGCGGCAGGTTGTCGGGAGTGGCCGGGCGCAGCCCCGCTCCGGTCTCGCCGAGCTCGTACTCGCCGAGGGCAGGCATCACGCGCTCGGCGTCGGTGATCAGGTCCCGGACGCCGCCGACGGTCACCGTGGTGTCGGCCCCGCTCTCGTACTGGGTGGCTCCGACCACCACCCCCTCGGGACGGGGCACCAGATAGACCTGCCTGCCGTGCACCGGCCCGCGGACGGTGCGGCGCGGAGGGGGCAACGCCGTGCTCCGGGCGCGCAGCCGCAGGATCTCCCCCTTGACCGGACGGATCAGCCCGTCCAGCCCCGGGTGCAGGCCGGGGGAGTGTGTCCCGGCGGCGATCACGACGGTCCCGCAGCGCAGGGTGTCCTCCCCAGCCTCGACCTCTCCCGGGCGTACCCGGCGGGCCTCGGCGGACCGGAACTCCACGCCGGTGGCCGTGCAGGCCCGCAGCAGGGCCCGCAGGGTGGTGCGGTTGTCCGTGGACAGATCCCCCGGCACCTCAAGCCCGCCGTGCACGGCGGGACCCAGCGCCGGTTCGGCCCGACGGAGTTCCCGGGAGGTCCTCCTGGTCACCGTGCGCCCCAGCGAGGCGAGGTGCTCGGCCAGCGCACCCAGCTGTTCCTGGTCGGCGCTGTCCACCCCGACCACGAGGGTCCCGTGCTCGTGGAGACCGGAGGGTTCCCCGGCGGTCGCGGAGAGTTCGGCGGCGAAACCGGGCCACCGGCGCAGCGAGGCCGACCCCAGCTCCAGCAGTGCCTCCTCGCCCGGCCACGCCTCGGCCACGGGGGCCAGCATCCCCCCGGCCATGTGCGAGGCACCCGAGGCCGGTTCCGGGTCGACCAGGCACACCCGTGCGCCGCCGGCGGCGAGCCGCCAGGCACAGGACAGGCCGATCACCCCGCCGCCGACCACGGCGACGTCGTGGTGCTGTTCGTTCGTCAACGTCTCGCTCCCTGCGCCGGCATGATCCGGATCAGGTTCGACGGTCGGGGCTTCAGCCCCCTCTCAGTCCGTTCGGCCGGACTCCCGTGCCTACCCACCGCACAGCCTAGGCGATGTCCGGCGTCACGTCAGCAGTCACGTGGCCGCCGGCCGCGGAATCCGATCCGTTCCGTGACTCCATCCCGAGGTCCGGGTGCCTTATCCTGGGCGCATGCCCGGAATGGACGGCCACGGAATCCGCTCCCGCCTGCGGGCGGCGCGGCTGTACCTGTGCACCGACGCGCGACGCGAACGGGGTGATCTCGCCGAGTTCGTGGACGAGGCGTTGGCGGGCGGAGTGGACATCATCCAGCTCCGCGACAAGGACTCCTCCGGGGCCCCGCTGGAGGCCAGGGAGGAGCTGGCCGCGTTGGAGGTGCTGGCGGACTCCTGCGTGCGTCACGACGCGCTGCTGGCGGTCAACGACCGTGCCGACATCGCCGTGGCCGTCGACGCCGACGTGCTGCATCTGGGCCAGGACGACCTGCCGGTGCCCACGGCCCGCGAGATCGTCGGCGAGCGGATGGTCCTCGGACGTTCGACCCACGACGTGGTCCAGGCCGACGCGGCGGCCACCGAACGCGGAGTGGACTACTTCTGCACCGGGCCGGTCTGGAGCACACCCACCAAACCCGGCAGGCAGGCCGCCGGTCTGGAGTTGGTCCGCCACGCCGCCGAGCACCAGGGGCACGGACGTCCGTGGTTCGCCATCGGCGGCATCGGCCCCGAGAACCTGGACGAGGTGATCGCGGCGGGGGCCGAACGCGTCGTCGTGGTGCGGGCCGTCACCGAGGCCGAGGACCCGCGTGCCGCGGCGAGCGAGCTGCGCTCCCGACTGCTGGGGTGAGTCTCCCCGGGAGAACCGGGTTCGCCGGGGTGACGGTCTTCCCACCGCCCCGCGGCCGGGACCGTCACCGCTCGGAAGGACCGCGACGGTCCCGACGGAGCCATTCGCCCGTGCTCCTCGCGAGGACACACACCAGGGTGAGGATCGGGCCGAGCAGGCCGACACACACGAAGAAGAGTCCCATCTCCAGAAAACCCTCGGTGTCCCCGTCCTCGGTGTGTACGATCAGCACCAGCAGGCGCACGATCCCGACGACGATCACCACGAGCGCTCCGAGCGCGCCCGCGGTCACCATCCACCGGCCCAGGGGACGGCGCAGCAGCAACAGGACTGTCCCCGACCCCAGCACGGCCACGACCGGAGCGTTGTTCACGCCCCCGAGCAGTTCGAACGGATCGAGGCCGTACTTCCACCCCTCGAACGATTCGACGACCCGGAACCCGTGTGCCAGCAGACCCGCCACCACGAGCAACGCCGTGAGGACGGCGAGAAAAGCCCCTGTTCGCGGCAGCCGCGAGCTTCGTTCCTCCGACGCGCTCCCCAGACCGACGACCGGCACACCGGCGGGAGCCCCCGACGAAACGGTCCACGAGCGTACCCGTCTCCGGACCGTCTTCACGGAAGAACGTCCGAATCGACGAGGAACACGTCAGGGACGGGCCGAGGAGGTGAACAGCCCTCCGGATCGTACTCGCGGCGGATGCTTTCCACCCGCCGCTCGTTCGAACCGAACACGGCCTCCCGCGAGACATCGGCCTCGTCACCGAAAGTAGAAGCGCCCTCCGGCCGGGAAGAAAGAGTCCTGCGAACTCTGCATCGCCACGTACGACACGGGGCCGCTCATATCGAGCAGGGGCGTACCGAGCTCGCGCAGCGGAGCCAGCTCGACGGAGGCGAGGTTCGAGGACTGGTGGAGACACCGTCGACGAAGACGATCTTCATGCCATGCAGTTCAGCGGGAATCTCGGGATCAGCCCCCCACAGCGCCAGGTGGGGTGTGACGCTTTCCGGCATGTCCGCCGCCACGTCCCGCCACGCCCGCATGACCGACTCGGCGTTCCCGTAGGGGTACAGGACTTGGGCCGTGGCCACCTCGGGGCCGAGGGGGTGCAGATCGAACTCGAAGGAGGTCACCACTCCCAGTCCCCGACCGCCACCACGGGCCGTCCAGAGCAGGTCCGCGTGGAACCCGTCGACAGGTGGATAACTTTCCCACCTCAGTGCCGCGTGAGCGGGATTTAGAACGATGAGACTGAACGTCTCGCCGAAAAGGATTAACCGTCCACAGCGGCTATCGAGTACCTCACACAACCGACTTCACAATCTAATCACCCTGTCATGCATCACCGCTCCCCTTCACGCGGGTCTACGCGAAGTGATCGACCATCGCCGTTGTCCGCGACGGATCATCAGGACATCGACGACACACTCTCGGATCAGCCAACGGCTGTTCGCCGGTCGGTCTCGAGGAAGACCGACCGGCGAATCAGAATCTACTCGGTTCACACGAACCAGGAAATCACATCATCTATGCGAATCCGCCCCCCGACAAGCCGTGCGTACCAGCCCACTCGGCGAACGACTACTCTAGAACAGTTCAGTAACAGTCATCTGATATGTATTTTCTGAGAATTTTCTCGGTCTCGCGCTCGGCTCCAACAGCGGATATAGTGAATTCAGACGTGTCAAACACTTCACCCGCGATGGGATCCTGAAAAGCGCAGTCCTTGTCCCATTCGATAGATCCGTTTTCAGTGTTTACCTTGGTGGCGTGATGAGGAACGTCCTGAACTGCCAGCACCGTAGTGTCCGTATCGTTCGTTGTCGGCACCACAGATTTGTCTGCTGTGTTCACCTCCCGCCCTTCGACTGCCACTGAAGTATTCTCGACACCACTACGCGAACACTCCCAATCGCTCCGGAACTTCAACAGTCTGCGGAGATTATGCTGAAACTCTTCCTCGTTGTCGGCCCGCTCGCGGGCGGTCGAGACAAGCGCTGACAGTGTGGCTTGCGAGCGAATGTGCACGTAACGGGGCATGATCGCAATCTCGTAACGGAACATCCGTACCAGTGCGAGCATGGCGAGTGCGTAAATAACGGACAGCGGTGCGGCGCCGGCGATCGAACTGACCTGCAGTACGGTGAGTGCTGCTTCACCACCGGCGAGAAGCAACAATGCTCCCGCCACACCGAGGATCACGGCCCAGAACAGACGGGTCAGCCACGGAGTTTCGGTACGACCTCCGTGCGCGAGCACGTCGACCACGAGTGAACACGAGTCGGAAGAGGTAACGAAGAACAGCGTAATCACCAGGATCGCGATCACCGACATCGCAACAACTACTCCCCCGCCCGCGGGAAGGTTCTCGAAAAGCAGGAATAGCGAAGTGTTGGTGTCGATGATACCATCTTCGCCGATCATCGTGCCGTTCGTCAGCTGGTAATGAATTCCGGTACTGCCGAAGATGGTGAACCACAGGATCGCGATACCCGTAGGTGCCAACATGACGCCGAAAATAAACTCTCGGATGGTACGTCCTCGGGAGACACGGGCGATGAACATACCGACAAACGGTGCCCAACTGAGGAACCAACCCTGGTCAAACAGGGTCCAACTTACCGTCCAATCGTCCTTGGCCCCCGCGCCGGTGACGAACATGAGCTGAGGGATCACCTGGGCATACTCGCCGGTGTTCTGGACCACCGACTGGAACAGGAAGATTGTCGGTCCGATCAGCAGTACGCAGATCGCCAGGACCGCTGCCAACATCATGTTGGCGTTCGAGAGTAGGCGCAGCCCCTTGTGCAGACCGGTAATCACTGAGACAGTGCCGACTGCGGTGATCAACATCACCAGAACCAGCAGAAGAGTGTCAGAGGGATCGAACCATCCCAGGTAAGCCAGACCCGCCTGGATCTGCAGAGCTCCCTGCCCGAGAGAGGTAGCGACCCCGAAAATGGTTCCCACTATGGCGAAGACATCGATGATGTGACCTAGCCAGGATTCGATGAGTCTGCGACCGAAGATCGGCTCGAGCAGCCACCGCATCGACAACGGTCGACCGCGCCGAAAGGACATGTAGGCCAATCCGAGACCGACGACAACGTAGATGCCCCAAGCATGCAATCCCCAGTGGAACAGGGCTTGTCCGATGGCGGCACGGCCCGCTTCCGCCGTGCCGGCTTCGACGTCGGCGATCTCTGGAGGGGACGTCATGTGATTCAACGGTTCTGCCACACCCCAGAAAACCAGGCCGATGCCCATACCTGCGGAGAAAAGCATCGCGAACCAGGAAAACAAAGAGAATTCCGGCTTCTCGTCGTCTCGCCCGAGCCGGATATTGCCCGCTTTGGACAAAGCCCCCCAGAAAGCGAAGATCAGAAAGCTTGTGACAAGGAGAATGTACCACCAGCCGACTGTCTCACCGATGCCGTCCCGTAAATTGGTGAATGCTGTCTCAGCGTCATCACCATAAGCAGCCCCGTACCACGTGGTGAACGTCAACGCGGCGAATATAATCAATAACGCCGGAATGAATACCGGTTTGGACAGACCTCGCCAGGTTGCTGCCAGGAAATTCGATCTCTGCTCTGCTTCTGCCGGAGAAGCCACAAAAACTCCTTAAAATACCATACGACGTGACGACCAAGCGCGTGCCATGGTTCAGCTCGATAAAGTAGGGTGCAGCGCAGCTCAGGGACACCGTCATCGAATTTTAACCCGACACGAATGGCTACACCGACTCATCACTGGATAGCACACTTCGAGGTATGCTGTGGACACCATAAGGCAGCCGCTCATACGATTCACGTCAGTACTGGGTCACTCTTCGGCGATTCATCGCTCACTGAGCTGCATATCTCTCGCCAACTTCGATGACATAAACCACGAGCATGAAGCTCGCGGACCCGAACACGTGTACAAGCCACCTCCCCTGACACCTATACACTGACTGTATAATTTGGACTAAGGATATTTACACAGGTCTGTGAAAGTCAAGGGGGTTACACGTGGAGTATGAAGCAGCAAACATCCATGACCTGACCCGGGGAGCGCAACGAATACTCGAGGTCGCGTCCAAGCTGTTCTACGAGTACGGCATCCACGCAGTGGGTGTGGACACGATCGCCGCCGAGTCCGGTGTAACCAAGCGTACCCTTTACAACAACTTCGGCTCCAAAGACGCCCTTATCACCAGGTATCTGAAAAACCGTCACTTAGTATGGTGGCAGAATCTCGAAGAACGTCTTGACATCGCCGAACCACCCCGTGCCTTGGCCTTCTTCGACATCTACGCCGAGGACGCTCGTACCATCACCCGTGGGTGCGCGTTCCACAACGCGGCGGCCGAGCTACCGACAGATCACCCAGCATACGCCGTCATCCGCTATCACAAACGAGCCGTCGAAGAGCGGTTCGTCGAACTCATCGCCGAAGAGCAACCAGCCACAAAGGACCCAAAACGTCTGGGACGGCATCTCTTCCTGTTGTTGGAGGGTGCATTCACACACCACGGCATCCACGACAGGGGCTTACTGGCCGAGGCCCGCGAAATAGCTCGAGAGTTACTCATATAGCAGTAGGCGCGCGACCCGACTCTTGGACCGTGTAGTTCACAGTGATAGTTGCTCACATACGGACGGACTGCATCCGCACCCAAGTAGTCACTGTGGCCACACAACCGCATATGACAGGCAAGGCCGGATATATGGAGAGGAAATCTCGTATCGTAGGAGGTTGTGTTCGCCAATAGCTTGCCCTGTCCACCTAATATGACCCTATCTCGAAATACGGTAACAGCAATCAGGCCGGTTTCGGCGAACAGATGTAGCACACACAGCTCCCCGTGCGATGCCGAGTGCTGACAACCAGTGGGTTGATCAGCACTCGACACATAACTAGGCGATCAGGTGATGCGTCTCAGTACCCAATAGGTTGCGGGCTCTTCAGCGATATACGGTTCATCATCCTGCCGCTCGACGAGTTTGGCACGGGACTCGGATTCGAGCCATTGTACGTGTTCGACAAAAGATACTTGTTTCAAGTAGCTTTCGCGTGTGCTGACTACGACCAAGCCACCGGGCCGGGTTGCTTTGATCAGTTGATTAAGCGCTAGTGGTAGGACATGACCGACTGTGAAGACGCCACAGGCAACTACCACATCATAGGAATCGACAAGTGACGAGTCTATATCCCAGTTAAGGTCGACATCTCCTTGCAGCCATCTATAGGCGCCGGTTTTGCTCGCGACGTCGACCATCTCAGGACTCAGGTCGCATCCGTCGATCGTGGTATAACCACGTTCGACGAGTTCCAACCCCACCAGCCCTGTTCCGCATCCCGCATCGAGTACTCGAGTGGTTGGCTGTGGTGGTCCGCAGACCTTTTCCAGGATATCGCACAAAGCTGTGGGCCCAGAGTAGTTTTCACTAGCTACATCATGGTCATAGGAAACCGCCCATGTACGATAATACCGCTTCAAGTTATCCGTACCACCATCGAGCTGGTGCGATCGTTTGATGATGTCGAAACTAGTAGCATCTTTCTGCTGACTTGTCATCGATCCCCCTCAGACCCATAGGTGTGATCATGCCCAACCGCGCCAAGGACTCGCTGTTGAAAACCGTTTATATTTCTTTCCATTTTGTGCGACATGAGAGCTCGTTCGAATGACGACGATCTCATTCCGGACTGCATCCGCTGGATGATATCCCAGTCCTCATCGTTGACTTGCTTCCAATTGTTCAGTGTCGTTTTACGGCAACCTTCGTACCGAGGATCATGGGCGGCCTCTTCACCACAGAAATAGAAATGCAGATGCTCAACTGTTCTGGTGGGTGATTGAATCTCCAGAGACCAGGCGAAAAAGTGATCGGGCATAACCCCCACAAAGAAAGACGGGAAAATGTTAAAGTACTCGGCCTTGGCTGTAGCTCCGGATCGGATCGGCCAACGAGGAAGCTCGATCCCGTCGTTGTACTGTGGCTGGTAGGTTCCCTGGCCAATACCACGCATCTCATCGGAGATTGATATCTGGTATCGTTCTACAAACGGCGAGTAGGTGTTGAGTGTCTGATGAATAAACGGTACGTGATAACTCTCGAGGAAGTTTTCTACAATTAGCTTCCAATTAGCTTGAAAATCATACCGCAACGATGTCGAGTAGGTGATATCCCTGAAATCGTAGTCTGCCCAGCGCTGCTCTAATGGCTCGATTACCTGCGCAAAAGGTACGGCTTGGTCGTCGAGATTGACGAAGATGAAGTCGAGCCACGCAGCTACTTTGACTGGTTTGAGAGAAATTTCTTCCTCGGGAGTTGTGGGAATCTGCGATTGGTCAACACCGGCAAAATGACGTGCCCGGAAAAGTTTTCCATCAAGATCATATATCCAAGCATGATACGGACATACAAGCGTCTTGCGATTCTGAGCGGGCTCACACACGAGCTGACTGCCACGGTGACTACACACGTTGTGGAACGCTTTAAGTTCGCCGTTGCTATCTCGAAGTAAGATAATTGGCTGCCCGTTGACTTCTACCGGTCGTACATCCCCTGGATTTGCGAGATTGTGACAAAACTCGACGAACTGCCATGTTCTCCCGAATATATAACGTTTCTCAAGTTCCAAGAACTCCGGATCTGAATACGTTCGTGCGGAGAGAAGTGCTTTTTCTGTCAGGCCATCCGGCTCTGGCTCGACGGTGGATTGTCCTACCGAGGTTAACTCTGTCATTTTTCCCCAAAACAGTCCAACCTTGGTTACGACGCGGAGAACTTCCCCTGTGGCAGTAAGCGGATAACAGCATCCCACTCTTCGCCAACTGTCCGCGCCGTGTCCGACGAAGCACACTCTGCAACATGCTGATCAGGCAACGCAACCGAACAACCAAAATACCCTCTGTTATAGAGATATACATCACATTCGAATGTTTTCGTTCCTGAACTGGTATACGGTCCCCATCCATACTGGAATAATAAGCTTCTGGTAGAACGATCGCTCTCGAAAATCCATCCATACCAGGAGTCTTGTGTGATCGTTGTTGGTAAGGGGTACGCAACGAAAGACGGCCACAGCGTGATCATGCGATGCCGTGGAGGCAACTGACGATCACACGGTGGTGGCCGCAGGTCGCAGCATGGATTCTGCCGAATGGCGGACGGAACTGGACGCGCTGATGCAGCGAGTGGCTGACTGGTTCACTCCTGTCGAGAAGCGGCAGCGGGCGCGTGTGCTGGTGTGGGGGCCGGTATCGGACGTACGGGCGTCAGCTACACGGCTGATGCCGCCCTTCCGGCCAGCCTCGCCGCGGCCATCCGGCGTGCGCCGGCGACGGCAGAGGGCTGCTGAGTGACAAGCATGTTGGCCAGCAGACCTTCATACAACACGGTGAGATCACCCGCTATCTCACCCGGACGGGAGTAACCACCGTCACGAACTAGCTCAGTCAGCCGGTCGCGGATATAGGCTTTGTGTCGATAAGCGACCGATACCCCAGGGTGGTTCGGCGGAAGCTGGACGAGCGCAGCCACATGCGCGCATCCCTGCTCGGCTCCCCGCTCGGAAACCCACCGCTCAAGAGCATCATAGATGGCCAGGATGCGCTCGTAAGGGGTGACGCAGTCGGCGATAGTGGATTCCCAGGTGGCGCGCCACTGCTGATCGCGACGTTGTAGGTATGCCACGACAAGTGCATCTTTGCTCTCGAAGTGGTTGTACATCGACCCCAAGGCAACATTAGCGCGATCGACGACCGCGTCGATCCCGGTCGCGGCGATACCGTCGTAGTAGAACAGTTCATCGGCAGCGGCGAGGATACGATCACGCGCCGCACCGCGTTTCCTCGATGCCATCATAGGGATATGATACACCCTCTTGCTAGAACGCTTGTTCTAGTGCTATACAGTTGTTATGAACACTCGATCGGAATCGCCACGCCGGGCACTGACGGGGACCACATCGATGGTCTGTGCGGGCACGGCTTTGATCGGGGTATGTTACGGCTTCGCACGATTCGCCTACGGTTTGTTCGCACCGGTGTTCGAACGGGCCTTCACGCTGGGGTCGACGGTGCTGGGAGTGATCGGCTCCGGCAGCTACATCGGTTATAGCCTCGCGATCACTGCGAGCTTCTGGCTAACCAGTCGCTTCGGCCCCCGGGCGATTGCTCTAGGGGCTGGTGTGCTGGCCACGATAGGTACGCTGTTGGTTGCCTGCGCACCCACCGGCTCCGTACTGGCGCTCGGCATCCTCGTCGCCGGATCGAGCACTGGACTGGCGTCTCCTCCCATGGCTGAGGCGATCGCACGCACCATCACGTTAACTCGACAGGACAAAGCACAGTCGATCGTCAACGCTGGGACCGGCGTCGGTGTACTGTTGTCCGGTCCGATCGCGTTAGCCCTCTTACAAAACTGGCGATGGGCCTGGGCAACCTTCGGTATCATCTCCGCTGTGATCAGCGTCTGGATCGCGGTCACAGTCCCCGCCGGTAACCACAGTCCGGCGAACAACCCCAGTACAGGCCAATTGATGCCTCCTGGCGGGGCACGACTAGCCATCGCAGCACTGTTGATGGGACTGGGAAGCTCAGCAGTCTGGACATTCGGACGCTCCGTTGTCACCGCGCAGGGTAACGCCTCCGAGGCCTTATCTACTCTCATGTGGACGGTCATCGGAGTGGCCGGCCTGCTCGGCGCCTTTAGCGGGCACATCACCGCTTCCCTGGGGCTACCTGCCTCCTGGAGTCTGACCATGATCCTTCTGGCCGGCGCAACAGTCTTTCTGGCGCTATGGCCAGCCTCGGCAGTGGTCACGATCCTCGGAGGAGCCTGTTTCGGCGCCTCCTACATCGCGCTTTGTGGCCTCGTCCTCGTGTGGAGCACTCGCATCTATCCCGGCCATCCCGCGACCGGGGTAGGCGTTTCCTTCCTGATGATCGCCCTCGGCCAAATCATTGGCTCTCCCTTGGCCGGAGCACTCATCGACCACACCAGCTACATCGTGGCATTCACCATCTGCGCGCTCTCCGCACTGTCTGGTGCCATACTGCGCTACCGCGCACCCCAACAGCACGATCCGCAGAGCGTCGCGGCCAAAACAGCGAGCAACACGCTATAACCAAGGGCGACACGAATTCTTGCCAGAATTTCGTAGCGGCATGAGAGGTACCTCTCCACCGCCCCCGGACCATGCGAGGTCAGAAGCCGGGAAGGTACCAGGTCCTGACTCCGCACAAGCTGTCAAACAGAACCTTCTCTGCTCTTCCTTCCCCAGTTACGACACAACCAAGCCATGGCAGGGCACCTCTGGTTAACCCACGTTCGGATGATCGCATACTCGATATATCATCCGTGGCAGATCAGCCTGTGGATGTATATTGGGTAGAGGTGAGTTCGTCACGGACGATAGTGGCCGCGAGATCTTTAGCTTTGTTCGCTGAGTTTTCAACGCTGTTCATGGAGTTGGTTACCGTAGCCCCCTCATGGATGAGAAGGAGACGGCCTGCCGCATCACCGGAGTTGTGCAGACCAGCTTGAGTGCACAGCTCGTTTAGGTAATTGAGAAACCACTGTTTCTGGCTTGTGATGACCGCCCGACCCGGATGTGTCTCGTCGGTGAGCTCTACGTGCGCATTGACGAATCCACACCCGCGTGGATCTTCGCCAGCCATCCATGATTCCAGTGCATCGAACACGACTAGTATCCGTTCCTGTGGAGTGACCGCGTGGCTGTCGACGTATCTGGTGAGGAAATCACGCCAACGGCGGTCACGTACCCGCAAATAGGCAGCGACGAGCTCCTCTTTGGAACCAAAACGATCATACAATGTTTTTTTGGTAACACCTGCGGCCTCGGCGATCGCCTCCACGCCAACCGCACGGATACCCTCACGATAAAACAAATCCGAGGCGCATTCGAGTACTTTGGCCGCGGCAGGGGTCAGCGACTCTTCGTCGATTGCGTTGCTCCTGTCTGTCGGACTCATGTCTTTACGGTACATCAACCGACACGAGTAAGTGGTTTAGACCTTTTGAGTTCCTTTCGTGACAGAGCCTGCGTCTTAGGGGCATAAGGCTTTGAGCAGGAGTTATCGGCGATGTCAGATCCATCGGCGGTGCTGACCGCAGACAAACAGCCGATTACACCGAGTATCCCCATCGGGGGATGGTGATCATGGAAGAGGCGCTGACCAGGTTCCTTGACATGAGCCGTGTGCAGCTCCGGACACGGAAGAAGTCTGCCGAGCACCGTTAGCGCTCTTCGCCGATCCTGATATGACCAGGCAGGTCGTCGGAACACCGATCGGGCGAAGTCCACCATCAAGATCAATAGAAAGCTTCGGATCTATCATGGTTAGCCACTTTATTGACACGGAGCGTGGTTGTTGCGTTGGTTCAGGCGGCGATAGCCAGGTAACCAGGACGGGCTCTATTCGACGCCCCATCGGTGGCGGCCGGATGTGTGGCTGGAGGCGGGCCGGTACGAGCGATACGGGGACAGTGTCCCACTGCCGTAACCATGCGCGAAGCTCGTGTCACCATCTCGTAGCCGTTGTCGGCGTGCGGCTTTCTGGCGGCACCTCACCGTAATCCCTGCTGGAAGTGGACCTTCGGGATGGCGTTGACCAGGGCATTTCGTGGCTGCCAGGGAACTCGCGGCCGTTACTACCATCCCAAGGGGAGTCCGGCCTAGTTGGATAACAGCTGGATCTTCCAGATGGATATTCCCGAGCGAACAGGGCCGGATCCATCAGTGATCCCTTTTGTGGTGAGCGTGAGGGCCGCATCGACCACCGCACGAGCCCACTCGATGTAGCCCAGGCCGCTGCACTCGTCCGACACGGTCCGGTACGACCGAGGCCCCAGCCCTGCTTGGAGTCCACCGCTGGAACCGGAGATGCCCCGGGAAAGTGGCACCGCTGCGACAACCGATCCACCGCCAACCACGATCATGGCCCATTACTGCACCACGTGGGACACAGTCTCACCAGGATGCCCGCAGACGGCCTGCCCTACCCCATTGAAGGTAACTATACTGGTATGTATAGTCCTTTGGTGAAGGTCCCTACTGTTGGAGACAAACATGTACCGACTCATTCGAAGGATCCTGTTGTTCGGCCTATCCGAGCCTGTTTCGCAACACAGTGGCACCGAGTACACCACAGCCAACAACCGAGCAACCGTCAACCAACGACGGCAAGCATGGCTGCTCGGGCGAGGATTGCCGACCGGGAGTCCCTCGCAAACGCATTTGAGAACACAAACATACATGACCACCTCTCCCATCGGTGAACAAGACTGCCCGCATCAGAGTCCTAGCTATAAACGAGCGAAGTCGGGCAGAACACCGCGCAGTACGCCGTCCGAGTTCCCCACACGCTGTTACTGGAGTCTTCATTAGAAGAGGCGTTACGGAGGCGGCAGAGACGTTGAAGCGGGACTTCCGAGGAGTACGGATTATTGAGGTTATGTGCAGTACTAGAACCCAGCAACATCACTTTCCGTATGTAGGGACTCTCCCGAATCGGATCTCGCAGTGAACAGACTCGCCCTTGAAGCTGTGTGGGACTGATATACGAGTTCCCGGTCATTCTTGTCCTCCGTATGCTTCACAGGTGCCACTACTGGCTGAGTCGTACTGATCGCCGGTGGTCAGATAAGTGGTCACTGTCTGCCATACATGCGAGGACACGCATGACACCATCTAAAATAGGCGATGTCACCTCATGAGCGCTTCAGGCTCGGACAGTCACGTAATTCCAGTGACTGGAAAACAACGAACACAACGACACGAAAAGCCCGTCGGTCCCGCCCGCTTCGACGGAACCGACGGGCTCATCCGCTACACCGGCGTCACGACGCCGCCGTGACCGGCTGCGCGCCGTTGGTGGCGGCCACCCGCCGTTCGGAGAGCAGCCCGAACACCAGGCCGAGCACACCCCACAACGTGGCCAGTTCGGCCAGTGAGGACAGCCGGAAACGCCAGAGCAGCCCGGCGGGCACGTCGGCCGGGATGGGGTCCGGGTTGTCGGGCCAGGCCCACAGCACCAGGACGCTGAGCAGCGTCACGGCCAGCGCGGTGACCGTGACCGTGGCAGGCGAGGACCACCCGTGCCGCAGACAGTACCCGCGCAGCAGGTACGCCAACGCCACGATCACGACCCCGGCGAGGATGACCGAGAAGTACGTCACCGTGCGGTAGGTGACGGTGTCGGTGCCGCCGACCCCCGGAGGATTGGCCGGATACTTCAACGCGGGCAGCAGGGACCACGCGAAGAATCCGACCACGGCCAGCTGCACGGTGCGACCGAACTCGGTGCGGGCGGGCAGCAGGTGCCGCAGGCGGGCGAACACGACGGCGAACAGCGCGCCCAGCGCCACCGCCACCACCACGGCCGCCACCATGCCACCGATCACCTGGGTCAGGCGGCCGAACATCTCCTCGTGGGAATGTGCGTGACCACCACCGGCATGGGCGCGCTCCTGCTCGATCCGCAGCGCGGCACGGATCCGCGGCTTGACCACCAGCAGGGCGACCAGCGCCGCCGCCGCTCCGGCCACGAGACCGGCGAGCACCCCGTCACGCAGGATGCGACCGAACGAGTTCTCCACGATCGCCTCCCGTTCAGTGGCACGGCACGCCGAGGGCGTGTCTGCCGTCGTGGGTGAACTCGTGGATGACCTCGGCAGTCTGGGCGAACACGGCCCCGTTCTCCTGCAACACCACGTACATCAGCATGAGGGAGAGCACGGCCACCGCCCACGCCCACGCGGGGACCCGGACACGGGGAACAGCGGACAGGGGGTCAGCAGCGGGAACGGTCGTCATGATCGAACAACCTTCCTTCCATCGCTCGTGGAATCTGGCGTGTGCCGCAGCCGGTCTCCTGGCTTCCGGATCCACACTGTCCAGCCTTCCCGGACACCCGTCGTGTCCAGTGGCGTTCCAGGACTCGCTACCCGGTCACAGTGGCGAGGACCGCGCCGGACTCACACCGGCTTCCCGTGCACTGCGGCAGAACGGAACACTAGGGAGGCGGGTCCGGCGCGCACAACTACCCACGGAAGAGATGAACATCTCTTCATCGTTTCGCCCGGTCCGCACACGGGACACCGTTCCATGACGTGGAATGGGGGCGTGGAGTCCGACACCGATCCGAACCCGCTCACGGCGGGCACCCGTGCACTCGCCCGCCCCGGGCACACGACGACGGAGACGACGACCGTCGCCTGGGAACGGTTCTGCGACCCGGAGCAGCCGTACCTGGCGGACAACGTGCGGCACTGGCAGCGACGCGCCGGTTTCGAGCACCACCGCGCCGGAACGGTGCTGGTCGCCTTCCGCGCCTGCTGGCTGATGCTGTGCGCCACGGTTCCCGAGTACCACCTCGGCATGGACTTCCCCTCGGCACCCGGAACGCGGGCCGTGGTGGCCCCGGACGGTTTCCTGCACGGCCTGCTGCCGGGGCCGGTGGTTCGCACGGGCACCGACGAGGACCGAGCGAGCCGCTGGTGGGCGGAGGTGTCGAGGGTGATCACCCCCCTCACCCGGGGCCTGGCCGAAACCGGCGGCCCACCCGCCGACAGCGACCAGTACTGGGGCAACGCGGTGGGGCTGGTCGGCGAGGTGCTGCGCCGCGCCGACCGGGACGGCATCGGTGGGGACACGCTGGCGAGCGCGCTGGCGTTGCGTGCCGCCACCGGCCGGGAGGACCTGCTGCGGGTGGCGGCCACACCCGAAGGGTTGTGGACACGGCGACGGACGTGCTGCCAGATGTGGCGCTCCGGCACGGGCTACTGCACGGAGTGCGTGCTGCACGACTCCCCCGCCCGTGGCTGACCCGCGAGGTCCGTGCCCGGGCGCCCCGATGGCTCGGCGGAAGCCCGGGGGGCACCGGAGCGCAGCCGCCTTCCGCCGAGCCGCCGGGGAAAGGCTCACTCGGGGGTTTCCGAGGGCCCCGTCGAAGGGCCGCCCCCTTCCACGTCCTCCGTCGGCCGGGTGGAGGTGGTCTCCTCGGTCGTCTTCGTGGAGGTCGTCGGGGGCGGCGCGGAGGTGCCCGTGGGGGGCCGGTTCTCCGCGGACCGCTCGGGCTCGGTGGGAGCCGAGGAGTCCGGTGTGGGCTCCGTGGTTTCCGGAGCGGTCGGTTCGACCGACTCGGACCCGGCGGGCAGTTCCTCACCGCCCGGTTCCCGGGACTGCCCGCCTCCGTGGGGATGCAGCATCCGTCCCACGGTGGTTCCCCCCGAGTCGCCGGACACGGAGTCGCCGGTGAGCACCTCGTAACCGGTGACCACGACCATGCACAGCAGGAAGGCGAGCCCGCTGGTCACGGCGACCACACGCCAGCGGATCCCACGCCGCGCGCGGGGCGGGGCGCCCTCTGCCGACGGAACGTCGTCCGTGCCCGACAGCGGGATCCTGTCCGTGGTGGCCTCCGGTGAGCACGGCCGCAGCACCCGGGTGGCCTGCCCCTCACCGGGCGTGGCGGCCGATCCGGCGGGAATCCGGCGGGTGGCCTCGTCCCCGCCCTGCCCGGGTGTTCGCCTGCCGGGGCGGCGGAGGGCGGCGTTGGCGGCCTTCTCCTTGGTGGTCTCCAGCGAACGCTGGTACACGGCGCCACCGACGGTGATCACCAAACTGGTCAACGCGGCTCCGGAGACGGTACCGGCGATCCCCAGGCTCCCGCCCAGGAAGGCGGCGGTGACCGAGGCCAACGCCGTACCGAGCACCTGCGTCGGCGAGAGGTCGAGCCTGCCGAACAGGCCCTTCTTCCCGTCCTGCTCGGCCTCCTCGGTTCGCGGTGGGGATCCGGGACGTTCGCGCTCGGTCATACCCGCGAGGCCTTCCGCGCCGGCACCACTGCCCGATCCGGTTCACCAGGGGCTCCACCGTGTGACCGAAAAGCGGATCCGCTCCGCCGGGCCCGCGGTCGCGGCACCGCGTGAGGCCTGTCGCCCGCACGTTCACGGCGGAGGGGTGTCGCTGCGAACGGGTCCAACGAGTTCATGGCACTCCCAACAGAGCCGGATCTGACCATTCCCTCCCACCAACGTCGGAGCGCAGCGCGCTGCTCCCGAGCACGGCCCTCCAGTGAACACCCCCACTTCGGTGTAACGCGGACACCGGCCGACGCACGGGGGCGCACACCCGGCGAGACCGGCGAACACGATCGGAGAGGATGTCCCCATGTCGCTGACCACCCACGCCGACGCCGTGGCCGCCCGGGAAGTCCTCGCGCGGCTGCCGAAGCACCACGGGCCGGTGCGCACCCCGCTGCTCCCCGTCGGGGACGGCACCCGGCCGCTGCTGCTCAAACCCGAGAGCCTTCAGCCGACCGGGGCTTTCAAGCTCCGCGGGGCGCTGCACGCCACGGCCGTGCTGGACGAGCGCACCCGGAACAGGGGGCTGGTCACCTACTCCAGCGGCAACCACGCGCGCGCGGTGGCCCACGCGGGTCGGGTCTTCGACGTGCCCACCACCGTGGTGGTGCCGCACTCCGCCCCCGAGTCCAAGGTCGCCGCGGCCCGCTCGCTGGGAGCCGAGATCGTCTTGGTGGACGTGACCGACCGGGAACGACGGGCGTGGGAGATCGCGGCGGAGAACGGCGCCGCCCTGATCCCGCCCTTCGACGCTTCCACGGTGATCGCCGGGCAGGCCACCGTGGGGCTGGAGATCGCCGAGGACCTGCGTGCGCGCGGGGTGTCCGAGGCCACGGTGCTGGTTCCGGTCAGCGGAGGGGGACTGATCTCGGGGGTGGGGGCCGCCCTGGCGGGGGCGGAGCTCCGGACCCGGCTGATCGGGGTGGAGCCGGAGCTGGCCGCCGACACCAGGGAGAGTCTGCGGGCGGGACGGCGGGTGGAATGGCCGGTGCGGACACGCACCAGGACGATCGCCGACGGGCTCACGGCCCAGCCCAGCGAGCTGACCTTCGCCCACCTCGCGGCGTTCGTCGAGGACGTGGTCACGGTCACCGAGGAGGAGATCGCCGAGGCGGTCGGCTACCTGGCGAGAGGTCCCGGACTGGTGGCCGAGCCCAGCGGGGCCGTGACGACGGCGGCCTGGCTGCACCGGAGCCGGGAACTTCCGGACACCACCACGGTCGCCGTGGTCAGCGGCGGCAACGTCGATCCGGCGCTGCTGGTCAGCTCGCTGGGGGGTTGAGGCTGGCGACGAACTTGTAGCGGTCCCCGCGGTAGATGGAGCGCACCCACTCCACCGGGGTTCCGTCCCCGTGGAAGGAGTGGCGGGACAGCAGCAGCATCGGCAGGCCCACGTCGGCGCCCAGCAGTTCGGCCTCCTCCGGGCTGGCCAGGGCCGTCTCGATCGTCTCCTCGGCGCTGGCGAAGGAGATCCCGTACTGCTCACGCAGCACCTGGTAGAGCGATCCGCCTTCCCCGATGAGCTTGGTCAGTCCCTTGAACCTGGTCAGCGGCAGATGCGTGGTCTCGATCGCCATCGCCTCGTCGTCGGCCAGGCGCAGCCTGCGCATCCGCAGGATCGGGCTGCCCGCGGGGATGTCGAGCAGGTGGGCCAGTTCGCGTTCGGCCGACTCCTCGTTCATCTCCAGCAGCCGCGAGTCGGGATGCCTGCCCTGAGCCCTCATGTCCTCGGTGTAGCTGCTCAGCTGGAGGCGCTGGGCTACCTTGGGCTGGGCCGCGAAGGTGCCCTTGCCCTGCACGCGCAGCAGGCGACCCTCCACGGTCAACTCGGCCAGCGCCTGTCGCACCGTGGTGCGGGAGACGTCGAACTCGGCCGCCAACGCGCGCTCGGTGGGAATGGACGATCCGGCCGGCATGGACCGGAGCATGTCGAGCAGGTGCTGCTTCAACCCCCAGTACTTGGGTTCGCGCTGGTTCTTCGTCGGCGTGTCGGCCCCGCCGGGCACCGACGCTTCGAGCATTCTTCCTCCTACCGTCGCGCCTTGAACGGGGCGATCAGTACCACTGACTCCAGCATGCCGGACTCGGAACCGGTGGTGGACCCCCGCTCGGAAACCTACGGAGGTGGCTCGGGGCTGTCGCACCGGGGGAGCCCACCGGTAGGATTGGTCTAGACCGAATTGTCGCACGGTGAAGGACGGACGACGAGATGACCGAGCACCCCGGTGCCGGGGCCGGCGAGCAGTCCCAGCATCCCGGCAGGAACATGAGCTCCGAGATCGCCGAACAGCCCGCGGTCTTCGACGGCCTGCTCTCCGACCGCTCCGCGCTGACCGAGGTAGCCCGGCGTGTGGCGGAGCGCGGCCCCCGTTTCGTCCTGCTGGCCGCGCGCGGCTCCAGCGACCACGCGGCGCTGTACGCCAAGTACCTGGTGGAGGTGCTGCTCCAGCTCCCGGCCGGACTGGTCTCACCGTCCACCACCACCCTGTACGGCGCACAGCCGGACCTCACCGACGTGCTGCTCGTCTCGGTCAGCCAGAGCGGTGGTTCACCGGACCTGCTCGAAGTGACCGAGAACGCCCGCAGGAACGGGGCCACCACCGTGGCCGTGACCAACAACCCCGACTCCGCGCTGAACAAGGCGGCGGAGATGTCGGTGAACATCGCGGCGGGACCCGAACACGCCGTGGCGGCCACCAAGACGTACAGCGCCACGCTGCTCACGCTGTACCTGCTGGTGGACGCGATCCGCGGTGGCGAGGCGGAGCGCGCCCGAGGGCTGCCCGAGCTGGCCGAACGCGCCCTGGAACCCACGGAACAACTGGACGAGGCCGTGCGGCGCTACCGGTTCGCCGACCGGGTGCTGACCACCGGACGCGGGTACTCCTCGGCCACGGCCGCCGAGGCCGCCCTCAAACTGGCCGAGACCAGTTACCTCTCCGCCCGTGCCTACAGCGGAGCCGACCTGCTGCACGGCCCCGTGGCGGCCGTGGACACCGAAACGGCCGTGCTGGCACTGTGCAGTTCGGGTCGAGGGGGCACCGCGATGACCGAGGTACTGGAGACGGTGCACGAACGCGGCGCGGACGTCTGCGCGATCGGCTCCGCCGCGAAGGCGGTCCCCAACTCCCACGCGGTGGAGCTGCCGGACTCCGCCGAGGAGCTCGCCCCGGTGCTGGAGGTGCTGCCCGTGCAGCGCCTGGCGCTCACCCTGGCTCTCGAACGCGGGGAGGATCCGGACCGGCCCCGGGGACTGAACAAGGTCACGCGCACCCGCTGACCGGGATACTGTGAGGTGACCGCCCCGCGCACCGGGGACGGACATGTGAAAGCCCGTCCCACCGAGGGGGCGGGGTGGGACGGGCACCGCCAGGCTACGCCGGGCGACACGACCGACGAGCACGGGGGACGGAAAGAGCATGACCGACACCACCGACGACACGAGACTGGTCCTCGGTCTGGACGTGGGCGGCACCTCCAGCCGCGCGGTCCTCGCCGACCTGGACTCCCGCGTGCTGGGGGTCGGACACGCGGGCGGGGGCAACCCGAACTCCCACTCACCCGAGTACGCCGTGGAACAGACCACCCGGGCCGCCCGCTCGGCGTTGTCCGGGGTCGACCGGAGACGGGTCGGTGCCGCGGTCCTGGGGATGGCCGGCATCAGCAAGCTGAGCGATCCCGGCATCGCCGGTCGCTACGAACAGGCCTGGCGCAGCCTGGGGCTAGGCTGCGAGGTGCGCACCGTCTCCGACAGCGAGGTGGCCTTCGCCGCGGGCACCCCGGAGCCGAACGGCACCGCCCTGATCGCCGGAACCGGCTCGATCGTGGCCCGTATCGAGAACCACGCGCTGTCCCGCACGGTGGGCGGCCACGGGTGGCTGCTGGGGGACGAGGGCTCGGCCTTCTGGCTCGGACGGGAGGCGGTGCGCGTCACGCTCCGGGCCCTCGAACGGGGGACGGGCAAGAACGACCCGCTGGTGGCCTCCGTGCTCAACGAGGTGCTCGCCGACCAGCCCAGGAACGAGTCGGACGCGCTGCTGTGCCGCCGCCTCATCTCGTTCGTCGGAGACCGGCCGGTGAAACTGGCCGAACTGGCGCCGCTGGTGACGGCCTCGGCCTCCGAGGGGGGCGGAAAGGCCCGGGGAATCGTCTCCCGCGCGGCCCACATGCTGGCCACCGACGTGTTGTCCGTCCACACGGAGTCGGACGAGGAGCCCGTGGTGCTGGCGGGCGGCCTCCTGTGCGCGGAGGGACCGTTGGGGCAGGCGGTGCGTAGCGAGCTGGCCGAGCACAGCCGGGCACAGCCGATCACGGCGGGCTCGGGGGCGATCGGGGCCGCCTGGCTGGCCGCCCGGGAACTGGTCGACGAGGGCGAGGCGCTGCGGCTGCACGAGCGGTGGTTCGGCGAACGAACCGACTCCGTGCTCCATCGGCAGGCCTGAGGAAGTCCGAGTTCCGGTGGGGATGCTCAGCCGGACTCGCGCACGTGCCGTATCCCGGGGTGGTCGGCCGGCAGGGTGCGCCGCAGCACCCACCAACTCGTGGCCACGCACAACGCCACCAGCGGCCAGGTCAGCACCACCTGGGCCGCGCTCAGCGCGACCACCGCGTTCGCCGCCCACAACGGGACGAAGACCACCAGTCGTGTGAGGTACTGCCCGACCCACACCCAGCTGGCCCTGCTGTAGGCCCGCAGCAGCTCGGGGTCGCGACGCCACGTCGTCCGCTGCCCGAGCAGGGTGCCCACCACCAGGCCGAGCAGCGGCCACCGCACCGCGATGCTGGTCATCCACGCCAGTCCGCTGGCCGCGTTGGAGGCGACCCTGATCAGGTAGAAGTCGGCGGCCTGCCCGGTGCGCAGCGCGACGAGCGCCCCCACGGTCACGGCCAGCAGACTGAGCAGCACCGCGAGGGGACGTGCCCCCCGGATCAGCCGCCACGCCCCGATGACCGCCCCCACTCCGACGGCGGCGACCCCGGCGGCGGCGATCGAACCGTCGCTGAACGCCCACACCGCCCCGAAGGCCACGGGGGGCACACTGGCGTCGACGGCGGAGGCACGCCCACCGAGCACCCGCATCAACGAATCGCGCTCGTCGGGGCCACCGGTCTCGGTGGCGGCGCTGTCACGGCTCACAACTTAAGCCTGCCTTACCTGATCCGGAGGACGCACTCGTCGCCGAACGTGCCCTGTCCTACGTCACACTCCCCTACGAGGGTTAGTTCCTTCTCACCCGTTCGAGCGATTCGGTGAGCTGCGCGACCAGCCCCCGGTGGTCCACCGGGGAACAGTCGAGCACCGACCCCCCGGAGTCATCGGCACGACGCATCGAGTACCGGCCGTGCTCGGTGTCGAACCACACGATCCCGGGCAGTCGGGACGGCTCCCCCTCGTTTCCGCTCACCACGAAGTGCCCGATGCGGTACTTGGGGGCCCGGGCGAGCAGTTCCGGTTCCGTGGGGCCCGCGTCCCGCTCCTCACCGGTGTTCCGCGCCCGCTGCCGCAGCGTCTCCACGGGAACCCGCACGGGTCCGCCCCTGCCGGCGGGTGCCCGTGGCAGCAGCCGGACACACACCTCGGGCAGCGTCTCGGGGTCCATGAAGTCCAGTCGCAGTCCGTGCGCGGTGATCACGCCGACGACCCCCACCTCCCCGGTGGAGACCGCGCGGGCGGCCAACCGCAGTCCGCCGCGGATGTCCAGCAGTCCCGCCGCCGCCACGGAGACCTCGGAACTGCACATCAGGTACAGGGCGTCGGCCACCTCGGGTTCGGGTTCTCCCCCGCTGGCCAGACCGGCCGACTCCAACTCGGCCCACGCCCTCCTGGTCAGCTCGTCCCGTTCCTCCGGAGTCCCGCCGGTGGGAGGGAACTCGAACGGGTACTGCCGCACGTCCAGGTTCAGTTGTGCTCCCAGCACGCCGACAGCGGACAGGGAAAGGTTGATCGTCTCGACCATGTACGGGCGTCCCTCGCAAAGGTGCTCGCGGGGTAACGGTCGCCCCCGCTCACCTGCCTGTTCTCGAAAACCGGTCCTCGTCCTCCGCGAAGGAGACGGACCGGACCGTGCCGAAGACCTCGTCAGAAGCCGTATCCCACCGGCCCCTCGCCGATCACGGGCGGGGCGACCAGCCGGTCCTCCCCGAAGTCGGCACCACCCGCCGCGTCGTCGGTGTGCACGAGAAAACGCGGACGCTCGTCCTCGTCCTCGAAGTGGTAGCCCTGTCCGCTGCGCAGCTCGTTGAGACGTGGCCTGTCGGAGTCCTCCTGCTCCTCGTTCTCCGGGCGTTCCCTGGCGCGGGAGGCGAAGCGGGAACTCATCCCCCCGGCCACCCACGAACCCGATCCCATGGGGCCGAACCCCCCGTCCGGGCGGGGTTCGTACCTCGGGGGACGCACGCCGGAACGGGGCCCCTCGCCCGCTGATCGCTCCTCCGGACCCGTCCGGTCCCGGGGAGTTTCCCCGGAGGAGTTACCGGAGGGTGACTCCGCCCCACGGCGTTCCGGTCCAGCGCCGGACCGCTCGCCCGGAACGGGGACGGGACCGCCGGGCGGCCCGGCGGGCGGAGTTCCGGGCGGTCCCTGCGGCGTTGTCGGGCCGGGGGTGCCCCTCGGGGTTGCCGGGGGTGGGACCGGGCCCCCGGGAACGGGGCCACCGTGGCCGGGGGGGCTCGCCGCGTCCACGCCGTTGCTCACCGGTCGGTTCCTTCCCGGTGTCCCGGGCGCGGCGGGGGCGGAGAAACCCGGCTCGGGACCGGGATTCTCCGTGGCCGGAGACCGCCGACGGGCGAGATCCGGTGCGGAGGACACCCCCTCCGCCTCGGCGGGCACCGGCGGGATCCGCGTCGTCGGTCGGTCGTCCTCGGAGGGCTCCGCCCCGTGAGCTTTCTCCCGCCGACCGGCGGAGTCCACCCCGGTGGGCTCCGAGGCCAACGGGCCGGCCACACCGATGATCATCTCGGTGCGTTCGGCCGGGCCGGGCGGATCCGCGTTCTCCCCCGTCGACGGGGCGGAGGAGGCCGGTGTCGGCGAACGTTCCGGCTCCGCGTCCCCGGCATCCCCTGCCGTCGACACGTTCGGCTCCGCGGACGGAACACCCTCCGCTGTGGACCGAGCGTGGGTGGTGGGTGCCGGTTCCGGGAGGGAACCCGCCACATGCGGGAGGTGCCGGGCGGATCCGACCGAGGACGCACCGGAGGCGCCCGCCGGGGCCCGCGCGGCGGTCTCCTCCGGAGCGGTCTCCCCGCTCGACCCAACCGGACCACCGTCGAGGTCTCCGGACAGCACCGAACTCGTCCCCGTCGTCGACGAACCAGGATTCCGACGCGGGAACCGCTGGGCGAAGTGCTGCGGTAACCGTTCGAGCCGGGTGTAGAGCGCCAACGGATCGGACTGTACGGCCGCCGCGGTGAACTCCGCGCGCAGGTCGAAACGGTCGGGTACCGGGAAACCGGCGGGGGGCGACGTCTCGGGCTGGCCCGCCCGCTGGGGCTGTCCCGGCGTTTCCGCCACGGTTCCTCCGTGCTGGGGTGGGGCCGTCGGGCGCGCGTTGCCCGCGCCCTCGGCACCGTTGCCGCCGGAGGCGGGCGGAGCACCTCCGGGTGACGTCTCGGGACGCTGTCGCCGGTGCGGAAACCCCGGGGACTGTCGTCGTTGTCCGGTCGTCCCGGCCATCGGATCACGTGGACTCGTCACGACTCCCCCAGAGCTTCGACGCTGCCGACGGACACACCCGCTCCGACGTCACCAGTTCCGCTTCGCGTTCCCCGTTCAGGTGATCGATGCGGCACCGTTCGGCCACTCCCGATCTCGACACGTCCCCTTGATCATCGTCTCACCCTCGCCGGACGGTAGCAGCTCTCGTACGTTCGTGCGCGCCTTTCGGGCTACTTTCGTCCGCATCGGTCGACGAGCGTGTTCAACGATACGAAACCACATGTTCGCCCGGAAAAGTCGCCCTTCGGGTGAAAAAGAATCTCGTCGGAAGGAAAGTGCTGTTCATCACCGAACACGTACCGACGGTGGCGTAGGTCAACAACACGGGTCCAGGGTGTTGCCCGGTGGCGGCTCCGCGGAAAAAGGACACATAGAGCACGAAAGGCAGTCGCATGAGCTACGAGCGACAGCGAACGCTGGGGGAACACGGGCGGAAGCCGGAAGGGGACGGCACCGCCTCACGCTGGAACACGTTCGTGGCCCTCGGCGACAGTTTCACCGAAGGTCTCAACGACCCCCGTCCCGAGGGGGAGAGCTTCCGCGGGTGGGCCGACCGGCTGGCCGAGGAGCTGGCCGTGGCGAACCCGGAGCTGCGCTACGCCAACCTCGCGGTACGCGGCAAGCTGCTGGACCAGATCCTCGACGAACAACTCCCCCGTGTCCTGGAGACACAGCCGGACCTGGTCGCCTTCACCGCCGGGGGCAACGACATCATCCGCCCGTTCACCGATCCCGACGAGCTGGCCCGCCGGTTCGACGCGGCCGTCGCCCGGATCAGGGCCCTCGGGGCCGAGGTGCTGATCGGCACCGGGTTCGACACCAGACAGACGCCGGTGATGCGGCTGGTGCGCGGCAAGGTGGGCACCTACAACTCGCACCTGTGGGCCACGGCCCAGCGTCACGGATGCCACGTCCTCGACCTGTGGTCCATGCGGGTGCTTCAGGACCGGCGCGCCTGGAGCGCGGACCGACTCCACCTCTCCCCGGAGGGGCACCGCCGCGTCGCCCTGCGAGCCGCCGAGGTGCTCGGGCTGGAGCCCGCCGGGGACTGGCGCGCACCGTGGCCCCCGGAACCCCACCGGCCGTGGAGCGAACGTCGCGGCGAGGACCTGCGTTGGGTCGGACATCACCTGGGCCCGTGGGTCGGCCGCCGGATCCGTGGGGTCTCCTCCGGCGACGGTCTCGGACCCAAACGACCCCGCCCCCTGCCGGTGGAGTCCTCCGCCACGGAGGACTCGGAGCGGGAACCCGCCTCGTTCCCGGGATGACCCCGAGGTCTTCCGAAAAGGACCTCGCCGAGAACACGAGCGCGGACTCCGTGCCGTCCGTACCCCCAGCACACGGAGCCCGCGCTCACCCCCATGTCCTTCCGGTCCCCCTTGCCCGGACCAACCTGACCCCTTCGGCGGCAGTGTGCGGCCCGAGGACCACACCCGCACGCCGCTGTGCGCGGATGACCCCGTTCCCCCCGAGGAGTCACCGCGCGGTGCGTTCCGGTCCGCGGTGTCCGCGACTGCCGAAGCGCACATGGCACAGATTGGCAGTAGCGACTAATCACGGACTAAACGACGACTAAACGCGGACGCACCCCTGACCGGTGCCTCACTCTCCCCCGGCCGAGCCGTGCTCGGCCAGCCGTGCGCGCGGCTCCGCCGCCCGGGGGGAACCGCCCGCCTCGAAGATCGACAGCGCGGTCTCCCAGCGACGACGCGCCACTGCCGTGTCACCGCGCAGGGAGGCGACGTCGCCCAGGCCCAGGTAGGCGGCGGCCTGCCGCATGGTGGAGCCGCACTGCCGTGCCACCTCGAGCGCCTCCCCGTAGTAGCGTCGCGCGTTGTCCATCCTGTCCAGTTCCACACACACTTCACCACAGTTGTTCAACACCATGGCCAGAATCTCGAGATCGTCCGCCTCCCGGTAGCGCCGCTCGGCCTGACGCAACCGGTCGAGGGCGGCCGAGTGGTGCCCGAAGACCTGATCCACCTGGGCCAGGTTGTTCAGGGCTCCGGCCTCGCCGTAGCGGTCCCCCTCGGCGCGGTAGGTGCACAGCGCCTCCTCGCAGTGCCGCCGCGCGTCCGCGTAACGCCCCGTTCGGAACAGGGCGCTGGCCATGTTCACCTGGGTCATGGCCAGTTTCCCCCGTTCGGGGAGGGTGGAGGCCACATAGTACGATTCTGCGTAGTACTTCAGTGCCACCTCCGGGGTCCCCGAGCGGGAGTGCACCACCCCGAGACCGGCCAGCATGAGCACCTTGCCGTCGGGATCGTCCAACCGGCGTGCTGACTCCAACCCCCTGGTGTAGATCCGCACCCAGTCCTCCCAGGGACACCGCACCATCAGGTAGTTGAACTGCAACCGCACCAGCTGCCACACCACGCGGTCCCAGCCATGCCGGACGGCGGCGTCGATGACGGCGACGATGTTCGCCCACTCCGCGTCGAACCACTCCAGCGCCTGCTCCCTGCCGGAGATGGCCGGCACCGCCCACTCCCACCCGGAGAAGTCCAGCTCGTCCCGGGGTGGACGCAGGAACCGTCTGGCGTGGTCGGCGGCGGCCAGGTAGTGCTCGGTCAGACCGCGCAGGGCGGACTCCGGCCGCTCGTCGGATTCCCCTTCCGCCGCGGAGTCACGCAGCTCACCCGCGTACAGCCGCAGCAGGTCGTGCATGGCGAACCTGTCCGGTTTGGGCTCGCTCACCAGGTGGGCCAGGGTCAACGCGCGCAACCTGCGCCGGGCCGTGTCCGGGTCCGTCCCGCACAGCGCGGCCACGGCGTGGGAGGTGAAGGTGTGGCCGGGAACCAGCCCCAACAGGCGGAAGGTCCGCGCCTGACAGGGGTGCAGACTCCGGTAGGAGATGTCGAAGGCCCGGCGGACGCTGGTGTCGGCGTCGTCGATGTCCAGGGCGGAGAGCCTGTCCCGCTCACAGGTGAGCTCACCGACGAGCTCCCGCACCGCCCGCCCCGGATTCGCGGCCAGCCGCGCGGCGGCGATGCGCAGGGCCAACGGCAGCCCTCCGCACAGCTCGGCCAGTTCGCGCGCCGCCTGCGGCTCGGACCTGGCCCTTCCCGGAACTCCGGCCGTGTCCAACAGCTCCACCGCCGCCGACGGGGACAGCGTCTCCAACGGCAACGTCCGGGCCCCGTTGTGCACGACCAGGCCGTCGAGTCTGCGCCTGCTGGTCACCAGTACGAGCGAGCCGGAGCTGTTCGGCAGCAGTGGCCGCACCTGGTCGGCGTCCCTGGCGTCGTCGAGCAGGATCAACACGCGGCGCCTCGCCAGCAGCGAGCGGTAGAGCGCGGCGCGTTCCCCCAACTCGACCGGGATGACGTCGTCGGCGATGCCGAGCGTCTTCAGGAATCCGGTCAGCACCTCCCCCGGCGACAGCGGCGGGCGTTCGGAGTCGAAACCACGCAGCGCGGCGTAGAACTGTCCGTCCGGGAACCGGTCGGCCACACGGTGGGCCCAGTTCACGGCCAGCGCGCTCTTGCCGACCCCGGCGGTTCCCGTGACGGCGGCCAGCAGGCTCGCGGAGCCCCGGTCCTCCTCGTCCAGCATCCTGTCCAGGGCGGCCAGCTCGGCGGAGCGTCCCACGAAACCGGCCACCCGGGGTGGCAGTTCCGCGGGACTGGCGGTGACCCCGGTCTCGGCGCAGCCCGAACCGCCCGTCGGGCTTCGCCGGGGCAGCAGCAGGCTCTCGTCGTCGCGCAGCATCCGCTCGTACAGGGTGCGGAGGTCGGGGCCGGGGTCGAGTCCCAGTTCGTCCGAGAGCCACTCCCGCAGCTCGTGGTAGCACTCCTGGGCGCGGGCACGCTGCCCGGAACGGTAGTGGGCGAGCATCAGTTGGCCGGTGAGGCGTTCCCGCAGCGGGTACCGCTCCACGAGCTCGGACAGTTCGACCACCAGCTCGCGGTGTCTGCCGAGTTCCAGGTCGGCGGCGACGCGTTCCTCGAGCGCCATCAGGCGCAGCTCGTCCAGGTTGGGCGCGACCATGCGGTGCAACCTGTCGGAGGAGATGTCGGCCAAGACGGGACCCCGCCAGAGGTTCAACGCCTCGGTGAGCGCGCGGGAACGCTCCGCCGGTTCCAGGTTGCCGGCCCGGTTGATCAGCGCGCGGGCGCGGTGGGCGTCGATGCGCTCGCTGTCCACCCGCAGCAGGTATCCGGGGGAACGGGTGACGATCTCGGGGGCCTCCGGGTCACTTTCACCCTCCCGAGGGGTGAGCAGCTTGCGCAGCCTGGAGACGTAGCCGTGGATGATCGTGCGCGCCGTGCGCGGGGGGTGCTCTCCCCAGAGCGCGTCGATGAGCCGGTCCATGGACACGACCTGGTTCGGTTCGAGCAGCAGGCAGGCGAGCGCGCTGCGCACGGCGGAGTTGCCCAGCGGCTGACTCACGCCGTGGTGAAGCACCTCCAACGGACCGAGCAGTCTGAACTCGTAGCCGTGGCTCGGCCCGCCGGGAGAGCTGTCGTCCGGTGGCATAACCCCCCGAAGATCGGTCCCACGTCAGTTTTCCCGTTTTTCCGTTATGAACGAAAGTTCCCTCGTGTGGATGAATGTCGACGAAACCGATCCACGGTAACCACACGAACCGACAGACGTGGCAGGCTTCACCTCAGCTCACCCCAATGGGGGAGTGTTCACCTTCCCAGGGAGGAAAAAACCACAAAATGTGAGCAAACTCGAATGAGACCGGGTGTCACCCGTCTGCCACGCTCGACGGGGGAGTGCCCGGCAACCGGTTCCGGACCAGCGGGAGAACACCACGTGAACAGGGCAGTCACCCCGGAGAGTCCGGGACGACCGTCACGTCCGCATCCGAGGGGCGTGGCGAGAACCCGTCACCGCCCGGTGCGCGTCCCGCCCGGAGAGGGGCCACCCTCCCCTCGACCCCCGGTCTCGCGGACACGGTTCCAAGACAGGCACTCACGACGCCCAGTAGAGTCGGGACTCGCGCCCGAACACCACCCGGAGCACTGTGGAGGTATCCCGCGTGTCGACATCGTCCACAGTGGTGGATCGTGCCGTGGGGTGCCTGCTCGGTGCTGCTCTTGGTGACTCCCTCGGCGTGCCGGTCGAGTTCGCCGACCACGGCGAGATACGCACCCGTTACGGACCGGAGGGAGTCGTCGAACCACCACCACAGGCCCTGCTCGGCGACGCCACCCAGATGCTGCTGTTCACCGGCGAGGGCTATCTGCACGCCTGGGCGACCGGCAACAACGGCGGCAAGTGGCGTCCCGTGGAAGCCACCGCGGCGGCCTACCGACGGTGGCTGATCACCCAACAGGAGAGCAAACCCCACTACGGGGCCACCGGCCTCATGGCCGAGCACGAGCTCTACGCCAACCGCTCCCCCGGCCTGACCAGCCTGCGCGCCCTGCAGGAGGAGATTCTCGGCACCCCGGACCAGCCCGCCAACACCTCCAAGGGATGCGGTGCTGTCGACCGGGCGGCCGCAGCTGGTTTCGCCCCCACCGTGGAGATGTCCTACACCCTGGGCTGCCAGTTCGGCGCCCTCACCCACGGAGCCCCCGGAGGATGGGCCTCCGCCGGAGCCATGGCCGCCCTGATCCACCTGCTGGCGGTCCAGGGCAGACGCCTCCCGCAGGCGGTGGACCAGGCCGCCGGGCGGGTGCTGCGCGAGGACGGGGAGACCGCCACTGCCCTGGCCGACGCGGCCACCCTGGCCCGGATCGACGTGCGCACCTCCTACATCCAGCGACTGGGGCAGGGATGGGTCGGCCCCGAGGCGCTGGCCATCGGGGTGTACTGCGCGTTGGCACTGCCCAAGCGCGAGCAGTTCCGTGACGCGCTGCGTTTGTCGGTCAACCACTCCGGGCACAGCGACACCACCGCCGCCATCACGGGGGCGATCCTCGGCGCACGCCACGGCACGGCGGCCCTGCCCCGGGACTGGCTCAACAGGCTGGAGCTGGCCGACGTGATCGAACGCATCGGTCACGACCTCGGCTCCTCCTGCGTCGGGGAGAAGTTCAACGACCGCAGGTACCTGAGCCTGGGCTGAGACCACCGAGGGGCGTCAGCGTCCTGTCAGCGGTGAGTCAGCCACCGTGTCCACCCTCGCCGGGGAAGGCGGGCGACCGTCTCGCCGGTTTCCAGGCCGGTACTCGGAGAACACGGCGGGTCGCCCCGTGACCGAGCCGGGCGAAGGGCACCGATGAACACGGAGATCGACGAGAACGTATACCAGCGGGTAGGCGTCCGTGAGCCCTACTTCGCGCTGCGTGGGGTGCGTTTCCCCCGCACGGGGGAGGCGGTCTGCGCCGTGCCCGTGGAACAGCCACCCGGTGACCAGGCTCCGCTGAGCATGTCCGAGGCCGCGCGGCACTCGGCGATCCTGGGACTGTGCGCGGCGGCCTCCAGCACCTCGGACGAACGTCGTCACTACTATCTGGCCTACCGGGGCGGTCTCGACAGACTGAGCACTCGGGTCCAGCCCACGGGCCCCCTGTCCGGACACGCCACCGGGGAGTTCCGTTCGGAACGCGCGGCCACCACCACGAGCACGATCCTCACCTCCTCGGAGGAACCGCTCTTCCGGCTGGAGCTGGAGTTCGCCGTGTTCTCCGCCGAGGCCTTCGAGCGGGTGTTCTCCCACACACGTCGCGACGACGAACCGGCGTCCCCGACGACGAGCCCGTACGCCACTCCTCCCGAACTCCGGCGGGTGCGGCTGGACACGCGATCGGCCTCGGCCACGATCACGCCCCGTCTCGAGGACTGTCCCGGGCACTTCCCGGGATTTCCCACCCTGCCGATCGCCATGCTCGGTTCCGGACTGGAACGCCTCGGCATGAGGCTGGGGGAAAGGATCGCACCGGCGTCCGGCCGGATCCCGTGGAATCTGGAACTGATCCACGCCAGCCGTCTCGTACCGGCGGAACGGGACGTGGAGCTGCGGGCCGAGGTGGACGGTTCCGACAAGCGCGGTCACACGCTCCTGCTCAGGGCGCTGTTGGAGGACGAGGAGGTCTTCTCCATGCGGGTCAGGTTCGCGGCGGCCTCCTGAGGAACCCCGCGACGGAGGCTCACCGGACCCGCGCCACGCCCCGGACACACGTCCGGCGGCCCCCGGGACGGGGACCGCCGGTGACGCGGTGCTGTTCAGTGTCGCCGGTCACACCCCGGCGTAGGACTCGATCCAGCCCCGGTACTCGGCGACGCTGGTGTAGGCGGTACGGCTGGAACGGTCACTGGTGGAGGCCACGCCCACCTGCACGTACTCGCCGTCGGGGGCGTTGGCGAACATCGGCCCGCCCGAGTCGCCGCCGGCGGGGATGCCGTCACCGCGGTAGGCGCAGATCGCGGTGCCGCCGCGGTAGTCCGAGCAGGAGGTGTTGGTCACGGTGACGTCGGCGACCTTGAGCCGCTGGGACTGGCACTCGGCCTCGGGACGGTCGGTGCAGGTGGCTCCCCATCCGTAGGTCTGCACGGTCTCCCAGAGCTGGGCGTCGCCGCGCTCGCCCAGCGGGGCGTACTCGACGTCGACGCTGCTGCGCACGTTCACCAGGGCCAAATCGGCGCTGGGGTGCACGTGGACTCCGCCGGCGGCGGCGAAGACCTCACGTCCCTGGGTCTGGTCCAGGCTGCCCACCCGGAAGCTGATCTGGTTGGCTCCCTGGACACAGTGCTGGGCGGTGAGCACCCACTGGGAGGCGATCACACTGGCACTGCACATCTCCCTGCCGTCGGCGAACATCCGCGCGGCCCAGGGGGCGTCGGTGGCGTAGTCGCCGTCGATGATCATCGGTTCGGGAGCGGGGGTCTCGGCGGAGGCGGCGGCCTGAGCCGGGGCGGCGATGCCGACGGCGATCAGTGCCGCGGCGGCTGCCCGGGATGCGATGCGCGCTAAGGACAAGATGGGCTCCTTCGTGGACGGCGATCTCGTCGCTTTGTGATCGGAACGCGTCCAAAGGTCACCCGAAAGAGTGGCCAGGTCAACTACTTGGTCACTAGTCGCCAACCACGCGACCGGGAGTCCCGTCTGACGGAACACTCCGGCGTGAGGTTGCACACCGAACAGCACGATCTCGGACATCGGCAGCCCCGCAGGAGACGACTCCCTCAGGAAGGAGCCCCGCGAGCGGCACCACACCCGCACGAACGATCCCGTCGAACACCCGCACGGAGAGGAAGAACACACGGAAAAAGCACGAGGGGAAACATCCGAACAGTTTCGAACACGAAAAGGATCAGATTGTTACCGTTCGTCCGAAACATCTCCCTTCCGAAGTCGCACACCGGGAAAAACCACCGATTCGCACGATTCGTTCCGGACGGGAAGACGGGAAACACGCCACATCCGGCAAGACTCTCGGGCGGGTTTTTCCGAGGTGTCAACCTCACCGCGACAGTTCCGGGCGGCGAGTTCTTCGAACCGTCGAGAGCGCACACACCGCGATAAATCACTCCGCTGTGGACGAACCTCCGGGGATCCAGCCCCGTGGGCAGGGGAAACAGACCGCCGTGGACAGCTAACCTCCTGAAGATCCATCCCTTCGATCCTCACGGTGCCGCACGGACGATGGCGTGCTGTCGGCCGAACCGGGAAACGTCGATCCACGGTCGATCCACGGTAGAATAAAGTCTCTGAGAGAGAACCGACGTCGACGAGCGAGAGACTACGGGCGGTCCATGATCTGGGAAATCTTTTCCGCAAGCCTCGGATTCGTGAGCATCCTACTTTGCCTGACCTCGACTGCCCTGATTACCAGAAATCAACGTGTTACGAGGACGTCGCGGCTCGTCCTGTGGCTCGGCATCGTGGGGGTGCTCGTCATCTCGTTCGGCAACCTCGTCATGGCCTGAGAAAGGACACGACATGAAGTCCTCCCCTGTCGCTCACCACAGACCGCCCGCTGACACCGGAACGAACACCTTCGGCGCTCCGCGACCGCCGAGCGGCTCCGACTCTTATCACGCCCGCAGCGGCTCGTCCGGCAGGTATCCCACGGCGGCGACCCCGTTCGCCGAGGCCGTGCCGTCCTGGGCGGCGTTGACGTCCGGTTCGGGACGCCACTCGGGCAGCGGGACCAGGCCGGGTTCGACCAGTTCGTATCCGGGCAGCAGTTCCCGGATCCGCTCCGGGTCACGCATGATCACCGGGGTGTGGGTGTCGCGGTAGGCGTTCTCACTGCTGTGCACCTGCTCGGCGGACATGGTCAGCGCCGTCCCGTGGGAGACGGCCAGATAGCTGCCGGGTGGGCAACTGTCCCGGTAGCGGGCCATGATCCCCACCGGGTCGTCCTCGTCGGAGACGTACGGCAGGATCGACACGGCCAACACCGCCACAGGACGGCTGAAGTCCAGCAGCTCGGTGACCCCCGGGGCGGCCAGCACGGTCTCCGGATCCCGGATGTCCGCCTGGGTGACCGTCACCCGTTCGGTTCCACGCAGTAGCTGTCCGGAGTGGGCCACCACCTCCGGCTCGATGTCCACATAGGCCACCCTGGCCTCGGGGCACCGGCGCTGGGCGACCTCGTGCACGTTGCCGACCGTGGGCATTCCCGAACCCAGATCGAGGAACTGATCAATTCCGCGACCACAGAGAAAGCGAATCATTCTTCCGAGAAAAGCGCGTGTTGCGCGCGCGTAAACCTGCACCTCGGGGACTTCCCCCAGCAACCGGTCGACGGCCTGTCGATCCACGGCGAAATTGGCCGTCCCCCCCAGGTAGTAATCGAACATGCGTGCGGCGCTGGGGCGCTGCATGTCCACGCCCCGAGCGTACATATCCCCTGATATGCGGCTCAGTGAACCCCGGTGGGGCCCTCCGCGAGCGCCGCCACCCCGTACCCCGGGGGGCCGAACATCCGTCATGGTTCCACGGTACAGGCACTTCCGGGAATTGTGGAACACTCGCTTACCGGCCGGTCTGAAGAATGGGATCTTCCCATCCGAAAAACGCGCTGCGCTTCCGCCCGCACACAATTCGTGTCGTTTCCCGGAAGCCCGGTCGGTCAACGCGAAAACCGACCGGACAACCAGGTTTCCTTGATTGTTTTCGGGAGGAGCGCGCCCCGCGCCACCTCATCCGAAGGGTATGCGCAGCTCCGCCGGAGCCGTGGAGGAGGAGCCGAAGGCGACGGAGCCGCCGCCCTCCTCCCGGTACCGGGCGTCCACCGTGTCCACCACCAGCACCAGCCGGTTACCCGCGGAGACGTTCCACACCACAGGCTGAAGTGCCAGGTCCACCTCGCTCGGCACTCCCGACTCGTCATTACGCACAGTAATCGGCTTGTGGGTGATCAGACTTCCCTTGCCCAGGGGCCCCACCTCGTAGAGATGAGCGAACAGCGAGACCTCCCGCCCGGTCGGGGTAACCGGCAGCCGCAGCCGCGGGGTGCCGCTCACCGTGGCCTCGGACGACAGTGGTTCCGAGCTCCACACGGCCGCGTCGTCCCGGTCGACCAGGGGAACCGAGACCCCCACCGGAACACGCGCGAAGCCCTGAAGCAGGCCGCTGAGCATGACGGTGCCGCTGCGAGCCAGGGTGGGATCCCCCACGTCGATCCGGTGCTGCCAGTCGGAAACCGGCCCCTCGACCAGCTCGCCGGTCTCCGGACGCAGCAAGCCGTCGGAGACCGGCTCCGTCAGGCGGAACCGACTGGTCTCGGTGGTCACCGCCTCCCAGGAGGGGTACTCACGCCACCCGGAGCCGTTGAGCGGTTCGAGTTCCACCGCGCTGTCGGAGAGACCGTTGCGCACCCCGCGCAGATGCCGGTCGAACCACTCCGTGGCCCGCTCCCAGATGCGGTTGGGCAGACCGGCGGCGCCGAAGGCCTCCGGGGTGGCGTGGTCGCCGGGGGCCAGCATCAGCCGTTTGGGCCCGTTCAGCGCGCCGAACAGGTCGGTGATCTGCTTGGGAGGGAAGAACGAGTCCTGCCAGGCGTTGGCCAGCAGCACGGCGGTGCCGTTCTCGTTGAGCTCCTCGACCCGGTTGGCCGGGGAACGCTCCGGAGCCAGGTGCAGCGCCTCCTCCGTGCGGTGCTCGCGGTAGGCCCGCTCCAGTTCACGCAGGTCCTCCCCGAAACGTCCGGTCACGTGCCCGATGCCGAGCAGCAGTTCGGCGGCGCCCGCACTGACCGTGTCGTTCGGGTACAGCGACGCGGCCAGGTCGGCCCAGCCGCTCATGGCGGCCACGGCGTCCACCCTGGGATCCTCGGCGGCGGTCAGGGCGCTGATCCCGGCCCCGTAGGAGATCCCGGCCATGCCGACGTTCTCCGCACCGGCCGAGGTGTGGGACACCGCCCAGTCGATCACGCGGCTGGCGTCGGCGACGTCCTCCGGACCGGCCACCTCCACCTCTCCCTCGGAGGCGTAGAACCCCCGGGCGGTGTAGGTGACCACGACGTAGCCCGAGTCGTGCACCAGCCGGGAGGCCGCGCCCAGGTACTCGATGTTGGGCACCGCCCAGCTGGCGGGCATCACCAGCAGGGGGCGGGGTCCCCGCGCCGGACCGGTCGGTTCGACGACCTTGGCGTCCAGGGTCACGCCTCCCGCGCCGGGAATGGCCTCCCTGCTGACGGCGAAACCGGTCTGCTCGGCGGCGCCGGCGAGCGGGGCGAGGGGCTGGGCACACAGCAGCGTGGTGAGCGCCGCCGCGGCGAGCGTGAGTAATCGGCGCACGGTGTCGTTTCCTTTCCGAACGGAAGGGCAGACCGTCCCACCCCGCTTCCGGGATCCGGAAAAGTCTGCTCTAGAGTGATCCGAGACACAACGGAGAGAGTACACACGAGCTACTGTCGAGTAGCAATACATGAAATGAGCTCACTCGATCCGGACGTGCCCGGAGACCCACCCACAGCACTTCCCTCCGGGCGCTCCTACGCTGTATTCGGAGTGACTCCGAACTGACTTTCGGCCCGCATCGGCTAGCAGGAAACGGCGGTGAGGATGGCGAACACCACGGGCTCCTGGCTGCGCGAACCCATACGCGAGGACGTGGCGGATCTGTGGCGGCTGCACGAGGTGCACTGCACGGCCGACACCGAGTTCCAACGGATGCTGATCGCACGCACCCGCCTCGGGGTCACCCTGTTCTGCGACGACAACCCCCAGAGCGCCGAGTGCGGACAACTGGCCTTCCACGAGGCCGAACTGATACCGGCCGCGTTGCTGGCCGAACGGGTGCGACGGGTGCTGGTCATCGGGTGCAGCGAAGGGCCCGTGCCCCAGATCGCCGCCGAACTCGGCGCGGAACGCGTCGACCACGTCGACATCGACCCCGAGTGCGTGCGGCTGTGCGCCGACCACCTGCCCTTCGGCTACACCCCCGAGGACGTGAAACGTGCCGAGCACTGGGAAGGCCCCGTGCGACTGCACTACGCCGACGGGGCGGACTTCGTCGCCGAGGCGCTGCGGCGCGGCGACAGCTACGACGTGATCGTGCTCGACCTGCCCGAGGAGGACCAGGACTCCACCGAGGGCCACAACGCCATGTACGGCCAGGAGTTCTTCGAGACCTACCGGAGGCTGCTCACCCCCGGCGGGGTGCTCAGCACCCACGTGAGCAGGCCGCACCTGAGCTTTCCCACCGCCGAGACCGTGGAGAGCCTGCGCCGCCCCTGGCAACAGCTCGGGCGCACCTTCGACACCCGCGTCTTCTTCCGCTCCACCGAACAGCCCTGGGCGGCGATCATGATCGGCAGCCCGACCCGCAGGGCCGACCCGGTGCGGCGGATGCGGGAACGGCTGGCCGAGATCGACTACACCCCGCACACCATCGACGCGGAGGAGCTGCGCGGGGCGACCTACCTGCCGCTGGCGTTGCGCTGAGTCCCACGGCCGCCGTGCCGGTTCCACCGAGAAGCGGCACGGCGGCCGTGCGCACTACGACCTGCTGCGGTGGAAGACCAGGCGGTACAGGACCAGCAGGATCAGCGAGCCGACCACGGCCCAGAGGAAGCTGGCGAGGTTGAAACCGGACACTCCCGCCCCGTCGAAGACGGTCGTGCTGATCCAGCCACCGAGCAACCCACCGACGACGCCGATGAGGATGGTGACGATGATCCCGCCCGGATCCTTGCCCGGAAGGATCAGCTTGGCCACCGCTCCGGCGATCAGTCCGAACAGGATCCAGCTGAGAATACCCACCGCGAACTCCGTTTCGTGGTTCGACGTTGTCGCTTGATCGGCTGTTACCCACGGCACGAGTGGTTCAAACGAACAGCCGGCCCCGGCCACGATACGGCGGAACACCACACCGGACCCGCCGGGTGGCACGTACGAAACGGCCCGCGTCGGCGCGGCTGCCCGCATCCCGGATGGACGCCGTGGAGTCACCGGAGACACCGGAGAAGGGCCCTCGCCGGTGGTCGGGAAGCCGGGGAGTCAGTCGGTCGTCGCGGCGAGGAAGGCCTCGCGGGCGTGGTGGGTGGTGTGCTGGGGCCAGAGCGCGTGGAGGGGAACGAAGTGGGGCGGTCGCAGCTCGAGCACGCGGACCCGACCGTCCGCCACCCAGCCCGGGGCGGCGGTGACGAAGGCGATGTGGTCGGTGCCGAGCACGGCGGTGGTCGGCGGGGTGCCCTGGACCGGGTTGCGCCGCAGGCGGGGTTCGAAACCGGCCCGACGACAGTGCTCGACGAGCAGGTCGGTGTAACCGGAACGGCCCGGTGTCCCCCAGACCATGACGGTTTCCTCCGCCAGCTCGGCGAGGTCGACGGTGGCGCGGTCGGCCAAGTGGTGCTCGGCGGCCACGGCCACGTGCAGACGGTGGTGGGTCAGCAGGCTGCGGGTCAGTCCGTGGACGGGCGTCATGGCCCGGCACAGACCGAGGTCGAGGTCTCCGGCCAGCAGCTGCTCGACGAGTTCGTGCGGGTAACGCTGGTTAATGCGCGAGGCCAGCTCGGGACGGGTGCGGTGTGCCCGGGCCAGCAGGGTGGTGACCTCCTCACCGGTGACGGCCGGGGTGTGACCGACGCTGAGGGTTTCGGGTTCCCCTCGGCCGATGCGGCGGGCCCGGTGCACCGCCGAACGGGCGAGGCCGTGCAGCATCCGGGCGTCGGCGATCAGGGCCTGTCCGGCGGGCAGCACGGTGAGCGTGCTGGCACCCCGGTCGAGCAGGGCCACGCCGACCTCCCGTTCCAGGGCGCGGATCGAGGTGGACAGCGCCTGCTGGGACAGGTGCAGCCGCTTGGCGGCGCGGGTGAAACTGCCCTCCTCGGCCACGGCGACGAGATGGTGCAGTTTGTGCAGGTCCAGACCCATGTGTCGCGTCCCGGTTCGCGGTGGTGACCACGACCAGCCTAACCGGGAACGCGCGGGCGGGCGCGTGGCGAGACCACCTCCTCCGGAGGCGCCCCGGCCCGGGTAGCCTCCGACCGCTGTCCTCGACGGCCTCGTTCCTCAGCGGGTGGTGTAGCCGCCGTTGGGGAACAGGGTCTGGCCGGTGAACCACCACCCGTCGGTGGCCAGGAACTCGATGATCGGGGCGATGTCCTCGATCCGGGTGAGCTGGTTGCCCATGGCCTGCGACTTGTGGAACTCCACCCGCTCGGGCGTCTCCTGCGGGTAGAAGAACGGAGTGTCCATCGGCCCCGGAGCCACGGTGTTGACCGAGATCCCCCGGTCGGCGAACTCCTTGGCCGCCGCCCGGGTGAAGTGCTCCAACGGCGCCTTGCCCCCCGCGTAGGTGGAGTAGCCGTCGGTGAACGCCGCCAGCAACGAGGTGCCCAGACTGATGATCCTGCCGTGGTCGCGGAGCCTGCGCCCGGCCTCCTGGATGAAGAAGTAGCCCGCCTTGGCGTTGACCGCGAACATGCGGTCGTACTCCTCCTCGGTGGTCTCCAGGATCGGCTTGCGCAGCACCATCCCGGTGGTGTTCACGGCGATGTCGGCGCCGCCGAAGGTGTCCACCGCCGTGTCGAACAGCCGCCGTACCTCGCTCAGTCGGGTCAGCTCCGCCTGCACCGGGACCGCCCGCGACCCAGCCTGGCGCACGGCCTCGACGGTCCTGTCCGCGTCCTCGGCCGAGGAGTCGCCGTGGTAGTGCACCACGACCTTAGCCCCCCGTTCGGCGAAGGTCGTGGCCAACAACCCGCCCAGGTTCTTGGCCCCTCCGCCGATCACGGCCACCTTGTCACTCAACGTGCCGGTCATGCTCGTCCCTCCCCGTTCGTGTCGGCACGGTCGGCGCGTCGGCACCGACCACACCGTCGACGCTAGGCGGCCGCCCCGCGGCCCGGGAAACACAACCTTTTCGTAGCCCCACAAACGGAACCGATAACCGCAGGGCAGCCGACCTTTTCCCGTTCCGGGACGCAGTTCGTGGCCACTCGGGAACGCCGAGGAACTCCCCTCGCGCACCGACACGGGCGTCGCCTTCCGGGACCGAGGGCCGTCCGGTTGCTACTCTCCGCCCCATGCACACCAGCGGCGGGGAATCCGTACTCCGGCAACGCCGTACGGGCGAGGCCCCGGAGGTCGGCGCGATCGAACTCTTCTTCGACCTCGTGTACGTCTTCGCCGTGATCCAGCTGTCCCACTTCCTGCTCGCGCACCTGACCGGTCTCGGCATCGTCGAGACGGCCGTGCTGTTCCTGGCCGTCTGGTGGGGATGGAACTACACGGCGTGGGCGATGAACTGGCTCAACCCGGAACACACGGCGGTGCGGGTGCTGCTGGCGGTGCTCATGCTGGCCGCGCTGGGTATGTCCGTGTCCCTGCCCGCCGCCTTCGACGACGAGGCACTGCTGTTCGCGGGCTGCTACGTGTTCCTCCAGGTGGTGCGCACCGCCTTCGTGGTGTGGGCGTGCCGGGGGCTGCCCCTCGGCAGGAACTACACCCACCTGCTGGTCTGGAGCGTGCTGGCCGGGGTGTTCTGGATCGCGGGCGCACTGGCCCCCGCCCACCAGCTGTGGCTGTGGGTGGTGGCGGTGGTGGTCGACTACGCGGCCCCCCTGGTGCGGTTCTACCTGCCCGGGCTGGGCAACCGACCCGAGCACACCTGGCCGTTGCACCGCGAACACCTGGCCGAACGCAACCGCCTGGTGTTCATCATCGCGCTGGGCGAGTCGATCCTGATCATGGGCTTCGCGCTCATCGACGTGGAGCTGACCGCACCCGTGATCGCCGCCACCGTGCTCGGTTTCGCCGGGTTGGTGCTGCTGTGGTGGAACTACTTCGGTTTCCGCATCAGCCACGAGGTCGAACACGACCCGGAGGGAAGCCACCAGACGGCGATCGCCCGGTCGGCGTTCGCCTACGCGCACGCGGTCATGATCGCCGGGGCGATCGTGCTGGCCGTCTCCATCGAGCAGGTGACGCTGCACCCGCTGGGGCACCTCGACGCGGCCGTCGTCGGCTGCGTCACCGGCGGGCCGGGGCTGTACCTGCTGGGCAACCTGCTCTACATTCGCGCCCGCACCGGAAAACTCGCCGTCTCGCGGGTGGTGGTCCTGCTGCTGCTGGTGTTGCTGGCGGTGTTCGCACTGGTCACCCACGCCGTAACCCCGATCGTGCTGGCGGGGTTGTCCACGCTGTGCATGCTGGGGCTGGCGGTCTACTCCAGCAGCGCCCGACCCACCGTCGCGCACGCCTGAGGCATGGCGGCCCGCGCGGGATCCCTGGCTCGGCCGCTGTACCGGCCCATGCGTGCCCGAAACCCCGCCGAGTCGCGGGGGCAGACCCAGCTGGAACTGCTGTTCGACCTGGCCTTCTCCGCGGCCTCCGGTTTCGCCGCCGTACGGCTGGCCGAACTGCTGGGCACCGGGGCGGTCGGTACGGCGGTACTCGGATTCGCGATGGTGTTCTTCGCGATCTGGTGGGCCTGGCTCAACTTCGCGTGGTTCTGCTCGGCCTACGACACCGACGACGGTCTCACCTGGATGGTGACCACACTGCTCATCCTCGGGGCGGCCACACTCGCCGCGGGGGTGCCCGGTGCCGTGGCGGAACGGGACTTCGTCGTGATCACCGTGGGGTACGCGGTCATGCGGCTGCCGCTGGCCGCGCAGTGGGTCCGCGCGGCCGTGGGAGACCCGGCACGCCGGGCCACCTGCCTGCGGTTCGCCCTCGGTATGGTGCTGTTGCAGCTGGCCTGGTTCGGCAGGCTCGCACTGCCGGAACGGTGGATGCTGGCCGCGTTCCTGGTGCTGGCGCTCTGCGAGGTCGCCGTACCTCCGTGGGCGCGGCGAGGCGGGTCGCTGCCCACCAACCCCGGCCACCTCGCCGGTCGTTACGGGCGTTTCACCCTGACCGTGGCCGCCCAGGTGATCGTGGCCACCGTGTACGCCCTCCGCCTCGGGCTGGAGTCCCCCGGCAACGGGCCGTTGCTCGTCGTCGCGGTCACCACGGCGACAGCGGCCGTGGCGCTGCTGTGGCTGTACCACGCGGTGCCGCACGCCACGGTGGCCGCGGGCGGGGGAGCCCGGATCTGGGAGTACGGACACTACCTGCTCGTCGGGGCGATGGGTGCCGTCGGCGGGGCCGCGCGTCTGCTCGCCGAGAGCACCGCCGCACCGGGGACGCAACGCTGGGCGGCGTTGCCGCTGGCGGTCGCCGTCGCCGTGGTGCTGTTGAGCCTCTGGCTGTTCGGGGTGCTGCCCGGCCAGGACCGGCCCGGACTCGCCCATCCGACGTGTGCCGTGCTGGTCGTGCTGAGCGCACTGCTCATCCCGAGCGCACTGTGGACGGCCGGAGTGGTCGTGCTGTTGTTGCTGGCCACGGCCGCCGTCGAAGGACTGAGCACCAGCGGCCGGTTTTAGGCAGAATCGGCCCCTCCCGCCCGCCCGGTACCATCCCGTTCCCGCCGGGATGGCAGGCTTTCCGCTCCGGGAGTGCCCACCACCTGACACACGCGGCCACCAGGCGGGAGCCAGGAGGAGAGATGAACACGTTCCAGCGGTCCGCGAGCCCGGGCGAGCCAGGCTACCTGTTGGCGGTGTACCCGAACAGGGTCCGGCTGTCGCTGGTGACACTGGGTGCGCTGGTGTTCGCCCTGTTCGGACTGTTCATGTGCTACGAGGCGCTCACCGCCATGCGCTCGGCCCCGCGGGCCGGACTGTTCCTGGCCACGGGCGGGCTGGGGGTGGCCTTCTTCGGCGCGTGCCTGGTCTACGGCGCGCTGCGCCTGTTCCGGCCGAGACCGGTGGTGCTGCTGGACAACGCGGGGCTGCGCGACCACGCCTCGCTGACCAGCGTCGGCTTCATCCCGTGGGACGAGATAGCCGGGGCGATGGCCGACGTCGACGGAACCCAGCGGGTGCTGAGCATCGTGCTCGACGACCCGGAGAAGCTCCTGCGACGTGTCCCCGGACTCAAGGGGTTCCTGCTGCGCACCAGCACCAGGATGACCGGAACACCGGTGAACATCTCGCAGACCACCGTGGCCATGCCCATCCCCCAGCTCGCCGCCGAGATCCGCCTGGCCACCGAGAGGACCACGCGGGTGCACTCGGAGGAGCACACCTGACGGACTCCTCCGTCAGGGCGCGTCCGCCCGGAATACCGGAACAGCACCGGCCGTTGCGTCGAACGTCACGAGCACACACCACTGTGTACAGTGCTGTTCCCGCCGAGACGACCGGGGAGTTGTTCCGCATGGCTCTGGACGAGGCAACCAGGGCGTTGGTGGCCGCGATGGCCGACAGCGACGCCACACCACCGCACGAGCTGACCGTGCCCGAGGCCCGTGCGGCCATGGTCGGCCAGCTCTCCTCCACAACCGCCGCCGCCCCCGAGATGCACAGTGTGGAGGACGTCGAAACAGCGGGCCCCGACGGCACCGTCCCGGCCCGCGTGTTGCATCCCGTGGAGTCCCCACGTGCCCTGATCGTCTACTACCACGGTGGGGGGTGGGTGCTCGGCAGCGTCGACGAGTTCGAGGTGTTCGGCCGGGTGCTGGCCGCTCGTACCGGATGCTCGGTGGTGCTGGTGGACTACCGGCTGGCGCCGGAACACCGCCATCCCGCCGCGGTCGAGGACTGCTGGGCGGCACTGCTGTGGGCCGACCGCGAACGCGAACGACTCGCCGCGGGCCCGGTTCCGCTGCTGGTCGCCGGGGACAGTGCCGGCGGCAACCTGGCCGCTGTGGTCTCCGCGCGGGCCGCCGCCACCGCCACGGCCCAACCGTCCATGCAGATCCTGGTCTACCCGGTCACCGACTGCGACCTCGACACCGCCTCCTACACCGCGCCGGAGAACCAGGTGACCCTGACCAGGGACACCATGATCTGGTTCTGGGACCACTACCTCCCCGAGGTGCGGGCCCGCCTCGCCCCCGAGGCGTCCCCGCTGCGGGCCGAGGACCTCTCCGGGCTGCCGGAGACCGTGGTGCTGACCGCCGAACACGACGTGCTGCGCGACGAGGGGGAGGCCTACGCGCGACGACTGGAGGAGGCCGGGGTGCGGGTGTGGCAGCGGCGTTTCCCCGGACAGACCCACGGTTTCCTCACCCTGGTCGACACGCTACCCGGAAGCGAGGCGGGCCTGGCCTACATCGCCGAGGCCGTGGACAACCATCTGGCGGGCGGTGAACGCGAGAGCAGCTCCGCCTGAGCCACGCCGAACCGTCCGGCCGCACCGGTTTCCGCGTTCACCGGACCCGGTGCGGCCCGGCCCACGTCGGAGACCGTTCGGCTCCCCGGGTTCGGGACTCATCCCAGGTCGGCGGGATCGGTGTTGGCCCCGCACAGCACCACGGCCACCCGCTCCCCCTCGGAGGGCCGGTAGGCCCCGGACAACAGCGCGGCCCAGGCGGAGGCGGTGCCGTGTTCGACCACCAGGCGGTACTCGCGCCACAGGTGTTCCCGCGCGAAGCGGATGTCGGCGTCGTCGACCAGCACCGACTCCACTCCCGTACGCACGGCCACCCGGTGGGCGATCCCCCCGAGGCGGGAGGCACCGAGCGAGTCGGCGGCCACCCCGGACACGTCCACGTCGACCGGTTTCCCCGCCGCCAGCGCGGAAGTGAGCGTGGGGATGGCACGGGGTTCGACACCCACCACCCGCGCGCGGGACTCGGTGGCCGCGGCCACCCCGGCCATCAGCCCGCCACCTCCGACGGCCAGCAGGATCGTGTCCAGCTGGCCGCCGGTCTGGTCGAGCAGCTCCGAACCCAACGTGCCCTGGCCCGCACAGATCTCGGGCTGGTCGTAGGCGTGGCAGAACAACGCCCCGGAGTCGGCGGCGTCCTCGATCGCGGCGTCGTAGGCCGCGGCGTACTCGCGCCCCACCCGCACGACGTGCGCGCCCAGTCTGCCCAGCTTGGCCACCTTCACCTCCGGAGCGGTCTGCGGGACGTACACCCGGGCGGGCAGGTTCCGCCGCGCCGCCGCGCGGGCCACCGCCAGTCCCGCGTTGCCGCCGGAAGCCGCCACCACGCCCGCCCCGGCGGCAAGCTCCTCCTCCGAGGCGGACAGCACTCGGTTGAACGCACCACGAGCCTTGAACGAGCCGGTGAGCTGCAGCTGTTCCAGTTTCAGCCATACCTTCGCCGCCTCGGGAAACTCCTGGGCGGAAAGCTCCAGCACCGGTGTGCGTCTGATGTGTCCGGACACGCGGTCCAGGGCGACGTCGACGTCGGAACGAGTGACCATACGGACAGTCTGCCCGCCCGTGATCACCGCCCGCCACCGAACAGCGAGCGGCGGCCGGAAGACTCAGATCCGCTTCTCGAACAGGGTCACGGGAAACAGTCCGGGCACGTGGTGTCGCCCCACCTCGTGGAATCCGTGGACAGCGTAGTAGGAACGCAGCACCTCGTTGGACTCCGCGCAGTCGAGTCGGAACATGCCCACCCCAGCGGCACGGCCGAGTTCGGCGGCGTTTTCCAGCAGAAAGGTGCCCATCCCGGTTCCGGCATCACCCACCACACCGTGTTCCCGGCGGAGGTACCGCCGCGCCGCTCCAGCGGTCCCTCCACGCCACCGTGCCGCATACTCGGGGGACACCGACCGGACCACCCCGCCGTGAGGGGGAGACGATGAGCAACCTGGAAACCGCCCCGGCGGAGCTGACCTGCACCAACGCCGAAGACCAGAGCGGGGGAACCCGGCTGCTGCGGCCCCGGGAGGTGCCGCTGGGTGGGCCGCGGGCGATGACGGTGCGCCGCACGTTGCCACAGCGGCAACGCTCGTTGATCGGGGCCTGGTGCTTCGTCGACCACTACGGACCCGACGACGTCGCGACCACCGGCGGCATGCGGGTGCCCGGGCATCCGCACACCGGACTGCAAACCGTCTCCTGGCTGTTCGACGGCGAGGTGGAGCACCGCGACACCCGCGGAACGCACGCGCTGGTTCGTCCCGGCGAACTCAACCTGATGACAGCCGGGTCCGGAATCGCCCACTCCGAACACTCCACAGCGGACACAGGTGTCCTGCGCGGGGCGCAGCTGTGGGTGGCGCTGCCCGAACGCCACCGCCTCACCGACCCCGCGTTCGACAGCTACGCACCGCCACCACTGGAACGGGACGGAGCCCGCGTGTCGGTGTTCTTGGGCAGCCTGCTCGGCCGGAGTTCGCCGGTACCCACCTACACCCCGCTGCTCGGCGCCGAGATCACCCTGCGGCCGGGAAGAGAACTGGACCTGGAGGTCGACCCCACCTTCGAACACGGAGTGCTCGTGGACACCGGCGCGGTGACCGTCGCCGGGGTCCGGGCGAACTCCGGAGAACTGGTCTGTCGGGACACCGGCCCCGACCGGCTCACCCTCCAGGCCGCACCGGGAGATCCGGCACGGATGCTGTTGCTGGGCGGGCGTCCCCTCGGGGAGCGGATCGTCATGTGGTGGAACTTCGTCGGAGGAGACCACGAGGAGATCGTCGCCCACCGTCAGCGGTGGCAGCACGAACGCGCACACCCGAACACCGGACAACCGCGCCAGTACGGGCGGTTCCCCCCGCAGTGGAGAGACACCCTGCCCGCCCCGGAGCTGCCCCACGCCCGCTTGAAACCCCGCCAGTGACTCGTCTTCGGCTCCCGCCGTGTGGCGCCCGCCCCGGCGCCCGTCCGGGACGGGCGACTAACTGGCACCGAAGTCGGGGAGGGTGACGGAACCGTCCGGGGCGAGCGGAAAACCGGGGTTGTAGGCGATCTCCCAGGCGTGCCCGTCGAGGTCGGTGAACACCCCGGCGTAACCGCCGTAGAACGTCTCGGCAGGGGGACGGGTCACCGTGGCTCCCGCCTGCCGTGCGGTCTCGATGACCTCGTCGACCTCGTGCTGGTGGCGGACGTTGTGCGCGAGACAGATTCCACCGAACCCGCCGTCACTCTCACCGGCCAGGCCGCTGTCGGCGGCGAGTTCCGCCCTGCCCCAGAGCGCGAAGGCCATGCAGCCCGTCTGGAAGAACACGGTCCGCTCCAGCTCCTGGCCCTGCCATCCCAAGCGCTCGTAGAACTCCTTGGCCCGCCGGAGGTCGGCGACACCGAGGGTGACGAGGCTGATCCGCTGTTCCATGGTCGGGAAACTACCGCCGGGCACCGACACTCGCCCGGCGGCGGAACGCTCCGCGACCGCGGCCGTGCTCCGGCGCCGGAGATCCCCTCGGGACACACGCGGTACCGCTACCCCTCCCCGACGGTGAGGGTGCCGCGCGCGAAGGTCTCCAGGATGCGCCGGTGGGTCTGGCGCGGCAGCTGCCGGGTGCCCGGCTCGCCGAACGGGGTTCCCGGCCGGGCCGGGGCCTGGTCGAGCAGCCCGTCGATGCCGGGGCGGGTCAGCAGCAGCAGCCCGTGGGTGGCACGGGTGCAGGTGACGGCCAGCCGCCCGAAGGCCGAGTTGAACTCGTCGAGCCGCGAGGCCCCGCTCAACGGGTGGATCGCGACCGTGAGGCGGTTGGTCTGCCCCTGCCACGAGTCGACCGTGGAGGCCACGATCTCGGTCCCGGCCAGCGAGTACTTCCGCCGCAGCCGCTCGGCGAGGTCGTCGGCGTCGTCCACCGCCTGGTTGCGCGTGGCCAGGATCGCGACCAGCGGCTCACCCGCACCGTCCCCCGGACGCGAGGTGAGCGTGTTCCCCGTCGGGGAACCCTCGGTGTCGTACTCCGCCTGTTCGAGCGCGAACCCCGAGCCGAGCAGCTCGTCGAGCAACGACTCGACCGTGCCCAGCAACGGCGGGTCGACGTCGGCGGCCTCGGGCTCGGGCAGCCCCGCCACCTCCAGCAGTGTCGGCACCCCGGTGCCGACCTGCCGCCAGACCGCCCCCGCCTCCCCCGGAAGCCCGTCGACGACCAGCCTCCTGTCGCCGGGGGCCGCCACACAGTCGAGCTCGCTCCACTGGGGATAGAACGCCCGCCACAGGTCGAGGTGACCGGCAGCCGGACGCCACACCGCCGGAAGCTCCACCGACCAGGTGCCTTCCTGGCCGTCGAAGTCGGTCGGCCACGCGCGGTACGGGTTGAACCCCGCATCGCCCCGCCACGGGTTCCGCCCCGCCTCCAGCGGCGGGAGCTGTCCGACGTCACCGACCCCGACCGTGAGCGGGGAGGCCGGGGCGACCCGGTCGAACAGGTGGTGCGGAAGCTGCCAGGCCTCGTCGACGAACAACGCGTCGAACACCGTCTCCCCGTTGTGTCCGGCACCCACGTGTTCGCCCAACCGGTCCAGCTCACCGGGTGTGCCGAGCCGGTGGGAGGTGGAGACGACCACCCGGCACTCGGGCGGGATCTCGGCGGCGGTGGTGGCCACGCTCGTCCGCGACCTCGCCTGCTCGGGCACCTCCTCGCGTCGTCTGCCGCTGACGAACAGGCACACCTGATCCTCTCCCAGCAGTCCACCGAGGGAGGCCGCCAGCGGGTGGATCTGCTTGTTCGTGAAGGCGACGACCCCCACCCGGCGGCAGTCGGGGTGTTCGACGGCCTCGACCACCAGGTTCCTCAGGACGAACGACTTGCCGGCACCGGCGGCGGCCTTGATCAGCAGACGTTCCAGCGGTGCCTTCCCGGACAGGGCCCGGCGCAGCACCTCGGTCGCCTCCTCGGCCACCACGGCGTTGCCCCTCGCCGCCCGAGCGTGGTGGACACGCCCGCTCCCCGGGGAGGCCGGTTGGGAGAACTCGACCGTCACGACATCACTCCAGGTCCTCCAGTGTCATGTGATCCGGCGGTGCGGTCACCGGCCCGGCCGTCACCTCCCCCACGGGTGTGCCCGCGGCGGGAACCTCGAAGGCGTCGGAGTCCACGAGCGGCGGCCACACCCGCGGGTTGAGTTCCCCGCGAGCGCGTCGTTCGGCGAGCCGGTCGGAGTGCTCGGCCTCGACGTCCTCGTGCGGGCGGCAACAGTGCTCGTGGGCCTCGGGATCCTCGGCGTGGGAGTGCGGCTCGCACGTCGGCGTGGGGGCCGAGCAGTCGTCGACCGGCGGCCGGTCGACCGGCAGGAAGCGGTTGCCCGTGTTCCCCGAGAACCAGGCGAAGTCGGCGACCACCAGCCGGTCCCCGGCCGCCAGCTCGGCAACGGTCTCCGGTGTCCACACGAAACGCCGGGGTGTCCCGTCGTCGACGCTGGCCAGCGGGCCGATCGACATCCCCGAGAACCGAACGTTGCTCTTCTGCACCGTGAGTTCGACACCGGGGTCCTCGACGCGGGCCGTGCCGTTGACGTGCAGCAGCACGATCCGGGTGCCGTCGCCGATCCGGCGGGAGTCGACGTCCAGCACCACCGGACCGACCGAGACCACGGTGGCGACGGCGAGCTCGCGGGTGCCGGCGTCGGTGGCCAGCTCCTCGGCGGCCCGGGGGTTCGCCAGCGCCAGCAACCGCTGGTGACACTTGTCGTCCCGCTCGATGGCGGTGACCATCCTGTTGCGCCACGAGCGGTGCGTCCGCCCGAAACGCACCAGGTCGGAGGCGTGCAACGCCAGCCGCCCGCGCCACACCCGCTGGGCGACCCGTTCGATCTCCCGGTGGACCCGGCGTACCCGCGAATCCGGCACGGCCGCCAGGAAGTCCAGGGCACGGTCGAGGATCTCGCGTTTGTAGTCGAGCTCCTCGGTCACCAGCGCCGCGTACCGGCTTCCCGACTCCCCTCGGGAGTCCACTGCGGTCAGTGCCTCGTGCAGGGAGTCCGAAGTCCGGTTGGTCAGCCGGGCACCGGGAGTGTGGGGGCGGGCTTCGACCGCGTCCTCGATCTCCCTCGGTTTCACGGGCCCGTCGATGACGGACTCGGCCCAGATCACCAGGTAGTCCAGGCGCTGGGAGGCCACGACGGGGCCTCCGGCCACCACCTGCCGCGCGAGAGCGGCCCGCAGGTCGACCAGCGGACAGCGCAGGCTCATCGCCCGGGCGCGGTCCTCCTCCAGCAGGAAGGACACGGCCGTACGCGCGGGCTCCTCCAACGGGGGAGGAATCTCGGCGGGCTCCCCGTCGAACGTCCGGGGCTCACGCCCCATCCGGACGTCCCGTTCCCAGCGCAGCCTGCTGAGTTCGACACCGGCCAGGTTGTCGGCGATCGAGACGAGAACATCGGCGGTCGGCTGGTCCGGCACGACCAAGTGCACCGGATCCGGAACGTCTCCGCCCGCCTCGCGCCGCTCGGTCATCGCCGCGGACAGTTCCGCTCCGAGCAGCCGCATCACCTCACGACGGGTCCACGGGGACTGCGGTTCGTCGAACACGGTGCTCTCCCACGGCTCGCGTCCCCCGGCGGTGACGCGTCGCGTGGCCATCCCGTACACGCCGAGCGCGGCGGAGTCCGACTTGGCCAGCACCACGTTGACGGTGCCCGGCTCCCCGGCCTGGTCCACACGCCGTTGTCCGGTGCGGCGGGCGACTCCCTCCAGCGTGGCGGTGACGGTCTCGACCAACGAGACCGGGGCGGCACCTTCGTCCGTGCCGTGCACTAGCCCGAGGAGCCGAGGGCGTGCCTCAGCGGGGACTCCCAGCTCCACCAGCAGGTCACTCGGGTCGGTGGAGGTGCGGAGTTCGTCGCGGCAGTAGGAGAACAGCGGGCACCTCGGGCAGGTCTCCGGGTCGAAGGTGGCCCGCAGCCGGGCGACGTGCTCGGAAAGGTTCTCCGCGGTCACCGGCGGGGTCCGCGCGGACTCCCGACGTCGCTGCGCCAGCCGCGTCCGCACCTCCGCCCGGTGGTCGTCGAGCGCTTCCACCAACACCTCGGGCTGGAGGAAGGCGTTGCGGGGCACGGCGAGCGCACCGTGGGAGTGCAGCGACATCCCGCTCGGCAGGCGCAGTCGTGCCTCGACGGACTCGGCCGCCGAGGCCACCTGGAGGAACCCCTTCAGCAGCCGGGCGTCGTCGATGCGGGAACGCAGCCGCTCGTAGTCCTTGGCCACGCCGAGGACCAGTCGGGAACCGTCGCCGCCAGCGGCGACGACCACCGCGAAGTCGGGGGCGACGTGGGGGGCCTCCTGCTCGTCGGCGGGTTCGGAGTCCGGCAGCGCGAGCCCGTGCAGCAGCGTGGCCGCGCCGTGGGAAGTGGCCCGTGTGTGGGCGTGGGCGAGCGACCCGGCCGTGTCGGCCGCGTCGCCGTTCGCGTCGGTGGTCACGACCTCGGTGGGACGGTCCATCCCGAGCGCGCCGAGCGTGGTGGTGACCGTCCGCCGGGAGAACCGCGTGTCGCGCACCAGGTGGGCGAAGGTCATCGCCCGCATCCACCGGGCCTGGGGAACGCTGCCCGCGTCGTCGGGGGAGCCGAGTTCGGCGGCGAGTTGTCGGCGGGTGCGCCCGACCACGAGCGGGTCGGTCCCCCGGAAGCGCGCGCAGGCCAGATGGGCGGAGGAGGCGAGCTCACTCGCCGTCCGGACGAGGGCGGGGTCCGCCATACGCAACCCCCAGTGGCAAGTCGGGACCGCTCAACCGAGCGCGGGACGACAGGGCAGGACCGTCGAGTGTAAGCGGTCCCGATCACGCGGAACTCGACCGCGGGTGTGCGGGTGTGTCCCTTCGGGACTGCCGAACGCGGATCACCCCGTGTGCTGTGGACACCCACTGAGAGGACTCGATCCTCTGACCATCCGCTCACAAGGAGCTTGAGCCACACATACAACGACAGTGACCAGCGAAGACGTTCACACAACCGGTCGATGCGCTCGATCCTAACCGAGCTCGTCGGCCCCGTTTCGCACCACGATGATGCCACGACCCGCTTGACAGCGGGCGATTCGCAACAGAACCAGTGACGTCACGGCACACGTTCGAGCATGGTCAGCGGCAACGATTCACTCCAACTCTTCGGGGACCTCCAGAGGAACGAGTGCGCAGCCCAGTTTGTCGTCGCACCGTTGGTGACCACTGAGTGCAGCAGGCCGTTGTAGACGATATCCCACATGTCACGGTCCTCCTGCAACTCATCCACTTTTACCTGCACCTTGCGCACCCCACTGTCCTTGAGGTCGAGGTGCATCGACATCCCACGGTGACGGACTTTGATGTCGGTGAGCTCGTACAGCAGCACCCACGCGCGACCGACTTTCAACCAATCGACTCCGACCGCCGGATCGACCAAGCGGAAGGTCCCGTACATGCCCAGTCCAGTCGCAGAGAGGAAGAGCCACATCCAGGGAATGCTGAGCCAGTCGTAGTCGAAACCCTGCCGGAAACCGATCAGGATTCCGATCACCATGGAGTCAGCGACGCCCATGCCGATCGCGTAGCGCCGGCTGTGCCGATACCACTCCAACACCGGCCCCTGTCCAGGCGGCGGCGAGGGTTTGCGCCATTGGCTGCGGTCGCGTTCCGAATCCTGGTCCTTCGGCGGCTTGTCCCCCTTGAAAAATCCCGGCGCCCGTGGAGGGCGTGGCTCGCCAGTCCACGTATCCGGACGGGGCTGCAGCTGCTCCGGCACCACTGGATTCTCCTCAGACATTCCTCGTCCCGCCTACTCGCCCGTCAGCAGACTCTCCGCCTCGGTCGCAAGGAACTCCCCCGCCATACTCCCGAGCGCTCCACCGACCACGGTGCCAACACCCGGGCAGATCGCTGAGCCGAGCGCGCCCCAAGGGGGCTGAACAGCGAGATTCATCACCGCAAACACCGCCGAGACGGAGGGAAGTGAGGGCAGCCGACCCCTTCCATCGGACAGCGTAACGAACGAAGAGCCATTCTCAGTAACAACAACGTAGGAATATGCCATATTTGCATTTATCATCAATTTTTACTTTTTGAACATTTTGTACGATTTCTCTTATATTTTGCAAATATTCACCCGTTCGAACCATTGCGAACTTCTATTTGACGCGATTAGATTTATCCACTGCGCCCACTGGGAGGATTCGAGGAAAAATAAAGACGTAGACGAACTGGGGGGTCTTTACTCAGGAACTACCCGAAGGTAGCGATCAACACTTTCTTTTGGGGACAACATGAATCAGCGCAAGAGGTACACAGCCGAGTACGACGACGCCTTTTACTGGAAGCGCGTACGACGAAACCTTGGATGGCTCGGTAACACCATTGACGAACAGCGCAAGAACCAACTGAAATTACGCGACGTCGTCGTAGGGGTCGCGGGTTGCGGCGGAATCGGCGGAGCGATAGCGGAACGTCTTGCCAGGATGGGTGTTCGCCACCTGAAGGTTGCGGATCCGGACACTTTTGAAGTCTCCAACATCAACCGTCAGTACGGCGCGGAAGTGGATAACTTGGGGCGAAACAAGGCCGAGGTTACCGCCGAGCTGATCTATCAGACAACGCGGGACGTCAATATCGATGTGTTCCCGGAGGGGATCACCGCCGAGACAGTCGACGAGTTCGTCGAGGGATGTGACTACATCCTGGACAAGATAGAACTCTACGAAATCAATAGCCGCTATAAGCTCCACCGGTCGTTCCGTCGTTCCGCTCGTTGCAACTTCATGGCGACGACACCGGTATTCGGAAACCGGACATTCTTTTTCAAGTGGACACATGATTCGATGCCAGCAGAGGAGTATTTCGGGATAGAGCCCGGATCCGAAATGAACGAGGAGAACGCGCGGAGACTCATCAGCAGGTTTATTCCCGAGATGCCCGAATTTCCGAGCTCTGATGCCCTCGAGAAATGGTTCATCGAGAACATGACATGCCCCATCTTCGCCGCGACGCCGCCGTTGGCCCAGGGAATGCTGGCCTCTCGACTCGGTCTAGCGATCACCGGACTCGATCAACTTCCTGGCGTTCAGCAACTGCCCGCAACTCCCGGTTATTCAATGATCGACACGGAAAAGTGGATCATGAAGACGGTTGAAGGAAAATGGTGGTGAAACTGATGTCTCATCCCACGATTGCGGGAGTTCCCCGACTCCCCACCCCCGGGCACGCCGTCTCCTTGGATGAGTGGTCTGGGGCAGACCTAGAGGCGTTGTTCGAGTTCGCCGACTGGATCAGTGAGCAGGACATTCAGATAGTCTCCAGGCTGGCGCCAGGAGTCACGATCGCGACCTGTTTCTTTCAAACGAGCACGCGTACACGACTCAGTTTCGAAGCAGCGGCTGCGAGGCTCGGTGGAACATCGCTCGGGTTCGCGGACGCCAGCACCACCCGATCTGGTGACTTTTTCGAGGAATCGCTCGAAGACACGGTCCGCGTCGTTGGTAACTACGTGGACCTGCTCGTCCTCAGGCACACTGATGACGATGCGGGCCACCGGGCTGCGTCGGTGTCGCCGGTGCCAGTCGTCAGTGCGGGCTCCGGAGCGAAAGAACACCCGACGCAGGGGATGCTCGACACATGGATGATCAAGCGGACGCTCGGGGCGCTGGAGGGTGCACGTGTCGGCATTGCCGGTGATCCCGACGCACGGACAACGCGCTCCATCCTGACGACGCTATGCAAGTTCGACATCGCCGAGGCCGTATTCCTCGTCCCCCCTGGTGGGGCTGTACCGGACGACGAGCTGTCCACCATGGCCGAATGCGGCGTCGTCCATAGCTTCGCGTTCTCCGCGGAGGATCTCGTGCAACGGGTCGACGCGGTTACCATGATCCCGTTCCAGCTTCCATCGTTCTACGTCTCGTCGGGAACGCAGTCGGAACGAGAAGCGTTGGATCCGAATCTGGTCTTCTCCCGCCGTCTCCTGACCGGTGTCGGCAAGAATGTGCACGTCTTCCATGCAGGTCCTCGGCTCGGCGAGCTGCCGATCGAAACGGACGACCTCGCCAATGTGCACTACTTCGCCGGGGTTCGGGCCGGCACTGCGCTACGGGCGGCACTGATCTGTCAGCTCATCGCCCCGAAGTAGTTCCGGGTTGGCAACCGGAGGGTGGGCTGTCCATTCGTTCCGTTGAGAGACGGACAGTCCACTCCCCCACCCATTCTAAGCGGAGGAGCTGCTCCGCCAGGAGGTTCCTGCGGGGGTGGTCGTGAGGCCGAGCTCCTCGCAGAGGAACTCCGCTCCTGCATCGGTCAGTGTGACGGCTCGCTGTCGCGGTTTGCGGTGCACCCAGCCGTGTTCGAGGAAGCTCGTGGCGAGAGCGGCACCAAGTCGACCTGCCAGGTGATGTTGTTGCTCGCTCCAGTCCATGCAACACCGCAGCAGCGGTCTGCGGTTCTTCGTTCCGGCGAGGGCGTCGAGATCCACTCCCAAGCGGGGAAGAACGTAATTGGCTTCGGGCCCCAGCTGGTACGGTTGCTGCCGCACCGGCGCCGACAGGCGATCGCCGTCACGCCGCTGTGGCGTACCGCGACCGTCGGCGCGGAGGAGTGCGCGCTGTTCCAGCAAGGCGGCCAGGAGACTCACGCCGAGCCCACCAGCCAGGTGATCGTAGCACATTCGTCCTGCCCGGAGGGCTTGAGCGCGGGTGCCCTGCCGCAGGGACCGGATCGGGGTGGTCGGCGCAAGGCGGGCCAGGCTCTCCAGAGCGGTGGCGATGTCTGTACTGGCCAGGCGGTAGTACCGGTGGCGACCACTGCTTTCCACGGAGAGCAGACCCCCGCCGAGCAGCTTGTTCAGGTGGGCACTCGTCGCCTGGCGCGAGAGCCCGGCCTCGTCGGCCAGCACCGACGCCGGGAGCGCACGTCCGTCGGCCAGGGCCATGAGCACTTTCGCGCGTGCGGGATCGGCGAGCAGCGTCGCCACAACGCTGATATCCGCGTCCCCACCGGCACGCCCAGGCACACCCGACAGCTCACTCATGGCACACATTCTCGCGTACGGACGGTTCACCACACCTGGAACTGTTCCCGCGGCACGCTGCCACCATGTCGATCAATCTCGAAGCTCCGCCGCGAACCCGGCACCGTGGACTCATACTGGCCACGATGTGCGTAGGAATGTTCCTGGTACAGCTCGACGTCACCGTGGTCAACGTCGCGCTGCCGCACATGCGGCTCGGCTTGTCGGCCACGCTCGAACAGCAACAGTGGATCGTCGACAGCTACGCCGTGGTCCTAGCCAGTCTGCTGCTCGTGGCCGGCGACGTGGGAGACCGCTTCGGGCACCGACGCGTCGTGGTCACCGGGCTGGGCGTGTTCGCCGCTGCCTCGATGCTGTGCGCGACCACGCCCGTGATCGAGATGTTGCTGGCCGGACGTGCGATCCAGGGTATCGGCGCGGCCCTGCTCCTGCCCTCAACACTCGCGGTCATCACCCACGTCTTCCAGAACAGCGCCGAACGCGCGAAAGCCGTCGGCGTGTGGGCCGGCGTGTCTGCTCTGGCCCTTCCCGCCGGTCCGTTGCTGGGCGGGGTGCTCGTCGCAGCCCTGGGATGGCGCACGATCTTCTGGATCAACATCCCGATCGTGGCCCTCGCCCTGCCTGCGACCCTGTGGCTGGTCGCCAAACCCACCGCACCCGAGACCCGTCGCCGGCTGGATCTTCCCGGCTCGGCCCTGGCCGCGATCACGCTGGCCGCGCTCGTCTACACCGTGATCACCGTCGGACATGCGGGCATGGGAACCGAAGCGTGGATCAGCGCGGGCATCAGCCTCGTAGCTCTAGTGTGCTTCCTACTGCGGGAACGTTCGGCGAAGGCGCCAATGCTGCCGCTTTCGCTGCTGCGGGTTCCGGCCTTCGCCGGCGCTAACCTCGTCGCCGCCGCGATGAACCTCGTCGGCATCGGCACCGTGTTCGTCACCACGCTGTACCTGCAGAGCGTCCAACACCACTCCCCGCTGGTCGCCGGAGCGCTGATGCTTCCGCTCTTCGCCCCTCTCGCCGCGCTTTCCCCCATCACCGGAAGGCTCACAGCCCGCTACGGAGCGCGACTGCCGATGACAGCAGGACTGCTGGTCGGTTCAGCCGGGTCGCTCACCCTGACCCGCCTCACCCCCACCAGTCCCTACCTCGCTCTGCTTCCCGTGCTCATCGGCCTCGGCATCGGGATGGGGCTGCTCACCGCCGCCGTCGTCTCAGCGGCAGTCGGCGCCGCCCCCGCAGAACGCGCTGGACTGGCCAGCGGCATCAACAACGCCGCCCGCCAAGCCGCCGGCGCCATGGGCATCGCCCTCTACGGCGCCGTTGCCGGGAACCCCGGACAGAGCGAGATTTTCACCGACCACCTGCACACGATCGGCATGCTCGCCTGCGCTCTCTGGATCGGCGCCCTCGCCTTCACGTGGGTCACCGTCCCCCGTCCCGAACAACAGGCAGCGACGACGTGACAGCCATCTTCCCGGCCGCTCGAACGATTCCGCGATCCACCCGGGAAGCGGTCAGAGCAAAAGCACTGAAGGTGACGCCCATTTTGCCTGTCACAACGGGCTCCGAGACGTTCCTGGAACGCAGGAAACGGCTGGCAACCCCCTGGAGGAGCTCAACAGAACCCTGCACGACGTCGTGTTTTCCGGCGACGGCACCGAGTCCGCCACTCCGGTGAGATCCAGCATGCCGGTCACCATGGACAGATCGTGGGCACCCGCAGCGACAGCCAGCAGCGCCTACCGCACGCACCCGCTTATCGAGGTCCGTTCGGAGGCCGCTCGTGTCCGGACTGCCGACGTGCCCAACCACTGTCCCTACCGCGCCCTGCAATGCGGCACCCAGTTGACACCGGAGCCACACGAGGTGTTGGTGCGACCGACATACTTCCCGGCCAACCAGGGAAAATTGTGTCAGACGGGCTGGAGAGCACCCACGGTGTCGGATGTGGCAGACCGTCTGGTGCCTCCGTTGGTGCGACGAGGCGATCGGCTCACCGCCGTGGAGGGGACACCGCCCTGGACGGGGTCGTCACCCGTGTTCGAGCTATCCGCGATGGGCACGGTGTGCACGGCCTCACGGTCTTCGGCAGCGGTGGGCTGACCGACGAGAAGTCCTATCTGTTGGGCAAATTCGCATACCTGGCGTAGGGAGTCAGTCAAACCGATTACAACGGCCAGCCCGGTATGTCCTCGGCGGCCTCGGCCGGAATCGCCGCCTTCGGGGTGGACAGGGGGCTGCCATCTCCGGTTACTGACCTGGCCTGCTCGGAGGGGTCCTGTTAGCTGAGGCCAACCCAGTCGAGACGATGTCGCTGCTTGGTCACCGGATCAAGACCGGCCGACACCCGGACGCGTAGCGCACCATTCGGCAGTTGATCGATCGCGCCTCGTTGACGACGACGGCCCTTCGAACGCCCAGTCATGGATCCAGAATAAGGGCTTCTGGGTCACAAACTGGGTCATAAAGCCCGTCGACACAGGGAACCCGGAATCAAAACCCCAGGTCAATCGTGGAGCCGCTGAGGGGACTCGAACCCCTGACCATCCGCTTACAAGGCGGGTGCTCTACCGACTGAGCTACAGCGGCACGCGTGTCTCAACGCACGCCCCTCTCATCCTAATCCCCCACCGGAGACCTCTCGGGCACCGGTCCCGCCACGACGACCTTCTCGCCGACCTCGCCGAGGCCTCCGAACGGGCATCCCACGATGCGGTGAATCGCATTCTCGTCGTACCGGGAACGCGTACGCTCGGGTGTCGGGGCGAGACACCCTCCCTCGTTCCTTTCCACGGAACGACGTGCACGAACACACGTTCGACCCCTCCACTTCCCGCCCCACCAAGGCGATCGGTCGCCGAAACCGGTGACGGACGACACCATTCGCAAGTGCAACAGTGCGCCCGTGGAGGCCGATTCCAGGGGTGAACAGCGTGATCGACGTTCCACGCGCACGGCCAGGCAAGGAGGCACAACAGCAGTGGGAATCACGCAGCGCGCACGTGGTGTGCTGCGGCGGCGCGAACCTTCCGAAACCGTCGGGACCCGCAACGTCGTCTACGGCCCCTCGCTGCCGGACGACTCCACGGTCCACCTCGTCCTGGAGCTCGCCCTGCGCATCGGGGAGATCCAGATGGCCAGCGGCGTGGGCGCCTCCGACGTCAGCGCCACCATCACCAGCGTCACCGACGCCTACGGCCTCCCCCACTGCGAAGTGGACGTGATCTACACCTCCATCACGGTCTCGTGCTACCGGGGAACCGAGAACCTGCCCATCACCTCCCTGCGGGTGGTCCGCAACCGTTCGCTGGACTACACGCGCCTGGCCGAGGTCGAGAAGCTGATCCGTCGCATCACCTCCGGCGAACTCACCACCTCGGACGCCTACGCCGAGCTGGAGACCATCGCCAGGGCCACCCACCCTTTTCCCCGCTGGGTGGCCACCCTGGCCTGGGCCGGGATGGCGGCCGCGCTGGCGGTGCTGCTCAGCGGAGGCACCATCCCCCAGCTCCCCCTGATCGCGGCCGGGGCCACCGCCCTGGTCGACCGGGTCGGCCGGTTCCTCAACCAACGCGGCCTGCCCATCTTCTTCCAGCAGACCGTCGGCGGGGCCGTCGCCACCAGTGTCGCCCTGGCCTTCTACGCCACCGGCGTGCTGCCCAACGCGGCACTCGCGGTGGCCGCCAACATCATCGTGCTGCTGTCGGGCATGACCGTGGTGGGCTCCATGCAGGACGCCATCACCGGCTACAACGTCACCGCGGCCGGGCGCATCGCCGAGCTGGCGCTGACCTCGGCCGGACTGATCTCCGGCGTGGTGCTCTCGCTGTACCTGGCCCAGCGCATCCTGCCTCCCGAAACGCTCGGCGGCGGGCTGGACCTCGAACAGGCCGGGGGCGGTGTGGTGCTGCTGCCCGGTCTGCTCAAACTTCCGTTGCAGGCCATGGCGGGAGCCGCCACCTCGGCCTGCTTCGCGCTGGCCAGCTACTCCCCACCCCGCCCGCTGGTCGCGGCCGGGGCCGCCGGGGCCATCGCGGCCAGCATCTTCCAGCTCATGACGCTGGTCCAGGTCAACACGATCCTCGCCTCGGCGGTGGCCACCACCATCGTGGGTTTCGTGGGCGGGGTGGTCGCCCGCAGACTGCGCATCCCCGCCCTGGTGGTCGCGGTCTCCGGTGTGGCCCCGCTGCTGCCGGGACTGGCCACCTACCGGGCGCTGTACGAACTCTCGGTGCAGGGCAACCCCACCGGGCTGTCCACCCTGATGGGAGCCGGGGCCACCGGTCTGGCCCTCGGCGCCGGCGTGGTGCTCGGTGAGTTCCTCTCCCAGCCCGTGCGGACCGGCCTCGGCCGACTGGAACGTCGCATGTCCGGACCGCGCATGTCCGGACCACTGCGCCCCACCGAAAGGAGGCTGGACTGAGTATGACCACACCCGGTATCCGGACCTCCTGGCACTCCGCCACGCGGCGGAACACCGGCCCGCCGTCGGTGACCGGCCCGCCGGGACTCCTCGGGGCAGGCCTGCGGAATATTCCGCGTTTGCCCCGCACATCCCCGACACGAGTGATCAGGGGCGAGCAGTCCCGTTGCGTCGCTGGAACCACGCGAATCCGATCACGATTGGCTAGTCTCGACAACGGGTAACCGATTTCAGGAACCGACCTAGGAGGCAGACCGGTGACCAAGGGCAACGCGCCCACGAAAGCTGACTTCGTCGTCGTCGCCAACCGGCTGCCGGTCGACCTGGAACGTTTGGAGGACGGGACCGAACGGTGGAAACACAGCCCGGGCGGGCTGGTCACCGCTCTGGAACCGTTCCTCCGCGCCCGGCAGGGAGCATGGGTCGGCTGGCCCGGTGTCCCCGACGTCGACGTCGAACCGTTCACCGACGAGGACATGCGGCTGTACCCGGTGCGGCTCTCCTCGTCCGAGTTCCGGCAGTACTACGAGGGTTTCTCCAACGCGACCCTCTGGCCGCTGTACCACGACGTGGTGGTCCCCCCGGTCTTCGACCGTTCCTGGTGGGAGGCCTACCGTCGGGTGAACCGCAGGTTCGCCGAGGCCGCCGCCGAGGTCAGCTCCGAAGGGGCGACCGTGTGGATCCAGGACTACCAGCTGCAACTGGTCCCGGCGATGCTGCGCGAGCTGCGTCCGGACCTGCGGATCGGTTTCTTCCTGCACATCCCCTTCCCGCCCGTCGAGCTGTTCATGCAGCTTCCCTGGCGCACCGAGATCGTGCGCGGGCTGCTGGGGGCGGACCTGGTCGGTTTCCACCGTCCGGGTGGGGCGCAGAACTTCATGTGGCTGGCCCGCAGGCTCGCTGGGTTCGAGCCCAGTCGCGCCCAGGTGGGGGTGCGCTCCCGCCCCGGAGTGGTGCGCGTGGGCGACCGGGTGGTGCGCGTGGGTGCCTTCCCCATCTCCATCGCCTCCGGGGAGCTGGACCAACTGGCCCGCACCAAGGAGGTCCAGCAGCGTGCCAAGGCCATCCGTGCCGAACTCGGCAACCCGCGCAAGATCATGCTCGGCGTCGACCGGTTGGACTACACCAAGGGGATCGACGTGCGGCTGGACGCCGTGTACGAGCTGCTGGCCGAGGGCCACGCCACGGTGGAGGACGTGGCGATGATCCAGATCGCCACCCCCAGCCGGGAACGCGTCGAGCACTACAAGCAGATGCGCGAGGACATCGAGCGCAAGGTCGGCAGCATCAACGGCGAGTTCGGGCGGGTCGGTCACCCGGCCGTGCACTACCTGCACACCTCGGTCGACCGTAAGGACCTCGTGGCCTTCTACTGCGCCGCCGACGTGATGATCGTTACTCCCGTGCGTGACGGCATGAACCTGGTCTGCAAGGAGTACGTGGCATGCCGTAACGACCTCGGGGGTAGTCTTGTCCTGAGTGAGTTCGCCGGCGCGGCCGCCGAACTCACCAGCGCGCTGCTGGTCAACCCGCACGATCTGGACGGGGTCAAGGACGCGATGCTCGCGGCCCTGAACATCGATCACGCGGAAGGCCGCCGTAGGATGCGTGCATTGCGTAGGCAAGTGCTCACGCACGATGTCGACCGTTGGGCGCGGTCGTTCCTCGAGGCGCTGGGGGCTTCGCCGACCGGCTAGAGTAAGCGACGGCAGGCTTAGAGAGGCCTTTCGGAATGTTCTCGGTGGGGTGCTCGGCCGCTGCGGGGCGAGGGGCTCCGGGCAGTGAGTTCGACGCGCCGCGACACGGCGGAGCACGCGGGGAGCACGAGTGCTCCGTGCTCCGCCGCGAACCCGGCACCCTTCCCCGCGACCGCGCCCGCGGAACCGGGTTCGGGTTTCCGGAGGACCTCTTCGGCGCCCCCACGGCGCCTCCCGTCGGAGGGGTGGAACACGGCACGGCCGAGGCGGGGCACGTCCCCCGTGCCCACCGGCGTCGTGTTCCGTTCTCCAACCGCGGGGCGCCCGGAACACCTGCCGTCCAGACGCACGACGCGGCTCGGGAGCAACGCCGCCCGTCGAACCCGAGCGGGTACCGGGCCATACCCTCGACCCGGAGAACCGGAACGCCCCACCGGGCGGTGCACCGTCCGGGCGGAGGACGGCCCACCGAGCACGCGAGCCGACTCCGGAACAGACTTTTAGAGCCGGCTGAATCACCACGTCAATAACGACGCACCGGATCGATCCACAGGGGGCACCGTGCGAGGAGGCCACCCCGACGGGGCCGACGAGCACCCCTCTCACCAGGGTCGATCCCGCCCTCATACCAACCCGACGACCTCAACAGGAGTGTGGCGTTGACCGCCGAAGCCCTCCCCGCCGAGCTTCGTCGCATGATCGTGCAGCTCGCGCGCACACCTCGGCTGCTGGTCGCCTGCGACTACGACGGCACCCTGGCACCGATCGTGGGGGATCCGAGCCAGGCCAAACCCCTGCCCGAATCGGTCCACGCGATGCGTTCCCTGGCGGCGCTGCCGACCACCACCACCGCGGTCATCTCCGGCAGGGCGCTGCGTGACCTGGCCACCCTCTCCCGACTTCCCGCGGAGGTCCACCTGGTCGGCAGCCACGGTTCCGAGTTCGACGTCGGATTCGTCCACGAGCTGGACCCGGACACGACCCGGTTGCGTACCCAGCTGCAACGCAGCGTGCAGGACATCACGCGGGACCAGCCCGGCATCATCCTCGAACCGAAACCCGCCAGTGTGGCGATACACGTGCGCCGCGCCGAGCCGGAGGTCGGCGAGGCGGTGCTGGACGAACTCCGCTCCGGCCCGGCCACCTGGGAAGGTGTGCAGGTCACCGAGGGCAAGTCGGTGATGGAACTGGCCGTGGTGGAAACGCACAAGGGCAACGCCTTCGAGGCGCTACGCCACCAGGTCGGCTCCACCGGGGCGATCTTCCTCGGTGACGACGTCACCGACGAGACCGTGTTCGGCACCCTGTCCGGCCCGGACATCGGGATCAAGGTCGGCGAGGGTGACACCCTCGCCCACTACCGCGTGGCCGACACCACCGGGGTGGCCACGGTGCTGGCGATGCTGATGGAGGAGCGCCGCGCCTGGCTCTACGGGGAGCAGGCCCCGGCCATCGAACGTCTGTCCATGCTCGCCAACGAGCGCACCGTGGCGCTGCTCACCCCGGACGCGCGTGTCACCTGGATGTGCCATCCGGGGCCGGACTCGGCCGCGGTGTTCGCCGACCTGCTCGGCGGCCCCTCGGCCGGGCACTTCTCCGTCAGCCCGGCCACGCCGCAGTACGACAACGGCAACGGTTCCCCCCGTAGCGTGCTGCCCCTCGGCCAGCGTTACGTGCCGGGGACGATGACGGTGGAGACCCGCTGGTCCCGGCTGCTGGTCACCGACTACCTGGAACACGGCAGGGACGCCCACCACACCGACCTGATCCGGGTCATCAGCGGCAGTACCCGGGCCGTGGTGGACTTCGTGCCGCGCCCGGAGTTCGGGCAGGTGCCGGTGCGGCTCACCGCCGAGCCCGGTGGGTTGCGGGTGCACGGGACCTCCGAGCCGATGGTGCTGTACTCGCCCGGTGTGCAGTGGCGGATCAGCTCCGACGGTATGCACGAGGCGGCCCAGGCCGAGCTGGAGCTGTCGGAGGACTCCCCGACCGTGCTGGAACTGCGCTGCGGCACCGAGGAACTAGCCCCCTCGGACACTCCCGAACCCCAGAGGCGCACGGCGGCGAACAACTACTGGACGACGTGGTTGGAGCGGCTGCGGCTGCCCGAGGTGGAACCCGATCTGGTGGCGCGTTCCGCGTTGACCCTGCGGGGGCTGTGCAACACCGACACCGGCGGGATCATGGCCGCGGCCACCACCTCGCTACCCGAGGAGATCGGGGGGGTGCGCAACTGGGACTACCGCTACTGCTGGCTGCGTGACGGTGCGATGAGCGCCCGGGCGCTGGTCTCACTCGGCTCCACCGAGGAGGCCGAGGCCTTCCTGGACTGGCTGCACCGGGTGATGGACAGCCTGCCCGGCCCGGAGCGGCTGCACCCGCTGTACTCGCTGGCCGGGGGAACCCTGGGCCCCGAGGCGGTGATCGACACCCTGCCCGGTTACGCGGGTTCCCGACCGGTGCGTGTGGGCAACCTGGCCGACCAGCAGGTGCAGCTGGACGTGTTCGGTCCGGTGGTGGAGCTGGCGGCCGATCTGGCCGTGACCCGTGGTGAACTGCGCGAGGCCGACTGGGAACTGGTCAAGGGCATGGCCGAGGCGGTCTCCCGGCGCTGGTTCGAACCCGACCACGGGATCTGGGAGGAACGTGACGTGCCGCGTCACCACGTCTACTCCAAGGTGATGTGCTGGGTCACCATCGACCGGGCGCTCAAACTGGCCGCCCAGTACGGGCGTTCCGCCGACCCGAGCTGGATGCAGCTGCGGGAACAGATCGCCGAGGACGTGCTCAAGAACGGCTGGCACCCGGATGTCCAGGCCTTCACCACCGCCTACGAGGGCTCCGACCTGGACGCAGCCTCGTTGCACGTGGGGCTCTCCGGGCTGATCGACCCCGTCGACGAGCGTTTCCGCTCCACGGTGACCGCCATCGAGTCCGAACTGCGCAGCGGCTCCACCGTCTACCGCTACCGCAGGGACGACGGCCTTCCCGGCACCGAGGGCGGGTTCCACCTGTGCGCCACGTGGCTCGTCGAGGCATACCTGCTCACCGGAAGGCGCACCGAGGCCGAGGAGCTGTTCCAACAGCTCGTGAACAACGCGGGGCCGACCGGGCTGCTGCCCGAGGAGTACGACCCGATCGCCGAGCGTTCGCTGGGCAACCACCCGCAGGCCTACTCGCATCTGGGACTGATCCGCTGCGCCCAGCTGCTGTCCGAGTGACGCCTCCGGCGTATCGACGGGGTCCGGTTCCTCGCCCGGCCGGGGAGAACTCCTCCCGGCCGGGCGATGTTGACCGGGAGGGACCACGCCCCGTGGATATCCTCACTCCCGAACACGGCATTATTTCCTCCGAACGGAGGACAAACCGAGCGCGTGGTGGTTAGGCTACCGCGCGACCGGTGAGACCGTGGACATCCACAGCAAGGGGCGGCAGTGAACATCTTCGTGATCCTCCCGATCGTCGTGGTGGTCCTCATCGTGGTCGCGGTGGTCGTACTCGCGCTCGTGCGTCGACAACATTCCGGGCACGCGCCCGAGCGGCCACGACCACAGGACCCCTTCGCCACCGGAGACCAGGACGCGCTGCGCGGCGACCCACGTCGCCTCAAGGCCGGGGACATCGTGGAGATCCGCGGCATGTCCTACACCGTCCGCGGGACCCTGCGGCTGTCCGAGGGCAGCTGGCACTGGGCGGAACACCTGCTGGACGACGCCAAGGGCACCCAGGTGTGGCTGTCCGTCGAGGAGGACCCGGACCTGATCCTGGCACAGTGGACTCCGTTGGAGGACGCCGAACCACCCCAACCGGGGCCCTCCCGGATCGAGCTGGGCGGGCGCACCTTCCGTTCCGAGGAGTCCGGCTCGGCGAGCTTCCGCAGCGAGGCCACCACCGGTCTCGACGAACGCGGCAGCGTGCGCTACCACGACTACGAGTCCTCCGACGGCACACTGCTGGGTTTCGAGTCCTTCGACGGGGCCGAGTGGGAACCCACCCTCGGCGAGGAACTCAGTCGTTACGACGTGCGCGTCTACCCGGCTTCGGAGTGAGAGGAGCCGGACGACGGCGATGAAACCGAAATTCTGGTTCGCCATCGCGGCGATGGCGGCGGTGCTCGGGCTGATCGTCGCGCTGGTGACGGTCTTCTCCACCGGAACCGGCCCACGGGGCTACGTGGCCAAGCACTACACCAGGGCGGAGCGGCTGGACCGCCCCGGCGACGACGACAACCGGGCCTACACCAGCAGGCAGTCACCGAGCAGGGTGGCCAACTCGGTGGCCAGAGCCTGGGAACCGATCACGCAGTACACGAACGAGACCGGTGTCTACCTGCGTTACAACAGGGACGCGGTGATCGTGCAACCCCGAAAGCGGGGCTCGGTCATCCACGTGATGGACCTCGACCAAGCCTACCGCCACTACCATCCCGTGGTCGGGGGCGCCTGGGGGTGGACGAGCCCGCACGGGCGGAGTTTCCGAGGGGGAGGTCCCGGGTCGGGCAAATGAGCGACGAACAGAAGAAGACCAAGATCGGATGCGTGGGGCTGCTCGTCTTCGGGATCGTCTCCTTCTTCGTCACCCTCGCCGTCACCGGCGGTTTCGGGAGTACGGGTGAACCACGCTTCTGGGGGGACGAAAGCAGCAGGTACCTCACGAGCAAGACCTACTCGGGCACCTCCATCCCCCGGTTCACCCGGGAGGAGTCCGCGGAACTGTCCCGGGCACTGGTCGAGCCCGCGCGGCGCTACGGCTTCTGCTTCGGGTGGAAGCTCACCGACGGCGGCGACGGAATGTTCGCACGGAGTTCGACCGACACCGGCGACGAGGGATGGTCCGTGGAGGACACGGACAGCGACCACGACCGGGGATCCAACCGGGGCCCACAGACACCGGTCGAGGTCTGCGACGAGTGGGTGGAACTGCGGGTGACCGTGGCCTACACCTCCCGCACCAGCGAGGACTGGAGCGCGGTGGACATCGGGGTGGCCCACTCGTCGAACCTCTCCCTGAACACGCCCGGCAGCGAGGACTTCGCCGCGCTCGGCATCACGGCGAAGTCCTTCATCGAGACCCCGGTGGACACCACCGGACACGCGGTGCTGGCGCTGCCGCTGCTGCTGAGCGAGGACAACCCGGAACTGCCGAGGATCCGCCCGGAGAACGCCTCCGAGGAGGCGCCGCGGGAGAACCTTCCTCCCGGGTCGAGCCCCGGCTGGGTCGGGCGTGGACTCTGGCTGGGCGTGCTCGGGCTGGTCGCCGTGGGCAGCCTCGTGGCCGGGGTGATCGGCCTCCGTCGACAGCGTTCCGGGCCTTCCGAGGGGCCACCAACTCCTCCGCCACCGCAGGATGGTCCCCCCGGTCCCCCGCAGGGACCGCCCGGCGGGCCCACGCCCCCACAGCCGCCCCCCGGTCCCCCACCCGGTCAGGCTCCTCCCCAGGGGCCGCCTCCACCGGGGTACCAACCACCTCCGGGAGATCCTCCTCCACCGCAGGGTCCGCCCCAACAGGGGCCGGGCCAGCAGTGGCCCCCTCCCGGCGGGCCAACGCAACCGCCTCCCGGTCCCCGGTGACCGTCCGGTTTCCGACCGAGACCGGAACAGCAACGACCGGCAACCCGCTCGCCTCCCGAACCGAAAGGCACAACCGGTGTTCCAGCAACTGCTCTTCGGACTGTCGGCGGCCGTCGCCTACGGCGTGGTCGGCGCGGTTCTCATGGCCCTCGGATACGTGCTCATCGACCTCGCCACACCGGCCAGACTGCGGGACCTGATCTGGGTGCGCCGCAACGGCAACGCGGCCATCCTGCTGGTGTCCGGACTGCTCGGTGTGGGCATCATCCTCACCACGGCCATCGCAGCCAGTTCCGACGACCTGGCCTACGGGCTGCTCGGTACCCTGGCCTACGGGCTGCTCGGGCTGATCCTGATGGGGCTGTCCTTCCTGGTGATCGACGCCTTCACCCCGGGCAAGCTCGGCGAGGAACTCTCCACCGAGACCACGCACCCGGGAATCTGGGTCTCGGCCGCCGCGCACGTGGTGATCGCGACGATCATCGCCGCGGCGATCTGGTGACCACACCACCGACCCGCGTCCCCGAACCGAAACCGCCTTCATGAGCACGGAAACCGACCAGCTCGGCCCCGAACGAACCCCGGCGAGTGCCGCGACCGACTCCACACCCCGGCGCGGCCCGGCCCGTTTCGCGGTGCTGCTGGCGGTGTTCGTGTGCTCGGCCTGCGGACTGGTCTACGAACTGGCCCTGGTCGCCCTCGGCAGCTACCTGATCGGCAACAGCGTGGGCCAGGCCTCCGTGGTGCTCTCCCTGATGGTGTTCGCCATGGGGGTGGGGGCGCTGCTGGCCAAACCGTTGCAGCGGTGGGCGGCGACGGCGTTCGTGACGGTGGAGCTGGTGCTGGCGCTGCTCGGTGGGCTGAGCGTGCTCGGGCTGTACGCGGCCTTCGCCTGGCTGAGCCTGTACACGCCGATGCTGGTGGCCACCTCGCTGACCCTGGGCGTGCTGATCGGCGCGGAGATCCCGCTGCTCATGGTGCTGCTGCAACGCATCAGACGCCAGGAGGCCGGGTCGGCCGTGGCCGACATGTTCGCGGCTGACTACGTGGGCGCCCTGGTGGGGGGACTGGCCTTCCCGTTCCTGCTGCTTCCGCTGCTGGGACAGATCAAGGGCGCCCTCGTGGTGGGGATGCTCAACGCGGCGGCGGGTCTGGGACTGGTACTCACCGTCTACCGACGGGAGCTGGGCAGACGCCCGGTCGCGCTGTTGACGGTCTGTTCGCTGCTGGTCGGCCTGGCGCTCGGCGGGGCGTTCGCCTGGTCCGACCGGTTCGAGACGACGGCACGTCAGGCGCTGTACGACGATCCGGTGGTCTTCGCCGAACGCACCAGGTACCAGGAAGTCGTGCTGACCCGCTCGCGGTCGTTGAGCGGCAACACGGACACGCGGCTGTACCTGAACGGCGACCTGCAGTTCAGCTCCGTCGACGAACACCGCTACCACGAGGCGCTGGTCCATCCGGCCATGGCCGGTGACCACTCCAACGTGCTGATCCTCGGCGGCGGGGACGGACTCGCGCTGCGTGAGGTGCTGCGCTATCCCGACGTCGAGGAGGTGACCCTGGTCGAACTCGACCCCACGGTACTGCGGCTCGGTAGCGAGGACCCGCGCCTGACCAGGCTGAACCAGCACGCCTTCGACGACCCCCGGGTGCACACCGTCTCCGCCGACGCCTTCCGTTGGCTGCGGGACAACCGGCGGCGTTTCGACGTGGTGCTGGTGGACATGCCGGACCCGGACTCCACCGAGACGGCCAAGCTCTACTCCACCGAGTTCTACTCCCTGGTGCTGCGGGCCCTTGACGAGCGGGGGCGGGTGAACGTCCAGGCCGGTTCCCCGTACTTCGCCACAGAGGCCTACTGGTGCATCGAGGCGTCGATGCGACAGGCGGGCCTGGCCACCGTGCCCTACTCCCGCTCGATCCCCAGTTTCGGGCCGTGGGGGTTCCACCTGGGCACCGCCGGGGACACCGCGCCCTCGCTGCGGCTGCCCTCGCGGAGGCCGCCGCTGCGGACCCTGGACGGCCCGACGCTGCGGGCGACCGGGGTCTTTCCCCCCGACCGGGACAGGCTCGCCGAGGTGGAGCCGTCCACGCTGATGCACCCGCGGATCATCGACTACGAGCGGGGAGCCTGGCGGAACTACTAGACCTCGGCGCGGAACGGTTGGGACTTCCCGTTGGGCGGTGTCGCATCCGGCCGGTGTCGCGGCACGAGTGTCGCCCGCGCTCCGTCACGGCGCGGGCAGGGTCTCCTGTCGCGGGGCCCCGCTGCCGCCGCCTCCGTGTTGTCCTGACCGGACCGGAAAGAACGGTTCACGGCACTGTCCATTCACGAGTGAAATAACTGTGTATTATGTGAAAATGTGTCTTCGGCCATACTCGCACGGCATTTGGGGGAGACGCTTCGTCTGAACCGCAACGGGCCGATCTTCTGGCCGGCGTTGAGGTCTTTTCTGTCGGTGCTGCTGCCACTGGTGACGCTGTTCCAGCTCGACCGGATGGACCTGGTCGCCGGAGCGGTGTTCGGCGGACTGACCAGTGTGTACTGCCGCAGTGATCCCTCCCGCCACCAGATCCGCTCCCTCGCCGTGGTGGCGGCGGGCATGGTGGTTGCCGTGGCGCTCGGGGACCTCATCGCCGTGTCGGGCCTGTCTCCGGGGCGGCAACAGCTGGTGGCCGTGGTGGGTACCGCCGTGGTGGGAGCGGTGGCCACGGCGGCCACCACTGCGGCCCGCGTGGGCGCGCCGGGAGGGTTGATCTTCGCCTTCGCCACCGGCGCCTGCGCGAACCTCTCCCTCTCTCCCGGCGAGCTGCCCGCCCACCTGATCGTCTGCGCGCTCAGCGGCGCCTTCGCCTGGGGGGTGTGCTCCCTGGGGGCCGTGCTGGCCGGACTGCGCCCGCAACGCCGAGCCGTGGCCGCCGCGCTGGAGGCCACCGCCGCGCACCTGGCGAACCCGGACCTGGACGGCAGACACCGGGCCGCCGTGGCCGTCGAGAACGCCCGCACCCGACTGCCGCTGGTGAGCGCACGACGGCGGGAGAGTACCGAGTACCGGGAGCTGGTGCGGGCCGTGGAGGTCTGCGAGGTGCTGCTGGGGGCCTCGCGGGTGGCCCGGGCCACCGTGTGGTCCCTGCGTGCCACGGCCGAGCGGGTCCGCACCGGTCAGCCCCTCCATCCACCGGGATACGCCCGCCCGGACCGGCCGCTGGAACCCGGCCCTCCCCCCTCGCGGTGGTGGGCCGTGCGCGAGGTGCTGCTCGCCACGGCCCGCCCCCGCCGGGGGACGGGCACCTGGCTGCTGCCGTTCGCGGCCCGGGTGGGGACCGCGGCGCTGGTCTCGGGGGTGGCGGCCCAGCTGCTCGGCCTCGGACACACCTACTGGGCCGCGGTCTCGGCCGTGTCGGTGCTCCAGGCGACCAGCACGTCACGGTCGGTCCCCCGGATGCTGCAACGTGTGGCGGGCACACTCGGCGGGGTGGTGATCGGGATGCTCCTGCTGTCCCTGCATCCCCGGGTGTGGGTGATCATCCTGCTGCTGGCGGCGTTGCAGTGGGCGGCGGAGATGACCGTGACGATCAACTACGCGTTCGGGCTGCTGTTCGTGACCCCGGTGGCGCTGCTGGTCGGGGGGATGATGAGCCCAGCCCCGCCGGAGGAGCTCGCCGCGAGCAGGCTGTGGACGACCCTGCTGGGGGCGGCCGTGGCCGTGCTGGTGGCCCGGCTCGCCCCGCACCGGGCGTGGCTGGTGCGGGTGCGGGACGCACTGGACCGAGTGAGGCGGTTGGTGGAGCTGGGCGGGGCGGCCCCGAGGCAGCAGCTGCGTCAGGCGCTGGTGGAGCTGCACGACGCCTACGACACGGCGGCGGGAGAGGTCCCGGACGAACACCTCCCCACGGAGGAACTGCTCAGGGTCTCCCGCCGGGCCTACCGGCTGCTCGACGAGCGGGACTATCCGAGCCCCCGCCCTCGGGAGACGGCCGGGTGAACGACCGGGCGAGCACGGGGGCGCACCGGGTCACGGACCGAACCAGCGTTCCTCGACCGAACGCGGCGCCCCCGCCGTGGAGCCGGGGACCAGCTGGGTGTCCAGCACGACCTCCCGGGGCTTGCCGGTGGACTCACCGGCGTCGAGCAGCAGCCGACCGGCGGCCCGTCCCTTCTCCATCACGGGCTGGCGCACGGTGGTCAGCCCGACACGTTCGGCGTCGTCGATGCCGTCGAAACCGGTGATGGTGAGATCCTGCGGCACCCGACGTCCCTGGCGCCGCACCTCCGACAACGCCCCCAGCGCCAGGATGTCCGAGGTGCACATGACGGCGGTGATCTCCGGGTCCAGCTCCATCAGCTGCGCCGCGGCCGACCCCCCGGACTCCGGGGTGTGGTCGAAACGTTCGATCACCGGGACCTGTTCCCAGTCGACCCCCACCTCGGCGAAGGCCTCGGAGAGCGCGGCCAGGCGCGCCCGCTGCACGTGGAAGTGCGCGTTCACCTGCCGTTCGGAGGAGGCGGGGCCGTCGTTGCGCGTGCGGGCCAGCCTCATGCAGATCACCCCGATCTTGCGGTGACCCAGCTCGATGAGGTGCCTGGCCAGCCCCTTGATCGCCGCGCCGTCGTCGATGCCGACCCGGTCGACCTCCGAGAGGTTGGGCTGGTCGCAGATCACGGCGGGCACGGGACGTTCCATCACGGCGGCCAGGTGCGGGTCGTCGTCGGGGACCGAGTAGACCACGAAGCCGTCCACTCCGGCGCTGTGCACGGCGGCCACGTCCTCGTGTTCCGGGTTGGCCGGTATCAGCAGCAACCCGTGTCCGGCGTCCTCGCAGGCCAGGGCGAGTCCTTCGAGGAAGCCGACGGCGGCGGGGTCACGGAACGCGTAGGAGAGGTTCTCGGTCAACAGCAGTCCCACGGCCCCGGCCTTGCGGGTTCTCAGGGAACGGGCCACCGGATCGGGCCCGGGGTAGCCGAGTCTGCGGGCGGTGTCCAGCACACGCTTGCGCAGTTCCGGGGACAGCTGGTCGGGACGGTTGTAGGCGTTGGACACCGTTGTCCGCGAAACGCCGAGTTCCGCGGCGAGGGAGGCCAACGTCGCGGGTCGCCTCGAGTTCGTAGACCGCACCATGCGGGAACCGTAACGGTTCAGTACGCCCAGGTGAAGTTTTCCGAACCCGGATCCAGATCACATGTCACCGGATTCGTGCACGGCGGCATTCGGAACGCGAAAAACACGCCCGGTGCGGGCCACGTTTCCGGGTCGGATCCGTGCGTGAAAAGGGTGCCACATTCCCGCGATTTCCCTTGTGACGGGGGGTGACGGGGGCGCACGACTGGGTTAATTTGTCCAGACCAATCCCGTGATGAAAGGTGTGTCACACATGGCCGAGGTCGCCTACATCGACGCCTCCCGCCTTTTTCCCGGATCCCCACCGGTGCGGGCCGTGAACGGGCTGAATCTGGAGATCTCCGACGGCGAGTTCCTCGTGCTCGTCGGCCCTTCGGGATCGGGAAAATCCACCGCCCTGCGCATGGTCGCGGGTTTGGAGGACACCGACGAGGGGGCCATTCACATCGGGGGACGCGACGTCACCTCCGTACCACCCAAGTCACGGGACATCGCCATGGTGTTCCAGTCCTACGCGCTCTACCCGCACATGACCGTGGCGGAGAACATGGGCTTCGCGCTGAAGCTGCGCAGGGTTCCCAGAAGCACCATCCGCCAGCAGGTCGAGCAGGCCGCCGACATGCTCGACCTGCGGCGGTTCCTCGACCGCAAACCCAGGGAGCTGTCCGGGGGGCAACGTCAGCGTGTGGCGATGGGGCGGGCCATCGTGCGCGATCCGAGCGTGTTCCTCATGGACGAGCCGTTGTCCAACCTGGACGCGAAACTGCGCGTGGAGACCAGGGCCAACATCGCCGGTCTGCAACGCCGCCTGGGCACCACGACACTCTACGTGACCCACGACCAGGTCGAGGCGATGACCATGGGCCACCGGGTCGCGGTGCTCGCCGACGGCGAGTTACAGCAGGTGGACACCCCACGTGAGCTGTACGAACGTCCGGCCAACTCCTTCGTGGCCGGGTTCATCGGCTCCCCCGCGATGAACCTGACAACCACACGCCTCACCCCCGAGGGGGTGCTCTTCGAAGGTCACACGATCCCGCTGCCCCGCACGAGGCTGTCCAGCGCCTCCGCCCAGGGGCTCGACGAGGTGACCCTGGGGCTGCGTCCCGAGGCGCTGCGGTTGGAGTCCTCCGAACGGGAGGGGGTCTCGCTGGTCGTCGAGCTGGTCGAGGAGCTGGGGGCCGACGCGCTGGTGCACGCCAGGCCGGACAACGACGCGAACGCACAGCGACTGGTCATCCGCACCGACGGCCGCCGTCCTCCCGCCCTGGGGGAGCGAGTGTTCGTGAGCACCCGCGATCCGGAGGAGCTGCACCTGTTCCATCCACGCACCGGGGCCAGGCTGACCGTGTGAGCGGGGAGTCCGGCGGGACGTTCGTCCCCGTCCCGCCGGAAGCGGTGATCCCTTCCGCGACGTCACGAGCATCACTGTCATCCGAAAAGGGGATGCGGTGGCAGTCGATCAGCGACAACGCGTAGACTTCAATTGACAATGATTTCCATTAGCGGTCGGGATCGCATGACACGCCACAGGCCAGGAGTCCTCGTGAACACCTTACGTAGTCGTATTGTCGGCGGTGGCCCACGTCGCGGGGTGCCCGCGCTGCTGCTCGGACTGACCACCACCCTGGTACTCACCTCCTGCGGCAACGGCGGCGGAGAGGCCAACGGCAAGCTCGACGTCGTCGCCTCCACCGACATGTGGGCCAACGTCGCCGAAGCCGTGGCCGGAGACCGGGCCGAGGTGGAGGCGATCATCGGCGACAACGAGGCCGACCCGCACTCCTACGAGAGCACCCCCCGGGACGCGGCCCGCATCGACCGGGCCGACCTGGTCGTCTACAACGGCGGCGGCTACGACTCCTTCGTCGCCCAGATCCTGTCCGGCGACAACGAGGCGCCCCCCAGCGTGGAGGCGTTCAGCGCCGCGCGGGAGCAGGACCAGCACGACCACGACACCGCCGAGAACCACGCCGACTCCGGCCACCACGAGCACGACCACGACCACTCCGGCAACGAACACGTCTGGTACGAGCCGAGCTCGGTCCAACGAGTCGCCGAACGGATCTCCGAACACCTCGGACAGCTGCGCCCGCAGCACTCGGCCGAGTTCGACCGGGCCGCCGCCGAGCTCGGCACCCGCCTCGACGAGGTCGAACAACGCATCGACGACATCGAACAGCGCCACGGCGGCACCGAGGTGCTCACCACCGCCCCCATCGCCGACCTGCTACTGGACCGGGCCGGACTGGACGACGTCACCCCCCGGTCGTTCGTGCGCTCCGTGGAGTCCGGAAACGACCCCGCCGCGGCCACCGTCGCCGAGATGCAGGACCTCGTGGACTCACGACGTCCGGCGGTGCTGGTCCACAACCCGCAGACCGCCTCGTCGCTGACCGAACGGATCCGAACCCGCGCCGAGAACAACGGCATCCCCGTGGTGGAGATGCCCGAAACCCTCCCCGAGGGGCAGGACTACACCCAATGGATCTCGGGCCGGGTCTCCGCGCTGGAACGCGCCCTGGCCGAGTCCCCGAACCAGTGACCATCGCTTCCGAGCCCCAGGAAGAAGCCGTGCTTTCCCACCTCAGATCCCGGAAGAACCCACCGACCGAGGAGGTCGCCGAGACCCCCGAGTCACCACCCGCCGTGAGCCTGCGCGGGGCACGACTGTCCTACGGACAGCGTGTGCTCTGGCGGGACCTGGACCTGGACGTGACCCCCGGGGAGTTCCTGGCCGTGTTGGGACCCAACGGATCGGGCAAAACGAGCCTGCTGCGGGTGCTGCTGGGCACCACCCCGCTGACCGAGGGCAGCGTCCACATCGCCGGTGAACCGGCCCACCGCGGCAACGAACGGATCGGCTACATCCCCCAGCAGCGTTCCCTGCAGGACAGCCTCACCCTGCGGGGCAGTGACCTCGTCGGCCTCGGGCTGGACGGACACCGCTGGGGAACCGGGCTGCGAGGACGCCGGGTGAGGGCCGAGCGGGTGCACGACGCGCTGCGCTCGGTGGACGCCACCGACTACGCGAAGACCCCGCTCGGGCTGCTCTCCGGCGGGGAACAGCAACGGCTGCGGGTCGCCCAGGCCCTGGTCTCCGACCCCCGCGTGCTGCTGTGTGACGAGCCGCTGCTGTCGCTGGACCCCTCCTACCAACACCGGGTCAGCGGGCTCATCGCCCGCCAGGCCCGCCGGACCGGGGCCTCCGTGCTGTTCGTGACCCACGAGATCAACCCCGTGCTGCCCGTGGTCGACCGGGTGCTCTACCTCGTGGACGGCCGGTTCCGCGTCGGAACCCCGGACGAGGTGATGAACTCGGAAACCCTGTCCGAACTGTACGGAACCGAGGTCGAGGTCGCCCGCGTCGGCGGGAAACTCGTCGTCGCCGGAGCCGAAGCGGAGCAGCAGCACCACGTGCACGAAGGAGGGTGGACATGAACCGCCTGGCGGACGCGCTGAGCAGGATGTTCGACCTCGGCCTCACCGGCGAGCTGCTCGGCTACCCCTTCGTGCAGCAGGCGCTGCTCGCCGCGGCGGCACTCGGCCTGGTCTCCGGGGTGCTGGCCCCCCTGGTGGTCACCCGCCGCATGTCCTTCGCGGTGCACGGCACGGCCGAACTCGCCTTCACCGGCGCCGCCGCCGCTCTGCTCGTCGGTGTCAGCGTCACCCTCGGAGCGTTGGGAGGGGCGATCCTCGCGGCCCTGCTGCTCGGGCTGCTCGGCCAGCGCGACAACGAACGCGACTCGGTCATCGGGGCCGTGCTCTCCTTCGGACTCGGGGTCGGGGTGCTGCTGCTGTGGATGAACCCCGAACGCACGGCGAACAAGTTCACCCTGCTGGTCGGCCAGATCGTGGGGGTGAGCTCGGCCGACGTCACCCTGCTCGGCGGCGCCGCGCTGGTGGTGCTGGTGATCACCGCGCTGTTGTACCGGCCGCTGCTGTTCGCCAGCGTCGACCCCGAGGTCGCCGCCGCACGGGGGGTTCCCCTCGGCGTCCTCACCCCAGTGTTCTCCCTGCTGGTGGGCACGGCCACCGCACTCGGTGTGCACGTGGTGGGGGCACTGCTGGTGATGGCGCTCATGGTCACCCCCGGAGCCGCCGCCATCCGGGTGACCGCCAGCCCGCTGAAGGCCACGGTGCTCTCGGTGGTCTTCGCCGAGACCGCCGCCCTCGGAGGGATCCTGCTCTCGCTGGCCCCCGGAGTGCCGGTCAGCGCCTTCGTCACGGCGATCTCCTTCGGGATCTACCTGCTGTGCCGCTGGATCGGCGGGATGCGGATCAACAGGCTGACCCGGGGAAGCGCGGCGGCGACGGCCTGAACCCCCGCACCGAAACGTCCCCGCCGGGGCCGAACGGCCGGGGGTCGGCGTCCGACGGCCCAGGCAGAGGCCGAGCGACCGTGCTCACCGCACAGGGTGCTCGGCCAGGATCCCGCCCACCTCCTCGGCCATCTCCGGGGAGAGCATCGAGTAGCGCCCTCCGGCCAGGAAACGCTCGGAGAACTCGAACACCACCACCTCGCCCTCGGCGAGCATCTCCCCCACCCGCTGCGGATTCTCGCGCACGTTCTCCGCGTGGGAGATCGTCAGGTCCGAGAACGTCGCCGCGAGATAGGGGCTGGCGAACTGGGTGAAGGAGTCCGCGATCATCCGGGTGGGTTTGGTGACCATCCCGGGACGCGGCGCCGACTCCACGTGCAGCGGCTCGTGGAAGTCGCTGCCCACGAACCTGGTGTTGTCCGCCCCGCCGTCGGGGGCCAGCGAGTACGACTGGACGGTCCACTGCTCGTCCCGGCCGAGCAGTCCGGCGATGTCCGCACGGTGCGGGTAGGTGCGTCCCCGCTCGACGCTCCAGGAGTCGCTGACGCCGGGACGCAGTGACTCGGCGATCTGCCGGGTCATCTCCAGTCCGCCCGCGTGTCGCCAGTGCGTGTCGCGTTTGGTGTAGACGGGACTGTTCCGCCGTTCGGCGAGTTCCCGCAGCGGGCCGCGCATGTCGATGGCGCCGGTGGCCTCGGGCAGCCTTTCCCAGAAGCGGGAGCGCAGCTCGCGCATGCACTCCTCTCCGACGAAGTCCTCCGGCATGTGCTCCGGGTGCACGGTGGACTTGTCCGGGGCGACGACCAGCCGGAACCGCCGACCGGAGGCCTCCACCACCGAACGCCAGCGCCGCAGTCCCTCGATGATCCTCTCCAGCCTCATCTCCGGCAGGCACTTGTAGGAGACGTCGTGGCCGAGGTAGAGCCAACCGTCCTCGCCGTGGATCACGTCGGGGAACACCTCGGGGTCGGGGGTGGTTTCCTCCGGTTCTTCCTTCCCTCCACCACCGACGGGGGGAGCACCGGATCCCGAGTCGTGCGGGGCGGACTCGCCGAACACGCCCTGGCTCAGCGCCTCCATGGAGGCCACCGCCTGGGGACGGAACACGAGGTGGTCCCTGGCCCAGCCGTCCAGCCCGGTGAAGAAACCCCAGCCCTCGGTGACGCTCGGAAACGGGGTCAACGCGCGGTTCTCCACCGGCTTCGCCCTGGCGCCGAGGGTCCAGGCCAGCAGCGGCGCGGCGAAGAACAGCACCGCGCACACCAGGGCGGTGTACTGCTTCGCGCCGTGTCGCGGACGGTGCAGCGGATGCTCCCGGGGCAGCCAGGCCTCGTGCACGGGGGGAAGCTCGGTGGACTCGGGACTCCCCCGATCCCCGTCGACCCTCTCGGCGGTACCAAGCTGCTTTCCGGACACGGTCCCACGGTAGCGAATCCCCGGCCTGCCGTGATCGGGTCCGCTACGGCGGCGGGAACCTGGAGTGTTGTTTCCCGGGCGGGTGGGCCGTCGTCCGTGTCGTGGTGGCCGCCGCCGAGAACCGGGTGTGGCGAGGCGCCGGTCACGATGTGATCTCGGGGTTTTCGCCCTTCGTGGTGGGGCGGGTTGGCCAGAGTGCTGTCGGGGACGGACGCTGGTGTACACAGGGCAGGGAAATCATGACGAGCACCCCGAACGACCCGGATGCCGGATTCGTCGAGGCAGGCCAAGATTTGGGAGCCATCCGGCGCTAAAACGCCTGGATCCAACGTCAGATCGCCGAGGGCGGGCTGAGCATGAGACCCGACGCCGCCGACCACGCCGCCGCCGTCTACGAAGAAAAAGCCGAAAAAGTGGACCTTCTAGCAAAAGACGCAAACCAATTACAACAGGTACCGGGGCTGGGCGACTACCCCTCGGGGCGGCAGTTGGCGGCCAAGTTCGGGAACAAGGCCGGCAACGGCTCCACCGGCGCGGCCGACCTGTTGCGGCAGTTCGCCGACGAACTGCGGAGCAAAGCCGCGTTGTTCCGCGAGGCCAAGAAGAACTACCAGACCACCGACGACCAGGTCAGTAGTGACCTCGACAGGGGGCTCCAGCGGTGAACAAGTGGGCACGACCGGTTGCGACAGTGACCGCCAGCGCGCTACTGCTCGGCCTCACCGCCTGCTCACCGGGCGGAAGTGCCGACGAACGAACAACGACCTCACAGGCCGAACCCTCCGAGGACGCCCTGGCGGGAGTGGACCCGTGCGCCCTCCTGTCCGAGACCGAACTGAACTCCTTCGGGCTGAAAGAGCCGGGTAAAAACACAGAATTACTGCCCTGGGTAGTCGGATGTGACTACAGCGGTGACCCTATTTCGGCCACACTGTACAGAGACACCCGGAACACTGTCGCTGCCAGCGAGCGGAAAGAGGTGTGGGCGATGTTCGAACGCACCCCGGTCAACGGCCGCCCCGGGGCCACGGCCATCACCCAGGGAGCCACCCAGGCCCGCATCTGCGATGTCATGTTCGACGCCGGAAACGGCATGATCCAGGTCCAGGTCAGCGAACCGCGCCTACCCGACAACGTCGACGAGTGCGCCGAGGCCCTGAAGATCGCGAAAAAGGTCGAACCGAAGGTCCCGGAACCCGTCTGAACGACAGTTCCGACACCGGCTGCCCCGTGCCCGTCCCCGGTGACCGACACCGGTGCCCACGTACCCCTACCGACAGTCCGGCGAGGCAACCGAACCCTCAGAACTGGTAGTAGAGGAAGGGGCTGAACGAACCGCTGGCGACCAGCAGTCCCGCGTAGCACACTCCCACGGTCATGACCCCCACCCTGGCGCCGGTGGCCGCCCGGGTCCGGGCCGCCTCCAGATAGGTGCCCGTACCCGCTCCGGCGGGCAACAGCACCACCGCCAACGCCGCGAGCAGGATCAACGTGCGCTGGTTGGTGAGCGCCGCCTCCACCACCGCGTTCAGCCCCGCCACGTCGGGAACGAACATGTGCCCGAGCATCACCACGGCACTGCCCAGGTCGGGCGCGCGGAAGAACACCCACCCCACGAGCACGAGCACCATGGTTCCGGCCCGCCGCGCGATCCGCGCGTTCACTCCCGCCGGCCGCCGGTCCAGTCCGGCGGCCCGTTCGATCACCAACAGCGCCCCGTGGAACACCCCCCACACCAGGTAGGTCCACGCCGCGCCGTGCCAGAAGCCGGTCAGCACGAACACGATCGCCAGGTTCCGGTAGGTGCGCACGGTCCCGTTCCGGTTGCCCCCCAGCGGGATGTAGACGTAGTCCCGGAACCACCGCGACAGGGACATGTGCCACCGCTGCCAGAACTCGGTCACGGTCACCGAGGAGTACGGACGGGCGAAGTTCTCGGGAAGACGGAAACCGAGCATCCTGCCCAGTCCGATCGCCATGTCCGAGTAGCCCGAGAAGTCGAAGTACAGCTGCACCGTGTAGGCGACCGCACCGACCCAGGCGATCGCGAAGGTCATGTCGTCCGCGGAGGTGGAGAACGCCGCGTCGGAGACCGGGGCGAGGCTGTCGGCCACGATCACCTTCTTGCTCAGCCCCCAGGCGAAACGCGGGAACCCGGCGGCGATGTCGTCCAGCCGGTGGGTGCGTCGCTGGGGAAGCTGGTCGGCGATCTCGCGGTAGCGCACGATCGGCCCCGCCACGAGCTGCGGGAACATCGCGATGTAGGCGACGAAGGCGACCGGGTCGCGCAGGGCGGGGCGCTCCCCCCGGTAGACGTCCACCACGTAGGAGATGTGGTGGAAGGTGTAGAAGGAGATCCCGATCGGCAGCACGACCTCGAAGGTGGGCAGGTGACCGCCGAACCAGCCCGCCAACACCGCCGCCTGCTCGGAGGCGAAACCCGCGTACTTCCACACCCCCAGCACGGCCAGGTTGACCGCGATCACCCCACCGAGCAGGTACCGCCTGCGGCTCCGGTCGAGTCCCCACTCGTCGGGCTCCAACCGCCTTCCCGCCAGGAAGTTCACCACGATGCAGCCCAGCAGCAGCGCCGTGGTGCCTCCCGCCCCGCTGGCGTAGAACACCAGGCTGGCCACGGCCACCACCGCGTTCCGCGCGGAACGCGGCGCCAGCAGCAGACAGCCCAGGGTCGCGGGCAGGAAGTACCACAGGAAGAGCGGGGTTGCGAACGACATCGGTGTCCGGACGGGTCAGTGCGGAAGCGGGAACCACCACGTTGCTGTCCGCGAAACCCTAACCGAACCCGTCGCCGCCCGGGGGCTCACATCCGAATCCGGCGGTGAGATCCGTTCCACACCCGGAACACGGACCGAGGTGTCACAGTCGGCGCCGGCGGGCGACCTCGGCCAGCACCACACCAGCGGCCACCGAGGCGTTCAACGACTCCACCCCGGCGGACATGGGAATGGACACCGTCTGGTCACAGTGCTGCCTGGTCAGTCTGGACAGTCCGCGCCCCTCGGAACCCACCACGACCACGAGCGGCTCGGTGGCCAGCTCCAGTTCGTCGGAGGTCACGTCGGCGTCGGCGTCCAGCCCCACGGCCATCAGCCCCTCCGACTGGAAACTCCGCAACGTGCGGTTCAGGTTCGTAGCCCGGGCCACCCGGATGTTGGCGGCCGTGCCCGCACTGGCCCGCCAGGCGACCGCGCTCATCGCCGCGCTGCGGCGCTGCGGCACCACCACACCGTGCGCGCCGAACGCGGCGGCCGAGCGCACGATCGCGCCGAGGTTGCGCGGATCGGTCACCCCGTCCAGCGCGACCAGCAGCGGGGGAAGTCCCGAGTCACGCGCGGCGGTGAGCAGGTCGGCGGGCTCGAAATACTCGTAGGGTGGGATGCGCAGGGCCAGTCCCTGGTGAACCGCGTTCGAGGTCATCCGGTCCAGCTCGACACGCGGCACCTCGACCACGGAGATCCCCTGGTCGGCGGCGAGCCGCACCGCCTCGGTCACCCGCTCGTCGGCGTCGATCCCGTGGGCGGCGTACAACGCGCTGATCGGCACCCCGGCACGGACGCACTCCAGCACCGGGTTGCGCCCGGCCACCAACTCGCCGTTGGCCTCGGCGGCCCGGCGTTTCTCCTCCCGCTCCTGCTGGGCCTTCTTCCGCGCGTCGGCCTTGCGTTTGGCCGGGTGGTCGTAGCGGTGTTCCGCCTTGGGGGTGGGCCCCTTGCCGCGCAGCGCCTTGCGCCGCTGGCCACCCGATCCGACGACCATGCCCTTCTTGGTGCCTGACTTGCGTACCGCGCCTCTGCGCTTGTCGTTACCCGCCACGAGCTATCAGTCCTTCAAAGTCCACATCGGCCCGTCGGGGGTGTCCTCGACGGCGATTCCGCACGCCTGCAACCGGTCCCGCACCGCGTCCGCGGTGGCGAAGTCCCGCTGGGCCCTGGCCTCGCTGCGCTGTCGGAGAAGGCCCTCGACCAACTCGGACAACGCGTTGTGGGCGGCGTCGGACCTGCCGCTGTCGGCGACCCAGTTCTCCGCCAGCGGGTCCAGCCCGAAAACGTCCAGCATCGCCCGCACCCCGGCCGCGGCGGAACGGGCGCCCTCGTCGTCGCCGGAGTCCAAGGCGGCGTTGCCCTCGCGGATCGCGTTGTGGACCACGGCGATGGCCTGGGGAGTACCCAGGTCGTCGTTCATCGCCTCCGTGAACTCGGCGTGTACCCGCCCGGGGGAGACGTTGCCGGTGCGCTGCACCACCCGGTGCAGGAAGGACTCCATCCGGCCGAAGGTGGCCACGGCCTCGTCCAGTCCCTCGTCCGAGAACTCCACCGTGGAGCGGTAGTGCGGAACCACCAGGTAGTAGCGCAGCTCCACGGGGCGGACCCGGCGCAGCAGCGCCGAGATCTCCAGCGTGTTGCCCAGCGACTTGGACATCTTCTCGCCCGCGGCGGTGACCCAGGCGTTGTGCAGCCAGTAGGCGGCGAAGCCGTCCCCGGCGGCGGTGGACTGCGCCAGCTCGTTCTCGTGGTGCGGGAAGACCAGGTCCAGCCCTCCCCCGTGGATGTCGAACTCGCTGCCCAGGTAGTGGGTGGACATCGCCGAGCACTCCAGGTGCCACCCCGGCCGCCCCGGTCCCCACGGGCTGGGCCAGCTCGGCTCACCGGGTTTGGCCGCCTTCCACAGCGTGAAGTCCCGGGGGTCGCGCTTGCCCGTTCCGGCGGTGTCCTCGCTGGGCTGCATCTCCTCCGGGCGCTGTCCGGAGAGCCTGCCGTAGTGCTCGGCGTAGGAGGGCACCGAGAAGTAGACGTCCCCGTCCTCGGCCGCGTAGGCGTGGCCGCGCTCCACCAGCCGCTCGACCAACTCGATCATCTGGGTGATGTGGCCGGTGGCCCGCGGCGTCGCCGAGGGGGGCAGGCAGCCGAGCCGGTCGTAGGCGCTCTCGAACGCCCGCTCGTGGGTGGCCGCCCACTCCCACCAGGGGCGTCCCGCCTCCGCGGCCCTGGCGAGGATCTTGTCGTCGATGTCGGTGACGTTGCGTACCAGGCGCACGTCGTAACCGTTGCGGGTCAGCCAGCGGCGCAGCACGTCGAAGTTGAGCCCGCTGCGCACATGCCCCACGTGCGGCATCCCCTGAACCGTTGCCCCGCACAGGTACAACGAGGCCACGCCGGGACGGCGCGGCCGGAACTCACGGGTGCTGCGGGTGGCGGTGTCATGCAGGTACAGGCTCACACCGCCGATGGTACGGGGCGCCCCCCGCCCCGCTGCAGGTCCGTCCTCACAACCGCACGCCGTGCTCGGCGACCGCCCGCAACAGGGCGTCCGGCCGTTCCGAGGTGGGCAGCGGCTCGACCAGGGCGAACTCGCAACCGACCTCGGTGGCGCCGCCGTCGGCCTCCGCGCTGTCCCCGATCATGAGGGTCTCCTCGGGGGCCACCCCCAGCCGTTCGCAGGCGCGCAGGAACAACTTCGGGTCGGGCTTGATCACACCTTCGAGGTAGGACATCAACACCGCGTCGAAGTGCCCACCGACACCGATCCGGTCGAAGGCCGGACGGATGTCGAAGGCGATGTTGCTGATGACCCCGGTGCGGATCCCGGCCTCGTGCAGCCCCCGCACCACGGGCTCGGTGTCCGGATAGGGCGTCCAGCAGTCGGGGTCCACCAGCCGGGCGTAGAGGGCCTCGGCCTGCTCCTGTTCGGTGACCCCGGAACTGCGCAGCACCTCCAGGTAGACCTTGCGGTGCAGCTCGGGATCCAGGTCCCGTTCCTCCCAGGCCCGCTGGTACTCCTCGGGGAGTTCGGCGACCTTGCCGACCGGGGCGGTGAGGCGGCGCATCAGCTCCGCCTGGGCCTCCAGGTCCCACTGCCGTCCCCCCGAGTCGGTGAGTCCTTCGAGCCAGGACTCGTCCTGCTCCAGACGGAACAACGTGCCGGAGAAGTCGAAAAGCACTGCGCGCACGGTCACACGTCCACGGTACGTGCCGAGTGGTCTCCTCCACCCCCGTGATGCGGCGAACATCACCGCGGCGGTTCACGACCGGGACGGTCACGCACCTGAGGGCCTTCCGGAGGAACGCGGACGGATCACACCGGACTGTCGCGGACCACCAGCGCCGTGGCCACGGCGGCGATGCCCTCCCCGCGACCGGTCAGCCCCAGCCCGTCGGTGGTCGTTCCGGACACGGAGACGCCGGTCCCCAGTGCCGTCCCGAGAGCCTCCTCGGCCTCACCGCGCCGCTTGCCCACCCGGGGGAACTCGCCGATCACCTGCACGGAGGCGTTGCCGACCCGAAACCCCCGTTCGTCCAGCAGCTCCCGCACACCGGCCAGGAAGTCGACACCGTGGGCGTCGGCCCAGCGCCGGTCCGCCGTGCCGAACACGGCACCGAGGTCACCGAGTCCCGCCGCGGAGAGCACCGCGTCGCACACCGCGTGCGCGGCCACGTCACCGTCGGAATGGCCGGAGCACCCGTGCAGGCCGGGCCAGAAGAGCCCCGCGATCCAACACGGTCTGCCTTCCACGATCGGGTGCACGTCGACACCCTGTCCGATCCGGGGTAGTTCGCCCACCGCACGCTCACCCGTTCCCGTTCCCGCGACACCCGCCCGGGTTAAACCTGCACCGTCACACGGCGACCGTGCGCCCGCTCACCGTCCGCTTCCGGTCGTGTTCCGCGCGTACACATCGGAGTCCGCCCACGCCGGAGCCAGCACCGTCTCCGCGATCGCCAGGTCGAAAGAGGTCGTGATCTTCAAGGCGTGGCTGTGTCCCTCCACGGTGTGTACCGGCCAGCCCGAACGCTCGACCAAACCGGCGTCGTCGGTGGCCACCTCCCCCACCGACTCGTAGGCGGCCCGTAGCACGGCCGGGGAGAAACCCTGCGGGGTCTGCACCGCACGCAGCCACGAACGGTCGACAGTGTCCAGTACCGTGCCGTTTTCGTCGACGCGCTTGACGGTGTCGGCCACCGGCAGCACCGGAACCACGGCGGAGGCGCCGTCGGCCAGTTCGGCGATCACGGAGCGCACCACCGAGGGCGGTGTGAAAGCACGGGCGGCGTCGTGCACGAGCACGGCCTCCGCCGAGGGGGCGATCCGTTCGGAGGCCTCCAGCGCCGCCCGCACCGAGTCGGTGCGTTCGGCGCCGCCCTCGACGACGTGCACTCCGCTACCCACACCGGTGAGCTCGCGCTCCATCCGGTCACGGTGCTCGGCGGGAGCGGCCACGATCACGTGACGCACGCTCGACGAGTCCCGCAGTCCGCGCACGGCCCGCGACAGCAGGGACTCCCCCAGCACCGGAACCAGGGCCTTGGGGACACCGGCACCGAGACGGGTTCCCCGCCCGGCGGCCGGCACCAGAGCTACGACGTCCACACTGCTCGAACCGTCGGTCAGACCGTCGTCGCCAGCACTTCGTCCAGCAGACTCTCGGCCTTGCCTTCGTCGGTGCCCTCGGCCAGCGCGAGTTCGCTGACCAGGATCTGCCGCGCCTTGGTCAACATACGCTTCTCCCCCGCGGACAAGCCGCGATCCTGTTCGCGTCGCCAGAGGTCGCGCACCACTTCGGCCACCTTGTTCACATCGCCCGAGGCGAGTTTCTCCAGGTTGGCCTTGTACCGACGGGACCAGTTGGTCGGTTCCTCGGTGTGATCCGAACGCAGCACGTCGAAGACGTGATCGAGACCTTCCTGACCGACGACGTCCCGCACGCCGACGTGCTCGGCGTTCTCCGCGGGGACCCGAACGGTCAAGTCGCCCTGTGCGACCTTGAGCACGAGGTACTGTTTCTCCTCGCCCTTGATCACACGCGTCTCGATTGCTTCAATCAGCGCTGCGCCGTGATGCGGGTAGACGACGGTCTCTCCGACCTTGAAAACCATGTGTCCTCTGCCCCTTTCGCTGTGTCCAGTCTAGCATGGTCAGCAACGCCACTTCGAAGGGCTCGATCCCTTCGTTGCAGGTCAGCGGGCAAACAGGGGGTTGACAAAGAGGCTTTCCTCATGCAAAGCAGCTGAGCTCGACCACCACCACGCACCTCCCTCTCCCCTGGTGGTAGGTAGCGCCCAGGGGTGCGACCAACATCGTCCACGACAACGGTTTAGGCTCATACCCGGTTGTCCGACAAGCAGGAAGGACGCTGCACCCGTGAGCCGCTCACAGCACAGCAAGGCAGTTCGCCTGCGGTTGGTACCCGCAGCCCTCGGCCTCGGCACCGTCGTCGCGCTCTCCGGCTGCGCCACCGGCCAGCAGGCGGAGACCTCCGAACAGGTCGCCGCCATCTACGGGGCCAACGGCAACGCGACGAGCATGGCCATCCGCAACGCCACCCTCGGGTTCCCCGACGGTCAGGACGCGGTCTACGAGGAGGGCTCGACCGCCCCGGTCGACGCGGTGCTGGTCAACGAGTCCGCCCGCTCGGACCGGCTGGTGCGGGTCAGCAGCAGCTACGCGGACTCGGTCGAGATCACCGGAACCAGGACCATTCCCGGCCAGCGGCGGCTCTACGCCGTGGAGCCCTCGGAGAACTCGAACGCGGTGCGGGCCTCCGACGACGACCGCGAGCGGGTCCGGATCACGCTGACCGGGCTGACCCAGGACATCTACCCCGGGGTGACCGTTCCCGTGCGGTTCACCTTCGAGAACGCCGGCTCGACCACCCTGCAGGTCCCGATCGGTCGCAGTCCCGAGCAGCGTCCCGAACACGGCAGCCCGCACGACGCGAACGCCGAGCACGGCTCCGGGTCCGACTCCGGGAGCTCCGACTCCCACACGGGCGAGGAATCCACGGAGCAGCCGAACGCTGACCTCGAAGGTGACTCCCAGGGGCAGTGATCCCGCACTCGCGACTGTGAACTTCCCCACAATGTGTACCGTCGGTCCCTCCGTCGGTGACACGGGATAGCCTCCCGCCGTGGCTACCAAGAACGCGCGAAGCGGCAGGACCGGATACCGCTGCACCGAGTGTGGCCGCACGGTCACCAAGTGGATCGGGCAGTGTCCGGACTGTGGACAGTGGGGGACCTTCGAGGAGTCCTCCCTCCGTCCGGCCACATCGTCCGGATCAACCGGAGGTTCCCCCACGACACCGGCCAGGCCCATCGCCGAGGTGGACCTGGACACGGCCCGGGTGGTCCCCACCGGCATCGGCGAGCTGGACCGGGTGCTCGGTGGTGGCATCGTCCCGGGAGCCGTGGTGCTGCTGGCCGGTGAACCGGGTGTGGGAAAGTCCACCCTGCTACTGGAGACGGCCCACCGCTGGGCGGCCGGCGGCGCCGGTGGACGGTCGCTGTACGTCACCGGCGAGGAGTCGGCCGGACAGGTACGGTTGCGGGCCGAACGCACCGACTCACTGCACCCCGAGCTGTACCTGGGCGCCGAGAGTGAGCTGCCCGCCGTGGTCGAGCAGGTGGAACAGCTCCGACCCGGTCTGCTCATCGTGGACTCGGTCCAGACCGTGCAGGCCGGTGACACCGAGGGAACACCCGGCGGAGTGACACAGGTACGGGCCGTGACCTCCGCCCTGGTCACCCTCGCCAAGGAACGCGGCCTTCCCGTCCTGCTCGTGGGGCACGTGACCAAGGAGGGTGCGGTCGCCGGGCCGCGCGCACTGGAACACCTCGTCGACGTGGTGCTGCAGTTCGAGGGGGACCGGCACTCGACGCTGCGCATGTTGCGTGGGGTGAAGAACCGCTTCGGCCCGGCCGACGAGGTCGGCTGCTTCGAGCAGGAGGACGACGGCATCGCCGAGGTGCCCGACCCCTCCGGCCTGTTCGTCAACGACCGGCAGTCCCGGGTGCCCGGCACGGCCGTCACGGTGGTCGTGGAGGGCAAACGTCCCCTGCTCGCCGAGGTGCAGGCGCTGGTGAGCCCCACCCAGATGAACATGCCACGGCGCGCCGTCAGCGGGCTGGACTCCGCCCGGGTGTCCATGATGCTCGCGGTGCTCGACAAACGGGGCAACATCAGAACCGGCGACCACGACGTCTACGCCGCCACCGTCGGCGGGGTGCGGGTCACCGAACCCGCCGTGGACCTGCCCACGGCCCTGGCGGTGGCCTCGGCCAAGCTCGACGTCCCGCTGCGGCCGGGCACGGTGGCCGTGGGTGAGGTGGGACTCGCCGGGGAGATACGACGGGTCAACGCGGTGGGACGCAGGCTCGCCGAGGCGGCCCGGCTCGGTTTCGAACACGCCCTGGTTCCCCCGGACAGCGGACCAGCCCCCGAGGGAATCCGGGTCACCGAGGTCGCCGAGCTGCGCTCCGCACTGCGCGCCCTGCGCGACGGATGACCTTCCCGGGGACCGCAGAACGGCCGCTCATCCGCTTTGTCCGGGATCACGGTACTCTCGGTACCGACGATCTTTCCGGACGCCGTTCGGCACGAGGAGGTTCAGGTGACCGCGACCGACGACCTGCTGGCCCGCAGCCGTCGCGAGCACGAGTCCTGGGACGGGCAGGTACCGGGTGCTCCCGGGCTGCGCACCGCCGTGGTCACGTGCATGGACTGCCGCATCGACCCGGCACGCACGCTCGGACTGGCCTCCGGGGAGGCGCACGTGATCCGCAACGCCGGAGGCGCGGTCACCGAGGACGTGCTCCGCTCGCTGTCGATCAGCCAGCGCAAGCTGGGAACCACCGAGGTGGTGCTGATGCACCACACCCGCTGCGGCATGAGCACCTTCACCGAGGAGGAGTTCAAGGGGGAACTGGAGAAGGTCACCGGTCAACGACCCACCTGGTCGGTGGAGACCTTCAGCGACGCCGAGCAGGACCTGCGCCAGTCCGCACGGCGCGTGCGACAGAGCCCGTTCCTGACCGAGACCACCAGTGTCCGGGCGTTCGTACACGACATCGACTCCGACCGTCTCACCGAGGTCGCCCTCGACTGACTTCACAGTGGTGGCCCTCCCCTCGGCGTGACCGGCCGTGCCCCGGAGCACCCTCCGGAGGGGAGGACCACCACGGGACATGACACGATCGAGGGGTCATGACGAACCCGGATCAGAACACACTCACCCCCTCGGGCGAGCGGGTCCCACTCGACCCCGACGAGCTGATCGACTGGTTCACGAACACGGCACGCGACCTGCCGTGGCGCGGACCGGACGTCGACGGGTGGGGGGTGCTGGTCAGCGAGACCATGCTGCAACAGACCCCGGTGAACCGGGTGCTGCCGATCTGGCGGGAGTGGATGAGCCGCTGGCCCCGCCCCTCCGACCTGGCCGGCGCCTCCCAGGGTGAGGTGCTGCGCGCCTGGGGCAAGCTCGGCTACCCCCGCAGGGCGATGCGACTGCACGAGGCGGCCTCGGTGATCGCCACCGAACACGGGGACCGCGTACCCTCCGATGTGGACACACTGTTGGCCCTTCCCGGCGTGGGCACCTACACCGCCCGTGCCGTGGCCGCCTTCGCCTACGGCAGACGGGCCCCCGTGGTGGACACGAACGTGCGTCGCGTGGTCGCACGGGCCGTGCACGGAGCCGCCGACGCGGGCAACCCCTCCCCCCGCAAGGACCTGGCCGACGTCGACGCGCTGCTGCCCGCCGACGACCACCGGGCCTCCCGCATGTCGGCGGCCCTGATGGAACTGGGGCAGACCGTGTGCACGGTGCGCTCCCCCGGCTGCGAGATCTGCCCCCTGGCCGGAAACTGTGCCTGGCTGGAAGCCGGCCAACCCGCCTACGACGGCCCGCCCAAGAAAGTGCAGCGCTTCGCGGGCACCGACCGCCAAGTGCGCGGGCTGCTGCTGGACGTGCTGCGCGGCTCCGACGGTCCCGTCCCACGCGCCGAGCTGGACGCGGTGTGGAACGACGCCGCACAGCGCGACCGGGCCCTGGACTCCCTGCTCGTGGACGGTCTGGTGGAACAGACCGAGGACGGCCGGTTCGGACTGCCCGGCGAACACTGACCCCCCGGCGGTCGATCTCGAGTTGCCGAGCCCCCGGCAAGGGTTCAGGTTGGATCAACGACAGATCCTTCGCCAGGGGGGCCCATGCGTTCCGAGGGAGTGGCCGTCACCGCACGCGGGATCACCGCGCGCGGACCACTGGGACCGGTGTTCGAGAACGTCGACGTCGACATCCACCCCGGACAGCTCGCCGTGGTGGCCGGTCCCTCCGGAACGGGTCGGACAGCGCTGCTGCTCGCCCTGTCCGGGAGACTGCGCACCGTCGCGGGCAGGATCGAGGTCGACGGACACCGGCTGCCCCGGCACGCCCGGCACGCCCGCCGACTGATCATCCCGGCGAGACTGGTCCCCGGCTTCGAGCTGGAAGAACGCTGGAAGGTCCGCGAGGCGATACGCGAACGCCACGTCATCGCCGCGACCACCGAGGAGGACATCGCGGCCTCCTTCGCGCTCGTCGGCATCGACCCCGACCGCCGAGCGCCGCTGTGGGCACTGCACCCGGCTGAACGTCTGCTGCTGGCCGTCGCGCTCGGGGTGGCACCCACACCGGCGGGACTGCTGGTCGACGACGTGGAGCGGGGACTGCCGGAGGCCGCACGCACCCGGGTGTGGGCGGCGCTGCACAGAATCAGCACCCACGGGATCACGGTGATCGCCAGTACCACCGACCCACCCCGGACCGACGTCGAACCGGTGGTCAGACTGCCCCATCCGGATCCCGAGCCCTCCCGGAATCCGGGAACCCGACCGGACACCGGACTTCCTCCCCCGGCAGGACAGTTCACCGGAGCCGAGCTCGTCTCCCCCGGCGAGCACGCCGCCCCGGGACGCGAGGTCGACCAGCCGGACCTCTTCTCCCTGGTGGACGACGCCGCCGAACACCCCGACGCCCCCACCCCCGCCGTCGAGGACACGGCGGAACTGCCCGAACCGGAAGAGTCCGACTCGGACTCGGAGGAAAACGGACCCCCGCGATGAAGGCCATCAAGCTCGCGCTGCTCGAACTCCGCAGGTTCCGTGGGGGCGTACTGCGTCCCCTGGTGCTGGTCGCCCTGGTACTCGTCCCGCTGCTGTACGGGTCGCTGTACCTGTGGTCCAACTGGGATCCCTACGGCAGGCTGGACCGGGTCCCCGTAGCCGTGGTCAACCGGGACCAGCCGGTGGAGGCCTCCGGGCAGTACATCGACGCCGGAGAGCAGTTCGTCCAGCAGCTGCGCGCCCGCCGGACGTTCGAGTGGAACTTCGTCGGAAAGGACGAGGCACGGCGCGGGCTGCGCCAGGGCGACTACTACTTCACCATCACCGTCCCCAGGGACTTCAGCGCCAAACTCGCCACCGCCACCCGCACCTCTCCCCAACGGGCCAGCCTGCACATCACCAAGAACGACGCCAACGGCTACATCGTCGGCATCATGGCCGACACCGTCGAGGCCGAACTGCAGAACCAGATCAACGCCGCCGCACACAGCGCCTACGCCCGCGCCCTCTACGACGAGCTGGACACCATGCGGGACAAGCTCTCGAACGCCTCCCGCGCCGCCGACGAACTCGTCGAGGGAACCTCACTGGCCGTGGACGGCACCTCGGGTCTCAACGACGGGCTCTCCGGGGCGCTGGACAGCTCCCGCAGCTTCTCCCGGGGAATCAGCGAGATCTCCACGGCGGCCGACCAGCTGGACCGGCGACTGAGCGCGCTGACGCAGCTGACCGCCGAGAAAGCCCCGGCGGCGGTGAACGAGGCCGTGGACACGAACTCCACCGTGGTGAACGGGCTCGGTACCCTCGCCACCGCCACCTCCTTCGTGACGGACCGGGCGTCGAACGGGGTGAGCGGACTGGAGGAACTGGCGCGGAAACACCCCGAGCTGGCCGAGGATCCCGTCTACCGCAGAACGCTGCGGAACGCACGGCGCGTGGCGGGCACCACCGACAGCATGGACGACCGGGCCCACGAGGTGCTGTCCGAGGCGCAGCGGACCCAGTCCCGACTCACCGCGCTGCGGAGCAACGTCTCCGCGATACAGCAGCGGATCAGAGCCGTCTCCGAACCCGCCGACCGGGTCGCCACGGGAACCTCGGCGCTGAGCAGCGGGGCCACCACGCTGACCAACAGCCTGGCCACCCTGGCCTCCAGCGGGGATACACTCGAAGCCGGTGCGCGGCGGCTCAACGAGGGGGCCACCGAACTGTCCGAGCTGGTGGACCAGAGCCTGTCCCGCGTGCCTCCCACGAACCCGAGACAGGTCGCCCAGGCCGCCGACGTTCTCGGCTCCCCCACCACCATCACCCAGGACAACCTGAACCCCGCCCACGTGTACGGCCGTGGTCTGGCCCCGTTCTTCTTCGCGATCGCGCTGTGGGTCTTCGGCCTGTTCGCCTACCTGCTGTTGAAACCGGTGAACCAGCGGGCGCTGGCCGGAAGGACCCGAGCCGTGACCATCGCCCTCGGCGGATGGCTACCCGCCGCCCTGCTCGGCGCCCTCGGGGCGAACGTGCTGCTGGCCGCGGTCGGATTCGGTCTGGGGCTCGATCCGCTGCACCTCTGGCCCACGGTCGGGTTGCTCACCCTGGCCGCCACCGCCTTCGTCGCGATCGACCATCTGCTGCGCACCGCCTTCGGAGTGGTCGGTGACGCCGTGTCCCTGGTACTGCTGATCATCCAGTTGACCGCCTCCGGCGGCCTCTACCCCATGGAGACCACACCGACCCTCTTCCAGGCGATCCACCCCTACTTGCCCATGACCTACCTGGTCGATGGGCTGCGCGTGACCATCTCCGGAGGACTCACCGAACACCTGGTACGTGACCTGCTGGTGCTCGGCGGTTTCCTCGTCGCGGCACTGACCCTCACCACGTTCGTGATCATCCGCGAAAGGGTGTGGACCGTGGGACGGCTGCATCCTCCGGTGGAGTTGTGACCTGCGATCGTGCGCGGGGCGTGCCGGTCACCCGTGTGAGCCTCCGCCGGCGGGGTCGTCCGTTCGGGAGGGAATCGTGAGTCGGGCCAGCACGGCCCGGTGGTCGGTGCCGCGCACCGTGAAGGTGCGGTACTCGCGTACGGCGGTGTCCCCACTGACCAGCACGTGATCGAGCGTGACCGGCGGGGCCCAGGGACGTCCCAGTTCCGGCCAGGTCGGAGTCAGTCCGCGGCCGGTCAGCTCGGCGGCGTCCGAGTAACCGCGCCCCAACAGTTTCCGCAGCGGCGTGTGATCCAGCGTCGCGTTGAAGTCCCCGGCCAGGATCCGCACCGGCCGCTGCCGATCGGTGGTCGGCGCGGGCAGTGAGGTGATCTCGTGCTTCCACCGGGTGGTGGTGTCACCCCCGACCGGGACCACGGGATGTGCCGCGACGTACTGCACGTCCCGCTGGCCGGGCAGGTCGACCAGGGCCGAGGGCTGTCGCATGGTGCTGTCGGAGGCCAGCGAGAGCTCGCGCAGCGGATAGCGCGCGACGATCCCCGAGCCGTCGCCGTCCTCCTCCGGCGCGAGCACACGGTACGGCAGCGTCTCGAACAGACCGGCCTCCCGCAGCTTCTCCACCATCCCCGAGTCCAGCTCCGGCATGCTCAGCACGTCCACGTCGTTGTCCCGCACCAGCCGGACCAGCTGCTCGGCGTCGGCCTGGCCGAAGTACACGTTCGCGCTCAACACGGTCAGGGGACGCCCCCGGACTTCGGTGGGCTCGTCGGCGATCACCCGAGGGGCGAGACTGACGGCGAGCACCGCCGTCACCAGACTCACCACCAGCGCGGTCAACCAGCGCCGCAGCGCCAGTGCCAGCAGCACCAGCACTCCACCGCCCACCGTGACGTAGGGCAGTACCGCGACCAATGCCGAGGAGATCTGACCGCGCTCCAGTCCGGCGAACCGCACCAGTGCCACTCCGCAGAGGGACACGGCCGAGAGCACCAGCAGTACGGTGACCACCGGTCCTCCGGGGGAGCGACGGCGAGCACGCGACGGTTTCCGCCGTGCGCACTCCGCGTCCTCCTCGAGCGGATCACCACGGTCCCGCTGCGCCGCCTCACGTCCCATACCGCCACACCTACCGGAAAACCTACCGGGCCGACCGAGGCTGTGCCACACATCACCGGCGATCTGCCTCGACCGTATCCGGTCGGGAACGGAATCAGCCGAGGGTGATCCCCAGTGCCCAGCCGCCGAGACCGTACAGGGCGAGGGGGATCAGTACGAGCGCGGCCAGGTTGAGCCACCAGCCCGCCTTGACCATCTGCGGGATCGTCACGTAGCCGGAACCGAACACGATCGCGTTCGGAGGCGTCGCCACCGGAAGCATGAAGGCACAACTGGCCGCCACCGTGGCGGGCACGACCAGCAGCAGCGTGTCGGTGTCCAGTCCCAGGGCCACACCGGCCAGGATCGGCAGGAACGTGGCGGCCGTGGCGGTGTTGCTGGTCATTTCGGTGAGGAAGATGATCGCCGCCACCGCGATCAACACCAGCAGCGGCAACGGAACACTATCGAGCGCCCCCACTCGGGTACCGATGAACGTGTCGAGCCCACTCGACCCGACGGCGGAGGCCAACGAGAGGCCACCGCCGAACAACAACAGGACTCCCCAGGGCAGTTCGCCCGCCGAGCCCCAGTCCAGAGCGAACACTCCCTGGCGGGGGTGAAGCGGGATCACGAACAGTACCAGGGCGGCCGCTATCGCGATCCCCGCGTCGGAAAGGTTGAGCCAGGGAAGCCGGTCGGAAAGCGGTTGGCGCAGAATCCAGAGAGCGGCGGTCAGCACGAAGACCACGAGGACGAACCGTTCCCCTCGGTTCATCGGCCCGAGTTTGGCGAGTTCGTTCCGGAAGAGTTCCCGCCCACCGGGAATCTCGGTGATGTTCGTCGGATAGATCACCCTGGTCAACAGCAACCAGGCCAACACCAGAAGCACGGCGGCCAGTGGAAGTCCGAAAACCATCCACTGCGCGAATCCTATGTGCACCCCGTGGTTCTCGGACAGGAAACCCGCCATGAAAAGGTTCGGAGGTGTGCCGATCAGTGTGGCCAGTGAACCGATGCTCGCCGCGTAGGCGATGGCCAACATCAGACACACCGCGAAACGACCCGAGTCGGTGTTCGTCGTAGCGGTGACCCGCTCCGTGTCCTCCGCCGCGGAACTGCCGTGGAGGTGTTCGAACACCAGGGTCAGCACGGACATGCCGATCGGCAACATCACCACGGTGGTGGCGGTGTTGCTGACCCACATGGACAGAAAAGCGGTGGCCAGCATGAACCCACCCACCATGCGCACCGGGCGCGTTCCCACGGCCAGGACGGTGCGCAGGGCGATACGCCGATGCAGCCCCCACCGTTGCATCGCCAGGGCGAGCATGAACCCACCCATGAACAGGAAGACGATGTCGTTGGCGTACGGCGTGGTCGCGTCCTCGATGTCGCCCACCCCCAGCAAGGGGAACAAGGCAACGGGCAGCAGGGCCGTGGCGGCCAGCGGGAGCGCCTCACTCATCCACCAGACGGCCATCAGTGTTCCGACGGCGGCGACTCCACGACCCGCGTGGGTCACCCCGTCCGGGAGTACCGTGTAGACCACGATCGCCAGTAACGGACCGAGTAATCGTCCGATCCAGGCATGTGTGGAGACTCGAACCGGTTCACGTCCCGCACCGATCTCCGGGCGGGGGACAGAACCATCACGGTTCATGCCCTGTTTCATCGATTCCGCCAATCCTGTGCGTCCCTCGGCACGGCTGCTGAAAACCGTACGGGACTGTGTAGCACAGTGGATCGGCGAAGGAGAGCCGATGTCGGTGGGTTCAATATGAAAACGCCCCCCTTTGTGGGGGGGTGGGTGTGGTGGGGGGTCGGCGGTGTCCGTGGTTCCCGCACTCGTGGGGGTGCAGTAGGTCGGGCGCTGGAGGGCTTAGCTGCCGGGTTCGGGATGGGTCCGGGCGTGTCCCGCTCCGCTGTGGCCACCGACCCCGCCGCCACGGGGGGGCGGGGGCGTGTGTTGTATGGAGTTGTGGTGCCCCTTGTTGGGGGGTGGGTGGTTGAGGCTGTGTAGTGGTGGCGAGCGCGGGGGTGGGGTGTGGGTGTTCGTCGTTCGGCCGGTTAGTACCCGTCCACTGAGCACATTGCTGTGGGTGCATGTCGGGCCTATCGACCCAGTCGTCTGCTGGGGGCCTTATCCCCCCGGTGGGGGGTGGGAGACGTGGTCTTGGGGTGGGCTTCCCGCTTAGATGCTTTCAGCGGTTATCCGTGCCGAACGTAGCGAACCAGCCCTGCCCCTGGCGGGACAACTGGCAGACTAGAGGTTCGTCCGTCCCGGTCCTCTCGTACTGGGGACAGCTCCCCGCACGTCTCCGTGCGCGCGCGGCGGATAGGGACCGAACTGTCTCACGACGTTCTAAACCCAGCTCGCGTGCCGCTTTAATGGGCGAACAGCCCAACCCTTGGGACCGACTTCAGCCCCAGGATGCGACGAGCCGACATCGAGGTGCCAAAC
>NZ_KB913024.1:3543898-3762920 GCF_000384035.1 Actinopolyspora mortivallis DSM 44261
CTATTCAATTACCACCATGCTCCCAGCCCAACCGGAGCCCGGAACACCACCAAGCGGACTGACCGCCTGACAGACAAACACTCTACACACCCCCGGAGAACCACTCGCACCCACCCCCCGGTCACCGGCAGAACACCAGGACAACTCCGGTTTATTCCGCGAAACAAATTCGGATGTCCGTGGTGGCTCCGCCACCTCAGTCGACACGACGTCGCCGCAGCCACGTGACGGCCCCACCGATCGCGGTCACGAACAACAGGAGGGCACCGAGCAGAGTCGGCCAGCCCCACCGCTGCACCACCGCATCCAACGTACGCCGGGTCAGGCTCGTCTCGTCGGCCAACACGATCACCAACAGCACGGCCGCCGCCACCAGAACTCCCGCCAACAGCACGTACCGCGCCGCTCCGAGGGCACCGACCCGCTCGTGCACCAGCCGGGCCACCTTCACCAACCGGACGACGCGGACGAGCTGAACCGCCGCGACCAGCCGGACCAGCCGCAGCACCTGGGCCGGGCCGAAGGCGAAAACCACCGCCGGGATCGTCAACAGCGAGACGAGCACCATCCACCAGTGGGTACGCAACCAGCGCAGCCGGTTCTCACTCGCCCAGAAGAGCAGCACCGACTCGGTGGTGAGCACCAGCATCGACAACCAGTTCAGCACCGAACCGGCCGTCCCCACGGGCCCGTCCAACCGTGCCAGGAACACGGCGGGGACCGAGACGGCCGCAGCCGTCAGCACCGGAACGTGCAGTGCCCGACCGACCCGGTTCTCCCGCGAGTCCGTCGACGGTTCCCCGTCGGACATCACACCGCACATCCTGACAGAGCATCCTCTGAGCCGAGGTGCACAGCCTTCTCACCGTCGAGAGATCCCCCCCGCTCCCGGACCCGGGGACTCCGAACGGTGAAAGGCCCCGCTCCTTCGGACGAAGGAGCGGGGCCCGGCACGGAACTCAACCGGGGACAGCCACGAACCGGAGACGGACACCGGGCTCATGGCTCACCCGGACGAATCACTCGGAGGAGGTGGGCCCCTCCGACTGGTCGTCCTGATTCGAGGTGGTGCCTCCCGAGGAGTTCCCCGAGGAACCGGCCAGGTCGACCGGCGGGGCGTCCGGGACGGTGGAGGGCTTGCTCTCCCCACGGAAGACGAACTGGGCGTCGTCGTCCGGGCCTTCCTCGTCGTCCCAGCCCTCGACGTCGACGATCACGATCTGACCGGGTTCGACCTCGCCGAACAGGATCTTCTCGGAGAGCTTGTCCTCGATCTCGTGCTGGATGGTGCGCCGCAGCGGCCGCGCACCCAGCACCGGGTCGAAGCCCCTCTTGGCCACCAGCTTCTTGGCCTTGGAGGTCAGCTCGATGGACATGTCCTTGCTCTTCAGCGCGGTTTCCACCCGGCCGATGAGCAGGTCGACCATCCGGATGATCTCTTCCTCGGTCAGCTGGTGGAAGACGATCACGTCGTCGATCCGGTTGAGGAACTCGGGTCGGAAGTGCTTCTTCATCTCCTCGTTGACCTTGGCCTTCATCCGCTCGTAGTTGGAGTCCTGCTGACTCCCCGAGGAGAAACCGAGGCCGACGGCCTTCGAGATGTCCGAAGTACCGAGGTTGGAGGTGAAGATCAGCACCGTGTTCTTGAAGTCGACGACACGACCCTGTCCGTCGGTGAGCCTGCCGTCCTCCAGCACCTGCAACAGCGTGTTGTAGATCTCGTGGTGCGCCTTCTCGATCTCGTCGAACAGCACCACGGAGAACGGCTTGCGCCGGACCTTCTCGGTGAGCTGGCCACCCTCCTCGTAACCGACGTATCCGGGGGGAGCACCGAACAGCCGCGAGGCCGTGTAGCGGTCGTGGTACTCACCCATGTCGATCTGCACCAGCGCGTCGTCGTCACCGAAGAGGAACTCGGCCAGTGACTTGGACAGCTCGGTCTTGCCGACACCGGAGGGGCCGGCGAAGATGAACGAACCGGAGGGCCGCTGCGGATCCTTCAGTCCGGCACGGGTGCGGCGGATCGCCTGGGAGACGGCCCGGACCGCGTCGTCCTGCCCGATGATCCTCTTGTGCAGCTCCTCCTCCATGCGCAGCAGCCTGGAGGTCTCCTCCTCGGTGAGGCGGAACACCGGGATACCGGTCCAGTTCGCCAGCACCTCGGCGATCTGCTCGTCGTCGACCTCGGCGACGACGTCGAGGTCACCGGCCTTCCACTGCGCCTCGCGCTCCTCCTTCTGGGCGATGAGCTGCTTCTCCTCGTCCCGCAGGCGCGCGGCGCGCTCGAAGTCCTGGCCGTCGATCGAGGACTCCTTGTCCCGACGGACCTCGGCGATCTTCTCGTCGTACTCCCGCAGGTCCGGCGGAGCGGTCATCCTCCGGATGCGCATCCGCGCGCCGGCCTCGTCGAGCAGGTCGATCGCCTTGTCCGGCAGGTACCGGTCGTTGATGTAGCGGTCGGCCAGGCTCGCCGCGGCGGACAGCGCGGAGTCGGTGATGGAGACCCGGTGATGGGCCTCGTAGCGGTCCCGCAGCCCCTTGAGGATCTCCACCGCGTGTTCGAGGGAGGGTTCACCGACCTGGATCGGCTGGAAACGGCGTTCGAGCGCCGCGTCCTTCTCCACGTTCTTGCGGTACTCCTCCAGGGTGGTGGCACCGATGGTCTGCAACTCACCACGCGCCAACATCGGCTTGAGGATGCTGGCGGCGTCGATGGCGCCCTCAGCGGCTCCCGCACCGACGAGCGTGTGGATCTCGTCGATGAACAGGATGATGTCGCCCCGCGTCTTGATCTCCTTGAGCACCTTCTTCAGGCGCTCCTCGAAGTCACCGCGGTAGCGCGAACCGGCGACCAGCGAACCCAGGTCGAGCGTGTAGAGCTGCTTCTCCTTCAGCGTCTCGGGCACCTCGCCCTTGACGATCTTCTGGGCCAGCCCCTCGACGACCGCCGTCTTGCCGACACCGGCCTCGCCGATCAGCACGGGGTTGTTCTTGGTGCGCCGGGACAGCACCTGCATGATGCGCTCGATCTCGGTGTCCCTGCCGATCACGGGATCGAGCTTCGACTCGCGGGCGCTCTGGGTGAGGTTACGGCCGAACTGGTCCAGTACCAGCGAGGAGGACGGAGTGCCCTCGCTGCGACCGCCGGCCTCGGCCGGTTCCTTGCCCTGGTAGCCGGACAGCAGCTGCAGGACCTGCTGGCGGACCCGGTTGAGGTCGGCACCGAGCTTGACCAGCACCTGGGCGGCGACGCCCTCCCCCTCACGGATCAGCCCGAGCAGGATGTGCTCGGTGCCGATGTAGTTGTGCCCGAGCTGGAGAGCCTCACGCAGCGACAGCTCCAGAACCTTCTTGGCCCTCGGGGTGAAGGGGATGTGGCCACTGGGGGCCTGCTGGCCCTGGCCGATGATCTCCTCGACCTGCTGGCGTACGCCCTCCAGGGCGATACCCAACGATTCCAGCGCCTTGGCGGCGACACCCTCACCCTCGTGGATCAGACCCAGGAGAATGTGCTCGGTGCCGATGTAGTTGTGGTTGAGCATCCTGGCCTCCTCCTGGGCCAGGACAACCACCCGCCTCGCGCGGTCGGTGAACCTCTCGAACATTCGCACTCCCTGACTGCTGCGCCGGCGGTCTCGTACCGGGCACGGCTCCTGCTCACGCCCATGCCCGCGATGGGTTCAGCACTCTGAGCTCCACTCTAGTAGCCCCAGCCCGTTCAGGGCCGGTCCGGCTCACAGCCCTCTTGTCGACAACGCTTAATTCACTGTGCCTAACAGTCCGCTGAACTGCGACATTCCAGCCGGAAACAAACCGGTGCGCGGTGTCCGCCGAGCGCGAACAACCCCCTGCGTACCCGCCATGTCACTCGTTCGGCCCAGTGTCCTCCTCACTCGGCCCGTCGGATCCCCGGGGGCGGCGCCCACCGAGTGGAACCACCATGGGGGTACCCGTCACTGGATCCGGAATCACACGTGCCCGGAGGTCGAACACCTCGGCGAGCAGGCTCTCGGTGATCACCTCGTGGGGAGGCCCCTCGGCGGCCACGCGTCCGGCGGACATGGCCACCAGCCGGTCCGCGTAACGTGCGGCGAAGTTGAGGTCGTGCAGCACCATGACCACCGTCCGCCCGCTCTCGGCGTGCAGCCGGCCGATCAGTTCCAGCACATCCACCTGGTGGGACAGATCCAGATAGGTGGTCGGCTCGTCCAGCAGCAACAGGTCCGTCCGCTGGGCCAACGCCATGGACAGCCAGGCCCGCTGCCGCTGTCCACCGGAGAGCTCGTCCACGGACCGCTCGGCCAGGTCCCCGATGCCGGTGAGTTCGAGGGCCTCGGCCACCGCCCGCTCGTCGTCGGAGGACCACTGGCGGTACCAGGTCTGGTGCGGATGCCGTCCCCTGGCCACCAGATCGGCCACGCACAGTCCCTCCGGCGCCACCGGGGACTGGGGCAGCATCCCCAGGCTGCGGGCGACCTCCTTGGTCGACATCCGGTGGATCCGCTTGCCGTCGAGCAGCACGCTCCCGCTGCGGGGCTGCAACAGTCGTCCCAACGCACGCAGCAAGGTGGACTTCCCGCAGCCGTTCGGCCCGATCACTCCGGTGATGCCGCCGTCGAGGACGTCCAGGTCAAGTCCGTCCACCACGACCCGCTCACCGTAGGCCAGGGAAACGCCGCGGGCCCGTAACCGCGACGACTCCGCGTCGGGGTCCTGGGCGACCCCGCCTTCCGACACGGCGGTGACTCCGACCTGCGAGGCGGTCATGTCCGCACCTCCCGGTACCGGCGAACGAGCAAATAGATCAGGTAGGGCGCGCCGAGTGCCGCCGTGACCACACCGACCGGCAGCTCCAGCGAGCCGAACATCGTGCGTGCGATCAGATCCGAACCGACCACCAACGTCGCCCCCAGCACCATCGAGATCACCAGGGGCGGACGTGACGTGGCGGCCAGGCGCAGAGCTATCTGGGGAACGGCCAGGGCCACGAAGGCGATGGGCCCCGCCGCCGAGGTCGCCAGGGAGGCGAGCACGGTCGCCCCGAGCAGCATGGCCGCCCGAGCGGCCGTGACCCGAACCCCCAGTTCGCGCATCGTGTCGTCGTCGAACTGCAACGCCCCGAGTACGTGGGCACCGACCAGCGCGAGCGGCACCAGCACGACCAGGGCCAGCGCGACGGGAACGACGTTCTCCCAGCCGCGGGCGTTCAGACTCCCGGTCAGCCACACCATCGCCCTTCCCGCGTCCTGGACCTCGCCGGCGGTCAGCAGCCACAGGGTGGCGTTGACCATCAGGGTGTTCATCCCGATGCCCACCAGTACCAGCCGGAACGAGTCGACACCGTTGCGATAGGCCAGCAGCGCAACGAGCAGTCCGGTGCCCACACCGCCGAACAACGCGACCACGGGAACCCCGAGTGCGGCGACGAAGCCGCTGACACCGCCGAGGGCTCCCCCGGCGACGATCACGGCCGTGGCCGCGGCTCCGGCTCCGGCGGTGATCCCGAGCAGGTCCGGGCTGGCCAGCGGATTGCGCACCACCGCCTGGGTGATGGCACCGGCCAGGCCGAGAGCCGCGCCCACCAACAGGCCGGTCAGGGCTCGCGGCAGGCGCAGTTCGAACACCACGAGGTTCTCCCCCGCGTCCCCGCCACCGAAGAGGGTCCGCAGCACCCCCAGCGGTGTGATCGGATAGTCCCCGAGCGCGAGATCACAGGAGAACACCACCAGCAACGCCAGCATCCCCCCGAACAAGGCCAGCAGGGGGCGCGGACGCAGCACGGTGGAGACCGGACCGATGCGCAGCGGACTTCTCCCCGGAACCGGGGGCGTGGCGGACCGCGCGGGAGGTGTCTGCTCCGTCGCCTTCACAGTCGCATCAGCCTCCTGCGCCGTACGAGCGCGATGAAGAACGGGGCACCGACCATCGCCAGCATCACGCCGACCTGGATCTCCGAGGGCCGGGCGACCACCCGCCCGACCAGGTCGGCCAACAGCACCAGGCACGCCCCGGTCAGCGCCGCGAACGGCAACAGCCACCGGTGGTCCGGCCCCGAGAAGTATCTGGCCACGTGGGGCACCACGAGTCCGACGAAGCTGATCGGGCCGCACAGTGCCACGGCACTGCCGACGAGCACGGCTATGGCCGCGACACCGGTGGTACGTGATCTCGTCACGTTGTGCCCGAGGGCCGCGGCCATGTCGTCACCGAGGGAGAGCGCGTTCAGGCCGGGGGCGCTCGCCAGACCCAACACCAGGCCGAGCAGCACGAAGGGCAGCACCTGCCGGATGACGGTCATGTCGCTGACCGCGATGGAACCGACCTTCCAGAAGCGGTAGGTGTCCATGCTCTGCCGGTCCAGCAGCACCAGCGCCGAGGTGAGCGCCTGGAGCAGCGCGCTGATCGCCGCGCCTGCCAGCGCCAGGGCCGCCGGGGTGGCACCGCCCCGTCCCACCGAGCCGATCGCGAACACCGCGAGCGCGCTGATCAGGGCTCCGCCGAAGCTGAACCAGACGAAACCGAGCATCCCGGATATCCCCAGGGTGAACACGGCCAGTACCACCGCCAGTCCCGCGCCCTGGGTGATCCCGAGGATGCTGGGTCCGGCGATCGGGTTCCTGGTGTAACCCTGCATCAGCGCCCCGGCCAGACCGAGGGCAGAGCCCGCCAGCACTCCCACGAGGGTGCGGGGTAACCGCAGCTCGTAGACGATCAGGTGGTTCTGGGTGTCCGTCGTGGACAACAGGGCCCGCAGCACCGCCTCGGGCGGTATGAGCTTGGCTCCGACGAAGACGCTCAGCACGCAACTGACCAACAGCAGTGCCGCCAGCAGGGCCAGTCCCGTCAGTCTTCTGCGGCGACGGGCGCTCACGCGCTCCAGCGAGGTGGTGTCCTCGGTCCCTTCCGGAACGGACGGAGCGCTCCGGGAGGGGGGCGAGTCGGGATCGGGGTCCCGCGGGTTCCGGTCGACCGAGCTGCGACTCACATCCCACTCCCTTGGCTCTCCGCCCCTGCTTCGCTTAGGTTACCCGCACTTAGGTTAGGCCCGCCTAAGATTAACGCATACGGGGGAGGAAAACCGATGCCCGACATCACACGAAGCAGACGGGACCTACTGCGAACCGCGCTGACCGCGGCGGGAGCCCTGCCCGTCCTCGGACTGAGCGCCTGCGGCGGTGGTTCGACGGAGTCGAGCGGAGCGGACTCGGACGACAGCCGCACCGTCGAGCACGCCATGGGCACGACCACGGTCACGGGCACCCCGAAACGGGTGGTCGCGCTCGACGCGACCTTCACGAGCGCGGTCATGGCCCTGGGCACCGACGTGGTCGGCTACACCACCTTCGGCGGCAGGAAGGGGCTTCCCGCCTACCTGGGCGAGGACCGCAAGGAACACGGCGCGGACGCCCAGCGGGTGGGCAGCCTCAGCGAGCCTTCCCTGGAGCGGATCGTCGGCACGAACCCCGACCTGATCCTCTCCGCGAAGGTCCGCCACGAGAAGCTCTACGACCAGCTCTCCGAAATCGCCCCCACGGTGTTCAGCGCGGACACGGGGGCCAGCTGGAAGGAGAACCTGCTCCTGACCGGTCGTGCCCTGGGCAAGGAACGGCAGGCGCAGCGCGAGCTGAGCGACTACGAGCGACGCGCGAAGGCCGTGGGCGACAAGATCCGCACACGGGTGGGACACAATCCCACCGTGTCGGTGGTGCGTTTCGCCGGGGAACCGACCGTGCGCCTGTACAGTGCCGACTCCTTCCCCGGTCTCGTGCTGGGGGACACCGGACTGGCCCGTCCCGAGGGGCAACCGACCGGAGAAGGCATCGCGGTGAACCTGAGCCAGGAACGGATTCCCGAACTCGACGCGGAGCACATCTTCCTGACCGTCTACCCGGACGAGGCGGGAGAGGCCGCAGAAGCCAGAAAGAAATTCACGTCCAACCCGCTGTGGGACACCCTGCGAGGTCGGGTGCACGAAGTCGACGACATCACCTGGATGACCTCCGTGGGAATCCACGGTGCACACGGCATCCTGGACGACCTCGCCGACGCTTTCGGCACGGACCGCGCACGCTGAAGCGCCAAGGCGCGGAAGGTTCGGACACCTCGCAGGTGTACGGGTGCGCTCCACGAGAGCGTCGTGGCACGACGTCCGCCGGGGCGCACCCGGACCGAACAGACTTCACGACAGGACGGCCGGATGGTGCCGACGGAGCCCGGCACCCGAACGAGTCCGTCCGATCCACGGACGGCCCGAGGAACCGAGCCGTTACCGACTTCCGCGTCGGCTCAGTGCGCCTTGTGGTACTCGGCCACGATGTCGGCCGGGATACGCCCCCGGTCCGAAACCTTCATGCCACGCTTGCGCGCCCATTCCCGAATTGCCTGGTTCTGCTCACGATCCGCGCTGGTGGAGCCTCCCGAGGAAGAGGAAGCCGACCGTGTCGAACCACTCTTCGGCCCCGGCTTCTTACGCCCTCCGGAACGGCGAGCGCTGGCCAGATACCCACTCAGCGCCTCACGCAGCTCAGCCGCATTCTCATTCGAAAGGTCGATCGTGTAAGAGACGCCGTCCAAGGCGAACTCGACCGTTTCGTCGGCTTCTCCACCGTCCAGATCGTCCACCAGCTGGACGGTCACCTTCTGCGCCATCTTCTTTGTTCCTCTCCGGACCAATCCCTCATGTGACGATGTCCTCACTTCCGGAGTACAGCCCGGTTCCTCCGGAACCGGGCCAATACCGAAGTCCTCCCGCGAGCCCGAGTCGGTATCAACCCCGCGAATACATCGTCACCGTTTCATTCTCGTCAGCAAGGTTAGCGCAGTAAAGCCGGAGCCGCACTCACCCCGCCGAAGAAATTTTGAGGGAGCCGGCCCCGGAAGTCCGCGGAACCCTCATTCCGGCCGAACGAGCGGGAACAGTATCGTCTCCCGGATCCCGAGACCCGTCAAAGCCATCAACAGACGGTCGATCCCCATTCCCACACCACCGGTCGGCGGCATTCCGTACTCCAGGGCCCGGAGAAAGTCCTCGTCCACGGGCATGGCCTCCTCGTCTCCCTCGGAGGCCAGCCTCGCCTGTTCCTCCAGACGGCTACGTTCCACCACGGGGTCGACCAGCTCCGAGTAGCCGGTGGCCAGTTCGAAACCGCGGACGTAGAGATCCCATTTCTCCGCCATCCCCGAATGCTGCCGGTGCTGCCGGGTCAGCGGGGCGGTATCCAGCGGGAAGTCCCGGACGAATGTGGGTTCGTAGAGGTGGTTGCCGACCAGGTGTTCCCAGAGTTCCTCGACCAGTTTGCCGTGGCCGTGGGAAGGATCGAGATCGGACAAACCGACGCTTTCGGCGTGTTTACGCAGGGTTTCCACCCCGGTTTCGGGAGTTACCTCGAAACCGAGCGCCTCGGACAGCGAGCCGTACATCGTAATGTGCGACCAGCTGCCGGAAAGGTCGTACTCCGAGCCGTCCGCCCACGTCACCGTCTGAGTTCCGAACAGGCTCTGGGCGGCTTCCTGGATCAGTTCCCGGGTAAGCTCGGCCATCCCGTCGTAATCCGAGTAAGCCTCATAAAACTCGAGCATCGCGAACTCGGGAGAGTGGGAAGAATCACTCCCCTCGTTGCGAAAGTTGCGGTTGATCTCGAAGACTTTCTCGATCCCACCGACGACACACCGCTTGAGGAACAGCTCCGGGGCGATCCTCAGGTACAGATCCGTGTCCAAAGCATTCGAGTACGTCACGAACGGACGAGCCGCGGCTCCCCCCTGCAGGGTCTGCAACATCGGGGTCTCGACCTCGAGATAACCACGCCGGTCGAACGAGTGCCGCAACGAGCGCAACGCCGCGGCCCTGGTCCGCACGGTTTCGGCGGCCTGCCGCCGAACCAGCAGGTCCACGTAACGCTGACGTACCCTGTTCTCCTCGTTGAGTTCCTTGTGCGCCACCGGCAGCGGACGCAGCGCCTTGGCCGCCATACGCCACTCGTCGGCCAACACGGAAAGCTCACCCCGACGGGAGGTGATGACCTCCCCGGCGACGAAAACGTGATCCCCCAGGTCGACGTCGGCCTTCCAGTCGGACAACCGCTGTTCGCCGACCTCGTTACGGCTGATCATGGCCTGCAGCTCGGTACCGTCCCCACCGCGCAACGTGGCGAAACAGAGCTTGCCTGTGTTGCGCAGGAACATCACCCGACCGGCGACACCGACCCGCTCACCGGTCGCGGTGTCCACGGGCAGATCCGGGTGAGCGGCCCGCACCTGGGCCAGCGAGTGCGTGATCGGCAGCGCGACCGGGTAGGGATCCTCGCCCTCCTCCAGGAGGCGCTCCCGTTTCTCCCGACGCACCCGTAGTTGTTCCGGCAGCTCCTCGGCTCCGTCGACACGCCTTGACTGATCCTGGTCATTCACGGTTCCCCAGGGTACGGACCCCGGAGGTGCCCCCACGGCCGGAGGGGTTCGGAAACCGGTGCCGCCACCGGCGGGAATCACTCCATGTTGCGGTCGAAGACCAACCGCAGCCCGAGCAGTGTGAGTTCGGGAACGTGGTGGGAGATCGTCTGCGACTCGCCGATCACCAAGGGGGCCAGTCCTCCCGTGGCCAGCACCGTGGTCGGACCGCCGTGCGTCTCCTCCAGCTCGGCGACGATACTGCGGACCAGACCGTCCACCTGACCTGCGAAGCCGAAGAGCAGACCCGACTGCAGGCACTCCACGGTGTTCTTGCCGATCACCGAACGCGGCCTGACAAGCTCCACCTTGCGCAGCTGGGCGGCACGGGATGCGAGGGCGTCCAACGAGATCTCCACCCCGGGAGCGAAAGCCCCGCCGAGGAACTCCCCCTTGGCCGAGATCGCGTCGATGTTGGTCGAGGTTCCGAAGTCCACCACCACGCAGTTCGTGGAGTACAGATGGTGGGCCGCCAACGTGTTGATCACCCGGTCGGCCCCCACCTCCTTGGGGTTGTCCACCAACAGCGGAACACCGGTACGGATCCCGGGCTCCACCACCACACGCGGGACCTCGCTCCAGTTCCGTCCGAGCATCACGCGCAGTTCCCGCAGCAGCGTCGGCACGGTCGACAACGCGGAGATCCCCGTGATCCTGTCGGCGTAGTCCCCGAGCAGTCCCCGCATCGTGAAGGCCAGCTCGTCGGCCGTCATCCTCGGCTCGGTGCGCATCCGCCAGTCCCGTACCAGGCGGGCCCGCGCCTTCGGCCTGCGTGCCGAACCGGATCCCTGCTCGGAACCGTCGTCAGGGTCGTCCTCGTAGAGTCCCAACACGATGTTGGTGTTGCCGACATCGATCGCGAGCAGCACCGTTGCCTTCCTTCCTTCGACTCGGTCGGCACGACACCGACACGCGGACGCTCCCCGGATCCACGCACGGGGGGACACGCCGAAACACGCCGGGTGCCGTCACCCGGAAACGGCCGAACTGGCCAGCCCCGAACCGGCGGGGGCGTGCCCGGGATCCCCACCGGTTTCGACGACACGGTTGTCGGAGTCCACGAACAACACCCGGGGACGGAAGGAGCGGGCCTCCGACTCGTCCATCATCCCGTAGGCGATCAGGATCACCAGATCCCCCGGATGCACCAGGTGCGCGGCCGCCCCGTTGATCCCCAGCACCCCGGAGTCCCGCTCGCCGGTGATCGCGTAGGTCTCCAGTCTGGCCCCGTTGGTCACGTCCACGATGGTGACCTGCTCACCGTCGAGCAGGTCGGCGGCCTCCATCAACGCCGCGTCTATGGTCACCGAGCCGACGTAGTGCAGATCCGCCTGGGTGACGGTGGCTCGGTGGATCTTGGACTTGAGCATGGTACGAAACATCGGTACTCCCCTCCCGGTTCCGAACACCGGGCCTCGGCCCGGTGCCGGAGACCGACCGGAAACGGCAACGGTCGACTCACCCGTGCGAGGCGAGACGGAGAACACGCCGCGCCCCTAGCCCGTCACCGTGTCGGACTCGTTCAACACCACCAGCGCGTTGTCCAACAGCCTGGTCTGGCCCACCGTCGCCGCGAGCAGCAACCGGGCTTCCCCCCGTTCCGGCGGCGGCCCGAGGTCACGGTCCCGCAGCTGTAGGTAGTCCACCTCCACCAGCGGCTCGGTGTCCAGCACCTCCCGCGCGGCGGCCAGCACCGCCTCCGCCCCGCGCGGGCCCGCGTGCGCCCCGGCGGCCAGGGCGGCGGACAGTGTCAGGGCGGCCGAGCGCTGTCGTTCGGTGAGATAGGCGTTACGTGAGGACAGCGCCAGGCCGTCCGACTCCCGCACGATCGGAATGCCCTGGATCTCGGTGGGGAAGTCCAGCTCGCGAACCATCCGACGCAGCAGTACGAGCTGCTGGTAGTCCTTCTCCCCGAACAGGGCCAGATCCGGCCCCACGATGTTGAACAACTTCGTCACCACGGTGAGCACCCCGTCGAAGTGACCCGGCCTGCTGGCCCCCTCCAGCTCGTCGCCGGCCTGGCCCGCGCTCACCGTGATCCGCGGGTCGGGACCGTAGAGGTCCTGCTGCCCGGGAGCGAAGACGAGCTCGACCCCCTCCCCGGACAACGCCGCCACGTCGGAGTCCAGCCGACGGGGGTAGCTGTCGAAGTCCTCGTCGGGGCCGAACTGCAACGGGTTCACGAACACGGAGACCACCGTCACGCTGTTGGGCACACGACGGGCCGCCCGGACCAGCTCCAGATGCCCCTCGTGCAGCGCCCCCATCGTCGGCACCAGCACGATCCTGCGTCCGGTGGCCCGCAGGGCACGTGTCACCTTGCGGAGTTCCTCGGGCCGCCGGTGCACCGTCAGCTCACGCGGGGTGAACCCCGGCCCCGCACCGACCTCCTCCGAACCGGTCCGGTTCGACGACGTTCTCATCGGCCACCCCCGTCGAGTACCTCGTGAACACCCACCGCGTCGTCCGAGCGAAGCACCCCGGAAGTGACCGCCCGCTGTGCGGTGCGCCTGGCAAGCTGCACGTAACCGGCCACCGTGTCCGGTTCCGCCTCCTCGAGAACCTCCAGATGAGCGCGCACGGTCCCCGCGTCCCCCCGGGAAACCGGCCCGGTCAACGCCCGGTCCCCGTAACGCAGCGCGTTGTCCAGTGCCGCGGAGAGAATGGGGCCCAGCACCCGGTCGGTGTGCTCGATGCCCGCCGAACGCAGCAGCTGAGCACACTCGTTGACGAGAGTGACCAGGTGGTTCGCCCCGTGGGTCAACGCCGCGTGGTAGAGCTGCCTGGCCTCCTCCGGGATCCGGATCGGGTCCGTGCCCATCTCCACCGCCAGTGCGGTGCCGACGTTGAAACCGGCCTCGTCGTCGGGACGTGCGGTCACGGCCATGCACGCCGTACCCAGCCGCTCCAGGTCCTCCCGTTTTCCGGTGAACGTCATGGCCGGATGCAGCGCCACAGGCAGCGCCCCGAGTCGGGCGGCCGGTTCGAGCACACCCACGCCGTGGGCCCCGGAGGTGTGCACCACGATCTGTCCGGAGCGCAGCGCTCCGGCCGCGGCGAGCCCGCGCACCAGGCCCTCCAGGGCGTCGTCGGGAACCGTCAGCAGAACCAGGTCGGCCTGGCGGGCGACCTCGTCGGGAGCGCGCACCGGGACCGTGGGAAGCAGTTCGTCCACGCGTCGCAGAGCCGCGTCCGACACGGCCGCGACCGCGCCCACCTCGTGGTTCACCCCGTGCAGCGCGGCGCCGAGAACACTGCCGACCCTGCCGGCCGAGATCACGCCCACGCGCAACCGCGGACGTGAGGGCCCCACGTCCGAGGGAAGGAACCCGCCCGTGGTCTCCGAACGGGTACCGTGCCGATCAGCGGACACGTCAACCAATCCTCCTACCGTTCCAGTCCCGTACCGGGTACCGGACAGCGCCGCGAGAGTAACGCCGAAACCACCCCCGTGTGCCCCGAGGGTGGCGAGAACCACGCACCACCGGGCACGAACGGGGACGAGAAAGTGCCCGACACCACACCCGGCCGGACTCGTCTGGCTCAACCCCGCGAGGACCGCCGGACGTTCGTCCTGGTGAGCTCGTCCAGCTTGATGTGGGCGGTGCGGATCGCGTCCGGAGATCCGCTCGCCGAACGCCGCGCCTCCTTCAGGTCCGCGATCAGCTTCTCACGGCGTTTCCGGCGCACCGCGCTGGTGGTGTTGCCCTGTTCGGCCCGGTGTTGCAGGAAGGCCAACTCGGTGACGGCTATCTGGTAGTCCCGCACCGCCTTGGCCGCCTCGGGACCGGCGCTGCGCCGCACCTTGCGTTTCCAGCCACGCCGTTCGGACAGGCTGGCCAGCAGTTCCAGCTCGCTGGGCACGATCAGACCCGCCCGTTGCAGGGCGGGCAGCTGCTGGGCCACGATGCGCTGTTCCCTCCGGCGCTGCCAGACGACCAACCAACCGGTCCCCAGGAAGACGGGCACCATGATCACGAAGTAGACGTTCAGGAAACGGTCCCCGCCGAGCGTGGTGGAACCGTTCCAGACGGCGTGCAGCACCACCGCGGTCAGGAAACCGAGGGTGGGCCACACGGCCCTCATCCGCCTGTTGCGTGTCCGGGTGGCCATACCGATCCCGATGCCGACCATGGCGCTGAACAGCGGGTGCGAGAACGGCGCGAGAAGTCCACGCAGCACGAAAACCGCCACCACGCCCCCGCTCAGGTCGCCCAGACCGGTCTGGGCGAAAGCCTTGCCGAAGTAGAAGATGTTCTCGATGAAGGCGAATCCGGCCGCGGTCAGCGCGGCGTAGACGATGCCGTCGACCATGCCGTTGAACTCGGACCGGCGCCTGATCCAGAGTGCGATCACGAACAGCGCCTTCGCCGCCTCCTCCACGACGGGGGCGGTCACCACCAGGGCGAAGTGCTCCTCGAAGGAACCACCGAACAGCACCTCGCCGAAACCGGTCATCGCGTCGTTGAGCAGGAAGGCGCAGGCCGTGGCTCCCCCGGCACCCCACAGGAACGCGCCGAGCAGCATCATCGGGGGCTCGGGCTCCCAGCGGTCGATCCAGACGATCGCGCCGAACACCACTCCCACCGGCAGCAACGCGGCCAGCGCGCCGACGGTGGCGGCCACGTACCCCACGCGGGCCGTCGCGATGCCGAGCATGGTCAGCCCGCACATGCCGAGCAGTATCAGTCCGGCGACCGGCCATCCGACGGCCTGGTGCTTGTGGGACTGGGCCCTCCGGGCGTGCGAGAGATCAGGATGGGACACGCACGAAACGATAAGCCTCCCGGGGCGGCGCCGACACCACGCACCGCACCTTCGAGATCGCCCGTTTCACTCTTCCCGGCGGCGCCTGCGACGTGTCTCACCGGCCTCGCCGTAGGCGGCGAGTAGATCCACCACCGAGGTTCCCTGGGTGTGTGCCCCGGTGGAGCCGACGGAGACGTTCTCCCCGGCGGAGGACTCGGAACCACCATCCCGCCGCGTGGCGGGAGGCTGCTGGTGGGCGGAAGGCGGCGGGGAGGCCGCCGCTGTCTCCGGGGTCCGCCGTCCCCGCGGTGGGGCGGGCGGAGGGACGGTCGGAGGCTGATCTCCCCGTCCTGCGGAGGTGGCCCCGTCAGGAGGATGAGGCGGGTTCGGTCTCGCTCCCTCCGGAGCCGGAGGCTCCGCCCCCTCGTTCTCGGCCCGGGGATGTGGCCCGGAGGGCGGTGTCCGAGTCGGTGTGGGCCTACCGGGGCGGGAAACCGTTCCCCCACCCGTCGCGTTCCCGACCCCGGCCTCCGCCCCCCGCCCGGAGCGGGGAGGTCCCGTCGGGGGAGGTGGAGGAGTTCTCCCACCCTCAGGGGAAGGCCGGGAAGGCGACTCGGGGGACTTTGCCCGCTCGGCGGATCCGGGGACTGTCCCGGAAAGTGCCCCGACGAAGCGAGGCGGACGTTGGGGAGGTAGTCCCTGGGGCTGTCGCACCGGTCGGGGCGGGGTCACCGGGGCCGCCGGTGCCGACTCTGCCCCACCGGAGGGAGCCGGAACCGGGCCGCCGGTGGTCGTCTGACGGGGCGGCGTCCCCGCCGAGGACTCACCCGCGACGGGGGAGGCGGATTCCACGGAAGCCGCCCCCACCGGACGTTCCGCCGCTCCGAGCCGTTCCCCCTCCGGCCGAAAACGTTCGTCACCCCTGGCTGAGGGGGTGCCTCCACGACGTTCGAGCAGTCGACGGAGCTCGTGCACCTCGGAACGCAGCTCGGTGAGCTCGGCGTTGTCCCGTTCCTCCACGCGCCGCCTGATCTCCTGCTCGGTCTCCGCCTCGTGTTCCCGACGCGCCGCTATCTCGCGTTCGAGTTCGCGTTCGTAGTCGATCTGGCGGCGGTTCAGCAGCTCGTCCCGCTCACGGACCCACTCACGCAGCCGTCCCGCCCGCAGCGCCGCCAACAGGGTCGCCCACAGGGCGGCGATCGTGCCCACACGCAGCAACCGGACATCGTCGGCCAGGACCAGCGCGAACGTGGCCGCGCCGGACAGGACACACGCACCGATCCACAACAGGGTGGTTCGAGTACCTCGCGCCGGAGCTTCCGAATCGGTCCGGGCAGTCATGCGGCCAACCGTACCCGGATTTTATCCGTTCGAAATCGGACGGGACGCGGCCATCACGAAACGGCCACGCAACGAAGCGGGCCTCCTGTCCGCCCGCCACCCGGGAGTCCACCTTTTCGCGGGAGGAGCAGGCGGCGGGACAACCGACTGTCCTCCCGGATCCCCGGATCGGTGTCCGTCTTCCGTGCCCACCACGCACCGGAAGACACGAAAGTGTGTTATTCGTCCCCGGTGTCGTCCTCCTCCGGCTCGTCCGGATTGCGCATACACCGCTCCAGCCACAGCCCGGAGGCGATCAACGCCGCCGCACTGACCAACCCGACCAGCGCGGCCGCCGTGTCCGAACGGGCCACCTCGACACGGGCGTACATCGGCACCAGGAACACCAGCAGGGCCACCCACACGCCGGACATGAGCGCTCCCGCCAGTGAGGAGGCCTTGGCCAGTGCCACCATCCGGGTGGCCGTCATCGGATCGAGCGGCTCCCGCCCCTGCCAGTGCTGCGCCCGGGGACGCACCGCGAAGGCCAACACGACCTCCAGCACCGCCACCACCAGCAGGGTGGCCCCGGCGGCCAGCGGCAACGGAGGCAGGGCCTCGTAGCCCACCCGTACTCCGGCGTAGACCAGCACGGCCGCGATCAACGCCGCGACCACGAGGTCCCGGGCCCTGGTGTAGTTCATCCGTCCTCCGTGCCCACACGGCCGCGCCGCCGGCGAACGCCGGGACCCGCCTCGGGCGAGCCCCGCCCGAGCACGGCTTCCCGACCCCACGCACCGCGGCCACGGTTGTCAGTACAACGTCAGATCCGGGCGTTTCCGCACCTCGGCGACCTCCTCGGGGGGAAGTTCCCGGCACAGCGCGGAAACAGCACCGTGGCCGGGTAACACGGCGGTACCGTCCATCTCCGCCCAGGGAACCAGCACAGTGGCCCGCCGCGGTGTCCCCGGATGCGGCAGCAACAACTCGGGGTGGTCACTGCGCACCTCGTCCACAGTGACCACGTCGACGTCCAGTGTGCGCGGTCCCCACCGCTGCTCGCGAACACGTTCGGCCCGCTGTTCGAGCCGCTGGGCACGGCGCAACCAGTCCCAGGCCCCGAACTCGACGGAGTCCACCAACACCACAGCGTTCAGAAAGTCGGGCTGGTCGGTGACCCCCCACGGAGCGGTCTCGTACACCGAGGAGGTCGCCACCAGCACCTCGGACAACCCCCGCACCGCCAGCCGCAGGTAACCGAGCCGGTCCCCCAGGTTCGACCCGAGGGAGAGGACCGCCCTGCTCATGCCGAAACGGCCCTCCCTCCGCGTCCGCCGCGCCGGGAGCGCCGAATGGTCACCGCGACGTCGTCGAAGGTGAGCGGGATCGGAGCGGAGGGTTTGTGTATCGTCACCTCGGCGGCATGGGGCCTGTCGTCGGTCATGATGTCGTCGGCGATCTCGGCGGCCACCGTCTCGATCAGGTCCCGCGCGGGACCGGCCACCACGGCGGCGGCCCGTTCGGCGAGCACCCCGTAGTGCAGCGTGCCGGTCACGTCGTCGCTCGCCGCGGCCTCCCCCAGGTCGACCCACACCGTGATGTCCACGACGAACTCCTGACCGTCCCGCTTCTCCCGCTCGAACACCCCGTGGTGTCCGAACACGCGCAGTCCGGTGAGTGTGATCCGGTCAGCCAAGTTCGCTCCCTCCGTGCTGCCAGTGGGCGGCCACCGTCACCGCGTCCAGCGACGCCCGCACGTCGTGCACCCGCACCGCCCACGCCCCGCGCTCGGCGGCCAACGCGGACACCGCGGCGGTGGCCACGTCCCGGCCGGAGGCGGGACGGGGAGTTCCCGCGGAGTCCGCCAACGCGCCGCCCAGGAACCGCTTGCGGGAGGCACCCACCAACACGGCGGGTCCCATGTCCAGGAATGTCTCCAGCGCACGCAGCAGCCGCCAGTCGTGTTCGGCGTTCTTGGCGAAACCGAGCCCCGGATCCAGCACGAGGGCGTCCTCGGACACCCCCGCCGCCAGCGCGTCCTCGACACGGGCGGACAACTCCGCCCGCACCTCGCTCACCACGTCGGTGTAGACGGCCAGGGAGTTCATGTCCCTGCTGTGGCCCCGCCAGTGCATGAGGATCCAGGGAACCCCGACGTCGGCGACCGCGGCGGCCATCTCCGGATCGGCGAGTCCACCGGAGACGTCGTTGACCAGCACGGCTCCCTCCCGCACGGCCGCGACGGCGATCTCGGCGCGCATGGTGTCCACACTGACGGGAACACCGGCCCGAGCCAGCTCACGAACCACCGGCAGCACACGTTCCGCCTCGACCTCGGCCGCCACCCGCTCGGCGCCGGGGCGGGTGGACTCCCCACCCACGTCGACGATGTCGGCGCCCTGGTCCCGCAGGTGCTTGCCGTGTGCCACGGCGACCTCGTGGTCCAGGTAACTGCCACCGTCCGAGAAGGAGTTGTGCGTCACGTTCAACACGCCCATGACCAGGCAGCGCGACGCTCTCGGCAGCTCTGCGGGCATCACTTCCCCCGAATCAACGACAACGCCTCGGACCGGGAGGAAGCCGAGGAACGGAACACGCCACGCACGGCGGAGGTGGTGGTCACCGAGCCCGCCTTGCGTACCCCGCGCATCCCCATGCAGAGGTGCTCCGCCTCCACCACGACGATGACCCCGCGCGGTTCCAGCTTCCTGGTGAGGGCGTCGGCGATCTGCGAGGTCAGCCGCTCCTGCACCTGCGGACGCTTGGCGTACAGGTCGACCAGTCGAGCCAGTTTGGACAGTCCGGTAACCCTTCCCTGGTCGTTGGGGATGTAGCCGATGTGGGCCATGCCGTGGAAGGGCAACAGGTGGTGTTCGCACTGCGAGTACATCGGGATGTCCCGCACCAGCACGAGCTCCTCGTGCGACTCGTCGAAAGTGCGGTCCAGCACCTCGTCGGGGTCGGTGTAGAGCCCGGTGAACAGTTCCTCGTAGGCACGGGCCACCCGCTCCGGTGTCTCCCGCAGCCCTTCCCGGTCCGGATCCTCACCCGCAGCCAGCAGCAACTCGCGGATCGCGGCCTGCGCTCGGGTCCTGTCGAAGCGTTGATGCACGAACTCGGCGGGGTCGGAGCCGAATTCGGCGTCCGGCCCCGCCGGTACGTTCTCAGCTGTCACGTGTCGTTCCCTCCACGGAGGCGAGGCCTCCGGCCTCCGCCGGAAGCCTCCGGAACCCCACCCTCAGCGGTGGTCGGAAGAACTCCCGTTCTCCCCTGTCGACGGCCCCGTCTCCTCGCCTCCGGAATTCCGTCCTCGGTCCTGCTCGGCGGACGTTTCCGCACTCGAATCAGTCGGGGACTGCTCGGTCCGCTCACCGGCCCCCTCCTCCGGGGAGGCGGAGGGTGGGGCGGGCTGCTGTCCCTGCTGGATCTGCTCGGTCTGCTGACCCTGCTGTTGGGAGGGGGGCTGTCCCCCGGTCTGCGGGCCACCGGTCCCCGGCTGCCCGCCGCTCTCCCACGAGGGAGTCCAGTTGTGCTGGTTCGAGGCGGGAGGCTGGTAACCCGGCTGGGCGCCGGGAGAGGTCGCCGGGGTCCACCCGGGGGGAGCACCGTAGTTGGGCGGAACACCCTGCGGTGCGTACCCCTGGGGAGGAGCGGGGTAGGGCATCTGGGCCGTTCCCGGCTGCTGCCCCTGTGGGGGCGGGGGCTGCTGGGGATAGCCGCCCTGCTGCGGCTGCCCGGGGTAGCCCTGGGGCTGCGGCCCCTGCTGGTTCGGTCCCGGATATCCGGCACCCTGCTGCGGGCCGTAGCCGTTGGTTCCGGGCACCGCCCCCACCGGGGTCGGACTGGGCTGTTCCTCGACCGGGGGCGGCCAGGGCTCACCGCGTTCCATGGCCAGCTCGCCGGGCGTCTTGATCGGCGGCTTGTCCGAGGGGGTGCGTCCACCGAAGTCGTTGAACGCCGTGATCCGGGGACGCTTCTCGACCTCGGCGAAGATCCGCTCCAGGTCGGCGCGGTTGAGCGTCTCCTTCTCGATGACCTCCAGCACGAGGTTGTCGAGCACGTCCCGGTAGGTGTTCAGGATCTCCCACGCCTCGGTGTGCGCGGCTTCGATGAGCTTGCGCACCTCCTCGTCGATCTCGTGGGCCACCTCCAGCGAGTAGTTCGGCTGCTGGCCGGCGGAGCGTCCCAGGAAGGGATCCCCCTCCTCCTTGCCGTACTTGACGGCACCGAGCCGGGCGGTCATGCCGTACTCGGTGACCATCGCCCTGGCGATCTTCGTCGCCTGCTCGATGTCGCTGGAGGCCCCGGTGGTCGGCTCGTGGAAGACCAGTTCCTCCGCAGAACGCCCACCGAGTGCGAACACCAGACGGGCGATCATCTCCGAGCGGGTCATCATGTCCTTGTCGTCCTCGGGGACGACGAGAGCGTGCCCGCCGGTCTTGCCCCGCGGGAGGATCGTCAGCTTGTAGACGGGCTCCAGGTCGGGCATCGCCCAGGCGGCCAGGGCGTGACCACCCTCGTGGTAGGCGGTGATCTTCTTGTCCCGCTCCGAGATGACCTTGGTCTTGCGGCGCGGACCACCGATCACCCGGTCGACCGACTCCTCCAGCGCCGCACCGGTGATGAGCTGCGCGTTCTCCCGAGCGGTCAGCAGGGCCGCCTCGTTGACCACGTTCTCCAGGTCGGCCCCGGAGAATCCCACGGTCCGTTTGGCCAGCCCGTCCAGGTCGACGTCGGCGCCCAACGGCTTGCCCTTGGTGTGCACGTTCAGGATCGCGCGTCGACCCCGCAGGTCGGGCGCGGCCACCGGAATCTGACGGTCGAACCGCCCGGGGCGCAGCAGAGCCGGGTCGAGGATGTCGGAGCGGTTCGTCGCCGCGATCAGGATGATCCCGCCGCGGGAGTCGAACCCGTCCATCTCGACCAACAACTGGTTCAGGGTCTGCTCCCGCTCGTCGTGGCCGCCGCCGAGACCGGCCCCGCGTTGCCTGCCGACGGCGTCGATCTCGTCCACGAAGACGATGCACGGCGCGTTCTGCTTGGCCTGCTCGAACAGGTCGCGCACCCGGGAGGCACCGACACCGACGAACATCTCCACGAAGTCCGAACCGGAGATCGAGTAGAACGGCACTCCGGCCTCACCGGCCACGGCACGGGCGAGCAGCGTCTTACCTGTGCCGGGAGGCCCGTAGAGCAGCACCCCCTTGGGGATCTTCGCGCCCAGCGCCTGGTACCGGCTCGGGTGCTGCAGGAAGTCCTTGATCTCGTGCAGCTCCTCGACGGCCTCGTCGGCCCCGGCGACGTCGCTGAACAACGTCTTGGGCATGTCCTTGGTGAACTGCTTGGCCTTGGACTTGCCGAAGTTCAGCACCTTGCTGCCGCCGCCCTGGGCGTTGTTCATCATCCACATCACCAGCAGGACCAGCAGTCCCAGCGGGATGAGATAGATGAACAACTGGCTCCAGATGGAGCTCTGGGAGACCTCGGAATCCCAGTTCGAGATACCGGACTGCTCTATCCGGTTGACGATGTCCTCGTTCGCACCGCTCGGATACTGGGCGATGATCCGGTTGCTGCCCTGAACCTGGACGCCGTCGTTCAGAGTCAGTTTCAGCCGCTGTTCCTTGTCCTCGATCGTGGCCTCGGCCACGTTCCCCTGCGAGATCTGGCGCAGAGCCGTGGAGGTCGACACGTCGGTGTATCCACGCGTGTCGTCGAAGAGCACGCTGAAGGCGTAGAACAGCAGCAACACCGCCAACAGCCACAGCAGCGGGTTGCGGAGCAGGCGCTTTCGGTCCATTCACTTGCGGCCGCGGCGCGGCCTCGACCCTCCCTGACTGTCACGTCGGGTGGTGGCGGGCGTCCATTCAACGTCCACCCCCGGTTCGGCCCAGCGTACCGGTCCCACCAGCGTGAAACTGAGCGAACCGAGCCACAGCCGTCCAGGGTACCCGCCCCTGGATTTCCAACGGGTCACACGCCGGATTAGTTCCCACCACCTCCCCACCGGTGGTACGACACACCGACGAGGACCCGCCCGAGCCGTTCTCCGAGGTCGACCCCGGAGAAGGACTCCACGCGGGCGCTTTCCGTCCCCTTTCGGTTGTACCCGCCACCACGACACCACGGGAACCGCGCGGAATCAGGTCCCGGAGGTGTAGACCTTCGGATCGAGGCTACCGATGTAGGGGAGGTCGCGGTAGCGCTCCGCGAAGTCGAGCCCGTAGCCCACGACGAACTCGTTGGGGATGTCGAAGCCGACGTACCTGACCGGGATCTCGACCTGCACCGCGTCCGGCTTACGCAACAGGGTGCACACCTCGAGCGAGGCGGGGTTGCGCGCGGTCAGGTTCTTCAGCAACCAGGACAGCGTCAGCCCCGAGTCGATGATGTCCTCGACGACCAGCACGTGCTTGTCCGCGATGTCCCGGTCCAGATCCTTGAGGATCCGCACGACCCCGGAGGAGGAGGTCGAGGACCCGTAGGAGCTGACCGCCATGAACTCCAGCTGGGCAGGCCGGGGAAGCGCCCGGGCCAAATCGGTCATCACCATGACTGCGCCCTTGAGGACCCCCACCAGTACCAGATCCCCGCCGTGGAGCTGCCCGTAGTCCTCGTCGATCTGCTTGGCCAGTTCGGTGATCTTGTCGTTGATCTGCTGCTCGGAGATGAGCACGGAGGCAATGTCGCCGTCGTACACGGCCCGCCTTCCCCTCTCGATTGGGTCGCTGTTCACCCGTCGCTCGCTCGTTCTTCGATTCGGCGACCCCCGCATTCCACCAGAAGAGTTCCGCGCACACGAATCAGCTCGAACCCTCCGGGCAGAGCGTGACCACCCTGACCGCGCCAGTCACCGACCAGCGCGTCCGCCTCACGCAGATGGGCATCGCTGAGCTCGGGGACACCACACGCGCGCAGCCAGTCCCGCAGCACTCGTCTGCGCAGCGAAGGCGGGTTCGAGGCCAGCGCCTGCGCGTCGAGTCCCTCCGGGGTGCGCACCCGCGCGCGCAGCTCCTCGGCGAGCGCGTCCAGCGCGTCCGCGTCCTCCCGGAGCTGCGCCGCCGTCCGGGACAGGGCGGAGGCAACCCCACCCTGCAACACGTCCTCCATCAGGGGCAACACTTCGGTGCGCAGCCGTACCCTGGTGAAACGGGAGTCCGTGTTGTGCGGATCCCTCCACGGGGACAGCCCCAGTTCGGCACAGACCGCCTCGGTGGTCCGGCGGGAGACCTCCAGCAGCGGACGCAGCCACGGCGGATCCACCGGCCGCATCCCCGCCACCGACCGGGGGCCGGAGCCCCTCCCCAGGCCGAGCAACACCGTCTCGGCCTGGTCGTCCCTGGTGTGTCCCAGCAGCACGGGAGACCCCTCCGGTCGGCACCGGCGCAGCGCCTCGTAACGAGCACGGCGGGCCGCCGCTTCGGGTCCCCCACCGCCCCGCGGGGTGACCCGCACCGTCTCCACCCCGGAGCAACCGAGCCCTCCCAGTTGTTCGGCCGCCCGTGAGGCCACCGCCTCCGAACCCTCCTGCAGGCCGTGGTCGACGACCACCGCGCGCACCGGAACGTGGCGGTGACGGCCGACGTACACCGCCGCCGCGGCCAACGCGAGCGAATCAGGCCCGCCGGAGCAGGCCACCACCAGCGGTTTTCCCCGGTAACGGGCGGCCTGTTCGGAATCGAGCAGTCTGCGCACCGCGACGCGAATCTCACTCACACAGGGGGCTGGAGGCACACCGGAATTGTGCCCCTCACCCTCCGGGTTCGCGGCCACCGGTCACGCGGCGGCGTGCGGTCACCCGTGCACCCGGCGCACCCACTCGGCCGGAGCGGACAGTTCCGCGCGGGTCGGCAGATGGTCGGGACGGCTCCACACCGCGTTGAACCCGTCCATGCCCACCGTGTCCACCACGTGCCGGGTGAACTCGGCGCCCTTGGCGTACTGCTTGATCTTCGCGTCCATCCCCAGCAGACTCCGCAGCACCCTGTCCAACAGCCCCCCGCCCGCGCGGCGGCGGGTGAACCGCTCCCGGATCGTGCGCACGCTGGGAACGACCCGGGGGCCGACCGCGTCCATCACGTGGTCGGCGTGGCCCTCCAACAGGGTGGAGACAGCGATGATCCGGTCCAGAGCCGCGCGCTGCCGCGGTGTCTGCAACAGCTCCACCAGCCCCAACACCCCGGGACTGGTGTCGGACTCCCGGGAACGGCCGGAACGCACCTCCCGCACCGCCGCCGGCATCCTGCTCAGCATCTCGCCCGTGGAGCCGTCCATCTCCCCCATGAGCTCACCCACGCTGTCGGCGAAGTACTCGCGCAGCCAGGGGACCGCGTTGAACTGCAACCGGTGGGTGGACTCGTGCAGGCACACCCACATGTGGAAGTCCCGCTCCGGGACGTCCAGCGCGCGCTGGGCCGTCACGATGTTCGGTGCCACCAGCAACAACCTGCCCGGATCCTCGTCCGCCGACCCGGCGGGGGCGAAGGGGTCGTACTGCCCCAGCACCTTGCTGCCGAGATAGGCCAGCACCACGCCGGCCTGCAGTCCCGCACCACGACTGCTGACCGCCGCCAACAGCTCACCGGAGCGCTCCGCCCCGGCGGACACGGCGTTCTCGACGGCCGTCTCGGTCAGCTCGGCCAACCCTCTGCTCGCGCAGTGCAGCCATCCGGGCCGGTCCACCACGTCTCCGGAACGCACGGGCAGTTCCGCGCCCAACCCGGTCACCTCGCGCACATGGGTTTCGGCTCCCACGCTGTACTCGCGCAGGCTCGCCACCGCACTGTCCGCCTCGGCGCGGGAGATCTCCGGTCCCGGACCGAGCAGCCTGGCGGCCGTGCCCACGGCGAGATCCCAGTCGATCGTCCCCGACCCAGCCCCGGCGGCCGCACGTTCGTCCCGGATCCGTCCGGAACGCTCCGGGCCGCCGTACCCGGACACCGTACGACGCGGCGGCACGGAGAACGCGGAAGCACGAACACTCACAGCACTGACCGTACACGCATCGGAGCAGGGCGGCGAACCTCGGAAGGAGCGCCCCGGAGGCCGGTCACCGGCAACCGCACTCGTGCAGGTGCGCGGCCATTTTGTCCAGCAGCGGACGGGCCCGCGCGGCCTGGCTGTCGTTGGTGAGGAACGCGAAACCCAACAGGCGTCCGTCCTCGGTGACCACCGTGCCCGCCAGCGCGTTCACCCCGGTGAGCGTTCCCGTTTTCGCCCGCACCCAACCGCGTGCCTCCGCGGAACGCCCGTCCTCGTAGCGTCCGGCGAGGCTGCCGGTGGCACCGGCGATCGGGACCGCGGTGAGCAGCGGACGCAACCGCGCGCTGGCTCCGGAGGGACTGTCCGCCGGCGCGCTCGCGGTGCGCAACACCTCCCCCAGCAACCGGGGGGTCACCCGGTCCCGCTCGGAGAGACCGCTGCCGTCCCGCAGGCGGAGTCCGTCCGTGTCGAAGCCGTGCTCCTCCAACACCTCGCGCACCGCCTCCGTGGCTCCGGAGAACGAGGGCTCGTGACCGGTGGCGATCGCGACCTGGCGCGCCACGGCCTCGGCCAGCACGTTGTCCGAGTCCCGTAACAGCTTGCCCACCAGCTCCCGTAACGGCGGGGACTCGACCTCGGCGACTTCGGAGGAACCCTCCCGGACTGTCGTGGTGGTCACCGACTCGGAGGACACCCCGAGTCGGGAGGCCAGTTCCCTGCCCGCGTCGAGAGCCGGTTCATGGCCGCGCGCACTGACCTTGCTCGTGGGATCGTCGCGCCCTCCGTCGAGCATCACCGGACGCATCGGGGCGATGTATCCCCGGTCCACGTCGTCCGGGTCCCAACCGGAGGCCAGCGTGGGACCGCTGTACCGACTCACGTCCACCTTGACCGACTCGATCTCGCCTGTGGTGGTCTCGCGGATCTCGCGCACCAGCTCGTCCAGCCGCGCCGCCCCCGGATACACCGACTCCTCCCCCTCGGGGAGGGCGGACAGCGTGGGATCCCCACCGCCCACCAGCACCAGGCTGCCCGGGTCCTCGCCCCGCACCACCGTGGTGCGGAACCGGAAGTCGTGGTCGACGGCCAGCAGCGCGGCGCACGAGGTGAGCAGCTTGTTCGTCGACGCCGGGGTCATGGCCCGTTCCTCGTGATGACTCCACAGCACCTTCCCGCTGGCGGAGTCCAGCACCACTCCACCGAACTCACCCAGCTCCGGGCGCGCGGCCGTGTCGTCGAGCGCGGCGGCCAGGCCGTCCCGGGTCGGGGTCGGGGCGGTTGAGTCCAGTCCTCGGACCGAGGGGTTCAGCCATGCGAGCGCGGGTCCGTCGGACCGGGGAGTGGTCCCGCCCCACCAGGCCAGTGTTCCGAGCACCGCGGTGCAGCCGAGCACGACCACCCCCACCAGGGCGAGGAGCACGGTCGGCTTCCTGCCGAGTCCTCTCCTCCGGGTTGATCCCTCGTCATCGCCGGGTGTGTCCTCCCCGGCAGTAGCGGCCGGTTCGCCGACGGCCTGTTCGGCCGGGGGCTGTTCACCGAGGGCCTGTTCGGCCGAGGACTCCCCGCCGGAGTCGGTGTCCTCCGCCGGAGCCCGTGGTGGAGCCGTCCCGGTCGAGGGCGGGGCCTGCCCGGAACCGACGGTCCGCCCGGAGGACGGGAACACGGGGAGAGTGGTCGAGGGCATCCCGAAGTCGGAGGGCTCCGCCGGGCGCTCGGGGGCTGGGGGGACGTTGCCCGCCAGCGCGTTCCCGGTGAAGGGGTCTGCCCCACCGGCACCCTCACCTCGCTCGTCCGAGGCCCCCGGAACTCCGGAGGAACCGCAGGCCCCCTCTCCGCCGACGACGGGGATCGTCGTGGTCGGGGGATCCGAGATCGGGTCACTCGGCCACGGCCCGGCGGGGGAGTCCGGCTCCTCCCGTTCCCCCTCGGGGTCGGGATCACGGGAGGCTGTGCGCAGCCGTTGCGTGCTCTCGACAGCTGCCTCGTCGTGCTCCGGCCACTCCGGTACCGGCTCGGAATCCGCCCCCGGGGTGGCCTCCTCGGGGTCCTCGGTGGGCCAGGCCGGGGACTGCTCGTCCCCTCGCGAGCACGTGGCGTCCCGCTCGCCGGAGACGGCGGCGGCACCGGTGTCCGCCTCCTCGGAGACGTCGGTCTCCGTGTACTCGCCGGTCTCGCCCTCCGGTTCCTGGGGCTCGGGCACGGGACTCCTCCTGGGCTACTGCCTGTCCGCGGGTGCGATCTCGCGCACTGTCGTGCGGCTGGAACGGCTGACGTGTCCCACACTAGATGCGCCGGAACGACAGGCGGGCACAGCCACACCCGAAAGAGCCGGAGACGAGGGACACGATGCGAGGACCCCTGCCGCAGGGCTCGCCGTGGGGCGGGTCGGTGACGGCCCGGTCACGACACGCCCGCGGGTGGAGGCGAACGGTTCGCCCGTGCTCGACGTCGGCCCGCCGCTCGGCACCGTCGTGGGACGGCCCGCCAAGCCGGATCCGGGAACGCTCACTTACGCTGTACGCGCATTCCACCGGCGAGCGGCGAGGGTCGTCGTGCGGCCTGCGCGCCGCCGCGACCGACCCGACGCCGGACGGTCCGCCAGTGCGCGGGCGATCGGGGACTCCCCGAGAAAGGGTCGGCAACGGCACGGCCGTTCCGGCGACATCCGAGCGGTCGGCGGACCGCACGAGGGGTCGCCGTCCGAAACACCGTCAGGACGAATGAGGAACCGCGTGGACTTCGACGTCACGATCGAGATCCCCAAGGGGAACCGCAACAAGTACGAGGTGGACCACGAGACGGGGCGGATCCGTCTCGACCGGACGCTGTTCACCGCCACCCAGTACCCGGCCGACTACGGGTTCATCGAGCACACCCTCGGCGAGGACGGAGACCCGTTGGACGCGCTCGTGCTCGTGCAGGAGCCGACCTTCCCCGGCTGCCTGATCAGTGCACGCGCGATCGGAATGTTCCGGATGCGCGACGAGAAGGGCGGCGACGACAAGATCATCTGTGTTCCCGCCGACGATCCCCGGCAGGAGCACATCCGGGACATCCACCACGTCCAGGAGTTCCACCGGCTGGAGATCCAGCACTTCTTCGAGGTCTACAAGGATCTCGAACCGGCCAAGAGCGTCGAGGGAGCCACCTGGGTCGGCAGGGACGACGCCGAGGCGGAGATCAAGCGTTCGTACGAACGCGCCAAGGAGCAGGGGCACTGACCTCTTCCCGGAATGCGGAACCGACGAGGGTCCCCACCCGGTGCGGTGGGGACCCTCGCGTTCCGAGGGCGCCGGTCCCGTACCGGGGCGGCGACGGCGAACACACGCGGTCCCGCCCCGGAGGGAGGCGTCACCGACGTTCTACCGGCCGCTGATCGGCAGCCCGCCGAGGAGTCCTCCGAGCGGGGAGTCGCCGAGCAGGTCCCCACCGGTGGACGGGGCGGAGGCCCCGTCGCGCCGCCGCAGGTCTTCCGGCAGCACACCGCTCGTCTCGTCCACGGAGTGGGCGTCGGCGATCCCGGGGACGGGCTGATCGTGGCCGGGGAGCCCCGCGGGCACGGCGGGAACGTCGTCGCCGGAACGAGCGCTCGCCCCGGGAGCGGAAACGACGTCTCCGACCACTTTCTCGGCGGAGTGCAGGGTCGTGGCCGTGTGGTGGGCGGCCTGGGCGGTGCTTCCGTCGGTGGGCAGCTCGCTCGGCAGGGCGGGGGTCTCCGCCACGGCGGTGCCCGCGAGTCCGACGGCGCCCGCGCTTCCCGCCAACAGAGCGGCCGCTGCGCTCACAGTGCGTTTCATCGCCTTGCTCCTCTCTGCACAGGGGGCGGTCCTGCGCGCCGCAAAGAGCCTACGGAAACGCCACTGGACACGGTTCAGCGATTACCGACAACCGGCCTTACACGAAAAGTAATCAAAAACTCCCCAGTTACCCCTCCGCTACAATCCGACTCACACCAAAGGGTCAAACAAGAGTGTCCGGGAGGACGGCGGGCCCCACCTGTTGCTGACGTTTGGCGTGTTCGTCCAACAACACCTCGGCCTCGTTGGCGAACTCGGCGTAGGCGGCCTGCTCACTGTCGAAACGGCGGTACTTGCCCACACGCAACTCCACCGAGTGGTACTCCCGCTCCAGGGAGTCGGCGGTGAACTGCAGGTTCACGCTGCGCTCCCGGTACTTCCCGTACCCGGACAGCGCCGCCGTCACGGCCACCACGAGACTCAGCCCGACGGCCACCCACCGCGCGGGGGCCATCGACACGGAGGCCGCGGCGACCACCGAGGTCACTATCGACCCGGAGATGACCACCATCTGCAACGTGTTGTGCACGGAACGGTAGCGGCGGGCCTGTCTGCGGTAGGCGCGCACCGCGTCCGGCAGGTACACGCGGTAACGCTTGTGCGCGGACAACAGGTCCCCCGAACCCACCTCCTCCAGCAACTGTTCGCGCCGCGCCTGGTTCAGCTCACGCAGTTCGATCGCCATACCGCGTACCTTGAAGTACTGGCGGTACAGGAGGAAGGCAGAACACACTACGGAGATCACCGAAATCACCGAGACGAGTGTGATCATCCCCCATCCCGGCGTTCCCAGCACGAAGTAGCTCACGGCCGAGGCGAGCAACGCCACGTTCACGGGCAGTGCCCACACGACCAGCAGACGTCGTAACAGCAGCGCCCGATGCGCCTGCTCGGAGAGGTCCGCGATGCGTCGCGCGACGTCATCGGGTGGCGAGTCGGCGGAGAGCACACCTCCTCCGACTATCCCCGTACTGACCTCGGTACTGCTCATCACACGATCCCTTCACGGCGTCACTGTGATCGAAATAGCTCAACAGCGTTACTGCAATCGGCTGACGGGGTGACGCCCGAGCTGATCGAATAACGGAACGCGTTCGGTACCTCCGAACGGAGGTACCGATCCCGCTCACCGGCGACCACCGACCCGCCACCTCACCCACGAGCTCTCCCAGACGATCACACGCGTCATGAACACGGGTTGTACCACTTCGGACACTCTTCTCCGACACGGTCTCCCACACCGTTGCCCTGCCCGGAGAAAGACCCGGTTCCGGGTACTCGACCACGACGGAAAGCCAACATACCGAACCGGAGAACACGCTTTCCGGGCAAGCACGGCGGATCGAAGCGACGTCTCCCCCACCCGCGCGGACGGCACCGCCACGGGTCGTCGTTCGCGTGCACCACTCGGCGGAGCCGACGACACTTCCCCGCTAGCGGGAAAGTAAGCACCACCCACGATCACCCGAGCGTGTCCCGACTCCCGCGGTCACGCACCGCGAGTACGCCCCCAGCGGCCCCTTCACCGGAACGCGGGAACACCGGGGCCGCGGATACGGCAACACCGCTGGCACCACTCCGCGAACTGTCGTCCACGACGGACCGAGCGGTCGCGACGGAAAGATTCCGGGAAGTCCCACCGCGAACACATCCCGGAAAATCCCCCGGAAGAGGGCCCACACGTCTTTCCGGCACCTCATCCGAACAGTGCCCCCCATTCACACCACCCCAGCACCCGACCACCGCTCGGAGTGCTCGATCACGTCATGCCCCGTGGCTGTGCGACACCGCCTCGAAAGAACTCGCGGAGCTGGCCACGCGGTGATCATATTACATCCCGGAACGGAATCGTCGGGCCTTCCGAACCAGCGATGTATCAGCAGCGCAGCCCGGCCTCGTGCCGCCGTGTTCGTGCGGCATCACAAGGACCGGCGCACACGCGGAAGGGAGCACCGGGGGAGCATTCCGTCCACCGACGGTGTTTCCCCGTTCCGGACGAAAAGGACTCGAAAACAGCGTCGAATCGTGGACCATACCTCGATTCGACGAAAATTATCATTCCTTTCGGTGGACACCGAACCGAAGAATTTTTCTCATCGGCGTGTTCGCCCCGCCCGCATGCCGTTCGGAAGGAGCAGCACCGCGACTCATTCGGAACCCGTCCGCGTGCGTTCCGCCGAAGTGCCCCGCTGGAACAGGCTGAACATCCACCACAAGGACGGAAGCAGCACCAGGGCCCCGACCAGGATCACCCACAGGCTCACTCGCAGCACGGTGGGTTGGGCAGCGGCCTCGGCGATCGTGGTGTCCGGCAACAGCACCAAGGGGTACTGGGCCACCGCCCATCCCCACAGCAGAGCCGCCACGGCCACAGCAGCGGCGATCCGCGAGAGCAGGTAACGCCTGGTCAGCAGCAACAGCAGCGAAACGACTCCGCCGAGCGCGGAGACCGCGATCACCCCGATCCCCCTGCCCACCAACCCCGCGTACAGCCGGGGAGCGTCAGCGTGCAGCACCCCGATACCGGCCAGGGCCACCACCCCGGTGACCACGGCGGTACCGAGCGCCTTGCGCCGGAAGACCTCGGCGAGCTCGGGCTCGCCCTCCCTGCGCGCGTCGGCGCACAGGAACACCGCCGCCAGGTAGGCCGCGACGGCCACCGCGAGCACTCCCCCCAGCGCGGAGGTCGGATTCACCCAGCTTGTGATCAGCCCACCTTCGGCGATCCCCAGCGGGGTACGTCCGGAGGCTATCCCCCCGGCCACCGTTCCGAGGAAGAACGGAGTCACCACAGAGGAGGAGGCGAAAGCGATCCCGTACATCCGGCGGTGCCCCGACTCGGTGCTCGCCTTGCGGAACGCGAAGGCCGCTCCCCGCGCGATGATGCCCAGCGCCACCAGAGTCAACGGTATGTACATCGTGGAGGCCACCGAGGCGAACACGCCGGGAAACCCGGTCCAGCACAGCACGATCACGAAGATCAGCCACACGTGGTTGGCTTCCCAGACCGGACCGATCGAGTGATTGATGAGCGCGCGTTGTTCGGAACCCCGCTCGGTCCCACCGGCGAGCAGATCCCAGAAGCCACCCCCGAAGTCGGCCCCACCCAACAGCACGTAGGCGGTCAGCGCCAACCACATGACAGCGATGAACCAGTCCGCCGGAGTCATCGGAGTTCCTCGTCGTGTTCCTGCGGGGCCAACGGGGCACGGGCCAGGCGTCTCAGCACGTAGACGCTGGCCACGGTCATCACGAGGTACACCGCGAGCACGGCCAGCAGCCCCCAGAGCAAGCCGGGCACGGGGGTGACGGCCTCGGCGGTGCGCATCCGACTCCAGACGATCCAGGGCTGGCGGCCCACCTCGGTGGTGATCCAGCCGAACTCCACCGCGAGCGGGGCGGCGAAACCGGCCGCTGTGGCCAGCGCGAGAAAGACCCGCCCTCGGGGCATCCTCCGGCGACGCCACCACACGAGCCCGCACCAGGCCCCGAGCACCAGCAGTCCGAAGCCGATGGCCACCATGAGCTGAAAGGACCAGTGCACGATGTTCACCGGGGGGCGGTTCTCGGCGGCAGCCGCGGTCAACCCGGTTATCCGCCCTTCCGGGGTCCAGTGGGCCAGCAGGGACAGTCCACTGGGGATCTCGACCGCGTACTCCATCTCCCCCTGCCGGTAGATCCCACCGATGTGCAGCGGAACATGACGCGCCGTCTCGTGCACACCCTCGATCGCCGCGAGCTTGATCGGCTGGTTCACCGCGAGGAACTTGGCGGCCCAGTCCCCCACTCCGATCTGGACCGGGGTGAGCACCGCCCCCAGCGAGAACGGCACCAGGAAACCGAGCCGGTGGTACCGGTCGTCCCTGCCACGCAGGATCGCCGCCGCGTAGACGGCCGCCATGCCGAATCCGGCCACCATGAAGGCCGCGAGGATCATGTGCACGCTCTGCGGCCAGGCCGCCGGGTTGAACATCGCCGCCCACGGCCGCACGTGCACGATCCGACCGTCCCGCAGCTCGAACCCCCGGGGCTGGTTCATCCAGGCGTTGGCCGTGACGACGAAGAACGCCGAGGCGACTCCCGCCACGCACACCGGGATTCCGGTCCACACGTGCACCCGGGGAGGAAGTCTGTCCCAGGCGTAGAGATAGATGCCCAGGAAGATGGCCTCGACGAAGAAGGCGAAACCCTCCAGTGTGAACGGCAGCCCGATGACCTGCCCGTAGGTGTCCATCATGCCGGGCCAGAGCACGCCCATCTCGAAGCTGAGGATCGTGCCCGAGACCGCCCCCACGGCGAAGAGCACTCCCATGGCCTTGGCCCAGCGCCGTGCGAGCAACCGGTAGGCTTCGTCACCGGTGCGTACACCCCGCCACTCGGCGAAGACCGTGATCGCGGGCATTCCCACGCCGAAGCAGGCGATCACGATGTGCCATCCCAGCGAGAAGGCCATCTGCAACCGCGCCGCGAACAGATCCGTGGGAGAGGCCGCCTCGGCCAGCACCGGGCCCGTCAGGGACATCCGGCCACGTCCCCGGACGACCCGGTCTCCCACACCCAGGAGCTCGACAACGTTCCTCCCGCTCGCACCGACGAGTCACGGCGCGGACCCGAAGTCATCCCGGACCACGGATCCGCCGCACCACGGTCCGGAACATAATGGATCTCCGGCCCGCTCGCAGGACGGACGAGGAGCACGTCGCGATTCGAGCATTTTTCATATTTTACTCGCGAACAGAGAACCTAAAAAATTTTCCTCGCCGGAACTTTGGATATCGCACGAGATATCATTTTCCGAGGTACGGTACTTCCTCTGTCGTCACGAAAGAAGGAACACCTTTCCCACATCCGAACATCGCCGGTGAGGAATCCGGGTTACTCCCGTATCCCCGACAGCCCCCTCACAACTTCCCCTTCGTAGGCCCACCAAATCTGCTCAGGAACGGGACACCCATTGGGCAAAGAATAATGCCACGAGATTCATCGCTATGACTGCTTCCCAAAATCGGGAGGCGGCCCAACGACCCGAGCGGGCAGACCGTACTGCCGAAGAATTTCCGCACTCGGAGGAAGCAGTGCGCGAGCGACTCGGTAATTCACGAACGACAGGCCAAAAAGAACCAGAGGTGGAAAGATTCCCACTACAACGGATGCTGTCGCGACGTCCGTTGGTTCCGTGAGATGCACCAACAAGGGCACATAAGAAAGCAGAGACAGCACCGCCTCAACGATCGTCAGAGCCAGCAGCGGGCGTCGCACCTGCGCAGCGACCGTCAGATTCAGATATCCGGATGACACACTGGAACGCCCCGCCAGAAGATAACTCCCGGACACCAACAGAAAGAGAGCACACAGTCCCTGCAGTAGTTTGACGAACATGAGATGGCCGTCCAGGAACAGCACGATGATTCCGATGATCGGAGCAACAATCAACGAGGGTACGGACCTGCTCGCGCACGAGCTTCTGATTCTTCGTTCCAGTTGAGGTGACACCTGTACGAAACTGACGTACGGAAACGGTCCGAATCCCATCAGTTGACCTTCCAGTTCGAAACGTCACCGTCACTGGTCGTGGCATCTCCGAGATCCACCGAAGAACGGGTCCATTCTCCACCGAGGTCTGTGATCTTTTGTCTGATCGCAGTTTGTTCCGCTTCAATCGCCTCCACCGAATCGTTCACAGAGTTCCTCGTTCGCTCCGCCGGACCCTTTGCCACCGTAAGTCCTTCCACTTGATCCGAAACCAATTCCTTGTACGCCTCGGCAGTCCCGCCCTCACATTCTAAGTAAGTACACAAACCAGGAAAGGACATATCGCCAGCAACAATCCGGACGGTATCACACAATTTTTCCGCCCGTTGACCACCGATTGAGTGCATAACCTTCTACACATTCTCTCCAGTTTTGGGCTAATTCGCCGGATGAAGACAGCTCCCGAACGGCTTCAGCCAGACACCGGTTGACGGTACGACAACGTGTATCCAGTCTGATCACGGATCCGTGGTGTTCGGCCAGGCAGTTCGAGATCCTACCAGCGACAACGGTGTCGGAGACTCTCAACCCTCAGCCCGGGCTCGTCTTCGACGATCAGAGACGGGGCGGTCAGACACCCCACGCGCGCTACCCAGAAAACAGCGGCGGGAGGTGAAGGTTCACCTCCCGCCGCAGCAGAGCCGCCTAGGGGAGTCGAACCCCTGACCTACGCATTACGAGTGCGTCGCTCTGACCGACTGAGCTAAGGCGGCGCAGCCTGGTCCCACTATAGCGGGCCGCCGAACGTCACTCGCAGACCCCCCGCTCGTTGAGCCCCACGGTGACCTCGATCACGAACAGTCGGAAGGTGCCGGATGCGCATACCCACCGTCCACCGCATCGCCGTGTGCTCCGTCGTCTCCCTGGCCGTGGGGTTTCTGGGCCTTCCCGCCGCCGCTCAGAGCACTCCACCGAGCACGCCGGTGCCCAGTCCCGAGTTCCCGGACCAGCCACCGGGCGCCTCGGAACCCGAGGATCCCCCTCCCGGCCCGGTCGTGGCCGAGGCGGGAACCGGCATAGGTATGCTGCGCGTGCTGCCCAACGCCGTGCCCGGTGAGTCGATCATCGACGATCCCGAGTTCGACGAGAAGATCCCCCGGCAGGCCCTGGTGGAGACCGGCATGGGCATCTCGGTGGCCAAAGCCAACTCCGAGGCCTACCTGGCCCAGGAAAGGGCCGTGGCGGAGGCGGCCCCCTTCGGTTTCGCCGTCGGAGGCCACGCACCCGCCCTGCCCGGTTCCCTGGCACAGACGGCGGTGCCCGACCACGAGGAACCGAAGACCCGCGGGCTCGAACCCCCCTCCTCTCCCCTGGACAAGCTGCTCGACCTCGGACTGCTCGAAGGAAGCGTGCACGCCCGCTGGGACGAACGGCTCGGCCCCTGCGTGAGCCCCATCTCCGACGCGGAAACCTCGCTGGCCAGCATCTCGGCGGTGAACGTGCTGCCCGCCCTGAAGGACAAGGAGCCGGAGTTGGCCCAGCGGGCCGCGCAGGCGGCACCCGGGGCCGCGGACGAACGGACCGAGGAGTCGTTCGCCCCGCTGGAGCGGCTGGGCGGGCTGCTCGGCGGGCCCGCGGCTTCCGAGCCCACGGCCGGCTCGCTGCTGCGTGTTCCCGACCTTATGCGGGCCCACTCCAACGTGCGGCTGGTCGACGCCGAAGGGCAGAAGGGCAAAGCGGTCCGGTCCACCTCCGAGTTCGAGGTGGCCAGCATTCGCCTGTTCGCGGGAACCTCCCAGGAACTCCGGGTCGACGTGGTCAGCGCTCCGCGCCTGACGGCCACCGCAACCGGCGACCCCGACACGTCCACGGTGGACTACACCGCTCCCGTGCTGCGGATCAGCCGGGACGGCGAGGAACTGTTCACTCTCGACGCCGCCCATCCCGAGTTCGAACTTCCGATCGGACTCCCACTGCCCAGCGACGGGGACACGCCGGGCACCGCCGTGGTCGGCGAGACCGACCGCCCCGGGGTGATCGACCTCGGAGTGCTGCGTCTGAGTCTGGGGGAACTCACCGAGGACAGGGTCGGCACCGAGATGCGCGCCAGAGCCAGACTGTTGGACCTGGAGATCCTGCCCAACGACTTCCTCGGGTTCTCCACCGCGCTGGCCAAGATCTCGTTCGGGGAACAGTTCGCCAGGGCGAAGGCACCCGAAGGGGGCATCCACTGTGAGCGGGAACCCGCTCCCGAGTCACCGACCACACCGCCGGTGAAGCAGGTGGCGGATCCGCCGCTGCCGAAAACCTCCGGGGCCTACCACGCGGTGGGGCTCTTCTGGACCGGAACCCTGCTGCTGTTGTTCGGAGCCGTGCTCATCGCCGCGCTGCCGCGTCGCCGCTGATCCGCTGCCGCCTCCTCGTGCCGGCAGCGGTCACCGGTACAACTCGGCGGCCAGGGCCTCCACCGCCACCACGGGTTTGACGTTGCGGTTCAGGGCGGTGCGGCAGCGCAGCACCGCCTCCAGCCGACGCAGTGTGGTCTCCGAGGTCCACTCCTCGGCGGCACCGCGGATCTCCCCGGCGAAATCGGGATGGTTCAACGGAACCGAGGCCCCGAAGCGGGTGGCCAGCACGTCCCGGTAGAAACCGGCCAGGTCGACCAGGGCGAGGTCCAGGGCGTCCCGTTGGGAACGGGTCGTCCTGGCCTTCTGCTTCTTCTCCAGCTCCTTCAGGGCCGCGTTGACCCCCTTGGCGGCCGAGGAGGCGCCCTTGCCGCTTCCCCCTGCCCCCATGGCGGTGCGCAGCTCCTCCTTCTCCGCCTCGTTGCGCTCCTCGTGCATCTCGGAGGCCTCGGTCTCCGCCGAGCGCACCAACGCCCCGGCCTCGGTGAACACCTCGGAGAGGTCCCGCAGGCCACGCGGGATCCGCAGCACGTCCTCCCGTCGCTGCCGCGCCTGGGGATCGGTGGCCAACCTCCTGGCCCGGTCGATGTGCCCCCCGCACACGGACGCGGCCCACTCCGCCGTCTCCGCGTCCACACCGTCCCTGTGGCGGAGCGACTCGGCGATCGCCCCGGTCAGGGGAGTGCGCAGTTGCAGGGGCCGGCACCGGGACCGGATCGTCACCGGGACGTCGGCGGGGTGGTCCGAGGGGGCGCACAGCAGGAACACCGTCCGCTCCGGAGGTTCCTCCACCGCCTTGAGCAGCGCGTTGCCCGCGCCCTCGGTGAGCCGGTCGGCGTCCTCGATCACCACGATCCGCCAGTGGCCGGTGCTGGGCTTGCGGGCGGCGGCCTGCACCAACGACCGCATCTCGGACACCGAGATCGACAGCCCCTCAGGTGCCACGGTGGTGACGTCCGCGTGCGTGCCCGCCAACGCCGTCTCGCAGGAGGCACACGCCCCGCACCCCAGCGAGTCCGGGTCGGAGCACTGCAACGCTCCCGCGAAGGCCCGCGCGGCGAGCGAGCGACCGCAACCCGGCGGCCCCGTGAACAGCCAGGCGTGGGTCATCGCCCCATCCGTCACGTCACCGGTGCCCCGCAGGGCCCGCCGTGCGGCGCGCACCGCGGCCGTCAGGGTGCGCACGGCGGCGGGCTGTCCGATCACCTCGGACCAGATGCCCTGAGCGGGCGAGACATCCTGCTCCGTCATCGACGCCTCTCACTCCGGGTGCGCCACCGGCGGTGGGAGCCACACCGGCCCCAGCCCCGGCGGCGCCCCCGGTCAACCGTTCGAACTGCCCGCGGCACTGCGCGCGTCCCCACCCGCCGAACTCCCCGCGCCGGAGTCCTCGGACGTCGAGGCCGCCGAACCGGCCTTGCGGGTGGAGGACGACTTCGTGCCCTTGGCGGAGGTCCCCTTCCTCCCACCGGAACCGCTCTTCGCCGAACCGTTGGACCGGGAACCGCCGCCACCGGTGGAACCGGTGGTGCTCTTCGACTTCTTCGGGCTCTTCTTCTTGGCCGGGGCCTTGGCCCGGCGTTCGGCCACCAGCTCGATCGCCCGGTCCTTGGTCAGTTCCTCCACCGTGTCGCCCTTGCGCAACGACGCGTTGGTCTCCCCGTCGGTCACGTACGGCCCGAAACGGCCGTCCTTGACCACGAGGGTCCGTCCCGTGTCGGGTTCCTCGCCCAGCTCCCGCAGCGGAGGGGCCGGAGCCCGACGACCACGCTGCTTCGGCTGCGCGTAGAGCTCACGGGCCTGTTCCAGGGTGATGGAGAAGATCTGCTCCTCGTTCTCCAGGGACCGCGAGTCACTGCCCCGCTTGAGGTAGGGGCCGTAGCGGCCGTTCTGGGCGGTGATCACCTCACCGGTGTCCGGATCCGTGCCCACCGTGCGCGGCAACGAGAGCAGCCGCAGCGCGTCGGACAGGGTCACGGTGTCCAACGACATCGACTTGAACAGGCTGGCCGTGCGCGGTTTGCCCTTGGAGCCCTCGGGCAGGATCTCGGTCACGTACGGCCCGAAACGGCCGTCCTTGGCCACGATCTCGTTGCCGGTTTCCGGGTCGGTGCCGAGCCGGTGTCCCTCCATCGGGGTGGCGAACAGCTTCTCCGCCACCTCCGGGGTCAGCTCGTCGGGAGCCAAGGCGTCCGGCAGGTTGGCGCGCTGGGTCTCGCCGCCGTCGCCGTTCTCCCCCGGCGACGTGGCACGTTCCAGATAGGGCCCGTAGCGGCCGACGCGCACGTACACCGTGCGCCCCTGGTCGTCGGTGAACATGGGGATCGAGTTGACCTGCCGGGCGTCGATCTCCTCCACGCCGGAGCCGACGAGCTTCTTCAGCCCACCGGCACGACCGATCGACTCCTGTGGTCCCACGTCACCGCCGAAGTAGAAGCCGTGCAGCCATTTGGTGCGCTGCTGCGCCCCCTCGGCGATGCGGTCGAGCTCGTCCTCCAGTGCCGCCGTGAAGTCGTAGTCCACCAGCCGGGAGAAGTGCTGCTCCAACAGCCCGACCACGGCGAAGGCGATCCACGACGGCACCAGCGCCGAACCCTTCCGCCACACGTAGCCGCGCTCCTGGATGGTGCTGATGATCGAGGCGTAGGTGGAGGGACGTCCGATCCCCAGGTCCTCCAGCGCCTTGACCAGGCTCGCCTCGGTGTAGCGGGCGGGGGGGTTGGTGGTGTGCTCGTCCGGGCGAAGCTCGCCCGCCCGCAGCGACTGGCCCTCGGCCAGCCGGGGCAGGCGCGACTCCGCGTCGTCGGCCACCCCACCGGCCTCGGTGTCCACGGACTCGACGTAGGCCCTGAGGAAACCGGGAAAGGTGATCGTCCGACCGGAGGCGGCGAACACGCACTCCCGTCCGTTCGCGGCGGTGCCGCTCACCCGCACCGTCATCGTGGTGCCCTTGGCGTCGGCCATCTGGGAGGCGATCGTGCGCTGCCAGATCAGCTCGTAGAGCCGGTGGCCGTCGGCGTCCAGCTCGGAGGCCACCTCGCCGGGGGTGCGGAAGTTCTCCCCGGCGGGGCGGATGGCCTCGTGCGCCTCCTGGGCGTTCTTGACCTTGCGCGTGTACTGCCTGGGTTGGGCGGAGAGGTGGTCGTTGCCGTACAGCTCCCCCGCCTGCCTGCGGGCCGCGGACAGCGCCGTGTCGGACAGGGTGGTGGAGTCCGTACGCATGTAGGTGATGTAGCCGTTCTCGTACAACCGCTGCGCCGTGCGCATCGTGCGGTCCGCCGAGAACCGCAGCTTGCGACCGGCCTCCTGCTGCAACGTGGAGGTCATGAACGGCGCGTACGGTTTCCGCGTGTAGGGCTTCTCCTCGACGCTGGACACGGTCAGCTCGGCCGTTTCCAGGCCGGAGGCGAGCTCCCGGGCGTGCTGCTCGTCCAGCACGAGCGCGTCACCGGTCAGCTGCCCGTCCGGACCGAAGTCCCTGCCGGTGGCCAGCTTCTGCCCGTCCACGGTCACCAGCCGCGCGCCGAACTCGCCGTCGCCCTCCTCGGAGCGCAGTGTCGCGGCGATGTCCCAGTACTCGGCGGGGACGAAGCGGATACGCTCGCGCTCCCGCTGTACCACGATGCGGGTGGCCACCGACTGCACCCTGCCCGCCGAGAGCTTCGGCATGACCTTCTTCCACAGCACGGGGCTGACCTCGTAGCCGTAGAGCCGGTCCAGGATGCGCCTGGTCTCCTGGGCGTCGACCAGGTTGTGGTCCAGCTCGCGCGGGTTGGCGGCGGCGGCCCGGATCGCGGACTCGGTGATCTCGTGGAAGACCATGCGGCGCACCGGCACCGAGGGCTGGAGGGTCTCCATCAGGTGCCAGGCGATGGCCTCGCCCTCGCGGTCGCCGTCAGTGGCCAGGTACAGCTCCTCGGCCCCGGAGAGTGCCTCCCGCAGCTCCTCGACCGTCTCCCGCTTGTCGTCGGTCACCAGGTACAGCGGTTCGAAACCGTTGTCCACGTCCACACCGAGCCGCGCCCACGAGTGCCCCTTGTAGTCGGCGGGAACATCGGCCGCACCGCGCGGCAGGTCCCTGATGTGCCCGCGGGAGGACTCGACCTCGTACCCAGCGCCGAGAAAGGAAGCGATCTTGCGCGCCTTCGCCGGGGACTCGACGATCACCAATCGCCGACCGCCGGAACTCCCGGTGGAAGCCTGAGAAGCGCGCCCCTTGGCGCCGTCCTTCTTCGTCCGTGTCGAGCCAGCCACGCCTACCCTGCTCTCGTCCGAAGGTGTCCGATTCGTCAGTGTGCACCCTGCACGGTCGGGTTCACCGCGCCGGGGAACGCACAGCGTGACACACGTCGAGTCAGTTCCGCTCGTTTCACCGGGCCGAACGTCTCCGATGCAGGCGGTGTTCCTCCGTGACGACAGGGGGGATCTGTGTCGAACGACTCACGGCGAGAACGGCCACGCTCCCCCAGCGACGCCCTCCGGCGCCGGTCCGACGAGCTCGGCCAACCGCATCAGACGACGTCTGCCCACGATCCGCAGAGCGGGTTGGCTTCCCGGCGAGCCCACCGTCCGCGCGGGCAGGCCGACCCGACCGAGGGAACTGGCCAACGGTCCGTGCGTTTCCGGCACACCCGGATCCAGCCCGAGAAGATAGCCCCCAGCAGTAGGGGCGCCCGAGACGAGCACCCAGACTCGGAGCGCCGAACCATCCGGGATGAATCCGTTCGGCACCGACTTTACCTCGCCGTGTAACCAGCACGCCGCCAGCTGGGTCAGATCGGCCCGGAAAGGGGTGCGGAGCAGGGAATACCCCGCCTCGTCACGCCCCAGTTCCACGTCCACCCCGCGCTCGGCGCACACCTCGACCAACGCCCGGGCCCGCCACGTCTCGGAGACCACCACGGAAAGCCGTGCGGCCGTGCCACGTCCGAACGTGGTCACCCGTCCCGGCCCGCACAGCAGCCCGGCCAGATCCGCCACACGGGCGGGCCGTGCCTCGGCCGAGAAGAACGAAAGCTGGCCCACGCCGGTGATCGTAGGACCCCCACCGGCCACGCACCAGACTCCGTTCGGCCCGCGCGGGCCACACGACCCGATCGACGGGTGGAAGCGGCCCCGGCAGCCGCCCCCGCGCGCACCCGTGCCGTGATCGGTGGCCCGCCCGGAGTCCTTCCGCCGGGGCCGGAGACTCACCCGACTAACTCGTTGTCGCCCGTGGACTCGGCGATGGCCGTGCTCCTGCGCTTGGAGACGATCACCGCCGCCACGATCGCCCCCACACACAGCACCGCGATCACCGTCCGCAACGGTGCCGAGCCCTCCATGCCCACCGTGACGGTGACCACGGCGGGAGCCACCAGCACCGAAACCAGGTTCATCACCTTCAGCAGCGGGTTGATCGCGGGACCGGCGGTGTCCTTGAACGGATCACCCACGGTGTCGCCGATGACGGTGGCCTCGTGGGCCTCCGAGCCCTTGCCACCGTGGTGACCGTCCTCCACCAGTTTCTTGGCGTTGTCCCAGGCTCCTCCCGAGTTGGCCAGGAAGATAGCCATCAGGGCTCCCACCGCGATCGCCCCGGCCAGATAACCGGCCAGCGGACCGACCCCGAGCCCGAAACCGACCGCCACCGGAGCGAGCACGGCCAACAGCCCCGGAGTGGTCAACTCCCGCAGCGAGTCCCGGGTGCAGATGTCGACCACCCGCCCGTACTCCGGACGCTCCGAACCGTCCATGATTCCGGGCTTGGCGGAGAACTGCCTGCGCACCTCGTACACGACCGCACCGGCCGCCCGGGAGACGGCGTTGATCGCCAGCCCCGCGAACAGGAACACCACCGCGGCGCCGATCGCCACCCCCACGAGCACGTTCGGGGCGTAGACCAGGAACTCGGCCGCCGCGATCTCGACCCCCAGCCCGGCCAGCGCGGAACCGATGGCGTCCCGGTAGGAGCCGAACAGGGCGGTGGCCGCGAGCACGGCCGTGGCGATCGCTATCCCCTTGGTGATGGCCTTGGTGGTGTTGCCCACCGCGTCGAGTTCGGTGAGCACGTCGGCCCCGGAACCCTCGAACTCACCGGACATCTCGGCGATGCCCTGCGCGTTGTCCGCGACCGGCCCGAAGGTGTCCATGGCCACGATCACCCCGACCGTGGTCAGCAGACCGCACCCGGCCAGCGCCACAGCGAACAGGGCCACCGAGATGGAACCGGACAGCAGGAAGGCCCCGAACACCGCGGCGGCGATCACCAGCGTCGTGTACACGGCCGACTCGAAGCCCACCGAGAAGCCGGTGAGGATGACGGTGGCCGGACCCGTGGTGGAGGACTGCCCCACGTCCCGCACCGGTTTGCGTTCGGTCGCGGTGAAGTAGCCGGTGAGCTTGAGGATCACCACGGCCAACGCGATCCCGATGAGCACCGCGACCAGGGCGACCACGGCCGGGTTGCCGGGCAGCTCGCGCACGGAGGGCGCCACCCCGGTCAGCCCCGCGTAGGAGCCGGGCAGGTAGACCAGCGCGGCCACGGCACAGGCCAGCCCGGAGGCCCCGGCGGAGAGGTAGAAGGAACGGTTGATCGACCGCAGCGCCCCCTCGCCCGCGCGGGCCCTGGTGACGTAGACGCCCAGCACCGCCGTGACCACCCCGATCGCGGGCACGATGAGCGGAAACAGCAGCCCCTGGGTGCCGAAGGCGGCCGTGCCCAGGATCAACGAGGCGACCAGAGTGACCGCGTAGGATTCGAAGAGATCCGCGGCCATGCCCGCGCAGTCACCGACGTTGTCCCCGACGTTGTCGGCGATCGTCGCCGCGTTGCGCGGATCGTCCTCGGGGATGTTCTGTTCCACCTTGCCCACCAGGTCCGCGCCCACGTCGGCGGCCTTGGTGAAGATGCCGCCACCGACGCGCATGAACATCGCCAGCAGGGCGGCACCGAAACCGAAACCCTCCAGCACGCGGGGTGCCTGACCCGCGTAGACGAGCACCACCAGGGCGGTGCCGAACAGTCCCAGCCCGATCGTGCTCATCCCGACCACGCCTCCGGTGCGGAAGGCGATCCGCATCGCCTTGGCCCGCCCGCCGGAGGGTTCGTTCGCCGCCGCGGCCACCCGCAGGTTGGCCCGTGTGGACAGCCACATCCCGAGGTAGCCGATGAGGGCGGAGAACACCGCCCCGAACAGGAAGAAGACCGATCTGCCTACGCGCTCCTCCGCGCTTTCGGCGGGCAGCGCGAAAAGCAGCAGGAACACCACCACGGCGAAAACGGCCAGGGTACGGAACTGTCTGTTGAGATAGGCCGCCGCTCCCTCCTGTACCGCCCTGGCGATCTCGCGCATCCGCTCCGAACCCTCACCGGCCGCCAGGACCTCCCTGATGAGGACGTAGCCGACGACCAGCGCGGCGAGCGCGATCACCAGCACCGCGGCGACGAGGGTGTAGTCGGCGGCGTCCAGCCGCAGCTGGTGCAGCTGCGAGTCCTGTGCCAGCAGCCGCGCCCCGTGCGAAAGACGGTCCGGTTCCGCGCCCCCACCTCCCGGCGGCTCGGGACGCGGCGGACCGTGGCCGTCCCACCCGGGGCGGGAAACACTGAGCAGGGACATCCGTCCTCCTCGGTCGTAGTCGGGTGCGCCCTCGGGAACACCTCCCGACGGGCGGTACCCGCGACGCGGGACGAGTCGCGGAACACCCCGCGAGACAGGTCCTGCGTCGCCTCCGTCCACGATGTGTCCTTGTTCACCGTGTGATATTTCACTCGTTCCGAGGTGGGGATTTTTCCATCATGGACCGATCAAGGCATCCGCACGATCACCCGTTCAGGGGCGTCGCGGGCAACAGTCTCCGCGCGCGGACGGCGCCCCCGAACCGGACACACACCTGTGCGAGGCTCGATCCGTGAGTTCCATCGGAGAGGGACCGTCGGGGGCGGAGCCCCACGGCGGAAACGGTCCGGAACTGCTCGACAGGGTGCTGGCCGGAACTCCGCCGGCCGAGTCCCCGCTGCGGCACGTGGAACGGCTCCCCGCCAGACCCGCCCGTCACGGGGAATGGCCGGAGTGGGTTCCGGCACGGGTGCTGCGGGCACTGCGCGCCCGGGGCACGGAACTGCCGTGGAGCCACCAGAGCCGGGCGGCGGAGGCCGCCCACGGGGGAGAGCACGTGGTGCTGGCCACCGGCACCGCCTCGGGAAAGTCCCTGGCCTACCAGCTGCCCGTGCTGGCCGCCCTGGAGCGGGACCCGCGCGCCACGGCGCTGTATCTGTCCCCGACCAAGGCGTTGGGCGCCGACCAGCTCCGTGCCGTGGAGGAACTGGGCCTCGACGGGATCCGGCCCGCCACCCACGACGGCGACACCCCCACGGAGGAACGCGAGTGGACGCGGGCCCACTCCAGATGGGTGTTCACCAATCCGGACATGCTGCACCACAGCATCCTGCCCAGGCACCACCGCTGGGCGCGTCTCTTCCGCGGTCTGACCCACGTCGTCGTCGACGAGTGCCACACCTACCGCGGCGTGTTCGGCTCGCACATCGCCCTGCTGCTGCGCAGACTGCACCGGATAGCCCGACACCACGGCTCCCACCCCGTGTTCGTGCTCGCCTCCGCCACGATCGCCGAACCCGCCCAGCTGGGGCAGCGACTCACCGGACAGCGGTGTCTGGCCGTCACCGAGGACGGCTCCCCGCGCGGGGCACGGGCGGTGGCCCTGTGGGAACCCCCGCTGCTCGACGAGATCACCGGGGAGAACGGGGTTCCGGTACGGCGTTCGGCCGGGGCGGAGACCGCGCGGGTCCTCAGCGACCTCGTTCTCGAGTCCGCCCGGTGCCTGGCGTTCGTCCGGTCCCGTGTGGGCGCGGAACTCGCCGCCGTCGGTGCCGGCCGCGCCCTGCGCGAGGTCGCCCCGGAACTGGCGGACAGGGTGGCCGCCTACCGGGGCGGATACCTCCCCGAACAACGCAGGGAGCTCGAACGAGCCCTGCTGTCCGGGAAGCTGCTCGCGCTGACCACCACCAACGCCCTCGAACTCGGGGTGGACATCTCCGGGCTGGACGCGGTGGTGCTGGCCGGATACCCGGGAACGCTGGCCTCCTTCTGGCAGCAGGCGGGCCGGGCCGGGCGGGAAGGGGGCGACGCGCTGGTCGTGTTCGTGGCCCGCGACGATCCGCTCGACACCTACCTGGTTCATCATCCGTCCGCGGTGTTCGACAAACCCGTGGAGGCCACGGTGCTCGACCCGGGCAATCCGCACGTGCTGCACCCCCACCTGGAGTGCGCGGCCGCGGAACTGCCGCTGGGCGAGCACGACCTGGACGCCTTCGGAGGTGCCGCCGCGCGGGAGGCCGTGGAGGAGCTCCGGAGTGCGGGCAGGCTCCGGGCCCGTCCGAAGGGGTGGTACTGGACGAGTCGGACTCCTCCGCACCGCACGGTGGAGCTGCGCGGCTCGGGGGGACAACAGGTGATGGTCGTCGAGGGGGACACGGGGCGGGTGCTGGGCACGGTGGATCCCGAGTCGGCCCACGGTCTCGTCCACCCGGGCGCCGTCTACCTGCACCGGGGCGAGTCGTTCGTCGTGGACGAACTCGACACGGAGGAGGGGATCGCCCTGGTTCACGCCGAGGACCCCGAGTGGCACACCACCCCACGCGAGGAAACCGACATCACGGTGCTGGAGACCCAGCGCGGACACCGTCTCGCCCCCAGTGTGGCCGCCCACCTCGGCTCCGTGGAGGTCACCTCGCGGGTGGTCGGTTATCTCCGCAGACTGCCCAGCGGGGAGATCCTCGACCAGGCACCGCTGGACCTGCCGGCTCGCAGGCTGACCACGCTCGCCGTCTGGTACACCCTCGACCAGGAGTCCCTGACCGGCAGCGCGCCGGGAAGCGCCGGACTGGATCCGGCACGTGTTCCCGGCGCGCTGCACGCGGCCGAGCACGCGGCGATCGGCCTGCTACCGCTGTTCGCCACCTGCGACCGCTGGGACATCGGCGGGGTGTCCACCGCGTCGCACCCGGACACCGGGGAGGCGACGGTGTTCGTGCACGACGGTCACCCCGGAGGCGCCGGCTTCGCCGAACGGGGCTTCGCCGCGCTGCATCCCTGGCTGGCCGCCACGCGGGAGGCGATCGTCTCCTGCGAGTGCCCGGCTGGCTGCCCTTCCTGCGTGCAGTCACCGAAGTGCGGCAACGGCAACGAACCGCTGGACAAGGCCGGAGCCGTGGCCGTGCTCGACGTGGTGCTGGCCGGTGACCAAGCGGTTCCTACGGAATGAGCCACCGAGGTGCTCGGGTACCGGCACGTGAGTCGACGCCTCGCGCCGTCGCGGGGCATCCGACCCACGCACCGACACCCGAGCCACTCCGTCCGAGGGAGTCACGCGAACACCGCGAGGGTCCGGGCGTTGTCACTGGCGCGTTCGGCCGGATCGTGCAGCCCGGTCAGCAGGGCCTCCTGCACGTGCTCCGGCTCGGGCAGCCACCAGTCGCACACCTGGGGTTTGACCCGCCAGTGCAGCACCCCCTGGGGGAAGGTCGACGGCGGGAGCGGCACCCAGCTGCCCCCGGAGTGCAGCACGAGTCCCGCCGCCCCGAGTTCCTCGTGCAGTCGCTGCCCACCACGGCTCAGGAAGTACCACCGCCCGTGGGGGGTGGCGGCCATCGGAACCGGGCGTCCCCGCCCGCGGAGCGCGCGGGCCGCGCGGCGGCCGAGGTCGGCCTCCACCTCGATCGCCTCGATCTCCGGACCGGTGGCCAGCAGGACGCTGTGCGGGTGTTTCGACCACCACGCGGCGATCCCGTCGGTGTTCCCCGCTCTGTCCGCCCAGTCCTCCCACACCGGGATCGGACCTTCCGACAGGACCTCCTCCGACGAGGAGTCCGAAGCGCTCCATCCTCCCGGGACCGGATAGGTCCCCGGAAAGACCGGCCAGCCGCGCGAGACCAGTTCGAGAACCTGAACACGCAGCTCGATCCGGAAGGCGCTGTGCCAACCTTCCGCCGCCAAATCCATTCCGTCTCGCCTCCTTGTTCCGGGCTCGTACTCCCACGAAACGGCACCGCTGGGTGTCGAGTACACCCCCGTGTCGACGACCGGTAGCCGGAGAACGGCGAGCGTGATTCGGATAACAGGACGACCGAAGAACTCAGCATGACGAGTGGTCGTGCCGACACCGTTCATCGTGGACCGGACCCGCGTGTGCCCTGCCGGTGACACGCCGGAACCCCGGCGGCCCGACGTTCCGGGAGGACGCGGTACGCACCCGGGCGTGCCCCTGCCGCATCCGGCAGGAAAGCAACACGATCCCGGTGTCCCGCACCACGCGCTCCGCCCGGGCACAGGCGGTGTCCGTTCCCCACGGCGCGTGCGCGGCCGCCGCGAGAGCCGCCAGGTCGGCGGTGCCCTGCACGCGGTGGCGTTCCACCACCAGGCTGCCCACCTGGAGTCCCAACCACACCACCGTCAGCACGGCCACGGACAACACCGCCCCCACGAGCGTGATCCCACCCCGGTCGTCGCCCCCACCGGAGACTCCCACCGGTCTCCCACCCCCGAAAGCGGCCGATCTCCGTTCCGCGTTCACCCGGAAACACCTCCGAGATCTCCGGAACCCGCCGGGACGTCCACCCCCGGTTCCCGTACCGCACGGGCCTCCGCCCGCAGCTCGGGAACCAGCCCTCCGGCAGGGGCGGCCGTGACCACGACCGAGACGTGGTCCTTGTCCCGCCGCACGGTGAGTTCGGCTTCCCACGGGGACAGCGCCCGCACCGCCTGCCGCGCTCGTTCGGAGTCACCCCTGGCCACCAGCCTCGCCGCCTCCATCGCGGCGTCGGTGCAGCGAAGCTGGACGAACACCGCAGAGACACCGACCAGCACCAACGTGAACGCGGCCATCAGCGAGCAGATCCCCAGCGCGGCCTCCACGGTGACCGCGCCTGCCTCCGAACCCCCGTTCCCGAGGGGCCGCCGGGCCGCGACCGGCTCCGCCCCGGGGGAGCCGTCGAGGTCACCGGTCATCTCACGAGCCCCCGCCGAACGAAGGTTCCGACAGGGCCCGCCGCACCAACGAACTCAGCGCCTCGGTCACCGCGTCACTGGTGACCACGGTGTAGAGCAACGCGGCGAACGCGGCGGCGGCAAGGGTCCCGATCGCGTACTCGGCGGTGCTCATGCCCTCCTCCCCGCCGAGAGGACGACGTACTCCCCGTCCGAGACGGCGAAGGAGTTTCCTCGCACCTCGGTGCGGCAGCGTTCCGGACACCACCATGATGCTGTTTCCCTTCCTCTTCGGATTGCCGACAACACACCTTCCGCGCCTTCCGGGCGCGGCTTCCCACCCCGACGGACCGGAGGGCGTCCCGTCACCGGGTCAGCTCCAGGCCGTGCACCATCCCCAGCACGACGGGCAACACCCCCAGACAGAAGAAGGCGGGCAGAAAACACAGCCCGAGCGGAGCGGTCACCCACACCTCGGTCCGCCGCACTCGGGCTTCGGCCTCCTCGCGTACCTCTTCCCAGGCCCGCGCGGACAGCTCCTCGGCGGCCGGGGTCAGACCGCTACCGCTGCGCGCGCTGCGCCGCGCTGCACCGGCCAGCTCGGCGGTCTCGGGCACCCGCGAGGCGGGTTCCCATGCGGCCACCGGGTCCGAGCCCAGTTCGAGCGCGCGGGCGACTTCGTTCAGCACCTCCGCCGCCCGCCCCTCGAACTCCTCGGCCACCTCCCGCAACAGCACCGGTGTCGACAGCCCCGCCCGTACTCCCGCCGCGAACAGGTTCCATCCCGCCGCCGAGCGCAGTGGTGAGAACTTCTTCCGGGGGTTTCGAGTAAGCCACGCGTGGAGGCCCCAAGCCGTCCCGGCGCCCGACAGGCCTGCCGCCACCGGCCCGAACAGCACCGCTGCCGCGAGACCGGCGAGCAGGCCGGCGCCCGCCGCAAGCGAAGCCGCTCCCCCACGCCGCCGGACGAAGGTGGCCGCCCGCGCTCGGAGCTGCCGGGCTCCTCCGAAACGGGACGGGATCCTCGGCTCCGCGCGAACACGCAGGCGGCTTCGCGAGGCTGTTCCCCCGCCCAGCAGCACCACCGCGGTGCCCAGGGCGAGCAACGCGAACGGGAGCGTCGAACCGACGTGGGGGTTCACGACCGCACCGCCGTTTCGGTCAGCCGCCGGATCCACAGCACACCGGCGCACAACAGTACGGCCCCCACCAGCAACAGGAGCTGTCCCACCGGGTCCGTGGCGAGCACGCCGAGCGGATCGGCCCCACTGGCCTGTCCCAGCAGCAGGCCGAGCACCGGCAGGCCGGTCAGCACTGTCGCGGTCGCCCGGGGCCCGGCCAGTTTCGCCTCGACCTCCCTGGCCAGACGCGCCCGCTGTTCCGCGTCCAGCCGAACGGCCTCCAACAGTCCGACCGGGGCCACGCCGTAGTGCTCGGACAGTCTCCAGCACCGCCTGAGTCGTTCCACCACGGGACGCAGCCCGTCCGGACAGCGCTCGTGTCCCCCCGACCCGGCCGGGCCACCCAGCCGAGTGGCCACGGCCAGTCCCTCGAAGACGGTGGAGACGGTTCCCCTCGTTTCGGCGGCCACCCCGGCAGCGGCCGATTCCGGGACGGCACCGCTACGCAGTTCACCGGTCATCATGCGCAGCCCGGAGGCCAACTCGGTCAGCGCGCGTGCCGTCTCCGCGAACCGAGCGCTCCTTTCCCCGGTCCGCAGCATCACCGTCACCACCAGTGACACGGACACGGCTCCCGCCGGCCCCAGCAGCGTCCATCCGAACAGGGCCGCCGCCCAGGGGGCGAGTGGGCGGAAGGACCGGGGGCGCACCGACCGGGGACGTGCCCCCTCCTCGGAAGCCAGTCTGCGCGCCGGAGTGGGCGTGGGCCAGCACAGCAGGGCAGTGACCAGCAGGAGCGGTAGCGCGACGGCCACGGGTGACAGTCCTCGCACCCCGCTCACCCCGTTTCCGGACGGTGCTCGGCCACGGCCTCCAGCAGGGGAGTACGCGCGGCGCCCCAGCCCTCGTCCACGTCCCAGGCGGGAACCACCCGGGTGTGGGTTCCGTGACGACGCAGCAGACCGATCCCGGCGAGATGCCTTCCCCGGCGGGAGTCCCGGCGCATGTGCAACACCACCCGGACGGCGGCGGCGAGCTGGCCGTGCAGGGCGGCCCTTCCCAGCCCGCCCTGTGCCCCCAGTGCTTCCATCCTGGCCGGCACCTCCTCGGGGGAGTTGGCGTGCACCGTCCCGGCTCCACCCTCGTGTCCGGTGTTCAACGCGGACAGCAGGTCACACACCTCCGCTCCTCTCGTCTCCCCCACCACCAGGCGATCCGGTCGCATCCGCAGCGCCTGGCGAACCAGGTCGCGAAGTCGGATCTCCCCGTTGCCCTCGATGTTCGGTGGTCTGGTGACGAGCCGGACCACGTGCGGATGCACCGGTTGCAGCTCCCCGGCCTCTTCCACGCACACGATGCGTTCGCCCCGGTCCACCTCGCCGAGCAGCGCCGACAGCAACGTGGTCTTGCCCGCGCCGGTGCTGCCGGAGACCAGGAAGGCCAGCCGGGCGGCCACGACCGAACGCAGCAGTTCGGTGGTGGCCGCGTCGAAGGTTCCCAGTTCCCGCAGGGTGTCCAGCCCGTGGTTGGCCGGGCGGAGAACCCGCAGCGAGATACAGGTTCCCCGGGCGGCCACCGGTGCCAGCACGGCGTGCAGGCGCACCGCCACCCCCTCACGGGTTCCGGGCAGCCATCCGTCGACCCACGGACACGCGTCGTCGAGCCTGCGTCCGGTCGCCGTGGCCAGACGTTGGGCGAGTCTGCGCACCTCCTGCTCCCCACCGAAGCGGAGATCGGCGCGCCGCACACCGTCCCCGTGGTCCACCCACACCTCCTCGGGGCCGGTGACCAGCACGTCCGTCACTCCGGGGGTTGCCAACAGCTCCTCCAGGGGACCGGCTCCGAAGAACTCCCTGTGCAGACGTCGCACGGCGGCGAGCACGTCCCGCTCACCGAGTGGGGTCTCGGTTTCCTCCCGCACTGCCGCGGCCACGGCCCGCGCGGTCACCTCACCTCCCTCGGCGATCAGACGCGTCCGCACCCGGGAGACGAGTTCCTCGTCCGGATGTCCGTGCTCCGGTGAGGAGGCGGACGTGCCCGGGCCGTCACGAGGATCCAGGAACATCACCAGCACCCGCTTTCGGCGTCGGAGTCTTCCGCACGCCCGAGGGCGTGCCCGGACTCCACCCTGCGCCGAACGGAAGGCCGTTCCCACCCCGTCTTTCCCTGTCTGCGGATGATTTCCACCCCTGTGGACAAACATCACCGAGAACATCGCGGACAGTGACCGGGAGTCGACACCGGGAGACGAACGAACAACTCGCTGACCACGCAAAGAAGTCGCCAGGAAGCCGGAGCGTCAGAATCTCCGCTCTTGTAAACCAAAAACGCGAAAAATAACCCTATCGTGTTAAACATCGGACGGAGCGGCGTGGAGCGACCGCGCAGGAAGACGTGCTGTCATGCCGACGTAGCCGCCGGAAGAGCCCTCGGCACACGAAGGATCGGAGCCACGACGTGTACGAACGGACGGACGAGTCGTCCACCACGGACCTCCCCGCGCTGTTGACCCGTTACGGCGAGCTCGCGGTCGAGCTGGAGGAGACCACCTCCGCCGAGCGGGCCGAGCGGCTGCGGGCCTCCCTCGCCGAGCTGGACACGATGCTCGACCATCTCAATTCGAGTACCCACCGAGTCGAGCCGTGACCGGTCCGCGCCGAAGTCCCCTCGGGCACGAACAGCCGCACCGTTCCTCCGGAGGGGATAACGAGAAGAGTAAATGAATTTCTTTCAGAAATCGTGGGGTGTCGAACGCCGAACCCGCCGATCGCGCGCCGGATCCAACACCGGAGCACACGAGTCCGGTCTCCCCGAAAAACCCCGGCCGTGCCCGGAACAGGGCAGACCCGCCCCCACGATGGCGCGAAACACCCTCAGATGTGCACGCCCAGCATCTCCGCCGCCGTGCGCGTGGAGGGTCCCGCATCGTGGTCGTAGGTCTCGACCGCGGGCTGCTTGCGCGGACTCGGCGGAACCCCTCGTCCGGACTCACCGGCCCCCGCGTCGTTCAACACCCGTCTGATCTCACGCTCGGTGGCGGCGTGAGCTCGTGCGCTGGCCTCCGCCGTCTCCGCGGCGGAAAGCAACCCCCGTGCGGCGCTGTCGGCCAGTTCGGAACTGACCGCGGAATGCCTGCAGAGCACGAGAGCTATCTCGTCGACCAACCCGGAATCGACGGAGCCGAGAGCGGTGCGAACCACACTCTCGGCAATCGTGATATCCATCGGTCGGGGGATGACACGGGAAGACTCGGACACCGCGAACCTCCTCACAGCACAGTGCGAACAACCGCCGGTCCGAACCGGACCCGTTCGGGGTCACCACGAAAACAGACGGACCACGAGGAAGGCGTGGTACCCCGGAGAACGCTGCGGACGAGTTTAACGCCGTCGCAGCAGCCTCGCCGGATCGAACAGGGGACCAGCCGGAAAAGTCCCGAAAGGATCTCTGCTGCTCCTCATTCACCCGGAAAAACACGAGCGCCCGTCCTGCGCACCGTGCGAACGAAACACCCCTTCGCTACACTCGCGAAAAAACCGGAACCGAGATCCGGTTTTCGGGAAAATCTCCTCCGAACATCCGGCCTGACGGCCCGAATTATCCACTCTCGGCGGATCCCGGAACCGGATCGACCACTCCGTGGCGGAAACGACTTTCCCTCGTTCCGAACTCCCGCACCGCGAACACGATCAAGGAAAACGTCGCTCGGGCGACGTCCGCCACCCCGCCACTCGACGGGACAACCGTCGACTTCCTTGATATCATGTCGAATCCCCGTCCGAGAACGAGGAGACAATCGAGTTCCCGAATCGCAATCCGAGTGTCATCGGAATTCGATCGGGCGCGGCCACATCACGCCAGCCGGCTCGTCCCACACAAAGCGTCCAGGACTCTCCGCGCCGCTCGGACGGAAGGTCCCCGCATTCCGCAGCCGTGCAACCCGAACCGGTCCACGAGTCGAGCCAGACGCGGATCCGCACGCACGGCGGCCACTACCTCGATCCCGAGGACGTCCCGCACGTCCGCGACCCGCAGCCCGCCCGGTGCGGGACCCCGCACGACCGCACGAACCGGGGTGTCCCTGCCCTCCAGGGTTCGCAGCAGTCGCCTGGCCGCCGTGCAGGCGCGGACCTCGGCGGGGACCACGAGAACGACCAGATCGGCCCTGTCGAGCAACGCGCGCGCCGTTTCGTCGGGTGGGCGGGGCAGATCGCAGACAACGAGATCCCCCGCCCTGCTGCCCGCCTCGACCACGGCCTCCACCGCAGGTGCCGACATCTCACCCTGCCCGTCCCGCCCGGCGGGGCAGAGCACGGAGAGCGCTCCGGAACCGAACCATCGGGTCGGTGCCGCCTCCCGCAGGGACGCCGCCGTCGGGCTGCTCGTGCCCACGGAGAGGTCGGCCCACCGGATGCCGGCGGCGCGTTCCTGCCCGAGCGCGAAATCCAACCCCCCACCCAGAGGGTCGCAGTCGAGCAACAGACAACGCCGTCCCGACCGGGCCGCGAGCACTCCGGTCAGCGCGGACAGCACCGAGGCTCCGGCGCCTCCGCATCCGCCGAGCACCGCCAGCACCTCCCCGGAACGGAGTGCCCCGCCCTCGGTCAGGCCGACCAGCATCTCCAGCAGCCGTGGCTCCTCGGAGGACAGGTCGAAGGCCTGCTCGGCTCCACGGTGAAAGGCCTCCCTCCAGAAGGAGGGATCCGGACTCCGCTCGACGAGGACCAGTCCCTTCCGGCGCGGCAGGCCGACGGCGGCACACCGCTCGGCCGCGGGGGTGTCGAGCAACACCACCGGCGCCGTGGCCCACGGTTTGGCTTCCTCCCCGGGCGAGAAACGCCGTGGCGCACACCCCGCCGCCGCCGCGATACGGGACAGTTCCCCGGCCAGTTCCGCGTCCGCGGTGACCACCAACGGTTCCGGTACCGCCACCACACACCCCCTGGAACACCTCGTCACCCACCGCCCTGCTCCCACAGGAGGGGCCCACGTCCTCCCGCGATCCGGCCGCGGCTCTCGGAAGCCACGGTGGAGGCTGGCGACGAACCTGCCAAGCACGGATCCGCCGGGATGTGGACGAACGAAGAGACCCGTGGACAACCACGGGAGTTTTCGAGAGTGGCCCCCGCCAGGGGGGAGGGACGGGGGCCACCCGAGGTTCAGCCCCGGGGGGTCGGGCTGAACTATCCGGTGCACCGGACGACTCCACTGTATCTTCTCGCTTCCAGTGTGTGCGTTGCGTCCGTTGAGAGGAATATTCCTCGGTCAAAACGAAGACGTCGTACACCCTTGTGGGCGATGCTCGGTCACACAGAGAGTCGAGTCGGGACATTCCGGGCCATCCACCACCGGTGGACGAACACCACCACCGCGAGCCCGCGACTCCTATGCTGGAGACGTGACCGAGTCCGAGCCCTCCCACACCGAGACCGCCTCCTCCGGCACAGCTGCCTACTTCGAACTGGACAGAACGGTCGTGGCCAGATCCAACACGCTCTCCTTCAGCAGACCGTTCTTCCAGGAAGGTCTCATCAACCGACGTGCCGTCCTCAAAAGCACCTACGCCCAGTTCGTGTTCATGTTGGCCGGAGCCGACGCCGACCAGATGGACCGGATGCGCGCGCACCTGGTCTCGCTGTGCGCCGGGTGGGAGGTGGAGCAGGTTGAGGCGCTCGTGGCGGAGACCCTGCACGACATCGTCGACCCCCTCGTCTACCGGGAGGCCGTCCAGCTCATCGCCGAGCACAAGGAGCAGGGCGACGAGGTGATCATGCTCTCCCCCTCCGGAGAGGAGCTCGTCGCCCCGCTGGCCAGGCTGTTGGGCGCCACCGACTGGGCCGGCAGCAGGATGCGGGTGGAACAGGGACGCTACACCGGCGAGCTGGAGTTCCACTGCGCGGGCGGCAACAAGGCCGTGGCCGCCGAACGGATCGCCGAACGACGCGGCCACGACCTGCGTCGGTGTTACGCGTACTCGGACTCGACCGAGGACCTGCCGCTGCTGGAGCTGGTGGGACACCCGGCGGTGATCAACCCGGACCGGGAGCTCCGCAAGGAGGCCGTCCAGCGCGGATGGCCCTCCCTGGCCTTCGAGCACCCCGTGTCGATGCACGCGCGTTTTCCCACCCCCTCGGCGACCACCGTCACCGCGGCGGCCGTGGGAGTGGGAGCCGCCGCGGCCGGAGCCGCCTGGTACGGCCTGTGGTACCGGCAACGCAGACGCCGCTACCGCTGACCGGGGCCTGGAGAACTTCGGGTGTGGAGGCGGACGGGAGGCGCTGGCACACACGAGGGCTTGCGGTGACCCGCGTCGCGGACTACAAAGGAAGTACGGACCCCTGCACAGGGCAGGGACGTTGTGGAGGAGAAACAACGTCCCCCGGTCAGGGCTCCGTGCGCGATGGCGGGAACCCACGCGCAGCCACTGAATAAAAGGCAAGGTCGTTCTCAGGGTTGCGTACCGGGACGCCGGACGCCGAGCCCGCAGGATACGACGAGAGAGCACGCTTGGTACCCCGCACGTTCGCGCAGGAGACGGCGCTCGCCAGTACGCCCGGCGGGCGCCGTCGCGTGTCGGCGGTGCAACGCTCCCGCCCGTTCCCCCGAGAGACCCGCGATGATCACGCACGGTATCGACGCCGGCGCGTACCGTTGACCACGGTCTCCGAGGTGGGTAGCTTACGGATCCGGTCGGGTAATCGGTGAAACACCCGCGACCGACGGTGGCGGGGGCGCGACCGGCCCACCCGAAACCCGCCCGGGAGAACCGGAGGTCAACGTGCCCTGGACAGTCGGCCGTCGTCATCTGATGACCGCGACGCTCGCCGCGACGACGCTGGGAGCCGCGGGCTCGGCGAGCGATCCCGGCGCCGACCGCCCCTCCGGGGCAACGCCCTCCCCCGTCCCGACACCGCCCCGCACGAGCGACCTCCCGGACTGGGCGGACCGCGTCGTCGCGGGAATGTCCCTGCCCCGGAAGGTGGGGCAGCTGTTCGTCACCGTCGTCTACGGGCCCCGGGCCGACTCCTCCCACCCCGGCAACCGCGAGGAACACGGACTCGACACCCCGGAGGAGGTGGTGCGCGCCTTCCATCCCGGCGGTGTCATCCACTTCTCCTGGACCGACAGCCTGCACCACCCCCGTCAGATCGCCGAGCTGTCGAACGACCTGCAACGCGCGGCCCTGGACTCCGGAGCGGGTCTCCCCCTGACGATCGCGACGGACCAGGAGCAGGGGCTGGTCACCCGCATCGGCCCGCCCGCGACGGTGTTCGCCGGCAACATGGCCCACGGGGCGGCGCGCGACCCGCACCTGGCCCGCAGAGCCGCCTTCGTCACCGGCCACGAACTGCGCGCCATGGGGATCACCCAGAACTTCGCCCCCGTCGGCGACGTCAACGTCAACCCCGAGAACCCGGTGATCGGGGTACGCTCCTTCGGCTCGGACCCGGAGCTGGTAGCCCGGATGACCCGAGCCCAGGTGCGGGGCTACCAGGACACGGGAGCCCCCTCGGAGACCGTCTCGGCGGCCGTGAAGCACTTCCCGGGCCACGGGGACACCACGGTGGACAGTCACACGGCACTGCCCGTCATCGAACACACCGACAGCCAGTGGCGCCGGCTGGACGCCCCACCGTTCCGAGCCGCGATCTCGGCGGGGGTGGACGCGGTGATGACGGCACACATCCGGTTCCCCGGCCTGGACGACTCGGGGGAACCGGCGACGCTCTCCCGCACCCTTCTCACCGGACTGCTGCGGGAGGAACTCGGTTTCGACGGGGTGATCGTCACCGACTCGCTGCGAATGCGTGGAGTGCGCGAGCTGCACCCGGACGAGTCCGTGGCGGTGCTGGCGCTGCGTGCCGGTGCGGACCAGCTGCTGATGCCTCCGAACCTTTCCGAGGCCGTGGATGCGGTCGTCGCGGCGGTGCGCGACGGAAGGCTGTCCGTGGACGCCATCGACCGCAGCGTCGCCCGGATACTGCGGGCCAAGGCACGACGGGGAGTGATCACCGATCCGCTGGTGCGGCTGTCCGCCGTGGAACGCGTGGTCGGCAGTCCACGGAACCTGCGGGAGGCCCGGCGGGTCACCGACCCCACGGTCACCCTCCTGCGGGACGAGCCCGGGCTGCTCCCGCTGCGCCACCCACCGGAGGGGGTGCTGGTCACCGGCTGGGGGACGCAGACCTGTGCGGAGCTGGCCGACCGGCTGCGGAGACGGGGGTCCCGGGTGCGCACGCTGCCCACGGGAGCGAGCCCCACCGAGGAGGACGCGGCCCGGGTCGCGCGCGAGGCCGCCGAGTACGACCTGGTGCTCGTGCTGACCAACGCCGCGTGGAAGGAGGACCGGGCGGGTCAACGCGAACTCGCGCGGGCCCCGGCGGAAGCCGGGGTGCCCACGATAGCCGTGGCGGTGCGGGATCCCTACGACGCGGCCCACGTCGAACGGATCGGAACCTGGCTGACCACCTACTCCCACCGTCCGGTGGCTATGGAGTCGCTGGCCCGCGTGCTGTTCGGGGAGACCTCCCCTCAGGGCAGGCTTCCGGTGCCCGTTCCGGATCCGCAACGTCCGGACACCGACCGTTACCCGTTCGGACACGGCATCACCTGGTGAGGTGAGCGGATGAGTGAGCTGAACCGCAGACGGTTCCTGTTCTCCTCGGCGGTCACCGCTCCGGTGCTCGGGCTGGGTGGGGCCTCGAGCACCACGGACGAGTCCCACCCTCCCGAGGGAACGACCGTGCGCACCGGGGCCGACGTGCTGGCCTCCGAGGACTGGCGCGGACTGGGTGGAGAACGGATGGGGGTGATCGCCAACCCGACCTCGGTGCTCTCCCGCCCGGCGCGGGGACTGCCGCACGTCGTCGACGACATGCACGCCACCGAGGGGGTGCGCGTGGTGGCCGTCTTCGGTCCCGAACACGGTTTCCGGGGTACCGCCCAGGCCGGTGGTTCGGAGGGGGACCACACCGACCCACGGACGGGCATCCCGGTCTACGACACCTACGGGGCCGGAGTGGGGGAACTGGCCACCATGCTGCGCGACTCCGGGGTACGGCGCCTGGTCTTCGACATCGCGGACGTGGGAACGCGCTTCTACACCTACGTCTGGACGATGTACACGGCGATGCGGGCCGCGGTCCGCACCGGCGTCGCCTTCACCGTGCTCGACCGGCCCAACCCCCTGGGAGGAAGCCCCGCCGGACCGGTGCTGGATCCGGAGTTCGGTTCGGGAGTGGGCGAACTTCCGATACCCCAGCAGCACGGGATGACCGTCGGCGAGCTCGCGGGCATGTTCGACGCCGAGTTCCTGCCCGCCGACGAGGGAGACCGGCTGCCCGAACTGGACGTGGTCCGCACTCAAGGATGGTCACCGGACCAACCGTTTCCCGCGACCGGGCTCACCTGGGTGCCCCCGAGTCCCAACATGCCCACCCCGGATACGGCCGCCGTCTACCCGGGAACGGGGATGTTCGAGGGGACGGTGTTCTCGGAGGGGAGAGGGACCACCCGTCCCTTCGAGACGGTGGGGGCACCCGGAGTCGACTGGCGCTGGGCCGAACAACTCAACGCCGAAGAACACCCCGGGGTGTTCTTCGGCGAGACCCACTTCGTCCCGACGTTCTCCAAGCACGAGGGCGAGACCTGCGGCGGGGTGATGCTGCACCGCACCGGCGAGAAGGGGTTCGACGCGATCCGCACGGCGGTGGCCATGATCGTGCGCGCCCGCGCCTCGTACCCGGAGGTGTTCGGCTGGCGCCCCGACAACTGGATCGACCTGCTCACCGGCTCGGACCGGCTGCGGCGGATGGTGGACCGCGGCGCGGACACCTCCGAGATCGTGGGCTCCTGGCGTGAACCACTCGCCCGTTTCCTCAGGAGACGCGCCCCCTACCTGCTGTACCCCCGTGCGGAAACGGGATGAGCCCGGCCGGGGCACCGGCCCCGGGACGGCGCGGTACCCGCCCGTCCGCCCCAGAACCACCCCCTGATCCCTGCGAGGTGGAGATGCGCACACCGCTGCTGACGACGATGCTGGTTTCGATGCTGGCGCTGACCACCTGTGCCGCCGCCCCGGTCCCCCCTCCGGAGGGAGCCGGACGGTTCGACCAGCCACGCCCCGGTTTCTCCCCGGCGGAGACCCGACTGCGCCCCTCCGCACCCGAACAGGCGGGGCTGTCGGTGTGGCCGATCCTGCGCGCCACCAGGGACATCGCCACGTGGACCGAACGGGTTCCGGGAAGGGAACACCCGATGTACGCGGGGGCGGTGAGCCTGCTGGCCCACCACGGGCGGGTCGTCAGCCACGAAGCCGCGGGCTACGAGCTGCGCTACTCCGACGGGTCGGGCACCGAACTCCCACCGGAACGACGGGAACGGGCACGGACGTCGACGATCTTCGACATCGCCTCGATGACGAAGCTGTTCACCTCGATCGCCGTACTGCGACAGGTCGAACGCGGACGCCTGGAACTCGACGAACCGGTAGCCCGGTATCTGCCCGAGTTCGGCAACCACGGCAAGTCGCGGATCACCGTGCGCCAGCTGCTGACCCACACCTCGGGTCTGCCCGCCACGGTACGGCTGTGGGAGCTGCCACCGGAGGAACGTCTGCCCCACCTGATGACCCTGGAGCCGGTCACCGAACCGGGCAGCACCTACACCTACTCGGACCCGAACATGATCGTGCTCGGCGAACTCGTGGAACGCCTCACCGACAAGTCCCTGGACCGGGTGGTGCGGGAGGACATCACCGAACCACTGGGCATGACGGACACCGGCTACCTGCCCCCGGAGTCCGAACGGCACCGGATCGCGGCCACGGAGTACCAGCGGGCCCCGGAACGGGGGATGCTGCGCGGCAGGGTGCACGACGAGAACGCCTGGGCACTGGGCGGGGTGGCCGGCCACGCGGGAATCTTCTCCACGGCCCGGGACCTGGCCGTGCTGGGGCAGGCCGTGCTGAACGGCGGCAGCTACGGGGGCGAGCGGATCCTGCGGCGGGACAGCGTCGCGGCGATGCTGGAGGACTACAACACCGGGTTCCCCGAACACTCCCACGGGCTGGGTTTCGAACTGGAACAACGCTGGTACATGGCCGGACTCACCGGCCCCCGTACGGCGGGACACACCGGCTACACCGGCACCTCGATGGTGCTGGATCCCGCCTCGCGTTCGATGGCGATCCTGCTCACCAACCGGGTGCACCCCTCCCGCGAGTGGGGGTCGAACAACCCGGCCCGGGTGCGCCTGGCCGAGGGGCTGGCCCGGGCGATGGCGGTCGAACCGCGACACGGCCCCACGGCGTGGTTCACCGGCGGCGGGACCACCGACACCGAGGCCACCCTGACCTCCGATCCGCTGTGGGCCACCGGCCGGGTGCGGGTCGCCTTCGACGCCTTCGTGGACACCCAGCGGGACCCGGACGGGGTGGATCCGGTGCGGCTGGAGTACAGCCGAGACGGTGGCGCGAGCTGGAACCCGGCGCGTATGCACGTCCGGGGCCGGGGGTCCCCGCGTGGGCCGGTGGAGGAACTGGCCGGTTCGGGTCACCGCAGCTGGTGGCGGGTGCGGGCCACGGTTCCGGGGGACGAACGCGGCCGGCTGCTGGTGCGCTGGCGGTTCTCCCCCGACGAACGCTATCTCGGACGCGGGGTCTATCTGGACGGGATCAGGTTGACCTCCTCCTCGGGGACACTGCTCGACGGGGAGGCCGACTCCGGCGCGTTGCACGGCGCCGGGTTCCTGGTCGCCCAGCGCTGACCCCTCCCGGCGCGGACACACCGGTGACGTTTCCGTCGCGAATCCGTCCGTGACGGGGTACGTTGGGTCCGGCACCGTCCGTGACACAGGTTCGCGCGGGGACAAGGGGTATGGCCGTGTCGGTGATTCCGCAGGATCTCGAGGACATCCTGACCAAACGCTCGTTCGCCCACATCGCGACCGTCGGCCCGCGGGGCGAGCCCCAGTCGAGTCCGGTGTGGATCGACTGGGACGGGCAGTACGTGAAGTTCAGCCAGACCACCACGCGGCAGAAGTACCGCAACCTGCGGCGGGAACCCAGGCTGGCCCTGTCGGCGCTCGACCCCGAACAGCCCTACCGGTACCTCGAAGTGCGCGGCCGGGTGGCGCGGGTGGAGGACGATCCGGACAACGCGTTCATCAACCGGCTGGCGAAGAAGTACCTGGACGTCGACGAGTACCCCTACCACCAGCCGGGGGACCACCGGGTGGTCGTCTACGTCGAGCCGGAGCACACCACGCGGATGTGAGCCCCGAGGTCCCGCCGCGAGCTGGTGGCCGTGGTACGGGTTCGGACTCCACCGCCGGGTTCCCGCCGGTTCCTTCCGTCCCGTTCCCTCCGTGGAGGCCGGGCTGCTCACGGTCCACCGCGGACCGTCCCCCTGGTCGGGCAGCGCACGGAGTACCAACGTTTCGTCAAACGGGTGTTCACCGGTCCCGGCCGCGGGGTGGCCCGGATCCTGTCCCGCACCGGGTACGCTCCCCGCACCGGATCGTCCGGGAGCTGCGCCGCCGACAGAAGATCCCACCCGAGGTGCCGCCCAAGGAACTGAGCGCGACACAATGGGCGTGGCTGTGGGGGTGCTCTCCTCGAGGCCCCGCGTGACCGCGGCTGATCCCACACGGCGAGGCCCGAGTGGCCGCCACGGCCCCGCCTGGCGGTTCACGCACCGTTTGACCGCCCAACAGTGATGTTAGTAACTTTCCCACATGGCCACGCCCGACGATCCGAGTCCCGAATCCGGTGAGCACAGCCCACTGGTACGGATACGTTCGCTGCTGCCCGGTCTGGCCCGCGCCGAGCAGCGCGTGGCCCGGATCGTACTCGCCGACCCCTCCTCGATCGCCCACCGCAGCATCACCGAGGTCGCCGAGGCGGCGGAAACCAGCGAAACCACCGTGACCCGCTTCTGCAAGGCCGTGGGGGTCACCGGCTATCCCGAACTGCGCATAGCGCTGGCCGCCGAGACGGCCCGCACCACCGAGCGGGACCGCGACCTCGGCGGCGACATCTCCGAGTCCGACGACCTCCCCCAGATCGTCGACAAGATCGGCTACTCCGACGCGCGGGCCGTGGAGGAGACCACCGGACAACTGGACGTGCACGCGCTGGACTCGCTCGTGGAGGCCGTGTCCACGGCACGCCGCGTCGAGGTCTACGGAGTCGGCGCCAGCGGCTTCGTCGCCCTGGACCTACAACAGAAGTTGCACCGCATCGGCCTGACCTGCTTCGCCTGGTCGGACACGCACAACGCGTTGACCTCCGCGGCCCTGCTACGGCCGGGCGACGTGGCTGTCGGCATCTCGCACACCGGGGCGACCACAGAGACCGTGGAGATCCTGCGCGAGGCGCGGGAGCGCGGGGCCACCACGGCGGCCGTCACCAACTTCGAACGCTCCCCCATCACCGAGATCGCCGATCTGGTGCTCACCACGGCGGCCAGGGAAACGACCTACCGCTCCGGGGCGATGGCCAGCAGGATCGCCCAGCTCACCGTGATCGACTGCCTGTTCGTCGGGGTGGCACAACGTCACCTCACCGAGGCCAGGCAGGCCCTGCAGACCACCTTCCGCGCGGTCGGTGGGCACCGGCTGCGGGTACGTCCCGACAGGCGCAGACAGCGGGAGGAACACAGGTGAGTGACCGCGACACGCGCGGCCCCGCGCGGGGGGACCCCCTGTCGGCCTCCTCGAACGGGTCCGGCACACAGTCCCCCACCGAACTCAGCAACCCCCGCACCACCGACATCGACCAGCTGGGCACCCTGGAACTGCTCCACCGGCTCAACGCCGAGGACGCCTCAGTCCCCACCGCCGTCGAACGGGCGCTTCCCGAGGTCGCGCGGGCGGTCGAGCTGGCCGTGCACTCGCTGGGGAGCGGCGGGCGGGTGCACTACGTCGGGGCGGGCACCTCGGGCAGGATCGCCGCGCTGGACGCCGCCGAGCTCCCTCCCACCTACAACGTCCCGCCGGAGTGGTTCGTGGTGCACCTGGCCGGTGGACAACCGGCGGCCTCCGGTGCGGTGGAGAACGCCGAGGACGACGACTCCGCCGGGGCTGCCGCCGTCAGGGAGGCGGCCGAGAGCACGGACCTCGTGCTCGGTCTGGCCGCCTCGGGCCGGACTCCCTACGTGCTGGGCGCGCTGCGCGCCGCCCGCGAACTGGGGGCCGGCACGGTGCTGGTCTCGGCCAATCCGTACCGCGCCGAGGGGCCCCCGGTCGACGTGGAGGTGGTCGTGGAGACCGGACCGGAACCGATCACGGGCTCGACCAGGATGAAAGCGGGTACGGCGCAGAAGCTGGTGCTGAACTCGTTCTCCACGGCGGTGATGGTCCGGTTGGGCCGCACCTACTCCAACCTCATGGTCGACATGGTGGCCACCAACACGAAGCTGCGTGAACGTACCGTGCGCATCCTGCGGGAGGCCACCGGCGCCTCGGAGTCCGAGTGCCTCGCCGCGCTGCGCACGACGCGGGGCCAGCTCAAGACCGCGCTGGTGCACCTGCTCGGCGGCGTGGACGCCGCCCGCGCGGCCGAGGCGCTGGCCCGGACCCACGGCCACGTCCGCGACGCGCTGCGTGTCCTGGAGTCCTGACCGAGCTCGGCCGGGCCTCGACGAGGCACCGGCCGAAGGTCACGCCGAACTCGGCTCCGAGTGCACCGGAAGTTCGTAGATCCTGCGCACACTGGTGCCCAACCGGCCGATGTCGGCGCCGTAGACGTGCAAGGAGATCGCCGTCTCGGTTCCGCAGTTGCGCACCAGGTGGATGTCCCCGGGAGGGGCGAATCCGCAGCTCTGTCCGCGCTGGTTGGTCACGACTCCGGTGGGAACGAGGTAGTCGCCCGCCGGGGACTGCCGCAGCTCGTAGTGCTGCTCGCTCTCGGTGCCCTGGTAGACCCCCGTCACGCACCAGGCGACGTGGTCGTGGATCGGTGTCTGCTGGCCGGGCAGCCACACCAGCGCGACCACGGAGAAACTCGCGTCCGGTTCCACGTGCAGCACGTGCTGGAGGTAGTGCTCCGGGTCCCCGACCCGCTGGTCCTCCCGGAGCAGGCCCGGGACGTCGAGGAACGGACGCAGCGCGTCCCTGACCAGATCGGCGGTGTGCGCCTGGGAACGTCCGGCGCGCACGCACTCGCGGATCGCGTCGGTGAGCTCGGTCAGTCGCGGATTCTGGTGTTCGGTCCGCATCGTGGTCATACCCGAACCATGCCCGGTCACGGACGCCCGGTCGACCACCGGATTGTTGGGGGAGGGCCAACTCCGGCTTATGAACGCACCGTGTGCCCGCGAGCAGGTGTCCGCTCCTGCCCGGGTTTCTTCCGGAAAGGCCGCCGATCGCCGGAGCACCCGCCTGAGGCGGGCCGTGTGCCTCCGGTACGTCCCCCGGAGGTCCGACCGGACTCAGTCCCGTGCCCGCATCTGCGCGCCCACCCGACCGAAGGTGTCCAGCATCAGCGCCGTGGCGGGGATACGACGCTGCTCCCGCAGCGCGTAGGCGGTCACGCGGCGCTGTTCGAGACCGGCCACCCGCACCCCCACCACGTTCGGGTGCCGCAGGAACGACAGCACCAGGGCGGGCATCAGCGCGATCCCCACCCCGGCGGCGACCAGCCCCTGCACCGCCAGGTTGTCGTCGGTGGTGAAAGCGATCTCCGGTTCGAAACCGGCCTCGGAACAGGCCCTGGTGAAGTACTCCCTGCACCGGGGGCACCCCGCTATCCAGCGTTGCCCGGCGAGTTCGCCCAGTCCGACCGACTCCCGCCCGGCGAGCTCGTGCTCGCCGGGAAGCACCGCCACCAGCGGGTCGTCCAGCACGTCGGTCCCGGTCACCTCCTCGCCGGGCAGTTCCTCGGTGTCCGGGTAGCTGAACGCCAGGGCGATGTCGCACTCACCCCGGCGGAGCTCCTCCAGCGAGTCCGGCGGTTCGGCCTCGCTGAGCCGGACCCGCAGCTCGGGGTGTTCCTCGGTGGCACGGGCCACCGCCCGGGGAACCAGGGTGGCGCTCGCGCTGGGGAAGGCGCAGACCCGGATGCTGCCGCTGCGCAGTTCCCGCACCGCGGAGATCTTGTTCTCCGCGGCGGTCAGGTCGTCGACGACCGACTCGGCGTGCGTGGCCAGTATTCTTCCCGCCTCGGTGAGTTCCAGTCCCCCGCCGCGACGGAGGAACAGCGCGGTGCCCAGGCTCCGTTCCAGCGCCCGCATCTGCTGGCTGACGGCGGGCTGGCTGTAGCCGAGACTGCGCGCGGCCGCCGTGTAGGAGCCGGTGCGCACCACGGTGTGGAACACGCCGATGTAGCGGGGGTCGACCATTCCCGCAGCATACGAACCGCACCGGCGGGTGGGTACCCGCCGGTGCGGAAACCACGGGTTCGTGGCGGCCGAGGTCAGCACCTCGGCTCAGGCCATCCCCACCGCCCGACGGGCGAAGTGGATCTCGGTGGCGACCTGGCGCAACGTCTCGGCGATCACCAGGGAGCCGTGCCCGGCGTCGTAGCGGTAGAACTCGAAGGGCACCTCCCGTTGGAGCAGCCGGTCCAGGTAGTTGAGCACCTGCCGGATGGGGCACCGTGGATCGTTGTCCCCGGCCAGCACCAGCACCGGGGCCCGCACCTCGTCCACGTAGGTGAGCGGGGAGCACTCGTGGTACAGCCGCGGCAGCTCCTCCGGGGATCCGCCGAACAGCGCCCGGTCGTAGGCGCGCAGCGGTTCCATCTCGTCGGCGAACGCGGAGACGTAGTCGGCGACCGGGACGCCGGCGACCCCGCCGGCCCACCTGTCGGGTTGGGTGCCCAGGGCGAGCAGGGTCAGGTACCCGCCCCAGGAGGCTCCCGCGACGACGCTGAGCTCGGGGGTGGTCAGCCCCTCCTTGATCGCCCAGTCCTGCACCCGGGCGACGTCCTCCAGCTCGGTCAGGCCCGGCCGTCCCTCGATCGCGTCCCGCCACGCCGAGCCGTAGCCGGTCGATCCACGGTAGTTGACCTCGACGACCGCGAATCCGGCCTCCAGCCAGGCCGCGCGGTAGGAGGAGAAGCGGTCCTCGTCGGCGGCGTGCGGACCACCGTGCAGGTTGAACACCGTGGGCAGCGGCCCGTCGCTCGTGTCGTCCGGACGGGCGAGCAGGGCGTGCACCGTGTCGTTGGGGCCGTAGGGGACCTCCACGAAGACGTCCTCGACGGGCCTGGACTCCGGGGCGCGGTCCCCTCCGGGGGTCAGCAGCACGCTGTCCTCCCCCTCCGGGGAGAGCACCCGTACCCGCCCCGGCACGGCGGCCGAGGACCACGTGTACTCCACCGAGTGGTCCGGGCGCACCGAGGCCGCTCCGGCGGTCCCCCGGGAGGTGGGCAACGGGGTGAGGGTTCCCGCCGCGATGTCGTAGCGGTGCAGGGTGGTGCGCGCCTGGTGGGTGTGCGCGATCAGCAGCGCCGAACCGTCCGGGTACCAGTCGGCGGAGAGCTCGCCGGGCAGGTCCAGGTCGAGCTCGGTCTCGGTGTCGGTGGCCACGTCCCAGAGGAGCAGTTCCTCCCGTCCGCGCCGTTCGTGCGAGACCAGCAGCCGGGTGTCGCCGGGAACCGGGGCGAAGTCCAGCGCGCCCAGCCCGAGCCCGGGGCCGTCCCACTTCTCGGCGAGCGTCGAGCCGTCCGTGCGCACCACCCGCAGCGCGGGGTGCCTGCTGTCGCCGTGCTCGGAGTGCGACAGCACCAGCAGCGTCTCGTCCCTGGACACGGCGGCCAGCCCGCCGTCCTGCTCGTGCTGGTAGATCACCCGGGTGTCCCCGTCCTCGGAGACCCACACGGTGACCCCCTCGTCGGTGGACATGCCGAGGGCGATCACCCGTTGACCCAGTTCCAGCCCGGCCGGATAGCCCGCGTGGGTGGTGGGCAGCGGATTCTCGGGGGATTCCCCGGTGGGGTCGAACGGTTCGCTCACCCAGCTTCCGAACTCGTCGCCGTCGGTGTCGTCGAACCACCAGATCCGGTTCCCGTCGGCGGAGAGCGTCCCGTGGAAGGTGCCGTTCGGGCGCGCGGTGACCTGACGGTGGGTGTCCGTGGCGCGGTCCCAGGCGTAGAGCTCCCAGGTGCCGCTCACGTTCGAGACGTACAGGCTCCGGTGGGGAGCGTCCCGCGCCCAGTCCGGCAGTGACACGCGGGGAGCGCTGAAGCGGGCGCGCCAGCGCGCCTCCTTGTCCGGGTCGTCGAACAGGGTTTCCGGGATCTTGGCGCCTGGATACGTGCTCACGTCACCGATCCTGCCCGATCGGAGCAACGGTATGAGCACTGGGTAGGCAGTGTCGCTCGACCAGGCGAAGGAGTACAAGCCGGTCGGTTGATTGTCCCGAATGCCCGGATCGGGAGATGATCGAACGACTTCCGTTCGCGCGGACCCACCACGGGAGACGCACCCGAGTCACGGGCCGGGGGTCGGATCCCGGGTTCGCGCGGGCGCCCCGGGACCCCGGGTGCCCACCCTCTCCGGCACCCGGGCCGGGGGTGGAGGACGTCACGAGTCCGCGCCGCGAGCACGGGTGGGGTAACCATGATCTACGGGATCGACGTCTCGCATCATCAGGGGCCGTTCGACTTCCGCCGCGCCCGGGCGGAGGACTTCGAGTTCGCGTTCCTCAAAGCCACCGAAGGCGACGGCTTCACCGACCCTCGCTTCGCCGAGAACCTCGCGGCGGCCCGCTCGGCGGGCCTGCTGGTGGCCGCCTACCACTACCAACGCGAACAGGCCTCCCCCGCCGCCCAGGCCGAGCACATCGCCCGCATCGTGCCCCCCGACGTCCCCGTGATCCTCGACGTGGAACAGGGAGGCGGCCCCGCCGAGCTGGCCCACGCGGTGACCACACAACTACACCAGCGGGGCTTGCACACACCACTGATCTACCTGCCGGAATGGTACTGGCGCCGCATCGGCAAACCCGACCTGTCCGGATTCCCCCCACTGTGGAAATCCCGGTATCCCGACAACCGCGGCGGCTACGCCAGCGAGATCTACCAACGGGTCCCCGACCACTTCTGGAACGGCTACGGCGGCAACCACGTGGCCGTACTGCAGTTCACCAGCCAGGCCACCGTCGCCGGAACCACCCCGGTAGACGCCAACGCCTACCTCGGCACCCGCCACGACCTGGACAACCTGCTCACCTCTCCGGGAGAGACCATGCGCGCCGACGAACGCCAAGCCCTGTTCGACATCCTCCAACAACTCACCGGCAGCCGCTCCCCGGGACAATTCCCCGGATGGCCATCCTATGTGGATGGTTCCCAACGGTTCACCCTCGTGGACTTCACCCGCTGGATCGACAAGCACACCTTCGACCTGCACAAGCGTTTCGCCGTGGCGGCGACCGCGGAAGGCGGACGGGAACGGGCCCTGCGCAGCGTGGTCGCCGAGGCCGTGGACACGGTGTTGGAGGCCGACGACCCGAAACGCGAGGAGGTGGTCGACGCGGTCACCGCGCGGCTCACCACCTCGGCCCGTCCGCACCACGCGGTGCGGGAGGAGGACGGCGAGAGCCGCGGCTCCGAGTGACCCCACCGTGGAGAACACGAAAAAATCCGGTTGCCGAACCCTGAGGTCCGGCAACCGGATTCCACGTCGGGGTGGCGGGATTTGAACCCACGACCTCCTCGACCCGAACGAGGCGCGCTCCCAAACTGCGCTACACCCCGGATCTCCCGGCGGGATCGTCGCCGGAGGCTGATCGCCACCGAACGACGCCCCAGAGTCTATCGGACACCGATCCGGGACTCGACAGGGGCCCCCGACTCGTCACGCGCCGCACCGACGGAACCGCCCTCCGAACGCGGTACCAGCGTCAGCAGGGAGGCCTCGGGCGGACAGGCGAACCGCACCGGCGCGTAGGGAGAGGTCCCCAGTCCCGCCGAGACGTGCAGCCACGTGTGCTCCCCCCAGGTGGAACTCCCCCGGGCCCGCTGTCGGTCGAGCTGGCAGTTGGTGACGATCGCCCCGTAGCCGGGAAGGCGCAGCTGACCGCCGTGGGTGTGCCCGGCGAGCACCAGGTCGTAGCCGTCGGCGGCGAAGGAGTCCAGCACCCTCGGCTCCGGGGAGTGCGTGACCCCCAGTCCCAACTGGCTGCCCTCCACCGGAGCTCCCGCGATCTCCGCGTAGCGGTCCCGCTTGAGATGCGGGTCGTCCAGTCCCGCGACGTGGATCCGCACCCCGCCGACGGTCAGTTCACCCCGCCGATGCGTCAGGTCCATCCAGCCGCGTTCGGTCATCGCCGCCCGCAGGTCCCGCCACGGAAGCGGCCTGCCGCGAATGCGCTTCTGCCTGGCCGCGGGGATCAGGTAGCGCGCCGGATTCTTCGGTTTCGGCGCGTAGTAGTCGTTACTGCCGAAGACGAACACCCCGGGCCGCTCCAACAACGGCCCCAGGGCACGCAGCACGGCGGGCACCGCCTGGGGGTGGGCCAGGTTGTCCCCGGTGTTGACCACCAGGTCCGGCTCCAGCTCGTCCAGCGCGGCCACCCAGCGCTGCTTGGAGAACTGCCGGGGGGTCATGTGCAGGTCGGACACGTGCAGCACCCGAACCCGCGGGCTGCCCTCGGCCAACACCGGCAGGGTGGCCGTGCGCAGCGTCCAGCTCCTGCGTTCGACTCCCGCCGCGTAGCCGAGCACCGAGCCGCCGAGCGCCCCGGCGGTGAGCAGAATCCGACCGAACGTGTTCACACCACCAGCCTACGGGGCACACGCCCGTCCCGTACGACGGCCCGAATGATCCCTCACCCGGCGTGCCGTGCCGGCGTTCGGCGGTGGCCGGGATAATCGAAGCCATGTCCGAGTTGAAAGAACAGCTGCGCAGCGACCTGACCGCGGCGATCAAACAGCGGGAAACCACGCGCACCGGGGTGCTGCGCATGGCCCTGTCCGCCATCGGGGCGGAGGAGGTGTCGGGCAAGCGGGCCCGGCAGCTGTCCGACGAGGAGGTCCGTGCCGTACTCGCCAAGGAGGTCAAGAAACGCGACGAGTCCGCCGCCGCCTTCGACTCCGCCGGCAGGACCGAACAGGCCGCCTCCGAACGCGCCGAGGGCGAGATCCTGCGGGAGTATCTGCCAGCACAGCTCGACGACGCGGAACTCGCCGAGCTGGCCAGGCAGGCCGTCTCGGAGGTCGCCGCCGAACTCGGCGAAACGCCGGGGCCGAAACAGATGGGCCGGGTCATGAAACTCGCGAACGCCAAGGTCGACGGCCGGGCCGAGGGAGGCCGGGTGGCCGCGGCGGTGAAGGCCGAACTGGGGATCTGACCGGTCCCGCGGACGTGGGACGGCCCGACGGGGTGGACGCGCCCGCGTTTCAGCGTTCGCCCCGACCCACCCTCCAGTAGGCCAGCGCGTACGTCCGGGACCGTCCCAGCCCGAGGGTTTTCTCGCCGAACTCCCTGATGCGCTCCACCACGCTCGCCTCGGCTCCCACCCACAGGTGCGGGTGTTCGCCCAGTTCCGCCGAGCGGACCGCCTCCGGAAGGGCCTCGGACCTTCCGGGGGGTTCCCCCTCACGGAACAACCAGGTCCACTCCCCCGGCAGCGTGCTCGGCACGTAGTCCCGCTCGGCGGCCGTGTCCGCCTCCACGAAGACCCTGGCCGGAACGCCGGTGGGCAGTTCCTCCAGGATCGCGCACACGGCGGGCAGGGCCGTCTCGTCACCGACGAGCACCAGCGGGTCGGCCTCCGGGGAGGGGGTGTAGGAGGGGCTGGGCCCCACCGTGACCACCCGGTCACCGGCGCGCACGTTCGCCGCCCAGGTGGCTCCGGGGGCCTCGTGGGCGTGCAGCACCAGGTCGACGGCCAGCTCGCGGCGCCGCGGGTCGAACCAGCGAACCGTGTAGGTGCGCTGCTTGGGCTGCTGGTGCGGTGGAGCGGCGAACACCTCGGCCCTGCTGTTGCCGAGGGGGGTGGGAAGACCGGGGCGCGGCAGGCACAGCTTGATGCGCTGGTCGGTGCCGCTGCTGACGAAGTCGGCGAGCTCCTCCCCGGTCAGCACCACGCGTTTCATCAGGGGTGTGATCCGCTCGACCCTGGCGACCTCCAGCTGCCTGTAGCGGGACCGCACCGGTGTTTTGCCTGGATGTGTACTTCCCACGGGCGACCAGTGTAGGACCGCGCCGTCCCGCTGCCCGGCCGCAGGCAGCTGGTCAGCCGCCCGAACCCCCGGAACCGGACCCCTGCTGCCCGTTGCCCTGATCGTTCTCGGCGGGTTCGGGCTGGCGCGTGTGCGTCCGCGGCGGGGGGATGTAGCCGGTGCTGACCGAGATCCGGATGCTGGTGCCCTCCGGAGCGACACCCCGGGGGGACTGACCGATCACCGTCCCGTGCGGCTCCTTGCTGTTCACGGTACGGCTGTCGACCTCGTAGCCCGCCTCCCGCAGCTTCCGCTTCGCCTGCTCGGCCCTCATGCTCACGACCTCGGGAATCTGCTTGCCCGAACCGCCGTTGTGGTAGCGCTCGGTGGTGGTGGGCAGCTGTTCCACGGGCATCCCCTCGTGGGCCTGCTTCATGGCCCGCATCCAGGTCTTGGCCGGCACGGTGCCGCCGTATATGTTCCCGCTGCCACACACCGACGGGGTCCCGCCGAGGCAGATACCGGCTCCGCGCCAGGAGGGCGGGCGGTCGATGAAGGTGAGCGCGGCCCCGGCGAACTGCGGTGTGGCCCCGATGAACGCGGCGGAGGCGAAGGTCTCGGTGGTTCCGGTCTTGGCCGCGGTGGGGCGGTCCCATCCCGTCGCGCTGGCCGCCCGGGCCGCCGTGCCGGAGGTGGTGTCGTCCGACATGCCGACCACCATCGCGTCGGCGAGCTCCCGGTCGACCGCCTGTTCGCAGGGCGGCTCGGTGATGGACACGCGGTTGCCGTGCCGGTCCCGGATCTCCTTGATCGGAGTGGGCGGGCACCACACCCCGCCGCTCATCAGCGTCGCGGCCACGTTGGACAGCTCCAGCGGACTGGTGGGACTGAACCCGAGGGTGAAGGCACCGATCTTACGCTGTTTGATCTCCTCGGCCTGGGTTCGCTCGCGGGCCCGTTCGGAGGCCATGGGGATGCCGGCCAGGTCGTGGTGGTTGAGCGTGCGACGCATCCCCAGCCGGGCGGCCATGTCGACCGTGTCGTCCAGCCCGGCACGTTCCTCCAGGATCACGAAGGAGGTGTTCGGCGAGGTGGCCAGTGCCTTGCGGATGGAACGAGCCCCCGCACCGACCCCCTCGGCGTTGCCCACCGTGTACGGGTTGGTGCCGTTGCTGAACTTCACCGAGGTGTAGGAGGAGGGCCCCGGGACCACGTTGTCGATCCCCATCCCCTCCTCCAGGGCGGCCGCGGCGGTGAACACCTTGTACACCGAACCGGCCCCCTTCTGCACCATCGTGGTGGGCAGGGCGTAGGCGCTCTCGCCCTTCTCCTTGTCGAACCCGAAGTTCCGGTTCGCCGCCAACGCCCGCACCCGGTGCTTGTCCGTGCCGGGCTCCACCACGGACAGCACGTTGGCCACCCTCGGACTGTCCTGGGGAACCCCCTCCTCGGCGGACTTCTTCGCCGCCGCCGTCACCCGCTGGTCCAGGGTGGTGCGTATGGTGTACCCCCCGGAGCGCAGCTCCTCCGCCGAGAGCCCGGCCCGTTGCAGGTAGTTCTCCACGTACTTGCAGAAGAAACCGTTCTCCCCACCGGCACCGACGCAGCCGTTGGGAAGTTTGCCCAGGGGTTTCCGCACACCCAGCGGTGCCTGCTTGGCCTCGCGGGCGACCTCCTCGGTGATCCGGTTCTGCCGGGCCATCGCGTCGATCACCAGTCCACGGCGGAACAGGGCCTCCTCGGGCTGGGTGACCGGGTTCAACGATCCCGGCCGGTTGACCACTCCCGCGAGCAACGCCGCCTGGGCAACCGTGAGCTGGTCCGGTGTGGTGCCGAAGTAGGCCTGCGCCGCCGCGGCCACCCCATAGATCCGGTTGCCGTAGGGGACCACGTTCAGATAGCGAGTGAGGATCTCCTCCTTGTTCAGGCGCTTCTCCAGTTGCAGGGCGATGCGGATCTCCCTGAGCTTGCGCGCCACGGTCTGCTCGGAGGCCTCGGCCTGCTTGACCGAGTCGCCTCTGGCCGCGACGTGCATCAGGTAGTTCTTCACGTACTGCTGCGTGATGGTCGAGGCGCCCTGGGTGATCTCCCCGGCGACCTGGTTGCTCACGAAGGCGCGCACCGTGCCCGGCCAGTCCACTCCCTGGTGTTCGTAGAACCGCTGGTCCTCGATGGCGACCATGGCGGCCTTCATGGTGTCGGCGATCTGGTCGGAGCTCGCCGGGGTGCGGTACTGCTCGTACAGGTAGGCGATCGGATTGTCCGCCCGGTCCGTGACGGTCGTCACCAGCGGTGGTTGTTCGGCGAGCATCTCCGCGGAGATCCTGTTCACCGCGTCGCTGGCCCGGTTCGAGACCACGCCGAGTGATCCCACGGCGGGGAACAACATGCCCGCGACCAGGACGCCTGCCAGCACACACAGACCGAACAGCTTGATCACGCCGTTACGAAGCCGCACACCGCTCACGGTAAGTCGCCTCGCGTGAGATCACTCGCTGTCGTCGTCAATACCCCCCGATGTGATGACCGCAAAAGAAAAATCCCACGAAAGTCGGTTGGCCGTGGAACCGAGATCTTCTATGGTGCGTCCACGTCCAGCGACGGGAGTTCGTGACACATCCTCGGTGCGTCACGACAGCCGGTGCCGGGGGGCCCGGAGATTGCAGGTCGCCGACGATCCAGTGAGGAGCTGGGGGCCTTGATGCTCGAACAGGGGGACTGGCGGGTTCACGCGGCGTGCCGCGACACGAACCCGGACCAGCTTTTCGTACGGGGAGCCGAACAGCGCAAAGCGCGCACGATCTGCTTCGGGTGCCCCGTACGCACCGAGTGCCTCGCCGAGGCACTGGACAAGAAGATCGAGTTCGGAGTCTGGGGTGGCATGACGGAACGCGAACGACGGGCCCTGCTGCGCAGGCGTCCGGACGTCCGCAACTGGCGGGAACTGCTCGAAACGGCCCGGGCGGAGTACGGCAGTCCCGAGGCCTACCAGGTGGGATGACGACGAGCTGAACCGAGGCCGAACAAGCGGATCGGCGGGAGGCGAACACCGGCGCGCCCGGACGCCGACGGCTCGGCGGGCGGGAGGAACAACCAACGTCGACAACGGCCCCCCGGCCCCGCGCGTACGGCCGGACTGCACCCTTCGCCCGTCCGGTCCCCGTGATCCTCGTGGCATGGTTGCCGGCCCCCTGCGCAGCCGACTCCCCGACCGTGCGGGATTCGGGTGCGTGAGCAGCGCGGCGACCGTCCCGGAAGGAGTCCTCAGCCCGCCAGCCGTGTTCCGACCTCGTCGAGTCCGTCCAGGTCGTGCACGTCGCCCGGAAGGGCGGGAACCCCGACCAGCCCCACCTCCGGATGCGCCCGGGTGAACCGGGCCAGCAGTCTCTTCTCCCGCTCGGCCACCGCCACGCGGTCCGCGTGCAGCCGGAGCACCGAGGCCGCCAGGGGGGAGCCCCCGGCCTCCTCCAGTTCCTCGGCGGCCGCGACGGCCCGGGCGGCGGGCAGATCCGCCAGCACCGGGTGGGTGCGGTTGACGACCAGCCCGGACAACGGCATCCCTTCGGAGGAGAGCCGCTCGACGAAGTAGGAGGCCTCGCGCAGCGCGTCCGCCTCGGGAGTGGCCACCACGAGGAACCGGGTCCCTTGCGAACGCAGCATCCGGTAGGTGTGCTCGGCGCGTTCCCGGAAACCCCCGAACGTCGAGTCGAAGGCCTGGACGAAGGCGGCGGCGTCCGACAGCAGCTGGTGGCCGACGATCGTGGAGACGGTCCTGGCGAACACGCCGAAGCCCGCCCCGACCAGCTTGCGGAGTCCCTTCCCCCCGGCGCGGGCCGGGCTGGCCAGCATCCGGATCAGCCTGCCGTCCAGGATCGTGGACAGTCGCTGCGGGGCGTCCAGGAAGTCCAGGGCCGACCTGCTGGGCGGGGTGTCCACGATGATCAGGTCCCAGCTCCCCTCCGCGGCCAGTTGCCCGAGCTTCTCCATCGCCATGTACTCCTGGGTTCCGGAGAAGGACGTGGACACGGTGCGGTAGAAGGGGTTGTCCAGGATCTGCCGCGCCCGCTCCCGGCCGGCGTGCGTCAGGACCATGTCGTCGAAGGTCCGGCGCATGTCGAGCATCATGGCGTACAGCTCCCCCGGCACCGAGGGGTCCAGCTCCACCCGTCCCGGTTTGTTGTCCAGTTCGGCCAGACCGAGGGCCTGGGCGAGTCTGCGGGCCGGGTCGATCGTGAGCACCACCGTCCTGCGACCCCGGTGCGCCGCCCGCAGTCCCAGCGCGGCGGCGGTGGTGGTCTTGCCGACGCCTCCGGAGCCGCAGCACACCACGATCCGGTTGGCGGGGTCCCGCAGCAGTGCGTCCACGTCGAGCCGTTCCGGACGGGAGCGCTCGTTCATCCTTGTCCTCCGACGCCGTGGGCGACGAGTTTCTCGGCCATCTCGTACAGTGCGGCCACGTCGATCCCGTCCACGTACTCGGGCAGGTCGAGCGCGGCGAGGTCGGTGTCGTGCAGTCGTTCGCGCGCGGCCAGTTCGGCGCTGGCCCTGGTGGCGTGCTCGACGGTCTCGGCGACCAGCCCGTCGAGCACCTCGTCGTTCCAGTCCAACCCCGCCGACTCCAGTCCGCTCCTGATCCGGTTCGCGTCCACCCTGCCGTCGGCGGCGGCCGTCACCGAGCGGGTGGCCAGGCGCGGGGGGCGCACCCTGTTGAGCAGCACGGCCCCCGGGCGCAGTGCGGCCGCGTCCAGTTCCTCCACGGTTTCCAGGGTCTCCCGCACCGGCAGCTGTTCCGGCAGCGTCACCAGGTGCACCACGGTGTCGGCGGAGTGCAGCAGGCCGACCACGTCCTCGCTCTGTCCGTGGATCGGTCCCGTGCGGGCCAGGTCGGCCATGGCCCGGGTGACGTCGAGGAACCGGACTATCCTCCCGGTGGGAGGGGCGTCGACCACCACGGCGTCGTAGCTGTGGCGGCCGTGGGAGTCGGTGCGGCGCACGCACTCCTTGATCTTGCCGGTGAACAGGACGTCCCGCAGCCCGGGGGCCAGGGTGGTCGCGAACTCGATGGCTCCCATCCTGCGCAGGGTGCGTCCCGCGAAGCCGAGGTTGTAGTACATGGCGAGGTATTCGAGCAGCGCAGCCTCCGCCTCCACCGCGAGCGCGCGCACCTCGCCCCCTCCGGGGGCCGCGGCCAGTCTGCGTTCGGCGTACTCCAGCGGCGGGGTGTCGAACAGCTGGGCCAGCCCCTGTCTGCCCTCCACCTCGACCAGCAGCACCCGACGTCCCCCGGTGGCCAGGGCCAGTGCCAGGGAGGCGGCAGCGGTCGTCTTGCCCGCTCCTCCCTTGCCGCTGACGAAGTGCAGCCTGGCCCGGTCCAGCTGACGGTCCCATCCAGAACTCACACGATCAGCGTAGGTGGACGGTGGGGGTCGTGTCCGCCCGCGAGTGGGAAATGGTCGTCGTGTCGGCCGCCCCTGGCTCCGGAGCCCGTGAATCACCGGTTCCGGCGACCACCCGACCGGGCCCTCGGGGGCGAAGGTCTTAGTAGGGTGGCGGCATGACCAAATGGGAGTACTCGACAGTTCCGCTGCTCAGTCACGCCACGAAGCAGATCCTCGACCAGTGGGGCGAGGACGGCTGGGAGCTCGTCGCCGTCCTGCCGGGGCCGACCGGCGAACAGATGGTCGCCTACATGAAGCGTCCGAAGGAATGAGGCCGCACACGGCGGGTCCGCTCGCCGTGTGCTCCGGCGAACGACCCGCTGTGGCGCGTCCGTCCCGGAGGAGCGACGCGTCCCGGGCCGTGTTTCCCTGCGGGAAACGACGGTGATCCACCCCGGAACCGACGAACGGGAGATGCCCATGACCACCTGGACACAGCGGCTCGCCGAGCTCGGTCTGCGACTGCCCGAGGTGGCGCGCCCCGTCGCCTCCTACGCCCCGGCCGTGCGCAGCGGTGACCACGTCCACACCGCTGGTCAGCTGCCCTTCGTGGAGGGAGCGCTGGCCGCGACGGGCAAGCTCGGGGCCGAGGTGACGGTGGAGGAGGGCCAGCGGTTGGCCAGGATCTGCGTGTTGAACGCGCTGGCTGCCGTGGACGGTGTGGTCGGTCTCGACGCGTTGTCCGGTGTGGTGAAGGTGGTGGGTTTCGTGGCTTCCGCTCCGGGGTTCACCGCCCAGCCCACCGTGCTCAACGGCGCCTCGGAGCTGCTGGGGGAGGTCTTCGGTTCGGCGGGCACCCACGCGCGTTCCGCCGTCGGGGTGGCTGAGCTCCCGCTGGGGGCGCCGGTGGAGGTGGAGCTGGTCGCCGAGGTCTCCGCGCACTCCTGAGGGGTCGCGGTGCGGCAACGCGGGTCCGCCTTCCGGGGTTCCCCCTCCCACCGAGCACTGCCTACGGGAACCGCGAGTGACGAAGTCCGCGCGCCTGGCGGGTTGATCGTACGGTTTCGCGGAGGAAAATCACCCGTACGGACGTATTCGACGAGGATGCTTCGACGCAGCGTGTTGAGAAGGATCCCAGGAAGGGGCGGCGAGAGGTGACCGACCGCGAGACCGGACTGTTGTGTCACGAGCTGCTGTTGCGGCTCGCCGACCGGATCCCGGCCGAGTCGCTCTGGCGCTACCGCGACTGGTTGGCCGGCGGAGCCGAGGAGGTCCTCGCCGTTTCCCTGCCCAAGCAGTTGCTGCGCGAACGCATCGGGCTGACCGACACCGAACACCGCCTGCTCTCCGAGGCCCTGCTGCCGCTCGGGGCCGATCCGGCCGCCGTGAGTGCGGTGCTGCCCCCGGAGTCCGGATCGGACGGATACTCCTTCACCGCCTCGGGACCCACCGACGACACGGGGGACTCGGAGACGCTGGTGCTCGGGGCCGCACTGCGCGGTCGTGCCGGTGTCCACGAGGTACGCGGCAGCTGGCGGCACGACTCCGCGAACACCCTGCCCACCAGGGTGGTGCTGGTCGACACCTCCGGCGACCCCGTGGAGCTCACGGGCGAGATCCAGCGCGTCCTGCGTGCCCTCGGCAACCACACCCCTCTCGTCGAGGTGCTGCCCGAGGAGGTCGAACCCACCGACTACCACGGCCGCGCGCGTACCGCGTCGAACCTGATCTGCACGGGCAACGGCGCTTCCCCGGCGCGGAACTGACCGCGTGGCCCAGGACCGGAGCGAGCAGAACCAAGGAGAACCCGTGGTGGACCTGGCGGACAACGGATCGCCCGCCGAGCGGCTGCACGAACTTTTGCTGGCCCTCACCGGCAGGCTGGACGACGACGCGGTCAACGCGGCACGCGAGTTCGCCGGTGCGGGACGCAGCGACCTCGCCGCGGAACTCGTCACCGGCTCCCTCGTGGCCGGAGACATCGTGGTGACCGGCCAGGAACAGCGTGAGCTCGCGGCCGTGCTCGACCGGAGCGCCTCGCGGGCCGAGCTGGCCGAGCGCCTGGCCACCGGCACGCCGGAGACCTCCGAACCACACAGGTTCACCGCTCCGGAGCGGGTGGACGACCTGGCCACCGCGCTGCGTTCCGCGACCGCTCGCCTGCCGGAGCTGCGCTCCGTGTGGTGCGCGACGCGCGTCACGCCCGCCGGGGCCGCCGCGGGAACGGTTCCCCGGAGAGTACTGCTGGCCGAAGTGGACGGACACACCGCCGTGGGAGCGACCGGTTACCAGCTCACCCAGGCCCTGCGGCGTGCCGGCCTCACCTGTTCCGTGGAGAGCTTCCCCTCCGACGGCGAGCTGCCCGAGTACCACCGGAACGCGCTCGCGGTCGCCCACGAGGTCCCCCTCCGGCAGACCTCCTCCGAACCGCCCGCCGCAGCACGCCACACCGCCCGCCGGAGCCGCCGCGCGTCCGCACGCGCGGCGGGCCACGGTCGAGACGCTGAGCCCGCCGAACCCGCCACCCAGGGCTTCCCCGCCCCGCTCGGCCCTCCGGCCCCCGAGGGGGACACGCCGGTACCGGACGAGGAACATCCCACCGCCGAATGGCCTGTCGCGGAGCTCGGCGAGCCCCCGCGCCAGGAGCCCCCGTCCGGGGGGCTTCCGCCGATCGAGGACTTCCCCTCCCCGGTGCGGCACCGGCAGGAGGACACCACCGGCGAGGAGACCGCGCTCCTCGCCGACGGCCCGTCGTCGACGCCGGCCCGGACGGCACCGGAACAGGAGTTCCCCGAGCCCGGCGAGCAGGGCTCGGTGGCGGAGTTCCCCCGCTCGGAGAACTCGTGGGCGTTCACGGAGGAACCGCTCGATCCCGCCGAGCAGGCCGGCCCCGAAGCCCCACCCGTGGGCGAGGAGTCCGGGACCGGCAGCACCGGCTCCAACCCGAACGTCCCCGCCGCCGTGGACGCGAAGCTCACCGACCGGGAGCGCAACCTGCTGCGCAAGCTCCACGAGGAGCTGGCCCAGCGTGAACAGGACCGGGAACCGGAACAGTCCCCCGAAGCCGGGGAGTCCGTGACCCGCGGTTCCGAGTCCCCCCAGGACCCGCGAACCACCACCATCCCGGGAACGGGGAACTTTCCCCCCATCGGCTCGGTCGGACCGCACTCCCCGTGAGCGAGGCGACAACCGGCCATGTCGTACCCCGCACCCGGCACGGAGTCCTAGGCTGAGCTCATGCGCCTTCCTCCGGAGCTGACCCTGCCGGACAGCATGGTTCCCGCCGAACCTCCGGATCCTCCCGCCACCCCCCGGGACGCGGCCACCGTCGTGCTGCTGCGCGACGGTCCGCACGGCCCTGAGGTCTTCCTCCAGCGGCGCGTGCGGGGAATGCCCTTCGCCGGGGGGATGACCGCCTTCCCCGGCGGTGGTGTGGACGAACGCGACGAGCAGACCCGGATCGCCTGGGCGGGCCCTCCCCCCTCCTGGTGGGCCACCCGCTTCGGGTGCGGCGAGGAGTTGGCCCGCGCGCTGGTGTGCGCCGCCGTGCGGGAGACCTTCGAGGAGGCCGGGGTGCTGCTCGCCGGTACGGCCCCGGACGTCGTGGTCACGGAGACGGGCCGGTACGCGGCGGAGCGGCGGGCCCTGGTCGCCAAGGAGATCTCCCTGGCGGAGATGCTCGACGAGCACGAGCTCGTCCTGCGCGCGGACCTGCTGCGCCCCTGGTCGAACTGGGTGACTCCGGCCCTCGAACCCCGCAGGTACGACACGCGTTTCTTCGTGACGGCCGTGCCGGAGGGCCAGCGTGCGGACGGATTCACCGGGGAGGCCGCCGAGGCCTACTGGAGCCGTCCCAGCACGGTCCTGGAAACCTGGCGTTCCGGCGAATGCGGACTTCTCCCACCCACCTGGGTGACACTGACCGAACTCGCGGCCTGCTCCGAGGTCACGGAGGTCCTGAACTCGGACCGGGAGATCGACAAGACGATTCCCCGGATCGTCCACCGGGACGGGGCGTGGCGTGTGGTGCTCGCCGACGAGCACGACCGGTCCTGACCGGGGTGCTCCCCCCCGCCGCGAGCGAAACCACGTCCGGAAGGGAACGAAGAACCAGTGAGCTCACACACCCGGCAGCACCCCGCCTACGCGGTCTCCCGACCGGTGCTCGACTACGCCACCGTGCGTCTGGCCTCCAACCCCGGGCCGATGACACTGGACGGAACCAACACCTGGATCGTGGGCGCTCCCGAGGCCGAGGAGTGCGTGGTGATCGACCCGGGTCCGGCGGAGGAGGAGCACCTGCGTGCCGTGGGCGGGACACGACCGGTGGCCGGGATCCTGCTCACCCACCACCACCCGGACCACACCGAGGCGGCAGCGGAACTCGCCCGGCGTACCGGCGCACCGGTGCGCGCCGCCGACCCGGAGTGGTGCACGGACTCCCCGACCAGGCGGGACTCGGACTTCGGGGCGGGACCGCTGCGGGACGGAGAGCTCGTCACGGCGGCCGGGTTGCGGCTGCGTGTGCTGGCCACCCCCGGCCACACCACCGACTCGGTGTGCCTGCACACCGAGCACGGGGGTGTCCCGGCGGTCTTCGCCGGGGACAGCCTGCTCGGACGCGGGACCACGGTGGTCATGGCCGAGGACGGCCATCTCGGTTCGTACCTGGAGTCGCTGCGTCGTCTGACGGGACTTCCCGAGGACACCTGGCTGCTGCCCGGCCACGGTCCCGAACTCCCCGGTGCCCCCGCCGTGGCGGAACACTACCTCGCGCACCGGAGGCAGCGGCTCGACCAGGTGCGGACCGCGGTACGCGGGATGGTGGGCGAGGTCGACGCCGCGAGGGTGGTCGACGTGGTCTACACCGACATCGATCCCGCCGTGCGTCCCGCCGCCGAGAGCACCGTGCTGGCACAGCTGGAGCACCTCAGGGAGCTGGGCGAGCTCTGAAGGGATCCGTTCCGTTTGTCCTCCCGTGCCCGGCGGGTATCGCCCTGGTGAGGTGACGAGAGGCGGAAGGAGACGAGGATCATGAGCCAACCCGTGCCGGTGCACCGTGGAGAACACGGTTCGTTGGGCAACCGTCCGGTTCCCGCGTTCTGGCAGGAGCCGTTCCGGGAGCTGGAGGACATCTGGGACCGCATGGAGCGGATGCTCGATCCCGGATGGCGCACCACCCGGCCCACCGAGGCGTGGCAGCCGATGGTGGACGTGGAGGAGACCGAGGACGCCTACCTGTTCGAGCTGGAGGTGCCCGGGGTCAACCGGGACGACCTCACCGTGGAGGTCCGCGACCACGAGCTGTGGGTCAGCGGGCGCACCGAGGAACGGGAACGCACGGGGATGCTGCACCGGAAGACGCGACGCACCGGAAGCTTCTCCTACCGCACGACGCTTCCCTCCGAGATCGACAGCCAGAACGTGGAGGCGAAGCTGGAGAACGGGGTGCTGAGCATCCGGGTGCGGAAGAGCGAGGAGACCAAGCCCCGGCGCGTGGAGATCCAGTGACGTCGCCGAGCGCGACGGAGGGCACGCCTCGTGCGGGGTCCCCGCCGCGTGCGGGACGTGCCCCCGCCCGCGACGGGCCGCGCGGACAGCCCCGGGATCAGCCCGTGGTCGTGCCCGCCGCCGCCCGCCGGTCCTCCGAGTTCCGCGGCGTGGGCAGGAGGGTGCGACGCCGCAGCCAGAGCAGCCCGCCGAGCACGAGCCCGAGTCCTCCGGCGACGAGGAAGGCCGTCGCCGAGGTCCGCCACTCCACCAGCTGTCCACTCAGGGACTGGCCCGCCGCGGCTCCGAGGGTCACGGCGGTGATCACCCAGGCGAAGGCTTCCGTGGCGGTCCCCTCCGGGGCCACCGCCTCCAGGGCCACCGAGTGGGCCGTGGACTGGGGCGTGACCAGGCTGCCCGCCACCAGCAGGGCCACCGTGAGCCCCGCGAGTGTTCCCGGTAGGGCGAGCAGCGCCACCAGCACGGCGAAGGCGGTGAGCAGGGTGGGCAGCCGCAGGTACATCGGCCTGGGCCAGGGACGGGTGCCGTACAGCACGCCGAACACCACCGAGCTCACCGACAGCGCGCTGAGCAGCAGCCCGCCCACGGCGGCGTGTCCGGCGCGTTCGGCGGCGGCGGGAACCGCCACCTCGACCATGCCCAGCAACAGACCGAAACCGAAGGCGGCCAGGGCGAGTGTCCGCATCCCCGAGGTGGCCAGCGCTCCGAGCAGCGAGCCGGACGGCGGGTCGTCCACCGGACGTTGCCGACGGGCGGCCGGGGTGACGGCGAAGCCGACGCTTCCGAGGATCATGCAGCTCGCCCCCGCGACCAGGGCGGTTCCCGGCCAGGGCGTGGTCACGAGCAGGCCCGCGATGCCCGGTCCCAGGATGAAGAAGACCTCCATGCTGATGGCCTCGTAGGAGTAGGCGGCGTCCCGGACTCTGCCCGCAGGCAACAGCAGGGTCCACAACGCGCGGGAGGCGGGACCCGTCATGGGTTCGCTCGTTCCCACGGCCACCGCCAGCAGCACCATGGCGACTCCGGGACCGTTCGCCTCGATCATCCCGATCTCGGCCACCACGAAGCCGGCGAACAGGGTGGAGACCACCAGCAGCGGGCGGGTGGGGCCGAGGCGGTCCATGATCCGGCCCTGCACCACGGAGCCGCAGGCCACTCCCACGAGGTTGCCGGCCGAGACGAGACCGGCCACGCCGAAGGATCCGGTGGCCCGCTGCACGTACAGCAGCAGGGACAGTCCGATCATGGCCACGGGCAGCCGCGCCAGGACCGAGGTCAGCACCGGCGCCCCGGCACCACGCGTGCTCAGGGCTTGTCGGTAGTCGGCGAGGCTCACGGAATGGGACACGCGTACCATTATTACGAAAACAGTACGGTAGTACCATCGGTTTTCGGGTTATCCGCCTCACCATCCTCCCCCACGGGAACACGGAAACCGCAGCGCACCCGGGACTGCCTCGCCCACCGAAACCGGGCGGAAAAAATGTGCCGGAGCACGCAACCCACACGCGCTCCGGTACGTCTTCACGGGTGAAAAGGCTTGGCAAGGGGGCTTCCCGAGGCGCACGCTGAAGGTGAGCAACGTACGGATGGTCCCAGGACCACCGGCGTGGCCACCGGTTTTCCAGGAAGCTGGACCGACGCCAGGACCTTTCCCGTCGCCGTACGGGGGTTCGGCGGCGGAAGAACCGGAGACAGCCTTCGATGTGGTGGTTCGGGGCCGACGCATCGAGGGATCGGGGAAGCGTGGTTGGTCGGGGGACGAGCCACGCGACGAGAAAGGACCGGAGCGCCGCGTCGGGGGTGGCGCCCGGTCCTTTCTCGTTTCGTCGTCGACCGCTCCGGGCGAACCCACGACCGGCGTCTGCCACCCGGGCTCCCGAACCGCTCCACGGCCCGCACCCGTCGGCGGGAACACCCGCGCACCGGCGAGCGCCTCCGACACGCGCTCCTCCGCAACACGGGGTGCCCGCCCGGCGGAAGGGGCTCACCCCCTCCTGCCGGATGCGAACCCGGGGACGCCCGCGAGGACTCCGGAAGGCGAACCTAACCCGGTGAACCGTACGCGGACACGAAAAACCGCACCGTCCCCCTCACCGGATCCCGATCCGAATGAGCGGTCGGCGCGCTGCGACCACGCTCGGGAAACCTCGGAAGTGGCGTGCCGTGTGGCACGCGGATCAGCGAGCCCGGCGAGCCAGCCGCTCGGGATCGAGAATCAGCACGCTCTTGCCCTCGAGTCGGAGCCAACCACGGTGTGCGAAGTCGGCGAGGGCCTTGTTCACGGTCTCCCGTGAAGCACCCACGTACTGTGCGATCTCCTCCTGGGTCAGGTCGTGCGTCACACGCAACAGACCCGACTCCTGGCTGCCGAAACGCTGTGCGAGCTGCAACAGCGCCTTGGCCACCCGACCCGGAACATCCGTGAAGATCAGGTCGGCCAGCATCCCGTTCGTCCTGCGCAGCCTGCGGGCAACCACCCGGAGCAGCTGTTCGGCGATCTCCGGGCGCGTGCCGATCCACTGCCGTAGCGCGCTCCGGTCCATGGTCAGCGCACGCACGTCCGTCACCGTGGTGGCGGTCGACGTACGCGGCCCCGGATCGAAGATCGACAGTTCGCCGAACATGTCCGAGGGGCCCATGATCGCCAGCAGGTTCTCCCTGCCGTCGGGAGACTTCCGCCCGAGCTTGACCTTGCCGGACTGGATGATGTACAGGCGATCCCCCGGCTCACCCTCGGCGAAAATCACGTGGCCACGCGGGAACTCGACCGGTTCCAGCGATTGCGTCAGTGCCTCCGCGGCAGCCGGCTCCACTCCCTGGAAGATACCGGCCCGCGACAGGGTCTCGTCCACCTCGTCCCTCCATGTTGAGACGCGGCGGCTGCTCTCGACACCGGCCACCACCCGTGGGCGGCGACCGGTGTGTGCCGCCTATCACCACAACCCAGTCTACGACCGGTCACGTGAACGGCGGGTACGTAGTCTGCCGGCGCGTCCCACCCTGCGAAGCTGGAACAGCTCCAGCGCACGTCCAATTCCCTGCCGGAACAGCGCCCGGACCTCGTCCGGACGGGCGTTCTCCAGCAGCTCCTCCACCTCGTTCTCCTGTACCGCCACGTGTCGGAGCCGCGCCTCCACACGCTCCATGAAGAGCGTGAAAAACATGATCACGAGCGGTACGACGATAACGAACCAGGCAGTCATTGTTACTCCATCCTCGCTCATACCCCGGTGGGACTCGCAACCGGGGGTCTGTGGGAGCGCTTCCACAGTCGAATCGGGACCCCGCGACCGGCAAAAATGACGAAAATCACTCGGATCGACTCGGACGGACGCCTCCCGCCGCTCCGCACAGGAGTGGTCGGTCTCATACACGCTCGCCCGTCCCTCGACCCGAATCCGTAGGCTAGTGGGGTGTCCGACCCAGTTCCGAGCACCCCGAACCGCGCCACCGCGGGCAACCGCACACCGAACTCCGAGAGCAGACTCGCCCTGGTGCGGCGCGCGCGTCGGATCATGCGCACACTGGCCGCGGCCTACCCCGACGCGCACTGCGAGCTGAACTTCGACGACCCGCTGCAACTGACGGTGGCGACGATCCTGTCCGCCCAGTGCACCGACAAACGCGTCAACGAGGTGACCCCGAAGCTGTTCGCCCGCTACCCCACGGCGGCCGACTACGCGGGGGCCGACCGCGCCGAGCTGGAGGAGCTGATCCGCCCCACCGGGTTCTACCGGAACAAGGCGAACTCGCTGATGGGGCTGGGAGCCGCGCTCGTGGAACGTCACGACGGGCGGGTGCCGTCGACCCTGGAGGAGCTGGTCCGGCTGCCGGGAATCGGTCGCAAAACCGCGAACGTGATCCTGGGTAACGCCTTCGACGTCCCCGGGCTGACCGTGGACACCCATTTCGGGCGCCTGGTCCGCCGGTGGGGCTGGACCGAGGCCGAGGATCCCGTGAAGATCGAGAAGGCCGTCGGTGAGCTCATCCCCCGCAAGGAGTGGACGATGCTCTCGCACCGCGTGATCTTCCACGGACGCAGGATCTGCCACGCCCGCAGACCCGCCTGCGGGGCCTGTCCCCTGGCCAGGGACTGCCCCTCCTACGGACACGGCCCCACCGACCCGGCCACGGCCGCCGAGCTGGTGCGCGGTCCCGAGGCCGAGAGACTGCTCGAACTCGCCGGGCTGCGCGGAACGGACGGCGAGGCCGACCCCTCCGTCACCCCGGAGGCCTCGGCGGGATGAACTCGAAAGCCCCCCGGTGGCGCGGTTTCGGCCGCGAGATCCGCTGGACCCTGACGGTGCTGGTGGTCGCCGTGCTCGGCGTCGTGGCACTGTGGCCACGGGAGGACGAGGCGCCGTCCACACCGGAAACCTCCGCGAACTCCGGACGGGCCGAGGCCGACCTCGGCGAGCTGCGTTCCCGGGCCGCGCTGGCGGAGTGCTCCCCCGACCCCGGCTCCGGACCCGCCGTGGCCGAGCTGGACGGGGCGAGCGGAACCTGCCTGGGCGACGGCTCCCCCGTCGAGCTGGCGGACATGCTCGGCGAGCAGGGCACGCTGATCAACGTGTGGGCGTCCTGGTGCCCACCCTGCCGCAGGGAACTGCCCGCCCTGCAGAGGTACTCCGAACAACCGGACTCGGTGCGGGTGATCGGGGTCCAGGTCCGCAGCGACGCGGCCGGAGGCCTCGAACTGCTGGACAGCCTGGACGTGCGGCTGCCCGTGGTACACGACTCCGCCGGACGCGTGGCCGAACGGCTGCGGGTGCCCACCACGCTTCCCGTGAGCTACCTCGTCACCCCCGAGGGAGAGGTGAGGCGGATGCCTCCCGAGGTGTTCGACTCGGCCACCCAGGTCCGCCAGGCGGTGCACAGTGAGTTGGAGGCCCGGTGAACGAGGAACACGGTCCACTGGTCGACCCGCGCACACTTCCCGACTGGCTGCGCCCGCTGGCGCGGCGGTCCGCCGAGATCTCCCCGCGCGACCTCGGCCTGCCCCGGGCACCCTGCGAGACCGACGTGCGCCCCGCCGCCGTGTTGATCCTGCTCGGCGCCGAGGACACCCGCTCCGGCCCCGACGTGCTGCTGCTGCGTCGTGCCGACGGCCTGAACTCCCACCCCGGCCAGGTCGCCTTCCCCGGCGGAGCCGTCGACGCCGACGACACTGGGCCCGTGGGAGCGGCGCTGCGGGAGGCCGCCGAGGAGGTGGGGGTGCGTTCGACCGGGATCACCCCGGTGGCCACGCTGCCGGAACTGCACCTCGCCCACAGCGCCTTCCGGGTCACCCCGGTGATCGCCCACTGGCACCAACCCGCCCCGGTGCAACCGGTGGACCCCGGGGAGACCGCTGCCGTGGCCCGGGTGCCCGTGGTACGACTGGCCGATCCGGACAACAGGTTCATGGTGCGGTTCGCGGGGCGGACCTCCCCCGCCTTCCTCGTTCCCGGGATGCTGGTCTGGGGCTTCACCGGAGGGCTGCTCTCCGGGCTGCTGGACCTCGCGGGGTGGTCACGTCCGTGGAACCGTGGGGACGTACGGGAACTGGACGAGGCGTGGCGAGCCGCGGTGGCCACAGAGGATCCCGGTTCCGAACGCTGAAGGGCCGGTCGGGTGAAATACCCCGTAGCGGATCAACACGGGAGGTGATCACCTTCGGGCGCCGTACACCCGCCACCGCACCGGGCCGGCAGGACCACCGGCCCGCCGCGAGCGACACCCGACGGAACGGGCGATGCCCTCATGTTCTCAGCCGAAGCCGAGGTGACCGGTGAACTGGGTCGACGTGCTGGTGGTGTTGCTGGCGCTGCTGGCTGCCCTGTCCGGGGGACGCCACGGGCTGGTCACCGCGCTGCTCTCCTTCGTGGGGGTGGTCGCCGGGGCGATCGTGGGAGTGCGGCTGGCCCCACTGCTGCTCGAACGGGTGGACAGTGCCGGCGCGCGCATCGGTTTCGGCGTGGGGATCGTCGTGCTGCTCGTCGCGCTCGGCGAAACCCTCGGGATGTGGGCGGGGCGCGAGCTGCGTGACCGGTTCACCGGACACCGTCGACTGGTCGGGATGGACAACGCGCTCGGCGCGGTGGTTCAGGGCACGGCGGTCTTCGTGGTGGCGTGGCTGGTGGCGCTTCCGTTCACCTCGGCCTCGGCGCTGCCGAGACTGGCTTCGGCCGTCAGTGACTCCCGCGTGCTGCGCACCGTCGACTCTGTCATGCCCGAGTCGGCGCGCTCCCTGCCCTCCGAACTGCGACGGATGCTGGGCGTCAGCGGCTTCCCCGAAGCGCTGGAGCCGTTCTCCCGGACCCCGGTGGCCAGCATCGAACCCCCCGACCCGGAGCTGGCCCGCAGCGAGGTCGTCCGACAGCTGCGCCCCAGCGTGGTCAAGGTGCGGGGCAGGGCCCCGGAGTGCGGTCGTGCTCTGGAGGGGACCGGCTTCGTCGTGGCCGAGAACAGGGTGATCACCAACGCGCACGTGGTGGCGGGAACCGACCGGGTCTTCGTCGAGGTGGGACGCGGTCAGTTCGCGGCGAAGGTGGTCTCCTTCGACCCGAACGAGGACGTGGCGGTGCTGTCCGTACCGTCCCTACGGGCCCAGCCTCTGGACCTGTCCCCGGATCCCGTGAACTCCGGCACCGACGTGATCGTGCTCGGCTACCCGCTGGACGGGCCCTACACGGCTTCCGCAGGCAGGGTCCGGGAGCGGATCGACCTGCGGGGACCGGACATCTACGGCGACTCGACCGTGGTCCGCGACGTGTACACGGTGCGGGCCCAGGTACGCAGCGGGAACTCGGGCGGGCCGCTGGTCGACGAGAACGGCCGGGTGGTCGGGCTGGTCTTCGGGGCCGCCGTGGACAACCGCAACACCGGGTTCGCGCTCACGGCCGAGGAGATGTCCGACGAGGTGACCGCCGCCCCGGGACTGTCCGAGGAGGTTCCCACCGGGGCCTGCACGGAGTGAGCTCGTCGGCTCACTCCCGCGTCGGCTGGTGACCGTCCTCGGTGTGGCGGTGTCGGAGCTGGGCCGTCTCCTTCAGGGAGTCGATCGTCCTTCGGGGAGCTCGGATCCGACGGACGCGCAGATAGCCGACCAGGGCCAGCAGGACCGCCACCACCAGCATCAACAGGAACACGATCCCGAAAGCGGCCCACCGCCACAGTCCGACCGCCGCCAGCCCCTCGGCGAGGGTGAAGAACAGGAAGAAACTGCTGAAGGCGAGCACGGTCAGCGCCAGGACGAAGAAGACGCTGCCCTTCAGCGCCTTGCGCGCCTCTCCGGCGACTTCCGCCTTGGCCAGTTCCAGTTCCCCCCGAACCAGCGCGGACAGGTGGGTGGCCACGTCCCGGGCGAGCGTTCCGATCGACTGCTCCGCGCCCGCACCGGTGCCTTCCTCGGACAGGGGGACGGAGGTGGCCGTGGCGGCGCTGTCGGAGGTTCCGTGTTGTTCGTTCTGGGCACTGTTCACGATCGTCATCGTGCCACGAACCCCCGGCCGTGACTCAGTGACGCGCCAGAGACGATTTCGTCACCCCGGCTCACCCTGCGCCTGGACCCGCTCTCGGGAACGGTCGTGCTTCCTGCGCAGCATCAGCAGCAGGGTGGCACCGACGGAGGCCACGGCGGAGGCGATGAGCACGGCGGCCTTGGCCCGGTCGGCCGCGGCTCCGGACAGCGACAGGTCGGCGATCAGCAGGCTGACCGTGAACCCGACCCCGCCGAGCATCGCCAGGGCGAACAGGTCACGCCAGGCCACCCCCTTGGGGGGTGTTCCGAAGCCGAGCTTAATCGCCACGAAGGAGGTGCCGAAGATCCCCAGCATCTTGCCGAACACCAGACCGACCATCACCGCGATGGCGATCCGGTCGTGAAAGACCGCGCCCAGGGCGTCGGCTCCCACGGGAACCCCGGCGGCGAACAGGGCGAACACCGGGACCACGAGTCCGGCCGACCAGGGTTGCAGCCGGTGCTCCAGCCTCATGGACGGCGAGGCCCGTTCGTAGGGGTCCGGGCGCACCCTGGTCAGCAGTCCGAGCGCGACACCGGCGATGGTGGCGTGGACCCCGCTGCTGTGCACCGCAACCCACGTGGCCACGGCCAGGGGGACGTACAGCCACGAGGTGCGGATCCGCTTGCGTTGGGCGTACCAGTAGCCGGCGCACAGCAGCACCGCGACGAGCAGCGCGACCAGGTTCATCCCCGAGGTGAACAGCACCGCGATGACGATGATCGCCCCGAGGTCGTCGACCACGGCCAGACTGAGCAGGAACACTCTGGCCGTGGTGGGCATCGCCGAGGCCGTCAGCGAGAGCACACCCAGTGCGAAGGCGATGTCGGTGGCCACCGGGATAGCCCAGGCCTGCGCGGATCCGGGGGCTCCGAAGCCGATGGCCACGGCCAGCGCGGCGGGCACGACCATGCCGCCGAGCGCGGCCAGCACGGGCAGGGTCGCGGTCTTGCGGTCGGAGAGGTCCCCGAGGGTCAGCTCCCGCTTGAGTTCCAGCCCGGCCACGAAGAAGAAAACGGCCAGCAGCCCGTCCTTGGCCCACTCACCGACGGTCAGGTCCAGGTGCAGCGCGTGCGGACCGAGGGTGAAGTCCCGGACGGCCTGGTAGACACCGGAGGCGGGAGAGTTGGCCGCCAGCAGCGCCACCACGGTGGCGGCGAGCATGAGCATTCCGCCGACGGTCTCGTTGCGCAGGTACGAACCGAAGTCGAAGGTGCGGGCCTCCTCCGGGGCGGCGGACCGTTTCCTTCGGTTGCGCTGCGACTTCGCCACGGAGTTGCTCCCGAGATTGATGACGCCACGTACTCCACAATGACCGGTGTCCGGATCGCCCCGCAGGCGAGCCTAACACGAGGAAACCCACCGCACCCCGCTTCGCGAGCCGCGTCGGGCACGTCGCCGCCCGCACGCGCCGACGGGACTTGTCAACGCGATCAGGAATTGCTAAAAGCATCGACCGAACGTGCTGAGCTGCGAAAACAGCCCGAAATGGCCGGTGTGGCGAAAAAACACACCCACGAGGTGGCAGGACCGGCGCGCCGGGGTGTGAGAAAAATCGACAGTGGGGCGCGACTCGCTCGCACCCCACTGTCCCGAACTCACGTGAACACGCTCAGTCGTCCCCACCTCCGGACTTCATGCCCGCGGTGATCTGCTCCATGACGCTGGAGTCGGCCAGCGTGGACACGTCGCCGACCTCGCGGTTCTCCGCGACGTCGCGGAGCAGCCTGCGCATGATCTTGCCGCTGCGGGTCTTGGGCAGCTCGGAGACCACCATGATCTGCCGTGGTTTGGCGATGGGGCCGATCTCGTGGGAGACGTGCTCGCGCAGGGTGGCCATCGTCGTCTCCCCCGCCGAGTCCCCGCGCGGGATGACGAAGGCCACGATGCCCTGCCCCGTCGTCGGGTCGGAGGCTCCCACCACGGCGGCCTCGGCCACGCTGGGGTGCGAGACCAGTGCCGACTCGACCTCGGTGGTGGAGATCCGGTGCCCGGAGACGTTCATGACGTCGTCCACACGGCCGAGCAGCCAGATGTCGCCGTCGTTGTCGTACTTGGCCCCGTCACCGGCGAAGTAGTAGCCCTGCTCGGCGAAGCGGGACCAGTAGGTGTCGACGAAACGCTGCTGGTCGCCCCAGATGCCGCGCAGCATGGACGGCCACGGCTCGTCGAGCACCAGCAGACCGCCCTCGCCGTTGCCGACCCGGTTGCCGTTCTCGTCGACGACGGCCACCGACACCCCGGGCACCGGCCGCTGGGCCGAACCGGGTTTGGTGGCCGTGACGCCGGGCAACGGGGAGATCATGATGGCGCCGGTCTCGGTCTGCCACCAGGTGTCCACGATGGGGGCGGTTCCGCCGCCGATGTGCTCGCGGTACCACATCCAGGCCTCGGGGTTGATGGGTTCCCCCACGGTCCCGAGCACCCGCAGCGTGGACAGGTCGTACTGGGCCGGGATCTCCGAGCCCCACTTCATGAAGGTGCGGATCGTGGTGGGCGCCGTGTAGTACAGGGTGACCCCGTACTTCTGCACGATCTCCCAGTGCCGCCCCTGGTGCGGGGTGTTCGGGGTGCCCTCGTAGATGACCTGGCTCGCCCCGTTGGCCAGCGGACCGTAGACGATGTAGGTGTGCCCGGTCACCCAGCCGATGTCGGCCGTGCACCAGTACACGTCGGACTCGGGTTTGAGGTCGAACACCGCGCTGTGCGTGTAGGCGGCCTGGGTGAGGTAACCGCCCGAGGTGTGCAGGATTCCCTTGGGTTTGCCGGTGGTACCGGAGGTGTAGAGGATGAACAGCGGGTGCTCGGAGTCGAACGCCTCGGGGGTGTGCTGTTCGGACTGACGGTCGACGAGCTCGTGCCACCACGTGTCACGGTCCGGGTTCCAGTCGACCTCGGTCCCGGTGCGCCGCACCACCACCACGTGTTCGACGCTCGGGGTGCCCGCGACGGCCTCGTCCACGTTCGCCTTCAGCGGCATGGCCTGGCCGCGACGGTACTGGCCGTCGCAGGTGACGACCACCGTGGCCTCGGCGTCGTTGATCCGGTTGCGCAGGGCCTCGGAGGAGAAGCCGCCGAAGACGACGCTGTGCAGGGCTCCCAGCCGCGCGCAGGCCAGCATCGCGAAGACCGCCTCGGGCAGCATCGGCAGGTAGATGGCCACCCGGTCGCCGGATCCGACGCCGAGTTCGCTCAGCGCGTTGGCGGTCTTGGACACCTCGCGTTGGAGGTCGGAGTAGGTGATCCGACGGGAGTCGCCGGGTTCGCCCTCCCAGTGGATGGCCACCCGGTCGCCGTTGCCGGCCTCGACGTGCCGGTCCACGCAGTTGTGGGCGACGTTGAGTTCACCGCCGACGAACCACTTCGCGAACGGAGGGTTAGACCAGTCGAGAACCTGGTTCCACTCGGTCCGCCAGGTTAAGCGGCGCGCCTGCCGGGCCCAGAAGTCCAGGCGGTCCTCGGCGGCGCTGTCGTACAGCTCGGCGGTCGCGTTCGCCTCGGCCGCGAATTCCGCTGTGGGCGGGAACGTCCTGTTCTCCTCGAGGAGATTGTCCAAGGTGTTGCTCTGCCCGTCGGGCTGACTCATCGCTGTCGAACCTCCGTCGCTGCCGACACGGCTCTGTCCGTGACGAACCGTAGTGCGATACGACTCACTTCGATAGAGGTGGAACCTGAATAGGTTGAGACCAATTCCCCTGATCGGTGCTGCTTATCACCGACAAGTCACAGTGAGTGTAAGACTTCTCACCCGAAACTGCCCACCCGAAGGATCCCGTTTGCCTCCTTCGGAGGACAGGCCAGCATGTTGTGCTAGGCACCGGGTAGCGTCTGCGATGTGAACGCGCAGGAGTCGCTACGCCCGCTGGTCCACCTTCCGGGCGTGCCCGAAGCGGTCGAGACCGCGCGAAAGGCGATCGACGAGGTACACGAGCACCCGGCGAACCGACGGGGCTGGGCCACCACCGCGGCCGAGGCCTCGGTGCGGGCGGCCCGTGCCTCGGCGGCGGTCGCGGGAGGCGCCGTCGAGATCCCCGAGGAGGGCACGGTGACCGACCCGCTGCTGGCCGGATCCCTGCGGGTCGCCGAGGCCCTCGGGCCACTGCTTCCCACCTGGCAACGCGCCCCGCTACAGGCCCTGGCCCGGCTGCACGTGCTGGCCGCCGCCGACCTCGTCGGAGCGGACGAGCAGGAGCGACTGGGACGCCCCCGCGCCGACGAGGAGGTGTCCTCCCGACTGGAGCTGCTGGCCCGGACGGTCACCGAACTCGGCGGACAGGCCCAGGCGGCGATCCCGGGGCCGGTGCAGGCCGCCGTGGTGCACGGGGAACTGCTCGCGCTGGCCCCCTTCGGCGAGGTCGACGGGATCATCGCCCGCGCGGCCGCACGGCTGACGGTGATCGCCAGCGGCCTGGATCCCAAGGGACTCGTCGTCCCCGAAGTGGCTCACTTCCGCCGCCAGGACGAGTACGCCTCGACCGCGCGGGGGTTCTCCTCCGGCTCCACGGAGGGGGTGGCCGCGTGGATCACCTACTGCTGCCGTTCCCTGGAGGCCGGGGCCCGCGAGGCGAGGTCGATCGCGGACTCCGTGCGGAGCTGACGGCGCCCCGCTTGCGCCCCGAGAAGAATCAGGACGAGACGTAAGGCGACACCGTGAAACGAATCCTGCTCGACTGCGATCCGGGAATCGACGACGCGCTCGCGATCGCACTGGCCCACGGCTCCCCGGAGCTGGAGGTGGTCGGTCTCACCACCGTCGCGGGCAACGTCGGCATCGAACACACCACCCCCAACGCGCTGAGGCTGGCCGAGTTCTACGGCATGGACGTGCCGGTGGCGGCCGGGGCGCAGCGTCCACTGGTGCGCCCGCGGCACACCGCCTCCACCGTGCACGGCAGCACCGGCCTCGGCGACGTCGTCCTGCCCGAGGCGAAGCGACAGCCGCACCCCGAGCACGCGGTGGACTACATCGTGGACACCGTCTCCGCCTCCCCCGGCGAGATCAGTCTGGTCGCGGTGGGGCCGCTGACCAACATCGCCCTGGCGCTGCGCAAGGAACCGCGCATCACCGAGTGGGTCCGTGAGTTCGTGATCATGGGAGGCTCCTACACGCGGGGCAACGTCACCCCGGCGGCGGAGTTCAACATCGGCGCCGACCCGGAGGCCGCCAGCGTGGTCTTCGAGGCGCCCTGGCGCACCGTCGTGTTCGGCCTGGACCTGACCCACCAGGCCCGGGCCAGCGCCGAGGTGCGGGAACGCTTCACCGGACTGGGTCGGTTGCAGCACGAGCTGCTCGCCCCCTGCCTGGACTTCTACGGCAGCAACAGGCAGTACCGCGAACTGGGACCGGCCATCCACGACGCCTGCGCGGTGGCCTACGTGATCTCGCCCGAGCTGTTCACCCTGCTGGAGGCGAGGATCGACGTGGAGACCTCCGGGCGGTTCACCTCGGGCATGACCGTGACCGACTTCGCCTCGGAGGAGACGAACAACGCCGTGGTGGCCACGGCACTGGACCAGCGGGGCTTCTGGGACCTGGTCACCGACGCCTTCGAGCGGGTGGCCCGGACGATGCCCGCCGACCCCGCGGCCTAGGAACCACTCGGAGGGATCCGCTGGTGAGCGGCCTCCGGTGGTGCTCCCCGGCAGACGTCGACAGGCGCGGTGCCGGTGTCCACGCCGTCGTCCGCGCCCGCACGCTGGTCTCGTTCCGCGGTGTGAGACATCGAACGTAGCGGAATACTCCGCTCCGTTCGATGGTCTTCCCCGGTATGAGTCGACTTTTCGAACCCGTGAAGTTCCGGGACGTCGAGATCCGCAACCGTGCCTGGGTCGCGCCCATGTGCCAGTACTCGGCCGTCGACGGACTCCCCGGCGACTGGCACCTGGTGCACCTGGGCCAGTTCGCCACCGGAGGAGCCGGACTGGTGATCAGCGAGGCCACCGCCGTGGCCCCCGAGGGACGGATCAGCCCCGGCGACACCGGCCTGTACGACGACGAGCAGGTGGCGGCCTGGCGCCGGATCACCGACTTCGTCCGCGCGCGGGGGGCCGCCGTCGGTGTGCAACTCGCCCACGCGGGCCGCAAGGCCTCCACCTCGGCCCCCTGGGAGGGCGGGCACAGCCTCCCCGAGGACTCGGGAGGGTGGCCGACGGTGAGTTCCACCGACCGGCCCTTCGGGCAGCTGAGCGCTCCGCGCGCGCTGGACACCGCCGAGGTGGCCGCTCTGCCCGGCCGTTTCGCCGAGGCGGCCCGGCGGGCCGAGGAGGCCGGCTTCGACGTGGTGGAGCTGCACTTCGCCCACGGGTACCTGGCCCACCAGTTCTACTCCCCGCTGGTCAACGACCGCACCGACGAGTACGGGGGTGACTTCGCGGGCCGGGTGCGGCTGCTGCTGGAGATCACCGAAGCCGTGCGCGGGGTGTGGCCGGCAGGCAAACCGTTGTTCGCCCGGATCTCGGCCACCGACTGGAGTGAGGAGGGCTGGACCGGGGCGGACTCGGTGCGTCTGGCCGCGCTGTTGGCCGAACGCGGGGTGGACCTCGTGGACGCCTCCACGGGAGGGGCGGTCGCCGGGATCTCCGTGCCCGTCGGCCCGGGCTACCAGGTGCCCCACGCCCGACAGATCAGGCAGGAGGCGGGGGTTCCCACCGGGGCGGTCGGCATGATCACCTCCCCGGAACAGGCCGAGGAGATCCTCGCCTCCGGCTCGGCCGACGCGGTACTGCTGGCCCGCCAACTGCTGCGCGACCCACACTGGCCGCTGCACGCGGCCGACCGGCTGCGGGCGGACCCGCTGTGGCCGAAGCAGTACGAGCGAGCCGCCGCGCGCTGAGCGTGCACCGCGTCCGGAAGGGCCGGTGGCGCACCGCCCTCTCCGGACGCACGACCGGTGCCCCTCACGGAGGGAGGCCACCCGCCCCCTCTCACGTCCTCGGGGAGCTCGAGGCCGTCAGCTTCCGGCGAGCTTGGCCTGCCACATCCAGTGCGCCTCCTCCAGCTTGGCCGCGACGGAGATGAGCAGGTCCTGGGTGACCAGGTCGGTCTTGTCCGTCTCGTCGATACGCGCCCGCAGGCGGCGGATCAACCTGCTCAGCGTCTCCACGATCGCCTGGATGACCTCGGTGTCCTGTCGCCAACCGGAGTCGAACCCGGGCACGCCGGAACTCTCGGCGACCGTGCTCGCCCGCGCGTCCGGAGGCACTCCGAGGGCGGCCGCGCGCTCGGCGACGCTGTCGGCGAACTGGCGTGCGCTGTTGACCAGTTCGTCCAACTGCAGATGGACGCTGCGGAAGTCGCCGCCCACCACGTTCCAGTGGGCCTGCTTGGCGACCAGGTGCAGGTCGACGAGATCGACCAGGGTGCTTTGCAGCGACTTGGCCGTGATATCCCGTTCGGCGTCACCCAGGGGGCTGGTGATCGGACTCTTCTCGGCCATTTCCTCGTACCTCCTCGCCGCCCCCGCGACGGCACCGGAAACCGGGGGCGTGTGGGGAGTACCCGGCCGATCACGCCCCGAAACCCGCCGACACGCGCGGTCGCGGGGCCGAGAGACCCGGCGGAAACCCCCTCAGTGTTCGGAGGCGAACTCGACCACCTGGCTGCCGATGGTGTGCAGGGTCGCGGCGACCTTCTCGTCGGAACACTCCCCCGCCGGCCCCAGGCGGGTGTCGGCCGAGTTGACCGCCGCTCCCAGCGGGGTCGGCCAGCCGCGCAGGGCGTGGGTCACCGAACGCAGCGCCTGCAGGGTGGTCACGGTCGCCTGCCAGCCGTAGGCGATTCCCACGCATCCCACGGCCCTACCGTGCAGGTAGGGGCGGGAGTCCTCCCGTAGGTCCTCGACGTAGTCCAGCGCGTTCTTCACCAGACCGGAGATCGTGCCGTGGTAACCGGGCGAGGCCAGCACCACACCGTCGGCCTCGCGCAGTGCCTCCACGAGCTCCCGCGCGTTCGACACGCGTTCGGTGACCGCCGGATCGTAGAACGGCATGACCAGTCCGCTTCCGGCTATCACGCGGACTTTGGCCCCGCTGTCCCGCGCCCCGGCCAGTACCGCGTGCAGGGCCCGTTCGGACTGCGAGTCGGCCCGCACCGACCCTCCGACGCCCACTACGGTCACCGCCATCGACACTGTCCTTCCTCGTCACAGGTGTTGCCCGTGAACCCGTCGGCGAACCACGCAACCCGGTCACGGTGAGCGACCGACCCCGGCTGGCGCCGCCGCCCGTCCGGGTTCCCGAGCGACCGACCGGGACACGGTATGGGTTGGACCGCACTGGAGGTCAATTGCCCACCACGTGTCTCGCACCACGCACTACCAAGCGGTAGCCTCCGAGTAGTGCGGATCACAGCACCTTCACCCGCCCGGGGCGGGCCTCCTCCGACGAACCCCGGCGCGGGGTCCGGTTCGCCCGGCCGGGGCGCCTCCGGTCGCCACGGTCCGTGAGCCCCGGAACGCACGGAGGGAGCATGGACTCCGCATCGCCTCATCCTCGACCGTGGAAAGGTTCATCCGTGTCCCGACTTCTCGACGCCATCCCACACTCGGTGCAGACACGTGTCCAGTCCACCGTGCTGCACGGCTCGATGCGCCTGCCCCATCCCCTGCTGCGGTTGGTGGCGGGCGAACCCGCCCGGGTGGACGGCCAGGAACTCGCCGTGGAGGTCCAGGCGCTGCTGCGGCTGCAGGCGCTCGCCGGCCAGGAACGCATGTCCGCCGACACTCCCGAGAAGGCCCGCGCCGCGATGTCCCGCGGGCTGGAGGTGGTGCGCGGCGCTCCCGTCCCCGGTGTCCAGGTGAGCAGGCGCCGCGTCCAGGCACGTTCCGGCGAGCGCGACGCCCGGCTGTACCGTCCCACGAACCTCACCGACCCCAGCACGCTGCTGGTGTTCTACCACGGAGGTGGTTGGGTGGTCGGTGATCTCGACACCCACGACGAGCTGTGCCGTTTCCTGGCCAAGCACGCCGACATCAGGGTGCTGTCGGTGGACTACCGGCTGGCGCCGGAACACCCCTTCCCGGCTGCGGTCGAGGACGCCGTGGACGCCTACGAGTACGTGTTGGACAACGCCGAGGACCTGGGATCCAGCCCGGACTCCGTCGCGGTCGGCGGGGACAGCGCGGGCGGCAACCTGGCCGCCATGGTCGCCCAGCACGCGCTCGCCAACGGGCTCAAGAGCCCGGTGTTGCAGTTCCTGCTCTACCCGGCCGTGGACGCCAGCACCCGCAGGCGCTCCCGCGAGCTGTTCGGCAACGGCTTCCTGCTCACCGACGAGGACATGGACTGGTTCATGGACATGTACCAGCCGGACCGGGACGCCCGCGCCGACCCGCGGCTGTCGGTGCTGTTGAACGAGGAACTGGAGGGACTGGCCCCGACCGTGCTGGTCACCGCAGGGTTCGACCCACTGCGGGACGAGGGTGAGGAGTACGGCCGGCGGCTGGCCGAAGCCGGGGTACCGGTGGTGTCCCGACGTTTCCCCGACCTGATCCACGGCTTCGCCAACCTGTTCGGGGCGAGCCCCCGGCTGCGGGAGGCCATGTTCGAGACCGTGGGACACCTGCGCGCGGGGCTGGCTCTGCGCTCCTGCTGAGGCGAGTGAGTCCTCGGTCACGGGGAGTCCGGTTCCGGCGGTCCGCCAGAAGGCCGTTTCCGGCCCGGACTCCGCCCTCCGGCTTACGAGTGTTTCCGGAAGGTCTGCCTCCACACCGAAGAAAACGATTTCCGTTCTCGCCGGAAAACATTTATTCACGGAAAACATGTGATCAACACACCTTTCCGGCGAGTACCGCGCCGTGCTTTCCGACTCCCACGAGGTAAACGAACGGAAACACACGAAGAAATCCGAAATTCTGATCGACACGGTTCCGGATCATCGCTCAACCCATCCGGAACTCTCGGCACCCTCCGTGATTTCCCGACGCGTTCCGACATCGAGGACCAGCCGTCGCCCCTTCCGAGTGAACCGATCCGCACGCCGGGAAGCGAAACCGACCGCGGGATCCGGTCACGACCGGACCGCCACCCTCCGAAACCCACTGACCACGTTTCCGTGAGCAACCGGAAACCGAACGCGCCGACGGAGAACGGAACAACAACCGGGGACGCAGCGCACGTGCCTACCACCCGGGGTCACCGGAACGACACGTCCAGCCACGAAGAGGGGGACGTGAGGGTCCACTTCCGCCTCTCGTCGAGACACTCCCCCACCGTTCCTGCCGCCCCTCCCGGGGACCGGTTTGACACCGATGATCGTGTGGGGCTCAATGAGGTAGCACTCTGACCGTGGAAACGGGGGTGGTACGGAGAATACTCACGCCTCGGACAACCTCGCCGAAACTCGAACATCCGAAGAGGATTCTCACTTACTGTACTCGACTCCATCGCGATCGGGTTACTCTCCGAATACGGAGCCAACAAGTTTCGAGCGTTGACCGTTCCATGTCGTAAGGAATGCGATGACCACAACGTCCGCGTCCGGATCCCTACCGCCCGACACGAGCGATCGTGTGATTGAGGACACGGTGGAACAGGGGCTGGCGTTCGACGTTCTCGGCTCCCTCGAAATCAGACACAACGGGGAACCCGTACCCCTGACCGGAGTAATCAAGAAACGTCTGCTGGCCATACTGCTGCTGGAGGCGGGGCGTGTGGTCCCCGTATCGCGTCTGGTGGAAACCGCCTGGGAAACCTCCGCACCGGAAACGGCGTTCCACCAGGTGCGCAAAACAATGGCGGAACTACGCCGCCGCATCCCCGGTGGGGAATCGGTGATCCTGACGTCCGGCCCCGGCTATCGGGTCGACCTCGACGAGAACCAGCTGGACCTGCTGCGGTACCGGCGCCTGCTGCGCCACGGGCACGCCGCGTTGGAGGCCGCGGACAACGACAGGGCCGCGCACCTGCTGCGCACGGCGTTGCGACTGTGGCGAGGACCAGTGCTGGACGGCGAGGGCGGTCCCGTCATCGAGGCGGTCTCCAACACGCTCCAGGAACAGCGCCTGGACACCGCGGAACGCCTGTACGGACTCCTGGCGGACACGGGGGAGGCGGCCTCCGCGCTCGACGAGCTGCGTTCGCTCGTGGAGGAGAACCCACTGCGCGAGAACCTGCGTGGCCAGCTCATGCTGACGCTCTACCGAACCGGGCAACAGGCGGCGGCCCTGGAGGAGTTCCGGAGGATCCGGGAGCTACTGGCCGACGAGCTCGGTATCGACCCGGGCGCCGAACTGTCCGAACTGCACGAACGTATCCTCCGCCAGGACCCCTCACTGGACCCTCCGGAGCAGATGTCCGCGCCGGCGACACCGCGACTGCTCCCCTACGACATCCCGGAGTTCGTGGGACGGGACCACGAGCTGAACCGGATACGACAGGTCGTGGACCAGGCACGACAGGAAGCACCGACCATCCTCGCCATCGACGGCATGGGAGGGAGCGGCAAGACGGCACTGGTCATCCGTGCCGCCCACCAACTCGCCGATCACTACACGGGAGGAGCCCTGTTCATCGACCTCCAGGGGTTCACCCCGGGCCAGGAGCCGCTCAGTCCCTTCCAGGCCCAGGGAGACCTGCTGGCCATGGTCGGCATCCCCGGCGAACAGATCCCGAACACTCCCACGCGGCGGGACGCGCTGTGGCAGAGCTACACCCACGGCCATCCCATGCTGCTCATTCTCGACAACGCGGCCAGCTCGGAACAGGTCCGGCGTCTCGTGCCCTCCGCCGCGGGCAATCTGGTCCTGGTCACCAGCAGACCACGTCTCACCGGGCTGGAAGGGGCCAACTGGCTCTCACTCGACACGCTCCCCGAACCGGACGCCCACGAGATCCTGCGCAGGTCGCTCGGGGAGCAGCGGCTCTCCCGGGAACCCGAGATGGCCGCCGAACTGCTGCGCCTGTGCGGCGGCCTTCCGCTGGCACTGAGGATCGCGGCGGCCAGGCTGGCCAACCGGCCCCGCTGGACCATCCAGCACCTCGTGGGCAGGCTGCGCAACGACGAACGGCGTCTCAACGAACTGAACAGCGAGGACAGGGGCATCTCCAGCACGCTGTTCCTGTCGTACCAGTCCATCTCGGACCGCCTGCGCACCGCGTTCCGCCTGTTGGGCCAGCACCCCGGCCGCTACATCGACGTCTCCGAGGCGGCCGCACTGCTGGACACCGACACCACCGAGGCCGAGGACGTCCTCGAAGCACTCGTCGACGCCCGACTGCTGGACTCCGGCGAACCGGGGGTCTACGCCTTCCACGACCTCGTACGCAGTTTCATCCACCGGATGGTACAGAGCGAACACACCCCCGACACTGGCAAAGCCGTCAAACGTCTGCTCGACTTCTACACGGAGACCTCGGCGGCCGCCTGCGACATGCTTTTCCCCGGCAGGTCCCAGCACAGTGCTCGTGTCCGCCGGGGAGGAGGCTCCTCCGAACCGTTCGCCGACAAGGACACGGCGCTGGAATGGCTCGACCGGCACCGGGAGAGCCTGCTCGCCGCCGTCGAGCTGACTCGGGAACGGGACATCCTGTGGCACCTCGCCTACCTTCCCAGGGAGCTGGGTTTCCACTCCAGCATCCGGGGCTACGACTCCAGCGCCAACCACGCGCTCGAGAAAGGGATCGAGGCCTCCCGTGAGCTTGAGGACCCCGAGCTCCTCCGTTTCAACCTCACCAATCTCGCCATGGGCCAGTGGCGACTGGGGCAACTGAAGAAAGCGGTTTCCCGGTTGGAGGAGGCACGGGACCTGGCGCGTTCCATGGGCGACCGGTGCAGCGAGGCGGAGTGTGTCGCCCGGCTCGGGCAGGCGTACAACAGTCTCGGTCAGCTCGACCAGGCTCTGCGGATGAGTGAGGAGGCCAACCGGACGGCACGGAACATCGGTTTCACCCGGCTGGACGGTTCCTCACTGAGTACGCTCAGCCAGGTCAAGACCCGACTCGGACGGCACACAGAGGCCAGGGAGGCGGCCGAGAACGCCCTGGAGGTCTTCGACGCCCTCGGCGAGACCCAACTTTCCATCAGCACCCTGCTCTACCTGTCGCAGGCACTCGAGGGTCTCGGCCGCTATCCGGAGGCGCTGGAACGGGCGGACGAGGCACTGGAACGGTGCGGGAACCTCTCCGGCTCCTCCACGGCCCTGCCGCTCGTCCTCGCCCGCCGGGCCGACACCCTGACGTGCATGGAACGTTTCGACGAAGCCGCCGAGGCCTCCACCCAGGCCCTCGCCGAGACGGCCAACTGCACCAACGACATCCACCGGGCCGCCGTGCACCTCTCGGTCGGATACACCAGTCACGCCCGCGGGGACGACGAGCGAGCGGAGAACCACCTCGCCATCTGCCACGATATCGCCCACCGTATGGAGTTGCGGTACGAACGGGCCTACGCCCTCCACGGCCTGGCCGAGGTCAAACTGGCCACGGGCGATCTCGACACCGCCGAGAGATGTCGCGAGGAGGTCGTCGCGCTCTTCGCCCTGATGGGCGTGCCGGACCATCCGCCCCCCGCTCCCCGGCGGGGAGGATCATGACGGTCCCACCGTCGGGGAACGGGGATTCTTCCGGTCCTCGTTCAGCTGTTGCCGTTGTCGGTGGAACCCCACGCCTGCGCCGACACCAGGGGGGCACCCGCTAACCCGGCCGCACGACCGCCACGTCGCATGTTCATCCGGAAACTCCTCTCCGTCGGGTTTTCCGTTTCCGACAGGAAGACTGCCGAGGCCCGTTCCCGGGGTGTTCCTCGCGCGACACCGCCTCGTTCCCCCGTCCGCACGGCGGAGCCGCCCTGACACACCACGGGGAGGGGGTCGCGGCGTCAGGGGCCGCCGGGGCGGCCGTACTTCTCCGGCCGTTTCCCCTCCGGCACACACCGGCGGCACCTCCGAGGGAACCGGAGGGGAACGACGCAGTAAGGAACAACAGCAGAGTGGAACCATGTCTGGTTCCCGGAAGAGCACGGCGGAGCGAATGCTGCTGGTCATGCCGAGCCACCAGCTCGTGACCAAAGCGGTCGAGGCCGGTTACCGCCTGTGGACCCTGGGGGATCCGGAACTGGTCGACACGGCCTTCCTCCCTCACCTCAGGGAAGCGTCCGAGAAGCTGCTGCTCACCGACTTCGGGAACGAGACCGAGTTACGCAGGGTGGTGGCCCGCACCGTACGAGAAGCCGGGATCACCACCGTCGTGCACTGCACGGGCGGTGCTTCGCTGATGTCCGTGGTCGAGGAGGCGTGGTGGCTCGGTGCCTATCCGAACCCTCCCGAGACCGTCCGGCGGTTGTGCCTCGACGGCCAACCGCCGTCCCCGGCCGCCCCCCACCTGGGAGTGGTGACGTTCACTGTGGACTATCAGCACCGGGTGGTCGGCATGACGCAGTACCGCCTCGACAGGTCGCCGCGACGTCTGGTGAACGGATACCTGCATCCCGCTCCGCTCGACGACGAGGTCAGGCAGCGGGTGGAGAAGCTGGTTCTGGAGCGGTTGAGCGCGAGTCGCTACCGGTCCGGTGCCGCTTACACGGAAGTGACGCTCACCGCCGACGGCCCTCGCCTACTCACCTGCCAACCACGTCTTCCTCCCGAGCGTGTTCCCGTCCTGATGGAGGTCGCGGGGGGCTTCGACTTCGAAGGGGCGTTCCTGAACGCCCTGTCCGGACGGGTTCCCCACGTACCGCCCGCTCACCAGTACGCCGAGCTCGGATACCTCCTTCTCCCGAAGGGAGTACTGCTTGGCTACACCGGCACGGAGATCATAGCCGTCACTCCGTGGGTACGGAGAGCTCGCTTCCCGTACAACGTGGGATCACGGATCCCCCACCCCAGTGAGGAACAGGCGCGGCACGGGTACGTGGTGGTGGAGGGTGACTCCCCGGAACTCACCCACGCGCGTGTCACCCAGGCACGGGCCGATCTGGTCACCGACATCCACCGTCACGGTGAGCCGATGTGAGTGCCTCGGCGTATTCCACAGGACGAACTCCGAACCCCTCGTGCCCGTGGTGCGGAACGCGTTTGCCAGAAGGAGGCGAAATGATCGAGGCTGGCCCCGCATCCAGCGAACAGGCACCCGAGCACCCGTCCAGAACGGACTCCACTTTCGTTCCGGTCGACGATCTGGTGGAGGAGGGCTCCCCCAGAACCTCAGGGATCGACCGGAACCACGTGGAACTGCTGGCACAACTCACCGAACCGTTGCCGCCGATCCTCGTGCACCGCCCGACCATGAGGGTGCTCGACGGCGGACACCGACTGTGGGCGGCGCGGCGGAACGGGCGGGACACCGTCGAGGTGGTCTACGTCGACGGGACCGAGACGGAGGCCTTCCTGCTGGCCGTGGAGTCGAACATCAGACACGGTCTGCCCCTGAGCCTGTCCGAACGCAAGGAGGCCGCCGGCAGGATCCTGTCCGTCCATCCCGAATGGTCCGACCGCGCTATCGCCGTACGGACGGGACTGTCCGGAAAAACGGTCGGAGCGCTGCGTCGCGGACGGGGGGACGAAGGTTCCGGAGCGGACCGACCCGAGGCACACGTGGGCAGCGACGGCCGGGTCCGCTCGCTGCGTCCCGCCGAAGGGCGATTACGGTGCCGGGACATTCTCATGGAACGTGGGCAACGGGCCTCACTGCGTGAGATCGCCAGGGAGGCGGGGGTTTCCGTGGAGACGGTGCGGGACGTGCGGGCGCGGCTGAGCCGTGGGGAGAGCCCACTGCCGGCCGGTACCCGGAGAAACGGAACCCCCGGTGGAACGCGGCGGGACACCGCTCGGCGGAGTGGCGGAACGGTCGATCCGGCCAGCGGCCTGGACTCACTGAAACAGGACCCCTCCGTGCGATACAGCGACCAGGGACGCGCCGTCGTCCGATGGCTGGAGACCCACATGATCCGGGAGGAGGAGACGAGCATAGTACGACGTGTCCCCGCCCACCAGGCCACACGGATCGCCGCGATGGCCCGCGCCTGCGCGGCCTCCTGGGACGAGATAGCCCGCGAACTGGAGCGCGAGGAAAGGACGTGAATCACCCTCCCGGACGGACCGAAGGCCTCAGCCGACGTTCGGGCAGCACACGAGCCGCACACCGTGCGGAACGGACGAACGAACCACACCGGGCCGGTCTCGGCGTACCGAACCACCGGATCCCGGGAAAGGAACACGCACGATGATCGACGAAACCGAACTCACCGACCTCACGAGGAGGTCCGAAGGTCCCGTCCTCCTGCCGGGGGAGGACGGGTACGAGCAGGAACTGAGCGGATTCCAGACCGCCTACCACCACCGGCCCGCCGTGATCGTCGGAGCGCGGACCCCCCAGGACGTGGGACTGGCCGTGACGTTCGCGGCCAGGCACGGCCTTCCCGTGGCCGTGCAGGCCACCGGACACGGAGTGACGGTGGTCGACGAGGGAGGTGTGCTGGTCACCAGCAGGCGCATGACGGGGATCTCCGTCGACGCCGCGAACGGAACCGCGCGGATCGAGGCCGGGGCACAGTGGAAGGACGTGGTGGCCAGCACCGTACCCCACGGTCTCGCCCCGCTGAGCGGATCGGCACCGCACACCGGCGTGGTCGGCTACACCCTCGGAGGGGGCATCGGACTGCTCGGGCGTGAGTTCGGCTACGCGGCCGACCGTGTGCGGTCCCTGGACGTCGTGGGAGCCGACGGTGTCCTCCGGCACGTCACGCCCGACGGGGACCCCGACCTCTTCTGGGCCCTGCTCGGAGGGCGGGACAACTTCGGCATCGTCACGGCCCTGGAGATGGATCTGCTGCCCGTGCAGCGCCTCTACGGCGGTGGGATCTACTACGACGCCGCGGAAGCCGAGGCGGTCTTCTCCCACTTCCGCGAGTGGACCGCCACCGCCCCCGAGAGGATCACCTCCTCCGTGGGGATGATCGAGTACCCGCCGATCCCGGTCTTTCCGGAACCGCTGCGCGGCAGGCACGTGGTGCACGTGCGGTTCGCCACCACCGACCTGGAGGGTGGCCCGGACATGATCCGTTCCTGGTGGGACGTGGCCACACCCGTCTTCGAGCACCTGGGAGAACTCGGTTACGACGAGGTGGGCTCCATCTACCGGGAACCGGACTTCGCCCACTCCTTCTTCGGCAACAACGTGCTGCTCGGCGAACTCGATCCCGCCGTGCTGGACGCGGTGCTCGAACTGGCGGGCCGGACGGCTCCGGTCGGCTGCATCGTGGACCTGCGTCATCTCGGCGGGGCCATGTCCCGTCCCCCTCGGGTCCCCAACGCCGTGCCCTTCCGGCAGGCGCAGTACATTCTGCGCGTGCTCTCCGCCGTGGACGAGGATTCCGAGGAGACCGTCCGAGCGGCACACCGGCGGGTCTACGAGGCCGTCGCGCCGTGGACCGTGGGACGTTCGCTGAACTTCGTCTACGGGCGGCGTACGGAGGACGAGTTCGTCAACGAGGTCTACGACGAGGAGACACTGCGACGGCTGGCGAAACTGAAGAGCCGTTACGACCCGCACAACGTCTTCCGCCGCAACCAGAACATCCGTCCGGAAGCGTGATCCCCTTCCCGGCGGGCTCTCGTACACGGTGGGTGTTCCGGACACCGATCCGGAACACCCCCGCGTTTCCCGTGCGCTCAGGAGAGGGCGGAGTCCACCGGAGAGGCGACGGCGACCCGGTTACCGCTGGGGTCCGTGAGTGTGGCCACCCGCTCGCCCCACGGCATGTCCACCGGTTCCCGCACCACCGGCACACCCTGTTCACGGAGTTCTCGCACCGTCGCGTCCACGTCTCCGAGCAGGACGAACAGCTCGAACGGCCCGTCTCCGGGAACGGGGCCGACCCCCTGGTCCACCGGGGTGTCCGAGTACGCCACGGCGAGTTCCGCCGAATCCCGCACCATCCCGACGAACCCCGGTTCACCATCGGGCGGATGTTGCACACGGCGGCAGAACCCCAGCCGCTCGTAGAACCGGACCGTGGGGGTGACCCGGGGCGTGTACAGCACGGGGAAGGCCCGTCGTTGCTCCGTGCTCTCGCGGTGTGCCCGGCTCATGCGGACCTCCGATCGGCGAAGACCCGCCACACCGGCAGCCGCGTGTGTCCCCGCTCGTCCAGTTCCGGGCTGCTGCCGACCTTCTCGAAGAACCCCCGCACCGGCCCCGGCAGTCCAAGGAAAACCGAGGAGGAGAGGTAGGTGATCTCCCATCCGGCCTCGTCGAGCACGGAACGCACCTCGTTCTCGGACACGGACAGCGGCGCCGGCATCCCACCCGGGACGTCGGCGAAGCACAACATGCTCAAACGCCCACCCGGGCGGGTGACGCGGTGCAGGGCGCGCACGCAGTGACGCCGTCCTTCCTCCCCGAGGGTGTGGAACAGCGCACTGTCCAGCACGGAGTCGAAACGGTCGTCGTAACCCTCCAGTTCGGTCGCGTCGGCGACGTCGAAGGTCACGTCCAGCCCACGCGCCCGTTGTCTGGCCAGCGCGATCGCCGCGGGAGCGGCGTCGATGGCGGTCACAGCGTGGCCACGACCGGCGAGGAACACGGCGTTGTCGCCCGGTCCGCACCCGATGTCGAGGACCTCGCCGGTGAAACGTCCCAACCTCTCCATCTCGACGACCTCGGGTTGGGCCTGCCCGATGTCCCACGGCACACCCTCGATGCCCGCCCCGGGAAGGAAATCACCGCCGGTGTAGACGGCGTCGAAGTCGGCGTTGGTGAAATCGTACGACGACTGCTCGGTGGTGCTCACAAAACTCTCCTCTGATCGGTTTCGGGCTCCGCGCGGACCTCCGTGGCGGAAGTATCGTGAATCCAACGGCGGAAACAAAGAGTGTCCGCGCCGAGCATCCGCGCCCTCCCGGTTTCTTCTCTTCCCTCGGTGTCCGACCGCGGAAATTCCTCGGTCGGACACCGGATTCGCCCTTCACAGCCGCATGACCTGGATGAACGCCGAAGGACGAAGCGGACAAAAGCGGAAAGTGTGGACACGCGGGCCCCGGTTGGGGCCGAATGGAAACCGACGCCGACGGAGCGAATCCCATCGGCCCCGAAAATCACCGTTTCCCTCTGGTGAAAGGGGAATTCACGTGTCTGGTCGAGTCTGGTTCATCACCGGAACCTCCCGCGGTTTCGGCAGGATCTGGGCGCGGGCCGCCCTGGAACGCGGCGACCGCGTGGCCGCGACCGCGCGGGACACCACGAGCCTGGACGACCTCGTGGCTCGATACGGCGACGCGGTACTTCCCCTGGAGTTGGACGTCGCCGACCGCCGGGCCGCCCAACGGGCCGTGCGGACCGCCCACGAGCGGTTCGGCCGCCTCGACGTGGTGGTCAACAACGCAGGCTACGGGCTGTTCGGGCCGGTGGAGGACGTCACCGAGGAGCAGGCACGTGCCCAGCTGGACACGAACTTCTTCGGGGTCCTGTGGATCACCCAGGCGGTGCTGCCGATTCTGCGGGAGCAGGGGTCGGGACACATCCTCCAGATGTCGAGCATCGCCGGGATCGCCTCCTGGCCGATGCTCGGGCTCTACCACGCCTCGAAGTGGGCCGTCGAGGGAATGAGCGACGCACTGGCCCAGGAGGTCGAACGCTTCGGCATCCACGTCACCGTGCTGGAACCCGGTCCGTTCCGGACCGACTGGCGGGGCGCTTCGGCGGTCTGGGCCGAGCCGGGCGAAGCCTACGCACAGGCCGCGCAGCCTCCCTCGGCGGGAGCGGAACCGGGGAATCCGGAGGCGACCGCGGAAGCCGTCATGGAGATCGTCGACTCCGACAGTCCGCCGTTGCGGGTCTTCCTCGGCTCCTCGGCGTTGGAAACCGCCCGCGAGGTGTACGAGAAGCGCCTGCACACCTGGGAGCTGTGGAACCCGACAGCCAAGTCCGCCCAGGGAGCCTGATCACTCCGTGTCGAACCGTCGAAAGGAGAACGTCGTGGTGACAGAGACCATGACCCCACCGAAGCCCGATCCGGTGAGTTCGGTGCGGGACACGATCCCGGACGCGCCCCCCGACCGGGAGGAACTCGCGGCACGGGCGGCGAGCCTGTGTCCACTGCTGTGGGAGGACGCCGCCGAGAACGACCGCGCACGCCGTCTCACCGAGCGCAGCGTCGCGGCGATCACCGACCACGGACTGATGCGGCTGATGACTCCGCCCCGTTTCGGGGGACACGGCACCGGCGCCGCCGCCCTGCTGGACGTGGCCATCGCCCTCGGGCGCGGCTGCTGCTCGGCGTCCTGGGTCACCGGGGTGCTCAACGTGGGGAACTTCGTGGCCTCACTCTTCCCGGAAGCGGCCCACCAGGACGTCTGGGGAGGCGATCCCAACGCCCGGACCGCGCAGGTGCTCGGCCTGCCCGCCCGGAACGTCGAGCCGGCCGAAGGCGGAGTGACGGTCACCGGCGAGTGGGCCTACATGTCGGGTTCGTCGCACGCCGAGTGGGTCTGTGTGCTGCTGGCCCGCGGGGCGGGCACCGCGACGGGGGTGCACTTCGCGCTCATGCCGAGCGAGGAACTGGAGGTCAGGGACACCTGGCACTTCACCGGAATGCGGGGCACGGGCAGCAACACGGTCGTCGCCGAGCGGGTGTTCGTCCCCGAACACCGCCTGCTCGCCTACCAACCCGTGCTCAACGGAGAGATGACCTCCGAGGACGCGGCCACCGCCTACCGCAACAGTCTGACCGGAATCTTCTCCATCGGGCTGATCGGCTCCCTGATCGGCGGGGCGGAAGCCGCCCTGCGCTACACACTGGACAAGGCACCGGACCGACCCGCGGCGGGCTCCACCTATCCGACACAGGCCGATGCTCCGCCCGTGCAGCGCTCCCTCGCCGCCGCGGCCACGAGAGTCGACTCGGCCAAACTGCACGCCTACCGGATCGCCGACTCCGTCGACGAACACGCCCGCGCGGACAGCGACGCGGACTCGTTGACCCGCGCCCGGTCCCGCATGGAGTCCACACGGGTCGCCGAGCTGTGCCGGGAGGCGGTGGAGGAGCTGCTCACCGCCTACGGTTCCTCCGGCTTCAACGAGGCCAACCCGTTGCAGCGGATCTGGCGTGACATCCACGTCGGCAGCCGTCACGCGGGGTTCGGCATGGGGGTTCCGCACCAGCTCTACGGCCACGCCCTGGTGGGGAAGGATCCCCGGGAGATCAGCGCTCTGGTGTGAACCCGGTTCCGAGGACCACCTCGGAAACACCGGCCCCGCCGCGTTGGCGGCTTCCTTCCGAACCTGTTCGACACACACCCCTGCCGCCCCTGGCCGCCCCACGCACGCCACCAGTCCGGCGATTCCGCACGAAGAAACGAACTCCCGTGGCCACGAACCAGGTTTCGTCGCCACCCGGCAACGAGAACGGAGCACACCGATGTACGAAACCGTGCCGCACACCGACGCCCCCAGCGATCCCGCCGCGCGCCGGGACCACAACCGCGCCATCGTCGACCTGTACATGAACACCCGGGGTCAGGACCGGCACAAACGCCACCTGCTGTTCACGGAGGACGGCGTGGGAGGTCTGTGGACCACCGACAAGTGCGAACCCATCATGATCCGAGGACGGGACCGGCTGGCGGAGCACGCGGTCTGGTCGTTGCGGTGCTTTCCCGACTGGGCCTGGATCAACATCGAGATCTTCGACACCCAGGACCCCGACCGCTTCTGGGTGGAGTGCGACGGGGAAGGAAAGATCTGCTACGAGGGCTACCCCGAGGGGTACTACCGGAATCACTTCCTGCACTCCTTCACCTTCGAGAACGGCAAGATCGCACTGCAACGCGAGTTCATGAATCCCTGTGAGCAGTTCCGCGCGCTGGGCATCGAAGTTCCCACCATCAAACGGGCCGGAATCCCCACCTGAGTTCCGCGCCGAACACCCGGTCCGGCCCCGCCCGGCCGGACCGGGACCCCTCCATCAGAACTCCGTCCGCGCATCGGCTCCCGGGCCGGTGTGGCCGCGGACGCGGGTAAGAGAGGAACCGCCCGATGACCGCAGGAATCCCCACGATCCCGAACTACCGACTCCCCGCACGAACCACCCTGCCCACCAACACCGCCCCCTGGGTCCCGGACCCGCGACGGGCCGTGCTGCTGGTCCACGACATGCAGCGGTACTTCGTCCGCGCCTTCTCCGACCCGCTGCGGCACGACCTGGTGCACAACAGCGCGCTACTGCGCGAACGCGCCGCCACCTCGGGTGTGCCGGTCGCCTACACGGCCCAGCCCGGCAGGATGGACGACGGGCAGCGCGGCCTGCTCAAGGACTTCTGGGGGCCGGGTATGCGCACCGACCCCGAAGACCGCGAGGTGCTCCCCGAACTCGCCCCGGGTGAGGACGACTGGGAGTTCACCAAGCTGCGCTACAGCGCCTTCTTCTCCTCCGGTCTGCTGGAACGCATGCGTGAGTCCGGAAGGGACCAGTTGGTGCTGTGCGGGGTGTACGCCCACATCGGCGTGCTCGCCACCGCGTTGGACGCCTTCACCAACGACATCCAGCCCTTCCTGGTCGCCGACGCTCTCGGGGACTTCTCCGAGTCCGACCACCGGCTCGCACTGGACTACGCGGCGCGCAGATGCGCGGTCGTGTTACCCGCGGCGGAGGTGTTCGCATGACCCCGGATCCGAGTCAGTTTCCGCCCGACGACCAGCTGACACGCATCCTGTCCACCCCCGAACCCCCGCCCTTCGCCCTGCTGTACCGCCCGGACAGCGGAGCCCGGGAGGCGGTCGACGTGCTGACCGGCGAGATCTCGTTGCCCGAGACCCTCGCCGAGATCCCGCTGGAGGGCCGGTCGGCCGACGGACAGGCGGGGACACACGACACGCTCGTGCTGATGCCCTACCGACAGCTCACCGAACGCGGCCTCACCGCCCCCGACGACGGGGAGCCCCTGATCTCGATGAGCGTCGCGGAACAGGGCACGCTGTCCCTCGACGAGGTCCTCACGCGGATCCCCGACGTCCCCACCACGCTCACGAACGGCCGTTTCGACGTGGACGACGAGTCCCACGCCGAAACGGTTCGCCGAATCGTCTCCGAGGAGATCGGCGCGGGAGCGGGATCCAACTTCGTACTCAAGCGAACCTACCGGGCCGACCTGACCTCCTACTCGCCCCGCACGGCGCTCTCCCTCTTCCGACGGCTGCTGGAACGCGAGGAGGGAGCCTACTGGACGTTCGTGATCCACACCGGCGCACGCACCCTCGTCGGCGCCACGCCCGAACGCCACGTCTCGATGGACAACGGCAGAGCCGTGATGAACCCGGTCAGCGGCACCTACCGCTACCCGCCCACCGGTCCCACGCTGCGGGGTGTCACGGAGTTCCTGGCGGACCGGAAGGAAATCGACGAACTGTTCATGGTCGTCGACGAGGAACTCAAGATGATGTCCCGGATCTGCCCCTCCGGGGGGAAGGTCACGGGCCCCTACCTCAAGGAGATGGCCCGGCTGGCCCACACCGAGTACTTCATCGAGGGGCACACTCGCCGAGACGTCCGGGAGATCCTGCGCGAGACGATGTTCGCCCCCACCGTCACCGGTAGTCCGCTGGAGAACGCCACCCGGGTCATCACCCGCCACGAACCGGGCGGGCGCGGCTACTACAGCGGAGTGGCCGCGCTGCTCGGCAGGGATGCCGAGGGCGAGCGCACCCTCGACTCGGCGCTGTTGATCCGCACCGCCGACATCGACGCGACGGGACACCTCCGCATCGGTGTCGGCTCCACTCTCGTACGCCACTCGGATCCCTCCTCCGAGGTCGGAGAGACCCGGAGCAAGGCGTCCGGTCTGCTCGACGCCCTGGAGGAGAACGGCCCCCCGCGGTTCCGGGAACACCCCGAGGTGCGCGCGGAACTGGCGAAACGCAACACCCGCATGTCCGGGTTCTGGCTGCGGGACACGGAGAACCGCCGCACGAGGATCCCGGCACTGGCCGGACTGCCGACCCTGGTCGTCGACGCCGAGGACACCTTCACGGCGATGATCGCCCAACAGCTCTCCGCGCTGGGACTCGACGTCACCGTCCGACGCTTCGACGAGGACTACTCCTTCGACGACCACGAACTCGTGGTCATGGGCCCCGGACCGGGGGACCCGCGTGCCACGGACGACCCGCGCATCGCCCACCTGGACACGGCGATCGCCCGGCTGCTCGACGAGCGGCGTCCCTTCCTGGCGGTCTGCCTCAGCCACCAGGTACTCAGTCTGCGCCTCGGGCTGGACCTGCTCCCCAGGGAGGTTCCCAACCAGGGTGTGCAGCGCGAGATCGACCTGTACGGCAGTCGGGAACGCGTGGGTTTCTACAACACCTACTCCGCCCACAGTACCGAGGACAAGATGGACTTCGACGGTCTCGGACCGGTGGAGATCAGCCGGGACGAAGGGGGCACCGAGGTGCACGGCCTGCGGGGACCACGTTTCGCCACGATGCAGTTCCACGCCGAGTCGGTGATCACCGTCGACGGGCCGCGGATCACCGCGGAGAACGTCCGGGGGGTGGTGGGGGCGTGAGAGCGGAGATCGCCTGGTGGGAACTGGACGGAACGCCGCAGACCGTCGAGTCCCTGCGGGCGCACCTCGACGAGCCCACGGTGGGCCCCTGGAAAGAAACGCCGGGACTCGTGGTGAAGTTCTGGATCGCCGACCGGGAGAGGAACCGCTGGGGAGCGGTCATGCTCTGGGAGCACGAGCGGCCCGACAACACGGAACTTCCCCCCAACCGGGCTGCCGAACTGATCGGCTTCGCCCCCACACATCGCTTCGCCTTCGACGTCGAGTCCCTGGTTCCGGGCCCCTGTCCGATCCTTTCGTCCGCCGGATCCGCACCTCAGGAAAGGACCGCCGATGCGTGAGTACATGGTCGTGGACGCTTTCTCCCGGACACCGTTACGGGGGAATCCGGTAGCCGTCTTCTTCGAGAGCTCCGATCTGAGCAGCCGGTCGATGCAGTGCATCGCCAAGGAAATGAACCTGTCCGAGGTCACCTTCGTCCTTCCTCCCGAAGGGGACGCCGACGCGCGCATACGCATCTTCACCCCCGTGAACGAACTGCCCTTCGCCGGACATCCGATGCTCGGCACGGCGGTGGCCCTCGCCTCGACGACCCACCGGCAACAGTTGCGGCTGGAAACGGCGATGGGGGTCATCCCATGCCGGGTGACCTCCGACGGAACCGACGAGGCGCTGTCCGTGCGGATGCGCCAACCCGTCCCCGTCCGGGATCCGTACGAACACGCCGCCGAGCTCTGCGCCGCCCTCGGGACGAGCTCCTCCACGGTGCCGGTGGAGGTGTACCGGAACGGGCCGCGGCACGCCTTCGTCGGACTGGACAGCATCACCGAACTCTCGGCACTACGGCCCGACCACAGGGCGCTGGCGGCTTTCCCCGATCTCGCCGTCAACTGTTTCGCCGGCTCGGGGAAGCGATGGCGCAGCCGCATGTTCTCCCCCGCCTACGGCGTGGTCGAGGACGCGGCGACCGGATCGGCCGCCGGACCGCTGGCCGTGCATCTGGCACGTCACGGACTCGCCTCCTACGACCAGGAGATCGAGATCCTGCAGGGCGTCGAGATGGGACGGTCCTCGTTGATGCTGGCCGCCGCCGAGGGCACGGACCAACGGCTCGAAGCCGTCTACGTCGGAGGCCACGGCGTTCCGGTGGCACGGGGGCGGTTCTATGTCTGAGAGATCCGGGACGGCCGCTGCCGAGGCCGTGGAACGCTCCAGCGAGTTCGAGTCCCTGACCGGTCACACGGAACTCGGGTTCCCCGAGTACGACACACCCCCCGAGGAACCTCTCGGTCTGGTGCGTCACTGGCTCGACACGGCGACACGGCTGGGGGTACGGGAGCCGCGTTCGCTGGCACTGGCCACCGCCGACGAACACGGCCGCCCCTCCAACCGGATCGTCACGGTCGGCGAGCTGAGCGAGCGCGGTCTGGTGTTCACCACCCACACCACCAGCAGGAAGAGCCGGGACATCGCGGAGAACCCACGGGCCTGCGGGTTGTTCTACTGGCGTGAGACGGCCCAACAGATCAGCCTGGCCGGTTCCGTCCGGAGGTTGGACGAGGCCGAGTGCGACGCGCTGTGGGCCGAACGTCCCGTAGCACTGCATCCGATGAGCGCGGCCTCCCGGCAGAGCGAGCCCTTGGAGAACGCGACGGCCCTGCGCGCCGAGGCCAGGCGACTGGCCGAACCCGGTACCTCGTTGCCCCGTCCCCCACGGTTCACCGGCTTTCTCCTCGTTCCCGAGGAGGTGGAGTTCTGGTGCGCCCGCCCGGATCGGTTGCACCGCAGACTGCGGTACACGCGCGAGGGCACGGTCTGGGAACACGAAAGACTCCAGCCCTGAAGGACACGGACACGTTCCCGGGACGGGCGAACCGTTCCCGGCCGAACCACCGTTCCCCTTCCTTTCGTCAGGAAACGACGCGGCGGCCGTGAACACGTCCGTGAACGCGCACGAAAAATTCCCGTTCTTTCTCCCCTCCTTTTCCGAAAAAGACCGGAACCCGGGCGGTGAAAGGACACGAACAGCCACCCAGCGGCAGGTCGTCAGGAGAGTTCATCGTCATGCACGAGGTCAGAGTATCGGTGATCTACCACTCAGCCACCGGAACGGTCGCCGAGATCGCCGCCGAGATCGCCGACACGGCGGAGAAGCACGGAGCGGAGGTCCGGTTACGCGCCGTCGAGGGCAGCTCGGCGCCCCCGGCCACGGCGGAAACCGTCCGGGACCGCGAACACGCGGAATCCCCGGCCGAGCCCGCCGACGTGCTCTGGGCCGACGCGGTGCTGTTGGGGTCTCCCACCCGGTTCGGCAACGTCTCCTTCCAGCTCAAGTCGTTCCTCGACTCGCTCGGGGACGCGTGGCGGAAACAGCGGTTGGCCGACAGGGTCTACAGCGTCTTCACCGCGACGAGCAGTCCCCACGGCGGTCAGGAGTCCACACTGCTGACGCTGACCACCTCACTGCACCACTTCGGCGGAATCATCGTCCCACCCGGTTACACGGATCCCGCGAAATTCACCGACGGAAATCCCTACGGGACCGCCCACTGCACCGGCGGAGGCGGAAAAAGGATCGACGACGCCACACGGAACGCCGCGCGGGTGCAGGCGGAAAGGGTCGTGCGTGTCGCAGGAAGCCTCAAAACCGCATGAGCACGTCTGTTCCCGACCGACACCGACACAGGGAGGTGCACGGATGAACGGTTCGGCTGCCCCCACACGGGCACACCGAGCGAGCGGCAGTGACCCCCGTCCGGGGGAGCCCCACGACCCGGCCGGGCCCGGAACGCTCGTCGAGACGTTCGCGCGTGCCGTGGCACGCTACGGATCCGGGATCGCGGTGGTCACCGAGGAGGAGTCCCTCTCCTACCGGCGACTCGACTCCTGGTCCCGCGCGCTCGGCGCCACGCTGCGCGCACACGGCATAGGACACGGAGACCGGGTCGCGCTGCGGATGTCTCCCGGGGCGGAGGCGATCGCCGCCATGTTGGCGATACTGCGGGTCGGGGCGTGCTACGTCCCCCTGGACGTTCGCAACCCCCCGTCACGGAACGCCTTCATCGTCGAGGACAGCCGGGCCGTGGCCCTGGTGGGCACCTCGGACGGTTGCGCGGAGGAACGGGACCTGCTCGTCGTCGACGAGGCACGGGTGACGGAACTGCGGCAGGGCCCGGCACCCTCGGACACGGAGGAGGCCCCACCCTCCCCCGAGGACACCGCCTATGTCGTCTACACCTCCGGCACCACGGGCACCCCGAAAGGGGTTCCGATCCACCACGGTGCGGTGACGGCACTGCTCTCCGGAGCCGCCGAGAAGTTCGCGTTCTCCGTGGGGGAGCGTTGGCTGCTCTTCCACTCCATCGCCTTCGACGTGTCCGTCTGGGAGATATGGGGAGCCTTCCACACCTCCGGCACCCTGGTGATCATCCCGTACCGGACCACCCGCAGTCCCGAGGAATGCCTGCGGGCCGTGCGGGAACGGGGGATATCGGTGCTGACCCAGACACCCACGGCCTTCGGAACGTTCTCCACGGCCGCCCTCCGCTCCGAGGCGGACCTGCCGGAACTGCGCTACGTCGTCTTCGCCGGGGAGAAACTCGTGCCGAGCGCCCTGCTCCCCTGGGCGCGACGTTTCGGCCTGGACCGCCCAGCGCTGGTCAACATGTACGGCATCACCGAGACCACCGTGCACTCCACGTTCCACGAGCTGGGTTGGGAGGACGTCAACGACACCACCTCGGTCATCGGTCGTGTGCTGCCGGGGTTCGACCACCGGGTGATCACTCCGGAAGGCCGGGAGGCCGCCACCGGAGAGCAGGGGGTGTTGTGGTTGGCCGGCCCCCAGGTCAGCCACGGCTACCTCAACCGTCCGGAACTCAACGCGGAACGGTTCCGGGTCATGCGCTCACCCCGCGACGGCGGCGAGTACCGCTACTACCGCTCCGGTGACGTGGTCAGTCCGCGCGAGGACGGCGGGCTCGTCTACCACGGCCGGGAGGACCTACAGGTCAAACTGCGCGGTCACCGCATCGAGCTCACCGACATCGAGGCGGCGGTGCGCTCCCACGAGTCGGTCACCGACGCCGTGGTGTGGGTCCGCGAGTACGGCCCCGAGGACAGCCGTCTGGTGTGCGCCTACACGGCGGAGGGAGCGGTTTCCACACGGACGCTGCGCGAGCACGTCAAGAAGTGCCTGCCCTCCTACATGTGGCCGGCCTCCTACCGGAGGATGTCCGAATTTCCCCGAACCCTCAACGGAAAGCTCGACCGGGACACGGTGATCCACCGTTGGGAAACCGAGAAGGAATCCGAGAATGAGTGAGCCACGAACCTCACACCACACCGAAGAAATCACACGTCTGACGGTCGAATGGGCCGCGGAAATACTGGAGGAACCGGAGGTGACAGCCCGGGACAACTTCCTCGACCTGGGAGGTCACTCGATCCTCGCGCTGCGCCTGTGCCGCTACGCGGCGGAACGTTTCGGAGTCGAGTACGACATCATGACCCTCTTCGAGAACGACCTCGCCACGGCGGCCGAGGATCTGGCGACGAAAGTCTCGGCCGCCCCGTCTAATCCGGACGGGAGAGTGTAGGAATGTCTCCGACAGTCAATCTGGGAATATCGAGTTTCGGTTTCGCCTTCGGCGAGGACCGGGACGTGGCGACGAGTGCCGGGGACTACGTCGACAATCCGGAAAGGGTGATCAACTGGGGGTTTCGTACCTTCCACCGCGCTCCGGACGACACACACGCGACCCAGCTCGCCACGGAGGCCTCCCGGCGGGCACTGGAGCGGTCCGGCACCACGGCGGCGGAGCTGGATCTCGTCGTCCTGGCCAGTTCGGACCTGCCGGAGTACTCGTATCGGGACGAGGCCGCGGCCCTCGCCCGTTGCCTGGGAGTCGAACGCACCCAGACCCTGTTCCTGCAGGAGGGCTGTGGCGCGGGAGTGCACGGGCTGTACTACGTGGCGGCGTCCATGACCATGCAGCCCGAGATCAACAGGGTGCTGTTCATCGCCGTGAACCGGGTCAGCGAGTTCCACCGTAACCGTATGAACGTGGTCAACGCGGTTCTCAGTGACGCGGCGGCGGCCGTGGTGATCGAACGCGGGCGAAGCTCCAACCGCTGGCTGGCCACCGAACAGTTCACCGAGCCGGAGAACTGTGACCTGCTCCGTGTCGACTTCGGGGGCACCGTCAACCCGTTACCCCCGCAAGGATGGTCGAGCCGCACCGCCCCCGGCGGCCACGAGGCGATACGCGCGCGGTTCGGCGACGACCCGGCCACGCTGCAACGGTTCCTACGGAACCGTTACCGGCGGCTCGTCGAAGTGATCGACCACGCCTGTGCGCGCGCGGGCCTCGGACGGGAGGACCTCACCCATCTCATCTACCTCAACGACAGCGCCACGAGCATCAACGCCGTAGCGGAACCGCTGGGCATCCCGTTGGAACACACCAACGCGGAGCTGGCGCCCGACCACGGGCACATGGGGGCGGCCGACCAGCTCGTCTCGTTCGGCCAGCTGCTGGAGCGGGGCGAACTCTCCTCCGGCGACATCGTGGTGCTCTGCGGCATCTCCACCGAACGGTGGAGCGCCACGCTCCTGCGGGTCTAGGACGGGCCCGCCCGAACCACCCGCCGAAGAACGGAGAACCGAAATGATCACACAGACCGATCCTGCGCGTGTTCTCGAGCCCCCGGACGGGGGACAACCGGATCCCGACGAGTTCGTCCGCGCCGCGATGCGGTGGCATTTCAGCCCGGAAACCGGCTCGCCGTACTGGCTGGAACGTGCCCGAACGCTGGACTTCGACCCGCTGACGGACATCAGGACGCACGCCGATCTCGTCCACTTCCCGAACGTGGCCGCGGAACTGCGCGACGTTCGCGTCGAGGACCTGATTCCACGGGGATACGGTGCCCACCCCGACGTGGTCGGCGTCTTCGAGAGCGGCGGCACCACCGGTGCCCCCAAACGCGTGGTGCTCCTGCGGGACTGGATGGAACGCATGCTCACCACCAGCAACGCGAACCTGGACGCCCACGGCTTCCCCCGCGGGGCGAACTGGTTGGGTGTGGTGCCCACCGGTCCCCACATCGTCGGCGAGTTCTTCCGCCGCTCCGCCGCCACGCACGGAACCCACGGTTTCTCGGTCGACCTCGACCCACGCTGGGTGAAAAAGCTCCTCACCCGGGCGGAGACGAACAACGCCGGGGCCTACGCCGAACACGTTCTCGACCAGGTGGAGTTCGTGCTGCGCTCCCAGGACGTCGGTGTCCTCAACATAACCCCGTCCCTGATGGAGCGTGCCGTCCAGCGCGAACCACTCGTAGGACTCATCAACGAGAAGGTCCGGGCCATCAGGTGGGGCGGTACGGAACTGGATCCGGACTCCCGCCACCTCTACCGCACCGAGATCTTTCCGGACACCGTCATGTGCGGCAACTACGGCAGCACCATGATCCTGGGCATGGCGGGGGAACGTCCGGGGCTGCCCGAGGACTCACCCTGCGTGTTCGACCCACCCAGCCCGCATGTGACCTTCTCGGTGGTCGACCCGACCGACCTCCGGCCGGTGCCCCGTGGAGAGCGTGGTCAGGTCCTCGTCCACCACGTCAGCAAGTCCTTCCTGCTTCCCAACAACCTGGAACGGGACTCCGCGCTGCGGATCGAGCCCCCCGAAGGGGGCGTAGGCGACTCGGTCGCGGACATCCGCCCCCTGGAGACCTTCGAGAACGAGACCGTCGTCGAAGGCGTCTACTGACTCCCACGCCCCCCGAGGAGACGACCATGGACCCCGAGGAGATCGGAAACCTGCTCGTCCAGCACGAGCGGGTCGCCCAGGCCCTCGTCACCACCGAACCGGGCTCCCCCACCGACGGCGGGCCCCGCAGAACGGCCTACGTGGTTCCCCGCGGTGCCGGAGGTGAGGAGCACGGACAGGACAAACGGGTCGACGAGTGGCAGCAGATCTACGACCGGCTCTACACGAACTCCCCCACGAGTGCCTTCGGCGACAACTTCGCGGGATGGGTCAGCAGCTACGACCGTCGCCCCATCGACCCGGAACAGATGAGACTGTGGCGTTCCACCACCGTCGAGCGCATCCGTGCTCTCCGACCCCGACGGGTCCTGGAGATCGGTGTCGGCAACGGACTGCTGCTGTCCCAGCTGGCCGCCGAATGCGAGTCCTACTGGGGAACGGACCTCTCCCCCGCCGCCGTCGAGGACGTGAGTCGCCACGTGGAACGGGACCCCGCGCTCGCGAAGCGGGTGGTTCTCCGCAGCCAGGCGGCCGACAGCACCGAGGGACTGCCCGCCGAACACTTCGACACCGTGGTCGTCAACTCGGTGGTGCAGCTCTTCCCGGACGGTGCCTACCTCACCGAGGTCATCCGCGGCGCCCTGGGCCTGTTGGCCCCGGGAGGATCCCTCTTCCTCGGCGACATCAGGGACCGGCGCACCCCCGAATACCTGCACACCGCCGTCGCGCTCCGGCGCGGCACCGCCACGGACGCGAACGCCGTCCTGCGTTCCGCCCGCAAGTCCCTGTCCAGGGAGGAGGAACTCTTCGTCCACCCGGACTACTTCCTCGCCCTGAAGGACTCGGAACCCGAGATCACCACGGCCGAGGTGTGGCTCAAACGGGGCGACTACCACAACGAACTCTCCCGACACCGTTACGACGTCGTGCTGGGCAAGGGCCCGGAACCGGGCGGGGAGACCACCGACGTCACGGACTGCCCCACCGTGCGCTGGGGAGAGGATCTCACCGACACGGCGGAACTGCGGAGGAGAGTGCGAACCGAGACCCCACCGCTGAGGGTCACCGGCCTTCCCAACGCGCGGTTGGCCGGTGAGGCGGCGGCGTGGCGGGCGGTGACCGAGGGAGACGTCGCCCGCGCCACCCGCCTGCTGGACGGTTCCCATCCCACCGTGGACCCGCACACGATCGAGGGGCTCGCCACCGAGTGCGGCCGACGGGTCCGGCTCGCCCCGAGCCCGGAGGACCCGGAACTCTTCGAGGCGGTGTTCACCGCCCCCGATCAGAAAACGACGGGAACGTACCGCACGGCCCACACCAGTCCACCACACACCGAGGTCCCGGCCGTGACCCGACGTAACGAGGCCCTCGTGCAGCGCCTGCGTTCCTGGTTGGGGGAGCGGCTGCCGGAGCACGAGGTGCCGGAGGGAATCACCGTGCTGGAGGCGATCCCCCTCCGCGCCGACGGCAGCCCGGACCACAGTGCCCTGAACAGGGGACTCACCTCCTCCCGAGGAGCACGCTGATGCGATATCTCGACGCGCTCGGCACGACAGGACCGTACCGGGCACGGAAACGCACCACCGTCCCGGACGTGACCGGGGAGGAACTCGCCGAACTGAGCCTGGTCCCCCCGGTGTTCGTGCAACACACGCTCGCGACCATGCGCGCGGCGCAGCCGCACCCACCCGAGGAGCGGATCACCGCGCTGCGGCGCGCGGCCGAACTCTTCGCCACCTCCGAACTCGACGGCCGTCCCCTGCGGGACCACGAGGAGACGGTCAGCCGAGCGGGCGGGATCCCCGTCTCCGTCGTGCGCGCGGCGAGCACGGCGCTGGCCACTCGTCTTTCCGAAGTGCACCACAGCGTCCGGAACGCGCTGCCCCGAGGAGCCGTGGACGACTGGCTGGATCCGCGCACCCGCCGGGGAAGCGGAGTGTGGGCCCGGCGCGGCGAGGTGTTCACCGTGCACAGCGCCGGCAACCATCCCGGCACCCACAGCATCTGGCCGGAGGCCCTGGCCCTGGGATACCGCGTCGCGGTCCGCCCCTCCCGTCGGGAACCCTTCACCGCCCACCGACTCGTCACGGCCCTGCGCGCCGCCGGTTTCGCGGAGGACCAGGTGACGCTGCTGCCGACTCCGCAGGAGCAGTCCGAGGCCCTCGTGCGGGGAAGCGACCTGAGCCTGGTCTACGGCGGTGACGAGGTGGTGCGCGGATACGGCAACGAGCCGCACGTGCGGACACAGGGACCGGGACGCTCGAAGATCCTGATCACCGCCGAACAGGACTGGCGGGAGCACCTGGACATGATCGTCGACTCGGTCAGCGGGCACGGGGGGACCGGCTGCGTCAACACGACCTCGATCTTCGTCGAGGGGGACCCCACCGGACTCGCCTCGGCCCTCGCCGAACGGCTCGCCGCGTTCCCCTCGCTGCCCCCCACCGACGAGAAGGCGGTGTTACCGGTCCAGCCCCTCGCGCGGGCACGCGCGATCGAAACCCACCTGACCCGCACCGCCGAAGGAGCCGGTTCGTGGCTCGGGGGAACGGGGGTCGCCGAGGATCTGGGCGACGGTAGCGCCGTGCTTCGTCCCGCTGTCCACCAGTTGGACGAGCCGAAGGACTCCCGGGCCGGGGTCGAACTGCCCTTTCCCTGCGCGTGGATCCTCCCGTGGGACCGCGACGCGGGAACCACACCGCTACGCGACAGCCTGGTCCTCGCCGCGATCACCACCGACGAGCGGCTGGTGAGCCGTCTCCTGGCGGAGCCGAGCATCGGCAACGTCTACGTGGGAGGCGGTCACCCCACCTGTCTCAAGGAACAGGGGCTCCCGCACGACGGCTACCTCGCCGAGTTCCTCATGCGCAGCAAATCCGTCATCCGTCACTAGTTCCGAGAGGAGGCACGCCATGCTGACTGCCCCCACGAGAAGTCGTCACACCAGCCGCACGGCCGCCCAACAGCCGGCCTGGATCGACCCGGTGACCCTCCACCGTGTCATCGGGGACCTGGAGAAGCAGCCGCCCCTGGTCCAACCACGCGAGGTCGACCGGCTCCGCGAGATGCTCGGCAGGGCGGCCGCGGGTCAGGCCCTGCTGTTACAGGGCGGGCACTGCGCCGAGACGTTCGGGGAACAGGCCCTGGACGAGGTGGAGAACAACGTCGGCACCCTGCGTCGGATGGGAAGGGCCCTCTCGTACGGGACGGGTCTGCCGATCGTTCCCGTCGGGCGGATGGCGGGGCAGTACGCCAAACCGCGTTCCCGTTCCACGGAAACACGCGGCGAGGTGGAACTGCCCTCCTACCGAGGGGACGCGGTGAACGGTCCGGAGTTCAACGAACGGGACCGCGCCCCCGACCCGTGGCGGATGCGGACCGTCTACGACGAGTCCGCGGCCGTTCTGGAGCGCATCCCGGACGGGGCGTGCCACGTCAGCCACGAGGCGCTGCTGCTCGACTACGAGAACGCGCTCGTCCGCGTCGACCCCGAGACGGGCCGCAGGTACTCGGGCTCCGGTCACATGCTGTGGATCGGGGAACGCACCAGACAACTCGACGGGGCCCACGTGGAGTTCGCCGCGGGAGTCGACAACCCGATCGGCGTCAAGGTCGGCCCGACCGCCACCGCCGACCAGCTGCTCGGGCTCGTCGAGCTGCTCGACCCCGGGCACCGCCCCGGACGACTCACCTTCATCACCCGCATGGGGGCCGAAGGCGTCACGGAGGTGCTGCCGGAACTCGTGGAGAAGGTGGCCTCCTCCGGATCCCCCGTGTTGTGGGTGTGTGATCCGATGCACGGCAACACCAGGACCGCCGACAACGGACTCAAGACCCGCTGGATCTCCGACATCGCGGCCGAGGTCCACGCCTTCGTACGGATCCACCGCGCGCTCGGCACGCATCCCGGTGGTCTGCACCTGGAAATGACCGGCAGTCACGTCACCGAGTGTGTGGGTGGTTTCGACCCGGTCACCTCCGAGACTCTCGGAGAGCGCTACACGAGCGCCTGCGACCCCCGGCTGAACCGGGGTCAGTCCCTGGAGTTGGCACGGCTGGCCGCCGACCTGTGGACAAGGAACTGACCCGTCGACGACGGCTCCCGCACCGGCCCGGGTTCACGGGAACGTGTCGGTTCCCGGGCCGGGTTCCGTGGCCTCCCGTCCCCCGGTCGGACGTCGACGGGAGTCCGCCGGTGCGCGGCCCCCGCTTCCCCGCGAGGTCAGCTGTCGCTGCCGGTGGAACCGTCGAACCTCCGCACCAACCGTTTCGGTGCGGTGCGCCGCCAGGCCTCCGTGGCCAGTTCCCGCATCTCCTCGGCGGTCACCCGGTCGAGGCGCACACGGATCCACCCGTGGTGGCCCACATAGGCGGGGAACGCGAACGTCTCGGGATCGGAGGCGAGCAGCGCGGCCTGCTCCTCGTGCGAAGCCTTGCACGTCGCGGCCGGAGCCGCCGGGTCCAGGGTCACGAACATCCTGCCACGCACTCTGAACGTGGGTTTGCCCCACGTACGGCGTTCCTCCACATCGGGCAACGCGAGAACGAAGTCCCGCAGCGCGTCGATACTGATCATGACCGCTCCGTTCGGTGCCACGACTCCGCACGAACCCGCGCCCGGCCGGTCAGTCGGCCAGCAGCGAACGCAGCCGGGCGAGCAGTTCCTCCCTGGTGGAACAGTCCAGCCGCTGCTTGATCCTGCCGATGTGGTGCTCCACGGTCTTGGCCGAGATGAACAGCCGCTGCCCCACCTGCTTGTAGGTCATCCCGCCGAGCACCAGTTCGGCCACCTCGCGTTCCCGCTCACTGAGCAGCTCCCGCTCCTGACCCGAGGGACCCACACCCCCGGTGTCCGCCGGGTGCCGGTAAGGACGCGGTGTCTTGCCCTGTAACGAGCGGGCGCACTCCAGCAGCGCCAGCATGGTGCCGCGATCCTTCGTGCGGATCGCGGCCTGCCCGGCCAGCCCCGCCCCGTCCCAGGCCAGGCCGGCTCCGTACAGCGCGTGGGCCGCCTGTCGGACGGCCCCCTCGTCGACCTCGCCGTCGAGCAGCCGCAGCCACACCTCGGCGGCCGTGGACAGCACGGCGGCCAGCTGCCCACCGGCGGCCAGACCGCGCAGGGCCGTGACCTGCTCCGCCGCGCTCTCCCGGTCACCCAGCACCACGGCGGCCTGGAGACGGCGCCAGGACAACGGGGCGGCCCAGAGGGCGGGCTCTCCCAGGGCGGCCAGCAGCTCGCGCGTCTCCCGCAGCGGTGGCCCCAGCCACTCCCGGTCCCGCAACCGTGCCCCGGCCACCACCAGCTCGCTCAGCGGGAGCAGGGCGAACAGGTCGGCGGGGTGCTCGGCCACGGCCCGGCGCGCCCCGGACACGGCCCGACGCAGTGCTTCCATGTCGTTGTCCCTGCTGGCGATGCCCGCATCCAGCGCGGTGGCCGTCAGCCGGTCCCGGACGGGCAGCTCCGCCGGATCCTCCACGGCCTCGCCCAGCGCGTTCCTGGCCGCGATCGTGTCCCCCCTGAGCAGCGGCACCCAGGCCGCCAACAGCCGGTGCCGGGTGCGGGCCAGCGGTCCTCCCACGTCCGCGCGCACCGCCCGCTCCAACACGGACTCGGCCACGTCGAACTCGCCGCAGTGCAGGGCCACGGTGGCAGCCACCGCCGCCGGTGTGTCCGGCACCAGCAGCTCCGCGCCCACCGGCTCGGCCAACGAGGCCGCACGGACCAGTGTGGACAGGGCCTCGGGGGCGGAGCCCGTCACCGACTCGTGGATCCCCCGGGCCAGTTGCTCGCCCGCGCCCGAGACCGAGGTGGGTGGTCCCTCCGCGGCCGAGGCCAGCAGCTGTTCGGCCTCGGAGATCCTGCCGGTGTCCACCAGCCCCACCACGGCGTAGGCCGCGTCCCCGGCCCACGGGAGATGCCGCGCCGACCACCGGCACAGTTCCGCGGAACGTTCCGGCAGCCCTCGGTGGGCGAGCACGGTGGCCGAGACCCGGATCGCCGTATCCCGGTCCGGGGCCGACTCGTCCACGATCACCCGGTCCGCGGTGCGCACCGCCTCGTCCAGCCTTCCGGTCATCGCCGCCGCCCGGGCACGTCGCGCGGCCACCGACAGCGCCGGGGATCCGGCCCCCACGGCCGCGTCGAACATCCGCACCGCCAGCTCCGGGGACTCCGGAAGCGACTCCGCCCCAGCGGCCTCGAACCCGGAGGCGAGCACGGGGTCGGTGGGCAGGGCCGAGCCGGCTTCGAGCAGCGGACGCAGCAACCCGGCCACCTCCGCCCCCCGGTCGAGCTGGATACGCACCAGCACACGCAGCACCTCCAGCCGGCGCTGCCAGGAGGTGAGCGCCAGCACCGCCTCCCGGACGAACGGATGCGCCGCGTCGCCGGCGTCCACCAGACCGGCGGCACGCAGCTCCTCCGTGGCGCGGGAGACCACCGTGGAGTCCACGTCGAGGACGGTTCCCAGCAGCACCGGATGGATGGGGCCGCCGAGGGCGAGCACGGTCAGACACCGCCGGGCCAGCTCACCCAGTTCCTCCAGCTCCTCCTCGAAACGGTCCAGTGCCCGCCGCGGCAGCCGGATCCCCTCCGCGCGGAGGAGTTCCTCGCCGGAGACGGACTCCAGCAGCCGACTCACGAGTGCGGGAACCCCTCCGGTGAACGCCCGCACCCGTTCGACGGTGTCGGGGTCGTGGGGTGTTCCGGAGACCTCGCGCAGCCGCGCGGCGACCTCGTCGAGGTTCAGTTCCTCCAGCGAGACCACCGGGCGCCGCCGCCCCACCAGCGCGACCAGCTCGGCCAGCGGTTCGGGGCACGGCCAAGGGCGGCAGGCCAGCACCACGCGGGGCGCACCGCCGTCGACCAGCTCCGCGAGTTCGCGCAGCCTCGCCTCGTCCAACAGGTGGGCGTCGTCGACCAGCAGCGCACCCGGCTGTCCTTCCTCGGAGCGCCGGAGGGCGTCGACCTCGTGGTGCACCGTCAGCCCGGCCTCGCGGTAGATCCGGGCGAGTTCGGCCAGCAGCGCGGTCTTGCCGTAGCCGCCCGGGCCGCGTATCACGGCGACCACCGGTTTGGACGGGCTGGCCGCGATCTCCTCCCGGATTCCCGTCGCAGCGCGCGGTTGGACGACCTGCCAGGGTTGTGGTGCGGACCCCGCCTCCGGTGCGGGCCGTGTGGCGCTGGGTTGGTTCACGAGCGGTCCCAATCGGTGTGCGGTGTTCGGTGGACGATGCCGGTACCGGCGATCACTTGGCCTGTTGCACGATTCCGGGGCCCGCGGACTGGCCACCGAAACCCTGCACGAACGTCATGACGAGTCCGAAAGCGATCAGTAACGCCGCGAGCGTGAGTTTCAGGATCTTGAAGGACTTCTTGGTCGGCGTCGGTTCGACGGACATGGGTTCGACCTCCACCGGGGGACGTGGTGGGGGCACGGTGGGATCGGCCGAGGCATTCCCGATCACCGCCTCCGTACTGTCCACACCGTACTCATTCTCCGTGACCGGGTTGTCCTCGCCCGGGTCCCGCACCCGCATCAGTACGCTCGTCTCCGCTCCGGCCGCGGCCCTGTCGGTGGCCGCGGACAGCACCTCGGCGGCCCGGAAGGCCGCCCCTCGCGCGGCCACCAGTTCGGGGGATGCGTCCACCCTGACCGGTGGTCCGGAGGTGTCCGGAGCCGGCACCCGCTCGTGGAGGCGTTGCCGGACCAGTTCGCGCAGCAGCGGCGTGCGCGCGGGACCGCCGGCCAGGACCACCGCCTCCAGGTCCTCCGGGGCCAGCGAGACGGACTGTACCGTCTGGACCAGCATCTCCGGCAGCCATTCCAGGTGGGCTCGCGCCATCCGCTCGTAGCCGCCCCGGGTCAGTTCGAACTCGCCCGGCTCGTCCGGAAGAGGGACACTGAACCGTGTGAGTTCACGATGGGAGAGTTCCTCCCGGGCCCTGGTGCACTCGGCCCGCAGGCGCGCGGCCGCGGCACGGTGTCCGGGGTCGGCCGGATCCAGCCGGGCGAAGGAGTCAGCGAACTCGGTGCGCACCCGTTCGAGGACCAGCTCGTCCAGTTCCGCGCCGGCGGGCGTCTCCGCCTCCACGGTGGGCCCCAGCGGTTCGAGCCCGGATCCCGGCCCGCGCGCCGACAGGTCCGCCGAGGTCGACTGTTCGTGTCTGCGCAGCACGGCGACACCGGAGCCGCTTGCCCCGGTGTTGCCGACCGCGATGGTGCCCCCGTCGGCGACCGTCTGCTTCGACACGTAGTCCACGGCCACCGCCAGGGTCTCCGGCAGCAGGGTGACGTCGGTGATCCCCAGTTCCGCCAGTGCCCGGTACACCAGGTGGGTACGGTGCGGTCCCCACCAACAGTTGTGCGCGACGACGATGTGTTCGGGGGGGTACCCGTGGCGGTGGGTCACCTGGTCGGCCACCCATTCGACCACCGTGGCCACCAGGCGCTGGGCGGGGACGAATTCGCCTCCCAGCAGCAACGGAGCGTCCTCACCCAGGCTGGTGACGAAGTGGGAACACGTCCATTCCGGAGCCTCCGCCCGCTGGGCGGCGGCCTCGCCCACCAGGTACCCACCGTCCGGTGATCGGCGGACGAGGCTCGGCACCTCGGGACGCGTCGTCCCGAGCGGGAACGGCACCGGGGTGGTCCATCGACCACCGTTCCTGCCCATCACAGCGGCCGAGGTCGTGGTGGTCCCCAGATGAACCCCGAGAACGTAAGGCATGCCATCCCTTCCGGATCAGCCGTCCACACTTGTCGTACCGCCAAGCGGCCTAGCGGGGTTCGTCCGGAAAGCCCGCCGCTCCAACCTAGCGTGGACTCAATTACGCAAAGATGTGACCCGTCCCATTGATCCCCTAAAGGGTGACAAATCAGAGTCCCCTAATAGGTTCAGCAATAACTAGGAGTGGCTCCCGATGGGCAAGCGCCGCCCCAGCCGTACCTTGATGAACAAGGAACGCGGGGATCGATCACCTCGCCCGGGAGAAGGACCACCCACGGCTTGAGTTCAGGAGAACGCCAGTGATGCCGAACACACAGCCGGATCAGGGTCACGGGCGGGGTGATTCCGAGTTCCCGACCCCGGAACCGGTCGCCCAACAGACAGCGGTCCCGGGCCAGCCGACGCTTCAGGAGTTCCTGACCCGACTCGTCGGCAACCCGGAGACACGGTCGGCGTTCGACGCCGATCCGCACGGCACGCTGGAAGGCGCCGGACTGGGGGGACTGAACGCGGCGCAGATGCTCTACGCCTCCTCGTTCATGCTGGACTACGCCCCGGCCGAGTTCGTGACGGAGCACGCACGAACGGCCCAGCCCAGCATCGACACGTTCACGGCGAGCACCCAACACGTCGCGATCAGCCAGCTCGATCCCGGACAGAACAACGAGCAACAGGAAGCGACGGAAACCATGAGCGTGGACAACTCCCCCTCCGCCGAGTACTCCTCCGAAGGCGACGTCGACAACCAGCTGGAGCAGAACCAGCAGCAGAGCCAGGAGACCAACGTCGACGTGGACGGCAGTGTCGAGCACACCGACTCGCACAACCTGCTCAACGTGCACGACGTGCTCAGCGGCAACGAGGTGAACGCCGCCAACAACGCCGTCGGCGTGGTGGGCAACTCCGTCGACGTCGCCGGCAACACGGTCGACAACTCCGTGGACACCGTGGGCGACACCGTCAACAACACGGTTGACGGCGCCCTGGGCACCGTCAACGGCACCGTGGACACCGGTGTGGACGTGGCCGTCGGCAGCGTGGGCACCACGCTGGGCGCCGCGGGTGACGTGACCGGCGGCCTCGACGACACGGTCGGCGACGTGACCGGCGCGGTCAGCAACGTCACCGCCGACGTCCCGGTCGCCGGCGACGTGACCGGCGACCTGCACGCCGGTCTGAGCGGCGAGAGCTCCGCCGAGGGCTCGGCCGACAGCGGCCTGGTCGGCGACGTGACCAGCGACCTGCCGCTGGACCTGCTCTGACTCCCGGAACCGCCTGACCCGCTCGGAACGGTTTCCGGGAAGTTCGGCACTTCCCACATGCGCTCTGACCTGAGCCGGTTCGGATCGCCGGGTTCCGTGTGCCCCTCTCTCCGCGGAACCCGGCGATCGGTTCGACGCCGCGAGAGGCAGCCTCGCGGCGTCGAACTCTTTTCCCCGGCCTCCTCCACCCGGAGTAGTCACTTCCTCCACGCGTCCGATGTCGGTACGGTGCGCACGGACGGATTCCGGACTCTCCGCGTCCGGCCCTGTCCGATTTTTCCTCCGATCGTGTAGCCGTGCACAATCCCACCGTGATCGAAACGGCACTCGTGGAACTCATCGACCGCGCGGAGGCCGAGTGCGTCGAGGCACAACGGACGGACCTGAGCAACCGGTTGCGCCAGATCCGCAGCAGAGTACTCGATCCGGCCCAGCTCGTCCTCGTCGTCGGCGAGCCCGAACAGGGCAAGAGCGAACTCGTCAACTCGCTCGTCAACGCGCCGGTCTGCGCCACGGGCGAGCACGTGAGCACCACGGTTCCCACTGTCGTACGACACTCCTCAGAGCCCTCGGCGCAGCTCGTCGGCCAGGAGACCCCGCAGAGCGCCGTGGGCGGGGACCGCTGGCCCGTGTCGATCGAGCGCCTGCACGAGGAGCTGGACAACGCGCTGCGGGACGGCTACTCCCTCAGCCGCGCCGAGGTGGGACTGCCCCGTGCGCTGCTGGAGAACGGACTGGCCCTCATGGACACCCCCGCCGTCGGCGGCGTGGTCAGCTCCCTGGGCACCGTCACCGAGGAGGCCGTGGCCGAGGCCGACGCCCTTCTCATGGTCTCCGACGCCACCCAGGAACTGACCACCAACGAGCTGAACTTCCTGCGCCGGGTCACCTCGATGTGCCCGAACGTCGCACTGGTCCAACCCAAGATCGACTTCGTCCCGGACTGGCGGCGCATCGTCGAGATCAACCGCAAGCACATGGCCAACGCGGGAGTGGCGGGCAAGATCTTCCCCGTCTCCTCCCGGATCCGGGCCCGGGCCATGCGGGAGAAGAGCCAGGAACTCAACACCGAGTCGGGCTTTCCCCCCCTGTTGGACTATCTCCGCAAGGAGATGGCCAGCGCGCACGAACAACTCACCCGCAGGCTGGTGGCCCACAACGTCACCGAGGCCATCGACCGGATCACCACCTCCCTGCGCGAGGAGCTGAACAACCAGAGCCCACGCACGGCCACCGAGACCCTGCTCGAACTGGAGGCGGCCCAACGCCGCGCCGAGGACCTGAAACGGCTCTCCGGGCGCTGGCAGAAGACGCTCTCCGACGCCGTCCAGGAGTTGTACTCCGACATCGAGTACGACTTCCGGGAACGCAGCTGGGCCGTGCTGCACCAGGCCAACGAGACGCTGGACGAGGTGGACCCCGGCACCACCTGGGAGGACTTCGAGGACTGGCTGCGGCGGAACCTCTCCCGGGCGATCGCGGAGACCTTCGAGTGGCTCGACCGGCGCCGGGAGCGGATCACCGAGCAGGTCTGCGACGAACTGCTGCGCGAGCACGTGCGCACCCTGCCCGCCAGCGACCCCATCCCCGTGCCCGACCCCCTGCCCCGGGTTCCCGACCCCAAACCCCCGAAGAACGCCGACTACCCGCGCAAGGACCAGTTCCTGACCGGACTGCGCGGCTCCTACGGCGGCGTGCTGATGTTCGGGCTGATGACGAGCATGGCGGGACTGCCGTTGATGAACGTGGTCTCCATCTCGGCGGGGCTGCTGTTGGGCAGCAAGAGCCTGAACGAGGAGAAGGACGCCCGGCTGAAACGCAGACAGGCCGAGGCCCGCACCTCCGTACAGCGCTATGTCGAACACGTGGTCTTCCAGGTCAACAAGGAGGCCAGGGACGCCATCCGCCACATGCACCAGACGCTGCACGACCACTGCAACCGCATCACCGAACAGGCCCAGATCAGCATCAGCCGGTCCATCCAGGACACCAAGCGCTCGGCCGAGCAGAGCGCCGTGGACCGGGACGCCCGCGCCAGGGAGATCAAGAAGAAACTCGAGGAACTCAACGCGCTGCGCAAGAAGGCCGCCACGTTGACCTCCAACCGCATCACAGCCGCATGAACGCACCGAGTGACGCCGAGCCACCGCCCACGGGCCTGCTGGGGCAGGCCAGGGCACTGCTGCTCCGTACGATGACCTTCTACCGCGACGACCCCCGCACCGCGGGCTGGTTGCGCACCCGCCTGGAGCGGCTCTCCGAACCGCTGCGCATGGCCGTGACCGGAAGGGTGAAGTCGGGCAAGTCCACCCTGGTCAACGCGCTGGTCGGCGCCGAGATCGCCCCCAGTGACACCGAGGAGCGCACCCAGGTCAACACCGTGTTCCGCTACGGGGACGAACCCCGGATCACGGTGCACACCCCGCACGGGACCCAGCAGCACGTCTGTCGGGGCAAGCTGGATCCGGCGACCATCCGCGACCTGCAACGTTGGAGACCGGACGAGGTCGCCCGGCTGGTGATCGAGACCCCCTCGCCCGGTCTCCAGGCGATCACGCTCATCGAGACGCCGGGAGTGGCCTCCACGGCGGTGCAGGAGACCGGCAGGTCGGCGCTGGCCCAGATCCTCTCCGAGGCCGACGCGGTGCTCTACCTGACGCGCCAGCCCCAGCAGACGGACGTGCAGTTCCTGCACTCGGTGCACGAGCTGCGCGTCGCGCGGCGGGCACCGATCAACACGGTGCTCGCGCTGTCCCGCGCCGACGAGGTGGCCGCCGGGGACGAGGACGCCCTGGAGACCGCCGAGCGGAGGGCGGCGCGTTACCGACAGGACCCCAAGATCCGTTCCTTCACCCAACACGTCATCCCCGTCGCGGGGCTGTGCGCGCAGGGGGCGAGCGCGCTGGACCGACAGCGCTTCGAGGCGCTGCGCGGGCTGGCCACGCTCGACGGAACACGGATCGAGGACCAGCTGCTGTCGGCCGAGAGGTTCACCAAGGCCACCGAACCCGAGGGCGTGGACTCCGGCACCAGACAGACCCTGCTGAACGAGCTCGGCCTGTTCGGGCTGCGTCGTGCGCTGGACCTGCTCGCCCGGGGAGTCGACGAACCCACCAGGCTGCGGGACGCGCTGCTGGAGGAGAGTCGCATCGGCGTGCTGCAGGAGGCGGTGCACCTGCAGTTCGTGGAACGGCAGGAGGCGTTGCGGGCCCGTTCGGTGCTGATGGCCGTGGACATGGTGTTGCGGGCCCATCCCCGTCCGGGCAGCAGGCAGCTGCGGGGGGAGTTGGACCGGCTGCTGGCCAACGCCCACGAGTGGGACGAGCTGCGGGTGCTGTCCGGGCTGTGGTCCGGGCAGCTGCGGCTGCCGCACCCGCTGCGTCAGGAGGCCGAACAGGTGCTGGGCGCGCGCGGCCCCCATCCCGGCGTGCGGTTGGGAGCACCGCCCCAGGCCCAGCCCCGCGAACTGGTCGAACGGGCCGGTGCTCTCGCTCGGCGCTGGCGCGCGTTGGCGGCCGACCCGCTCTTCGACCGTGCGCACCGGCAGGCCGTGCGTACCGTCCAGCGCAGTTGCGAACGGCTGCTGCTCACCCTGACCGGCGGCCAGTAACTCCTCCCTCACTCTCCCGCCCCGGCCTCCGGTCCGGAAGGCCCGGACGACGAGGGGGTCAGGCGGACTCCGTGTCGAGTACCGCGCGGTGGCGCAACCCTGCTCACACGCTGGCGTGCGACCAAGGTGCAGCGAAAACTGCACCTTCGTACATGTCGACAACCGTGTTCCGTCGCATAAGTTCTTCAGAAGAACACGATAAAACGTTCGTAGCGGACGTTCGAATCGAGGAGAGAACAATGAAGAAGGCTCTGGCAGTGCTCGGTGTCTCGGCCGCCGGTCTCATCGCTTTTCCCGGCGCAGCGATGGCCGCTGACAACGGAGACGGTACGGTGCAGTGCGTCGTCGGCGAGATCTGCCTGTCCGAACACAGCAATGGCGACGGCGGACTCGCTCACTTTTTCCGGCCAACTGTAATCTCTGTTACAGAGAGATATGGTACATTCGGCGGGCCCCTCGGATCGAACCGGAGACAACGCGTGCAGAAGGTCCACCACGCTGTGGACCCATCCCCTCCAGGAAACAACTCAGCGGCAAACACGACTGTCGCAACGTCTGCGGACTCACCTCACGGAGGAAAGTGAATCCCCTTGTCCTACGTCATCCCAGTCCTCCTGGCGAGAAAACGGGTGACACATGGCCGAAAAAGTCGCCAACGCGACCACCAGGAATCCGAGAACCACGAAAGAAGCCGCACGAAACTGGTCGACAGGAGAAAGGTTCAACATCAAATCCCGATCCAGCGGCAATCTTCCGAACGGTGACCAGAAGATAACGGAAACCGACAGAACAGAAAGGGACAGCCACAATTTGCTGTAATTTTTCAGACCATACACAACCATGAAAAGGACCGTGGGAGCGAGCCAAACCCAGTGATTGGACCAGGACGTCGGTGATATCAGAAGGGCGACCAATCCGATCGTCATCACGGACAACGTGTCAGAAGAGTTACGAACACAGTAGACGGTCACTCCCCCCAACACCACACAGGCGAGCAGCCACAACGAGATCTGTAACCCCGCAGGAAGATCAGTACGGTTCAGAACAGCCAGTACTGTCTGGTTACTCCGCAACGGAGAACCGAAGGCAGAGGCTGCTGGACCCTGCGTGAACCAGTACTTGACGGAGGCTTCGAAAGCTATCACGAAACCAGCCAGGGTCGCCAGCGCCCCTGTCGCTACCGCCGTTCCAGCCGCGCGGAAATTTTTCCGCATCAGGAAGAGCAGCACGAAAGCTCCGGGAATAATCTTCACCGCAGCGGCCAGTCCGATCAACATTCCCCGTGGCCAACGTGGATTACGCGTAAGGCAGTCCGCGACCACCATTCCCATCAATACGATGTTGATCTGCCCCTGCGCGAAACATCCGGACACCGGCCCAAGAAAAAGAGAAGCCCTGGCGAGAACCAACGACAACGCGAAACAAAACAGTCGGTCACCACTGCCCCAGACGCGCCGAAGAACGAGATGAAAAGTGACAACCAGGGCCGCCGTGTTCAGCAGATACAGCAAAGTTATGTCTACTTTGAGCGGTAACACGGCCAACGGAGCCAACGTCAACAGCGCAAACGGAGGATAAACCCAGGGAAGCGGGTCTTCGTTCGTGATCGGAGAGCTGGAGGGCATGACGTTCTCACCGTGCAGCCAGGCATCCACAGCTCTGCGATACACATCGTGGTCCGGCCAGAACTCCTGTACCGAAACACGCGTCCAGAGCTCCCAGCCGAGCGCTACTACGGACAGCGCGATCAATCCCAGTGAAACGGCCAACCAAGAATTACTCCGCCCCGTTCCCTTCGCCCTCCTTCCAGAGGACTGAGGCGGTCCCGGAGGGGCATGACCGGAAGGCATGTGATCACTTCTCATCAGCGGTCAATCTACCCCAACCTCCGGTATAGCGCTGGCGACTACCGAGAAACCGATGCGAGCCCGACCACGAAAAACCGGGTCCGACGGTGTGGGCACCGTCGGACCCGGTCGGTGGTGGGAACCACAGTCAGCCCGCGGCCACGCGGTGGCCGCACCGGGGAAGGCTCAGTTCTGAACCCTCTCGGCGATCTTGTCGCCGGTGTCCTTGTCCACGTTGCGCCAGTACTGCAGCGCACGCTCCAGGATGGGCTGGCTGACGCCCTTGGACAGGTGCCCGGCGACGTTGTTCACGAAGCGCTGCCGCTGCTCGTCGCTGAAGACCTCGCGGACCAGGGTTCCGGCCTGGCCGAAGTCGTCGTCCTCGGCGTGCAGCTGGTAGGCCGAGCGGACGACCTCCTCCTCGATGCCCTGGGCGGAGTGCTCGGTGCCCTGGGCGGTGTCGGCGTGCGGGCCGCCGTAGGAGTTCGGCGCGTACACCGGGTCCTGCCCGTAGCTGTAGCGCATCGGGCCGTCCTTGGCGTAGGAGTTCACCTGGGCGGTGGGCCGGTTGACCGGCAGGTCCATGTAGTTCGGACCGATGCGGTAGCGGTGGGCGTCCGGGTAGGAGAACAGCCTGCCCTGCAGCATCTTGTCCGGCGACGGGCCGATGCCGGGAACCATGTTGGACGGCTCGAAGGCGGCCTGCTCGATCTGGGCGAAGTAGTTCTCCGGATTGCGGTTGAGCACGAACCGGCCGACCTTGATCAGCGGGTAGTCGCCGTGCGGCCACACCTTGGTCAGGTCGAACGGGTTGAACCGGTAGTCCGGAGCCTCCTCGATCGGCATGACCTGCACGTACAGCGTCCAGCTCGGGTTGTTGCCGGACTTGATGCTCGTCCACAGGTCACGGATGTGGTGGTCGGCGTCCTCACCGGCCAGCCGGTCGGCCTCCTCCTGGGTGAGGAAGTCGTGGCCCTGGTCGGTCTTGAAGTGGTACTTCACCCAGAACTTCTCGCCCTTGGCGTTTTCCCACATGAAGGTGTGCGAACCGTAGAGGTTCATGTTCCGCCAGGTCTTCGGGATACCCCGGTCACCCATCAGCCAGGTCACCTGGTGGGCCGACTCGGGGCAGTGGGTCCAGAAGTCCCACTGCATGTCGTGGTCCCGCAGGTGGTTGTCCGCCCGGCGCTTCTGGGAGCGGATGAAGTCGGGGAACTTGATCGCGTCCCGGATGAAGAACACCGGAGTGTTGTTACCGACGAGGTCGTAGTTGCCCTCGGAGGTGTAGAACTTGATGGCCGTGCCGCGCGGGTCGCGCCAGGTGTCGGGGGAACCCAGCTCACCGGCGACCGAGGAGAAGCGGATCAGCGCCTCGGTCTTGGCGCCGGGCTGGAACAGCGCGGCCTTGGTGTACTGGCTGACGTCCTCGGTGGTCTCGAAGAAGCCGAAAGCGCCACCGCCCTTGGCGTGCACCACGCGTTCGGGCACCCGCTCGCGGTTGAACTGCGCGTTCTTCTCGATCAGGTAGTGATCCTGCAGCAGGATCGGGCCGTTGCTTCCCGCGGTCAGCGAGTGGTCGTCGCTGGCCACCGGGATGCCGGCGTTGGTCGTCGTGGGCCGTGGCGAACTCACGATCGTCCCTCCTCGTGGTGGTTGAGATGTCCGCCGGTCACTGTTCGGCGGACCTGCAGTCGGGGCAGTATCCCCAAAAAACGATCTCGGCTTCGTCCACGGAGTATCCTGCCGTGGTCGAAGGAGTCAGGCACGGTGCCGAACCGTGGACACAGTCCACGTCCTCGGTCCGTCCGCAGTCGCGACACACCAGGTGGTGGTGGTTGTCCGCCGTACGGGACTCGAACCGTGCCGGATGACCGGCGGGCTCGATCCTGCGTAACAACCCGGCCGCGGTGCACGCGTGCAGCACGTCGTAGACGGCTTGGGTGGACACCGAGCCGATGTCCCTCCGTACGGCACCAGCCACCTGCTCGGCGGTCGAGTGCGGATTGCTCGACAGCCAGTCGAGCACGGCCACGCGGGGGGCGGTGGCCCGGAGCCCCACCGCGCGCAGCCGTTCCCGCGTGCCGTCTTCCGCGACCTGACCGCCGGATGTCGTCCTGGATGCCATAACACGGACAGTATGCCACGCGCAGATTGGAATAAGTCAAGAAAATACGCCGGTCTTCCCCGACACGTGTGACGAGGAATCCCCCGACAGAGCTCCCGACGGAACGCCGCCGGACTCACAGCACGAGGTAGATCCCCCACGAGATGAGGAAACCGACCACGCCGATCAACGTCTCCATCACCGTCCAGGTCCGCAGGGTGGTGGGCACGTCCATGCCCAGCAGCCGACCGATCAACCAGAATCCCGAGTCGTTGACGTGCGAGAGCACCGTCGATCCCGAGGCGATCGCGATGACGATCAGGCAGAGGTCGACCGCCGACAGCCCGGAGGCCGCCGAGACCGCGGGAGCGATGAAACCGGCGGCCGTGGTCAGTGCCACGGTCGCCGAACCCTGCGCCACGCGCATCACGACGGCGATCAGGAAGGCCGCCACGATGATCGGGATCCCCGCGCCGTTGAGCGCGGCGGCCAGCGCCTTGCCGACCCCGGCCTCGGCGAGCACCGCCCCGAACATGCCACCGGCGCCGGTGATCAGGATGACCGCGGCGATGGTGCTCAGGCTGGAGGTGAGCTCCCGCTCGATCTGCTCACCCGTCATCCCGCGCCGCAGCCCCAGGGCCACCGAGGAGACCAGCACGGCCACGGCCAGGGCGATCGGGCTCTGTCCGACGAGTATGGCCACCTGCACCGCCCGCGCCTCGGAGTCGACCACACCCTCCTCGGCCAAGGCGCTCAGTCCGGTGTTCATGAAGATCAGCAGCAACGGCAGCAACAGCAGCCCGAGCACCGAACCCGTGCCCGGCACACTCCCCTCCGGAGCGGCCCCCTCTCCGGTGGCGGTGGAGTTGCCGGGAACCTCCAGGAAGTTGCGCGCACCGCTCCACAGGCCGAATCCGTAGGCCGCCACGAACCAGGTCGGGATCCCCACCACCAGGCCGACCAGCAACAGCAACCCCGTGTTCGCCCCGATGAGCCCGGCCGCGGACACCGGCCCCGGGTGTGGGGGGACGAAGGCGTGCATGACGGCGAAGGACCCGGCCACGGGCAGCGCGTAGCGCAGGACCGAACCGCCGAGCCTGCGGGCCACCGTGAACACGATCGGCAGGAAGATGATCACTCCCGCGTCCAGGAAGATCGGGAAGCCGAACAACAGCCCCGCCACCCCGAGGGCGAGCGGCGCGCGGCGTTCCCCGAAGCGACGCACCAACGAGTCGGCCAGCACGGAGGCGCCGCCGGAGATCTCCAGCATCCTGCCCAACATGGCACCGAAACCGACGATCAACGCGACTTCGGCCAGCGTCCCACCGAGTCCCTCGTTGAGGGTGTCCATCACCCGGTCGAGCGGGATGCCCAACACCAGGGCCGTCGCCAGGCTGACCGCCAGCAGCGCGATCATCGGCTGGAGCTTGACGAAGACCACCAGCACCAGCAGCACCGCGACGGACCCCGCGGCCACCGCCAGGGTGCCCGTCGCCCCCCATGCGGAGTCGTTGGCGGCCTGCTCGGCCGCGGCGAGCGCTCCTTGCACGAATCTGCCCCTTTGTCACCACCGGGCATCACCCGAACGGATGCCGAACGGGGCAGATCCTCACAAGGCGTGCCTGCACCTCGCCAGGGCTCTGGATCGCTTCAGTCATACTTTTTTTCGATGCCGTTCACGCCGTTGACACGGCGCTCCACCGGTTGGTAACGATCCGTGGTCACGGTCCCGGGACGAACCCAGGAGCACCGCGCACGAGCGGGCTCACTCGGCACCGGGAACCAGGTCCCGCACCGCCTCGTGCAACCGCTCGATCCCACCGCGCTGCTCCCGCAAGAACCGGACCGCTTCCGGATCGGCCGGCACCGTGCGGCTCGGGTGCACCAGGTCGACCGTCTCCTCCAGGGAGTCCAGCTCCCCCAGGGCCCGCCAACCGAGGAACACCGCTCCCAGGGCCGACCCACCGCTGTTCTCCGCCAGTTCCAGTTCCCTCCCGAGAGCGGCGGCGATGACCTCGGCCCACACCCGGCTGCGGAAACCACCACCCGTGGCCCGCACCGCGCGCACCTCGGCCCCGGTGTCGACCACCGCGTCCCGCACCAGAGCGAGCTGCTGGGCCACCCCCTCCACCAGCGCCCGGGTTATCTCGGCCCGACCGTGCACCCGACGCAACCCGACCAGCGAGCCGGTCAACCCGGGCTCCCACCAGGGAGCGCGTTCCCCCATCAGGTAGGGCAACGCGACCAGCCCCCGAGCCCCCGTGGGCACCCGCAGCGCCTCGTCCATCAGCTCCCCCAGCTCCACGCCGAAGGTCTCGGCCGCCCACTGCCCGACGACGGCGCCGTTGCTCACCGCCCCGCCGGAGACCCACAGTCCGTCGGCCAGGTAGTAGCAGAAGGTGCGGCAACGCTCGTCCACCCCGGGCTGCTCCCGCATCACACGCAAGGCCCCACTGGTACCGAGGGAGAGTCCGGCCACCCCGGTGCTCACCGCGCCGACCCCGAGGTTGCCCAACGGGCCGTCCCCGGCACCGAGCACCACCGGCAGTCCCGTCGGCAGCCCCGTCCTCCGGGCGGCCTCCGGCGTCAACGGCAGCGTGTCGGTGGGCGCCTTGATCGGGGGCAGCCGGTCCCGGCTCACCCCGGCGACCGCCAGGGCCTCCTCATCCCAGTCCAAGGTGGACATGCGTTGCAGACCGCTGCCCGAAGCCAACGACTGGTCCGTGACGAACTCGCCGGTCAACGCCGTGAACACCACGTCCTTCAGCGCGCACCACCGGGCCACCCCGGAGGCGAGCTCGCGGCGCTGCTCGCCCAGCCAGGCGAGCTTGACCATCACCGACTGCGGATGCACCGGCGTTCCGGTCGCCCGGTGCAACGCCGCCGCGCCCTGGCGGTCCCCGCGCAGTTTCCGCGCCACCTCGGCACAGCGACTGTCGGAGAGGTGGAAGGCGGGCGTGACCGGGACACCCCGCTCGTCCAGTCCGACCAGCGAATGCATGGCGGTGCTGAACGACAACGCCCGCACGGAAGAACCGGACCGCCGCACCCGGTCCACGCACTCGGCCAGCGCGGCCAGCGCGGCCTCACGTACCGCCTCGGCGTCCTGGACGGCCTCCCCCGGCTCCGTGGTACGCATCCCGTTCTCGCGTTCGACCAGGTGCAGCACCGTCCCGTGCCGGTCGGCGGCCACCACCTTGGTGGCCGTCGATCCGATGTCGAGCCCGAGCAGGACCTCCTGGGTTGCGGATACGCTCATGTCCCCAACCTATCCAGCCCACGGGAACTCCTCCCGGTGGACGAGACGCACGCCACCCCTTCGGCGGAGGGCCGGACAGTGCGCGGAGGGGACTACTCACCCACGGAGGAGTGGCTGACCAGGGTCTCGGCGATCTCGTAGGTGTTCAGCGCGGCGCCCTTGCGCAGGTTGTCCCCGCAGACGAAGAAGTCCAGCGTGTTGGGGAAGTCCATCGCCTGTCGGACTCGCCCCACATAGGTGGGTTCGGCACCGACCACGGCGGCCGGGGTCGGGAAGTCCGGCCCCTCCGGGGCGTCCGGATCGTCCCGCAGCACGATCGACGGGGCCTGCTCGAAGGACCGACGCGCCTGCTCCACGCTGACCTCACGCCCGAACGTCGCGTGCACCGCCAGCGCGTGGGTGGTCACCACGGGAACCCGCACGCAGGTGGCCGAGACCCTCAGCTCCGGCAGCTCCAGGATCTTGCGCGACTCGTTGCGCACCTTCAGCTCCTCGGAGGTCCAGCCGTCCTCCTTGCGGGAGCCGCACCACGGCACCGCGTTCAACGCCAGCGGGGCCCGGAACGGGGACTGCTCGGGCAGCCCGGCGGCGGCCAGCGCCTCGGCCACGTCCCCGGCCCGGTCCCCGACCTGCTTGCCCGCGACCGCCTCGATCTCGGCACGCAGCCTGTCCACGCCCTCCTGACCGGACCCCGAGGCGGCCTGGTAGGAGGAGACCACCAGCTCGCGCAGTCCGAACTCCTCGTGGAGCCGACCGAGCGCGGCCATCATGGACAACGTGGTGCAGTTGGGATTGGCGATGATCCCCTTCGGGCGCCGGGTGACCCGGCTGCCGTTGACCTCGGGCACCACCAGCGGAACCTGTGGGTCCATCCGGAACGCCCCGGAGTTGTCCACCACCGTGGCGCCCCGTTCGACCGCCACCGGGGCCCACTCGGCGGAGAGCTCGTCCGGCACGTCGAACATGGCGATGTCGACGCCGTCGAAGGCCTCCGGCGACAGCGCCCGAACCGTGTGCTCGACCCCGCGCACCGTGATCGTGCGGCCCGCCGAACGCGGGGAGGCGATGAGCCTGATCTCCCCCCACGGCACGGACTCCCGCGCGTTCATGATCTCGATCATGACCGATCCCACCGCGCCGGTGGCTCCGACGACGGCGACGGTGGGCCGACCGTCCGACTGTCCCGCACCCATCTCAGCGACCACTCCCCGCGTAGACCACGGCCTCTTCCTCCCCGCCGAGTTCGAACGCGGAATGCAGCGCCGCGACCGCGTCCTCCAGCTGGGCCTCCCGCACCAGAACCGAGATCCGGATCTCGGAGGTGTTGATGATCTCGATGTTCACCCCGGCCTCGGACAGGGCCTCGCAGAACACGGCGGTCACCCCCGGATGCGACCGCATCCCCGCGCCCACCAGGGACACCTTGCCCACGTCGTCGTCGTAGACGACCTCCTCGAATCCGACCTCGCCCCGGACCTTCTCCAGCTCGGCCACCGCCTTGGCGCCGTTGCTCTTGGCCACGGTGAACGTCAGGTCGGTGCGTCCGGAGGCGACACCGGAGACGTTCTGCAACACCATGTCGATGTCGATCTCGGCGTCGGCGACGGCACGGAAGATCCTGCCGGCCACCCCTCTGCTGTCCGGAACGCCGCGCACGGTGACCTTGGCTTCCGACCGGTCGTGCGCCACGCCGGTGATCATGGCCTGTTCCACGGAAAGGTCCTCCACTGAGCCGGACACGATCGTGCCGGGATTGGATGAGTACGAAGAACGGACGTGCAGGGGCACCGCGTACCGGCGCGCGTACTCCACGGCGCGCAGGTGCAGCACCTTGGCCCCGGTGGCGGCCAGTTCGAGCATCTCCTCGTAGGTGATGCGGTCGAGGTGCCGGGCGTCGGTGGCGATGCGCGGGTCCGCCGTGTACACCCCGTCGACGTCGGTGTAGATCTCGCAGACGTCCGCGTTCATCGCGGCGGCCACCGCCACGGCCGTGGTGTCCGAACCGCCGCGCCCGAGGGTCGTGACGTCCTTGCTGTCCTGGCTGACCCCCTGGAACCCGGCGACCATCACCACGCGCCCCTCGTCCAGGGCCTCGCGGACCCTGCCCGGAGTCACGTCCATGATCCGCGCGTTCTGGTGTGCCGAGGTGGTGATCACCCCTGCCTGGGAACCGGAGAACGACCTGGCCTGCTCGCCGAGGGACTCGATCGCCATCGCCACGAGCGCGTTGGATATCCGCTCGCCCGCCGTCAGCAGCATGTCGAGTTCGCGCTCGGGCGGGTCCGGATTGACCTGCCTGGCCATGTCCAGCAGCTCGTCGGTGGTGTCGCCCATGGCCGAGCACACCACCACGACGTCGTTGCCCGCCTTCCGGGTCTCGACGATGCGCTCGGCGACCCGTTTGATTCGATCGGCACTCTCGAGCGAGGAACCACCGTATTTCTGGACGACGAGCGCCACCTGGAACAAACCTCCTCGCGCCGCGCGGATCTCCCGCGTGCGGGACGCCCCACACAGACACCGGGATGACGGAAGCCGCCGGCCCGAGAAACCCCGCGAACGACGAACGCGCCGACGAACTCCGCGGCCGGGCGACCGAGCACTTCCGCCGGGCCGCTCCGCTGTCAGCCCAGCCTACCGAACGAACACCACCGGAGGGGACACCCGTTTGCCGTGGCTAGCCTGGTTTCCGCGTGTCAGGCACGGCCGTTCACCACCGACGAGGGAAGGGTCCACGGTTGTCCGCGACGGGAGAAACGCTCGGCCCCACGCCGTCCACTTCCGGAGAAACCCCCGGTGACCAGCGGACAGCTCTGGTGGGACCCCACCTTCCCCGGCGGGCGGAGAGGACGGCGACCGTCCGTCGTCGCGGGTTCGACCCGGTTCCGGCGGTGCTGTATCTCACCGTCCACGTTCTGGGACTCCTGGTGTTGGCGGCCCTCTGCGCGAGCCAGGGCAAGCAGCTTCTGCCCGTGCTGTTCTCGTGGGACTCGGACTGGTACCTCCAGATCGCCGCCAACGGCTACGACGGTGTCTCTCCCACGATGTTGGACGGGCACGGCCACCACCACCCGGGGACAGCGATGGCCTTCTTCCCCGGCCTCCCCCTCTCGATCCGCGCGGTGGCGCTGCTGCCGGGGCTGGATCCACCGGGGGCCGCCCTGCTGGTGAACCTGGCCGCCGGTCTGGTCTGCGCCTACGGGCTGGCCCGGCTGGCTCGACTGGTCACCGGATCACGACGTGTCGGCCTGGTGCTGGTGGTGCTGTTCTCGGCGACGCCGATGTCGGTCGTGCTGATCATGCCCTACACCGAGGCGCTGTTCTGCGCCCTGTCCGTGTGGGCGCTGGTCGGCGTGCTGGAGAACCGCTGGTCGTGGGCGGGACTGTGCTGCCTGGCCGCCGGGCTGATCCGTCCCACCGGGGTGGTACTGATCGCCGTGGTGGTCACGGCCGCCGTGGTGGCGCTCGCGCGGGGACGAGCCGGACGAGCCCCCTGGGTGGCCTGCCTGCTCGCTCCCCTCGGCACCCTCGCCTACCTCGGATGGGTGGCCGTACGCACCGGCGATCCGAACGGCTACTTCGAGATCCAGCAGCGCGGCTGGTCCTCCTCCTTCGACGGGGGAGTCAGCACGGCGCGGTTCGTGCTCGAAACGCTGACCACCGACAAGGACACCTTCGTGACCCTGACGGCCTGGCTGGTGCTGTGCGCCGTGGTGCTGCTGGTGCTGTGTCCGCACGCGAGGCTGCCGTGGCCGCTCGTGGTGTTCGCGGCCCTCGTGCTGGCCCTCGCCCTCGGTTCGGACGGACTGATGTTCTCCAAGGTGCGTCTGATGCTGCCCGCCTTTCCGCTGCTGCTGCCGCCCGCGCTCGGTCTCGCCCGACGGGGCGGGCTCACGGCGATAGTCTCGACCACGCTGTTCGTCTGTTTCGGCTCGTGGTTCAGCGCCTACGCGCTGGCCGTGTGGCCCTACGCGATCTGAGGGCGCACGGCCGACGGGCACCCACACCGGAAGGTTCACCCGAACAGCGAGGACGACCGAAGTCCCCACGATCCGACGACTCTGGAGGAACTGTGAAACCGGCCGACTCCTCCGTACCGCTGCATCCCCTGCTCGCCGAACGCTGGAGCCCGCGAGCACTGAGTCCTGAGCCGGCGGTGACCGACAAACAGTTCACGGCACTGTTCGAAGCCGCGCGCTGGGCCCCCTCCTGGGGCAACACCCAGCCCGCGCGTTTCGTGGCGGGTCGCCGTGGCGAGACCACCTTCGACAAGCTGCACGCCACGCTCTCCCGGGGCAACCACGGCTGGGCGGGCAACGCCGGAGCCCTCGTGCTCGGCGTGGCCCGGAAACTCGACGAGAAGGGCGAGCCCTTCCCCTACGGGGAGTACGGCCTGGGGCTGGCCGTGGAGAACCTCGTCCTGCAGGCGGTGGCCGAAGGACTGGTCGCCCACCAGATGGCCGGTTTCGACCGGGACGCGGCCCGACAGGCCTTCGGTGTTCCCGAGGACTACGAACCGCTGGTGGTGATCGCCGTCGGAGCCCAGGGAGACGGCGACGAGCTGCCCGAGCGCCTGCGCGAGAAGGAGAACGCCCCCCGGCAACGCGTGGCCCTGGAGGAGCTCGTGTTCGGCGAGGGCTGGAACAGCTCCGCCTTCTGAGTCCGAAGAGGACCGAAGGAACCGTCCCCGTGGGCCCGGCGGGTCAGCGGGGACGGGCGCCCCCTCGGACGGCTTCCCGCCGAGCACGCCGAGCACGCCGGGCGCGGCGGGAAGTGCTCATCCGGCGCGGCCTCCGAGCAGGCGCAGCAGGCGACCGGCCGCCGCGGAGACGAGCAGCCAGCACACCGCGGCCGAGCCGTGGTTGAGCAACACCTGCAACTTCGGCGCCCGCGGTTTGACGAACAGGTCCCGGAAGCCGAACGCCAGGGTCTCGGCCCAGTCGGCGACGAACCGGACCAGGGCGTTGGCCGGGTTGGCTCCGGCCACCGTCAGCAGCACGTGCACGGCCAGCAACGCGGCGGCCACTGTGCACACCCACCGCACGACCGTGGCCAGTGTCCCGAACAGTCGCGCGCGGAACACGGCGAACTCGAACCCGCCACGCAGGCGGTGTCCCCCGGAACGTCCGGCCCGTCCCGTGCGCGCCGAACCCGCCACCTCGTCGGACATGCCGGAAGTGTGCCACGACACACCGCACGATTACCAGCAGGTAGCCGGGTTCGAACGCACTCGCGGAACGCCGGGACGGCAACGTGGACGGTGGGGACTCGACCCCGGCGCACAAGCGGCCGAGCGGGTCCTTGCGGGGCTCACCCGAAGACGCGGGCCAACAGTCCCCCGAGCAGCATCCAGAACAGCGCGGCCAGTCCGTAGTCCAGCAGGATCTGCAACTCCGGTGTGGGCGCGTCGACCAGACCGGGGAAGAACAACGCCAGCGGTTCCGCCGCCTGCCGGACCGACTGCGCCAACCGCCCCTCCGGCTGGAAGTCGAAGAGCACGAACACCGTGTGGGCCACCAGCAGCACGGCCAGCAGGAACCCCGCTCCCTGGAAGAGGGTGGCCACGGCCGATCCGGAGTTGGTCTTGTTGGACGCCATACCGTCCAGCCTGCCGCAGAAGCGGGGCGAGGACGATCACTCCACCCGCCGAATCCCCCGCCCGGTTCCAGCATTCGGAACAGCCGGTTGCGTGTCGGACACGGGGTGCGGTTAGGCTGGCGCCGTGACTTTCCGCCTCCTGCTTCGACGCCGCGACGGGGTCAGTTAGACCGGCCCCTCGTCGCGGAGGTCGAACGTGCCGGTCGATCAGTCGGAAGCAACCGCGCACGAGCAGGAGCGAGCCGGACCATGAACGAGCAGCATCCCACCACGGAGACGACCGGCCGTCACGAGGACGTCAGGGCCAGGCTGCGTACCCCCTCCCGCCCCGCCCCGGCGGACCAGGCACCGTGGAACCCCCAGCGCGGCAGTTCGATGCCGTTCCACCGCTACCGCCCCTTCCAGGAGCTGGTCGAGGACGTCGCCCTGTCGGACCGCACCTGGCCCGACCAGCGCATCACCCGCGCTCCCCTGTGGGCGGCCGTGGACCTGCGGGACGGCAACCAGGCCCTGATCGACCCGATGTCGCCCGCGCGCAAGCGGCGGATGTTCGAACTGCTGATCAGGATGGGCTTCAAGGAGATCGAAGTCGGGTTCCCCGCAGCGAGCCAGACCGACTTCGACTTCGTCCGCGAGATCATCGAGGACGAGGCCATCCCCCGGGACGTGCGTATCCAGGTGCTGACCCAGGCCCGCCCGGACCTCATCGAACGCACCTTCGCGTCCCTGGAGGGGGCGCACTCCGCGATCGTGCACCTGTACAACTCGACCTCGATCCTGCAACGCAGGGTCGTGTTCGGCGAGGAACGCACCGGGATCACCAAGATCGCCCAGCAGGGCGCCGAGGTCGTGCGGGAGTGCGCGGCCAAACAGCCGGACACGGACTTCCGCTTCCAGTACTCCCCCGAGTCGTTCACCGGCACCGAGCTGTCCTACGCGGTGGAGGTCTGCGACGCGGTCACCGAGATCTGGGAACCCACCCCCGAGAGGCCGGTGATCCTCAACCTGCCGGCCACGGTGGAGATGGCCACCCCGAACGTCTACGCGGACTCCATCGAGTGGATGAACCGCGCACTGTCCCGTCGGGACTCGGTGATCCTGTCGCTGCACCCGCACAACGACAGGGGGACCGCCATCGCCGCCGCGGAGCTCGGCTACCAGGCCGGAGCGGACCGGATCGAGGGCTGTCTGTTCGGCAACGGTGAGCGCACCGGCAACGTGGACCTGGTCGCGCTGGCCATGAACCTGTTCAGCCAGGGGGTGGACCCCCAGTTGGACATCTCCGACATCGACTACGTCAAACGCACGGTCGAGCACTGCAACCAGCTTCCCGTCCCCGAGAGGCAGCCCTGGGGCGGCGAGCTGGTCTACACGGCCTTCTCCGGCAGCCACCAGGACGCGATCAACAAGGGGCTGCGCGCCCACCGCCAGGCCGCCGAGCGGGCGGGGGTGCCGGAGGACGAGTACCCGTGGGAGGTGCCCTACCTGCCGATCGACCCCAAGGACGTGGGGCGCAGCTACGAGGCCGTGATCCGGGTCAACTCGCAGTCCGGCAAGGGCGGCATCGCCTACGTGATGAAGACCGAGCACCAGCTCGACCTGCCGCGCAAGCTGCAGATCGAGCTGTCCAAACTGGTCCAGCAGCGCACCGACTCCGAGGGCGGCGAGGTGGAGCCCCACGAGATGTGGGAGGTCTTCGCCGGGGAGTACCTGGACTCGACCACGCCGCTGGAGCTGGTCCGACAGCGGATCGGCGGGGAGGCCGGCGAGGAGACCACGGTCGAGGCGACCGTGCGGGTGGACGGCGTCGAGCACCCCGTCACCGGCAAGGGCAACGGCCCCATCGCCGCGTTCGTGAACGCGCTGGCCACGGTGGGTTACGAGGTACGGGTGCTGGACTACCACGAGCACGCCATGACCTCCGGTGACGACGCCAAGGCCGCGGCCTACCTGGAGTGCTCCCTGGACGACTCCTCCGGCACCGCGCGGGTGCTCTGGGGCGCGGCGATCGACACCTCCACCGTCACCGCCTCGTTGAACGCCGTGGTCTCGGCGGTGAACCGGGCCCATCGCTGAACCCGGCCCGGGAGCCGTCCCCTTACACCGACGGCGGACGGCTCCCCGCGCCCGCCGCGCGAGCGGGGGAGACGATCACGATCCGGTGAAAAGCCGCCGGCACGGTGGGAACACGGTTTGCCAGCACGCCCGGGCACCGGTTCACTGGACGGAGATCACCCGAGCCGAACGGAGGTGGCGCACGGTGGGCACCCGTGAGCGCGGCGAGCAGCTCGACCCGGAAGGGCTGAGTTGGAGCGTTCCCTGCCACACCTCCCCCGCGGGCTCCGAGGACGAGGAGGTGCGGGTTCTCGTGCTGGGTGACCGGATCGGCCTGGTGCTTCCCCCCGGCGAGACCCTGGTGCTCACCCCCGAGGAGGCCGAGGAGTTCTCCGAGCTGCTGGAGGCCGCCAGCGCCTCCGCCGGTTCCTGAGCGGGACCGACTCACCCCGACTCCGCGGGGGATCGGCCCCGCTCGATCGACTCCGCGTAGTGACAGGCCACCAGGTGCCCTCCGCCGACGTCCCGCAGGGACGGACGCTCGACGTCACACACCCCCGGCCTGCTCCAGGGACACCGGGTGTGGAACCGGCACCCGCTCGGGGGAGCCGCCGGTGAGGGAAGGTCCCCCGGAAGCAGGATCCGCTCCCTGCGGTCCTCCACCTCGGGGTCGGGCACCGGCACCGCGGAGAGCAGCGCCCTGGTGTAGGGGTGCATCGGACGCTCGTACAGCACGTCCGAATCGGACTCCTCCACCAGCACGCCCAGATACATCACCCCGACGCGGTCGGCGACGTGCCGCACCACGGCCAGGTCGTGCGCGATCACCAGGTAGGTCAGCCCGAACCGCTCCTGCAGATCCCGCAGCACGTTGAGCACCTGGGCCTGCACCGAGACGTCCAACGCCGACACGGGCTCGTCGGCCACGACCAGCTCGGGCCGCACGGCCAGCGCCCGGGCTATGCCGATGCGTTGGCGCTGGCCGCCGGAGAACTCGTGCGGATACCCCCGCAGCGCACCGGCGGGCAGCCCCACGGCGGAGAGCAGTTCCCGCAGTAGACGGTCGGTGCTCTCGCTCCCCTCGTCCAGGCCGTGCGCGCGCAGCGCCTCGACCAGCAGGGACTCCACGGACTGCCGCGGATCCAACGAGGACAGGGTGTCCTGGAACACCATCTGCATCCTGCGGCGCATACGCCGCAGTCGCCGTCCGGACATGTCGGACAGCTCGATCCCGTCGAAACGGATCGAGCCGCTGGTGGGGCGTTCCAGCCGGAGCAGAGCCTTGCCGAGGGTGGACTTGCCGCAGCCGGACTCGCCGACCAGCCCGTAGGTACGGCCTCGTTCGATCCGCAGCGACACCCCGTCCACCGCGTACACCCACCCCACGGTCCGGTCGAACACCACACCGCGCCTGATCGGGTAGTGCACGCACACCTCGTCCAGTTCCACCAGGGCGTCGCCGGTGTGTTCGGGCGGGGGCGCGGCCTCTGGTCGACGCGCGGGGCTCGGGGTGGGTTCAGTCATGGGACGACTCCGTGTTCCCGACGTCGGTGTCCAGCGGGTTGTGACAGCGCAGCAGCCGCCCCGGACCGACCGTCTCCACGGCGGGCGAGCGTTCGGAGCACACCGGCAGCGCCGAGGCACAGCGCGGGCTGAACGCGCACCCCACCGACCAGGGGATGTTGTCCTCGACCGAACCGGCGATCGGGGCGAGCCGCTGTCCGCGCGGGGTGTCCAGGCGGGGAACCGACTCCAGCAGCCCCGCCGTGTACGGGTGGCGGGGGGCGGCGAAAAGCGCGTGCCGATCGGCGCACTCCACGATCCGCCCCGCGTAGAGCACGTTCACCTCGTCGCACATCCCCGCCACCACCCCGAGATCGTGCGTGATCAGCACCAGTGCCGTCCCCGTCTCGGCGACCAGCTCGCGGAGCAGGCTCAGGATCTGGGCCTGGATGGTCACGTCCAGCGCGGTGGTGGGTTCGTCGGCGATGAGCAGCCGCGGTCGGCAGGCCAGCGCCATGGCGATCAGCGCCCGCTGGCGCATTCCCCCCGAGAGCTGGTGGGAGTACTCCCGCAGCCGACGACGGGGGTCGGGGATCCCCACCCGGTCCAGCAACGACTCCGCCTCCCGGGTGGCGACGCGGCGGGACATGCCACGGTGACGTTCCATCACCTCGGACACCTGGATCCCGAGGGGAACCACCGGGTTGAGCGAGGTCAGCGGGTCCTGGAAGACCATGCTCATCTCGCTGCCCCTCCTGCGGTCCCACTCCCGCCGGGACAGCCCCAGCAGCTCCGTGCCGTCCAGCACGACCGATCCGGACACCTCGGTCCCGTCCCGGGGCAGCAGCCCCATCACCGCCAGGGAGGTCACGGACTTCCCGCACCCGGACTCACCGACCAGCCCCACCGTCCTGCCGGCGGGAACGTCGAAGGAGACCCCGTCCACGGCCGCCACCGTCGGCTCTCCCCGGCGCACGAACCGCACGGCCAGATCACGCACCTCCAACAGGGCCATGGGCGCTCATCTCCGCTTCTTCGGGTCGAGGGCCTCGCGCAACGACTCGCCGACGAGCGTGAACCCCAGCGCGACGACGATGATGCAACCGGCGGGCCAGAAGGCCAGCTGGGGATGGGTGTCGAAGAAGTCCTGGGCCGAACCGAGCATCTGCCCCCACTCGGGGGTGGAGGTGTCGGCCGAGCCCAGACCCAGGAAGGACAGCGCGGCGGCGTCGATGATGGCCACGGCCAGCATCAGGGTGGCCTGCACGACCACCGGCCCCAGGGCGTTGGGCAGCATGTGCCGGAACACCACCGAGCGTTCGGGCACGCCGAGGGCCCTGGCCGCGAGCACGTGGTCGCTGGCCCGCTGGGCGAGCATGGTTCCGCGCAGCAGCCGCCCGAACACCGGGATCTGCACGGTGGCCACCGCGATGATCACGGTGAACCGGGACTGTTGCTGGAACAGCGCGCCGATGGACACCGCCAGCAGCAGCGAGGGCACCGAGAGCAGCACATCCACCACCCGCATGACCAGGGTGTCCACCCACCCTCCGAACGCCCCGGCCAGGATCCCCAGGGTCAGGCCGCCTCCGAGGCCGAGCACCGTGGCCGTCAGGGCCACCAGCAGGGTCTGCTGGGAACCGATCAGCAGCCGGGACAGCAGCGGTCTGCCGTACTGGTCCCCGCCGAGCGGGAATCCCGGTTGCGGCGCGGGGATGCGGTTGTCGGCCCGGGACACCTGGTCCTCCAGCAGCCGCAGCGCCGGATCGTGGGCCGCCAGCAGCGGGGACACCAGCGCCAGCAGCGCGAAGGCCGCGATGATCCCGGCCCCGACGAGGAAGGTGGGGTTGCGGCGCAGTCTGCGCCACGCGGAGGCGGCGAGGCTGACCCCGGCCGTGGTCGTCGGGGTGGACTCGGCCAGCTCGTCGAGACGTCGTCCGCGTCGCGTTCCCGGAAGCATCAGCGTCCTCCCCCGCTGCCGGGGCGGGACCACCGAGCGGAGGGCGGGCGGGTCCATGCCGAGTCGGCGGGGGCACGACGGCCGGGCACCCACCGAGCTCGCGGCCGGAGGAACGACATCATCCCACCGTCCTTTCCACACGGAGTGCCCACCGGCTTCGGCGGAGGATCACCGGGTGCGCAGCCGGGGGTCGATGACCGCGTAGGCGAGGTCGACCACGAGGTTGACCAGCACGTAGACCATGGCCGTGGCCATGATCACCACTTGGAGCACCGCGTAGTCCTGCCGCTGGAAACCGAGCGAGAGCGCCTGTCCGATCCCGGCTATGTTGAAGACCTGCTCGGTGAGCACCGCCCCGGACAGCAGCGCCCCCGTCTGCAACCCCACGGTGGTGACCACGGGCAGCATCGCGTTGCGCAGGACGTGCCGGGTGCGGATCACCGCCGCGCCGAGCCCCTTGGCCCGGGCCGTGCGCACGTAGTCCTCCTCCAGCACGTCGAGCACCGAGGCCCGGGTGATGCGGAAGATCACCGCGAAGGGGATGGTGGACAGGGCGGCGGCGGGCAGCAGCAGGTGCAGCAGGGCGTTCCACGCCGCGTCCCACTCCCGGGTGAGCAGCCCGTCCAGCACGTAGAAGCCCGTGGCGTGCGTGGCGTTCGTCCCCGCCTCCTGACGACCGGAGGCGGGCAGCAGGCCCAGTTCGATCGCGAAGACGTACTTCAGCAGGAAGGCCAGGAAGAACACCGGAACCGCCACTCCCAGCAGCGACCAGGTGATGCTCAGGTTGTCCAACCAACCGCCCTGACGACGTCCGGCGACGTAGCCCAGCGGAATGCCCACCAGCACCGCGATCGTCAGCGCCAGCACCGAGAGTTCGATCGTGGCCGGCATCCGCTGGAGGAACACCTCCAGGGCGGGGGTCCCCGGCTGCACCCCGGTGGAGACACCGAAGTCGCCGGTGACCGCACGCCCCAGGAACCTCCAGTACTGCACGTACAGCGGCTGGTTCAGCCCGAGCTGCTCGACCAGTTCGGCCCTGGACCGCTCGGTGGCCCGTTCCCCCAGCAGCGCGGACACCGGGCCTCCCGGCAGGGCGCGCAGCCAGGCGAACAGCAGCAGCGACAGCACGAGCGTGACGATCACGAGCTGCCCGAGTCGTCGGACGGTGTAGCGAAGCACTCCGGCCCCCTGGTGTCGCGGTCCGCGTCACGGCCATGCCCGTCAGTTCTCCACCCGCACCGTGGAGAACCGCTCGGCGGTCAACGGGGACGGGACCAGCCCCTCGACATCCGGGGAGGTGACGATGGCCGGGGGTGAGTGGGCCAGCGGAACGGCGGGCAGGTACTCCGACTTCAGGTCCCGGTTGATGTCGGCGTACATCCGCTCCCGGCTCTTCGGGTCGGGTTCCCGGTCGGCTGCTTCGAGCCGGTCGGCCAGCTCCCCGCCCCAGGGGGCCGGTTCGGTGTAGAACTGGTTGTTCGTGCTGCCGAAGAAGGTCCCGATGAAGTTGTCCGGGGAGTTGTAGTCACCGGTCCAGCCGAGCAGGAAGACCTGCGCCCGGCCCTGGTTCACGTCCGAGATGTAGCCGCCGTTCCACGGTTTGCTGACCGGTTTCACCCGGATCCCGGCCTCGCGGAGATCCCCGGCGATGGCGTTGAAGATCCCTCGCGGATCGGGCATGTACGGCCGGGTCACCTGGGTGGGCCACCAGAACTCGATTTCCAGGTTCGGATGCCCGGCCTCCCGCAACAGTTCACGCGCCCGTTCCGGGTCGTGGGGGTACTTCGTGGTGTCCGGGACGTGACCGTCCACAGAGTCCGGATAGAACAGCTCGGCCACCTCGGCTCCCGCGGGAAGGTTGGCCTCGACCAGGTTGCGTCGGTCGACGGCGTGGGCCAGTGCCTGACGGACCCGCAGGTCACGCAGCGCCGGGTTGTCCCGCTGCGAGATCCCCATGTAGAGAATGTTGAACGGGTCGCGGACCCGGACGTCGAAGCCCTGCTCCCGCAGGGAGGCCAGATCGGCCGGGTTGGGGTAGTCGTAGCCGTCGATCCCCCCGGAGAGCAGTTCCTGCTTGCGCACGGACTCGTCGGGGATCACCTGGAAGACGAGCCGGTCCACTCCCGCCTTCCGCCCCCAGTAGTCCTCGTTGCGTTCGAGCACCACGGACTGGTTGCTCTCGTCGTGGGAGGCGAACTCGAACGGACCCGTTCCCGTGGGGTGTTTCCGGGCGTATTCGGAGTACTCGAAACTGGATCCACGGGCGCGGACCTCGTCGGCCCCGTACTTCTCCATCGCGGTGGGGGACTGGATGCTGAAGGGGTCCAGCCCCAGGGCGTCCGGGAACTTGGAGGTCGGTCTGGTGAGTTCGAGCACCACGGTCCCCGCCTCGGGGGCTTCGCAGGAGGAGTACAGCGAGGGCCTCTCGTCCGAGGCGAACCCTCCGAAGGTCTCGATCCAGTAGTAGGACAGCGCCGCGTTCTGCCCGGGACCGGTCTGGTGGTACCAGCGTTCGAAGTTGGCGCAGACCGCCTCGGCGTCGAACGGGGTCCCGTCGTGGAACTCGACGCCCTCCCGCAGGTGGAACGTCCACCGCGTACCGTCCTCGGAGGACTCCCAGTCCGTGGCCAGCTCCGGTTCGATCTCGGCGGTTCCCGGCGCGAAACCGACGAGGCCCTCCATCATCTGCCGGGTCACCCGGAAGGTCTCACCGTCGGAGGCGTAGAAGGGATCGAACAGGGCGGGAGCACCGGCGGCCCCGAAGACGAAGGTGTCCCCGCCGTCCCCCTGGCGCTGGGACTGCACGCACGCGGACAGCGAGACGGCCAGCACGGCGGCCAACCCGGCGGCCGTGATCGCACGTCCCGATCGCGAGGGGCGGGACCCCGTCGAACTGCCTACACCCATCGCTCACTCCGGTGTGTCGTATCTCTCAGAGTGATGCAGACAGTAACCCTGCGAGTGTCCTGCGATCAGGAACCGGGCATTACGATCCCGCTACGATACCGGGAGAAAAAACCGGCAAATCCGCGAAAACGGTGGGCATCCCGGACACGTTCGGCGTTGCCCACGCTGCCGACGAATCCCTCACCCGGCGGGGGTCACCACGAAATCGGCCCGCTGTCCGGTGCGGTCGACCTCGAACCAGTGGCGTTCGAACTCCTGCCACCGCAGCAGCTCCGCGCGACTGTCCACACCGTCCCGGGCCACGGCGCGCGCCAACCTCGTTGCGGCGTCGGCGAGTTCCGTCCACACCGCGGTGGTCACCCGCCCGGCCAGTTCCGCCCGGCCGGAGGAAACCCCTTCCAGCACCAGCACGTCGGGCACGGGAACCTCCACGGTGCCGCCCGTGACCGGAACCCCCTCCGGCCACTCGACCCGCCGGTACCGGCCGGGCCGTCCGCGACTCAACGGCTCCAGCACCCCGGAACGCAGCCGAGGCCACCACCGCACCGGCTCTTCCCAGGTGGCGAAGTCGTCGGTGGGCACCAGCACCGTGGCCACCCCACGGGCACGCAGCCGGGCGAGCACCCGCGCGGCGAACGTGGACTTTCCGGACCCGGAGGGGCCGTCGATCGTGACCAGCCGCACCGGCCCGAGCCCGGGAGAACCGCGCAGCACGTGCCCGGCCACCGCCTCGGCCGCGGTGTCGTCGGCGCGGCCGCGCCACGCGCTCGCGGAAGTACCACCGACCGGAAGATCCCCCCGCCGAGGGACACTCACACCGACCGTCTCCCGGACAACGCCCTGCCGAGGGTGAGCTCGTCGGCGAACTCCAGGTCACCGCCCATCGGCAGCCCCGAGGCCAGGCGGGTGACGCTCAACCCCGGGAAGTCCTGCAACAGCCGGACCAGGTAGGTCGCCGTGGCCTCGCCCTCGGTGTTCGGGTCGGTGGCGATGATGATCTCGGTGATCTCGTCCGTGCCGATCCGGTTGACCAGATCACGGATGCGCAGCTGGTCCGGCCCCACCCCGGAGAGCGGATCGAGCGCGCCGCCGAGCACGTGGTAACGCCCCCGGAACTCGCGGGTGCGTTCGACGGCCAGCACGTCCTTGGGCTCCTCCACCACGCACACCACGCGCGGGTCGCGCCGCGTGTCCCGGCAGATCCGGCATCTCGTCTGCTCCGAAATGTTGCCGCAGACCTCGCAGAAGACCACGCCCTCCTTCACACGTTGCAGCGCGTCCTGCAGACGTGTGACGTCCGCCGGTTCGGCGGACAGCAGATGGAAGGCGATGCGCTGCGCGCCCTTCGGACCGATTCCCGGCAGTCTGCCGAGTTCGTCGATCAGATCCTGGACAGGCCCTTCGTACACTCGTCTCCCGTCACATCCCGGGCAGACCGAGTCCGCCCATGTCCATACCGCCCTGGCCGCCGAGCGCGTTGGTCAGCGGCCCCATCTTCTCGCTCTGCAACTCCTGGGCGGCCCGGTTCGCGTCCCGAACGGCGGCCACCACCATGTCCGCGAGGGTCTCGGTGTCCGAGGGGTCGACCACCTTGGGGTCGATGGTCATGGACTGCAACTCCCCGGCACCGGTGACGGTGGCGGTCACCATGCCGCCACCGGCGGTTCCCGTCACCTCCGAATCGGCGAGTTCCTGCTGAGCGGTCATCAGCTGCTGCTGCATCTGCTGAGCCTGCTTCATGATTTCCTGCATGTTCGGCTGCTGGCCACCAGGTTGCACCGTGGCTCCTCTCCGATCCGGCTGAACCGACCTGTTCGAGCGAAAAGTCTCGTTTCCTCCCAGCGTAGTCGCCGCCCCGTCCCGGCACCGTGTTGCCCGACCCCGGGACCCCCGCCTCGCGGGGATCCCGGTGGAAAGCGGGCCGGAGAGCCCGTCACCAGTCGATCCGGCGCGCCCCGAGCTCGCTGGCGAACAGCTCGACGGCCTCCTCCTCCGGATCCCGGGGGGCCACGGCCCCGGACGGAACACCGGCCATCCCCTCCCCGGAGGTCTCGGCGGGCACCTGCCGAACCGGGGGGGGCGTTTCCCCGGGCGGCTCGGCGGGTCCGTCGGGCGGGGGTTCGGGAACGTCCGGCGGTTCGGGAGGCTCCGGCTCCTCGGGCGGTTCCGGCGGTTCGGGAGGCTCCGGAGGTGCCGGGGGCTCCGGCGGCTCGTCAGGTGGCGGTTCCCGCCGGGCAACGGAGGGGGTGGGGGTCTCCGGCTCGCCGCGCCCCGTTGCCGCCTGCTCCGCCGCCCGTCCGTTCGTGGTGGGATCCTGCGCGGCCGGGGGCTCCGGTTCGGCCCGTGCTGGTCGTTCCGGAGCGGGAGCGGGGCCGGGACCGGCTGTCGTCGGGGACGCGCCCGTCCCCTCGGAGGGGGCGGGCTGTTCCCCCGGCTGCTCACCGTCGACGAGGCACTCGACGGACCACTCCCCGCCCAGCACCTCCCGCATGGCCTCCCGGACGTGCTCGACCCGGTTGGCCCGCCCGAACTGCTTGCGCAGCCCCTCCGTGGGCATCGAGAGCACCAGGGTGTCCCCCCGCAGCTCCCGCACGTTCGCGTTGAGCAGCAGCGCCTGGGTGGGCCGGTTGCGTTCGGCCACGGCCCGCAGCAGTTCGTTCCAGGTCTGACGCAGTTCGGCCGAGGACGTGCCTGCGGGTCGGGACTGCCCACCCGTCTCGGGTTCCGCGCTCCGCTCCTCCCGCGCGGGCGGGTTCGCCGGAGCCGGGGGGGGAGGGGCGGCCGTGGAGTTCGACCCCGTCGGAGCCGCCGGAGCGGACTCCTCCGAGGAGGCGGCCGGGGCAGCGCCACGGTTCTCCTCGGCGGGAGTCGCCCGGGCGGGCGGGGCGACCGTCATGCGCCGCTCCACCCGTTCCAGCCTTTGCAGCAGGGCCTCCTCGGAGGTGGAGGCGGCGGGAAGCATCATCCGCGAGCACAGCAGCTCCAGCACCAGTCTGGGAGCCGTGGCCCCGCGCATCTCGGACAGCCCCGCGTGCACGATCTCGGCGAAACGGGTCAGGGTCGCCACCCCCAACCGCTCGGCCTGCCGGGCCATCCGCTCGGCCCGGTCGCCCACACTGTCGATCAGCCCTCGCTCGCCAGCGTCGGGAACCGAGTGCACCAACATCAGGTCGCGCAGGCGTTCCAGCAGGTCGGAGGCGAAACGCCGCGGATCGTGTCCGGCCTCGACGACCCGGTCGATCGTGTCGTAGACGGCGGCGGCGTCCTCGGCGGCCAGCCCCTCCACCATGGCGTCGAGCAGCGTCTCGTCGGTCGCCCCGAGCAGCGCGACGGCACGCTCGTAGGTGATCCCCTCCGCACCAGCTCCGGCCAGCAGCTGGTCGAGCACGCTCAGCGTGTCCCGCGCCGAACCACCCCCGGCGCGGATGGCCAGCGGATACACCGCCGGATCCACCGTGACGCCTTCCTCGGCGCAGATCCGCTCCAGCAGCTCCCGCAGCTCCCCCGGCGGAATCAACCGGAACGGGTAGTGGTGCGTGCGGGAGCGGATCGTGGTCAGCACCTTGTCCGGCTCGGTGGTGGCGAAGACGAAGACGAGATGCTCGGGAGGCTCCTCGACGATCTTCAGCAGGGCGTTGAACCCCTGCTGGGTGACCATGTGGGCCTCGTCGATGACGAAGATCCGATAGCGCGACTGCGCCGGGGCGAAGGCGGCCCGGTCGCGGAGTTCCCTGGCGTCGTCCACTCCGCCGTGGCTGGCGGCGTCCATCTCGACCACGTCGACGCTGCCCGAACCGTCCGGCCCCAGCGCGACACAGGAGTCACACCGCCCACAGGGCTCGTCCGTCGGTCCTTCGACGCAGTTCAGCGAGCGCGCGAGGATCCGCGCGCTGGATGTCTTGCCGCAACCGCGCGGCCCGGAGAACAGGTAGGCGTGGTTGATCCGGCGCGCGGCCAGCGCGGTCCGCAGCGGTTCGGTGACATGTGACTGCCCCACGACCTCACCGAAGGTCGCCGGTCGATACTTGCGATAGAGCGCGAGCGCCACACCGGCAACGATACGTGCCGACACCGGCCAGCCGGTCACAGGGAGACGCCGCGTCGGAGAGTTCCGAGCACGTCTTCGGCCAAGCCCGGGCCGGACGAAAAAAGGGGACTCCGCGCACCCGTCAGAGCCCGCTTACCCTTGCTGCCTTCCGGCCCTGGGGGAGTTCGCAGGGTGGACGCCGCGCGGAGTCCTCGTCCAGTGTAACGCCCGACCCGACGGGCCGTGTTCCCGCCCCCGTCCACCCCGGACCGCCGGACGAGAGGAGGGGGGTGTCGAAGGTCTTCCGGGCGTGGCGTACACTTTTTCGCGGAGGATTGGCCGAGCGGCCTAAGGCGCACGACTGGAATTCGTGTTGGGTTAACAGCCCTCGCGGGTTCGAATCCCGCATCCTCCGCCGGTGAGAAGCCGGGTGCGAGACACCGCACCCGGCTTTTTCCGTGTCCGGGGCCGGGGGTTCTGTCCGAAGCACGGCCCGGTTCCGCCACGGGGCGCGGACACGAAGAGGATTCCCCGGAGACACGACGTCGCGGCGGCTCGCCGTACCGACGGACGGGGGTGCGGAAACGAGAACGCCGGCTGCGTGGGCAGCCGGCGTCTTCCTCGTGCGGTAGCGGTGGGATTCGAACCCACGGAGGCTCTCGCCTCACGCGATTTCGAGTCGCGCTCCTTAGGCCGCTCGGACACGCTACCGCACACCAGCGTAACGAACGGTTCTCACAGTCGAACGAGGGGGCCCGGTCGTCGAGGCGAGCACGGACGAAACCACGTCACGGCGTTGGGCCGCGCGGGCGTCGGAACACCGTCACCGGGCGCGAACGCCCGGCTCGACCGCGGGTTCCGCCCGGTTCACTCCTGTTTCCGGTCTCCCCGCTGGTCGTCGTCGCCGCGCTGGCCACGCAGCTTGTCACGAGCTTCCTGGACCGTCCCCTCGGCACGGTCCTTGAGGTCCTGGCCGCGTTCCTTGGCCTCTCCTTCGAGACGGTCCCGTTTGCCCGCGTTCTCCACCCGCTGGTTGCCGGTCATCCGGCCGGTCGCCTCCTTGGCCTTGCCGGCCAGTTGTTGGGCCTGCTGTTTGACCTTGTCGAAAGTACTCATCACGACCTCCTTCACCGGGCCACCAGAGGAGTACCCAGCTGTGGACACGAATCACTCTTTGGTGACTCACGTCACATCGCGATGTTCGGTGAAGAACCCTTCGAGCAGGGCGGCGCACTCCTCGGCGAGCACCCCGCCGACCACTTCGGGGCGGTGGTTGACCCTGCGGTCCCGCACCACGTCCCACAGCGAGCCGAGCGCACCGGTACGGGGTTCCCACACTCCGAAGACCACCCGGTCCACCCGCGCCAGCACCAGCGCTCCGGCGCACATCGTGCACGGCTCGACGGTCACCGCCAGGGTGCACCCGGACAGCCGCCACCCGTCGCCGTGCTCGGCGGCCGCCTCCCGCAGCACCTGGATCTCGGCGTGGGCCGTGGGGTCGGACAGAGCCTCCCTCCGGTTGGGCGCACCGGCCAGCAGCCGCCCGTCCGGATCGGCCACCACCGCTCCTATCGGAACGTCACCGGTGCGCACCGCCACGGAGGCGTGTTCGAGCGCGGAGGTCATCAGGGAGCGGTCCCGGTCTCCCGCGAGGGGACCTGCCACTCCCCGTTCCGGACGACCGAATTTCACTCGTTCGAGCGAGTTGTCGGGCACTACAGCCGCTCCAACAGCCCGGAGAACTGCTCCCCGAAACCACAGCGCCGAGCGATCATCTCGAGCTGCTCGTCCGGATACAGGTCCACTTCCTCCATGATCAGCAACAACTCGGCCTCGGGAAGGCCGATGTCGGCCAACAGGGCGAGATTGCCCTCCGGCCAGATCTCGTCGTCGTCCTCGTCCGGCGGATCGCTACGCAGCAGATCCAGCACGTCGGCGGCTATGTCGTAGTCCAGTGCCGCCGCGGCGTCGGACAACGCGAGCTCCACACCGCCGGGCACGGGACGAACCAGCACGAAGAACTCGTCGTCCACATTACACATACCGAGCACCGCTCCCGTGGAACGGAGCTCCCGCAACGCCGTTATCGTCGCGTCCAGCCCGGTCAGTACCGAGCTGTCGAGGGCGCTGCAACGCCACCGGCCGTCCTCGCGAACAGCGGCGACGGCGAAACCCGCGATCGGTGTCTGGCCCGTCATGACGCCACGGTAAAGCGTGCGGACTCCACCCGAAAGCACGATTGCGTGGCCCCGGTCACCCCACCGTACGGAGGAGGCTCGCGGCGACCCGGACGGCCACGCGGCCGGGGCCGTGTCCCGTGGGGCAGTATTGGGCCATGCGCGCCGTGTGTGTGATCGGACTCGGACTGATCGGGGGTTCCGTGCTGCGGGCCGCCGTACGTGCCGGTAGGCCCGGCTGGGCCGCCACCACCTCGGAGGAGGACGCGGCCGCCGCCAGGGCGGCGGGCTACGAGGTGGTCGAGAGCACCGAGCAGGCACTGCGGCTGGCCGCCGAGTGGGAGGCGCTGGTGGTCCTCGCCACCCCGCCGCCCGCCGTCGGCGGGGTGTTGCGGCAGGTCGCCCGGCACGCACCGGAGACCTACCTGACCGATGTGGTCAGCGTGGCGGAACCGGTGCGCAGGCAGGTGCGGGAGCTGGCTCCCTCGGCGCGTTACGCCGGGGGACATCCGATGGCCGGCAACGCCGGGTCCGGCTGGGACGCGGGCGGTGCCGGGTTGTTCGACAGTGCGTTGTGGGCCGTGAACGCCGACGAGGAGACCACGCTCGACGCGTGGCGCGAGGCGGCGGCGCTGGCGCTGGACTGCGGGGCGCGCGTGGTGCCGGTGAGCGCGGGAGAACACGACGCCGCGGTGGCCCGCGTGTCCCACCTTCCCCACGTGCTGGCCGCCGTGCTGGCCGCCGTGGGAGCCGACGGGGGGCCACTGGCGTTGTCCCTGGCGGCGGGCTCGTTCCGGGACGCCACCAGAGTGATCGGCAGTGATCCAGAGCTGGTGCGGTCCATGACCGAGGGCAACCGCGCCGCGTTGCTGGACGCGCTGGACGACATCCTGGGCAGGTTGGGCGCGGCCAGGGGCTCCCTGGCCTCCACGGGCTCACTGAACTCCACGGTCCGGTCCGGGCACCAGGCACGGGGGCTGCTGGAGCGGCGGCACGGCACGGCGGGGGTCCGGCACGCGGTGCCGCTGGACGGGGAGCACGCGGTGCGGCGACTGCGCGAGGTGGGCGAGAACGGCGGGTTCGTGGTCTCCCTGGACGGTGCGGAGGCCACCGCCGAGCTGCCGGTTCCGGGATAGCCCTCCGGTCTCGACAGGGCTCGTATCCCTCGAAAGAACCAAGGAATCAACTCTTTCGTGCGGCATCATGGGGACATGGCCCGTGCGCTGTTGCTCGACGCCGCACGCACTCCCTTCGGAGGCTACCGGGGCGGCCTGTCCGGCGTCCGTGTCGACGACCTGGCCGCCGAACCGATCGCCGAGCTGCTCCGCAGGGGAAGGAGCCGGGGGCTCGACCCGGAGGCCGTGGAGGAGATCTTCTACGGCAACACCAACGGGGCGGGCGAGGAGAACCGCAACGTGGCCCGGATGGCCGGGTTGCTGGCCGGAGCGCCGGAATCCGTCCCCGGGGTGACGGTCAACAGGCTGTGCGGCTCGGGCGGTGAAGCCCTGCTACAGGCCACCAGGGCCCTCCGGGGAGAGGACGCCGAGCTGGTGATCGCGGGCGGCGTCGAGGGGATGAGCCGGGCCCCCTTCGTGCTCCCGCGTTCCGAGCGGAGCCTTCCGGACCGGCTCGAAGTGATCTCCACCGCACGGGGATGGCGGATGGTCAACCCGCGCATGAACCCGCACTGGACCGTTCCGCTGGGCAGGGCTGCCGAGCTGACGGCGCTCGAGGTGGGACTGAGCCGCACCGAGCTGGACGAGTACGCGCTGCGTTCGCACCGACGTGCCGCGGCGGCCTGGGACGCGGGAGTGCACGACGGTTTCGTCGTCCCGCTGCGCACCCCGGAGGGCGCCACGATACGCGGGGACGAGTCGGTACGTCCCGATCTCGGCATGACGAAGTTGGAGGGACTGGCTCCGGCCTTCTCTCCCAACGGCCCGGTCACGGCCGGGAACTCGGCTCCGCTCGGGGACGGAGCGGTCGCGGCGCTTCTCGGGTCGCGGCGCCGCGCCGAGCTCCTCGGGGTGGAGCCGCTCGGGGAACTGCTCACCGGAGTGACGGTGGCCCGGGAACCACAGCGGTTCGCGCTGGCCCCGGTGGCCGCCGTGCACAAACTGCTGCGCAAACTGGGGGTGGGCATCTCCGAGGTGGTGCTGTGGGAGATCAACGAGGCCTTCGCGGCCCTGGTGCTCGCCGTACTGCGTCAGCTGCCCGAGATCCCGCTCGACCGAGTGAACGTGCACGGGGGTGCCCTGGCCTACGGGCATCCGTTCGGCGGTTCGTTCGCCCGCGCCGTGGTGGACCTCTGCCGCCACCTGTACCACCGGGGAGGCGGACTGGGCGTGGCCGTGGCCGGAATCGGGGTCGGGCAGGCCCTGGCGATAGCGGCCCGGGTCGAATGAGCGCGGGAGACCCCGAAAAACGACCCCAGAATCTCACAGTCAGAATATTGGGGATATCTTACCGAAGAATCGAATATTCCGACAGCAGACCCCACGAAAGTGGGACCACCTTTCCGGTGACGACCGAGAAAAGAGCTTTGTTCAGCCCCACCCGATAAGGTGAATATCCCGCGTCGCGTCCGGCACACGAGCGGGAGCTCGGGTAGAAAGTAGTCGTCGGCTGACAACACGGGTGGTCGACATGCAATCCAGACACTGAAACGAAAGGCGCAAACATGCGTTCGTTCAAGCGTGCAGCTGTTGTCGGTGCCATGGCTCTGCCGCTCGCCTTCGGCGGCGCCGGTTTCGCCGCGGCCGAGTCCCCCGAGGGACACCAGGGGCACGACAAGTGCGCCTCCAAGTCCTCCTGCGGCAGCTCGTACGGCCACGGACACCACGGCCACGGCCACGGCTACGGCCTCTGGTTCTGGAAGTGGGCCGACTACGACGCCAAGCTCGACACCAGCATCGTCAACGCCGGGATCATCGGCTGACGGCATCGGCGGCGGCACTCCCGGACCCTGCCGACACGCGGGGCAGGGTCCGGGACTCCCCTGTACTCCACCGACGAACCGCCACTCTTCCGGTTGGCGTCTTCGCGAAAAGGACGAACACAGTTCACACCGAACGGTAGGCAGCGTTTTCGTAAACTTTTTCGACGGCACCAGAACGTCGCGGAGAAAGGCGACGAGAGGGAAACGGTACTCACCGTGCGGAGGACGCGCGGCCCCGCCCACTCAGAAACGACCTGATTTTCCGCAGCGCCACGAGCACGATCACCACAGAGACCACGACATCCTCCAGAACCGCCCCGGCCGGAGACTCTTTCCGAACCCGGAATTTCCGAACCGCGCGAATTCTACAGCGCTCGGAAACCACCCCAGTGCCGGGTGTCCCGATACCAGCCGTCCCGACACGGGGACGCGTCGAGAACCGCGAACCACGAGGCGGAACTCCGACTCGGCAACCGCGTGCCGGCCCTCGGATCGGGACCGTCGTAGCACTGCCGAGCGGTCTCCCTCCGAGCGAGAAGAGGACACCCCGTCCGGGAGCATCGGCATCCGGGGTGTCCTCACGTCCTCGTCACTCGAACCTGATCACCTTGTGGGAGTGATATGGCTCAGCCAGATACCTGTTGAGTATGTCACGCATGACACGTGCGTCGCGCGGCAGCGCGTTCTCGAGATGCTCCCAGCCGGTGAACGTGACCTCGTCGGGCAACTCGACGAGACCGGTTATGGCGTCCCAGAAAGCATCCCGGTTCATCCCGTACGTGTCCGGAAAACCAAAAGAAAACTTGAGCTTCCGATGCAGCTCCGTCCCAGTACGTACATCCGAGAGATCCACGATCATCGACCGCATCCTTTCGTGTCCTACTCGTACCTGCCGACGTACTCGACGATGTCGCTGCTGGTTCCCCGGATCGGTCGGCCTGCGGAGGAACCGAGCGAACCCCCGGAAGCGGGCGGGCTACAAGTAGGTGACGTTCCACACCTTCCGCAAGACCGTGGGCACCCTACTGGATGATGCTGGGTTGAGCGCTCGTCGGATCGCTGACGTGTTGGGGCACTCGCACCCGTCGATGACGCTGAACAACTACATGGGGCGCGGTCAGGCTTCCCGCGCGAGTGCCGACGCCCTGAATTCGGTGGTCGACGAAGGCTCGTGAAAGTTGGCGACACATCGGCAACCGCTTCCCGTGCCACCGACGGAACAACCGTCACCGAACAGCAAAAAACCCCCAGCATACCGGGGGTTTCAAGCTGTCTCGACCAGAAGCGCGCCCGTAGGGATTCGAACCCCAAACCTTCTGATCCGTAGTCAGATGCTCTATCCGTTGAGCTACGGGCGCCTGTTCAGTTGTGAACTTCCACCGCAGTGGAAGTCCCGGCGGAGGCTCCGGGATTCGAACCCGGGAGGGGGGTTACCCCTACCGCATTAGCAGTGCGGCGCCATAGACCAGACTAGGCGAAGCCTCCGGGTGTTCCTCTCTGCCACTGACAGAAACCATACACAATCCGGTTCGGCGGCCTTCAACGGGGGGTGGGTTTCGCGGCGGCGGAACCCACCACCCCACCCCCATCATGCCGGTTCATCCCCTCCTTTCGCCGCTCATGCGGATGAAGGGGTCCAGGGACTCGGGGTTGCGCAGCGCGTCCCTGCTGACGGCTCGCTCCGGGTCGGCCCCGGCGAGGATCTTCTTCACCGGCACTTCGAGCTTCTTGCCGTTCAGCGTGTGCGGTACCTCCTCGACCGGCACGAAGCGGTTCGGCACGTGCCTGGGGGACAGCTCGGCCCGCAGCCGTTCCCTCAACCTCGGCTCCAGCTCGGCCAGCTCCGTGTCCTCAGCCAGCACGAGGAAGCACAACAGCTCCCCGTCCGTCTCCCCCGCCCCGGAGGTATCCACCACCAGAGAGTCCAGCACCTCGTCGAAACCCTCGACCACGCGGTAGAACTCCGCGGTGCCCATCCGGATCCCGCCGCGGTTGAGCGTCGAGTCGCTCCTGCCGTAGATCACCAGCGAGCCCCGCTCGGTGATCCGCACCCAGTCACCGTGCCGCCAGACACCGGGGTAGGTGTCGAAGTAGGCCTCCCTCAGCCGGCTCCCGTCCGGATCGTTCCAGAAGTACACGGGCATGCACGGCATCGGCTTGGTCAGCACCAGCTCCCCCACCTGCTCACGCAGTTCCTCGCCCCGCTCGTCGTAGGAGGCCACCGCCGCACCGAGCATCGGGCACGAGATCTCACCCAACCACACCGGAACATCGGGGGAGGAGCCCACGAAAGCCGTGCACAGATCGGTACCCCCGGAGACACTGGCGATCTGCACGTCCTCGCCCACCTCCTCGGCGATCCAGCGGAACCCGTCCTCGGTGAGCGGGGCCCCGGTCGAGCCGATGGTGCGCAGCCCGGAGAGGTCGTGGTCCCGCCCGGGACGCAGCCCGCGTTTGCGGCAGGTCTGGATGAACGGCGCCGAGGTGCCGAAGTAGCCGACCCGGTGGCGCGCCACCAGCTCCCAGAGCGCGTCCGCGCTCGGGTGCACTGGGTTCCCGTCGAACAGCACCACGGTGGCCCCGCTGAGCAGCCCCCCGACGAGGAAGTTCCACATCATCCAGCCGGTGGTGGTGAACCAGAAGAACACGTCGCCGGGCCCGAGGTCGCAGTGCAGTCCCACGGCCTTGAGATGCTCCAGCACCATCCCGCCGTGGCCGTGCACGATGCCCTTCGGCAGGCCGGTCGTCCCGGAGGAGTACAGCACCCAGAGCGGGTGTTCGAAGGGAACCTGTTCGAAGGAGAGCTCGGCCTCGGCGTGTCGAGCCAGCATCCCCTCCCAGTCCACCGTGCCCTCCGGGGCACTCGGACCGGTGACGTAGTCGACGAGCACGGTCGCCGCCAGGCCGGGAAGTCGCTGCCGCAGCTGGTCCACGGTGTCGGTGACGTCGAAGACCCGCCCCCCGTAGGTGTAGCCGTTGGTGGCGATCAGCACCGTCGGTTCGATCTGCACGAAGCGGTCCGCCACCGCGCGTACCCCGAAGTCCGGCGAGCAGGAGGACCACACCGCGCCGAGGCTGGCGGTGGCGAGGAAGGCCACCAGGGTCTCGGGGCTGTTCGGGGCCAGGGCGGCGACCCGGTCACCGGGTCCCACCCCGAGTTCGGCGAGCCCCGCCCTGGCTGCGGCCACCAGGGAACGCAACCGGCCGAAGGTGATCCGCTCCTGTCGCCCGTCCTCACGGACGAAGAGCACCGCCACGTCGTCCTCGGCCTTGCCTGGCCCGGCGGACAGCGCGTGCTCGGCGTAGTTGAGCCGCGCGCCGGGGAACCACTCAGCACCGGGCATCGTCTCCGCGGTCAACACCCGCGACGGGGGTTCGGCGAAGGACACCCCGAAGAACTCGGCCACCGCCGACCAGAAGCCTTCCAGGTCCCGGACCGACCACTGCCACAGCGAACGGTAGTCGGAGAACTCCAATCCCCGCTGGGCCCGTAGCCAGCCGCGGAACCGGACCATACGGGTGTCCTGCGCCCATTCGGGCGAGGGCTGCCAGAGCAGTTCGGGCGCGCTTTCCGGGGTGGTGCTTGAAGTCATAACAGCTTCCTAACCCACCACCACCCTGTTGGGCTATACCCGACCCGGAGAGTTTCGCCGGTTCCGCGAAAAAAGCCAGGAACGCGCCGGTTCCGCCGCTGGCGAAACCTCGCCGGAAGCCGGACCACCCCGGTCACCGCAGGTGCAGATCGAACCAGTTCCGCGCCCGTTTCCAAGCCTCCTCGGCCGATTCGGGGTCGGCGTCGAAACGGTGGTCGGCCCGTGGGTAGCGCACCACGTCGGTGATCGCCCCCGCCCCGGACGCGGCGGCACGCAGCCGCTCTATCTCCTCGGTGGGGATCCGTCCGCCCATCTCCCCGTACAGACCCAGCCACGGGCAGCTGACCTCGCCGACGGTTTCCACCAGCGGGGGCAGCTCGGTGGACACCGGGGTGACGATCCCGTCACCTCCCACGGTGACCGCGGCGCCCAGTCTCCGCTGCGAGGCCACCACCAGAGCCGCCGTACCGCCGATGTCGAATCCCATGATTCCCTGACGGTCCTCGGTGACCCCTCGGTCGGAGAGCCAGACGAAAGCGGCGTCGGTGTCGTTCAGCACCGACTCCCCGGACAGTCCGCGTACCCGCTCGTCCACGTCCTCCTCGGCGGGATCGGCCTCGTGGTCGGTGTCCTCGTGATAGAGGTGCGGAGCCACGGTCAGCCACCCTTCCTCCGCCAGGGCGGCCACCAGAATGCGCACCCGCTCGGTGACCCCTCTGTCCTCGTGCAGGACCACGATCCCGCCACGTACTACGTTCTCCGGTTCGGCGAAGGTCAGCCGCAGTCGAGTACCGTCGGTGAGCGCGAGGGTGTCGGTCCTGGTTTCGATCATACCGGCAGACAACCATGCCGGGGTGAACAGCAGTCAACGCCCACCACCGAAACGGTGATTCTTCCCCTCCACCACCGCTCCCACCGAGGACGCCGGAACCGGGAAAACCGCTGAAAACGGCGGTGTCCTGGTGGTTAACCCCTCCCGCGCGGAAGGGATAGGCTCGGAACACGGCCGAAAGGCCCGGCGCGAGAGCGATCAAGGAGTGGCCGATGAGCGTGCGTGTGCGTGCCGACCTCGACAGTCTCCCCGCCTACGTGGCGGGAAGAACGGTCCCCGGTTCGACCAAACTGGCCAGCAACGAGGTCTCCCGGGGTCCCCTTCCGAGTGTCGTGGAGGCCGTGACGCACGCGGCGCACCGGGTGCACCGCTACCCCGACATGGGCGCGACCGAACTCGTGGACTCCCTGGCGAAACACCTGGACGTCGCCACCGAGCGGATCGCCGTCGGCTGCGGTTCGGTGGCACTGTGCCAGCAGATCGTGCAGGCGCTGTGTTCCCCCGGCGACGAGGTCGTCTTTCCGTGGCGCTCCTTCGAGGCCTACCCCATCCTCACGAGGGTGGCGGGCGCGAACGAGGTGCGGGTACCGCTGACCGAGGACCACGAACTGGATCCGGACGCGCTGGCCGACGCGATCACCGACAACACCCGGGTGGTGTTCGTCTGCACCCCCAACAACCCCACGGCGACGACGCTGCACGAACGGCAGCTGGAGGAGTTCCTGTCCCGGGTTCCCTCCGACGTGCTCGTGGTGCTCGACGAGGCCTACCGGGAGTTCGTCGACGACCCACAGGCCCCCGACGGGGTGGAGTTCACCCGCCGCTGGGACAACGTGGCCTGTCTGCGCACCTTCTCCAAGGCCTACGGGCTGGCCGGTCTGCGGGTGGGCTACGCGGTCGCCCCTCCCCACGTGGCCGAGGCCCTGCGCAAGGTCTACATCCCCTTCAGCGTCAACGCGGTGGCCCAGGCCGCCGCTGTGGCCTCCCTGGAGGCGGGGGACGAACTCGAACGCCGCTGCGCCGAGGTGATCTCCGAGCGCACCAGGGTGCGCGACCGGCTGCTGGAGCTCGGCTACCGGGTTCCCCCCACCCAGGCGAACTTCGTGTGGCTGCCGCTCGGTGAACGCACCGGGGCCTTCAACGAGCACTGCCTGAACAACCGTGTGGTGGTCCGCGCCTTCCCGGGGGACGGGGCCCGGGTCACGGTCGGCACGCCGGAGGAGAACGACATTCTGCTCTCCGCGGCGGCCTCCTTCTCCGGCTGACTGCCGGGTTCGCTCCGCCCGTTGCCGAACGTGCGGCGTCCTGCCCGGAACGGCCGCTGGCCGCATCCGTCCCGCGTACGAACGGCCGGCCCCGCGCGAGGGCCGGCCGTTCGAGTGATCGAAGACCGAAAGGGGGTACCGGGGGTCAGCCGGTGACCGGCGCGTGGCCCTCGGGGCTCTCCGGGGTGGGAGCGACCGGGATGTCCTCCTCGCCACCGGGCTGCTCGGGTTCCTCGGGCTTGTCCGGCTCGTCCGGTTTCTCGGGTTCCTCGGGTTTCTCGGGCTCGTCCGGTTTCTCGGGTTCCTCGGGTTTCTCGGGCTCGTCGGGCTTCTCCGGCTCCTTGGGCTCGTCCGGTTTCTCGGGCTTGTCCTCACCACCGCCGGTCGAGGGGTGGTCCACCACGGGGGCGTTGACGCACTCCGAGGCCTCGGGGGACAGCAGCGGGACCACCGCGCCCAGCACCGCCACGTCGTTCCCGCAGAGCTGGACGGGAACGAGGCTGGCGTTGTTGTCGTTGCCGAGGTTGATCCCGTCGTTGTCGACGCTGTCGGCCACGGCCGGGGACCCGGCGAGCAGGAGACCCGCGGTGGCCGCCACGCTCCCCGCCAAGTACTTCTTCTTACCCACTCTCACACTTCCTTCGTCGAATACGTGCGGACACTCATCCGGCGGGCCGTTCGGACGACCCGCCGTCCACCACTCAACGCAGTCGGACAAGCGTTCCCAGCGGCAACGACCTCAGCAGGGACAACGCGTCCGCCGGGACACGGACACACCCGTCGCTGCTGGCGGTGCCGAAGACGCCCGGATCCGGCCAGCCGTGCAACGCCACCGTTCCGGGACCCCCTCCGTAGGTCGTGAAGGTCTCGGAGTGTGTGCCCAGCGGGAGGATGATCGGGCTGTAGTCGGTGACGGTCTCCCGGACGGAGGCGAGGATGAAGGTGCGTCCGAGCGGGGTCGGACTGTCCTCCTTACCCACTCCGACCTCCCAGGACCCGATCTCGCGACCGTCCTCGAACACCACCAGTCGGCGGGCGTCCACGTCCACGTCCACGACGTGTCGAGAACGTGCCTTGCGCACTCTGTCGCTGTCCGCCCGGACCCAGCCGGTCGAACCGTTCGGCCGTGAAGGCAGCAGAACCCGTGCCCAATCGCCGCGCTCGGCGACGATCGGAACCCAGGTGGGTGACTTGAACTGTCGGGCGGGCAGACGCGCGATCGCCTTCCCCCGCACCGAGTCGTACACCGCGATGTCCTGCTCGACGCGCAGCACCACCCCGTCGGTCGTCCCCTGCGGATCCGGATCCCGCGGAGCCCGCGGGGTCCTGCCGAAGGTGGTCGCCTCCGGAAGCGTGGATAAGTCCACCGTGGATGACGGAGTCGCCGCCTCCGCCGGAACCGGATCGGGGTTCCGTTCCGCACAACCACCCGCCAACAGGACGAGGAGTACGGCGGGAATCGCCACCAGTCGACGCGCCGGACGTGTCCCCGGAAGAGTCCCCCGGAAGCCGATTCTCGCGAACTCCATCGAAACGTCCTCGTGACTGCGACTGCCTTCGCGGTACACAGCTGCCGCTCCTTGGTCCGGAATCCGTGCCACGGCTTCGACAACTGTGGAAAGCCGATCTGCCGAAAGATCGGATTCCGGACGAACATTAACCGATCAGCGACGTCGAGCAAGCGGGGATACACACGGCACAGCCGGTCACACGCCGCCGGAGGAAAACACGTGACCTGCCCAAACAATCACGGTACAGCGAAATGGCAGTACTGAACAAAAAACCTTTCGCAGAAAAAGAGAGAAAAATTCACTCTGGAGGGTGATACAAGATCACCCTTTCGGGGAGACTTCGCGCTCATTCCCACCACGGAGAACGATTTTCAAAACCACGCTCCGGGAACCGTGCGGAGCCGTTTCAGCTCCCGCCTCGCCGGATCCGCCCCCACGGCTTGTACACCGCCAGGATGACGGCGACCAGCAGGCCCAGCAGGGAGACGACCGGAGGGAAGGCCAGACTGTTCACCGCGAACACCACCGGATCCCCGTGTGTGAACCTCTCCGACCTCGGACCGTCCTGGCAGGTCGTACCCCGCCGGAGTCCCCGCGCACCGTCGGTACGTTCACCACAATATTAGGAACCTAACGATAAGGGGCCAATCGGTAAGACAACGAACCGTTCGTAGTAGACTGCGGGTATGTCGGCACCACCACCGGGACCGCCCCTCGGACTGCGGCTGGCGAACACGGCCAAGATCGTCAGCGGCGCCTTCGACGAGGCCCTGGGAGCGGTGGGGGGCTCCCGCCCCCGCTGGCTGGTCCTGATGGCCCTCCGGAAACACCCCGCCGCCAACCAGCGGGAACTCGCCGCCGCCGTGGGAATCCGCGCGGCCACCCTCACCCAGCACCTCGACGGTATGGAGGCCGACGGGCTGCTGACCCGCAGACGCGACCCGCGCAACCGCCGCACCCATCTGGTGGAGCTCACCGAGGAGGGCGAGAAGGCCTTCCACCGGATGCGCGAGGCGGCGGTGGAATTCGACCGCAGACTGCACACCGGCCTCGACGAACGGGACCTCACGTGTCTGGAGGGACTGCTCGACCGTCTCAGCGCCAACGTGGCCCCACCGGGCGAGTCCAACACCCGCCCTCCCGTGGACTGAACCTCTTCCCTCGCCGCCCGGCGGAACGGGCTCAGGGGAGCAACACGGGATCGATGAGCACCGCCGAACTCACGCGGTCACTCGTGGGAGCGGCGCTCACCCGCACCCGGAAACCGCCCCGCACGTCGACCCGAGTTCCTCCGTCCCCCCCGACGGAGACCGTCACCGGCCGCGCCGCCGAGGAACCGTCGAGCAGCACCGTGCACGTGACCCGCTGATCGGAGTCGGCGTGGTCGGGAAGTCCCACCCCGGTGCGGAAGGTCGCCCTCCCCGCACGTGCCGCTGATGAAGGTGATTGAGACGAAAACTGAGACGGAACCGAACGAAGTCCGGCGGAACGTCCGTCCACCGGGCTTCGTCTTCCCCGCTCACACTGGCGGAAGCGGCGGGATTCGAACCCGCGGGCCCTCTCGGGCCGCTCGCTTTCAAGGCGAGTGCATTAGGCCGCTCTGCCACGCTTCCGGTCCCGTAGCGTAGCGACCCGCACCGGAATCGACCAACACCGGGGGCGCCCCGCACACGCGGCCGACACCCGACGGACTCGGCGGAGAACCCGTCCCCGTACCGGCCCACGGGAGTACAATCCGTCCGGGGCCCAGGGCACCAGCCACGTGGACGAAAGGGGAGAACGTGACCGCTGCCGTCGACGTGGCGGACCTCGTCAAGCGCTACCCCAAGAGCAGGCACAACGCCGTGGACGGGCTGAGTTTCCGGGTACGACGCGGCGAGATCTTCGGACTGCTCGGTCCCAACGGGGCGGGCAAGACCACCACGGTGGGCATCCTGACCACCAGAATCGTGCCCACCTCCGGAAAAGCCCTGATCGGCGGGGTGGACGTGGGCCGCGACCCGGTCGCGGCCAAGACCAAGGTGGCGGTCGTCCCCCAACGGGTCAACCTGGACCGTTCGCTGAACGCCCGCCAGAACCTGCTGTTCCACGCCACCTACCACGGGATAGGGCGTCGCGAACGACACTCCCTCGCCGACGAGCTGCTCGACCGGATGGGGCTGGCGGACAAGGCCAGGGCCCGCGTGGACGACCTCTCCGGGGGCCAGTCCCAGCGACTGATGATCGCCCGGGCCCTGATCCACCACCCCGAGGTGCTCTTCCTGGACGAGCCCTCCACCGGCCTGGACCCGCAGGCGCGGCTGTTCCTGCACGACAGGATCGGCGACCTGCGCTCCGCCGGGATCACCGTGGTGCTGACCACCCACGACATGGACGAGGCCCAGAAGCTCTCGGACCGGGTGGGCATCGTCGACCACGGCAGGATGCTCACGGTCGACACCCCGAACGAGCTGATCAGGTCCCTGCCCGGCAGCGGGACGGTGGACGCCACCGTCCATCCGAACGGGACGGCCGCCGAGAAGATCACCGGGATGCTGTCCGAGATCCCGGGAGTCCAGCGGGTGGAGGACCTGGGGCCTCCGGCGGGTACGGAGGCCACCGAGCGGATCCGGCTGCGGCTGTACGTCGACGGGGAGGCGGGTCCCCTGCTCGGTCCGGTGGCGGCACGCCTGCAGGAGCGGGCGGTGGCGGTCACCGACCTGGCGCTGGGCTCGGCGAGCCTGGAGGACGTGTTCATCGAACTGACGGGCAGGGATCTGCGTTGACCACCACGGCGAGATCGGTTCGTGCCTTCGCCGCCGTGCTCGGGCGGGACGTGTTCGTCACCGGACGGGAGCTGCCGAGCTTTCTGGCACAGGTCCTGGTACAGCCGGTGGCCCTGTTGTTCATCTTCGGCAAGGTGCTGGGCCAGCTCGGCTACACCCAGCCCGGCTACGCACAGATCCTGCTGCCGGGCATGATCGCGCTCAACGCCTTCCTGGTCGCGCTGCAGAACACGTCCTTCCCGCTGGTGCTGGACTTCTCCTACTCGCGGGAGATCGAGGACCGGCTGTTGGCGCCGCTGCCGATCACCTGGGTGGCCGTGGAGAAGATGCTGTTCGGAGCGCTGCGCGGCCTGTTCGCCGCGCTGCTGATGTTCCCGATCGGACTGCTCATGCTGGGCAGCGTCGCCTGGGAGCTGTCCGGGCTGCCCTTCGCCGTGCTGTGTATGGTGCTGGGTTCCCTGGCGGGTGGCGCCGTGGGGCTGACCGTCGGAGCCGCCGTTCCGCCGCGCCGGATCAACATCATGTTCGCCGTGATCCTGGCCCCACTCATCTTCACCGGAGCCAGCCAGTTCCCGTGGGCCCAGTTGGAGGACCTGCGCTGGTTCCAGGTGGTGTGCGCGTTCAACCCGCTGACCTACGTCAGCGAGGGGATGCGGGGTGCGCTGCTTCCCGGGATCCCGCACATGCCCCCGTGGGTGTGCGTCCTGGCGCTGGTGCTGGCCTGCCTGATCTTCGGGGCGCTGGGCATCGGGTTCTTCCTGCGGCGCGCACTGGACTGAGCCGCCCGGCGGCGGAACGGGGGCGGTCCTTCCGCGCGGGGCGGGGCACGAGGTGTGCCCCGCCGTGTCTCACCGTGCGGTGCGTGCCCGCGGGGTCACTTCAGCGGCAGCTGGCAGGAGTGCCCGTGGGACTGCCGGGCCTCGTGCGAGGACATCGGCTCGGCCGCGGCCATGCGCCGCAGCTGGGCCCGCTCGGCCCTGCTCCGCATCCCGTTGACCTCCTCGGTGGTCTGGCCGTAGTGGTCCACCACCTCGGCCATCGCCCTGGTGTTGCGGATCAACGCGCCGCGGTCGACGTTGCTCAGGTCGTCACCGGCGGCGTGGTAGTTGGGGTCGTAGGCGACTCCGGCCTCACCGCCCCACTTGGCGGCCTGCTCCTCGGTCTTGACCCCCTCGGCGCCGGTGAACAGCCCTCCGGCGGGGATCCCCTCGGCGATGAACTGTCCGTAGTCCGAGCGGCCGTTGAAGTCGGTGCCCTCGACCTCGATGCCCTGGTTCCTCATGGCCTCGACGAAGTCCTGCTCGATCTGGGCGGAGCCGTGCGGCCCGGGCCCGGCGCCCACCCCGTCCGAGTCGTCACCGTCGTAGGTGAAGTAGCCCGCGTTGGGCGAGCCGATCATGTCGAAGTTCAAATACATCGCGATGTCGAGCTGTTCCTGGAAGCTCAGCCCGTTGACGTACTCGGTGGAACCGATCAGCCCGGACTCCTCGGCTCCCCACCAGGCGAAGCGCACCGCGTTGTTCACGTCGGGGGTGCCGCCCATGCTCAGCGCGGTGGACAGCAGACCGGCGCTGCCGGTTCCGTTGTCGTTGATACCGGCCCCCTCGTCCACGCTGTCCAGGTGGGCCCCGGCCATCACGACGTTGTCCCTACGGCCGGTGCGCGTCTCGGCGATCACGTTCTGGGTGGTGATCTCGTCGAAGGTCGCCCGCAGGTCCAGGGTGGCGGTGCTGCCCGCGCGCTCGACCAGCTCGGCCCCGGTGGCCTTGGTGACCCCGGCGGTCGGGATGACGCCCGCCTCGGCACCGCCGAGGGTTCCGTTGAGCTCACCCTCGACGTTGTTGTAGATGATCGCCGCCTCGGCGCCCTGCTCGGCGGCCAGACGCTGCTTCTTGGCGAAGGTGCAGGCTCCCCGCTTGATCAGCACGATGGTGTCGGCCACGTCGGCACCGTCGTAGTCGGCGGCCTGGCAACCGGTGGAGTCGTCCACGGGCGTCACCGACAGCGGGGCCTGGATCCCGCCTTCCGGAGTGGCGGGGGAGTACTCCAGAGCGTCGGTCTCGACCGGCTCGCCCGCCACGTCGAGGGAGACGGAGTCGAGCTGGTACTTGGTGAAGTCGAATTCGGGTGTGGACACCCGGAATCCGGCCCGGCGGAGGCTGTTGGCGACGTAGTCGACGCTCTCCCGGTAACCGGGGGTTCCCGAGGCGCGTGTCCCGCCGTTGCGGTCGGCGATGCGCTGGAAGGCCACCAGGTGCCTGTTCACGTCGTTGACCGTGGGTGTGTCCACGGGAGCCGGTCTCTGCTGCGGAAACGCGGCGGCCGGGGCCGCCGTGGCCGCCGCGACGGCGCCCGCCGCGAACAGCGCGGAGGCCAGCCGTCCACTACGAACTCTGTGCACTGTCATCATGCTCCCCGTATCGGGTGAATACGTGCCGCTCAAAAATTCGGGGAACGATCCGGATAAGTCAAGAGTTCCACACCGGACACCGGGCGGCGGGAACACGAAAAAAGCCCTCCCGAACGACGTTTCCCGTTTTTCCCGAAAACGTGAGGAGTGTTTCCGCGTGTCTTTCGCGGAACCTCCGACACGCCGACCGGCTCACACGGGTGCCCGCCGCCTCCGCCGGACGGCGCTACGGTCGGGACATGCACGCGATCACGATCCGCGAACCCGGCGACCCCGAGGTACTGGAATGGCGGGAGCAGCCCACCCCCGAGCCCGGACGGGGCGAGGTCGCCATCGACGTGGCGGCGGCCGGAATCAACCGGGCGGACCTGGCACAACGCCAGGGGTCCTACCCTCCCCCGCCCGGAGCGAGTGAACTGCCCGGCCTGGAGTGCTCGGGAACCGTGGCCGCGCTCGGCGAGGGAGTGACCAACTGGCAGGTGGGCGACCGGGTGTGCGCCCTGCTGGCCGGAGGCGGCTACGCCGAACGCGTGATAGCGCCCGCCACCCAGGTGTTGCCGATCCCCGAGGGCGTCGACCTCGTCGAGGCCGCCGCGCTTCCCGAGGTGGTGTGCACCGTGTGGTCCAACGTGGTGCAGGAGGGCGGCCTCTCCCGCGACCAGGTGCTGCTGGTGCACGGCGGTTCCGGTGGCATCGGAACCTGCGCGATCCAGATCGGCCGCGCGCTCGGAGCGCGGGTGGCCGCCACCGCCGGGTCGGAGGCCTCGTTGCGGCTGTGCGCCGAACTCGGCGCGGAAACCACGGTCAGCTACCGCGACGGGGACTTCGTGGCCGAGGTCAAGGAGATGGGCGGGGCCAACGTGATCCTGGACAACATGGGGGCCTCCTACCTGGACCGCAATCTCAGTGCCCTGGCCCAGGACGGGCACCTGGCCGTGATCGGCCTGCAGGGCGGTCGCAAGGCCGAGCTGGACCTGGGCAAGATGCTGGTCAAGCGGATACGCGTCTCCGCGCTCGGGTTGCGCGGTCGTCCGCTGGAGGGCCCGAACGGCAAGGCCGGCATCGTCGCCGACGTGCGGCAGCGCGTGTGGCCGATGATCGAGCGCGGCGAGGTGCGCCCCGTGGTGCACAGCACCTACCCCATGCCCGAGGCGGCCCGGGCGCACGAGCTGCTGGAGGCCGGCGGTGTCCACGGGAAGGTGCTGCTCACCACCGGATGAGACTCGAACGGGGCTGGCCCGGCGGGTCCTTCCACCGGTATCCCTCCCTCTTCCGAGGGGCCGCGTTCGCACTCCGGGGGGACGGGCGGCCACTATGGGGACATGGACGGTAGGGACATCGAACCAGGAAAGATGTTCGTGGTCGGTGGGCAGAACGCGCCGGGCGGCTCCGGCTCGGAGGGCTCCTCGGAGGGGGGTGCCCGTGGCTCCGGCGCGGGTTCCTCCGAGGAGCAGGGCCAGGAGCAGGACCTCGGCGAACTCGTCGAACAGCCCACCAAGGTGATGCGCATCGGCACGATGGTCAAACAGCTGCTCGAGGAGGTCCGGGCCGCTCCACTGGACGAGGCCAGCCGCAACCGGCTCAAGGAGATCCACCGCTCCTCCGTCCGCGAGTTGGAGCAGGGACTGGCCCCGGAACTGATCGAGGAGCTGGACAGGCTCTCACTGCCCTTCACCCAGGAGGAAACCCCCTCCGACTCCGAGCTGCGGATCGCCCAGGCCCAGCTCGTGGGGTGGCTGGAGGGGCTGTTCCACGGGCTGCAGACCGCGCTGTACGCCCAGCAGCTGGCCGCCCGCACCCAGCTGGAGAAGATGCGTCAGGGTGCCCTCCCCTCCGGGGAGACGGAGGGTTCCCCGGGACAGGGACACCGCGGCTCCCCCGGCCAGTATCTCTGAACGGGAAGGCGAGAGATCTCACTCCGGGGCAACCATCCCCTCCTTCCGCCCCGCACCGGCCCGGAGCGGGGCTAGGTGTGTCCCTTCGAACCGGACGAACGGGGCTCACCCGGTCCCTCGGGGACGAACGGGACGGATCCGTCGGGGGCAATCCCACCGCAACGCGACACGGCCCGGTCGGTACGCTGCACATCGTGCAGGCAACCAGCACGGAAGAGCGACCGGCCGCGCCGCCGGAGACATCATCTCGAAGCTGGCGCAAAGCGTTCACCGACATCGTCGAGGGTGCGCAGCAGCGGCAACTGTGGGCGCATCTCGGATGGCAGGACATCAAGCAGCGTTACCGGCGTTCGGTGATCGGCCCGCTGTGGATCACCATCAGCATGGGCATGACCGTCACCGCGCTGGGGATCCTCTACGCCAAGCTGTTCGGCCAGGACCTCCACACCCACCTGCCCTATGTGGCGGTCGGCTTCATCGTGTGGGGGTTCATCTCGGGCTGCCTGACCGACGGCACCGAGGTGTTCATCCAGAACGAGGGGCTGATGAAGCATCTGCCCGCCCCGCTGACCGTGCACATCCTGCGGCTCACCTGGCGGCAGATCCTGTTGTTCGGGCACAACCTGATCATCTACTTCATCGTGCTGGCGATCATGCGGATGCCGATCGGCTGGTCCTTCTTCCTGGCGATACCGGCCGTGCTGCTGCTGTTCGCCAACGGCGCCTGGGTGGCCACCCTGTTCGGGATCATCAGCACCCGCTTCCGCGACATCCCGCCGGTCGTCGGCAGCCTGATGCAGCTGATCTTCTTCATGACGCCGATCGTGTGGAACGCCCAGATCCTGGAACAACGCGGCGGTGACCTGAGCCTGGCCAAGCTCAACCCGCTGTACCATTACATCGAGATCGTCCGCGATCCGTTGCTGGGCTCCGAGGTCGTATGGACCAATTGGGCCGTGGTGGCAGGCATCACGGTGCTCGGATGGATGATCGCCTTGCTCGTGCTGCGCAACTACCGCGCCCGCGTCACCTACTGGATCTGATCGGGAGCACGTCACATGGTCAGCATCGATGTGTGGAACGCAGCGGTCGACTTCCCGATCTTCGACGCGAAGTCGCGCTCGCTGAAGAAAACGGTCCTGGGCAAGACGGGAGGCAAGATCGGAACCGACAACAAGGTTCCGATCATCGAGGCGCTGCACGACATCAACCTCTCGCTGCGGCACGGCCAACGCGTCGCCCTGGTCGGCCACAACGGGGCGGGCAAGTCCACCCTGCTGCGCCTGCTGTCCGGCATCTACGAGCCCACCAGGGGCAACGCGCGCATCGAGGGCAAGGTCGCCCCGGTCTTCGACCTCGGCGTGGGCATGGACCCGGAGATCTCGGGGTTGGAGAACATCATCATCCGCGGGCTCTTCCTGGGCATGAGCCGCAAGCAGATGGAGAAGCGCATCGACGACATCGCCGAGTTCTCCGAGCTGGGCCGCTACCTGGAGATGCCGCTGCGCACCTACTCCACCGGGATGCGGGTGCGGCTGGCGCTGGGCGTGGTCACCTCCATCGACCCGGAGATCCTGCTGCTGGACGAGGGCATCGGCGCCGTGGACAGCGAGTTCCTGGACAAGGCCAAGGGCAGGCTCACCGAGCTGGTGAAGCGCTCCGGACTGCTGGTGTTCGCCTCGCACTCCGACGAGTTCCTGGCCGAACTGTGCGACTCCGCCATCTGGATGGAGAAGGGCGGGATCAGGGAGCAGGGCTCACTGCGCGAGGTGCTGACCCACTACAAGGGCAAGGACCCCTTCGAGAACCTCAGCCCCAAGGCGTTGGAACGGATGCGGCAGAGCGAGTCCGACCGAGCCGCGACCATCGGAAGCAACGAGACCTGATGACAGCACCCGAACAGTCCGCCCCGCTGCCCTCCGGGGCGGTCGTGGCCGTGATCGTCACCCGCAACCGCAGGGAGTCGCTGGCCGAGTCCCTGAAGGTGCTCGCCAACCAGACCCGGGTGCCCGACCACCTGGTCGTGGTGGACAACGGGCCGGAGGAGCCCGCCGCCGAGACGGTCGAGCGGTGCCCGGTGCCGTCCACCTACCTGCCCTCCCGGCGGAACCTCGGCGGAGCCGGGGGTTTCGCGCTCGGGATGATGCACGCGCTGGCCCTGGGGGCCGAGTGGGTGTGGCTCGGCGACGACGACGGACGCCCGGCCGACGAGCACGCCCTGCGCACCCTGCTGGAGGAGGCCGAGGACCGGGGGCTGGCCGCCGTCTCGCCGGTGGTGGTCGACATCGACCGTCCCCACCGGCTGGCCTTCCCGCTGCGGCGCGGGCTGAGCTGGAAACGCCGCCCCGAGGAACTGCGTGGACAGGGCTCCGAGCGGGACTTCCTGCCCGGCATCGCCTCGCTGTTCAACGGCGCGCTGTTCCGGGCCGGCACGCTGGACGTGGTGGGGGTGCCCGACTACCGGCTGTTCGTCCGCGGCGACGAGGTGGAGGTCCACCGCAGGCTGGTGCGTTCGGGGCTGCCGTTCGGCACGACGCTGCGCACCCGCTTCCTGCACCCCGACGGGTCGGCGGAGTTCAAACCGATGCTGGGCGGCAGGTTCCACGCCCAGGACCCCGAGAACCCCACCAAGCGCTACTACACCTACCGCAACCGCGGCTACCTGCTGTCCCAGCCGGGAATGCGGCTCATCGGCACTCTGGAGATCGTCCGTTTCGGACTCTACTTCGTGGGGCAGCGCCGCAGCCCGCGCACCTTCCTGGAGTGGCTGCGGCTGCTCCGGCAGGGACGGCGCGAGCACTTCTACCGCCGTTGAGGGGCGTCTCCGCCCGGCCGTTGTCCCTCGGCCGGGCGGAGACGACTCGAACGGTCACACCGGACGTTCGGTGCGGCGCCGACGAAACGGAAACGCACCGCATCGCCCGAAGGAGTGAAACTCCAGTTCAGTGCACCCGCCCCGTGTCGCCTCCCACACCGGCCAGTACCGAGGATCAGTGCGCCTGAACGGGATACTATTCTCCACACGTGCTTAACGTCGGGCGGGAAGAAGACGAGCGACCGGATCCGGGGGAGCAACCCGACAACCCCTCCGGGCGTGGCGAAGCGTCGAACACCAGACGGGCGAAGCGCCTCCGTGTGATCGCCGCCGTGCTGGGCGTCGTCGGCACGATCCTGTCGTTGTCGGTGCCGTTCCTGCCCGTGCGACACGACATCACGCAGCTGCGCTGGCCCACCGCGCAGGGCACCGAGCCGGTCTCGGCGCCGCTGGTGATCTACTCACCGGTGGACCTGGAGTTCACCGCCTCGTGCGCGGCGGTGCGGAGCCTGGACGAGCGGACCGAGAACGCGGCCACCCTGCTCAGCACCAACGCCCCCTCGGCCGAGTACGGCAACCTCACCGGGATGGTGCTGCGGGTGGACGACGGCAGGCTGACCCTGTTGTCCAAGGGCCGCCAGCTCGGAACCACGCCCCTGCCGAGCGGCGACTGCACCCTGTCCGTCTCCTCCGACGCCTCGCGCACCGTGGCCGAGGTGGGGGACCAGACGCTGGCCAGTGTGCGGGGCGAGGACCGGCGCCCCCAGCTCACCGGGATCTTCTCCCAGCTCGACGACCAGCTGGACCCGATGACCGACGTCTCCTTCCGGGCCCAGGTGGACACCCGCTGGTCCACCGCCATCACGGCGTTCAAGCTCACGGTCATCGTCCTGGCGGCCCTGTGCTTCGTCGGCTGTGCGGTCGTGCTGCGCCGACTCGACCGGCGTGCTGGGCGCAGAGCCCCCCGGTTGGTCCCCGCCGGCTGGTGGAAACCGACCTGGCGGGACGCCTCGGTCATCATCGCCCTGGTGATCTGGTGGCTCATCGGTGCGATGACCTCCGATGACGGCTACATCCTCTCCATCGCCCGGTCCAGGGACGGGGCGGGCTACATCAGCAACTACTACCGCTGGTTCGGCGCCCCCGAATCCCCCTTCGGGTGGTTCTACGAGCTCTACTCGCAGTGGGTCCAGGTGTCCACCGCCACCCCGTGGGTGCGTCTGCCCGCCCTGCTGATGGGCATCGTCAGCTGGCTGCTGATCAGCCGCGAGATCCTGCCCCGGCTGGGACAGCAGGTACGGCGCAGCCGCGCGGCGGGTTGGGCCGCCGCCGCGGTGTTCCTCGCCTTCTGGCTGCCGTACAACAACGGGCTGCGCCCCGAGCCCGTGGTGGTGCTCTTCTCCCTGCTGGCCCTGGCCGCCGTGGAACGCTCCGTGGCCACGAGGAGGCTGCTGCCCGCCGCGCTGGGACTGTTCGGCGCGGCCCTGGCACTGGGGGCGAACCCGCACGGGCTCATCGCGGTGCTGCCCTACGTGGTGGCACTGAAGCCGCTGCTGCGGCTGGTGCGCCAGCGGATCAGGGAGTTCGGCTGGCTGCCGGTGCTGGCTCCGATCTCGACCTGTGGTTTCTTCATCCTCAACATCGTCTACTGGGACCAGACCTGGCAGTCGGTGATCGAGTCGACCCAGCTGCGCGGCGAGATCGGGCCGAGCCTGAGCTGGTACCAGGAGCTGAGTCGCTACTCACTGCTGTTCAGCGCCTCGGCCGACGGCTCGCTCACCCGGCGCTTCCCGGTGCTGCTGGTGATCCTGTGCCTGGTCACCTGCGCCGTGGTGCTGCTGCGGCGCGGACGCATCCGCGGAGCCGCGCTGGGCCCGAGCCGCAGGCTGCTCGGGCTCACGGCACTGTCGTTCTTCGTGCTCATGCTCACCCCCACCAAGTGGACCCACCACTTCGGCGTGTTCGCCGCCGTCGGGGGTGCGCTGGCGGCGCTCACCGCGCTGGCCACCAGCAGCACGGTGCTGCGTTCCCGCCGCAACCGGGCGGCCTTCTTCGCCGGGCTGATGCTGATCTGCGCGTTCGCGGCCACCGGCCCGAACGCCTGGTGGTACGTCTCCGGCTGGGGAGTTCCCTGGTACGACAAGCCACCCTCGCTGGCGGGCTACGACGCCAGCACGGCGCTGCTGGTGGTCGCCGGGATCGCCCTGGTGGTGGCCTTCATCGAGCACCTGCGCATCGACGAGCACCGGCCCCACGTGACCAACCCGCCGAAGCTGGACCGCAACGGCCGCACCGGCCTCGAACGCCGCAGCCGGGCGCTGCGGCTGGGCACCGCCCCGCTGTCGGTGATCTGCGCGCTGCTGGTCATCGGCGAGGTGGCCATCTTCGGCAAGGTCATCGAGGAGCAGTGGGGCAGCTACAGCCTCAGCTGGGACTCGGTCCGCCAGCTCGCCGGACGCAGCTGCGGTCTCTCGGACTACGTCTACGTGGAACAGAACCCGCTGGAGGGCATGTTGTCCGTCGCTGGGCAGCAGCCCCGTGCTCCCGAACCGGACCTGGAGGTACCCGACCGGCTCGAGGACCGGGAGACCCCGGAGGAGTACCTCGGGGCGAAGATGGAGGGCTACCGGCACAACGGACTCCCGCCCGGGGACGGCAGCGACCAGTTCGAACGCGACTGGCAGCCCCCCTACGGCCTGGGCACCGACAAGGCACCGGTGTGGGGCAGCTACGACGAACGCCACCTCGGAACCGGCGAACTGCGCACCCAGTGGTACGACCTGCCCGACCGTGCCCGCGACGGCGAGGTGCCGCTCGTGCTCGCCCTGGCGGGCAAGGTGAGCGGAGCGAACAGCCTGTTCGTCGAGTTCGGCAAACAGACCGAGGACGGCTTCGAGATCACCGACCGCCGACCCGTGGTCACCAGCCCCACCCTCAAGTGGCGGGACGCGCGGATCAGTGTCGACGGCAAGGCCGGCGACGCCGAACAGGTCCGCGTGATCGCCGTGGACCAGGCCCTGGGCGAGGACGGCTGGCTGGCGGTGAGCGCGCCGCGCGCCCCACGCCTGACGAACATGACCGAGTTCATCGGCGACGCCCCGACCTTCGTGGAGTGGACGGCCGCCTTCCAGCATCCCTGCCTGCGACTGCCGGAGATCAGTCACGGGGTGGCCGAGGTGCCCCGTTTCCGGGTGTCGGCGGGCGGTGCGCTGCGCTCGGTCGGGCAGGGCTGGTCCTCCCCCGACGCGGCGGGGCCGTTCGGCTGGATGAGCCTGACGACCAGCATGCGGGAGCTGCCGACCTATCTGCGGGGGGACATGCAACGGGACTGGGGAACCCTCTACGCGGTGGACCCCTACGCCCCGGAGGCACTTCCCGCGCAGGCGGCCATGCGGATCGAGCGGCAGACCCACTGGGGCACCTGGAGTCCGGGGCCGGTGAGCAGGCCGGTGCAGCTGCCCGGCGACGTGCCCAGCTCCGACAACAGGGACACGTCCCGGCAGAGCTCGAACGGCGACGACATCGGGTTCCGGGACGGGAAGAAGTACCAGCGCGGAGCCGGTGACCAGTAGGTGCCCGCACCACCCGCCCGGTCGTCACCCGGAAACCCCGGGGCAGCCGGGCGGGTGTCCGGCCGGAAGCCGGTTTCCCCACGGGGTGGATCCTCGTCGACCGGCGCGGTTCCGGAAACCCGCTCACCCGGGGAAGTCGGGGTTCACTCCCGGAAGACCACCCAGCGCAGCATCACGAAGTTGATCCCGGTGCCGAGTGCCTGTCCGGCGAGCCAGCACAGCGACCACCGGAGCTGCTCACCGAACCCGAACCCGAACTCGGGCAGGGAGACGAACAGCAGCTGGTTGGTGCCGATGTTGACGAAGAAGGTGATGACGTAGACCACCACGAAGGCCCCGGCCTTGGCCTTGGTGTTGCCGGTGTTGGCCCCGGCGAAGGTGAGTCTTCGGTTGGCCACGTAGGAGGCGGAGGTCCCGAGCACGAAGGCCAGTGACCGGGCCAGCCAGTTCGGCAGCTCCAGGGACAGCAGCGTCATGTACGAGCCGTAGTCGAGCAACGCGCAGACGGCGCCGATGAGTCCGAAACGGACCAGTTGGTTGACGATCCCCAGTTTCTTCACCTCGGGTTCGGCGGTGCTCTCGGCCACGGCCACCAGTTCACCTCAGCTGTCGACGACATCGCGCGGGTTCCCCGACGGGCGGCGCGGGGGACCGCGCACGACACCCGCCTCCCCCGGTTTCCCGGCGAGTGTAGTCGCCCTCGGCCTCCGGCACCGACGTGTCCTCGACACACCGCCCGCCACGGCACGGCCGCGGGGCGTGTTCCCGGCAGCGCACAGCGGGTCGGTCACCCGGTGCGACGGGCGCGACCCGCCGCGGTCACCCGGCGGGTCGGTGCGGTGTCGCGTCGATAGACTCCCTCCAGTGGGATCGGTGAACAACGAGCACAAGAGGCTGAGCGGTTGGGGGCGCACCGCGCCCACCACGGCCCGCGTCGTCAGCACACCGGACGTCGAGGCCATCGCCCGCGCGGTGCGCGAGGCCGGTGAGCGCGGAGTGATCGCGCGTGGCCTGGGGCGCAGCTACGGGGACCCCGCGCAGAACGCGGGCGGCACCGTCGTCGACATGACCGCGCTCAACCGGATCCACTCCATCGACGCGGACAGCGGCGTGGTGGACACCGACGCGGGAGTCGACCTGGACCGGCTGATGCGCGCGGCCCTGCCCTTCGGGCTGTGGGTACCGGTGCTGCCGGGCACCCGCCAGGTCACCGTGGGTGGGGCGATCGGTTCGGACATCCACGGCAAGAACCACCACTCGCACGGATCCTTCGGCAGCCACGTGCTCTCGCTGGACCTGCTGACCGCCGACGGCGAGGTGCGCACGCTCACCCCGGACGGCGAGTCCTCCGAGCTGTTCTGGGCCACGGTCGGCGGCATGGGGCTGACCGGGATCGTGGTCCGCGCGCGGATCGCGATGAAGCACACCGAGTCGGCGTACTTCATCGCGGACTACGACCGCACGGCCGATCTCGACGAGACGTTGGAGCTGTTCGGCAACGGCTCGGACGAGTCCTACGACTACTCGATGGCCTGGTTCGACGCGATCTCCAGCGGACCGAAGCTGGGCCGGGCCGTGTTCTCGCGGGGCTCGCTGGCCCGCCTCGACCAGCTTCCGAAGAAGTTACGGGCCAACCCGTTGAAGTTCGACGCCCCGCAGCTGCTGACCTTCCCGGACGTCTTCCCCAACGGGTTGGCCAACAGGTTCACGTTCAGCACCCTGGGCGAGATCTGGTACCGCAAGGCCCCCAGGAAGGGGCGCGGACTGGTCCAGAACCTGACGAGCTTCTACCACCCGCTGGACATGTTCGGCGAGTGGAACCGAGCCTACGGGTCGAGGGGATTCCTGCAGTACCAGTTCATCGTCCCGTTCGACGCCGAGGACGAGCTGCGCCGGATCATGCGGCTGATCGCCCGCTCCGGGCACGTCTCCTTCCTCAACGTGCTCAAACGCATGGGGGAGGGAAACCGGGCCCCGCTGTCCTTCCCCACGCCGGGCTGGACGATCACCGTGGACTTCCCCATCAGGCCGGGGCTGCACGCGCTCTGCGACCAGCTCGACGAGATCGTGCTCGGGGTCGGCGGCAGGCTGTACTTCGCCAAGGAGTCCCGCACCACCCCCGAGATGATCGAACGCATGTACCCGCGCATCGACGAGTGGCGCCGGACACGCGCCGCCGTCGACCCCGAAGGAATCTTCCGTTCCGACCTGGCCAGGAGGCTGAACCTGTGATCGACGCGGTTGGCAACCCCCAGTCCCTGCTGCTGCTCGGCGGCACCTCGGACATCGCGCTGGCCACGGCCGAGCAGTACGCCCGGCAGCGCCCGCTGCGCGTCGTGCTGGCCGCCCGCCCCTCCGAACGGTTGGAGCGGGCCGCCGAACGGCTGCGGGAGACCGGCAGCACGGTGACCACCGTCGCGTTCGACGCGCGCGATCCCGACACCCACGCCGAGGCGCTGGACAAGGCCTTCGCCGACGGGGACATCGACGTCGCCCTCGTGGCCTTCGGTGTGCTCGGCGACCAGGAGCGGCTGTGGACCGACGTGGACGCGGCCCGGGAGATGGCCGAGATCAACTACGTGGCCCCGGTGACCGTGGGGGTGCTGCTGGCCCAGCGGATGCGCAGGCAGGGGCACGGCCACATCGTGGCGCTGTCCTCCGTGGCGGGTGAGCGGGTGCGGCGTTCCAACTTCGCCTACGGCTCGTCCAAGGCGGGGATGGACGGGTTCTACACGGGGCTGACCGAGGCGCTGCGCCCATCGGGCGTGAAGGTCACCGTGGTGCGTCCCGGGCACGTGACCTCGAAGATGACCGAGGGGCTGAAGGAGGCCCCGCTGGCCCAGAGCCCCGAGCAGGTCGCCCGGATCATCGTCGACTCCGTGCGCAAGGGCAAGGAACTGGTGTGGGCCCCGGCCCAGTTCCGCTACGTGATGAGCGTGCTGCGGCACCTGCCGCGCGCGGTGTTCCGCAGACTCCCCTTCTGAAGCCGCCCCGGGCGGTACCGGGAAACCCCGCCCCGGGCGGGCGACACCACCCGACAACCTCGCCAGGATCGTGACCGGGCCCCGCGGCGCGGTCGACGAACCGGCCGGCCGGAAGACCACTGGGCATGGGACACCAATCACCACCGGCACGACCCACATCGGAGACCCACCCCGGAACCAGCGACGGCGGGCACACGCGGCGTGGGAACCGGCGGATCGCGCTGCTGGCCGGGCTGACGGTGCTGCTGGGGGCCCTCGCGGTGCTCGCCCCGGTGCGGGTGGACGACCCCGTGATCACCTGGCCGGAGGAGGGGGAACCCCCCGTCTCCACGGTGGTGCCGCTGTCGCCCTACCGCCCGTTGAGCCTGGAGGCGGTGGTCCCCTGCGCGGCGGTGCGCCAGGTCGACGGTGCCGCCGGGGCCGGTGAACGCGCGGCGGTCCTGCGCACCCAGCCCCCGGACGGCCAGCAGGGGCTGTCGGTCACCGCCGGGGACGGCACCGTGCGTGTCCGGGTCTCGGGCGAGACGCTGCACAGCGCACCCGTGCCGGAGGGGGACTGCTCCTACCGGATCACGGCCGGGCGGGACGGCGTGCGGCTGTCGCGCGGGGACACCACGCTGACGCACCGGCCGGAACTGCTCGCCCCGCAGGTGGCGGAGCTGTCGACCGCCGCGGAGGGAACCGCCGGAGCCGAGGGGCTGTCGGTGCGGCTGCACACCGACGCGCGCTACGAGTCCCGGCCGAGTGCGCTGAAGCTCGGGCTGCTGCTGGCCCACGCGCTGGCCCTGGCGACGACCCTGGTGCTGGCCTGGCGACGCTGGGGCGGCACCAGGTCGATGCGGCGCCTGCGGGTGCCCCGCCCCGGCGCGGCCGACGCGGTGCTGGTGCTCGTCTCGGTGGCCTGGATCTTCCTCGGCCCGACGAACATGGACGACGGCTGGTACCTGATGATGGCGCGCAACGCCGTCGAGAGCGGGTACGTCGGCAACTTCGTCTACATGTTCAACGTCACCGAGAACCCGTTCGTGCTCAGCCAGTACCTGCTGCAACTCTGGGGATGGCTCGGGGACTGGTCACTGTGGTGGATGCGGGTGGTTCCCACCGTCTGTGGGATCGCCACCTGGTTCCTGCTGCGGATCCTGCTGGCCACCGTGCTGGGCCGGGCCGGGAGACTGCGGATCGTGCCGTGGGCGCTGCTGGTGGCGCACCTGGTGTGGTACCTGCCCTACGGGACCACGCTGCGTCCCGAGCCGGTGATCGTGCTGTGCGCGGCGGCCACGCTGGTACTGGCCGAGGTGGCGCTGCTGCGGCGTTCGGTGGGAATGCTGGCGGTGGCCACGGTGTGCGCCGTGCTCGGTGTCACCGCCTCCCCCACGGGGGTCGTCGCCGCCGCTCCCCTGGTGTTGAGCCTGCCGTGGTTGTTCCGCTGGCTGCGCGGCAGCCCCTGGTCGGCGCGGATCGGGGCGGTGCTGCTGGCGCTGGCCTCGGCCAGCGTGATCGTTCCGGTCGGTTTCGCCGACGCGAGCCTGGGGGACGTGCTCGAGGCCTACGACGTCCACCAGTGGTACTACCTGTCGTACTCCTGGTACGAGGAGTACCAGCACTACGAGACGCTGCTGAACACGGCGGGCTGGGCCCGGCGGCTGCCGGTGCTGCTCACGCTCGCGCTGATCGCCGTGGTGGCGGTGGGCAGCGGACGATCCGGGGCGGGCCGCGATCCGGTGCGCAGGCTGTTGCTGGCCAGCGCCCTCACCAGCGTGGTGGCGCTGGCCCTGCTGTCCCTGAGTCCCACCAAGTGGGTCAACCACTTCCACGCCGTGGCGGCCGCACCCACGGTGCTCCTGGCCGCCGCGCTGATCCGTTCCCCGCTGCCCCGGCGGAACGCCCCCGTGGCCCTGAGCGCGAGCCTGGTGCTGCTGATCGCGGTGATCTCGTTGAGCTACGCCGGGGGAACCTGGTGGATCCCCTTCTCCGACGCGGGCCAGCCCTTCGGCAACCATCTGGACCCGGATCCGGACACGGCCAACACCCAGCCGCACATCGACGAGCTGTACCTGCGCAACCCCCTGGTGTGGTTGGGCGTGGCCGGGATGATCCTGGCGTGGGGCGCCTGGCGGGGGCACCGGGGGCGGACGGTGCCGCTCAGCCCGGACCGCGCCGTGCTGGGGGCGGCCTCGCTGACCGGGGTGCTGCTGCTGGTGGCGAGTTTCTCCTACGCGCCGGTTAACCAGTGGCCCGGCTGGACGATCGCCTCCTCCGGGGTGCGCACGATGTTCGGGGACGGGTGCGGGCTGGCCGAGGCGGTCGAGGTGCAGCTTCCGGTGGAGCGTGGGCTGACCCCGCCCGAGCGGCCGCCCCGGCTGGAGGGGGACTTCCGTACCGACCGTCCCGTCCCGATGGTCACCAGTCCCTGGGACGGGCGCACCGAGCTCTGGCACGATGACGTGCCGGACGGCACCAGCACCGGAACCGGGAAACTGACCACGGGCTGGTACCGGATTCCCCGGAGCAGCGCGGGCACGCACGTGACCGTCCCGTTGGCCGGGGCGCTGGGAGGTCAGCGACTGCGTGTGGAGTTCGGCACCGTCGAGGACACGGAATGGCGGGTGCTGGGCTCGCGGGAACTGTCCCCGGACACACGTATGCCGTTGCGGGAGTGGCAGCAGCTGACCGCGCGGGTCCCCCCACGGGCCGAGGGGGTGCGCGTGGCACTGGAGGACAGGGTCACCGGCGCCAACACCTGGATCGCCGCCGCCGAACCCCGACTGACCTCGGCACGCCCGATCTCGGAGATCACCCGGGACCGCCCGGTGCTGGCCAACCACATCGGGGCGGCCGAGTGGCCGTGTGCCAACCAGGTCGGCATCGACGACGGGATCACCGACACACCTCGGGTGCGGATGACGGTGGACCAACTGCTTCCCCCGTCCTGGCCGGACAACATCAGCAACCTCTCCTGGGGTGGTGCCTGGGTGCAGACCGCGCGGGAATGGGAACAGACCCGCCTGGCGGCGGAACTGCGTCCGAGCGGTCCGGAACGCAAAAAGTGGGGACATGTTTACGTCCTGCGTTACCGCCACCCCGTGGAACGATTCGACACGGAAGTGCACGAACGGATTCGCTGGGGTTGGAAACGGTTGCCCACTCTGGCCGACAACGACTACCCGAACATCACCGACAACGCGGGAACCGACAGCGAAGAGAACAAAGACGACGACGAGAAGTGACACCGAATGGTTGTTGTTCACGTCACCGCGTTACACCCGTAAAGGGATTCTTTGCACGGGTAAATTCGGCTGCGAAACGATAACAAAACGAGACACACGTCCCCCTTTCGTCCGATCATGGAATCGAAGATCGAAAGGGGAAATTTAGTGCAGGTCAAGAACCTTGTGGGACACGCTGTCGCCCTGAGCACGGCGGCCGCGCTGGTCACCGCCGCCCCGGCCGTCGCCGAGGACGCCGAACAGACCGACTCCGGCAAGCAGCCGACGAGCTCCACCACGACCAGCTCCGCGCCGGAGACCTCCGCCGAGCAGAGCACCACGGAGCAGGAGTCGGCCACGGAGGACTCCACGGCGGAGAACGTGGAAGGCTCCGCGGAGTCCACGACGGAGAGCACGGCCGAGGAGACCTCCACCACGGAGCACAGCCCCTCCACCACCGAGCGGAGTTCCGCCGACCTCGGCGACTCCCTGCGGGGGCCTGTGTACGGGGAAACCCCGAAGACTCCCGGCAACGCGGCCGCGACCGAGCGCGCTCCCCAGGACGGGCCGGCCGCCGCCGAGGTGACCGCCGGCGAGGGGAAGATCCAGGAGCGCTACGAGAACCTGGATCAGCAGACCAAGGACCGTGTCGGCGCGGCCCAGGGCGACGAGGTCGTCGTCGACGACTCGCTGCGCTACCAGGACTACGAGAACGCGCGGTTCTACTGGACGCCGGAGTACGGCGTCACCATCGTCTTCGGCGAGGTGCTGGACAAGTACCTCAACATCGGTGGGCACCAGGCCCTCGGTGTGCCCTCCACCGACGAGCTCACCACCGAGGACGGCACCGCCTACAACGAGTTCGTCTACCGGGCCGACGGGGTGACCAGCGCGATCTACGCGCACTCCGAGGCGGGCACCCACGTGATCATCGGTCCGTTGCTGGAGAAGTGGCGCTCGGTGGGTGCCCAGGACGAGCTGGGTTACCCGATCAGTGACACCTACATCACCTACGATGAGCGTGCCACGTTCAACAACTTCCAGAACAACGCCACGATCTTCTGGACCGCCGAGACCGGCGCCAACGTGATCCGGGACGAGATCCGGGACAAGTGGGGCCAGTACGGTGGCCCGAACGGTCCGATCGGTTACCCGACCATCGACCAGCGGATCACCCCGGACGGCAAGGGTCGGTACAACCACTTCGAGAACAACGCCTCGATCTACTGGACCGAGCAGACGGGTGCTCACCTCGTCCAGGGGCTGATCCGGGAGAAGTGGGCGGCCACCGGCTGGGAGCGCGGTCCGATGGGTTATCCGCTCACCGACGAGCTGGCCGACAAGGACGACATCGGCCGGTTCAACCTGTTCACCGGGGTCGACGGCAATCCGGCCGGGATCCTGTGGAGCCCCGAGACCGGGGTGCACACGGTCAAGGGACTGATCGGGAAGCGTTACTACGACTTGGGCGGCCCGAACGGCGTGCTGGGCTACCCGACCACCGACGAGCGCAGCACCCCGGACGGTCGGGGCCGGTTCAACCACTTCAACGGTGCCGGCGGGGCCTCGATCTACTGGACCCCCAGTACCGGGGCCCACGAGATCTACGGCGGCATCCGGGACCACTGGGCCAGCATGGGCTGGGAGAGGTCCTACCTGGGTTACCCCACCACCGGCGAGTTCGATCTCGGGGACGGTATCGGCCGCAGGAACCACTTCGAGGGCGGTCACATCAGCTTCTACTACGACTCCGGAGAGATCGTGGACCAGCCCTGGTGAGTCCGCCGGGCGGGAATTGCCTTCCCGTCCGCTCCCGGTCGCGGTGAGTCCCGAACCGCCGCCCACCGGGAAGCCGTGGGGCCTTCCGGGGACTCTCCCGGAAGGCCCCTTTTTTCTCCCGAACGGGTGAAAAAATGTGAAAACCTTATTTTTCCGCCGTGTTCGTTCCACGGTTCTCGACGACGGAAGCGCACTCTGGTGTTCGTCCTGATCCGGCGAGACGAACAGGAGTGTCCGTGACCTTGCGCAAGGGTTCGATCTTCCGAAAAAGCGCGGCGGGAACCGCCACGATGCTCGCGGCGACCCTTTCCCTCGGGCTGTCCGGAACCGCCAGCGGCGACGTTGGGCAACGGCTCCAGCCTCCCGAGGTTTCCCCCGCGGAATTCACCCCGATCGAGAAGAGGTACTGGAACGAGCCGCACCTCCGCGAGGTGCTGGGCAATCCGGTGGACACCGAGTACGACGTCAACGGAATGTCCTACCGACAGTTCCAGTACGGCTGGATGTACCACACCGAGAAGACCGGGGCGCACGAGGTGCACGGCGCCATCTCCGACCGCTACGAGGAACTGGGCCGGCACGCCACCTACGGGGTGCCCACCACCGACGAGAAGACCACCCCGGACGAGGTGGGACGTTACAACCACTTCGCGGGCACCGACGCGATCGGCACCGCCTCGATCTACTGGACTCCGGACACCGGAGCGCACGGCGTCTGGGGGCCGCCACGACAGTTCTGGGCCAAGAACGGCTACGAGCGGGGACGGCTGGACTACCCCACCTCGGACACGGCGGACACCTCCGAGGGTGACGGGGTCTACACCCACTTCCGTGGTGAGGACCACGCGGGAGCCTCGGTGTACTGGAGTCCGGACACGGGGGCACACTCGGTGCGGGGCACCATCCGCCGGCTCTGGTTGAACCTCGGGGCCGAGACCTCCTGGCTGGGGTATCCGGAGTCCAACGAGTACAGCGTGCCCGGAGGCAGGCGCAGTGACTTCGAGGGCGGCTACGTCTACTGGAACGCCTCCACGGGCGAGGCGACCGCCCACCGCTACTGAGTTTCCGGCACGGCGGGTGGCGATTCCACGCGGCCGACAACGGGGTCGGCACCACGTGGATGCCGCTCGCCGTCGCGGTACGGGATTTTCCGGACATGTTCTCCGAAGCGGAAAACCCGCTTCCCAGCACAGTGGACGCCGGTTGCGACTCCCTTCGAGTCGGCTGCGAGAATCAACGGTGGATTCAGGGCCGGGGCGATGGGAGACTCGGATATGACCGTGAAGTGCTCCATTGTGGACAACAGGCTGGTCGCTGAGTTCGATCCGACCATGTTCAGGTGGTTGCGTGCTTCACTGCCGCGGTATCGGGACATCATCCAGGGCAGACTGGACGAGTACCGCGAGTACGACTGGCTCTGTGAACGGCTCCGCCTGCCGCTGCCGGTGACCCCGCTGGACTCGACGATGCTGCGTGCGCTGCGGGACACCTGGTGCGATCCGGTGAACGACGACGCGCTGCGGGACTGGATGGAGGCCGACCTGGTCAGCAGGCTGCGCGACGACGCCGAGCTGGTGCTGTCCACCCTGCCGCCCCAGGGGGAGCGGTTGGTGCTGCACACCGCCGAACAGGTGGAGGCGTGGTTCTGGGTGCTGGTCAACATGCGCATCGCCTACGGGGTGGAGCACGGTGTGCTCGGACCCGGGCGGCCACCCATCGACGAGCACTTCGACAAGACCGCGGACTGGAGCGATCCCACCACCCCGGCACGTTTCGCCGTGTGGTGGTTGCAACAGGTGGCCGAGGCCCTGCGCAAGGTCTCGGGCCAGCCGCTGCCGGAGTACTCCTGCTACTGAGGTCGGGACCTCTCCGTGGGAGCAGGAGGTACCGATGAGTGCGTGCTCGTTGTCCTTCTCGCCAGCACCGTAGCGGTCTCGTTTTCCCAGCGGGGCACGTCGGCCACGCTCGGGGCGGTGAGGGACGGCGAAACACCACACGCCTCGTTCACCGTGGCTTTCCCTTTTCCGCGGCGAGCCACACGAGCGCTCCAGTTCCCAGCAGTACGAGACTCGTCAGCTGCAACGATTCGTCCAGCCACGAGGACAGCTCCCACGAGTTCCTCACGACCACAGGAACGACGGCGGCCAAGCCACACATCACGGTCACGGCCGCGACGAACGTACTGCGTGGGGTTCGCATCGTCGACTCCCTCCTCTTCCCATCCGTCACCAGCTTCGGCCAACGAATGTAATAGCCTGCCTTACGGGTGAGATCCTTTGAACAACCGTCCTACGGCCCATCCGCCCTCGGACAAAAACTAGGGGTTCCGCTGCTTTAAGTCCAGCATTCGACGAAGAAATAAGGAAAAATATCCTCACTGGAAAATTCATCGAAAATATTGACAGAATTATTTGGATATCCAACTAAATTATGGCACCTATAAATCTCGCGCGACGATCATTGAGCTCGTCGTCGACATCCTCACCCCCAGGAGGAACACATCCCGAAAGGATTGCCCCACCAAAGGGACAGTTCAGCATAATTCGTTTCGTACTCCCATTGGCGCCGCATAAACAAGGCACGTGAGAGTTACACAAATACACGAACAAGTCAGGAAGAATAACAAATCCAGAATATCGAACTACCTCCCCGTTTCAACATTGACTAATACTTTTTCAAGAAATAAAAATCTCCATTTTCCCAACCACGGAAAAATCCAGCGAATAAACTCTCAGACAAACTCGGGTTCCCGTTCTTTTTAATAAAAAATTAAACACCATCCAGGAACATTATTTCGAAAAACTTACAAGATGTAAAAACGAAAAATCATCAACAAAAATGTCAAAATATAATTTATTTCATAAAAATCTCGGCGGCCATCTATACAAATGTCCGCCGAGATTTTTGTTTCAGAAAAAATAATCAGCTTGTAGGAGCAGGAATACTCGGAAGTGGTCGACAAGTACTGAGACAGAAGCTCTTATGCCAAAGAGCATTATCCTCAATAAAACTCTGGCCATCGGAGACGGAAACAAAGACTCGACCATCATCTCCACGCAGGAAAGTAATTATGTCGTCCTTGCCGTCTCCATTGAAATCACCGACAGCGGGGATCTCAGGCTTGAAGCTCATCGCAAAATCGTCATGCCAGACCTCCTCATCCATAAATCCACTTCCGTCTGACAACGAAACATAGGCCTTACCTGTCAACATTCCATGAAATCTGACTATGTCATCTTTTCCATCTCCGTTAAAGTCTCCAACTCTAATATTGTTTATAGTTCCTACAGTTCCCCACAGTTTAAAATCATCGAAGCCAGAATCACCAGAAAGAGCAACATAAACAAGAATCGCGGAGTAGTCAGCAACCCGAGTGATGAGAAGATCAGACTTTCCGTCTCCGTTAAAGTCTCCGTTCAGCCTGTCCTGAGCTTCGCTCACGAACTTCGAGGACTTTTTGAATTCTTTTTCGAATCCGTTTCCATTGGAATTAGATATGTTAATATCATCACTATCATCAACACTGAAGGCAGCAACGTCTTCGTAACCGTCACCATTGAAATCGGTTCCGGTTTCGGAGGAAACTTTAGCTTGAACAATATTCGAAGGTGTTCCAGCTCCGTTAGAATAGAAGGGAACTACTCGATAGTACCAAGTTTGCCCTGCGGAGAGAGCTTTGTGGGTAAAATCAGTACCGTTCGTAGTAACTAATAGATTGGATTCCTGGAGAGGAACCTCGGGACTGGTAGAACCGTACAAACGGTACTGCTGCCCACCGGTAGGTAACCAACTCACATTGATGGAGTGTTTCCTCCCGAGCGCAGACAAACCCACTATGCCGGAGTTGACCCAGCCGACGAGGTCGTCGGTGCGGGCCACGGTGGCACCACGCTTGGTGGTGTCCTCCCCGAAGCAGCCGTGCTGCCAGGAGGCGCTGTTGATCCCGACCAGTTCCACCCGTTCGTTGACCTGGCGCAGCACCGGGCCGCCCGCGTCGCCCTTGCAGATACTGTCCTGCTCGCTGGTGCCGAGCACGCTCAGGGAGGTGCCTTCGACGGCTTCCACCGAGAAGGTGCCGGTGTGGGGGGTGTCCGGGGTCCACTCGGTGGCGGTGCGACCGTAACCGGCAGAGCGGAGGGTGTCGCCCTGGGAGGCGGCGTTCTCGCTCAGCCGCACCGGGGTGACCCCCTCGACGGTGCTGCCCAGCTTGGCCAGCACCAGGTTGCGGTCGGTGCGGGGCACGAGGTCGACCACGTCGACGGTGTGACCGGTTCCGTCGGACAGGTCACCACCGCCGACGGTGGCGGTGGTGGGGGTGGTGGGTTCAGCGGCCCAGCACGCCCGAAACGCCGCTGCCGCGGCCGAGGAGGCAGCTGAGCACGCGGGTGAAGCGGAGGACGCCGCACAACGGGCCACCCAGCACGCCAACGCGGCCATCGAGGCGGCGAAGACGGCCACGGACGCGGCGAAGCAGGCCAAGAAGGTCGTCGAGTTGGCCCGGGAAGCGGAAGCCCAACGCATCCGCGCGAACAAGCAAGAAGCCATCGCCGAGGCCAAGGAAGCCGCCGAGAGGTATGAGGAGGAACAGAACCACACCGAGTGGAAGGAGGCCGAGGAAACCCGCGTCGACGCGGAAACTCGGCGACTCCTCGACGCTGCCACGGATCCGGACGCCGATGCGGAAACGGTGGTTCGCAAGGGACGGCAGGCTGCGGTCAACCTCATGACCACCGGCGGTCCCTGGACCAAGCAGGCAGCCCAGCATGCTCTGAGCGGCACCGACGCCGACATACGGCAATGGGTGAACCATGGCAGAGAAGCCGCCGCGAAACAGGACGACTGGGAACGGGTCAACCACATCGTTGATACCGGCGAGCCGAAAGCGTTGCGCGAAGCCGCGAAAGAGGCCCTCGGAGGATCCCACGAGGAACTCCGGGAGTTCCTGAGAAACCAGGACTATCCCGGTGAAGAGGACGACGACCGGCTGCGTGCCACCCAGATCCTGGCCAACGCCACCGGGCCGACGGTGAAGAAAGCGGCCAACGAGGCCCTGGACGGCACCCATGCCGACGTCGAGAAGTTTCTGGAGCACGGCCAGTACGAGGCCCGTGAGCACGACAACCGCATCAATGTGCTGCGCATCATGGACAGTGGCGGGCCACGGCTGGAAGCCACCGGTCAGGCAGCGCTGAACGGGCCACCGGAGTTCCTGCGGAACTTCCTGGATGTCGGTCAGCACCTGGCCAAGGAACGCGACTCCCGAGCCACTGTGCACCACGCCGAGATGCAGCGACTGGTGAAACGCGGTATGGAGGCCGCCGCTGAGGCACAACAACACGCATACAAGGCGGCCCAGTCAGCGGCCAAGGTCCGGGACGCGGCCGAGGAAGCGGCCCAGTACGCACAGCAGGCTCAGGACTCCGCAGACCAGGCGGCTCAGTACGCCGAGCAGGCCCAACAATCAGCACGAGAAGCCCGAGAGTCCGCGGACAGAGCGGCGCGGGCGGCAAAAACCGCGCAGAAGTCAGCTGAGAACGCCCGGAATTCAGCCGAACAAGCGGCTGTTTCGGTGGCCACGGCCAACAGTGCCGCTCAGGAAGCCCGTAGTTATTCTCGTGATGCCTACGGGGCGGCTTCCCGGGCACGCCGATCCGCTCGCGAAGCGGGCCAAGATGCCAAAGCAGCAGCGGATGCCGCGTTGGAGGCGCTACAGACCTCACTGAGAAAACAGCGCGAAGAAGAGCAAGCCATCCGCGACGCCATCAAGAACGGCGAGGCGGAACAGGGAATCCCGGCCAAACAGTTCGAAAACTCCACCGTAGTCGCTAGGGTGAACGGGACATGCTATCTGAACGGGATAGAACTTCCCGATAACATCGGAACCGGATCCTGCGAGTCACTGGCCTTCGACCTGGATATCTGGATCGGCAACAACAGACTAGACTGGAAAACCATCGAAGAGAAAGGAAAGGATGGCACAGCAGCCCTACTGACCTCGTACTGCTTTTCCCATTCAAAGGCATGCGGAAATGATCTAAAGGTCAAGCTAATAGAAAATCTTACTCTATCTGACGTTGTCTCTGTAACACTCCCCAAAGAAGCAGGCCTCGGAGTAGGACGCCTGCTCAGGGCCGCCCTGAGACCCGCCTTGAGAGCAATGGGCCTGCAACGCAGAGGCGAACCCAAGAACATCTCGAGAGTTCCTGTAAAATTCCAGGAAAAAAACCTTCCAGAGTTCAGATCCGGTAAAGCACTTTTCCGGCACTACTTGAAACATGTCAGAAATATAAAGATAGAAAGAAACGGAAAAATCGCCAAAGAAAAAGACAATGCAGACATGCCCATGATGTCCTTACGTCAATACAGAGAGGAAGCACAGAAACTACTGAAGAACAACCCCAATAAAGCAGTGCGAGAACATACAAGAAATAATGGTGATATCCTTCGCTTGGACAAAGAAACTGGATACTTCGGAGTAAAGAAATCCGACGGAACAATAAAAATATTCTTCAAACCAGACGATCCCATAAAATACTTTGAAAAGCAAATAAAATGAACAAAGAAAACGAATTCGTATCACGATTTATCGAAATCCTGCGAGAAAAAGGTGCTTGGAACCAGGCGGAACCGGAAAGCGTATTGAGAGGGTGGCGTTTGTTCGTCCAAGGCTGCGAGGAAGGCTACGACGACAACCAGTACGAGTACTACAACGACATCGTGGTCCGAGACATCCTCGAGCGGGCGTTGGACGATCCGGAGCTCAACCGCCTTCCCGGGATTGAGTGGCTGCGCCGGGAAGTGGCCGAGATTGACGAACGCTTCCGCCGGATCCTGCACGAACAACCGGTCGACGACCCCGAGCACCACCCTTGGTGGCGCGCCTACGTGCCTTACTACGGCGGAAGAGAGTTCGCCGAGGACATCCAGGAGCTGTATGGAGTGACCCTGCACGTCGTCGACTGAGCGCTGATCGTCCCTGAATCAGGGCCGCCGGGGTGACACACCGCTGCCCCGGCGGCCCTGCAATCCGAGATCCCAGGAGAAGACGAACCTCGGAATTATCTCCCCGTAGAACGGGAATTCCCTTGAACCGCAATGAGTCGTCGGGGGTTCTGTCGAAAACCGGATTCGGGACGGTGTTGGCCCTGGCGGTCCTCGACCTGCTGGGCGTTGGTGTGCTGTGGCGTTCTCGGAGGTTCGGTACGGCACCCGCAGGAATCGCCGTCGTGGGACCCGTGGCGATCCTGATCGGCACGACGGCGCGGATGCTGCTGAAATGGGTTCCGAACACCTCGTCCACGAACGAATGAACCCGGACTCGCGGGAGGCAGGATCCACCCACGACCTCGAACCGCACCCCTCATCCACCGCACCGGAGACACAGCATGACAGACAGCGCGGACTTCACCACACGATTCCACGAGTTCCTCGTCAGGCGGGGAGAAGAGAAGATTTATGATCCGGAGGACGCACTCAGCGACTGGCAGAACTTCGTCGCCCTGTGCGAGGAAGGCTACGACGACAACGAATTCGAGTACGCCTTCGACCTCCAGAACCGGGACCTTCTCGAGGACGCCCTGAACGACCCACGGCTCAACAGCTTCCCCGAGATCGAGTGGCTGCGTAGGGAAGTCGCCGAGGCCGACCAGCGCCTCCGAGCCATCCTGCACGAACAACCGATCCGGATCCCCCGAACACCACCCCTGGTGGCACGCCTACGTACCCCGCTACGCCGGAGGAGGAGTTCGCCGAGGACATGCACAAAGCACATGGCCTGAGCCTGCACGTGGTGGACTGACGACGGAGGTTCCCGACCTGTGGGCCACCGGGGTGGGACATCATCGCCCCGGTGGCTCGCGGTAGCCCACCATCTCTGCGCCCTCCCGCGCCTCGATTCCTGATACGATCGGAAAAATATTCAAACGACGATATCGCATTACTTCATCCAAGCCGCTCTACAGGAGGATCAGTGTATTTCGACGAAAACCACGTGGTGACGTGGGTAGAATTAGAAACCGACACCGACACGCTGGTCGAAACCGTGGAAAAATCTTGCCTTCTGGCCGAGGGGATCGGTTTTCCGGCGCTGCGTGCCGAATACAACGCTGACGAGAGGAGCGCACTTCGGTTCAGTTCGCACATCTCTTCCCCGTCGCTCACAGATCAGGATTCCTCCCTCGGCGAATGCCTGCTTTCCGCCGCCTACCCCGCTCTCGAAAGGTTCGAGTTCTCCGAGCATCGCTACGAGATCTTCGAGGACGAAGGAGGGACTTTCGCCGACCTGGTGGCACCGATCCGCTTCCTCCCGAAGGCGGGAGTGACCGTGTCCTCGATCTCGGGGTTCACCGCGAACTGGGCACGCGAGAAGTACGTGGCAGCGGAGTACCCTCTCCGCGAGAACGCTCTGGATGATGCCACACGTGTGCACTCCGTGTTCCGGAACACCGCCCACAGCCCGGACGAGGTGGTGGTGCGTCTGCAACTGTGGCTGGCCGCGGCGGACCTGAGCGCGGCCGTCGGCCTGATACGGCATCCACTGCGCGAACTGGACACGAAGGCGGTCGAGCTGCTGCCCGCCGGGACTCGCCCCGAAGAGGGCTATCACGCGGCACTGATCCACACCGTCGCCGGAGACGGGAACGTCGCCCCGGAGACGAGTATGCTCTCGGTCGCCCGACGGGTGGCGCGCTTTTCCGGATTAGCCGAGGACAGCGTCGTCCTCGACCGGCGGGGATCCGAACCTCTCGTCATGGCGAAGGACCATCACCCCGAACGGGAGTCGGGCGCCGCCCGGCGAACCGAGGGCATCTACGTCCGGCTCGGAGCCGATCCCCTCGGAGTCGTCGAGAACGACACCTCACGGGAACAGGACGACGAGCCCGAGAATCTCGACGATCCGCCCGCCGACGAACTCACCGAGGAAGAACAAGAGGAGTTCCTGGAGGTACTCGGTGACATGACGGAGACCATGGCCCAGGTCTGGGTCGTCGTCCACGCCGACGTGCGGTGCTGCGAGCCCACCACTGCCGAGGAGACGTTGCGGTCCCTGACCGACGAGCTCCGGTCGCGTGTCTCCAGCGGACCGACGCCAGCGATCCCCGAGCGAACCCTGCGGCTCGACACCGACAACCACCGGGCACGGATGTCGATACCCACCCTCGACAGAGACCGCCAGCGGATGTTGGACAGCGTAATGACCTCCCTGGAAGGCGGAATGTGGTACAGCGACACCCGCCCCTGGGCCACAGCCAACGACGAGGAAACAGTGATCCGCTGGCGACCACACGAGCCCGCCGCCGCGGGAGACGCGACCGAACTGCTCGTGCGCGCCGTACACGGCCCTCCCGCCCATCTGTGGGAGGAGCACATGCCCCAGGACTAGCACCCTGTGGACCCACGTGCGGCTCCTGTCGGTCATGACACGAACAACGGGGCAGGTCACGAGCTCACGCACTTCCGTACCGGGAAGGGAGACTGTGAGCGGATTCAAACGGGGATAAATACTTGGCTTCGCGGCGATGATCCTGGATTACGCGGCAGCAATTATTGCTGCGTCGCAAGGTTACTACACGATCCTCACCGGAGGTATTCTTGTTTCCTCACAGGGAATCCTCGTCGTGGTCATGAGAAGAAGGGGAAACCCCGAGAGAAGGTGGGACACACCGGGCAAAGACCAACAAAAACCCGACCACGGAATCGGAGAGCTCCTCCGGTGACGCCGGAAAATCCGGTTTACGAAACCTCCTCACAACCAGTATGTCGGACACGAACGTACCGACATCCGAGCAGAAAGGTTCCCCGTGAAACCCAGGCCGGTTTTGTCGGCAACCATGGCCCTGATCTCACTGGTGATCGGATCGATAGTAAACGGCGTTTACCCTTTGTCGGCGATGCTGACAGGAACGAGCACTTTCAGCTCAAGGGAGCTCACGGTCTTCACCTCAATTTCAGTGATCACCATTTTAACCATCCCTTTCGCCGTCGTGAGCCTCGTAAAGGAAACAAGAAAGAAAAAGAAAGAATTCCGCGACCCTCGAACACAACAGGACTGACCGTGCCGATCGGCGGGGCGGACCGGTGAAGCTCGCTTCACCCCGGCCGGGACCATCTCGTCCGGAGACCGGTCTCGTTTCTCGGAAAGAATCCCCACCCGCGTCCCCGGAACGACGAAGCCACAGCCCCCGAACACCACCCCTGGTGGCACGCCTACGTACCCCGCTACGCCGGAGGAGGAGTTCGCCGAGGACATGCACAAAGCACATGGCCTGAGCCCGCACGTGGTGGACTGAGCCACGCCCACCGGAACCGCCTCTCACTCCCCCGACCAGATCCGCTCCAGCGGCAGCCGCCCGGTGGGCACCGCCGAGCGCCCCCGGGGCGCGGGTGCGGGCCTGCCGAGGGCGATGCCGGTCCGCACCGACCAGGGCTCTGTGAAGCCGGCCAGGGCGGTGACCCGCTCGACGTTGTCCGCGGGAAAGAACGTGGCGGGACAGCTGCCCAACCCAACGGCCCGCGCGGCCGTCATGATCACCTGCGCGATCCTGCCCCCGTCGAACTCGGCGTCGGCCCAGCGCCGGTCCAGGGCCAGCAGCACCACCACCGGCGCCGCCCGCAGGTGCAGCGCGTAGTCCCCGCAGCGGCTGAGCTCGGCACGCAGCCCGGCCTCCCGCACGGTGTGCAGCCGCCACGGCTGGCGGTTGCGGGCCGAACCCGTCCACCGGGCCACCTCGAAGATCCCGGCCAGTTCCTCGCGTGAGACGTCCTCGTCGGTGAACCAGCGCGTCGCCGGCGGCCCCCACAGCCGCACGAGGGGTTCACCACGGCCACCACGCCCACTCGAATCGTTCACCACAACAGTATGGTGCGCTAACGTGCACCCGTCGTCGCGGGTCGAACCGGCAGAGGCCGAGACCAGCAGAGACCAGGGAGGTTCACAGGTGCAGTCGGAGACGAGCGTCCCGCCGGAGGAGATGCTGCCGGAACGCAGCAAGGAGGTGGCCCGGGCGCTGCGCTCGGTCGGTGTCCCCGGCGAGATCCGGGAGATGTCCGGTTCGACCCGCACCGCCGCCGACGCCGCCGCCACGTTGGGCTGCGAGATCGGGGCCATCGTCGCCAGTCTCGTGTTCCTGTCCGCCGACCAGCCGGTGCTGGTGCTGGCCAGCGGCCGCCACCGGGTCGACACGCGGTGGTTGGCCGAACAGCTCGGCTGGGCACCGCTGGAGCAGGCCAAACCCGAGCGGGTGCGCCGCGTCACCGGGCAGGCCATCGGCGGGGTCGCCCCCCTCGGCCACCCCGAGCCGCTGCCGACGCTGGTGGACGGCGCGCTGGCCGACTACCCGCGTGTGTGGGCCGCCGGAGGCACCCCGCGCACTGTCTTCCCCACCACCCACGACGAACTCGTCCGCGTCACCGGGGGACGTTCGCTGCCCGTGGTCGACGAGCGGGAGTGAACCACGCGCTCGCCCCAGGGTGGGTGAGCCCGTGACACGGAACCCGGCCGTGCCCGCGACGTCCCGGCCGGGTTCGGTGTTCCCCGCCCCGGCACCAACCGGTTCCCCCACGGCAACGACTACAGGTAGAAGGCCAGGAACAGGAATCCCGCCAGCATCCCGAACAGCAGCAGCAGCACCCGGTCCTTGAGCGCCACCTCCTCGGGTTCGCCGGCCACTCCCTTGTCCACGTCCACGGCGTAGCGCAGGATGCCGATCACGAAGGGGATGATGGAGATGATCCCCCACCGGGAGTTGTCCTGGTGCTGGATGTCGTAGGCCCACAGGCTGTAGGACATGATCATGATCGCCGCCGAGATCGCCCACACGAACCTCAGGTAGGAGGCGGAGTAGGCCCGCAGCGACTTACGGATCTTGGCACCGGTCTCGTTGGCCAGTTTGACCTCGGCGTAGCGTTTGCCGGCCACCATGAACAACGAACCGAACGCCACCACGATGTAGAACCACTGGGTGATCACCAGCCCGGCGGCGGCGCCCCCGGCCACGGCGCGCAGCAGGAAGCCGGAGGCCACGATGCACAGGTCGATCACCGGCTGGTGTTTGAGTCCGAAGCAGTAGCCCAGCTGCACGCCCACGTAGACGGCCATCACCGCCAGCAGCGGCATACTCACCAGTGCCGAGAGGGCCAGCGAGCCGACCAGCAGCAGTCCGGACACGGCGTAGGCCACCGGCAGCGGGACCAGCCCGGCGGCGATGGGGCGGTTGCGTTTGGTGGGATGCGCCCGGTCGGACTCGACGTCGATCGCGTCGTTGACGAAGTAGATCCCGGAGGCGGCCATGGAGAACACCACGAAGGCCATCGCCGCGTCCAGCAGCACCGGCCCCCGCAGCAGCGCCCCGGCGGTGAACGGGGCGGCCAGCACGAGGATGTTCTTGACCCACTGCTTGGGGCGCAGCTCGCGGACCAGCCCGTTGAGCAGCCCGGGCAGGGTTCCCGCCGCGGCGACCACCCTCGCGTGGTAGGCCTCGGAGGCCTTGTCCGTGCCCTCCCGTTTCCCGGAGGCCTGGGCGTCGTCCTCCAGCGCGGCGGCCTCGCCTCCGGCCTCGGAGCCGATGACCCCTTCCGAGTCGGTCTCGATCCGCCGCTCGGTCTCCCGTGTCTGCCGCGTGGGCCCCCCGCCGTTGGTGGAGGCACCCGTTCCGTCGGCGCCCGGTTCGGTGGCCAGCTTCGTGCCGCCGTGTCCCGCCGACTCGTCCCGTTCCTCGGCCCGGTGTCCGCGTTCCGGGGACGCGGTGGGCTCCTCGTCGAGCTGAAAACCGGTCTCGTTGTTGTCAGCCACGGTTCCTCCGCCGTTCGAGGTGGCGACGTACTCCCCACGCCACGACACCGCCGAGCGTGGAGCCGGCGGCCACGTCGCTCGGATAGTGCACGCCGAGCACCAGCCTGCTGACCAGCATCGGTGGCACCAGGACCGGGCTCAGTCGACGGCCGAGCAACCTGCCGTAGAGCGCGGCCGCGGTCGTCGTCGAGGTCGCGTGCGAGGAGGGGAAGCTCAGCCTGCTCGGGGTGCTCACCAGCACCCGCACCCCCGGGTCTCCGGGTCTGCTGCGCCGCACCGCCCGCTTGACCGCGATGGAAGCGCCGTGCGCGGCGGCCACCCCGGCTGCCGAGGCCACCCACTCGGCACGGCGTCCCCGGTCGAACAACGCCCCGAGCGCGCCCAGGGCCAGCCATCCGATCGCGTGGTCACCGAACTTCGACATACCTCTGGCGACCGTAACCACAGGTTGCTTGGCCAGCACCTCCTGCACGCCCCGCACGGCCACGGTCTCGGGCGTGACCTCGCGTGGCGGCTGCCGCCGCGAGTCCTCCAGCTCGGTCTCGTCGGCGGCGGGCGCGGTGGTCAGCTCTGCGTCCACTTCTTCTCCGGCTTCCTCTCGGGCGGCGGCACGGAGGTTGTCGCGCCCACCGGCGGGGTCTTCCGTGCTCTCGGCCGCGGGCGGTACTCGACGACACGGCCATCCGGGAACGGGTTCCCTCCGGGCGGGCGCCGCCGCTCCCGGATGGCCGCCGCACTCACTCGTACATCTGCTTCCACGACTCCGGGCTGGTCAGCTCCGGCAGGGCGGAACGATACGCCTCCCGCAGACTCGGCCACTCACGGACCAGCCTGCGGTAGTCTGCCACGGCCCTGAGTCCGAGCCTGCGGAACTCCTCCGGGTCGCGTCGCCGGAAGGCGGTCCCGCTGCCGTCGGCGGTGGAGACGGTGGCGCTGTCCAGCGCGCCCAGCAGGAACCACCGCGCGCTCTGCGAGGGGATGTTGAGCTGGGGACGACGCCGGGCCTCGGCGGAGGGCTGTTTGAGGTTGTGCAGCAGCGCCTTCGAGGCACGCCGCGCGATCCGGCTGGTGCGCACCGGCGGGTCCAGCAGCCGCTCGGCCATGATCGGGTCGGCCGTGGGCGGCGGCAGCTCCCCCGCCGAGGAGTAGGTGCGCGCGTCGTCGTAGTCCTCCCTGATCCGGCGCACCTCGGGCAGCGCCGTGCGTAGGCTCTCGAACAGCCCCCGTGGGCCCGCCAGGAAGTCCTCCACGGCCTTGAGCTGGATCGCGACGGTCGAGTACTCCATCGAGAACAGGTGCCGCAGGGTGAGCTTGAAGCTCTGCTTGAGCAGGTTCCTGCGCACCGAGTCCGGGCTGTGCAGCGCGGCGAGGATCAGCCGGTTGCGGGTGTGGAAGTAGGCGGTCCAGTCCGTGGCGTCGTTCTTGTCGGTCCACGGCATGTGCCACACCGCCGCCCCGGGAAGCGAGACCGTGGGGTAGCCGTGCTCCCCGGCCCGGACGTGGTACTCGGCGTCGTCCCACTTGAGGAACAGCGGCAGCGGCAGTCCGGTGTTCTCGATGACCTCGCGGGGGAACAGGCACATCCACCAGCCGTTGTAGGTGGAGTGGATCAGTTTGTGCAGCTTGCTGCTCTTGCGCAGCGGGTACGTGGCGAAGTCGTGGTCGGTGGCGGCTCCGGGGGCGGCGCGCCACATCGCGGCGCCCAGGTCGACCACCTCGCCCATGGTGTGCAGTCGGGAGCGGGCCTGGAGGTTGAGCATGTGCCCGCCGACGATGACCGGGCGCACCGAGGCACGGGCGAAGGCGTTGGCCCGCAGCACCCCGTCCGGTTCCAGCGCGATGTCGTCGTCGAACAGCATCACCTGCTCGGCGTCGGAGTTGTACACCCCCTCGTACATCACGCGGGTGAACCCGCCGGAGCCGCCGAGGTTGGGCTGTTCGATGACGTGCAGCTTGTCCCCGATCCGTTGGGCCGCCTCGTCGAAGCCCTCGGTCTCGCGGATCTTCTGCCCGCCCTGGTCGGCCACGACCACCCGTTCGACGAGGTCGAGCACCTGGCTGTCCTCGCCCAGCGTGCGCAGGGTCTGCACGCAGTCGGCGGGGCGCATCGTGGTGGTGCCCACCACGACGCGCTGGCGGGGCAGGGCGAGGTCGGTGGTCCAGGCGGCCTCGTCGATCTCCAGTTCGCCCTCGTTGGTGAACAGGTCGAACCAGATCCAGCCGCCGTCCTCGAACGGTCTGAGCGAGATCCGGAACTCCAGCCAGCGCCACGACTTCGGGGAGGACACCCGGGTGCCCTCCAGGTGGACGACGTCCCCGTCGGGCTTGGAGCGGTAGACGTCCAGCCGCCCCGAGCCGCGTGCCTTCAGCCGCAGCACCACCTCGTCCAGGCGGGTCCAGCGCTTCCAGTAGCTGGCCGGGAAGGCGTTGAAGTACGAGGCGAAGGAGACCCTGGAGTTGGCCGGGATCCGCACCGAGCGGCGCGAGAGCACGGTGGCCCGCTGGGACACCTCGCTCGGCTCGTCCAGGTACAGCGGGCGGGCGTCGAGCGGGTCCTCGGCCCTGGGCAGCAGCACCCGCTGCAACATCTGGGTGGGGCTCACCTTCCGGTGGCCGGTACGTACCGTGGCCGAGTCACTCAGCTTGCTCTCCCCCGCCTCGGGCGAGTCGAACGTCTCCGGAGCTGGCGTCTCGTCGCCTCCCTCCGCGGAGGCGGCCTGCTCCCGGGCCGACTCCGCCGCGGAACCGGCCTCGCCGTGTTCCCGCTGGGATTCCGCCGGCGTGGGCTCCGTCTCCGTGGCCGGTGAGCCCGTCGGTTCCGATTCGGCTGGGGTAGTCCGGTCAGTCACGTCAGTCCTCCATCGAGCCGTCCAACGAGCGGCCCTCGGTGAAGTAGGGGGAAACCTTGTTGTCGAACATGCTCAGCGCCGAACCGATCGCCATGTGCATGTCCAGGTACTTGTAGGTACCCAACCTGCCGCCGAAGAGCACCTTGCGCTCCTTCGCCTCCCGTTTGGCGAGTTCGCGATAGGTCTCCAGCTTCGCCCGGTCCTCGGACGTGTTGATCGGGTAGTAGGGCTCGTCGCCGCTGTCCGCGAAGCGCGAGTACTCCCGGACGATCACGGTCCTGTCCTTGGGATAGTAGTCCCGTTCGGGGTGGAAGTGCCGGAACTCGTGGATCCGCGTGTACGGGACCTCCTCGTCCGCGTAGTTCATCACCGGGGTGCCCTGGAAGTCCCCGGTGTGCACCACCTCGGTCTCGAAGTCGAGGGTGCGCCAGCCGAGCCTGCCCGCGGAGTAGTCGAAGTAGCCGTCCAGCGGCCCGGTGTAGACCACCGGCACCTCGGGCAGCTGGTCGCGCACCTCGAAGTAGTCGGTGTCCAGCCGCACCTCGATGTTGGGGTGGTCGGCCATCCGACGCAGCCAGGCGGTGTACCCGTCCACCGGCAGGCCCTCGTAGGTGTCACTGAAATAGCGGTTGTTGAAGGTGTAGCGCACCGGCAGGCGGGTGATGTTGCTGGCGGGCAGTTCCTTGGGGTCGGTCTGCCACTGTTTGGCCGTGTAACCGCGCACGAACGCCTCGTAGAGCGGCCTGCCGATCAGCGAGATCGCCTTTTCCTCGAGATTGGTGGCCTCGGCGGTGTCGATCTCGGCCGCCTGCTCCGCGACCAGGGCCTTCGCCTCGTCGGGGGTGAAGGCGCGTCCGAAGAACTGGCAGATCAGCCCGAGATTCATCGGGAACGAATAGATCTGTCCCTGGTAACGGGTGAAGACCCGGTGCTGGTAGTCCGTGAAATCCGTAAAGAGATTCACATAGTCCCAGACCCGCTTGTTCGAGGTGTGGAAAAGGTGGGCACCGTAGCGATGCACCTCGATTCCCGTTTCCGGCTCGGCCTCGGAGTAGGCGTTCCCCCCGATGTGGTGCCTTCTCTCCAACACCAGCACCCGCTTGTTCAGCTGGCTGGCGGCACGTTCAGCGACGGTAAGTCCGAAAAATCCCGAACCTACGATGATCAGGTCATAGCCTCCGAAGCTCACAGCCGCGAGGGTAGCTTGACGAGTTCCACCACGCGGGCGGCGGGGACTGCGCCGCGTCACGACAACGGCCTCGCTCCCCACACGCCCGGGTGAACCACGCTTGCCCTGCCGGGTCACCGCCCGGGCCCGCGGCGCGAGCCCCCCTCCCGATCCGCGTCCAGCGAGCGCACACCACGCCCCGGTCCCATACTCGCCGGAACCAACCGTCCACCGGTTCCGCAGAACGAGGTGCCGCATGTTCCGCGCACTGGCCACCGCGACCGTGGTGCTGACCACCACGGCACTGCTCACGGCAGCGACCACGGAACGACAGCAGGACCCGGCCCGAACGGACCCGGACCGCACCACGGCCGAGCGGGTGGACCTGTCCACGGCCCCCAGGAGTCGGGCCGAACCCGCCACGCGCACCGTGCGCACCGAAAAACCGTTCAGCATGGTGGCGCTCACCTGGAGCGGCCCCGCCCCGGACCGGATGCTCCTGCGCCCCCACCGGCCGGACGGGCCGGGCGAGTGGCAGCGACTGACCCCACTCGGGCGGGACGCCCCGACCGACACCGCCCCACCGGCGGCGACCCGGGCCCGCTGGATCGGCCCCACCACCACCGTCCGGATCCGGGCCCAGCGGGCGGGTCGGGACGTGACCGGGCGCCTGCGCCTGATCGCGATCAGCCCGGCTGCCACCCCCGTGGAGACCGCACCGGAACCGCGCGGGCCCCGCCCACCCGTGGTCACCAGAGCCGAGTGGGGAGCCGACGAGAGCGTGATGCGCTGGCCCCCGGAGTACGCCGCCACCACCCGGGCCGCCGTGATCCACCACACGGTGGAGACGAACGACTACACCTGCGCCGACTCGGCCCGGGTCGTGCGGGGCATCTACCACTACCACGCGGTGGAGCTGGGCTGGGGTGACATCGGCTACCAGGTGCTGGTGGACAAGTGCGGCACGCTGTTCGAGGGCCGCACCGACGGGTTGGACCGGCACGTGGTCGGCGGCCACACCCGGGGGTTCAACGCGCAGACCTTCGGGGTGGCGCTGATCGGCGACTTCCGGACCGCCGTGCCCTCCGAGCGGGCGTTGCGCGCCGCCGGGGACGTGGCGGGATGGAAACTGGGCACCACCGGCAGGGACCCGCTGGGGCGGACCACCCTCGTCTCGGGCGGCGGCCAGGGCAACAGGTATCCGGAGGGCACCGAGGTGCGACTGCCCCGGATCTTCTCCCACCGCGACGTCGGCGAGACCTCCTGCCCCGGCGAGCACCTGTACGCGCGACTCGACCGGATCCGCGAGCACGCGGCCGACCGGGCCGGGTGAACGCGGAGAACACCCCGGCGCCGGGCGGCCCGCCACGGGCACCGTCACCCGGTGACGGGTGGCGTTACCACCAGCGCTCCAGCACGGCGGCGACCCCGTCGGCCGCGTTGTCCGCGGTCACCTCGTCGGCCGTCTGCCGCACCTCCGGGTGCGCGTTGCCCATGGCCACCCCGTGACCAGCCCACTCCAGCATCGGGACGTCGTTGGGCATGTCCCCGAAGGCCAGCACGTCCTCGGCGGCCACACCCAACCGCCCGGCCACCCGGGCCAGGCCGCTGGCCTTGTCCACCCCGGCCGCGGACAGCTCCAGCAGCCCGGAACCGGTCGAGTAGGTGACCCGCACCCCGTCCCCCAGCACCCGCTCGGCCACCGCCGCCATCCGGGCGCTGTCCATGTGTTCGTGCAGCACCAACAGTTTGTCGGCGGCCGTGTTCACGAACTCCTCGAGCGGGGCGACCCGCAGGTCGGGGTTCGGCCAGCACCGGTGGAAGTCCGGCTCGCCCAGGAACTGCTCGTCGACGCGGTCCCGCGCGGCACCGGTGGAACGCTCCACCCCGAAGGAGCACCCGGGCAGGGCACGCCGGAGCGCGCCGGTGGCCGCGCGCAGTGTCTCCGGGCCGAGCGGGTGGGAACCCACGACGGTGTCGGTGGCCGCGTCGTAGTGCACCGCCCCGTTGGAGCACACCACCGGCCCCGCCACACCCAGCTCCCCGACGATGCGCGGCACCCACCGGGGAGGCCGCCCGGTGACCAGCACCAGCGGCACGCCCGCCGCGTCCACCGCCCGGGCGCGCTCAGCGGTGCGGGCACTCACTCGCTCAGAGGGATCGAGCAGGGTTCCGTCGAGGTCGGAGGCTACGAGACACGGTTGACGCACTCCCCCATGATGCCTGGGCAGCGGGGTGCGTGGAACGCGATCCGTAACACTGTCGCCGCACGTTGCGTCGACGCGGCGCCTACCTCTCGTAGCCGAGGCGGGTGAGCGTATACGGTCACGTGTGTGCGCGTTGGGATAGTGATTCTGCCCGAACATCGTTGGTGGGCCGCCGAACCCCTGTGGCGGATGGCCGAGGAGTACGGCTTCGACCACGCCTGGACCTACGACCACGTGGGCTGGGGGGAGCTGGTGGACAAACCCTGGTTCGACGCGGTGCCCGCCCTCACGGCGGCGGCGACCGTGACCTCACGGATCAAGCTGGGCACGCTGGTGAGTTCCCCCAACTTCCGGCATCCGGTGCACTTCACCAGGGAGGTGACGGCGCTGGACGACGTCAGCGACGGACGGTTCCTGCTCGGCCTCGGCGCGGGCAGCCCGGGCTTCGACGCGCGGGTCTTCGGGGAGGAGCCACTGTCCGCGGGACAGCGGGTGGAGCGTTTCGCGGAGTTCGTGGAACTGCTGGACGGCATCCTCACCTCGGACAGCACCGAGTTCCACGGGACGTACTACACGGCGGTCGAGGCGCGCCGCGCGCCGGGCTGCGTGCAAACCCCCCGGGTTCCCTTCGTGGTGGCCGCCGAGGGGAACCACTCCATGCGGGTGGCCGCGCGTTTCGGCAACGGGTGGGTCACCGAGGGACGGCCGCCGGGAACCGAGGTCACCGAGAGCGCCGCCTGGTGGCGTGGTCTGCGGGACAACACCGAACGCTTCGACGAGGCCCTGCGGGAGCAGGGCAGGGTGCCGGGCCGGGTGCCGCGCTACCTCAACGCCGACGCGGGGCCGTCCTACGCGCTGTCCAGCGTCGAGCACTTCCGGGACGTGCTGGGCCGGGCCTCCGAGCTGGGGTTCACCGACGTGCTGGTGCACTGGCCCCGCACCGAGGCGCCGTTCGAGGGCAGGGAGTCGATCCTGGAGGAGGTCGCCAACGAGGTGCTGCCCGGCCTCAAGGAGCGCTAGCGCCCGCGCGGTGGCGCCGCTCCGTGTTCCCGCCTGGCGGAGCGGGTACCGCTGTGGGCGTCGAGGATTGTCGAGGATTCCGGAACGCGGGAACGGGAGGTGTGATGTCCGAACGGGAGACCGCCACCCGACTGCTGGAGGTCGCGGGCACCACCTACGCGGCCCAGGCGGGGATCGTGCTGCGCGACCAGCCCGCGCCGCTGTACCGCCTGCTGGTGCTCTCGGTGCTGCTGTCCACCAGGATCAAGGCCGACATAGCGGTGGCCGCCTGCCGGGAGCTGGCCGAGTTCGGCACTGCCGAGCGGATGCTGGCCGCCGGGTGGCAGCAACGGGTGGACGCCCTGGGCAGGGGGCACTACGTGCGCTACGACGAGAGCACCGCCACCGCCCTGGGTGAGGGGGCCGAGCTGCTGCGCACCAAGTACGGGGGCGATCTGCGGCGGCTGCGGCGGCAGGCCGACGGCGACGTCCGCGAGCTGCGCGCCGGACTGCGGGAGTTCCCCCGGCTGGGGCCGGTGGGGGCCGAGATCTTCTGCCGCGAGGCGCAGGAGGTGTGGCCGGAGCTGCGTCCCTACTTCGACAAGAAGGCGCTGACCGGTGCCGGACGGGTGGGGCTGCCCACCGAGGCGGCGCGGCTGGCGGAGCTGGTCGACGACTCCCAGCTGGCCCGACTGGCCGCCGCCTGCGTGCGGGTCACCCTGGAGAAAGGGGTCGTGGAACGGGTCACCGAGCCCAGCCCCACCGGGTGAGTCCGGCCAGCCGGGGTCACTGACCAGCGGGCCGATTGCGACCCGCGCCAGCCCCGAAGGGCTGGCGCCACAGGGCGGCGCCAAGTGGGAAACGGTCGGGCTGAACCCGTTGCGATCCTCGCCAGCCCCGAAGGGCTGGCGCCACTCGGTGCACTTCTTGTACTCGTACAGCGTCGCTTCCCCGTTGCGATCCTCGCCAGCCCCGCAGGGCTGGCGCCACAAGGTCGAGTTTTCCCAGGTCAGCACGCAAAAGCTGGTTGCGATCCTCGCCAGCCCCGAAGGGCTGGCGCCACCGGGACAGCAGCACCAGCCCCAGCGCCACCAACGCGTTGCGATCCTCGCCAGCCCCGAAGGGCTGGCGCCACCTGTGGGGGTGTTCGCGAGGACCCCTGTGGGGGTGCGGTTGCGATCCTCGCCAGCCCCGAAGGGCTGGCGCCACCGGGACGCCTGGCTTGCCGGGGACTGGGACACCGCCACGGTTGCGATCCTCGCCAGCCCCGAAGGGCTGGCGCCACGAGCTGCACGGCCGCGACCGCTCCTGGGCCTCCCGCGTTGCGATCCTCGCCAGCCCCGAAGGGCTGGCGCCACGGCAGATGAGCAGGGATGTCCGGGATATCCACATCCCGGCTGTGACCGATCCGTGACCGACACGCCGAGCAGAGGCTTGGGAACCTCCCGGCGTGTCGCCACACACTTCCCCTCCCCAACCACCGAGTCCCCCGTCTACGCGGGGTACATGTCCCGATTTTGCCTAAAACCGGCCCACCACGGCCCCGCGCCTGCGGGGAGCACGAACTGAAAACCGTCGGCGAAGCCCTCGAACAAGGTCCATCCCCGCGCCTGCGGGGAGCACTCTTGGTGACCTGCGATCTTAACAATACTTTCCCGCTGTGGGAATCACTGTTGGTTCGGAAAGCAGCGGCGGTCAGTACCAGTAGCCGGGTTGCCATTGCACACAGCTCGGGCGTTGTCCGGTGCGGCAGTACTCGGTGATGGCCTGGCGTGCCTGGTCGAGCGGCAGGGAGGCCGAGGCGGGGAACCACAGGTCGCCCTCGGGGTCGAACAACAAAGCCGGGGTGTCCGCAGTGGCCTGCGGGTTGTGGGAGTCGGCGAGTTGTCCCTGCTCCCCTGTTCCGGGCCGGGCGTCCATGTAGTTCAGGGCGACCCAGCCTCTCGCGGAGTCAGCCGTGATGCGCATCCGGTGCCCCCCGGGGAACTGGGGTCCACCGTCGTGGTCGAACGACAGGCACGGCCGGTCCCACACATAGACCTGCGAGTACCGGGTGCGGAGGACGGCCTCGACGAGCTCGGCGGTTTCCTCGGGGGTGCGGGCATAGTGGAACTCGTGACCGAGGATGGCGGTGACGACGGTGCCAGTGGCTACGGTCATGGGCGGGCCTTTCCGTGGATCTCTTTCGGCTGCGACGCGCCGGGCTGCCATACCACCAACGTGGACCCCTGAGGCAGAATCGCGGCCACGGCGGCCACGGCGGCCTCGCAGTTCTGTTTACCGGGACACATACGATTGTTCAGCACGATGACGCCGTAGGTCTGTCCGCGTTCCTTCATCCGTGGGGCGTATTTCGTTTCCACGTGGGTGTACACGGCGGGAGCACCACGGTCGTCGGCCGGGAACACGGGGGAGTTGTGCAGGGTGAGTCGGGCGCGTTCGGAGATGTCTTCGCGTCCGCTGGTTTCGGTGAGTTCGGTGCCGTCCCGGTCGGAGACCAGCCCGGTGGTTTGTCCGCCGGTGTAGTCGGGCAGCCGCTCGCGCACCCGTTCGCCCCAGGAGCGGTCCCGGGCCGCGTCGGTGGGGACGCGGCCCAGTGTGGAGGGGTGCGGCAGGCTCGGTGGGGGCTGCTCGCCGCTGATGCCGAGGGTGGCGAGGTAGCTCACCAGGTGTTGGTGGGAATGCCCGCACAGCCCCAGCACCTCGTCGACGAGCTCACGGGCGTGCTGGAACAGCGTCACGGCCTGGGCCAGCTCGGCCGAGCTGCTGCCTGGGCCGATCTCGGCCAGGGTGGGCAGGGCGTACTCCTCGATCCAGGCCCACACCCGGTGCAGCTGTTCGGGAGGTACTCGTCCGAGCACGGCGGCGAGGGTGTTGCCCACCTCTTCCACGTGGGACATGCCAGGCCTCTTTCACAGCACGGCGGAGAACGAGCGGACGTGCTCGGCGGCCTGCATCACTGCCTGCGCGGCCTCACCGGCCTTCTCGACCGCGAGACCGAACAGGTGCAACGCTTGCTGCACGTCCTCGTTCGTGCTGGTCCCAGCGACCTGGTGTAGCTGTCCCCGCAGCTCCTCGAGCGTGGTCCGCACGGCTTGCAGCTCGCCGGCGGGCGCGGTGTCGATGACCTGTTGTAACCGGCCGCGAATCTCCTCCAGCATGACTGGTCTCCTGTCCATGAAGTCACCCCGTGATTGGGGAGGTATGGTTTGGCCCCTCTCCCACCAGACGACACCGCCTCTGGGTTGTCAGGCGAGATGCACGGCCAGGGCCAGCAGGGTGAGTTCGAGGGTGTAGACCACCGGTAGGGCCAGGCCGAGGGTGGTGGTTTTCTTGGCGCGCCATTGGCCGAGGCGGAGTCCGGCGATGCCGGTCCACCAGGCCAGGCAGTCCAGCCCGGCCAGTAGGGCGTGCTGGCCCAACCGGATCTGGCCCGGCTGGGTGAGGTGGCCGAGCAGGTCGGCCAGCATGATCAGGGTGACCCAGGTGCTGTAGGCGAAACCGGCCACGGCCAGGCCTGCTCCGGCGCATTCGCGCAGCACGATCGTGGTCACCGGTGAGGGTCGGGGCATGGACGCGCTCCCTGCACATCGGGGTGTCCGACTGTGCGCCGGTCACCGGTCGAACAGGACCATGATGTTCGGACTCCAGACCGGATACCCCAGAGTTCCGTCCAGCCCGACGCAGTACCCGAGATAGAAAACAATTCCCACCGTGACCAGAAAAACCACGAACCGTTGAAGCATGGGGCGTCCTCGCTCACGTCTCGACTACGGGACACGCCCCGGCCGGGCTCGGGGTGCCCGGCCGGGGTGGTGGTGCCACCTGACGGGGGAGGGAAGCTCAGGCGGCACCGGGCTGATCACACACCCGGCGGCGGTGCGGACCAGCGACTCACCGGGCGAACACCCCGCCACCCCACCGACGGGGGCAGATACCCCAACACGTGCGGACACGGCTCACACGGACCACGCCCCCACTGGCGGAGAGCACGCGCCGCGATCCGACCATGAAACGGCCCCCCACGACACACGTGCCCACACACCCCACCGGCCAAGCCCCCACAACCCGCCAAGACAGGTAGGCATGCCAGCGGGACTCGTACACACTGGCCACCCACATATGCCGCGAGAAAGAGAAGACCTCCGCGTCCGGGCCGTCCGTGTCCGGCTCGTCGCCCTCCAACGCGGCCAGCTCGCACAGCCAGGGCTCGTAGGTGTTCAGTGGGCTCGCCAGGGGGCGGTCACTGGCAGCGATCAGAAAGCACAGACATTCCGGGCAGTAGTGGTGCCAGCCCGGCACGATCCGTTGCGGGGGCTGCTGCGGCAGCCGGATGCGAACCCCGCAGAAACAGGCC
>NZ_KB913024.1:3763020-3999438 GCF_000384035.1 Actinopolyspora mortivallis DSM 44261
CCGCGATCGTGTAACAACACGGGGCACACACCTCGGGCTCGGCCTCACACTCAACAAGGCCGGTGATGGTGGCCAACTCAAGCCGCACCAGACACAACGTCAACACCCACGAGCCCGCACAGCGGGCCGGATGGTGTTCGAGCGCGTGCAACCGGGGTGTCTGCCCCCACCGGTGGTCGGCCTCGATGGGGGCCCACACCAGAAACACCGGACTCCGCGGATACAACGGCCGCATGTCACACCACCCGTATGCGCTTCACCACGAGTGTGTTGCTACACACTCGCAGTCTCTTCGCGACGTTGTTGTGGCAGTCGAGCACACTCACTAGATCCACCTAACTTTGTTACAGTACACATCGGAATGACTATTGAACGTCATGATTTGTACCATCTCATAATCAAGTGAGATGTTCCAATACCCCGATCGAGGGAGTCACGCGAGATGTCTCAGCTCATATCCTGAGATCTATGCCTACGTCCCCACGCGCCCAAGCTCTCTCGAAGGAACTCAAGCAAGCCAGGAATGAACGCGGGCTGACTGTCCGTGCCTTGGCAGACATGCTGGGCTGGAGCCATGCGCGCGTGAGCAGAATCGAAAACGCCAGGCAGGGGATCACAGTCGAAGACGTCAGCACCCTGCTCGGTTACCTACGGGTGGCTTCCGATGACCGAGACCGTCTGATCAAGATGACTCGAGAGTTGCATGAACCTGCCTGGTGGGAAGTCCACCGAGGAGTGAACTCACAACTCGCTTCATTGATTGATGCTGAGCAACGCGCACACCGCATCACTTACGTAACTCCCACGCTGGTACCAGGGTTGCTACAGACGCGTGCCTACAGCAGGGCGATCTACGAAGCGGCAGGTCTCACTGACGAGGAAATCGACGATGCCGTCGCCGTACGGCAGCACCGCCAAGGCATCATCGAACGATCGTCTCCCACCGAGCTGGTTGCCTACCTGGATGAGTCCGTTCTGCAACGCCCAGCGGGAAGTCGGGACACCGCTGCCGAGCAACTTCGCTACCTCGCCAAAGTCAGTGAACGCAACAACATCTCTGTCCGGGTTCTCCCGCTGAGTGTTGGTGTACATGTAGGCCTCGACGGCATGTTCTCTGTCATCACCATGCCGAACGGCAGTTCCACCGTTCACATCGAGGCACCTAACGCAGGTGTGCTGCTGTCTGACCCCGACGATGTGCGACCCTACGAACGCATGCTCAGCAGGCTCGATGAGTCAGCGCTGTCTGCTGCTGACTCCACGAAGCTATTAAGCGAATACGTTCAACATCACGAGGGCATAATATGATCGAGTTCGTCAACTGGCGGAAGTCCAGCCGCAGCAGTGCCTCCGGCAACTGCGTGGAGGTCGCCCGGAACCTGCCGGGAACCGCGCTTGTCCGGGACAGCAAACTCGGTGCGGACAGTCCTGTCCTCGCGGTCTCTCCTGAGCGCTTCACTACCTTCCTCGACGCGATCAAAAGCGATCGTCTCGACGGCTGAGCCCGCGTTGTGACGTCCCGCTCGGTATCACCGGGCGGGACCGTCTGCATCTTCACCCGGTCGGACCTCGCGTGCTGCCTGCCGCACGGGATATTCCCGGACGAGGAACACGGACCCCTGCCGCGAGGAGCACCCACATGGCCCCACCCCGCCTGACCGAGGCCCGGTGGCGCAAGTCAAGTCGCAGTACGGACAGCGGCAACTGCGTCGAGGTCGGCTACGCCTCCGAGACCGTGGGCATCCGGGACACCAAGAACCGCCACGGCGGCACCCTCGCCGTGGACCACACCGCCTGGGCGGCGTTCCTTCGCAGGATCAAACAGGGTCGCCTCGGAGACTGACCCCCACCGACGACGCCCCGCCCGGCCACCAGCGGACGGGACGTGGCTGTCCCGCCCGCCGCAGCGGCCGCTCGTGGTGGGCGCTCCCAGCTGTGTTCCCGACCGTGGGGCTCGCGGGTTCCCGCGAGCCCCCAAACCCACGGAAACCGACTCGGTGCCCCACACCGCGCCCCGGCGACGTCACCGGGGCGTGAGCAGCTCGCGTCCTCCCATGTAGGGCCGCAGGGCCTCCGGAACCCGCACCGATCCGTCCGGACGCTGGTGGTTCTCCAGCAGGGCGACGATCCACCGGGTGGTGGCCAACGTCCCGTTGAGAGTGGCCGCGACGCGGTTGGTGCCCTCCTCGTCCCGGTGGCGGATGTTCAGCCGCCGCGCCTGGAAGGTGGTGCAGTTCGAAGTGGAGGTGAGCTCGCGGTAGTCCCCCTGGCTGGGGATCCACGCCTCGCAGTCGAACTTACGGGCCGCGCTGTCGCCCAAGTCCCCGGCGGCGGTGTCGATCACCCGGTAGGGCAACTCCAGCTTGCCCAGCATCTCCTCCTCGGCTGCGAGCAGCCGCTCGTGCTCGCGCCGGGCGTCCTCGGGGGCGCAGTAGACGAACATCTCCAGCTTGTTGAACTGGTGCACCCGGATGATCCCCCGGGTGTCCTTGCCGTAGGAGCCCGCCTCCCGCCGGAAACAGGTGGACCAGCCCGCGTAGCGCAGCGGCCCCTCGGCGAAGTCGAGGATCTCGCCCTGGTGGTAACCGGCCAACGGCACCTCGGAGGTGCCGACCAGGTACAGGTCGTCCTCCTCCAGGTGGTAGACCTCGGAGGAGTGCGCGCCGAGGAACCCGGTGCCGTCCATGACCTCCGGGCGGACGAGCACCGGCGGCACCGTCAGGGTGAACCCGGAGGAGACCGCGCTGTCGGCGGCCATGTTCAGCAGGGCCAGCTCCAGCTGCGCCCCCACCCCGGTGAGGAAGTAGAACCGCGCGCCGGAGACCTTGGCCCCGCGCTCCATGTCCAGCGCCCCCAGCGCGGTCCCCAGGTCGAGATGGTCGGCCACCTCGAAGTCGAACTCCGGCGGGGTGCCCACGTGTTTGAGCACCACGTAGTCCTGCTCGCCGCCCGGTGGGGTCTCGGGCTCGACGATGTTGGACACGGCGCGCTGGGCGCGTTCCAGCTCCTGCTCGGCCGCGCTCTGCTCCGCCTCGGCCTCCTTGACCCGCGCCGCGAGCTCCTTGGCCCGGGACAGCAGCTGTTCCCGCTGTTCCCCCGAGGCCCTGCCGACTTCCTTGCCCATCCGCTTCTGTTCGGCACGCAGGTCGTCGGCGTTGGCGACCGCCGACCTGCGCCGCTCGTCGGCGGCGAGCAGTGCGTCCACCAGAGCGGGATCCTCTCCGCGGGCGCGCTGCGAGGCGCGCACGGCCTCCGGATCCTCGCGCAGCGTCTTCAGGTCGATCACGGCAGGTCAGCCTAGCTTGTGCGCCCACGGCGCGCCGAGCCCGGGTACCGGCCGCGTGTCACACGCACGTCCGGTGTGGGGCACCGCGCCTCGGCAGTGACCGGGGACTCCAGGCAGTATGGAAGGCGTGATGGCCGAGCCCCCCGAACCGGACCGGCGGTCCGAGCCGAGTCGTTCCCCGAAACGCTCCCGGCACGACCCCACGAGCACCCGACTGGTGATGATCTCGGCCGTGCTCGGCGCGTTGCTGGTCTTCACCGTCGCCGCCGCCCTGAACTGGCCCTCCGAGGAGTCGGCCCAGCCCGGTCTGGGCGAGCAGCCGACCACCACGAGCCCCCCGCCGGAGTTCGAGGCTCCCCCCGGGACCTGCCTGAACTGGACCGAGCCGGACGCCACCGACATCCGCGAGGTGAACTGCTCCGAGCCGCACCTGTTCGAGATGACCGGCAAGAGCGAGGTCTGGGCGCGGTTCGGCCCGGACGCCCCCTTCCCCGACACCGAGGTCTTCAACAAGCTCAAGACGCAACGGTGCACCGACGTCGCCCGGGAGTACCTCGACGGCCGCCTCGACCCGAAGGGACGCTTCGAGGCCAGCGCCTTCCTGCCGAGCAAGGAGAGCTGGGAGCGGGGGGACCGCACCCTGCACTGCGCGTTGCAGCAGCCCGGCCCGGCGGGCAAGCTGTACCGGTTCACCGGCAAGGTGGCCGAGCTCGACCAGTCGGACGTCTACGAGGTGGGCACCTGCTTCGGTATCAGCGGCTCCGCGGTGTCCTCGCTGGTGGACTGCTCCCGGCCGCACTCGGTGGAGATCACCGGGGTCGTCGACCTGGGCCAGGAGTTCTCCGGGCAGCACCCCGGCACCGAGCAGCAGGACGAGTACCTCATCGACGCCTGCCGACAGCGGCTGGAGGACTTCGCGGGCAGCGCGAACGCCGCCGAGGACAAGGACCTGACGCTGTACTGGGACAACATCGGCCAGCCGAGCTGGCAGGCCGGTTCCCGCAAGGTCAACTGCAAGGTCGCGGCCACGCTCGGCGAGGACGAGGGCTTCGCCCCGGTGACCGGTAGCGTCCAGGGTGAGGTGTCGATCTCCGAGGAGCCCGCGCCCACCACCCCCCCGAGCCCGGGGGTTCCGGCCACACGAACGAGGTGATGTCGCCGTGCCGGTCGAGATGACCCGCCAACGCTTCGAGGAACTCGTCTCCGACGCCCTGGACCTGGTTCCCCACGAGCTGATGGTCGAGCTGGACAACGTCGTGGTGCTGGTGCAGGACCGCCACCCCGAGGACGCGACGCTGCTCGGGCTGTACGAGGGGGTGGCGTTGACCGAGCGGGACAGCACCTACGGCGGGGTGCTGCCCGACCGGATCACCATCTACCGCGAACCGCTGCTGGAGAGCTGCGCCGACGAGCAGGAGGTGGTCGACGAGGTCGCGGTGACCGTGGTGCACGAACTCGCCCACCACTTCGGCATCGAGGAGGCCCGGCTGCACGAGCTCGGCTGGGGCTGAGACGCGGGGCTAGCCCAGCCTTCCGGCGCGCACCCGGGCCAGCCAGGAGGCCGACTCCTGGAAGGCCTGCTCCGAGGCGGAGGGGCGCACGTTGACCGGGGCCCGCTCGGCCTTCGGGAAGGAGCCCAGGAAGCGGATCTCGGAGCAGCGCCGGTGCAGCCCGGCCAACGCGTCCCCCACCCGGGCGTCGGCCACGTGCCCCTCCAGGTCGAGGAAGAAGCGGTAGGCCCCCAGCCGGTCGGCCGTGGGGCGGGACTCGATGCGGCTCAGGTTGATCCCGCGCAGGGACAGCTCGGTCAGCATCTCGGCCAGGGTGCCCACCTCGTCGTGGGCCACCACGGCGATCGAGGTCCGGTCGGAGCCGGTCGGCTGGGGCAGCGGCCCGGGTGGGCGGATCAGCAGGAAACGGGTCATCGCCTCGTCCACGTCGGCGATCCCGTGCGCCAGGTGGGCCAGCTCGGGGTGGTGCTGCCCCGCCACGGGGGCCACCACCGCCGCGTCGGCACGACCCGCTGCCACCTCCTCGGCGGCCGCGGCGGTGGAGGAGGTGGGCACGCTCTCCGCCCCGGGCAGGTGCTCGGCCCGCCACCGCCGCACCTGGGCCAGGGCGTGCGGGTGGCTGGCCACCGAGGTGATCTCCCGCTCGGTGGTGCCCGGTCGGGTCAGCACGTCGAACCGGATCGGCAGCACGGTCTCGGCCACGGCGACCAGCGGGCCTCCGGAGGTGAGCCCGTCCAGGGTCGCCGAGACCGAGCCCTCCACCGAGTTCTCCACCGGGACCCCGGCGGCGAAGACCTCCTCGGCGCGCACCGCGTCCAGGGACGCGCGGATGGACTCGTAGGGGACCAGCTCGGGGGTGATGTCGGAGGTCAACGCGCGGGTCGCCTGTTCGGCGAACGTTCCCCGCGGACCGAGGTAGGCGATTCGGGGCACGTGTTCAGGCTACGAGCGGATCGGCGTCGCCTCGTCGCCCGGCCCGGCCGCCGGTGCGGGGTGTTCACCCGGACGGACTTGAAGATCTTCCCCCGAAGTGTGATCTACCCGATTACGCGCGGCGGGTGTTTCCTGCGATGCTGTGCACGTGACCGCGGATTCGGAGCGCTCGAGGAACGGGGCGGCGCCGGAGCTGAGGCTGGTCCTGTGCGCACTGGACGAGTCGCTGGCCGCAGCGTGGAGGGACATCGCCGACGGTCGTGCGGGCGTCAGCGTCTACCACGGTTCGGTGCTCGACAACCGGGTGGACGCCGTGGTGAGCCCGGCGAACTCCTACGGGTGGATGCGGGGCGGTGTGGACGCCGTCTACGCGACCGCCTTCCCCGAGGTGGAGCAGCAGGTGCGCAGCGCCGTGCTCGCCTACCACGGGGGAGAGCTGCCCGTGGGCGAGGCACTGCTGGTGCCCACCGGCTCGCGGGTACCGGCCTGGCTGATCAGCGCACCGACCGTCCGCGAGCCGGGCGAGCGGCTGCCCACGGACACGGTGAGCCCCTACCTGGCGGCACGGGCGGTGCTGCGGCTGTGGTCCGGGGCGGTGCTCGACAACGGGATCCCGGTTCGGCGGGTCGTCCGTTCCATCGCGCTGCCCGGGCTGGGGACCGGGGTGGGTGGGGCCACGCCGGAGCTGTGCGCGAAACAGGTCGCCGCCGCCTGGGACGAGGTGTTCACCCGGGTGCACAGCCGCTGACCCCTCGCCCGGCCGGGTGAGTACCGGGGCGACGGCCCCGCGGCGGGTTTCGCTCCCGCGCACACCGCGCCCCGAGGGCGTAGCCTCGGTTCGTCGTCCGTTGTCGGGCAGCGTCCCGGCGGGCCGGGCGGCGGGAACGCCTTCCGCGCGGGAACGGCCTCGTCCCGTCACGCCCCCGGAGCGACCGCCGCCCGGGAGTGTCCACGGTCGACACCGGCGGGAGGTGCCGCCCCAGCGACCTCGCCGCGCCCAACCGTTTCGTGAACAGTTCCCGGGAGGTTCGCCGATGCTGGTTCGCAGGCTCGCGCGTCCGTTGTTGGCCGCGATCTTCGTCTACGGGGGGATCGGGGTGTTCCGGGATCCCCAGGGCCACGCCGAGGCCGCGGCCCCGCTGGTGGAACGCGCCACCGAGCCCGTCCGGGACACCCTTCCCCAGCGGATGCCCACCGACGCCGAGACCCTGGTCAAGATCGACGGGGGCGTCAAGATCGGCGCCGGGCTGCTGCTGGCCCTGGGCAGGTTCCCCAGGTTCTCCGCGCTGCTGCTCAGCGCGAGCCTGGTACCGACCACCTTGGTCGGACACGCGTTCTGGGAACACTCCGACCCGGAACAGCGCTCGGCCCAGCAGGTCCACTTCATCAAGAACCTGGGGCTGCTGGGGGGTCTGCTCACCACCGTCGTGGACACCAAGGGCAAGCCCTCGGTGGGCTACCGGGCGCGCCACGGCGCCCACCGCGTGGCCGAACAGACCCAGCACGCCGTGGGCGGCCGCCGGAGGAAGTGCGGGTTCCGCGCTTCCGGCGGGTGAGCGCCCCCTGCCCGGACAGCGGTGGTTTCCCTGCCAGTAGCGTTGGGGACGTGTCGGTACGTGTGCTGCTCGTCGACGACCACGAGGTGGTCCGCAGGGGTCTGCGCGACCTGCTGGACACCGAGGAGGACGTCCGGGTCGTCGGGGAGGCCGGCGGGGTGGACGAGGCGCTCGTCCGCGCCGGTGCCGAACGTCCCGACGTGGCCGTGGTGGACATGCGGCTGCCGGACGGAGACGGGCTCGACCTGTGTCGCAGGCTCCGGGAGTCCGAGCACCCCCCGCACTGCCTGGTGCTGACCGCCTTCGACGACGAGCAGGCGCTGGTGGGGGCCATCAACGCGGGAGCCTCCGGATACCTGCTCAAACAGGTGCGCGGCCAGGACCTGGTCAACGCGGTGCGGGAGGTCGCGGCGGGGCGTTCCCTGCTCGACCCGGTCACCACCAGGAGGGTGCTGGACCGGCTGCGGGAGGGTTCCGCGCGGGAACGGGACGAGCTGTCCGAGCTCACCGAGCAGGAACGCCGGGTGCTGGAACTGATCGGCGAGGGCCTGAGCAACCGGGAGATCGCCGAGCGGCTGTTCCTCGCGGAGAAGACCGTCAAGAACTACGTGACCTCGGTGCTGGCCAAACTCGGCATGGAACGCCGCACCCAGGCGGCCGCCTGGTACGCGCGGCGGCGCTGAGAACCCCTGCCGGGCTCACCCGGCCGAGAGCGGTACCTCCCAGGTGACCGTGCTGCCGCTGTCCGGGGAGGAGCTGATCTCGCAGTGGCCCCCGGCGGCCACCGCGCGTTCCTCCATGTTGCGCAGTCCGCGTTTGCTCACGTCGTGCGGGATCCCGCAGCCGTCGTCGGTGACCTGCAACAGCAGCCCCGTCCCGGTGCGCCGCACCCGCACCAGCACCGCCCGCGCCCCCGAGTGGCGCACCACGTTGGACAGCGCCTCGCGCAGTGCGGCCCGCGCGTGGTCGGCCACGGCCACGGGCACGCTGTCGAGATCGCCGTCGATCTCCAGCTCGGGCGACCATCCGAGCAGCTCCCCGGCGATGCGCACCTCCGAACGCAGCGAGTCCGCCAGGTCCGGGGCCTGCTCGGAGCACTGCGGGTCGGTCGAGGTGAGGGTGCGCACCGTGGCCCGCACCTCCGCGATCGTCTGGTCGATCTGGTCGGTCACCTCGGTGAGCCGTTCGGCGTCGTCGGCGTCGAGCCGGTCGGACAGCCTGCGTCCCAGCACGTTCAGCTGGACCCCGGCCCCGTAGAGCCGCTGCACGATCACGTCGTGCAGGTCGCGGGCTATCCGCTCCCGCTCCTGGTAGACCGCGATGCGCTGACGCGCGGTGGAGCCCTCGGCCAGCACCAGCGCCAGCCCGGCCTGCGCGGCGAAGGAGGTGAGCACGTCGACCGTCACCCTGGTGAAGGGCTCGGTGTTCCTCCTGCGGTAGACGGCCAGCGCCCCCAGCCTCCGCTCGCGGGTGCCGAAGGGAGCCACGGCGAAGGGGCCGTACACCCGCAGCGCGCGGGGAACATAGGGCGCGGTCAGCGGGTCGTCGATGAGGTCGTCCACCACCACGGGGACCCCGTCCCGGGCGACCTGGGCGGCCGCCGAACGCGGGGACAGCACCGAGCCGACCGGGTCGCTGGGGGGATCGGAGGCGTGCGGACCCGTGTGCGCGGCCTCGACGGTGAGGTTGTCCTGCTCGTCCCGGACCATGACCAGCCCCAGGTCCGCCTCGGTGAGGGTGGCGGCGCGTCGCACGACGAGCGGCAGCACCGAGTCCGGGTCCTCCGAGGCCAAGGCCGCCTTGGTGATCTCGGTGGACGCGGCGAGCATCCGCCTGGCCAGCATCGAGTCCATGACAACCACGAGACTAGGCCCCACGTGCTCCGGTGTCCGGGTCACCAGCGCCGATGGCGAGCACAATCACAGCCGGCCCCCTTCCCGCACCGGCGACGGGTTCCCGTCCCGCGCCGCGTGCCCGGGCGGCTGCCCACCCGGTTCGGCCACGATCCGGCCGTCGGCCACCCGCCACACCACGTCGGCGTCGGCGGTCTCGGACTCCCGGTGGGTGACCCGCACGACCGTGCGCCCACGCAGCCGCTCCCGCAGCCGTGCCGACAGCTCCTCGGCCGTGGGCGGATCCAGGTGGGCGGTGGGTTCGTCCAGCAGCACCAGTCCCGGTTCGGCGGGCACCAGCGCGCGGGCCAGGGCGAGCCGCCGCGCCTCCCCTCCGGAGACCGCCGTGCCCCCGGCACCGAGCAGCTCGTCCAGCCGCCCGGCCCAGTGGGCCAGTCCCGCGCAGCGCAGCGCCTCGGCCAAGCGGGTGTCGTCGGCCCGCGGGTCGGCCATGCGCAGGTTCTCCCGCACCGTGGTCGACACCAGCTGCGGATCCTGCGGGCACCAGGTGACCCGCCCCGGCGCGGTGACCTCCCCCTGTTCGGGGGGCAACAGTCCGGCCAACAGGGCGAGCAGCGTGGACTTCCCCTGACCGGACTCGCCGAGCACGGCGACGTGGGTGCCCACCGGCACCCGCAGCGAGACCTCCCGCAACGCGGGTTCGGCGGCCCCGGGCCAACGCGCCTCCACCCCGTCGAGCACCACCTCAGCCCCGTCCGAGGCCGGTGGCTCGCTCGGAGTGGGCCGCGCCTCCGCTGCGGGCACCGGGTCCGGCCCGGTGTGCGACAGCGGGGACAACCGCCGGTGGGCCCGCCGCAGCGGTCGCCAGTACTGGGCCGCGGCGGGCAGTCCCACCACGGTCTCGGCCGCCGCCAGCGGGACCAGCGCCAGCACGGCGGCGAGTTCGGCCGCCAGCTCCCCCCGGGCCACGGCCCGCGCCGCCAGGGCGGCACACCCGACCACGGCCCCTCCCATGAACAGGGTGACCACCGCACCGGCCGCGCCCTGCCCGAAGGCCACCCTTCGAGAGCGGGCGGCCAGCTCCGCGTCCCGTTCGGCGAGTTCGGCGCGCACTCCGGCGGCGGCTCCGCAGGCCAGCAGCTCGGCGGCGGCCTCGAACAGTCCCCGCGTCCGAGTGGCCACCTCCCGCCTGCCCTCGGTGAGCGCGGCTGCCGCACGCCGCTGCACGGCCAGCGCCACGGCCGGGCCGAGGGTTCCGGCGAGCAGCAACGCCACCGCCAACAACAGACCGGCCGGAGGAAGCAGGGCGGTCTGCAACGCCACGGCGGCCCCACCGACCCCCACGGCCGTCACCGGAGGGACGAACACGCGCGGGGCCAGGTCGCGCACCGTGTCGGTGTCCTCCACCAGCCGGGTGGCCCCCTCTCCCCGGGACAGCCCGGCCGCCCGGGCCGGGCCCAGCCGCACCAGCCCGGCCCACAGCCCTCGACGCAGCCGCCCGGCCAGCCGGAAGGCCGCGTCGTGGGTGAGCAGCCGTTCCAGATAGCGCAGCACGGACCGGGACAGCGCGAAGGTACGCACCCCCACGGCGGCGACGCTCAGCGTCAGCACCGGGGGCTGCTGGGCGGCGCGGGCTATCAGCCACGCGGAGGTGGCGGTCAACGCCACCCCGCAGGCCAGGGAGAGCACCGCCAGCCCGCCACCGGCCAGCCCCCGCGCGGTGACCAGCTCACCCAGTCGGGCACGGCCGGTCGGTTCCCGCAGGCGGGGGGTGGTGTTCGTGGTGGCTCGCGGTCCCTCCTCCCCGGGCGGGGAGCTCCCCGGCCGGTGGCTGGCCACCACGACCACCGCCCCGGCCTCGGCGGCCCGCCGAAGGGCACTGTCCACTCGGGAGGCGGTGGCGGCGTCCAGATGTGCCGTGGGTTCGTCCGCCAACAGGACCCGGGCGCCGCCGTGCAGCCGCAACAGTCCCCGGGCCACCGCCACCCGCTGACGCTCCCCCGCCGACAGCGTGTCGACCGGACGGCCACGCAGGTGCTCGGCCTCGGCCTCCGACAGCGCCCGGTGCAGCCACTCGGCGGTTCCCGCGGGCTGGTCGGACACCGCCAGCCGCAGCTCCCGCTCGACGGTGCCCCCGGAGAACACCGGATGCTGCGGTATCCAGGAGAGCAGAGCACGCCACCGGGGCGAACTCAGCTCGGTGATCTCGGTGCCGCCGTAGCGCACCGTGCCGGTCTCCGGGGTGACGAACCCGAGCAGCACGGCGAAGGTGGTGGACTTGCCGCTGCCGCTGGGCCCGATCCCGCCGAAGCCGTCCAACCGCAGGAGTTCGCCGGGCCGGGCGGTGAAACTCAGCCCGTCGGGGACGCGTCGTCCGCGCCGGGCCACGCCGAGCCCGGTCACGCTCAGCTCCGCGCCCTCCGGGGGGAACTCGGGCGGTTCGCCCTCACCGGACGCCGTGTCCGGCGGGTCGAGGCGGACCCGTTCGACCCGGCGCACCGCCTCCACCCCGTCCTCACTGGCGTGGTGGGCAGCCCCGGCCGCCCGCAGCGGCAGATAGCACTCGGGAGCCAGCACCAGCACCAGCAGACCGGTCTCCAGGGCCATGTCCCCGGAGACCAGGCGCATTCCGATACCGACGGCGACCAGCGCCACCGACAGCGAGGAGCACAGTTCCAGCACCAGCGCCGACAGGAAGGCGATCCGCAGGGTGGCCACGCTGCTGCGGCGGTGACGCTCGCTGACCCGGCGCACCGCCTCCCCCTGGGCACGGGCCCGGCCGAACGCGGTGAGCACCGGCAGCGCCCGCACCAGCTCGGCCAGGTGCCCGGACATGCGTTGCAGCGCCTCGGCGGCACGTTCGGTTCGTCCCTGCGTGTAGCGCCCCACCAGCCAGGCGAACAGCGGGATCAGCGGCACCGTCAGCAGCACGAGCACCGCCGAGGTCGGATCGGCCAGCAGGATGCCCAGTCCCACCAGCGGTGGGACGACGGCGGCGGTGACCAGCGCGGGCAGGTAGACGGTGAAGTAGGCGTCGAGGGCGTCCAGCTCCCTGGTGGCCAGCGTGGTCAGTTCGGACGGTCCGTGGCGGTCGATCCACTCCGGACCGCGCCGCAGCGCCGAGTCCAACAGCAGGGCCCGCAGTTCCTCCTTGGCCCCGGCCGCGGCCCGCGCCGAGACGCTCTCGGTGGCCCAGCCCAGCACCGCCCGAGCCGCCACTGCCCCGCAGAGCACCACGAGCCTGCCGGAGACCTCCGGCAGGTCGAGGCCACGCAGCACGACGTCGGCCAGTACCGAGGCCAGCGCCCAGGCCTGGGCCACGAGGGCCAGGGCGTTGCCGACGGCCAGCAGGCCCGCCAGCAGCAGCACCCTCCGGGTGGACGGCGACAGCCGCGGCAGCGCCCCGAGCGGGCCGTTCGAGAGCACGGTGTCCACGGCGCGGCGCGCACGCGCCGGTGCGGAAGCTGGCAACCACCGCTCCTTTCCGTTCGAGCGGGACCGGTCCCTCCCCGGTCCCGGGTGCCGCCGACACCGCGCGGTGACGCGCTAGGGCGCGTGCACCGGGGGGATGTGCCGGGTGCCGATCCGCTTGCGGAACACCCAGTAGGTCCAGCCCTGGTAGACCAGCACGGCGGGGGTGCCGAAGGCGGCCACCCAGGTCACCACGGTCAGGGTGTAGGGGCTGGCCGCGGTCTCGGCCACGGACAACGACCACGCCGGATCCATCGTGGACGGAAGCACGTTCGGCCACAGCGCCCCGAACAGGGTGAACACCGCGGCGGCCAGCGCCACCCCCTGCAGGGCGAAGGCCTGCCCGTCGGCGGAGGCCGTGTGGCGCAGCAGCGCCGCCAGCCCGGCCGCGACGGCGGCCAGCAGCGGGATCCAGGTCCATCCCGCGCCCTCCCGCAGCTGCGCGAGCAGCAGCAGCGCCACGAGCGGCAGGAGCAGCGGAGCACCGAGCGTGCGGGCGAAGCGCTGGGCGCGCTGACGCACCACCCCCTCGGTCTTCAGCGCGAGGAAGGCGGCCCCGTGCAGCAGGGAGAAGGCCAGCACCGCGAGGGCGCCGAGGAGGTTCGGCCAGGAGAGCACCACCAGCGGGCTTCCGATCCGGTCGCCGTTGGCGTCCAGCGGCAACCCGAACACGGTGGCCGCCAGCATCAGCCCCACCATCAGCGGGGCCGTCCAGGAGGCGAGCACGATGACCACGTCCCAGCAGCGCCGCCAGGTCGGGCTGTCCACCTTGCCGCGGTACTCGAAGGCCACCCCCCGTCCGATGAGCACGATCAGCAGCACCGTGAGCGGCAGGTAGACGGTGCTGAACAGGGAGGCGTACCACCCGGGGAAGGCGGCGAACATGGAGCCGCCGGCCACGATCAGCCACACCTCGTTGCCGTCCCACACCGGACCGATGGTGTTGATCAGCACGCGGCGTTCCCGCTCCCCACGCCCGAGAACCGGCAGCAGCATCCCCACCCCGAAGTCGAATCCTTCGAGGAACAGGTAGCCCAGCCAGAGCAGGGCGATGACGCAGAACCACAGGGTAGGCAGGTCCATCGGGGTCCTCCGGCGTCGGTGGAGCTCAAGGGGTCGGTCTCGGGTGGTCCGGCACGGGACGCGCCTCGGAAGGGGGCACGGGGCGGCTCAGTAGGCGAAGGACAGCACCTCCCCGTCCTCGTCCGAGTCGTCGTGGTCCTTCGGCGGCATCACCGCCTCGAACCCGCCGCGCGCGTAGCGCACCATCAAAAAGACCTCGACCACGAGCAGCACCGCGTACACGGAGGTCAGCGCGACCAGCGAGGTGACCATCTCCCCGGGTTCCACCCCGGAGGAGACCGCCTGGGCGGTGTACATCCACACCCCGTCCACTCCGGACGGGTTGGGGTTGGGGACCACCACGAAGGGCTGTCTGCCCATCTCGGTGAACACCCAGCCGAAGACGTTGGCCAGGAAGGGCGCCGAGATCGAGGCCAGGGCCAGCGGCCCCCACCAACGTCCCGTGGGGAAACGCCCCTTCCGGGTGAACCAGAGCACGGCCACCGCGGCCAGCGCCGAGACCGCACCGAACCCGATCATGAAGCGGAATCCCCAGTAGGTCACCGGAAGGTTCGGCTGGTAGTCGATCGGCTTGCCCGCCAGCTCACCCAGCCGGGGGTCGTCGGGGTAGTGGGTGCCGTACTGCCGCTCGTACTCCCGTTGCAGCTGCTGAACCCCCTTGACCTCGGTGTCGAAGTCGCCGTGGGCCAGATAGGACAGCAGGTAGGGCACGGTGAGGCTCTTGACGTTCTCGCAGTTGGGGCGGCTGACGTCGCCGTAGGCGAACACCGAGAAGCTGGCGGGCTGCTCGGTGTGGCACAGCGCCTCGGCCGAGGCCATCTTCATCGGCTGCTGCGAGAACATCAGCTTGCCCTGGATGTCGCCGGAGACGGCCAGCCCGACGAAGGCGACCAGGGCGATCCAGGCCCCGGCCCGCATCGAGGTGTGCCAGACCCGGCGGTCCTCGTCGTGCGGCACACCGGCGCGGTCGCGTTTCCACACCTTCCAGGCGGCGATGCCGAGCACGAACGTTCCGGACACGGCGAAGCAGCCGAAGATCGTGTGCGGGAAGGCGGCGAGCAGCGTGCTGTTGGTGAGCACGGCCCAGATGGAGGTCAACCGGGGTCGCCCGTCGACGAGCTCCACCCCCACGGGGTGCTGCATCCAGGAGTTGGCGGCCAGGATGAAGAAGGCCGAGGCCACCGTGGCCAGGGAGAACGCCCAGGCACAGGCCAGGTGTGCCCGTTTGGACAGCCGGTCCCAACCGAAGATCCACAGCCCGAGGAACACGGACTCCACGAAGAAGGCGACGATGCCCTCCATCGCCAGCGGGGCGCCGAAGACGTCGCCCACGAACCGGGAGTACTGGCTCCAGGCCATGCCGAACTGGAACTCCTGCACGATGCCGGTCACCACGCCCATGGCGAAGTTGACCATCATGAGTTTGCCCCAGAACTTGGTCATCCTCAGATACCGCTCGTTGCCCGTGCGGTACCACGCGGTCTGCATCCCCGCGACGGTGATCGCGAGTCCGATCGTCAACGGGACCATCAGGAAGTGGTAGACCGTCGTGATCCCGAACTGCCACCTGGCGATATCGAGAAGATCCACGCCGTCCAGGTTCCCCGTGGGGAAGGCGGGTTCCCAGGTTCGTTGGTCCTTCGGTGTGAGGAGGAAGGTCCCGAGGTCACCGGGACCTAGGTCCCGGTGTGACCCACGACGCGACCACTCGTTGTATCACGCTTCACGACCGCGCGCCAGGCTCCGCCCGAGGACGGTTCCGGGCGCAGCCGTCCCCGGGCCGCCGGTTGTCGGCGGGGCCGGACCCCGCTCTCAGCGGGCGGTGACCCGCAGCTCCCGGATCCCCGCCTGAGCCTGCGGCGGGCTGGTCACCTCCACCCGCACGTAGCGGGCGAGCCGCGGCGGCCCCCACGGGTGGAACTCGGTGAAGTGCCTGCCGTCCACCGAGACCAGCACCCGGTGCTCCTTCGGGGCGGTGTCGGTCCACTCGGCGCGCACCTCGCCGACCCAGGAGGGTTTCTCCAGTTCCACGGTGAGCTCGGAGCGACGGCTCGCCGGGGTCCAGGTGGTCGCCGTGCTGCCGTCCACGGCGGCCTCGGCGTACTTGCCGGGTTCGGCGTCGGCGGCGGTGGCCGGTCGGCAGCGGGCGAGGTTGTCGGTGGGGGCCAGATCGGGACGCCGCGTCTCGATCGTGGCGGGAGCACCCCGCCCGACCGTGTGCTCCCCGTCCGGGGTGCGCACGGTGAACGGATCCCCGTGGCGCAGCGCCACCCGGGTGTGCTCCGGTCCGATCCGCACGTCGAAGGTCCTGCCCTGCCAGTGCAGCCCGGTCAGCTCCACCCCGCGCGGGAACTGCGGCGGCAGCGTGGGGTCCATCCGCACCGCGTCGGTCCTCCAGCGCAGGCCGGTCAGCCCGTGGGTGAAGGTCTGCAGGAAACCGCCGTTGCCGGTGAGGAAGTTCAGCGCGGGGGAACCCCCGTCGTCACCGGCCCGCTCGCCGCGTGCCTCGGAGAACTGGGCGAAGGGGGCGCGTACGAAGGGGCGGATGGCCCGGTTGACGTAGGTGTTGGTCACGCACCCCGGCTGCCCGTTGGCCGCCGCGTCGACCGCGTGCACCGCGTCGGTCATGGCCGGCCCGTCCGGGTCGGTACGCGGCGCGTAGTACTCCAGGGTGTCGGTGGCGACCTCCTCGGACATCGGCCATTCCAGCGGGTACTGCAACAGCACGGTGTCGGCCTGTTTGATCTCGCCGCCGTCGTAGCCCGCGTACTGCAGGAACACTCCCCGCTCCTCGTCGAAGGGGATCCGCAGCCCGTCGGCGATCTCGGTCCAACGCGCCGGGGCGGGCTCGCCGAGCACGTCGGCGGCCCTGGTGGCGTTGCGCAGCGCGGTCGCCGCCCCCGCGTTGGTGAACACCCCGTCGTCCACTCCGTTGCTGTACTCGTCGGGACCGGCGACGTTGTGGATCGAGTAGCTGCCGTCGTCGTTGCGGGTGACCCGCCCCTCCCAGTACCGGGCGAGGGCGCGCAGCACCGGCCAGCCGTGCTCGCGCAGCCACCGCCGGTCCCCGCTGGCCTGGTAGTACTGCCAGGTGGCCAGCGCGATGTCGCCCTGCAGGTGGTTCTGGGTGAGACAGTGCGGCGGGTCCCAGCTGTGGCAGTCGTCGTCGAGGTCGCCGCTGTCGGCGCTGGTCCACGGGTAGAACGCGCCCCGCTGGCCGACAACCTCGGCGTTGGCCCGGGCCTGGTCGAGGGTGCGTTCCCGGTAGGCCACCACCGAGCGGGCGAGAGCGGGGTGTTGGGCCAGCAGCGCCGGATACATCCACAGCTCGGCGTCCCAGAAGATCAACCCCGCGTAGTTGTCGCTGCTCAGCCCGGCGGGGGCGATGCTGTTGTCCTGGCCGCGCCTGATGCTGGACAGCAGGGCGTACTTGCTGGCCCGCAGCCACCGCTGCATCCGCGGGCGGCCCGGGGTGCGGATGTCGCCGCTCCACAGCGACCGCCACCGCTCGGCGTGTTCGGCGAACAGCCGGTCCCAGCCGCGGGCGGCGGCCCGCCGCGCGGTGTCCACGGCGGAGTCCCGGTGGTTCTGGGCGGTGAGCGCGGTGTCCACACCGACGTACTTGCCGAACTCGTAGGTGTGCCCGGCCCGGGCGGAAAAACTCAGGCTCTGCTCGGCGTCCAGCCCGGAGACCCGGGTTGAGCGTTCCGACTCCGCACGGGCCAGGTCACCCCCGGCGCGCAGCGTCGAGGCGAGGGTGCCGGTGGTGGCGACCTCGTCGGTGCGGAACCCGACGTGCACGGTCCTGCCGTCGGTGCCCGCTCCGGTGGGTTCCATGCGGCGGGCCCCGTCCCCGTCGAGCGCGGCGGTGACGGTGGCCCGGCCGTTCCAGTGCGGGGTCATGCGCAGCCGTACGGCCCCGGCGTGCGGGTGGGCGCGGTCGGCCACGATCTCGTAGTCCAGCTCGGTCGCCCGCCCGTCGGGCGTGGTCCACGTCAGGGAGGTGCGCAGTATCCCGCAGCGCACGTTGAGGGTCTGGCGGAAATCGGAGATCCGCTCCTCCGGCGTCTCGGCCCCGTAGCGCGCGGTTCCGTTGTCGACGGTCAGGGTGGACCAGGTGGGGATCGCCGCGATGGCGTGCTTGTCCTCGTCGGTCTGGGCGCTGGGGCCGCTGCCGTAGAGCCCGCTGACGAAGGCCCCGTCGAAACGCGGGGTTTCCAGGGGGAACCCGGTTTCTCCGCCGGTGGCGACGTAGCCGGTTCCGGTGGGCGGCACCCGTTGGGAGAGGTATCCGTTGCCCACGTAGGCGTGTCTGGTGTAGGTGGTGTCGAACTCCTCGGTGGAGAACTCCCACCCCGGATCGCCCGTGCGGCAGTCCGGGCCGTGCCCCTCGGACGGGTCGGGTGGGGTGGCCGTGGCCGGGGCGGGGATCACGGCGGTGCTGAGCACCAGCAGCGCCCCCAGCAGCGTTCCGCCCGTTCGTCTCGGTGCCAGGTCCATCTCGTCCATCCCGGTCGGACGTCGGTGTCGACAGCGGAGAAGTCAACTCACTGAACGTGGTTCAGTCAACACCCTTGGTCAACGTGTGTCCGGTGGCTCCTCCGCGCTCGGGCCGGGTGTTCCACAGTGGGTGGGCCGTCTCCGGAAGTGCCGTGGAGTTCCGAGGGGGGATTGAGGCACGTCACAGCGGGGAGTGAAAACGTACGCTCCGTCCGAAAAGGGGGAACACCGTAAAATTCCGGTCATGCGCGGAGCGGGCTGGAGCGGCACGCTGCCCATACCGTCGGGGCAGAAAACACCCACCCCCGCCGAGGAACTGGCCCGAGCCGCCCTGGAGCTGCGACAGGGCCGGGGCCACCAGGGGCTGGTGGAGGTGCTGCGTGGCAGCGAGGTGTTCGTCGAGACCGAACACGACGAGCACGGTTCGCCCGTGGTGACCACGATGGCCGACGGTCCCGACGGGGTGCGGTGCCTGCCGGTGTTCTCCAGTCAGCGGTGGTTGGCCGAGTACCTGCTGCGACGCGGCCACACGGGTCCGGCCCACTATGGGACGCTGTCCGGGGCGGAACTGCTCGACGAGATGCTACCGCAGCTGCCACCGGGCACCTGTGTGCTGCTGGACCCGACCGCCGAGCACACCGTGGTGCTGCCTCCACTGCCGGGGGTGGTTCCGGCGGAGATCGCCGTGAGCCTGGAGCGAGCCGAAGGGGACGACGATGGGTGACAACCAGAGTTTCGCCGTGGACCTGGAGCAGTTGGAACGGGCCGAGACCGGGGTGCGGGACGCGGTGGCCGAACTACGCGAGATCGTTCCCTGGGACGTCGGCGCCCCGGACGGGAAGGGGGTGCGCGGCTATGTGGACAACAACGCCGACGCGGCCGGACACGACAGGCTCGAAACGGCGCTGCGGACCTTCGGCGAGAAGTGGGAATGGGGCGTGAAGTACCTCGTCGAGGACGGGTTGGAAACCGCCGACGCGCTGGCCGAGACCAACGAGAACTACCGTGAGGCCGAACGGCAGGCGGGAGGGTTCCTCGACCGACTGGAACACTTCGTCACCGGCGATCCCACCAAGAGCTATGAACAGGCCCAGCAGGACGGCCCCACGCCCGCGTCGACTCCGGAGAACTGAAAGTAGCGTCCGTGTCGGTACATGGCTGCGGGAGAAGACACCGTGGTAAGCAACACCTCCTCGCTGCGTTCGGACTGGAACGAGTTCGTCGGCACCGCCGTCGACTGGGGAGCGAGCCTCGGTCTTCCCACCTCCGTCGCGGCGCGGCGGGCCCGTCAGGGCCCCATCCCCGGAGATCCCGACACCTTGGCCGAGATGGCCGAACACTTCCGCGCCCTGGGGCAGGCCTTCGAACGGTCCGGGCGGGGGTTCCGGGCGATCGACACTGGCGGGTGGCAGGGTGAGGCCGCCGAGGCGGCACGCGCCTACCTGGAACAGTCCCCGAAGAAGTTCTTCGCCGCCGCCGACGCGTTCACCGAGGCCGGTGACGCCGTGTCGCGGTACGAGCGGGTACTGCGCCGAGCCCAGCAGCGGGCCGAGGCCGCACAACGGGAGCTGGCCGAGGCCACCCAGCGCGCGCAGCACGCCGCCGAGGAACACAACCGGCGAGTGGAGCAGGCCCGGCAGGAGGGCGGACCGCCGCCCCCGCCCTTCGAGGACCCCACGGCCGAGCAACGCGAGGCAGCCCGCGACACCATCGAACGGGCCCGCGCCGAGGTCAACGAGGCGGCCCACGACGCCGCCGACACGATCACCAGGGCCTGTCAGGCCGCTCCGGACAAACCCGGATGGCTCGCCCGCACTCGCCAGTCCATGGTCGACGGCGTCCAACAGGCCGGGCGGGTGCTCGGCAGCGTCGCCGAGGGCATCGGCAGCGGCCTGTCCGACATGGCCAAAGGACTGTGGACGTTCAGTCCCACCCACCCGTGGAACCAGACCCATCCGGCCGCCTACGCCGCCCGGATGTACAACACCGCCGAGGCGATCGTCACCCGCCCGTACCAGACCATCAAAACCGGCATCGGCATCGACACGTGGAAGAACGACCCGGGCAAAGCCACCGGGGAGATGATCCCGGGGCTGGTCTCCAGCGCGGTCGGTGGTGGCGGTGTCGCCGCCAAAGCCGCCTCGGCGGCGAGCAGGATCGCCAAAACGGCACGCGGACTCGACAACGTACCCACCGGGGGCGCCCGCGTGCCCGGCAGCGCCCCACACGGGTCGAACGGGCCCGGTCAGGCACCGTCCCGACCCTCCCAGGGGCCGACCACACCGTCGGGAACCCAGTCCCAGCCGCCCCGGCACACGCCCGAACCCGCCCCACCGCCCTGGGCCAGAGCGGAAGGGGAACTCGCCCCACCGAACCCCACGCCGCGGACCCCGCATCCCACTCCGGAACCGAACCAGCCCTTCGGCCCCGGTTCACAGCCACAGCAACCCTTCGGACCGGGTTCGCAGCCGGATACGCCCTTCGGTCCCGGCTCGCAGCCCCAACAACCCTTCGGTCCTGGCTCGCAGCCGAGTCGCCCACCCGAACTCGGAGATTCCGCCCCTCCCGGCCCCCGGGATTCCACGGTCGAACAGCCCCGCGATCCGCTCGGCCCGGCAGTCAAGGAACCGCCCGAACCCCACCAGCAACGACCGGATATCCCTTCCACTCCGGACAAACCCGGTTCCCGGGATCTGTCGGGAGAGCATCCCGGGCGTGACTTCGAGGAGGCGCTACGGGAGGTCACCGAACACGGCGACCCGATCAGGTTCAACGAGAAGCAATGGGACTTCGAACCGGGCACCGAGAAGCTGCCCGAAGGTCTGGACAGAAATCCGGACGACTTCCCCGAAGCCGACCGCCGGTTCGTGTTCAACAAGTTGGACCCCGCGGAGACGCCACTGTACCGCACCATTCCGGGAGGAAATCTGGAGGAACTCTTCGAGCGGGGACTCCACGCACGGCATCCTGACGCCGAGGCGAACCTCGACACGCTCAACGCCCATGTGGGCGGTGCGGGAACGCCCACACCGTTCATCTCCACCACGGACAGCCTCGGTCACGCGATCAGTCGCGGATTCGACGAGGGAGACGTGATCCTCGACATCCGCAAACCGGACTCCGTGGTCGACACTGACGCGACCTTCCGCGACCTCGAAGGCGATCGGAGCATCTCGCACGGCGAACGTGAAAAGCTCATTCTCAGACAACTACCTCCCGAGCAGATCCGAGGAGCGTGGAAAATAGTCGACGGACAACCACGCTGGTTCGCCAATCCCAGGTTCGACGCCAGTCTGATGAAAGGAAGCGGCTCATGAGCGTACCGTCATCCCAGTTGAAGCGAAGCACGATGATCGGCCCCTTCCCGTTACCACCGGTCGACGACCAACTGCGGGCCCAGGCTCGTACCAAGTCCGACGAGTGGATCGCCTTCGTCGACCCCATGTTGCGTCCCGATGTCACCGATCCCCCGGAATTCGCGGTCCAGGGCGGGTACCACGTCGACGCGAACGGCGTCCTGTCCGGGCGTTACCACATCAACCCGCGTTACCACCCGACCGAACAACGCGCGGGGATGAAATTCGCCAACGGTCTCGAACTGACGCTGTGGCGCGTGTTGAACGGATTCAATCCACTGGGCACGTTGGCCGACAGTTTCTATCACGCCGAATTGTACGCGTACGCGGAATATCCCAACGACGACAGGATACTCGTCGTCGCCGATCCGGAGAATCCCGCGCTGTCCCTGTTGCCGGTGTGTACGTCCCAGCAGTTCAACCCGTGGCAGTACACCCGCGCCGTGGAGGGACACGCGATCTTCGGGATGATGGGCAACACCGACGTGGTGGTCGACATCAACCCGGGAAGCAGGCTACCCCTCCGCATGTCGATATCCGCACTGTACGGGCTGATCAACGAGAAGACCCCGCACCTGCGGGAGATCATCGCCAACGAGCGGAACAGGCGGCAGTGAGGGTTTCCGAACCCAACGCCATCGACCACCGCCGACGGGCGGGTCCTCACCGGCGAGCTCGGCAAGTGGCGAATACATCTGAGTGAGAAGGGAGACCCCTCATGACCAGCGACCACGACGAACTGGTCCGCAAGTACAGCACCCCGGAGGAGGAGATGACTCCGGAACAACGCGCTAGACGACAACAATACCGTGACTGGTACCGGGAAAAGACAGCCCGAGGTGAGGTGCAGTCCAAGGAAGCCTTCGACGAGATGACCTCCCGCGGATATCAAGCACGGGTCGTGAGTGGTCCCACTGCCCCGGACACCACCACCGACGAGACCTGAGCCCCCACAGTCGGTGTGACGTTCGTTTGAGGGGTCACCCCAGCGCCTCGGCGACGGCGGTGCAGGTCTGCACCACCAGCGGGCCGACCTCCTCGGGCGACAGCGGCTCCATGGCCACCACACCGACGCTGGCCCGCAGCCCGGGAACCCCCCGGATCGGGGCGGCCACGCCGTAGGCTCCCGGTTGCAGTTCGCCGGTGCTGGTCACCCACCTCGGACCGTCGGCGGGCAGGTCCACGGCCCGTCCGGCGGCACCGCGCCGCACCGAGTGTCGGGTGCCCACGCGGTAGGAGATGTGGTAGCTCGTCCAGGAGGGTTCCACGACCGCGATCGCCTGGGCCTCGTTGCCGTCGGCCACGGTGAGGTGCACGGTGGCCCCCACGCGTTCGGCCAGGGCGCGCAGCGCGGGCAGCGCGGCGAACCGCAGCTGCGGCACCACCTTCCCGGCCAGCCACAGCACGCCGAGCCCCAGCCGCACCTTGGATCCCTCGCGGCGCACCAGGCCCCGCGCCTGCAACGGGCCGAGCAGCCGGTAGACCGCCGCGCGGCTGACCCCGATCCCGGTGGCGAGATCGCTGATGGTGGGAGCCTCGTTGTCGGCCTCGGCCACCGCCTGGAGCAGGTTCAGCCCCCGTTCCAGGGTCAGCGAGCTCTCCTTGGTGGACGTCGCCCCCGCCGGTTCCCGTTCCGGCTCGGGGGTCGGGTCACGAGGCCCGGATCCGGTGTTCATGGAATCACCTCCGCACGGCCGGCAGGATCGTACCCGCCACGTCCCCGAAACCGACCACCGAGCCGTCCTCCCCGGGGGCGGTGGCGCTGAGCAGCACCCGGTCCCCGTCCTGGAGGAAGGTCCGCTGCTCCCCGTCGGCGAGGGTGACCGGATCGGCCCCTCCCCAGGTCAGTTCGAGCAGGCAGCCCCGCTGTCCGACCTCGGGGCCGGAGACGGTGCCGGAGGCGAACAGGTCCCCGGCCCGCACCGGACTGCCGTTCACGGTCATGTGGGCCAGCTGCTGCGCCGGTGACCAGTACATCTCCCGGAAGGGGGGCGCGGACAGCAGCGTGTCGTTGCAGCGGACCTCCATGCGCAGGTCCAGGCCCCACGGCTGTTTCTCGACGAGGTAGTCCTGGAGCTCGTGGTCGTAGCCGGTGGTGGGCACCCGGGCGTGTTCGAGCGCCTCCACCGGGGTGATCCACCCGGAGATCGAGGTGGCGAAGGACTTGGCCAGGAACGGCCCGAGGGGCTGGTACTCCCACGCCTGGATGTCCCGGGCGGACCAGTCGTTGACCAGCACCACGCCGAAGACGTGTTCGGTGAACTCCTCCGGACTCACCTGGTCGGCGGGTTCTCCCCCGCAGACGAAGCCGACCTCGGCCTCGAAGTCCAGCCTGCGGGTGGGACCGAAGACCGGGGTGGGGTCCCCGGAGACCCGCCGCTGCCCACTGGGGCGGGGGACGTCGGTGCCGGAGACGGCCACGGTGCCGGACCGGCCGTGGTAGGCGACCGGCAGGTGTGTCCAGTTGGGCAGCAGCGGCTCGGCCTCCCTGCGGAATATCCTTCCCACGTTCTCGGCGTGGTGCCGGGAGGAGTAGAAGTCCACGAAGTCGGACACGGTGAACGGCAGCAGCTGGGTGTGCCAGTCGGTGCGCAGCAGCTCGGCCCCGGCGGGGGCCCGGTCGGCGTGCACGAGGCCGAGCAGCCGCTCCCGCAGCTCGTCCCAGGCCACGCGCCCGGCGGCGAGCAGCGGGTCCAGGTTCGGGGCGCCGACGAGCTCGGACAGGCGTGGTCCGAACTCGTCGGCGATGCCGCGCAGCGGGATGGCGTGTCTGCCCACCCGCACCGCCACCGTGGGCCCGGAGGCCGTACCCAGCACCCCGTAGGGCAGTGTCTGCGGCCCGAACGGGTGCTCGGGGGTGAATTCCGGGTCTTCGATCCAGCTCACAACAGTCCCAACTCGACAAGATCGGACACGGGATCGGTGGGCGCGTTCGCCCCGAAGGAGGCGAACACCCCACGTACCGCCTTGGCGGCCTCGGTGGAGAACGACGCGGCCTCCGCCGCGAGTTCCCGCTCGTCGGTGCTGGCGAGCGCGGCGCGCACGTCCTGCCCCGAGAGCGCACGCCCGACCGCCACCAGCAGGTTGAGGAAACCGTGGTGGGGGAATCCGGTTTCGGAGTCGGTGCGGCGGACCGCCCGGGGCATTCCCGCGGTCACCTTGAAGGGGACGTCGAGGGTGGTGGCCACGGCGAGGAACTCGGCCACCACGTCGACGCTGGGGAAGGATTCCACGGTCTGCCCGCCGGAACGCAGTTTCGGCCAGCATCCGAACTCGGCGACCCGACGCACCCCGTCGAGCCAGCCCTCGCCGCGGCGCGGTTCGACCACGCGGACCACGTCCTCGGGGACGAACTCCGAGACGCGTTCCAGCCAGACGTCGTCTACCTCGGACGGTCCGGGCATCTCCACCATCCGCAACGAGAGCAGTTCCTGCCGTCCCTCGATGATCGAGAGCGCTTTGGGAACCTCGCCGAGCCCGGTGTCGCAGACCAGCGACATCGGCACGGGTTCGGCCGGTTTGGCCTTGGCGAGCTCGGTGATCAGCTCCGGCAGTCGGGAAACCTGGCACAGCACAGGCCCCAGCAGCCCCGCGTACTCACCGTCCCGTGCACGCAGGTGGTCCTCCACCGCCTGAGCGACGGACGCGTTGGCCGGTGGGAACAACGACGCGTCATCAGCCAGACGCGCGAACAGGGGCGGAATGCCCCGCGGGCCGGGAGCGTGGAGTTCAACAGCGCTTGACACGACTGCCACGCTAATGCCGTGCCGGGTAGTGAACAAAAACGTCCGGAAATCGAACACTGATTTTCCGGGTGTCCCCTCCGCACGTGGCGGACCCCAGGGCGGCGACGTCGCACCCTGTGACCGGCGTGTCGGAGGGCTCACCGCCGAGAGGACGCACGAGCCCGGCACCGGACAACTCGACACCGCACGATCGGAGGCCGGTATGCCGTACTACCGCCGAGTGGGCGATATCCCCCGCAAGAGGCACACCCAGTTCCGTCAGCCGGACGGCAGCCTGTACGCCGAGGAACTGATGGGCATCGAGGGCTTCTCCGCGGAGTCGGCGCTGCTCTACCACCGCAACCTGCCCACCGCCGTGGTCGCCGCCGAGGCGGTTGTCGAACACGGACGCTCCACCTCGCCCAACCTGCCGCTGCGGCCACGGCACTTCCGCACCGGCGACCTCGGGTTCGGCGGGGAAGGCGCCACGGACGCGGTCACCGGGCGCAGGCTGCTGTTCTCGAACGCCGACGTCGCGATCTGCTTCGCGGTACCGGAGACCACCAGCCCGCTGTACCGCAACGCCACCGGCGACGAACTCTGCTACGTACAGACCGGCTCGGCCCGCGTGGAGACGGTCTACGGCGCCCTGGAGGTCTCCGCGGGCGACTACGTGGTGCTGCCCGCCTCCACGACCCACCGGGTGGTGCCGCACGGCGACGAACCGCCACGGCTGTACCTGGTGGAGGCCACCGGCCACATCGGACCGCCCAAGCGCTACCTCAGCGCCCGGGGTCAGTTCCTGGAGCACGCGCCGTACTGCGAACGCGACCTGCGCGGGCCCACCGAGCCACTGCTGATGGAGGGAACCGACGTGGACGTGCTGGTCCGCCACCACGACGGTCTCACCAGGATGACCTACGCCCACCACCCCTTCGACGTGGTCGGCTGGGACGGGTGCCTGTACCCGTGGGTGTTCAACATCGCCGACTTCGAACCCATCACCGGCCGCATCCACCAGCCGCCGCCGGTGCACCAGACCTTCGAGGGACCCAACTTCGTGGTGTGCTCGTTCTGCCCCCGCAAGGTCGACTACCACCCCGAGGCGGTCCCCGTGCCCTACAACCACGCCAATGTGGACTCGGACGAGCTCATGTTCTACGTGGGGGGCGACTACGAGGCCCGCAAGGGCTCCGGGATCGGTATCGGCTCCCTCTCGCTGCACCCCTCCGGGTGCACCCACGGCCCCCAGCCCGGGGCCGTGGAGGCGGCCCTGGGGGCCGAGCGGTTCGACGAGACGGCCGTGATGATCGACACCTTCCGTCCGCTGCGGCTGGGCGAGGCGGCGACGGCCTGTGAGGACCCCTCCTACGCCCGCAGCTGGGCCGGCAGGGGCCCGCTGGAGTCCTGAGGCGACCGTCGGCGCCTCGCCGGACGGGGCGGTGTGGTGGATCCGGGAGTCGGGCGGGCCCACCTCTGGCGGGCGCACCCGAACGGGCCATTTCGGTGAGAGCCGTTCACGGGTTAGGGTTACCTAAGTAAGCTGGTTCCGGCGGCGTCGCCGCCGGACCACGCCCCGACACCGGCCCACACACTCCCTGCGAGGTGAGCCATGCACGAGACCGTCCGCCGGCCCGCCACCCCCTCCCCGGCCGAACGGGCCCGCAGCATCGCGAAACGAGGCGGACAGGCCGCCGTGCTCCCCTCCGGCGACGAGTCCCGCAGCCGCCCGCTGCTGCACCACGTGCACCCGGACGGCAGCGCGACGGTGCTCTACCCCGACCGGCACCCCCTGGTGGCCGCCGCCTGGCAGAACCCGCACGGCGAGTTCGCCGCCGTGCTCGAAGTGACCGACTCCGCCCCCGTACGGCTGCGCGAGCCGGTGCGCGGGCTGCTCTGGCTCACCGGCGGCATGCGCCTGCTGCCGCCGGAACGGGCCCGCGAGGAGGTGCTGCGCGTGGCCGAGCAGCGCCCGGACCCCAGACTGCTGGACGCCGGACACGGCGCGACGGTGCTGCGGATGGAGACGGCCTCCCTGGCGCTGGCGGACGCCGAGCACACCGACTCGCTGGACCCCACGAGCTTCGCCGCCGCCGAACCCGACCCGTTCTGCCTGTACGAGGACGGCTGGCTGCGCCACCTGGAACTGTCCCACCGCGACGTGGTGGGCCCACTCAACCGCTACCTGCCGGAACACCTGCGGGGAGGACACCTGCGCCCGCTGGGGCTGGACCGCTACGGGGTGCGGCTGCGGGTGGAGGCCTCCGACGGCGACCACGACGTCCGCCTGGGCTTCTCCCGCCCGGTCAACGACTCGGAGGAACTGAGCACCGAGCTGCGGCGCCTGATGGGCTGCCCCTTCCTCGCACAGCGACCCGGTCGGTGACCCGGCGGCGTCGTCGGCGCGGGTCACCGCGACTCGGCCGCCCGCGCCCCGCCCACCGCGCCGGATAGGGTGCCCCGGGTGAGCATCCCGACCTCGGACCGCGACCAGCCCGGGTCGACCTCGCGGCTGCGGAGGACCCTGCGGTCCTGGCTGTCACCCCGCCGCCCCGAACCGGAGCCGGGCACCGCCGGGCAGTCGCGCGGCGCGATCGGCGTCGAGCTGTCGATCGTGTTCGCGGTCACCCTCGGTGTGGCCGGGTTGCAGAGCCTGCTCACCCTGGTGGACGCCCTGCTGCGCACCAGCTCGCTGGACCAACAGGCCGTGTCGATCAACGCCCCGGCGGCCACGGTCGGTCTGGTCGACCTGGCGCGGCAGCTGACCGGGATCCTGCGACTGTTCGCCTGGGGAGCCCTGGGGGTGTACCTGCTGTGGCTGAGCGGGATCTCCCCGGCCCGCATCGGCCTGCGTCGGAAGGGGTTCACCGGCGACCTCGCCAGGGGTGCCGGGCTGGCCGCGCTGATCGGCGTTCCCGGGCTGGGGCTGTACCTGGCCGCGCACGCGGCGGGACTCAACCTGGCGGTGCAGCCGAGCACGCTGGACGAGGCGTGGTGGCGTGCCCCGGTGTTGGTGCTGTCCGCGCTGGGCAACTCCTTCGCCGAGGAGACGCTGGTGGTGGGGTATCTGCTCACCCGGCTGCGCGCGCTCGGGCTGGGGGAGAACCGGGCCCTGTGGATCTCGGCGGTGCTGCGTGGTTCCTACCACCTGTACCAGGGCTTCGGTGGTTTCGTGGGCAATGTGGTCATGGGGCTGGTCTACGGGCGGGTGTGGCAACGCACCAACCGGCTGTGGGCGCTGGTCGTCGGACACGCGCTGATCGACGTGGTCGCCTTCCTCGGCTACGCCCTGTTGCGCGATCGGGTGGGCTGGCTGCCCTGAGCGCGGGCCATCACGCAACGAATCACGGTCGTATCCGCTTTTCTGTTTAACGATGCTTCGAATTTCGCGCCGGATGCGGTTATTTTCGCTCAACGCAGCTAGGCTGCGGGACCGTGACCACTCCACACGTGACGAGCGAAGTCGGGCCGCTGCGTACCGTGCTGCTGCACCGCCCCGGTGGGGAACTCAAGCGGCTCACGCCACGCAACAACGACCAGCTGCTGTTCGACGCCATCCCCTGGGTGGACCGTGCCGAGCAGGAGCACGACGCCTTCGCCGAGGTGCTGCGCGGCCGGGGGGTCGAGGTGCTGCTGCTGGACGAGCTGATCACCGAGGCGCTCGGCGACCCCCGTGCCCGGACGGCGGCGCTGCACAGCGGAGTGGACGAACGGCGTCTGGGCGCCGAGGTGGCCGACACCCTGCGCTCCCATCTGTCCAGTGTCGACAACCGCACGCTGACCCGGACCCTGGTGGCCGGGATGACCTTCGAGGAACTTCCCGCCGCCGAGGGGCAGTCGCTGGTGCGGCGGATGCACCACCCGCACGACTTCGCGATCGACCCGCTGCCGAACCTGCTGTTCACCCGGGACTCCTCGGTGTGGATCGGCGACCGCGTGGCGGTCACCTCGCTGGCCCTGCCCGCGCGCGACCGCGAGTCGGCGCTGACCGATCTGGTCTACGCCTACCACCCGAGGTTCGCGCAGTCCGCCCGCGCCTACGGGGCGCACTCGGCCCCGGTGGAGGGGGGCGACGTGCTGCTGCTGGCCCCGGGTGTGGTGGCCGTGGGGGTCGGGGAGCGCACCACCCCCGCCGGTGCGGAGTCCCTGGCCCGCTCGATGTTCGCCGACGGGCTGGCGCACACGGTGCTGGCCGTGCCGATCACCCAGACGCGGGCCTCGATGCACCTGGACACGGTGTGCACGATGGTCGACCGGGACGCGGTGGTGATGTATCCGGCGATCCAGGACACGCTCACCGCCTATGTGCTGCGGCCCTCCGGGGACGGGCTCAAGGTCACGGGCCCGGAGCCGTTCCTGCGGGCCGCCGCCGAGGCCATGGAGCTGGAACGACTCCGGGTCATCGACACGGGACTGGATCCGGTGACCGCCGAGCGGGAGCAGTGGGAGGACGGCAACAACACCCTCGCGGTGGCCCCGGGCACGGTGGTGGCCTACGAACGCAACGTGGAGACCAACGCCCGGCTGGAGGAGGCCGGTATCGAGGTGCTGCGCATCAGCGGTTCCGAGCTCGGTTCCGGCCGGGGCGGGCCGCGCTGCATGTCCTCCCCGATCCGGCGGGACGAGCTGGACTGAGCCGAACGCGGCCGGGGCGGGGTGCCGGTTCCGTCGGGAACCGGTAGCGCCCTGCCCCGGTCAGGCGTGGGTGCCGCCGCCGACGCGGATCCGGAGCGCTGACTCCCTCCGGACCCCCGAACCACGACGCGTTCCGGACACCAGCGTCAGGAGACGACCTCGGACCTCGTGCCAGCACTCCACCCGCCCGACCCGAGAGGTTTCCAATCCCTGGGCACAGTGATCTGTTCGTCGGCACTGAGCGGGGTGAGACCTCTCGGCACGGCGGTGGGTTCGTGGTCGGCGGCGAGCAGGATCTCCGACGGCCCTGCCCGCTCGTTCCGGAGAGACCGGGCCGCCTGTGTGCGGGATCAGTCCACGAGCACGGGACGCCACCGCTGGTCGGAGCTACCGGCGTCCTGGTTCAGCACGATGTCGTGCGAGGCCTGGGCTCCGTTGTAGGGGGCCAGCACCCGGTTGTCGTTGGTGAAGCTGGAGATGCGCAGGCCGTTGTCCTGCCGCAGGTTCCACCACTGCTCGCGTTCGCCCTTGTCGCAGCGCTTCTGCACCACGTGCCGGAAGGGATCGAGGCTGTTGGGGTTGGGTTGCAGGCACAGCCCCGATCCGACGTTCTTGATGCGGGCCACACCGCTCACCCCGGTGGGCAGGAACTTCCACTGTTCCCGCAGTGCCAGCTCACCGGTGTTGTGCTGGTACCACAGGTCCACGAAGCCGTTCTCCACGGAGTTCCACCCCTTGGTGAGCATGAACAGGTTGGCGCTGTTGTTGTAGAGGTGGTAGGGCTCGCGCAGGACGATCGAGCTCTGTGCCCGACTCTCCCGCTGGTGTGGGGTGTGCTGTTCGGCGGCGCCGACCCCGGTTCCGAGGGCGGCGGCCAGGGAGAGCGTGGCCGCGAGTACCAGGGCGATCCGCTTGCGCACTGTCACCGGAATACGGTCCTTCCGTCATCTGGACATTTCCGAAAGGATCATCAGTACCCCGTAGGACAAAATCAACATATCTTTCGGGGGAACTCCGAGAACCGTTCCGAATCACGCACGGGACACGGAGCTCCGCCCTCGAAACCCCCGAAAGAGTGGGATTCTTTCCGGGATTTCCCTCTCCGTGAGTGCCGGGCGAAGACGTGTGTCCTCAGTGAACCGTTCGGTTCGGCCGGGGCGTCGTCGCAAGGTTCTCCCGTGGACGGCAGGCGGGCTCACCGAGCGTCGCCGCGGACACGGCGACGGAAACCACGCCGTGCCAGTTCGAACGCACCGGCCGCGAACAGGCTGAGAGCGAGTACCGCGCATCCCCAGGCGACCGGCGCGGGCAGCAGGGAGTCGCCCGCCGAGAGGGCTGCCGAGACCAGCGACAGACTCACGAGTGCCAGTAACACGAGTTCGAATGCCAGCAGTCCGGAGGATATACGGGTCATCACGGCCTCCCGTCGAGTCGTCCTCCTCCATGATCGAGTGTGCCCTACCGACTTGGGAAGAGCGAACCGCGCAGCGTGTTTCTCATCGGTCTGCTCTGAGGTGGATGTCAGGGCAAGAGACCGATCCGATCCCTTTTCGTCCCGTCCCCGTGTCGGTGACTCCGAACGCGGTGTTCCGCCGCGTTCGGAAGGACCGAGGTCAGGCGGCTGCGGCCGGTTGTCGGTGCGGTCTCGGGCCGGTGTGGGCCAGCCGACCGGTTCCGTCCTTCGGGAAGACGGTCCACTCCGGAGCCTCGGCTGTCGGACGAGGACGGTTCGTCACGAGCCGGTGTCTGCCGACGTAGCCGGGTTCGGGTGGGTGGCCGTGCGGTCGTTCGGGCAGGCCCAGCAACGCGGCGAGGTCCTCTTCGGCGAGGCTGACGGGGTACCGGGGACGCTGCCGGGCGGTGCTCGGGGGCTGGTACTCGGGATGGTCGAGCATGGCACGCTGTTGCGCCGGAGTGGGGTTGGGGCTGGGCCAGTAGCCCAGGGCGTCCCACCAGTCCGAGTCCGGTGAACGGTCGGGGCCGTGGAGAACGACCGTGGCCGCACCCAGCGACGCCTCCGAGTTTCCGGGACGGTCGCCCGGAAGATGTTCCCCGCCGGGGGCTCCCTCCTCACGCGCGGAGTTCTCGGCACGGGCGAGCAGACCGGCGACCGTGAGCGCGCCCGGGCCGGCGTCGGCGTGTTGACCGTGTCCACCACGCAACGGGGCCAGGGCGCCGACCAGGGCCAGAGCCAGCACGGTGCCGAGGGTTCCCAGTAGACCGAAAGGCCCGTGCAGCAGGGCGAGCGAAGACATCAGTACCCCTCGCCGAAACGTTCCCGCAGTTGGCGACGGATCTCGCGTTCCCGCCGTTCGTGCTCCCGACCGTGCTCGACGGCCACACTCATGCAGATATCGCAGGTCGGCAACAGCCAGTCCAACTCGGACGGGTCGATCAGGGTGACATGCTGCCCACACAGGGTCTCGCGCTGCTGCCCCGGCCGAGGGCGCAGCTCCCGCGAGAACGCGTGCCGAAACCCCGCCACCGGATTCCACCACACCACCGGGCCAGACCAACCCCACCCCAGCAACGGAACCTCAAGCATGACGAACACTCCAAACACTGATCGTGTGTGTATGATCACTTGCACTATCGAGAGTAGATCTCGTCTATCTAATTAGATAGCTAACTCACCTAAAAGTGTGACGGCTCAGAGGAGGGTGCGATGGCACCGAGTTCACCGACCGTTGCCGCATGGGAGCTGGGGCGTCGTCTTCGTGAGAAGCGCGACGAAGCAGGGCTGAGTGCCACAGCGGCTGCCAGGAAGTTCGGGATCACCGCTGCCTACCTCTCGGAGTTCGAGAACGGCAAGAAGAACATCGGGGAGGAACGCCTCGCGAGGTTGATCGAGGCGTACGAACTCGACGAGCAGGAAGCCGCCGAGCTGTTCGGCCTTCGGAACGAAGCGGGTAACCGTGGCTGGTGGAGCGAGTACTCGGCGCTGTTCAGCGACGAGCTGCTGCGCTTCTTCGGTTACGAACACGGCGCTGAGAGCGTGCGCTCCTACGACAGCGCCATCGTCAACGGACTGCTACAAACCGAGAACTACGCACGGGCCGTCATCGAGGCGGGTGCGCCCAATATTCGACTGGCCGAGGTGGAACGCAGGCTCGAATGTCGTCTACGGAGGCAACACCGCGTCACCGGATCCGAACCACTCCATCTCAGCTCGGTGATGAGCGAGGCCGTTCTGCACCAACGGATCGGGGGCGCTGGCGTGCTGGCCGAACAGCTCGAACATCTCGTCGAACTCATCAACGCTCATCCGGACACCCTCGACATTCGCGTCGTCCCCTTCGAATCAACCGGACACGACGCGATCGGAGGATCTCCGTTCCTGCTCATGACGTTTCCCACCGGGAAACTACCGACACTGCTGTGGCACGAAACAGTGACATCCACACAGTTGATCACCGATTCGCTGACCATCCGCGAGCACAGTCTCGCGCACACCGAAGCCAGCAAGGCCGCCCTGGACCGCAAGGACTCGTTGGACAAGATCGCTTCTGCTTCCCGAAACTTGCGAGGTTAACTACAGTCCCACACATGGCCGGAAACCTCGCACCGCCCACATGGCGCAAGTCCAGTCGCAGTGCCAACAACGCCCACTGCGTCGAGGTCGCCTTAACCAGCGAAGCAGTCGGCGTCCGCGACACCAAGGACCGGCAGGGCGGCATCCTCACCATCACCCCCACCGCCTGGGCCGGGTTCGTGGAACGCCTCAAAACCGGCGACTACGACCAGGGCTGACCTCGACCGAACACCGCTATGCCGGGACCGGGGCACCGATCCCACACGACCTCCACGGACGCCCCGGCCCGGAACGATGCACCAGATCGCACGCGGGCATCCACGCAGCGTCGTTGACCCCGTCACCGCGTGATCAGTAGCCTCACCCGAGATCACACGACAGCGTGCCACTGGGGAGCCCGCGCCGATGAACGATCCACAGCAGGTCACCAAGAGCCTGTCCGACACCAACGACGCGATGCGCGGCATCATCACCGCCGCCAACAAGGGTGAGTTCACCATCACCCCCGAGGCGGGCGAGGAACTCATCCGGATCTTCCAGGAAATCGAGGACTGGACTCAGCAAGTCCAGAACGAAATGGGAGTCATCAAACAGCGCACTCCTTTGGGCAACAGTCCCGCCGGTGAGGCCATCGCGGACTTCAACCAGCAGGTCGCCGCCGGAGACGAAGAGTCCTTCGAGGAAATGATCCTCCGTATCCGGGACAACGCCCCCAAGGTCGTCCAAGCCCTCCGCGACGGCATCCGGCTGTACCAGGAAACCGACGACGGCAACGCCACCAACCTCGGAAAGCAGGCCTGAACCCCGTGCCCCGACACCCCAACACGCCCCGCACCACCCTGCTGGCGACACTCGCCACAGGCAGCCTCCTACTCCTGTCCGCCTGCGGCGGCAACAACGACACCGAAACAACCCCCAGCACCACCACGACACACACCGACACCAAACCAGCACTCGCACAAATCAACCCCTGCGACCAACTCACCACCGAGAACAAGAAAAAGCTCGACATCGAGGAACAAGGCGAGAAGGACGAGATCGCGGGAGCTCCAACATGTAGTTGGCAGACCTCGAACGGATCACTCCTGCTGGCTTTTCACCCGGACAAAGGAATCGAGGAGTTGAACTTCTCGGACGGCGAGCAGGAGCCGTACGTAGTAAGTGGCCAGGAAGGTAAGATCGTCCGCGGCAACGTCGGCGACAACTGCACTGTGACCATACCCTTCAGCGAAAGCTCCTCCGTGAACATAGGAGGCACGGTCGACGACATCCCCTCGTCCTGCGCTCTGGCGAAGAAGGCCGCGCCGATGGTGTGGGAAAACCTCTCCGAACAGTGACACCTCGGAAAGCCGGCAGGTCGGGCGGAAGACACCGAAGCGAGGAAGAACCACCGACGGCGGCACACGCATCGTCGAATCCCGCCGCGCCTCGGCGAAGAAGAACATCCCCCATCGCGGAGAATGACCTGTCCTGCCCCGAGTGAGACCGAGGGGAGTACGGCAGCGGATTCAGCGGCTGCGTGAACACGCCGAGCAACAGGACCGAGCCCATCCACAGCTGGCGTCGCGCCGTGGCTTGACCCGGTTCATCCACGGGTGCGCCGCGTTGGGGTACTGCGACGCCTTCGCCGAAGTCGCCGCCGATCCACAGCGCAAAGCAGGGCGTGACGACGAAATCGCCGAACCGATCCTGCTGCGGATTCCGCCGAGAACGCTGATGGGCCGAGACACCCCCGACGCCTACTTTCCCATGGCCTGCTTCAACGCCGCCGGTTCCTGTCTGGACGGTGTCCTCTCCCACTACCGCGCCTGTCCGCTCATTACCAGTCTGGGCCACTACGAACCGGCCGAGGAGCGGGAGCTGCTCGACATGATGCGCACCCCGCGCGTCGACTACGAGGACCAACCCGACAACCGCGCGGACATCGCGGAACGGATCACCAACCAGCTACGGAAAACCGTTCGGCGGTTCGAGTAACTGCCCGGACCCCACCGACGCGGCAGGCTGACCGAGCCAGGCGTGGGCGCGCACGAACTCCACCGGCCCCTACGACCGGAGCCGAACGGCCGTGGTCGGCTCCGACCACGCCGCGTCGGGGCTGCGACCGTGAACCGGCTCCTCAACGCGCTCGGTGGCGCAGCGCGTGGCCGGGAAGCGCGTCGGTGCGTTCCCCCTCGTCGATCACGGGAACCCCGTTGACCAGCACGTACGGGATCCCCGCCGCCTGCCGTCGCGGCTCGTCGAAGGTGGCCGTGTCCGCGACCTCCTCCGGGTCGAACAGCACCAGATCGGCCACGGCGCCCTCGCGGATCCTGCCCCGGTCCCCCAGCCCGAGCCGGTCGGCGGCGCGGGCGGTCATGTGGTGCACGCACTCCTCCAGTCCGAGCACGCCGAGCTCCCGGACGTAGCGCGCCAGGTAACGCGGGAACGTCCCCCACGCCCGAGGATGTGGCCGGTCGCCGACCAGCAGCCCGTCGCTGCCCGCCGTGTGCGCGCGGTGGCGCATGATCGCCCGGACGTTGTCCTCGTGGCCCACGTGCATCAGGCAGGAACTGCCGAGCCGTTCGGACAGCAGCACGTCGAAGTACAGCTCGGTGGGTCGGCGCCCGGCCTGCCGGGCCGCCTCGGCCACGGTACGGCCCAGCAGGTGACCGTTGCGCTCACCGTCGCGCACCCCGTTGATCTCGATGAGGTCCCAGTCCACCGGAACCCCGTGGCACCCGTCGGACCCCTCCACCTCCATGACCCGGCGGATCCGGGCCCGCTGCTCCGGGTCGCGCAGCCGCTCCAGTGTGGCCTCCACACCGCCCTCTGCGGCCCAGCTCGGCAGCAGCGCGTGCAGCGCGGTGCAGCCGGGCAGGTAGGGGTAGGAGTCCAGGGTGAGGTCGACCCCGGTCTCCAGGGCTTCGTCCAACAGGGACAGCAGCTCGCCCGCCCGTCCCGCGTTGACCCCGAAGTTCATCGTCGCGTGCGCCAGGTGCAGCGGGCAGCCCGTCCGGCGGGAGATCTCGACCATCTCGGCGTAGGCCTCCAGCGCCCCCGCCCCGTAGCTGCGGTGGTGCGGGCTGTGGAAACCGCCGTGGGCGGCGACCACCGCGCACAGCGCGGCGAGCTCGTCCCGGTCGGCGAACATGCCGGGGGTGTAGGTCAGCCCCGAGGACATGCCGAAGGCGCCCTGGCGCAGGCAGCGGTCCAGGATCCGACGCATCTCCTCCAGCTCGTCCCGGCTCGGCGCCCGGTTCTCGTCGCCCATGCACAACATGCGCAGGGTGCCGTGCGGAACCAGGTAGGCCGCGTTGACCGCGACGCCCTCGTCGAGCCGGTCCAGGTAACCGGCCACGTCGCGCCAGGTCCAGTCGAAGTCGGGCGGGTCGTCGTTCCAACCCGCGATCCTGGTGCGCAGCTCGGCCAGGGTGCGCTCGTCCACCGGGGCGTAGGACAGCCCGTCCTGGCCCAGCACCTCCAGGGTCACGCCCTGGGAGACCTTGGCCAGGTGGTCGGGTTCGGTGAGCAGCCGCAGGTCGGAGTGGGCGTGCATGTCGACGAAGCCGGGGGCCAGCACCAGGTCGGCGGCGTCGACGGTGCGGCGAGCGGACAGCGTCGCCGGATCGGTCACGGCCACGACGCGCCCCTCGGCGACACCGACGTCGGCACGGTACTCGGCGGCTCCGGTGCCGTCCACGACCCGGGCGGCGCGCAGGGCGATGTCCATTCCGGGCACCTCTCCACCTGTTCCGTGGTATTGCGCATTCTGCAACGAAGATTGCGCAAAGCGATCACGTGGTGTCTACCACCGGCGCGGGGGAGGGTCAACGGTTCGCGGAAGCGAACCGGACGGGCTCAGTCCCGCGGATCCAGCCGTCGGGCGACCGTGCCGAGGGCGTCGCCGAGCGCGTCGAGCTGTTCGGGGCTGAGCAGGTCGATCAACGAGGAGCGCACGATCTCCACGTGCCCCGGCGCGGCGCCGCGCAGCTTGTCCATCCCCTCGTCGGTGAGCACGGCGAAGACTCCGCGCTCGTCGCCGGAACAGCTCCTGCGCCGCACCAGACCGGCGCTCTCCAGTTTCCCGACCTGGTAGGTGATCCCACTCTTGGAGGTCACCAACAGCTCGGCCAGCTCGGTCATCCGGATCTCACGTTCCGGCGCCTCGGCCAGCCGCACCAGGATCTCGTACTGGGGGTGGGACAGCCCCTGTTGGTCCCGGAGCTGGCGTTCCACCCGCCGGGAAACCCGATGGCTGGCCTCCAGGAACGCGTTCCACGCTGCCATCTCCCCGGAGTCGAGCCATCGTGGTTGTTCCATGCAATCATTCTAGTAATTTGTTCGAATTTGAACAAGTAAGGTAGCCTGGAACCCGTCAGAATTCGGACCAACCGGACTCGTCGACGCTCCCTCCCCGTCCCGGCGGGGTCGGAGCGCACAGCCAGCCACGGAGCGAGTCCCGAGCTCCCCGCACAACCCGAAAGGAGAACACCGTGCCTCAACCGCCCGCACAGGTACGCGACCTGGTCCTGCTGCTGGCCAGAGTGGTCGTCGGAATCGTGTTCCTGGCCCACGGCCTACAGAAGTTCCTCCAGTGGGGTATCGGCAGTACCGTCGAGTCCTTCGACCAGATGGGTGTACCGGTTCCCGGCCTGTCGGCCTGGTTCGCCGCGCTCGTGGAAACCCTCGGCGGAGCCGCGCTGCTGCTCGGCCTCGCCCTGCCGGTGGCCGGAGTGCTGCTGACGCTGGACATGCTCGGCGCGCTGTTCATCGTCCACCTGGAGCAGGGCTTCTTCCTCGCCGGAGAAGGCGGCTACGAGTACGTGCTGGTGCTCGCCGCGGCGGCCCTGGCCCTCGGTTTCAACGGCGGCACCTACTCGCTCGACCGACTGCTGAGCGGCTCCCGCTCCGAGTCGACGAACGCCGATACCTGACAGCCCCCGCCGCGGTCGGTTCCGGGCGGTGCCGATGAACCCGCGGCTCCGCCCCGGACGCCCCGGAGTCGAGCGGCCTCTCCCGAGCCGCGACCATCGCGGCGAGCCCCGGGGGTCCCGGCGTACTCGGTGACCACCTCGGTTGACGGCACACCGTCGGAAACGGCTGATAGCCCATCCGTCGACCGAGGAGAATCCACGGACGACGTCCACCACACGGCGGGATTTCCACGGGAGAACGCGATGAGCAACGAGGACTTCGCACTGCACGGCAACACCGCCCTGGTCACCGGCGGTGGCCGGGGCATCGGGCTGAGCCTGGCACACGCCCTGGCCGAGCACGGCGCCCACGTGGTGATCGGCGAGATCGACCGGAACACCGGCGAGTCCGCCGCCGAACGGGTCGGCGGCGAGTTCGTCCCGCTCGACGTGACCGACTCCGCGCGGGTGGCCGAGGTGGTGGGCGAGATCGTCGCCGCCCACGGCTCGCTGGACGTCTCGGTGCACAACGCGGGCATGGTGCGCAACGAGAACGCCGAGGACACCAGCGACGAGTCCTGGCGACAGGTGCTGCGGCTCAACCTCGACGGGGTGTTCTACTGCTGCCGCGAGGTCGGGCGGGCCATGCTCGAACGGGGCAGGGGCTCGATCATCAACATCGCCTCCGTGTCCGGAATGGTCTCCAACCACCCGCAGGCCCAGGTCGCCTACAACACCTCCAAGGCCGGGGTCATCACCATGACCAGGTCGCTGGCCGGGGAGTGGGCCGACCGGGGAGTGCGGGTCAACGCGATCTCACCCGGCTACGTCGGAACGGATCTGCTGCGGGGAGTGCGCGAGACCCGACCGGAGTGGTACTCGGCGTGGCTGGAACAGACACCCATGGGCAGGGTCGCCGATCCCTCCGAGCTGGGACCGCTGGCGGTGTATCTCGCCTCGAACGCCAGCAGCTTCATGACCGGCAGCAACGTGGTCATCGACGGGGGTTTCACCGCCTGGTGAGACACGTGTGGCGTGTCGGTCCCACCCGCGACCGGAGTGCCGTCCGCGTCGCGGGGACCTTCCGCCGTACCGCGGAAGGACTCCGGGGACAGAAGCCCGTGAACACGGCGGGCCACTCGACGGGCGACGACCGAACGTCACCGAACAGTCCCGCGACCGGCCGAAGCGATGAGAGGCTGTCGTGCGGGAGATTCCGTCCACCACCGACGGAGGGAACCCCGGAAACCGACGTCGAGAGTTCGGGAGATGCGGAATGGAAGCCTTCTTGTCCGTGGCGACCGGGATAGTGTCGCTCTGTGTGGTTCTGTGGGCGACGAGTGTGGCGAGGGAGGCGATCTCGCGTAAGCGGAACTCCACCGAGCACGAGCTGGCGATACGTCTGCTCCCCCTGGATCCCGACACCAGCCAGAGGATCACCGAACAGCTCCGCCAGGGCAAACACGATCGGGCGTTCTCCGAGCTCAGGAGGGCCACCGCTCTCTCCCTGTCCTGGGCACGCGCCATGCTCAAGAACATGGCCAACGGTGTCGTTCCACCCGCCAACTACGCCGAGTCCTGGGGGCTGCTCCGCACCCTACGCCCGGAGCTCGTCGCCGAGACCGAGCGGATCCACAACCAGCGCGGGCACTACGCCGCCGTCCGTCACCTGCGCCGTCATCTTCCCGTGGGACTGGGAAACTGCATCCTCCTCGTCCGGGAAGGAATTTCCCCAGCGTCCGACCGAGAAAAGTAACCCGTGTCACAATCGTGGTCGCGGAACACAATTCCCGCTCCCGAACCGGGAAAAGTAAAGCTTACCTTCGTTAAACGAGCCTCACCTTTTTGAGGTCAGCCAAAACTTTTTGAGGCGAACCTGGTTTGAAAACCCCTCCGAAAAGGAGGGTATATTCGTGGCATGACCACTACGGAGAAACAGGAATCCAAGTTCCACCTGCTGCTGCAACAGCAGGTGCGCAGCGAGTTCAACGCGTCACAGCAGTACATCGCGCTGGCCGTCTGGTTCGACAGCCACGACCTTCCCCGACTGGCCGCGCATTTCTACCGGCAGGCGATCGAGGAACGCAACCACGGAATGATGATCGTCCAGTTCCTGATGGACAACGACATTCCCGTGAGCATTCCGTCGACCGACGAGGTGCGCAACGAGTTCGACGAGGCCCGTGAACTCGTGGCGCTGGCGTTGGCCCAGGAACGCGAGGTCACCGCCGAGATCGAGAACCTCGCCAAGACCGCCCGCGCCGAGGACGACTACATCGGCGAGCAGTTCATGCAGTGGTTCCTCAAGGAGCAGGTCGAGGAGGTCGCCCAGATGTCCACCCTGCTGAACGTGGTGGACCGCGCCGGAGGCAACCTGTTCGAGGTGGAGAACTTCCTGGCCCGCGAACAGGTCGGCGACGAGGGCAACGATCCCTCCGCTCCCCCGGCGGCCGGTGGTGCGCTCTGACCACCCGCCGCGAACCGCGCACCGACCACCCGCCCCGGAAGGGCGGGGAGAGGCGGACCGGTTCCACCCCTCCCCGCGGGCTCCGGCGCGACCGGAGCCCGACGGTGGTGATCAGTTCCGGTAGCTCAACCCGTAACCGAACGGGTAGAGCGGATCCTTGCGGTCACCCACGTTGATCGGCTGCTGCTCGTAGGAGCGCATCCAGGTCACCGGCAGCTTGCCCGTGGGGTCGTACTCGCCGAACAGCACGTCGGCCACCCCGCCGCCCTGGGTGCCGGGCAGCCAGGAGGCCAGCAGCGCGTTCCAGTCGTCCACGTGCTCGGTGACCTCCACCGGACGTCCGGAGACCAGCACCACGGCCACCGGCACCCCGGACTCCCGCAGCTTGGCGATCGTGTCCAGGTCCCGCTGGCTCAGCCGCACCCCGTCGGGGCTGTCACCCCGGTACTCGGCGTAGGGCTTCTCCCCGACGACCGCGATCGCCGCGTCGTAGCTGCTGTCGATGCCGTCACCCTCGCGGTCGTAGGTCACCGGCCCCTCCGAGACCTGACGGATCCCTTCCAGGATCGTCGTTCCCTCGGTGATGTCGCCGCTGGAGCCCTGCCAGGAGATCGTCCAGCCGCCGCTCTGGTTCCCGATGTCGTCGGCGTTCGAGCCGGCCACGAACACCTTGTCCTCCTCCGGGGACAGCGGGAGCACCCCGTCGTTCTCCAGCAGCGTCTGCGACTTCCGCACCGCCTGCCGCGCCAACGCGCGGTGCTCGTCACTGCCCACGGTGGACAACAGGTCGCGCTGGGCGAAGGGGCGTTCGAACAGACCCATCTCGAACTTCTTGGTCAGCACGCGACGCACGGCGTCGTCGATGCGGCTCATCGGGATGTTGCCGGCCGAGACCTCCTGACGCAGCAGGTGCAGGAACCTCTCGTGGTCGGTGGAGAGCATGATCATGTCCAGCCCCGAGTTGATCGACCTGCGCACCTCGGAGGCGGTCAGCGTCGAGTCGTCCCCGTCCAGCTGGTGGATCGCGTCGTAGTCGGACAGCACCACGCCGTCGAAGCCCAGCTCCCGCTTGAGCACGTCCCGGATCAGGTACCGGTGGGCGTGCAACGGGGTGCCGTTCCAGCTGCTGTAGGAGACCATCACCGAGGCGACGTCGCGCTCGATCGCCGCGCGGAAGGGCTGGAGGTGGATCCTGCGCAGCTCGCGCTCGCTGAGTCGCGTGTCCCCCTGGTCCACCCCGCCGGTGGTGCCGCCGTCACCGACGTAGTGCTTGGCCGTGGCCATGATCGAGGTCGGGTCGTCTCCGAGTCGCCGTCCCTGGTAGCCGGTGATCTCCTCGCTCATCGTGGAGGCCAGCCACGGGGCCTCACCGAAGGACTCGTAGGTCCGGCCCCACCGGTCGTTGCGGGCCACACACAGGCACGGGGAGAACGTCCAGTCGATGCCGGTGGCCGCCACCTCCTCGGCCGTGGCGGCACCGACGCGCCGCACCAGCCAGGGGTCGCGCGTGGCGCCGAGTCCGATGTTGTGCGGAAAGATCGTGGCCGTCCGCACGTTGTTGTGCCCGTGCACCGCGTCCACGCCGTACAGGATGGGGATTCCCAGCGGGGTGTCCAGCGCGGCCCGCTGGTAGCGGTCGTACATGTCGGCCCACGCCTTCGGGGTGTTCGGCGTGGGTGTGGAACCGCCGCCGCTGAGCACCGAGCCGATGCGGTGCTCGGCCACCTCGACCGGCCCGGCGGCATCCCGTTCGATCTGGACCATCTGGCCGAGCTTGTCCTCCACCGACATGCGCGACATCAGGTCGTCCACCCGCTGCGGGACGGGCACCGAGGCGTCCCGGTAGAGGGTCCGCGAGTTCTCGGCCGAGGCGGGGGTCAGCCCGCCGGCCAGCAGGGAGACCACCGCGAGTCCCACCAAGGCGGGCACGGTCCCGCGTAATCGGCGCTGTTTCGATCCAGCAGACATGTGAGCTCCTCACAGCTTGCGGAGTATGACTGACGACACGTCAGCAGCATGACTGTGAGCGCTCCCAAACCCAAGCGTCCGAACAGTCGCTTCCCCGTTCCACCGTTCGGGTGACAACCGGGGGACCGCATCCCGAACGAGCCCGGGCACCCCGAGGCGCCCGGGCGACGAACCGCTCCCGGAGCTCCGGGAGACTGCCTAGCCGGGTCTCACCGGACGGTGACCTGCCTGCCCCGCAGCCCGTCCCGGGCCCGACGCTCGGCGGCGTCGAGCGGCCGCTCGTCCAGCGAGGCCAACGCCTCGTCCAACCTCCGGCCCAGGGCCACGGCCGGCTCGACCCACTCGGTCGGGTGCTTCTCCCGGTCCAGGTCCCACACCGGAACCAGCAGCCCGTGCGCCCGGAAGGAACCCGCGTAGCGGCTGTCGGAGTCCAACGCCAGCTCCCCGCGCGCCGACAGCCGCGCCAGGGCGGAAACCAGCCGCTCCTCCGGCTCGGGACGCACCCACCGCAGATGCGCGCGGTCGGTGGCGTCCACCCAGTAGGCCGCGTGCAGTCCCTCGGCCTCCAACCGCTGCGTGGGCATGATCGCCGCGTTCGCCCGCTCCAGCGACATGGCCACCTCGCCGGTGGGCTCGACGCCCTCCGGCATCCACCAGGAGAAGTCCTCGTGCACCCGCACGTCCAGGGCGGCCTCCGGGTCCACCAGGTCCTGCAACCGCGTGGGAACCGTGCCCGCCGGGGCGTCCTCCGGGCCGACCACCGGCAGGGACTGCCCCGGCTCGGCCTGGCGTACCCACTCCACGGCGCGGGCCAGGTCCCGACTCACGTCCCCGGACTTGGTCTGCACCTGCAACCCCACGAAGGACGTGCCGTCGGTACGCACCAACCCGGCCGCCGCCATCGGCAGCACCGTGGCCAGTTCGATCTCCTCGTCCCCGGAGACCAACGGCAGGCGCGCCGTGGCCGAGGGGACGAACTCCCGCATGGCCACCAGCTCACACTCGGCCGCCAGCCCCTCGAACGGGCGATTCACCCGCACCTTGGCCGCACCGCCCTCGGCCCCGTGGCAGGCCTTGTACCGCTTGCCCGAACCGCAGGGGCACGGCTGTCTACGCCCCACCACGGGGATCTCCCCGCCGGACTGGTTCTGCTGCGCTGTTCCCTTGCTCACGTTCGTTCTCCTTGGTGTCTCTGCTGCGTCGAAAGACCTCGGCACCTCGGGGGAGCCCCGTGCCGCTCGACTCCGTCCCCCGAGAAAACCACCCGCCGAACACACGTGTGCGGGGGATCCCGATCGTGCCGGTCCCCGCCGGACCGACGCCCCACCGGGGGCTCAGCGGACCGCGTGCGGCGGACGGCCCGCGCGGGGCGGAGGCGGAGCGCCCCGCACCCGCAGTACCCGTCCCCTCCCCCGGGAGGTCGGGTCGGGCGGGACGAGCATCCGGACGGTCCAACCGACCACCCGCACCGAGACCAGCGCGGTCACGCTCAACGCCAGATCGGAGCAGGCGTGCAGCACCACGCCGTCGGCCATCGCCTGAACGCCGTCCCGCAGCCCCCACAGCATCGTCGTCCAGCCCAGCAGCAGACACCCAACCCAGCACAGCCACCACAGCCGCACCAGCCGTGAGGGGACGGGCCTGCCCGCGCCGGAACGCTCCCCCACACCGCGCAGGGTGACGTCCTCCAGCTCGGCCAGCACCGAGCCCGGCACGAACAGGTTCACCCCCGGAACAGCCGTGCCCAGCACCACCTGCCAGTCCTCCCGCGCGGGCAGCAGCCCGGCACGTTCGTGGGCGCAGGTCCGCGCCCGCAGCACCCACAGCACCCCCAGCACCACGGCCAGCAGGCCGAACAACCAGGTCACGATGCCGAGAGTGGACACCAGCGCGTCCGAGACCGCCACCGTGACACCACCGAGGGCGCCCGAACGGCTCCACAACAGCAGCACGTAGCGCCACGCCTCGGCCCCGGCCGCCAGCACCCCGAGCCCGGCGGTGATCCACAACGTGGAAACGACCGTCCCGGACAGCGCCGCCAACCGCTCAGCGGGATCGGAACGCCTCGTGGTCGGCAACGCCAGCGGCCACCGCCAGCCCAACGGGGGAAAACCCCAACGCGGCGGGGCGACATAGGCCGGAGGACCCTGGTAGGGGGCTCGCGGCGCGGCAGGGGGCCGGGGACGTTCCGGCCCGCTCGGCGGGGTGGCCGTCCACTCCGTCCGGGGGCCGGACCTCGGATGGGCAGTGTTCACAGCACGTAGGGCTCCGCCTCGGGATCGTCCGCCACAACGGGACGACCGATGGACGACCAGCCGTTCATCCCGCGCTCCACGTTGACCGCGTCCCAGCCGCTGGCGTTGAGATACGCGGTGACCTTGGAGGAACGTCCGCCGGAACGGCAGATCACGTAGAGCTGGTCCACCTCGGGGATCTCGTCCAGTCGCTGCGGGATCTCGCTCATCGGGATGTGGACCGCACCGGGAGCGTGTCCCGCGTCCCACTCCTCCTGCTCGCGGACGTCGAGCAGACTGCCCTCGGGAAGCTGCTCCGGCAGCTCCTCGGGAGAGACCGCCGGAACTCGACCATGCATCGGTGTAGTCACACCCCGATGCTGCCATGCCGGGCGGCGCGACCGCCCACCGCAGTCGCCGCCGTCCCGGCCGCCTCCCCACGGTCCACCGCGCGGGCCGGGTCCGTTCAGCGGGCGCGTCTGCTGCGCACCAGCCGGTGCCTGCCGCGACGGCCACGCTCGGCGGAGTCCCCGTCCTGCCCGGTGGACTCATCCAGGGAGCGGTCGCGCAGGAAACCCAGCCGGTCGGGGGTGTGCATCCGCATCATCACCCGAGCCGTGTCAGCGGGGACACGACCGCTGGTGATCTTGCTGACCACCACCGTCACCACGAACGCCGCCGGGACGGTGAACGCGGCCGGCTGCAACAGCACCGCCGACCACCAGCCGTAGCCGTCCCCGAGGAAGGCCCCGGTGAGCACGGCGAGCAGCACCAGTCCTCCGCCCACGATCAGCCCGCCCATGGCCCCGGCCGCGGTCAACCGGCGCCACCAGATCCCGAGCACCAACAGCGGGAAGAACGTGGAGGCGGCCATCGCGAAGGCCAGACCGACGCTCTGCGAGATGTCCCGTCCGATGGCGATCAGCGCCAACGCCACCGGGAGGATGCACGAGCCGAGAGCGATCCACCGGAAGTTACCGAGCTTGCCGGGAAGCAGGTCGGTGAACAGCACACTGGACACGCTCATCACCAGCCCGGAGGAGGTGGACAGGAACGCCGCGAACGCCCCGGCCGCGGTGATCGCGCCGATCAGCTCCCCCGGCCACCCCTGGAGCACGGCCGTGGGAAGCAACAGCACCGCGGCGTCGGTGTTGCCCGTGACCAGCAGCTGCGGCACGTAGAACCGGGACAGCACCCCGAGGATGGTGGGGAACAGGTAGAACACGCCGAGCAGTCCCAGCACCACGAGCGTGGTGCGCCGCGCCCCCTGTCCCGTGGGATTGGTGTAGAACCGCATCAGCACGTGCGGCAGCCCCATGGTGCCCAGGAAGGTGGACAGCATCAGGGAGTAGGTCTCGAACAGCTCGTAGGAGTCCCCGTCCTGCGGCAGCAGCCAGGAACGGTTGCTGGGCTCGGCGTCGGCGACCACGGGAACGGCGCTGCCCTCGGGAAAACGCAGTTCGGAGCCGGAGGCGACCCGGTGGATGCCGGTGGTCAGGTACACGCTCTCCCGGGATTCCTCCCCCCGGCCCACGGTGTCGTGCAGCTCCTCCGGCCCGGGGCCCGCCAGCACGTCCACCCAGACGGGCTCGGTGACCCGCAACCGCACGTCGGTCTCGATCCGCACCGTGGTGGCGCGTTCGAAAACCGGCGGCAGCGGTTCGTCCAGACTCCGGCGGTGCCGGTCGTCATCGCCCAGGAAGACGAAGAAGAGCACGAACACCGGAACGCTGATGGCGAACAGCTTCACCCCGTACTGCACGGCCTGCACCAGGGTGACCGCGCGCATCCCCCCGCTGAGCACGCCGGTGAGCACCACCAGCGCCACCAGCAGGATCCCCGTCGAATAGGGGATACCGGTGATGGTGGACAGCGTCACCCCGGCCGCCTGCAACTGGGGCACCAGGTACAGCCACCCGATCAGCACCACCAGCACGGTCGACACCGCCCGCAGCCGGGCCGAGTCCAACCGCACCTGGGCGAAGTCGGGCAGCGTGTACGCCCCGGAACGGCGCAGCGGCGCCGCCACGAACAGGATCAGCGCCAGATAGCCCGCCGTGTAGCCGACGGGATACCACAGGGCCTCGATGCCGTCCTTGAGCATCAGCCCCGCCACCCCGAGGAAGGAGGCCGCCGACAGGTACTCCCCCGCGATGGCCGCCGCGTTGCGCTCCACCCCGACCATGCGGCGGGCGAGCAGGAAGTCCGATGTGGTGTGCGCGCCGCGTGAGCCCCACACGGCGAGGGTGAAGGTCATCACCGCCGTCAGCGCCACACCGCCGAGCGCCCACGGGTTCACCGCCGCACCAGCTCCGTGAACTCGCGCTCGTTGCGCTCGGCCCACCGGGTTCCGAGATATCCGATCAGCAGGATGAACGGAAACGGAAACACCCCCAGCACCAGCCAGGGCAACGGCACCCCGAACGGGCGCACCTCGGACAGCGCGGGCACGAAGCGCAACAGCACCGGCAGCGCCCCCAGCACCAGCGCCGCCACCGCGGCCAGCAGCAGCGCGGCGCGTAACTGGGCGCGGACCAGGGAGTGCACCACGGCCTCGCTCATGCTGTTCTGGTCCTCGAGGTCGATGACCGTGCGCTGCACCTCGCGGGCGCCGCTCCTGTTGGCCAGCACCACCCGTTTACGGCGCGGGGCGCGTGGATGAGGCCGCTCCGGTGTGTTGTTCGTGGTCACGACCGCCACCCCCTCTCCGGAGTTCCACAGTGGTCTCGACGTTCGCCCGCCCGGCGGTACTCACCGGGGTGGAGGGGGAGAACGCACCAGTCGGTCCTTGAGCTCGCGGGTGTGTCTGCGGCTGACCGGAAGCTCCCGCGTCTCCCGCTGTGAGCCACCCGCGATGAGCACCGAATACCCCGAGGAGGACATGCGCAGTTCGTTGATGAGGTTCAACGCGACCAGATAGGACCGGTGGATGCGCACGAACCCGGCGTCCGCCCACTTCTCCTCCAACTGGGCCAGCGGGATGCGCACCAGGTGCGAGCCCTCGTCGGTGTGCAGCCGCGCGTAGTCACCCTGGGCCTCCACCCAGCGCACCTGCGAACGCTGCACCAGGCGAGTGGTGCCGCCCAGCTCCACCGGGATCACCGAGTGGTCGTCGCGGTCGGCCTCGCCCTGTCCCGAGGCCAACGCACGCGCGCCGTCACCGCCCCGTTCCAGCTGTGGCGCGGAGATGCGCTGCACCTTGCGCAGCGCGCGTTCCATCCGTTCCGGACCGAACGGTTTCATCACGTAGTCGAGCGCCCCCAGGTCGAAGGCCTCCAACGCGTTCTCCCCGTGGGCGGTGATGAACACCAGGGCGGGGGCGTTCTCGAAGGAGTACAGCACCCGGGCCAGGTCCATACCGGTCAGTCCCGGCATGGCCACGTCGATGAACACCGCGTCCACCAGCGGCGCGTTCTCGGGGCGACCACGCAGCTCGGGGTTGTCCCTGCGCAGCATCCGCAGTGCCTCGGCGGCGTCGAACGCCGTAAGCACCTTCCCGACCCGAGGGTTCCTGTCCAGCATCTCCTGCGTCGACTCGACCCCGGGCTTCTCGTCGTCGACGATCAGGACGACGAGACCGTCCCGACCGGAGCCGCCGTTACCGTCACGTCCCCCGTACGGGCCGCCGGTGCGCTGTGGTGTATTCACGGCAACGCCCAATCCTCCCGCGCTCACCGAACTCACGTCCACGGCCGGGCGAGCCGACCGCCACGGCACCGTGCGGCGCCGCCGGACGAACCCGGCCACGAGCGAGTCGTGTGACTCACCACATTCAACCTAAGCCCCCGCATTCATGTTTCGCGCGGTGGGTGCACATGCATTCGCACGATCGGCGCAATCGGGCCGCACCACGCGGAGAGTGACACCGAGTCCACACGGGACAAGCACGGTGTCGGCGGGCGGCCTCCCGCACGGACCCGGCTCACAGCCCGAAACGGGACCACATGGCGCGGTGTTCCACACGGTCGAGCACGGCGTCCACCGCTCCGGCGAACAGTCCGCTCGCCCCACCGGTGGGACCGGCCACCCCCAGCCGGGCCAACAGCGGCTTACGCGGTTCCACCGAGACCACGTGCGCCTCGGGGAAACGACGGGAGACCACCCCGCGCAGCGTTCCCAGACCGTCCACCAGGCCCAGTTCCGCGGCCCGACGCCCGGTCCAGACCTCGCCGGAGAAGAGGTCCTCGTCCGCGCCGGAGACGGCCTCACCGCGCCGCCTGCGCACCCAGTCGGCGAACTGCGTGTGCAGCTCCCGCTGCATACCCTGCAACCACTGCACGTCCTCGGGATCCTCCGGGCGGAACGGGTCCAGTCTGGACTTGTGCTCCCCGGCGGTGTGCACCCGCCGTTCGATCCCGGCGCGCCGCAGCAGCTCGTCCAGCCCGAAACCGGCGCTGAGCACCCCCACGGAACCCACCATGGAGCTGGCGTGCGCGTAGATCTCGTCCCCGGCGCAGGCGAGCCAGTACCCGCCGGAGGCGGCCACGTCCTCGCAGAAGGCCAGCACCGGAACGTCCCTGTCCTCGGCGAGCTCACGGACGCGTTCGGCCACCAGCGCCGACTGGGTGGCCGCGCCCCCCGGCGAGTTGACGGACAGGGCCACGGCGGAAAGCCTGTCGAAGGAGAACGCACGGTTCAGCGCCGACTCGACCGTCTGCAACGAGATCGAGGGGCGGTTGACCGGGGACGGCATCGGCGTGATCGGGCCGTGCAGCTTGATCACGGGAACCACCGGACCGCGCTCGGCACGTTCGGCGAGTTTGCCCGGCAGCTTCCTGGAGACCTTGTCCGACAGCGTCCCGGCCAGTTTCTGGGCTGGTTTGTCACTCATGCCCCCACGTTACTGGCAACGGGGGGACTGTCGGTGACACGATTGGGCCGCCCGGGCGGAACCCACCCGCCCCTGCCGGCGTCACCGACCTGAGGCGCGGACCGGCACGTCCTGGGCGCTCTCCTCGACGTCCTCCGAGGCTTCGACGTCCTCCGGGACTTCGGCGGACTCCGGGACTTCGGCGGACTCCGACGTCTCCGGAACCCGCTCGGCGGTCTCCGCCTCCCGCGGTTCCGACGCGGGCGGCTCCGGATCCCCGCCCCACTCGGAGTACTCCCCCGTCACCGGCCGCACTCCCGGGGCGAACTTGGGCACCCGCATGCTCACCTTCATGCCCGCCCCCTGTTCGGTCTCCACCACGAGGCCGTAGTCGTTGCCGAAGGTCGCGCGCATCCTGTCGTTGACGTTGCCCAGTCCCACGTGCGAACCCTCGGTGTGGGTGCCCTCCAGTTCCTCCTCCAGCTGGCGCGGGTCCATGCCGACACCGTCGTCGTCCACACTGATCAGGGCCTCGCTGCCGTTGTCCTCGGCGACCACCGAGACCGTGCCGCCTCCGGGTTTCTTCGCCAGGCCGTGGCGCACCGCGTTCTCCACCAGGGGTTGCAGCGCCAGGAACGGCAGCACCACCGGCAGCACCTCGGGAGCTATCTTGAGCTGCACCTTCAGTCGCTCGGGACCGAAACGGGCGCTTTCCAGCATCAGGTAACGGTCGATGTTGCGGATCTCCTCGGCCAGGGTCGTGTACATCTCGTTGGACCGGAACGAGTACCTGGTGAAGTCCGCGAACTCGGTGATCAGCTCCGTGGCCTGGTCCGGGTCCGTGCGGATCAACGTCGAGATCGTGTTCAACGCGTTGTAGACGAAGTGCGGCGAGATCTGGGCACGCAGCGCGCGCACCTCGGCCTCGGCCAGTTTCTCCCGGGACACCTGCAACTCGGCCAACTCCAGCTGGGCCGAGACGTGGTCGGCGACCTCCTTGGCGGCCCGGATCAGCCGTCTGCGGTCCCCGGCGGTGATCAGCACCAGCGCACCACGGTTGCTGTTGTCCACCTCCAGGGGGACGACCACGGCGTGCCGCATCAGACAGGGGCGTTCGTCGCAGGGGAGATCGGCGTGGTCGACGTACTCGCTCTTACCGGTCCGCAGGGCGCGGTCGATCGTGTCCGTGAGGTCGCGGTAGTGCTCGTTGACACCACCGTCCCAGCTCAGCAGCGTCCCCTCCGCGTCGACGATACCGACGGCCACACAGGCCAGCAGCGCCCGCAGGTGCGGGGCCGTCCGGTCGGCGGCCTCCTGGTCGAGACCACGACGCAGATACGGGGCGGCGCTCGTGACCCGGTGCAACGCCTCCAGTGTCGCGTCCTCGCGGGAGGTACTGACCCGGCGCGAACGGCACAACATCACGAACATGGCGAGCACGGCCAGCGCCGCGACCAGTGTCAGCACTGTCCGCTCCGACAACAGTTCGAGCACGCTTCACATGTTCGCCGGACATCACCCGTGGAATCAAGGAGACCACGACCAGTGCACGCTGGGAGTCGGTGAGCGGTTCCGGGAACTTCCGCCGTGCGGAATTCGCAACCACGATCGAGGGAACAGGCACGCCTCAGCGACGAACAGTGGCCGCTCGTGCCGGGACACTCGGTCCGGATCGGACGAAGCCGCATCCCTCCTTCCGTGTCACGGGGCCCGAAGAGGCCGCGGCGGCGTCGCGTGCTCACTCCACCGGTTGCAGCGGGCCGTTCATGTCCGGCTCGGCGTAGAGCTCGATGTTGCGGGCCACCCGCGCCCCCTCCTGGTGGGCGGTCAGCGCGCCCCGCACCACACCGACCCAGCGTTCCGGGGGATGCTCGTCGGTGTCTCCCGGGGTCTCGGCGATGATCGACCAGGGCCTGCGCACCAGCCAACGCACCGGGAAGAACAACACCAGCAACAGCAGCGCCAGGATCAGCCAGCCGGGGACCACCACCGTGGCGGGAGTCCACACCAGAAACGTCACGACCATGACCAACACGATCGCCCCCATGACGATCCCCTGCGAGCGACCGCCGCTGACGTCGTGCTCCCAGTCGTCGATCTCCAGTGGGTTGCTCCATTCGATGCTGGTCCGCAGGGTCCATCGCCGACCGTCGGATCCACGCACCGCGCGGTTCATAGCCGCCTCCACGCACCGGGACACGTCACGGGTCCCACCTCGGTCGATCAATCCTCGCGCACACCGTACCGCGCACCGGACGCGAATGCGCCCCTTTCCCGCACGGATTACTCTTCCGGAGGAGGCAGGCGGCCCCGGTCGCCACACGTCCGCGCGAGGGGAGCGGATATGGAACTGGAGCGGGCCCGTTCGATCCTGCGGGAACAGCACCACGCGGTACTCGCCACCCTTCGGGGCGACGGCACACCCCAGCTGAGCCCCGTGCTGACCGCAGTGGACACAGCAGGGCGGGCCGTGGTGAGCACCACGGCGAACACGGCCAAGGTCGCCAATCTCCGGCGTGATCCCCGAGCCTGGCTGTGCGTGCTGCCCGACGAGTTCTTCGGGCGGTGGATCCAGGTGGAGGGCACCACCGAGATCGTCCCGCTGCCCGAGGCCATGCCGCTGCTGGAGGAGTACTACCGCTCCGTGGCGGGCGAACACCAGGACTGGGAGCAGTACCGCGCCGCCATGCGCGCCGAGAACAGGGTGCTGTTGCGTGTCGAACTCACCCGCGCCGGGCCGTCCTGAGCCCGACCGCGGTCCGGTCGCCACCCCCCTGTGAGGGGATTCTTCCGCCTGCGGTAGAGTGTGAGCCGAAGCGGCGGTCAGGCCGACTTCGCGAGTGCGGATGTAGCGCAGCGGTAGCGCATCAGCTTGCCAAGCTGAGGGTCGCGGGTTCGAATCCCGTCATCCGCTCTGTTCAGAGCCCCGTCGGTGCCCGGCACCGGCGGGGCTCTTCTCGTGTCGACGGCGGCGCACTCCTCCAGGGGAACGGTTCTTCCCGCACCGCGCGTGGCGCTACCGGCCGGTTCCCTGACCCGCTACGCGGGACCACCCGTTCCCGCATGATCGGCGTAGCCGTGGTGACCGGCAAGAGACGGAGCCGGACAACCCCCGTCAGCGGCGCCGCACTGCTCCAGAAGGAGCATAGGTCTAGACCAGAACTTCCCATAAGGTCTGGACCAAAGTGATGGTGATCAACGGCACAGAGTTACGCGAAACGGAGCTGTCCGCGCCCGGGAGAACGTCCGTAGCTTCTCCGGTTACCACGAAACGACCGGAAGGAGAACCGATGCTTACCCAACGCATCAAACGGGCCCTGGGAATAGCCGCGTTCGGCGTCGTCCCGCTGGCACTGCCCATGCTCACCGCGGGCGCCGCCTCCGGACACGGCTACACCCAGAACCCACCGAGCAGGCAGGCCCTGTGCGCCGACGGCACGGTCAGCGACTGCGGCTCCATCAAGTGGGAACCGCAGAGCGTCGAAGGTCCCGGCAACTTCCCCTCCGGAGGACCGGCCGACGGGACGCTCTGCAGCGGCGGGAACGGACGCTTCTCCGAACTCGACGACCCGCGCGGCGGCAACTGGCCCGCCAAGGACGTCTCCCCGGGTCAGGACCTGCAGTTCCGCTGGAAGCTCACCGCGGCGCACTCCACCGAGTCGTTCCGCTACTTCATCACCAAGGACAGCTACGACCCGAGCCAGCCGCTGACCAGGGACCAGCTCGACCTGCAACCGTTCCACACCGTGAACTACCACGGTGAGCAGCCGGGCTTCACCGTCACGCACACCGGGCAGCTGCCCAGCGACAAGAGCGGCAAGCACCTGATCTTCGGCGTCTGGGAGATCGCGGACACGAGCAACGCCTTCTACACCTGCTCGGACGTGAACTTCGGCTGACCCGAAGCCGCCCTCCCGCGAGGCGGTGACGACCGTGCCCCGGTGCCTTCCGTTGCGGCCCCGGGGCACGGTTTTCTCCGTGCCACTCCCCGGACACCGCCTCACGCGCCGGTACCCGTCCGAGGTGATCTCCAACACGAACGAATGAAATCCGTCGGTGTCGGCCAACCCCGTGGATCCACGAGTGCGTCCGTGAAGGGAATCCCGAACACGGAAACGAAGGGTATGAGGATGCGCTTTCCACGGCTGCGCTCCGCGCTCGCGGGGCTGGGCGCCACGGCCCTGGCGGCCACGCTCTCCGGAACGGCCACTCCCGCCGCCGGGGCGACCGAGCGGGCCACGTCCCCACCGCCGGAGTGCTCCGCCGACTGCGAGCGGGTCTTCGACCTGGAGCTGCCCTACGACGCGCGTCTCGTCGGCTGGCGGGACGGCACGGTCCCCGGCGGGGACAGCGTGCTCACCTACCGTCTCGGCGGGAAGGAGCACGACACCCTCGACCTGCCCGGCAGGCGCGTGCTGGACGCGGACTGCGGCTGGGAGGGCGACGCCCAGCGCTGCGCGGTCACCTACGACACCGGGGTGCACAGTGCGGGCGCGCTGTCCGTGACACTGCTCGCCGACCGGGGGATCGTCCGGACCGACGAGGTGCGCGCGGCGACCCCGGGCGTGGAGCTGCGCCACTACGACGGCAACGGGCGGGCCGACCTGGCGCTGCGCCAGAGCACCTACGATCCGAACTACGCCGAGGCGCCCCAGTACTGGGAGACCTACCTGGAGTTCGAGGGCGAGTTCGTGCGCACCGGCTGCGCCGCCCCCGAGTCGGAGAGCTCACCCGCTCCCGAGGAACTCGTCTACGACACCTGCGTCCACCACTGAGGCGGTGCCGATTCTGCCGAAAACCGGCGTGCCCAGTCCGGCCGGACGGCGGAGGCACCGTTCCCGATCCGAGTGACAAACGGCGGCCTTACCCAGTTGTCTTGACTGGAAGACGACGATGCTGTTCACTGGTGGTGAGCCGGTGACAAGAGCCCCAGGGGGGCTCTCCCCGTGAGGGGTAGCCGGCTTTTTACCTGTTCCAAGGGGTAAAACATGTGCTGAACGAGTCCGCGATCATCTCCCAGTACCGGGTCTCGTTCTTTTCCAAACGACGCTGTACGGCCCAGGCAGCATAGTCAGCGACCTGCAATCCCCATGAACTCTGGGCAGGCCAGTGGCACAGATGCACGTCACGTCCGTGAGGTCCCTGCGCTTTACACACATCGTGCAGCGCTGCCTCAAAAGCTTTCTTCCGTGCGTTGGTTCCCAGGGTAGCCGCGATAACAAACAGTCGGTCCCCTTTATCAGCTACCCGTGGAGCCACGAACTTGAAATGTTGGAACCAGGCGAGTTTGTAAAGACGGACATCACCATCTCGGCGCACATATTCGTAAGCGTTGGTTTTGTCCAGCATGGTGGCGTCGAAACGCCATCCCTGACCGGCGATGAGCGAGAACACTTCTTTGCGTGTAGGGTGACTGTCGTCACAAGCATGGAAAGCTCCCCGCTTCAGGGGTACTCCCCTCGCCTGAAGCTCAGTACGCAGTTCGAGTGACTCGTTGAGGACCTTCCCGTGTTCCCGAATGACTGCGGTAGCGATACCGAAGAACCGAGAAGCACCAGGATGCTGTTCGTAGTCCAGGTTTCCGGTTTCGTCTGCATACATATAGACGTCGGCCACTGTCATCTCCCGCGCATATCCCAGCTTTCGATTCACCCTAACCGATCAACTTCACAAACGGAGATGGCTTCACGGCTCGATCGGGACGAGGTAGAGACGGAGAACCACAGGTCACTCTGAGGTGCAAACAACCACACAGAATCTGCTCGGGACGAGGATCATAGGGGAAATGGTGGCCGAGAAGTGACAACGCCGCTGACCTCACCGGCCGCGTCCAGCGCCGGGCGGGCGTTGGCAGCCGGCTCCGGGCCCACCTCGATGGTGACGACGCAGAAACCGCTCAAGACTTCGCTCAGCAGGGCGACGTTGTAGCCAGCACCGATGATGCCGACTTCGAACTGACGCCCGCACAGGACTCGTCGAACCGGGTGATCAGCGTGTCATCGACGTAGACGGCGCGCAACGCCGCGTCGCGTGGTACCGGGAGATGTCGTCAGAGCTGGGTCACGTGGTCTCCGGTTCGATGAGTCCCTCGGCTAGAGCCCGGGTGATCGGGGGTGGAGCGGTTCTCCCGAACCCACTGGCCGTTCGGGTTGAGGTCTCCCACGAAATGCCATCGCTCACCGTGATCGGCCACGAAATCCGGCACGGCGAACCTCAACCCGAGCGTGTCCGTCAACTCCCGCAGGGACGACATGACGCGCTCGGGGATCCAGGAAACGGGGCTTCCGGGAGGAAGAGCGAGTGCCCGGCCGGCACGGCCGGCCCCGTATGTGGGCCCAATTTTGCCTAAAATTGGGACACCAGGGATAGGCCCGTCACCGCCGCCCAGGAAGCACCACCGGATGACTCACCCGTGTTGCGGGTCCAGCCCCACCGGACAGGACACCCCGGTACCGGCGATGCCACAGTAACCGTTCGGATTCTTTCCCGGGGAGAGATACTGCTGGTGGTAGCCCTCGGCGTAGTAGAACCGCCCGAGCTCGGCGATCTCGGGATCGCTGACGGTGAGCTGCCGGGCAGCCTCTCCCTCGCCGACGGCCACGATGAACGGCCGCGCGTCCCCGGTCGTGGGGCTGTGATTGCCCATGTGGTCGCTCCCGTTCTGACGCGTCGTCTCAGTCCAGCGCCGAGGTGTGGGACTGCGCCCGGGCCGGATCTGGAAAACCCGGTCCCCGCGCCGGTGGGACCCACGTGAGGACCGGGTTGTGGCCCGATTCCGGTCGAGGGCAGCAGCATCGAACCAAGCTCGTTGCTCGTTTTCTCTTGTCCTCGGGCGAGCCGGGCTACATCGGGGGAGATCCGGCCCGCCCGAGGATGGGGCAGGTAGCTGGCGTTGGGGGACGCCTGGTTGGCTACCTGGCAGCTACCTTCATGATCACTACGTGAACGCAGTCACACCTTGATACAAGTAGATTGATACAAGGAAAACAAGTCCCCAGAGGTACTCCGTTCGGGTGAGATCGGGCCCGAGCAACCAGCACCATCGGCAACCGAGAGGAGACCCGTGGTCGCGTCATCAAGTCCCGCCGTGCTGAAGCGGTGGATCGCCCTGCACCTCAAAAGGCTTCGCACCGAGGCTGGTTGTCGCCAGCAGGACGCGGCTATTCGGATCGGCCGTAGTCAACAGGCCATCGTCAACATCGAAAAAGCCGCGAATCTGCCCAGCGCCTCGGATCTGGAGTTGCTGCTAAATCTCTACGGAGTTCCCGAGCGCATCGACTTCTTCCGCCAGCTGCTGACGGGCGCCCGCAAAAAGGACAACTGGTGGAAAGCCCTCAGTAAAGCGGTCCCGAAGTGGTTCGACCTCTACCTCGGGCTGGAAGCCGGTGCAGCCGAGCTGAACTCCTTCGACGCGCTGCTCGTGCCCGGCCTGTTGCAGACTTCGGACTACGCCGAGGCCACCATCCGCGCCGATCCGGAACTGTCCGAAGAAGAAATACACCAACGTGTCGAACTGCGCCTTGGTCGCCAACAGATCCTGCATCGTGACGACGAGCCCGTGCGGATCTGGTCCGTACTCGATGAAGGCGTACTCCACCGCCTCCGAGGAGACCGTGCGGTGATGGCCGCTCAACTACGGCATCTGTACGAGATGGCCCAACATCCCCGCGTCAACATCCAGGTCCTGCCCTTCGACGCAGGGGCCCACCTCGGGCAAACGGGATCGTTCAACATCATGAAATTCCCGCCTGAGATGGGTGACCCCGGCATCATCGCTGTGGACCAGCTTGTCGGCGGGCACTACTACGAAGATCCTGTTGATGTTGAGGCCTACAAGCGAGCTATGACCCAGCTGCAAGACCTCGCCCGCGACACGAAAGACTCACGGATGCTTCTGTCCACAGCAGCGAAGGAGATGACGTGAACCATGACCGGATGCGGAACGCGACGTTCCGCAAATCCAGCTACAGTAACCACCAGGGATCGTGCGTGGAAATCGCACAGACTTCCGAGGTCGTTGGACTCCGCGACTCCAAGCTGGTCAACTCGCCAGTATTAGTGGTGGACGCCCGCCACGGCCGGGCGTTCGTGGAGGCGATCAAGCAAGGGCGATTCCACTAAAACGCCGAGGCTGTAGACAACGATGGTGCCGCCCGGCCAGCCCAGGTAGCCGGGCGGCACCGCTATGGTCGCGCTCTGCGATGCTCGTGTCCCACCATTCCTGAACGCGATACACGTGTTCTACGACACAGCCGAGTACGCCGGGTTGGCCCAGTAGCTGGTCGACCGCGCCGCCCCCGAAGCGGGGGCGGCCTGCTCAGCCAGCTGTTGGTCTAGGACAGCGGTACCAGGGCTTTCCACCCGTAACGCGCAGGCGCGGGTCAGCTCGTCGGGGCGATCACCGAGTTCGGGTCCGACATGAACGCGCACGTGCTCGGCTTCCTGCACTGGCTCGTCGGCGACACCGACCAGCTGCCACCACGCCCCGAACCCCCTCCGCGTGACGACTGATCACCCTCGCGCGCCGACATCAACCTCATGAGACAGCACAGTTAGAGTGGACCGCCGCTGTATCGCTGGGGCCGAAGGACGAGGAGCATACGGGGCGGGCACGATCATACGGTGGTCCTGTCGGGGCGGCTGGTACTTCGTCGTCACGATCGCGGGGGCGGGATTGTTCGCCTGGGTGCCGTTTACCCATGCCGCGCGACGGTTACGCACCCCGGCCCGCACGCGGCAGGCAATCACCTACGGCGCCGCCACGGTGGTGCTGGCGGTACTGATCGGGGTGACCCCCACCGATGCTGACGGGGACCCGGTCGGGGTGTAGGGCACGACGTCGAGCACCGTCTCCGAGCTGGCCGCGCTGGTACTGATCATTCTCGCGCTGTTGCAGCAGGTGCCCTGCGGCGTTAAGCGACACACGACGGCATCCCGCTCACGCCAGGTCGTTCATCCTGTTCAACTTCTCGAAGTCCGCACCGATCGTGCACATCGAACACTTCCAGTTCGCTGCTTTCCCGCACGAGCGGACAGGTGTGATCGCGTACGAGGCGGCAACGACTGCCCTGCGGGAATTGGCCATGATCCCGGAGTAATCGGCCGAGCTCACCGCCGAGATACGTGATGACATGGAAGGACAGGAATGACAGTACGCCCCGAAGGACGGCGGAAGTCGTCTCGCTCCCAACAACAGATCAGCTGCGTCGAGCTCGGTCGTGTCGGCGACGACGCAGCGGTACGCGACACCAAGAACCGCGAGCTCGGCTACGTCACCACCCACCAGCAGCGGACCATCCTCCTCAACGCGGTCAAGAACAACCGCTTCGGGTGAACCCGTGGACGCGACAGCGAGCCCGGGAACAGCTCACTCCCGAGGGTGCCGTTGCCATGCCTCCCCAGCCGAGAACGAGCCGTTCCCGATGAAACCGTCCACCACGTGCGGGGCCCGCACTTGGTGACCCGCGTTCTGTCCCGCTGTGGGAGTCACTGTTGCTTCTGGGCGGGTGTTGACCGGCACCAGCTTCCGGCCGTCCTACGGCAGGGGGACCACCGACCCAGTGCGGCACCGGACGCTTGCCGCGCTGTCAGACGTCAACAGCCCGTACTGCCTCGGGCTCTCCGTTCCGGGAACTCCGGGGTTGCGTGTGTCGGGTGTTCAGAGGGCGAGGTGTCCTTGTTACCAGTGCACGGTGGTGGGGCGTTCGCCGGTGTGGGTGTATTCGAGCAGTGCCGGTGTATCTCGGTCCGGGGTAGGGAGGCCGAGGTGGGCAGGAGGTCGGGGCCGTCGCGCTGATCTGCTCCCACAGCCGCTCCGACTCCACCGAACCGATCTCACCAACCGGCTCGGCAGGTGTCCGTCCGTTCTTGCGTTCCCACACAACCCCCGCCCCAACACGCGCTACCACGGCCGGGAACGCGGTTCCGAACGCACGAACCGCTCCACTCATACCCTCTCCCGCTCCGCCGACACCATATCCAGAATCACCCAGACCACGATCCACTACCAACCACCACCGAGCTCGCACGAGTGTCGTTGCGGTACTAGGCTTTCGACGAGAGGACGAACGTCAACCGTCGTTGTTGACCAGTCGCCAGTACTGGCGCTTCTTTTCGTCCTTGACCACCACACCGAGTTTGGCTAGCTGGGCACGTAGCTCCGCGGAGTCATCGGTCTTGTTGTTTTCCAGCGCCTGTGCCCGCGCGGCCAGCAGCGCATCAGCGCCGGTGGGCAGCCCGGGAGTATCCGGAACCCAGCGCTGGAACCTGTCCGCGTACGGATCCTCCTCGGTCCAAAGGTACCCGTAGGCACGGAAGGCCTCGGCGAACTTCTTACTAGAGATGTCGGTCGGAGCCTTGGCCAGTTCCTCATCGTGTGTGCCGATCAGCACGAGCTGCTTCTTCTCGAGGAAGACCGCTTTGACTTCTGAGCCGGGAAATTCTCGCGCGGAACCCTTCTGGCGGAAGACTACCTTTTCGCTGGACACGATGACTTCAAGAGCCTCATACTTGGCGAGGTAAGCAAGGACTATCCCGGCGATGACACCGAGTACGATGGCGCCTATGGTGGCAACTGGCTCCGGGATGGAGTTCAGCAGCTGCAATGGTCCTTCGAACGGTACCCACTCAAGGTTCTGCGCCCAGTTCGCGCCGAGCCGAAGCACGAACCCCGCCGCAGCGCCGATAACTGGGAATCCGATCCAATAGAGCACGTGCAGCCACACTGGCTCCGCGACAGTCGTCGCGTGCTTGGTTCGCGGTTTGTGATCATTCACTTCGCCCTGTCCTCCCAGGCGATGCCTGTGACCTTGTAGTGAGCCCGTGGAGCCAGGTAGGGATGTTAGCCACGGCCAGTGTCCCTGATATCAGGTTGAGCTTCCTCCGACTGTGCGGAGGGGTGGTTATGTGACTCCGACCGGTTGAGACTCGGGGCTATTGACATGTAGGGCTTCGTACTCATCGAGACTGTGCCAGTCCAAGCCACGTTGGAGGCGACGCGGGGCGTACCCTCCGTTAATGTAGCGGAATAGTATGAGTTAGCCCCAGTCGCGGGTGCGCCACGAGCAACGGTAGACCAGACCGTTCTTCACCGGGGCGACGAAGTTTTCGGCCAGGGCGTTGTCGTAGGACTCCTCGATCGAGCCCACCGATGGTTGGATGCCCGGTGAGGAGAGATGTCGGGACGGATCGCGACGTATTGACGCCCGCCGTCGCTGTTGGTGGATGAGCTGTCCGTAGGTTCTGGTGTCCAGAAAGCGTAACTCCAGAGGTCCGAGCACCAAGCCGGTCTCCTGGCGGTCGGATCTTCCCTGCAGCGCCGTTCACGAACCGGTAAGCGTCGTCGAACTTGAACACCAGCTGCCCCGGGTACGGCTGCGGAGCCTCGGTGAGTTCCGGTTTGATGAACCCCTAGATCTTGACGGCCTACCATTGCTACTCGTCCAACAGTTTTGCCTATGGGCCAGCCCGTCACAATTCACCGCAGGCGAAGACGTCGCCGCGGCGGAGTTGACTGTGGAATGTTTCGGCAACCGCGCTGACTCCAGCGCGTTGGTCAGCCCCTCCTGCACGATGCGGTAGACGCTGCGACCGTCTACCCCAGAAATCGAGTCGAGGTCATCGACGTGATTGTGCAGGGTCACTCGCATACCTGCCGTGACTCCTCGACGAGCTGAGGAACCCTGCTCAATGTCGGTTGCGGCCGGTTCTCACTCTGCTCGCTGTCGTCGCTATCGCCGACGCTCTGGACCGGAGTGCGCCCGATCACGTCTGGCACCTCCTGTAACGCCTGGTGCGTGCTCTCCCTGATCACGCCTGCCGCCCGTGCGATCTCCTCGCTAGGCGCATCCGGCCGGTACTCCAGCGTTCCCGCGTACATGCTGAGTAACGAAAGCCGGTGTGCCAGCACATCGTGCGTCTCCCTGGAAGATACGTTCACGCTCCAGCCTCCGTGCCTGTTCGCCACGCAACCGTGCCTCAACCTCAGCGTGTTCGGCCCGCTCCTGTAACGAGCGAATGAGCTGGCGACGAGATCGCACGAACATCCCCCACCCAATCGTAGCCAGACATATCACGGTTCCGAGCAGCACCGTGATCAGGAATGGCACCGCCGGATCGGGGCGGATCGCATAATAGATGGGGCTGGTCAGCAGGCACAACGCACCGATGGACGCGGCGATCGGGAACCGCCGATTCATCCCACCGCGAGCAGGAAGGCCGTCATATCCACGACGAGGTTGCGTCGCACAGCCAGACCACTCATGGCAGGGTCTATACAATCAGGCGCTTCTCGTCGTACCTACCAAGACCGATCACCGTCGTATCCAACCTTCTACTGACACACCCCTCGGCAATCGACGACCTTCGTCACGCTGTTTTCACCATTCGGACGATTCGAAGCCGGGGCACCACGGGTTAGCGTGGGAAGCATGAGAAAATTCGTGGAGCTCATCGGAACCTTGATCGTTGTCGACGGAATCGCCGGAATCTTGCACGAATTTACCGGTTGGTTCAGTCTCTGGGTCATAGTCCGATACCTCGAATTTCTCAATGGATACGAGATCTTCGCCAACATCGTCCTGATCGTTGTTGGTGTCGTGGTGGTAACCGCGACCAACCTCGGTAAGACGAAAACAGCGTAACCTCCGTTACCTACCCCAGTCCGCGGAGCATGCGCACTGGTGACCTGGATCTCTGAAGGGGCGACCGCAGGGACAGCACAGGCGACCACCGCTCCTGCGGTCGCATAATTGCGTGCGCCACCGACGCGAACGATTGGACGCTGGCCGAAGCCTGTGCGGAGAGACGAGGACTCCGACAAGGATGCGGCGACTGCTGGACGGTGTCACCGGGGAGGCCGGACGGGCCGCGCGGGACAGGGTCTGTGCGTATGTGGCAGCATCTCGGTCTCGTCGAGGAGATCAGGTTCTGAACTACCCGCCTGTGAGGACACCACCCCCTGATGACACCGACACCTGCTGGTACACCGCCGGATCACCAGTACAGGCATCGGTCTCGAGCCAGCCTACTGCTGTCTGTACTCGTCCCCACAACCCCACCGGCACCATCGATGACGCATTCATTCAGGTAGCAGGCGCCCGCCGGGCCAGCGAAAATATCTCCAGACCACCAAAAACGACTTCGGACCCGACCACGACCAGCGCCCTCGTCACGGCACGTGGTACCGCTACAGCCCGAGCTCCGGCAACGGGTTCATTCCGCTCACCCTTGCTGAGATCCGACTTTTTCTGACATACCTGCCCAACCCACCACATCACCCGAACCTGATCTCTCCTGGTTCGATGCCACCAACCCCACGAGAAAACCAGTAACTACCAACGAATACACCCGGACCACAACAAAGTGGTACTAGAATACCAACCGAACTACCGACCTCTGCTCCGCTACGTGGTGAATGATTTACTAGGCCAATGATCGAACACGTACTACCTGCGTCGGCTGTTGGACACGACATCTTCGGACATGATCCTTCGGCGCACCTTTTGACGGAGGAAGAACCGTTGGTGGTCGATGCTTCCGAAAAACGCCGCCGCGAAGTTACACTGGGCCGCAGCTGCGCCCGTCGAGCTCCGCGAGAGATCGGGGCCACAAGTTCGGAAATACCCATCCTCAGTGGATCGCACCGAGACCTACCCGAAAAGCTACCGTGGGACAAGTCGTTGTTCAGCGTCAAGGAAAGCACTTTCAAGGCGTGGTTCCCACTCGCCAGAATTCGAACAAGCTTCTGCGACGTCAGCGTCACGTTCCTCCGAACACGGCAAATTTTATCGCAGAAATCCTGGCGGATGACTTTCCAGTCGACGGCGCCGCGATCACACGCTTCACGGGAAGCTTCGTCCTCCGGCGAGGATTTGTAGTGACCGCAGCAACCGCGTACTGACTCCCCCTGACAGTCCAGCAGCATTCGCGATAACGGAGGTCCAATGTGTTGGTTTTGAGATGGTATTCAACTTCCCGACAGACCGTGCAGATCGCGGCCTTGTGACCGCGGCTGTATTGACAACGGCCCGTCAGGAGAGGGGCGAGCCCCCAGTTCGGACACGTGCTGGCTGAAGCCGACAACTGACGGCGGATCTGTCGGTCAGCCTGGTGCACAAGGTCAGAGCCCGTGCCGAACGGCCTGTGGAAGGCGAACTCACCGAAGACCTCCGCCGGGCGCGTGGCAAGGAAGGCATTCTGTTCCGCGTGGCGGACACCGCTGTGGAACACCGGACGATTCGGTGCGCACCGCCCTGTATCCACTGGTCGAGGAGAAGGCCCTGCGCGAGCTGGTCACCGAGGCCGGGGCCAACCCGCACACGTTCCAAGCCAAAGTACACACCGTGCTGTGCGAGTCGTACTTGAACCACTACCGGCGGATACTACCCGCATTATCGGCCGCACCGGAGTTCCATACCCAACACGACCTACCGAGCCGCCGCCCAGGAAGCACCACCGGATGACTCACCCGTGTTGCGGGTCCAGCCCCACCGGGCAGGACACCCCGGTACCGGCGATGCCACAGTAACCGTTCGGATTCTTGCCCTCGGAAAGATACTGCTGGTGGTAGCCCTCGGCGTAGTAGAACCGCCCGAGCTCGGCGATCTCGGTGGTGATCGTGCCGTGCCCGGCCGAGGTCAACGCCCGCTGGTAGTGCTCCCGACTCGCCTCGGCCACCTCACGCTGCCGCTGGTCGGCGGTCAGGATCACCGAACGGTACTGCGAACCCACGTCGTTGCCCTGACGCATCCCCTGGGTGGGGTCGTGGTTCTCCCAGAACACCCGCAGCACCCCCGCGTAGTCGATGACCCGGGGGTCGAAGACCACCAGCACGACCTCGGCGTGCCCGGTCAGCCCGCTGCACACCTCCTCGTAGGTGGGGTTCGGTGTGTAGCCGCCCGCGTAGCCGACAGCGGTGACCCACACCCCCTCGGTGCGCCAGAACGTCCGCTCGGCACCCCAGAAGCACCCCATCCCCACCACGGCGGACTCGGTGCCCTCCGGGAAGGGAGCGAGGATGCCGCGGTCCGGGTACACGGCGTGCCACCGGGGAACCTCCAGGGGAGTGGAGCGCCCCGGCAGGGCCTCGGAGGGATCGATCATGCGGGTCCTGTCACCGAACAACGCCATGCTCCCAGCCTACGCCGACCCCCACCCCGGGGTGGAAGGAACGACCACGGGAACTCACTCCTCCTGTCGGCGCGGCGGCACCCGGGGCAGCACCGGAGCGGTCTCGTCCGGGGCCACCTCGACGGGGACGATGGGGGTGGTGCCCAGCGGCTCGGTCGGCCGGTCGTCCAGGGCGGGTTCCGAGCCCCTCGCCCGCCCGGGCGGCTCCGGCTCGGCGGCCCGGGGGACGGCTCCCTCCCGACCGTCGGAAACCGCCCCGGCGGGGGCTTCCGCCCGCTCGGCTCCGCGTCCCCGCGTCGAACGCCCGCCGGGGACGTAGTGCCGCAGCCCCATGGTGGGTTCCTCGACGAACTTCCACGACAGCGTGCCCACCACGTAGGCCAGCGGAGCCGCGCAGGCCAGCAGCAGCCACTGGTTGCGCACCCCGGCCATCACCAACAGCTGTTGGATGGGGAACCCCCACACGTAGACGCCGTAGCTGCCGTTGACCCACACCGCGGGCACCCGCAGCCACGCGGGCCAGAAGTGGCCGGTCACCACGACCGCGTAGCTGACCGAGAGGGTCATCCAGAACGAGGTGGCCGTGCTCATGGGCATCGCGAACAACGCCACCAGCGCGGCCCCGGCGGCCAGCGGGGACAGCGGGATCCGGTAGAGGTTCAGCACCACCCCGATCGCGAAGGCCACCAGGAAGGCGATCAGCGGTTCCAGCGGAACACTCAGCAGCGAACCGGCACTGTTGGCCCCGGGGTCGTGCTCCAGCCAGCGGTCGACGACCGCGAGCACCACCAGCGCGGCCACGGCCAACCAGCGGGTGCGCACCCGTCCCGCGCCCGACAGCAGCAGCACGAACAGCCCCGCGTAGGCGAGCAGCTCCATCGGCAGTGTCCACAGTGACCCGTTGATCGTGCCGTGCCAGGGGTTGGCGGTGAACACCCCGGGAAGGTGGTGCTCCAGGGTGAGCATCCCGGCGTTGTTCACCACGTACGCCCAGGTGCCGTGCGCGGTGAAGTACTCCCCCACCGCGAGGGTGGTGACCAGCGGACCGATCACCAGCGCGCAGGCCAGCGAGACGGTCAGCATGGGCGGCCACAGCCGCAGCACCCGTTTGACGGCGAACCGCAGCGGATGCGGATCGCGCATCCAGCTCTCGGTGATCTGGAAACCGCTCATGGCGAAGAAACCCATGAGCACCCCGTGGTCGGGCTGCACCGGCCATTCCGGCGGGAACATGTCGTTACCGCTGACCAGTGGATAACTGTGCCCGTAGATCACGATCAGAGCGCCGATCATGCGAATCCAGGCGAAACCGTGGTTCGGTTCCGCGAAATACTCGGGATGCGCGTGATCGACGCGCGGAACGCGCTCGCCCATCCCCGGTGACCTCCGAACACGTGGTAACAGCTCGGAGTAGCCTAACGTCGACGGCGGTTTCGCTGGGCTCAGCGTGCGCGGTTCGACGGATCGTTATCCGGCCACTGCCCCCGTGTGGACGGGAAAGGTGCGAAAATGACTGACGGTCGCGGGGGGACGCGGCCGTGAATCCGGAAAGGGCTCAAGCGGTGACCTGGCAAGACGAGCTGCAACAACTGGACGCGGAACTCGCGGCGGGACGGATATCCGCCGACGAATACCGGCAGCGGCGCGACACCGTGCTCGGACGCGCCCACGCCGAGCAGTCGGAACAGCCGGAGAGCTCCTCGGGTGGGTTCCCGGCGCAACAGCCTGCCTGGCCCCAACAGACCGGCTTTCCCGGACCGGGGCCGGGTGAAAGCGGGCCGCACCAGAGCCCGTTCCCACCGGCCTTCAGCTGGCAACAGTACGGCGAGCAGCCACAACCCGGGACACAACCGCCGCCCCAGCCCCCCGCCGGGGACAGCACCCAGGTGGTCAACGTCAACCAGCCCCCGCAACAGAGCATGCCGCCGCAGGGCCCGGCGAGTCCTCCCCGGGGCTGGCCGAGCTCCGGGCAGTTCCCTCCGGCCGCGGGTGCCGACCAGGGCGCGTGGGGGCAGCAGCCGTGGGGCGGTGAGGCACCGGGGACACCGTGGGGCAACGCGGACCTGCCCCCGGAACACGGGGACACCAGCTGGATGCGCCAAGGTCCCGAGGTCTTCGAGGCGGCGGGCAAGTCCGGCAAGGGCAAGGTCGTCGGTCTCGCCGTCGGTGGCGTGCTGCTGGCCGGGGTCATCGTCGCGGTGGTGTTCTTCGTGCTCTCCGGGCAGGAGGCCGAGACGCCCCCGGTGGCCGAGGGACAGCAGCAGACCACCACCTCGTCCACCCCCACCTCCACCGAGCCCCCGTTGCCGGAACCCCCGGAGGCCAAAGGGCCTCCGCCGAGCCCGGACCAGGTGCTGATCCAGTCCCCCGAGGGCGAGCAACACCCCTACAACGGGGTGATGGGGCCGGCCTCCCTGGAGGGAACTCGTTCCGAGGTGCTGCCCCCTCCGGTGCGGGACTTCGCCCTGGCCAACGGCGTCCGCAACGGCTGGTTCCGGGGAACCGACCCGACGAAGAACCCGATCGGCACGAGCCTGATCGCGGTGAAGATGCCCGACGAGGCCACGGCCGAGCAGCTCACCGCGAAGTACCGGGAGCAGCAGCGGAAACTGGTCCAGCTCGACGACCTGTCCTACCAGGGCGTTCCCGTCTACTCGTCCGGGGAGACCCTGCGTACCGCCTACACCACCCACAGCTGGATGGTGATCATCGAGGTCCGGACCCAACAGGCCCCGCAGGGCGAGGCCCAGAACCTGTTCACGGGCCTGCTGAAGAAGCAGCTCGCGAAGAACCCGCCGACCGTGCGGGAGTGACCCGCACGGTCGATCCCGAAGCGCCGGCGGTGCGGAAGCCGTTTCCACACCGCCGGAGTCAGCCGCTCACCAGACGTTTCAGCTCGGCCAGGGAGACGTCGGGGCCGAACTGGGCGGCCACCCCGGCACGTCCCGCCTCGGAGAGCCGGTTCCACTCCGCGTCGTCGGTGAGCAACCGCACCACGTGCTCGGCCAGCCCGGCTGGCTCGTCGGCGACCAGCACGTCGCGTTCCGGGGCGAGGCGGATGCCCTCCATCGCCACTTCCGTGGCCACCACCGGAACCCCACAGGCCAGGCTCTCGCCGACCTTGCCCTTGACTCCCGCGCCGAAACGCAGCGGCGCCAGGCTCACGCGCGTGCGGTCGTAGAAGGCGGCCAGATCGTCCACCCAACCGTGGACCTCGACCCCCTCGCCCCGCAGGGCGCGGACCTCCTCCGGCGGGTTGCTGCCGACGATGTGCAGCCGCGCCTCCGGGCAGCCGCGCCGCACCAGCGGCATGATCTCCTCGACCGCCCACCGGGCCGCGTCCACGTTGGGCGGATGGTCGAAGCCGCCGACGAACAGCACGTCCCGGCGGTTCTCCGGGCCGTCCGTGTCCTGCCGCACCTCGTGCACATTGGACAGCACGCGCACGTCGGCGTCCTCGACCAGCTCGTTCAACAGCCCGCGCTCGGTCTCCGAGACCACCAGCGTGACGTCACAGCTGCGCACCAGCCCCAGCTCCAGTTCCCGCGAGGCGAAGGCCTTCCGGCGCAGCGCGCCCGCCAGCTCGAAGTCGGACTCGGACTCGGCCACCTCGGCCTGACGCCGCAGACGCACGAAGTGCAGGTCCACCGTGTCGTAGACCACCAGGGCCTGCGGCGCGTTCAACCGGAGCTGCTCCAGCAGACTCCACGCCACCTGCGGGCGGGACAGCAGCACCGTGCTGATCTCCGAGCCCGCCTCGTCCAGGAAGGCCTGCTGCAGGCGCGGCTCGCCCAGCACCGTCACCCCCAGCCGCCGCAACCGGGCGGTGTAGGGCTGCAACTCGGCGTGGTTGTTCGGGAAGAACACCACCCGCGCGCCCAGGGAGACGAGCTGTTCCAACAGCCGCCACATCCGCACCGAGCCGGAGTCGAAGTCGGGACGCGGAACCTGGTGGTCCTTCACCAGCACCAGCGGCCCGAAGTGCCCGTAGGTGCCGCGCTGGCGCGCCAGCCACAGGTTACGGGGGCCCGCCTCGGGAAGATGCTGGGAACGCAGGGTCTGCGACCACTTCTCCACGAAGACCCGGCGGTTCGACTCCTGGTAGCGCTTCAGTCCGGAACCCACGTCCGTGCCGTTGGAGACCCCCTCGTGGTGCACCACGGAGGCCGCGGGCTGCACCACGGTGCGGTACCCGGCCCGTCGCACCGCGAACGCCAGGTCGGTGTCCTCGTAGTAGGCCGGGCTATAGCGGGTGTCGAAACCTCCCAGCTCGGAGAACACCCCGGCGCGCACGAGCAGCGCCGCCCCCGAGCAGTAGTCCACGTCGCGCAGCACGTTGTGCTCGGCCGCCCCGGGGTCGCCGCCACGTCCCAGGTTCCACCCGCTGCCGTCCGACCAGACGATCCCGCCGCACTCCTGCAACCGGCCGTCCGGGTAGACCAGTTTGGCCCCGACCAACCCGATCCGCTCGTCGGAGTCCACGGCCGCCACCAGCTCGTCCAGCCAGGACTCGGTGACCTCGGCGTCGTTGTTCAGGAAGAACAGCAACCTGCCCCGCGCGTGTTCGGCACCCAGGTTGCAGGCCCCCACGAAACCGAGGTTGCTCTCGGTGCGCACCAGCCGAACCCCGCCGCACCGCTCCAGGTACCACGCACTGTCGTCGGGGGAGGCGTCGTCGACGACGATCACCTCGAACGGCACCGAGGACCGGTGCCCGGAGAGGCTGAGCAGGCACCTGCGGGTGTACTCCCACTCGCCGTGCACGGGGATCACGACACTGACGTCCGGCTCGGTGCTGTGGGGAACGTCCACCGGAGCGCCCGGTTCGGCCTGGCGCGCTCCCGCCGGACCACGACCCATGGCGAACTCGTAGACGTCCCGGCGCGCGGTGCCGCGCGGAGCCACCCGCTCCACCACGCGCCGGTATCTGGTGACGGCGCGCTGCACCAGCGCCGAGTTCTGCTCCTCCAGCTCGGCCACCCGACGCCGTGCCGTGTCCAGTTCGGACTCCAGTCCGGAGACGGTCTCACGCAGCCACTCGATGCGGGCCGCCTCCCGCTGCTGTTCCAACCCCAGTTCGTGCAGCCGCTGGTGCAGCCGGTCGCGTTCCCGCTCGGCCTCGTCCGCTCGGCTCTCGGCGGACAGCCGGGCCGACTCCAGTTCGCTGATGCGGTTCTTGAACTCGGCGGCCTCGGCGCGGTTCCTGCGGCAGAGCTCGTTCAGGCGGGCCACGTCGGCCACCGCCTCGTCGCGCTGCCGCACCACCTCGTCGAGTTCGGCCCCCGAGCCCCCGGCGGCCAGTTTGGCGTCGGCGTCCAGCAGCACCGCCGCGGCCGGAACCTGGGGGAGCTGGCGATCCGAGGCCATGCCCAGCAGGTAGGTGTGTCCCACTCCCTGCTCCACCCGCCAGTGCCCGGAGTCCCGCTGCCGCAGCGTCTGCAACCGCACCCCGTCCGCGGCGATGTCCGGCTCCCCCGGCTCGCAGGGCGTGACCAGCGAACCGACCGCGACGTTCTGCTTGAGCAGCGCGGCGTGCCGGAAGGAGTCCTTGAGCAGCGCCTCGAACTGCGGTGCCGCCAGTTCCCTGACGTGGAAAGGATTCTCGTTGCCGTGCTGGTCGTGGTAGACGGCCGTGTCCGGGGTACTCATCAGCAGGAGCCCGCCCGGGGCCAGGGCGGAGCGGATCAGCCGCAGCACCGCGTCGTGGTCGGCGACGTGTTCGATCGCCTCGAAGCACACCACCACGTCGAACGGCGCCTCGTCACTGACCGCCTCCGGGTCGGTCATGGAGCCGATGCGGAAGCGGAGGTTGCGCCCGGCGTGGTTCTCGGTGGCGTGGCGCACCGCGTCCTCGTCGATGTCCACCCCGACCACCTCGGCGGCCCGTTCGGCGAGCATCACCGCCCCGAATCCCTCACCGCTGGCCAGGTCGAGCACGCGCCTGCCACCGACCAGACGCGTGGCGATCGCGTAGCGGTGGTAGTGCTCGTAGATCACCTGCGCGTCGTCGGCCCACGGCACACACCGCTCGCCGGTCCACTCGATCAGCCTGTCCGGACGCCGCGCGTCCCGGTCGCCGTCCTCGCCCATCGTGCCCCCTTGTCGTCACCGAGCACCGACGATTCTGCTCCACCGCGACGGCCGCACGGGTGCCCGTACCGTCAATTCTGCCCAAAATGGCGAAAGTTCTTCCCGACCAGGGGGCTGTTCCCGGGAAGGACGCCCGCCGGGGAGGCGGTGTCGCCGGCGGGCGAGCGCGCGTGGCGGTCAGTCCCCCGAGGTGGCCTCCCGGGACTCCACCCGCCTTCTCCGGCGCCAGAGCACGTGCTCTACGACCACCGAGAGCGCGATCGCCGCCGAACCGCAGACGTTCCACCAGAACAGGGATCCGTCGTGCTCCCCCGACAACCCCGCGATCAGCAGCAACACCGCGGCCAGCAGCCCCGAGACAACGCCGACGACGTGCCGCCGCGCCCCCGCCCGGGGCGGGGGAAGAACCCGGCCTCGCCCAACGAGGTACCGGCGGCGCACGGCGAATTCGTCCTCGTCGCCGCGGAGTCGTTCATCCCGACCTCCCGGTCCCGCCCTCCTGCGGGGCGGCGCGCGGGGCGGAGGCCGCCGTGGGAGCCCACGCCGCCGGACACCGTCCCCCGCGGGGATTCTGCCGCAGCGACGGGGGAAGACGGCAGCGTTTGCGGAGAACGGGCCGTTTCAGCCCTTGACGCAGACCACCTGGCGCAGCCGGGCCACCACCTCCACGAGCGCGGACTGCGCCCCGATGACCGAGTCGATGTCCTTGTAGGCACCGGGGATCTCGTCGAGCACCCCGGTGTCCTTACGGCACTCCACACCGGAGGTCTGGGCGCGCAGGTCGTCCGAGTCGAAGGTCTTCTTGGCCCTGTTGCGGCTCATCCGCCGTCCGGCGCCGTGGGCCGCCGAGTAGAAGGAACGCTCGGAACCGAGACCGCGCACCACATAGGAGCCGGTGCCCATCGAGCCGGGGATCAGGCCGGGGTCCCCGCTTCCCGCGCGGATGGCGCCCTTGCGGGTGACCAGCATGGTCCTGCCGTCGATTGTCTCCTCGGCGACGTAGTTGTGGTGGCAGGAGATCGGCTCCTCGAAGTCCACCCGGCGACCACGGAAGGACTCCCGCAGTGCCCGCTTGACCAGCGCCAGCATGACCTGGCGGTTCAGCCGCGCGTACTCCTGGGCCCAGAACAGGTCGTGGCGGTAGGCCTCCATCTGCGGGGTTCCGGACACGAACACGGCCAGGTCCCGGTCGGGCAGGTCCCGGTTGTGCGGGAGTTCGCGGGCCCGGGCGATGTGACGTTCGGCCAGTTCCTTGCCGATGTTGCGGGAACCGCTGTGCAGCATGATCCACACCGCGTCCGTCTCGTCCAGGCACACCTCGATGAAGTGGTTGCCTCCGCCGAGGGTGCCGAGCTGGCGGCCGGCCTTGGTCTCGCGGTCCCACACTCCCCGGTCCAGGTCACCGAAACTCCGCCACAGCCGGCGCCACCGTTCGGTCGGCACCTCGACCCGCTCGGGATCCACGGGTTCCTTGTGCGCGGCGAACCCCACCGGCACCGCCCGTTCGATGCGGGAGCGGATGCCGCGCAGGTCGGCGGGCAGGTCCTCGGCGCGCAGGCTGGTCTTCACCCCGGCCATCCCGCAGCCGATGTCCACGCCCACGGCGGCGGGGGACACGGCGTCGGGCATGGCGATGACCGAGCCGACGGTGGCTCCCTTGCCCAGGTGTACGTCGGGCATGACCCGCACCCCGTGCACCCAGGGCAGGGCGGAGATGTTGCGCAGCTGGTCCAGGGCGGCGGGCTCGATCTCGTGCTCGGGTGCCCACATGAGGGTGGGTGCCGCCGCCCCGGAGAGGGCGACCGGATAGTTCGTCACGATCGACTCCTGGAACTCGTTTCGGAAAACTCCCGGTGGACGACTCCGGGTGGGCGGAAATCGTGCACCGACCTGTCGAACACCCTGCGCAGGAACGTCCCGAACCGCCGGAGCCCGACGAGGACTTCCCGGCGATTCCAGGATAAGCGTAGTTTCGAACGCCCAGACCGTCGAATTATTTTCACATTTATTCGGCGTTCCCGGCGCCGAACGGGAACCAGGGAACCCGCCCCGGCTACCTGCCCACCGCGTACCCCTGGGCACCCCGCGCGTTGGCCGTTCCCGATTACCTTGTTGATGGCTCCGATCTCGGAGCTCCTGGTCGCCCGGCGTGACCTGACTGTGTCCCCTGTCACGTGCATGATCCGAGGGGGTGTCACCACACCGGGAGACGCCCGTGGACCGCGGAACAAGGACGTGCCCACCGGTTCTCGGATGGTCTGGTCGTAATGTGGGTGTCGGCTGTCAGCGTCGGATCAGCGATCGGGACACAACCACGTCGGGAGTTACGGCGACGACCAGTGGTTTCGACGTGTTCTGCATTGCCCGAACCGGAGCAGCTGATCCGGGGACGTGGTCGGGCCCGTTACAGGTGGCCCCAATTTGTTATAGAACTGCTATTTTTGGGCATTGAACTTTTCACCTGTTTACAGTATTGTAATCAAACTGTTCAAGATGCGAATATTTTTCACGTGGTTACGCTCGCGTCGCAAAGCTCAAGGTCGTGTCAAGGATCGTGTCTGTGTGTCATGCCGTGCTTCGTGACGTAGCGCTCCCCTTTGGCACCGACGGTGTTGGGTAGCCTTCGCTGGCCGAGGCGCGGCGGTGCCCAGAGTTTCCGCAATTCGCGAACGCAGTTGAGAATGGGGAGAAACACATTTTAACGACGGCGAAGTTTCGTAAGCCGGTGATGGCAGTTGCGCCTTTGGCGCTGGGACTCGTATTGGGAGGGATGACACCGACACCCACCATGGCGGCGACTCAGGAGACGCAGGGGTCTGTTTCCACGGCTGCTCACGATGTGGGTGGTTCCTGCTCGCCCCAGGACTCCTCGGCGGGGGCGGCGACCGAGATGACACTGGTTGAGGGCCAGCACGCACGCGACCTGACGAGAGCGGCTTTCGAGGCCGTGAAGAATGGCGAGGTTTCCGTCCAAGCTCCGCAAAGGGCGCTGTCCTGGGATCAGGCCAAGGTCTATAGGGTAGACGCTGAGGAAACGACGTCCACTTCGGTGACGATTCCTGTCGACGGGGACTACAGCCTGGTCAGCAATCTCACGGTTCTCTTCGACGAGAACGGAGACATCGTCCAGTACAGTGAGACGCTCATCAGTGAGAACAAGGAAGGGAACTTCAACATCACGAGTTTCACAGACGGCGTGCTCGTGAACAGCAACGACACAGACCAGCCGTACATGACAGACGAGCAGCTGCAACAAGGGGCGAACAGCGGCGCTGGTAGTTCTGAATCCATGACCGCGATGGGGGTCGGGAGCACGGTCGCCTGTGTCGCCTCAGTACTTGGCGTGAGTGGCGCCACCGGGTATCTCATCGTGAGTGCCTGCACGGGTGCGTGCACGATTCCCGGGGCGGGCACATCGGTGTGTGTCGCGTGCATCGGCGCCTATGCCACCGTCGGTGGCGCGTCAATCACCGCCGTCGCCAGCTGCTTCGGTTAAAGTGAGAATAATGAAACAGACGTGGCTGTTCGTGATCAGCCTAGCCGGAATGGCCGTGTCGGCTGCCGTGTTGATCTTGTTTATCCCGTCGCTGTTCCGCTCTGGCGAACAGGGCAACTTCTGGATCCACGGGGTACTCGCGTGCCTTACCGTGGCCTTCGCGGTGGGAGTACTGTACTGGCGTCCATCGACGTCGAGGCCGGACGGCGGATAGCCCTGGACTTTCCTCACGAAGGTCGTGACAGCGGCTACGGCAATCACACCCGGCCGGTCCTCGGGTGTGATGTGTCGATCCAGCGTGGCCGAGCTGTCGCCAAATAGGCGACGAAGGTCTCGCCCGCGAGAGTAGGGAAGCATTCCGTGTCAACCATCGTGTGGCACGGAATGCTCCGCTCAGTCGGTGCGGGCGGCCAGGGCGGTGTTGACCATGGCGCGATCGAAGGCCTCCGGATCGAAACGGCTGCCGCAGAGTTCACGAGCGCGGCGTCCAGGATGGTGAGCCGATCCTGCGCCAGGTCACCACCCGTTTCGACCTGCCCGCAGACGGCACCGACGCTCACCGGGTGGTCGCTGAGCTGCATGCCGCGGCCGACCGGATCGCTACCGCGCACACCTTCGGTCTGGCGGCCAAGACCGAGGGCCCGGCGTTGTCGACGACCCAGCAGGTGACGGTGCGGCTGCTGGAGATCGACACACCCGAGACCAAACACCCGGACAAACCGGTACAGTGCTACGGCCAAAAGGCCACCGAGCATCTACGGGGACTCGTCTCGGTCGGGGACACCGTGTGGGTCCAGCGCGACGAAGAACTCCCCGACCAGTACGACCGGCACCTGCTCTACCTCTGGACCGAGCAGGGCACGTTCGTCAACCTCGACCAGGTTCGAGGCGGATTCGCGCGAGCGAAGCTGTATCAGCCCAACGACAAGCACTGGGACACGATCCAGTTGCGACCCCTGCCAGGGGCGATGAGGACCGCAGGGGTCGCAACCTTCATAGGTGGAGGAATCCGACTCCTACGCCTATACGTCCTCATCGCCCCTAGGCTGGGTCTCATAAACACTGAGTCCAGGTGCTGGCCACGTTGAGGACGAGAGCGGCCGCACTGTCTCCTTCGGAGTTCCCGACAAGGATCATTACTGGCTGAATTATTTTCGCTTTTGTGTGGGCAACAACCCCGGCGCCGAACGGGAACCACGGAACACGCCCCGGCTACCTGCCCACCGCGTAACCCTGGGCACCCCGCGCGTTGGCCGCCGCACGCAGCAGCCCGCTGTCCGGATCCCGGGCCACCGCCGAGAGCCTGCCCAAGGCCCACGCGCCCGCGTCGACCACGCGGTGCCCACGCCGGGACAGCTCGTCCAACCGCTCCCGCCCCAACCGGGACTCCACCACCAGCCGCCGCGACTGCCAGCCCCGCGGATAGAAGGAGGCGGGAAAAGCCGTGGTGTGCCAGGCCGGGGCGTCGATCGCCGCCTGCAGACCCAATCCCGCGTGCACGTGGGCCAACCAGAAACACAGCTGCCACTGGTCCTGCTGGTCTCCACCCGGAGTGCCGAACGCCAGCACCGCCGCCCCGTCCCGCGAGGCCAACGAGGGACTCAACGTGCTGCGCGGACGCCTGCCCGGAACCAACGAGTTCGGCAGCCCCTCCTGCAACCAGAACATCTGCGCCCGGCTGTTCAGACAGAAACCCAGTTCGGGAATCGTCGGGCAGGACTGCAACCAGCCCCCGGACGGCGTGGCCGAGACCATGTTGCCCCAGCGGTCCACCACGTCCACGTGCACCGTGTCCCCCCGGCCCTGCCCGGTCCACGAGACGGTCGGCTCCCCCAGACCGACCCCGCTGGGATCGGGCGGCGACTCGGCGCCCCGACCCAGGGCCACGTGGTCCGGCAGCACGGGAGTCTTCCCGCCCGGGGAACCCGGACGCAGCTCCGCCGAGGCGGTCTCGCCGATCAGCCCGCGCCGGTGGGCCGCGTACTCCGCCGACAACAGCGCCTCGGCGACACCGGCGGGGGCGGAGTCGCCGTAGTGGGCCTCGCGGTCGGCGAAGGCCAGCTTGGCCGCCTCCACGGCGGTGTGCACCGTCTCCGCCTCGGCGACGCCCTCCCGGTACTCGGGGGTGAACCCCTCCAACAGCCGGAGCTGTTGCAGCAGCACCGGCCCCTGGCACCACGGCCCGAACTTCGCCAGACTCCACCCACCCGGCAGCTCCAGCGTCACCGGATCCTCGTAGTGCGCCGAGAACCGCGCCATGTCCTCGCCGGTGAGCACCCCGGGATGCGCGGAACCGGAGCCGTCCCAGACCGGGGTGCGCACGAAGCGGTCCACCGCCTCGGCGACGAAGCCCCGCGACCAGGCCCGGCGGGCCGCGTCGATCCGTGCCTCACGACCGCCCCCGGCCGCGTTGCCCTCGCGCACCAGCCGCCGCCAGGTACGCGCCAACTCCGGGTTGCGCAGCACCGTGCCCGTTCGCGGAGGCCTGCCGGAGGGCATCCACAGCCGCGCCGAGGAGGGCCAGTGGGTGGCGAACAGTCCGCCGACGGTGGCGATGGTGCTCGCCAGCCGCTCCACCACGGGGAAGCCGTCCGCGGCGTAGCCGACCGCGAAACGCAGCACCCGTTCCAGCTCCATCGTCCCGTGGTCGCGCAGCAGCTTCAGCCAGCCGTCCCAGGCGCCCGGCACGGTGGCGGGCAGCAGCCCGATGCCGGGAATCAGCTCCAGCCCGAAATCCCCGGCGAAACGGTCGATCGTGGCACCGGCGGGGGCGGGTCCCTGCCCGCACAGCGCCCGGGGACGCCCTCCCCGTACGGCGAACAGCGCGGGCAGTTCCCCGGCCGGGCCGTTGAGGTGCGGCTCGACCACCTGCAACACGAAACCGGCCGCCACGGCCGCGTCGAAGGCGTTGCCGCCCTCCTCCAACACCGCCATTCCCGCCGTGGAGGCCAGCCAGTGGGTCGAGGCGACCATCCCGTGGGTGCCGAGCAGCTCGGGGCGCGTGGTGACCATCCACCCCAGCCTAGAAGCGCGACCGGCGAAGATCACGGGAATCCGAACAGGTTTCCGAAGTGAGTACGTCCCGTACGCGCGGGAACGGGCCGTGGTGGGCCAAATTTTAGGCAAAATCGGCCACGGCGGCCCCGGAGGAGAGCCCCGGATACTCCCTCCAACCGAGAACCGGGCCGTACTAGTCTGCCTCCCATGCCGTATCCGACCCCGGATCCACACCGGACCGGAACACTCGACGTCGGCGGCGGGCACCGGATCCACTGGGAGGTTCGCGGCGACCCGGACGGCGAACCGGCCGTGGTGCTGCACGGCGGCCCCGGATCCGGCGCCTCCTGCCGGTGGCAACGGTTCTTCGACCCCGAACGTTACCGGGTCGTGCTGTTCGACCAGCGCGGATGCGGACGCAGCACCCCACACGCGGGCGACACGGTCGCCGCGTTGAACCACAACACCACCGCGCACCTGATCTCCGACCTGGAACGACTACGCGAACACCTGGGCATCGAGCGCTGGCTGCTCTTCGGTGCCTCGTGGGGCAGCACCCTCGGCCTGTCCTACGCCGTGGAACACCCGCAGCGGGTCAGCGAGCTGGTGCTGTGGTCCGTGGTGACCACCCGCGCCCACGAGGTCGCGTGGATGACCCACACCATGGGCCACATCCACCCCCACGAGTTCGCCGAACTGCTGGGCCACCTGCCCGCCGAGCGGCGTGGCGGCAACATCCCGGCGGCCTTCCACGACCTGCTCGTGCACCCCGACCCCGAGATCCACCACACGGCGGCCCGCGCCTGGTGCGCCTGGGAGGACCGCGTGGCCACGCTGAGCGGACCCGTCGAGCGCGGCCCCCGCTACGAGGACCCCCGGTTCCGACTCGGATTCGCCCGGCTGGTGACACACTACTTCGGCAACCACGCCTTCCTGCCCGACGACGGCATCACCGGCCGACTCCACCGCATCGCGCACCTACCCGCCCTCCTGGTGCGCGGACGACTCGACATCGCCTCCCCGCTCAGCGCCGCCGTCGAAGTAGCGGACCACCTGCCGCGTTCCCGACTGCACATCGTGGAGGACGAGTCTCACTCGGCGGGCCCGGAGACGGAGCGGCTGCTGACCGCCACGCTCGACGAAACGGCCTCCCGACGGGACTAGCGCGACCGGGCGGCACCGGGCCCGAACCCGTGACGGAACGCGGCCGGTCCGACTAGGCTCGACCACTGTGGAACAGCGACGTCTGGGCAACTCCGGCCTCGTGGTCAGCGCCATCGGCCTGGGATGCAACAACCTGGGCAGACCGGGGACCACGACCGAGTCCCCCGACGGAGTCCAGGCCGTGGTGGACCGGGCGCTGGAGTCGGGAATCACCTTCTTCGACGTGGCCGACGTGTACGGAGCACCCCGGGGACGCAGCGAGGAGCTGCTGGGCAAAGCCCTCAACGGCCGTCGCGAGCACGCGGTCATCGCCACGAAGTTCGGCATGGACATGCAGGGGGCCAACGGCCCCGACTTCTCCGCGCGGGCCTCGCGACGCTACGTACGACGCGCGGTGGAGTCCTCGTTACGTCGGCTCGACACCGACTGGATCGACCTGTACCAGCTGCACCGCCCCGACCCGCTGACCCCGCTGGAAGAAACACTGTCCGTGTTGGACGACCTGGTGCACGAGGGCAAGGTCCGCTACGTCGGACACTGCAACCTCGCCGGCTGGCAGACGGTCGACGCGGCCTGGACCGCCTCGAACGCCGGGCTGACCGCCCCCGTGTCGGCCCAGATCCACTACTCCCTGCTGGAACGGGAGGCCGAACGGGAGGTCGTGCCCGCCTGCGCCAAGTTCGGGGTGGGACTCATCCCGTACTTCCCACTGGCCAACGGGCTGCTGACCGGCAAGTACCGCCAGGGGCAGGCACCTCCGGAGGGCAGCAGGCTGTCCGGGCGGGAGCGTCTGCTCGCCGACGCGCCCTGGGAACGCATCGAACGGCTGCGCGGCTTCGCCGAACAACGCGGCATCTCCATGCTGGCCACGGCCCTGGGATGGCTCGCCGCCCAACCCACGGTCGGTTCCGTGATCAGCGGGGCCACCACCCCGGAACAGGTGGAGAGCAACGCCATGGCCGGCCAGTGGCGGCCCACCCGCGAGGACCTGGACGAGATCGACGCGATCAGCCCACCCGCCCTGCACTGAAAGCCTCGCCCTCCTCCGCCGAGTCCGCGGCCAACCACGCTGCGGCGGGCTCCCGAACCACGGAGATTCCCTTACTCACCGAACGGACAGTAGGCTACGGCGCGATCCGCGAGGAACGTGAGGAGGACACATGCTGGCCAGGCAGACAGCCGCCATCGTCACCGGAGGTGCCTCCGGACTCGGCGCGGCCACCGCGCGCAGGCTGGCCTCCGACGGGGCCCGGGTGTTCGCCGTGGACCTGCCGGAGGCCGTGCGGGCCGCCGAGGAGGTGGAGGGGGTCACCCTCGTGGCGGCCGACGTCACCGACGCCGAGCAGGTGCGGGCCGCCGTGGACCGGGCGAGTTCGGCGGAGGTGCCGCTGCGCGTGGTGGTGAACTGCGCGGGCATCGGCCCCTCCGCGCGGATAGCCGGACGCAGGGGACCCCACGACCTCGACATGTTCCGCAAGGTCGTCGAGGTCAACCTGGTCGGCACGTTCAACATGCTGCGGCTGGCCGCGGCGGCCATCGGCGAGACCGAGGCCGACGAGCAGGGCCAACGCGGCGTGGTGGTCAACACCGCCTCCATCGCCGCCTACGACGGCCAGATCGGCCAGGCCGCCTACGCGGCCTCCAAGGGTGGGGTGGCCAGCCTGACCCTGCCCGCCGCCCGGGACCTGGCCTCGCTCGGCATCCGGGTCATGACGATCGCCCCGGGGATCGTGGACACTCCGATGCTGGCCACGGTGGACGAGGAGATCCGGGCCGGGCTGGCCGAGGGGGTTCCGTTCCCCAAGCGTCTCGGCACCCCCGAGGACTACGCCCGGCTGGTGTCCGGCATCGTCGAGCACGACTACCTGAACGGGGAGGTCATCCGCATGGACGGTGCGCTGCGGATGGCGCCCAAGTAACCGGGCGGCGCGGGCGGGGTCCGGCCGGGTGGCCGGACCCCGCCCGTGGACGCAGGACTGCGGCCCCTCCGTCGGTGGTGCACGATGCTGCCGAGGAAGCACGTGAGGGGTGTGTGATGACGCGGACGATGAAGGCCGTGCAGTACCGCCGGGTGGGCGACAGCCCCGAGGTCGTCGAGGTGGACGTGCCCGAACCCGGGCCGGGCCAGGTGCTGGTCAAGGTGGACGCCGCCGGGATGTGCCACTCGGACATCGCGGTGATGAGCTTCTCGGCCGAGGAGTTCCCCTACCCGCTGCCGCTGACCCTGGGCCACGAGGGGGCGGGCACCATCAGCGCGTTCGGCCCCGGAACCCACCGGTACTCCGAGGGGGACCGGGTGGCGGTGTACGGACCGTGGGGCTGCGGGCTGTGCCGCATGTGCGCCTACGGCGAGGAGAACTACTGCCGCCAGGCCGAGCGGCTGGGCATCCGCCCACCGGGACTGGGCGCGCCGGGAGCCATGGCCGAGTACCTGCTGGTCGACGACGAACGGCACCTGGTGCCGCTGCACGGCCTGGACCCGGTGGAGGCCGCCCCGCTCACCGACGCGGCGCTCACCCCCTACCACGCGATCAAGAAGTCCCTGCCGAAACTGGTTCCCGGCAGTACCGCCGTGGTGATCGGCGCGGGCGGGCTCGGACACGTGGGTATCCAGCTGCTGCGCGCCCTGAGCCCGGCGCGGGTGGTGGCGCTGGACATCAACGACCAGAAGATGGAACTGGCCCGCAGCGTGGGCGCGCACCGGACCGTGCGTTCCGACGAGAACGCCCCCGGGCAGATTCGCGAGCTCACCTCGGGACACGGGGCCGAGGCGGTGTTCGACTTCGTGGGCAGCACGGCCACCACCCGCATCGCGGCCCGCTCGGTCACCACCGAGGGTGACCTCACGATCGTGGGAATCGGCGGGGGTTCGGTTCCGGTCGGCTTCGGCACCCTTCCCTTCGAGGTGGCGGTCTCCGCCCCCTACTGGGGCAGCCGGGGGGAACTGCTGGAGGTGCTGGAACTCGCCCGCAGCGGCGAGGTGCGGGTGCACGTGGACTCCTTCCCGCTGGAGGAGACCCCCGAGATCTACGAACGGTTCCACCGCGGGGAGATCCCCGGGCGAGCCGTGATCGTGCCGTAGGGGCGCACCGCCGTGACGCTCGCCCCCGAGGGGGGTGTCCGAGTCACGCACCGGAGTTCGGACAGTGTGAATCGGGCGCCGCCCCGTCGAGAACCGGCCATGCCGGAAACCCCTCGGAGCGGGCGGCCTCCCGGGGGGGTCAGATATCCCCGGTGTGGGGGATCTCCAGCACCGCCTCGGAACTCATCCACCGCCGGATGGCCAGCGTGGCCCGCACGTCGTCCTCGTTGTACTCCAACAGCCGGTCACGCTGCGCCGGATCCGGCCGCCCGCCGCGGAAACCGACCGCGTCCCGGTACCAGCGCATCGAGTTCTCCCCGCCGGCCTCGGCGTCCCGCCAGGCGAAACCCGCGTTCGGGGCGATCACCTTCAGCCCCTTCCCGTGGGGGCACAGGAACTGGTCCCGCACCATCGCGAACACGTCCACCCACTCCCGGGACTCGACGAAGCGGCGCACCTCCTCCACCGGGGGAATCCCGGGCTTGCCTGCGAAACGCTCCGCCGAACTCAGCATCCACCTGTTCTCGGCCAGCTCGTTGTAGCAGTAGGCCCGGAAGGTGAGCCCGTGCTCGTGGGCGGCCCGGCGCAGGGCGGTGAACCACCCCCAGAACTCGGCGAAGGAGCGGGCCTCGTCGTCGGAGGGCAGGGGGTCCCAGGTCACGAACCCCCGGTAGCCGGGTTCGGTGCCCAGCAGCGCGGCCGGGTCCCCGTCCCGCCGCCTCCCCGGCTCGTCGCGGGCGGGGTAGGACACCAGGGTTCCCCACAGGTAGGCCCCGGAGTCGGCGTAGCTCTCCATGTCCACGTCGACCTCGACATCCCCCCGCGGGATGCCCACCTCCGACACCCGCCGCACCAGGGAGAGACCACGCAGCCAGGCCCGGGCCAGCAGCACCGCCTCGGTGAGACGCTTGGGCGACAGCGGCGGGGTCCGGAAGTCCGCGACGGTGAGCGCGGCCAGCTCGTCCACCCGGTGCACCCCGTGACGTCGCAGCCGCACCGCGTCCTCACCGCGCACCACGAGGCTCACGTCGCGGGAGGAACGCAGTTGGGGCTCGCACACCGGCCACCAGGGGCAGCCCTTGCACTCCAGCACACGACTCGGCTGGGCCAGCGCCTGCCTGCCCTCGGCCGCCGCCCGCGCGACGGCCAGGCGGTCGGAGAACCGCTCGTCGTACTCCCCGAGCACGCTGCGCCCACCCGACCAGGTGGGGCTTTCGAGGTCGTGCCAGACCACGACCTCGGCGTCGGAGCCGATGCTTCCGCCCCACAGGCGTCCGGCGGGCCGCATCCCGCACGCCTGTAACAGGCGCACGGCGTGGGCCAGCCGTAACAGGTCCCGCGCCTGCGAACGCGCCTTGCGCCGGGGGTCGTATCCGGCCGCCTCCGGGGTGGGCTCGGTGATCGGGGAGGTTCGGGCGCCCTTGCCGGGATCGGCGACCTTGTGACGCACCACGAGCACCGGCACGTAGCCGGTGCCGCTGCGCACCAGCAGCTCCACCTCGCCCTCACGGCCCCCGTGAACATCCCTGGGCAGCCGAGCGCCGGAGATGTAGTCGAGCCCGTCGCGCATCGCGGCGAGCGTGGCGGCCTCGCGCTCCTCGGCGGAGTCCTCCCGAGGGATCTCCGTCCAGCCGTCCCCGAGGGACTGACCGAGTCTGCGGGCCACTTCCCTGCGGTACTCGGCTGCGTCGGCGATGCGCTGTTCCGAGCCGGGATCCGCCGGGGCGCGGGGGACGTCGACCATCTCCGGGTCGTTGTCGAGATGCACGCGGCGGCGACAGCGCGTCACCACGCTGCCGTCCAACAGCACCTCGGAAGCCACGGAAGCAGGGTATGTCCTCATCCTGCCGAGTAACTCCATCACCCCGGTGAGAGATACGACATGTCCGATCCGACACGGGAGCCCCACCGGCGAGTGACCGCCGTGGTGTCCGGGCACGGACTCCTGGGACACCCGGACGCGAGAGTACGCCCATCCCGCGACGGCCCCGGCACGGCCACGCCGAGGCGCGTCCGAAACACCCGCGACCACACGACGTGTCCGGCGGGTCGTGTCGCCGTAGCGATCGGCCGTGGTAGTGCCTAGACTGATCCGCGCAGCACAGCCACACCGAGTCGGCCCGGAGGTGTTCGCCGTCATGGCAGGTTCCCAGCGGAGGAAACACACGGCCGATACAACCCGGGCGGAGCGCCGCGCTCGTCGCGCGCAACGACGCGAGGAACGCGGTCGGCGCCGGGAGGAACGCAGGACCGCCAAGGCCGCGCGGAAGGGCGAACACGGGCGTCTCACCCCGGGCAACGCCAAGAAGGTGGTGGGCGTGACCAGGATCGTCGGTCCCGTGGTGGCCCCCTACCTCGCGCGGGCCGCCGCCACGGCGCGGGAGGGCTACGAGAGGTTCCGGGCCCGCAGGCTCGGGGTGGCCGTGGAGGACGTGTCCCGTTTCACCGGACGCGGGGCCGCGCTGCACGCCCGGATCGCCGGCGACGCCACCGCGCTGGAGAACCTGCTGGCCAGCCGGGGCGGGACCGAGGACGAGGAGTCCGTGCGGAGTTTCGTGGAGTCCTCCCGGCAGCGTCTGAACGAGCTGTCCGGGGTGGTGCGGGCGGCCGAGCGGATGCCCGCCGCCAGGCGCCGCGCCGCCCACCGGGCGGTGGACGGCGAGTTGGGCAGGATCGAGGACGACCTGCTGCGGCGTTTCGGGGTGCGTGCCTGAGGAGTTTCCGTCCGGGGTCGGCTCACCGGTTCTTCGGGGGCAGCGCCGTGTCCTCCCGCAGCGCCTCCCACAGTTCCTCCGCCTCGGACTTCTTCGGGACCAGCCGGTTCGGCCGCGTCGAGGAGGCGGTCACGGGCAGGGTGCGGAAGTCGACCCGTTCCGGGGAGATCCCCCGCAGCGACCGGGTCAGGGACAGCAACGCCCCCAAGGAGGCCAGTTCCTCGTCGGTGGTCAGGGAGCTGGTGGCCGTGTCGAGCACGCGGTGCAGCCGTACCGGGTCGGTCAGCAGCCCCGTCCTGTCGACCTGACGCAGCAGGGCCTTCAGGAACTTCTGCTGGAGCTCGATCCGGGCCAGGTCGCTGCCGTTGCCCACCCCGTGGCGAGTACGCACCAGCCCCAGCGCCTGTTCCCCGGTGAGCCGCTGGGTTCCGGCGGGCAGGTCGAGACCGGCGTAGGGGTCCTCGATGGGCTCGGACAGGGTGATCCGCACTCCGCCCAGGGTGTCCACCAGCTTCTCGAAACCGGCGAAGTCCACGGCCACGGCGTGGTCCAGACGCAGGTCACCCAGCTTTTCCACCGTGGCCACGGTGCAGACCAGCCCGCCCCGCGCGTAGGCGGAGTTGAACATGACGTCGCGGGCCGGTGGGATCGCCTCCTGGTCCTGACCGGGACATTCGGGGCGGTCGACGAGCGTGTCCCTGGGGATGCTGACCACGGCCGCCTTCCGCCTGCCCTCGGCCAGGTGCACCACCATGGCGGTGTCGGAGCGTCGTCCCGCGACGTCGCCGTACTCCCCGTTCGCGCCCGCGCGGGAGTCCGAGCCGAGCAGCAGGATGTTCAACGCCTCCGAGGGGTTCTCCGGCGGACGGTCGGAGGACAGCCACCCGTCGACGTCCACCGAGGTGATGTTGCCGTCCAGTTCCCGGTAGACCAGCGCCCCCGACAAGGCCAGCACCAGCAGCAGGGCGAGCCCGCCCCGCAGCACCCACCGGCTCGGCGGACTCCTTCTTCTCCCTCCGGCGGGGGGCTGGGAGGAGTCGCCGGAGCCTCCGGCCTCCGAGCGGGCCGGGCGTGTGCTCCTCTCCCGCTGATGCCCGGAGGTCGCCCCCATCAGGCTCCCCTCCGGCGCGGCCTCCGGAACACGGTCGGGCCGGTCGCGGGTGGGTCACCGTGACCGCTTTCGGCGGTTGCGCTCCGGCGGCACGTCGGCGAGAGGTTCGGCATAGCGTTCGGCCCCCGATGGTTCGACGTGACCACTGTCACTTCCCACCAGTAGGGGATACCCCCCGGAGCGGGGTTTCAATCCGGCGTTCCCGGCGGGAGCCTCCTCCCCGAGGATTTCCCGAGAGGAACTCGTATACTGTCCGGGAAACCGGGACCACCGTCCGGAGCAGCCGGGGCCGATCCCGGCGACGAAACCTCCGCAGCGGCGGATCCGGCGTGTTCCGTGACATATCCCGGCGGAGACAGTACGCTGCCACTCGCACACCGAACGCCGCGTCGGATACGACGGACAACGGAACGCGTATCGCATCGCACGAACGAATTCCGCGATGCGAAAAGAAAGCTCGTGTCGCCGAACGGTCACTTCGCGTCGGTGAGTTGTCCGAATTCGGCCCGACCGAACGTCGCCCACCCCCGGTCCCAGCGGGATCGAGGACTCACCGGTACGGCGTCCACCGCACCGTGAAGTCACGCTCACGCATGGAACGCAACCTCGTGCGCAGCTCGCCCGCCAGGGAGGGGTTGCTGCTCAGCACCGGCAGCACACTGACGGTGATCTTGAGCTCCCGCAGGTCACGCAACACCGGAAAGCCCTCCCAGGCCACCACGTCGAAACCGTAGGCCGCCACGAGCTGGCGATAGGCCTCGGGAGAACGCCCCAGACGCAGGTAGCCCACCGCCATCGGGGTCAGGTCCCACTCCGGAGGACCGGCACACAGCGAGTCGAAGTCGCACAGCACCGGCCCCTCGGGGCCGATGATGACGTTGCCCAGATGCGCGTCCCCGTGCACGGTGCCCCGGGGCAGGGCGAACTCCAGCTCCTCCAGACGCCGTTCCACGGAGTCGCAGTGCCGTTTCAGGAAGTCCCGGTCCCGCGGGTCGAGCTCGTGCTCGCCCTCCGCGAGACGCCTGCGGGCGTCAGCGACCGGCTGCCACTCCCCCACCGAGGGCGGGATCTCCAGGGCGTGCAGGGAACGCAGCAGCGTCCCCAGGTCGTAACCGGTCGGCGGTGTCCCCGTGTCCGGAACCTCCTCCCACACGGTGGCCACGTAGCCCCCGGCTCGCACCGGTTGACGCAGGCCGGGCAGCAGCCGCACGGAGGGCATCCCCCGCTCGGTGAGCCACCGTGCGGCCTCGACCACGTTGTCCGCCCGGTAGGCCAGCGAGGACGTGAGCACCACACGCACCACCACGGGGGCGGTGCGCAGCAGGAAGACCCCGTTGTTGACGAAACGCAGCAGTTTCGCCCCGCGCGGGTCCAGCCCCGCCGCGGCACACACCTCGTCCAGGGCCTTGCCCAGTTCACGCGGAACCTCGGGCTCTCGGGCGGAGTCGGGCGGAAAAGTCATGTTCGCCGATGTCATGGGCTGTCTGCTGCGGAGTGATCGCGCTCTCGGCGCGCGGTCGGGTCGTTCACCGGAGCTGATCAAATCGAACGGTTCTCCCGGAACACACGGACCTGCTCGGAGAACTCGCGGGCCTCCGCGTTCCTGACGTGCTTGGCGGCCTCCCGCTCCAGCGGAAGCAGCCGGTCCGGAACACGTGCCGACTTCACCTGCGCACCGATGTCGAGCGCCCGTCTGCCGACCTTGATCCCCTGTTGGACGTCGCCGGCCCTGATGTGGTTCGTGGCCTGCATGCCCAGCACGAAGACGTGGCTGCGCTGCATGTCGACGTCGTACCTCTCGTTCGACTTGATCGTCTCGGCCACCGCCAGCGGCGCGTGGCGGTCCGGTTCGTGTTCGGCCATCGCGTCGTGGACCGAGCCGAGCGCCGCGTGCAGGTCGGTCTCGTTGAAGAACCGCACCCAGTCCGGCGCCTCGTCCAACCTGGCCCTGGCGAACTCGTCCTTGGTCCTGCCCAGCATCTTCGCCACCTGGTCGGGCCTATTCAGCATTCCGTAGGCCCATCCCTCGTTGGCGCACATGACGGCGACCGTCAACGACGAGCCCGACTCCTGGGCCGCGATCTGTCCCAGCTGGAACAGCTTCAACGCCTCGTTCGGCTGGTGGTAGTGCAGGTAGACCCGCCCCATCCGGTAGAGCACGTTGGCCACCAGGCTGTCGTCACCGGCCTGTCTGGCGAACTGCAACGCCTGCCCGAAGTGGCCGCGTGCCGGGTCCATCAACCCCATGTCGAACGAGGTCCACCCCGCCAGGCTGTGCATGTCGGCCAGCGAGGTGAACAACTGCTGTTTGACCTGATCCGTGCAACTGGCGTGCAGCAGTTGCTTCGCCCAGTGCAGCTGGGCCACGACGGCGTCACGGCAAGTCCCCCCGCCGTAACGATAGTCCAGGTCGCGCAACGCCTTGGTCGCCGCCTGAATCTGCTGAACGTCGGCCATACCGATACGCGAGGGCGCGGGAGTCTGCGCATTGGCCGTCAGCCAGTCCCCCTCCTCCGCGCCGAGGACGGAAGCCCCCATAGCAACCGCCGCGGCATGGGACAGAAACTTCCGACGCTTCACCGTCTCGTCCTCCTCAGCCGGGGAGTCGCCGTCATCCGAATCGGCGACTCTCACTGCCGTCGCCCCGTCATAGGCGAGGCCCATGTACCCCCTTGGGACGCCGAGACCGTCAGCGATGCGGGCCAGCACGTCATAGGCGATGACCTGCCTGCCCTTGAGGATCTCCGAAACCTCGGACTGCGACTGACCGGTGGCCGCGGCGATCTGACGCTGGGACACACCGTGCTTGCGCAGCAGCTTGTAGATGTCGCTGATGTTCCGACTCGCCAGCGCTTCCCTCATCTCCCGTCCATCCCAGACCTCGGGTGTAACGAGAGAGCCGCTCGAACCGATGGTGTTCATTCGAAGACCCCTCCACGCTTCTCGGGCGTCGGCCGCAGACTAAGGCTCCGCGCAGAAGACGGTGAAGCGGACACTGTGGCCGGTGATCGGTACGACCGAACTCCACGAACCGCTCATCGCGCGGTAAGTCCGGTCGTCGCCCACCACCTAGCCAGTCGGCCACCCCACGTTCCAATCTAGTCCTCGGCAGACAACGGAAGCACCGAGAGGACATCAGCGACGTGGTTTCCTACGAACGACCCGAGCCCGAGGAACCGGTGGGATCCGCCCCCCGATCGGAAGACCACCGGGACTCCTCCGGGGAGTTCGCCGGGAACAGCCACGGTCGGATGTGGTGTCGCGACGTCAACCACACGCCGCGCAGCCTCGAGGTGCTCGTCAACCGGGACAGGGTGGTTCTCGCCGGACCGCCCGGTGCGACCGCCGCGTTGACGACCGACCGGGCCGGTCGGTTGGGTTCGGCGCTGCGGTTCGCCGCTGACCAGGCGAGAAAGTGACGGTGACGTACGGTGGACACGATTCTGGGACAGGTTCTGCGCGACGCGGTCTGGGAACGGCTCGATGTGCTCTCCGAGCTGGCTAACCGCGCGGACGCGCCGTCCCTGCTGTCCGTGGCACGTTCGGAGCTCCCGCGCCTGACCGCGGGATGGCGGACGCTGCTGACCGCGCACGAACCGGACGAACGAGGGAACTGCCCGGAGTGCTCGACGTGGCTGCGCCAGCGCAAGGCACCCTGCGCCGTGTGGCGCTCGGCCTACGAGCACTTGGTGGCGGGCGGCCTCGCACCCCGTCCCGCACGGCACCTGCGACCGGCGCAGCAGCTGCGCCGTGCGGCGCCGGTGCCGTAAAAGCAGGCGGGCCGGGTTCCGCACGCCGTATCCCCCGAACCGGCGGCGGAACCGCTGCCCGTCCGTTGACCGGTGGTCGGCATGACGTGCCCCCCGACCACGGACATGCCGACCATCGGTCTCCTCCCCCGTCCCGGCCCGAACAGGCGGGCCGGGCACAACCGAACACAGAACCCGGTGGCCACACGAGGTCTCCCCGCCTCCCTCCCCGTTCCTCGTGTGGTCTCCCCCGACTTCCGCGAGCCGGTGCCGATGTTTACTCCCCTCCCCCGAACCGGTACCGGCTTGCGGATCCCAGCCGCTCCGTCACCGAGAACCGACACACGAAACACCCCGTGGGTGACGGAGCTATCCCGGAATCCCGGCACTCGTTTCCCCCCTGGCGAGTGCCGGGATTCCGGTGTGCCCGGGGTCGGTCCCACCGGGACGGTGGCCGGAGCGTCTCCGCACGGAAGGACTACCTGCGCCGCAGTCTCGCCCGGGAACGCAGTCCCACGTCCAGCCGCGTGCCCTCCGCCCGTGAGCCGCGTGGCAGGGGTTCGGTGTGCTGGGCCGGGACCATCATCAACGGTTGACGCCTGCCCAGCAGGGGGGAGTAGGCGGGCACGAAGCCCTGGTCGATGAGGGAGACCGCGAAGTCCACCGCCACATAGCCACGCGTGTCCAGCACCCCGGTTCCCTGCCAGGGCAACAGCCCGGACCCACCCAGATAGGTGAATCCGCAACGTCCTCTGGTGACCGCACTGACCGTCAGCCGGATCCGGGGGCTGAACAGCTCCTCGTAGCCCAGCTCCTCGTCCACCCGCATGGTGGACAGATACCGGATGGCGTTGTGCCAGGCGCGGCGCAGCACCGCCACCCTGGCCTGACGTGTCTCCGGGGAGATGTGCGTGTCCACGAGGTTGTACACGTCGGCGTAGACCGCGCGCGCCCAGCCGAGCCGGTCCGCTCCGGCGGGCACCGGAACCGGCACGGAGTAGACCATCGACATGACCATCTCCCGGAACAGGCCCAGTGAACGCGCGGTGCCGCGCTCCGAGGCCCCCTCCCACCGCTCGGCCCGCTCCTGGACGCGGTCGAGCGTGCGCAAGGGGTTGTCGGTGATGTCCAGGTCGGCCACGGCCCGTTCCAGGGAACTCCGGAAGCTGCGGAACAGCTCGGGACGGCGGGACAGCACGGCCGACCCCAGTCGTTCCCGGGCCACGGCGTCGATCTCCCGGATCGAGACGGACCCGTCGAGGCCGACCAGTTCGGCGTACTCGCCGAGCTTGCGGGTGTAGGCCCGGGTCAACGATCCCGGTCTCGGCCGGAAGTGCCTGCCGTCGGTGAGCACGTTGATGCGCAGCCCCGGGGGGTACACCCGTCGGGCGGCCTGTTGCAGTTCGCGCAGCCGGACGAGCCCGCCGAGCTCGGCGATGTCGGGCAGCGGCCCGTAGGCCTTCAACCGGTTCAACGACTGCTTCACCGGAAAACCGAGCAGCACCACGTCGATCGGTTCGCCACGGGCCACGGGACCCCCCGCGTCCCGCAGCATGTCGGCCAGGACGTAGTTGGAGCGGGAACCCTTCAGGAACTGTTTGCGGGTGAACACGTGGTGCAGCGCCCCGAGGGTCCGATACCTGCGCTGCTCACTGTTGTCCGCCTCGTGTACGGCGAACCTGCTCAGCGCCCCGCGCGCGGTCCGCTCGGCCGCCGAGTCGGCGTCGTCCACCACCGAACGCACCAGCGCCTCGGTCTCGGAACCACTCAGACGCACCGCCCAGCGCTGGGCCGAACGGTTCTCCCGCAGCGCCGCCACCTGGAGTTCCTCCAGCGAGTGGGTGTTGGACAGCACGGGATGGCGCCGTTCCGGTCGCCGGCGGGGAGAGGTCTCGAAACTGTCGATCGCCGGAACCCGCCCGGTCCCGGCACGCGCCGCCAGGAGTCCTTCGGCACTTCCGTTCCGTTGCCTCGGCAGCCTCCTGCCGGAGGACAGCGCGACCACGAACGCGCCGTGGGGGTCGACGGGCGAGCGGAGTTCGGCGGCGAACCCGTCGTCGAAGACCGCCACGACCTCGCCGTGCCCCAGTTCGCGCAACCGACGCACCGTCCATCCCGCCAGGGACTCCACGGTCGGTTCCGGGACGTGGATCAGGTCGGCCTCCGGCACCCCGGTCTCGTCCAACACCCTCCGGACCCGGTCGCCGTCCCGCTGACCCGAGACGCAGAAAACCACCCGGCCTCCGGCGTCGCGGACGTCCCACACGAAACGGGGAAGACCGCTGTGGACGGTTCCGCTCCACGAAGGGCCGAGGGGGAGGGGCGAGGCCCGGGGATCACCGGGGACCGTCCCGACGGACCGTCGCCGGGGGGAGGAGTCCGGGGTGACCAGCCCGCAGGAGGCGAGGTCGATCACCACCATCGGCTGTGGGACGTCCCGGTGCCAACGGCGTGCCCTGGTACGTTCCTGCACGGTGTGCAGCACCCGGCGCAACAGTTCGTCCTGCTCGGCGGGCACGGTGTGCACGAAACCGCTCAGCGGATGCCGACCGGACAACACGTCGGCGCTGTCGGCCTCCAGGTCCCGGAGTTCGGTGGCCACCACGTGGTGCACCGCGGAACGGACCTCTCCCGGGCGGAGTCCGTCCCCTCGGGAGTCGAGCCGTTCGAAGGCCCCGGCGAGGGTGTCCAGGGTCCGTGCCAGCGCGCGCATCCCCTTCCGCACCTCCCCGGAGGTGACGCGGTTGGCCTCGCGCACTCCCACCGAGGGGGTGAACACGATCCTGCCGGTGGCCTGCAACTCCGGGGACAGTTCCACCGCGAGGGTGTCGGCACGTGGGGTCAGCAGCAACGAACGCGAGTTCTCCAGCACCAGCCGGAAGGCGCGCAGCGGGGGGCGGACGAAGTGTTCCAGGAAGTGGTGCAGCGCGTTCTGCTGACGTTCGAAGCGGTTGCTCAGCACCTCCCCCAACAGGCCCGCTGGCAGGGCCGAGCCCGTCTCCAGGAACGCGGGGACCGTCACGGCGAGGGTGCCGCCCGGGAAGTCCGGGTGGGCCGGCAACGGCTCGTGGAAGGCGGGCGCGGCGCCCCGCCCGGATCCGGTCCCGAGCGTGGCGCAGTGCATCCGCAGTATCGGGTCCGCACCGACCATCTCGACCAGCCGCCACCATTCCCGGTCCGGGGGTCCTCCGTTCGTGGAGATGGTCCGGGGGTCCAGCGAGGCCGCCAGCCGGGCCAACCAGGTCCGGTCGCGGATCCTGCGCGTGCTGCGCAGTCGGATCAACATCCGATAGAGCTGACTCCAGGTGGGACGCGTTCCCAACGGGATTCCGCTGCCCGCCCCTTCGCCCACCAGCCAGGTCCGCCGGTGGTGCCGGACGAGGCGCAGCCCGTAGTCGCCACAGGCCAGTACGGAGTTCGCTTCGTCCACGTCGAGGGGCCACGTCCCGAAGGGCCGTACGGTAGCCGTGTTCTTCTCGGGGCCGAGCCGGGGCCGACCGTCCAACGGGTATCTCCTTGCTCTTCCTCGGACAACGCGCGGAGTGTCCGGCCTCCGCGGGTGAACCGCCCGGTTCGGGGACCACCGGGCGAGGAAGCACGTGCACGAACCGCCCGCGCGGGCACTGTTTCCGATGCCTACGTCGCCGCCGCACCGGCCGCACGGACACACGCCGGTCCGTGGGGGGACGGGCCGGGAAACTCGGGTGACGACGTCCACGGCCAGAGGACACCACGAGTCACCCCGGAATTACGAGAGCGCGCCGACGGAGAGCGTGCGCGGCCCGGCCGGGCACCGCCGGGGTGTCGGTCGGTCCCGACGGCGAGCTCGGATGTCGTGGAGCTTCTGCTGTGGAACCGCTCCGGAATGCATAATCGCGGGAAACTCTCCACAGGCTCCGATGGAGGAACAGACACGGGAATTCACCGCCTTCGACGACCGAAAATACCGCCGTTCCGGGGAGAACCGTCCCCTGCTCACCCTATTGACTGACACTCTGAAGGGCCGCTCACCAAGCATGATCGCCGCAAGAGCGCGAGACTGGGCAAGACGTGGCGTTTGCCGGGCGGTCCCGGCGGCGCGTCTCGGACCAGGTTCGTAAGGATTCCGGAGTTCGGACAAGACCAAGGAGACATCTTGCCCACCGAAGCAGCCCCGTTGCGCCGCAAGCCAGTACAGCAGCGCAGCGCCCAACGCGTGGAACGCATGTTGGAGGCCTGTGCCCAGCTCATCGACGAGGTGGGCTACGACGGTCTGACCACGACACTGATCGCCGAACGGGCCGGTGTCGCCGTCGGCTCGTTGTACCAGTTCTTCCCGGACAAACGCGCGGTGGTCCAGGAGCTGACGCTACGCAATCTGGAGAAGTTCGTGCAGGCCGTCTACGAACGACTCGACCGCACCGAACTCGCGCACTGGTGGGACGCCGTGGACACGGTCTTCGACGTCTACCTGGGAATGCACCGGGAGACTCCGGCCTTCAGCAAGCTGCACTTCGGCGACGTGGTGGACCTGCGGCTGCTGCACGAGGACAAGGACAACAACGCGGTGATCGCGGAGAAACTCACGAACCTCATCTCGGAGCACTTCGGGATGAGCCCCTCGGAACTGGAGCTGCCGCTGTCGGTGGCGGTGGAGGCCGCCGACGCGGTGCTGCACCTCGCCTTCCGCCGTGCCCCGATGGGCGATCCCACGCTGGTCAACGAGGCACGGGAGTTGGTTCGTGGTTACCTGTCCAGTCGTATCTCGGAGGGTCAGCCGAAGGACCTACCCTCTCCGCGGTAAGTCGGCACCGCGGCGACCGCCCGATCCCGGCCCGGTCCGTACGACTCGATCAGGTGATACTCGTCGAACCTCTCGGCCGGTTCCCCCGCTTTGGCGTGTCGGAACCACACCCGATCGCCGACACGGAGCGCGGAGGCGGCACCGCCGACCAACGGGGTCTGCACCTCACCGGCCCCCTCGGCTCCGGTCAGCCGCAGTCCCGCGGGAAGATGGGGGGTCGGCAGGCGGTCCCTGCCCGGTGTTCCCGAGGCGAGGTACCCTCCGGCGAACACCGTCGCGCTGCGTCTGCCGGGACGACGGACCACCGGCAGCGCGAACAGCACCGCGGGAAGCGGGCGGAACTCGCGGTAGAAGTCGAACAGGGTGGGGCCCACCAAGCCCGAACCGGCGGCGACTTCGGTGACCGCCCGCTCCCGCACGGTAGTCTCCAGGCTGCCGGTTCCCCCGCCGTTGACGAACTCCAGGGGTCCCACCTCGGTGACCGCCTCGACCACGGCGGCCCGCCTGTGGGCGAGTTCCTCCGCCGAACGGCGTCGTATCCAGCGCACGGCAGCCGCGCGCAGCGGCTGACCGGCCGGACGGTCGCCGAGCCCGGCGATCTGCCCCTCGTAGAGCAACAACCCGACCAGGCGCAGCCCCCTCCGTCGTGTGATCTCCCGGGCCAGTTCCCGCGCGCGGCGGGGCGAGTGCACCGGTGAACGCAGCGGGCCGACGCGCGGCCCGCCGTCGCTCCAGCTGTCGGAGAGCGCCCGCGGCCACACCTTCGCCAGGGGACGCCATCCCGCGTCGACCTCCAGGCACACCCTCAGGCGTCGACAGCGCGGGGTGGCCTCCTCGATCAGCTCCAGGTGCTCGACGGAGTCGACGGTGAGGGTCACCGCGGCGGCGGCGCCCGGGTCGTCGGCCAGTTCGGCCAGCGCCCGCCGGTCCACGGTCGGATAGGCCACCAACAGGTCCTCGCTCAGCCCACGGCGGTACAGCCACAGTGCCTCCGGCAGGCTGTAGCACATCAGCCCGGTGAACTCGGGACGGCGCGTGACCCTGTGGATCAGTTCCGGACAGCGCAGGGACTTCGTCGCCACGCGTATCGGGACGCCCCGGGCCCGCTCGGCCAGGCGGGCGGCGTTGTCGTCGAAGGCGGCCAGGTCCACCACCCCGAAGGGCGGCTCCAGCCCCGCGGTGGCCGCGTCGAGGCGGGCCGCCGAGGTGGCCACGGGAGACGCTGTGGACGGGTACACGTCCTCACGGTAAGTCCCCACCCCTTGTTATGCGAGAGATATTCACTTAATTTTTCGCCAAACGGAACGCCGCGACACGGTTGCGCCACGGATCTCCTCGTGTGCTCGGATCCCCCGGAGGGCTGCCACGACGCTCGGGGCCCCGCGCCGAGCGCCCGGGACAGGTCCGTCGACGAAAAGCGGCCCCGACGGGCGAACACGAAGGACGGTTCTGGCCATGACACTCGACAGGTGGTCCAACTGGGCGGCCACGGCCACCGCCACCGGACACCACACGACACGCCCGCGCACCGGCGCGGACATCTCCCACGCCGTGACGTGGGCACGCCAGGCCGGACACAGCGTGAAACCCCTCGGCACCGGCCACTCGTTCAGCGACATCGCGGCCCCCACCGCCCCCGGTGGCAGGAGCTCCGCCGTGGCCCTGGACCTCACGGAATGGTCCGGCATCACCGATGTGGACCGCACCAACCTGCTCGTCACCGTGCGCGGCGGCACCCCACTGCACCGGCTCAACAGCGCACTGGACGAGCTGGGACTCGCCCTGCCCAACCTCGGCGACATCGACCGGCAGACCGTGGCCGGCGCCGTGTCCACGGGCACCCACGGAACGGGGGCGGGGCTGGGCGGACTGGCCACGGCGGTACGCGCGCTGGACCTCGTGCTCGCCGACGGCTCCTGGCTACACTGCTCCCCCGAACAAAACCCGGAGGTGTTCGACGCCGCCCGCGTCGGCCTCGGCGCGCTGGGCGTGCTCAGCACAGTGACCCTGCGCTGCGTACCCGCGTTCGCGCTGGGCGCCGAGGAGACCCCCGAACCGCTGGACGAGGTGCTGCGGAACTTCGACGAGAACGCCGCGAACAACGACCACTTCGAGTTCTACTGGTTCCCGCACACCACACGTGCGCTGGTCAAACGCAACAACAGACTGCCCGAGTCCGAACCCACCCGACCGCTGCACCCCGTGCGCTGCTGGTTCGAGTACAGCGTGCTGGAGAACGGCCTGTTCGGGACGGTGTGCCGGATCGGACGCCGGTTCCCCCGCCTGGTTCCGGAACTGACCGGACTGTGCGCCTCGTTCTGGTCCGGACGGTCCTACAGCGACACCTCGCACCGGGTGTTCGTCACCGGCAGACGGGTGCGCTTCGTCGAGACCGAGTACGCCCTGCCCCGCGAACTGCTACCCGACGTGCTGGCCGAACTCCGCCGGAAGGCGGGGCGGCTGCGCCACCCGGTGATGTTCCCCGTGGAGGTGCGCGTGGCCACCGGCGACGACGTGTGGCTGTCCACCGCCTACGGCCGGGACACCGCCTACGTCGCGGTGCACCAGTTCACCGGGATGCCCTACCGGGAGTGGTTCGACACCTTCGAGCGGATCGCCCGCGCCGCCGGAGGAAGGCCGCACTGGGGGAAGATGCACAGCCTGTCCGCCCCCGAACTCGGTGAACGGTATCCGCGCTTCTCCGACTTCCTGCGGATCAGGGACCGGCTCGACCCGGAACGGGTCTTCGGAAACCCCCACCTGGAACGCGTGCTCGGCGGATAGACCGGTGGACACCATCGTGGCCGTGTCCGGCATCGGCTTCCGCGTTCACGACGTCACAGCGAAGTCGCACGCCCCACCGAGAGCCCGCCCCGGTGCCGGAAGCACCGGGGAGTCACAGGGGACAACCGGTGGTCGAGCCGAGGTCGCGGCGACACAGCGGAGGCCGCCGGACGCGGATCACCCCCAGGAGGGTGCCGGTGCCTCCGTGGCGAGCAACTGGTCGTAGACCACCTCGTTCACCCAGCGGGACACCGCGGTCTGCCGCGTGGACGCGGAGTCCTCGAAGCTCCTCCCCTCCAGCTCCGTACGGATCCCGTCCTCGTCGACGCTGAGCACGGCCACTCCGAACTGCCGGGCCCGCATCAGGCAGGACGAGACGAAACCGTCGCGGTCGCTCACCCGACGCGGCACGACCAGTGCCGCGCTGGTGAACCGCGCGAACGGCACGGCGGCGGTCAGCGCGCTCCTCCAGTGCCGTGCCGGTGCCAGCACCCCGGAGACCCGGGCCGCCGCGGGCGGGACCCGGTCTGCCATCTCCGGCCACACCCAGGTGGCGATCTCCGTCCGGTCCAGCACGGGTTCGCTGCCCAGACACACCCGCTCGGCGTGGGCGTCCGGGACCAGCTCGGCCACCGGCACGATCCGACGCCCGAGCAGGCGCATCGCGGGAAGCACGCTTCCCGTCCACCCCAGTGCGTCGACGGCCAGCTCAGCCAGCCGATCCACCGAGAAGGGCAGCCCGTGGGCTCCCGTCTGGCACAGGTCGACCTGTCCGTTGCCACGGCCGTCTCTTGCGATGTGTCCCGGTGTCGCGGTCACTTTCCCGCCTCCAAGGTGCTTTGCGCGAAATACGGAGCCGAACCGGGCGACGCCGCGGATGCGATGGATCCGGCGCGCCGAGCGACGTTCGGCGAACTCTGCACGTGCATACGACTAGAACAGCTACGAACGGTTTGTTCGCGCTTCCTTCGAGGTCGCTGCGACCGACGGAGGTCAAACGTCGGTGGCCGGTCGGCGAGCGGTCCGGCCCCTTCGGTCGGGCTTGACCGCCATTCGGGTGAAGCGGCGGTTGAGTGTCCCGAGGACTCCCACCGGGGAACCCACCAGGCCTGCCCACCCGGAGAGAGGCTCCCCTCCGGCGTCCGCTAACGGTTCTCCCCCTCCAGCTGCCTGCCGATCGCCTCGGCGGCCGGAGTCAGGATCCTGGCCAGTTTGGTCACCTCGGCCCGTGCGCTCTGCACCACCAGACCCAGTGCCGCGACGACACCCTCCCCCTCCCACACCGGCACGGCCACCGAACAGCTGCCGACGGTCATCTCCTCGGCCGTACGGGCGAAACCACGCTGCCGTACCCGCGCCAGTTCCCGCACGAGCCTGCCCGGCTCGGCGATCGTGTAAGGGGTGTGCCGCGCCAAGCCGCGCGCGCAGTACTCCTGCACCACGGCACGCGGCGCGTGTGCCAGCAGCACCTTGCCCACGCCCGTGGTGTGCAGCGGGAGACGCCCACCGCTGCGGGAGACGATCGGTATCGAACGGTGCCCGCTGAGCTTCTCCACGTAGACGGCTTCCAGGTCCTGCCGTACGGCCAGCTGCACATTGGCCCCGGTACGTTCGTGGAGCTGCTGCATGTGCGGTAGGGCGGTGCCGCGCAGTCCGGTGTGCACCGGGGCCAGCAGCCCGATCTCCCACAGCCGCAGCCCGATGGCGTACCTGCCGTCGTGCTCCCGCTGGAGCGCTCCCCAGCTCTCCAGTTCACCGACCAGCCGGTGGGCGGTGGCCAGCGGGATCCCGGCACGCTGGGAGATCTCCGTGAGCGACAGTCGCGGAGACTCGGCGTCGAACGCGCTCAGCACACTGAACGCGCGCCCGGTCACGGTGCGCCCGGGTTCTCTGCTGTTACCCGCCATCGGCCGAACCTCTCCTCCCGGAGCAAGCCTGTGCCGGGCAAGATACCGCCGACGGGCAACGGGATCCCCGCTCTTCCGGGATCGGGCCGGACACGAACCGTCGTTCGGGACCGGCCGGCGGAAGGCCGTGTTCATGTCACTGTGGACACTCAACCTCTCCCGGCCGCCTCCGGACGGGCCCCGGCCCCCACCTGCGCCGGTCTGCCCGCCCCCAGCGCCGCGACCGAACCGGCCAGACAGACCACCATCAGCATGACCAGCGGCACCGACCATCCACCGGAGAGCTCGTGCAGCACCCCCATCAGCAGGGGACCGACCGCGGCCAGCAGGTACCCGACGGTCTGGGCCAGGGCCGACAGCCGGGAGGCCACGGCGGAGTCGGCCGCCCGCAGGCCGAGCACGCTCAACGCGAGTCCGAACAGCGCCCCCATGCCGAAACCGAGCACCACCGAGCAGACCCACATCCAGGAAAGCGGGGCCAAAAACACCCCGAGCAGCCCGAGTGCCGAGACCGCGAACAGTCCCACGGCCGGAACACGCTGCCCCCGCGCACGCCCCACGAGCAACGGCAGGGACATGGCCCCCACCGCCTGGACCAGTGTGGACACCGACAGCACCAGCCCCGCCTCGGTGGCCGACATCCCCCTGTCCCGCACCACGGTCGGCAACCATCCGAAGACCACGTAGGCCAGCAGCGACTGCAACCCCATGAAGGCGGTCACCTGCCACGCCAACGGACTGCGCAGCACCTCGGTGAATCCGCCGGTGGACTCGTCCGGACGGTGCCGTCCGGCGCCGAGCACCAGCGGCAGCCAGACCAGCGCGGCCAGCACCGCCAGACCCGCCAGCACCAACAGCGGCACCCGCCAGCTGTGACCCGCGGCCCGCATCAGCGGCACGGCGAACGCGGCCGCGGCACTGCTGCCCAGGGTGAGGAACACCGTGTACATCGAGGTGACCAGGGTCACCCGTTCCGAGTGCTCCCGCTTGATCAGGGCGGGAAGGGTCACGTTGGCGATCCCCACGGCGGCACCGACCACCACGGTCCCGCCGAACAACGTGACCACCCCCGGACCGGCCCGGAGCAGGCTGCCCACCACCAGCAGGGGGACGCACACGGCGATCACGCCCTCGTCCCCCAGACGTCGACGGATCACGGCGGCCCCCGGAGCGAAAACCCCCAGGCACACCACCGGAAGCGTCGGGAGCACACCGGCCGTCGCCGGGGAGAGCTCCAGATCGGCGGCGATGTCCGGCAACAGCGCCCCGGCGGCGGTGAAGGGCGGACGCAGGTTCAGCGCCAGCACCGCCACGGCCACCAACAACCACACCGAACGCACCACGGCCTCCCCCGTCGGGTGACACCAGTCCCGACTGTCCACCCCATCACGAAACGCGGACACGGGGAACGGAAACACCCACTCATCCCACCTGTTGCGACGAGTGGGGGACGAGGCGCCACGGAAACGTCACGAAAACCACGCTCGGAACGGCAGGTGCGCAAACCACGCTCCTCCACCTCGCCGAGCCTCGGTTCGGCCACCCCGAACCGGGCATTCGGCACAATGGTCCCGTGGTGATCACTCTGTCCCTGCTCGGCGGCCTGCTGTTGATCGCGGTGATCATCGCGGCCAACGGGTACTTCGTCGCCCAGGAATTCGCGTTCATGACCGTCGACCGGGCCAGGTTGGAGGCCCAGGCCGAACAGGGTGACCGGATCGCGGACCGGATGCTGCGGGTGACCCGTCGGACGTCGTTCATGCTCTCCGGCGCCCAGCTGGGAATCACCGTGACGGGCCTGCTGGTCGGTTACGTCGCCGAACCCCTGGTCGGCAGCGCCGTGGGAGAACTCCTCGGCGGCGCGGGCGTGCCCTCGGGCGTGGGCATCGCGATCGGCACCGTGGGGGTGCTGGTGGTGTCCACCTTCGTGCAGATGCTGTTCGGGGAACTGTTCCCCAAGAACCTCGCCATCGCCCAGCCCTACCGACTCGCGCGGTGGCTGTCGGCGTCCACGGTGCTCTACATGCGCCTGGCGGGTTGGCTGATCTGGTTCTTCGACCGTGCCTCGACCGGGTTGCTGCGGCTGTTGCGGATCACACCGGTGCACGACGTCGAACACGCGGCCAACCCCAGGGACCTGCAACGGATCGTGACCGCCTCCCGACAGGCGGGAGAACTGCCCGGCGAACTCTCCCTGCTGCTGGACCGAGTGCTGGACTTCCCCGAACGGGACGTCGAGCACGCCCTGGTACCACGTTCCCAGGTGGACGTGCTCGGCGACGACACCACGCTCGACGAGGTGCGCCGGACCATGAGCCGGGGGCACTCCCGTTATCCGGTGCTCGACGGCGAGGACGAGATCGTGGGGGTCGTGCACCTCGTCGACGTGCTGGAGGCGATGGCCGGGGAGGACACGGGAGCCGACCGGCGCCCCGTCACCGGGATCGTCCGCCCCGCCACCATCCTCCCCACCCTGATGTCGCTGCCCGACGCGGTCACGACGATGCTGGAGTCCCGCGACAGGTTGGCCTGCGTGGTCGACGAGTACGGCGGCTTCGCCGGGATCCTCACGGTCGAGGACCTCGCCGAGGAGCTGGTCGGTGAGCTCACCGACGAACACGACGTCGACGAACGCCCCCACCTGGTCTCCACCGGAGACGGCGGGCAGTGGCGGGTGCGGGGTGACGCCCCCCTCGACGAGGTCGAGCGCGAACTCGCCCACCCCCTTCCCCGGGGGGACTACGAGACCGTCTCCGGTCTCGTCATCGCCCACCACGGGGCGCTTCCCGAAGAGAACACGGTGGTCGAGGTCCGGCTTCCGAACGACCCGACCGAGCTGGCCCACGAGCGGCACCCTCCGACCCGGACGCTGCGGGCCACCGTCCTCGAGGTCGAGCACCACGTCCCCGCGGAACTGGTCCTGGAACTGCACGAACACGGCTCGGAGACGGACCCCTCCGAGTCCGACGACCGGTCGAGCCCCGGCTCCGGTCACGAGGAGTCCTGATGTACGGCCCCTGGACGGCCACGCTGACCACCGTCGCGATCATCACGGCCAGTGCGCTGTTCGTCTCGATCGAGTTCGCCACCATCGGCGCGCGGCGAACCCGCCTGGAGGAGCGGGCGACCACCAGCCGCGCGGGTCGAGCGGCCCTGCGCAACGCCTCGGAACTCTCGGTGCTGCTCGCGGGCTGCCAGCTCGGCATCACCGCCTGCACCCTGGCGCTGGGCGCGATCACCGAACCGGCCGTGGAACACGCGGTGGAACCCGTGTTCGCCGCCTTCGGCCTGCCCCACTGGCTCAGCGGCACGATGGCGTTCGTGCTCGCGCTGCTGCTGGTGACCTTCCTGCATCTGGTGGTGGGGGAGATGGCACCCAAGTCGTGGGCGATCACCCACCCCGAGCGCTCTGCCGTGCTGCTCGCCGTGCCCATGCGCGGCTTCATGTGGCTGTTCCGTCCCGTGCTGACGCTGCTCAACCGTGCCGCGAACGGACTCGTCGAGGCGCTCGGGGTGCGACCGGTCGAGGAGGTCTCCATCGAACAGGGTCCCGACGAGCTGCGCCAACTCGTGCGGCACTCCGCCGAGAGCGGCGACCTCGACGCCTGGTCCTCCGACCAACTGGCGGGTGCGCTCGAACTGACCCGACTGCGCGTCGGGGACCTCACCAGCGAGGAGCCGATCGTGGCCGTGCCCCGCACGGCCACCGTCGCCGACGTGTGGACCGCCAGCCGCGAGTCCGGGCACCTGCGGGTTCTCGTGGGGCCGCCCGAAGCGCCCACCGGGCTGGTGCACGTCCGCGACACCCTCACCCTCGCCGCAGGTCGGCCCCTCGACGGCCTCGTCCGGGACTGCTCCGCACTGGAGTCGAACACCACCGTGCTCGACGCCCTGTCCCGGATGCGACGGACCAGTACCCAGTTGGCCCTCGTGCGCACGGGCGGGCGAACGGTCGGAGTGGTGACCATCTCGGACATGTTGAAGGGGCTCTTCCCTCCGCGCACGGCCCGGGAAACCGGTGGGGCGTAGGCCCGCCTCGGGAGCCGAGCGGGCGGAAGGCGGGCTTGGAGGGTTCCGCAGCGGCCGAAACCCCGAGAGCGAAGTTTCTACTGTGACCGCGAGCCGATCCAGCGACAACACCCTCCACTGGGGAGGGACAGGTGAGACATCCCACCACACACGAGAAACCGGGGAGAGCCCCACCGACGGTGGAACTCTCCCCGGTTACGTCCTGCGGACCAACACCGACCGTGTCGGCGGTCCCTGGTGGGCGAGGGGGGATTTGAACCCCCATGTCCTTTCGGACACACGGACCTGAACCGTGCGCGTCTACCTATTCCGCCACCCGCCCGTGGCTGTTGTCGACGACTCTACACCATCCCGATCCCACCCCCGAAACCGGGGGGTGTTCCGACTGAAGGGACAATCGCCGGAGCGACGAGCCCGTACAATCGGTCCGGGACCACGTGTCGTGATCGACGTTCCCAGGTTAGCACGGCACGTTCGGGTGGAACCGCACAGGGGCCACCCCGGAACCGACGTAGTGGCTGTAACGGCTCGTCGCCCCAGATACGATGGGCCGCAGGAGTCGAGAGTGTGGAGGGATTGCCGTGGGCCTCGTGCAGCGCTTCGAGCGCAGGCTCGAAGGCATCGTCGGCAATAGCTTCGCGCGCGTGTTCGGCGGCAAGGTGGTCCCTCAGGAGGTCGCCCAGTCCCTCCAGCGGGAGGCTGAGCTACAGGTCCGTGAACTCGCGGGCGGCAGGCTGCTCGCCTGCAACCACTACGTGGTGCAGTTGAGTCCCACCGATCACGAACGACTCGTGGAGGACGAGAGTCGGGTCACCGACCTTCTCGCCGACTGCGTTCAGGAGCATCTCACCGAACAACGGTGGGACACGTATGGTGACGTCGTAGTCTCCCTGGAGCGCTCTGAGACGCTGCACACGGGACAGTTTCGAATCAGTTCGTCCGTCGACCCCGACGTAAGCCGACGGCCGGCAACACCTCGTACCGCAGGAGACCGACCCATGAGTCAGCCACCAGGCCAATATCCCCAGGGGGATCCGTACGGCCAGCAGGGGCAGTACGGCTACGACCAGGCCCAATACGGGCAGGACCCGAACTTCCCCTACGGTCAGCCCGGCTACGACCAGGGCTACGGCCAGCCCGGTGGTGCGTACCCACAGTCCGGTGGCTTCCCCGACCAGGGCTACGGACAGCCCGCACCCCCGCCACCGCCACCGGCCTACGGACAGCCCGGCTACGACCAGGGCTACGGCCAACCCGGCGGTGCGTACCCACAGTCCGGCGGCTTCCCCGACCAGGCCTACGGACAGCAACCCCCCGGATACGGGCAACCGCCCGCCTACGGGCAACCCGGCTACGACCAGGGCTACGGACAGCCCGCACCCCCGCCGCCGCCACCGGCCTACGGACAGCCCGGCTACGACCAGGGCTACGGCCAACCCGGCGGTGCGTACCCACAGTCCGGCGGCTTCCCCGACCAGGCCTACGGACAACAGCCCCCCGGATACGGCCAGCCCCCGGGGTACGAGCAGGCCTACGCCCAGCCGCCCGGCTACGGCCAGCCCCAGCCCGGCGGTGCGTACCCACAGTCCGGCGGCTTCCCCGACCAGGCCTACGGACAGCCCGCACCCCCGCCGCCGCCACCGGCCTACGGACAACCCGCACCCCCGCCTCCCGGCCCCGGCGGCTACCCCGACGCCGCCCCCCGACAGCTGACCGCCACCCTGCAACTCGACGACGGCTCGAACCGCTCGTACACCCTGCAGCACGGCAGCAACGTGATCGGGCGCGGCCAGGACGGACAGTTCCGGTTGCCCGACACCGGTGTCTCGCGCAGGCACATCGAGATCCACTGGGACGGGCAGGCCGCCATGCTGGCCGACCTCGGTTCCACCAACGGAACCACGGTCAACGGCACCCCGGTGCAGACCTGGCAACTGGCGGATGGCGACGTCATCCGCATCGGCCACTCGTCGCTGGTGTTCCGGGCGCACGGGTGACCCGCTTCACACGACCGCGAGAGGCCGACCGACGAGGTAGGAGCGTCCCCGACAAGTGTCCGAGCTGGTGATTCAGCTGACCAGAGTAGGGTTTCTCGCCCTGCTCTGGTTGTTCGTACTGGCAGCACTGCGCGTGGTGCGTTCCGACCTGCGGTCGGCCTCCGGACTGAAGGTGCCCGTACCGGGCTCCGAGAAGAAGGCCTCCGGCAAACAGCCCCGCACCGCACCGAAGTCGAAGTCACCACGCCAGCTGGTGGTCACCGAGGGTGCGTTGGCGGGAACCCGTATCACACTGGAAGGTCGCCCCATCATGATCGGTCGCGCCGACGACTCCACGCTCGTCCTGGACGACGACTACGCCTCGACGCGGCACGCGAGGCTGTCGATGCAGGGCCAGGACTGGTATGTGGAAGACCTTGGCTCCACCAACGGCACATACCTCGATCGGGCTAAGGTCTCGGGGCCGACCAAGGTTCCGGTCGGAACTCCCATCCGCATCGGCAAGACCGTGATCGAGCTGCGCTCATGACCCTCGTTCTCCACTACGCGGCCCGCAGTGACCGTGGTCTGGTTCGTTCCAACAACCAGGACTCGGTCTACGCCGGCCCACGACTCCTCGCCATCGCGGACGGCATGGGTGGGCACGCGGCAGGTGAGGTGGCCAGCAAGGTCGTCATCGCCGCGCTCGCCCCACTGGACGACGACGAGCCGGGCGACGACCTGCTCGGTCATCTGCACGGTGCCATGCTGTCCGGCAACAACGCGATCTCGGAGCTGGTCGCCAGCGATCCGGATCTCGACGGGATGGGCACGACCCTCACCGCGATACTGTTCGCGGGCAGCAAACTCGGACTGATCCACATCGGTGACTCCCGGGCCTACCAGGTCAGGAACGGCGAGCTCACCCAGATCACCCACGACGACACCTTCGTGCAGTCGCTGATCGACGAGGGCAGGATCACCGAGGAGGAGGCCGCCAGCCACCCGCAGCGCTCGTTGCTGCTGCGCGCCCTCACCGGACACGAGGTCGAACCCAGCCTCGCCGTCCGCGAGGCCCGCGCCGGGGATCGCTACCTGCTCTGCTCCGACGGTCTGTCCAGTGTGGTCAGCGAAGAGACCATTTCCGAGGCACTGCGGATCGACGACCCGCAACAGTCCGCGGACAGGCTGATCGAACTCGCCCTGAGGGGCGGGGGGCCGGACAACGTCACCGTGATCGTGGCCGACGTGGTCGACGTGGAGTTCGGCGACGACGCCCCGATCGTGGCCGGTGCCGCCGGCTTCGGCGAGCAGCCGACCCAACCACAGCCCGACTCGGCGGCGGCCCGGGCCTCCGCTGCCACCCGCCCCCCGCGGGAACCGCAACGGGACGAGGTCACGAGTCCACCCCCGGACCCTCCACGACGCAGGCGATGGTTACGGGGCATGGTGGTCGCCTGTGGCGTGCTGGCACTGTTCGCGGGTCTGGTGTTCGCGGGCCGGTGGTGGGTGTTCAGCCAGTTCTACGTGGGAGTGGACCAGTCCCGGCACGTGGCCATCTTCCAGGGCGTGCAGGGAAGCGTGCTCGGAGTCAGCCTCAACCGACGCCTGGAGGGATCCTGCCCTCCCAGCGCCGCCGAAGGGTGCGAGCCCATCGGCGTCAAGGACCTGAAGGAGGCGCAGCGCTCCAACGTGACCGACGGGATCACCCAGCTCAACAGCCTGGAGGACGCCCGCCAGACGGTGCACCGGCTGCGCCTGACCGCCCTGCTGCCCCCGTGCGAGTCCACCGAGAACAAGAAGGACGAGCGACGCGAGGACGGAAACGGCTCCGAACGGAACGGCGCGGACAACGACTCCGGAAACGAGCAGGCCTCCGGTGACTCCGCGACCTCAGCGCCCCCCCAACAGGACGAGAACCGTCCTCCCGAGGGGAGTTCCGCCCGGAACACGCCGGAGGAGACCCAGCCCGAGGGAACCCCGCTGCGATCCGAGGAGCCGAACCCGGGTGTCAACTGCCGGACGGTGAGCTGATGGCCAGCACAGCGACCGACCCGGGAAAGCCGCGCCCGCCGGGCACGGGATCCCAGGAGAGCTCGGCCCCGTCCCAACCCACCCGGCGCGGCGTCGAACTGGTCATGCTCGCCTTCGCCGCCGTGATCGTCACCTCCGCACTGACCCTGGTCAGCATCAACCAGAACTCCCAGCCCACCACCCAGATCCTCTACTACGGGCTGGCCTTCCTCGCGCTGTTCGGCCTGGCACACCTGGCCGTGCGCCGCTGGGCCCCCTACTCCGACCCGCTGCTGCTGCCCCTGGTCGCCTTCCTCAACGGCATCGGGCTGGTTCTGATCCACCGGGTCGACCTCGGCAACGCGGCCGAAGCCGCCCGCACCGGAAGGACCTTCAACGCAGCGGCCCCCTCCCAGGTGATCTACACCGCCCTCGGGCTGGTGCTCTTCGTACTGCTGCTGGCTTTCATCTCCGACCACCGGTCCCTGGCCAAGTACGCCTACACCTGCGGACTGACCGGGCTGGTGGCGCTGGCGCTGCCCGCCGTGCTGCCGAGCGTCATCGCCCCCTCGATCAACGGGGCGAAGCTGTGGATCCGCCTCGGCCCGCTGTCCTTCCAGCCCGCCGAGTTCGCCAAGATCCTGCTGCTGGTCTTCTTCGCAGCCTTCCTGGTCTCCAAACGGGAACTGTTCACCACGGCGGGCAGACGCTTCCTCGGCATCGACTTCCCCCGCGCCCGCGACCTGGCACCGGTGCTGGTCGCCTGGGCCGCCTCCATCGGGATCGTGGTGCTGGAACGCGACCTGGGGACCTCGCTGCTGTTCTTCGGGATCGTGCTGGTGATGATCTACATCGCCACCGAACGCGCGGTGTGGATCATGATCGGGCTGTCGCTGTTCGCCTTCGGCTGCGCGCTCGCCTACCCCCTGTTCAACCATCTCCAGCAACGGGTCGACGTCTGGCTGAACCCGTTGACCAGCGAGTCCGGCTACCAGCTCCGTAAGGCGCTGTTCGGGATGGCCACCGGCGGCATCGGTGGTTCCGGCCTCGGCGGGGGGTACCCGTCCATCGTCCCGTACGCGGAGAGCGACTTCATCCTCATCACCGCGGCCGAGGAGCTGGGACTGCTCGGGCTGGCGGTACTGCTACTGGTCTACATGCTGGTGACGACCCGGGGACTGCGGGTGGCACTCGCCGCCCGGGACTCCTTCGGCAAGCTGCTGGCCGGCGGGGTGTCCTTCGCGGTGGCCCTACAGGTCTTCGTGGTCGCCGGAGGCGTCACCGGGCTGATCCCGCTGACCGGGCTGACCACACCGTTCCTGGCCGCCGGGGGCTCCTCCCTGGTCGGCAACTACATGTTGGTGGCGTTACTCATGCGGATCTCGGACTCGACCAGACGACCCCAGCAACCGAGTAAGCCCCGGCCCCAACAACCCCCGATCGCCGAAGCACACACCGAGTTGGTGGAGCGTCCACGATGAACAAGCCACTGCGTCGGGTTGCGACGGCCATGATGGCGATGATCGTGCTGTTGCTGGCCAACGCCACCTACGTGCAGGTCATCCGCGCCGATGAGCTCCGCTCCCAGCCCGGCAACAAGAGGACCCTGTACGCGGAGTACTCCACCCCGCGGGGGCAGCTGATCGCCGACGGCAAGCTGATCGCCGGTTCCGAACCCACCGGTGACAAGCAGTTCAAGTACAAACGGGTCTACTCCGACGGGCCGGTCTACGCCCCGGCCACCGGCTACTACTCGTTCATCTACGGCTCCAGTGGGGTCGAGAACGCCGAGCGGGAGGTCCTCAACGGCAACGCCGACTCGCTGGCCCTCAACCGGCTGCGGGGCATGCTGACCGGCAGGGACAAGCAGGGCGGCAACGTCGAGCTGACCCTGGACCCGCGGATGCAGCGCACCGCCTACCAGCAGCTCGCCGACGACGGGGTGCGCGGCTCGGTGGTGGCGCTGAACCCCAGCAACGGGGAGATACTGGCCATGGCCAGCTCACCCTCCTACGATCCGAACCGACTGGCCACCCTCTCCTCGGAGAAACAGCAGCAGGCCTGGGAGGAACTCAGCGACGCCCCCCACGATCCCATGATCAACCGGGCGACCTCGACGCTGTACCCGCCGGGGTCCACCTTCAAGCTGATCACCGCGGCCGCCGCGCTGGAGACCGGTGACTACGACTACGACACCCCGGTGACGGCCGCGTCCTCGATCGAGCTCCCGAACAGCGACGCCACCCTGCCCAACTACGGCAACAGCACCTGCGGTTCCATGCCCACCGCGCCGCTGTGGGAGGCGATGGCCCGCTCCTGCAACACCGCCTTCGCCGAGATAGCCGGGGACGTGGGGGAGGAGAAGCTCCGCGAGACCGCACGCGAGTTCGGATTCGGTCAGAAGATCAACATCCCCATGAGCGTCGCCCCCTCCTCTCTCGGGGAGATCGAGGGCCCCGCCCCCCTGTACCAGACCGGGATCGGACAACGTGACGTCCGCATGACCCCGATGCAGAACGCCATGGTGGCCGCGGCGATCGCCAACGACGGGGAACTGATGAAACCGCACCTGGTGAGCAAGACCCTCGCCCCGGACATGTCGGTGCTCGAACGCACCGAACCGGAACGGATGGGCCAGGCGGTTCCCGAGGACATCTCCCACACCATCCGCGACATGATGGTCAAGGCCGAGCAGTACGCCGGGGACGAGGGAAAGATCACCGGCGTGCAGATCGCCTCCAAGACCGGAACGGCCCAGCACGGTGAGGGCAAGGACCCCCACGGCTGGTACGTCGCCTTCGCCCCCGCCGAGAATCCGAAGATCGCGGTCGCCGCCGTGGTCGAGGACGGCGGCAACGTCGGAGCCAACGCCACCGGAAGCAAGATCGCCGCCCCCGTGGCGCGCGCCGTGATCCGCGCCGGACTGCAGGGGGGTGGCTGACGGGTGCCGAACTCCGGTCAAACGCTGGCCGAACGCTATCGGCTCACACAGCGCATCGCGGTCGGTGGGATGGGTGAGGTCTGGCGTGCCGTGGACACGCGCCTGGACCGGACGGTGGCCGTCAAGATCCTCAAGCCCGAGCTGTGCGGGGACGCGGAGTTCCTCCACCGTTTCCGCACCGAGGCCCGCACCACGGCCGCGCTGAACCACCCCGGCATCGCCGCCGTGCACGACTACGGCGAGACGGCCGCGGTACCGGACGGCCCCGAGGACACCGCCTACCTGGTGATGGAACACGTGGAGGGCGAACCACTGGCCGCCATCCTCGCCAGGGAAGGCCGCATCACCGCCGAACACACCCTGGAGATGCTGGAGCAGGCGGGCAACGCGCTGCACGCCGCCCACCGGCGCGGGCTGGTGCACCGGGACGTGAAACCGGGAAACATCCTGGTCACCCCCGACGGGACCGTGAAACTGACCGACTTCGGCATCGCCAAGGCCGCCGACGCGGCACCGGTGACCCGCTCCGGCGTGGTCATGGGAACCGCCCACTACATCTCACCGGAACAGGCGCTGGGCGGGGAGGCCACCCCCTCCAGCGACGTGTACTCGCTGGCCGTGGTCGGCTACGAGTGCCTGCGCGGACACCGCCCGTTCCTGTCCGACAACGCCGTGACCGTGGCGATGATGCACATCCGCGACCTGCCTCCGCCGCTACCACCGGACGTGCCGCCGGGTACCCGGGCTCTGATCGAGGCCACCCTCGTCAAGGACCCCCGCAGACGCTACGGCGAGGGCGGGGAGTTCGCCAAGGCGGTGGCCAGCGTGCGCGCGGGCAAGCCGTTGCCCGCCCCGCTCTCCCTGACCTCCGCGCCGACGGCCGTCTCGCCGCCGCAGCAGGCTCCCCCGCCACAGCCGGGTCAGCACCAGCCCCACCAGGGGCCTCCGCCGCAGCCGCTCGGAGCCCAGCACGTGCCTCCCCCGCACTCCGGCGGCCCGGGCGGGCCACGCCAGCCCACCGGCCACCGGCGACACGGGACGTTTCCCGCCACGGGAACACACTCCGTTCCCGGCACACCCGGAAACTCGCCGGGCACGGGTGCCGCCGCCTCCGTGCGTCCGCATCCGGCCGGTACCACGGTTCCGCCCGGGGTCATCCCCCCGCAGGTCCCGCCGGGCACCGCCCCCGGGACCGTCGGCCACTCCCCGTGGGGAGGCTCTCCCAAGGGGAAGCGGATCGTTCTCTGGGTGGTGCTCGCCGTGGTGGCGGTGTTACTGCTCGGATGTGGCCTGGCGTTGGCCTGGTACCACAACCGCTATGATTTCTCCCCGTTCGGTGGTTCCGACGGGATCGACACGGCCATGACCGGTTCACGGGATGCGCAAGTTCACACGGAGGACCGTGTGAGATTGCTCGATTTCGCTTCGTCGGGGGAGTTCAAAACGCGCTCGGTACGGCATCCTGAGGGACGGCTCTCGCCCACTCCCACCTCGGCGATCCGCTCGTGGGCATCCGACACGGACCGAAAACAGCCGCCCTCGCCGACTGCCGAGCGGGCCGGAACGGACCCCTCCGCGTGGGGTGAGGCAGACAACGCCGGGACGTACGAAGTCGGGGGAACCGCGCACCGCGCCCGGACCTGGACCCGCTCGGCAGCGGCAGGTTCTCGGGGCAACTTGATGGGACGCTCGTGGACACAGATCGGGACGACGCAGCGATGAGCTCACCGCGACTTCTCTCCAACCGCTACGAGATCGAGGACGCCCTCGGTTACGGCGGTATGTCCGAGGTACACCGTGGCCGGGACGTCCGGCTCGGCCGGGATGTCGCAGTGAAGGTGCTGCGCGCCGACCTGGCCAGGGATCCCACCTTCCAGCTGCGTTTCCGCCGGGAGGCCCAGAACGCCGCCGCGCTGAACCACCCGGCGATCGTGGCCGTCTATGACACGGGCGAGACCGACTCGGAGAACGGTCCGCTGCCCTACATCGTCATGGAGTACGTCAGCGGCCGGACGCTGCGCGACGTCGTCAAGAGCGAGGGCCCGCTCGCGCCGCGCCGGGCGATGGAGGTTATGGCCGACGCCTCCGCCGCGCTGGACTACAGCCACCGCAACGGCATCGTCCACCGCGACGTGAAACCGGCCAACATCATGATCACCGACTCCGGCGCGGTGAAGGTGATGGACTTCGGCATCGCCCGGGCGGTGGCCAACGGCCAGGCCGCCGTCACCCAGACGGCGGCGGTGATCGGAACGGCGCAGTACCTCTCCCCGGAGCAGGCACGCGGGGAGACCGTGGACGCCCGCAGTGACGTCTACGCCTCCGGGTGCGTGCTGTTCGAGCTGCTGTGCGGACAGCCCCCGTTCACCGGCGACTCCCCGGTGGCGGTGGCCTACCAGCACGTGCGGGAGCAGCCGGACAAGCCCTCCGAGCACAACGCGCAGGTTCCCGCCGCCTTGGACGCCGTGGTGCTGAAGGCCCTCAGCAAGCACCCGGACAACCGCTACCAGTCCGCCGCCGAGATGCGCACCGACCTCGTCCGGGTGCTCTCCGGCCAACGGCCGCAGGCTCCCCTGCTGGTCCCCGAGGGGGAGGAGCCGACCGAGCGTACGGAGGAGCCCCAGCCCACCCGTGTGCAGCCCGAGGCCGCCGCGCAGCCGGACACCGCCGCCGTCCCCCCGGTGGACGACGGGGACGACGACAGAGGCGGCCGCAGACGGCGCCGGTGGACCATCGGTCTGGTCACCGTCGCGTGTGTGGCCGCTTTCGCGCTGCTCAGCGGACTGGCGGTGATGATGTTCGGCGAACAGCAGCCGGAGAAGATCCAGCTCACCGACGTCACGGAGAAGCGCGTCGAGGTCGCCGAGAGCGAACTGAGCGAGGCGGGCTTCACGAACGTGGATGTTCGGGAGAAGAACTCCGCCAACGAGAAGGACGGCATCGTGCTGGCGCAGGACCCCGGACCGGGCCGGTACGCACCGGACCGGCGGATCATCCTGGAGGTGGGAGCCGGTCCCGGGCAGGTGAAGGTGCCGGACCTCAGCGACATGACTATGGGGGAGGCCCGGCAGGCCCTGGAGGAGAGGAACCTCAAGCTCGGCCTGGAGCCCGAGTACCGGGAGGTCGAGGACCAGAGCAAGGTCGACAGGATCCTGGAGCAGAGCGAGGACCCCGGCAGCATGGTCCCCGAGGGAAGGGTCATCCAGGTCACCGTCGGTAAACCCGTGCGGAAACAGCAGGTCACCGATGTGACCGGTTTCCGGCTGGAGCAGGCGAAACGGGCCCTGACCAGCGCGGACTTCAAGGTCCGCACCAAGGAGGTGGACTCGCCCGAAACCGCCAACACCGTGGTTCGGCAGAACCCGACCGGCGGGGCCAGCGTCCCGGTCGGCTCCACGGTCACGCTGTTCGTGTCCAACGGTTCCCAGCTGAACATGCCGGACCTGACCGGACTGAGCCCGGAGAGGGCCAAGGCCGAACTCCGCGACAAGGGCTTCGAGGGCACCGTCTCCACGGCGGAGAAACCGGTCGAGGACCCCAGCAAGGAGGACACGGTGGTCTCCACCTCCCCCTCGGCCGGTTCCACGATCGACAGGAACCAGAACGTGACCCTCCACGTGGGCACCGAGGCGGACAGCCCGACCTCGTCGACCACGCCCTCCAGCAGCGAGGACTCGGACTTCCCCATCTGAGGACCCCGTGGCCCCGGTGCTTCGGCGCCGGGGCCGCGGCACCTCGGAGCCTCGTCGTGCCGACACCCGACCACCCCGGCGGCCCACGGCGGAAGGACCCCTTAGAGTCGCGGTATGAGCTCGGGGGAAGGAAAACGGGTCTCGGAGACCGTCGAATGCTATGTGCACCGGCTCGACGCCGGTGACGTCCCCGGCGTGTTGCGGCTGTTCTCCGAGGAGGGTGTGGTCTCCTCCCCCATGCAGGGCAAGATCCCGGCCCGGGAGTTCTACCCGGAGCTGGCCGCGACCCTGCAACGCGCCGACATCACCGCGCAGGAAGTCTTCGTCTCCACCACCGACCCGCACCGCGCGGCCGTGCACTTCCGCTACGACTGGGTGGCCGCGGCCGAGAACCCGCCGGACTTCGACTGCATCGACGTGATCACCGTCGACGCGCAGGGACTGATCTCCGAACTCCGCTTCGTCTACGACACGCATCCGCTGCGGGTGGCCTGGCAGGACGCGTTGGACCGACTGCGCTGACCCGGCACCCCGCCCGGCGCGGCGGATACGCGCCGGAGGACTCCTCAGCGCAGCGCGTTCGCGGCCACCTCCCGCATCCCCTGCTCCAGGCGGTCCACGGTCCGCGGGTCCGGTGGGTGGCCGGCCGCCTCCATCCAGTTGGCCAGCATCCGGTGCCCGCCCTCGGTGAGCACCGACTCCGGGTGGAACTGCACCCCCTCCAGCGGCAGCTCACGGTGCCGAAGCCCCATGACGACCCCACCCGCCGTGCGCGCGGTGACCTCGAACTCCGAGGGGACGGTGTCCGGACGGACCGTCAACGAGTGGTAGCGCGTGGCCACCACCGGGTGCGGCAGACCGGTGAACACCCCGACGCCCTCGTGGTGGATCTCGCTGGTCTTGCCGTGCAACAACTCGGGGGCCCGCTCGACCGTGCCGCCCCGGGCCGCCCCGATGGCCTGGTGCCCGAGACACACTCCCAGCAGCGGGACACCGTCGGCGGCACACTCGGTGACCAGCTCCATGGACCTGCCGGCGCGCTCCGGTGTCCCCGGCCCGGGGCTGAGCAGCACCCCGTCGGCGCCTTGCACCTCGGCGTCGGTGACGGCGTCGTTGCGGCGCACCACGCACTCCGCCCCCAGCTGCGCCAGGTACTGCACCAGGTTGTAGACGAAGCTGTCGTAGTTGTCGACCACCAGAACACGCACGGGGCCAGCCTACGGGTAACACCGCCGGGACGGCGACCCGTCCCGGCAGGCGGGTCGCGGCCGCGCACGGCACCCGGAACACCCGATTCGCGCGGTGTACTGGGACGACGCTCACAGCCCGGCCAGCCGGAACGGATCGGATGCGATAGCCTGCGCTTCTCGTGGACCCAGCATGCCCGTCGACGCGGAACACGGCCCGACCGTGACACCCACGGGGGACGCTCACCGAGGTGGGCCCGCTGTCACCCAGCGGGTCGCGAAACTGCTGCGCGGACTTCCCCGGGCCAGCCACCCGGCACGGATGGTGGTGATCGGGTTCGGACTCGCCGTGCTCGTCGGCACGGTGCTGCTGAAACTGCCCGCGGCGGCCCAACACGGCAGCACCGACTGGGTGACGGCCGTGTTCACCGCGACCTCGGCGGTGTGTGTCACCGGGCTGGTGGTGGTCGACACGGCCACGCACTGGTCCGGATTCGGCGAGCTCGTGATCCTCGGACTCATCCAGGTGGGCGGCCTGGGGATCATGACCATGGCCTCGCTGTTGGGGATGCTCGTGGTGCGCAGGTTGGGACTGCGGATGCGCCGCACCGCCCAGACCGAGACCAAGAGCCTGGGGCTGGGGGACATCCGCTCGGTCATCGCCGGGGTCATCAGCCTCAGTCTGGTGATCGAGATGCTCGTCTCCGGCGCGCTCACCGCCCGGTTCGCCCTCGGCTACCACCAGCCGCTGCCCCAGGCCCTCTACTTCGGCGTGTTCCACGCGGTCTCGGCCTTCAACAACGCGGGCTTCGCGCTGTACCCGAACAGCCTGGAGCGCTACGCCACCGACCCGTGGGTCTGCCTGCCCGTGCTGGTCGCGGTCGTGACGGGCGGGATCGGGTTCCCCGTGCTCTTCGAGCTCGGCCGAAGACTGCGGGGCAGGCGCAGGCGCTGGTCCCTGCACGCCAGGGTCACCCTGGTCACCTACACGGCCCTGCTGCTCGTCGGGACGGTGGCGTTCGCGGCCTTCGAGTGGAACAACGCGCGAACCCTGGGCGAGTTCGACACCGGCGGCAAGCTGCTCGCCGGGCTGTTCCACGGGATCACCCCCCGCACGGCCGGGTTCACCACCCTCGACGTCGGTGAGATGCACCCGGCGACACTGCTGGTCACCGACGTGCTGATGTTCGTCGGCGGCGGCAGCGCCGGAACGGCGGGCGGGATCAAGGTGACCACCTTCGCGCTGCTGGCCTTCGTCATCCTCGCCGAGGTACGCGGCGAGTCCCAGGTGCACGTGGCCGGTCGGCGCCTTCCCGCCAGCGTGCAGCGCCAGGCGCTGACCGTGGTGCTGGTGGGCGTGGGCATGGTGTTCGTCGCGACCCTGCTGCTGTTGGTGCTGTCACCCTTCCGGTTGGACGCCGTGCTGTTCGAGTCCGTCTCCGCGTTCGGTACCGTCGGCCTGTCCACCGGCATCACCGAAGGACTCCCCCAGCCGGGTCAGCTGGTGCTCGTGGTGCTGATGTTCACCGGCAGGCTCGGTCCGATCACCCTGGCCTCGGCACTCGCGCTGCGGGAACGCGGGCGCCGGTACGACTTGCCCGAGGAGCGACCGATCGTTGGCTAGACAGACGCAGAGAATCCGTCACTCCCGCGTGGTCGTCATCGGCCTGGGCCGTTTCGGCGGTTCCCTGGCCGTGGAGCTGGTCCGGCGCGGTTCCGAGGTGCTGGCCCTGGACAACCGGCCCCACCTGGTGCAGCAGTTCTCCGACGCGGTCACCCACGCGGCCGTGGCCGACACCACCGACCCCGAGGCACTGCGCCAGCTCGACGTGGCCGACTTCCGCCGGGCGGTGGTCGCCATCGGCGACGACCTAGAGGCCAGCATCCTGACCACCTCGCTGCTGTCCGACTTCGAGATCCCCCACATCTGGGCCAAGGCCGTCAACCGCCAGCACGGACGCATCCTCGAACGGGTGGGGGCCCACCGGGTGGTGCTGCCCGAGCACGACATGGGCGAGCGGGTGGCCCACCTGGTCACCGGGCGGATGCTGGACTACATCCAGTTCGAGGACGACTACGCCATCGTCAAGACCCGCGCCCCGGGCGCGGCCGTCGAGCGCCCCCTGGGCGAGACCCGGGTGCGCAGCAAGTACGGCGTCACCGTGGTGGGCATCAAACGGCCCGGCGAGGGGTTCACCTACGCCACCCAGGACACCGTGCTGCACCACGGCGACATCCTCATCGTCTCCGGCCGCTCCCACGACGTGGAGAAGTTCGCCGACCTCACCTGACCGGAGGTGGGTGGTTCCGGACCAGAGCCCCGCCACCGGTGGGCTCGCCCACGGTGACTCCCGCTCACTCCAGGGTCGGGTCGGTGAACGGCAGCATCGGCTCCACCCACGGGAAGACCACGAACAGCAGCACCGTCACCACCACCGCGACCAGCACCACGGCCTGCACCACCTTCACCGGCACCGAACCGGGCAGGTGCCTCCAGATCCACGCGTACACACACCACCTCCGGATGCCACCACGGCAGCCACGTCCGCGACCCGTTACCGCCCCAGCTCGGGGGGTTTCAGCTCGGGCCGGTCGGCGACCTTCGGGTAGCGCTTGGTCAGCACTCCGTGCACGATCATGCGTTTCTCCGCCGAGTACCGGGGGTGACAGGTGGTCAGCGTGATCAACCTGCTGCGCCACTGCTCGGGAACGGTTCCACGTGGCTGGCCGGGCACCGGGTTGATCACCTCTCGGCGGGTCGGTTCCACCACGGTCCTGCCGAGCACCCCCTGGTAGGGCCCCCCGATCGGAGCCACTCCGGAACACCGCCGTCCCCGCTGCTCGGGATCCCATCCGTCGACCTCGCCGCGCAGCGGCAGCACCCGGTAGACGTACCACTGGCTGTCCGTCTCGACGACCAGCGCGTCGCAGGACTCCAGCTCGTCCAGCTCGGCGAACGGGGCCATGCGTCCGGCGCGGTGCCCGGCCACGGCGAAGTTGCCCCGTTGACCGGGCAACGCGCTCTCCGCGTAGTGACCCGGCCCGGCGGACAGCGTCGACTGGTCGGTGCCCTCCAGCACCGTGAACGGGAAGTCCGGTCCCAGGGCGGGCACGTGCAGCCGGGCGAAGCCCTCCCCGGCGACGGGGTCGACGGGTTCCTCGGCGTCGGCGGGGTCGTGCTGCCACCGCTGTCGCAGCTGCTCGGTGGCGCGTGCCTGCTCCCGCGCGGAGAACCAGCTCGTCACCCGGAGTTCGTAGAAGACGAACAACAGCACGACCAGCCCCAGCGTGATGCACACTTCCCCGAGTCCGCGCAGCACCGGGCGCAGGCGGGACGGCCGTTCGGGTGGGGGGCTCTGTGCCGGAATCCGTGTGGTGGTCACCATGTGCTCCTCGACCCGTTCCCCTCGTCGTGTAGGAAAGCAGCATACGGCTGTTCGGAAAATTCCGATATTGCGTTAACGTGTGGGTGCAAGAGGGTCGCCGCGGGGCGATTCGGTACGAGTTCCGGCCTCCGGCGCGGGACGGTGTCGGTTCGTCCGGATGCTCGTGAGTGGTCCCGCCGCGACGCACCGACCATGTCGAGGAGGTCGATCCGGCCGTGTGCGTAACGCGGTGGCGGGTCGGCCGAACCATCCGGCGAGGACACCATGCCCAAGTCAAAGGTCCGCAAGAAGACCTCCTCTCCCCCACCGGTCGACCGCCGCACCCCGGTGAAGGCGAAGTCGGCGGGTCCCTCGCATCCGATCTATGTCGGCGTGATGCTCGGCATGATGCTGCTGGGGCTGCTGTGGCTGGTCGTCAACTACCTGGCGGGTCCGAAGATCCCCTTCATGGCCGAGCTGGGCCCGTGGAACTTCGCCGTCGGGTTCGGGCTCATGATCATCGGACTGCTGATGACCATGAAGTGGCGGTGACGGCGGCGCGAAACGCCCGTCCCGGAATCACACGGGTGTAATCCATCCCCATGTGGACAACTCCTGTGGACAACTCGCGAGGAGAGCCGTGCACACTTCCGCCGACCCGTCGCGGTCGTCCACCGACCGAACCCACCGGTGGCGCTACCCGCCGGTCCTGCTCAGGCTCAACTGGGCGACGACCTGCTTCCTGGTGGTGACCACCCTGCTGGCCCCCGACGGTATGGACCGGGTGCTCTCGGGGACGGGGGCACTGCTGATAGGTGTCGTGAGCGGGGGGCTGAGCTACCTCCAGCCGCGCCTGCGGGCGGATCCCACCGGGATCACCGTGCGCACACTGCGCGGCCCCCGCACCTGGAGCTGGGAGCAGGTGTCGGTGCGCGGCAGGATCGTCCCCCGGCTCGGACTGAGGGTCTCCGTACTGGAGCTGGACGTCCCCGAGACCGACGTGTCCGGCGGGCTGATCGTGATAGGACGCATGGAGCTGTACGCCGATCCCTTCGAGGTCGCCGAGACGCTCAACGGGCTGAAGTCCGGCTGATCCCACCGGGGTCCCGCACACGCTGCTCGGGCGTTCAGGAGAGCCGCACGCACTGCGTTTCGCCGCGCAGCGTCCCGCAGACCACGTCGCCGAGCATGGCGTCCCGGGTGAGCATCGCGGCGAGCACCACCACCAACAGCGCCGCGAGCGCGCCCGCCTGCCACATTCCCCGCCGGTGGGCGGGCGCGTAGATCAGCGCGGCCGTGGCGGCCGTGCCGAGCACCAGCCCGCCGAGGTGACCGAGCAGCGAGATACCGGGGATGGTCACGGTCAGCAGCACGTTGATGCCGATCACCAGCAGGATCGGCCGCATGTTCAGCTTCAGCCGCCAGGCGGCCACGGCGATCCCGCCGAACAGGCCGTACAACGCGGCCGAGGCACCCACCACCGGGGCGAACACCGCGCCGAACAGGAAGACGAACAGGCTCCCGCCGAGCAGCCCCAGCAGGTACACCGCCAGGAACCGGAGCCGGCCGAGCAGCATCTCCAGCTCCCGGCCCACGATCCACAGCGCGACCATGTTGACCAGCAGGTGGATCATGCCCTGGTGCAGGAAGCCGGAGGTGACCACGCGCCACCACTGCCCGGCGGCCACCGGCGGGGGAGCCATCGCCCACTGCTGGAACAGCTCGGAGCGGAAATTCGCCGTGGGGGACCCGGCCTGCACGGCGGTGAACAGGAAAATCGCGATGTTCAGCGCGATCAGCACCGGAACGAGCACCGGCTTGGTGCCCAGCCGGGCCCCGGCCACCGTCACCGGCTGCCGGGTCTCGCGCCGCGACTGCCGGAGGCAGTCCACGCAGTGGTAGCCCACGCTGGCCTCGCGCAGGCACTCCGGACAGGCGGGGCGCTCGCAACGCGTGCAACGCAGCCCCGTGGGGCGGTCCGGATGACGCACACACACCGGCATGGCGTGGGCGTCATCCGGTCCGCCGGACTGTTCGGGCGGAACGGTCACCACGAACCCCACTGCGACGGGCGGGCCCGAGCGCGGTGCGGCGCGCGCCGCGCGGGCTCAGGACTCCGCGGACTCTTCACCACGGTCGATGGTCACCTTCTCGATGACGATGTCGTTGACGGGACGATCGCCCTGACCGGTGGCAGTGTGAGCGATCTCGTCCACCACGTTACGCGACTCCTGGTCGGCGACCTCGCCGAAGATGGTGTGTTTGTAGTTCAACCACGTCGTGGGAGCCACCGAGATGAAGAACTGCGAACCGTTGGTGTTCGGCCCGGCGTTGGCCATCGCCACCAGATAGGGGCGGTTGAACTGCAACTCCGGGTGGAACTCGTCGGCGAACGTGTAGCCGGGGCCGCCACGACCGGTTCCGGTCGGATCACCGGTCTGGATCATGAACCCGTCGATGACCCGGTGGAAGATCACACCGTCGTAGAAGGGACCGGACCGTTCGCCCCGCGCGTTGGGCTCCGTGTAGTCCACGGTCCCCTCGGCGAGCCCGACGAAGTTGGACACCGTCTTGGGGGCCTGGTTCGGGAAGAGGTTGATCCTGATGATCCCCTGGGTGGTGTGCAGGGTCGCGGTGACCGTCTTCCCCACAAGCGATCCGTTTTCTTCTGCCACCCTCTCATCCTCCCATCACCGAGCACACCGGATGCCGCAGGGTGCAGGATGGAGTTTGATCGTCAGCCACGGCGCGGTACCCGGAGAGCGAGCCACACGGTCCCGTGCCGACCGTCCGCCGAACCGGCGGGACGAACAACCGGATACCCGAGTGGCCGGCTCTACGGAGCCCCGACTAGGAGGCGAGAACGATGGACGAAGTCGAAACCCTGTCCCGCGCGGGCGAGAACGTGGGCAAAGCCGTGGGCACCGGGGTGCGCAGCGCCCGGCACGGTGCGCGGCGGGCCCGGCACGCCGGTTCGGAGGTGACCAGGCAGGCGGTGGCGCTGGCCGAGCAGGAGCTGGCCGCACGTGGGATCTCCACCGACGACCTGCAGGAACGGATCGCCCAGCGGGCCACCGGCATGTCCCGCAAGGAGCTGGCCAAGCGGAGCGAGAAGGCCCGCAGGAAGTGGGAGAAGCGGGCTGCCAAACAGCGTAAGCAGCTCGCCGAGGGGGCCAGGGAGTTCGCCGAGCGCATCGAGCCGGCCAAGCCCCGGCGGCGCAAGTGGCCGTGGCTGCTGTTGATCCTGGCCGGGCTGGCCGGGGCCGCCGCGGCGGCGCTGTCCCGCCGTCCCGAGGAACTGCCCCCCGAGGAGGGGAGCTTCCCCGTGGGGGACACGGGCTCGCAGCCCCCGGCCTCCTCCACCGAGAACGGCCAGGTCTCCGGGGTCCAGTCCGAGCAGGGTCAGCACCACTGAGACGAGTTCGACCGAGCCGGGCGGGTCCGTGACGGGCCCGCCCGGTTTCGTTCGTCCCCTGCCCGGAACGCGAACACCGACCGCGCGTGTCGGAAAATTCCCCCTGAAAGGACCAAAAAGAGAGCCGGAACCCGCGTCATGCCCGCCCGCCGCGCCCGTCCCGTCCACAGCGGGTGACTCCGGGGGGATCACCCGCCCCGAATACCGCATTCGGGACCCCGGTCGCCGGTGTGCACGGGAGGGCGACCGACGGGAGCGGAGGGGAACCCGAGAGCGGGGAGTCGGGTTCCCCTCCACCGGCCCACACGAACCGAGAGGACGAAAGGAGCCACTCCGCGGCGCGAACCGCGCGGCACCGCCGAGAACCCCGCCCCCTCCGCCGCGGAACGGACCCGTTCCGGACGAGGCGGACCGCACCTTCCGGGCGAGACCCACCACACGCCGAGCCCGTTGCCCGGCTGATGTCGGGGCCGGCAGTCAGAATCACGGTGCCCGGGTTCCCGAACGGAACGGGAGGAGACGATGAGCGAGCACACCACGGACGAGGAGCTGAACCCGATCTTCGCCGAACTCACGCGCGAGATGCCCGACCCGACCGAATCCGACCTGACCGTCTCACCCCCACCGGAGTTCGCCGAACTGCTCGTCAACGAGGCACTCAGCGGCAGGCACCGTGAGAGCGAGGACGACACGGTGACCACCATCTCGGTCGCCGCCGAGGGGCAGGACTCCGCCGGAGCCGGACGGCACTCGCACGCCGAGTCCGAGCGGTAGGAGTTCGCCCCGGCCGTCGGGAGCTCGGGTCACCGGCCCCGCCGGGCTCCCGGCGGGAACCCGCCTGACAGCGCCCGGGAGCACACCGCCGTATCGTGGTCAGCGGTGGGGGAACCCGGAGCACGCCACGCGCCGAGCCGGGACCGTCGACCGTGTCCGTGGGCACCGCGCACAGGCATCCCGCGAGCGAAGGGGAGAACATGTCCCGGGGGACCGTGCCCGAGCTGCTGGAACGCAACGAGATCCCCGAGCTGCAGCAGTGGCTCGCCGAGCACCAGCCGCACGAGATCGCCGACGAGATCGCCCGCGCCGACGAGCTGGGCGCCGTCCTGCTGTTCCGGCTGCTCGGCAAGGACGAGGCGCTGACGGTGTTCGAGGAGCTCGACCCACCCGAGCAACAGAAGGTGCTCTCCGGCCTGCGGGACCACTCGTTCCGGGAGCTGGTCGAGGCCATGGACCCCGACGACCGCGTGCGGCTGCTCGGGGAGTCCCCGGCCAAGTTCGCCCACCGGGTGCTGGCCGGGCTCAGCCCTCCCGAACGGGCCACCACCGCCGCGCTGCTGGGGTATCCGGAGGGCTCGGTGGGGCGTTTCATGACCCCGGAGACGGTGACGATCCGCCAGAACATGACGGTCTCCGAGGCCCTGGACCGGGTGCACGACCGGGGGGCCGACGCCGAGACCGTCTACACCCTGCTGATCGTCGACGACCAGCGGCACTTCATCGGCACGGTCTCCCTGCGGGATCTGGTGCTGGGTTCCGCGGGGCAGCGGGTCTCCGAGTTCGCCGAGACGGACACACCGCGTGTGAAGGCCACCGACGACGCCGAGGACGCGGCCCGGCTCATGCAGGACGCCAACCTGCTGGACCTGCCCGTGGTGGACAGCGAGGACCGTGTGCTCGGGCTGTTGACCATCGACGACGCCGTGGACCTCATCGAGGCCGCCGACAGCGAGGACATAGCCCGCCAGGCCGCGGCCACCCCGTGGAGCGGGCACTACATGTCCGCCTCGGTGCTGCAACTGGCGCGGTCCCGCATCGTCTGGCTGCTGCTGCTCATCGTCGCCGCCACGCTGACCGTCAACGTCCTGCAGTTCTTCGAGTCCACGCTGGAGGAGGTGACCACGCTGGCGCTGTTCGTGCCGCTGCTCATCGGCACCGGCGGCAACGCCGGGGCGCAGGCGGCCACCGCCTCCGTGCGCGCCCTGGCCGTGGGCGAGGTCCGCACCGGCGACATCCTGCGGGTGGCCTGGCGCGAGTGCCGGGTGGGACTCACCCTCGGACTCGCGCTCGCGGCCATCGGCATGGTCCTCGGCACGGTGTTCGTGCACGTGCGGGTGGCGGCCACCCTCGCCGTCTCGTTGATCGCCGTGTGCTCGTGGGCGGCGATGATCGGGGCCTCCATGCCGCTGCTGGCCAAGCGGGCCGGGATCGACCCGGCCGTGATCTCCACTCCCCTGGTGACCACCCTGGTCGACGCCACCGGGCTGATCATCTACTTCCTAGTGGCCCGGGCGTTCCTGGGACTGTGACCGCGGCTCGGTACCGCCCGCCCCGGGCAGGGGAGACCTTCCGAGTCGTCCCGAATCCCTTGTGACAGTTCTCACCGAGGAACCTTCAACCCGCCCGGCACTGCCCCATACTCTGTCCCGGCACTCCCCGCCGGAGCAGGACGAGGAATCGAGGACGGCATTGCACGAGTCGCTGGAGCCCATCTACGAGAAGGTGGTCGCACGCAATCCGGGTGAGGTCGAGTTCCACCAGGCGGTGCGGGAGGTTCTCGACAGCATCGGCGTGGTGATGGGCAAACACCCCGAGTACGCGCACGCCAAGATCATCGAAAGGATCTGCGAACCGGAACGACAGATCATCTTCCGGGTTCCCTGGCAGGACGACCGGGGCGAGGTCCACATCAACCGTGGTTTCCGGGTCGAGTTCAACAGCGCGCTCGGCCCGTACAAGGGCGGGCTGCGTTTCCACCCCTCCGTCTACCAGGGGATCGTCAAGTTCCTCGGGTTCGAGCAGGTGTTCAAGAACGCACTGACCGGGCTGCCGATCGGCGGCGGCAAGGGAGGCTCGGACTTCGACCCCAAGGGGCGTTCGGACCAGGAGATCATGGCGTTCTGCCAGAGCTTCATGACCGAGCTGCACCGCCACCTCGGCGAGTACACCGACGTTCCCGCCGGGGACATCGGCGTCGGCGGACGGGAGATCGGCTACCTGTTCGGGCAGTACAAGAGGCTCACCAACCGATACGAGTCCGGCGTGCTCACCGGCAAGGGCTGGGCCTTCGGCGGCTCGCACATCCGCACCGAGGCCACCGGCTACGGCAACGCCTTCTTCGTCCGGGAGATGCTGGCCGCCCGCGACGACTCGTTCTCCGGCAAACGCACCGTCGTCTCCGGCTCCGGCAACGTGGCGATCTACACGATGCGGAAGGTGCGGGAGCTGGACGGCCACGTGGTGGCCTGCTCGGACTCGGAGGGCTACCTGCTCGACGAGCAGGGCGTCGACGTGGAGCTGGTCCAGCAGATCAAGGAACGGGAACGCGGCAGGCTCGCCGAGTACGCGGACCGGCGTCCCTCCGGGAAGTTCGTGGCGAACCGGCAGGTGTGGGAGGTTCCCTGCGAGGTCGCCCTGCCCTCGGCCACCCAGAACGAGATCACCGGCAAGGAGGCCGAGGCCCTGGTGCGCAACGGGTGTGTGGCCGTCGGCGAGGGGGCCAACATGCCCACCACCCCAGAGGGGGTGCGGATCTTCCGCGAGGCCGGGGTGGCCTTCGGCCCCGGGAAGGCGGCCAACGCGGGCGGGGTGGCCACCTCCGCTCTGGAGATGCAGCAGAACGCCTCCCGGGACTCCTGGTCGCAGGAGTTCACCGAGCAGCGACTGCGGGAGATCATGGTCTCGGTGCACGACCGCTGCTACTCCACCGCCGAGGAGTACGGACTGCCCGGCGACTACACGGCCGGGGCCAACATCGCCGGATTCACCAGGGTCGCCGAGGCGATGCTCTCGCTCGGGCTGATCTGACGGCAGGCTCCGCCGCACGGTGCTTCCGGCGCCGTGCGGCACCGGTCAGCGGTCGAAACGCCCCCCGCGCACCGCGTTCAGGAAAGCACCGAAGCCGGAGGCGCCCACCACCAGCACCGGGCCGAAGGCACCGAGCTTGCCGTCCCGCAACCCCCGCACACCCCCACAGAAAGCCACCTCGACACAGTTGCCTCCGGCGTCGCTGAAGCTGGACTTGCGCCAAACAGCCGTGGACCAATCAAACATGCGCACCGCTCTCCCGTTCCCGCTGGTCCGGCACCGCGGCCAGTATCTCGGCCGAGTCCGCCCGGGTCGATCCCCCGTGTTCACGACCGTGGTCCCCGCTCGCGGCCCCGCGTGCGGGCGAGTTCGGCGGCGGCCACCGCACCGCGCCGGTGCGCCGGCGGGGGTTCGGCGAGGGTGATCCCCGCCTCGGTGAGCAGCGACAGGTCCAAGGTCCACGCGCGGGCCGAACGCCGTTGCCACAGCGCGAACGCCTCGTCGACGTGGGCCTCGGCCTGTTCGACGCTCATCCCGGTGACCGCACGCAGGTGTTCGAACGCGGCCTCCGCCTGACCACGTACCCGGGCCAGCCCGAAGTGCGTGGTGCGGTGACAGTCGCCGCACAGGCACACCAACCGGCGCAGCGCCTGCACCGAGCGGGTTTCGTCGTAGGACCAGCGTTCGTGGGCCTCCAGCCACCGTCCGCTCGCCCTGTCCTCACCCCGCCCGCAGATCTCACAGCGATGGCCCGCCCGACGCAGCAGCATCCGCCGCAGCCGTTCCCAGTCCCGTTCGGCGACGCAGGAGCGGACGTTGGTGAACCAGCACGAGCTGGGCACGAGATCCACGAACAGTCCGGAACCGAACGTACGGTCCTCGCCCGGCAACGGGTCGGGCACCTCGGGCAACGCCTCCCACGGGCGCAGCGCCTCCATACCCGGACGGGGGGCGTACCACCGCCGGGCCGTCGGGTCCCACCGAGCCCCGGCCGCCTTGGCCCGGTCCTTCTCGCCGTAGGGCACGTCCAGCCAGATCCGCTCCGTCATCTCGCCCCTCGCATTCCGGAACCATCCTCCCCGCCGGGCCGTCGCCGAGAACGGACAGCGGCACCAACCGCACACCGTCTCCGCCGACACCGCTCAGTACGGGCGCTGCCCCTGGTACGGATGAGCCGGGTAACGCGGAGGCATCCCGCCGTGCTGGGGATAACCGGCCCCCGGGTACGGAACGGGACCGCCGGAGGTGAACGGGGATCCGGGCGCACCGTTCGGCGGGAAACCAGCGGACTGCCGTGCCTGGTCCACCAACGACTGTGCTTCCTGTTTGGTGACCTTGCACACGAAACCGCAGAACGTGCACCGCGTGGTTCGCCTGACGTACAACGGCAGCACTGGGACGAAGAACAGCGTGAACACGGTCAACAGTCTGTCGAGGCCGTGCGCGGTCGGGTTCCGGCAGTTCGCGCAGAGCAGCGTCAACACGGCCAGTCGTCGCACCATACGCCGAAAACCGAAGATGATCACGAAGTCAGCCTTCCGACGAGGAACTCGGTTCCTGTTTCACCCCAGTGGGAACACAGCACGTCAGGTTTTTTACCACTTCCGTGTTCATGCTCTCCGAAGGAGCGGGTCGACCGACGGGAACAGGACCGAGCGACCGGCGGGAACCAACCACCGCGAGAGCGGTCAGGCCGCCTTCGTCGCACGTCGCGCACACGGTGGCCCTACTGCGCGCGGCCGGTGGGGTCGCGAACCGTTGAGACGACCTCCGCTCCGCCCCACCGGACAGGAGGACGTCTCGTCCTCGTCCCGCCTGAGTGGCCGGGGACCGAAGACGACGGGAGTGCCCCGGGCATCGGGCTCACGGCATTCGAGCACGAGCTCACCGATACGACACGCCATCGTCGGAACCTGCTTCCAGGGTGGGAACTGTCGGCGGAAAGCACGCGGCTCTTCCGGGCTCCCGCCGTGGGAACAGGTGAAGACCGGAGTGGACGGGACGAACGGCGGCGAACGATTTTCGGGTCCACGCCGTCGGGAGACACCCGCTCGAAAAAACGCTTCGGAGGCTCAGACCGTCGACTCGGCTGCGTGTGTCCCGAACGTGCCCCGAGGCCGGGAACGAAAAAAGGACCAGGCCGACTGACCTGGTCCTTCCGAGGGTGGAGACGAGGGGAATCGAACCCCTAACCCCCGCCTTGCAAAAGCGGTGCTCTGCCGATTGAGCTACGTCCCCGTCCGCGCCGCCGGAGCTGGGGAACCGGGGCACGACAACGGCGCCCGAATCGGTGGCAATCCGACGGATCGACTCCGAAGCAGGGGCGAACCGTGGACTACTCTCAGGCCTCCGCCGTGGCCTCGCGCCACAGGTCGGCCTCCGCCTTGGCCGCACTCTTGCGCCGAACGACGAACAGGACGGCACCGGCAACAGCAGCCAGGATGAGCAGCTTCTTCACTTCGGACGCCTCCTACTACGAACGTATGCCGCCGCCGCGAGAACCGCAGCGGCGGCATGTGTCACGTGGGCCTAGGAGGACTTGAACCTCCGACCTCTTCGTTATCAGCAAAGCGCTCTAACCAACTGAGCTATAGGCCCTGCGTGCGGTCCCTAGATTACACGAGCCGACGATCCCCTTTCAAAGGGGGGTACCCCTCGGCGTGTCCGCCGAAAGAAAAAGCCGTGACCAGCACTTTCCCTTCCGGTGGCCACCGGGGGCACCCCTTCGCTCACTCGCGCTCGGACAGGGTCAGCTCGATGCCTCCCACGAAGTCGGCCGCCACGTTGTAGATGAACCCGGCCACCGTGGCCAGGGCCGTGGTCAACACGATGTTCACCGCCCCGATGATCATCGCCGCTCCGAACACCCTGCTCGGACTGATCAGCGGCTCGGCCAGGGAGTTCTCCGGCTGGGTCAGGTCGCTGAACGTTCCGTTGAGCTGTTCCCAGACCCCCATGCCACCGAGCACCCCGTAGAGCACGGCGACGGCGATCATCCACACGAAGAACAGTGTGATGCTCAACACCAGGGACAGTTTGAGCACCGACCACGGGTCCACCCGGCGCACCTGCAGGCTCGCCCGCCGCGGCCCCCGGTTGGGCCGCCGCGGGTTGCCCTGGGTGCCCGTGCCCCGCAGGCCCACGCCCGAGCCGAACGACACGCTCGAACGCGCCGACTCCGCCGCGGCGGGGCCGTCCTCGGGCGAGTCCGAGTCCCCCCGCAGCGGATGAGGGATCTTGTGGGTGTCCTCGGAGTCGGACCCCTCACCGTCCGGTCCGCGCCGCCCCTGAGCTGTCGTCACCCGGTCCTCCTCGCCGTCCGCGGCCGCGGACGAGCTCGACGAGTTCGGAACACGCTGCCACGGCGGCGCCGCCACCGAGGCGTCGACCTCACTGTCGGAGTCGCTCCGGCCGCCCGCGCTCGTCCCGCTGTCGGCGGTGTCGGTGGACATCCCCTCGGAAACCGAGGTCGCCGTTGTCTCCGTGGTGGTGGTCGAGGTCGTGTCCTGCTCGCCCGTCGAACGGGACTCCGATTCCTGCGGCTTGTCCGAAGATGTCACGAGCGATCCTTCACTGATCGTCGACTCCGCCACGCGGCCCGCCCGCGTGGCTCATTTCCGTTGCTCCGGACCGGCGGCGTCGGGATCGGAGGCCTCGTCCGCGTTCCGGGCGATGGCCACCAGCGAGTTGCCCTCGCCGAGATCCATCAGGCGGACCCCCTTCGTCTGCCTGCCGGCTTTCCGCACCTCCTTGGCGGTGGTGCGGATGACCCCACCGGTGGAGGTGATCGCGTAGAGCTCGTCGTCGAGCTCGGCAATGAGCGCTGCCACAAGCCTGCCACGTTTTCTGTCGTGCTGAATGGTCAACACACCCTTACCCCCGCGTCCCTGCACGGGGTACTCCTCGATGGGAGTGCGTTTGGCGTAACCGCCCTCGGTGGCGACCAGCACGTACCTGTTCTCGCGCACGACCCCCATGGCCAGCAACTCGTCGCCGGAGTTGAAGCGCATACCGAGCACGCCCGAGGTGGCCCGCCCCATGGGGCGCAGCACCTCGTCGCTGGCGTTGAACCGGATGGACTGCCCCTCGGCGGAGACCAGCAGCAGGTCGTCCTCCGGCGAGCACAGCACCGCCCCGACCAGCTCGTCACCGTCCTTGAGGTTGACCCCGATCAGCCCGCCGGAGCGGTTGGAGTCGAAGTCGGTGAGCCTGGACTTCTTGACCAGCCCCTTCTTGGTGGCCAACACCAGGTAGGGAGCGGCCGTGTAGTCCTTGATCTGCATCACCTGGGCGATGTGCTCGTCCGGCTGGAAGGCCAGCAGGTTCGCGACGTGCTGCCCGCGCGCGGTGCGGTTCGCCTCGGGCAGCTCGTAGGCCTTCGCGCGGTAGACCCTCCCCTTGTTGGTGAAGAAGAGGATCCAGTCGTGCGTGGAGCAGACGAAGAAGTGGGAGACGATGTCGTCCTGCTTCAGCGTGGCGCCCTGCACGCCCTTGCCGCCGCGCTTCTGCGCCCGGTACAGGTCCGTGCGCGTCCGCTTGGCATAACCCGTTCGGGTGATGGTGACCACGACGTCCTCGTCCGGGATGAGGTCCTCCATGGACACCTCGCCCTCGTACGGGACGATCCTGGTGCGCCGCTCCTCGCCGTGCTTGTGCACGATCTCCATCAGCTCGTCGCGCACGATCGCGCGCTGCCGCTCCGGGCTGGCGAGGATGTCGTTGAGATCGGCGATGCGCTCCTCGATCTCGGCCAGCTCGTCCAGGATCTTCTGGCGCTCCAGCGCGGCGAGCTTGCGCAGCTGCATCTCCAGGATCGCCGTGGCCTGGTCCTCGTCGATGCCCAGCAGCTCGATCAGCCCCGTGCGGGCCTCGTCGACCGTCGGCGAACTCCGGATCAGGTTGATCACCGCGTCCAGCTGGTCCAGCGCCAGCGACAGGCCACGCAGGATGTGGGCGCGCTGCTCGGCCTTGCGCAGGCGGTACTTGGTCCGCCGCACGATCACGTCGACCTGGTGCCGCACGTAGTAACGGACCACCTGGTCCAGCCGCAGCGTGCGCGGCACACCGTCGACCAGCGCGAGCATGTTCACGCCGAAGGTCGTCTGCAACTGGGTGTGCTTGTAGAGGTTGTTGAGCACGACCTTGGGGATCGCGTCCCGCTTCAGCGTGATCACGATCCGCATCCCGCGCCGACTGTTCGACTCGTCCGAGATGTCGGTGACGCCCGAGATCTTGCCGTCCCGGTGCATCGTGGCGATGGTCTCGATCAGGTTGTCGGGGTTCACCTGGTAGGGAAGCTCGGTGACCACCAGGGCGGGGCGGCCCTTGGCGTCCTCCTCGATCTCGACCACCGCGCGCATCCGGATCGAACCCCGTCCGGTGCGGTAGGCCTCACCGATCGAGCTGGTCCCCATGATCAGACCCCTGGTGGGGAAGTCGGGGCCCTTGATGCGCTCGATCAGGGCTTCCAGCAGCTCCTCGTCGTCCGCCTCCGGGTGGTCCAGCGCCCAGACCACCCCGTCGGCGACCTCCCGCAGGTTGTGCGGGGGGATGTTGGTGGCCATGCCCACCGCGATGCCCCCGCCGCCGTTGACCAGCAGGTTGGGGATGCGCGACGGCAGCACGTCCGGCTCCTGGGTGCGGCCGTCGTAGTTGTCCGAGAAGTCGACCGTGTCCTCTTCGATCTCGGCCAACATGCTCATCGCCAACGGCGCCAGCCGGGACTCGGTGTACCTCATGGCGGCGGCCGGGTCGTTGCCGGGGGATCCGAAGTTGCCCTGGCCGTCGATGAGCACGTTGCGCATGGACCACGGCTGGGCCAGCCGCACCAGCGTGTCGTAGATCGCCGAGTCGCCGTGCGGGTGGTAGTTACCCATCACGTCGCCGATCACGCGCGAGCACTTCACGTAGGAGCGGTCCGGGCGGTACCCGGAGTCGTACATGGAGTACAGCACCCGGCGGTGCACCGGTTTGAGCCCGTCACGGACGTCCGGCAGCGCCCGCGCCACGATCACGCTCATGGCGTAGTCGATGTAGGAGTTCTGCATCTCCTGCTGGAGATCGACCGGCTCGACGCGGCCACCCTCGGGAGGCAAGGTCTCGGTCATACCGTCCTTCTTCTCAGTGAGCTGGTGTAGTTCCCGGGCGGACGATCACTCGCCCACCGCGGTCACACGGTCGTGGGAAATCGGGATCCCGCCCCTCCGCACGGAGCGATGGGCGCCACGGGCGGGGACGTCCCGGGCCTCAGACGTCGAGCAGCCGAACGCCCTTGGCGTTGCGGGTGATGAACGAACGCCGCGCCTCGACGTCCTCGCCCATCAGCACGCTGAACAGCTCGTCGGCCGTGGCCGCGTCGTCCAGGGTCACCTGCATCAGCACCCGGTGTTCGGGGTCCATCGTGGTCTCCCAGAGCTCGTCGGCGTTCATCTCGCCGAGCCCCTTGTAGCGCTGGATCCCCTCCTCCTTCGGGAGCTTGCGGCCCTGCTCGGCACCCTGTTGCAACGCCGCGTCCCGCTCGCGTTCGCTGTAGACGTACTGCGGCTCCGAACGCGGCCACTTGATCTTGTACAGCGGCGGGCTGGCCAGGAACACGTGCCCGTTCTCGATCAGCGGGCGCATGAACCGGAACAGCAGCGTCAGCAGCAGCGTGCGGATGTGCTGGCCGTCCACGTCCGCGTCGGCCATGAGCACGATCTTGTTGTAGCGCAGCTTCGACAGGTCGAACTCGTCGTGGATGCCCGTACCCAGGGCGGTGATGATCGACTGGACCTCGTTGTTCTTGAGAACCTTGTCGATCCGGGACTTCTCGACGTTGATGATCTTGCCTCGGATGGGCAGGATCGCCTGGTAGCGCGACTCCCTGCCCTCCTTGGCCGAACCACCGGCGGAGTCCCCCTCCACGATGTAGAGCTCGCACTCCTCCGGGTTGTTGGACTGGCAGTCCTTGAGCTTGCCGGGCAGGCCGCCGATGTCCATGGCGGACTTGCGCCGCACCAGGTCCTTGGCCTTGCGCGCGGCCACCCTGGCCTGTGCGGAGGAGACCGCCTTGTTGATGATCGTCTTGGCGTCGGCCGGGTTGCGCTCGAACCAGTCGGTGAGCCACTCGAAGGCCGTGGTCTGCACGAAGGACTTGACCTCGGTGTTGCCCAGCTTGGTCTTGGTCTGCCCCTCGAACTGCGGTTCGGAGACCTTGACCGAGATGATCGCGGCCAGCCCCTCGCGGACGTCGTCGCCGGTCAGGCTGCCGTCCTTGTCCTTGAGGAGCTTCTTCTCCTTCGCGTAGGAGTTCACCACCCTGGTCAGGGCCGCGCGGAAGCCCTCCTCGTGGGTACCGCCCTCGTGAGTGTTGATCGTGTTCGCGAAGGTGTACACCGACTGGTTGAACCCACTGTTCCACTGCATCGCGATCTCCACCTCGTGCCCCTCGCCGGAGGCGCTGAAGCTCACGATCTTCTTGTGGATGGGTTCCTTGGTGTGGTTGATGTGGGCGACGAAGTCCTCCAGCCCCCCGGGGTAGTGGAAGACGCGTTCGGAGGCCACGGCAGCCTCGCCCGAGGCGTCCTCGCCAGAGGAGTCCTCGGCCACCGCCCGCTCGTCCCGCAGCACGATGCGCAGTCCCTTGTTCAGGAAGGCCATCTCCTGCAGCCTGCGCGCCACGGTCTCGGCGTCGTAACGGGTGGTCTCGAAGACCTGGGGATCGGCCCAGAAGGTGATCCGGGTTCCCGTACGGTCGGTGCGCTCCCCCCGCTCGGGGGCGGACACGGGCTTGGAGTCCTCGTAGCGCTGGTGCCACACGTAGCCGTCCCGGCAGACCTCGGCCTCCAGCACCGTGGAGAGCGCGTTGACCACCGAGACGCCGACGCCGTGCAGACCACCGGAGACCGCGTAGCTGTCCCCGCCGAACTTGCCGCCCGCGTGCAGCATGGTCAGCACGACCTCCAGGGTCGGCTTCTTCTCCACGGGGTGTTCGTCCACCGGGATACCGCGGCCGTCGTCGGTGACCCGCACACCCCCGTCGGCGAGCAGCGTGACGGTGACCTCGCTGGCATGACCTGCCATCGCCTCGTCCACCGAGTTGTCCACAACCTCCCACACCAGGTGGTGCAGGCCGCGTTCCCCGGTCGAACCGATGTACATGCCGGGACGCTTGCGGACTGCCTCAAGGCCCTCGAGAACGGTGATGGATGAAGCGCTGTATTCGTTCTTCTTCGCTGTCACGGGCCTCGGAGTCTCCTAGAGCCGAATCGCTTGAGTCTGCGGCCTGCGCGGACGGGATCGGCGACGCCGCCGGCGCGGGCCCGGGCCGCACGTGGCCCTTACCGGTGCCCGGCGCGGCCCCCGCGGGAGGGCGACCGGACCGGACCCAGCTCCATTCTACTGGTCGGGCTCACCAGAAACCGCCAAGGACGCCGCTGAATGGCTCACAGAGCCCTCGAAACGGATCAGGACACCTTTACGGGGCGGCGAAACCGAGAGGGGGCTTCTGATTCACACCTGTCGTTCCCGCCTCCATCACGGCGGAACTTCCGCCCGAAAGAACGACAGCACTCACCCGTAGGTGTCACGGGGGCCCCGGCCCGGAACGTGCCGCGGACCCCGGCGCCAGCTCGGCGCGGCCGGACCCTGGACCCGGATCCTCCGAACCAGGTCCCGGCCGAGTCCGTCGGAGACGCGCCGCACGATCTGGCGTTGCAACAACCGCAACTGAGTGGCCCAGGCGGTGGACTCCGCCCGCACCACCAGCACCCCCTCACACAGCTCCACCGGCTCGCTGTGCGCGGCGATCTCCTCACCGACCAGCTCGGTCCACCGGCCGAAGACCTGTCCCCCGGCCAGCCGTTCCGACCAGCCGCGGTCGGCGGCCATCCTGGAGGCCAGCTCCCCCAACGACTGCGGATCGCGGTCGTCGGAGGCGGCCCCCGACCACCCTCGCCTGCGGCGGGAGCGCGCGGGCTCCCCACCGGAGGAACGCCGCGTCGTCGTCCCGGAGCGTTCGCGCACCGCGCGCAGCGCGGCCCGGGCGAGGTCGTCCCCGCCCGCTCCGGATCCCCCGGAGGCGCCACCGCCTCCCCTGCCCCGGTTCCCGGAACCGCCGGAAACCGGATAACCGGTCCCTCCGGAGAAGCCCGCCGGGATCTCATCCGACATGCCACACCTCCCCGTCACGCACGTCGAAACGGACACCGGAAAGCTCGGCCGGGACGTCCTCGGCGACCGCGGCCGTGACCAGCACCTGCTCGGCCCCGGCGACCGAACGTGCCAACCGGGCACGACGTCGGGAGTCCAACTCGGCGAACACGTCGTCCAGGATCAGCACCGGTTCGGCACCATCCTCGGCCAGCAGGTGGTAGGAGGCCAGTCGCAACGCCAGGGCCAACGACCACGACTCCCCGTGGCTGGCATAGCCCTTGGCCGGAAGCCGACCCAGCACGAGTTCCAGGTCGTCGCGGTGCGGCCCGACCAGGCACACCCGGCGCTCCAGCTCCTGCCCACGCCGCTGCCGCAACCCTTCCAGCAGGGCGGACTCCAGGGCCCGGCGATCGGCCCGCCCCTCGCCACCCGCCTCCTCACCCGGGAGATCCACACTGCCGCGGTAGACCATTCCAACCGGGTGTTCCGCCGGGTCCTCGGCGGCGGCTTCCCCCGTGGCCACCTCGGAGTAGCACCGGGCGACGTGCGGAAGCAGGTCGGTGACCAGGTCCAGCCTGCCCGCCAGGAGGTCGGCCCCGTAGCGGGCCAGGTAGCCGTCCCAGACCTCCAGGGTGCGCAGCTCGTCGGAGTCGGGCCCTCCGGGACCGGCGGACTTCAGCAACGCACCGCGCTGGCGGATCACCTTCTCGTACTCCGCCCGCACCCCGGCGTACCGCGGTGCCCTGGCGACCAGCAGCTCGTCCAGGAAACCCCGGCGCTGGCCGGGCTCCCCCCGCACCAGGGTCAGGTCCTCCGGGGCGAACAGCACCGTCCGCAGCACCCCCAGCAGCTCACGGGGCCGGATCGGTGACCCGCGGTTGATCCGGGCCCGGTTCGACCGGCCCTGGGCGATCTCCAGCTCCACCAGCAACTCGCGGTCCTCGTTGACCACCGCGGCCCGCACCACCGCGCGTTCCGCGCCGTGCCGGATCAGTGGCGCGTCCGTGGCCACCCGGTGCGAACCCAGCGTGGCGAGGTAGCCGAGTCCTTCCACGAGATTGGTCTTGCCCTGCCCGTTGGCCCCGACCAGGGCGGTCGCCCCCCGGGACAGCGCGAGGTCCACGTGCTGCCAGGAGCGGAAGTCGGTGAGCTGGAGGTGGCGTACGTACACGGCGGCCCCAGTAGTGCCTCGTTGACTCGGTCGTCGTCGGTGTCCGGTCGCCCCGGGGGGAACCCGGCGTGGACATCCGGCCGACGTCGAGACCGGAGTCGGTTCACTCGTCGCTGGACTTCACCGCGTGACCACCGAACTGGTTGCGCAACGCGGCCACCGCCTTCATCGCGGGCGAGTCCTCCTGCCTGGAGGCGAAACGGGCGTAGAGCGCGGCCGTGATGGCCGGGGTGGGCACGGCGTTGCGGATGGACTCCTCCACCGTCCACCGGCCCTCACCGGAGTCGGTGACATAGCCTTCCAACCGCTCCAGTTCCGGGTCCTCCTCCATCGCCCGGACCAGCAGGTCGAGCAGCCAGGAACGCACCACCGTCCCGTGGCTCCAGGCCCGGATCGTGCCGGCCACGTCGGTGACCACGCCGGAGGCCTCCAGCAGTTCGAAGCCCTCGGCGTAGGCCTGCATCAGCCCGTACTCGATGCCGTTGTGCACCATCTTCGCGTAGTGCCCCGCGCCGACGGGGCCGGCGTGCACGAACCCCTTGTCGCGGTCCCCCTCGGGACGCAGCGTGTCGAACACCGGCATCACCCGTTCGACGTCGGCGGTCTCACCGCCCGCCATCAGCCCGTAACCGTTACGCGCTCCCCACACACCGCCGGAGACGCCGACGTCCACGTACGAGATGCCGCGTTCGGCCAGGAAGTCGGCGTTCTCCCGGTCCTCGGTGTAGGGCGAGTTCCCGCCCTCGACGACCAGGTCCCCCTCGGCCAGCAGCTCCGCGAGCTCCCGGAGGACGCTTCTGGTCGGTTCCCCGTGCGGCACCATGACCCACACGGTGCGCGGCGGCGTGAGCCCTTCCACCATCCCCGCCAGCGAGGAGACGTCAGCGACCTGCTGGTCGCGGTCGTAGCCGACGACCTCGTGCCCACCGGCACGCAGCCGTTCGCGCATGTTGAAGCCCATCTTGCCGAGACCGACCAGACCCAGTTGCACCGAAACTTCCTTTCAACTCCGTTCGTCCCGCGGACGGACCACGGTTTTCACACGGACGTGTCCGCCCGGCTCAGCTCGGCATCCGAACCGGCATGAGCAGGTACAGATAGCCGGGCACGGTCTCCCCTTCGTCGTCGACCGGTTTGAACACGGCGGGCCTGCTCGACGTGGTGAACAACATGCGCGCGCGGTCGGCCTTCAGCGCGGTCAGCCCGTCCTGCAGGTAGTTCGGGTTGAAGGCGATCGTGAGCGGTTCCCCGTCGAACTCGACCGGCAGCTCCTCCTCCGCGCTGCCCTCGTCGTCGCCCCCGGCCGTCAGACGGAGGGCGGACTCGGAGAACTCCAGCCGCACCTGGGTTCCGCGCTCGGCGACCAGGGAGACGCGTTTGATGGCGTCGGTGAGGGCGGCCACGTCCACCACGGCGGAGGCCGCGTGCTCGTCGGGCAGCAGCTTGCGGTAAGGGGGGAACTCCGCGTCGAGCAGGCGTGTGGTGCTACGCCGCGTCGCTCCGGAGAGTCCGAGCAGCCCGTCCGATGAGGCCAGCGAGAGCTCGACCGTGCTTCCCGCCCCGCCGAGGGTCTTGGCCGACTCGGAGAGGGTGCGGGCGGGGACCAGCACGGCGGTGTCCTCGACCGAACCGGCGGGCTGCCAGGACAGCTCCCGCATGGCCAGTCGGAACCGGTCGGTGGCCACCAGGGTCAGCTGGTCGTCGTTGATCTCCACGCGGACCCCGGTGAGCATGGGCAGGGTCTCGTCCTTGCCCGCGGCCACCGCGACCTGGGAGACGGCCGAGCTGAAGGCGTCGCCCGGCACGGAACCGGCCAGTTCGGGCATCTGGGGAAGCTGTGGATAGTCCTCCACGGGCATGGTCGGCAGGCTGAAGCGGGAGCTGCCGCAGGAGATACTCACCCGGGAGCCGTCGACGGTGATCTCGACCGGGCGTTGGGGCAGCGCCTTGGTGATGTCGGCCAGCAGTCGGCCGGAGACGAGGGTGCGCCCGGTGGACTCCACCTCCGCCTCCACTCCGACCTGGGCGGAGACCTCGTAGTCGAAGCCGGAGATGGTCAGTCTGCCCTCGGTCTCGGCATCCAGCAGCATCCCGCCCAGCACGGGAACCGGTGGGCGCGAAGGAAGGCTGCGAGCGACCCAGGAGACAGCATCGGCGAGACCGTCACGTTCCAGACGGATCTTCATGAGTGTCCTTTCGGTTCCGCCCTTCCCGACCGTGGTGCCGAGAAGATCCTGATCGAACGGGATGTGGGTGTACGTGCCGTGGACGGTTGGGGCCGAGCCGTACCCGTGAGCCCCGGTGGGGCGCTGCGCCGGAGACGCTCAAAGCCCGACGGGTCTCCCACGGTAGAGCGTTGGCTGAGCGCGTACTACGTGGGTCCGCCCCTCGGCGACGTCCTCAGCCGGGGCTTGGGAGCGAGCTCGCGCGCGTTTTCTGCTTCTTCTCTTCCCTAGAGAGAAAAACAAGTGGAGTTGTCGTAGTAGGGCCTGTGGATGTTGGGGACAGGCCTCGTTTTCGCAGTTCAGTGACCGTACACCGCTGTGGATGTTCTTGTGGGCAAACTGGGGATGAATCGGCTTCACTGTGGATCGATTTGTCCACAAGCGAAGCTGTCCACAGTTGTGGGGGGTTTGATCCACACTCGCTCCCCAAGTTTTGCCCAGGTTGTCCCCACTCCCTGTGGACAACCCTGTTTAGCTCGATCAGGTTGTGGATAAATCTGTGGACACCTTGGGGACACCTTGGGGAGGGTCTGTGGGCAACTGGGGAGAACTTGTGTACGGCATGTGGGTCGTTTGAGCCCTGTCGCTGGTCATCCCTGGGGACATCCGAAGCTGTGCACAAGCCCACTTCAGGGTGAGTTTCGACCGACTCCACATGTGGAAATTCACATTCGTGTGATTTTTGCGAGGGCTGTACACAGTCCGTGTTCACAGGGTGTGTACAACTCGCCCCTCCCGTCCGTCGCTCCCCTCGGATGAGCTGGTCACCGCCCTGATCGTGATCGAAGCTACACGTCGTTGCCGGTGGCGGCGAGGATGATCGTCGGCGTGTCCGCGCAGAACTCCTCCACGGTCGGCGAAGGCACTCGGCCGCGCCGCACGGTCGGGGGACTCCTTCCGCACACACGTCCCCGTCCGCCGCGGAGCCCGCGGGTGGAGGGGTTCATCCGGGCCCGGTCCGGTCGCCGGTCCCGGGGGCGAGCACCACCGGCTCGGCGGCGCGGAAGCGGGATTTCCTCAGAGGAAGGAGGCCTGCTGCTTGATCCGTGCGGTCAGCTCCTGCACGTGGTCGTAGACCCGCCGCCGCTCCGCCATGGCCTTGCGGATCTTCTTGTCCGCGTGCATCACCGTCGTGTGGTCCCGGCCCCCGAAGCTCTGCCCGATCTTCGGCAGCGAGGAGTCGGTCAGCTCCCGGCACAGGTACATGGCGATCTGACGGGCCTGGGCGAGTGCCTTCGTCTTGCCCGGCCCGCACAGGTCGTCCACGGTCACCCCGAAGAACTCCGCGGTCATGGACATGATGGTCTGCGTACTGATCTCCGGCGGCTGCGCGTCGTCCGGGATCAGATCGCGCAGCACGATCTCGGCGAGCTGCACGTCCACCGGCTGTTGGTTCAGTGAGGCGAAGGCCGTCACGCGGATCAACGCCCCTTCGAGCTCACGGATGTTGCGCTCGATCCGGGCCGCGATGAACTCCAGTACCTCGGCGGGAGCGGCCAGCCGGTCCTGGGCCGCCTTCTTCCGCAGGATCGCGATGCGGGTCTCCAGCTCGGGAGGCTGGATGTCGGTGATCAGTCCCCACTCGAACCTGGTGCGGAGCCGGTCCTCCAGGGTGTGCAGGCTCTTCGGGGGGCGGTCCGAGGAGACCACGATCTGCTTGTTCGAGTTGTGCAGCGTGTTGAAGGTGTGGAAGAACTCCTCCTGAGTGCCCTCCTTGCCCTCCAGGAACTGCACGTCGTCCACGAGCAGCACGTCCACGTCGCGGTAGCGGCGCTGGAAGGCCACCTGCCTGTCGTCCCGCAGCGAGTTGATGAAGTCGTTGGTGAACTCCTCCGTGGAGACGTAGCGCACCCGCATCCCCGGGAACAGCCGCTGGGTGTAGTGCCCCACCGCGTGCAGCAGGTGCGTCTTGCCCAGCCCGGACTCGCCCCAGATGAACAGGGGGTTGTACGCGCGGGCCGGTGCTTCGGCCCCGGCCACCGCCGCCGCGTGGGCGAAGCGGTTCGAGGAACCGATGACGAAGGTGTCGAAGGTGTACTTGGCGTTGAGCCGGGTCTGCGAGGTGGGCGGGCCGTTCTTGGGAGCGGTGTAGGGCTGTCCCTGCTGCTGCTCCGGTTTGTTGTCGCTGCCGAAGGTGGGCCAGATCTCGTTGGCCGCCTGCAGGGCCTCGCCCTCCTCGTCCTCCTCCGGCTCGGAGGACTCCCCCTCGGCCTCGCCGGGGTTCCTGGCGGCGGGACCGGTCCCCGACCACGGCGGGTCCTGGGGGGTCAACGGGAGCCGCTGCTGCTCGGGAGGCGTGGCGGGGAGGCCTCCCCCGATGGAACCGGTGTGGGCGGTGTTGCCGTAGTCCTCGGTCTCGTGGGGGGAGGGGAAGGGCTGGCGCGTCTCGCTCGGCCTGCCGTGCCAGCCCTCCGTACGGATCTCGGGGAGGTACCCCGTCGAGGCGGTCGAGGCGTGCGGCCCCGGCACGGCGTAGCCGGTCTCGTAGGGCAGTTCCGCCTGGGCCGGCCCCCACTCCTCCCGGTGCTGGGACTCCTCGGCCTGTTCGGCGGCGGGCTCCTCCTCACCGTCCTCGTCCACGGTGTGGGGCGAGACCGGGCGGGTGGGAGCGGGAACGGCGGTGTCCACCTTCACGGCCAGGGACACCTCCCGGCCGAGACGACGGGACAGGGCCTCGGTGATCGGGTCGCGCAGGGCGCGTTCGATCGCCTCCTTGGCGAAGTCGCTGGGCGCGGCCAGCAGCGCCGTCCCGTCCAACAGCCCGATGGGACGGGTCACCCGCATCCATGCGCGCTGCTGAGGTGAGAGCGTTCCAGAAGACAGCTCGTGCACCACCTCGTCCCAGACTCTGCTGAGATCGGCTTGGTGGTCGGACACCGCTGAGCCCCCTCCCCTCGTCGATGCGGGACCGGCTTTCCCCGCCGGCCGGTTGTCCCACGGAACAGGTCGATTCGGCTGTGCACAACGTGGATCGGACAAGTATCCACATGTTTGTCCACAACGCTGCCGACGGTACGACAGAGTGCCCGGCACCCGGCGGTCGGGGTTACCGTGTGTGGAGGAGGCGGACACGGCGAAGCCGCCCCTCGACGGGGTGATACCCCGGGTGCGGGAGATCGGGTGGGGGTGAGTACCCTCGTAAGGTCCCCCGCCGTAAAGTGGGCGTCCCTCTGGTGCGTGTCGGCGACGATTCTCGCGGCACGAGCCTGGTTCGTCCGTGCGGGATCGTATGCGTTCGAGTACGTGTCCGACCCTGTCGCGGATGTGCTCGCAGCCGACCGCGAGTGGGCGGGGACACTTGACCGAGCCACAGCGGCCATCTTGTGCCTTGTTAAGGCGCATGGTTGGCCTGTAGTAACCGGGAGAGCCGACCGTGAGCAAGGGCAAGCGCACCTACCAGCCGAACAACCGCAAGCGGGCCAGGATCCACGGCTTCCGGAAGCGGATGCACACCAGGGCGGGCCGCGCCATCGTGGCCGCCCGGCGCCGCAGGGGTCGTAAGCGTCTGACCGTCTGACCGGGCGGGGCCGTGCTACCTGCGACAGCGCGGCTCAGGCGCAGCCAGGACTTCACTCTGGTCATGCGCCGGGGACGTCGAGCCGGCAGGCCACGTCTCGTGGTGCATGCCCTGCGTCGTGACCCGTCCGCGAGCGGGTCGTACGAATCCCCGCGCGTTCCGGACGGGCAGTCCTCCGGCAACGAAACCGGCGTCGAGAGCGCGCGCGAGAGATCCGACAGCTCGCCCACCCTGGGAGCAGCGGAGCATCCCAGGGTGGGTTTCGTCGTCAGCAAGGCCGTCGGCAACGCGGTGCGCCGTCACCGGGTCGCCCGGCAGTTGCGTCATCTGATGCGGCAGCGCCTCGTGGCACTGCCCGCTGGCACACTGGTGGTGGTGAGAGCCCTGCCGCCGGCCGCGGCCGCCACCAGTGACGAACTCGCACGCGATCTGGACAAGGCGCTGCGCAGGCTGCGACTGCCGAATCCGCGCGATGCCGCGGGGGGCAGCGGCGACTCACCCGGTGGTAGCCCGTCGACGGATCCCGTGTGATGACAGAGCAAGGTTCCGGAGCATCCGCGGCACCGGGAGAACCCGGGGCCCGTCCCGGCCCGGTGGCATGGCTGTTGTCGCTGCCCGTCCACCTGTATCGCAGGGTCGTTTCACCGCTGCTTCCGCCCATGTGTCGGTTCTATCCGAGCTGTAGCCTTTACGCGGTGGAGGCGTTGCGCACCCACGGGGCGTTGCGGGGCGGTTGGTTGACCGTGTGGAGACTGTTGCGTTGCGGTCCCTGGCATCCGGGGGGGCTCGATCCGGTGCCACCTCCGAAGCGGCACGAACGTGAAGCGGACCGATCCCCCTGCGAGGAGTAGCCCAAGGTGCTGGACTTCATAAACTATCCGGTGTCGGTCATCCTGTGGTGCTGGCACTCGATCTTCGGGGCGTTGCTGGATCCGGACAGCGGTTTCGCCTGGGCCCTTTCGGTGATCTTCCTGGTTTTCACGTTGCGGGCACTGCTGTTCAAGCCCTTCGTGCACCAGGTGCGTTCGATGCGCAAGATGCAGCAGGTGGCCCCCCAGATACAGCAGTTGCAGCGGGACTACGCTCACGACCGGCAACGCCTGGCCCAGGAGATGCAGCGGTTGCAGTCCGAGCAGGGGTTCAACCCCGTGAGCGGATGCCTTCCGATCCTGGTGCAGATTCCGGTGTTCATCGGGTTGTTCCAGGTGCTGCGGGGGTTCCAGCCCGGGGAGAACAGCAACTACTTCTTCGGTCCCGAGGGCGTGCGGTCGTTCGTGGACGCACATCTGTTCGGGGCGAGCCTGTCCACCGTGATGTCGGCTCCCGCCGAGACCCTCGCCAGGTTCGGGACCGACCGTGGCTCGATGCTGCTGGTGGGCGTGCCGTTGATGATCGCGGCGGCGGTGGCCACCCACTTCACCTCACGTCACTCGGTCGAGCGACAGCGTACGGATCAGCGCTCGTCGGCTCCCGGTAATCCGGCCCAGCAGGCGATGATGAACCGGATGGTGCTGTGGGTCTTCCCGATGTTCGCGATCATCGGTGGTCCGTTCCTTCCGCTGGCCATCCTGCTGTACTGGCTGGCGAACAACTTCTGGACGCTGGGGCAGCAGTACGTCGTGTATCGCCGTATCGACCGGGAGGAAGCTCAGCGCGAGGACCAGGAGGGCGCCGCGGTCGTGGAGGGGACCGCCGTCGCCGCCGAGGTCGAGGACTCCGCGCGGCGCTCCCCCGAGGACGCGCAGACCGAATCGCCCGGAATGCCGGAGGATCGTTCCAGTGCGACGGAACGGCCGGAGGACAACCGGTGAATCCGTACGCACCTCCAGAGAGGAGACAGGCAGTGTCCGAGACCGTGCAGGAAGCCGGCCAGGACGAGCAGCAGTCCGTCTCGGGTGGCGGGACAGAGCAGCACGCCGATGACGCATCGACGAGCAGGAGCGAGGCCGATCTGGTCCGGGAAGGCGACATAGCCGGTGACTACCTGGAACGGCTGCTGGACCTGCTCGACTACGACGGGGACATCGACCTGGACGTCGAGTCCGGGCGTGCCGTGGTGAGCGTGGAGGGTGGCAAGGACCTCGCGAAGCTCGTCGGTTCGGAGGGAGAGGTGCTCGAAGCCCTCCAGGAACTGACCCGTCTGGCCGTGCAGCAGGAAACCGGTGTCCGCAGCCGGCTCATGCTGGACATCGCCGGGTGGCGGGCGAACCGCAGGGACGAGCTCAGCGACCTCGGACGCCGTACGGCCGAGAAGGTGGCCGCCACCGGACGGACGCAGCGCCTGCGTCCGATGAGTCCGTTCGAGCGCAAGGTCGTGCACGACGCGGTCGCGACCGTCTCGGGTGTCACCAGCGAGGGAGAGGGCGAACCACCGAACAGGCGGGTCGTTGTTTACCGGGTCGAGTGATCACTCGGCGCGTACAACGCAAGAACGGCTTTGATGATGAGAGGCTGCCCTCGTGATCCGGACATCACGGGGGCAGCCTTGTTCGTGTGGCCGTGTTTCACGTGAAACCGGCGGGATTCCCGCAGCTCGCGCGGCGCTGCCCGCAGCGGATCCGGCAGGGCGAGCGGTGTTCCGGGGCGCCCGCTCCCGCCGAGTGTTTCCGCGGGAAGTCCCCGGAGTTCCCCGTCGCGAAGCACGACCCCGAACAGTGCACAGCACGAACGCGATCGGAAGGCAGGTCTCGGGATGGTGGACGGATACGAGGAGGAGGCCGCCGAGCGGTTCTCGGACGAGACGGAACGGCCGGAAGCCGGACAGGGGCTCCCGGACGGCGCCGTCCGGGCGGAGTTGTTCGGTGCACGGGCTCCACTGGCCGAAAAGTTCGCGGAACGCCTCCTGACAGACGGCATTCAGCGTGGTTTGATCGGACCTCGGGAGGGAGATCGGCTCTGGGAGCGCCATCTGTACAACTCGGCGGTGCTCTCGGAGCTGTTACCGGAAGGGGCCACTGTTGTGGATGTCGGATCCGGTGCCGGGTTGCCGGGAGTTCCGCTCGCCATCGCTCGTCCGGACCTGAGGATCACTCTGCTGGAGCCGATGGCACGCCGGATCACGTGGTTGGAGGAGATCAGGGACGACCTGGACCTGCACGTGACGGTGCTCCGGGGGCGGGCCGAGGAGTCCGAGGTGCGTTCCCGGCTGCACGACGTCGACTGTGTGGTGGCTCGCGCGGTGGGCTCCCTGGAGCGGCTCACCGCATGGTGTCTTCCCCTGGTGCGCCCCGGCGGGTGGCTGCTCGCCCAGAAAGGGGCGAGCGCGGAGCAGGAGTTGGACCGCGATCGTGCCGCGATCACACGCCAGGGCGGTGAGCGGGCCGTGGTGCGGATCTGTGGAGAGTCGGTGTTGCCCTCTCCGGCCAGAGTCGTCGCGATACGACGTACCGAATCCGTCGACCAGGGTGGTGCTTCCGGGGTGCGCGGGCGTGGTCGTGGCTCGGCGCGTCGGCCCCACAAACGGCGGAAGAGAAAGGAACGGTGACGGTGAATCCGGAATCGAACCAGCCCGGGGTTTCACGTGAAACATGGCGGAGTTCCGTGGGAGGTATGCGCTTCCCGGACGTGGCGGGTGAGGGCGCCCGGGCCGAGGACACGGAGGTGGAGGAGTTCGGCTGGAACCCGCTCATGGCGGAGGCCAGGCGGTCGGCGAAGGCCCGGGACCCGGAAACCAACCCCCTCCCCCGGCCTGATCGGCGGCGGATCATGACCGTGGCCAACCAGAAGGGCGGTGTGGGGAAGACGACGAGCACGGTGAACCTGGCCGCCGCCCTGGCGGTCCAGGGACTGAAGGTGCTGGTGGTCGATCTCGATCCGCAGGGGAACGCGAGTACCGCGCTGGGGGTGAACCACCATTCCGGAGTGCCCTCTGTGTACGAGTTGCTGCTCGGTCGGGTCGGGGTGGCCGAGGTGGCGGCCACGAGCACCCAGTCCGAGCGACTGGCCTGCGTTCCCGCCACCATCGATCTCGCGGGTGCCGAGGTCGAGCTGGTCACGATGGTGGCTCGTGAGGCGCGGCTGCGTCAGGCGCTCAACCCGGAGGTGCTGGACGAGCTCGACTACGACTACGTGCTCATCGACTGCCCGCCCTCCCTCGGGCTGCTCACGGTGAACGCGCTCGTCGCCGCCCACGAGGTGGTGATCCCGATCCAGTGTGAGTACTACGCTCTGGAAGGGCTCGGACAGCTGCTGAAGAACATCGAACTGGTGCAGGCGCACCTGAATCCGAATCTGGGGATCTCCACGGTGTTGCTGACCATGTACGACGGCCGGACGAAACTGGCCGAGCAGGTCACCGAGGAGGTGCGGGGCTACTTCGGGGACCGGGCGTTGCGCACGGTCATCCCCCGCAGCGTGAAGATTTCCGAGGCACCGGGGTACGGACAGACCATCCTCAGCTACGACCCCGGTTCCCGTGGTTCGATGAGTTATCTGGACGCGGCGCGTGAGATCGCCGAGCGAGGGACGGAGAGGGAGACGGCATGACCGAACGTCGTGGCGGTCTGGGACGTGGCCTGGCCGCACTCATCCCCAGTGGTCCCGCCGAGGAGCAGGACGGGGACGCTCCCGGTGCCGACCTCCCGCTGGAGGAACGGACCGAACCCGCGGACCCCTCCCCCGCGCGGGGCGAGGTTTCACGTGAAACGGAGAGTGGGACGGCCGGAGCGGTGTATCGGGAGGTCGAGACGGCCGCCATAGTCCCGAACCCCCGTCAGCCACGTCAGGTGTTCGACGAGGAGTCGCTCGCGGAGCTGGAACACTCCATCAAGGAGTTCGGGCTCATGCAGCCGATCGTGGTTCGGGCGCTGGAGGACGGACGCTACGAACTCGTCATGGGTGAGCGACGTTGGCGGGCGGCGCAGCGGGCGGAGCTGCCGACCCTTCCCGCGATCGTGCGGCAGACCACCGATGACGCCCTGCTGCGGGACGCGTTGTTGGAGAACATCCACCGTGTACAGCTCAACCCGCTGGAGGAGGCCTCGGCCTACCAGCAGTTGTTGGAGGAGTTCGGGGTCACGCACGACGAGCTCGCGGACCGGCTCGGCCGGAGCAGGCCGGTGGTCACCAACACGATCCGGTTGCTGCGTCTTCCGTTGCCCGTGCAACGGCGGGTGGCCGCGGGTGTGCTGTCCGCCGGCCACGCGCGTGCGTTGATGAGCCTGGAGGATCCCGGGGCGCAGGAGGAGATGGCCTCCCGGATCGTCGCCGAAGGACTCTCGGTGCGCGCGGCCGAGGAGCAGGTGACGCTGAAGAAGGGTGAGGTGGCGGAGAAACCGAAACCCAAACAGCGTTCCCGCATGGAGATCCCGGGGGCCGAGGAGTTGCAGGAGCGCCTCGGCGACCGTTTGGACACCAGGGTCAAGATCGAGGCGGGACAGCGCAAGGGGCGCATCGTCGTCGAGTTCGGTTCCCCGGAGGATCTGCACAGGTTGGCTGCTCTGTTGCTCGACGGAGCGGAGCGGGTGGAGGAACACTAGGACGGATCCGTTCGGAGCCGACGAAGTCCGCTCCGAAGGGCGGAACGAGCCCTGATCTTGCCGAAGAAGAACCCTTCGGATGTTCCGTCACGGTGACAGTCGACACCGGAACGGGAAGGACTCGGTGTCGGCGGGGGTTCACGTGAAACCCCGCCGACACCGGACACCGGATCACGGGTTCCGGGCGATCGCCTGTTCGACCAGGCCGCCGAAGACGTCTCCGAGGGTGCGCCCGGCCGCCTCCACGGCCATCGGCAGCAGCGAGGTGTTCGTCAGTCCCGGCGAGACGTTCACTTCGAGGAAGTGCACTCGCCCGGCGGTGTCCACGATCGCGTCCGTCCGGGAGACGTCCCGCAGGCCGAGCAGTCGGTGCGCGGAGACCGCCAGCTCGGAGGCGGCCGTTACGGTCTCCTCCGGGAGTTCGGCCGGGGCCTGGTAACTGGTCAGTCCCGCCGTGTAACGGGCGGTGTAGTCGAAGATCCCGTTGGAGGGTTCGATACGCACCGGAGGGAGCGCGTGCGGGCCCGTGGCGTCCTCCACCACTCCGACGGCGATCTCGGTACCCTCGACGAGTTTTTCCACCAGCACCGTCTCGCCGTAGGCGAAGGCTCCCATCATCGCCGAGGGCAGCTCGGAGCTGTCCCGCACCACCCGGGCACCCAGGGCGGAGCCTCCCTGTACCGGTTTGAGCATCAACGGCAGCCCCAGCTTGGTGACGAGGGCGTCCAGGACGGGTTGGGCGCCGAGTTCACGGAAGGTGGACTGGGGCAGGACCGCCCACTCCGGGGTGTCCAAACCAGCCCTGGCGAGTTCCGCCTTGGCCGTGGGCTTGTCCCAGGCGCGGCGGCAGGCCCGTGCGGGGGTTCCCACATAGGGGATGTCCAGCAGTTCCAGTACCGACTGGATCGCCCCGTTCTCCCCCTCCCCGCCGTGCAGGGCGATGAGCACGGCGTCCGGGCGTTCGTCGCGGAGCCGCCCCAACAGCTCGTGGTCGGCATCCTGTTCGGTCACGGTGCATCCCGCCGACCGGAGCGCGGCGGACAGTCTCCGACCGGAGCGCAGCGACACGTCGCGCTCGTGTGAGAGTCCGCCGGAGAGCACGGCAACCCAACGTTCGGGCAATGATGACTCCTAGATGGTGCGAGCCCGCTGTGCCCGAACGACTGCTCGGACATCCGAAGTCTTCGCTTCGTCGGGTGAATCTTCCGCCGGGCCGGCGTGTCGGGCAGCCACCACCGCGTGCCAACCCTCCTCGGAGCACACGGGGAAACCGCCGTCATCACTCGGTCCGGTGGGCACGGAGGGGCGTCGTTTCCCCGGGCGGGAGTCCTCCCGCCCGGCCGCTACCGGCCGCGCGGAGAAGTCCGACCCCCGAACGAGAACGGACTCCGAGGGAGTACGGGGCACAGCGGGCTCGTCGGACAGTGACGACTTCCATGACAGCACGACGGGGCCGCAACGCGGCACTCAGGCCGTGTCGGGCGACGGCGCCTGCGGCCCCGAGATCTCGCGCTGTCCGTTGGAACCGAAGGTGCTCAGCAGCTCCAGCTCCTCGTTCAACGTGTTGGCCAGCCTGCGCACGCCCTCCCGAATGCGTTCCGGGGTGGGATAGCAGAAGGAGAGTCGCATCTGCCTGCTGCCGAGCCCGTCCCGGTAGAAACCGGTCCCCGAGGCGTAGGCCACCCGGTTGGTGACGGCCCTGGGCAGCATCGCCTTGGTGTCCACCCCCTCGGGAGCGGTGAACCACACGAAGAACCCGCCCTCGGGGTGAGTCCAGTGGCAGCCGGGCGGCATGTACTGTTCCAGGGCCTCCAGCATCGCGTCCCGGCGTTGCCGGTACTGCTCCTGGAAGGTCTTGATCTGGCCCATCCAGTCGTGCGTGCTCAGGTACCGGGACACGATCATCTGGTTCAGCGTCGGGGGACACAACGTGGCCGACTCGGCGGCCAGCACCAGTTTCTCCCGCACCGCGTGGGGAGCCAGCACCCAGCCGACCCGCATCCCGGAGGCGAACGTCTTGGAGAACGAACCCAGGTAGATCACGTTCTCCGGGTCCTGGGCCCGCAGCGACGGATGGGTCTGCCCGTCGAAACCGAGCAGCCCGTAGGGATTGTCCTCCAGCACGAGGATGCCGTGCCGGGAGCAGATCTCCAGGATCTCCGGGCGGCGTTCTGCGGCCAGGGTCACCCCGGCGGGGTTGTGGAAGTTGGGAATCGTGTAGAGCAGCTTGATCTGCTTGCCCCGGCGGTGCGTCTCGTCGATCGCCTGACGCAGCGCGTCCGGCCGCAGGCCGTGCTCGTCCATGGCCACGTGCACCACATCGGCCTGGTAGGTGGCGAAGGCGCCCATGGCCCCCACATAGGACGGTCCCTCGGCGAGGACGACGTCGCCCGGGTCACAGAAAATCCTGGTGACCAGGTCCAGCGCCATCTGCGAGCCCACGGTGACCATCACGTCGTCCGGATGGGCCGAGATGCCCTCCAACGCCATGACCTCGCAGATCTGTTCCCGCAGCTCGGGAACCCCGTGTGCGGAACCGTACTGGAGGGCGGACTGTCCCTGCTCCGCGATCAGCCGGGCGACCTCCTGGGACAGGGAGTCCAACGGCAGCGCGGCCAGATTCGGCATCCCACCCGCCAGGGACACCACCTCCGGCCTGCTGGCCACCGCGAACAGCGCGCGGATCTCGGAGGCCGTCATCCCCGACGTACGCTCGGCGTACAGCTCGGAGTGAGCGTCCAGACTATCCATGCTGGCCGCGCGCTCGGCGGGAGCGTGCTGCTCGGTCGACTCCGGTTTCGGAGGCTCCTGGGACTGGTTCGGCTGATCGGACATGTCCGCGCTCCAGGGTCGGTGGTGCGCCGCGTGGTCGGCTCCGGCCACGGCACGACGGCCGGGACGGATTAACCGACGATTCTAACCATCCCATCGCGCGGGGCTCCCGGCCGTGTAACGTGTGCCTCTCCACATCCTGGAGAATAGTGCGCAACATCACTAATCGGAAAAGCGCGTTTCCGTCACGTGGGACGGGAACGGAACCCGCCACACGGCGGGGCGGAGGTGCTTTCCGCACCGACGCGACTCAGGCCCCCTCGGCTCTGGTGAGCTCGTAACGCAGCAGGTCGTCGAAGGTGAAGGTCCCGGTGGGCTGGTCGTCCTTGCCCAGCAGGTACAGCCGCTTCACCGCCACCAGCACGGCTTCGGCCACGGTGTCCCGGAAGGCCGGGTCGAGCAGCCGGGCGTGGTCGCGCGGATTGCTCAGGTATCCGACCTCCAGCCGCACGGCGGGCATCTTCGTCCAGCGCAGCACTTCCCAGCTCTTCGGGTGGGTGCGGCAGTCCAACATGCCCGTACGCGCCACGATCTCGCGCTGCAGGAAACCCGCCAGCGCCTCGCCCACGTTCGAGGTGGTCCCGTTTCCCGTGCCGAAGTGGAAGGTGGCCACCCCCTGGGCCTCCGGCGAACGGTTGGAGTCCACGTGCAGCGACAGGAACAGGTCAGCACCCGCCTCGTTCGCGAAGATCGCCCGGTCGGCGTCGGGGGGACACGACCCGGGGCCGCGCGAGATCAGCGCCTCCATGCCGGTGGCCACCATGCGTCCTTCGAGGCGTCTGGCGAAGTCCCAGGCCAGATCGGCCTCGGCCACTCCGTTGACCACGGCTCCCCGGTCGTTGCCGCCGTGACCAGGGTCGATCACGATACGCTTCCCGCGCAGCCTCGGCCCGGCGCGACGGACCTTCTCCTGCTCGCGCAGGTACACGGGACGACCCCCGCGGACCTTCGGGGCCAGCTGTTTCAGCGAACGCAGCGTGGCCGGACCGCAGATGCCGTCCGCGTTGAGCGCGTACTCACGCTGGAAGCTGCGCAGGGCGTGCTCGGTCTGTTTGCCGAAGATCCCGTCGGGACGACCCGCGTCGTAACCGAGTTCGAGCAGACGCTCCTGGAGGGCGAACACGTCGTCCCCGCTGACGGGACGCGACACGAAGTAGGCGAGCGAACGGTCCCCGAGCCGCCACTTGGCGTCCGTGAGCGCTCGGTAGGTGGCAGGCCCCACGACTCCGTCGGTGATCAGGCCCCGTTGCTGTTGGAAGGCCCGTACCGCGTGTTCCACCGACGCGTCGTACGTGGTCGATCCCGCATGACCGTTCGGCGGTAAGAGACCCAGGGTGACCAGAATGCTCCTGATCTCGGACACTGCCGGGCCTGCGTCACCGCGGTGGAGCAGCTGCATGCACTCCTCGCTCGATTCAGGCGCCGGATAACCGGCGCTAAGGACGTGTCGTTACCCCCAAGTATTCAGTGTATGTGGATGCACTCCGCTCCGAAGTATTGTGCCCTGCCGCCCGCCGCTCGGCGCCACGGGCCGGGATTTCGAAAGTTCCACCAGGGCACGGGTTCTCCCCTCCCGGAAGGCGGGATCGTCGTGGTCACGGCGGGCAGCGCCCTTCACGGGCGTCTTCGGTCGTGGGGGACGCACCGTCCGCCGCGTCGGGTTGCGTGCCCGTACCGAAAAACTCCGCCCCGGAAAACGGATCCGGGGCGGAGTTTCGTGCCGACCGCGCGGGTCGTCACAGGTAGTCGGCGAGTTCCTCCAGCAGCTGCGCCTTCGGCTTGGCACCGACGATCTGCTTGACCGGCTCCCCCTGGGAGAACAGCAGCAGGGTCGGCACCGACATCACCTGGTAGTCCCGCGCGACACCGGGGTTCTGGTCGATGTCCAGCTTGGCCACGGTGATCTTGTCCTCGTGCTCGGAGGCGATCTCCTCGAGCACGGGGGCGACCATCTTGCAGGGACCGCACCAGGTGGCCCAGAAGTCGACGAGTACGGGTTTGTCGCTGTTGAGTACCTCACTCTTGAACGAGTCGGAATCGACGGTAACCGGCTTGGCCGACATGTGCTCTCCTTTTCGGTGTTCGGCTCGGTACGGGTGATGGCCCGGCGACCCCGCCGACGTCCACCGGGTCCTCCCGGCGGACGGTCCGGGGAGGCGCCGCCATCGTCATCAGCGGGCCGCGGCCGCGTCCGTTCCCACGGTGGGTCCGTACCCGCCTCCGACGAGGTCACTGCTGACCTCGGCTTCGGGGGTGGTGTGTTGGGTGGCCAGCCATCGTTCGGCGTCGATGGCTGCCGCGCAGCCGGAGCCGGCGGCGGTGACCGCCTGTCGGTAGGTTTTGTCCACCAGGTCTCCGGCGGCGAACACGCCGGGCAGGGAGGTGGCGGTGGTGGGCTGGTGCACCCGCACGTAGCCTTCCTCGTCGACCTCGAGCTGCTCGCGTACCAGGGTGCTGCGCGGGTCGTGGCCGATGGCCACGAACATGCCCGTCACGGCCAGCTCGGACTCGGCGCCGGTGACGGTGTCGCGCACCGTCAGCCCCGAGACGGTGCCCTGGCCGTTGACCGCGGTGACCACGGTGTTGGTGCGCCAGTGGATCCGCTCGTCGGCCCGGGCGCGGTCGAGCATGATGCGGGAGGCCCGGAACTCCTCACGCCGGTGGATGATCGTCACCGACCGGGCGAACCGGGTGAGGAAGGTGGCCTCCTCCATGGCCGAGTCCCCGCCGCCGACCACGGCGATGTCCTGGTCCCGGAAGAAGAACCCGTCGCAGGTGGCACACGAGGACACTCCCCGGCCGAGCAGCTGCTGCTCGCCGGGCACCCCGACGTAGCGGGGGGCCGCGCCCATGGCCAGGATGACCGCCCGCGCCCGGTGCTCGACCCCGTCGGCGACGACGGTCTTGACCGGCCCGCTCAGGTCGATCCGGCTGGCCTCGGTGGTGCGTAGCTCGGCCCCGAAACGCTGTGCCTGGGATCGGAACTGTTCCATGAGCTCAGGCCCCATGATCCCGTCGGAGAAGCCGGGGTAGTTCTCCACCTCGGTGGTGTTCATCAGTTCCCCGCCGTACTGGACTCCCTCGAAGACCAGCGGCCGCAACTCGGCCCGGGCCGCGTACACCGCGGCGGTGTAGCCGGCCGGACCCGAACCAACAATGACCAAATCCCGAACGTCGCCCGTCACCGCGCCCCTTCCCTCGGTAGCGTCTGCGCGGGTTCGGTGTGCCCGCGCCTGTTCGTCAACGCGATACTAGGTCCCGGTTGTTCCCGAGCCGTCCTCACGCGTGCCCCCACCCACATGGTGGACGGGGTCAGTCACCCACGATCGTGTCCGAGAGCGTGGCCGGGTTCCCCGGGCCGCACTCCGGCCCCACGGCCAGCAGCCGGAACGTGCCGACCTCGCCGGTGGGCAGGACCAGCAACTGGGCGCGACGCCCGTTGAAGACGATCTCCTCGGCTCCCAGCGGCGTGCCCGTGGTGACTCCGTTCGCCCGTAAACACGCCCTCAGGCTCTCCGGGGCGAGCAGGCTGTCCACGTACTCCTCGGAGGAGAGCACCTCGCCGAACTGCTTGCCGTCGAGCTCGACGCGTTCGCCGGTCAGTGCCAACGGCCCTTCGGAGGCCGAGGACGTGCCGCCCCCGTCCTCGCTCGGAGGCTGTTCCGCCTGGTGGCTCTCCCGTTCCGGTCCCGGGTACTGGGTGACCAGCAGCACTCCGAGTACGGCCGCCGCTGCCGCGGCCAGTCCGGCCCCGAGCACGAGCCCGCGCCCGCGTCGGCGCCCCCGGGCCCGTGCGAGGGAGGTGACCTCGCCGGAGGACGCCGCGTTCGCCTCCCCAGCGGGAGATTCCCCTCCCCCGGTGGGCAGGGGCTCGGCGGCCAGGGCGTCCTCGACGCGTGTGGCCACGTCCCCGGGGATCTCGACGTCGGGACAGGCGGCCAGCTCCTGCCTGGTCCGTTCCAGGGCCGTCAACACCGCCCGTGCCCGCGGGTCCTCCTCCGCCACGGGCCGGAGTCCTCCGGCCGTCTCCTCGTCGAGGGCTCCCGCGTGCAACTCGGCCAACACGTCCGGGGACCAGTCCGGGTCCCGAGGTGTCCCGGCGCTCAGCTCCTCGCCACTCATCGTCCCTCCTGTCGACGTGTGGCCATGTCCGCCTCTGGGACGATCTCGTCCGTGGTGGGGTTCCTCAGGTGACCGAGAAGTTGCGCGAGTTTCAGCCGACCGCGTGCGCAGCGGCTTTTGACGGTTCCCTCGGCCGCTCCGAGCATCCGCGCCGCCTCCGAGACCGGACAGCCCTCGACGTCGACGAGCACCACGGCGGCCCGCTGCTCCTCGGGGAGCCGGGACAGGGCCTGGTCCACGACCATCCGGGTGTCGTGTTCGGCGATCGTGTCGTGCGGATGGGCCGGTTCGGCCGGGCCGCTGTCCGCGAGCGGAACGGTGGCCCGTACCCGCTGCCTGCGCATGCGATCGAGGCAGGCGTTCACGACTATCCGGTGCAGCCAGGTGGTGACCCTGGACTCGGAACGGAAGGAGCCCGCGTTGCGGAACGCGGAGAGCATCGCTTCCTGCAGCGCGTCGGCGGCTTCGTCCGGGTCCCGCATCGTGCGCAGTGCCACGGACCACAGCCGGTCGCGATGCCGCCGGAATAGCTCGGAGAAGGCCTGCCGGTCCCCACGGAGATGGGCCTTCAGGAGGTCGGCATCCGAACTGGCGGTTTCAGACACGTCACGCACCCTACTGATCACGTGACAGCACACATCCACCAGATCGGCGATATCCCTCCTACGAAGCCGCCCCACCGGGGCGGGGGCCGAGCGGCTCAGGCCGGTGGAGGCGTCCCGAACGGTTCGATCTCGTCGATCTGGGAGCTGTAACCGTCCTCGGTGGAGAGCTTCGTGATCCACACGAGCACGTGTGAGGTGCTCTCGTCCGCCTCCACGGGGATCGAGGTGGTCCCCTCGTCGAGTTCACCGCTGCCGATGACCTCGGCCTCGGAGAGGCTCGGCGAGGTGTCCGAGGCGGCGCGGATCTCGATTTCCGTCCCCGGGCTGGGGGAGGTGATGTCCACCTTGGTGAGCTCGGCGGGGTCGTCCAGGGTGAGGATGATCCCGATCCCGTTCTTGAACCCGGTGCCCAGCTGGTCGTTGTACCTGTCGGTCTGCCAGTGCGTGGCCGGGTCCCCGTCGTGGACCCTGTCCACCTCGTCCCGGTGGTCGCGGTCCCGTTCGGTGACGAACACGTCCGCGTCGGAGACCGAGACGGGCCGTGGCTCGGGGGCGGCCTCGGAGGTCTCGCGGCTGGTGGAGCCGCGTTCGTCGGGATTCAGCACCACGGGAGGCCCGGAGCTCTCCGTGGGACCGAGGAACATTCCGAGCACCCGGACCGCGATCCACCCGAGCACCACCACGGTGAGCACCGCCAGCACGCTCACGCTGAGTGCCAGCTTGCGTCTGCGGCCCGGGTCCGGCTTGGGGTCCTCCCTGCTCCACACCTCGCCGCGTCCGGCTGGGTCCCCACCGCCGGTGGCCGCGTAGGGGGCGGTGGACTCGGCCTCCTGCTGGGCGTACTGCTCCAGCACCCGCAGCACGGCGGCGCCCGTGCGCACCCCGCCGGTGGTGCCGTGGTACTCGGGACTGCCGAGTGCCCTGGTGGCCACCGTGGACAGTTCCATGGGGACGGCGGGACGCAGTGTGCGGGGAGCCACCGCGTTGCCGTCCGAGTCGGCCGGTGCCGAGGAGATCCCCTCGGGAGTCCCGGTCAGGGGCCAGCGGGCGGTCAACAGCAGGTACAGCACCGCGCCGAGCCCCCGGACGTCGTCCCCGGAACTGGCGCGGGGCATCGGGCCGGGAAAGGCCAACCTGATCTCCCCGGAGGCGGTGACCCGCACCCGCTGGGGGTGGTCGATCCCCAGCACCAGCCCAGCGTGGTGGGCGGCCTCCACGGCCCCGGCCAGCGGTTGCAGCAGGCGCGCCGCCGCCCCCGGGCTCAGCGGACCGTCCGAGATCAGCTCGCCCAGATCGCTGCCGTGGGTCCACTCGGCCACCACGATCCCGAGCACGCTCTCCGGGTCGTTGGGCGAGGTGTGCACCACGTCGAGCACCCGGGCCACGCCGACGTGGTTGAAGGTGCTCGCGTGCATAGCCCGTTCGAGGGTGCGCCGGGCGTTGCCCGCCTGTTCCGCGTCGGCCCGGTCCCCCACAACCACGGTCAGCGCCACGTCGCGGCCGAGCACACCGTCCTTGGCGCGCCAGAGCTGGGCGTTGCAGCGGCTGTCCCAGCCGATCTTGGTGAGCAGCCGGTAGCGTCCGTGGTCGAGCACCGCTCCCGGTGCGAGCTGCGGATCCGAGTGCGCCGGACTCGGGGTGGTCTCCCGGTGCGCACCCGCGTCGTGCTGGTTGGTGTACTGCTGTCCGGCACCCGCCTGCCCGGTCGGTTCTCCGCTCACCTGCCGTCTCCCGATTCTTCCCGTCGGCGACAACCCGCCGAACGCGATCCCCGCTCGTGCCAGGGGCGTCCGCAGCCCGAGACAGCTGCCGTGCTCGTAGGCCCCGCCGTAGAGACTCCCCGTCCGAGAGTACGTGACGCCGCCGTCAGCGGCGACGCAGCAGACCGGTGATTCGGTCGAACGCGGGGCGCAGTTCGGACACCCGCAGCAGCCACATCACACCGAACACGGCGGTGAGTCCGGTGACACCACCGAGTACCAGCTGCGCCCACCCGGTCACCGGTCCGGCGGGGAGCACGCCGTGCAGGGCGCGACTGACCAGCCAGGCCAGCACGGCCCCCGCCACCGAGGCGACCAGGGTCCGACCGAGGGTGTCCAGGAACCGCCCGCTTCCGAGCGGACCCAGCCGGTGGCGCAGCCACAACTCCCCGACCAGGGAGCCGACCACGAAGGTGAACGAGTTCGTGAAGGTCAGTGCGACGACCACGTCCCCGGAGGGGACCAGTGCCCCGACCGCGACGGCCATCAGCACCTTGACCACGGTCATCACGACCATGATCAACGTGGGGGTGCGGGCGTCCTTCAACGCGTAGAAGGCCCGCATCTGCATCATGGTGATCGCGAACGGCAGCACCCCGAAGGCCGAGACGGCCAACGCGATCCCCAGTTGTTCGGTGGAGCCACTGCCGTCCCGCACCGAGAACAGCGCCACCGCCATGGGCACCCCCAGCGCGGTCATCATCGCACTGATCGGCAGCAGCGAGACCGTGGACATCCTGTTGCCCAGGGACAGGTCGTCGATCATCCGTGCGTGGTCCCGGTCGGCGGCCGCCGCGCTCATGCGCGGCAGGATCGCCGTCATCACCGAGAAGCCGATCACGCCGTAGGGCAGTTGCAGCAGCATCCACGTGTAGTTGTAGATGGACCAGGCACCCGGGTCGGAGGCGGTGGCCACCCTGGACAGCGACAGCAGCCCGATCTGGCTGACTCCGACGTAGCCGAGCATCCACAGCGTCATCCCGCCGAACTCGGACAGTCGGGAGTCCCACCCGATCCGTGGTCGGAAGCTCAGCCCGGTCCGCCGCAGCGCGGGCAGCTGCACGCAGGCCTGGGCGAGCACACCACAGGTGACCCCGATCCCCAGGGTCAGCAGGTGGGCGTCGCTCATGCGGACCGGGTTCAGGGTCAGTTCCCCGGGCAGCGCCCGGTAGATCACCAGGGTGACCAGGATGACCACGTTGTTGACCACCGGTGCCCACGCCGGTGGTCCGAAGACGCGTTTGGACTGCAACAGGGCGCCGAACAGGGCGCTGGCCCCGTAGCACGCGATCTGGGGAAGCAGCAGGTAGGCCAGGGCGGTGGCCAGTTCGGGACTGGCCTTGTCCCCGTCCCCCATGTACAGCCACACCAGCGCGGGCGCCAGCAGCATGGACAGCAGCGTCCCCACGGCCAGCACCAGACCCGCCGCGCCGAGCAGCTTCTGGACGTAGGCCCGGCCGCCGTCCGCGTCGGACTTCTGCGCCCGCACGAGCACGGGCACGATCACACTGGTGAGCACCCCGCCGATGAGCAGCTCGAAGATGCTGGTGGGCAGGGTGTTCGCCACGGTGAAGGAGTCGTTGACCACCCCGAAGCCCACGGTGTAGGCCAGCACCAGTTTCCAGCCGAAACCGGTGATCCGACTGACCAGCGTGGCCACGGCCATCGAACCGCTGGCCCTGAGCAGGGACTGCTTGCCCGAACCACCTTCGTCCCGCGTCGTCTCCGGGGACTCGGCGGTCCCGTCTCCGTGCGACTCGGCCACCTGGGGGATCACCTCGGTGTGTTGTTCGGGGCGCGCCTCGTCCACCACTCGTCCGAACACCGGGATCGGTTGGGTCGTTTCGGTCGGGTCGCCGGAGGAGCCGTCCCCGCCGAACGGTGGCGTGGGCGCCGGTCCGGCCACCCGCGGAATCGGCTCGGTGGGATGAGCCGTTTCCGCGCCGGCCTCCCCGGGCCGGAGCGCCTCGGCGCGCTCGTCTCCGTTCACCAACTCAGATCCTTCGTTCGGTGTGCGCCCCCGTGCGTGTGCGACCCGGCCAGGTTAGCCGAGCGGCACCCGTGGAGTCGCTCGCGTCCGGAGGCAGGCCGCCGAGGGGGTGACTCACCGGGCCCGCCGTGTGCGGGAGAGGCGGGCCCGTGCGTGGACGTTCCGCCGTGTCACCTTCTCAGTCCCGCCGCGGATCACCGTCGGCGGTCGGTTCCCCGGCGGGAGGAGCCTCCTCGTCGGCGGCCCGGGGGCCGTCCTCTCCGGGAATCTCCCGTCCGGGGGACGCCTCGGGGGCGGTCGGGTTGGCCTGCTCCGCTGTGGCCTCGCTCTCCTCCGGCGTCGAGGGGGCGGTTCCGCCGTCGCCGCGGGCGCGGAACCGGCGCACGATACGGCGCGCCGACAGCAGCACCAGCAGCGCGGCCCCCGTGACCGTGAGGATCAGTGGAACGGTGCCGTAGGCGTTCGAGTCCACCCGCATCCGTCTGGTCTGGCCGAGCTTGGTGCCGCCCTCGGTGCGCAGCGTCACGTCGACGGTGAACTTGCCCGAGCGCTCGACCGTGGTCTCCGGCAGGAACGGTCTGCTTCCGTTCGCGGGGACCCTGAGCACCCCGAGGTCGTCCACCCGCACGCCCGGCGGGGTGTCCACGTGCAGCCTGAACCGCACGTTGACCGGAAGGTCGTTGCGTACCGTGATCGGGATCTTGCTGTTCGAGGAGGTCAGGGTGATCTGCCAGTCGAAGTCGGCGATGTGGACCCCGTTCAGCACCCCCTCCACCGTGCGGGCCGCGATCTCCACCCACCGGGACGCGGCCCGCTCGTTGCCGCGCCAGGCGCTGGAGGCACCGTGCAGCAGCCCGTTGCGCAGCGGTGTGGTCACGCTGGCCGGGTCGACGTTCAGCGCGGGCTCCCGCTCGGAGGCACCGAACAACTGGCCCACCCTGTAGTTCTGGGCCGCGAGGTCGTCCAGCACGGAACGGGGGATCTCCCGCCGCGCGCCGCTCTGTGGGTAGGTCAGCGCGACAGGGGACGCGGAGTCGCCCGCCGCCGAGGCGGAGGTTCCCGAGGGGGAACCGCCCTCGTCCCGGCCGGCCGCGGACTCCTCGGGCAGCGGCACGGGACGCACGAAGCCCGCCTCGTCCAGCGCCTTCAGCCCCTCCAGGAAACCGTCCACCTCGTCGCCGTCCAGGTCCCACCGCCGGGGCGGGACGACGAGCGTGGTGCCGTCCACGGTGGCCACGGTGCTGCGGAAGGCCAGCGCGGAGAGACCGTTGAGCACCGACGGTGTCCCGTCCCCCACGGGAGTGAGTCCGGTCGAGCCTCCCGCCTGCTGTCCCCGGGCGGGGTTCAGGGAGTCGGCCACCAGCGGGTCGACCAACCGGGCCGTCGGGGTGTAGTTCCGGTCACCGGTGCGCACCCGCACCGGTTCCAACGAGCCGGCGGGGGCCGCCAGCGACTCGGGATGCATCAGCACGGTGCGCACCGGGGTGTCGGCCAGGTGGGAGGCCGTGGCACCGTCGAGCGCGCCGTCGGCGGGCCAGAGCACGTCCTCGCGCACCCGGACACCGAGTTCACGCTCCACCAGCGCGCCGCCGTCCAGTGCACCCCGCAACAGGTCGGGCAACCCCGCCCGGGCGAGGGCGACCACGTCCGCGTCGCTGTACGGGAGGGCGATCACACAGCGTCCCCGTACGGTCTTCCGCAGCTCGTCCAGCCAGCGTTTCGCCGCTTCCGCTCCGCCTCCGGCGACGAGTTCGTCGTCCTCGCCGCGCACCTGGTACCCCCGCGCCATGGCCCGGGCCGTGACGATCAGGTCGGGGTCGATGACCAGGCAGATCCCCTCGCCCAGCTCCGAGTCGGCGGGAACCTTCTCGGAGAGGGAGCGGACCAGCTCGAACAGGCGTCCTCCGGGGGCCAGCGTGGTGGCCAGCCGGTCGTCGGTGAGGATCGTCGGTCGGCCGGGCAGCTGTTCCTGGGCCAGGTGGGGGCGGTCCACCAGCGGGATCAGCGTGGTGATCCGCGTGCTCCGCTCCGGCGGCGCGGCCGAGCGCCCCGGCAGGGACAGCACGGGCAGCATGAAGTGTTCGGTGGCCACGCGGGCCCTGCGCCCTGGGGCCAGGTCCCCGTTGACGTTCAGCAACAGCGGATACACCCCGGGGCGGTCGAGGCCCAGCCCGTCCGGGCCGTTGCCGGTCAGCTCGACACGCAGCTCGAACCGGGACCGCTGTCCGGGTCCGATGCGCTGGGCTACCGTGGTGAAGTGGGTGCGGGTGGAGGTCGTGGCGTTCGCGCGCAGCGCCGTGACCAGGCTGGCCCGCGTGGCCCTCGGCTCGCCCCGCTCCAGCCGCATCTGCAGGTCGCTGACCGGCCGACCGCCGGTGTTGTACAGCGCCCCGCTGATTCTGAGCGTCTTCCCGGAGCCCTCACGCACCACCTCGGGCGTGACCGAGGACACGTCGATGCTGATCCGCCCGTCCGACTGCGCGCCCGCCTGGGGCACGACGGGGGTGAGCACCGTCAGCAGCGCCCCCACCACGAGAACCAGCGCGGTTCTCAGCGGTGTGCGCACGCGCGCGGGGATCCGGGGGAACGCGTTGCCCGGCCGGGGGCTCATCCGTGCTCCGTCCAGCTGCCGAACTCCAGGTCGTCCGGACCGCGCCCGAACAACGCGATCGCGTGCCGCACGAGCCTGCGCTCGTCGGCATAGGCCAGAACCCCGTCCAGCTCACCCAGCGGCACCCATGCCACCTCGGTGACCTCCACGTCCTCGTCGGAAAGCTCGCCGCCCACGGCCACGAGCAGGAAGTGGTGCACGGTCTTGTGCACCTTCCTGTTGTCGGCCACGAACCAGTAGTCGATTGTCCCGATCGGGCGAATTACCCGTCCGATGATGCCGGTCTCCTCGGCCACCTCGCGGGCGGCGGTCTCCTCGGGGGTCTCCCCCGGTTCGATGTGCCCCTTCGGCAGCGACCACAGCAGTCGTCGTTGACGGTCCAACCTCCCGATCACGGCGGCGTGTCGTTTCGACGCGTCGACCACCAGCCCGCCCGCCGACGTCTCGTCCACCGTCCGCAACCTGCGTCGCCGGCGCGGGCTCCGACGCTTCGGTCTGGATCCGCCGGAACCACCGGGCGAGGGAGGCATACGACCGATGGTAATGCGATTCGGCGGTCCACCGTCGTTGTCGACGACGCACCGTCGTCCGCCGTGTCGCACGACCACCCCGTTCCCCGCCCGGCTCGTGGAGCGGACCGGCCACCGCCGATCCTGGCATCGTCGCGGAACGTGTTCACGGGTGGTCGCGCTCGGCGGGATGGCGGCACAACGGTGACGGTCACCGGCGCGGGAGAGACGGTCGATACCCTGGTTCACCGTGGCCCCATCCGTGTTCGACCCCGCCGAGTCCGACTACGGCCCCTCCGAGCCCCCCGCGCGGGCGACGGTCTCCGACGCCGAAGCCGCGCGCACGGTGCAGCGCAACGCTGTCGAGGAACTGCTGCGCCGGGCACCGGTGGTGGAGGAGCTGGCGCGGCTGTTCGCCGCCGCGGGATTCTCGCTCTACATAGTGGGCGGCAGCGTGCGGGACGCGCTGCTGGGCCAGGTCGGCGCGGACCTGGACTTCACCACCGAGGCACGACCGGAGCGGGTGCTGGAGCTGCTCGACGGCTGGGCCGAGACCGTCTGGGACACCGGCATCGAGTTCGGAACCGTCGGCGCCTACCGCAAGGGCACCACGGTCGAGATCACCACCTTCCGCGCCGACACCTACGACCGCTCCAGCCGCAACCCCGAGGTGGTCTTCGGCGACTCGATCGACGGGGACCTGCTTCGCAGGGACTTCACCGTCAACGCGATGGCCGTGGAGCTCTCCCGGCGTGAGTTCGTCGACCCCCACGGCGGTCTGCGGGACGTGATCCGGCAGTGGCTGGACACCCCGGCCCCGCCCGAGGAGTCCTTCGCCGACGACCCGCTGCGGATGATGCGCGCCGCCCGGTTCGCCGCCCAACTCGGTTTCGACCCCACGCAGCGCGTGCTCACCGCGATGCGCTCGATGGCGGCCGAGATCGAACGCATCACCCCCGAACGCGTGCAGACCGAGCTGTCCAAGCTCCTGTGCGGCCGGTACCCCCGCAAGGGGGTGGAGCTGCTGGTGGACACGGGTCTGGCCGACCACGTGCTGCCCGAGCTTCCCGCCATGAGGCTGGAGATCGACGAGCACCACCAGCACAAGGACGTGTACCTGCACTCGCTGGTGGTGCTGGACCAGGCCGTGGAGCTGGAGCGGGCCGCCGACCCCGAGGGGGAACCCGACCTGACGCTGCGGCTGGCGGCCCTGCTGCACGACATCGGCAAGCCCGCCACGCGTCGCTTCGAACCGGGCGGCGGAGTCAGTTTCCACCACCACGAGGTGGTCGGCGCCAAGATGGCCCGCAAACGGCTGCGGGCGCTGCGTTACTCCAAGGAGATCGTCTCCGACGTCTCCGACCTCGTCTACCTGCACCTGCGCTTCCACGGCTACGGCGAGGGGAACTGGACCGACTCGGCCGTGCGGCGCTACGTCAACGACGCGGGCCACCTGTTGCAGCGGCTGCACAAGCTCGTGCGGGCCGACTGCACCACCAGGAACCGACGCAAGGCGCGCGCCCTGCAACGCTCCTACGACGATCTCGAAGCGCGCATCCAGCGCATCGCCGAGGAGGAGGACCTGGCCAGGGTGCGGCCGGACCTGGACGGCAACGAGATCATCCGACTGCTGGGCATCGAACCGGGGCCGCTGGTCGGCAAGGCCTGGCGGCACCTCAGGGAGCTCCGGCTGGACCAGGGGCCGCTGGGACGCGAGCGGGCGGTGGCCGAGCTGTACCGCTGGGCCCGCGAGCAGGGAGTCGAACCTCCGGAGGAGCAGGGGTGAACCCCTTCGGGGGACACGACCGTGGGGCGTGTGTCCCCCGGTACGACACCCGGTCACGTTACGGCGGTCCCGAAAGCCGGAAACGGGTGAGATCATGCGGGTGTGGGATCCGACGCGGACGTGAAACCGGGAACGCTGCTCGTGGCGGCGCCGACCCTGTACGACGAGAACTTCCGCCGCACCGTGGTGTTCGTCATCCACCACCACGAGGAGGGCACGCTCGGGGTGGTGCTCAACCGACCGAGCGAGATACCGGTGGCGGACGTGCTGCCCAAGTGGGGGGAGTTCTCCAGCGAACCACGTTCCCTGTTCGTGGGCGGGCCGGTGGACCAGCGCACCGCCATCTGTCTCGCCACGCTGCACACCGGCGTGGACCCCGAGAGCACGGAGGGAATCGTGGGGGTGGACGGACCGGTGGGGCTGATCGACCTCGACGGCGACCCGGGGGAGCTGGCCGCGCGCACCCGGGGGCTCCGGTTCTTCGCCGGCTACGCGGGGTGGGGGAAGCAGCAGCTGGAGAGCGAGATCGACCGGGGCGACTGGCACGTGATCCCCGCCCTTCCCGAGGACGTGATCGCCGCCTCCGCCACCGACCTGTGGGGACGGGTGCTGCGCCGGCAGGGGCCGCCGCTGGCCTTCCTGGCCACCCACCCCGGTGATGTCCAGCTGAACTGAGGGGCCCCGCTGAGCCGTCCGGGCCGGGGAAGGATCACCGCCCCGACGGGGAGGTGGTTCCGGTCGAGGAGGCGGAGTCCCGCGTGCCGAGCGCGGCCGCGCAACCTCCCGCCGCCGAACAGATCCCGGCCGCGGCGCAGCCGCCACCCGTGGTGGCGGAACCCTCCGTGGACGCCCCCGCCCCGGCGGCGCACACCGAGCACCCCGAGTCCGCGGGCAGGAGTTCGGCCGCCCGGGCCCCGAGAACTCCCCCGGCCAGGATCAGCGCCACCGCGCCGAGAGCTCCGACACCGAGGACCAGCCAGCCCGTCGTGCCCGGTCCCAGGGTCGCCGCGAGCGAACCGGCGACCACGGCCGCCGCCGCCCCGGCGAGGACGGGGGGCGCGGCCACACGGTTGGCGAGGCGGAAACCGTCCGCACTGCGCAACGCGGCCGGGGTGCGCACCCCGACGTAGCGGTTGCGCGGCAGCGTGCCGCGCAGTCCCCGCAGGCCCAGGGTCGCCGCGGCCGCTCCGAGCAGCACCAGGACCGCGCACAGGGTGATCAGGAATGCGAGCTCCACCCCGCCAGACTACGACCTCGTCTTCCGCCGCTGCTCGCGGCGCGACAAGCGGGTGCCCCGGAGCATACCGTCCTTCGCCTCCTGGAGGCGGCCGGGTGAGACTCCCTGTCCGGGATCTGTGGAGGATGGCGGGTCCGCCGCGGTCATCCCGGTACCACCGGGCGTGCTACCCACCGGTTATCCTGGTGACGTGGCCGACACCCGACTTCTTGCCGTGCCGCGCTGAGACGACAGGTTCCTCGGCGCGGCGACCCCTCATGCCCGGACCGGGATGGGGGGTTTTTGGCTTTCGGGACGGCACACCGGACGGTCGTCGGAGAGTGCGGAGGCGAGTCCGGGCGACGAACTAGGGAAGGAAACGCACACGATGAGTGGCGCGGAACGGAACTCTCAGAGCACGGAAGGCACGGGCGCCGACGACACCCCTCCCTTCCGCTACACCGCACGGCTGGCGGGCGAGATCGAGCGGGACTGGCAGCGACGCTGGGAGGAACTCGGCAGCTACCACGCCGCGAACCCGGTGGGGCCGCTGAGCGGGGAGCACGCCGCCGCCGAGAAACTGTTCGTGCAGGACATGTTCCCCTACCCCTCGGGGGCCGGGCTGCACGTCGGCCACCCGCTCGGGTTCATCGGCACCGACGTCTACGCGCGCTACCACCGCATGTTGGGGCGCAACGTGCTGCACACGATGGGCTTCGACGCCTTCGGGCTGCCCGCCGAGCAGTACGCGATGCAGACCGGCACGCATCCGCGCACCACCACCGAGAACAACATCGAGCGCTACCTGACCCAGATCCGGCGTCTCGGGCTGGGCCACGACGAGCGACGCCGGGTGGCCACCACCGACGTCGAGTTCTACAAGTGGACACAGTGGATCTTCCTGCAGATCTTCCACGCCTGGTACGACACCGAGGCCGACGGGGGACGCGGTCGGGCCCGCCCGATCAGCGAGCTGGAGGAGGAGTTCGCCTCCGGTGCCCGCGCCACCCCGGACGGCACCCCGTGGAACGAGCTGAGCCGCCAGCAGCAGCGTCGCGTCCTCGACTCCTACCGCCTGGCCTACCTCTCGGAGGCCCCGGTGAACTGGTGCCCCGGGCTGGGGACGGTCGTCGCCAACGAGGAGGTCACCTCGGAGGGGCTCAGCGAGCGCGGCAACTTCCCGGTGTTCCGGCGCAACCTCAAGCAGTGGATGATGCGGATCACCGCCTACGCCGACCGCCTCGTCGACGACCTGGACCGGCTGGAGTGGCCGGAGAAGGTCAAGACGATGCAGCGCAACTGGATCGGGCGTTCCCAGGGCGCCGAGATCCGCTTTTCCGTGGTCGGCCGGGACGAGACGATCGAGGTGTTCACCACCCGCCCGGACACCCTGTTCGGCGCCACCTACATGGTGCTGGCCCCCGAACACCCGCTGGCCGACGGGATCGTCGCCGATCCGGAGGGTTTCGCCGCCTGGCCGGAGGGCACGGACCCGCGTTGGACCGGCGGTCACGCCGGGCCCGCCGAGGCCGTGTCCGCCTACCGGCACACCGCCTCGATGAAGTCCGAACTGGAACGGCAGGAGAACAAGGACAAGACCGGTGTGTTCACCGGGCTGTACGCGGTCAACCCGGTCAACGGGCAGCTGGTGCCCGTCTTCGTGGCCGACTACGTGCTGCTGAGCTACGGAACCGGGGCGATCATGGCGGTTCCCGGTCAGGACGAGCGTGACTGGGAGTTCGCCGAGGAGTTCGGCCTGCCCATCGTGCGTACGGTGCGCCCGCCGGAGGACTTCGAGGGCGGGGCCTACACCGGCGACGGGACCACGATCAACTCCTCCTCCGACGACACGGGACTGAGCCTGGACGGGCTGACCGTGGACGAGGCCAAGAAGAAGGTCGTCTCCTGGCTGGAGGAGAACGGTCACGGCAGGGGCAGCGTGCAGTACAAGCTGCGGGACTGGCTGTTCGCGCGGCAGCGTTACTGGGGGGAGCCCTTCCCCGTGGTCTACGACGAGGACGGCACCCCGTTGGGGCTTCCGGAGGACCAACTTCCGGTGGAGCTGCCCGAGGTGGCCGAGTACTCGCCGCGCACCTACGACCCCAACGACGCGGACAGTCGGCCCGAGCCCCCGCTGTCCAAGGCCGAGCAGTGGGCCGAGGTGGAGCTGGACCTCGGCGACGGCCTCCGGCACTACCACCGCGACACCAACGTGATGCCCCAGTGGGCCGGGTCGTGCTGGTACCAGCTGCGTTACATCGACCCGGACAACCACGAGCGGTTCGTGGACCCGGACAACGAGCGGTACTGGATGGGCCCGCGCCCCGACACCCACGGCGCGAACGACCCGGGCGGGTTGGACCTCTACGTCGGTGGGGTGGAGCACGCGGTGCTGCACCTGCTGTACGCGCGGTTCTGGCAGAAGGTGCTCTACGACCTGGGGCACGTCTCCGCCGAGGAGCCCTACCGGCGACTGTACAACCAGGGCTACATCCAGGCCTACGCCTTCACCGACTCGCGCGGCGTCTACGTTCCCGCCGAGGAGGTGGAGGAACACGACGGCAGGTACTTCTACGCCGGTGAGGAGGTCACCCGCGAGTACGGCAAGATGGGCAAGAGCCTGAAGAACTCCGTGTCCCCGGAGGAGATGGCCGACGCCTACGGGGTGGACACCCTGCGGCTGTACGAGATGTCCATGGGCCCGTTGGACGCCTCCCGTCCCTGGTCGACCAAGGACGTGATCGGCTCGCACCGGTTCCTCCAGCGGCTGTGGCGCAACGTCGTCGACGAGAACACCGGCCAGGCCCGGGTGACCGAGGAGGAACCGGACGAGGAGCTGCTGCGTGCGCTGCACAAGACCATAGCCGGGGTGCGTGAGGACTACGACGGTCTCCAGTTCAACACCGCGGTGGCCAAGCTCATCGAGCTGAACAACCGGGTGACCAAGGCCTACTCCGGTTCGGTGGGACCGCCGCGTGCGGTGATGGAACCGATGGTGCTGCTGGTGGCTCCGCTGACCCCGCACCTGGCCGAGGAGCTGTGGTCCCGGCTGGGGCACGAGCAGAGCCTGGTGCACGGGCCGTTCCCGGTGGCCGACGAGAACTACCTGGTCGAGGACACGATCGAGTATCCCATCCAGTTCAACGGCAAGGTGCGCTCGAAGATGACCGTCTCGGCCTCCGCCGAGCAGGACGAGCTGCGCGCGGCGGCACTGGCCGACGGCAGGATCAAGGAGCTGTTGGGCGGTGCGGAGCCGCGCAAGGTGATCGTGGTGCCCAACCGACTGGTCAACGTGGTCGGCTGAGCTTTCCGGCGCCGTGGGGCTCTCGAGTTCCGTCGCACGGGGCTCGGGGCCACCCCTCTCGGCTGTCCTCCCGGAGTCCGGGCTGGTCGTCGAACCCTTCCGGCCTGACGGCTGGTTCCGGCCTCCGTTCGCCGCGGGGCGAGTGGTCCACAGTGGTTTCCGACGGTCCTGACGCGACACTCAACCCCCGTCGGGGCCGTCGCGTCACCCGGGGTGACACACGGAACCCGAAGGTGTGAACGGCTCCGGCTTCGACGGGGAGCCGTCGCACACCGAAAAGGAGTGGATCGCTGTGCGTACTCGCGCCACCAGAACGGGAGTGACCGGCCTGCTCGGTAGCGGCCTCGTGGCCGCCGCTCTCGTGGTCGGGGCACCCCTGGCCACGGCCGCTTCCTCCCAGGAGGAGTCCACGATCCCCGTGGCCTCGGAGGAGGAGAACCACCAGGAGGGCACAGACCAGCCGGAAGGTCTGCACGGCACACCCGGGCAGGACGTGATCAAGGGGCGCGGTGGCTTCGACGTCATCTTCGGAAAGGGAGGTGACGACAGCCTCTTCGGCAACTCCGGTATGGACGTCATCCGGGGTGAGGAGGGAGACGACTTCCTCCACGGTGGGCCGGGTGAGGACTACCTCTACGCCGGTCCCGGCGACGACATCGTGATGTCCGACGAGCTCGGCTCCGACGACGAGGCCGACGTCATCGACTGTGGCCCCGGTGTCGACCGGTACAACGCCGACCCCGAGGACGAGGTCAGGAACTGCGAGATCCCCTACGACGGCAGGGGCTGACGCCGAGACTTCGTCGTGCCGCCCCGTCCCGGAACCTCCGCGGAACAGCACGGACGGCGGCAGGCCCGACTCGTCGACGGTGTGGAGGGCCACCGCCGGCCGGTTCGATCCGCTGCGGCGCACCGAGGCGCCGCGTCCGGACGGGGACACGGCCCGGCCGGTGAGTGGTCCGACACCCTCGCCGGCAGCCACGACTGCCGTGCGGGCGGGAAGCTCGGGGCCACCGCGCTCGGAGTTCCCGGAAGCGCCAGACTGGTTCGGCGCCTCCGCCACGGGGCACCCGGCGGGGCGGTAACCGAACGAGCTGGAGGGCGTATGCGGATCCCGAGGTTTCCCACGGAGTTCGATCCCACGAAGCTGCGCGAGACACTGGACGGTCGCTGGGGTGAGATCCGTGAACGGGTCCGTGGCTTCCTGGAGACGGAGCCCTTGCCCCCCGGCGACGGGTTGGACACCGAGCGGCACCGGGAACGGGTGTTCGAGCAGCTGCGGCGGCTGGGCGGCAGTGAGGTCCCCGCCCTGGGGTTCCCCACCGAGTACGGGGGCCACGGCGATCGCGGCGGTTCCGTGGTGGCCATGGAGATGCTGGCGGGCAACCTCTCGCTGATGGTCAAGGCCGGGGTGCAGTGGGGGCTGTTCGGCGGGGCGCTGACCGCGTTGGGCACCGAACGGCACCACCGGCGATATCTGGGCTCCGTCATGGACGTGTCGCTGCCGGGCTGTTTCGCCATGACCGAGACGGGGCACGGCTCGGACGTGCAGCGGCTGGCCACCACGGCCGACTTCGATCCGGAAACCGACGAGTTCGTGGTGCACACTCCCGACGAGGCCGCCCGCAAGGACTACATCGGCAACGCGGCCAACCACGGGCGGCTGGCGGTGGTGTTCGCCCAGCTGCGCACCCCGGGCGCGGACGGCTCGCCCGAGGGACACGGGGTGCACGCGCTGCTGGTGCCGATCCGGGACGAGGCGGGTAATCCGAGGCCCGGGGTGACCCTGTCGGACTGTGGCCGCAAGGCCGGGCTGAACGGGGTGGACAACGGACGGATCGTCTTCGACCACGTGCGGGTGCCGCGCGAGGCGCTGCTGAACCGCTACGGGGACGTCTCCCCCGACGGCACCTACAGCAGCCCGATCGACGGGGTGAACAAGCGGTTCTTCACCATGCTCGGCACGTTGATCACCGGGCGGGTCTCGGTGGCGGGCACCGCGGGCTCGGCCACCAAACTGGCGCTGGAGATCGCGCTGCGCTACTCCGACGCGCGGCGCCAGTTCGAGAACCCCGGCACCGGGCGGGAGACACCGGTGCTGGACTACCTGGCGCAGCAGCGCAGACTGCTTCCGGCCTTGGCCACCTCCTACGCCCTGCACTTCGCCCAGGAGGAGCTGGTCTCCACGCTGCACGACCTGCACACCGATCCCGGGCGGGACCAGGACGGGCGGGCCCAGCGCGAGCTGGAGTCCCGCGCGGCGGGGATCAAGGCGGTGGCCACCTGGCACGCCACCCGCACGATCCAGGACTGCCGGGAGGCCTGCGGTGGGGCCGGATACCTGGCGGAGAACCAGCTGGCCACGTTGAAGGCGGACACCGACGTGTTCACCACCTTCGAGGGGGACAACACGGTGCTGCTGCAACTGGTGGCCAAGGGGCTGTTGACGAACTACCGGGGCCGCTTCGAGGAGCTGGGCACGCTGGGGATGGCGCGGTACGTGGCCGACCAGTTCGTGGGCACGGTGATCGAGCGGACGGCGGCCCGGTCGCTGGTCCAGCGGCTGGTGGACGCCGCGCCCAACCGCGACGAGGAGGACGTGCTGTTCGACCGGGGTTGGCAGCTGCGGATGTTCGAGGAGCGGGAGCGGCACGTGCTGGACGGGGTGGCGCGCAGGCTGCGCCGCGCCGGGTCCGGGGAGGCCGACCCCTTCGAGGTGTTCAACGACGCCCAGGACCACGTGCTGCGGGCGGCACGGGCACACATCGACCGCGTGGTGCTGGAGGCCTTCGTCGCCGGGATCGACCGGTGTACGGACCCGGAGACGGCCGGGATGTTGGAGCGGCTGTGCGACCTGTACGTACTGTCCAACATCGAGAGCGACCGGGCCTGGTTCCTGGAACACGAGCGACTCAGCCCGGGGCGGGCCAAGTCGGTGGTGCAGGCGGTCAACGCGTTGTGCGCGCGGCTGCGTCCGCACGCGGTGCGGCTGGTGGAGGCTTTCGGCACGCCCCGCCAGTGGCTGACCGCGCCGATCGCCACGGGCGAGCAGCCGGGGCTGGGCTGAACGTGGGTTCGCCGAGGGGCGACGGCCGGTGTCCCGGTGTGGGCACGGCAGACACCGAAGGCAGCCGGAAACCATCCTGGATGGAGTTCGTCGAGAGGTTGCGGCGTTGTTCCGGGCCGAGGGAGACGTTCGGGATCCTGCACTCCCCCTCGTGAGACCGTGCGCGCTCCGCCTGGCTCGTCCGGACGGAAAGCCCAGTTCGGCGGGAGTGTCGATCGTCACGGCGGTGAGAGTCCGATTCCGCTGACACCCCGTGCGCGTTCGGGGCAGGATATGACCCGGTTTTGGACCGTGAACCGTGTACAGGGGCCGTGTGTCCGCGGCGAGCTCCGCGAGGAGGCCTCGTTGGGACGGGTACGCGGTCCGCCGGCCGAGACGGTGAGCCGAGGTGACGTCGACGCGGCACATCCGACTCCCGCGTGGTCAACCGGTGGCTCGAAGTCGGTTCGACTGCACGGCGACCATGAATGTGGGGGAACAACGTCGGGTTCCCGTCGTCCTCGTCGACGACACCGGCCGCTATCGGGTGAGATCTCCCGAGGTTGAGCAGCGAGGTGAGCGGCCCCGGTCGTCGGGGCTGCCGGGCGGCCCGTGTGTTCGGTTCCGCCCGGTGACCGGTGTGGGCAGTGGGCGGACGTGGGTGCGGACAACGCGGACGTGGGCAGTCGGAGTGTGGGAAGGCGGAGCTGAGTGGGCATGAGCATGGCGAGTTGGTTTCGGCGTGGTGGTGTGGTGGCCGGTGGTGTGGTGGTGAGTGTGCTGCTGGCGGCGTGTTCGGCGGGTTCTCCGGCCGAGCCGCCGTCGGCGAGTGGTGGGCCCACCACCGAGTCGTCGACCTCCTCGGATCCCTCGGGGGTGGAGATCGCCGACCCGAAGGACGCTATGGCGGTGGACGAGTGCCAGCTGCTGACCGCGGAGGCGGCCCAGAAGGTGGGGGTACGAGCACAGGGAGAGAAAAAAAAGGAGAACCTGACCCTGCCCGACGAAGATCCGAAAACCTGTATCTGGGAAAGCGCCAGCGGTTCTACCAGTATTTTCCTCACTGTTTTGTCTGATCGTTCCATTCAGCAGTACTATGACAATCCGGATTATTTTGTTGATTTCAAGAAGTTGAGGATCGCTGGCTATCCGGCGGTGCGGGCGAATCAGGATGATCCGATGACCGGGGGTAGTTGTGATGTTTTCCTGGCGTCGAAGCGGAACCAGGTGGTGAAGTCCACCTCTTTCCTGCCTTCTGACGAGGTGGGCACGGTGGACCCGTGTGAGCTGTCGAAACAGGCGTTGGAGTTGTCGGTGTCCTCCTGGCCGGATGCCGAGTGAGAGGAAACGGGGGAAACGGTGTCTTCTGTTCCGAAGATGTGTTACATAAGTCAGGCCCTGCAACTTCGCGCGAACATGGCGGGTTCTGCTGACGCGACGAGTCTGCCTCCCGCCACGAAGAAGGCGGCCGAGCAGGTGTCGAACTCGGCGGGTGTGTTCCGCGATCTGGTCGGTGAGATCGACTCCGCGTTGAAGGACGCCGAGCGTGCCCACACCGGCCGCGCCGGGGAGGCGGCGCGGGCCTCGATCGCCGAGATCAAGCCGGTCGCGGAGAACGCCGCCAACAATGCCGAGGAGATACACCGCAGGCTGACCGAGCAGAACCAGCACCAGCACGACACTTTCTACGCCCTGCCCCAGGAGGGCGGCAAGCTGCCGGACGGGCGTCCGACGCAGATGACCCCTCCGGACAAGAACTGGGCGGAGGAACACGGCCTCTCCGACATTCCCGGTTTCGGTTGGACCAGTGACTACGAGGAGAAGCAGGAGCGCTTCCAGGCCACCAACGACGAGGCGCAGCGGGTGATCACCCGCTACAGCGCACAGACCGCGAGCAACACCCACGGGGTCCCCCGGTTCGAGCGGCCCGAGGACTCCGACGGCAGCGGTACCACCCGTGCCTCCTACGGGACCAGCGCGGGCGAGGTCATGGGTGGCTCTTCCTTCGGTGGAAGCGCGGCCCCGGCCGGAACGGCCTCGGCGTGGGCGCCCTCCCCGAGCGGCACAGCGGTCGGCAGTGGGGCGGCAGGCGGCGGCGCGGGCACCGTCGGCGGGGGCGGTCACGTCCCCTCCGGATCCGGTTCGGGCAGCACCCCGCCCCCGGCCGGAACCGGTTCGGCCTGGTCCGATCCTCCGGGCACGGTGCGCGGACCGGACGGCACGCTCTACCGTCAGGGTCCCGACGGCACCTGGCAGCGGCAGAACCCGTACAACGGGCGCTGGGCCCCCGCGCCCCACGGCCCGCCCGGTGCGTCCGGCGCCTCCGGAGGAGGAGCACGCGGCGGGGCCGCCGTACCACGCGGTGGTGCGGGCTCCGGTGTGGGAGCCGGTGCGGGCGGACGTGCCGGTGGCATCAGCCCGCGCGGCGGGGAACTCGCCCCCGGTGGGCGGGCCGGAGTCGGCTCGTTCGGCCCTCAGGGCGGCGGCAACGCCTCCGCCTCCGGTGGTGCCGGAGCCGCGGCGGGCCGTGGTGGCGGCATGATGCGCGGCGCCCCTGTCGCGGGAGGTCAGCAGCAGGGCGGTGAGGACGAGGAGCACGAACGTCCCAGCTGGCTGACGGAGACCGAGGACGTGTTCACCAACGACATGCAACGCGTCGCCCCGCCCGTGATCGGAGCCACCCCCTACGAACAGGACAGCTGATCCCGGGTATCCACCGGCGAGCGCCCGTGAGACACCACGCTCGCCGCCCGGGCACACGCGGACGAGGGAACGAGCGAAGTGACGATGACACGCAACCGGATCTCGATCGGCCCGCTCGCGGCGGCCTACCTGTGCGAGCGCTACGACACCCACCCGCACCCCATGCTGCGTGTGGGAGCACCGCGGGAGGTGACCGACGAACAGCAGCTCCGCGCGGCCCACGACGCGGGCAGGCGGGAACTCCAGCAGCAGGGGATGATCGACACCGACGAGGTGCACCCCTTCCTGGAGGACGCCTGGACCCTGCTGTCCCACCCTCCGCTGGCGTTCGGTCTGGCCGTGCGTGACAACGACGGCGAGAACTTCAACGCGGTGCTCGTCGAACACGGCCGCAGCACCCTGCGGGCCTACCAGGCCGACGGGCGGGACCACGAGACGCTGGAGGACATCGTGCTCAGCAGCCACGAGTACGGAGGTCCGGCCGGCAACACCGTCCAGCTGCTCGGCGACCTGCGGGCCGCCCCCGGCGGTTCGGCGAGCCTGCCCACCGAGCTGCTGGACCGGGCGGGCAAGCACATGGCCGCCGAACCCGGCGGCAGCACACTCACCGCGCTGAACTCCGCCGGAGTGCGGGGTGAGGACGCCCGTGTGCTGGCCAGGGCGCTCAACAGCACACGTCACCTGGAGGCGCTCATCACCCTGCGCCTCTACGACAACCGGGTGCGCCGTGTCCACACCCTGCCGTTCGGGTTGCAGGTCTTCACCACCGACGAGGGCGCCTACTTCACCCAGCGCCGGACCGGTGGGGACGGGCGCGAGTGGTTCACCCTGGCCCCCGCCGACGGACGCAAGGTCACCGCCAAACTCGACGAGATGACCAACCAGCTCCGTGCCTCGCTCCAACGGTGACGGCGATCCCGGCGTGCACGGTCGTCGAGCGCGCCCCGCTTCGTCCGGGCGAGGGACCCGTCAGCGCAGTCCCGACTCCGTGGCCAGTTCCACCAGCATCGACTCGAACAGCCGCCCGGCCTCGCTGACGTCGAAGGGGAACTGCCCGAAGACCTCCAGCGCCACCTGGCCGTAGAGCCGTGCCCACCAGCGCAGCAGCAGGTACACCGCCTCGGCGCTGAGCGCCTCCCGGGGGATCTCGATGCCCTCGGCCGCGAAGGACTCCGCCAGGTCGCGCTGGCTGTCCGCCAGGCCGACCCGCAGCTCGTCCGGCAGGCTCGCGGGAGGTGACTCCGCCACGCCCTCGGCCATCAGCGGGCCCGCCACCCTCAAGAAGACCCGGCCCAGCTCGTCGTGTCGTTCCGGGCGTCCGGGGGCGTCCCGCTCGGTGGGCGCCGTCTTCTCCCCCGCTTTCGCCCCGGTGGGGGTGGCGAACACCAGGGCGAACTCGCGCGGGTGTTCCAGTGCCCAGCGCCGGAAACCCCGGCACACGGCGAAGACCTTGTCCAGCTGGGTCGCGCCGTCCCGCATACTCGCGGTCAGCTCCGCCGACAGGTCCACGCAGACGTCCTCGCTCAGCCGGAACAGCAGTTCCTCCCGGGAGGAGTAGTAGCGGTACAGCGCCGGGGCGGTGATGCCCATCTCGCGCGCGATGGCGCGCAGCGTGACCGCCTCCTGCCCCTCGCGGACCAGCAGGTTGCGTGCCCGTCTGCGGATGTCCGGTTCCGTGGTGGACCGGGACGACTCCCGTCGAGCGACTCCGTCCATGTGTCACTCCATCGAGTGCTCGCAACGGCGATCATCGCTACAGTGGGCGAGGTAAACGCCGTTAACTCAAGGTTCGGTGGCCGTGGCCACTGTACGGTCCCACGACGTCCTCGGAGGTCCGTGTGTTCGGTTCCTGGGGAAGCTTCGCGCACCGACATCGACTGCCCGTGCTGGTGACCGTCCTGCTCGCCGTCGTGGCGGGCGGGATCTGGGGACTCGGGGTGTTCGACCGCTTCGCTCAGGGAGGGTACGAATCCCCGAACAGCGAGGCCGCCCGGGCCCAGGAGCTCGCGGACGGAGCCCTGGACTCCGGCGGCGACGTGGTGGTGCTCTACGACGTCGGACCCGGCGGGAGCGTGGACGACCCCGCCTTCGGCGAACGCGTCCGCGAGCGACTCTCCGCGCTGCCCGACTCCGCCGTCGAGCGGGTCACCTCCTACTGGCGGACCCCGAATCCCGCCCTGGTCAACGAGGACGGAACCATCGGGCTGGCCACCATCGAACTCGCCGGGGACGAGGACGACAGGATCGAGGCCTACGAACGAATCCGGGACGACCTCGACGTCGCCGGGGCCGACACGGACGTGGCCGGCAACGTGCCCGTCCAGGTCTCCATGAGCCGACAGTCCCAGCACGACCTGGCCATGGCCGAGGCGGTGTCCATGCCCGTGGTGCTGGTGCTGCTGGTGGTCATCTTCGGCGGGGTGGTGGCCGCCGCCCTACCCGTGCTGGTCGGCGGCATGGCGGTGTTCGGCTCGTTCGGGCTGCTGCACCTGATCTCGCTGCTCACCGACGTCAACACCTTCGCCGTCAACGTGGCCAGCCTGCTCGGCCTCGGCCTGGCCATCGACTACGGGTTGTTCGTCGTCGGACGTTTCCGCGAGGAACTGGCCACCGGGGCTGACACCGGCACGGCGGTGCGCCACACCGTGGGCACCGCCGGGCGTACCGTGGCCTTCTCCGCCACCCTGCTGGTGCTGGCGCTGGGCACCCTGCTGCTGTTCCCGCAGAGCTTCCTGCGTTCCCTCGCCTACGGCGGGATGTCCTCGGTGTCCCTGGCCGCCGTGGTCTCCCTGACCGTGCTGCCGGCGATCCTGGGGATGCTCGGCGGGCGGGTGGACGGGCTCGCCGTGCCGTGGCGCCGTGGGGGACACGACGCCGCGCACGTTCCCGGGCGTGGCTGGTCCCGCTTCGCCTCGGCGGTGATGAGACGGCCTCTGCTCACGGCGGCCCCGATCATCGCCGTGCTGCTGTTGCTCGGTGCCCCCTTCCTCGGGGCCACCTTCGGCACCCCGGACGAGCGGGTGCTGCCCAAGGACGACCCGGCCAGGCAGGGCATCGAGAAACTCCGTTCCGAGTTCCCCGCCATGAGCGGTGACAACGTCCGTGTCGTCGTGGACGGCGGGGACACGCCGCCGCGTCCGCCGGAGGTGCGGAACTACTCGCGGGAGGTGGCCGAGGTCCCCGGGATCGGCCGGGTACGCCCCGCCGGCGGCTCCGAGGGCGTCGTGGTGCTGGAGGCCACTCTGGAGGGAGCCCCCTTCGGGGAGCGCGCCAACGAGGCGGTCGACGAGATCCGTTCCCTCGATCCGCCGCCGGACAGCGAGGTGCTGGTGGGAGGGACCACGGCGCTGAACCTGGACAGTCTGCGGGACACGGTCGAGACCCTGCCGTGGGTGGCGGCTCTGCTGGTCGGGTCCACCCTGGTGCTCATGTTCCTCGCGTTCGGCTCGGTGGTGCTGCCGGTCAAGGCCGTGGTGCTCAGCGCGCTGAGCCTGTCCGCCACGTTCGGGGTGCTCACCTGGATCTTCGTCGACGGTCACGGGGCCGGGCCGCTCAACGTGACCCCGGCGCCGATGTCGGTGGGTGTCGTCGTGCTGATGGCCTCGGTGGTGTTCGGGCTGTCTACCGACTACGAGGTGTTCCTGCTGTCCCGGATGGTCGAGGCCCGTGCCGAGGGGCGGAGCACCCCGGAGGCGGTGCGCACCGGAGTGGCCCGCACCGGCAGGATGATCACCGCCGCCGCGCTGCTGCTCATCGTGGTGACCGGGGCCTTCGCGTTCTCCGGGGTGACGATGATGCGGTTCATCGGCGTGGGCATGATCGTGGCGTTGGTGCTGGACGCCACCGTGGTGCGGATGGTGCTGGTGCCCGCGCTGCTGCGGCTGCTCGGCGACGTCTCGTGGTGGTCGCCGGGCAGGGGACGGCGTGCGCGGCGTGGGGCCTCCGTCGAGCGTGGGGTCGATGGTTCCCGACGGTCCGAGCCGGAGTCCACACGCTGAGGGCGGGAGACCCTCCCCGGCCGGAGGGGACCCGGAGGGCGTCGCCGTGACCGGGTGCGTCATCGTGAGGGGATCCGTCCACGGAGGTGGTTCATGACCGAGCACGACGAGCGCTCCGAGGGCTCCGGAACGGCGGACGGGGCGGGTGTGGTCGTCTACGCCCGTCCGGGGTGCCCGTTCTGCACCAGGTTGCGTTCCGGGCTGCGCAGGTACGGTGTCGAGTACACCGAGATAGACATCTGGCGGGACGAGCGGGCTGCCGCGACCGTGCGTTCCCTGGCGGACGGCAACGAGACGGTTCCCACCGTGGTCGTCGGTCCCTGGTCGGGGGTCAATCCGTCCGCGGCCGAGGTGCGCGCTGCCGCCGCCGAGCACGCTCCCGAGGCGTTGCCCGAGTCCGAACCGGGGTTGGTGGACGGGACGTTGAAAGCGCTCGGGTTGCGGGGTAGGAAGCGCTGATCTCCGCTGAGCGGCACGGAGCCGCTCAGCGGGGTTCGCGCGTCGCGTGGTTGGGCCGGGGCCGACCGCACGGGGGGCTTTACGGCCGACCCCAGCGGTTGTGCTCGTCGGTGGCGCGATACCGACGAACAGCAACCACTCCAGTCTGACGCCTGGGCGGCCGAAAACGATGCGGTTCCGGGCCGAATGACCCCCGAATGGGGGTGTAATGACCCCGACATCGTGGCCCAGCACGTCTCGTGGAGTGGTGTGGGTCACCCTGCTCCGAACGGCTGGGAGGGGTGTCTCCTCCCGGGCCCGCCCGTGGGGGCGTGGCGGGATAACAGGGCGCGTCCCCGTGTTCCTCCACGACGCGTCCGCGGGTTCCGCCGCTTGCCGGCAGCGAGCCTGCCCAGACCGACCGGGAGTCGTTCCGGAGGAGTCAGGCTGGTGTCCACGGGCTCGCCGCCACACACCGCCCGGCGGGGGAGTCCGCCTCCGGCGTGCTCGCCGCTCGGCAACTGTGCTCGGATGTCCGGTGTTCGTGTCACGTTTCGCTGTGTCATACCCCCAGCCTGCTAGTCAGGAAGGGGGAAGCGGATCCGTGCTGTTACTCAGGAGTTACCTATTGTCGGGAGTGTTCTGCTCCGAAAGAGTGAAGTAGGAATTCTCCCTGCTTTCGTGCGCGGAGTGCCGACTGGTCGAATCGCGCCATGATCCTCGTGCCGTTCCCGTCGGCTCCCGCGGGGCGGAACGCTGGGCATCGCGGTGTCCCCGGAGCGAAAGGTATGGTCTAGACCATGTTGCGATTGAGTGGTGTCTGTGTCAGCGGCGGGCAGGCCGCCGGGCCCGTCGTGCGGGTGGCGGAGCCCCTGCCCGAACCCCCCTCCACCCCGGCCGTCGAGGACCACGCCGCTGAGGCGGCGCGGATCGGACCGGCGGCCGAAGCCGTGGCCACCGGCCTGTTCACCCGCGCCGCGGGCGTCGAGGGGGACGCCAAGGCCGTCCTGGAAACCACGGCCGCCATGGCCATGGACCCCTCACTGAGCTCGCGCGCCGAACAGCTCGTGCGGCAGCGCTCCCTGCCCGCACCCCGCGCCGTGCTCGAAGCCGCCGAGGAGTTCGCCGAGTCCCTGCGGGCCACCGGCGGGTACCTGGCCGAGCGGGTGCGCGACATCCACGACGTGCGGGACCGGATCATCGCCGAACTGCTCGGGGTGCTCGCCCCCGGCGTGCCCACCCTGACCGAACCGAGCGTGCTGCTGGCCCGCGACCTCGCCCCCGCCGACACGGCCGACCTCGATCCCGACCTGGTGCTGGCCCTGGTCACCGAGGAGGGCGGCCCCACCAGCCACACCGCCATCCTCGCCCGCTCACTCGGCATCCCCGCCGTGGTCGCCGTGCGGGGCCTGCTCGGCGATACCACCGTCGTGGCGGCCGAGGTCGACGGCGACTCCGGGGCCGTCGCCCTGTCCACCGAGCCGATCGAGGTGCGGTCCCCCGAGCGCCGCTCCGGAGCGGAGTGGACCGGTACCGGCGGGACCTCGGACGGACACCGCGTCAAGATCCTCGCCAACGTCGGAGCCGCCGCCGAGGCCACCACGGCGGTCTCCCGGGGCGCGGAGGGCGTCGGACTGTTCCGCACCGAGTTCTGCTACCTGGCCGCCTCGGACGAACCGGACGTCGCCACCCAGCGCGCCGCCTACACGGAGGTCCTCCGTCCCTTCGCGGGCAGGCCCGTGGTCGTGCGGACCCTCGACGCCGGGGCGGACAAACCCCTCGGGTTCCTGAACACCGCCGAGGAACCGAACCCTGCCCTGGGCGTGCGGGGAGTGCGGATCGCCTTCGACAACCCCGGGGTGCTGGACCGTCAGCTGGAGGCGATCGCGGCTGCCGCCGACGACTCGGGTGCCGAGGTCTCCGTCATGGCTCCCATGGTCGCCACCGCCGAGGAGGCGGGCTGGTTCACCGAACGCGCCAGGGCGGCGGGCATCGGACGGGCCGGGGTGATGGTCGAGGTTCCCGCCGCGGCGCTGGCGGCCCGGGAGCTGGTCGAGGCGGTGGACTTCGTCAGCATCGGTACCAACGACCTGGCCCAGTACGTCTTCGCCGCCGACCGCCAGTTGGGCGCGCTGGCCGAGCTGAACGATCCCTGGCAGCCCGCCCTGCTGCGGCTGATCGAACTGGTCGGCCGGGCCGGAACGGACACCGGCAGGCCCGTCGGGGTGTGCGGGGAGGCCGCCGCCGACCCCCTGCTGGCGCGTGTCCTGGTCGGACTGGGGGTCAGCAGCCTCTCCATGGTGGCCACGGCCGTGCCCGCCGTGGGCGGGGCGCTGGCCGCGAGCACGCACCGGCAGTGCGCGCGAGCCGCCGAGGCGGCCCTGGCGGCTCCGAACCCCTCCCGGGCCCGTGCCGCCACCCGCGAAGCCCTGGAGTGATCCAGCGCCCGACGATCCCGGACGGGATCGTCGGGGAACCTACTCCTCCGGTGTGCCGTCCCGGTCGAGCCCGTGCTCGATCGCGTACCGCGCCAGTTCCACCCTGTTGTGCAGCTGGAGCTTGCGCAGGGTGGACTGCACGTGGTTCTCCACCGTGCGGTGGGAGATCACCAGCTTGTTCGCGATCTGCCGCGCGGTCAGCCCCTTGGCCACCTGGCGCAGCACGTCGGTCTCCCGGTCGGTCAGCCGGGGAGGCTGCTGCTCGGAGTCGTCGGGGTTGACCGCCATGCGCCGGTACTCCCCCAGCACCAGACCGGCCAGACCGGCGGTGAACACCGCGTCCCCCACGGCGGTGCGCCGGATCGCGTCCACCAGTTCCTCCACGGAGGCGGACTTGACCAGGTAGCCGGAAGCGCCTGCCTTGACCGCCTCCAGCACGTCACCGTGCTCCCCGCTGGCCGAGAGCACCAGCACCCGGGTTCCGGAGATCTCCTGGGTGATCTGCCTGGTGGCCTCCACCCCCGAGGTGTCCCCCAGGTTGAGGTCCATCAGTACCACGTCCGGCCGCACCGTGCGCGCGATGCGCAGCGCGGAAACCGCGTCGCCCGTGGTGGCGCCGATCCGGAACCCGCGTTCGGTGAGGTCCCGCGCCACACCGTCTCTCCATATCGGATGGTCGTCGACCACCATCACCGAAACGTCCGAGCCAGTCATGCCGTCGTTCCTCCATGCTGCCCACGTGTCCCTCCCGCGGACCGGCCGTGTTCCGACTCGCCACGGGGAAGATGGATCTCCCACTCGGTGCCCTCCCCCTCGGCCGTGTCCAGAGTGATCCTCCCACCCAGACTCTCCACGCGACCACGGATCGAGCGGGCGACACCCATTCGGCCGTCGGCGGCGGCCTGCTCCAACCGTCCTTCGGGGATTCCCGGACCGTCGTCGCGGATGCTGAGCACCACCTCCGTGCCCAGGTCCTCCAGCAGCACCCAGGCGTGCGCGCGCGGTCCGGCGTGCTTGTCCACGTTCTGCAACGCCTCCCGGGTCACCGAGAACAGCGCGGACACGCTCGCCGCGGGCAGTTCGACCCGGGTGGCCGGCACCGACACGCTGACCCGCTCACTGTCCAATGTGCGCAACTGCGCCGCCAGGTCGGTGCTGCCGCCCACGGACTCGGCGGGCCCGGTGGAGACCAGCGCGCGCAGTGCCGTCTCCTGTTCCCCGGCCAGGGTCGCCAACTCGGCCGCCTCCCCGCCCAGCTGGCTGCCCCGGCTGCGCACCCGGGCCAGCACCTGGAGAACGCTGTCGTGGATGTCGCGGGCCAGCCGTTCCCGCTCGGCCGTGGCCGCCTCGGCCCGCAGCGCCCGCGCCAACCGCTCCGTGGAGTGCCGGGCCGTGTCCGAGGCCAGTCCCAGCAGCAGACCGATCGCGATGTGCAGCACGGTGTCCATCCACATGTTGGGGTCGATGTAGCCGCGCATGGCGAAGTTGGCGGCCGCGGCGGCGACGCCGCTGACGGCCCCGCCGGGCATTCCCCACCGCACCGCGGCCGCCGTCACCATCGAGGCGTGCCAGACGGTGACCACGGTGGGCAGCCCCAGGTCCAGTTGCCGTTCGGTGAGCACGAAGTAGCACAACGCGAACAGGACCATGGTCACGACCTGGTCGAGAGCCACCATGGTGTTGGTCCGCCCGGAGGGTTTGCCGTAGCGCCAGCAGGTGAAGGCGGTCCACAGCGCCATCCCCACCAGGACCGCCGTCCCCAGCGCGGGCCTGCGGTAGTCGGACACCAGCACCACGAACCACACCAGGGCGTACAGCAGGGTGAGGATCCTGAGCCCGTTGTGCGCGCGCCAGAGGGGGATCCGGCCGTCCGGTACGGCCTCGCCTCCGGAGGAGGCCTCGCCGGCGGATTCCGGAACGAGTGTGCTCGTCACCAGCCCGGCGGCCCGGCGCGGAGTCGTCCGCCGCCGGGACTCCTCCGCGCCTCCGCTCGTCTCGGCTTTCCGCTCGCCCGTGCTGACCAACTTCGGAAGTCCTTTCCGGTGATGTGCCAAGGGGCCACTCGTGTGGACGGATGCGGTGGGGGTTCCGTTCCACCCTCCCGGCGACCCGAGGGCTCCCGTGTGGACATCCTCCCCCGGCTCGGGGCACGGGCACGACCCGTGAGCGTCGTCCGTGCCGGAACCGTGGCCGAGCACACAGCCCCTTCCCCGTCGGACGGGGGAACGGATCCGGCACACCGGAGGAATCCGCCGCCCGAACGTTCGACGGAATTAGCCCACATCGGCGATCAATCTCCGCGAGCGTCGGTGAAAAGCACCACGTGACGGATCTTGCTGGCAGGGTTGTGGTGATTGTGCACACTGTTTGCCCGGACGAGCGCGTTTTCCCCGGGGACGGAATCGTTCCTCCGGGACCGTGTCGAGTCCCGCGGCAGAACCAGGGGAGGAACCAGTGGGGGAATGGCCACTGTGGAAACTGCGGCCCGCGGCCCTGTGCTACGTGCTCCTCGTGCAGTTCGCGGCGGCGTTGACGATCTACGTGGTGGTCGTCACCACCGATCCGCCCACCGGGTGGGAGCTGTACAGGTTCGGGATGCTCGCCCTCACCGGAGGAGCGGTGATCATCGGAACCTCCCTGTCCATCCAGCTGCGTGAGGGGGTGCGTCGTAATCCCTGGACGATCCACATCTGCTACCTCGTCGCGGGTCTGTTGCTGCTGCCCCCGAACCTGCTCGTGCTGTTGCTGCTCGGCCCTGCCCTGCACGGAGTTCTCGACGTGCGGGAGGCCCCGCACCGGTGGATGTTCATCAACGCGGCCACCGTGCTGGCCACCTTCGCCGCGCGGCTGGTGCTGGGGTGGCACACCCCACGGTGGACCCTGCTCGCCCTGCTGGCCTCCTGCACCGTCCTGCTCCTGCTGCGGGCCGTGCTCGTGGCGGTCGGGTTGTGGCTGCGCAGCCCGCAGGCCTCCCGGTCCGAGATCCTCGGTGACCCCATAGACGTGCTGTTGGGGGTGGTCGCGGTCAGTCTCGGCGCGCTGCTGGCCGTGGCCGTGCAGTACGACCCCGTCAGCGCGCTGCTGGCGGCTCCGCCCATGGCGCTGCTGGACCTGGCCGGGCAGCTTCCGCAGTGGCGCCGCTCGGCCCAGCGCGACGCCAAGACCGGCCTGATGAACGCCGTGCACTGGGAGAAGTTCGCCCGGACCGAACTGGTCCGGGCCCGCTCCCGGAAGGCCCCGGTGTCGGTGCTGTTGCTGGACCTGGACCACTTCAAACGGGTCAACGACGAACTCGGCCACCTCGCGGGCGACGCCGCGCTGGCCTCGGTCGCGTTGATGCTGCGCGGCAGCGTGCGCAAGGGGGACCTGGTGGGGCGCTTCGGTGGGGAGGAGTTCGTCGTGTTGCTTCCGGAAACCGACACCGCGGCAGCCTGGGAGGTCGCCCATCGGATCAGACGCTCCACGGCGGCCCTGTCCGTCCCGGCCCGGGACACCGCCGGGGTGACCCACGAGCTCGACAACCTGACCATCAGCATCGGTGTGGCCTGCACCGGCACGCTCGGCTACGAGCTCGGGGACCTGCTGGTGGCCGCCGACGCGGCGCTGCTCGCGGCCAAGGCCGGTGGGCGCAACGCGGTCAGCCTGGCCTGACGGCCCGATCCGGCCGGGGCACCGTCGGCGGCCGCAGCCGCCACGGCCACGGGGCTTCGGGCCGTGGTCCCGGGCTCGCTCAGGTCCGCGGGTTCGACTCGTCCTCGGTGTCGGTGGAGGTCGTGTCCGTCTCGGGAGAGGACTCCCCTTCCGGTGGCTTCGTCGCCGTCTCCCCGGCGGCGAGGGCACGCACGGCGGAACTGACCATGGCCAGCACCGGCACGGCCAGCAACGCCCCGATGATGTCCGCGACGATCACCCCGACGCTGATCGACAGCACCACCGCCAGCGGATGCAGCCGTACGGCGCGGCCGATCAGCAGGGGCTGGAGCACGTTGCCCTCCAACTGCTGCACCCCGAGTACCACGGCGAGCACCAGCAGGGCCGCTATCGGCCCGTTGGCCACCAGCGCCACCAGGACCGCCACCGCGCCGGAGGCGACCGCACCGACGATCGGGACGAACGCGGCGAGGAACACCAGGGCCGCCAGTGGCACCACCAGCGGCACACCGATGATCGCCAGCCCCACCCCGATACCGAGGGCGTCTCCCACCGCCACCAGGCCGGTGGCCCGGATGTAGCCGACCAGCGACTCGAATCCCCGCGTGCCGGCCAGGTCGATACGGGAACGAGCCGCCTCGGGCAACGGCCCCAGCAGGAACAGCCAGATCCTCCTGCCGTCGTGCAGGAAGAAGATCAGGGTGAACAGCATCAGCAACATGCCGGTGAGGAAGTTGCCCACGGTGGTGGCCGTGGACAGCGCCCCGCTGGTCAGCTGTTGCTGGTTGTCCTCCAGCCAGGAGCCCACCTGGTCGATGTATTTGTTGATCTGTTCCTGACCCAGGTGCAGTGGTCCGCTGGCCAGCCACTCGCGGATGGTGTTCAGGCTCGCGACCAGTTGCCGTTGCAGGTCGGGCAGGCCGGCCACGAAGGCGTTGATGACGAAGGTCAGGATCCCGCCGACGGCCGCCAGCCCGCCGACGAGGACGACGGCCGTGGCCAGTCCCCGTGGCACCCGCATTCTGGTCAGCACCGAGACGGCGGGAGCCAGCAACGCGGAGAACAGCAGGGCGATCGCCACGGGGATCACCACCACCGACAGTTTGCCCACCAACCAGCCGAGGGCGTAGAGCATTCCGAAGATGACCAGCAGTCGCCACCCGAGGGCCGCCGTGACACGTATCGCGGGGGGGATCCGGGCGATCTCGTCGGAGTTCGTGACCTTGCTGACGCTCACAGGGCCACACTAGCGGTGCGCGGACGGAGAACGGTGGGACCGATCTCGCCGAGTGGGCCGGCGTCCCGGCACACGGTGGAATTCGTCCCGGTCAGTCGTGATCCGGGGCGGCTCGGTACCCACCGGCTTCCCAACGTGTGGGCGGGTCGGTGGTTCCGCCCGCTTCCGCGGGTCGTCCTGGTCCGCCGGCACCGGCAACATCACACGATGTGAGTAAGTCGGTGCGGAACGGATGCGTTGTCCGGGGGTGTTTTGGAAGAGTGATCCTCGGCGATTCGCTGGGAGTGCCTTCGGCGCGGAGGTCGTGACGACGCGGAAGAGCCCGAGACCGGTGGTTGGTCCCCGTGGGACCGGCCCGGCAGGGCCGCTCGTCCGTCCCTTCGGAGGTGCTCCGGCGTTGACGTTGTCCGAAGGAGGCCGCTGAGTCCCATGCCCGTTGACGATCAGTGCTCGTCGGCGGCCGACCGCCAACGGCGGTGGCTGTACCGCGCGCTGATCGTGGTGGGTGGCACGGTGGCCGGGATCTCGGCGGCGTGCCTGCTCGGGACCGCCCACGCCGCCTCACCGACCGAGTCGGACACCACGGACCGGACACCGTCGCGGGCGCAGCGGCAGGCCTCCCCTCAGCAGGAGGCCCGTGCCGACAGCGGTCCGCTGGCCGGGCTGGTCCGTTCCCTGACGGGAGCCACGGAACGCCACGACGGCGCGGAGGCCGCTGGGACGACGTCCGAAGCGGAGCACACGCGGCACTCCGAGGAAACCGGGTCGCCGAGCGCGGACAGCCGGCGAAGCACCACGTCCTCCGCCGAGAGTTCCGGGAAGCGTGACTCCGGGGTGACCACTGTGCTCGATCCCGTCACCGACTCCGTCACCTCCGGGGTGGAGACGGTGCGGCGGGGTGCCGAACCCGTCCTCGATCCGGTGCGGCGGGCCGCCGACACGGTGGTTTCCGGCACGACCGGGCAGGACTCCCTGACCGGAGCGGTCGGAGGGGAACTCGAACGGGTGCGTGACTCGCTGGTGACCACCGACTCCCACGAGGCCCAGCGCTCCTCAGAGAGCACGGTCACCCACCCCGCACCCTCCCGGCCGCGACGGACACCGGACGTCCACACGGAACCGAGGACCGAGCGGACTCCCGAGGCGGAGGCGGACTCGACACGGTCGCGGACACTGACGAACCGTTCCCCCTCCCTCGCCACTCCGGGAGCCGAACACCTCCTGCCCGAGCGGGCCGTGCGGAAGGAACCCGTCAACAGCAGGCAGCACTCCCTCGATCTTCCCCCCTTCAGCGGCGGCGGCTGTGCCTGCGGCACCGACACCACCAACCCGAGCGGTGGTTCGGCTTCCGGGATCGGACTGACCGGCTGGGTACCCGCCACTCCCGCCGTCACCGCCAAGCCGCTCTCCGCGACCGGTTCCGGAACCACTCCCCCCGTGGACACCGAGGGCCCCCAACCGGGCACCACCCCCGACTGATTCTCGCACCGCCGCTTTCTTCCCCCTCGTGTGTGCCGGACACGGACCGAGGTGACGGGAAGCGACACGCGGCGACGTCCCCTCCCGACTGAGCGGGAGCCGCCGATCCGTCGATCGGCGCACCGGACCTTTTTCCTGATTCACCGGAAGGCTTGCGCACAGGGCGTGTCCCTGTGACGTGGGAAGAGAAATCCAAAGGAGAGTTTCATGCAGAGTTGGGCCAGGCGAGGCGTGCAGGCGGCGCTGGTCACCGGAGGAATGCTCGCGGCAGGCACCGGTGTCGCGTCTGCCTCCGAGAACTGCCCGGAACGTCCGACCTCCCCCTTCGGCGGGCCACTGACACCGGCCGAGGCGGCGGGGGACGGCACCCCCAGTCGAAGCGGCGTGTGCTTCGCCGGGGAGCTCTTCCCAGACACGGAGGAGACCCTGGTGCTGCCCGCCCTGGACGGAGATGGGGAACGGGTCTCCAGGCTGTCCGAGGCCGACACCCTGGTCGGCAGCATCGCCCCGATCCGGGAGACTCCGGCGGAGGCGGACAACGAACGCACCCTGCGGATTCCACGTATCACGGACGAACTAGCCCCGGATCTCCCCCGTGAGGAACAGTGGATCCCACCCCAGGAACTTCCGGATCCGACCGGGCACTCCGCCCCCTCCGCCGGGCGTGGGGAACCGTGGGGATCGGCCCCGGAGAGCTCGGCCGTGTCCTCCACGGTTCCCCAGGACAGGGTCTCCGCCTGGACGGCTCCGGCCGAGCGTCCCCGGGCCAGGCACGCGGCCGCCGCCGAGGAGGCGAGACCGGCGGACGGTCCGCACCGTTCGGTGAGTTGGTCGGGCGCCCTGGCCCACGAGACCGTCCCCGTTTCCGGGCACAGCGGGGAGGAATCCGCCGAGACCGCCAGGCACGCGCTGGTTCTCCCCGAAGAGGAGGTGAGCGCTCCCGCCTCCTCCTCGCCCGCCGAGGGCATCATCTCGATGTGGCGGGGTTCCGGAGGCATGCTGGACACCGCCGCGGTGGACCTCACCACGGTGGGATTCGAAACCGGCCCGGACCTGCGCGCCGTTCCGGAACGGGTGCTTCGCTCGGCCGTGTCGACCGACGCCGGGCAGCGGCGTGCGGTCTCCGAGGAGAAGGCTCCGCTCGACCTTCCCGGTGAGGTGCACCAGCGGGTCGACGAACTTCCCACCCTGCCCGACCCGGCGCTGCTGTTCCCCACCGAGGACGTTGACGGTGCCGGTGGGTTCCCGCCGGATACCGGGATCTCCTTGTCCGGCGAGGACGAGGCGAACACTCTGGGCGGAAACACCGACGAGGTCGGGTCCGCCGCTCTCACTCCCGTTCGGGACTCGGGTGAGGCCGAGGTGACCAGGACTTCGGAAGAGGTGCTGTTCACCCCGGTACCGGAACTCTCCGAGGTGAGCGTGCGAGTGGTCGACGAACTGGCCGCGGCCGTGCCGGAGCGGCGGGTCGTGACGTCCAACCCGTTCCGGGAGACCACGATCGCGCGCCGGGGTGCTCCGGAAGGCGGTGTGGCCCTTCCGATCCTGGACCGGGCGCCGCAGGTGGATGCCCTCGAGGGCATGACGGTGCCGTTGCCCGCGGTCGAGGCCGACGGTACCCCCAGGGTCGGGGCCGCAGGCGCGGCGGCGTAGCCGCGGGGCGCGTACGACCGGGTCCGACCACCCCGGTGGTACGTCCCCCTCCCGGGAGCGTGTGACCGTTTCGGCGATTGTCGGTCACCGGGGCCCCGGGACAGACGGGGCCGGCAAGCTCGTGGCTTGCCGGCCCCGTTCTTCGTGTTCGGGGGTCCTCACCCTCCGAAGAGGAGGCCCTTCGTGGGCGGTGACGGGAGTGCGGGCTCAGCGGGCCGATTCCACCTCGGAGGCCGGGTTTCCGGGATTCGGGGTGCGGCCGCCGCGGCGGTCGGTCACCCCGAGGTAGGCGTGGTAGACCAGGAATCCCACCCCGAGGTACACATAGGCGTTCCCGATCAGGTGTTCGAAGAAGTTCCAGGTCAGTTCCTTGCCGTCCCCCTGGGGGGCGTACCAGTGCGGCCCGATCAGGTAGAGCTCCGCGGCGAGGGTGGTCGCCAGCAGCAGGGGCAGGTTCCGGTGCCGGTATCCCCTCTCGAAGAGCAGGATCAGGCCGGCAACGATCCACACCCAGTGGTGGGACCAGGAGATCGGTGAGATCAACAGGCCGAACACGGCGTTGAGCACGAGCGCGGTGGGCAGGTCGCGCCTGCCGGAGCGCGGGTACAGGGCGGTCCACATTCCGAACACGGTCAGTGCCGCCGCCAACAGCACCAGTACTCCCAGCCCCAGAGTCTGCCACGGTTCGGGGACGGCCAGCTTGGCCAGCAGGGAACGCAGGGAGACGTTGCCGGCGTAGATGGAGGCGTCCCCTTCGAACTGGGGACCGAAGGACACGTTGCCGCTGCTGAAGACCTGCCGGGTCCAGAAGTGGACGGCGTCCTCGAAGGCGAGCAGGAATCCGAGGGCGACGGTGCCGAGCAGGGTGGTCACGGCGGTGAGGATCGTGCGCACGTCGCGGCGCAGCAGGGGAAACAGCAGGAAGACCGCGGGGGTGAGTTTGATTCCCGCGGCTATGCCGATCAGCAGGCCGCGCGGGTAGGGCGGTTTCCGGGTCCCGTCGACGCGCCACAGGCAGTCGACGGCGACCAGCGCCATGAGCACCAGGTTGATCTGGGCGTAGGTGAGCGTTTCGAGTACCGGCTCGGTGACCGTGGCCAGGGGCAGGAGTACGGCGGTGAACAGCAGGGCGCGTCGGCGGGTGCGCTCCCCCAGGGGACAGGCGCGGAGCACCACGTAGAGCGTGCTCAGCAGGGCCAGATGGCTGACCAGCATGATCACGGCGACGGCCTTGGTCTTGGACACCACCGCCAGCGGGGCGAAGACGAACGCCGCGAACGGCGGGTAGATGAAGGGAAGCCGCAGTCCGGACTCGGTCGGTGGGAGATCCTGGTAGATCGGCGTTCCCTGGAGCCAGGCGCGGGCTCCGAGCTGGTACACCTCCCCGTCTATGTGCCCGTGCGGATTGATCGCCGAAACCATGACGAGCGCGCAGAACTCGCACAGGGCGAACACGATGATCAGTTTGCGGTGTTGCCGGAGAACTCCGATGAGGGATCCCCTGTTCGGGGGAGGGGCGGTGGGCTGCACTCTTGAACCGTCCTGTCGGCTACGACCTGGTTGTCGGTTGTCGGGAACGACACCAGATTAGGAGGTCAGCTCCTTCTCCAAGCTCCCCACCGTATTCATCGACTCGTTGTCGAACTGTTGTCCGGGGCGGGTGAGTCGATCAATCGGAGTCCTTTTCGCCATATGTGTTGACGCTACGTAAGTGACACACTGAAAAAACACCATGACGTGTGGTAGTCGCGCTCTTGAATTTGGTCCCGCCACAAGGGGAGGCTCACAACCACTGCTCCATCTGGTGGGGAGGGTAGCTCCGAATGAGTGTTGTCTATGCCACTGGCGCATCCCAGCTCACCGGAGTGTGGGATGAACTCATCATGGGACTGACCGCCGGATTCATGCTCACCGACGAGCGTGGCCAGGTGCTGGCCACCAACGACGCCGCCGCGGATCTGATGCGGCTCGACCGCACCGATCTGCTCACCGGATCACGTCCCAGTGGTTGGGCGATGCAGGACAGCACGGGTGCGCACCTGCCGGACTGGTCGGATCTGACCAGCCAGGTGCTGCGTACCGGTACTCGCATGTCCACCCCCGTGGTCATCACCCAGCACGGCAAGCCGAGCGGACACCTGTGGATGGATTACCAGCCCGTCCGCATGTACGCGCAACAACGTGTGCTGATGTTCCTACAACCGGTGGACACCGACGTCCCCCATTCCCGGGGGATGGTGGATCCGCTGACCGGCCTTCCCGGGCGCGTGCTGTTGCTCGACAGGCTGGACCAGGCGCTGGCGCGGGCACGGTGCCGGGGCACCGTGAGCACGCTGGTGCTGGTCGACGTGCGCAGGCTCGAACAGTTCAACGTGGAGCACGGTTTCGCCCAGGGGGACGAACTGCTGACCGTGATCGCGGGACGGCTGCGCCAGAGTCTCAGCGACGAGCACACGGTGGCCCGTTTCGGCGGGGACGAGTTCGCCCTCGTGGTGGAACATCCCAGTGGGAACGGGGCCGAGATCGCGGAGGGAGCCCGCAGGGCGGTGGTCCGACCGATGCGGCTGGAAGGCAGGCAGGTGCGACCGAGTGTGCGGGTTTCCTGGGTGAGCAGCGACGGAAAGGCCTCGGTGCACTCGGTGGTCCACCGCGCCGAGCAGCAACTACGGGCCAAGGAGTGAGTGTGTTTCGCCGGGGGTGATCCCCCGAGGGGCGGACGAGGCGTGACCGCCGTTCCGGCGGCTCCCCGTCCGCGTCGAGGCGAGTTCCCGCCGACGACTCCGGCGAACTCGGTTTCGCGTCCCGCTGTTGCCCGACGGGTTACTTCCTCCACCACTCGGCGTCCTGCGGCGCCGCCAGCAGCGTGCGGACGTCCTCCGGAGGTCCGGGTTTGGCGAAGAACCATCCCTGGCCGGTCTCACAGCCGATCTCCCTCATACGCGTCGCCTGGGCCCGCGTCTCCACCCCTTCCGCGGTGACCGTCAGTCCGAGGGCGTGGGAAAGGTCCACCACCGTCCCGATGATCCTGGCGTCGACCGGGTCGATGTTCTGGTCCTCGCCCACTCCCTCCATGAAGGAGCCGGCGATCTTGAGTTCGTGCACCGGCAGGTGCCGGAGGTAGGCGAGGTTGGAGTAACCGGTGCCGAAGTCGTCGATCGCGATGCGCACCCCCATCCGCGCGAGTGTGCGCAGGGTCTCCAACGGCTCGTCCGCCGTGCTCATGATCGCGCTCTCGGTCAGCTCCAGCTGGAGCATCCCCGGCTCCAACCCGGTCTCGTCCAGGATCTCGGCCACGTCGGAGACGAGGTTGGGGTCCCGGGACTGGCGTACCGCCAGGTTGACGCTCATGAACGGGGCCGCGGAACCGAACTCGTCCTGCCAGAGCCGGGCCTGCTTGCACGCCTGGCGCAGCACCCAGCGTCCCAGGGACACGATCATGCCGGTTTCCTCGGCCAGCCCGATGAACCGGTCGGGCCCCAGGCGTCCCAGCTCGGGATGCCACCAGCGCACCAGCGCCTCCACCCCGGACACCCGGTAGTGGTCCAGCCCCACGAGCGGCTGGTAGTCGACGTAGAACTCGTTGTGCTCCAGCGCCGCCGGCATGGTGGCCGACAGCCGGAACTGGGCCACCTCGCTGGCGTTGCGCTCGGTGTCGAACAGGGCCCACTGGTTCTTGCCCTCGGCCTTGGCCCAGTAGAGCGTGACGTCGGCGTCGCGCATCAGCTCGGCCGGGGTCTGGCCCGTCACGGGGCGTTCCAGGATCCCGATGCTCGCCGAGACGAACAGTTCCTGGTTACCCACCCTGATGGGGGAACTCAGCGCGTCGAGCACCTGTTCGGCGATGTCGACGGCCTGTTGGGTTCCCCGGGAGCCCTCGATCAGGATCACGAACTCGTCCCCGCCCATGCGGGCGACGAGGCGGTCCTGCCCCTGGACGGTCTCCGCCAGGCGTTGGGCCACGGTGACCAGCAGGTCGTCCCCGACGTGGTGACCGAGACTGTCGTTGATGACCTTGAAACCGTCCAGGTCCATGTAGCACAGCGCCACCCGCCTGGGTCGTTCCGAGCCGGTGTCCTCGTTCAGCGCCTCGGTGATCCGTTCGAGGAACAGGGCGCGGTTCGGCAGTCCGGTGAGCGGGTCGTGCAGGGCCTGGTGGCGCAGCCGGTCCTGCAACATCTTGCGGTCGGTCACGTCCTCCATCAGGGCGACCTGGTAGAGGGGCAGACCGTTCTCGTCCCGTACCAGGGAGACGATCAGTTCCGTCCAGGACTTGGTCCCGTCGGGACGGGTGAACCGTTTCTCCATGCGGTACTGCTCGCGCTCGCCGCGGACGAGTTCCTCGTAGACCTGCCAGACGGTGTCGGTGTCCTGCGGGTCCATGAGGTCGTAGACCCGCAGGCCTTGCATCTCCTCGGCGCTGCGTCCGAGGATGCGGCGCAGTGAGGCGTTGGCTTCCAGGATGAGGCCCTCGGTGTCGGCGATGCCGATGCCGATGGCCGCTTCGGAGAAGATGGCGCGGAAGCGGGCCTCGCTGGTGCGCAGGGCCTGCTCGACCGAGTCCCTGGCGTCCAGGACGGCCTGGCGGATCGCCTCCTGCTCGTCCAGGGTGCGTTTGCGCGCGGCCTGCATGAAGCCGCCGCAGATCGCCGCCTGCACGGCCGAGACCCGGGTGCGCAGTTCCGGGGTCTCGGTGAGGCCGAACAGCGGGAGCATGTGCTCGCCGACGCTCTCGATCGTCTTGGCCAGGGAGTCGGCCCCGGTGAAGTGGATGGCCACCAGATCGGCACCGACGGCGCGGGCGCCTTCGGTGTCCTGGGGAGTGCTGAGCAGCGCCTCGGCCAGGCGGTCGGTGTAACGTTCCAACTGCTCCTCGACCTCGGCCCCGGTCATCGGCACATAGCTGGTACCGACCAGTGCCCGGGTCCAGGCCGCGGCGAACTCCCGCTTGTGTCGTCTGTCCACATCCGTCACGTCATGAGCGCTCGATACAGGCGCTGTCCAGCCGGTCATGCCTGCGGCGCCCTCCGCTCGTCGTAGTCGCCCGCGCAAGGTACTCGGGGAGCATACGGTTGATGCCGCCCTTCGGTCGAACGCGGAACCTGCTGTCACCCAGGGTAGCTACCGGAAGTGGATTGGCAGGAGACGCGGACCAAGATCGAAAGCGATGTTCATGTCACCCGACCGGGTCGAGTTTCGTCGTTTGAGCGGTGTCCGTTTTGCCTCATTGTGGGCAGAAGGTAACACGATACCTACCGGAAGCGGTGAAACGATCGTTTCCTTGATCACACGATCGGTGTTCGACAACGGCAGCCACCCGCGGACTCGCCTGAGCGCTCAGGCACCACACGGCAAGCTCCGACGCACGTACCAAGGGGAAGCGTATGCATCGTTCGGGTAGATTCGGTACCTCCGGCCTGTTGACCTACGGATTATCACTGATCTTCGGTGTGGTTCTGGTGTTCGGCCCCTCCGCGTACGCGGCCGAGGCCCCACCGGGACGTGCGCCGGAGCCCGACCACGCGATGGGCTCACAGATCCGGGAGAACGAGACGACGCCCGGGCAGCGGGCTCCGCGCCTGTCGAACAGACCCTCGGTCCACGGCATGGACGTCAGTGGACACCAGAACAGGGTCGACTGGAATCACTGGTGGAACCAGGGGATGCGGTTCGCCTACGTGAAGGCCACCGAGGGGACCGGCTACACCAGCCCCGACTTCAACCATCAGTACACCGGTTCCTACCGGGTGGGCATGATCCGTGGTGCCTACCACTTCGCCCTGCCCGACCGCTCCAGCGGTGCGGCCCAGGCGCGCTACTTCGTCCGCAACGGGGGCGGGTGGTCCGCCGACGGCAGGACACTGCCCGGTGCCCTGGACATCGAGTACAACCCGTACGGACCGAAGTGCTACGGGAAGACCCCGGGGCGGATGACGGCCTGGATCCGGGACTTCAGCGACACCTACCACAGGCTGACCGGCAGGTACCCCACCATCTACACCAGCACGCGCTGGTGGAACGACTGCGTCGACGGGGACTTCAGCTCGACGAACCCGTTGTGGATCGCCAGGTACAACGACTTCGTCGGAGAACTGCCCCACGACTGGGATTACCACACGTTCTGGCAGTACACCTCGAAACCGCTGGACAAGAACCTGTTCAACGGTACGTACGAGCAGCTCGAAAGACTGGCGCTGGGGCGTTGACCCGTGGAGGACACGGATGACGCCCCGGGGCCGCGACACACCGGACGGCGGCCGTGTTCCCGGCGGTCCTCTTCGCGGGGAACACGGCCACCGTCGCGGCGAAACTCCACGTGCCGGGGTGGTGCTCAGCCGAACAGCGCCGGCAGCGTGCCCTCCCAGGCCCGCCGCAGCTCGGTCAGTGGCAGCTCACCGACTCCCTGGATGTCCAGACTCCGCGACTCGGTGTCGACCACTCCGATCTTGGTGCACGGCAGCCCCCGGGCGGAGCAGAGCTCGGTGAACCGCAGTTCCTCCCCGCGCGGGACCGACACCACCGCACGTCCCGCCGACTCGGAGAACAGCCACACGAACGGGTCGGCGTCCTCGGGCAGCACGACCCGGGCTCCCGTCTCCCCGATCAGCGCCATCTCCACCAGTCCCTGGGCCAGACCGCCCTCGGAGAGGTCGTGTGCCGCCGAGACCAGGCCGTCGCGGGCGCCCAGGGCGAGGATCTCGCCGAGCAGTTTCTCCCGGGAGAGGTCCACGCGCGGCGGAGTACCGCCCAGGTGACCGTGGACCACCCTGCTCCACTCGGATCCGCCGAACTCGTCGTGGGTCTCGCCGAGCAGCAGCAGCGCCTCCCCCGGAGCGGCGCCGATCCCCGTGGGGATCCTGCGGGCGACGTCGTCGATCACGCCGAGCACCCCGACCACCGGGGTGGGCAGGATGGGGTCGCCGCCGGTCTGGTTGTAGAAGCTCACGTTGCCGCCGGTCACCGGGATGCCCAGTTCGGCGGCGCCGTCGGCCAGCCCGCGCACCGCCTGCTGGAACTGCCACATCACCCCGGGGTCCTCGGCGGAACCGAAGTTGAGGCAGTTGGTCACCGCCACCGGCTTCGACCCGGTCACCGAGACGTTGCGGTAGGCCTCGGCCAGCGCCAACCGCGCCCCCTGATAGGGGTCGAGTCGGGTGTAGCGGGCGTTGCAGTCGGTGGCGACGGCGATCCCGCGTCCGCTCTGTTCGTCGATGCGCAGCACACCGCCGTCCGAGGGCTGGGCCAGCACCGTGTTGCCGCGCACGTAGTGGTCGTACTGGCTGGTCACCCACTCGCGGGAGCACAGGTTGGGGGAGGCCGCCATCCGCAGCAGCGTCTCGCGCAGTTCCCCGGCGTCGCCGGGGCGCGCGAGCGTGCCCGGATCGTCGGCCACGAGCCGGTCCTGTTCGGCGGGGCGGCGCACCGGACGCTGGTACACCGGGCCCTCGTCGGCCACCGTCCTCGGGGGAACGTCGACGACCCGTTCGCCCCGCCAGTCCACCCGCAGGTTCTCGTCGTCGGTGACCTCGCCGATGACGGTGGCGGTGACGTCCCACTTGCGGCAGACCTCCATGAAGGCCTCAACGTCACAGGGGCGTACGACCGCGCACATCCGTTCCTGGGACTCGCTGGACAGGATCTCGGCGGGGGTCATCCCCTCGGCGCGCAGCGGCACCGCGTCCAGGTCGATCCACATCCCGCCGTCACCGGCGGAGGCCAGCTCGGAGGTGGCGCAGGACAGCCCCGCCCCTCCGAGGTCCTGCACACCGACCACCAGACCGGAGCGGTACAGTTCCAGGCAGCACTCGATGAGCACCTTCTCGGTGAAGGGGTCGCCGACCTGCACGCTGGGCAGCTTCTTGCGCCCGCTGCCGGTCTCGTCTCCACTGAAGCTCTCCGAGGCCAGTACGGAGACCCCTCCGATACCGTCCAGGCCGGTGCGGGCGCCGAAGAGCACGATCTTGTTGCCCGTTCCGCTGGCGTGGGCGAGCTGCAACTCGTCGGACTTGAGCACCCCCACGCACATGGCGTTGACCAGGGGGTTGCGCGCGTAGGACTCGTCGAAGACGACCTCGCCGCCGATGTTGGGCAGCCCGAGGCAGTTGCCGTAGCCGCCGATCCCCTCGACCACCCCGGGAAGCACCCGGGCGGTGTCGGCGGCCTCGGCGGGACCGAAGCGCAGCGGGTCGGCCACCGCGACCGGCCGCGCCCCCATGGCCATGATGTCGCGGACGATGCCCCCGACCCCGGTGGCCGCTCCCTGGTGCGGTTCGACGTAGGAGGGGTGGTTGTGGCTCTCCACCTTGAAGGTGACCGCCCAGCCGTCCCCGATGTCGATCACACCGGCGTTCTCGCCGATGCCCGCCAGCATCCTGGCGCGCATCTCCTCGGTGGTCGTCTCCCCGAAGTACCTCAGGTGGACCTTGGAGGACTTGTAGGAGCAGTGCTCGCTCCACATGACCGAGTACATCGCCAGCTCGGCTTCGGTGGGGCGGCGGCCCAGTATCCGCCGGATCCGCTGGTACTCGTCCTCGGCCAGCCCGAGTTCGCGGTAGGGCTGCGCGAGCTCCGGCGTCCGCGCCGCGTACTCGGTGCTGTCCACTCGCTCGGGACTCGTGACGGTGTCGTGCGTGGTTTCGGTCATGCGGGCACCAGGGTGTCGAGGGCGGACAGGAACATGCCGAGGCCGTCGTCGGTGGGGCCGGTGAGTGGGTCGATCGCGTGTTCGGGGTGGGGCATCAGTCCGGCGACCCTGCCCCGGGCGTCGGTGACGCCCGCGATGTCCCGGCTCGAACCGTTCGGGTTGTCCTCCACGTAGCGGAACAGCACGCGGCCCTCCCCCTCCAGCTCGTCGAGGGTGGACTCCTCGGCCACGTAGCGGCCCTCCCCGTGTTTGACGGGGATCAGCAGTTCGGCACCGGGTTCGTAGCGCGTGGTCCAGGTGCTCGTGGTGTTCTCGGCGCGCAGCCACTGGTCGCGGCAGACGTAGTGCAACCCCGCGTTGCGGGTCAACGCGCCGGGCAGCAGTCCCGCCTCGCACAGCACCTGGAACCCGTTGCACACCCCGAGCACCGGCATGCCGTGTTCGGCCGCGCGCAGCACCTCGGTCATCACCGGGGCGAACTTGGCGATCGCGCCGCAGCGCAGGTAGTCCCCGTAGCTGAAACCACCGGGCACGATCACGGCGTCCACCCCGTGCAGGTCCGCGTCGGCGTGCCACAGCGCCACGGGGGTGGCCCCGGCGCGGCGCACCGCGCGCCTGGCGTCGCCGTCGTCCAGCGAACCGGGGAAGGTGATCACCCCGATGCTGGCCCCGGCGGCGCTCATGATTCCACCCGGCGCACGGACCAGTCCTCGATCACGGGATTGGCGAGGAAGTTCTCCGCGATCCGTTCGAGCGTGTCGTCGTCGACGTCGTCGGCGACCTCCAGCTCGAAGTGCTTCCCCTGACGGACGTGTGAGACTCCTTCGAACCCCTGGCGAGGCAGCGCGTTGGCCACTGCCTGGCCCTGCGGGTCGAGAATCTCCTCTTTCGGCATGACGTCGACAACGACTCGGGCCACGGGCGTCGCTCCCGGAACTGTGCGGATCCGCTCCGCGTTTCGCGGCGCGGATGGTCGGCGTTACGGGCAAAGCGTAACTGAGCTGCGAGTTCCTTCCCGACGGCCGGGGAGGTGCTGGGGCGTGGCTCACCTCGGACCACGCCGGTACCTCCCCGGCGGTGTCGGGAGGGGCGGAACGCCGTGCCGGGTCACAGGGTTCGTAGCGAGCCCCTCAGGTGCGCTTTGCCGGAGGAGGAGCGCAGCGCGAACCGTCGCCGTCCCGGTTGCTCGCCCGCCTCCTCGGTGAACTCCACCCGGGAGGGCAGCAGCACCGGCTTGGCGAACTCCACGTCCACCGCGCAGGACCGCGGAAGCCGGCCCGCGAAGGCGGCCAGGCAGCGCGCGGCCGACCACATGCCGTGCGCGATGGCACGGGGGAACCCGAAGGCCTTGGCGGTGACCGCGCTCAGGTGGATGGGGTTGCGGTCGCCGGAGACGGTCGCGTAGCGCCGCCCCAGGTCACCGGGCAGTTTCCAGCGGGCGCTCGGTTCCGTGCTCTCGGGTTCGGCGAGTTCGGAGGTTCCGGGAGCCCGCGGGTCGCCCGCCCCGCGGCGCAGGTAGGTGCTGGTCTCGGTCCACACCGTTCGTCCGTCGACGACGGTCTCGGTGACCACGTCGAACTGGGTGCCCTTGGGGTGGGCACGCAGGCCGGACAGGCGCACCCGCTGGGTCAGCTGGTCGGTCACCGACAGCGGTTCGTGCCGGGTGATGCTGTTGGCCACGTGCACCAGTCCCACGAGCGGGAAGGGGAACCCCGGGTCGGTCATCAGTTTGACGGCGAGGGGGAACGCGGTGATGTGCGGATAGGTGAGCGGCAGTTCGTCCCGGTTGTCGAACCCACAGATCCGGTTGTACTCGGCGAGGTGCCGCCGGTCGACCGTGATCCCGGAACGGACGTACTCGGTGTCCGGCAGCTTCGCCCGCGAGGGGTCGGTGCGCCGCAACGGCGTCGTGGCCGCGGCCCTGAGGTACAGCGGGCCGAGTTTCGGCAGGCGGTCGAGTTCGGTGGTGGGCACAGCTGTTCTGCCTTTCCTCGGGGGTGGGGGACCTCGGTTCGGCGGGGCTGGTTCACGCCCCGAGCAGGCTCTGTCCGCACACGCGGATGACGTTGCCGTTCACCCCGTCGGAGCCGGGGTTGGCGTAGAAGGCGATGGTCTCGGCCACGTCCACGGGCAGCCCGCCCTGGGAGAGGCTGTTCATCCTGCGTCCGGCCTCCCGGATCGCTAGCGGGACGGCGGCGGTCATGGCGGTTTCGATGAATCCGGGGGCGACCGCGTTGATCGTCACGCCCCGTTCGGCGGCCCGTTCGGCCATCGCCTGCACGTGACCGATGACTCCGGCCTTGGAGGTGGCGTAGTTGGCCTGTCCCACGTTGCCCGCGATGCCGCTGATCGAGGCCACGCCGACGAGCCTGCCGCCCGCGCGCAGCGGGGAGGAGTCCTCCAGCAGCGCGTTGTTGATCCGTTCCTGGGCGGTGAGGTTGACCGACAGCACCGCGTCCCACTTGTCCCGGCTCATCCGGCCGATGGTCTTGTCCCGGGTGATGCCCGCGTTGTGCACCACGACGTCGAGCCCGTCGTGCCGTTCGGTGACGTGGTCGATCAGCTGTCGCGGCGCGTTCTCCCCGGTGATGTCGAGTTGCAGTGCCGAGCCGCCGATCCGGTTGGCCACCTTCGCCAGGTCCTCGCCCTGGGCGGGGACGTCCAGGCACACCACGTGGGCCCCGTCGCGGGCGAGTGTCTCGGCGATCGAGGCCCCTATCCCCCGGGAGGCTCCGGTGACCAGGGCCGTTCTGCCGCGCAGCGGGTGCTGTTCGTCCTCGGGCCTGCGGGCTCGGGTGGCTCCCACACGGATGACCTGGCCGGAGACGAACGCCGACTTGGCGGACAGCAGGAACCGCAGCGTGGAGTCCACCGCCTGTTCCCCGCCACGGGAGACGTGGACCAGCTGTGCGGTGGCTCCGCCCCGGAGTTCCTTGCCCGCCGTGCGCACGAAGCCCTCCAGCGCGCGTTGCGCGGTCCGCTCGGCGGGGTCGGTGATCTCCTCGGGCGGGGTGCCGAGCACGATCAGCCGGGCACAGCGCTCGGTTCGCCGGATGACGGGGGAGAAGAAGTCGTGCAGTTGTCCGAGCTCGGGGCTGCTCGTGATGCCGGTGGCGTCGAAGACCAGCGCGGCGTAACGGGTGTCCTCCCCGGATGTGTGATGCACCTCGGCGTGCACTCCGCGGAGGGTTTCGGCGATGCTCTCCCCGAGGCGGGATCCCTCGGCCGCCCCGGTGAGCACGGGGCCGGGCACCACGGGGTCCCCCGGCTGGTACCTGCGCAACGGGGTGGGGGTGGGCAGCCCGAGCCGGGCGGTCAGTTGCCGTCCGAATCGGGAGGTGACGAGCTTGCTGTACGGATCCGCCATCACGAACTCCTCAACGCGCGTGGTCCAGTACTCGACGCATAAGCTACCCGTCGGTAGGTTAAGTTGCTAGCCAGCACCCGTTGGGTGCCGCAGTTCGTCGACCAGCCGTGCCAAGGAGTCGGGTATGTCCACAACTCGCCGGGTCGTCATCGTCGGAGGGAACCGGATCCCGTTCGCCCGTTCGGGAGGGCCGTACGCGCACGCGTCCAACCAGGACATGCTCACCGCGGCGCTCGACGGCCTGCTGGCCAGGTACGGGCTCTCCGGAAGCAGGGTCGGTGAGTTCGCGGCGGGCGCGGTGCTCAAGCACAGTCGCGACTTCAACCTCGCCCGGGAGGTGGTGTTGGGCTCCGGACTCGATCCGCGCACCCCGGCGCACGACGTGCAGATGGCCTGCGCGACCGGTCTGGAGACGGTGGTCTCGATCGCCAACAAGATCGCGCTCGGGCAGATCGAGTCCGGTATCGCCGGTGGGGTGGACTCGGCCAGCGACGCGCCGATAGAGCTCAACGACGAGCTGCGCCGCGTGCTGCTGCGCGCCAACCACGCCAGAACCCTCGGTGGTCGCCTGCGGGCGCTGGCCGGGGTGCGTCCGCGGCACGTGATACCGGGAATACCGCGCAACGCCGAGCCGCGCACCGGGCTGTCCATGGGCGAGCACGCGGCGAAGACCGCCGCGTGCTGGCAGGTGAGCCGGGCCGCCCAGGACGAGTTGGCCGCCCGCAGTCACCAGCGGCTCGCCGCGGCCTACGAACGGGGTTTCTTCGACGACCTGCTCACCCCGTTCCAGGGGCTGTCCCGGGACCAGAACCTGCGTCCCGACTCCACTCCGGAGAAGTTGGCCAAGCTCAAACCCGTTTTCGGCAGTGGTGAGCAGGCCACCATGACCGCGGGCAACTCGACCCCGTTGTCGGACGGTGCCGCCACGGTGCTGCTGGCCAGCGAGGAGTGGGCCGCCCACCACCGGCTGCCCGTGCTCGCCTATCTGGAGGACTTCGCCACCGAGGCCGTGGACTACGTCAGTGGTGACGAGGGGCTGTTGATGGCTCCGGTCTACGCGGTGCCGAGGCTGCTGGACCGTGCCGGGCTCACACTCGACCACTTCGACTTCTACGAGGTCCATGAGGCCTTCGCGGCCCAGGTGCTGTGCACGATCGAGGCGTGGAAGGATCCCGAGTTCTGTTCCCGCAGGCTCGGCAGGTCCGAGCCGCTGGGGGAGCTGGACACCGATCGGCTGAACGTGGTGGGTTCCTCACTGGCGGCCGGACACCCCTTCGCGGCCACGGGCGGCCGGATCGTGGCCACGCTGGCCAAGCTGCTGTCCGAACGCGGTTCCGGGCGCGGGCTGGTGTCGATCTGCGCCGCCGGAGGACAGGGGATCACCGCGATCGTCGGTAGGTGAGCGGGAGGACGTGCCGCGGGTGGGGCCCGCCCGCGGCGTCACGGTCCCCCTGGGAGGTTTCCGTTCCGGACGGTGCCGTTCGTCCCGGGTCGTTTCGCTCCCACCGCCGGCGCGACGCAGGTTTTCACCACTTCGGATTACTCTCCGGACGTGCTCCGGCGCGCGCGGTGACGTATGTTCGAAAGCGGCGTGACCGGCGTTGCACATCGACATTGAGATGTGGGACGGATCACATCATGTCGAAGGTGTAACGCTTTGGTGTACAGGCACGATGAACGGGGTGACTCCGCGATGCTGTCGGACCCCCGACCTGGCAGCATCGCGGAGTTCGCCAAACCCTTCGTCCGCTCGCCGTTCGGCGGGTGGACCTCCTCGAAACTCCCTCGCCCGACGGGTGGTTTCCACGCCATAGGACGAGGTGTCTCTTCGTCGCGACAGCGACGAGTCCGATAACCGGCATCCCCCGTACGGCGGGGTGGTGTCGCAGCCCCAGCGTTGTCACCGAAAGTGATCAAGAAGTCACTGTCGGTCTCGGACAGCTCTAAGGAGAGGCACCATGAACACCGCGATCGTGATGATGGGGGCGCTACTGCCCGTTCTCGCGGCGAGCATGTTCTACATGAGTGATCGCCGGGTTTCTCCCGAGGGAACCCGTGTTCCTCCGGAGACGGCCGGACACGAGAACTCCCGTTCCGCCGGGGACCTCGTGGAGGCGACGGCGGGCGCCGACGGGGACTCGACCCGCTCCGAAGGCCGCTGAACAGAGCCCCGCCGAAGCGGTGTGCGGTCGGGCGGGGTTTGTTCGCCGAACGGGGACGTGCCGTGCTCCACGGTGCTGGAGCACGCCACGTCGGTGCACGCCCTCCTCGCTGAGAAATCGCCGAGAATCTCCTGAGAACTTTTTCGAATTCCCTTTTCCCGGAACCCTGGATGAACGCGTCGCGGAAACCCTCCCGCGGCCTCACGTCCGTTCCCGGAAAACGGTGCTCCTCCGGGGCGGGGTCGAGGAGCACACCGAGCGTCGGCACCCGAGAGAGGTTCCGTGCCGGGGAAGAGGTGACCCTCCTCGCCCGGGTGCCGGGAACACCCTCCGGCGGAGGTGTTGTTGACTCGGAGTGTGAGTAGCGAGCACAAGCCCAAGCGCGCCCGGGTGCGCGCACCGGAACCGACCGGACGCGGATGGTTGAACACCGGCGGCGAGCCGCTGCGACTGTCCGAGTTGCGCGGCAAAGTGGTGCTGCTGGACTTCTGGGCGTTCTGCTGCGTCAACTGCCTGCACGTGCTCGACGAACTGCGGCCGCTGGAACGCGAGTTCGCCGAGGAGCTGGTCACCATCGGGGTGCACTCCCCCAAGTTCGAGCACGAGGCCGACCCCGAGGCGCTCGCCGCCGCCGTCGAACGCTACGAGGTCGACCACCCGGTGCTGGACGATCCGGAACTGGCCACCTGGCGCGACTACGCGGTGAAGGCGTGGCCGACGCTGGTGGTGATCGACCCCGAGGGCTACGTGGTGCACGAAGCCGCCGGTGAAGGGCACGTCGAGGCGCTGCGCAGGATCATCTCCGAGCTGGTGACCGAACACGAGGGTCGCGGCACGTTGCACCGGGGCGGTGGTCCCCGCGTGCCCCCCAGACAGGCGGACACCACCCTGCGCTACCCGAGCAAGGTGCTCGGTCTCGAAGGCGGCACCGTGCTGGTGGCCGACTCGGCGCACCACTCCCTGGTGGAGTTCGCCCCCGACGGGGAGACCCCGCTGCGCCGCATCGGCAGCGGTACCCGCGGAGCCGCCGACGGAGACCCGGAGACGGCCTCCTTCCGGGAACCCGGCGGAATGACCCTGCTGCCCCAGCACGTCGCCGAGCGGGTGGGCTACGACGTGGTCGTGGCGGACACGGTCAACCACCTGCTGCGCGGAGTGCGGTTGGCCGACGGCGCGGTCACCACCGTGGCGGGCACCGGGGCGCAGTGGCGCGACGAGGCCCGGGGCGGACCCGCCGTGGAGACCGCGCTGACCAGCCCCTGGGACGTGGCCTGGTGGGAACCGGCCGGTGGGGTGGTGATCGCGATGGCCGGTAACCACACCCTCGGCCTGTTCGACCCCGTCGCGGGGACCGTCGCCGGGTTCGCCGGAACCACGGTGGAGGGACTGCGCGACGGGCCTCTCGAGGAGGCCTTCTTCGCCCAGACCTCCGGGCTCGCGGTGGACGAGGCCGCCGAGGAGCGGGGCGAGCCCCGCCTCTGGCTCGTCGACGCGGAGACCTCGGCGCTGCGCTGGATACGACCCGGAGCAGAGGGTTTCGAGGTGCACACCGCCGTGGGCAGGGGGCTGTTCGACTTCGGGCACGCCGACGGGCCGGCAGCGGAAGCACTGTTGCAGCATCCCCTCGGGGTGGCGATGCTGCCCGACGGCACCGTGGCGGTCTGCGACACCTACAACGGGGCCGTTCGACGCTACGATCCGGAGGCCGGGGTGATGTCCACCCTGGCGAGAGAGGTCGCCGAACCCTCCGGGGCGATCACGGTGGAGGGGGAACTCGTGGTGGTGGCCAGTACCGCGCACCGCCTGGAGCGTCCGGTTCCTCCCGGGGTGACCGCCCAACTGGTCGAGGGAGCCGCCCACCGTGTGAGCCGCCCGGCCACCGAGATCGCTCCGGGAGAGGTGGAACTGGCCGTGGTGTTCCAACCCCCGCCGGGGCAGAAACTGGACGAGCGCTACGGTCCCTCCACCCGCCTGGAGGTCAGTTCCTCCCCCGAGGGACTGCTGGTGTCCGGAGAGGGCGACGGCACCGAGCTCACCAGGAGGCTGGTGCTGGCCGAGGGGTTCGAGCACGGAGTGCTGCACGTGGTGGCCCAGGCAGCCAGCTGCGACGACGACTCCGCGGTGGAACACCCGGCCTGTCGGTTGACCAGGCAGGACTGGGGTGTTCCGATCCGCCTCACCCCGGAGGGGGCAGCCAGGCTCCCACTGGTGATGGGTGGCATGGACGCGGGGTGACCGTCCGGAGTCACATCGTGGCGAGTCCGTCGACCCCGGCTTCCTTCGGGAGGCCGGGGTCCCATGCGCTGGGCACGGTTCGGCCCTGCGTTCCGGACGGACTCGACGGAACGCGTAAACTTTCCGGGTGACCGATGCCAAGCTTGAGATCCAGATGCTGCATGACCGGGTCATGGTCCGGGTCTCCGAAGAGTCCGGTGAACGTCGCAGTAGCGGCGGCATCGTCATCCCGGCGACCGCCCAGGTGGCCAAGAGGCTGCTGTGGGGAGAGGTCTTCGGCGTGGGCAGTCACGTGCGGAGTGTCCAGGCCGGCGACCAGGTGCTGTTCAACCCCGAGGAGCAGTACGAGGTCGAGGTCCAGGGAGAGATCTACGTCGTCCTTCGCGAGCGTGATCTGCACGCCGTGGCCTCCGAGAGAACCGAGCAGGGCACGGGCCTGTACCTTTGAGCGAGGTGCGCCCGGTTCGATGCGGCCGGCGTGCGGCCCGCCGCACGTAGGATCGGCTCGGAAAGCAGTGGAATGCCCCAGCAGCCGGGCTGTACCGGTGATGGTGGTCGGCTGGCTGCTGCTCGTCGCCGACCCCACCGCACGACCGAGGAGAAGAGGACGCGGTGCCGGAAGACCACGAACGTCCCGAAGCTGATCGGGATCGGCGAGCGGAAGAACCCACCGAACGTATCCGTTTCCTTTCCGGTGATCTCAGTGACGGCGTGGCTTCCGGGCCCGCCGAGGACGAGGGGACGACGGTCTCCGCCCAGTCCGGGAGGGACGAGCGGGGTGCCCAGGAGCACACCGAACTCTCGGAACGGTCCACCGATCCCCGCATGGAACCGCCGCGGCTCGACGGGGCCGCCCCGGCCGAGGGGGAGTCCGACTCCACGCGGTCCCTCGACGTGCCGACCGGATCCGTCTCCGAGGCCGACGGTGAGCGTACCGACGTCATCCCCGCCGTCGTCGAGGAGCAGGACGGCGAACGCACCGAGTCCATCCCGGTGGTGAACGAACCGCTGTCCGGTGCGCCGGTGTCGATGGCCACCCAGTCCCTGCCCGAGCACACGCCCGCCGAGTGGCCGGGTGGCCCGCACGACGGCTCCGCCGGTGACCGCGCCGGGGAACCTCCCTTCGGCATGGCCTGGGCTCCCCGGAACGGCGGGGACGGAGCCGCTTCCTCGGGAGGAGGCCGGGGGAACCGCAAGGTGCTGTTACGCACCCTGGTGACCGCCGGATTCACCCTCGGAGTGCTCGTGCTGCTCTACCTCGGGGACCTGGCCTTCAGCAGCGGCGCGGTGCCCAGAGGGACCACGGTGGCCGGGGTCGACGTCGGCGGGCTCGACCGGGCCGCCGCCGAACGCAAGCTGCGTTCGGAACTGGACTCCGGGCTGAGCGAACCCGTCGAGCTGCGGGTCGGCAAGGTCAGCAGCAGCATCGACCCGAAGGCGGCCGGACTGTCGATGGACTGGGAGGCGACCCTAGACCGGGCGGGATCCCAGCCGCTCAACCCGATAACCCGGCTGACCTCCTTCTTCGTGTCCCGCGAGGTTCCTCCGGTGAGCAACGTGGACCGCGAGAAACTCCGCGCGGAGCTGGAGGCGGCGCGTTCCGACCTGCACCGCGACCCCGTGGAGGGAACCGTGCGGTTCGACGGCGCCGAACCCGTCGCGGTCTATCCCGTGACCGGACGGGACGTGAACATCGACAGGGCGATGGACGTGGTCGTCCGCGAGTGGGCGAGCACGGATCCGGTGGAGCTGCCCTTCACCACCCAGGAGGTCAGCACCACCCGGGACGGTGTGCGCCGGGCCATGGAGAACGTGGCCAAGCCCGCCGTCTCCGGGCCGGTGACCATCAACGGCGACGGGGTGCAGGCCACGCTCTCCCCGACCGACATCGCCGCCGCGCTCCGCTTCGAGCCGAACGACTCGGGCGGGTTGAAGTGGCACCTGGACATTCCCAGTGTCGAGGAGGTGGCCCGGCCGCAGCTGAAGTCGACCCTGAAGGAGGCCGAGAGCGCCTCCTTCGAGTTCGAGGACGGCAAACCGGTGGTCCAGCCCTCGGAGAAGGGGCGGGCGGTCGACTGGAAGAAGACCCTCGCCCCGTTGGACGAGAAGCTGACCGAGTCCGGCTCGGACACGGTCGAGGCGGTCTACAAGGACGTCCCGGCGGAACTGACCACCGAGCAGGCCGAGTCCCTCGGGATCAAGGAGAAGGTGAGCACCTTCACCACGGGAGGGTTCAGCAAGGACTCCGGGGTGAACATCCGCAGGGTCGCCGAGGAGGTCGACGGGGCGCTCGTCAAACCGGGGGAGACGTTCAGTCTCAACGGTCACACCGGAACCCGCCAGAAGGAACAGGGCTACATCGCCTCGGGCATCATCAAGAACGGTCGACCCTCCGAGGCGGTGGGCGGCGGTATCTCCCAGTTCGCGACGACGCTGTACAACGCCTCCTACTTCGCGGGGATGAAGGACGTCGAGCACTCCGCGCACAGCTACTACATCAGCCGCTACCCGATGGGCCGGGAGGCCACGGTCTTCCAGCGCCCGGACGGCACCAGCGTCATCGACGTCAAGTTCAAGAACGTCTCCGACAGCGGGATCCTGATCACCACCAACTGGACCCCGGATTCGATCACGGTCACCTTCTGGGGAACCAAGCAGTACGAGGTCAAGTCCAAGACCAGCGACAAGACCGATGTGGTCGAGCCCGAGAAGAAAGTGATCCCCGCCGGGGAGGAGTGCATCCCCACCGAGGGGAAGAAGGGCTTCACGGTGCACGACACCAGGATTCGTAAGAACCTGAAGACCGGTGAGGTCACCCGGACCAAACAGAAGACGGTCTACGAGGCCCAGCCGATCGTGAAGTGCGCGGAGGACGCCGAGCAGTAGCGAGGGCCCACCCGGAAACCGCCGTCGGATCCCTTTCGTCCCCGTCCGTGTCGGGACCGGGGCGCCGCCTCGTTCCGCACGGTGCCGCACCGACGGTCTCCGCCGTGGGAGCCGCCGCCGGGGTGGGGAGGGTCCACCACGCCCCCGGAACCGGAGGCGGCTCCCGCGTGGGAACGATCGGAGGCCTTCGAGCGCGACATGGGGCTGGCCGGTGGTGTGTGCCCGGCCAGGTCCTACGTCCCCGAGCCGCTCGTCGACGTGCTCCACGGCCGGGTCGACTCCGGGCGGGTGTTCGACCGGCGGACGGATCCGGACGGTGTTCCCGCCGCCTACGAGGCGATGCCCGGCCGGGAGGCGTTGAAGGTGCTCGTGCTGCCCTGAACGCCCCGTGGGCCGGGCACGGTCCCGGAAGCAGAACGCCGCCCCTCCCCGGTGCTCCGGGAAGGGGCGGCGTTGACGTCCGGCAGGAGTCGTCGGGGGGACCGCTCAGAACGCGGACTCGTCGACCTCCATCAGGGAATTGTCCGTGGACTCGACGATCCTGCGCTTGGCGGACAGCTCCGGCAGCACGTTCTTGGCGAAGAAGCGGGCCACGGCCACCTTGCCGTTGTAGAACGCCTCGTCCCTGCCGGAGACGCCCTTGTCCAGGGAACGCAGTGCCTGCTCGGCCTGACGCAGCAGCAGCCACCCGATCACCAGGTCGCCCATGCTCATCAGCAACGTCACCGCCTGCTGGCCGACCTTGTAGATCTCGGTGAGGTCCTCCTGGGCGGAGGTGGCGAACCCGATCATCGTGCCGAGCATGGCCTGGGCGTCGTCCAGGGCCTGGCTGAGCAGCTCCCGCTCCTCCTTCAGCCGGTCGTCGGCGTCGGAGGCGCCCAGGGTCTGCTGGATCTCGTTGGCGACGTGACCGATCGCCTGCCCGTTGTTCTTCACGATCTTGCGGAAGAAGAAGTCCTGGGCCTGGATCGCCGTGGTGCCCTCGTAGAGGCTGTCGATCTTGGCGTCGCGGATGTACTGCTCGATCGGGTAGTCCTGCAGGTATCCCGAACCGCCGAGGGTCTGCAGCGACAGCGTGAGCATCTCGTAGGCCCGCTCCGAGCCCACGCCCTTGACGATGGGCAGCAGCAGGTCGTTCACCTGGTCGTAGAGGGTGGCGTCCTCGCCGGAGGCCTTGGCCTGGGCGATGCGGTCCTGGTAGGTGGAGGTGTAGCAGTAGACCGCGCGGAGTCCTTCCGCGTAGGCCTTCTGCAGCATCAGGATGCGGCGCACGTCCGGGTGGTGGGTGATGGTCACGCGCGGGGCGGTCTTGTCCGCGGCCCGGGTCATGTCGGCGCTCTGCACGCGCTCCTTGGCGTACTCCAGCGCGTTCAGGTAACCGGTGGACAGGGTGCCGATGGCCTTGGTGCCCACCATCATCCGCGCGTACTCGATCACCTGGAACATCTGGGCGATGCCGTCGTGCACCTCACCGAGCAGCCAGCCCTTGGCGGGGGTGCCGTGCTGGCCGAAGGTCAGTTCGCAGGTGGCCGAGGCGTTGAGTCCCATCTTGTGTTCGACGTTGGTCACGAAGGCGCCGTTGCGCTCGCCGGGCTCGCCGGTCTCGTCGTCGAAGCGGTACTTCGGCACGAGGAACAGGCTCAGCCCCTTGGTGCCCGGCTTGGGCTCGATTCCCGGTCCTTCGGGGCGGGCGAGCACCAGGTGCATGATGTTCTCGGTCATGTCCTGGTCGGCCGAGGTGATGAAGCGCTTGACCCCTTCGAGGTGCCAGCTTCCGTCCTCCTGCTTGACGGCCTTGGTGCGGCCCGCGCCGACGTCGGAACCCGCGTCGGGTTCGGTCAGCACCATGGTCGCGCCCCAGCCGCGGTCGATCATGAGCTCGGCCCAGCGGCGCTGCTGCTCGGTGCCGTTGTTCCAGAGGATGGTGGCGAAGCTCGGGCCGGCCATGTACATGAAGATGGCCGGGTTGGAGCCGAGCATCAGTTCGGCGGCGGCCCACTGGACGGAGGGCGGGATGCCGTAGCCACCCAGCTCGTCCGGCAGGCCGAGGCGCCACCACTCGCCTTCCATGACCTGCCGGTAGGACTGTTTGAACCCTTCGGGCAGGGTGACCGAATGCGTCTTCGGGTCGAAGTGGGCCGGGTTCCGGTCCCCTTCCTCGAAGGATTCGGCCAGCGGCCCGGTGGCGAGAGTGTTCAGTTCGGTGAGCACGCCGCGAGCTGAGTCCTCGTCGGCTTGTTCGAAAACTCCGGTGCCCAGGTACTTCTGCACTTCGAACAGCTCGAAGAGGTTGAATTCGAGGTCGCGGATGTTGCTCTTGTAGTGGCCCATGGCGTGGCTCCCTCGTGCTGAATCGTGCGGGCGGGCCAAGCACCACGCCCTTACTCATCGGTAACCCAAGTATATTACCTATCGGTAACTTGTGCCAAGAAAACAGTGCTGCCGAGCGGAAACCACGCGGCGCATCGGGCTCCCGCGCCGTCGTCTCCGCGCTCGAAGGGGGCGGCTCGGGGAGGCTGTCGTGGACGAGCGGAACCTGCGCGCCCGGGTCGCGGTCGAGGCCGGATCGAGAGCGCTGAGCGCCCGGGATCTTCACAAGACGGTGGCTTTCGGTGCTCCCCGCGCGCGAGGCCGAGGGACGGGCCGTGGTGGGCCAGTTTTAGGCAAAATCGGGGCCACCTCGTCACCGCGCGCGGTCCCTGCGCACGCGCGCAAGGGGGGCAAGGGGGAGCAGTGACCTCGCCTCCGCGCTCGCGGGCGGGGTTTTCTGTTCTGTCCTGCTGTTTTTTTGGGGAGGTGACCCCCTGTTTGGATGGTGTTGGGTGGGGTGTAAAGTGTTTGTTGTCAGCACGGCGGGGCCTGCTGGGGACCACGGTGAGTTCGGGTTTGTTCGGATTCGGGTGTGGTTCGTGGTGGGTCGTGTGGTGTTGGGTGTTTGAGAGGAATCGCGTCACATCGTGGTGCTTGGTGTGCTGCCGTGGCCTGTTGTGGGGCTGTGGTGGTGTGGGTTCCCCCCGGTGGGGGGTGCTGATTCCGGGTGCTAGGATGGGCGTGGTTGACAACGAGGACATGCGGGAACGGTTGTGAGGGCCGTTTTCGGGTGTGTGCCCACGGTGGTGGGTGTGTTCTTTGAGAATTCAACAGTGCCTCGTGTTGTGTGTGCGTGTGGGGCCTGTGTTGTGGGTCTTGTGGTTGTTGTGAGTGTTTTTGCTGGGGTTTTTTCTCTGGTTGTTTGTTGGAGAGTTTGATCCTGGCTCAGGACGAACGCTGACGGCGCGCTTCACACATGCAAGTCGAACGCTCGCACCCCGGGTGCCTTCCCCTCTTTTTGGGGGGTGGGTGGGGTGTGGGAGTGGCGGACGGGNGAGTAACACGTGAGTAACCTGCCCTGGGCGTGGGGATAACCCTGGGAAACTGGGGCTAATACCGGATGGCTCGCATGCCCCGCATGGGGGGTGTGGGAAAGGTTCTCTCCTGTGAGGGGGGGTTCCGGCCTGGGAGGGGCTCGCGGCCCATCAGCTTGTTGGTGCGGTGAGGGCGTACCAAGGCGATGACGGGTAGCCGGCCTGAGAGGGTGATCGGCCACACTGGGACTGAGACACGGCCCAGACTCCTACGGGAGGCAGCAGTGGGGAATTTTGCGCAATGGGCGGAAGCCTGACGCAGCGACGCCGTGTGGGGGAGGACGGCCTTCGGGTTGTAAACCCCTTTCGGCCCTGACGAATGTGACGGTAGGGGCTAAAGAAGCGCCGGCTAACTACGTGCCAGCAGCCGCGGTAATACGTAGGGCGCGAGCGTTGTCCGGATTTACTGGGCGTAAAGGGCTCGTAGGCGGTTTGTCGCGTCGGTCGTGGAAATGTGCGGCTTAACCGGGCACGTGCGGCCGATACGGGCAGACTCGAGGGCGGTAGGGGCAAGCGGAATTCCTGGTGTAGCGGTGAAATGCGCAGATATCAGGAGGAACACCGATGGCGAAGGCAGCTTGCTGGGCCGTTCCTGACGCTGAGGAGCGAAAGCATGGGGAGCGAACAGGATTAGATACCCTGGTAGTCCATGCTGTAAACGTTGGGCGCTAGGTGTGGGGACCGGGTGATGGTGTCCGTGCCGTAGCTAACGCATTAAGCGCCCCGCCTGGGGAGTACGGCCGCAAGGCTAAAACTCAAAGGAATTGACGGGGGCCCGCACAAGCGGCGGAGCATGTGGATTAATTCGATGCAACGCGAAGAACCTTACCTGGGTTTGACATACACCGGATCGCTCCAGAGATGGGGTTTCCTTTCGGGGCTGGTGTACAGGTGGTGCATGGCTGTCGTCAGCTCGTGTCGTGAGATGTTGGGTTAAGTCCCGTAACGAGCGCAACCCTTGTCCCGTGTTGCCAGCGGTGCGGCCGGGGACTCGCGGGAGACTGCCGGGGTCAACTCGGAGGAAGGCGGGGACGACGTCAAGTCATCATGCCCCTGATGTCCAGGGCTTCACACATGCTACAATGGCCGGTACAGAGGGTGGCGAGACCGTGAGGTGGAGCGAATCCCGGAAAGCCGGTCTCAGTTCGGATCGGGGTCTGCAACTCGACCCTGTGAAGTCGGAGTCGCTAGTAATCGCAGATCAGCAGTGCTGCGGTGAATACGTTCCCGGGCCTTGTACACACCGCCCGTCACGTCATGAAAGTCGGTAACACCCTAAGCCCATGGTCCAACCCGGTTGCGGGGGGGGCGTGGTCGAAGGTGGGACTGGCGATTGGGACGAAGTCGTAACAAGGTAGCCGTACCGGAAGGTGCGGCTGGATCACCTCCTTTCTAAGGAGACCCTGTTGAGGCGGGCGTTACACGCACGCGTGGTGGGGCACTGTTGGGTTCTCTGGGGGCGCACCCGTGTGGTGGGCTCTGGTGGCTGGTTGAGAACTGTATAGTGGTGGCGAGCATCTGATCATCGTGTGGTGGTCGGTGTGTGGTTTCGTGTCCAGGGGCGTACGGTGGATGCCTGGGCATCAGACGCTGAAGAAGGACGTGGGAGGCCGCGATAGGCCTGGGGGAGCTGTCAACCGAGCTGTGATCCCAGGGTGTCCGAATGGGGAAACCCGGCCGGGGTGATGCCCGGTCACCGGTGCCTGAACAGTGGTATAGGGCATCGGGAGGCACGGGGGGAACTGAAACATCTCAGTACCTCCAGGAGGAGAAAACAAACAGTGATTCCCTCAGTAGTGGTGAGCGAACGGGGAGCAGGCTAAACCGGGTGCGTGGGCGAGTCGGCAGACGGTGCGTGCCCGGGGTTGTGGGAGTGTGTGGTGTCTGTGCTGCCGCGCAGGCGCGTGTGCCCGATGGTGAGCCGAAGGTGTTGGAAGGCACCGGCGCAGTGGGTGAGACCCCCGTAGGTGAACACGGTCGGGTGGGCGTGCACGCATGTCCCGAGTAGCGCGGGGCCCGGGAAATCCCGTGTGAATCGGCCAGGACCGCCTGGTAAGCCTAAATACGTCTGGTGACCGATAGTGGATGTGTACCGTGAGGGACTGGTGAAAAGTACCCCGGGAGGGGAGTGAAAGAGTTCCTGAAACCGTGCGCCCACAAGCCGTCAGAGCATCCCCGTGCGGGGGTGTGATGGCGTGCCTTTTGAAGAATGAGCCTGCGAGTTAGTGGTGCGTGGCGAGGTTAACCCGTGAGGGGAAGCCGCAGCGAAAGCGAGTCCGAACAGGGCGGGACAGTCGCGTGCTCTAGACCCGAAACCGAGTGAGCTACCCGTGGCCAGGGTGAAGCGCGGGTAAGACCGTGTGGAGGCCCGCACCCACCAGGGTTGAAAACCTGGGGGATGAGCTGCGGGTAGGGGNGAAAGGCCAATCAAACTCGGAGATAGCTGGTTCTCCCCGAAATGCATTTAGGTGCAGCGTCGTGACAGGCCTGGTGCTGGTAGAGCGACTGGATGGCGAAGGGCCCGGTGCGGGTACTGACGTCAACCAAACTCCGAATGGTGTCAGGCAGTGCGCGGCAGTGAGTCCCTGGGGGACAAGCTCCAGGGTCGAGAGGGAAACAGCCCAGATCACCGGCTAAGGCCCCCAAGTGTGTGCTGAGTGGAAAAGGATGTGGGATCGCCGAGACAACCAGGAGGTTGGCTTAGAAGCAGCCATCCTTGAAAGAGTGCGTAACAGCTCACTGGTCAAGTGATCCTGCGCCGATAATATAGCGGGGCTTGCAAGCACACCGCCGAAGCCGTGGCACCGCCCCTGGCGGGGTGGTGGGTAGGGGAGCATCCCTCACCGCGGTGAAGCATCCCCGTAAGGGGGTGTGGAGTGTGGGGGAGTGAGAATGCAGGCATGAGTAGTGCTAGGACAGTGAGAATCTGTCCCGCCGAATGACCAAGGGTTCCAGGGCCAGGCTGATCCGCCCTGGGTGAGTCGGATCCTAAGGCGAGGCCGACAGGCGTAGTCGACAGGACAACGGGTTGATATTCCCGTACCCGCCTTGACACGTCCCATACCAGCCCCCACGACACCAGCATCAACCGGTGGGCCCGGTCTCGTTCGCGAGACCACGGCTGGACCGGTGGTGGTGTGTGTGGTGGGTGTGTTGGTCAGCGACGGGGTGACGCAGAAGGGTAGCCCAACCCGGGCGATGGTGGTTCCCGGGGTAACGGTGTAGCCGGCCGGCCCAGGCAAATCCGGGCCGGCGTCGACGGTGAGACCGGAGGCCGAGCCAGTGTGGCGAAGTGGGTAAGCCCCGGCTGCCGAGAAAAGCCTCTAGCGAGTGTGAGGGCGGTCCGTACCCGAAACCGACACAGGTGGTCTGGTAGAGCATACCGAGGCGAGCGGGCGAACCGTGGTTAAGGAATTCGGCAACATGTCCCCGTAACTTCGGGAGAAGGGGAGCCGCCGCTGGTGACCCCCCCTGCGGGGTGAGCTGGCAGCGGCCGCAGAGAATGGGCCCAAGCGACTGTTTACTAAAAACACAGGTCCGTGCGAAGTCGTAAGACGCGGTATACGGACTGACGCCTGCCCGGTGCCGGAACGTTAAGGGGAGCCGTGAACCCCCCACGAGGGGGTGTGGCGGCGAACCGAAGCGCCGGTAAACGGCGGNGGTAACTATAACCATCCTAAGGTAGCGAAATTCCTTGTCGGGTAAGTTCCGACCTGCACGAATGGCGTAACGACTTGGGCGCTGTCTCGACCACGGACCCGACGAAATTGCACGACGAGTTAAGATGCTCGTTTCGCGCGGCAGGACGGAAAGACCCCGGGACCTTTACTACAGCTTGGTATGGGCGTCCGCGGCGGCTTGTGTAGGATAGGTGGGAAACTGGGAAGGTCACACGCCAGTGTGGCCGGAGTTGCTGGTGAAATACCACTCTGGTCGTTGTGGGCGTCTAACCTCGGTCCGTCACCCGGACCAGGGACAGTGCCTGGTGGGTAGTTTAACTGGGGCGGTTGCCTCCCAAACAGTAACGGAGGCGCCCAACGGTTCCCTCAGCCTGGACGGAAACCAGGTGACGAGTGCAAGTGCACAAGGGAGCTTGACTGTGAGACCGACAGGTCAAGCAGGTGCGAAAGCAGGGACTAGTGATCCGGCACCGGCACGCGGACGCGGTGTCGCTCAACGGATAACAGGTACCCCGGGGATAACAGGCTGATCTTGCCCAAGAGTCCCTATCGACGGCATGGTTTGGCACCTCGATGTCGGCTCGTCGCATCCTGGGGCTGAAGTCGGTCCCAAGGGTTGGGCTGTTCGCCCATTAAAGCGGCACGCGAGCTGGGTTTAGAACGTCGTGAGACAGTTCGGTCCCTATCCGCCGCGCGCGCACGGAGACGTGCGGGGAGCTGTCCCCAGTACGAGAGGACCGGGACGGACGAACCTCTAGTCTGCCAGTTGTCCCGCCAGGGGCAGGGCTGGTTCGCTACGTTCGGCACGGATAACCGCTGAAAGCATCTAAGCGGGAAGCCCACCCCAAGACCACGTCTCCCACCCCCCACCGGGGGGATAAGGCCCCCAGCAGACGACTGGGTCGATAGGCCCGACATGCACCCACAGCAATGTGCTCAGTGGACGGGTACTAACCGGCCGAACGACGAACACCCACACCCCACCCCCGCGCTCGCCACCACTACACAGCCTCAACCACCCACCCCCCAACAAGGGGCACCACAACTCCATACAACACACGCCCCCGCCCCCCCGTGGCGGCGGGGTCGGTGGCCACAGCGGAGCGGGACACGCCCGGACCCATCCCGAACCCGGCAGCTAAGCCCTCCAGCGCCCGACCTACTGCACCCCCACGAGTGCGGGAACCACGGACACCGCCGACCCCCCACCACACCCACCCCCCCACACACGAGGGGGGATTTTTCATTGCTCCGTTTTTTCGTTTTGTGTCCGCGGCCCCTGTCGGGCGTAATTCATGGTGTGAGAACCCCAGCAGTGAGGGTTTTCCCGTGATGAGACAATGATGTCTCCCGACGGGAGGGAACGCGGTCGACGTCGAGCCACACAGAGCGTTGGTGTCGATCACAGGTCCTTCCGTATGGGAGGCCGTTTCCGACACGAGCACGGATTGGTCGATGTACACGGGATCTGGTTCCGGCACCGGGGCAGTTCCGAACTCGGTGCCCTACGGCATACTCCGGGCAGGCAGGCCGACGGGACCGTTGGCTGGTTTTGCCGTGTTGCTGCTCTGTTTTCTGGCGGGACAGGTGGCCAGTGGGGTGGCGCTGGTCGTGTTTCTCCTCGTTTCCGGAACGGGGATTCCCATGGGAGTCCTCAGCCTGGATCCCGTCGAACAGCTCGTGCTGACCGGAGGGTTTCTGGTCAGCACGATGGTTCTGGCGTTGTGGGTGGTCGCGAAGGAACGCCGTTCTTTCGGCAGTCTCGGTTTCACGGCGACCCGCCGGGTCTGGCGCCCCCTCGTACTCGGGGCGGGTCTCGCCGTGGTCGCCGTGACGGTGCCGGTACTGGTCGGCCTCGTGAGTGGACAGTTCGTCCCGGGCACGGCCCCGCCTGTCACGGTGGTGAGCGTGGCGGTGCTGCTCACGCTGTTGGGTGGGTTCGTGGTGCAGGCCACCACCGAGGAGGTCCTGGTCCGGGGTTATCTGGTGCAGGTCACCTGGCGGAAGTGGGGTTTGTACGCGGCTGTCGTGGTCCAGACCGTGGTGTTCACCCTGATGCACGGGTTCAACACCGGTTTCGGGCTGGTGCCGCTGGTCAACCTGGTGCTGATCTCCCTGGTGTTGGTCTTCTGGGCCTTGGCAGAGGGGAACCTGTGGGGGGTGTGCGCCTTCCACGCGGTGTGGAACTGGTGCCAGGGCAATGTCTACGGCGCGGAGGTCTCCGGACTGGACCTGTCCGCGACCCTGCTGGACATCCGGCAGGCCCCCGAGGGGTCCGCGTTGTTCACCGGGGGTGACTTCGGGTTGGAGGGCAGCCTGCTCACGACACTGATGCTGCTGGTGCTGTTGATCGGGGCGTTCGGGGTGTTCCGGCGCCGCGGGAACGGAACGGTCGTACATCCCCGGCCGGTTTCCGACGCCCCCACCGGGTGAGGAGCGGAAAGCCCGCGCGGGTGGCCTCGTTCACAGCGTCTTCGCTGCTCGGTGGGGTAGGCTGGTCGTGGTTCGTCGTCGACGTCCCCCGGCGGTGGGGCTCGCCGGAAGGAAACCGCGAACTCGTTCGCCAACGGTCCCTGCCTGAGTGACATCGGGTGGGGAGGTGTGTCGTGTCCGAGGTCTCGGTGGGTCGATGGCGTTTTCCGTGGGCGGCCCTCGCGGTGGCTCTGGGGGGCGCGTTGGGTGCGCTGGCTCGTCACGGGGTCGCGCTGTGGTCGGGTGAAGCGGGTTTTCCCTGGTCGACGTTGTTGGTGAACGTGGTGGGATGTCTGCTCCTCGGCGGACTCACGGTGGTGGTGGAGACGTCCTCGGTTCACCGGTTGGTGCGCCCGTTCCTCGGAGTGGGCGTGTTGGGTGGTTTCACCACTTTCTCCGCCTATCTCGTGGACGCCGGTGGGTTGTTGGTCGCGCAACGGCCGGTGGGGGCGCTGGTGTACCTGCTCGCCACGGTGGTGCTGGCGCTCGCGGCGGTGGTCTGTGGCGCCGGTCTGGCACGGAGGTTCGTGCGGCGGGCCACGCCGACCGCGGGGGAGGTCGAGCGTTCGTGACTGCGTTGCTGGTGGCCCTCGGCGGAGCCTGTGGTGCGTTGTCGCGGTACGGGCTGGACGGCGTGGTACGGCGGTGGTGCGCTTCCCCGTTCCCGTGGGGGACGCTGGTGGTCAATCTGCTGGGGTCGTTCCTGGTCGCGGTGGTCACGGGGTGGGCCGCCTTCAGCGGGCTCGGACCGGCCTGGCTGCGACCTTTGCTGGTTTCCGGCCTGTGTGGTGCGTTGACGACGTTCGCCACGTTTGGTCAGGACACGGTTCGGTTGTACACCTCGGTGGGGTGGGGTATGGCGGTGCGCAACGTCGTGGTGACGGTCTCCGGGGGTGTGGTGGCTGCCGTGTTGGGTCTGGGGGTTGTTTTTCTGCTGCGGACGTAGTCCACTCATTAACTCTTTCAGGGGAGTGCTTTGCGGCTTTCCGGTGTCCTTGACAGGATGAACGCCGCTTGATCGTGAATGTCGTTCGGCACGGAGCGCGTGGGTCCGCGCCCGTGGAACGACCGGAACCCGCTGTGTCGTCCGAGGAAGGTAGTCCTGTGCACCATGCCGTGAATTCCACGACGCCGCTCGCCGCGGCCGCCGCCACGAACGTGGTGGACTCGGTGGGGAACTGGTTCACCGAGAACTCCGGGGCCTTGGTGTCCGGCCTTGTCAACATTCTCATCATTCTGCTCGTGGCCGTGGTGTTCCGCGCCGTGATGGGGCGGGTGATCACCCACGGGGTGCGGCGGATGGTGAGGTCGCACCAGCGGATCAACCAGGCCACCGCCAAAGCCGGAAACCTGGTGACCCGGCAGGCGACCGAGGCCGAACACACGGGGCAACGCCAGCAGCAGCGCGCCCGGACCGTCGGTTCGGTGCTGCGCAGCGTGGCCTCCTCGGTCATCTTCGGGGTGGCCTTCGTGATGATCCTGGGTGAGTTCGGGATCAATCTCGGTCCGATCCTCGCCAGCGCCGGTGTGCTCGGTCTGGCGATCGGTTTCGGGGCGCAGAGTCTGGTGCGGGACTTCCTGTCCGGGATCTTCATGATGGTCGAGGACCAGTACGGGGTCGGTGACGTCATCGACGTCGGGGAGGCGGTCGGCACCGTGGAGTCGGTGACCCTGCGCATCACCAAGATCCGCGATCTCAACGGCGGCCTGTGGTATGTCCGTAACGGCGAGATCATGCGCGTGTGCAACATGAACCAGGACTGGGCGAACGCGGTGGTGGAGATCCCGCTGGACTACAGCGTCGACATCGCTCACGCCGAACGTGTGATCGAGACGACCATCGACGAGTTCGCCGCCGAGGAGGAGTTCCGTTCCAAGATTCTGGAGAAGCCGGATCTGAGCGGGGTCATCGGCATCGGGAACGGGTCGGTGACCGTGCGTATCATCGTCAAGGTCAAGCCGGGTGAGCAGTGGGCGCTGGGGCGTGCGCTGCGTGGGCGTCTCAAGAGTCGTTTCGATGTCGAGGGAGTGCGGGTGGCCTACCCGGTGTTGCCGGGCAACGGTCTCGGCGTCACCAAACAGGGCTGACACCGCTCCGAAGGGCCGGCGCCCCCGTTCCCTCCGGGGGCGCACGAGGCCCGGATCAGTCTCCCCGGCGGGACTGCCTGAGCCGGATCAGGCCGAGTGCGATCAGCCCGAGCAGCGCTCCCCAGACGAGGTTGCTCAGCACGGCGCTGACCATGGCGCCGCCGGATGGCGTCCTGTAGCCGGTGTACAGGAGAAGGACCTGTTCGAGGACCACGGCCAGCACCCCGTAGATCCCTCCCACGAGCACGAGGGTCGGCAGGGGGCGCGGTACCCGGCGCACCACCACGACCGCCACCCAGCAGACGGCGATCGCGAGGGCGACGAGCAGCGGACCCCAGGGTCTGCCGAGCAGGCCGTAGACGCCGAGCAGTCCCAGCGCCGGTTGCAGCAGGCCCACCACCGCGAGGATCGCGATGACGGCCCAGTGGGTCCTTCCGAAAGGCGTGATCGTCGCCGGTTCTGTCATGGGTGCTCCGTGTCGTCCGGGATGTGGTGGCTCGGGGCCGGGTGCTTTCCGGCCGGTCTCAGTGGGTGCGGGCTCGGCCGTTTCTGCGGCGGAGCTGGATGATCCGGGCCGCGGCGACCAGGGCCACGAGCAGACCGCCGATGGCCGCGGCCAGCAACAGCGCCACTCCCAGCGGCAGGGCGGCACGCGCGCCGAGGAAGCCGACCGTGACCGTCTGGGGGTTCTGTAGGATGAAGATCAGCAGGACGATCAGTGCGATCGTGGCCACGACGACGGCCGCCCAGATCCCCGCCGTGCGGGTGTGCGCGCTCGCCGTGCCCGGTTGTCGGCCCGCGCCGAGGCCGCTTCTCCCGTTTCCTCCGGGTGTTGTCTCCGGCTGGTGGTGACCGTTTCCCTCGCCGGACAGTCCCTTTCCGATGTCGGGCATGGGCCCATTGTGCGCCTCGCTCGTCACTGATCGTTCACGGGTTGTTCCGAAGTGTGTTCGCATGGAGTGGCGAGGTGTGGTCGTGACGGAGGATGGCAGCGCGCCCGTGGTGCTCACCGGAGGTCCGGGGGCGGGCAAGACCACGTTGGTGCGGCGTCTGGCCGAGGCCGGGTTCGAGTGCGCTCCCGAGGTGGGGCGGCGGATCATCCGGGAGCAGAACCTCGTCGGCGGCAGAGGGCTGCCCTGGAAGGATCCCGAACTCTTCGCGGAGTTGATGCTCAGCCAGGAGCTGTCCCGCTATCGGGAGATCCGTTCCGGCAGCTTCCCAGTGTTCTGCGACCGGGGGATCCCGGACATCGTCGGCTATCTGCGCACCCTGGATCTGCCCGTTCCTCCGCATCTGGACGCGGCGGCCCGTCGGTACCGGTACCACCGGGTGGTTTTGCTGGCCCCGTTCTGGCCGGAGATCTACCGACGGGACGAGCACCGTCTCCAGCCCCCGGAGGAGGCGGAGCGCACCTGCCGGGCGGTGTGGGACAGCTATGTGGAGTACGGCTACGAGGTGGTTCCGCTGCCCCGGGAGGGGGTCGAGCGGCGGGCGCGTTTCGTACGGCGGGTGCTGGGGGCCTCCGGCGCTCCCTGAAGGGGACGTCGTCGGTTCTTCCGGCGTGTTCGCTTCCGGGGGCGAACGCCGCGGTGTTTCTCACTTAGCAGGAGTTTCGTTTACATGGTGGGAAGTTCCTGTTAGGAACGTTCTCGTCCCCGCGCGGGGGTGTCGAGTTCGGTTCTTCGGGAGGCTGTCAGGAGATGGGTGCGTTACGTCGGACCGCTGATCTCGTGGGGCGTTGGTTCGCGCCGCTGGTGTTGCTGGGCGGACTCGCGGGCATGTTGTTCCCCGCCGCGACGAGCACCCTCTCCCCGGTCATCACCCCCTTGCTCGGCGTGATCATGTTCGGTATGGGGCTGACCCTGCGCGGTCGCGACTTCGCCCTGGTGGTGCGGCATCCGCAGGCGGTGGTGACCGGCCTGCTCGCGCAGTACCTGGTGATGCCGCTGTTGGGCTGGGGAATCGGGACCCTGTTCGGTTTCTCCGCCGCGCTGCTGGCGGGCATGGTGCTGGTGGGTTCCACGCCGGGGGGAACGGCCTCCAACGTGGTCGTTTACCTCTCGCGGGGCCACGTGGCCCTGTCGGTGACGATGACCTCGGTGTCCACCCTGCTGGCTCCCGTGCTCACTCCCCTGCTGGTGCTGTGGCTGGCCGGGTCGAGCCTGCCCGTGGACGCGGTCGGCCTGTTCGTCAGCATCGTCGAGGTCGTGCTGGTTCCGGTGGTGCTGGGGATCGCGGTGCGCGCGCTGCTGCCCCGCTGGGTGGAACGTGCCCTGCCGTTGCTGCCGCTGGTCTCGGTGCTCGGGATCGTGGTGGTGGTCGCCGCCGTGGTCGGGGCCAACGCGCAGACCCTGGCCGCCGTGGGTGTGTCGTTACTGCTGGCCGTGGTGCTGCACAACGCCTGCGGACTGCTGCTCGGCTACGGAGCGGCCCGGCTGGTGGGGCTGGACGAACCGGCCAGGCGCGCGGTGGGCGTGGAAGTGGGGATGCAGAACTCGGGCCTCGCGGCGAGCCTGGCCACCACGCACTTCACCCCGTTGGCCGCCTTGCCCGCCGCCCTGTTCTCGGTGTGGCACAACCTGTCCGGCTCGGTGGTGGCCTCGTTCTGGTCCCGGCGCCCGACCGGTACGGAGGAGGATCCCGCCGAGGTGGCGTTTCCGAGGGCCGAGTGAAGACGCGATCCGGGACCGTGGCTTCAGTTCCCGATGCTGACCGCGTAGAGGTACCAGGTGGCGTGCGGCAGCCACTGCTCGGTCCAGCGCCAGTCCCAGTCCTTGCCGGTCTCGGAGTAACCGCGGTTCCACAGGATGCCCGAGCCGTCCCGGTTCTCGGCGGTGATGCCGTTGACGATGCCTCCGGCCGTGTTGAGGAACTGCCAGGACCCCAGCCAGATGTAGTCCGGGTTGTTCCGGCCGCTGCCGCCGAGCATGCACACGTCGAACGGGTTGAGCCCGAGGATCCAGTTGAGCTGGTCGGCCGCGTAACGCCGCAGTCGTGCGGCGAACTTCCCGTCGACATGCCGTGCGGCCGAGCGAGCCGCGGCGGCCAGCGAGGCGATGCGAGCGTTCTCGCCCTGCCACCACTCGTCTTCCTCCCGGGGGGTCACGTCGTGGGGGAAGAAGAACGAGCCGTGCCGGTGGCCGGTGCCGTCCTGGACGAGGTTGCGCGCGTAGCCGTAGGGATTGGTGACCTCCGAGGTGATCCGCAGTTCGAAGGACAGGGACCGGCGCACCGTCTCCAGGACCCGTTCGGCGCGTTCCGGGGTGGCGATGTCCAGATAGGTCAGCAGGCTCACCACGGGAAGACCCGCGTCGGAGGGGTGGAAGTACGGCCGGTCGCCGTCGTCGGCCCGCCAGTAGTCGCGGTGGCCGCGCCAGCTGGTCAGTCGGTTCGTCAGGGCCTCGGCCCGCTCGTCGGCCTCGGCGCGGTAGGTGTCGTCGTGGGTGGCCTTGTACAGCTCCACCGCCGCCACCAGCGCGTTGTAGTCGTCCTGGATGTTCTCGACGCCGTCGTTGACCATCTCGGTGTTGTGCCGTCGCAGGTGGTCGAAGGCGTCCTCGGCGGCGCGCAGGTAGTCCCGCCCCGTGTGCTCGCCTGCGGTCCCGAGGGTGCTCGCCAGGGCGAGCGCGGCTACGGCCACCCCCGCTCCCTCGCGGTGGGCGACCTGGCGGATCACGCGTTCGCCGTCGTGCTCGGTGGCTTTCAGATAGCGCAGCTCGGGGTCCTTGGGTGGGCCGGGCTGCATGACGGAGTGGCAGAACGTCCCGTTCGGACGTTTCACCCGCGTGAGGTAGTCGGCGCCGTACAGGCCCTCGTCGCACAGCCACGTACGCAGTTGGGTGAACTCCGCGTTGTCGCGGGCGGTGAGCTGCTCGTGGGACCTGAGCAGGATCCACGCGGTCAGCGGCACGGACAACGTGTTGAAGTAGCTGTGTCGGGACAGCTGGGTGAAGTGTTTGCCGAAGTCGCCGGTGGCGTCGTACCAACCGCCGTGGGCGTCGACGCGTCCCGCGCCGTCCCGGCCGACGGGCAGGGCGTGGTCGTGCCGGTCGTACCGTCCGGAGCAGCGGGTGGCCTTGAACCAGTGGGCCACGTGGGAGAGGGTGGCCCGTTCCAGGGTGAGGTTGCCGATGGTGAAGGGCGCTGACTCGCCGCGCGTGTGGTGACCGTTGCCGACGCGCAGGGTGTACTCGCCCTCCTCGGTGAAGGCGGAGAAGTCGACGGTCCAGTGGTGCTGCTCGCCCCAGTCGGGAACCGGACCGACGTGGCGGGGACGGACGCGGTGGGCGGTTTCGCCGGTGCCGGTGTCGACGAGGGAACACCATCCGAGGTGGGTGCGGTGGTCGGCCGCGAGCACGGCGGTTTTCGGCCCGTGTGCCTCGTAGCCGACGTGGTTCACCCGCACCCCCACCTCCGCGTCGTGGCCACGGCGCGGTTCGGCGGCGGCGGTGCCTGCCAGGGAGCTCGCGGCCGTTCCGCCGCCGACGGCGGCGGAACCCGCGAGGAAGCGGCGTCGGTCGATGCCCGCGGCCATACCCAACCTCCGGTTTGGTCTATACCTTTCGGGAGGTTAGGGGGAAACGGGTGGGGGACGGCAAGGGCGTGGGGCGGTCTTCGTGGTTTCCGCCGAGCCGACTGGTCCTTCCGGTGGGCGGGGTACACCGTCGTCCGGGGGATCCGACCGGATCGGAGCGCGGGGGCACGGGCTTGTCACCCCGTGTTCGTGCGACACCCACCTCGGGGTCACCCGACGCGCCTACCGTGTTGCCGCGTCGAGGCGGGAAACGACGAACGGCGGAGACGGTATGCGCGACCAGACAGGACCGATCGGACGACGTGCGCTGTTGCGGGTCACCGGGGCGGGGGCCGCCGCGGCGGCGGCCGGCCCGGCGGTGGCGCGGGCGGCCACCGGGGCGAACGCCGGGGTTCCGGAACCGAGACTGCGGTTCCGCGAGAACGGCACCTTCCGGGTGGTGCAGTTCAACGACACCCAGGACGACGAGCGCACCGACCGGCGCACCGTCGAACTCATGGAACGCACCCTGGACGCCGAGCAGCCGGACTTCGCGGTGATCAACGGTGACGTCATCACCGGCGGGTGCGACAGCGAACTCCAGGTCAAACAGGCCATCAACAACGTGGTCACGCCGATGGAGTCGCGTGGCGTGCCGTGGGCGATCACCTTCGGCAACCACGACGAGGACTCCGAGCGGAGCTCCGGAATGTCCGAACGGGACATGCTGGAGTTCTACATGAGCTACGAGCACAACCTCAACGAGCCGGGACCGAGCGGCGGCAGCGGCACCGGCGACACGCTGGTGACCGTGGCCGGGTCGGGCGGTGACCGGGTCGCCTTCGCGCTGTGGCTGATCGACTCGGGGCGCTACGCACCAGACTCCATCGCGGGGCAGGGTTTCGAGGGCTATCCCCACTGGGGCTGGGTGCGTCCGGACCAGATCCGGTGGTACTCGGAGACCTCGCGGAAACTCGAACGGGTCGCCGGCGGTCGGGTTCCCGGGTTGATGTGGATGCACATCCCGCTGTGGGAACACCGGTTCATGTGGTTCGCCAGCGTGGACTCCCGTGGTGAGCGGGACCACGACCGCGCGCTGGACAGGCACGGCATCGAGGGAGAACGCAACGAGGACGAGTGCCCTGGCCCGTTCAACAGCGGCATGTTCGCCGCGATCCTCGAACGCGGTGACGTGCGGGGCGTGTTCTGCGGGCACGACCACGTGAACTCGTACGTGGGCGACTACTACGGGGTGCTGCTGGGCTACTCCTCCGGTACCGGGTTCGGCCCCTACGGGCTGCCCGGACGGGAGCGGCACCGGCTGCGTGGGGCCCGGGTGTTCGAGTTGGACGAGAACACGCCAGGGGGACTGCACGACACCCGCATGGTGTTCGCCCGGGACTTCGGTATCGACATGAGCCCGCAGGACCAGCCGATGGACCCGCTGCCCCTGCACCGGTAGCGCTCGGTGTCCGGGGACGCCGCCGGGTCAGCCGGCGGCGAGTTCCGGCAGCAGAGGAACGACCTCCTCCGGGGCGGGCATGGCCGCGATCTCGGTCGCCAGGTGTCGCGCCGCCCGGTGCGGGGCCGGGTCGGTCAGCAGTCGGATGCCCGGCCGGGCCAGGACTTCCGTGGCGGTGCGCAGCGGTTCGGCGGTGGCGAACTCGGTTCCGAAGGTCAGTTGCACCAGCTTCTCGCCGGGTTCGCGGTGGAGCAGCCGGGCGGGCACCGGAGTGGTTCCGGGGTGGGGGACCGGGCGCAGCGTGGTGCCGTGGTGGTCCTGCCGCGGCACCGTCGCCCGCAGGGTGGGTGGGTAGATGTCCAGGTAGGGGCTCGTGTGTCCCGGTTCGGGGGTGGACAGGCCGAGTTCGGCACTGAACGCGGTCAGCACCCGCCGGTGTTCCTCGAAGCCCTCGGAGGGGTCCGGGCCGATCCCGTGGGCCACGGCGGGGATTCCGGCCAGCCGCGCGGCGAGTTCCGCGCCGGTGTTGGCGCTGTCGAACACCACCAGGTCGGGCTCGTGCCGTTGCAGCAGCGGGTTCAGGTCGGTGAGAAAACGGTGCGGCATGGTCCTGCCGAAGGTCTCCGCGATGAGGCGGGGCAGTTTTGTTCCCGAGGAAATCCGGGTTCGCCCGGTGCGGTGCCGAAGAGCCCGTGGGCGGTGCTGATCATGCCTTCGCGGATGGAGGTTCCGGCGGTGAGCGGTTCCACCCCGGCTTCCCGCAGCGTCGGATGCAGCGCCGGGCCGGTGGCGAACTCGACCTCGTGACCGGTCGCGCGTGCGGCGGTGGTCAGCGGAAGCAGTGGCAGGGTGTGCCCGTGGGCGCCGAGACTCGTGAACAGGAGACGCACGGTGGGTGACTCTAGCCGTCGAAGGCCCCGAGCGAGGGGGTTTTTTCTGGAAGGCTGTCGGAGATACGGGCCGTGTTCGTCGGTCGGTGGTGCCACGACCGTGTTGTTCTTCCTGGGCGATCGAACCTGTGTTCGATACCCTTGGCCTCAGGGTGGTGGGCAGCGTTCGGAGGGAGAGGGAGATGCGTCGCGCTTCATCCGGTTCGGTGAACACCTGGGGAGAGCCGCGTGCTTTCGCGGCTCCTAGGCTTTCGGGCATGAGCTCCTGGAACGACGAGGAACGAGCGGCCTTGGTGGCCCTGCTGAGGGAACGCCCGGAAGGGATGTCGTGGTCGACGATCACTTCCGAGGTTGCCGAGGCCGGCAGTGCGCGTGCTGTGTGGGAGCGTTTCGAATCCTGCGGGGAAGCCACCTTGTTCGAGCTGACGTCGTCGGAGGTGCCCTCCGTGGGACGTGTCGAACAGGCGTTGGAGGACGTCGTTTCCTGGCGTGGTGAGGACTTCGAGTTCCTCACGTTCCAGGACGACCGCTACCCGTCCCGCCTTCTCGAAGTGAATCAGGCTCCACCGTTCGTGTTCGTTCGGGGGAAACTCGTTCCAGGTGAGAGCGCCGTGTCGGTGGTGGGATCCCGCGCGGCATCGGACCATGGCCGTGCGGTTGCCTCCGAAGTCGCCCGCAGGTTGTCGGAAGCGGGGTTCACGGTGCTGTCGGGACTGGCGAACGGTATCGATGCCGCAGCGCACCGGGCTACGCTCGACAGTGGTGGTCGAACCGTGGCGGTCCTCGGGAACGGTATTCGTCGGGTCTATCCCGCGGCGAACCGGGAGTTGCAGGAGCGGATCGCGCGGGAGGGGCTCATCCTCTCCCAGTTCTGGCCGGATTCGCCACCGACCAAACAGAGTTTCCCAATGAGGAACGCGACGATGAGCGCCTACGGTGTTGCCACGATCATCGTTGAGGCCGGGGAACACAGTGGGGCACGGATTCAGGCGCGTATGGCGGTCGAGCACGGTCGGTCGGTGATCCTGATGAGACCTGTGGTCGAGGGAACCGACTGGGGGAGACGGCTGCGTACCCAGCCCGGGGTCTTCGTCGTCGACACCCCGGAGGAAGCCGTCGGTGTCGCTGAGCGATTGACCGAGGGGGAACGGGAGGTCTCCCGACTGCTGGCTATGGTCACCTCGTGACGGACGAGGATCTTCGCGAGGAGCTGCGACGGCAACTGATCCGTCGAGTGGGTGGGTTCTTCCACAACACGAAAAAGATTCGCGGTGTGACCTGCTCGGTGTGCGCGGGGCCGGTTTCGCCCGAGGAAGAACTTTGTTCCGGATGCGCCAAGCATCGTGTTGAGTTCGGCGACAGACTCGCCGATCGGGTGTTACTGCTGACCTAGGTTCGTGGCCAGCAGCCCCGACGACAACATCAGTCGGCTCATACCATGCGGGCGTACAAGTGGCCTCGGCCGGTGAAAAGGTGCCGCGATCATCTGTGTTTGATGGTATCGGCCGTTACTCGTATCCACGCTCGATGCGTTGCCAAATCCGCCGGCCGGAGTTGGGACTCGGTGACTTTCGTTCCTTCACGGAACAGGCCGGGGGCGAAGCATCCTGTTGCCGAGCTGGCTCGTCATGTGGCTTGTCGTAACCAGCCCGAGAACCGTCTGCTTGTGGAAATCGGTCCGGGATTCGATGATCCCGCTCGTGTCGTCCGTTCCGATCGCTTTGTCGTGCCGGAAAGATATCGAGAACGTGTGCGGGACAAACACGTGTTGGTGGTGGACGACACGTGGACCTCGGGAGCGAAGATGCAGTCGGCGGCTGTGGCACTCAATGACGCAGGTGCAGCGCAGGTCACGGCATTGTGTGTCGCCAGATGGTGCCGATACGACTGGTCCGATCATCGGGAGCTGCTGGATTCATGCACCGAACCCTATGACGCTTTCGACTGTCCTGCTCTGGGCGAAGACTGTGTGGTGGGTGAGTGTTCCCGTGTCTCACTGCTTTCCCAGCGCGAGTGCGCCGCCGAGCCCGATGAGGGTGACTCCGCTGAGCGCGTGCTGGCGTCGCTGCCAGCGCGGGTTGTGGGCCAGCCAGGTGCCGAGCGTTCCGGCGAAGACGGCCACGAGCAGGTCGGCGGTGGTGGCGAGGACGACGAAGGCCATGCCGAGGGCGAGGAAGGCCAGGCTCTGCGAGCCCCGCTCGGGGTGCACGAACTGCGGGAGGAACGCCAGGAAGAACATCGCCGTTTTCGGGTTGAGTACCTCGGTGACCAGCCCCTGGGCCACGGCCGACCCCTGTCGTTCCGGCGGGGTGGGCTGTTCCGTGGTGGGTGTGGTGCGCAGTTTCCGGAGAGTGCGTGCACCCAGGTAGACGAGGTAGGCGGCTCCGGCGAACTTGACCACGGTGAACGCGGTCGCCGAGGCGGCCAGCAGGGCGGAGAGACCGACGGCGGCGGCGAACACGTGGACGGCGGCGCCGAGGAAGGTGCCGAGCGCCGAACGCACACCTTCGACACGACCGCCGCGCAGGCTGCGCGCGAGCACGTACAGGATGCCGGGGCCGGGTGCGACGGCGATCAGCAGCGCGGCCCCGAGAAAGATCCACCATTCCGAGGGATCCGGCATGGGACGAGACTATCGGATCCCGTCCGGTGTACGCCGGGGGTTTCTGGGACCGGTGAGGTTCCGCTGTCACGCGGATCGGACGATGTTGACACGTTCGGCGGATCAGTCGTGACGTGCCGCGGCGTAGCGTCCGGACATGGTGGCGTTGTCGTTTCCCAATCCGCCGTTGGCGGACGAGGTCGTGGCGTTGCGTCCGTGGCGGAAGGCGGATATTCCGCAGCGGTTCGCGGGCTTCTCCGATCCGGTGTGCCTGCGTTTCTCGTGGCCGTGTTCCGAGCCCTTCACCGAGGCCCATGTGCGTGCGGACCTGGAGGAGCACGAGCGCGGGCGACTGGAGGGGCGGGAGGTCAACCTCGCGGTGGTGGACGTGGCCGCGCGGGACCACGTGTGGGGCGGGGCCGCGGTGTACGAGGTGGACGGTGAACGTTCGTGCGCCTCGCTGGGTTTCTGGTTGGCCGCCCACGCTCGGGGACGTGGGATCGCCACCCGCGCTGTGCGGCTGCTGGCCCGCTGGTGTTTCGATCGACTGGAGCTCGCCCGCCTGCAACTGACCTGTGCCCCGGACAACGAGGCCTCCCGGCGGGTGGCCGAGCGGTGCGGGTTCAGCCGGGAGGGGCTGCTGCGTGCGCACCTGCCGTTCCGGGGGGCACGGCGGGACACCGTGGTGTACGGCCTGCTGCCCGGCGAGTTGCGGTGAGGGTGCCTGTCGCGGAGTCCCGTGCCCGGAGGGAGTCAGTGGCGCGGCATGGGAGCGCGTCTCGCGAAGCTCGGGGTGTGTGAATCGGCCTCGGCCACCCCGTTCGGCTGGTAACTTGCACTGGCCCGTTCGACGGAGGTGAGCAGCGAGCATGGCAGGTAGTGACGCGGGATTCGCCGTGGACCTGTACCGCTTGGAGAAGGTCGCCAAGGACCATCTGCCGACGGTCTCCATGGTCTACGACAAGGCGCTCGGCCAGTGCGAGGACGCACAGGGCGCGGTGAACGGTCTGTCCAGTGTGCCCGAGCGGTTCCACGGTCCGGATGGTTCCATGGCACAGGCGTACGGCCGGTTGCACGACGCCATCACCGAGGTGCTGACCTCGACCAGAACCAGCCTGGACGAGACGGCGCGGGCACTGCACGAGACGGTGCGGCAGTATGCGGACACCGATCAGGGGATCTCGGACGAGCTCGACCGGCAGATGGAGCAGAAGGGCGTTCCGAAGCCGGAGGTGACCTCGTGAGTTTCGACCAGCTGATGACGAAGGCGGAGGAGATCGAGCACAGCGCCGCCGAGGCGGAGTACCGTCAGCTGGCCCAGTGGGGCGGCAGACCTGACTACGGGCGGATCAAGGAGAAGTACCAGAACTGCGCGCGCCCTGTGTTCGAGCCGTTCACCGGGATCCCCGATCCGGGGGACTACCAGGGGATCATCGACCAGCTGCACGGCGCCATGAGCTGCCTGTCGAACGGTGCGCACATGACGGACCCCATCACCGGGAACTCCATCGGCGCCAACGAGGACCTGCGGGCGATCGAGACGGCGGCCGACGATCTCAACGACTGGAGCGGGGCGGCGGCGCACGCGTTCAAGGCCAATTTCCTCGATCCGTTCCCGGCCGTCGCGAGCAACCAGTTTCTCATCCTGGGTGTGATGAAGGGGGCGGTGGAGGCGGACCAGGAGCTTTGGGAGAAAACGAGAAAAGACATCGGAAAAATCGCGGACGACACTCTTGCTGCGCTGGACAATGTGGGCAGTTGTGGCAAGAGCGACATTTCCTTCACGCTGTCGGTGGCCGGCGCGGTAGCCGCTGTCGGGGCCATCCCGTTCACCGGTGGGGCCTCGGTGGCCTTCGCTGCGGTGGGTGCCGCCTCGGCGGTGGGAGGCGCGGCACAGAAGGGCTACGAGGCGGTGAAGAAGAGCGGCGGCTCGGCGGAACAGGTCGTGAACTCCATGAAGGAGGCGATCAGCGAGGCCACCACGTACATCCGCGAGGAACAGGGGAAGATCACCGGGGCACTGAACGGTTACGCCGGTGAGGTGAGTCGGCAGAGTGGCGAGAACTCGTCCTTCGTCTCGGCGCGGCCGAAGCTCGCCGGAATGTCGGGCAGCGTGCTGACCAGCGGCAGGGGCGTCGGCGACCATGACTAGGGAGAGTGAGAGCTGTGGGTGAGCTGGCCGATCGGCTGGACAGCATCCGGGTCCGGGCGAGTGCGCCGGGAATGGATGTTCATGCCGAGTTGGGCAACCGCACCGAGTTCACGCTCACGTTCGGGGAGAGTGTGTACGAGTTCGTTGACGAGCGAGCTCTGGAGCGGGCACTGGCGAGTCTGGCGCGCCTGCTGTATGCGGGGTGGCAGCGGCAGTACCGGGAGGCGATCGAGGGGAGGGGGTTGGACGTCGAGCCGCAGGACACCCACGACTTCGCCTTCCAGGAGGAGTGCCGCGCGGTGGAGTCCTACGGCGAGTCGAGTGACGGCCGCTTCGCGTTGTCGGCGGTGGGCATGGACGAGTTCTCCGCGCGGATCAAGCGCGGCAGCCTGCGTGAACTGTGCGAGGACGAGTTCTCCGCGCGGGTCGTCGAGGCAGCGAGTCGGCTGGTGCGGGATTACCAGGCGAAGACGACCGACTTGAAGCTGAGGTACTACGGATGATCGGGTGGGTGTTACGGGTCGCTGCCGTGTTGCTGGTGGGGTCGGGGGTGCTCGCGGGGTGCGGTTCCTCGGATCGGCCGAGGGAGTTGTCGGTGAGCGACGTGAAGCCGTGCGATTTGATCAACAGGGATTCCCTGGAAGGGATGCGGATAACTCAGGAATCGCAGAAGGATGATTCCGTTCCTGGGATCGACACCGAAGGTAGTACCTGCTTTTACAGCATCAGTACTGGGAATAGTATATATGTGAGTACTGTAACGAATCACGGCATCGGCCGGTGGACTGATCCTCCTTTTGATCGTGCCAGATCCGAGGAAGTTTCCCGGATTCAGGGGTTTCGTACGATCAAAGTGTGGTATGAAACCGAAAATCCCAAGCCGGACGGCAGGTGCAGGGTCTATGTCGATGTGGCTGGGGGCCAGTCGCTGCGAGTCGAGGTTGATCAATCCTACAGTGATGAGGACCCTTCGACCTGCACCACGGCCCGCAGGTTCGCCGAGGCGGCGATGAGGACGCTGGCCGGTTGAGCTCGGGTGGGGTGCGCCGGTTCAACCTCGCTGATCTTTACATCGGCGCGCGAACCCCGATCGTGCTCACGATGAGCCGCACCAACCTGCTGCGGCTGTGGGAAACCGTCGGGGACATGGTGGCCGCGTTCGGTGAGGACGGTGCCTGAACGATCCTGGCACGGTCCTCGCCGGACTCCACTTCGGCCGCCCATGAGAAAGGCCCAGGCCGGAACTTCGTAAGCTCCTGACCTGGGCCTTCGTCTCTGGAGCGGGCGACGGGAATCGAACCCGCGTTCTCAGCTTGGGAAGCTGATGTTCTACCATTGAACTACGCCCGCACTGCCTCAATGCGTTGATGACAACGTTAGCACAGCGGCCAGCGGCTGATCCGCACCCCCCACCCGATACGCTGTTCCCGTGCTGCTCAGTGACCGCGACCTGCGCAAAGAGCTCGACAACGGGCGTCTGGAACTCGACCCGCTCGACGACTCCTCGATCCAGCCCTCCAGCATCGACGTCCGGCTGGACCGCTTCTTCCGGGTCTTCGACAACTCCAAGTACACCCACATCGACCCCGCACAGCAGCAGGACGACCTGACCTCGCTCGTCGAGCACACCGACGAGGACGCCTTCGTGCTGCACCCGGGGGAGTTCGTGCTCGGTTCCACCTTCGAGACGGTGCGGCTGCCCGAGGACCTCGCGGGCAGGCTCGAAGGCAAGTCCTCGCTGGGCCGCCTCGGCCTGCTGACCCACTCCACGGCCGGTTTCATCGACCCGGGCTTCGGCGGGCACATCACCCTCGAACTGTCCAACGTCGCGAACCTGCCCATCACCCTGTGGCCGGGCATGAAGATCGGCCAGCTGTGCCTGTTCCGGCTGTCCAGCCCCGCCGAGCACCCCTACGGCAGCAAGGCCGCCGGTTCCCGTTACCAGGGGCAGCGTGGCCCGACCCCGTCGCGCGCGTATCTCAACTTCGCCAGGGTCGACACCAGTCGCTGACCCGGATCGAGACCGACTCGTTAGCGGTTCAGAAGCAGCTCGCTTCGATTCAGTAACGCAGTGCTTCTGAACTCGTCGTAGTGGTGAGCATCACACTGAATCGTGGAAGTCAAGTGGGACATATGTGACTTACGTTGTCGCGTACCCGTCGTTAACGAGCGGTGTGTGAAGTGGCACACCGGCGAACGGGGCACAGGAGTACTTCGATGTCGGTAGATCAGACGAGAGGTCGTTCCACCGATCACCTGGCGCACGTGGTGATGATCGCCGGGGCCGCGGCCCTGGGTGGTTTCCTGTTCGGCTACGACACCTCGGTCATCAACGGCGCGGTGCAGGCCATCCAGGAGAACTTCGCCGTCGGCGCGGCGCTGACCGGTGTCACCGTCGCCGCGGCGCTGCTGGGATCGGCACTCGGAGCGGCCATCGCGGGTGGCATAGCGGACAGACTCGGCCGCACCAGGGTGATGCAGGTGGCGGCCGTGCTGTTCATCGTCAGCGCCATCGGTTCGGCGCTGCCCTTCAGCATCTGGGATCTCGCCTGGTGGCGAATAGTCGGTGGTGTCGCCGTCGGAATCGCCTCCATGATCGGCCCGGCCTACATCGCCGAGGTCGCTCCCGCCGAGTACCGCGGACGGCTCGGCTCCCTGCAACAACTGGCCATCGTGCTGGGGATCGCGGTGTCCCAGCTGGTCAACTACGCCCTCGCCGCGGCGGCCGGCGGCAGTGCCAGTGCCCAACTGGGTCCGTTGGCCACCTGGCAGTGGATGCTGGCCGTGGAGGCCGTGCCCGCGTTGATCTATCTGATCCTCGCCACGGTCATCCCCGAGTCCCCGCGTTACCTGGTCTCCGCGGGCAAGCCCGCCCTCGCCCGCAAGGTGCTCAGCGGCATCGAATCCACCGATCCCGACGACAAGATCGCCGAGATCAGACAGGCGCTCGGTGGCGAGCACAAGCCGAGGCTCAGTGACCTGCGCGGCAGGTTCGGCCTGCTGCCCATCGTGTGGGTCGGCATGGCCATCGCCGCGTTGCAGCAGTTCGTCGGCATCAACGTGATCTTCTACTACTCCTCCTCGCTGTGGCAGTCCGTCGGTGTCGAGGAGAGCAACTCGCTGCTGCTGAGCCTGTTCACCTCCATCGTCAACATCATCGGCACCGTCGTCGCCATCGCGCTGGTCGACAAGATCGGCCGCAAGCCGCTGTTGGTGATGGGCTCGGTCGGCATGACGATCGCGTTGGCCGTCACCGGATGGGCGTTCAGCTACGCCGAAGTCGTCGACGGCGAGGCCAACCTGCCCTTCGTCTGGGGCGCGGTGGCACTGACCTCGGCCAGCGTCTTCGTGTTCTGCTTCGCCGCCTCCTGGGGTGTGGTGATGTGGGTGCTGCTCGGCGAGATGTTCCCGATCCGCATCCGCGCCGCCGCGCTGGCCGTGGGTACCGCCACGAACTGGGTCGCGAACTGGCTGGTCACCGTGACCTTCCCGAGCATGAACTCCTGGAACCTGCCGGCGACCTACTTCATCTACTCCGCGTTCGCGCTGATCTCGGTGTTCTTCGTGGTGCGCTACCTGAAGGAGACCAAGGGCCGATCCCTGGAGGAGATGGGCACCTGAGGTGCCCGCCACGGCGAGGGGCGTCCGCACGGGCGCCCCTCACTCGTGTCTCGACCGCCGAGGCGGACCGGCCCGGTTTCAGGGCCGGTAGAGCACCAGGTCGAACAACCGGCCGAACCGGTCGGCGGCGCTCTCGGCGTCGTCGAACAGCGCGAACTGACTACGTCCGTCCTCACGCCAGTACATGACCGCCCCCTCGGCGGTTTCCATGCCCCACAACATCACCAGGTCCGGGTCGGGTTCGCCGTTGTCGTCCCGCCGGGCCAGGCCGAAGACCATCGGAACCATACGAGCCTCCTTGGCTGACACCTCACTCATGGCCCCCAGCGTCCGAACGGGAGTCCGCCAACGGGATCACGCGAAGCGGGAATCCCGATCACGAATTCCCGCGTGGACAATGATGTGGGTCATACCTGTCGGGGAGGTGGTCAGTGACCCGGACGAGTCCCACGTTCCGTCGCCGTCGCCTGGCACGTCGGATCCGGCAGTTACGGGAACGGGCGGGGCTGACCCAGGAACGCGCCGCCACCGCGCTGGACATGTCCACCAGCGCGTTGAGCCGCAAGGAGAACGGCGACGTGGCGACCTCGGTGCACGAGGCACGGTCCATGATGGACCTCTACGACGTCCGCGACGACGAGCTGCTCGACCTCGCCCGCGCAGCGCGCCAGCGCGGCTGGTGGCGCGCCTACGGCATCGAGGACCGAGGCTACGTCGACCTGGAGACCGAGGCGTGCTCAGTGCTTGATTTTCAGGTGACCACCGTGCCGGGGCTGTTGCAGACAGAGGACTACGCGCGCGCACTCTTCCTGAGCGGACGTTTCGGTGTCTCGTCCCAGCAGATCAACAACGATGTAGCGGTGCGCATGATCCGTCGGGAGCGGTTGACGGAGCTGGAGAATCCGCTTCGACTTCGCGCCGTCGTCGACGAGGCGGCGCTTCGGCGCACGGTCGGCAGGGAATCGGTGATGCGCGAACAGCTCGCCCATCTCCTCGAACAGGCGGACGTACCCACCGTCGAGCTTCAGGTCCTGCCGTTCGGTGCGGGGGCGCACTGTGCGATGAACGGTGCCTTCACCCTGCTGGAGTTCCCGGATCCGGCCGACCCCGACATGCTTTACGTGGAGTACCCCACCGGTTCGCTGCACGTGGAGAAGGCCTCCGAGGTGAAGGCGGGTAGAGTTCTGTTCGAGGATCTGCGATCAACCGCGCTCGACGTCGGCGAGTCGAAAAGGTTGATCGAGGCGATCGCCGAGCAGCTGTGAGGAGGCGCCATGTCGGCGGTGGACGTCTCCGTTGACGCGTGGCGGAAGAGTACGCGCAGCGGCAACAACGGCAGTGGGGGCAACTGCATCGAGGTCGGTTTCACCGGGCCGGCCGTGGTGGTGCGTGATTCCAAGGAGCCCGAGGGCGCCGTGCTGGCCTTCAGCCGCGCGGCGTGGGCCTCCTTCCTGGCCGAGCTGCGCTGACACCCGTGGCCGGGCCCGCGTGGCTCCGGCCGTGTGGGTGGTCTGAGGTGGTTTCAGTCTTCCAGGAGTTCGGTGGGGTCGAAGGACAGGGGGAAGGGGGTCTGGGTTTCGAAGGTGGATCCGGCCAGGGCTTTGGCGTGGACTTCGTAGGTTCCTTGTTGTCCGAGTCGTAGTAGTACGACCTCGGCGTGGTTCTTGGTGTAGGAGACTTCCACGCGCATGAAGTACTCGATGCCGGCTTCGGCGCACATGGCGGGTTTGTCGATGCGGTCGGCCACACGGCTGGACGGAGACACGCACTCGCCGACCAGCAGGAGGCTCTCCGCCGGAATCCAGACTCTGCCACGAGCGGGTCGCCCGAGAACCGCGAAGTCGGGCTGGATCCAGCGACTGGCCCCCAGTTGCACGTTCAGTGTGGGGTAAACGCGACATCCGAGCCGCCGCGCCGAGGGTTCCATGAGCGTGAGTATGCGGTACGCGGCGTAGGTGTTGGCCGAGCCTTCGTAGGGGGTCACGATCAGGTGTCCGTCCTGGCACTCGTACTTCGCCGGTGGCATCCCGGGGATGGGGAGGTACCGGTCGGCGAGGTCGGGGGTCCAGAGCCCGTGAAGCTCGACGAGTGGGTCGAACG
>NZ_KB913024.1:3999538-4006125 GCF_000384035.1 Actinopolyspora mortivallis DSM 44261
AGAAAGGCCCAGGCCGGAACTTCGTAAGCTCCTGACCTGGGCCTTCGTCTCTGGAGCGGGCGACGGGAATCGAACCCGCGTTCTCAGCTTGGGAAACTGATACTCGCGTCCGCGCACGGCTCCTGTCCTGCGGCGCAAGGTGGTCTGGAGTGACCGCCATTGACCGTGGTTGACCACCCTTAATGGCCCCTGTGTGGCCCGAGGTTAGATCAACTCTTGCTACTGGGCTCCGTGGCTTCTCTGATGTCGTAGAGCGGGACGGGTGGATCGTGAAGCAGGATCGCACGGATCGGTCCGGGTGCTCGTCCGTCTTCGTCTCTGAGCTGAGCTTCGGTTTTGAAACCTTCGGGAGCGCCATTCCACGGATAAACGGGGATAGGGTCGGGGGTTTCCGACAAGGCTGTGGCGTCGTCCATGTGCGAAACTCTAGGGGTGTAGTCCTCGTTGCTGTACCGCTCGTCAGAGAATCTTCAAGGGCTATGTGACAAGCCTGTGGTCAGCGCGGCTCGGTCAACGAGCCCCGATGTCCACAGACGCGGCAGCGATCGCCGGGCTCAGCGGTACACGGCTGCGGCAGACACGGCATCGATACAGACAGACTGCGTGGCAGAGGCAGAGGACGTGGACGACGTTTGCTCTGGTTCAGCGTGCCGTTCCGGCCGTCGCCGGGCGGCTGGCTGGCGCGCGAACGGCCGTCAGGCCGCACGCGTAAGAGCCATGCCCAGGCGGCGCGCCTTGATCCCGTAGAGCCAAATTCGGCAGCCTTTCGAAGTTTGATGAGCAGGTCTGGAGGGTTTTGACTAATACTGAGAGAATGCTCCAAATGGGTGATATACGTAGGTAGTGGACAGATATCCTGGTATGTCCCGGTAATATACTTTCGGGCAAGATATTAATTATTCGTATAATATTATTTTAAATGTTCTTTGTATGAGGTGTGTGGTTGCAGTTATGTTGGAATATCAATATCAGAAAGTGAGGATTGTTGGATGGGTGGTTGTTGGCATAGGTTTGGGCTTTCCAGCTGCATTGCTGCCATTGTCGGCTCTCCTCAGTACTGGCGACGGTGTATCATTCAATAATTATGTTGGTTGGGCAAACATCCTTTCGCTTACCGTCGCCGCTGTGGGAGTAATTATCGTCATTGCTGACAAAATAGGTGCAATAAGCAGATCAACAAATAGGAACCTTGCAGAACTGGCATCTATGCTAGCGAAAGAGGAATTGAAGCAACAGAATAGATTCTTGTCGCATTTGCTGGGCACTGATTCGCGCGACAATAGGCCAGCTCAGGCAGAGTTTACTCCAACGGAAAAAAACTATAGAGGAAGGGGTAAGCGGAATAAATAGAGAAAGAAGCCAGAGCCGCGGGATTATAAAGAAATAATGGATTACTACAATAGAGACGCTTCTGGACGTTTAGTAATATTGGGTAGGCCTGGTGTCGGCAAGACCGTACTTGCCGTGCGTCTTGCGGTGGATCTGTTACGTAACATAAATGTGAATAAGCATGAGTTCCATGGTACTAGTGGGCCGCGAGTACCCGTGCTCTTGCAGCTTGGATCGTGGGATCCAAGTGAAACAAGCCTTACAGAATGGATGAGTCGCGAAATTTCAAAACGATTCAACTTAAGTAGTAAGATTACTTTACAGTTAGTTTCAGAAGGGTGGATCACGCCTATCTTGGATGGGCTGGATGAGATGGATTTCTCCAATGAAAAGCGGAGGGCAATAAAAGCAGTTGAACTGATTAATGATTATATAGCCGAGAAGACGGACTCTAGTATAGTCGTCATTTGTAGATCTGGACCAAGTTACTACGATAAGTTGATTCGAAAGGTGAGGAATGCTTCAGAAATTATAGTTCAACCATTAGGGCGGTCTCAGATTGTCGACTACTTGGAGCTTCAATGTCAGGACGAGGATGATTTTTACGATTGGAAGCCTGTATTTAACGACTTGGAAGAGTCCCAAAATGATTATCTAGTTAATGCCCTTGGGACCCCGTGGAGACTGACCGCCGCTGTCGCATTTCAACGAGGCGGGGGGGGATCCTAGGAATCTGCTTCCTAGTGAGAACGAGATCAATGGTGATAACTCGCTGAGCCGTGGTTATTACGATCGCGTATTTAATGTGCTGATGAGCGCATTTATTGAAGCACGAGCTCGCATTTTCGAGCGTGGAAAGTACACGCCGTTTTCCGCAATGAGGTGGCTCCGGCGGCTCGCTATGATAAAGAAAATTCCTAGTCAATACGATCACTACAAAACGGATATCGTTCTTTACGAGTGGTGGCGTTTAATTGGACCGAGACACGTATTACTATGGCAGAGTGCCATCACGATCACAGTTATGCAAATTCCGTTCGGCCTTGCTGGCTACGTTGGATTTTTGGATTACGTCGAGCTTCAACTGGGATGGCTGACAGTAGTTGCGATTGCTGCTAACAGATGGACAATCGTGTTTTTCGCGCTGAAGCGATCGATTCGCGCTAGTAAGCCAGTTAGTCTTCAGATACGTAGCTTGCGAAATCCGATTCGACTTATCGGTGCTTCAATTGGTACAGGAGTTGGAATTATTGCTGGCTTGGTTTCTGCAGCTGCTTATAGTATTCCTTTGGGGGTTGGTGTCGGTGTTAGTATTGGAGCAATCGCAGTATTATATACGGCATCGTCGGAGGCAGTTCCGATAGGTGTGAAACGGCCAATGGATCCGCTATTTAATGATAGAAGGTTTTCGTTGGTAATTGGATTTGTGTTAGGCGCTTATGCGGTCTTGTATTACTCGACTATTTATGGCGTGCGAGTTGCTGTTCTGTATGGAATGATGTGCGTCTTGGGTGCTGTTTGTTCGTCGGCATATATGCGCTATGTGATTGCCGTTTTTTATGGTTGGACACTCGGGTTTCCGTTGAGGTTGAATAAATTCCTTGCGTGGTGTTATGACTCCGGTATTTTGAGACAATCTGGTTCTGGGTATCAATTTCGCCATCAGGAATTGGAAGAGTTTCTCTCTGCCCAAGGTCAGTGAGGCTGATATCAGTGAGGTTGGGACTAATTGGCTCCGCGGCCGGTGGACTGGAGAACATCCGCACAGCCCTGGTCGAGCCCGCGATCGCGCGCGGGTGGCGGGTGGCGGTCACACTCACACCCACGGCAGGAACGTGGCTGGAGGACACCGGGGAGCGGGAACGGATCGAGGCAGCGACGGGACTGCCGTGCCGGGTGGCTCCGAGGATGCCGCGTGAGGCCAGTCCGCACCCGCCGGTCGACTGCTTCCTCGTCTGCCCCGCGAGCGCGAACACGGTCGCCAAGCTCGCGCTCGGACTGGCCGACAACCAGGCACTGACGACCGTGTGCGAAGCGATCGGTACTCGGTCCGTGCCGATCGTGGTGTTCCCGAGGATCAACGCCGCGCACGCACGACAACCCGCCTGGGACTCCCACATCTGCGCCTTGGAGCGTGCGGGCGTGCACCTGCTGACCGGTGACGAGTACTGGCCGCTGCACGAACCGCGAAGCGCACCACCCGACAAAGACCTTCCTTGGGAAAGGATCTTGGACACTGTGGACACCGTGACAACCTGATGAGCTTCTGGCTGGGTCATAGCGTGCTGGTGATGGGTTTGAGCTGTTCGGTCACGGTGTCGGCTCCGGCGTTGGTGAGCCTCTCGAACTTGTCGGGCTTGTTGGCGTAGCCGATCGCGGGGGCACCGAAAGCATGCGCGGCCTTGACGTCGCTCGGTGAGTCTCCGACCAGCGTGCAGGCGGCGGGACTGGTGCCGGTCGCCTCGGCCGCACGCTGAAGAAGCCGCGTGTCCGGTTTCAGGTAGGTGGCATCGTCCGGTCGACGTGCCGCGATGGCATCCACTGGGTCGGTAAGCCCGTGTTCGGCCAGATAGGCAGACACGGCGCTGTCGGCGTTGTTGCTGACGATGCACAGCGACCGTCCGGAAGCGTGGCAGCGCTCGATCAGCTCGACCGCTCCGGGCGTCGGTGCCGCGCTGGAAACGGCTTCGATCTCCGAGCTCCGAACAACCGCTTCGACGTCCTCGACAAGCTCGGGGCCATCGGCTGCTAGCAGTGACAACAGCTCCAGTGGATCGTTCGTTTCACACCGCTGCGCAAGGTCGGCGTATCCGGCGTGGCGGATCGCATCGAGCGCGCGGGCCGCGACCGTCGAAGCTGCCAGACCCGTGAACACAGCGCACACGGGTCCGTCGAAATCGAGCATGACGCACGACTTCGTCGTGAGAATCTCGCGCAACCGTCGCTGATCGGCGCTGTGCTCGGTCATGGTTTGAACTCTCGACTGACGGTGGTCCACATCGACTCGAACCATATTTGCGACTGTTTGACGTACTGGCTGCCCGTGGATTCCTCGTCTTCGTCCGCGGCGTGCTGGAACAGCGTCGCGTCCTTGCCCATGAGGTCGTAGATCGGTGTGTCCTCACCATTCAGCGGGACCACGTGCTCGCGGACCGGATAGAAGCCGAAGAAGATCTCGGAGTTGTTCAGTACGTAGAGCTTGAACAGCGGCGCGGTCGGGTGAACCCGCACTTCGGCGGAAGTCTCCGGGACAAGGCCGAACGAGCCCAGTTCTTGCACCGAGTCCATGATCGCCTGGGTGTGCCTGCGCATGATGCCGTCGGCCCGCGCGCGGAACGCCGGGCTGTCTTCCAGACCGTCAACCTTGCAGGGCAGCGGCATCGGATTCTGCGTGTCCGGCAACAGCATCCGAATCTTCAGCGACTGCGGCGTCAGCCGTCCCACCCGGATCTTGTCCAGCGGTTCTTGAATCACGCCGTGCAGCGTCTCGCCGGAGAACCCGGCGAAGTCGATCGCAATGTGCTCGGCTTCGAAGGCACGTTCGATGTGCGGGCGCAGACCGATAGGCCGCTCTGTGCGCTCCCGTACGAACACGCCGCTTCCCTGTCGCGAGGTCACCAACCCTTCCTCGCGCAGTACCCGGAGAGCCTGCTGAGCCGTCATGCGAGCCACGCCGTACTGCCTGCCCAATTCGGCACCGGACGGTAGCCGGTCCCCTGGCTGATACGTCCGCGTGAGGATCGCTGCTCGAAGCGCGCTCGCTACCTGGATGTAAGGCGGGCGAGGGTCGTCAGGATCAAGGCTCATGCGCTCAGGTTAGAGCCCCTCTGGCCTAGCTGGCTAGCCACGCTTTGACATGGCTAGCCATGTTAGGTAGATTAATCATGCTAGTCAGGCTAGGCAGCTCGGCTGTGAGAGGAGCGAAACCGATGACGATCGAGCGCGGGTCTCGCTTTGATGTGGAGTCCGACCAGGTGTTTCCGCAGGGCGCGTTGATGCAGGGTGAGATCTTTTCGGACATGGAGTTCGTCTCCAACGGAGACGCGACCCGTGGCAAGAAGGCCAACCAGCGCAAGGACGAGCGCACGGGCCTGTTGCGGTGGAAGGTTCTGGTTTCCGATCCGAGCGCGGAAAAGGAGTGCGATGCCTCGGTGACAGTGGTTGCGCTGTCCGAGGTGCAGCCGGTTCCGCCGGAGTCGGTGCAGGTGGTTCCGGGGTTGTCGGTGCGGCCGGTGGAGTTCACGGACATGACCGTCGAGCCGCGCGTGATGGGCGACAAGTTCAAGTACCTCGGCTACACGGTGCGGGCCAAGGGCATTGCCACGCCGGGTCAGGCAGCGATTCCCCAGCCGCAGAGGCCTGCGTCGGCGGTCAAGTCGACCGCTGACAAGTCCGACGAGAAGCCCACCGCATGACCGGGCACACAGGTCGGAGGACTCGCTCGATGCCGCCGAGATCGACAAGTTGGTGCGACGCATCCGCAGCATTCAGCGCTTGATGCTGGTCGCGTCGATCGCACAACGAAGTTCGGAAGTGGACCGGCTCGCCGACGAGCTGATCCGCGATGTCCGCCGAGTGATGGGGCTCAGCGAGTGGCTGGCCGGTGTGTTGGTAGCCGGATGGGTCGCCCAGCTCCCCAGAAGGGCGCCGCAGACCTCGCTTCCCACAGGCAGTCCGAAATGGAGAAGACAGTGTTTGTGAACTGGGACCGCGAGCAACACGCCACGGATCAAGCGGTTGCCAGGGTGGAGGACCTGCTTCGAGCGGTCACCGACCACGTGAACACCGGACGCCGGGTGACGGCGTACTCCGATCCGTGGGCGGAAGGCCGGCTCACGCCGGATACGGCGCGCGAATGGCACGACTACGCCGAATCCGGCGAGCAGTTGTGGGAACAGGTCATCGCCTTCGCGTCGGCACGCTGGCTGGAATGGCGCGGCCGTCGCGTCGACGCTTCGGCCGTGCTGCGTGCCGTCACAGAGTCCGAACAGCCGGGCGGGGGACCGCCCCTTCGGTTAGTGAAAAACGAGCGCAACGAAAGAAACCACTGACGCAAGTGCGATGATCGCGCGATGTTGTTGGCATGTTGGTGAGTGGCCCGGTCGGTGGTGGCACGAGAAAGGCCCAGGCCGGAACTTCGTAAGCTCCTGACCTGGGCCTTCGTCTCTGGAGCGGGCGACGGGAATCGAACCCGCGTTCTCAGCTTGGGAAGCTGATGTTCTACCATTGAACTACGCCCGCACTGCCTCAATGCGTTG
>NZ_KB913024.1:4006225-4007061 GCF_000384035.1 Actinopolyspora mortivallis DSM 44261
ACTCGATGCCGGCTTCGGCGCACATGGCGGGTTTGTCGATGCGGTCGGCCACACGGCTGGACGGAGACACGCACTCGCCGACCAGCAGAACCTGGGTGGACGGTATCCATACCCTCCCCCGTGCCGGTTGGCTCAGCACTGTGAAGTCGGGCTGGATCCAGCTGTCGGGGCCCAGTTGGATGTTCAGGGTGGTGTAGGCGCCGCCACCGTGGGATCTCGCGTGTGGTTTCAGTCGATTCCGCAGCTCGTCAGCGGCATAGATGTTGGCCGAGCCTTCGTAGGGGGTCACGATCAGGTGTCCGTCCTGGCACTCGTACTTCGCCGGTGGCATCCCGGGGATGGGGAGGTACCGGTCGGCGAGGTCGGGGGTCCAGAGCCCGTGAAGCTCGACGAGTGGGTCGAACGCTCCGGTGTCGCGGGTGGGTGCGGCCACAGGTATCACCCCTTCGGCCACCACGGTACTCATGGCCCGAGTCTGCCGCGAGTGGCCGAGTGTTCGGCAGGCCGCGACGATCTTTCACCCCATCGGATGGCCCGATACACGGTTCCGGCCGTGTGGGTGGTCTGAGGTGGTTTCAGTCTTCCAGGAGTTCGGTGGGGTCGAAGGACAGGGGGAAGGGGGTCTGGGTTTCGAAGGTGGATCCGGCCAGGGCTTTGGCGTGGACTTCGTAGGTTCCTTGTTGTCCGAGTCGTAGTAGTACGACCTCGGCGTGGTTCTTGGTGTAGGAGACTTCCACGCGCATGAAGTACTCGATGCCGGCTTCGGCGCACATGGCGGGTTTGTCGATGCGGTCGGCCACACGGCTGGACGGAGACACGCACTCGCCGACCAGCAG
>NZ_KB913024.1:4007161-4233350 GCF_000384035.1 Actinopolyspora mortivallis DSM 44261
ACCCCTTCGGCCACCACGGTACTCATGGCCCGAGTCTGCCGCGAGTGGCCGAGTGTTCGGCAGGCCGCGACGATCTTTCACCCCATCGGATGGCCGGGTGGACACGAGAAGGGGCCGGGCTCGCCCGAGCCCGGCCCCTTCCCCGCCGTGTGGAAAATCCCGCGCGGAGGACCGCGTCCGGTCGTGCCGAACCGGTGCCGCCGCGCGGACGTCTCCCACCCGGAGTGTGTCATCCCGGTGGGAGACGGTGTTCTCAGCCCTCGGCTTTGTCCTCGCCGGAGGCCGAGGCTCCGCTGGTCCCGGTACCGCCGGAGGTCGAGCCCTCGGCCGTCGCCGAGGCCGGGGCCTTCCCGTTCGTGGACGGCTCGCCGGACTCCCCACCGGAAGCCGAGGCCGTGTTCTCGCCGCGTTTGACCGACTGCAACAGCAGCTGGGCCACGTCGACGACCTCGACGTCCTCCGAGGCGACCTGTTCGTTCTGCCGGGTGGTCATCCCGTCGGTAAGCATGACCTTGCAGAACGGGCAGCCGGTGGCCACCTTCGAGGGTGCCGTGCCCAGGGCCTCGTCCACGCGGTCGAGGTTGATCCGCTTGCCGGTGTGCTCCTCCATCCACATCCGGGCGCCGCCGGCGCCGCAGCACATGGCGCGGTCGGCGTGCCGGGGCATCTCGCGGAACGAGGCGCCCGAGGCGTTGACCAGGTCACGCGGCGGTTCGTAGACCTTGTTGTGCCTGCCGATGTAGCACGGGTCGTGGTAGGTGACGTCCTCGGCGACCGGGGCCACCGGAACCAGCCGCTTCTCGCGCACCAGCCGGTTGAGCAGCTGGGTGTGGTGCACCACCTCGTAGTTGCCGCCGAGCTGGCCGTACTCGTTGGCGAGGCTGTTGAAGCAGTGCGCGCAGGTGGCGACGATCTTGCGTTTGCCCGGTTCGCGGCCCTCGAACACCGAGTTCAGCGTTTCCACGTTCTGCTCGGCCAGGGTCTGGAAGAGGAACTCGTTGCCCGCGCGCCGGGCCGGGTCGCCGGTGCAGCCCTCCTCCGGGCCGAGCACCACGTACTTGACGCCCGCGATGTGCAGCAGTTCGGCCACGGCCTTGGTGGTCTTCTTCGCGCGGTCCTCGAACGCGCCCGCGCAACCGACCCAGAACAGGTACTCGACGTCCTCGTCCAGTTCCCCGTCGAACACGGGAACCTCGAAGTCGAGGTCCTCGGTCCAGGCCAGCCGGTCCTTGTTGTTCTGGCCCCAGGGGTTGCCCTTGTTCTCCAGGTTCTTGAACATCCCCCCGAGCTCGGTGGGGAAGTTCGACTCGATCATCACCTGGTAGCGGCGCATGTCGACGATGTGGTCGACGTGCTCGATGTCCACCGGGCACTGTTCGACGCAGGCACCGCAGCTGGTGCAGGCCCACAGCACCTCGGGGTCGATGACCCCGGCCTCCTCGGGACCGCCGACCAGGGGGCGTTCGGCCTCGGCCAGCGCCAGCGCGTCGATCCTGTCGAGTCGCTGCTGGGCGTCGTCACCGGTGATGCCGACCTCCTGGCCGGTCATCGTGTCCTTGCGACCGCCCTCCAGCAGGTAGGGGGCCTTGGCGTGGGCGTGGTCGCGCAGGCTGGTGATCAGCATCTTCGGCGACAGCGGTTTGGCCGTGTTCCACGCGGGGCACTGGGACTGGCAGCGCCCGCACTCGGTGCAGGTGGTGAAGTCCAGCCAGCCCTTCCAGGAGAACTCCTCGACCTGGCCGACACCGAAGATGTCGTTGTCCGGATCGGGATCCTCGAAGTCGATCGGCTCGCCGCGACTCATCATCGGCTTCAGCGCGCCCAGCGCGGTCCGTTCCGGGTCCCGCTTGAAGTAGATGTTGAAGAAGGCGGTGAAGCGGTGCCAGGCCACGCCCATGGTGATGTTGGCGGCGATGACGATGACCCAGATCATCGCCGAGAGGATCTTGAACGCGGCGAACACCGACACGGCCAGTTCGCTGGGGGGCAGCACGCTGCCGAGGGCGTGGCTGATCGGGGCCGACCACACCGGGGCGTGGAACAGGTCGGAGGAGACCTTGAAGGAGCGCAGCCCCATGATGCCGACGCCTTCGAGGATGACCACGGCCTCCACGAAGTAGGCCTGCCAGAAGTTGGACCCGGCGAAGCGGGAGACGCGTCCGGCGCGGCGCGGGTGGTTGAGCTGGCGTACCGCGCTCAGCCAGATCCCGCCGAGGATCGTGGTCACTCCGAGGATTTCGACCAGCAGGTTCCACGGGCCGAAGGCGCCCAGCCACGGGATCTCGAAGGGCGCGTGGAAGACTTCGCCGTAGGCGACGAGGACGCTCAGGCTGAGTCCGCCGAAGCCCACCATGACGAACCAGTGGGCGATGCCCACGTGGCTCCACTTGAGCATCCTGGTGTGCCCGAGGACTTCCTTGAGCATGTTGCTGAACCGGGCGCCGAACGGCCCCTTGCGGTTCGGGTCCGGTTGTCCGAGCCGGATGGAGGAGATCATCCGGCGAACCGTCCTGACCACCATGACCACCGCGACGACGGTCACGGCAAGACAGATCAGGCCCAGGACGAGCTGTAGGGCTACCATGCTCGTGGCCTCCTGTTCGCGGGTTTGAACACCGAGCGTAAACCCTATTACTCGCCGGTAACCATTGGGGTTTCCGCTCGTGGTGGAAACAGTCGGGGATTGTGCGAGACGCTATCGCGAAAGACCAGTCCGGCAACAGTTCGGCACCCTTCCCGCCGTGACACGACAGGGTGGTTCCTCGGGTGGCGGTGCCGCTCGGCGGGGCGTTTTGCCCGCATGAGCCAGGGTCCCTCCCACGGGGGACGCTCGGGACGCGCCCGCGCGGGCAGCGGTGCGATTTTCGCCACGTGCGGGGCGCGGAGGACTCTTCAGGGTGACGGGCGGGTCTCTCAGCTCCTCCTCACCGGGAGCTTCGTCCATCCGTCGCACGGTGTGCTCGACACGTCCTCGGGGGAGGGGTATATTCAGAAAATGGAACACCTGTTCAATTTATTGTCGTTTCGTCGTCCCATGGGGAGACGGCGACACTCGGAGGTTTCGTGGTCTACATCGTCTTGGCGGCGGCGATACTGTCGGAAGTGCTCGGAACGATCTCGCTGCGCTTCGTCGAGGGGCTGAGCAGACCCCTGCCCCTGATGCTGGTGGTGCTCGGATACGGGGCGGCGTTCGTCGCCCTGGCCAACGTCCTCCGCATGGGCATCCCCGTGGGAGTGGCCTACGCGATCTGGTCCGGAGCCGGAGTCGCCCTTGTAGCGCTCATCGGCGCGATGTTCCTGAACGAGAGCATCACCGCGACGCAGCTGCTGGGAATCGCGCTCATCATCGGTGGGGTGGTCGCGCTGGAACTCGGAGGAGCACATTGACCGCATCCCCCGGCCCGCGGGAGCGGACCGACGGACGTCGTGCCAAGGGCGAACGCAGACGCCGCGCGATCATCGACGCCACCCTGCGCGTGGTCGAACGGGACGGGATCGCCGGGGTCAGCCACCGCAACATCGCGCGCCAGGCCGGGGTTCCCCCCGCCTCGGTCGTCTACTACTTCGACAGCATCGACGGGGTGTTGGTGGCCACGCTGTTGGAGAGCTGCGAGACCATGATCGCCGAGCTGCGGGCCCTGGCCGACGAGGTCGTCGACTCCGAGCACTGGGTGAGCACCACGGCCGAGCTGCTGTCCCGGATGGTACGGGAACACCGCGGGCGCACCCTCGCCGAGTACGAGCTGTACCTGCTGGCCGCCCGGAGACCGGCGCTTCGCCCGGCGGCGCGGCGCTGGATCGAGGTGGCGGCCGGGCACGTGCACGAGACCGGCAGCAGGGACCCCGGTGCGGTGCGGGCGCTGCTGGCCACCATCGACGGTCTGCTGATGCAGGCGCTGATCGCCGAGGAACCTCCCGGCCCCGAGGTGTTCCGCCCCGCGCTGGCCGCCCTGGTGCACGAGCGGGCCTGACTCCACGACCCCGCGTGCGCGGGCCGCTCACGGGGCGGGATCAGAGCCGGCAGGCCTCCAGCCTGGTGACCAGGATCTCGGTGGCCCCCACCTCGGCGAGGCGGTCCATCACGCTCTGGACGTCGTCGCGGGGGACCATGGAGCGCACCGCGACCCAGCCCGGTTCGGTGAGACTGGACACCGTGGGGGACTCCTTGCCCGGGGTGATCGCGGTGGCCGTCTCCAGCGCGGACTGCGGGCAGTTGTAGTCCATGACCACGTAGCTGCGCGCGTCGAGCACGCCCCGCAGGCGTTGCAGCAGCACCCGCACCGCCTGCTCCCGTTCCGGGGTGAGCGGGTTGTCCGCTCCGCGCACGAGCACCGCCTGGGAACGCATGATCGGTTCCCCCAGCGTCTCCAGACCCGCCGCGCGCAGCGAGGAGCCGGTTTCCACCACGTCGGCGATGGCGTCGGCCAGCCCGAGTTCCACGGCGGTCTCCACCGCCCCGTCCAGCTCCACGGTGTTGATCTCGATGTCGTGTTCCCGCGCGGCCTGCTCGACCAACAGCGGGAACGAGGTGGCCACCCGTTTGCCGTCCAGGTCGCGCACCGAACGGATCGGTCCTCCGGAGGCCGCGGCGAAGTAGAACTCGGAACCGCCGAAACCGAGCGGGAGCAGTTCCGTGGTGTGGGCGGCCGTGCCCGCCCCGGCCAGCAGGTCCTGGCCGGTGATGCCCACGTCGAGGATCCCGGCGCCCACGTTGCGGGCGATGTCACTGGCCCGCCAGAAGATGAACCGGACGTTGTTAGCCCGGTCCTCGGCGAACAGGGCCCGATGTTCGCGGTGCAACCGGTATCCGGCCTCGTCGAGCAGTTGGGTGGTCGGACCGTGCAGCGATCCCTTGTTCGGGACGGCGACGCGCAACATCAGCATCCTCGAGTACGGCGTGTGCCCTGTGGTGCTCCATCCTACGGGGCCCGCGCGGGAGGGCCGCCCGTGGCCGCCGGAACGCGCGGCCCGTTCCACGGAGGGTGCCCGAGGTCGCGGGCCGGCCGGATTCCGCGTTCGCCGAGACGGGAATCCCCGGGGAGACTCCTGACGTCACACGGCTCGCACCGCCGGTCACGGGGCTTCGTCACACTCTTTCGGGAACACACGCGGGACCTCCCGCGTTGTGAGGGCAGAAACCTTGAGTTTCTGTGACTCAAGCCCGGTTTGACGAGCGGGTCGCTGTTTCGGTATGACTTGAGTCAGCAAGACTCAGGAGTCATCAGTCCTGGACGCGGAATCAACACAGTGGAGGAGACTTCCAATGGGGCGAGCGGTCGGTATCGACCTGGGGACGACAAACTCCGTCGTTTCCGTACTGGAGGGCGGTGAGTCCACGGTCATCGCCAACTCCGAGGGGGCGCGGACCACGCCCTCCATCGTCGCGTTCGCGAAGAACGGTGAGGTACTCACCGGTCAGCCGGCCAAGAACCAGGCCGTGACCAACGTCGACCGCACCATCCGGTCGGTGAAGCGCCACATGGGCACCGACTGGAAGACCGAGATCGACGGCAAGGAGTACACCCCGCAGGAGATCAGCGCCCGCGTGCTGATGAAGCTCAAGCGGGACGCCGAGGCCTACCTGGGCGAGGAGGTCACCGAGGCGGTCATCACCGTCCCGGCCTACTTCGAGGACGCCCAGCGCCAGGCCACCAAGGAGGCGGGCCAGATCGCCGGGCTGGACGTGCTGCGCATCGTCAACGAGCCCACGGCCGCCGCGCTGGCCTACGGCCTGGACAAGGGCGAGAACGACCAGCGCATCCTGGTCTTCGACCTCGGTGGCGGGACGTTCGACGTCTCCCTGCTGGAGATCGGCGAGGGCGTCGTCGAGGTGCGTGCCACCAGCGGTGACAACCACCTCGGTGGTGACGACTGGGACGAGCGCATCGTCGAGTGGCTGGTCGACAAGTTCAAGGCGCAGAACGGCATCGACCTGACCAAGGACAAGATGGCGCTGCAGCGGATCAAGGAGGCGGCCGAGAAGGCCAAGATCGAGCTCTCCAGCTCCGCGCAGAGCAACATCAACCTGCCCTACATCACCGTCGACGCCGACAAGAACCCGCTCTTCCTGGACGAGACCCTGACCAGGGCGGAGTTCCAGCGGATCACCTCGGACCTGCTGGAGCGCACGCGCAAGCCCTTCGAGGCCGTGCTGCGTGACGCCGGCATCGGCGTGAACGACATCAACCACGTGGTGCTGGTCGGCGGCTCGACCCGTATGCCCGCCGTGACCGACCTGGTCAAGGAACTCACCGGCGGCAAGGAGCCGAACAAGGGTGTCAACCCGGACGAGGTCGTCGCCGTCGGCGCCGGTCTGCAGGCGGGTGTGCTGCGTGGCGACGTCAAGGACGTGCTGCTGCTCGACGTCACGCCGCTGTCCCTGGGCATCGAGACCAAGGGCGGCATCATGACCAAGCTGATCGAGCGCAACACCACCATCCCGACCAAGCGCTCGGAGACCTTCACCACGGCCGACGACAACCAGCCCTCGGTGCAGATCCAGGTCTTCCAGGGCGAGCGCGAGATGGCCGCGGAGAACAAGAAGCTCGGGATGTTCGAGCTGACCGGCCTGCCCCCGGCCCCGCGCGGTGTGCCGCAGATCGAGGTCACCTTCGACATCGACGCCAACGGCATCGTGCACGTCAGCGCCAAGGACCAGGGCACCGGCAAGGAACAGTCGATGACCATCACCGGCGGCTCGGCGCTGCCGAAGGAGGACATCGACCAGATGATCAAGGACGCCGAGGCCCACGCCGAGGAGGACCGCAAGAAGCGGGAGGAGGCCGAGACCCGCAACCAGGCCGAGTCGATGGTCCACCAGACCGAGAAGGTCCTGTCCGACAACGACGACAAGCTGCCGGACGAGACCAAGCAGAAGGTGCGCGGCGCCATCGACGAGGTCAACCAGGCGCTGAAGGGCGAGGACACCGACGCCATCAAGTCGGCGGTGGAGAAGCTGGCCACCGAGTCCCAGTCGCTGGGCCAGGCGCTGTACTCCGAGGCCGGTGGTGACGCGACCGCCGCGGCGGGCGCCGCCGGTGACGCCGGTCAGACCGCTTCGGGCTCGTCCGAGTCCTCCGGTGCTGACGATGTGGTGGATGCCGAGGTCGTCGACGACGAGGACGAGAAGAAGAAGTGACTGCGAACAGGCCAGAAGAGGACCGGGACGCACAACAGAACCCCGGTACGCGGGAAGAGGACGAGCAGGAGCCCGTGGTCGTGCGGGACAAGCGCAGGATCGACCCGGAGACGGGCACGCCCCGTCCCTCCGGGAAGGACGACTCCGAGGGCGCACGCTCCGGTGAGGTGACCGACAGCATGTCCGGAACGCTGGACGACGAACTGGCCAAGGTCGCCGCCGAGGCCGACGCCGTGGAGACCGCGGCCGAGGCCGCGGGAGCGGAGGCCGCCTCCTCGGACGCCGAGGCCGAGCTGCGACGTCAGGTCGACGAGCTGACCGCCGACGTCAAGCGGGTCCAGGCCGAGTACGCCAACTACCGCAAGCGGGTCGAGCGGGACCGGGAAACCGTGATCAACAACGCCAAGGCGTCGGTCGCGGAGTCCCTGCTGACGGTGCTGGACGATCTCGAACGTGCCGAGGCGCACGGAGACCTGACCGGCCCGTTCAGGGCGGTCTCGGACAAACTCACCTCCGCGCTGCGCGAAGCCGGTCTGGAAGGTTTCGGCCAGGAGGGCGAGGAGTTCGACCCGAGCGTGCACGAGGCGGTTCAGCACGAGACCTCCCCCGAGGTCAGCGGGCCCACCGTGACCACGGTGCTGCGTCGTGGCTACCGCTTCGGTGATCGGGTGCTGCGGCCGGCGATGGTCGCGGTGACCGATCACGAGCCCGCCGCCGAGGGCGACGGCGACGCTGTCGCGGCGGATTCCCAGGGTGAGACTTCCGAGCAAGGCTGAGTCACGAGACTGCTGAGGAACTGCCGTGTTCAGTAACTGTTGGGCGAGCGGGCTCGCTCGCGTGTTCCCTCGGGAACGGCCGTTCGTTCCGGGGAACCGGTCGTCACGTGTAGGGAAGGATCATCGAGCCGAAGGGAGGGACGTCCGGTGAGTGCCAGGGAATGGCTGGACAAGGATTTCTACGCCGAACTGGGCGTTTCTCCCGACGCCTCGGCCGACGAGATCAAGAAGGCGTACCGGAAGCTGGCCAGGGAGAACCACCCCGACGCCAACCCCGGAGACACCAAGGCGGAGAGCAAGTTCAAGGCCGTCTCCGAAGCCTATGGTGTGCTGTCCGACCCGGAGAAACGCAAGCAGTACGACGAGGCCCGCAGGCTGTTCGCTTCCGGCGGTGGCGGTGGCCACGGCGGATTCGGCGGTTTCGGCGGCGGTGGATTCGGTTCCCGGCCGGGTCCCGGCGGGGCCGGATTCGATCTCGGTGACCTGTTCGGGGGCCCGAGTGGCCAGACCGGCGGACTCGGCGACCTGTTCGGGGGCCTGTTCGGCAACCGTGGAGGCGCCGGAGCCGGTACGCGCAGCAGGGCGACCCGAGGCTCCGATGTGGAGACCGAGGTCCGCATCGACTTCGTGGAGGCGGTGAAGGGCGCGACCGTCCCGTTGCGCCTTTCCAGCCCCGCCACCTGCTCGACCTGTCACGGTTCCGGTGCGCGGCCCGGAACGAGTCCGCGCACCTGCTCGACCTGCGCCGGACAGGGCGTGGTCACGCGCAACCAGGGGGCCTTCGCGTTCAGCGAGCCCTGCCCGGACTGCCGGGGTCGTGGACGTGTGGTGGACCAACCCTGTTCGGAGTGCCGCGGGGAGGGAGTCAGCACCCGCACGCGGACGTTGACGGTGCGGATCCCGCAGGGGGTCTCCGAGGGACAGCGGATCAGGCTGGCCCAACAGGGAGAGCCGGGGAGCAACGGCGGACCCGCCGGGGATCTGTACGTGGTGGTGCACGTCAACCCGCACCGCGTCTTCGGACGGTCGGGTGACGATCTCACCATCACCGTGCCGGTGACCTTCCCCGAACTGGCTCTGGGCACTACGTTGACCGTGCCGACCCTGGAGAGCAAGGTCTCGGTGAAGGTCCCGCCGGGGACCAACAGCGGACGCACTCTCCGGGTGCGCGGCAAGGGAATCGGCAGGAAGGACGGCAGTAGCGGGGATCTGCTGGTGACGCTGCAGGTGGCCGTTCCGACCAAGTTGAACGGCAAGGCGACCGAGGCGTTGGAGGCCTATGCTGCGGCCACGGCTCAGCACGACCCGCGAGCCGAGCTGAACGAACTGGTCCGGAGGGCGGAATGACCGCGCGTGAGGAGGCCTCGGACCCGAGGGCGTCGGTGGGGTTTCCCCCCGGCGCCACCGAGGACACACCGGTTTTCGTGATCTCCGTGGCGGCGGAACTGTCCGGGCTGCACGCCCAGACGTTGCGCAGTTACGACAGGCTCGGCCTCGTTTCGCCGGGGCGTACTCCCGCGGGAGGCCGGCGTTACTCGGCTCGGGACATCGCGGTGCTGCGTGAGGTGCAGCGCCTCTCCCAGGAGGAGGGGGTGAACCTGGCCGGGATCAAGCGCATCATCGAGCTGGAGAACCAGGTCGACGCACTGCGCGGCAAGGTTCAGGAGCTGACCGAGGAGCTGGCCGCGGCACACGCGGCGGCCGAGCAGGCCGCGGCGCGGGTGCACGCCTCCTACCGGCGGGATCTCGTTCCCGTGCGGCGGGAGACCGCGCTGGTCGTGTGGAAGCCGGAACGCCGCGGGCGCTGAGCGGACGAACACGAGCACCACAGGGTGGCGGCGGAAACTCCGCCGCCACCTTTTCGTGTCCCGGCCCAGGGTTCACAAGGTGGGCCGTCGCGGCCCGGGCCGGGAGGATCAGTCCAGGGTGAACGGGTCGTAGTGGATGCGTTCCAGCGGGGTTCCGGCCACCAGCATCCGGGAGACGGTGGCGCGGATCATCTCCGGGGAACCGCTGACCAGCACGTCGTGGTCCTGCCAGGCTCCCCGTCGGGTGACGGCGTCGGCGAGTGTTCCCTGCTCGGCGCCCTGGGCGGAGGGGTCGTCCTCGAGCACGGGGACGACCTTGAGCCAGGGGTTGCTCATCGCCGCCTGTTGCAGGTTCCGCAGCTCGTGGAGGTCGTCCCTGGTGCGTCCTCCGTAGAAGAGGTGGACGTTCGGGTTGTCTCCGTACTGGGTGAGTTCCTCGACGATGGCGCGCAGTGGGGCGATCCCGGTTCCCCCTGCGACCATCACCACGTCGCGTTCGGAGTGGCGGTCGACGGCCAGTCGCCCCATGGGGGCACCCATGCGCCACTGGTCGCCGGGTTGTGCGTGGCCCACGATGGCGCGGCTGACCCAGCCGCCCGGCACCGAGCGCACGTGGAACTCCATGGTCCCGTCCTCGGAGGGCGGGTTGGCCGGGGAGAGGTAGCGCCACAGTCGGGGGCGTTGGGGAACCTCCACGCTGACGTACTGTCCCGCCTGGTAGGGGACCGGGTACTCGGGTTGGACGCGCACCACCGCCAGGTCCCAGCTGAGGCGTTCGTGGTGGACGACCTCGCCGTTGTACCAGGCGGGGCCGTCGTCGGCGGCGGCCGCGTTGTTCATGGTGGTGGCCATGAGCGTGTAGGCCTCGGCCCAGGCCCGTTCGACCGAGTCGGTCCAGCCCTCGCCCGCGTACCGTTTGATGGCGGCCAGCAGCGCCGTCCCGACGGCCTCGTAGTGCTCCGAGACCACACCGAACTTGCGGTGGTCGCGCCCCAGCTGTTGCAGGAAGGGGGTGAGTTCGTCGGGACGATCCACCATCTGGACCACGTGCACCAGGGCCCGCAACAGTCTGCTGCGCTGCACCTCCATGTTGACCGGGAAGAGTTCCCTGGTCGCTGGGGCGATGCTGAACAGCATGCTGTAGAAGAAGCGGGAGACGTCCTCGGCGTGGGGTTCGACCTCGGCCCAACTCTGCCGGATGAGTCGGACCATGTTCGCTGCGTGGGCCGACTGGGTGTGGTTCTGCCCGTCGTCGGGCTGTTCGGGTCGTAAAGCGGCGTTGGCTGTCATGACTTTCGGGCGAGTTTCTCCACATTGGCGGCCGGCGCTGCGGCGCGGCGTCCGTGTACATGTCCCCCGACTGCCAGAGACTCTAACCCGTTTTTCGGGGTGTGTGATCCTTGATGACACCTTCGAGTGGAGCTTCGACACGCTTCGTCAATAAGGGCTCACACAGTTGAGTTGTTTTCGCGTTAGGGTCTTGCGTGTTCTTCGACACATGACACGGTGAGGCGCGTGATCGCGGACTGGTTGACCTCCTCCGCCGGGGCCGTTCGCCCCGGCGGCACGGCGAAGGCCGAACTCCTGGAGCTGGAACTCGCGGAATGCACGCTTCCCCCGCGCAGCGGCCGAACGTCCGGACACGAAGAGTCCGTCGTCGCGGGGAACCGGGTGTCGGAAGCCCCCACACGGCCGGTCATGCGTGCCGTCGACCCCGCCGTGGACAGCGGTTCGACGGGCGGTGCCCCCGTCGACCCCTTTCCCGACGGCAGGGGGAACCTGCCGGGTTCCTCCGGGGAACACCTGCTGCAGCACGCCTACGACACGGTCAGGCGGGCCCGTCGGTTCTACGACGAGCAGGTGCTGGACCACCTCAACCCGCGGATGAAGGAGTTCGTGGCCAAGACGGACCTGGCCTTCATCGCCACGGCGGACAGCCACGGCGAGTGCGACTCCAGCCTGCGCGCGGGACCGCCGGGTTTCGTCGTGGTCCTCGGCGACCGTCATCTGGCCTATCCCGAGTACCGGGGCAACGGGGTGATGGCCAGCCTCGGCAACATCAGTGAGAACCCCCACGTGGGCATGTTGTTGGTGGACTTCGTCACCGAGCTGATCGGGCTGCACGTCAACGGCAAGGCCCGCATCCTGGAGGACGCCGACCTCCGGGCGATCCACCCCGGACTGCCCGCCGAGTTCGAACGGGGCCGCAAACCCGAACGCTGGGTGGTCGTGCAGGTGGAGGAGGCCTATATCCACTGCCGCAAGCACATACCCCGCATGGAACCGGTTCCCCGGAACCGGGCCTGGGGCAGCGACGACGTCAAGCGCAAGGGCGGGGACTACTTCGAGGCCAAGGGAACTCCCCGGCCGTGGCACGGCACCCAGCCCCAGCGGGGGTGAGCACCGGCGGGCCGACGCTGCCGTCACTCCGTGGTGTGGACGCGGGAGGCCCCGACACGGAGTAAAGCTCCGCTCTCCCGAGCTTGTGGGCCGGATGACCGCTCCACGACGGCTGCCGTCACACTGGGAGTGTCGGCGTCGGAGGGAGAGCCCGGTGGTGAGTGAAGGCCGCCCGCAGGAGCACCGTGCCGGGGAGGGCGGTGACCCCTTCCGTGGGGCGGAGCGTGACAGCGCCGCCGCCGAGGTCGAGCACGAGCTGGCGATGCTCTTCCGCAGGGCCCGCAAGATGTCCTCGACGGTGGCCGCCGAGATCCATCCCGAACTCGATCCGGCCTCCTACAGCCTGCTGTTGATGGTGGCCGACACGGGCTCGTTGCGTGCCATCGACGCGGCCGAGCGCATCGGCCTGGACAAGTCCACGGTGAGCAGGCAGGTGGCCAATCTGGTGCGGCTGGATCTGTTGAGTCGCGTGCCCGATCCCGAGGACGGAAGGGCCCGGATCATCCAGCTCTCCGAGTCGGGCAGGGCCCGGCTGGACGCGGCGCGGGAGCGTCGGGCCCGCAGACTGCGGGACGACTTCGCCCAGTGGTCCACCGAGGACCTGCACCAGTTCGCGAGGTTGTTGGGCAAGCTCAACGCGATGTACTGACCTCCGGACCTCCCGGTCCCGAAGGAGCCCCCGCTGGGCTCGGTGTGTCGGTGAGACCACATCCCCATTAAGTTGCTTGGTGAAACTAATATGTTTATAGTTGGTTGTACCAACCAAAGGAGTTGGCGATGACCGCACACACCGAAGCCTGCGGACAGCTGCTGGGGCCGCTTCGGACTCTGCTGGGGTTCCGGCAGACGGCACTGCAGCGGGCGTACCAGAGCGGGGAACTGAGCACGTCCGGAACCGGGCTGCTGGCCGAACTCGTCCACGGCGGCGAGTCCCGGGCCTGCGACCTGGCGCACAGCCGTGTCGTGGACGCCTCGGTGGTGAGCAGGCAGTTGGGCCAGCTCGAACAGGAGGGACTGGTCGAACGCAGGCCCGATCCGGCCGATCGCCGGGTCTCCCTGCTGCGGGCCACCGAACGGGGCCGGCAGGTGCTGGCCGAGCGGGAGGCCCGGAAGGCGAGCTGGCTCAGCCACGCGCTGCGCGACTGGGACGAGGCCGACGTCGTCCACCTCACCGAGCTGCTGCGGGCCCTCTCGCGCGACCTGCTGGCCGCCTCCCGCGAAACGCTGTCCGGTCCGACCGAGACCACGGAGGAAGGAAACCGATGACGACACCGGGCCTCGCGGCCGAGGACGACGCCGCTCCACCGGGTACCGGTCAGCGGGAAGGAAGACACAGCGCCCCGGCAGCCGGAGACGGGGCCGGTGGGGAGGCGATGACCCACCGACAGGTGCTCAAGGCGCTCGTCGGTCTGATGCTGGCGCTGCTGGTGGCCATCCTCAGCTCCACCATCGTGTCCAACGCGCTGCCTCGGATCACCGCCGAACTCAACGGCACCCAGGGCCAGTACACCTGGGTGGTCACGGCGATGCTGCTGACCTCCACGGCCACCACCCCGCTGTGGGGCAAGCTCTCCGACCTGTTCAGCAAGAAACTGCTCTACCAGCTGTCCATCGCCGTGTTCACCCTCGGCTCGGTGCTCGGCGGCTTCGCGCAGTCGATGTCCATGCTGATCGTCTTCCGCGCGGTCCAGGGCGTCGGCATGGGTGGTATGCAGGCCCTGATCCAGGTGGTCATCGCCGCCATGGTCGCCCCGCGCGACCGCGGTCGCTACACCGGATACATCGGGGCGACCTTCGCGGTGGCCACGACGAGCGGACCGCTGGTGGGCGGTCTGATCGTGGACTCCCCACTCGGATGGCGCTGGTGCTTCTGGGTGACGGCTCCGATCGCGGTGATCGCCTTCCTCGTACTGGGGCGTGTGCTGCGGCTGCCCGTGGTCAAACGGGACGTCTCGATCGACTGGTTCGGGGCCCTGTTCCTGGTCGGCGGGGTCAGCCTGCTGCTGGCCTGGGTGTCGTTGGCCGGCAAGCAGTTCGACTGGCTGTCCTGGCAGACCACCGCGTTCGTCGCGGGGGGACTGGTGGCCCTGGTGGTGGCCGTGTTCATCGAGACCAGGGTGCGGGAGCCGATCGTGCCGCTGGGGATGTTCCGCAACTCCACCGTCACCCTGGCCGTGATCGCGATGGTCTCCGTGGGAACCGCCATGTTCGGCGGTTCGGTGTTTCTGGCCCAGTACTTCCAGCTCGGACGTGGCTACAGCCCCACCGAGGCCGGGCTGATGACGCTGCCGATGGTGCTCGGCCTGTTCGTGTCCTCCACGGTCTCGGGTCAGATCATCTCCCGGGTCACGGGCCGGATCAAGCCGTTCCTCATCGGCGGGGCCCTGGTGCTCACCCTGGGGATGGGGCTGCTGAGCACGATCGACTCGCACACTCCGCTGCCGGTCGTGGACGTCTACCTCGCCCTGATGGGGATCGGCGTGGGTGCGCTGATGCAGAACCTCGTGCTCGCGGTGCAGAACAGCGTGGGTATCCGGGACATGGGCTCGGTCACCTCGGTGGTGACGTTCTTCCGCACCCTGGGGGGTTCGGCCGGGGTCTCCGTGCTCGGCGCGGTGCTGGGCTCGCGGGTCTCGGACTACGTCAGCGACGGGCTGGCCGAGCTGCCCGGCGGTGCCTCGGCGCCGAGCGTCAGTGGTTCGGGGGGTGTGTCCCTGGACATCGGTGCGCTGCCCGCTCCGATCGAGGCGATCGTGCGCGACTCCTACGGCACGGCCATCGGGGACCTGTTCCTCATCTCGGCGTGCATCTCGGTGGTCACCCTGATCGCCGTGTTGGTGATCCGCGAGGTTCCGCTGCGGACCACCGTCGACAAGCACGACTCCCCGTCCGGGGATCGGGCTGTGGAAAATTCCGGCGAGCTTGTGGACAACTCGCCGAGCGGTCGCACCGGATCGGCGACCGGTGCGGTGGCTTCGGCGCAGCCGATCAGGCGTGAAGGGGACGTTGTGGAGGCGACGGGACGCACTGTGCACACAGCGGAAGGGGTTGTGGACAACTCTGTGGACAGGCCTGGGGACAACCCTGGGGAGAACTCGGTCGAGGGCTGGTCACCGGCTTCATCCGACGGTGGGTCGGGCAGGCACGCCCGCGAGGTGAACGGGACGAGCTTCGCCGGTTCGCTCCACCCCGGTGACGGAGCGGTGACCGTTCACGGGGTGGTGCGCGGGCCGGGCGGTGTTCCCCTGGCCGAGGCGGTGCTGACCCTGACCGACTCCCTGGGGAACCAGATAGACCGCACCCGTTCGGATGAACAGGGGCACTATCGCGTGACGCCGACCGGCGGCGGAACGTACGTGCTGATCGCCGCCGCCGGTGACTACCAGCCCACGGCCTCCATGATCGTCGTCTCCGGACGCGCGGTGCGGCACGACGTCGAACTCTCCGGAGGGGCGAGCCTGGTCGGCATGGTCCACAGCGGGCCGGTCCCCGTGCCGGAGGCCACGGTCGTGCTCACCGACGTGCGGGGCAGCGTCGTGGCGGCGACCCGCACCGGAAGCGGTGGTGGCTACGAGCTGTCCGACCTGCTCACAGGTTCCTACGCCCTCACGGTGACCGCCGAGGGCTACCAGCCGGTCAGCACCGAGGTCACCGTCTCCGAGGGCAGACAGGTCACGCTCGACGTGGCCCTGGAGGCGGGAGCGCGGGTCAGCGGTGTCGTCCGTTCCGCCCGGATGGGCCACGTGGTCCCGGAGGCCCAGGTGACCCTGCTGGACGCCGCCGGCGGGGTGGTCGCCTCCACCGTCACCGACACGGACGGCTCCTACGAGTTCACCGACCTCTCCCACGGCGAGTACACCGTGATCGCCACCGGTTACCCACCCGCCGCGAACACGGTGCGGGTCCAGCAGGAGCAGGTCGGCTACGACATCGCCCTCGGGCTGGAGTGACCTTGTCGAGTCCGTTCGCCCACGAGCGGGGCGCGGTGTCACCACGTCCCGCCGATCACGAGAGGAAGACCGGATGACTGCCGGGCAGGAGGACACAGACGGGCACGGCGAGCCGACGGGCGGGGCGGTCACGGTGCGGGTGCTTTCGCTCGGTGGCCTGCCCCTGCCCGACGCGGTGTTGACCGTCACCGACGGTTCCGGGGCGCAGCGGGGTCGGGTGCGGGCCGACTCCGAGGGGATCGCCAGCGCCCCGGAGCTGCCCGCGGGGCGCCACACGGCCATCATCACCGCGCTGGGACACCAGCCCACGGCGCGGACCGCCGTGGTGCGCCCCGGGCACGAGAGCGAGCTGGGCACGGTCGAGCTGTCCCCGGTCGGCGGTTCCGAACTGCCCGAACCGGGGCTGTGGCGCATCGACCCCGCCCACTCCTCCGTGCGCGCGACGGCGCGGCATCTTGGCATCACCAGCATCCACGGGCGGTTCAACGAGTTCGAGGGCCACATCCGGGTGGCCCGGCCCGTGGAGTCCTCCGAGGTGCGGGTGGGCATCGTCGCCTCCAGCGTGGACACCGGAAACGCCCAGCGGGACGAGCACCTGCGCAGCGCCGACTTCCTGGACGTGGCCAACCATCCGGAGATCACCTTCGAGACGGTCGGGATCCGGCGCGGGCAGGACGAGCGGTGGGACCTGGACGGCAGGCTCACCCTGTGCGGGGTGACCAGGCCGGTTCGGCTGGAGACCGAGTTCACCGGCAAGGGGCCGGACCCCTGGGGCGGCACCCGGGCCTCGGCCACGGCGACGACCTTCCTGCGCAGGGAGGACTTCGCCATGACCTTCAACCAGCCGTTGAGCACCGGGATCGCGGCGATCGGCACCACCCTGCGCGTCGATATCGACGTGCAGGCCGTGTTGGTGGAAGGTGCCTGAGGCGGACCGGGGGAGCGGTGTTGACGTCGAGTGAACTGTAGGATCGCGGATCCTCTCCGGACCCTTTCCGACGTCTCGGAGACTTCGTGATCCTGGTTACTTCGGCCACCGGCAACATCGGTCCTCCCGTCCTGTTCGAGGGGCTGAGCGTCGAACAGGCCCGTGAGCACATGGGACACCTGCCCGAGGAGCTGGTCGGGGACATGCTCTCGACCTCCGGACGGGATCCCGGCGTGTTGGACACCGTCCGGGAGGTCACGGGCGTGCCCGCCCGAACCTTCCGGCAGTGGGCGCGGCGGAACATCGCCGCGTTCGGCTGAGCTCGTGCCCGAGAGCCCGCCAACGGCCGGGCGGCGGTTCCACGGTCGGTTCCGCCGCCCGGCCTTTTCTCGCGGAGGGCCTCGCCGGCGTGTCGCGGAGCACAGCGTGCCGCCCGTCTCCCGTGATCGAGGAAGGATTACACGCGCTCAGTTATGTCGTTATACTTGAGTCAGAAAGACTCAAGTTTGTTTCCACGGTGGCTGAGAGTTCGGGTTCGTAGGCCACCGGACGCTCGACGACATGCGCTCTCGGCGCGGGAGCGGTGTCCTCGGTACGGAGAGGTGAGACATGGACGCTTTCAACCCGACGACCAAGGCCCAGCAGGCGATCTCCTCCGCCGCCCAGGCCGCGACCATGGCGGGCAACCCCGACGTGGCCCCCGCCCACCTGCTCGGGGCGCTGCTGGCGCAGAGTGACGGTCTGGCCTCCCCGCTGCTCTCGGCGGTGGGGGCCGATCCCGCCCGGGTGCGTTCCGAGTGCGAACAGCTCGCCAACGGGCTGCCCTCGGCCTCCGGGTCCACGGTCTCCACCCCGCAGCTCTCGCGGGAGTCGGTCAAGGCCCTCACGCACGCCCAGCAGCTGGCCACCGAGCTCGGCGACGAGTACGTCTCCGTCGAACACCTGCTCGTGGGGCTGGCCGCCGAGGGCGGTCAGGTCGCCGAACTGCTCACCCGCAACGGGGCCACCCCGGACTCGCTGCGGGAGGCCTTCACCAAGGTGCGCGGCTCCGCGCGGGTGACCAGCCCCGACCCGGAGGGCACCTACAACGCGCTGCAGCAGTACGGGCTGGACCTCACCGAACGCGCCCGCAACGGCGAACTCGACCCGGTCATCGGCCGGGACACCGAGATCCGCCGGGTGGTGCAGGTGCTGTCCCGGCGTACCAAGAACAACCCCGTGCTCATCGGCGAGCCCGGCGTGGGCAAGACCGCGATCGTGGAGGGGCTGGCCCAGCGCATCATCGCCGGTGACGTGCCCGAGTCGCTGCGGGACAAGCGCGTGGTCGCGCTGGACGTGGGGTCCATGGTGGCCGGTGCGAAGTACCGGGGCGAGTTCGAGGAGCGCCTCAAGGCGGTACTCAAGGAGATCGCCGAGTCGGAAGGCCAGGTGATCACCTTCATCGACGAGCTGCACACGATCGTGGGAGCCGGAGCCAGCGGCGAGGGCTCCATGGACGCGGGCAACATGATCAAACCCATGCTCGCCCGCGGTGAGCTGCGCATGGTCGGTGCCACCACCCTGGACGAGTACCGCAAGCACATCGAGACCGACGCCGCGCTGGAACGCAGGTTCCAGCAGGTCCTGACCGACGAACCCAGCCCGGACGACACCGTGGCGATCCTGCGTGGGCTCAAGGAGCGCTACGAGGTCCACCACGGGGTGCGCATCACCGACGGCGCGCTGGTGGCCGCGGCCACCCTGTCCGACCGCTACATCACCGACCGCTTCCTGCCGGACAAGGCCATCGACCTCGTCGACGAGGCCGCCTCGCGACTGCGGATGGAGATCGACTCCCGGCCGGTCGAGATCGACGAGGTCGAACGGGCCGTGCGCAGGCTGGAGATCGAGGAGATGGCCCTGTCCTCCGAGGAGGACGCGGACTCGCGGGAGCGGTTGGCCACCCTGCGCCAGGAACTGGCCGACCAGCGCGAACGGCTGTCCGAACTGACCGCGCGCTGGCAGCGGGAGAAGGAGTCCATCGACCGGGTCCGCGACCTCAAGAGCCAGCTGGAGTCGGTGCGCGGCGAGTCCGAACGCGCCGAACGCGACGGGGACCTCGGCAAGGCCGCCGAGCTGCGCTACGGGCGCATCCCGCAGCTGGAGAAGGAGCTGGAGGCGGCCACCGAGGAACAGAACCGTTCCAAGGCGATGCTCCAGGAGGAGGTCACCCCCGACGACGTGGCCGAGGTGGTCAGCTCGTGGACCGGCATCCCCGCCGGCAGGCTGATGGAGGGCGAGACCGCCAAACTGCTGCGGATGGAGGAGGCCCTGGGCGCCAGGGTGGTCGGCCAGTCCGAAGCCGTGCGGGCGGTCTCCGACGCGGTACGGCGTTCCCGGGCCGGAGTGTCCGATCCGGACCGGCCCACCGGTTCCTTCCTGTTCCTCGGCCCGACCGGTGTGGGCAAGACCGAGCTGGCCAAGGCGCTGGCCGAGTTCCTGTTCGACGACGAGCGCGCCATGGTGCGCATCGACATGAGCGAGTACTCGGAGAAGCACTCGGTCGCCAGGCTCGTCGGCGCTCCCCCGGGCTACGTCGGCTACGACCAGGGCGGCCAGCTCACCGAGACCATCCGCAGGAAGCCCTACTCGGTGGTGCTGCTGGACGAGGTGGAGAAGGCCCACCAGGACGTGTTCGACGTGTTGTTGCAGGTGCTCGACGACGGCAGGCTCACCGACGGCCAGGGCCGCACGGTGGACTTCCGCAACACGATCCTGGTGATGACCTCGAACCTGGGTTCGCAGGCCATCGCGGACCCGAACCTCTCGGAGTCCGAACGGGACGAGGCCGTGATGACGGTGGTGCGCCAGCAGTTCAAGCCGGAGTTCCTGAACCGGCTGGACGGGACGGTGGTCTTCCACGCGCTGTCCACCGAGCAGCTGACCTCGATCGTGGACATCCAGGTGGACCGGCTGGCCAAACGGCTCGCGCAGCGGCGGCTCACGCTGGACGTGCAGCCCGCGGCGCGGGAGTGGCTGGCCGTCAACGGTTTCGACCCGGTGTTCGGGGCCCGGCCGCTGCGTCGCCTGGTGGAGTCGGCCATCGGCGACGAGCTGTCCCGCAAACTGCTGGCCGGCGAGATCCGGGACGGCGACAAGGTGCTGGTCGACGCCACCGCCGACAGGTCCGCGCTGACGGTGCACGCGGAGTGAGCCGGCGAGACCGCCCCGTCGGGACCCACCGGATACCGGTGCGTCCCGACTCCGCGCCCTGCTCGTTCACTGCTCCCGCAGCGCGATGGCGAGCAGGTCACGCGCCGGCCCGCGCGGGAGGGTGCCCTCCGGCCACACCGCGCACAGGGTTCGGGTCAGGTCCAGGTCGGTGACGTCCAGCCGCACGAGCGTTCCGGCGGCGAGTTCCGCGCCCACGGCACGCGCGCTGAGCACGGCGGGACCGAGCCCTCCGGTCACGGCCGCCTTGATCGCGGTGGTGGAGGAGACCTCCAGCGCCGGGGCGGGGGCCTCGACGCCGAGCTGCTTCTCCAGGGCCCGTTCGAGCGCCTGACGGGTGCCGGAGCCGGGTTCCCGGCCGACCAGGGAGGCGGCGGCCAGCTCCTCGGCCCTGGGGCTCCGTCGGCGGTGGGCCCAGGGGTGTGTGGGCGACACGACCAGCACGAGCTCGTCCCGGGCGACCCGCCGGGCGGACAGCCCGCTCGGCACGTCGGGACTTTCGACGAAGCCGATGTCGACCGAGTCCGCCAGGACCTCGGCCACGACCTCGGCCGAGTTGCCCGAGTTCAGGGCGACCACGGTGTCGGGGTCGGTGGCCCGCAGGGCGATCAGCCAGCGCGGCAGCAGGTACTCGGCCACGGTCAGGCTCGCCGCGATCCGGACGTGGCCGTGCCGGTCGGCGCGCAGCGCCGCGACACCGGCGGCCAGGTTCGAGGCCGCCTCCACCGCCGCCTGGGCCCAGCTGGCCACGAGCTCTCCCGCCGTGGTCAACCGGCTTCCCCGGGGGCGGCGTTCGAGCAGCGCGGTGCCGACCTCGGCTTCGAGCCGGCGCAGTCGGGCGCTGGCGGCGGGCTGGGACATGCCGTGCGCCCGGGCCGCCTGTCCGATGCTGCCGAGTTCGGCCACGCTCAGCAGTAGGTCGTATCCGGTCAGGTCGCGCACCTGCTGCGGCAGCGGTCGGGAGGCGGAGGAGTCCACAGCACACAACCTTCGTTCGGGTGGGCGACAGGCGGGGTGGCGTTCCGTCGGGCCGGGCGGGCCCGGAGCCCGCGCACCACGCCACGAGCCATAGGCACAGCCTATGCATCCCCAACGGGCCTGGGTCTACCCGAGGTCGTCCGGGCGGACCAGGGTGGAGGCATGACCGGCACGATCCGCGCGGACAGCACCGTCCCGACCGGCCGCCTCGGCGCGTTGCGGGAGCTCGACCACCCGGGGCGGGTCTTCGCCCACCTCGGACCCAACTGGTTCGCCTCCGTCATGGGAACCGGCATCGTCGCCAACGCCGCGGTCACGCTGCCCGTGGGGTTCGCCGGGCTGCGCGCGGCGGCGACCGTGGTCTGGGCGTTGGGCGCGCTGCTGCTCCTCGTGCTCACCGTGGCGTGGGTGGTGCACTGGACCCGCCACCCCGACACGGCGCGCGGCCACGCTCACGACCCCGTCATGGCGCAGTTCTGGGGAGCCCCTCCCATGGCGCTGATGACGGTCGGGGCGGGCACGCTGCTGCTGGGCGAGCAGTGGATCGGACTCGGCCCGGCGCTGGCCGTCGACTGGGTACTGTGGAGTTCGGGTACCGCCCTCGGCCTGTTCACCACCGCGTGGATTCCCTACAGGATGATGACCACGCACCGGCTGGCACGTGACAGCGCCTTCGGCGGCTGGCTGATGCCCGTGGTGCCTCCCATGGTCTCGGCCGCCAACGGGGCCCTGCTCGTCGAACACCTGCCCGCGGGTCAGCCGCGCCTGACCATGCTCGTGGGCTGCTACGCGATGTTCGGCATCAGCCTGTTCGCGACGCTGTTCGTCGTTCCGCAGCTCTGGCACCGCCTGGTGCACCACAAGACCGGTTCCGCCGCGAGCGTGCCCACCGTGTGGATCGTGCTCGGCCCCCTGGGGCAGTCCGTCACCGCGGTCAATCTGCTGGCCCGCCCGGCCGGGAGCGTCCTGCCCGCCCCCTACGGCGAAGCCGCCGACGCCCTCGGGCTGTTCTACGGCGTCTGCGCCTGGGGTTTCGCCGTGGTCTGGCTCGCGCTGGCCGCCGCGCTCACCGTCCGCACCGCGCGCGTCGGAATGCCCTTCGCGCTGACCTGGTGGAGCTTCACCTTCCCACTGGGCACGGTGGTCACCGGCACCAGTGCCTTGGCCACCCGCACCCACTCGGTCCTGTTCGTGGTGGCCGCCGTGGTGCTCTACCTGGGGCTGGTGCTCGCCTGGACCACCGTGGCCGCGCGCACCGCACGCGGCAGTTACCGGGGCGGGCTGTTCGAGCCGGCCCGCGGTGCTCCGGCGGGACCACGCGTTTCGTGCTAGCCGCCGGGTCAGTGGGCGCGGGGCAGGACGTGCTCCCGCCGGAGGAACAGGGTGAGTACCGCCGCGAGGGTGATGCCGGAGAGGTTGACCGCCAGTTGCAGGAAGGCCTCGCCGCACTGGGTCCAGTGCCCGGCGACGGCGGCCAGCGCGGCGAAGCCCGCCGCGGGCACGGTGGTCACCGAGATGAACACACCGATGAGGGCCCCGGACTTGTCCGAGGTGAGCGCGAGCATGCCCGCGGCACCGGCCAGCAGGGAGATGATGACCGAGTAGGGGCCGACGTGGTAGACGAACGCGGCCCGGCCGAGGTGGTCGAGCTCGGACGGGTCGAACAGCCCGGCGAGGCGGGCCAGCGCCGCCCCGAGGACGGTCACCAGGATGGCGACAGGATAGCCCACACCGAGCGCGAGGCCCGCGCTGCCCGCCAGGGAGCGGCGTTTGCCGACGGCGGCCACGGCGAGCGCGGCCAGGGGGCCGAAGTCGGGGCTGACGACCATGGCGCCGACGAGGGTGATGGCGGAGTCGGCCAGTACCCCGACGGCGGCCAACAGGCAGGACAGCACGAGGAAGGCCAGGAAGACGCCGTTGAGGCGGGACTCCTCGCCGGTGGTGGTCACGAGCTCCTCCCAGATGACGGCGTCGGCGGCGTCTCCGGGAGCCGCGCGTTCGACGGCCTCGGCGGTCTCGGACTCCAGGGTGTCGATTCCGGTGAGGCTGATCTCGCCGGTGCGGGCCACCCCGAGGTCGGTGAGCTGGTCGAGGACGTGCTCGGCGCTTTCGCGGGCCACGGCCGCCTCGACCACGTCTCCGGGAGGCTGGACGGCGACCTCGCGGGTGACGACCAGGTGGGCGATGCCGAGGTCGGCGCGCAGCAGGGCGAGTACGGCGTCGGTGTGGTGCGCCGAGCAGACCACGCGCAGGTGCAGCATGTGGCCCAGTCTGGACACCGGGCGGTGTCCGCACCCGGTGGACGGTGGGCGGCGAACCCGTTGGGTGCGGCCGTCGGAGTGGTCGTCACCGCAGCCGGCCGCTTCCCACCCCGGCGAGCACCGTGAACGTCGCCGCCGCCACGGCGAACACGATCGTGGCGGCGTCCAGTCCGAACAGTGTGGTCAGGTAGCCGAGCAGAATGCTGGATCCCCCGGCGGACAGGTAGGCCACCACGTAGATCATCGCCGAGGTGCCCGCGCGCTGGTCGGGCGTGGCCAGGGCGCTGAGCATCCGGAATCCGCCCGTGAACATCAGTCCCCAGCCCGCGCCCAGCACGAGGGATCCGGCGAACAGCAGCACGGCGCTGTCGAGGACCACCGCCCCGGCCACCGCGGCGAGTCCGACCACCAGCGGCGCCACGGCCAGTCGTACCGCGCGTGTGCCGTGCCATCCCGCCGCCAGCACCTGCGCGAGGCTGCCGACGCCCGCCAGCACCGTCACGGTCAGTCCACCGGCGAGACGAGGGGCGCTGTCGGCCAGTCCGGCCGCCACCGACGGGCCGAGGGACATGAACATCCCCCCGACCGTCCAGGCGGCCAGCATCGTGGTGGCCAGCAGTGCGAAGGTCCGTCCCCGCCCCCGCGGCACGGTCGGCCGTTGCGGGCGCAGGATCCGCCGCAGTTCGGCCCGGCGGCCGGTCACCGGTTCGGGCATCGCCAGGATTCCCAGGAACAGGACCACCAGGGCGGCGACGAGTACGAGGTAGCTGAGTCGGGTGGGGGCGGGGGCGAACTGGACCAGCGCCCCGGCCAGCACCGAGCCCACGGCCATGCCCGCCGCGGCGGCGCTGCCGTTCACCAGCGGGCCGCGCCCACTGCCCTGGGGCTGGAAGTCGAGCAGGGTGGCGCTGACCGCGCTGGTCACGGCACCGGTGGCCAGTCCCTGGAGCACGCGTCCCGCGCACAGCCATCCGACGTCGGGAGCCGACGCCAGCACCAGCAGCGAGACCGCCTCCAGCGCCGTGGCCCCGAGCAGCACGGGTCTGCGCCCCAGCTGGTCGGACAACGAGCCGAACAGCAGCAGCGCCGCCAGGACTCCCACCATGTACACGGCGAAGACCACGGTCAGCACCGTGCTGGAGAAGTGCCACTCCCGTTGGTAGAGGGCGTACATGGGGGAGGGGGCCGTGGAGGCCGCGAGGAACACCGCCAGCACGGTGGCGGCGAGGGCGAACGAGCCCGTCTGGGACAGGGCGCGCCGGGGTCGGGGGGACGGTGGGGAGGCGGTGTCGACCGCCGGTTCTGTCGGCATGGTTCTCCTCACCGGAACGGATTATTCCGCTTCGGCAACACGTCTCCGGAGGGGAACATTCCGGTTCGGGGTAGCATGTGGCTATGCCCACAACCCGACCAGCGACCGACTACGACGAGCGCGTGATCGCCGCCGCCCGCGAGGTGTTCACCCAGTACGGTTTCGCGGCCCCGATCTCCGAGATCGCCCGGATCGCCGAGGTCGGGGTGGCCAGCATCTACCGCCGCTACCCGAGCAAGCGGGAACTCGCCGAACAGGTGCGGATAGCCAGTACCTCCCGGATCATCGAGGAGGCCGAGGACGCCCTGGCGCGGGAGTCCGAGCCCTGGGAGGTGCTGCGGCGGTTCATGTACGGCTGCCTGCGGGAGCACACCGGCATCGGGGTGGTGCTTCCCCCACACGGAGGGTGCGAGGGGTTCTCGGAGGAGCTGCTGCGGTTGCGCAGCCGGATGATCTCGCTGGTGGAACGGATCGTGACCGCCGCCCAGGACGCGGGAGAGCTGCGCGCGGACCTGCGGGCGGCCGACGTGTTCGTGCTGTTCAAGCACCTGAACCCGCCGCTGGCCACGGACGAGTCCCGGCGGGCCGAGCTGCGCGCGCGGTACCTGACCCTGGTGCTGCCCGGACTGCGGGAGGCCTGCGTCCCGCTGCCCGGACAGGCTCCGGAGTGGGAGGAGCTGCGCCGGATGTGCGAGGAGGGGCCCGCCCCGGATCACTCGAAAGAGTGAGTAGCGAGGGTGCGGGCGTGCCCTCGGCCTCCACCGGGTGTCGGAAACCGTTCCTCTCCGGGGAAGGTGATCTTCGCAGTGATCGCGTGGCGGACTACCCTGCGCGTGTGGGCATACCTGCATGGGGCTGGTTCGTCGTGGCGGCCGTCGCGATCGGGGCGGGCGTCGCGCTGCTGATCACCGACCGCGCGCGGCGAACGGCGAAGAACCGGGAGAGACGACGTTGGGCGGCACTGCGCGGATGGCAGTTCGCCGAGTACGACCAGGTGCTGCCGAGCAAGTGGCAGCACGGACTGCTGCCCCAGTACGGCGGGGCCGTGGCCACCGACATCGTGGTGGGGTCGACGTTCACCGCGGACGGTCGACGACAGGTGTCGGTGCTCGACCTGGTCATGGCGGGCAGAACGGTCGCCGTGCTGGTCGGGCTGCGGTGCCGCAGGTCCATCGCCACCACCCTGGAGCTGTGGCTTCCCGAGGTTCCCGTTCCCCGGGACTCCGAACTGGACCTGCTCGGCCCGGTCGGCTCGCGCTACGCCTTCGTCGGTGACGTGGCCACGGCCCGTCCCCTGGTCACCCCCGACGTGGTGGACGTGGTCGAGGAGTTCGACGAGGACGTCACCGTGGTGTGGGCCGAGAACGACTGGGTGCTCGCGGCGCTGGAACCGCATGCCGCCGATCCCACCCGGTTGGAGAGCGCGCTGCGTGCCCTGGGGAAGCTGGCCGACCTGGTCGACCCGTTCGAGGTGGACCCCAACGAGGAGACGGAACGGGACGAGGACGGCGGACCCACCGACTCCGAGGACACCGTGCGGGACGGCACCTCCTGACGGGGCCGGCAACGCGCGGGTCCGTCCCGGCAGCGGCGGAAACCGTTCTCGTGTGCGGGGCCGCCCGCGGCACGCCGGTAGGGTGCGGGCCATGTCTACCGCTCTCGTGACAGGTGCGACGGCGGGCATCGGTCGGGCTTTCGCCCGCCGGCTCGCCGCGGAAGGATACGACCTGGTGCTGGTCGCCCGCGACGCCGAGAGGTTGCGTTCCCTGGCGGAGCTGCTGCGCGAACGCTACGGCACGAGCAGCGAGGTGCTCCCGGCGGATCTCACCGAGGACTCCTCCCTGCGCGAGGTGGAGCAGCGTCTGGAGGACGCCACCCGCCCCGTGGAGTTGTTGGTGAACAACGCCGGTTTCGGCACCTCGGGGGCCTTCTGGGAGACCGAGCCCGAAACCCTGCGGACCCAGCTCGACCTGAACGTGACGGCGGTGTTGCGCCTGACCCGTGCCGCCGTGCCGGTGATGCGCAAGCTCGGACGCGGGGACGTGCTCAACGTGTCCAGCGTGGCCGGGTTCTTCCCGATGTCCGGCTCCACCTACGCGGCCACGAAGTCCTGGGTGACCACCTTCTCCGAAGGGCTCGCCGCGTCGCTGGCCGGCAGCGGGGTGCGTGTGATGGCGCTGTGCCCCGGGTTCACCCGTACCGAGTTCCACCAGCGCGCCCGGCTGGAGATGGACCGGCTGCCGAAGGCGTTCTGGCTGGACGCGGACACGGTGGTACACGAGGCGTTGGGTGACCTGCGCGGGGGGCGCGTGGTCTCGATCCCGGGTGTGCAGTACAAGGCGCTGGTGGCGCTGGGGAAGCTGGTGCCGAAGGGACTGCAGCGCCTGCTGGTGACCAGGACGGCCCCGGACCGCACCTGACTCGGGTGTTTTCCGTACCGAGGGGTGGCCGGGGTTCCGCGCGGAATCCCGGCCACCCCATTAATGTGAATTCTGATCGCATTTGGGGTGCGGGGGGATGGTTCCGGTTCCCGGAAAAGCTGTTATTTTCCGCGAACACCCCCGATCGGTTCGAGGGTGTTTTCCACGAAACCACGAACACGCGGAAAGATTCTCCGGACGCGGCGGTGGCGGAACACGCTTCCGGTTCGTTCGGCGGAGACCGCGGAACCGGAGTCGCCTCATGACGGAAGGACCGCGGCGGGAGAGCACACTCGTCGGCCGCGCCACCGAGGACGCCTACGACGTGTTCGCCCCGCTGCTGGAGAAGTACTGGGGACCGGACCTGCACAACGGCTACTGGGACGATCCCGAGGACGACACCCCGCCGGAGCGGGCGGCGGCCAGACTCACCGAGGTCGTCACGGACCGGCTGCGGGTCGGCCCCGGAAGTCGGGTGCTCGACGTGGGATGCGGCAACGGCCGTCCCGCCGTGTCCCTCGCCGCGCGCACCGGCGCGCGGGTCACCGGCATCGACGTCAACCGGCGGGCCCTGCGGGCCGCGACCGCGCACGCCCGGGACAGCGGTGTCGAGCGGCTCGTCTCGTTCGAGTGCGCCGACGCGCTTCGCCCTCCTTTTCCGGCGGGTAGTTTCGACGCGGTGGTCCTGTTCGAGGTCACGCCGCACTTCGAGCTGGACGAGCTGTTCCCGGCCCTGGCCCGGCTGTTGCGTCCCTCCGCGAGGCTGGTGCTGGAGAGCCCCTATGCGCGGGTGAGGCCCACCGAGCGGGTGCGCCAGCGTACGGCCGAGTACTACGAGCTGATCGACGCGGTCTCCCTGGAGACCCTGGGCGGACACGTCGGACTCGCGGAGTCCGCCGGGCTGCGTCCGGTCGAGTTCCGTGACGTCACCGAGCACACCGCCCCCACGTGGCCCCGTCTGCTGGAACGGCTGCGGCGGAACTGGGACGAGGTCGAGCGCCGCCTGGGCGCGGAGGCGGCCGAGCACGCCGTACGGGTGGTGGACCGGTGGCGGGAGATGCCCGAGATCGGGAACATGATCATGACTCTGGTGCGCGCGGACGACGTTCTTCCTCCGGGCTGAGTCGGTGAGGGAGCGGGTTCGTGACGTCCGTGGCGGGGGAGCGGAACCCACGAACCCGCTCCTTCGACCGGATCCACCTGTCACGCTTCGCTGGCGACGGTTTCCGTGGTGCGCTCCGGGGTTTTGATCCATTCGAGGGTGGGAGCGCTGAACAGGCTCACGGTGGTCAGCTCGGTGAAGCCGAGCGAGCGCGCCAGCAGTTTGGACTGCCGGTTCGAGGTGGCGATGTCGGCGACGATGCGGGTGGCTCCGGCGTTGTAGAGCGCGCGGATGCTCGCGTCCCCGAGCTTGGTGGCCAGTGTCCTGCCCTGGAAGGCGGGCAGGATGCCGATCCACTCGATGTGGCCCCACGTCTGGTTGTTCAGGAAGGGCATGGAGGCCAGCACGAATCCCACCGGCGCCCCTTCGAAGAGGGCCACGTGGCAGGCCTCGGGTTGTTGGTCCAGGTGCCTGGCTATCGCGCTCAGCGACCAGGTGGAGTACGGGAACTCCGAAATGTCGAAAACCCGGTTTCCGATTTCGAGCACTTCGGGGACGTGTCCGCTCGTCATGGGGTGTATCTCAGCGATTGATGTCATGGCGGAAATAGTAACCGCTCGGATTCCTCAATTAGTTCTCCCCTTTTGGATCACCCTAAAGGGTGAATTTTTCTATTTTTGTGCAATTGTGCGCGTGTCGCTGTCAGGCAACTCGTTCACCCTGTGCGGGCAGCGGCGCGGGAGATCGCCCGAGCGGGCGGTATGCTTTCCGGCGTGGAGGCACAACCCGCACACACCACGCTGGACCAGCGACGTCGCGAACGGCTCGCCGCTCTCGTCGAGGAACTCACGGTCGTGCGCCAACAGGTCACGCTCTCCTCCGGCAGGCGGGCCGACTACTACGTGGACCTGCGCCGGGCCACCCTGCACCACGAGGCGGCCCCGCTGATCGGTGAACTGCTGGGGCGGCTCACCGCCGACTGGGACTACACCGCCGTGGGCGGACTGACCCTCGGGGCGGACCCGGTGGCCACCGCGATGCTGCACGCCGCCTCCACCCCGCTCGACGCCTTCGTCGTCCGCAAGGACGCCAAGAAGCACGGAATGCAACGCCGCATCGAGGGACCCGACGTGACCGGGCGGCGTGTGCTCGCCGTCGAGGACACCTCCACCACCGGGGAGAGCGTGCTCACCGCCGTGGAGGCGCTCCGCGAGGCCGAGGCGGAGGTCGTCGGTGTGGCCACGGTGGTGGACCGCGACACCGGCGCGCGGGAGGCGATCGAGCGGGCCGGGCTGCCGTACCGCTCACTGCTGGGGCTGGTGGATCTGGGGCTGGCATGAGCGGGTTCGTCGGCCCTCACGGAAGGTTTCCCGTCGACTCGTCCGGGGGCGTGTAGCAGCGATGACCACCGACAGCGTCCGGTTCCGCGACGGCCACGCCGACTCCACACCTCGGGCGGCCGAGGACGCCGCCCCCGAAGGTTCGGAGCCCGGCCCCACCGAGTGGGGAACCACCGTGGGGGTGGGCCCGTGGCAGGGGGAGTGGCCCACCGACGAGCGCTACGATCCCGAACTGCTCGAACACGGCGACCGGCGCAACGTCGTGGACCAGTACCGCTACTGGCGGCGTTCGGCGATCGTGGCCGACCTCGACGCCCGCCGCCACGAGTTCCACGTGGCCATCGAGAACTTCCAGCACGACCACAACATCGGCACGGTCGTGCGCACGGCCAACGCCTTCGCCGCCCGGGCGGTGCACATCGTGGGGCGCCGACGCTGGAACCGGCGCGGAGCCATGGTCACCGACCGCTACCAGCACGTGCTGCACCAGCCCGACCTCGACGAGCTGCGCTCCTACGCCGACCACCACGGGTTGAGCGTCGTGGCGGTGGACAACACTCCGGGAGCCGAGCCGATCGAGCGGGTGAGCCTGCCGCGTTCCTGCGTGCTGCTGTTCGGACAGGAGGGCCCCGGGCTGGGGGCGGAGTCGCGGCGCGTGGCCGATCTCGTGGTCTCCATCGCCCAGTTCGGCTCCACCCGTTCGATCAACGCGGGGGTGGCCGCCGGGATCGTGATGCACACCTGGATCCGACAACACGCCGACCCGGCGAACTCGTGGTGACCCTCCACCTCCCGTGCTGGTGGGCGGAGCCGTCCGCCCCTGGACGCGCCTCGTTCACCGGCTGGTGGCACCATGAGGGCACTTTCCCCGCCCGGCGTCCGTGTGATCCGGACGGCCAGCGGGGGAGCACCCCGTGTGCGGATCTCGCCGGTGACCGCCGACGGAAGCCGGTTGGCTCGTCCGACGTCCCACAACGAAAAGCAGGTCATGGTCACATCAGCGCGCTCGTATCTGGCTCATCTGGTCCGTGGGGGACTGATCGGCACCGCCGAGGTCGTCCCCGGTGTCAGCGGCGGGACCATCGCCCTGGTCACCGGTATCTACGAGGCCCTCATCGGCTCGGCCGGTCACCTGCTCAGCGGGCTCAGGCTCGCCGTGGTCGATGTTCCACGCGGCGCGGGATTCTCCCGTGCCGGAGCCGAACTGCGGCGGGTGCGCTGGGACGTGGTGCTTCCGGCGCTGGTCGGTCTGGTGTGCGCCGCGTTGCTCGCGGCCAAGCTGTTGGAGCCGGTGCTGGAGCAGCACCCGGTCTCGGCGCGGGCGGTGTTCTTCGGGCTGGTGCTGGCCTCACTGTGGGTGCCGATCTCGATGGTCGGCAGGTCCTGGCGGTTCTCGGAGGTGGTCACCGCCGTGCTGGTGGCCGCGCTCGCCTTCGTGCTGACCAGTCTGCCGCCGACCTCGGTCTCGCCGAACCCGCTCTTCGTGGCGCTGGCGGCGGCCGTGGCGGTCTGCGCGCTGGTGCTTCCCGGGGTGTCCGGTTCGTTCTTTCTGCTGACGCTGGGCTTGTACGAGCCGACGCTCTCGGCGCTCAACGACCGGGACCTGGGCTACATCGCGACGTTCGCCCTCGGGGCGGTCGTGGGACTGGGTCTGTTCGTGAAGCTGTTGCAGTGGCTGCTCGACCATCACCGGCGGAGGACGCTGGTGGTGATGACCGGGGTGATGGCCGGGTGCCTGCGTGCCCTGTGGCCGTGGCAGGGCGAGGAGAGCAGGACCCTGATGGCCCCCTCCGGGGACGTGGGCACCGTCGTGTTGTTCTTCCTGCTCGGGATGGGGGCGGTGACCGCCGTGCTGGTCGGCGAGCACCTGGCGTTGCGCGGGCGGGGCTCGGACGAGGCTCCCACCGAGGAGATCACCCGGGTGAGCTGAGGCCGAGGGTCGGCTCTCCGGCAGCGCCGCCCACGGCGGTCAGAGCAGGGTGATCGCCCCGGCGAGGCCACCCGCGAGGATTCCGAGCAGCAGGGCCGTCAGCAGCACCCGCAGTACCGGCAGCCGGGGCGGTTTCTCCGGCGCGGGAGGTGCCTGTGCCTCCGGGGTGGGCTGGGCACCACCCGCGGCCTGGGCGTGCAGCGCCGCGGACAGTATCCGTTCCGGTGGTTTCTCGTCCCGCTCCGAGGCGCTCATACCCTCACTCTAGAACTCCGTCGGGGCACGGTCGGTGCTCCGGGGCGGGTGGTCAGCCCGGCACCTCGGTGGTGACCCGGCAGCCGTTCTTGTACACCTCAAGGGGTCGGAGCCGTTCGTCGAGCACCACGAGGTCGGCGGCCAGCCCCGCCCGGATCGAGCCCAGGCGGTCGGAGAGACCGAGCAGTTCGGCGGGTCTGGTGGAGCAGGCGGCCACCGCCTCGGTGATGTCGAGTCCGCAGCTGTGCACCAGGTTGCGCAGGGCGGTGTCCATGGTCAGCGTGCTGCCCGCCAGGGAGCCGTCGGCCAGCCGGGGTTCCCCGCCGGAGACGGTCAGCGGAAGATCGCCCAGTTCGTAGTGGCCGTCACCGGCGTCGGTGGCGCTGATCGCGTCGGTGACCGCCACGGTGCGTCCCGTGCCCGCGTAGCGGGCCACCAGCCGGGCCACGGTCGGGTGCAGGTGCACCAGGTCGCAGATCAGTTCGACGGTGACCCGTTCGTCGGCGAGCAGGGTCCCCACCGGTCCCGGTTCCCGATGGTGCAGCGGGCGCATCCCGTTGAACAGGTGGGTGGCCACGGTGGCCCCGGCGTCCACGGCCGGTGCCACCTGTTCGGCGAGGGCGTCGGTGTGACCCACGGCCGCGATGACGCCGGACTCGGACAGCAGCCGGATCGCCTCCACCGAGCCGTCCAGCTCGGGGGCGAGGGTGACCATCCGGACGGCTCCCTCGCCCGTGGCCAGCAGGCTTTCCACGGACTCGCGGTCGGGACGGCGCAGCATCGTGGTGTCGTGGGCACCGCACCGCACGGCGGACAGGAACGGTCCCTCCAGGTGTATCCCGGCCAGGTGCCCGGCCCGGACGGCGGGCAGCAGGCTCCTGATCTGTTCGTGCAGGTTGGGCAGCGAGGTGGTGACCAGGCTGGCCAGCATCGTCGTCGTTCCGTGACAGCGGTGGGTCGCGACGGTCCTGTCGATCTGTTCGGGACGGCGGCTGGTCAGCGAACCGCCTCCGCCGCCGTGGCAGTGCATGTCCACGAACCCCGGCACGATCCATCGGCCCGTGAGGTCCCCCGACGGTTCGGCTGGGGGTGTTCCCTCGCCGACTTCGGCGATCGTGCCGTCGGCGATGCGGATCCAGCCGTTGTCCAGGATTCCTTCGTCGGTGACGATCCGGCCGCCGAGGACGGACGGCCCGGTTGGTTCGGTGATCACGGTGTCGGAGTTCCTTCCAGGGGCGCTCGGCGGTGCCGTGGGCCGCTCGTCCTCCGGTGGCGTCGGGCGCCCCGTGTTGCCGGGCGGGTGTTTCGGGTTCGTGGTCGATACTGCGACACCGACCTTACTTTGGTCTACACCACCTGTCGCACACGTGGTGTTCGCCGCTCTTTTGGGGGAACAGGTGGCTGTATCGATTCACTCCGCGGGAGAGCACTCCCACCCGACGGGAGACCGCCGCTACCGCTACCGCTTCTTACGGGGTACGCGACGCACCTTCACCCCGCCCCAGAAAGCCAGCCCGGACACGGTCACCCGTTTCGAACTCCGGGCCGTGGGTGGGGGCACGTGCCTGTCGAAGCCCCCCATGAGGCCGACACCCCGCACCCGGACCTCCACGTCCTCGGGCACGAACACCTTCACCCCACCCATGACGGCGAAGCAGCGGATCACCGTCTCGGTGGAGGAGAAGGACGCCTCGCGCAGATCGATCCTGCCGCCGCCCCAGAACGCGAACGCCGAGAACCGCGAGGCGATCCGCCACCGCCCCCGCCGCAGGCTGGCACCGAGCACGGCCACCGCCCGGCGCGACTCCCCGACCGGCTCCGGTGCCTCGACGGACTCCGACGACGGTGCCACGAGCCCGTGCGCCGCACCCTCTCCGGCCTCGGGAAGGTCGGCGACCAGGGGGGTCAGCTCCCCGTAGGTCCGCGTGCGGTACAGCTCGGCCATCCGTTCGTCGAACTCGTGCAGGGTGATCCGCCCCTGGTCGAAGGCCCTGCCGAGCACGGCCGCGACGCGTTCGCGGTCGGCGTCCGAGGCGCGCAGTTCCGAGTGTTCGTCCGCCACGGGGCCAACCTACTGGAACGGGGCGGTCCTTTCCGAGGGGGCGCGACTCGGCGTCCGAGATCCGTGCCCGACGGCCTCCGAACCGTGACACATCCCCGGCTCACGCACCGGCATCCGAATCCCCCGGCGGATCCACGACTCAGGACGTGCCCAGGTGCTTCTGCAAGGCCTCCAGCGCCCTGCTGGCCGTCGACTTCACCGTCCCCTTGGACACCCCGGTGGCCTCGGCGATCTCGCCCTCGGACAGGTTCCCGTAGTAGCGCAGCACCAGCACCTCGCGCTGCCTACGCGGCAGGTGCCCCAGTGCCTTGACGATCGCCTGGTGCTCGGTCGACAGCATCGCCAGCGACTCGGCGGAACGCGCGTCGGGCTGGTGCGGGGGTTGGTACTCCCGGGCCGTCCTGCGGCGCCGCAGCACGGAACGACTGCCGTTGACCACGGCCGTGCGCAGATACCCCACGGCGGCCCTGGCGTCCCGCAGCTGCGTCCAGTTGCGGTACAGCCCGGTGAAGGCCTCCTGGACCACGTCCTCCGCCGTGGCCGGATCGTCCACCAGCAGAATCGCCAGCCGCACCATGCGCATCCGCTGCTGCCGGTAGAGGTCCTCCAGCGTCAGCGGCGCGTTCGGGACCTGCTCCTCCTCCGGCTGGCCCGCCGCGTCCAGGGTGCGTAGGTGGCCGAGAGTGCGCTCGACCGAGCGTTCGACTCCGCTGGTTCCGTCCCCGATCACGGTTCCGCAAGGTACCTTCCTCGTCGGGGGTGCGTCTGCTTTCCCTGTAGGGTCCGCAAGTAACTTGTTACAACATCCTGTTACCGGGGACCGCACATGACCACATTCGTCGTAGAGATCCGCTACACCTCGGACCGTGAGCTGCTCGAACGGACCCGGCCCGCCCACAGGGACTACGCCCGCTCGCTGGCCGAGCGCGGGGTGCTGCTCGCCGGGGGACCCCTCGCCGACGGTACCGGGGGGCTGCTGGTGTACGCCACGGCCGACCGGGACGAACTGGACTCCCTGCTCGCCGCGGATCCCTACACCGAGGCCGGAGTGATCGCCGAGACCACCGTGCGGGAGTGGACACCGCTCACCGGAAGCTGGGTGTCCTGAACCACCGGTTCGCTCCGGCGCGTTCGGCGGGCGGAACCGGCCCGGGAGGCGCTGGCAGGATGTGACCATGACGTCACAACGAAACCTGTTGGAACCTCCGGAGACCTTCCTGCCGGAGGACAGCGCGGCCCAGGCCGATCTCGACGAGGGCAACTCCGCCACCGACGTGGCCGCCCGCCACCCCACCTACAGCGCCGCGTGGGCGCGCTTGGCCGAACTCGCCCTGGAGTCCGGGGAGACCGTGGCCGCCTACGCCTACGCCCGCACCGGCTACCACCGGGGACTGGACGCACTGCGGAAGGCGGGGTGGAAGGGCTTCGGCCCCGTCCCGTGGAGTCACCGTCCGAACCAGGGCGTGCTGCGTTCGGTGGCGGCCCTGGCCAAGGCGGCGCGGGCCATCGGCGAGGACGACGAGTACGAACGCTGCCGCCAGCTGTTGTCCGACAGCGACCCGGCCGCGTTGGAGGCCACCGGTCTCGACTGATCCGGCCGGGACTCCTCGTGCCGACGGTCGGGACGGCGAGTCCTGGTGGTTCGGGGCGGTGGGGCGGTGACGGACAATGCCTCCGTGCAGCGATTGCGCGAGGAACTCGGCAGGCGGATACGGCGTCTGCTGCGCACCGGCATCCCCATCGTGCAGTGTGCCGTGGCCGCCGGGCTGGCCTGGCTGATCGCCCGACAGGTGGTCGGACACCCGCAACCGTTCTTCGCCCCGATCGCCGGGGTGATCGCCCTGGGGGTCTCCCTGGGGCAGCGGTTGCGCCGGGCACTCGAACTGGTCGCCGGGGTCAGCGTGGGCGTCGGAGTGGGCGACGTGCTGATCTCGGTGATCGGCACCGGACCCTGGCAGATCGCGCTGGTGGTGGCCCTGGCCATGGGCACGGCGGTGCTGCTGGACGCCGGCGGGGTCATCGTCATGCAGGCCGCCTCCTCCTCGGTGCTGGTGGCCACGCTGCTGCCCCCGGCCACGGCCGGGGGGCTCAACCGCATGGTCGACGCCGCGATCGGCGGGCTGGTCGGGCTGATCGTGGCCGCCCTGCTGCCGCAGAACCCGTTGGCCGTGGCCCACCGCCACGGACGCGTGGTGCTGGGGGAACTGGCCGACGCGCTGCGCGGGGTGTCCGCGGCGATGGCCGGGGAGGACGTGGAGGCGGCTTCGGACGTGCTGGCCCGGGCGCGCCGCAGTCAGCGTTCGGTGGAGGAACTGCGTTCGGCGTTGGCCACGGGCAGCGAGATCGCCCGCTTCGCCCCGATCCGCTGGCACCGGCGCGCCGACCTGGAGCGCTACCAGACCGCCTCGTCCCCGGTGGACCGGGCGCTGCGCAACACCAGGGTGTTGGCGCGGCGCGCCCTGGCTGCGCTGCGGGACCACGAGCGGGTTCCCCGCCCGCTGCCGGGGATGCTGGAGGAACTGGCCGGGGCGGTGGTGCTGCTGCGGGACGAGCTGGCCGACGGGGCGGAGCCGGTGCGGGCGCGGGAGGCGGCCCGCGCGGTGGCGCGGCGCACCACCGTGCGCCTGCTGTCCGAGACGGACTTCTCGATGCAGGTGGTGGTGTTGCAGATCCGGTCGATAGCGGTGGACCTGCTCCAGGCCACCGGCCTGGACCGTTCCGAGGCGCTGGAGGCGCTGCCCTCCCTGCACCCCGAACAGGAGTGAACGGGCGAGCCGGTGGGTTCTCTCAGCAGTCCCGGAGCACGTCGAGCAGCGCCGCGCGTTCCTCGGAGGTGACCGTCAGTTCCCAGTCGTGCTTGACCCGCACCCAGGCGGCAGCGTATCCGCAGTGGACACTCTCGTCCGGGGGCATCCACTCGTGGGGCGGGTCGTCCCCCTTGGACTGGTTGACGTTGTCGGTCACGGCCACCAGCTGGGGCCGGTCCAGGTCGTTGGCGAAGTCCTCGCGTTCGTCCGTGCTCCAGGCCGAGGCCCCGGAGCGCCACGCCTCCGCGAGCGGCACCACGTGGTCGATGTCCAGGTCGGCGGGGTCGGTCCACGTGCCGTCGTCGTACCAGCTGTCCCACTCGCCCGCGGTGGGATAGCAGTCCTCTCCGGTGGAGACGTCCGAGCCGTCCCGGATGAGGACGCGTTCGCGCACGTTGCAGTTCTTCCCCTCGGCCGCGCTCCAGTGCGGGAAGCGGTCCCGGTCGTAACCGTCCATCGAACCTGTGGGGGCGACCTCGGTGGACTCCAGCAGCTCGGTGGCGCGCGCCGGACTCGGGATCCCCGGCGGGGCGGACTCGGACACGCTCGCGTCCGGTTGGCCGGCGCAGGCCACGGTCGCCAGAACCGGCAGCACGGCCAGTGCCAGACACGGTCTCGTGGAGCGCATGGTCGGTCTCCGTTCCAGGACGGGGTCGCCCCGATCATCCCGGTCCCGATCTCGGTCGTGCAAGACGCCGGATCAGTGAGCGATCCCTCCGGACGAGCCGCCGAAGCTCGCCGAGCGCGGCGTCTCACGGGCGGACCAGCAGCAGGTCCCTGGTGTGCCGGTACCAGGCGCACCGGGTCAGCGGCCGGGGGTGGGCGACGCCGTCCCGGTGGACCGTGGCGGACTCGAAACCGGCCTGCATCGCGCGCCCGCCGGCGGTCTCGCGCCGCCGACGCAGCAGCCCCCTGTGGGTGACCCTGGTGGTGAGGCCGGTCTCCACGGGAGCGGGCAGGGTGGTCAGCGGGTCGTCGGTCGGTTCGGGCAGGGCGGGTGCGGCGGGATCGGGGAACACCTCCACCGCCCGCGCCGAGCCGTGCAGCATCCGCCGGTCGTCGCAGTAGACCTGCCCGGTGATCGGGGTGATGACGCCGCGTCCCAACAGCACTCCCCCGGAGTCGTCCCTGACCAGCGGGGAGGGGGTGGGCGGGGAATCCAGGGCCTGTTCGAAGTTACCAACCGGTATGCCCCACAATGCGCTGGCGGGAGACGTCACCACCGGGACGTAGCCCACGGCGAGCGTGGACAGCAGATCCCTGCGCAGCAGCCGCAGCACCACCGCCGCGAGGTCGGCGTCGGTGCCGTGCACGATCACCCGGTCGGTCGTTTCGGCCAGGATCGGGTCGACGTCCTCACGTCGCGGTTGCGCCGGCAGGTCGAACCACCGCAGTCCCGCCCGTTCCGGGCGTGTTCCGTGGTCGACGTTTCCGCAGGATAGTGCGGTGGTAGTCACGTTACGCTCCTGGTTTACCCTGATCGACCGGCAGTGGCAGGTGCCGGGCCTTCCTGGCGTGGCGGCGCACACGTGGCCACCCACAGCGATGACCCGCCGTTATCCGTTGCACAGACCGCCTCCAGTGACAGGTTGGAGTTTCACATGCCGGCAATCGTGTTGATCGGCGCCCAGTGGGGCGACGAGGGAAAGGGTAAGGCGACCGATCTGCTCGGCGAGCAGGCGCAGTGGGTCGTGCGCTACCAGGGAGGCAACAACGCCGGGCACACCGTGGTGCTGCCGGACGGGCAGGACTTCGCGCTGAAGCTGATCCCCTCCGGCATCCTCAGCCCCGAGGTGCACAACGTCATCGGCAACGGCGTGGTGGTCAACCCGGAGGCGCTGCTGGAGGAGCTGGAGGGGCTGGAGTCCCGGGGAGTGGACACCTCCAAGCTGTCGCTGTCCGCCGACGCGCACCTGGTGATGCCGTACCACGTGGCCATCGACAGGGTCACCGAGCGCTACCTGGGCAAGAAGCGCATCGGCACCACCGGGCGCGGTATCGGCCCCTGCTACCAGGACAAGGTCGCCCGCGTCGGCGTGCGCGCCCAGGACGTGCTGGACGAGAAGATCCTGCGCCAGAAGGTCGAGGCCGCGCTGGAGTACAAGAACCAGGTGCTGGTCAAGGTCTACAACCGGCGCGCCATGGATCCGGACGAGGTGGTCGACACGGTGCTGTCCCAGGCGGAGAGTTTCGCCGGGCGAATCGCCGAGACGAAGCTGATGCTGGACGAGGCGCTCCAGCGCGGCGAGACGCTCCTGCTGGAGGGGTCGCAGGGCACGTTGCTGGACGTGGACCACGGCACCTACCCGTTCGTGACCTCCTCCAACCCCACGGCGGGCGGGGCCTGCGCGGGAGCCGGGATCGGCCCGAGCAGGATCAGCTCGGTCATCGGGATCCTGAAGGCCTACACCACGCGGGTCGGTTCGGGACCGTTCCCCACCGAGCTCACCGACGCCGCCGGGGAGAACCTGCGCAGGGTCGGCGGGGAGGTCGGGGTGAACACCGGCAGGGACCGGCGCACCGGCTGGTTCGACGCGGTGATCGCGCGCTACGCCACCAGGGTCAACGGCATCACCGACTACTTCCTCACCAAGCTGGACGTGCTGTCCGGGCTGGAGACCGTGCCGGTCTGCGTGGCCTACGACGTGGACGGGATGCGCACCTCGGAGATGCCGATGACCCAGACCGGGGTGCACCACGCGGTGCCGGTGTACGAGGAGATGCCCGGCTGGCGTGAGGACATCAGCCAGGCCCGCACCTTCGAGGACCTGCCCGCCAACGCACGGGCCTACGTCGAGCGGATCGAGGAGCTGGCCCAGGCGCGGGTCTCGGCCATCGGTGTCGGCCCCGGCCGGGACCAGACGATCGTGCGCCACGCCATGGCCTGAGACGGTTCCGCGTCCGCTTCCGCGTGGCCCGCGGTGCGTGCGGCGGGGCCCCGCCGCACGCACCGGGGAGACGATCGGTCACTCCGCGCGGGAGTGCCAGGCGTCCCTGGCCCGCACGGCGAGGTCGGGCTGGTCGGCGAAGACCCCGTCGACGCCGGTGGCGAACAGGGCGTCGAGGAAGCCGAACACGTCCCCGTGGTCGGCTTCGCCTCCGGAGCTCCGGAAGTCGGCGGGCAGGAAGGTGTTCTCGGCCCGCACCGTGTAGGTGACCACCTTCAGTCCCGCCTCGTGGGCGTTGTCCACCAGCCGGGTGGGTTCGGTGAGGTACCCCCGTTCGTCGCGGGGCAGGATCATGGTGCTGACCGGAGCCACCCAGTCCGCGTACTTCGCGATGTCACGCATCCCCTCCGGGGTGACCATGTCCGCGTAGGTGCGGGGGTCACCGCTGTCCACGAAGTCGTAGGGGGCGCCGCTGCTCCACACCAGCTGCACCAGGTCGACCCGCAGTCGCCTGTGCAGCCACTGGAGGTTGCCCACCTCGAAGGACTGGACGGCGACCTTGGCCCAGGGGGTGTTCAGTCCGTTGCGGTTGAGCGCCCACACCAGCCGGGGCTCCACGGCGAGCCCGGCCGAGCGGAAGTAGCTGGGGTGTTTGATCTCGGGGGCCAGGCCGATCCGCCTGCCGAGCTCGCGGGAGAGCTCCCGTTTGAGGTCGATGATCTCCTGCAGGGTGGGGATCTCGTAACGCCCGTCGTGGATCGTGTTCTCCTGCCGGAGCTCGGGGAGGCGTTCGGTGGCCCGCAGGGTTTTCAGCTCGGCCAGGGTGAAGTCCTCGGTGAACCAGCCGGTGACCTCGTTACCGTCGACGACCTTGGTGGTCCTGCGGTCGGCGAACTCGGGGTGCTGCTCCACGTCGGTGGTGCCGCTGATCTCGTTCTCGTGGCGGGCGACCAGCGCGCCGTCCTTGGTGGGCACGAGGTCCGGTTCGATGTAGTCGGCTCCCATGCGGGCGGCCAGCTCGTAGGAGGCCAGCGTGTGCTCCGGGCGGTAGCCGGAGGCGCCCCGGTGGCCGAACACCTCCACCAGGCTCTCGCCGCCCGGATGCCCCCGGCCGTGGTGGCCGGGTCGGTCGGCTCCGGCCTGTGGGGCGAGCGCGACCGCCGAGCACACGGACAGGGCGAGTGCGCACAGCAGGGCGCCGGTGCGCGATCTGGTTCCGCTCCGCACGGACACGACCTCCTCGGTGGGTCTGGAATGACTCATGAGGGTGAAGTATCCCGTATGTCGGGCAACGCCGCGATCAAATGTGTACTTACGTACACCTACGGAACGGTGAACTCCTGTTGACCGGACTGCTCCGTTCGGAGGGGGCGGGGGTCGGTGCCGGTCCCCGAAGCTTTACGCTGCGGAGCGTGCGCATCCTCGTCATTGGTGCAGGCGGCAGGGAACACGCGATCGTGCTGGCGCTGTCCCGGGATCCGGATGTGACCGCGCTGGCCTGCGCGCCCGGCAACGCGGGAACCGCGACACTGGCCGAGTCCTACCCGGTCGACGTCGCCGACCCGAACTCGGTGACCGAACTCGCCGTGTGGTGGCGGGCCGATCTGGTGGTCTTCGGGCCGGAGACCCCGCTGGTGGCTGGGGTCGCCGACGCGGTACGGGCCGCCGGCGTCGCCTGCTTCGGTCCCTCCGGAGCCGCCGCGCGGATCGAGGGATCCAAGGCCTTCGCCAAGGACGTCATGGTCTCCGCGGGCGTTCCGACCGCGCACAGCGAACGGGTGGACAACCCCGCCAAGCTGGACGCGGCCCTGGTCAACTTCGGCCCCACCTGGGTGGTCAAGGACGACGGGCTGGCCGGTGGCAAGGGGGTGCTGGTCACCGAGGACTTCGACGCCGCACGTGCGCACGCGCTGAAGCTGCTGGAGGACGGCCACCCGGTGCTGCTGGAGTCCTTCCTGGACGGGCCCGAGGCCTCGTTGTTCTGCCTGGTCGACGGCACGACGGTGCGTCCGCTGTTGCCCGCCCAGGACTTCAAGCGGGTGGGCGACGGCGACGTGGGGCCGAACACCGGTGGTATGGGCGCCTACGCCCCCCTGCCGTGGGCCCCGGAGGGGCTGGTGGAGGAGGTGGTGCGCACCATCGTCCAGCCCACCGTGGACGAGTTGGCCGCGCGTGGCACCCCGTTCTCGGGACTGCTGTACGCGGGCTTGGCGTTGACCTCCTCCGGGCCGCAGGTCGTCGAGTTCAACTGTCGGTTCGGTGACCCGGAGACGCAGGCCGTGCTCGCGCTGCTGCGCACGCCGCTGTCGCGGCTACTGGGGGCGGTGGCGCGGGGTGAACTGGCCGCCGCCCCGGAACCGGAGTGGGAACCGGGGGCCGCCGTCACGGTGGTGTTGGCGGCCGAGGGCTACCCGGGCCCTCCCCGGGTGGACGAGGTCGTCGGCGGTGCCGACGCGCCGGGGGTACTGCACTCGGGAACCCGCACCGGGACCGAGGGCGGTGTGCTCTCCGCCGGGGGCAGGGTGCTGTCCGTGGTCGCCACCGGACGGGACCTGGAGACCGCGCGGGCGGAGGTCTACCGCAGGGTGGGCACGGTTCACCTGCCTGGGGCGCACTACCGCACCGACATCGCCGCGCGCGCGGCGCGGGGCGAACTCGCCGCACCGGAGAGGTCCGGTTCCGCCAAAGGGGTCTGACTCCGGCGCACCACGCCTTCGTTTTCCCCGCACGGGGCGTCACAGCGTGGCGGCTGTGGGATGCTGGGGAGGCGGCCCCGGTCCCGGCCGGACCGCCGGGGCGGTTCACCGGAGGTCGGTCCGACCGCCGGTACCGCGCGGGGTCGTCGCCGGGAAGGTGCCCGGGACCCGATCCGGACTCGTGACGAGGTGAGCCGACATGTGGTGGAAAGTCGTTCTCGGGCTGCTCGCGCTCTGGCTGGTGATCACGGTCGGTGGGGCGATCATCGGGTTCGTGATCAAGGGCCTGTTCTGGATCGCCGTGCTCGGCGGGGTGTTGTTCCTGGCCACGGCGGCGGTCGGCTGGGCGAAGAAGGACAACCGGCAGCTGCGCGACGGACCGAGGTGACCGGACGGTCGGGTTCCACCCGCTGAGGGACCGGCCCCGGCGGCGTCGACGGTGCCGCTGGTGACCGCCTCCTCAGGAGACCGCGTCGATGCGGCGCAGCGCCTCGTCGACGTCGGTGGAGCGTACGTCCCCGTGGGTGACGAAGCGCAGTTTCCCGCCCATCGGCACCGCGAGCACGCCGATCCCCTCCAGCCATTCGAGGCTGTGCCGCACGTCCGGCACGGAGGCCAGCACGATGTTGGTCTGCGGTGGGGTGACGTTCCATCCCCGCGTGATCAGCCCTTCCGCGAGCCGTTTCGCGTTGTCGTGGTCGGTGCGTAGCCGCTCGGTGCGTTCGAGGGCCACGAGTCCGGCCGCGGCCAGCACCCCACCCTGGCGTACTCCGCCGCCGAGCATCTTGCGCGTACGCCGGGCCCGTTCGACGAACTCGGCGTCTCCGGCCACGGCGGAGCCCACGGGGGCGCCCAGCCCTTTGCTCAGGCAGATCTGCACCGTGTCGACTCCGACGGTCAGGGCGGCCACGGGCACGCCGAGCGCGACCGAGGCGTTGAACAGGCGGGCGCCGTCCAGGTGGACCCGCATCCCGTTGTCCCTGGCGGCGGCGGCGAGCTGGGCGTGTTCGTCCGGGGGGATGGCCGTACCTCCGGCCGCGTTGTGCGTGTTCTCCAGGCACAGCAGCGTGGTGCGCAGGGCGTCGTACCGTCCGTTGTCGGCGGATTCGGAGCGGACCAGCCAGGGGCTGGGGCGGCCCGCTCCGGCGTCCCAGCTGAGCGGCTCGGGCATTCCCCCGGCCAGCCAGGCCGCCGAGCCGAGTTCGTGGGTGAGCACGTGTGCCCCGCGCGGTGCCAGGAAACGTTCCCCGCGTTCCAGGTGCAGGCACAGGGCGATCAGGTTGCCCATGGTGCCGCTGGGAACCCACAGGGCCGCCTCGGTGCCGAGCAGTTCCGCGACCCGGTGCTCCAGTCTGCGCATGGTGGGATCGCGGTCCAGGACGTCGTCGCCGACCTCGGCGGCGGCCATGGCCTCCGTCATCCGCTCGTCCGGACGGGTCACCGTGTCGGAACGGAGATCAATCGGCATCAATTTGGTCACGAACGGATCACACCATATTCGGTCGTTCGTGGGGAATCGGGGCGCACACCCCCGACCGTGTGGACGCTGCGGTGGGGGCGTGGTGACCGTGGTGGCCCGACGTGCAACCGTGTGGGACGGACGACCCGTCCTGTCACGTGTCGGCACGCAACGAGCGGAGGCTTCCGCGTGGACCAACGCGAGGAGCAGGAGTTCGCGGAGTACTTCGCGGCTCGGCGGGAGGCGGTGCGTCGCATGGCCTACATGATGTGCGGCGACTGGCACCGTGCGGACGACCTTGCCCAGCAGGCGTTCATCGCGGTGCACCGCAGGTGGCGCAAGATCCGCGACAAGGAGGCGCTGGACGCCTACGTGCGGCGGACGCTCACCCGGGCGGTGATCGACGAGTCCCGGAAGCCGTGGCGACGGGAGCGCGCGGTGGAGCGGCTGCCGGAACGGCCCTCCGGCGACGGCGAGGTGGACGACTCCGTGACCACGCGACGTACCTTGCTGGCCGGACTGCGCATGGTGCCGCCGAAGCAGCGGGCCGTGCTCGTGCTGCGCTATCTGGAGGGGCTGGACGTGGCCGGGGTGGCCGAGGTCATGCGATGCAGCGAGGGCAACGTCAAAAGCCAGACGGCCCGGGGGCTGGAGGCGCTCCGCGCCGCGCTCGGCGACTCGCTCGGCGATCTGCGGTCGACGTCGTGAGGAGGTGCGGTGGTGCGTGAGCACGAGCTTGCCGAGTTGTTCCGGGACGCGGCGGGGGAGCCCCCCGAGGCCACGTTCGACGAACGGGACGTGGTCCGCGCCTCGCGGCGGGTGACGGCCCGCAGGCGGATGGGCGCCGTCGGAGGATCGCTGGCCGTGGCGGCCGTGCTGGTCACCGGGGTCGGTTTCGGCGCGGGGTGGTTACCCGGCGGGACGACCGGTCAGAGCGAACGTCCCCGCGCGGGGGTCTCGGAGCAGGGGGCTCCCTCCCCCCGGTCCGGTGGGGGGCAGGGCCCCACGGCGCTGTCCGTGCCCGGTGGCTCGCAGGGGTGCGGCCCGCCCGACCGGAGGCTGGCGGGGGCGCTCTCGGAGCAGTTGCCCGGCCGGAGCCCTTCCGGCGACCCGGTGGCCGCCGAGGAGTGTCCTCCCGGGGCGGAGGCGGCCTCCTTCCGGGTTCGCCAGGAGGGAGACAGCGGTAGCGTCACGGCGATCCTGCGCCCCGCCGCCGCGGGCATGTCGGCCGGTTCGGCCGAGGTGCGGCACCTCCCGGACGGGGGACTGGAGGTGACCGTGCGCGCCGACAGCGGCAAGGAGTTGACCCTGCGCAGCAGTCCCGGTGGGGACGGTTCTGCGCCCTACGCCGGCGAGCTGCGGGAGATCGCCCGCGAGCTCGCCGGGCGGTTGTGACTCGTGTTCTGCGGGGAGCCCTCCCGCCGGGCACCCTCGGGCAACGACGTGTCCCCGCCCCGTCGTGCGGTGGCGTCGTGACGGGCGCCGGATGGTAGAGGGTGGTGGCCCCGCCCACCAGAATGGGACGCTCGTACCACTTTTTGGGTAGTGTGTCCGACGAGCAACGGGACGTACTCGAAGGACGTGGCGAGCATGGCGTGGCTGGTGTTGATCCTTTCCGGTGTGCTGGAGGCGGGATGGGCCGTGTCACTGAAACTCTCGGAGGGTTTCAGCAGGCTGCTGCCCAGCCTGACCTTCCTGGTGCTGTCGGCGGGCAGCTTCGTCGGGCTCGCCTGGGCGATGCGGTCGCTGCCGGTGGGCCCGGCCTACGCGGTGTGGACCGGGATAGGGGCGGCGCTGACCGCGCTGATCGGCATGGTCTGGCTCGGCGACGCCGTGTCCGCGGTCAAGATCGTCTCGATCGTGCTGATCATCTCCGGGGTGCTGGGCCTCAACCTGGCCGGTGTCGGGCACTGAGCCGGTCCGAGTGCGGGAGGTCCGTCGATCCCCCTTCCGGCCGGTGGGGCGGCTAGGATCGGGCCGATGACGGCGGCGAGCACCCCGAAGGGGGAACGACGGCGGCACCTGCTCGTGGTCGCCGCCGCCCAACTGCTTTCCGAGGGAGGGTTCGCGGCGGTCCGGCACCGGGCGGTCGCCGAACGGGCCGGGTTGCCGCTGGCCTCGACGACGTACTACTTCGACTCCATCGAGGAACTGATCACCGCGGCCGTGCGCCACGAGGCCGAACGGGAACTGGAGGCGGGCAGGCAGCGACTGCACCGCCTCTCCGAGCGGTCCTACGACACCGGTGAGGTGGTGGAACTGGTGCTGGACCTGCTGCTGGGCGAGGCCTCCCGGGACGGTGGAGTGGACTCGGTGCTGCTGCGCTACGAGCGCCTGGTCGGTTCGCCGCGCAGGCCCTACCTGGCCGAGCCGATGCGGGAGATGGCCGCCCGGCTGCACGAGCTGATCGACGAGATATTCCGGCGTTCGGGTATGGACCTCGACCGGGAGCGGATGTTCGAACTGATCGCGTTGGTCGACGGGGCCGTGGTCAACGCTCTGATCGAGAGCGACCCCGACCCCCGAGGGGCGGCCCGGAGGATGCTGCGCGCCCAGCTGGAGCGGGGCTCCTCCCCCCCGTGAGGGGCAGTGACCGGCAGGTGGACCGTCGGGCCGGAGACGACCGGAGTCGGTCGGCAACGGTCGGTGCCCCTTCTCCGGTCCGAGCCGCTTTCACGCGGGCGGGAGGGCCCCGCCCCGGCCCGGTATCCTTGCCGGACGTGACGGACAAGCCCAGCATTCCCGACGCACTGGCGAGCCGCTACGCCTCGCCCGAGTTGGTGCGGCTCTGGTCGCCGCGACACAAGGTGGTTCTGGAGCGCAGGCTGTGGCTCGCGGTGCTGCGGGCGCAGTCCGAGCTCGGCGTCGACGTCCCGGAGCGGGCGCTGCGGGACTACGAGGAGGTCCTCGAACGGGTCGACCTGGACTCCATCGCCGAACGGGAACGTGTGACCAGGCACGACGTCAAGGCCCGCATCGAGGAGTTCAATGACCTCGCCGGGCACGAGCACGTGCACAAGGGCATGACCTCGCGGGATCTCACCGAGAACGTGGAGCAGTTGCAGATCCGGCGCAGCCTGGAGCACGTGCGCGACCGCACCGTGGCGGTGCTGGCCAGGCTCGGGCAGTTGGCCAGTGAGCACGGCGAGCTCGTCATGGCCGGGCGTTCGCACAACGTCGCGGCCCAGGCGACCACGCTGGGCAAACGGTTCGCCACCGCCGCCGACGAGCTGCTGGTCGCCTACCACCGGCTGGAGGAACTGCTGGCGCGCTACCCGCTGCGCGGCATCAAGGGCCCGGTGGGCACCGCCCAGGACGCGCTGGACCTGTTCGACGGCGACGAGGACAAACTGGCGCAGCTGGAGCGCAGGGTCGCCGGTCACCTCGGTTTCGGTCGGGTGCTCGGCAGTGTGGGGCAGGTGTATCCGCGTTCGCTCGACTTCGAGGTGCTCACCACCCTGTCGCAGCTGGCGGCCGCCCCGTCCAGCCTGGCCAAGACGATCCGGCTGATGGCGGGCAACGAGCTGGTCACCGAGGGGTTCAAACCGGGTCAGGTCGGTTCCAGCGCCATGCCGCACAAGATGAACACCCGCTCCTGCGAGCGGATCAACGGGCTGGCGGTGGTGCTGCGCGGCTACGTCTCCATGTCCGGGGAGCTGGCCGGGGACCAGTGGAACGAGGGGGACGTGTCCTGCTCGGTGGTGCGCCGGGTGGCGCTGCCGGACGCGTTCTTCGCCTTCGACGGGCTGCTGGAGACGCTGCTGACCGTGCTGGACGAGTTCGGCGCGTTCCCCGCCGTGATCGGGCGGGAACTGGACCGCTACCTGCCGTTTCTGGCCACGACCAAGGTGCTCATGGCCGCCGTGCGCGCCGGGGTCGGCCGGGAGAGCGCCCACGAGGCGATCAAGGAGCACGCGGTGGCCGTGGCGTTGGACATGCGCGAGCGCGGTCTGGAGCGCAACGACCTGCTGGACCGACTGGCCGCTGACGAGCGGATCCCGCTGGACCGCGAGCAGCTCGGGTGGCTGCTCTCCGACCCGCTGGAGTTCACCGGCGCGGCCTCCAGCCAGGTGCGCGAGGTCGTCGGGGAGATCAACGGGATCACCGAGCGGTATCCGGAGGCCGCCGCCTACACGCCCTCCCCGATCCTGTGAAGCGGCCGGGTGGCTTCCCCCCGGGAGGACGCCGTCTCCGGTGAGGCAGAATGCCCCCGTGGTCGCGCTTTCCGAGTACCGTCCGGTCGCCGCAGGCAAGGTCCGTGAGCTCTACGAGGTCGACGAGAACCATCTGTTGATGGTCGCCTCCGACCGCGTGTCGGCCTACGACCACGTGCTGAGCACTCCCGTTCCGGACAAGGGGCGGGTGCTCACGGCGATGACCGTGTTCTGGCTCGAACTGCTCGGTGACCTGGTGGACAACCACCTGGTCGCCGTGGGCGACGACCCGCGCATCCCTCCCGAGGTGCGCGGCAGGGCGTTGCTGGTGCGCAACCTGGACATGCTGCCCGTGGAGTGCGTGGCCCGGGGCTATCTCACCGGTTCGGGGCTGAGCGAGTACCGCGACACCGGCGCCGTGTGCGGGGTGCCGTTGCCCGACGGGCTCACCGAGGCCTCGGCGTTGCCGGAGCCGATCTTCACCCCGGCCACCAAGGCCGAGCTGGGCGAGCACGACGAGAACGTCAGTTTCGCCGCCGTGGCCGAGACGGTGGGTCCGACCATCGCCGACCGACTCCGGGACCTGACGCTGCGGGTCTACGAGCGGGCCGCCGAACACGCGCGGCAGCGCGGGGTGATCCTGGCCGACACCAAGTTCGAGTTCGGCGTCTCCTCCACGGGGGATCTGGTGCTGGCCGACGAGGTGCTCACCCCGGACTCCTCCCGCTACTGGCCCGCCGACGAGTACGAGCCGGGCAGGCCGCAGGCCTCCTTCGACAAGCAGTACGTGCGGGACTGGCTGACCTCCCCCGAGTCGGGGTGGGACCGTGCCTCGGACGTCGCGCCCCCGCCGTTGCCCGCCGAGGTGGTGACCGCCACCCGACAGCGCTACGTGGAGGCCTACGAGCGGATCACCGGCCGCGACCTCGCCGACTGGCCCACCGACGTCGAACAGGGCTGACCCGGCCCGCCGTACGTTCCTTTCCCCCGCCGCTCACGCGGGTGTCGTGTCGGGGACACGTTCCCGTCACGGGGCGCTGGCCCCATGGGGCCCGTGGGTACACGACTCGTGGTCGCGCTGCACGGGATCTCCGGCGGCGCTGAGCTGGAGGACTGCGCGCGTTTCGCCCGCGCGCTGGAGGACCGTGCCGTCGCGCTCTGCCCGCTGCTCCGACCCGCCGTGTTGGATGATCCCGCCGTGGCCGACTGGGTGGTCCGGCGCGCGGCTCTGGGGGACGCCGTGGTGCTCCACGGCCTCGGCGGGACGCCCGGCCTCGGCCGGGCCCCGCACTCGTTGCCGGAGCACGAGGCGCGGCTGTGGCTGTCGGCGGCGCTGCTCCCGTTCGAGCGGCTGGGCCTGCGCGTCGTGTCCTTCGCCGCCACGGGCGACCGGGTCTGCTCGGGTTTCCTGAGGGCGCTGTGGGATTTCGGCTTCGTGCTCTGTGTGAGCCCGGCGGGGCTGCGGCACCCCTGGAGTGGGGGGACACGGCGCCTGCCCACCCGGGGATCCGCCGGCGGGAGGTGGCCGTGGTCCCGCGCGCGTTCGGGGATGCGACGGGCGTGCTCCGGGGGAGGTTCCCCGGTGCGGCTGGCGGTGTCCGCGGCGGACCTGTGTGTGCCCCGCGGTCGGGCGGCGGCGCTGGCGGCCGTGGACCGCGCCCTGGAGGACGGTGCCGTGCCGGTGACGTATCCGGAGCTGGGCACGCCCTCTCCCGCCCCGTCCCCCGGCGGCGGGGTGCGGGGCGGGAGGGTCAACCCGGACCCGTTGACCAGGTGAGCCAGGCCGCGGTCACGGGATCTCGGTGGGCTCGCCCCGATGCAGAGGGTTGAGGGTGGTGCCCTCGGGGCCGAGCTGGCCGAACATGCGGTAGTGCAGCTCGGGGACCGACATCACGGCCTCGTGGATGGGCACCGCGATCCTGGGCCGCACCGTGCGCAGGAACTCCACCGCCTCGGACAGCTTCAGCCACGGGGCCGCCGTGGGCAGTCCGAGCACGTCGATCTCCCGCCGGGGGACGTGGAAGGAGTCGCCCGGATGGTAGAAGGCGCCGCCGTCGACGAGGTAGCCGATGTTGGCGATGACCGGGATGTCCGGGTGGATCACCGCGTGTTCGCCGCCGACCACCTCGACGGTCACCCCGCCCGGCCGCAGCGTGTCCCCGGGCTGGGCCGTGGTGGCCTCCACGCCCTGGTCGGCCAGCGCGGCCACCGACTCGGTGTCGGCGATCAGTTCGGCGTTCGGGTTGTTGCGCAGCACGGCGGGGAGCCGTTCGAGGTCCAGGTGGTCGGGGTGCTTGTGGGTGACCAGCACCGCGTCCAGGTCGTGCAGCGTCTCGAAGTCGGCGGCGAAGGTGCCGGGGTCGATCAGCAGCCGTGCCGTGGAGATCTCGACCAGCACGCAGGAGTGTCCGTAGTGGGTCAGGCGCAAGGCTTCCTCCCGGTGTCGGGTTTCTCGGTGTCGCCGGTGGCCTCCTCGGCCACCGGGTGCCGCCGGTGTGTCCGGCGTGGACGGTGGGTGCCGGCTTCCTCTCCTCAGTCGGGTTTCCAGCGGCGTCCCTGGACCATGTCCCCGAAGCCCATCCAGACCAGGTTCATCAGCCGCATGGACAGCGCGTCCGCGGTGTGTTCGGGGTGGTCGATCCACCAGTCGACCATGGACTCCCCGGCTCCGACGAGGGCGGCGGCGAACGGCCGCATCCGTTCGTGACGTGTGGACCGTTCCTCCTCGGTGCCGCTGCCCTCGGCGCGGGCCAGCAGTCCGGTGACCAGGTCCAGGGCGCGTCGGCGCCAGGCGGAGAGCTCGGCGGCGAAGTGCGGCCCCTGGGTGCTGGCCTGGCGGTGCAGCACGGTCCAGCTGGCGCGGTTCTGCTGGGCGTACTCGAAGAAGGCGCGCAGTCCGCGCCAGAGTTGTTCGTCCGGGGGCAGGTCCGCCTCCACGGCCCCGCTGATCGACTCGATCAGTCGGTTGGCCTCGCGGCGGATGCAGGCGACGAAGAGTTCCTCCTTGGAACCGAGGTAGGCGTAGATCATGGGTTTGGAGATCTCGGCGACCTCGGAGATCTCGTCCATGGCGGCTTCGTGGTAGCCGTGGTGGGCGAACACCCGCACGGCGGCGTCCAGGATCTGTCGTTCGCGTACTTCGCGGGGCAGCCTCCGGGAGCGGGGCTTGCTCCGGTTGGGGGGCGACTCGGTCCGGGGGTCTCTCGCGTCCTGCACGCTAAGATCCTTAACAGAGGGGTCGGTGGGGGCTGTCGGCGCCGGTCTCCGGCTGTGACCTTCTGCGGTTCCGTGGGGGTTTTCGAGTACGGTAGGACAGGCTGCGGTGGGGCGCCTTGCCCTGTTACCTACTCCGGAGTAGTCTTACTCACGAGTAGGTAATGGAGGGCTCACATGGCTGACACCGATCCGATCGCCGCCCTCGGCTCCGCCGACCCCAAGAAACTGGGGCGGGACGAGTTCGTCGCCCTGCTGGAGCAGGCTTCCGAACTGGCGGCCAGTGGAGCCGAGGTCGATCTCAGTTCGCTGGAACCGCAACAGTTCGCCAGGCTCATCTCCCGGGCCTCGGACGAGCAGCTCAAGGCCGTCACCGCACGCCCCGAGCTGGCCGAGCGGATCTTCGACGAACTCTTCCGCCGCATGGGAGAGCACTACCGCCCCGACCGCGCCAAGAACACCGAGGCCGTGGTGCGCTGGCGCATCAACCTGAACGGGTCCCTCAAGGACGGTGACTCCGGCGACGACTCCGGGGTGCTGCGCTACGAGTGCGTGCTCTCGCAGGGCACCTGCACGGTGCACAAGTCCCAGGAACGCGAGCCCAGGGTCACGGTCATGATCGGCCCGGTCGAGATGCTCAAACTCGCCTCGAACAACGCCTCGGCCCCGATGCTGTTCATGACCGGCAAACTGAAGGTCGCCGGTGACGTCGGCTTCGCCGCCGGGCTCACCAAGCTCTTCCAGATCCCGCAGGCCTAGTCCCCCGGCCGTCCCCGCGCACGGCCGCCCCGCCCGCCGAACCCCACGAAGCAGCCCGAGGGAGTCATGAGTTTCTCGCTGGAACTGACCGAAGAACACCGGGACTTACGCGACTGGGTGCACGGCTTCGCCGTGAAGGAGATCAGACCCGCCGCCGCCGAGTGGGACGAGCGGGAGGAAACACCCTGGCCCGTCATCTCCGAGGCCGCCAAGATCGGACTCTACGGTTTCGAGACCCTGGCGACGTTCTGGGCCGACGAGACCGGCCTGTCCCTGCCGATCGTCAACGAGGAACTGTTCTGGGGTGACGGCGGGATCGGCATGGCGATCTTCGGCACCACTCTCGCCGTGGCCGGGATCTTCGCCTCCGGCACCCCCGACCAGCTGGCCGAGTGGGTTCCCCAGTGCTACGGCGACGCCGACGACCCGAAGGTCGCCGCGTTCTGCTCCTCGGAGCCGGACGCGGGTTCGGACGTGGCCGCCATGCGCACCCGGGCGGTCTACGACGAGGCCACCGACGAGTGGGTGCTCAACGGACAGAAGGCCTGGGCGACCAACGGCGGCATCGCCAACGTGCACGTGGTGCAGGCCGTGGTGGACCCCGAACTGGGGCCCAAGGGGCAGGCCGCCTTCGTGATCCCGCCCGGAACCCCGGGGCTGTCCTCGCCGAGCAAGATCCGCAAGCACGGCCTGCGGGCCTCGCACACCGCCGACGTCTACCTCGACGACGTCCGGGTTCCGGGCCGGTGCCTGCTCGGAGGCAAGGAGAAACTGGACGAGCGGCTGGCACGCGCCCGGGAGGGCGGCCGGTCGAGTTCGCAGGCCATGCGCACCTTCGAGCTGTCCCGCCCCACGGTGGGCGCCCAGGCCGTGGGCATCGCCCGGGCCGCCTACGAGCAGGCGCTGGAGTACGCGGGCCAGCGGGAGACCTTCGGGCGTCCCATCATCGACAACCAGGGAGTGGCGTTCACCCTCGCCGACATGCGCACCGAGATCGACGCGGCGCGGCTGTTGGTCTGGCGGGCGGCCTGGATGGGGCGCAACGAGGTGCCCTTCGAGGCGGGCGAGGGCTCGATGTCGAAGTTGAAGGCGGGCCGGGTGGCCACCTGGGTCACCGAGCGGGCCGTGCAGATCCTCGGCGGCAACGGTTACACCAGGGAGTATCCGGTGGAGCGGATGCACCGCGACGCCAAGATCTACGACATCTTCGAGGGCACCGAGCAGATCCAGCAGTTGGTGGTGGCCAGGGCCGTGTCCGGACGGCACATTCCCTAGTGGAGTCTCGTCCGCTTCGTGTCCGTGCGTCGGGCACGAAGCGGGGAGGTGCCGGGCGCATCCCGATAGTTTGCCGGGCTCGCCGCTGCGAGTCCGGCCTCCCGTGAGCGTGGGTCGTGTGGGTCTCCCGGAACATCGCAGGGGACGTCCCGAGCTCCGCTTTCGTGGTTTCCGGACCTCTGTCCGTGGAGGGCTGTTGCTCAGCGGGGCCAGCGTGGTGCGGTTTCCTTCGACGACTCGGTGACCACGCGGCCGAGCGGTCTCGCGGCTTGGAGCGCGTGGCCCGATTTTGCCTAAAACCGGCCCACCACGGCCCGTGTCCGCGCCTGCGGGGAACACTGCCCGGTGCGCACACGGTGCGGCGCGCTGCCGTAGCTCCACATGGTCATTCTCCCCGGGCGGGCACGGCATCCGGGGCGGAGTAGGGTCGGTCCTCCGGTCGAGTGTGCTCCCGACACCGCTCGTCGGCGACCGGCAGGATCCACGGCGCGAGGATCCTTCCCTCGCGCACGTATACGCTGGGCAGCCGCCAGTGTCCGTGTCGCAGCCCGTGGGCCATGTAGGCCCACGGAGAGGCGATCTCTCCCGACCGCGGAGTCGGCGGCTCCGGCTCGTAGGTGGACAGCATGTGCTCCACGTGCTCCCGCCGCCCGTGGTGCTCGTCCACCTCATGACGGTGCTCGCCTATCCGGGCGTGCACCCATTCCAGTACCTCGCGCACGCTCCAGGCGACCAGATCGGGGGAGGACTGGCGCACCTCCGACCATCGTCCCGGATCCGGCGAGGACTCGGTGCGTACGTGGCAGTGGTAGTGCAGCGGGACACCCGAGGGCACATCGTCGATCTTCACAACTCCCCCTCACGGATGTGACGTGTCCCAGAGCTTGCCACGGTCTAGGCAGCGGGGCAGCGAGGGCAGCGCGTGCCGCAGCTGCCGGGCCTGCTCGGCCGTCCACCCTGTCCGGTGAAACACCGTGGGCGTATCAATCCGGAGATTGTCACCGGACCGGCGCAGCACGAACGATTCCCGCCAGACCGGCAGCGGTCTCCAAGCCGAGTCCGCGGCGACGGCGCACCATCCGCACTCGTTCACCGATCTCGGTCGTGTCCAGCGTTGGCACACCCTCGTACGACACGAGGAACCACCCCTCTTCGCCGGACCTCTTCACCGCTCCCACGGGGTCCCGCGGGGGCACCCTCGGCGAAAAGGCACCCACCACACTACCGAGCACACGACCAGGCCACGAGACTTCGAAGCTACTCGCCCACGGCCGCCCACACGAGCCGTTCATGACGCACGGCCCGCAGCGCACCCGACCACGAGTCCACGGTCCACCCCCCGTATGCGGGAGCTGCCGTGCGTGACACCAAGGACCGCTCGGCCGGGTACTATCCCCGACCCCTGCCGGAAGTACGGCCAGGAGCCCCGTACGGGCCGGGCGGTTTGTCGACGAAGACCGGGGGCGGGACGAACCGACGGGTGCCGGTCCGGCACGAATACGACAATATTCGCGACAACGCGGCACCGGTACGGGGGAGTATGTCGAACGATCACGTCCACGCCGTCACCGACCTCGTGCTCGGGGTGACGGTGCTCGTCTGCGCGTGGCGGCTCTCCCGACTCGCAAGCGTGCACCGTTACTGGAAGCTGGCCTTCTGGTTCGCCGCCGCGAGCTCGGTGGCGGGAGCGCTCCATCACGGTCTGCTCCGCCGTGAGGAGAGTTGGATCTCCGTGGGTGTGTTGGTCGTGATCGCTCTGTCGTATCTTCTCGTCGGCTCCGCCCACCAGGTACTCGGTCTCGTCGGGCGTCGTACCGTTCTCGTCATACGCGTTGTCGGCTTGGTCGCCTACGGAGTGTTCGTGGTCGCCGGGAACGCGAGTCTGGGGGCGATGCTTCTCGCGGAGAGTCTGACCATGGCCACGATCCTCGGCCTGTGGGTCCATGCCGCCAGGAGGGGCCATCCCTCCGCCCGGCCGGTGATCCGCGCACTGTTGGCGTTCGGTTTGGCGGGGGTCGTCTTCGTGCTGCCCGTCGGTGCCCTCACTCCCGCGGGGATCGACGCGACCTCGCTGACACACCTGGCGCTCATCCCCGGGATGGTGTTGCTCTACGGTGCTCTTCGACACATGGATTCGGCCCCGGCGCGTGGTTGACTCCGAGGTCGCGGCGGTGAGTAACGGTGCGGCTCTGTCGGGCCAGTTTTCGGCAAAACTGGCCATCCGCGCCGGTGCTCCCGTGTCCCACTTTCCGGGAATTTTCTCCCGGAGAACGGATGGGTTGCGTCACGGTTCGTTGACAGCGGCCCCGTGACGTGCTCCCCGCGCTGAGCGGGGGTTTCGTTTTCGTCCGAAATCGTGCTCACCGGGAACTTCGTGTCCTTCGCCACGGTTTGGAATGTGACTCTGTTTCCGCCTTGTTGTTCTGGGATGGTGCTTGGTTGCGGCGAGGTCACCGGAACCCCACACCCCGGTGGCCGACCTCGTCGTGACCGTGCGCCCCCGCGTCTCGTCCGCTCGGTGCCGGGTGGCCGTGCCACGGACCCCGGTCGGCGGACACGGAGCGCACGGATGTGCGCACCGGGCCTTCGACGCGCGAGTCGTCGTGGGATCCGGTTCGCTTCGAGAGTGATTGGGAGGGCGAAGCGGTGAGCAAGGCGACATCCGATCCGGGAACGCCGATCTTCGGTGAGCTCAACAGCGAGCTCGAACTGCCGAAGATCGAGGTGCACGACTTCGAGGCACACGAGTTCGAATTTCCGGAAGGGCCCGCCGCCACCCGGCCGCCGGAGATCGACGGCGAACCAGGGCAGCACCCGGACGGCGCGGCGCGGGAGGCGTCCGCCGACGGAGACGAACAACAGGGCGGGGCCTCCGAGAACTCGGCCGCCGAGGAAACCGGCCAGGCATCCGCCGCCCAGCGGGAGCAGCCGGTCGCGGAGACCTCCGGAGACGACTCCGGGGCCGCGGAGGCGAGCACGAACGAGCAGCGCACGGCGGCACAGCAGGGGGAGGCCGACGGCGGACAGCCAACCCCCGCCCAGCAGGCCAACGCCGCCGCCGAGGCCGTCGCCGGTGCGGCGGCGGCCCAGCGCGGAGGACGCAGGCGTCGAGCGGAGTGAGCCACCGGTGCACGGCGGCTTCCGCCGTGCACCGAGTTGACGCCGAGGAGACGACAGCGCCTCCTCTGTCGGGGGTGGATGTGATCCTCCCCGCATGAGTAGTTGGCAACAGTTCGCGACCGAGTGCCCGGAACTGGCCTCCGTGGTGCGGGGGCGTTTCGAGGCGGGAACCCATCACGTGCTGGCCACCCTGCGGAGCGACGGCGGACCCCGGGTCAGCGGCACCGAGGTGCGGTTCCACGAGGGCGAACTCACCCTCGGATCCATGTGGGACGCGCTCAAGGCACGTGACCTGCGCCGCGACCGGCGCTGCGCCCTGCACGCCCATCCCAGTGACCAGCACATGGAGGGCGGAGACGCCAAGGTCACCGCCCACGCCGTGGAGGTCACCGCCCAGCGTGACCTGGATGTCTACCGGGACGAGGTCGAACCACCGCCGGGGCCGTTCCACCTCTTCCGACTGGACCTGCGCGAGGTGGCGCACACCTCCGCCGACGGGGAGGAGCTGCTGATCCGGCTGTGGCGCCCGGGGGAGGGAGTGGCCGAGTTCCGACGCGGCTGCTGAGTTCCGCCGCGCGGGACCTCGTCGGCGTTCGGTGACGGGCCCGGGACCGCACCGGCCCGAACCGGCCGGTCCCGGGTCCGCCCGCGGACCCGTGGTCAGAAGGTCAACGCCATGCCCGGGTCGGAGAGCACCGCGCCCACGTCGGCGAGGAAGCGTGAACCCTGCTGGCCGTCCACCACGCGGTGGTCGAAGCTCAGCGCCAGTTGGCACACCTGACGCGGAACCACCTGACCGTCCACCACCCAGGGCATCTCGCGGATCGCACCGAAGGCCAGGATGGCCGACTCGCCCGGGTTCAGGATGGGAGTGCCGGTGTCCACCCCGAACACCCCCACGTTGGTGATCGTGATGGTCCCGTTGGTCATCGCCTCGGGCGGGGTTCTGCCCTCGCGGGCCGTGGTGGTCAGCTCCTCCAGGGCCGCGGCGAGCTCCCGCAGTGACAGCGTCTCGGCGTTGCGCACCTTGGGAACAACCAGCCCCCGGTCGGTGGCCGCGGCCACCCCGAGGTGGACGTAGTCCTTGTAGACGATCTCACCGGCCTCGCCGTCCCAGGTCGCGTTCACGTCGGGAGTCCGGCGGATCGCCAGGCACATGGCCCTGGCCGCGACGGCCAACGGAGTGACCCGCACGTCCTGGAACTCCGGATGTGACTTGAGCCGCTGCCGGAACTCCATCATCGGCGTGACGTCGACGGTGAGGAACTCGGTGACGTGGGGGGCGGTGAACGCGCTGTCCACCATCGCCTGGGCGGTGGCCCGGCGCACCCCCTTGATCGGCACCCGGTGTTCCCCCGCGCCGGTGTCGGCCGCCGGTGCGGAGGAGCGCCCGGGTTCCCCGGAGGCGGCCCGCTCGACGTCCTCGCGGGTGATGACGCCCTCGGCGCCCGAGCCGTTCAGCGAGCGCAGGTCCACTCCGAGGTCCTTGGCGAGTTTGCGCACCGGAGGTTTGGCCAGCGGTACGTGCCCGCCGGAGGCGGCGGTCCCCTGCTTGGGCGCGGCGGGTGGGGCCTGCACGGTGGTGCCGGAGTCCCGGGTGGGGGAGTGCACCGAGGTCCCGTTCGTGCCCGGCTGCGCCGTCGCGGAGATCTCCGCCGGGGATCCGTTCTGGGCGGTCTCGGCCGCCGCGGTGTTCTTCCTGCGGGGGCGGCGTTTGGCGCTGGAGGAACGGGGTCCGTAGCCGACCAGGGTGGCCACCCGTTCCTCGTCCGCACCGCCGCCTTCGGTCGTGGCGGTCCGTTCGCCGGAGGAGCCCTGTTCGGTCGGCGCGTCCTGCTCGGCCTGTTGGGTCCGCACGGCGAGGATGGGGGTGCCGACCTCCACGGTCTGTCCGGGCTGGGCCAACAGTTCCCCCACCGTCCCGGAGTAGGGGCAGGGAAGTTCCACCGAGGCCTTGGCGGTCTCGATCTCCACGACGATCTGGTTGAGCTCCACCGGATCGCCCGGGGAGACCCGCCAGTTGACGATCTCCGCTTCGGTCAGTCCCTCACCGACGTCCGGAAGCGGGAAGTGCTTGAGCTGCGACATGGAAGCCTCTTCTAGTACGTCAGCGAACGGTCGACGGCGTCGAGAACCCGGTCGAGGTCGGGCAGGTAGCCCTCCTCCAACCGGCTCGGCGGGTACGGGGTGTCGAATCCGTTCACCCGCAGTACCGGGGCCTCCAGCGAGTAGAAGCACTCCTGTTGGATCCGGGTGGCGACCTCCGAGGTGATCGAGGACTCCGCCGGGGACTCGCTGACCACGACCAGCCGCCCGGTGCGGCGCACCGAGTCGGCCACCGGCTCCAGGTCCAGCGGGGAGAGGGAGCGCAGGTCCACCACCTCCAGCTCGTGACCGTCCTCCTCGGCGGCGTTGGCCGCGTCCAGGCAGGTCTTGACCATCGGGCCGTAGGTGGCCAGCGTGGCCGTGGTGCCCGGGCGCATCACCGCCGAGCTGCCCAGCGACAGCGGCGGGGTGGTGGGATCCAGTTCGGCCTTCTCCCAGTAGCGGCGTTTCGGTTCGAAGAACAGCACCGGGTCGTCGCTGTCGATGGCCTGTTGCAGCATCCAGTAGGCGTCCACGGGGTTCGAGCAGGACACCACCTTGAGCCCGGCGACGTGCGCGAACAGCGACTCGGGGGACTCCGAGTGGTGCTCGACGGCGCCGATCCCCCCGCCGAAGGGCACCCGGATCACCACGGGAACCTTCACCCGGCCCTGGCTGCGGTAGTGCATCTTGGACAGCTGGGAGACGATCTGGTCGAAACCGGGGAAGATGAACCCGTCGAACTGGATCTCGCAGACGGGGCGGTAGCCGCGCATGGCGAGCCCGATGGCGGTTCCGACGATCCCGGACTCGGCCAGCGGGGTGTCCAGCACGCGGTGTTCGCCGAAGTCCTTCTGCAGCCCGTCGGTCACCCGGAAGACACCGCCGAGCCGGCCGATGTCCTCGCCCATGACCATCACGCGCGGATCGCGTTCCATCGCCGCGCGCATGGCCATGTTCAGGCCCTTGGCGATGGTGATCGTCTGGGTCCGTGTGGTCTCGGACCCGGTGGACTCCACGGTGGGTGCGGCCATCAGCGAACACTCCCCTCGGTGTCGTGGCCCGCGTCGGCGAATCCGGAGAGGTACTGGAGGTAGTCGTCCCGCTGGGCGGCCACCACGGGGCTCTCCTCCGCGTACACGGCGGAGAAGATCCGCTCCGGCGGCGGCTCGGGCATGTCGAAGCAGAACTGGCGGAACCGGGTGGCCAGCTCGTCGGCCTCCCGCTCCACCTCGTCGAGGAAGTCCTGGTCGGCCAGTTCCTCGCGGAGCAGGTGCACCCGCAGCCGCTCGACGGGGTCCTTGAGCTTCCACGCCTGGAGCTCGTCGTCCATGCGGTAGCGCGTGGCGTCGTCGGAGGTGGTGTGCGCGTCCATGCGGTAGGTGAAGGCCTCGATCAGCAGCGGCCCGTTGCCGTGGCGGGCCTCGTCGAGGGCCCACTGGGAGACGGCCATGCTGGCGAGCACGTCGTTGCCGTCCACCCGGATGCCGGGGAACCCGTAGCCACGGGCGCGTTCGTAGAGCGGGACCCTGCTCTGGCGTTCGGTGGGCTCGGAGATGGCCCACTGGTTGTTCTGGCAGAAGAAGACGACCGGGGCGTCGTAGACGGAGGCCCAGACCATTCCCTCGTGCACGTCACCCTGACTGGTGGCGCCGTCGCCGAAGAACACCATGGTGGCCTCGTTCTCGGAGGCGTCCCCGTCCGAGTTGCCGACCTTGCCGTCGAACTTCTGGCCCATCGCGTAGCCGGTGGCGTTCAGGCACTGGTTGCCGATGACGATGGTGTACAGCCCCAGGCCCGTCTCGTGGGGGTCCCAGCTCCCGTGGTCGGTGCCCCGGAAGATGCCCAGCAGTTCGGTGGGGTCGACCCCGCGGCACCAGGCGACACCGTGTTCCCGGTAGCTCGGGAAGGCCATGTCCTGGGGGCGCAGCGCCCTTCCCGCGCCGATCTGGGCGGCCTCCTGCCCCAGCAGCGGCACCCAGATGCCGAGCTGGCCCTGGCGTTGCAGCGCGTTGCCTTCCCGGTCGGCGCGGCGTATCAGCACCATGTCCCGGTACATGCCGCGCAGTTGCTCGGCGGAAACGTCGATGTCGAAGTCCGGGTGGGTTACCCGTTGGCCTTCCGGTGTCAGGAGCTGTACCAGATCAGCTCCGCCTTCGCTGGTCGCGCGCAAACCCGCGATCACCTGCTCCCTCGTCGGTGTTGCTGAGGTCGCGGCAGGTGCCGTGTCCGCGTGACCGTGAGCGTCGGCTCGGCTCGGTCGCGTCCAGTGTTCGGGGGACATGTGGATCTCCTCGTCTCACCCCGGTCCGTCCGCTTGTGGCGGCGGGTCCGGTTTTGCCCCGTCCGGGGTCGTCGGACCTGGTGGGTCCTCAGACCACCGGGCGAGGCCGTTGGATCGCTCTGTAGCCATCCTGGCATGACACCGGCCACTTTCGTGAGCCCCGCCACAGGGATCGACCCCGCCTGCGAACTCTTCCCCCGGCACCGTAGTGCCCGCCCCGTCCCGCCGAATTCCCAGGTCATCAAAGGGGTGGAGATCCGATCGACGAGTTTGTGACAGTTGTATAACCGACCTTCGGATGGCGTTATTACGAAGCTCGTGAAAAGCCTTCGCAGCATCGCGTGCCCGGCCTACAATGCACCGGGTGAACGATCGGAGTCGTTTCGCTTTCGGACTGCCCGGTGAGCTGGTGCTGCTGGCGCACAAGCCCCGGGGTGGGCACTACGCGATCAACACCGACACGGTGGTGGCCGCCGCCGAGGTGGGGGAGCTGGTGCTGGGGGAGCGTGTCACGCTCACCGGCACCCGTCGTTCCAACTTCAGGGTGCGACTGGACGACGAGACCCCCACCGGGCTGTCCTGGCTGGACGAGGTGCTGCACCAGTTGCGGCGCAAGATCCGCTCCTCCACCGGCTCCGTCTCCCTCGCCTCCTGGTTCCACGCCAGGAACGGGGTGTTCGGCAACTACCGGACGCGTCTGGTCGAACACGGAGCCCTCCGGGCGGAACGACGCAGCCTGCTCGGTATCCGTTACCACCGGTACTTCCCGGAGGAGCGGCAACGCGAGCAGCTGCTGGATCAGGTGCGTGCCGTGGTCGACCACGAACGCGCCGTCGACAACCGCACCGCGCTGCTCGCCGCGCTCATCCACGGCAGCGGGTTGCAGTGGGGGCTCGGTCTGGACCGTGCCCAGCGACGCGCCCTCCGTGCCCTGGTGCGTGGGGAGGCACTCGGCGAGGCGGTCGATCCGCTGGTGACGCACGCGGGCGCGGCGCTGGCCGCCGCCGGAGGGGGCGGCTCGGACGGCGGAGGTGGTGGCGACGGGGGCGGGGGCTGAACCCACCGACCGTGGTCGTCCCGGAAGGTGGGAATACGATCGCGGCGTGGATCGCACAGCAGTGAATACCTTCGTTCGTCAGCAGTGGGAGTCCGCCGTGCTGCCCAGCCTGTGTCGGCTGGTCGAGATCCCGGCGGTCTCCGGCGGGTTCGACTCCGACTGGGAGGCCAACGGTCACCTGGACGCCGTGGTGGAGCACGTGCGCTCCTGGATCGAGGCCCGGGGAATCGCCGGTGCCAGCACCGAGGTGGTGCGACTGCCGGGCCGGAGCCCGTTGTTGCTGGTGGACGTGCCCGCCCACGGTGAGGGTTCCGCGGAGTCGGCCGAGACCGTGCTGCTGTACGGGCACCTGGACAAGCAGCCCCCCATGGAGGGCTGGTCGGAGGGCTTCGGCCCGTGGACCCCGGTGGTGCACGAGGGCAGGCTCTACGGACGTGGGGCCGTGGACGACGGCTACTCCGGCTACGCCGCCGTGACGGCGATCGAGGCGCTACGCGCCCACGGTGGCGCCCACCAGCGCTGCGTGCTGCTGCTGGAGACGGGGGAGGAGTCGGGCAGCCCCGACCTGCCCGCCTACCTGGACCACCTCTCCGAGCGGCTGGGGCCGGTCGGTCTGGTGGTCTGCCTGGACTCCGGTGGTGGGGACTACGAACGGCTCTGGCTGACCACCTCGCTGCGCGGGATGGTGCAGCTGAACGTCACCGTCCGGGTGCTGGAGGCGGGGCAGCACTCCGGTGCGGCCAGCGGCCTGGTCCCCGACTCGTTCCGCGTCGCCCGGCGCCTGCTGGACCGGCTGGAGGACCCGGACACCGGGCGGATCCTGCTGCCGGAGCTCACCGTGCGGGTCCCGGACAACCGGCTCGCCGAGGTCCGCGCCGGGGTGGAGGCCGCGCCCGGTCTGGTGCGCGGCTCGGTGCCCCGGCCCGAGGGGCTGCGGCTGATGCACGAGGACGAGGTGGAGCTGGCGCTGAACAACTGGTGGCGCCCGACACTGACGGTGATCGGCGCCGAGGGCCTGCCGCGCCCGGAGGACGCGGGGAACGTGTTGCGTTCACACACCACGCTCGACCTGAGTTTCCGGCTTCCGCCCACGGCGGATCCGCACGCGGCGCTGCGGGCAGTGCGTGCCGCGCTGGAGACGGACGTGCCCTACGGTGCGCGGGTCGAGTTCGACGACGGGGAGGCCGGGCAGGGCTTCAACGCCCCGGAGACGGCCCCCTGGTTGTCCGCGGCCCTGGACCGGGCCAGTTCCGAGGTCTTCGGTGCCGAGTGGCGCACCATGGGGCTGGGCGGTTCGATCCCGTTCATGGGGTTGCTGCACGAGCGCTATCCGCGGGCGCAGTTCGTGGTCACCGGGGCGCTGGGTCCGCACAGCAACGCCCACGTGCCCGACGAGTCGTTGGACCTGGCCTACGCGGCCCGGGTGACCAGCGCGGTGGCCTACGTGCTGGAGGCGCACGCGCGGCGGTGAGCCTCCCGGCGGTGCCGGGCGGGTCGGAGCCACGCGCCTGTGGAAGCGCTGGTTCTCGGGAACCGTTGCTCGGGGGCCGTACCGGCACCGCCTCGGGCGGGGTGCCTGCGATCACGCTTGGTGACGGCCTTGCGCCCCTCGCTGTATCCCCCGTTCGAGGGAAAAGGTATCGTAGTGGCCGCTATCGCGGTCGCTGAACTCGATCTCGTTCGCTGAGGGGCTGGCCCGGCGGAAGCGGATCGATGAACGTTGCGTGTTCATGCGCTGCGTGACTGTCCCGCTTCCGAGTGAAGTTGACGTGATCGAAACGCGTGAGGCCATGTCCGATGGCCCCGGCGGATGGCAGTATCCCAGCATCCGGATTCCCGTCGAGGAGGAGTGACACCGTGGCGCGTCGGAGGATCTCGCGGGCCGTGGCCGTCCTGCCCGCGCTCGCGCTGGTCGCGGCCGTGGCGGGCTGCGGCAGCGACGGCGGGGAGGCCAAGGGCGTCCCGCTGGTGCGCGAGGGGCAGCTGACCACCTGCACCAACCCGCCCTACGAACCGTTCGAGTCCAACAAGGACGGCGAGATCGTCGGCTTCGACATGGACCTGGTGGACCTGGTGGCCGAGGACCTCGGAGTCCCGCAGGAGGTCACCACCGCTCCCTTCGAGAGCATCCAGTCGGGGCAGGCCCTCAACGTGGGCAACTGCGACATCGCCGCCTCGGCGATCACGATCACCGACGTGCGGGAGAAGAACTTCGACTTCTCCGAGCCGTACTTCGAGGCCACCCAGGCGCTGCTCGTGCCGAAGGACTCCGGTGTCGAGGAACTGGAGCAGCTCGAGGGCAAGACCGTCGGCTACCAGAAGGGCACCACCGGCGAGCAGTACGCCCGGGAGCACGCCGAGCCGATGGGGATCACCGTCAAGCAGTACGCCGACCTCGGCCTGCTGCTGCCCGCCCTGGAGAACGGGCAGATCGACGCGGTGATCAGCGACGACTTCGTGCTCCGCGACTACGAGAAGAAGAACTCCGACTTCGCGGTCGTCCAGGAGTTCGACACCGGCGAGGTCTACGGCTTCGGGGTCAAGACCGGCAACGACAAGCTGCGGAACAAGATCAACGAGGTGCTGGCCCGGGCCAAGGAGGACGGCACCTACGACCGGCTGTACGAGAAGTGGTTCGGAACCGCCCCTCCCGAGTGAACACCCGTTTCGCACCGCACACCGACAACCCTGCGTGATCGCCGCGCGTACCGGGACCGAGGCCGCCGGTCCGCCCCGGTACGACGGTCCTGGAGTCTGCGATGGCAGAAGCAACTCGCCCCGCCAAGGGCGGGATGAGCAAACGTCAGCGCGCCAAGGTGGGGCGCGGCGTGCAGTACGTGATCCTGCTCGCGCTCGTGGTCGTGGGCGCCGTGTTGGCGGACTGGAACAAGATCGGCGACGCCTTCTTCAACGTCGAGGTGGCCCGCGCGCTGTTCCCGACCGTGATCACCACGGCGCTGGTGAACACGGCGGTCTACACCGCGCTGGGATTCGCCTTCGGACTGGGGCTGGCGCTGCTGCTGGCGCTGATGCGGCTGTCCTCGGTGGGGCCCTACCGGTGGATCTCGGGGGCCTACATCGAGTTCTTCCGGGGCCTGCCCGCCCTGCTGGTGTTCCTGTCCGTGGGGTTCGGCATCCCCACGGCCTTCGAGGGGCTCAACCTCGACCGCAACCTCACCATCATGCTCTCGCTGGGGATCGTCGGTTCCGCCTACATGGCCGAGACGATCCGGGCCGGGATCAAGGCGGTGCCCGGTGGCCAGCTGGAGGCGGCCCGCTCGCTGGGCATGTCCCACGCCCGGGCGACGACGACCGTGGTCATCCCCCAGGCGTTCCGGATCATCCTGCCTCCGCTGACCAACGAGCTGATCCTGCTGACCAAGGACTCCTCGCTGGCCTTCGTGCTCGGCGCGACACTGTCCCAGCAGGAGCTGACCCAGTTCGGCAGGTCGGCGCTGACCAGTTACGAGAGCATGACCCCGATCCTGGTGGTGGGGCTGTGCTACCTGGTGATCACGATTCCGTTGTCGGTGCTGCAACAGCGGTTGGAACGCAGGTTCGGTCCCGGCGGCAACGGCGGACAGGGGAGTGGGGCATGAGCGACGTCAAGATCGAGATCACCGGGCTGCGCAAGTCCTTCGGGCAGGTCGAGGTGCTCAGCGGGGTCGACCAGCGGATCGAGGCGGGTGAGGTGGTCTGCGTGATCGGGCCCTCCGGATCGGGCAAGTCCACCCTGCTGCGCTGTGTCAACCTGCTGGAACAGCCCACCGGCGGCCGGATCGTCGTGGACGGGATCGAGCTGACCGACCCGGACACCGACATCGACGCCGCCCGCACGCGCATCGGCATGGTCTTCCAGCAGTTCAACCTCTTCACGCACCTGTCGGTGTTGGACAACCTGACCGTGGCCCAGCGCAAGGTGCTCGGGCGTTCCCGCGACGAGGCCGAGTCGGTGGCCCGGCAGAACCTGGAGCGGGTGGGGCTGGCCGACCGGGCGACGGCGATGCCCTCCCAGCTGTCCGGGGGGCAGCAGCAGCGGGTCGGCATCGCCCGGGCCCTGGCGATGAACCCCGACGTGATGCTGTTCGACGAGCCCACCTCGGCGTTGGATCCCGAGCTGGTCGGGGACGTGCTGGGCGTGATGCGGCGGCTGGCCGACGAGGGGATGACCATGCTCGTGGTCACCCACGAGATGCAGTTCGCCCGGGAGGTGGCCGACCGGGTGCTGTTCATGGACGGTGGCGTCATCGTCGAGCAGGGGAACCCGGCCGAGGTCATCGGGGCGCCCAAGCAGGAGCGCACGCGTAGTTTCCTGGCCCGTGTGCTCGACCCGACCCACGCGGGGGAGTGAGTTCCCCGGGCTCATCCGTTCCCGGACGGGGGCTCGTGGGGCCGGGTGGGCCGTCGGCCGAGCAGCTTGGCCCGGTAGGCGCGGGGGCCGTGGGTGTCCTCGGAGTGCCCGGCCGGGGGCCGCTGACGCGGCGGCGGGGCCGTTTCGGATCGCCGGTGGGAGGGCGAGGTCCGTCGGCCACGGGACTCGCTCTCCGGTCCGCGGAGGAACAGCCAGACCGCCAGCAGTGCCACGAGCACGAGCGCGACCATTGCCAGATCGACCATGACACACCTCCCGGGGTGTGTTTCGCGCAGTCTTTCCGGTTTTCGGGTGCGCTTGAGTGTGCCCCGTTTTCCGCCGGGGAAACCAATCGGTTTTCCCGCGTTGACACTGAGTGTTTCTACGCGTGAGCGAGGTGGAAAGAAGTTCGTTTCCGGCGTTTTCCCGGCGCAACGGCCGAGGGAGCGGTCGCGGTTTCCGGAAACGACGCGGAAGTACGCGCGAAAACACCCTTTCGGGTGATACCGCTTGCGCGGAGGTCGATCAGCGAATCACCCGACGGGGGTGTGTCGCGACCCCGGAACGCGCGGCGTGAACGCGGAACGTGACCCGCCGTGCGGGCGCTCCCGGGAAACCGGGAACACCCGCACGGTCGGCGGTGTCCACGTCCCACGACACCGGGGTTCCGGCGACGGAGTCCGTCACTGGCCGAGGCGCTGCTTGAGCGCCTCCAGCTCGTCCCGCATCGAGGTGGGCAGGGACTCACCGATGGTGTCGAACCACTCCTCGATCAGCGGAAGCTCCTCGAGCCACTCGGAGCGGTCCACCCGCAGCGCCTGCTCGACCTCCTCGTGGGTGGCGTCCAGGTCGGTGAGGTCGAGCTGGTCGGCCGTGGGCACCCGGCCGATCGGGGTCTCCTCGGCGGCGGCGTTGCCCTCCAGCCGGTCCACGATCCACTTGAGCACGCGGCAGTTCTCCCCGAAGCCCGGCCAGACGATCTTCTCGCCGGAGGGGTCCCTGCGGAACCAGTTGACGTAGTAGATGCTGGGCATCTTGGAGGCGTCGGCCTCCTTGCCCATGTTCACCCAGTGCTGGAAGTAGTCGCCGACGTTGTAGCCGATGAACGGCAGCATCGCCATCGGGTCGCGCCGGACCTCGCCGACCTTGCCCGCGGCGGCGGCGGTCTTCTCCGAGGACAGGGTGGCCCCCATGAACACCCCGTGCTGCCAGTCGAAGGCCTCGTTGACCAGCGGGATCGTGGTCTTGCGGCGTCCCCCGAAGAGGATGGCCGAGATCGGCACGCCCTGCGGGTCGTCCCACTCCGGCGCCAGGATCGGGCACTGCGACATCGGGGTGCAGTACCGCGAGTTGGGGTGGGCGGCGTTCTCGCCGGACTCCGGGGTCCAGTCCTGGCGCTTCCAGTCGGTCAGGTGCTGCGGCTGGTTCTCCATCTCCTCCCACCACACGTCGTCGTCGTCGGTGAGCGCGACGTTGGTGAAGATGGAGTTGCCCTTCTCGATGGTGCGCATCGCGTTGGGGTTGGTCTTCCAGTTGGTTCCCGGAGCGACCCCGAAGAAGCCCGCCTCCGGGTTGACGGCGTAGAGTCGCCCGTCCTCGCCGAAGCGCATCCACGCGATGTCGTCACCGAGCGTCTCGACCCGCCAGCCGGGGATGGTCGGTTCGAGCATGGCCAGGTTGGTCTTGCCGCAGGCCGAGGGGAAGGCCGCGGCGACGTAGTACACCCTGTTCTGCGGCGAGATCAGCTTCAGGATCAGCATGTGCTCGGCCAGCCACCCCTCGTCGCGGGCCATGGCCGAGGCGATCCGCAGCGAGTAGCACTTCTTGCCGAGCAGGGCGTTGCCGCCGTAGCCGGAGCCGAAGCTCCAGATCAGCCGCTCCTCCGGGAAGTGCGTGATGTACTTGATCTCGTTGCACGGCCACGGCACGTCCTGCTGACCGGGTTCGAGCGGGGCACCGACCGAGTGCAGCGCGGGCACGAACTCGACGTCCTCGTCCTCGGCGAAGCGCTCCAGCACCCGCTGGCCCATCCGCGTCATGATGTGCATCGAGACCACGACGTACTCGGAGTCGGTGATCTCCACGCCCAGGCGCGGCGGGTCGGCCTCCACCGGACCCATGCAGAAGGGGACCACGTACATCGTCCGGCCACGCATGCAGCCCCGGTAGAGCTCGGTCATGGTGGCCTTCATCTCGTCGGGGTCCATCCAGTTGTTCGTCACCCCGGCGTCGGCCTTGTCGCGGGAGCAGATGAAGGTGCGCTCCTCGACACGGGCGACGTCACTGGGGTCGGAGACCGTCCAGAACGAGTTGGGTTTCTTCGACTCGTCCAGCCGTTTGAAGGTGCCCGCCTCGACCAGTCGGTCGGTCAGTCGCTGCCATTCCTCCTGGGAGCCGTCGCACCAGACGACTTGTTCGGGCGTGGTCAGTTCCGCGACCTCGCGTACCCATGACAGCAGGCGTTCGTGTTTCACGGGTGCCTGGTCGAGACCGGGGATGGTCAAAGCGGTCATCGCGTCGTGTCTCCTGACTGGGCGCCACAGCCCGGATTTCCGTCTCGTCGACGCACCGGCCGACAGTGCTTTCAGGGAATACTTCGCCCCGCCCGGAATATCCGGGCGAAGCGCGAAGGGGATGCACCGAGACTAACCGGAGGCCCGCCCGTTGACGGAGATCAGCCCTGTCGGTTCCCTCACAGGAACGATAAGGGAATCGATTCAGTTCGCCGGAATTCGCGGAAATCCGCGTGTCGTCGCCCCGGACGGGTGCACGTTTTCCGGCACGGTGGAGGGGTTCGCGGTCTTCGCGGCAGGGCGCCGGAGCGTTTTCAACCGAATTCGGTGTGTTCTGTGACACATTTTTTCCGTCATGTGTTTAGGGAGGCACCCTGCGGATTCTCGGCGATTGTTTCGTTTTTCGGCGTGAATCATTCCCAGAAGGAGTCCTCGGCCGGATCGGCCTGCCGGGGAGCGGGGAAGGGCTGTGACCGGGGGCTCTGCCCGGTCTCGCCGGACTCCCACAGCCAGTCCTCGGTTCCGGTGACCGGGGCGCTCGCACCGGAACTCTCGGTGGGGGTGCCGTCGAGCCCGCCGTGTTCGAGGACGGTCCACTCCCCGCCACCGGTGTGCCGGGCCACGGTGATCCGGCCGGTGTCGCTGATCCGCACCATCTGGTCGGCAGCGCCGTCCCCGTTGACGTCGGTGACCAGCATCTGTCCGTCCTCGGTGTCCACCACCGTGGTGTCCGGCCTGCCGTCGTTGTCGGTGTCCTCGGTGGGCGGACCGATGTGTCGGTCGCCGGCGGGGGTGTCCACCACCATCGGGTCCCCGCCCGCCGCCGAACGCGGATCCCGTTCCGAGTGGTCCCGGTGTTCGGGTCCCTCCGGCTGCTCGGGGACCCACTGCCCGGTGGCCTCGTCGAAACGGGACCGGCTGAGCACGGTGCCCTGCTCGTCGAAGGTGCGCAGGAGGTCGGCGGTGCCGTCGGAGTCCGAGTCGGTGTAGGCCAGGTAGCCGTCCTCGGTGAGCACGCCGACGGTCTCGTCGACCCCGTCGCGGTCCAGGTCGTAGTTGGCCTCGGCGGTGTGCTCGGAGCCGTTCACGGTGATGTCGATGTCGCCGTCGCCCGTTCCGGTGTCCTCCACGTACATGACCGGCACTCCCGTTCTCGCCGTCGCGGACTCGTTCGGTGGCTGGGACGCGGCCCGCTCCCCTCCGGTTCCCTCCGGCCGCGACGTGGTCGCGACCCGGAGGAGGTCTCGCCCGTTTCCCGTGGACACGCCCTGGGGCGTGCCCGGGGTGTGACGTGGCACGCGTGGTGTTAGCCTCGTCCCAAGATTAAGTATAGGCTAACCTTACTAACGCCGGATCGTATCGCCCCAGCGAAGCGGGAGGACCGTTTCATGACCACCGCGCTCGAGACAAGGACCCGCCGCGAGAACCACAGGCCCGAGTACCGGGTCTACTTCACCGAGGTGGTCGCCCGGAAGAGACTGAGTCCGAGTTTCGTGCGCGTGACGCTCGCCGGACACCAGCTCCGCTCCTTCGGAGCGGGAGGGGCCGACCAGCGCATCAAGCTGATGCTGCCCGCGCCGGGACGGACGGTCGACGACGTGCCCACCGGCCCGGACTGGTACGCCGAGTGGCAGGCGATGCCCGAGGAGATCCGGCCCATCATGCGGACCTACACGGTGCGGGCGTTCCGGCCGGAGGTCGGCGAGCTGGACATCGACTTCGTGCTGCACGGCTCGGAGGAGGACGCCGGCGGACCCGCCTCCAACTGGGCGGCCACCACCACGCCCGGGGACCGGGTGGCGCTGCTCGGCCCGGACCGACCCGGCTCGGGGCGCATGTGGGGCTGCGAGTGGTGCCCTCCTCCCACGGCGCGCAGGCTGCTGTTGGCCGGTGACGAGACGGCCATCCCTGCGGTCGGGGCCATCCTCGAATCCCTTCCCCCCGAGGCGTGCGGCGTCGCCTGCCTGGAGGTGCCCACCGAGGACGACGTCCAGCCCTGGCGCGTGCCGGACGGTATGGAGGTCCGCTGGCTGCCCAGGGGAAGGGACTCCACCGAACACGGCCGGTTGCTGGAGAACGAACTCGCCGCGGTGCTGCGCGAGTTCCGCGGGGAGAACGGCTGCGGTGCCGCGACGTGCGCCCTGGAGGACGTGGACGTGGACAGCTCGCTGCTGTGGGAGATCCCCGAGCTCTCCGGCAAGGTCGACGTGGAGGGCGGTGAACTCTACGGGTGGCTGGCCGGTGAGGCCGGGGTCATCAAACGACTCCGCCGGATGACCGTGCACGACTACGGAGTGCCCCGCGGCTCGGTGGCCTTCATGGGCTACTGGCGCGCGGGACGCCGCTGAGCCCGCGGGAGCCCCGTCGCGGACACCCCGTCCGGAGGGGTGTTCCACGTGGAACACCCCTCCGCACGGTTCGCGCGAACACGCTCAGACGCCGACCCCGGTGGTGTCCAGCACGGTGACCCCCCGGATGCCCTTGAGTTCACCGAGCAGGGTGTTGGAGATCCGCACGGAGTAGTCCTCGGGCAGCTCCATACGGGTCTCGCGGCTTCCGGCGATCACCACCTGCACCGGGGTCTCCCCCCGGTGGGCGGACAGCGCCGAGCGCAGTTCGGCCACCGTCTCCTTGTCCACCTTGGTCGCGTCGGCTCGTAACACGAACGGCAGCTCACCGTCGACCGGGTTGTACTCGGCCGAGGATATGTCCAGTGTGGTCAAACCGCTGGCGAACACCGACATGATGTCGTCGCGCCAGTTCACCTTCCCCTTGACGGCCACGGCCGCGTCGGTGACCAGCTCCTCCCCGAAGGCCGCGTAGGCCTTGGCGAAGAACAGCACCTCGATGCTGGCGTCCAGGTCCTCGATGGTCACGATCGCCCACGGCTCACCGGTCTTCTTGCTGACCCGGCGGTCCACCGAGGAGATGATCCCGGCGAGCGTGATCTCGCCCTCGGCGGGAGCCTCGTGCTTGACCGTGGCGATCGGCTTCGGCGCGTGCTTGCGCAGGATCCCCTGGGCACCGTCCAGCGGATGGGCCGAGACGTACAGCCCCAGCATCTCCCGCTCGAAGGCGAGCAGCTGCTTGCGGGGCCACTCCTGGGTGTCGAAGGTCAGGTGCGCCAGCGGAGAGGTGTCGGCCGAGTCGTCGGAGGAGCCCCCGCCGAACAGGTCGAACTGGCCCATCGCCTCGTGCTTCTTGATGCCCGAGACCGCGTCGACGGCCTCCTCGTGCACCCGCACCAGCGCCTGGCGGGGAACGCCGAACGAGTCGAAGGCCCCGGCCTTGATCAGCGACTCGACCACCCGCTTCTGGCACACGTTCGCCGGGACCTTCTGGAGGAAGTCGGAGAAGGAGGTGTACTCCCCCTTCTCCCGGCGCGCGTCGATGATGGCGCGGGCGACCCCGGTGCCCACGTTGCGGACCGCGCCGAGCCCGAAACGGATGTTGCCGTTGACCGCGGCGAACTGCACGTCGGACTCGTTGACGTCCGGCGGCAGCACCCGCACGTTCATGCGGCGGCACTCCGAGAGGTAGACCGCGCTCTTGTCCTTGTCGTTGGCGTTGGCGGTCAGCTGCGCGGCCATGAACTCGGCCGGGTAGTGCGCCTTGAGGTAGGCGGTCCAGTAGGACACCATCGCGTAGCCGGCGGTGTGGGACTTGTTGAAGGCGTAGCCCGCGAAGGGCAGGATCGTGTCCCACAGCGTCTGGGCCGCCTCGTCGGAGAAGCCCTTCTGCTTCATCCCCGCCAGGAACTTCTCGGACTCCTTGGCGATGACCTCGGGTTTCTTCTTGCCCATCGCCTTGCGCAGCAGGTCGGCCTCGCCGAGGCTGTAACCGGCCAGCTGCTGGGCGATCGCCATCACCTGCTCCTGGTAGACCAGCAGGTGGTAGCTCTCCCCGAGGATCGGGTCGAGGGCGTCCCTGAGTTCGGGGTGGATCGGGGTGATCGTCGCGCGCCCGTTCGAGCGCTCGGCGTAGGCCATGTGCGCGTTGACCGCCATCGGGCCGGGCCGGTACAGCGCCAGCGCCGCCGAGACGTCGCCGAAGTGCGAGGGACTCATCGCCTTGAGCAGGGTGCGCATCCCACCACCGTCGAGCTGGAACACCCCGAGGGTGTCCCCGCGCGAGAGCAGCTCGTAGGTCTCGGGATCGTCCAGTCCCAGGGTGTCCAGGTTGATCTCGATGCCGTGGTTCTTCCGGACGGCGCGGATGGCGTCCTCGATGATCGTCAGCGTGGACAGCCCGAGGAAGTCCATCTTCAGCAGGCCGATCTCCTCACAGGCGGGGTAGTCCCAGCCGGTGATGATCGCGCCGTCCTCGCGCATCCACAGCGGCAGCACGTCCAGCAGGGGTTCGCTGGACAGGATGTAGGCGCAGGCGTGCACGCCCGCGTTGCGGATCAGCCCCTCCAGCCCGCGGGCGGTGTTGAAGATCTGGGCGATCTCCTGGTCGTTCTCGATCATCGAGCGGATCTCGGCGGCTTCCTGGTACCGCTCGTGCTCCGGGTCGACGATCCCCTCCAACGGGATGTCCTTGGCCGCCACCGGGGGAGGCAGGGCCTTGGACATCTTCTCGGCGATGGCGAAACCCGGCTGTCCGTGGTGGGCGCGGGCCGCGTCCTTCAGCGCCGCCTTGGTCTTGATCATGCCGAAGGTGATGACCTGGGCGACGTTCTCCTGGCCGTAGGTGTCGCGGGTGTAGGCCATCACCTCGTCGCGTCGGCGATCGTCGAAGTCGAGGTCGATGTCCGGTGGGGAGTCGCGTTCCGGGTTGAGGAACCGCTCGAAGATCAGCGAGTGCTCGATCGGGTCCAGGTTGATGATCTGCAGGATGTAGGACACCAGCGCGCCGGTGGCGCTGCCCCGGCCGGGTCCCACGCGGATGCCGTGGGACTTGGCCCAGCGGACCAGGTCGCCCACCACCAGGAAGTAGGAGGCGTAGCCCTTGCCGCAGATCACTTCGAGCTCCCACTCCACCCGCTGGCGGTACTCGTCGGTGAGCCCGTTCGGGAAGCGGGTGGGGATGTACTGCTCGACCTCCTCGCGGAGCTTCTCCTCCTCGGTCTGGCCGGGTGCCAGGGGAACGCGCGGCATCCGGTCCTTCTCGGCGAAGACGTCCTCGTAGGACTCGACGCGTTCGGCGATCTCCAGGGTCGCGTCGCAGGCACCGGGCACCTCCTTGTCCCAGTACTCGCGCATCTCCTCGGCGGACTTCAGGTAGAAGTCGTCGGAGTCGAACTTGAACCGCTTGGGGTCGCTCAGCGTCTTGCCGGTCTGCACGCACAGCAACGCGCCGTGGGACTCGGCCTGGTCGGCGGTGACGTAGTGGCTGTCGTTGGTGGCCACCGGGGTCAGCCCGAGTTCGGAGCGGATCCGCAGCAGGTCCTCGCGGACGTTCTTCTCGATGGGCAGGCCGTGGTCCATCAGCTCCAGGAAGAAGTTCTCCTCCCCGAAGATGTCCCGGTAGTCCGAGGCGGCCCGCAACGCCTCGCGGTACTGGCCCAGCCGCAGCCTGGTCTGCACCTCGCCGGAGGGGCAGCCGGTGGTGGCCATGATCCCCTCGGCGTGCTCGGCGATCAGTTCCCGGTCCACGCGGGGTTTGCGGTAGTAGCCCTGGAACGAGGCCAGCGAGGACAGCCGGAACAGGTTGCGCAGCCCCGTGGCGTTGCGGGCCCACATGGTCATGTGGGTGTAGGAACCGCCGCCGGAGACGTCGCCGCCGGTCTCGGTGGACTCGCCGTCCTCGTTGGTGCGGGCCTTGCCCCAGAACACAGGTTTCTTGTGGTACCGGCTGGCGGGAGCGACGTAGGCCTCCATGCCGATGATGGGCTTCACGTTCGACTTCAGCGCCCGACTGTAGAAGTCGTGGGCTCCGAACATGTTCCCGTGGTCGGTCATGGCCACGGCCGGTTGGCCGAGCCGCTCGGCCTCCGCGAACAGCGGGTCCAGCTTGGCCGCGCCGTCGAGCATCGAGTACTCGGTGTGCACATGCAGGTGAGCGAACTGCTCCGGCACCAGAACTCCTTCGGGGAAAGTCTGCTGGGCGGCTTCGACGCTAGCGAAGCCCCGAGTCCCGTGCCGGACGAGGGGCACCCTCGGGTGACCGGTTTTGCCCAAAACCGGCATCCGGGGACCGCCAGGGCGAACACCCCCGGCGGGCCGGCGGAAGTGCTACCGGGAACCCACCCCCGGTGCCGCGGGGATGTCGAGTTCGGTCCGGGCGTAGTGGTTGAAGTAGTTGGTGAAGATGTTGACCAGCACGTGGGCGAACAGCTCGGTGAGTTCGGTCTCGGACCAGCCCGCCTGACGGGCTCGTTCCCAGGTGCTGTCGTCGACCTCCCCGGCGTCGCGGCTGATGGCGCGGGCCAGGTCGAGCAGGGCGCTCAGTTTCGGGTCGGTGTCGATGCTTCCGTCGCGGATGGCCACCGTGTCCGGCTCGGACCAGCCCGCCGCCTTGGCCCCCTGGGTGTGGGCCGACTGGCAGTAGCCGCAGTCGTTGGTGTTGCCCACCGCCAGGGCGATGGCCTCGCGGGTGGGGGCGTCGAAGGTGCCGTGCTCGGTGATGGCGTCCAGGATCCCGCCGTAGGCGGCCAGCACCACCGGAGAGTGGGCCATCTCGCCGTGGATGTTGAGCACCGTGCCGAACTGGGCTCGCAGCTGTTGGAGGCGCTGTTGGGACTGCTGGGGAGCGTCCTCGACCGAGTGAACCGGGATGCGTGGCATGTTCTCCTCCTTCCTCGCCTCGGACTCCGTGGTGAGCGGGACCGGGCGATCGTGTTCGTCGAAGCGGGAGCGGCTGGTAGCGACCGGAAACCGTCGTTTCCACGCTGGGCCGTGACCGTGGGGCGCGCGGGCACACTCGTTGCCCTCCCCTCACCCGAAGCTAGTCGTTCCGTGGGGGCGGTGCATACCGGCGAGGAAGACCCCATCGTGTCACCACGCTGACAGTTGGGGCCCTGCGCGGCGCGGGACGGAGCTCTACTGGAAGTGACCGTCACCGGATCGAAACGAGGACGCGATGACGACCGAACCGTCCGCCGTCGAGGTGTACTGGCGTCCGGGATGCCCGTTCTGTATGGCCCTGCTCCCGAGGTTGCGCCGCAGCGGAATCACGGTCCGCGAGATCAACATCTGGGAGGACGAAGGGGCCGCCGAGCGGGTGCGTCGAGCCACCGGCGGGGACGAGACCGTCCCGACCGTCCTCGTCGGTGACACCGCACTGGTCAACCCCGGGATGCGGGACGTACGCGCCACCGTGCGCGAGTCCGCACCCCATTTGCTTCGGGAAGGGAACACGGACATGTCCACCACGATGTCCTCGCAACGGACGCTGCTGACCCAGTCCGCCGGTGGTGCGCTGGCCGGTCTGGGTGGCGGTGTCGTCTTCGGGATGATGATGGCGGTGATGGGGACGCTGTCCATGATCGCGGGTCTGGTCGGTTCGGACAGCGCGTTGGTGGGCGGTGTGCTGCACCTGGTCATCTCCGCCTTCTTCGGGGTCGTTTTCGGGTTGCTCACCGGTTCCACGAGAGTGGGGCCGTTGCTCGGTTTCGGCGTGGCCTACGGCGTGGTGCTGTGGGTGGTCGGTGGTTTGGTCCTGCTGCCGGCCGGGTTGGGGATGCCGGTGTTGCAGCTGAGCATGTCCGCCGTGCCGAAACTCCTCGGCCACCTCGTCTTCGGCGTCGTCACAGCGCTGTGCCTGTACTGGTTCCGGCGCAGGGCCGCGCACTGATCCGGTCGCGGAACCCGAACACCACGTCCCCGGGCCGGTTCACCCCTCCTCGGGGACGGTGGTTGTGAGAAACCCGCTGACCGAGGGTGGCCAGTGCTGTCCTCGGTCAGCGGGTTCGGTGCGGGCGGAGTCCACCTCGGTCTCCGTTCGGTCGCCGCGTTCCGCGGGAACGTTTCCGGGAGCAGAGCCGAAATCGGAGAATCATTCGCGGAGGATTTTCTTGGACGTGGCTCCTCCGGGGAACTGGTTCGCACTGATCCGCCGTGTCGTTTCGGGAAAGTGTGCTGTTTCCGTGTCCACGGAAGAGGGAAACGGAACGGAAAACTGTCAGCACCGTGACATTCGGCTGTTTTCGATGCGGCGGTGACTGTGGGATGTACCGGGCGGGCGACGGAGGAGACACCGGCGCGCAAGGAGTATCGCCCGAATCCCACGACACCGCAAGTGACGAAAAGGCCGCAACGGTGTCCACGGGTGGGGGAGTCCGTCGGTTTTTCCCTCCGGAGTGTGCCGCTACCGACGCCGGGACCGTCCCGGTTTCCCGAGAGGAACGTACCGGAAGGAGACACGCGAACGTGCGAGCGATGTTGGCACTACGACGTTTTCCCAAACTGCTCGGTGTGATCAGCACCACGGCAGTGCTGGCTCTGGGAGCGAGCGCGTGCGGCGGCACGGGATCCGAGGGCAACGGGCAGCAAGACCAGTCTGAGCGGACCGTAACGGACTCCGACGGAAACTCCTCCACCACGAAGACCACGCTGACGACGGTGACCTCGGAACAATCGTTCGACGAGACGGTGTCGTCGTTGAAGCGGGCGGTTTCCGACAACGGGATGATGGTGTTGGGTGAGGTGAACCAGGCCGGTGCGTTGCGGGCGACCGGTTTGCAACTGGACGGGGCCCATTCGTTCTTCGTGGGTAATCCGAGTGCGGGTAAGAAGTTCTTCGGTAAGACCGCGGAGATCGGGTCGGTGGTGCCGATGCGGTTCCACGTGTGGGCCGGTGACGACGGGACCGCGCACGTGAGTTACTTCGATCCCAAGCCGTTGTTCACGGCGGTGGATCCGCAGTTGTCCCAGGGCGGCCAGAAGATGTCCACCGCCGCCTCCGAGATCAGCGACGCGGTGCGGGAGTGAGGCTCGGCGTGGCTGGGCTCAGGAGTGGTGCGACGGTCTCTTACGGTGCCGTGGGTGAGTTGCTGGCCACCGGTCTCGTGCTACTGGCGGCGGGAGTCTCCGGTGCCCCGCTGTTCGCCCTGTCGGCCACGGGTAGGTGGCAGTTCCGCACTCTGCTGATCCACGTCGGGGCGCCCGCCGTGGGGGTCGTGTTGGTGCTGCTGGTGCTCGCCGCACTGATGCGGTGGCGGCGCCTCGTTCGGGGCATCCTGGTCGGCGGTGGTGCCGGACTGGTCGCCACGGTGGGACTGGAACTCGTCCGTATCACGGGGTTCCGTGTCTTCGGGTCGATGCCGGGGGATCTGCCGACTCTGATGGGTATGCGGGCGATGGAGCGCATCACCCTGGGACCGAACACCACCTCCACCGTGGTCGGTTATCTCGATCACGCGTGGAACGGAGCGGCTTTCGGGATGGTTTTCGCGCTGCTCGTCGGAAGCTTTCCGTCCCACGTCCGTGGACGGATGTGGTGGGCGACGGGGATCGGAACGGTCTACGGTCTCCTGCTCGCACTCGGATTCGTGGCCGGTCCGGTACCGCGCACCCTGGGAGTCGGCGGCGTCTTCTCCACGGTGAGCCTGCCCGCCTTCCACACCACGGTGTTCCTCGCTCACGCCGTGTTCGGGGCGGTCCTGGCAGCGCTGGTGCTCCGCGGGGGTGTCGAGCCCCTCCGGGAGTGGCTTCGTCGAGCATGGGGCCACCGCCCCGGAACGGATGATCTCGACCGAACCGACCCGTGAGGTTCGATGGTTACCGGTGTGCGGGCGAGGTCGACGGTGGCCGGGATCGCACGATCCCGGCCACCGTCGCGTGGGCTCAGAGGATACCCACGTTGATACCGTCGAAGTCACCGTAGTAGCCGCCACCGTAGTAGCCGTCGCCGTACCACCAGCAGTCGTGATGGTGGTGTCCGTATCCGTACGACGAGACGCCGTAGTCCCCGGAGCGGGCTGTGTTCTGGGTGTCGGCCTCGGCCGAGGCACCGCCGGCGCCCGCCAGCAGCAGTCCGGTGGCCAGAGCTGTTCCTGCCGCGCCCGTGGTGATCTTCCGTAGCATTCCTGACACGATGTCCTCCTGCTGATCCGTTCTTTCGTGGAGATTCTTTCCTTTCGACAACGGCGGAAAAGCGCCGCACGGACAGATTCGGTGGAGGAGTCCGGAGTCGCAACGCTTTTTCCCTCGGACAGGGGGTCACAAAGTGTCGGAAGCGACATTTTCCGAGAATGCGATCAAGTAGTTCGCACGTGGTGGAAAAATGTTTCCGTGATGTGGTAATTCCGTTCGCGCGGCGGAGGTGAAATTTGAATAATATTCATTGTACGTCGTACGTCTGAACATATCGCACGTCGGCGATAGTGTCAGCAAGCCGACACTCCGTGTGTCGGGCCAACGGACTGGGGAACCCCACCAACGACTTCGTCGGATTTCGGGGGAAGTGGATGTGTGACCGTCCCGGAGAACTCACGGTGGGAGAGTGGATCGGACACTGTCTGTCCGAACGGGCCGCGCACCTGTTGACCCCCGAGGACGTGCGTCTGCTCGACGAGCATCTTGTCCCCTCTTCGCTCTACACCGGTCAGCCGGTGTTCCAGCGCGGGTGTTCGACACGGGGCGCCTGGTTCCTCCGCAGCGGTCGGGTCGAACTCACCGAGGGCACGGGAGCGCGACGGCGAGTACTGGCGCTGGTGCGGCCCGGTGAGGTCTTCGGCGACATTCCCCTGATGCTGGCGATACCGGCCCCTTACCGGGCGCGGGCGGCCACCCCGGTGAGTCTCTGGATGCTGCCGGAACGGATCCTGCTGTGGTTGCTGGCCGAGCGCACGAGCCTGGCGCGGCTGTGGCTTTCCTCCCTGGCCGAACGTGTCCTGCACGTACATGGTCATCTGACGGACCTGCGAACGGGGACGCTACGCCAACGCGTGGCACGCCTGCTGCTGCGGGAGTCCCACGGGGATGTCGTAGGAGTCAGCCAGGCCACCCTGGCGTCCCTGGGAGGCTGTCCGCGTTCCTCGATGAACCGCGTGCTGCGTAGCCTGGCGGCTGAAGCGGTCATCTCCCTCGGATACCGGCGGATCACCCTGCTGGACCCGGCCCGACTGGCCGCCATCGCGGAACGGGGAACGCCGGAAGACTCCACCCGATGACGTTTCCGCCGGTGGGCCGAGTCGTTGCTGTCAGGGCACGGCCCGCTTCTCCAGGCCCTCGATGTCACGTAGTTCGATGGCGGCGTAGCCGATGGTGATCAGCTCACGGTGTTCGAAGTCCTTGAGGATCTTGTTCAACGAGGGACGTTGTACCCCGATCATGGCCGCGAGGGTGCGCTGTGGCAGCAGTACCTGGCCTGCCACGGCCTCGTCGAGCAGGAGCCGGGCCACCTGTTGTGGCAGGGAGCGTCCGAGCAGCCCGAGCACCCGCTGTTGGCTGGTGGCCAGTCGTTGGGCGATGCTGGACAGCCAGCGACGGCTGATCGCGGGCCGTTCGGCCAGCAGCCGTTCGAACCCGTCCGTGTCGAGCAGCAGAGCGGTCCCCTCGTCCAGGGCGCGACCGGTGTAGGGGAAGGGCATGTCCAGCAGGTGCTGGATGTCCCCGTCCACGTCCCCCGGGTGCAGCACGTGCACGACCGAACGGCGCCGTCCGGAGCCGGCGGTGAGTTCGATCCGCCCCCGCCGGATGATCCAGACTCCTCGGGAATCGTCCGTACTTCCGAACAGGCGCTCTCCTCGGGCGAAATCCCGGGTCCGCAGGAACCCGGCCAGCGCCGTCACGTCCTGGGAGCCCAGCGGTGACGTGTCCCCCCGGCCGACACAGCGGGCCACCCACGCGGCCTGTCGCAGGGCTGTCTCGTCGGCGTCCCCGGGGCCGAGCAGTCGTATGGCCCGGTGCAGGAAGCCCGACTGGGGAAAATCTGAGGAGGTCACGATCACATGGTGACAGTTCGTGCCGGTCGACGGGTGGTGCCTCCCGGCAACGGGCTTTCGAGGTGCTGTCTCAGTCGGGCGAGTCGTTCAGCACCGAGGCCGTGTAACCGTGTTCGACGATCGTCGTCGCCAGATCCTCGTAGAACCGCTCGTCATCGGGTGTGGCCGCGTTCAACCCGTCGACGTAGCGGTTGAACATGCAGAACGCCGCGGCGATCAGTACCGTGTCGTGAATGTCCCTGTCGTCGGCCCCGGCCCGGCGGGCCTCGGCGACGCGCTGTTCGGTCACGTTCCGCCCGCCTTCGCGGACGTCCTCGGCCAGGTTCAACAGGGCACGCGTTTTCGCGGGCAGCGCGGCCTGGTGCGGATTCGTACATGCGGCTTCGACCACCTCACTGCCGCCCGAGAGCTGGTGGGCCGCGAACGCGCCGTGCGCTTCGGCGCAGAAGGTACAGTCGTTGCCGGAGGAGACGGCGGCGGCGATCAGTTCGCGTTCACCCCGGGACAGTCCGTCCTCGTCCCGCAGCAACGCCTCGGTCAGCTCGACCAGGGCACGGCCCGTGCGGGGGCGGTAGGAAATCAGGCCGAGAATCCCCGGTCGCTCGTTCCGAATGTCGATGTGTGGCATGGTGTGAGCGTACTGCGGTGGTCTCGTGCGTCACAGTCTGGAATATTCCGAAAAACTGAGGCACGAGGAAACGATACTGTCCCGAGGGATTTCTGGGTATATCCCGAAAATATTTGCGCGGCCATTCTGGTGTGGGCGCGGAAATCGTGATGTGTTCGCAGCGTGCGAGTTCCTGGTTCGTATCCCCGCGTCCGTGTCTGAGCGACACGGTTCTCTTCCGGGCCGTCTCGAAAGGGGTTCACTCATGGACGAGGGAGACTGGCGCGGGTATCTGTCCGCCTTCCACGAGGAGCGCCCCGGTGTCACCGAGCGGGTACTCGCCCGCTGCGCGGGGGATCCCTACGGATGGTTGACCGAGCCGCTGGAGACCACCACGGGATGGATCGTGGACCTGGCCTGCGGCTCTGCCCCCACCAGGGACCGGCTGGCCGGACACCGGTGGGTGGGAGTGGACGGCAGTGCCGGTGAGCTGGCGGTGGCCGCCGCGAGGGGGCGCGGTCCGCTCGTCCGTGCCGACGCGGAGGCGTTGCCGTTGGCCGCCGGTTCCGCCGAGGCGGTCTGTGCGGCGATGTCCTTACAACTGCTCACCCCGTTGGACGAGGTGTTGACGCGGGTTCGTCGGGTGCTGCGTGCCGACGGGATCCTCGCGGCGCTGGTTCCCGCCCGGCTCGGGTTCGACCCGCGTGGTCTGCTGACCTGGGTGCGTGTGCTGCGTGCCCTGGGGGTCCGTGGCCAGTCCTGGCCCAACCCGGGGGCCTGTGACGGTATCGGTGGACTGTTGACCGCGCGGGGATTCCGGGTGCTGTCCAGTCGGCGCCGGGTGTTCGGGTTCCCGGTGGACTCGGCTGAGGCGCTGGGGACGCTGCTCGACGGCCTCTACCTGCCCGAGACGAGCCCGGAGCGGATCGCCGCCGCGCGGGAGTCCCTGCGGGGGTGGGCGCGGCCGGGCCGGAGGCTGCCGATCCCGCTGCGGCGGGTGCTCGCCCGACCGTAGGGGCCGGTCGACGAGGCGCCCTCGACCCGTTTCCGGCGTGCCCTCCGAGGGCTCTTCCCGAAGAGCCGCGGCGCCCGCCGTCGCGCGGGCCCCGCGGCCGGGACTCACTCCCGCGTGTCGGAGTCCCGTTCGTCCCGGCTGAGGTTCTCCGGGGCCTTCCGCGTCGTCCGGTGGGCTTCGTGCATGACCGGTGCGGCGGCCTCCACGGTCGAGGCCGGGTCGGAGGCGTAGGTGTTCTGCTGTCCGGCGGCCTGGTGGGTGATGCCGGTCAGCGTGGTGACCAGGCCGAGCACGCTTCGTGCCTCCGGGGAGGTCTCCCGCACGATCTTGGGGTCCCGCGGCTCCCCGGTGTCCTCCGGGGGCTGCTGGTGCATCGGGTCGTGCTGGGGCACGCACGCCGAGCGCAGCGGGATGTGGTCGGCGAGTTCCTGTTCGGTGCTCGTTCCGGACTGGGAGGTCTGTTGGGCGGTGCCGAAGATGTTCTGAAAGACCATTGTCGTCCTCGCGGGGTGTCAGGCTCGGCCCAGGTTGTGCGGCCGTTTCTCGTTCAGTTGTTCGGCGGCGGGGGCGATGCGTTCGGGGGCGAAGGCCGTGTGTTCCACGTCGAGGGCCGAGACCGTCTCCGCGATGCCCTTCGGCCGGTACTGTTCGCCGCGCTCGACCAGGCCGAGCAGCCGGATGTCGCGGGCGACGACCTCGGCGCCCTCGGGTTCGAAGTCCTGGAGGGTGAGTTCCCGGACCGGGGCCCGATCGGGGTAGTGCAGGGCGACGTAACCCGCGAAGGTGACGGGAAGTTCATAGGTATATTGCTTCACCTGTCGCCGCTGGGTGGCCAGTGTTTCCACGCGCTGTCCGCCCGGGATGTCGCCGGAGATGGTGGAGCGCGAGCTCCACGAGGTGGTGAGCGAGCCGCTGACCGAGGCGGTGATGCCGAGCATCAGCTGGGCGAACAGCTCCGAGGTTCCCCTGGCCGCTCCGATCGCGGTGTCCGTGGTGGTGTTGGTGGTCGCCTGTTCCGTGCGGTCCTGGGTTTCCGAGCCCTGGTTCTCGGGGTGCTGGTGGTTGATGTCGGTGTGCGAGGTGGTGTTCCGCACGCTGTTCTGCAGGCTCTTCTGGATCTGCGTTTCCAGTTCCGCGCTGGTGCGGGCTCCGAAGGTGAGTTGTGCCGTCCCCTCGACGGACCAGCTGATCGTGTTCGAGATGGAGAACTCGACGGTGTCCTCGAAGTGGCGGGCCACCCCTTCGGCGCGGTTCACGTAGGCGCGGGTGGACAGCACGTCCGGGGGAGGCTGGGTGATGTCACCGCGCTCCTCCACCAGGGGCGCGCCGATGTTCATGTAGGCCATCCAGCCGCGATCGGCCGCCGTGGGTCCGGAGAACTCCCCGAAGGTCGTTTCGTTGACGGACAGCCCGGTCGGTGACTGTCCGTTGTGCTTCAGTTCGTCCCTTTTCAGGATGTCGCGGACGGTTTCTTCGGTGATTCCCAGTTCGGCCAGATTCTGTGGTGTTATCAGGTGGCGTTTGACGGTGTCGACATCATAGGCCGGGGCACTCGCCGGTACTGTCATCGTCGTGGATCTGCCTTCGGGGGAACGGGACACGTTCCGGTGTGTGGGGAACGTGTCGTGTTGTTTTTCGTCGATTCGGTGTCCCGCTCGGGGAGCCAGACGCCACTGATTATGAATATCTTTCTCGATCGCGCCAACGACATCATGATCATGTCACTCTTTCGAGTGATCCAGTGGTGGTCACTCTGCGCCGAAAGCGCCGATCACTCGTGGCAGCCGAGCAACCCGCTTGGACTCGCCCGACGTGGTCGGAGCGGGATCGTCGGTCGGCGTGTGTGAACGAGCAGGAACGGAGACATGATGCGAGACTTCCTCAGAACCGCTTCGGTGTTGCTGGCGTTGCTGGCACTGGTGGGATGCGCACCGCAGGCCGCCCCTCGGGATCCCGGAACACGGCCCACCACGGCGCGACGGTCGGAAAACACCGTGCGGGCCGAGTTCACGCGTCTGGAGCAGCGTTTCGGGGCGCGGCTCGGTGTTCACGCGCTCGACACCGGCAGCGGGGAGGTGGTCACGCACCGCGCCGACGAACGCTGGGCTTTCTGCTCCACGATGAAGACGTTCACGGCCGCCGCCGTGCTGCGCCGCAACACCGTCGAGGACCTCGACCGGAGGATCACCTACACCCGCGCGGAGCTCGTGCCGTACTCACCGGTGACCGAGAAGCACGTCGACAGCGGCATGACGCTGCGCGAGACCCTGCGGGCCGCGCTGCGCGTCAGCGACAACACCGCGCAGAACCTGCTGCTGCGCGAGCTCGGCGGCCCGGAGGGCCTGCGACGGGAACTGCGCGAACTCGGCGACACCACCTCGCACGTCGACCGCTACGAGCCCGAGCTGAACGAGACCGCACCGGGGGACGTCCGGGACACCAGCACCCCGCGTGCCCTGGCCGCGAACCTGCGTGAGGTCGTGCTCGGGGACGCGCTCGCACCGGAGAAGCGGAAGATCCTGCGTGGTGCGATGCGGAACCCACCGCTGACCGAGGAGCTCGTCCAGGCCGGAACGCCCGAGGGCTGGGAGATCGAGGACAAGTCCGGCGCGGGAAACCACGCCACCCGCAACGACATCGCGGTCCTCTATCCGCCGCAGCGCGCCCCGATCGTGCTCGTGGTGATGACGAGCAAGTCCGAGCGGGACGCCGAGTACGACAACGCCCTCGTCGCCGAGGCCACGCGGACCACCCTGTCCATACTGGAATGATCGTCGGCGGGTTGGTGCCGGGTATCGGACGGCCTCGATGTCAGGGCGGAGGATCTCGACTTCACGATCGGTGAGACGCCGGTTCCTCGATCCGTACCCACTCGTTTCCGCACACCTTCTCGGGGCGAGGCGCTGATGGGCGCGAGTGTTGTTCATCCTTCGCTCCGTCCGGGAAGCCACAGTGCGGACAGTGCCGTGAGTACCGTCGTGGCGGTCAGCCACCAGAACGTCACCTGGAAGTCGTCGAGCGGCGAGGTCGGGGTGGACGCGCCGTGCTGCCAGGCGAGGATGGTGGTCATCGCGGCGGCACCGACGGCGGAGCCGAGTTGCAGCAGGATGCGTCCAAGACTGCTGGCATGTGCGATCGACTCGCGAGGTACGTGGCGATAGGCAGAGCCCATGACCGTCACAGTGACGATGCCGATACCGGCGCCACGGAGAACGAGCGCGGCCGCCAACCAGACGTGCGCGCTCGGATCGACCACGGCGAACGGCACTGTGCCGATACTGGCGGCGGTCAGTCCCACCAGCACGATGCCGCGGGCTCCTACTCGGTCGGTGACGCGTCCTGCGGCCGAGCGTGCCAGCAGCGCACCCATGCCTTGGAGGGCGAGGACTCCCCCCGCGCCCAACACCGAATAGTCGGCGATTTGTTGGTAGTACAACGGCAGCAGGAGCAGACCACCGTAGAAGACGATGCCGGACAGCAGCATCGCTGCTGTGGCCCCACTGAAGCTGGGGAGGGCGAACAGGCGCACGTTGGCGACCGGTTCGTGCCGAGTGCGCAGCGCGTGAGTGGTGAAGGCGACCAGTAATCCCACTCCGCTCAGGGCGGAGACAACGAACGGCCAGTGCTTCAGCGCCTCGGGACTGGTGACCCTGGACAGGGCGTAGACGAGCGCCACGAGTCCCCCGGTGAGCAGCACCAGTCCGGTGAGATCCAGGCGACTGTCCGGTTCGGATACGGTCGGTGGAACACCTTTGACAGTCAGGACCAGGGCGAGCAGGCACACCGGAATGTTGATGAGAAACACCCAGTGCCAACTGGCTCCGTTCATGATGGCTCCGCCGATAACGGGACCGAGTACGGGAGCGATGACAGTGGGCAGGCCGACAGCGGCCATGGCCCGGCGGGCCTTCTGCTGGCCGGCTGAGGTGATCAGCAGGGTTTGTAACACGGGCATGGACGTGCCGCCGCCGAGTCCTTGCAACACCCGGAAGGCGATCATACTTCCCGCGTTGGGTGCGAGCCCGCACAACGCGGATCCGACCAGGAACAAGCCCAACGAGGCCAGCCACATCCGCTTGCCCCCGAAGCGTTTGATGGCCCACGCGCTCAGTGGGATGGCGATGGCCGTGGCCATGGCGTAGGCGGTGACCACCCATTGCATGGTCGCCACCGGTGTGTCGAAAACATCGGACAGTCGGTCCAGGGCCACGTTGATGATGGTGGTGTCCAGCAACGGTAGGACGGCGCCGGCCAGGAGCACCACGACGAGTCGCCGTGTACGGCTGTCGAGTTTCGTCGAGGTCTCGGTGGTGTCGGCTGTCTGCTGTGTCATGAGATTGCCACTCCTCCAATGCGTGCGTCTTGCACGCATTGGAGACTACACCAAAATCCGTGCGGGATGCACGGATTTTGGTGTAGGGTGGGTGCTGTGAACGATGAGCTGGGACGACGGTGCGAGACCGCACTCGGTGAACTGCTCCAGCGCCGTATGCGGGTCAATCTCTACGAGGAGCTGGTCGCCGGGGTGGGGCGTGGAGTGGACATCACCTCGTACCCGATCCTGTCCGGTCTGGCGCGGCTGGGTCCGGTTACGGCGGGAACGCTGGGAGCCGAGGTCGGACTCGACCGTTCCGGCGTGAGTCGCCACGCGACCCGGTTGGAGGAGGGCGGACTGATCGTCCGACGACCGGATCCGGATGACGCCCGCAACACGCTGCTGATACTCACCGACGACGGTGAACGCATCATCGCTGTACTGCGTGAACGCCTCGCCGGGATGTTCGATCAGCAGCTGCGCAGCTGGCCCCGGGAACAGGCCGAGCAGTTCGTGGCCGGACTCGAACGGTTCGTTCGGGAGAACCACGATCGTTCCTTCGCCGACATCGCTCCCGGCGCGGACACGCCGCTTACCCCTATGGACCAGGAGAGATCCTGATGCAGGCACACGCCGAGGTCAACACCGACCGCGCCCACCGCTACCTCAAACAACTCGTCTCACACCCGGGGCGTCACTGCTCGGTGGAGGAAGGGGATGGGCAAACCCGCATCACGCTTCCGCCCGACCACGGTACGGGCAGGTGTGTGTTCCGGCCACGAGTGGACGGGCTGACCATCGCCGCCGAAGCCGACAACGACGAGGATCTCGCACACCTTCAGCACGTCATCGCCAGTCACCTGGAACGTTTCGGGCAACGCGACGGGCTCAGCATCACGTGGCTGGCATGACGCGCTGGGCACACGGCTCTTTTCGCCGACGCCTCGGAGTCCGCTCCGGCCGAGTGGGACGGTCGCGGACTCCTACGCCAGGGTGCCCAGCCAGGTGGTCAGCGCGTACAGCCCCACGTAGGTGGCCACGGCGATCAGTAGGGTCCCGGCCAGTCGTCGGCGCCAGCGGCGCACTCCCGCGAGGTCGCAGTGGTCGCGCCGTCGGAGGGCGATCCACACCAGCAGGGCCATGACCGCCAGTCCGGCCAGCCGGAACCACCAGGCGTAGTTGCCGTAGAGGTCGGTGGCCCAGGCGAACGCGGTGCCCGCGCCGACCACACCCAGTAGGGCCAGCATCGCCGGGCCCACGCAGCACAGGATGCCGACGAGCCCGCCGGTGAGGCCGATCCGCCACATCGGCAGCCGTGCCGTGTCGGAGCCGCCGCGTTCGGATGTTCGTTGGTCGGGTGTCACGAGCACCTCCGGGATGGTTCTTTCCGCGTGGCCCCGCCGTCGTACCGGGACACCGGGTCAGCTAACCCGCTGCCGGGCGGAACGCGCACGCGAAGTGTCAGCGGGCGGACAACCGAGACGACATCCGGGCCGGAACGTGGTTGGCTGCTCCCATGACCGACTGGGACGTGCTGGTACTCGGAGGGGGAGCGGCCGGACTGGCCGCCGCGGAGACCGCCCGACGGGGCGGAAGCCGGGTGCTGCTGGTCACCGAGGGCCCGCCCGGCGGGGACTGCACGTTCACCGGCTGCGTGCCGTCGAAGACGCTGATCGAGGCGGCTGAGGCGGGACTGTCCTTCCCCGTGGCGACGGAGCGGGCGCGGGCGACGGTGCGCCGAGTGGCGGGCACGGAGGACGAGCGGGTGCTGCGGGAGCGGGGGATCCACGTCGTGCGGGGGAGGGCGCGTTTCCGCGCCGCGCGGACCGTCGAGGTGGACGGGCGCCGGTTCACCGCCGGGCGGGTCGTGCTGGCCACCGGCTCCCGTCCCGCCGTCCCGGACATCCCCGGGTTGGAGGAGGTCCCGTACCTCACCACGGACACCCTGTTCGAGCTGACCGACGAACCCGCCTCGCTGCTCGTGCTGGGGGGCGGCGCGGTCGGCTGCGAACTCGCCCAGGCCCTCAACCGCCTGGGCATCGGTGTCACGGTGCTGGAGGGGGCCTCGCGACTGCTTCCCGCGATGGACCCGGAGGCCTCCGCCGTGCTGACGCGACAACTGCTCGCCGAGGGAGTCCGGGTGCGCACGGGAACCCCGGCGCGGGCCGTGCGCGCGGCGGACGGGAAGGTGCTGGTGGACCTCGCCGACGGGGAGACGGCACGGGCCGAACGGCTGCTGGTGGCCACCGGACGGCGACCGGACACCGAGGGGCTCGGTCTGGACACCGTGGGGCTGCGGACCGACGGGAAAGGGCACGTGCTCGTCGACCGGCACATGGACACCGGGGTGGCTGGGCTCTCCGCCGCCGGGGACGTCACCGGGCTGTTCGGCCACACCCACGGGGCCTACGCGATGGGACGGGTGGCCGTGCTGGCCGGGGCGCGACGGATGCGGCGGCCCACGTTCGACCCCGCCACGGCCCCGACGGTCGTGTTCACCTCCCCGGAGGTGGCCACGGTCGGCGTGGGCGAGCACGAACTCGGCCACCACAGCGGCGCCCGACTCGCCCACCTGCCGATGAGCGAGGTGGACCGCGCGGTGACCGCGGGGGCCGAGGAGGGGTTCGTCAAGCTGCTCGCCGGGCCGCGCCGGGTGGTCGGACGTCTCGGCGGCGGTCGGGTGCTGGGGGCGAGCATCGTGGCCGAACGTGCCGGGGAGATGATCCACGAACCGGCTCTGGCGCTGCGCACCGGCATGTTCGCCGGTCGGCTCGCCCAGACGGTGCACGCCTATCCGAGCTGGTCGATGGCGGTGCAGCAGGCCGCCGCGCAGTTCGTCGGCGGCCACGGCGGTCGCACGGCCCGCCCCGTGGGTGGAGGCTGAACCCGAACGACCGAAGTGTCCGCTCGCGGACAGTTCCGCTGCGAACCGCCCACCGGACTGGTGGGCTTGCCGCATGACCGAACCGTCCGAGAGTGCCGAGCCCGCCCGGCGCAAACGCGACCGCGACGAGGTGTTCGTGGAGTTCACCAGGAGTGTCTGCCCGGTGTGCAAGGTGGTGGTCGACGCCCAGGTCAACATCCGCGACGACAGGGTGTACCTGCGGAAGCGCTGCCGTGAGCACGGGGAGTTCGAGGCCCTGGTCTACGGCGACGCACAGGCCTATGTGAACTCCGCCCGGTTCAACAAACCGGGCACGATCCCGCTGGCCTTCCAGACCGAGGTCGCCGAGGGGTGCCCGGCGGACTGCGGGCTGTGTCCGGAACACAAGCAACACGCCTGCCTGGGCATCATCGAGGTCAACACCGCCTGCAACCTGGACTGCCCCGTCTGTTTCGCCGACTCGGGCCACCAGCCGGACGGCTACTCGATCACCCTCGAACAGTGCGAGCGGATGCTGGACACCTTCGTCGAGGCCGAGGGCGAGCCGGAGGTGGTGATGTTCTCCGGCGGCGAGCCCACCATCCACAAACACATCCTCGACTTCGTCGACCTGGCCCAGCAGCGGCCCATCAAGGCGGTCAACCTCAACACCAACGGAATCCGTCTGGCCACCGACCGACGTTTCGTCCAGGCCCTGGGCGAACGGAACCGTCCCGGCAACCGGGTCAACATCTATCTCCAGTTCGACGGCTTCGACGAGGCCACCCACCAGGCGCTGCGTGGCAAGGACCTGCGGGAACGCAAACGTCGGGCCCTGGACAACTGCGCCGAGGCCGGGCTGACCGTCACCCTGGTCGCCGCGGTGGAGCGCGGTCTCAACGAGCACGAGATCGGTGACATCATCCGCTTCGGTGTCCAGCATCCGGCGGTGCGTTCGGTCTCGTTGCAGCCGGTCACTCACTCGGGGCGGCACGTGGAGTTCGACCCGCTGAACCGGATGACGAACTCCGACGTGATCGGCCACATCGCCGAGCAGTGTCCCGAGTGGCTGCGCGGGGACGACTTCGTCCCGGTACCGTGCTGTTTCCCCACCTGCCGTTCGATCACCTACCTGCTGGTCGACCACAAGGAGGACCGCACCGACGTGGTGCCGATCCCCCGGCTGGTCGACGTCGACGACTATCTGGACTACGTGAGCAACCGGGTGGTGCCCGACCACGAGCTGCGTCAGGCGCTGGAGAAGCTGTGGAGCGCCTCGGCGTTCCCGGGCACCGAGACCACGGCGGACAGCCTGGAGACCACCGCCGCCGAAGCGGAGTGCCGCGCCTGCGGCATCGACCTGCCGGAAGCGGCCCGGGGACTGGCCGACAAGGCGTTCATGATCGTGGTGCAGGACTTCCAGGACCCCTACACGCTCAACGTCAAACAGCTCATGAAGTGCTGCGTGGAGGAGATCACCCCCGACGGGCGGATGATCCCGTTCTGCGCCTACAACTCGGTGGGCTACCGCGAGCGGGTCCGCGCCGAGCAGTCCGGGGTGTCGGTGGCCGGGGTGGTGCCCAACGCCGCCGAACTGCGCGAGGTGCTCGTCGACTCCCCCTACGGTTCGAAGAACGCGGCCGGAGACACCGAGGCCTCCAGTGAGGGGGAGACGTCATGACCGAGGAGAGCGTTCCCGCCGACCCAGCCGCGATCAAGGACTGCTGCGCGGCGGCCTACGGGCACGACGCGGTCGCGCTCGTGCTCGGCGAGTCCTACCACCCCGGTGGGCGCGCGTTGACCCGGACGCTGGCCGAGAAACTCGGGGTGACCGAGGGCGAGTGGGTGGTCGACGTCGCCGCCGGACCCGGAGACACCGCCCGCCTGCTGGCCCACGAGTACGGGGCGCACGTGGAGGCCACCGAACTCAACGCGGACACGGTGCGTCGGGCCCGGGTGGCCACCGAACAGGCCGGGCTCACCGGCTGGGTCCGGTTCCACTCCGCCGACGCCGAACGGCTGCCGCTGCCCGACGGGATGTTCGACGCGGTGATCTGCGAGTGCGCCTTCTGCACCTTCCCGGACAAACCCGTGGCCGCCGGTGAGTTCGCCCGGCTGCTGCGTCCCGGCGGGAGGGTGGGGATCGCCGACGTTACCGTGCGGGAAGGGGGGCTGCCGGAGGAGCTGGCCTCGCTGGCGGGCTGGATCGCCTGTGTCGCCGACGCCCGGCCGCTGTCCGAGTACGCCGCCCTGCTGAGCCGGGCCGGGCTGCGGGTGGAACACACCGAACGGCGCGACGGGGCGCTACGCGAGATGATCGACACGATCGACGCCCGGGTCAGGCTGCTGCGCATGACCGTGCCCGACCGGCTGGAGGCCCTCGGGGTGGATGTGGACGCCGTGCTCGAGCACACCCGCGTCGCCGCCGAGGCCGCCGCCGAGGGTGTGCTCGGCTACGCCCTCGCGGTGGCCCGCAAGCCCTGACCCGCCGATCCGTCCCGTCCTCCGGTGACGGGACGGTTTCCGCGCGGGGGAGGGGTCAGCGGGTGATCGGTGTGACCGTCTCGGCCAGCTCGTCCAAGGTGGTGGGCTGCTGGTCCCCGGTGCTCAGGTCGCGCACGGTGACGTGGCCGGTGCTCCAGTCGTCGGGGCCGACGATGACCACCGCGCGCGCCCCGGCCTTGTCGGCGCGGCCGATCTCCTTGCCGAGCTTGCGGACCTCCAGCGGGGTGGTGGTGCGCAGCCCGGCCGCGCGCAGCCGGGAGGCGGCCTGTCGGGCCGCGTCGAACAGACCGTCCTCGGTGGGCAGCACGACCACGTCGACCCTGTTGTCCGGTTCGGGCAGCAGCCCGTGGGTGCGCAGGAAGTCGAACAGGGTCACGTCGCCCATGCCGAACCCGAAGCCGGAGACCTCCTTGGGGGAGTACAACCCGACCAGATTGTCGTAGCGGCCCCCGCCGAACAGGGAGCGCCGGTTCTCCGGGTTGGTGTCGAAGACCTCGAAGACGGTGCTGGTGTAGTAGTCGAACCCGCGCACGATCAGCGGGTCGACCTCGATGAGCTCACGCGCCTCGGTGTTGAGCACCTCGATGAGCTTCGAACGTGCGCGGGTCTGTTCGGACAGCATGTCGAGCACACCCTCCCCGGCGGTGACGACCTCGCCGAGGCGTTCGAACTGCTTGTCGCTCAGCCCGGCCGCGTGGGCGTCGGTGGAGAGCTGTTCCCACGTGCTCTTCTCCCACCGGTCGATCAGCCCGGCGGTGGCGCGGGCCTGCTCGTCGTCCAGTCCCAGGATCTCGCGGAAGATCCCGTCGAGCAGCACCCGGTCGCTCATCCGGATCCGGTACATGTCCCGGCTCGCCCCGAGGGCGCCCATCATCGCGTGGACGAGTTCGACGAACTCGACCTCCACGGCCGAGCTGGTCGAGCCGAACAGGTCGACGTTGATCTGCCAGTGTTCGCGCACCCGGCCCTTCTGGGGGCGTTCGTAACGGTGGCAGTTCGGGTGGGAGTACCAGCGCACCGGGAACGTCAGCCCACCCATGTTGCCCGCGATGATGCGGGCCACCGAAGGCGTCATCTCCGGGCGCAGCGCCAGTCGCCGCCCGCCCTGGTCGGTCAGGGTGTACAGCTGCTGCTCGACGATCTCCTGGGAGGACTTGGCCTCGTAGATCTCCACGGGCTCCAGCTGGGGGCCGTCGTAGCGCTGGTAGCCGAACGACTCGATGACCTCGTAGAGCCGATGGAACACCTGCTGCCGTGTCGACATCTCCGCGGGCAGGAAGTCCCGCGTTCCCCGGTACGGCTCGGTCGGCAGGTAGTCGGCCACGATGATCCCTCGAACAACCGGTTGACGTTATGGGCCGGTGCCCAGGGTAGTCGACGGCTCACGCGACCGTGGGGCGGCCGTGTTCCCGGATGTGGCCGGTGCTCGCACGGTGCGGCGTGTCGCGTGTCTCGGTGGGTTCCTCCTCCGGAAGGAACACAGCGTCGAATGACTTCCTGTGAAGATGTGCTGCTCTGACCGGGTGAGATTGATCGGAACTCTTGCTCCCTGCCGGAAAGTGCGGAAAAATGAGAAATTCATCATGGGGTTGATTTTTCGAGGAAAGAGTTTTGATGAATACGGGAATTTCGAAACGTGTGGCCGCGACGGTCGGAACGACCGCCATGGTTGTGCTGTCCTCGTTGTCCTTCGGCACCGCCGCGGCACAGTCGTCGAGCCTCGCGCTGCCCAGTTGTACGAGCACGATCACCGCGCCCGCGGGAGCCGAGGTGCCCACCAGTGGCAACGGCACCGAATGCGTACTGGGGTCCGGGAACCAGGGATCGGCCGTACGGGCCCTCCAGCGGCATCTGCGTGCCTGTAACGGCCAAAGTATTCAGGTTGACGGTATATACGGGCCGAACACGCGCGCCGCCGTGTGGAACGTGCAGGACGCGCACGGAATTTCCCGGGACGGAGTGTACGGTCCGCAGACCCGGGACGCGATGATGTGGAGCTGGGGAGCGGGAAACTGCACCAATTTCTATTCCCTGTGGACCTGACGCCCCGATCCCTCCGGTAAAGTCCGGAAACAGCACGGCGCGCGTCACGGAAAACCGGTTCCGGTAGGAAACGAGACGTCCCGACATCCGGAGGATGTCGGGACGTCGTCGCTGGCGGAATCAGCGGGGTGTCGAGGGCGGGTCAGGATTTTTCGACGATGATGATGGCCCCCTGCTCCCCGGGGGCTCCGCGCTGACCCGGCGTACCCCGTTCACCGGGTTGCCCGGCATCGCCCTGACGGTCGAGTTCGCAGCCACGGTTGGAGAAGCTGGTGTTTCCGCTGCCTCCGGTGCCGCCGCGGCCGCCCGCGCCGCCGTCACCTCCGTCTCCGCCGCGGCCACCCGCTCCGTAGCTGTAGGTGGTGGACCCGATGGTGTGACTGATCGCGGCTCCGCCGGAACCTCCGGTGCCACCTTTTCCGCCGGCACCGCCCGCGCTGCCCGGCGCGTAGGTGTCCCCGTTGGGGTCGCAGGCGGGATCTCCGGCTGCGCCGTCCGAGGTGATCCGACCGGGTTCGCCCTTCGTGCCGGTGGACCCGGGGTTGCCGTGGTGCTGCTCCACCGTGGTCATACCCGGTCCGAAGCACTTGCTCTTGGTGGCACCCTTACCGCCGGGGCCTCCGGGCCGGCCTGCCTGACCGCCGCCGTCGGCTCCCGCGCCTCCCGCGCCGTTACCGGCCAGCAGCAGACCGTTGGAGCCTCCGCCGCCACCGGCGCCGCCACGGCCCCATCCACCGGGGTTGTCGCTGTTGGCTCCGCTGCCGGCGATCGCGGAAGGCTGGTTGGGGCGCGGTTCCTTGGAGGGGCCGAAGGTGATCTCGGTGTCCCATTGGGTGCCGTTGCCTCCGCCCCCGTAGGCTCCTTTGCCGTTGCGTCCGCGTTCACCGTCGCTGCCGCTTCCGTCGACGTTGGCCCCGCCCTGTCCGGCAGCGCCGCCGGGATTCACGACACCGCCCTTTCCGCCGTTGCCGCCCTTGTGGACAAAGTAGTGGGCGGTGCGGGGCATCTTGGGAGTCACGGTGAGGGTGCAGACGGTGAGCGCTCCGGAACCGCCTCCGGAGCCGCCCGCGGCGCCGCCACCTCCCTGGCCGCCGGCGCCGCCGCCACCGCCTTTCTCGCCGAGGAGGTTACCGTTACCTCCTCCGCCACCACCGCCGCCGGAACCGCCTGCGGCACCGCCGGCACCGCCGCCGCCTGCTCCCCAGACGTAGAGGGTGACGGTCTTGGTGTCCTTGTTCAGGGTGAACCTGCCACTGCCGGTCTTGTCGAGCACCGTCACCGTGGGTTCGGTCTCGCTCGGCTGAGCGTGCGCGGCGGGAACGCTGAGTACGGCCGGGATCAGCACGGCCGCGCCCATCGCGGCCTGGACCGGTCGGGTGCGCCGCATGTGCCCCCCTTCTTGTTGCGAATAGTTTTCGGCATATGCCAGCCGGCGATCATGTCCGCTTCGTCCACTGTGCGCAAGCTTCCGTGCTCCGAGAGTGAGCTGTTCCACTGTGGCCGGTGTGGCGCCCTGTCGGGTTCGGACCACCGGGTGGAGAAGGCTCACGGAAACGAGGTGTTTCTGTGACGTTTCCCGGATTCTGTTTCGCGGTGAAGATTCCGCTTGTCCGTTCCATCCGGATGTTCGGATTCTGTCGGTTGTGATTCTTGTCATTGTTCGACGAGTTGACTCGCTTGTTGGTGAATTTCTAACGTGATCAACACGCCGGGAACGGCGAAGGTCAAAAATTCGGTCAACGGACTATTTCACGAGAAGTGTGTTTATGCTCGCGACACGAAAGAAGATCGTTTCCGCGGTGACGTTGGGCCTCGTGGTTTCTGTCCTCGGTGCTTCGGGTGCCTCCGCTCAGCCCCGCGTGGCTGAGCCGGTTTCCGATACCGTCGTGTCCGGTAACGCCGGTGGGTAACGGTATTCCACTCATGAAGGCGCTCAAGCTGATCAAGAAAGCGAAAGCCCTTTACGGAAGTTTCAGTGAACTGGTCAGAGCCATCAACAAAGGAACGGCTCGGCAGGACTTGGGGCCTGAAGCCCTCAATATTCTCGCTCAACTGACCGGGGTCGACGGTATTATCACCGGTTGCTTCACCTGAGTCGTGATGGTGTCGAGGAGTGCCGATGGAAGAGCGGGACAGCACAGGGGTGCGACTCTACAAGCTGTGGTTCGAAACCTTCTTGGGTTGGATCACCGAAGCTTTTCTGTGCTGGTGCATCATCCCGATCCAGCTCCTCGCCGCGTGGTTTAGCGGCACCTGGACCGGTATCGGCTGGCTCAACACGCTGTTGCTGGTGGTGCTGGCCTGGGGGCTGCGTTCCCCGGTGTTCCTCCTCGCCCGTAACTCACTGGGATCTCCCCAGGAGGACGACACCTATGATCGTCGACAGGTGATACCGGCGACCGTCATCGGGCGTGTGGTGTCGAACGCGGTGGCTTTCACGCTCGCCGCCTCGAACCCGCTGGCCGGGGGTTTGGTGGGCCTGGCGGCCGGGGTGGTGGCTGCCGGGGCTGAACTCCTGATTACTTTCCCCCCGCGTCGTGACGAGGAGGGCTTTCAGCAACGAGAAGCCGAGTTCCGGCGGGAACTGCGGGAGATGCGGGAGCGCGGGGAACTGTGAACCGAACACCCGCGAACACCTCCCACCGCGGTCTCTTCCGCCGTGCCGTGCGGGTCGCGATTCTGTTCGAGGCGGCGGCGCTACCGATCACCCTGGGGGGAGCCGGCCTGGTTTGGGGCCTGACGCGTTCCAACGCCGCGATCGGTCTCGGCGCGGCGACGATCGGTGTCGGGCTGTCCATAACGTTGTCCGTGTGCGTCGGGGCCGCTCTCCGGACGTGGTACCACACCACCCACGCGAGTGCCCGTCAGTTCTGGGCGGGGGTGAGTCTCGCCGGTGCCGCCGGGCTCCTGGCGGGATGGTTACCCGGTGCCGGGCACCTTCCGATGGCGTTGTTCGCCGCCGTGAGCCTGGTGGTCCTCGTGCGGGCTCCGGTCGCACTGCTGGTCAGCGCCGGAGTCGCCGCCGTCCCGGACGAGCCCACGCCCCCGTGGTGTCCGCTGTCCTAGTGCGGGTTCGCCCCGTCGGAAACCGAATCAGGGCTGCAGGAGGACGACCGGAGACAGGAACAACGGGGTGAATCCCCGCCGACCCGGGTGGTCGCCTCCGGTGGAGACGACCACCCGGCGGGTCGCGTCACCGCCCGGCCGCCGCGACCTCGGCGGCGTGGGTGGCCAGCGGGTTCTCCAGCGTCCCGGCGAAGGCCAGCGCGCTGCTGGGGTCCTGCAGGTCGACCATCTGCTCGTTGTTGCCCAGTTGCAGCCTGTTCAGGCAGGACAGCGAGAAGCGTTCGACGAACAGGTCGTGACGCCGGAACTTCCCGGCCAGCTCGGGGACGTCGCGCTGGTAGTCGCCGACGCACTCGGCCACCACCCGCCAGAAGTCCTCCTCACCCAGCAGCCCCTCGGTGGACAGGATCGAGCACAGGAAGCGGAAGAAGCAGTCGAAGACGTCGGTGAGCAGGGACAGTTCCCGCAGGTGCTCCGGCACCACCGAGCGGATGCGTTCGATCTCGGCGGGCAGCTGTCTGTCCGCGTCGAGCACCGCGATCTCCTCGGCGATGTCCTTGAGCAGCACCCGGGTGGGCACCCCCTCGTCGAGGACCAGGATGATGTTCTCCCCGTGTGGCATGGCCACCAGGTCGTGGGCGTAGAACAGGTGCAGCAACGGCCGCAGGTAGGCCTCCAGGTACCGCCGCAGCCACTCCTCGGCGGCCAGTCCGGAACGACCGATCAGCTCGGCGACCACCGAGTCCCCGAAGCGGTCCACGTGCAGCAGCGCGGCCATGCTCACCAGCCGCTGCCCCGAACGCAGTTTCGGCACCGGGCTCTCCCGCCACAGCGCGGCGAGCATCTTGCGGTAGGGCGAGCCCTTGGCACCGGCGGCCTCGTAGTACTCGTTGTGGTAGCCGACCGCGGCCCGCTCCCGCAGGATGTCGAAACCGGTTCCGGCCAACACCGGGTCCTCGGCGATCAGCTTGGACAGCCAGTCGTTGATGGCCGGGGTGGCCCGCATGTACTCCGGCGACAGCCCCCGCAGGAACCCCATGTTGAGCACCGAGATGGCCGTTTTCACGTAGTGCCGTTCCGGGTGGCTGCGGTTGAAGAAGGTCCGGATGGACTGCTGCGGCTGGTACTCGTCGGGGCCGGTGCCGAGCGGGACGAGGTTGTTGCGCGCCACCTCGGCGGCGAAGGTGATCGCGAGTTTGTTCTCCCACTGCCAGGGATGCACCGGCAACAGGTAGTACTCGTCCGGGTCGAGCCCGCGCAGCCGCAGTCTCCGGTCGAACTCGGCGCGGGTGTGTTCGTCCAGCTCGGAGGTGACCAGCTCCCGGTAGTCGGTCTCGGCCGAGACCGTGAAGGTGCAGTGTCGCCGGTGCGCGGCCGTCCACATCAGCGCGACCGTGCCCCCCGCCTCGGGGGCGTAGTCCAGGAACTCCCGGCTGTCGAAACCGATGCGTCCGCTGTTTGCCACGAAGCACGGGTGGCCCTCGGTCAGCCCGGCCTCCACCGCCTGGAACCCGGCGTCGAGTAGCTCCGCCGACCGTGTGGCCGGGGCGGAGAGCTTGAACGCCATGCTGGCCAGGGTGCTGCTGATCTCCTCCAGGTAGACGGGCAGCATCTCCGTGCGCAGCCCCAGGCTCCGCCGGAACTCCAGGAACAGCGCGAGCGCGTCCAGCGGCTGTTCGGCCCCCTCTGAGTGCCTGGTGATGCTGTCGGCCTCGACCCGCCAGTGGAACAGGCTGCCCAGCCGGGCCGTGAAGTGGTAGCGCACCAGGCCGTCGTCGCTGTCGAGCCGGTAGCGCCCCTCGGAGGTCTCCACCGGCCGCAGTAACCGTTCGTGGGAGAACTCGGCCAGTGCCTTGCGCACCAGTAATCGGTTGGCGGTCTCCCAGTGTTCGGGGGTGAGGTGGGCCGCCGGGTCACGGGAGTAGGGCTGGTTCAACGGGGGACCTCCTGCTCGGTGGCGGGCCCGGTCAGGCTCGCGTGGTACTGGGAGCGGGTGCAGGTGCTGAGCAGCGCCGTCTTGCCCGGCAGGGAGACGGTGTCGAGCTCCTCGAAGCCGACGGCCCGGTTCATCCGGTGCACGGCGGTGTTGCGCACGTCCGGTTCGACGACCACCCGCTGGTTGGCCGGGTCGGCGAACAGCAGTTCCATCACGGTGCGCAGCACGGCCAGCGTGAACCCGTGCACCGGGGTGTCGGTGGGGGCGACCAGGAAGTGCATCCCCACGTCGCCGGGCTGGATCGTGTGTACCCCGTCCAGGTCGCTGCCGACGAGGTCGTAGCGTTCGGCCACGAAGGCGGGGGTTCCCTCGTGCAGGCCGAGCAGCGCGTCGTGGCCCGGGGTGGCGGCGATGCGGTGGAACTGTCGGGAGACGTCGTCCACGGTGGCCTGGTTCATGAGCCAGAACGCGGACTTGGGGTGGGTCAGCCAGCGATGCAGCAGTTCCACGTCGCCGTCGGGGTCGACGTGGCGTACGGCGAACTCGCCGAGTCGGTCGTCGGTACGCCTGAACACGATTCCGGTCATGCTGCCGGGTCCTTTCGGGCCTGGTCCTGCTGGGGGGCGGCGAAATCCTGGAAGGCGATGGAACGTTCGATCGGGTAGTACTCCTTGCCGAGCATTTCCCGGATGATGCACGAGTTGCGGTAGGCGGCCATCCCCAGATCGGGTGTGACGAAGCCGTGGGTGTGCAGTTCCGCGTTCTGCACGAAGATCTCGGAGCCGGCGTGGTCGACGGCGTAGTTGCGGCCCACGTCGAAGCGCCCCCGCTCGTCCCAGGCGATCCGGTCGCGCACGGGGTCGAGCAGTTCGGGCACCTCGTAGCGGTAACCGGTGGCCAGCACCAGGCCCTCGGTGTCCAGGGTGAACTCCTCACCCTGTTCCTGTTGCCGCAGCCGCAGCGTGTAGCGGCCGTTCGCGGCGTCGTAGGAGGCCGAGGTGACCGCGGTGTTGGTCATCAGCCGCGTGGGGCAGCGGCGGCCGAGGTTCTTGACGTAGAGCAGGTCGAAGATGTGGTCGATCAGGTCGGCGCTGATCCCCTTGTACAGCCCGCGTTGGCTGGCCAGCAGGGACCGCCGGGTCTCGTCGGGCAGCGAGTGGAAGTAGTCGACGTACTCCGGAGAGGTCATCTCCAGGGTGAGCTTGGTGTACTCCAGCGGGAAGAACCGCGGGGAACGCGTCACCCAGTTGAGCGTGTAGTCGTGGTCGTCGATCTCGTTCAGCAGGTCGTGGTAGATCTCGGCCGCGCTCTGCCCGCTGCCGACGATGGTGACGCTGTCCTTGCCCAGCAGCGACTTCCGGTGTCGCAGGTACTCGGAGTTGTGGATGGCGTCGCCGCCCACCCCCTGGCAGGACTCGGGAACATAGGGCGGGGTGCCGGTGCCCAGGACGATCCGGCGGGCCCGGTAGGTCTCGACCTCGCCGCTGTCCACCCTCGTGGCGTGGACCAGGTAGAGCTCCTCCTCGGCGTCGTGGGTCACCGAGGTGACCCGGCGGCCGAAACGGACGCTGTCGAGTTTGCGCGCCGCCCAGCGGCAGTAGTCGTTGTACTCGGCCCGGGGCGGGAACCAGTCGGCGCGGATGTAGAAGGAGTACAGCCTGCCGACCTCCTTGAGGTAGTTCAGGAAGGAGAACGGCGAGGTCGGGTCGGCCAGCGTCACCAGGTCGGACAGGAAGGGCGTCTGTAGGGTGCTGTTTTCCAGCATCATCCCGCCGTGCCAGTCGAAGTCGGGTTTGCTGTCCAGCAGCACCCCGTTCAGTTCGGCTATCGGCTCGGTCAGGCAGGCCAGGCCCAGGTTGAACGGGCCGACCCCGATGGCCGCGAAATCGTAGGTCGTTGACATGCGGGCTCCGGTTCGGGTCTCGGTCATCCGGCGTGGCGGTGCGGGGCCGCCTGGTCCGGTTCCTTCAGGTACCGCTCGGCGTGTTCGGCGATGAGCTCGTTCACCTCGGCGATGTCGTTCAGCGTGGTTCTGGGGTTGAGCAGGGTGAACTTCAGATGGGTCCGTCCGTCCACGACGGTTTCGGCCACGGCCGCGACCCCGGAGGAGTACAGCGCCTGGCGGGCGTGCATGTTGGCCCGGTCGCAGAGTTCGGGGCTGACCTGTTCGGAGGGGACGTAGCGGAACACCAGCGCGCTCAGTTCGGGGCGGGTCACCACCTCGAAGCGGGGGTCGACGCTCAGCATTCCCCAGGCCTGCTGGGCCAGGTCCAACACCCCGTCGAACAGGCGGCCGAGCTGCTCCGGGCCCATGATGCGCAGGGTCAGCCACAGTTTGAGGGCGTCGAAGCGACGCGTGGTCTGGATGCTCTTGTCGACCTGGTTGGGGACGCTGTCCGCGTGGTGCTCGGGGTTGAGGTAGTCGGCGTGGTAGGTGACGTGTCGCAGGGTGGTGTGGTCACGTACGAGGACCGCGCTGGAGCTGACCGGCTGGAAGAAGGACTTGTGGTAGTCCACCACCACCGAGTCGGCGTGTTCGATGCCGGACAGCGAGGGGCCTCGTTCGGAGACCAGCAGTCCGCAGCCGTAGGCGGCGTCCACGTGCATCCACACCCCGGCCGCCGCGCAGCGCTCGGCGATCTCGGGCAGCGGGTCGATGCTGCCGAAGTCCGTGGTTCCGGCGGTGGCCACCACGGCCATCGGGATCAGCCCCTGTTGGCGGCAACGTTCCAGCTCCCGGTCCAGTTCGGAGGGGATCATCCGCCGTCGTTGGTCGCAGGCGACCGGCACGACCGCCTCGCTGCCGAGGCCGAGCAGCTTGGCGGCCTTGACGATGCTGAAGTGGCTGTCCGTGGCGGTCAGGATCCGCATCCTGGACAGTTGCCAGCCGGTTTCGGGGCTGGTGGCCTGCCCGGCCAGGGCCTGCTCACGCGCGATCAGCAGGGCTTGCAGGTTGGACTGGGTGCCGCCGCTGGTGAAGATACCGTCGGCCCGTTCGCCCAGGCCGAGTCGTCCGGCGGTCCAGTCGATGAGCTGTCGTTCGATGAACGTGCCGCCCGCACTCTGGTCCCAGGTGTCCAGTGAGGAGTTGATGGCCGAGCCGATCGCCTCGGCCAGCAGGGCGGGGATCACCACCGGGCAGTTGAGGTGGGCGAGGTAGCGCGGGTGGTGGAAGTGCACGGCGTCCCGCAGGTAGACCCGTTCGAGTTCCTCCAGCGCCTCGTCGGTGCTCCCCAGTGGATCGTCCAGGTCGATCCGGCGTACTTGCGGTTCGAGCAGTTCGGGGGCTACGCCGGTGGTGGGGCGGTCCCTGCCGGTGAGTTCGGCGACCACACGTTCCACCCCGCGCAGCACGGAGTCGCGGTAGTGGGCGGTGTTGCGTTCGTCCAGCAGCTGGGTCTGTGGGTCAGCCGGTCGTACTGAACTCCCGGACGGTTCCTCGGCCTGGGAAGCGAGGAAACTCATGCTCCGTCCTCCTCGTGGTCGGAATCTGGGGTGGAGCTCCGTGGCGGTGGGGCCCGGAAGGGCGTGTGGCGTCGGTGTCGGGTGCTGCTGTCGTCCGTGGGTGGCGGTTCGCGGACACGACCCCCTCGGAGAAGGTTAGCCTAACTTTTCGAGAACTTAGGCTAACCTATGCGTCCTGGCCTGTGGGGTGAGAACGTTCACGAAAACCGACGCCGGTCGGCCTGTTGCGCTCCGCACCGGGAGCGCTTCCATCCCGGGACGTAACCGAGAGGCTGACAGTGGTGCGGAGCAGGAGACGGTGACCGGTCGGGGCCGAAGTGGGATGCGGCGTGGCACTGGCCAGGATGGCCACAATTCGGCGGTGCGGACGTGGCCGCCTCGCGCGGCGTTCGGCCGGAGACACTCGTCACGGCGCGTCCCCACATCCGCGAAACCTAACCTTACGTAAGTGTTATGTTGTTTCCCCGGGTGTGTCCGTGGCGACGGGAACCGCAAGGACGTGTCCTCCGCCCCCGGTAGCGGGGCGTCCCCCGGAGAGCACACCGCGAGCCGGGACGTGAGCGTGTGCCCCGGCTCGGCACGGATCCGTCGAATTCCCCGTAGCGGTTGGCAACGATGAGTCAGACACGGCAGTCCCCGGAAGCCGACCGGGTGGCCGACCCGGTCGCCGAGGCCGGACGACGGCGCACGTTCGCGGTGATCAGTCACCCCGACGCGGGCAAGTCCACCCTGACGGAGGCGCTGGCGCTGCACGCCAGGGTGATCTCCGAAGCCGGCGCGGTGCACGGCAAGGCCGGGCGGCGCGGCGTGGTCTCGGACTGGCTGGCCATGGAACGCGCCCGCGGGATCTCGATCACCTCGGCGGCGTTGCAGTTCTCCTACCGCGACCACGTGGTCAACCTGCTGGACACCCCGGGCCACGCGGACTTCTCCGAGGACACCTACCGCGTGCTCTCGGCGGTGGACTGCGCGGTGATGCTGGTGGACGCGGCCAAGGGACTGGAGGCGCAGACCCTGAAGCTGTTCGACGTCTGCCGCCACCGGGGCATCCCGGTGATCACCTTCGTCAACAAGTGGGACCGCCCCGGCCGCGAGGCGCTGGAGCTGTGTGACGAGCTGCGCGAGCGTATCGGCCTGCGCCCCATGCCGCTGACCTGGCCGGTGGGCATCGCGGGACAGTTCCGCGGAGTGCTGGACCGCATCACCGGCGAGTTCGTGGGCTTCGAACGCACAGCCGGCGGCGCCACCGTCGCCCCCGAACACCGGATGTCGGCCGCCGAGGCCGCCGAACGGGTCGGCACCGAGTGGCGGGACGCGGTGGAGGAGGCCGAGCTGGTCTCGGCCTCCGACGGGGATATGGACGTGGACGCCTTCCTGCGGGGAGAGGCCACCCCGGTGCTGTTCGGCTCGGCGGTGCAGAACTTCGGGGTGCGTCACCTCCTCGACCTGCTGCTCGAACACGCTCCCTCCCCCGGCCCCCGCGAGGACGTGCACGGGCGCCCCCGTGAGCTGGACGCGCCCTTCTCGGCCTTCGTGTTCAAGGTGCAGACCGGCATGGACCCGGCCCACCGGGACCGGGTGGCCTTCGCTCGGGTGTGCTCCGGGGAGTTCGAACGCGGCATGGTGGCCACCCACGCGGCCACGGGGCGTTCCTTCGCCACGAAGTACGCCCAGCAGGTGTTCGGCCAGCAGCGCGAGACCGTGGAACGGGCCTATCCCGGTGACGTGATCGGGCTGGTCAACGCCTCCGCCCTGGGGGTGGGCGACACCCTCCACGCCGGGAAACCCCCGGTGCACTTTCCGGGGATGCCCCAGTTCGCCCCCGAGCACTTCGCCGTGGCCCGCGCGGTCGATCCGGGTCGTTCCAAGCAGTTCCGCCGGGGCATCGAACAGCTCTTCCAGGAGGGGGTCGTGCAGGTGCTGCACTCCGAGCACCGGGGTGACGCCGCCCCGGTACTGGCCGCGGTGGGGCCGATGCAGTTCGACGTGGTGACCCAGCGCATGGAGGCGGAGTTCCGCTCGCCGGTGAACCTGGAGCGGCTGCCCTACAGCGTCGTGCGCATCGTGGCGGACCCGCAGCAGCGTCCGATGCTGCACACCCACAACAGCGAGGTCCTCGACCGTCCCGACGGCACTGCCCTGGCCGTGTTCGTCGACCGCATCTCCCTGCGTTCCCTGCTGCGGCTGCGTCCCGAGCTGCGCCTGGAGCACGTGGTCGCCGACGCCGAGTGATCCCCGGTCGAACGCGCGAGTTTCCCGAAGCAGAACAGGAGTTCCCGTTCCGTGCCCGAGGCCCCCGTCACCCCGGTCCCGACGCCCACGCCCACACCCGATCCCCGCTCCCGTATCTACCTGGGACGGGTGATCGCCTCGGCCTCGGTGGCGTTGGCGTTGACGGCACCGGGGCAGACGGCGGCGATGTCCGTCTTCGTGGATCCGCTGATCGACTCCCTGGGGCTGTCCCGCACGGTGGTCTCCACCGCCTACATGGTCGGCTCCCTGTCGGGGGCGTTGATCATGCCCGTGCTGGGACGGCTGATCGACCGTTTCGGCCCCCGTCGGGTGATGACCGCCGTCGCGGCCTGCTTCGGAGCCATCCTGCTCGCGGCGAGCGCGGTCACCGGGATCATCGGCCTGACCGCCGCGTTCGTCGGCCTCCGTGTGGGCGGGCAGGGCGCGCTGAACCTGGTGGCCACCACCACGGTGGCCGTCTACGTCCACCACCGACGCGGCTTCGCGATGGGGGTGACCACCGCCGTGGGCACGGCGGGGATATCGCTGGCCCCGGTGCTGCTGGAACACCTGGTCAGTGACTTCGGCTGGCGCACCGTGTGGGCTCTGGAAGGGGCGGTGGTGCTCGCCGCCGTGCTGACGGTGTCGTTGCTGGTGCTGCCCCGCGTTCCGGCGAAACCTCCGGTGCGGGAGGAGCACACGGAGGCGGGGAACTCCGGCCGTTCCGGCCCCGCTCAGGGGCCGCTGGTCGACTGGACCCTGCCCGAGGCGGTCCGCACCGGCATGTTCTGGACCGTGGCCGCCGGGGTGGGGGTGTGCAGCCTGGTCAGCACCGCCCTGAACTTCCACCAGCTCTCGTTGCTGGGCGAACGCGGTCTCACCGCCGCCCAGGCCGCCGCCACCTTCGTCCCCCAGACCCTGGCGGGGCTGGCGGCCAGTTTCGTGCTCGGTTGGCTGGCCGACCACGTCTCCGACCGGGTGCTGATCGTGGCCATGATGGTCGTGATGGCCGCCGCGACCGCCGGGGCGGGCTGGGTGCACCCGGGATGGACGGTGGTGGCCTACGGGATGGCGCTGGGGATCTGCAACAACGGCCTGCGCACACTCGAAGCCGTCGCCTTCCCGCGCTGTTTCGGGCTGCGACACATCGGTGCCATCCGGGGAGTGGTCCACTCGGTCACGGTCGGCGCCTCGGCGTTCGGGCCGGTGCTGCTCGCCCTGGGCAGGTCCTGGACGGTGTCCTACCGTCCGGTGCTGCTGGTGCTGTGCCTGCTGCCCCTGGCGGTGGTGCTCGCCGCCCTCCTCGTCCGCCACCCACCGCCGGTGCCGCCCGGCCGCGAGGAGGAGGTCCTCGAACAGGGCGCGTGAGCCACGGGGCCAGGCGGCTCAGGCCGGGCGGTCCCGTAGCTCGCGGATGCGTTCCAGCAGCGTCGTCACCTTCTCCCGGCCGGTGGTCAGCTCCTCCAGCCGCCGGTTGACGGTGCTCAGCCGCCGCTCCCGTTCGGCCGAGTCCAGCTTCAACGCCCGGTCGACCTCGCGCAGCTCGCCCTCGATGGCCTCGACCCGCCGGTGCAGCGCGTCCTCCAGCGCCAGGGAGAGCTGCTGCTCCGCCTCGATGAGCTGTTCGGAGACCGCCTGTTCCAGCGCCGAGCGCGACTCGGCCACGGCCTCGGTCAGCCACTGCTTCAGGTGCTGCTTGTCGGCGGCGTGTCTGCGGGTGCGGGCCATCCACCACCCGGCGCCCAGCCCCAGCGCGAGGGTCAGCGGCAGCACCACCGGGTTCAGCACCCCCACTCCCAGCCCGGCCAGCGGCAGGGCGGCGGCCCGGCCCACACCGAGCCCGCCCGAAACGCCCATGAACACCAGCAGCCGGTCCTCGGCCGTGGCCGGACGTCGATCCGGGGGGCGTGGGGCGACCGGTGCCCGTGGTCCCCGGGCGAACTGGGAACGGACCACTCCCAGTTCCTCGGGGGTGAACAGCTCGGCCAGGCACGCTCGGGCGAGTTCGTCCAGCCGACGGGACAGCAGGGTGGAGACCCGGCCGGAGACCAGCCGCAGCGCCGCGTCCACCTCTCCGGGCAGCCGTTCCAGCCGCGTCCGGTCGGCGGAGTCGATCTCGCGGCGGAACCGGTTGTGCACCTCGCGCATCCGGTCGGCCACCTCGTGGTTGGCCTCCACCCGGGCCCGCTGGATCCGCGTGCGCAGCCGCACCTGCCAGCCCCGGGTGGAGGACCTGCGTTCGGCGGTCAGCTCCTCCCGCCTGCCACGCAGCGACTCGATCTCGTGTTCGGCGCGGGTCAGCCCCCTGCGTTCCGACTCCAGTGTGGACACCTGTTCGTCGAGCACTGTGGACAGTCCGCGCAGGGCGTTGGCCTCGGCCAACATGGCCGAGCGGTTCGCCAGTCTGGTGCGCAGCTCCTCGCGCAGCTCCTCCACCCCGCAGCGTCGCCGCAGCAGCTCCGCCGCCTCGGCATCGGGGGCCCGTGTGGCCAGCTCGGCCAGCCGCGCCGAGACGGGGTGGAAGGGGGCGGCGGCGAAACGCGGGGCGTGGGTGGCCAGCAACTCCCGGTCGGCCTCCAGCACCCGCCGCCATTGCGGATGGCGGTCGGTCTTGGTCAGCGCGAACACCACGGTCTCCACGCGGTCGCTCACCCGGCGCAGGAAGTCCAGCTCGGCCCTGCCCAGCGGGGCCGAGGCGTCCACCACGAACAGCAGCGCGCTGGCCGAGGCCGCCGCCTCGGCGGCCAGCTCGCCGTGGGCGGAGTCGAGCCCACCCACACCCGGGGTGTCGACCAGCTCCACGTCCTCCAGCAGGCCCAGCGGGGCCGTGACGTCGAGGTAGTGGGGCGGAGGTTCCCCCTCGGGGGGTTCTCCGTCGTCGGTGGCCCGTCGCCGCAGTTCCTCCACGGGGAAACGAACGGACTCGCGGGACGGGTGACACGCCCGGCCCGCCCACTCGGGACCGTGTCGGAACCACAGGTAGGTGGCGGTGCCCGCCGCCGCGTCCACCGGCGAGAGGCCCGGCGTGTCCAGCAGGGCGTTGACCAGCGCGCTCTTGCCCCGCTTGGTCTCGCCGAGCACCACCACACCGGGCACCGACCCGCGCGCGGCGCGGATCTTCTCCACCCACTCGGCGGCCTCCGGATCCGTCTCGCGCAGCAGCGCGACGAGCGCCTGACGGGTCTGTTTGACCTGCGTGGGAAGCTGCGTGGCCGCCACCAGCTCGGCGTTGGGCAGTTGGTCCAACGGGGACTGCGAGGACATGGTCCGGTGTCAGGGCTCCGCCGTCTCGGTGCTTGGGCTCGTTCCGGGGCTGCCCGCCGTCGCGGCCGGGCCACGGGCATCGTCCCCCTCGCCGGTGCGTTCCCGTTCCGGGGCCGGGTCCAGGCGGTAGACCGTCACCACCGGGGGACGCACCATGCGGCCCCGGTCGGCGAAACCGAGCGTCTCGGTCTCGGCGACCAGCCCGTCCAGGGTGTGGTCGGCGGTGGCGACGACGCCGCCCGCCTCGTGCCGCGCCGGATCGAACGGCTCGCCCCTCGGGCGCAGGGCGGTCACCCCGACCGAGTCCAGCCCCTCCTCCAGGCGTTCGGTGACCCCGGTGCTGCGTGCCCGGTCGAGGGCGTACACGCACAGCCGGATCAGCGTCTCACGTTCGGAGACCGCCCGTTCCAGTGGATCGGCGAGTGGTTCGTTGCTCAAAGCTGGCCTTCTGTACTTCCGATGTGGACCTCTGCCGTGCGGGACAACCCCACGGCGGGAAAGGGACTCCCCGACGGTTTCGACGCGCTCACGGGCCGTTCGGTTCCACCGGAGGGGTGAACGCCGTGCCTACGGCGCCGCTCACCCGCTCGTGCCCCGGAGTTGGCGCCAGATCAGGAAGTAGGCGCGGTGCACCACGTGGGCCACCCGGCTCTGCGCCGGCGTGGATCCGAGGGAGGCGAAGGAGCGCCACCAGCGCGCTCGCTGTAGGGCGAACTCCCGCATCCGCTCCGCGGAGGCGCCGGGCATCCCGAGCCGTTCGGCGAAGTCCTCCGAGGAGCCCAGCCGCAGCACCTCGTCGAGCAGGTCCGCCGGAAGCTCCACCTCGCCGGAGGAGACCGTGGTCAGCGCCTCCAGCAGCCTCAGTTGGTGCGCCTGCGGCTGGGTGAGCAGCGCCTCGATCCCGTCGTGCAGCATCCGCCGTTCCCGTTCCCCGGCCCGGCAGCGGGCCACGGCGGCCAGCGAGGCCAGCCCGGCCGCCGCCTTGATGCCGTCGGCCCGGCCCCGGAACACCGAGTTCACCCGCGCGCGCAGGGCGGGCAGGCCCGAACGCCGCCGCAGCGCTTCTCTCAGCCGTCCCGCCGTGACCGTCGGGTCGGCCTCGATCTCCTCCAGCGCGCACCGGATCCCGTAGAGGTCGAGCAGCCGCAGCAGCCGTGTTCGCGTCTCGGTGGGCACCGGGCACTCCCACTCGGTGAACAGTTCGCCGGAGAGCAGCATGGTCCGCCTGGTGGCGGGGTCCATCCGGGCCAGTTGGTGCAGCGCGGTGGCGTCCGCGTCGGTGAACTCGGGGCTCTCGGCGGTTTCGGCCAGCAGCGCGATCAAGGGGACCACGTCGGTCACTTTCGGGCCGAGTCGCCGGGCCTGTTCGGCGGCCAGCGCCTCCGCCGAGGTCCAGGGGTCTTCCTGGCCGTCGCCCGCCGAGCCCGGTTCGACGGTGTCGGCCTTGTTCAGCACGCCCACCGCGTTGGCCGGGCCGGCGGGACGTTCACCGGTGGCGGCTGCGAAGGTGTCCAGGGCGTGCCGGTCGTCGGCCCGCGCCGACTGGGTGAGCACGTAGAGCACGGCCTCGGCGCCCAGCACGGCCCGCCGCGAGACCGGGTCGAGCCGCTCGCCGGGTGGTGTCCGCTCGGCGCCGAGCACGGTTTCCGTGCGGGCCACCGAGGACTCGTCCGGCGAGCCCAGCCCGGGGGTGTCGATCACGGTCAGGTCGCGCAGCACGGCGTTGGTCAGGTACACCTCGACGTGCGAGACCCGTTGCCGGTCCACGCCGAGGTCGGCGGGCACTGTCGCCTGTTGGGTGAACGGCAGCGTGTGTGTGGTGCCGTCGAGCAGCACCACCTCGATCCGGTCCACCGTCCCGTAGCGGAAGCGGGTGACCACCCGGGTGCACTCACCCACGTCGGTGGGGGCCACGTTCCGCCCGATCAGCGCGTTGACCAGAGTGGACTTGCCCGAGGCGACCCGGCCCACCACCGCCAGTTGCAGGGGGGCACTCAGCCGTTCCAGCACCTCGTCCACCCCGGCGGCGGCCTCCGCGCCGAGGCGGGGGCGCAGTTCCGTGCACAGCCGGGCCACCGCCGCCGACAGCGGCCCCCGTACCTGCTGCTGAACGGTCAACCCCGGTCCTTTTCGCCCGTGCCTCCGCGCCGCCTCCTCGACGGCGGGGCAGAGTCTAGCGCCGCGGGGGCGTGGCCCGGTTTTGCCTAGAACCGGCCCACCACGGACCGTCCCCGCGCGTGCGGGGAGCACCACCGCCGTCTGTGTCCGCACGTGGTGGGATACAGGCGGCGGTCAGATCCATTGGCCGAGTTGCCAGTGGATGCAGGTGGGGCGCCTTCCGGTGTGGCAGTACTCGGTGAGGGCGTGGCGGGCTTGGTCCAGCGGGATCGAGGCCGTGGCGGGGAAGAACAGCTGACCTTCGGGGTCGAACAACAACGGGGGTGTGTCCTCGGTGGCGTGGGGGTTGTAGGAGTCGGCGAGATCCTGCTGTTCCGGTGTGCCGTCGTGGTAGCTGATCGCGGCCCACCCTTCCGGATGTGTGCTGATCCTGAGTCGGTGTGGTGGGAATTCGTCACCCGCGCCGTCGTCGCTTTGGCGACACGGGCGATCCCAGGAGTAGACCTGCGAGTGGGGTGTATCGAGAACAGCGTCGATGATCTCGGTGATCTCCTCGGGAGTGCGGGCGTAGTGGAACCGGTGGCCGAGGATGCCGGTGACGACCGGAAACGGTGTGGTGGTGGTCATGGCCGGGCCTCTCCGTGAACAGTGACGGGATGCTGTGTTCCGGGTTCCCAGACGACCAGTGTGGACCCACGGGGCAGGATGGCGCGCACTGCTACGAAGCACCGTTGTTGCCCGGTGCACATGTCCTTGTTCAGTACGATGACGCCGTAGGTCTGCACGGTCTCGCGCATCCGTCGGGCGTGTTTCGTTGTCGGTGGGCACACGCGGCAGGGCCGAAGGATGCGGCAGGCTGGGCGGGGCCTCGGTGTTCACGCCGAGGGTGGCGAGACAGTTCACCAGGTGTTCTTGGGACTGCCCGCACAGCCCCAGGACTTCGTCGACGAGCTCGCGGGTTCGCTGGAACAGCGGCAGCGCCTGCCGTGTGTCCTCGTTCGTGCTGGTTCCGGCCGGTTGGTGCAGTTGCCTGCCGAGCTCGTCCAGCCTGGTCCGGGTGTCCTGAAGCCCCTCGGTGGGTGCGGTGTCGAGGATCCGCTGTAGCCGGGCGCTGATCTCCTCAAGCATCACCGGCGGGTTTGGCGGGAAGGCCCGACATCAGCCCGCGTGCGCCTGGGGCTGGTGGTGGGGGCACTGGAGAGGGGTCAGCGGGTCGAGGTGCAGATAGGTCGTCCCGTCGGGGGTGTGCACGGTGGCGGCCACGGGGTGTCCGGCGGCCAGGGCGGCGGTGGCCGGGCAGGAACAGTCCCGTGGTCGCGGACCCTTCGGAAGGGGAGCGTTCCACCGCACTGTGAGGGCCCGCTGCCGGTAGCCGGCGAGGGTGTCAGTCAGCCAGGCGGTCCCGTCCTGAGGGGTGAGTGTCACCGCTTGCAGGGGGTGGCGTCTGCGGTGGGTGCTGGTGGTGGCGGTGGTGGTGACGAAGGCGTGCCAGTGCAGGCCGCGCTCGCGCCAGGCGGTGGGCAGGTACTCACTCATGGGGGTGTCTCCTGGGAGGTTCGAGGAGGGGAGCCGGTCGGGTCAGGCGAGGTGGACCGCGATCGCCAGCAGGGTGAGTTCGAGGGTGTAGACCACTGGTAGAGCTAGGCCGAGGGTGGTGGTTTTCTTGGTGTGCCATCCGCCGAGGCGGAGTCCGGCGAGGCCGGTCCGCCAGGTCAGACAGTCCAGCCCGGCCAGTAGGGTGTGCTGGCCCAGCTGGATCTGGCCCGGTTGGGTGAGGTGGCCGAGCAGGTCGGCCAGCAGGAGCACGGTGACCCAGGTGTTGTAGGCGAAGCCGGCCACGGCCAGGCCTGCTCCGGTGCATTCGCGCAGCAGGATGGTGGTCACCGGAGACCGAGAGGACATAGGAGGTTTCCTTCCACCAGGTAGGGAATCCCCGGCCGGGCAGCTTCAGGACCCGGGGTGGCCGCCCGGCCGGGGTGGTGCCGCCGAAGCCAGGGAGGGGGCGGGGCTCCGGCGGCGGGTGTGTGGGCTGGTTCAGCTCAGGTGGTGCTCTGCCGTGCGGGGGTGGGGGATGAGTCCCGCCGGGTGCGGGCCGGTGTGGGGTGTGGGGTGTGGGGTGGTGATGTGTCGGAGGCGTGCTGAGGGGATGGGGCGTGGGGGTAGGTAGTCGATGGCGTGCAGGCATGGCCCGCATATCGCGTGGTGGGGTTGCTGGGGTGGGTCGTAGCCGGAGTGGCTGTGGTGAGGGTTGTGGACGGTGTGCCCGCAGGCGCCGGTGGCCCGGTGGCTGTGGGGGCTGACGAATTTCTCGCTGGCGTGCCAGCGTGATTCCCGGCGGCCGACGAACCAGGTGCGGTCCAAGTCCGGCTGCTGGTGCAGGCGTGGGAGTTCGGCCGTGGTGGGGGCGGCATCGCCAGCCATGCCAGCACCGCCGTGAGGGTCGTCAGCAGGGCCAACGCCTGGGTCAGTTCGGCCATGACGGTCTCCTGTCGCTGCTCGGAACGGGGCCGTGAGGCGGGAAAGAACGCGGGTGAGCATGGTGGTCGCCTCGGGGGAGGTCGGTGGGAAACGGCGCGTGTCGAGCCGGGCCAGCTCGCACAGCCAGGGTTCGTAGGTGTTCAGCGGGCTCGCCAGGGGGCGGTCACTGGCCGCGATCAGAAAGCACAGACATTCCGGGCAGTAGTGGTGCCAGCCCGGCACGATCCGTTGCGGGGGCTGCTGCGGCAGCCGGATGCGAACCCCGCAGAAACAGGCCAGCAGCCCGCGCCCGGCCCGAGCACACGCCTGGCGCCGCCGCATACCGGTGGCGTGGATGATCCGGGAGTCGGTGGCGACCACGAAGCGGCAGCGGGACTCACTCGGCCACGGCATGGGTCACCACCCGCCCCCGGAGGCCGGCCACCGCGATCGTGTAACAACACGGGGCACACACCTCGGGCTCGGCCTCACACTCAACAAGGCCGGTGATGGTGGCCAACTCAAGCCGCACCAGACACAGCGTCAGCACCCACGAGCTCGTATAGCTGGCCGGGTGGTGTTCGAGCGCGTGCAGCCGGGGTGTCTGCCCCCACCGGTGGTCGGCCTCGATGGGGGCCCGCACCAGAAACACCGGACTCCGCGGAGACAACGGCCGCATGTCACACCACCCCCAGCGCAGGGTGGTGGTGGCCCCACCGAACACGACGCGTCCTGACACGCGTCACACCAAGCGCTAACATGACCAACGCTCCCCTTCAGGAGAAACGGCTGACGGAGCACCCCCGCGTGATGCTTGCCGGCTTGCACGCGGGAACCAGCCCGCTCGTCCGGTGGCGGCCACCACCGGACGAGCGGTCGAAGGTGCATCCACTTTGCCCAGTGAGGGCCAGGGTGGCGCCCCTTTCTTCTCTTACGGACGACCGGAGCACGCTGTCTGGTCCTTGTTCGTTTCTGCCCTGGAGCATCTTCGGGACACCTGGCGCCATGGAGCGTTGAACACCGCGCTCACACCAGCGGAAGCATGCACAACAGCAGTCACGGTGACCTCCAGACAGTCATATACAGTCATGTCTAGTCGTCTATGTAAGTAGTACGATACACACCTCTAGACGAGTTTTCAATCTGCCGAGACTGCCCTGTTCGGGTGAAGAGTTCAGCGAGCGGGGAAGTCGTACTCCAGGACGAAGGCGGGAGCCGCCTTGACCGTGTCGCACACCTCGACCGCGCGGCCCCGAGAGTCGTATGCGGTACGAACCACACGCATAACCGGCACCGAGGTTCCCAATCGCAACAGGTCACGTTCCCGCTCTGTGGGCATACGAGCGGTTACCTCCTCGGTGAAATGCTCAAGAGTGTGTCCTGCGTCCTCGATACGAGCGTAGATACCACCCGGCCCGGTGTCCGTTTCCGCTATTCTCGTACCTTGCCCGATATCTCCGGGTATGTACGAGACGGCGATCTCCACCGGAACACCGTCCGACAAATAGCGACGAGAACGAACGATAACGATCTCGTTTTCGGGAATCCGCAGGCGTTGTTGAATCTCGACGCTCGGGTGTTCTTCGGTGACGCGAATACTGTCCACCGAAGGGACAGCTCCGGATTTTTCGGACTCGGCCAGGAAGGCGGCCTTCCCCTGATCCCGATAGCGACGAGCGAACCGGTCGGAGGCCAGGCGTCGAACGGGAACCGTACGACGCACGAAAACTCCGCGGCCCTGCTCCGAGACAACCAGGCCTTCGCTTTTGAGCTCCTGCAACGCCTGGCGTGCCGTCATACGGGCCACACCGTAGTGTTCCATCAGCCTCGCCTCGGAGGGAAGTTTCTCCCCCGCGACCAAGCGAGCGGACCGGATCAGAACTCGGAGATCATCAGCGATCTGCTTGGAGGGGGAACGATCGCTTGTGCGGTCAATCGCGCCCAGTTGCACGTACACCTCCAGACGTCCAGACAAGTGCTACTATACACGGCGGAAACGTTTTCCGGGAGGCCGCCATGACGGACATGCCAAAGCACTCTGTCAGCGTGGCTGGCATCGTGATCAACGAGAAGGACCAGGTTCTTCTGATCCAACGTCGCGACAACGGACGATGGGAAGCTCCGGGCGGTGTCCTCGAACTCGAAGAAACCCTGGAAGACGGAGTGAAACGCGAAGTTTTCGAAGAAACCGGCGTTTCCGTCGACGTCGAACGTCTGAGCGGCACGTACAAGAATCTTTCCCGAGGAATCATCGCTCTCGTATTCCGCTGTCGCCCCCTGTCGGGAACACCTCACCCCACCGACGAAAGCGCCCACGCAGGTTGGTTCGACCTCCACGACGCCCTGAGCAGAATGAGTGAGGCCTACGCGGTACGCGTCACGGACGCCTTCACCGAGACTCCACCAGTCCGCCATCACGACGGCGTGACCGTGACCCGGTCACTACCCACATGAACTCCGAGGCGGAGCCGGGTTCGGAAACCACACGCTCTACATCGACGGCGTGAAAGCGGGCGAGTTCGACCATCTCGTTTGATCATCCGGCACAAGGCCCCTGCCTGTGGGGCCTTGTGTGTCTGGCAGGCTCTCCGCCCGGGAGTACGGGACCACGAGCGGAACGAATCCTGTGACGGGAACGCCAGGCTCGTCTGCGCCGCCATGATCGGCTCGTTCGTTCTGGTCAGGTTTCCAGACGAGGACACACCTGCCTTCGTCTGTGTGGAGAACGACCGTGGTGGGGTTTACCAGGAAAATTCCCGGGGGCATCGAGCGCCATACCCTGGTGTGAGAGCAGCTTGCGGCGTTGGCTTACACCGAAGACGACACTCGCGCGTTGCTCGAACGGTTAGTTTCGTCCTGAGGAACGACCTCGGAAGGAGCCAGGGATACTTCGGACAGTCTTACGGATGCCGTGTGGCGCAAGAGTAGCCGCAGCAACCAAGGCGGCAACTGCGTGGAGGTTGCCCGGAACCTGCCGGGAACCGCGCTTGTCCGGGACAGCAAACTCGGCCAGAACAGTCCCGTGTTGCCGTTCAGCAGGACCGCCTGGACCTCGTTCCTCGACGCGGTCAAAAGCGACCATCTCGCGTGACCCGGTAGCCGACACCAGCGCCCCGGGCGACCGGGGGCGCTGCTTTCGTGTCCCCTCCTGAGAGGGAGGCCAGTTTTCGGCGAAATCGGCTTCCGCTACCGCGCAGGCATGCCCGCCGTGCGGGAATCCCCCGTGATCCCTCGCCGGCCCCGGAGGGCCGGCGCCACATCCGGGAGCGCTACGGGCGCGCGCCGACGTCGAAGGTTGCGATCCTCGCCGGCCCCGGAGGGCCGGCGCCACCCAGCAGGCGGCCCAGCGCGCTGAGTCCACCGCCATCGTTGCGATCCTCGCCGGCCCCGGAGGGCCAGCGCCACCCGAGGAGGACTGATGTTCGGCAAGAAGAACGACAAGTTGCGATCCTCGCCGGCCCCGGAGGGCCGGCGCCACCATGACTGTCCGCGCACCACGCACCTTGTTCGATGTGGTTGCGATCCTCGCCGGCCCCGGAGGGCCAGCGCCACCCGAGGAGGACTGATGTTCGGCAAGAAGAACGACAAGTTGCGATCCTCGCCGGCCCCGGAGGGCCGGCGCCACCCAGCAGGCGGCCCAGCGCGCTGAGTCCACCGCCATCGTTGCGATCCTCGCCGGCCCCGGAGGGCCAGCGCCACCCGAGGAGGACTGATGTTCGGCAAGAAGAACGACAAGTTGCGATCCTCGCCGGCCCCGGAGGGCCGGCGCCACCCAGCAGGCGGCCCAGCGCGCTGAGTCCACCGCCATCGTTGCGATCCTCGCCGGCCCCGGAGGGCCGGCGCCACGGCAGGTGAGCAGGGGTTTCCGGAGTGGCCGCCCCCCGGCTGTGACCGATCCGTGACCGACACGCCGAGCACACGCTTGGGAACCTCCCGGCGCGTGGCCACACACTTCCCCTTCCCAACCACCGGGTCCCGGTGAGCCGGGCCGGTTCCCGACGGAACCGGCCAACCCCGCACGCGCGGGGCACACCTTCGCGACCTGCGATCTTAGCAGCGCTTCCCGCCGTGGGAAGCACTGTCGTTGCCCTCGGCACGTTCGTCTTCGACCGAGAACACCACCGCACAACGCCTACCGAGCGGCACAACGCCTCCGACAGCACCCCGACAGCGCCCCGAACGACGAGGGCGCTTCGTGCTCCGGGCCGGGTGGGTCACTCCGCGCCGTCCCTGGTGGACAGACTGAGGCTCCAGCTTCCGCCGTGGCGCTCACCCGGGGCCAGCACGCGCACGTCCTCGCCGGTGACGAAGGCGTTCGGGGGGCAGGTGCTGGGTTCCACCGTGATTCCCGAGCGGGGCGGTTGGGCACGGTCCTCACTGGCGCCGTCGTCGGTGTAGACCTGGAGATGCTCGTGCGCACCGTCCACACGCAGCAGCACGTCCCGACCGTCCTCCAGGCCGATGCGCACCACCGCCTCGCCCCAGTGGTCACGCTCCAGCCCGGTGAAGGCGGTGTCCAGCTTCGTCTCTCCGATGCGGTGCCTCCGTCGGAAGTCGTAGCGGGTGCCGGAGACCGAGGCGGTCCCGGTGGGGATGAGCCGCTCGTTGGTGCGGTAGTAGGTGTCGGCGGGCAGCCGCAGCTCCATCGCGTCGGTACCGCCCGGCCCGGCGGCGACGTAGGTGTGGTTGGCCCAGCCCACCGGGGCGGCCTCCCGCCCCACGTTCTCGGCGGTCAGTGTGCACCGCACCCCGTGCCGGTCCACGGCGTAGTCCACCGTGAACTCCATGTGGAACGGGTAGCCGTACCGCGGATGCGACCGGTAACGCAGCCGCACACTGTCCCGTCGGTGGCGCACCGGCTCCCACTCCACGAAGCTCATCAACCCGTGCAGGGCACTCTGCCGGGACGGCTCGTTGATCGGGACCTGTAGCTCGCGCCCGCCGAACTCGTAGCTCCCCCGGTCGATCCGGTTCGGCCAGGGAAGGATGGTCTTGCCCTGGTAACCCTCCCCCGGGTCGTCGGCGGAGTGGGTCAACAGCATCTCGGTGCCGTCCACCCGCCAGGACAACAGGGTCGCGGCCACCCCGGCCACTACGGCGCGGTGCCGCCCCGAACGGATCTCGTAGAGCCTGCCGTTGGCGGTCTGCTCGTGCCAGCCGTGCCCGGCGCCGGGGCCGTGTCGTCCCACCTCGGCGGCGGCCCGGCCCCCGAGTGCCGTCGCCGCCGTGGTGGCGGTGAGCGTGGTCAGCGCGGCCCGTCTGCTCCAGCCACCGGCGGCGGCCTCGGAGTCGTTCATGGGAAGTCCTTTCGGGTCCAACCGTGCGGACGGCGTCGCCGTGTTCGGCGCGAACCCGGACTCACCGGACGAACAACACGAGCACGGGCGAACACGACCGAACGCCAGTCACCATCGGCGAACATTCACACCCGCGGAGCACACAACTGTCAACATCGACGCGGCGGGATTGCTCCACCCGCCGGGTGGGGACTACGCCGCCCCGAGCAGCGCGAGCCCCCACCCACCGACGGCCACGGGCCCGGCGAACCCCGAGAGGGCACCGGCGGCGACTACCACCCGGGTACGAGGCAGGACGGGACCGTGGAACGACGCGACCGAGCAGCACAGCGGGCTATGGTCGGTGGGCGTGCGGAGGATCAGCCTGTGGATGCGCGCCCACCCCATCGCCGGGGACACCCTGTTGATGCTGGCGATGCTGGCGCTCGAAGTCCTGCGCGGCACCACGGGAACACCCCCCGGCGAGGCGCCGGGACTCCTCTGGGACGTGCTGGCGGGAGTGCTGCTGGTGCCGCCGCTGGCGCTGCGGCGCACCGCACCGGTTCCGGTGGCCTACACGGTGCTGGCCGGGCTGCTCGTCCAACTGCTCGCCTACCCGGACACGGTCACCCGCCCGGGGACCTTCGGGGTGTTCGTCATGCTCTACACCCTGGTCGCCTACACCGGGCGACGTCCGGCCGCGCTCTACGGCTGCGGGATCCTGGTGGCCTGGGTGACGCCACTGGTGGTCTTCGACGCCCTCTCCGGGGCCAACGCGGTGTTCTTCGCCGCGCAACTGCTGCTGGCCAGCGGGTTCTGCTGGACCCTGGGAGAGTACGTCGGCGCCCGCCGGGCCTACCAGCGCGCGGTGGAGAGCCGACTGCGCAGCCTGGAGTTCGAACGGGACCAGCAGGCCCGGATCGCGGTGGCCGAGGAACGCAACCGCATCGCCCGGGAACTGCACGACGTGCTCGCGCACTCGGTGAGCGTGATGGTCACCCACGCCGACGGCGCCGTCTACGCCGTCCACCGCGACCCCGACACGGCCGAACGGGCGCTGCGGACCATAGCGGGCACGGGCCGCGAGGCGCTGAGCGAACTGCGCGGCCTGCTGCACGTGCTGCGTCACCCCGAGGAGGACCCCGCCGAGCACCGCTCACCCCAGCCGGGCGTGGAGGGCATCCGGGAGCTGGTGGAACGCGTGCGCGCGCTGGGGCTGCCGGTCGAGCTGCGGATCGGCGGGGAACTCGACCAGATCCCCACCGGACAGGGCCTGGCCGTGTACCGGATCGTCCAGGAGTCGCTGACCAACGTACTCAAACACGCGGGCTGGAACGCCACGGCCGCGGTGGCGCTGGACAACGACGGCGACCGGATCCGCATCGAGGTGACCGACAGCGGCTCCCCCCGCGTGCTGGACCCACCCACCCCCTCCGGCGGCAACGGGGTGATCGGGATGCGTGAGCGCGCCACCGTCTACGGCGGCTCCCTCGAAGCGGGGCGGACCGAGCGGGGCGGCTGGCGGGTGTGCGCCGAACTCCCCCTGGCCACCGAACGCTCCTCCCCGGCCGGGTGAACCAGCTCCCGTCGCCGTGCCGGGAGCGCGCCGTGGCCTCCACGCCGTGGCCTAGGGTGGAGCGACATGGTGCGGGTGGTGCTGGTCGACGATCAGGAGCTCATGCGGGTCGGGCTGCGCATGGTGCTGGACGCGCAGGACGACCTGGAGGTGGTGGGTGAGGCCGCCGACGGCGCCGGGGCCGTGGAGACCGCCCGCGAGCAGCGGCCCGACGTGATGCTCATGGACGTGCGCATGCCGGGCATGGACGGGGTGCGGGCCACCGAACTCGTCGTGGGGGAACGGCTGGCCAAGGTGCTGGTGATGACCACCTTCGACCTCGACGACTACGCCCTGTCGGCCCTGCGCGCCGGAGCCAGCGGTTTCCTGCTCAAGGACACCCCGCCCGACGACCTGGTCTCGGCCGTGCGCTCCGTGCACGAGGGGGACGCGGTCGTCTCGCCCAGCGTCACCAAACGGCTGCTCGACCGTTTCCTGCGGGAGTCCGGCGGCGAGCTCCGGGACGCCTCGGTGCTGGACGTGCTCACCGACCGGGAGCGCGAGGTGCTGGTCCACATGGCTCGGGGGCTGTCCAACGGCGAGATCGCCGAGCGGATGTACCTCTCCGAGGCCACGATCAAGACCCACATCGGCCGGATCCTGTCCAAGCTGGAACTGCGGGACCGGGTGCAGGCCGTGGTACTGGCCTACGAGACCGGGCTGGTGCGCCCCGGCAGGTAGGACCACCGCCGGGGCTCCTCTCGCACGGCACGCGGGCCCGCACGCGCCTATGCTGGTGTCACGCCGGAGAGCCCGTCTCCGGCGTGCGGCGGTAGTCGCCGTCCGGGGCCGAGTGCGGCGAAGGGGGCCCTCATGACCGAGAGGTTCGTCGTGGTCGGGGGTGGTCTCGCCGGTGCGCGAACCGCGCGGGAACTGCGGAGCAAGGGGTTCACCGGTGAGGTCGACCTGGTCTGCGCCGAGGAGATCCCGCCGTACGAGCGGCCTCCGCTGTCCAAGGACTACCTGGCGGGGGCGGTTTCGGCCGAGGAGTTCCTCGTGCACCCCCGCGAGTGGTACGCCGAGCACGGGGTGCGGCTGCGCCTCGGAACCCGCGCCAGTGCCGTGTACCCGACAAGCCACCGCCTCGAACTGGCCGACGGCACCGTGCTCGACTACGACCGGCTCGTACTGGCCACCGGCTCCCGCCCGCGTCGGCTCCCACTGCCCGGGGCCGAGGCGCGGGGAGTGCACTGCCTGCGGAGGCTGGGGGACGCGGACCGGCTGCGGGAGACGCTGGGGCGGATCCGGCGGCTGGTGGTGATCGGCGCGGGCTGGATCGGGCTGGAGGTGGCGGCCGTGGCCCGCGAGCGGGGTGTGGAGGTCTGCGTGGTGGAGAACGCCCCGACCCCGCTGGCGGCGGCGCTGGGTCCGCGCATGGGTGAGGTGTTCGCCGACCTGCACCGCGAGCACGGGGTGGACCTGCGGCTGTCCACCCGGGTGGCCGAGATCCACTCCGAGGGTGGGGTGACCGGGGTGCGCACCGTGGACGGCGCGGACATCCCGGCCGATGCGGTGTTGGTCGCGGTGGGGGCCCGGCCGGAGATCACGCTGGCCGCCGAGGCCGGACTGGACATCGGGGAGGGAGTGCTGGTCGAGCCCAGCCTGACCACCAGCGACCCGGACATCCTCGCGGTGGGCGACATCGCCGAGATCCGACACCCCGTGCTCGGCCGGATCCGGGTGGAGCACTGGGCCAACGCGCTGAAACAGCCCCGGGTCGCGGCGGCGACCCTGCTGGGGGAGGCCGCCGCCTACACCGAGGTGCCCTACTTCTTCACCGACCAGTACGACCTGGGCATGGAGTACCACGGGCGGGTTCCCGAGGGGATCGAGGACCGGGTGGTGGTGCGCGGCAGCCTGTCCTCCAGGAGGTTCGTGGCGTTCTGGCTGGACGGGGACAACCGGGTGTGGGCGGGGATGAACGTCAACGTCTTCGACGTGTCCCGGCCGGTGCGCGCGCTGGTCGAGTCCGGGCAACCGGTGGATCCCCGGCGGCTCGTCGACACCACCCACCCCCTGGAGGAGCTGGCCGCACTTCGTGAGCGGAACGTGAATCCCGTGTGACATGACGCGGTTCTGGTGCTCGGACACCGGCTGTCACGGATAGGCTGCGGACGTGACCACACCATCCAGCTGGAAGCCGCGACTCGTCGCGCTCGACGTCGACGGGACCATGCTCGACCCGGCGACACAGTCCATCTCCGCGGAGGTGCGCCGCGCCGTCACCCGTGTGGTGGAGGCGGGGGTTCACGTGGTCGTGTCCACCGGGCGGAGCATGTTGGGCACGTTGCCGGTGTTGGACGAGCTGGGGATCTCGGACGGGGACGCGCTGTGCTCCAACGGTGCCGTGCGGGTGGAGGTGTCCTCGCGGGAGGCCGTCTCGGTGGAGACCTTCGATCCGCAGCCCGTGTACGAACGGCTGGCCCCGCTGCTGCCGGGGGCGCTGTACGCGGCCGAGCAGGTGGGCACGGCCAGTCTGGTCACCGAGTTGTTCGACCCCGAGGAGCTGCACGGCCCGCAGCGGCGGTGCTCGGTGGAGCGGCTGCTGGAACACCCCGTCCCCCGCTTGATCGTCAACTGGGCCGGGCACAGCCCCGAGCGGCTGCGGGCGAGCATGGACGGGGTGGTGCTGCCGGGCTGCTGCTACACGGTCGACCACTACCAACCCTGGGTGACGGTGGTTCCGGACGGAGTGAGCAAGGCCAGCGCCCTGGAGAAGCTGCGGGTGGAACTCGGCGTGGCCGCCGAGGACACCCTCGCCGTGGGCGACGGGGACAACGACATCCAGATGCTGGAGTGGGCCCACCACGGCGTCGCCATGGGGCAGGGACCGGCGGTGGTTCGTTCGTTCGCCGACGAGGTCGCGGGGACGGTCTCCGAGGACGGGCTGGTGCCGGTGCTGCGGCGGTGGTTCCCGCCCCGGGACTGACTCCGGGTGGTCCCCGACCCGTCGGGGAGCCCGCCCCGGCGCGGTGAGCCCGTGACCCGCGGCCTCGCGCCCGGTGGAGCTTTGCCGTTCGGGGACACCGCTCGGCTGGGCTCGGGGGTTCCCTGATCCCCGCCGGAGGCGCCCTACGACTTGAAGAGTATTCGTTTTTAGACCGGAGGTTGACGCGCACTCGACCGTTCGTCCGGCAACCTGGCTGGTGACATGGGGCCGGGACTCGGACGCTCGTTCCGGCCGTCACCGAGTTTCGCCCAGACAGGAGTGCCAATGATCGAGGCTGTGGGCCTCACCAAACGCTACGGATCGACGGTGGCGGTCAACGACCTGTCGTTCACCGTCAAACCGGGCAGGGTGACGGGATTCCTCGGACCGAACGGCGCGGGTAAGTCCACCACCATGCGCATGATGCTGGGGCTGGACCGGCCCACGGCGGGCAAGGTCCTGTTCGACGGCAAGCCCTACACCGAACTCAAGCATCCCCTGCGCACGGTCGGCGCCCTGGTGGACGCCAAGTGGGTCCACCCCAACCGCTCGGCCTACGCCCACCTGAAGTGGATGGCCCGCTCCAACGACATCCCCGTCCAGCGGGTGGACGAGGTGCTGGAGACCGTCGGACTGAGCGCGGTCGCCAAACGCAGGGCCGGAGGGTTCTCGCTGGGCATGTCCCAGCGGCTCGGCATCGCCACCGCGTTGCTCGGCGACCCGGGGATCCTCATGTTCGACGAACCGGTCAACGGGCTGGACCCGGAGGGGATCCACTGGATCCGGCGTTTCATGCAGCGACTGGCCGCCGAGGGGCGCACGGTGCTGGTCTCCAGCCACCTGCTGTCCGAGATGGCCCAGACCGCCGAGGAACTCGTGGTGGTGGGACGGGGCAGGCTCATCACCCAGTGCGGCACCGAGGAGTTCGTGAACAACGCCACCGCCGCCGCGGTCACGGTGCGCACCCCGCAGGCGGAGCGGCTGCGGGAGGTGCTGGGCGCCCGCGGCTTCGCGGTGGCGCCCGCGGATCCCTCCCAGCCCGACACCCTCAGCGTGTCCGACGCCACCACCGACCAGGTCGGCGAGCTGGCCGCCGAACAGGGCTTCGTACTGCACGAGCTGTCCGCCCAGCGGGGCTCGCTCGAAGAGGCCTTCATGAGGATGACCGGCCAGGACGTGGAGTTCCGCACCGGCTCTTCCGACGAGCAGCCCGGCGAACCGCTCGCCGCGACCACCAACTGAACCACCCCGTGTCCCGTGGCGGCCCCGAGCCGTCGCGCCTTCCACCCCTCGGCCCCTTCCGGTCGCCGGGTGGCGGGCAGCGCCCTCGCCGGGGCGGCCACGGTCACACACGTCTTCCAACGGGACTGCCAATGACACTGATCTCGGTCGAACGCATGAAACTCTTCTCCACCCGGTCACCGTGGTGGTGCATCGTCGTGGCACTGGGGCTGACCATCGGTTTCGCCGCGTTGTTCACCTCCCAGCTCGGCGGTGAGATGCCCACCAGCGTGGCGATGACCCAGCAGGGCAACCAGTTCGGGCTCATCGTGGTCATGGTGATGGCCGCCCTGGCGGTGACCACCGAGTACCGCTTCGGCACGATCCGGGCCACCTTCCAGGCCATGCCGAACCGGGTGGCCGTGATGCTGGCCAAGACGGCCGTGGTGGCCGTGCTGGCCCTGCTCATCGGGGAACTGGCCGCTTTCGGTTCCTGGGGCATGGGATGGGTGTTCGCCCCCGACCAGAGCCTGGTGCTGGACACCGCCGCGGAGTGGCGACAGGTGGTCGGGCCGGGACTGGTGTTCGCCGGAGCGGCCGTGTTCGCGCTCGCCGTGGGCATTCTGGTGCGCCAGACAGCCGGAGCGGTGACGCTGGTGATGATCTGGGCGCTGCTGGCCGAGTCGCTGATCCAGCTGATCCCCACCATCGGCGACGACATCTACGAGTGGCTGCCGTTCGCCGCGGCGTTCCGCTTCATGAGCGGCGGCGGTGACTCCCCGATGAGTCAGCCCCTCTCCGAGATGCCGATCGGGCCGTGGCCCTCGCTGGTCTACTTCCTGGCGATCGCCTTCGGGCTGTTGGCGGTGTCCTTGGTCACGGTGCACAAGCGGGACGCGTGACCGACAGGGGGTGGCTTCTCCTGCTTTCGAGGGTGTTGTCCGACGGTTCCGCCGAATGTCATCGGCGGTTCGTGGCACAACGGCAAGCACGTTGGTTCCATCGGGGGTGGACACATCACGAAAAAGGGGACACAAGTCGTGCTGCGACTGCACGCTGTTACCCATCCCGGAGGAGAGGCCGCTCACCCGGGCCGCTAAGATCACGACGAAAGACCTGTTAGTCACCACACAGGAGTAACGATCCGCTGTGCTCGGGTCGGGGCCTGTGAGCACAACCGGATCAACCGACTGTGCGGGCGCTCGGGGGTGCCTGACGGTCGGGACGGGGGAGGGCCAGGGCTGTCATTCGGGGGACGGCCCTGGCCCTGGTTTTTGTCGAGCGCGGTTCCCTCCTCCGGACGTCCGCTCCCGGGGGATCGAGGTCCTCCGGAGGAGGGACGTGTTTCCTCCCGCCGACTCCGCCTCCCCCGGAGCAACGGAGTGTGCTTTTTCTCTCGCCGACGTTCTGTCCATCGGGCGATTACGCTGCGCGTGAGGCTGCGCTACGATCAACGACCCTTGTGCGGGAGGGGAGGGACACTTTCCGAAAGGTTGCTTTCACCGGGAGTGTCCGTGTTAACTCGTCGAGTGAGTGGTGCGATCCCGAACAGCGCCGTTTCCGGGCCGCACCCCCTGGGGGTGCTTGCCGCGAGTTGCACCGACCCTTCTCGCGGTGCTCGCGGAGGAAGGTGAGCTGTGGTTCTTTCGAGTGAATTTTCAGCGCAGGAAGAGAAGACGGGATCGGCCGGAAACGGCGACGGTGACGTGAACCTGATCCCCATCCCCCGACTGGAGTGGTCCCTGGCGGCGGAGTCCGTCCCACCCACCAGTGAGGCCGAGTCCCCCGAGGCGGTGCGCTGTGGATGGATACACACCGCCCCCGAACGTCACGTGCTGGACCTGTTCCGCAGACTCGACGACTCGGCCAGCAGACTCCCGGTGCCCTGGTGGCTGCGGGCCCTGGCACGCGGCGAACTGGCCTCCCGTGCGGAGGGATTCGCCTTCGAGGACGAGGTGCACGCCCTGCTGACCGGACGGGAGGGCTGGATCTTCGTTCCCTGGTCCACGGCGGGCGAGATCGGATACTGGGAGTACACCCCCTCCGACCGGCCGCCGATGACCGTGCCGACCACGGTCACCCTGACCGACCGCCACCCGGGGTGGCTGGACATCCTCCCCGCCCAGGTGGACAACGGCAACAGGGTCGCCGTCCCCGAACCCGGAGTGGAGGGACTGGAGGCCATGTTGCCCCGGATCGAGTCCTGGTGATCCGCGGGCGGGCCCGGTTCCGGTCGGTGCTGTGCCGCCCGCCACGGCGGAAGCGGGGACAGTGCCGACCGGGGCGAGCGCCCGGTTTGCGATACTGGCCCGCTGTGAGTGCTTCCGACCAGCAGATTCCCCACAAACGGACGGTCGTCAGCTACGTCCGGCGCAGCGACCGCATGACCGCCGGACAGCAGCGCGCCTGGGACCGGTACTGGGGCGAACTCGGGCGTGACATCTCCGAACTGCCGGAAGGCCCTCTGGACACCACCGCATGGTTCGGGCGCAGCGCTCCGCTCGTGCTGGAGATCGGTTCCGGGATGGGCGAGACCACCGCGACGATGGCCGCCGCCCGACCGGACCTTGACCACCTGGCGGTGGAGGTCTACAAGCCGGGGTTGGCCCAACTGCTGCTGCGGGCCGAGAAGCACGACATCGACAACCTGCGGCTGCTGCGCGGCGACGCGACCGTGTTGCTCCGGCAGCACCTGGCCGTAGGGAGTCTGGAGGAGGTGCGGATCTTCTTCCCCGATCCGTGGCCGAAGAAACGCCACCACAAGAGACGACTGGTCCAGGACAGGTTCGTCGAGCTGGTCGCCTCCAGGATCCGCCGGGGCGGAACCCTGCACCTGGCCACCGACTGGGAGGACTACGCCGAGCAGATGCGGGCGGTCTGCACCGCGCGGGCCGAGCTGCGCAACAGGTTCGCCGACCACCCCGGTGGATGGGCGCCCCGCCCGGAGTGGAGACCGGTGACCAAGTTCGAACAGCGGGCCCATGCCGAGGGAAGAACGGTACACGACCTGATCTTCGAGCGAGTGTGAGTTCCCGGCTCCGCCGAGTGGTCGATTCGGAACGAAAGGTCCGGCACGGTCCGTGACCGACCGTCCCGGTTTTCTCCGGGGCGAGTCACACGAGCCCGCCCCGGTTCCGCTCAGCGGCTGTGGAAGCTCTCCCACAGGTCGGGGAGTACGGAGCTGAGTGCCATCAGCACCAGCACCGTCAGCGCCGGTACGGTTCCGAGTACGACCAGTACGGTTGTGAGCACGGGTGACTCCTTTCCCGGAACGGTCGGCGCCGAACCGGGGCGAACGGGTTTTTTCTCTGCCGCACAGAGCGTGACCGTTCGAGCTCCCGTGTTGTATCGGCCATGTGGCTGTTCCTGCTGGCCGATCGGCCACCACTCCCGCCCGAGGGGTTTCCGCCCGGCCTCTCGTGCGGCAGGGTTCGCCCGGTGGCCGGGGGAGGCAGCGCCGATCAGCTCGTTCGGAACCGGGCACCGGGGAACAGCACGTACGCGACGGAGGGCGAGTTCGTGAACCCGCGTGAACTGTGGGGAGCCCTGTCGGCGTGGACCCGCCGGGTGGGCGGGACGCTGCGCGGGCAGTGGGTGTTCGTCGCCCTGCTGCTGATCACCTGGAGCGGTGAGCTGGCCGTGGCCGCCTACGAGGGAGGCACGGCCTGGGCACGGATCCCCGTGCTCACCGGCATGGTGCTGCTCGCCCTGGCCGCCCCGCGCCGTCCCGCCTCGTGCGGGGTGCTCGCCGCGAGCCTGCTGGTGCTGGCCACCGCCCTGAGCCGGTTCCTGCACGTGGAACCGGGGCCGGGCCTGCTGTCCAACGTCTCAGCGGCCGAGAACCTGGCCGGGGTGCTGCTGGTGCTCCACGCCTTCCGCGGCCTCCCCTGGACCAGGGCCGTTCCGGTGACCGCGACGCTGGTGGCCGCCTGCCTGCTCGCCGTGCTGGAGCGTTCCCCCTCCGGGCCGGAGATGCCGTTGACGCTCACCCTGGAGATGGGCTTCCTCCAGCTGGTGCTGGCCGTCGGCACGGGAATGTACCTGCGCGGCGACCGCAGGCCCCGCCCCGAGCACGGACCGCTGGTCGGGCTGCTGCGCAGACAGTGGCCCGTCATCGCCGCGCTGTCGGTGCTGCTGTTCGGGCAGGTGGTCTCCTTCGACGGCACAGCCACCACCCCCCTGGGAGCGGCGCTGCTGCTGGTGAGCAGCGCGATCATGTCGGTGCTGGCGGTGTTCGCACCCCGTGGCCCGGTGCAGGCGGCGATGTTCGGCGCGCTGAACATGTCGCTGACCGTGGTGCTGGCCCTGCTGCTCGACGTCCGCGCTCCCTCCTACGTGGTGGGGGCGATCCCGGTCCCGGTGCTGGCGGCGGGGATGCTGCTGGTCGCGTTCGTCGTGCGTTTCGCCCCCGTGCGGCGGGCCGCCGTGGCCACGACGACCCTGGCCGCCTCGGCGGTGGCGGGAGCGGTGCTGCTGCCGCGTCCGGTCCACGGTGAGCTGTCCACCGAGATCCTGGGCTCGCTGTTCATGGGGGCCGTGCTGCTGGTGCTGTCGGTGAGCACGGGAATGTACTTCCGGGCCCGCGACGAGGAACGGAGTCGCGGTGTCCGGGCGGCCGTGGCCCAGGCCCAACACGCCGAGCGGATGGCCCTGGCGCGGGAGCTGCACGACGTGGTCGCCCACCACGTGACCGGCATCGTGGTGCAGTCCCAGGCCGCGTTGACCGTGGCCGAGAAGAACCCGCAGGCCGCCCGGCAGGCACTGGAACGGATCTCCGCCAGCGGCACCGAGGCGCTCACCGCGATGCGGCGTCTGGTGGGCAGCATGCGCGAGGCGGACACGCGTGCGGACGCCGAGGTCGACGGGCAGCCCACCACCGACCTGCGGGGGGACGTGGAGAAGCTGGTCGAGCGGGTCACGGCGAGTTCGGGGACCGAGGTGCGGCTGCACACCGAGCTGGAGCACGACATCCCACCGGAGGTGGGGCGTTCGGCGCTGCGGCTGGTGCAGGAGGCGTTGACCAACGCAGGCAAGCACGCCTCGGGTGTCTCCGAGATCGTCGTCGTGCTACGAAGCACCCCGGAGGAGTTGTTGGTCCGTGTCGACGACGACGGCGTACCGGGCGGTGCTCCGGTGGCGGGCGGATCCGGCGGCTACGGTCTCGTGGGGATGCGGGAGCGGATCGAGCTGCTCGGCGGAACACTGCGGGCGGGCCCTCGGGAGCCGAGGGGCTGGCGGGTCGAGGCCGGGCTGCCGCTGGCCGCTTCGGACGCCGGGAGGGGGCTGCCGTGATCCGGGTGCTGATAGCCGACGACCAGGAGATGGTCCGCGCCGGTTTCCGGATGATCCTGGACAGTGAGGACGACATCGAGGTGGTGGGCGACGTCGGGGACGGCCGTCAGGCACTCCGACTCGCGCACGAACTGCGTCCGGACGTCTGCCTGATGGACATCAGGATGCCCGGTCTCGACGGCCTGGAGGCCACCCGCAGACTGGCGGGACCGGAGGTGGAGGACCCGGTCAGGGTGGTCGTGGTGACCACCTTCGACCTCGACGAGTACGTGGCCACGGCCCTGGCCAACGGGGCCAGCGGTTTCCTGCTCAAGGACGCCGGACCCGCCCTGCTCGTGGAGGCCGTCCAGGCCGCCCACCGTGGTGACGCGCTGGTTTCCCCGCAGATCACGGTCCGGCTGCTGCGACACTTCCACGGGGGCTCCTCGCGGGCGCTCCGCGAGCGGGACCGTCCCAGCGAGGAACTCACCGCGCGGGAACGGGACGTGGTCCGCGAGGTGGCGCGGGGGCTGACCAACACCGAGGTGAGTTCCCGGTTGTACATGTCGTTGTCCACGGTCAAGTCCCATCTGGCCTCCGTGCAGGGCAAAGTGGGAGCACGCAACAGGGTCGAGATCGCCGCGTGGGCGTGGCGGACCGGACTGATGGACGACTGAGGCGTTTCCGGCCCGGGGCGGACGGCCTCCGGTTGCTACGGCCCGCCGCTCGTGGCGAACCGGCCGATAGTACGAGGTGATTCCGGCCGAAGAGCCGAGGTCGGCCGGTGTGTGCGGGCGCATGATGGTGGTATGACGCGCCAACTGTCGATGCATCCCACCTACCCGGGTGTTCCGCTGCGGAGTCCGGACGTCGCCGCGCGGTTGAGGGCGGCGCGTCCCCGGATCCTCGGTCGCGTGCGGCCGTGGTTACGGGCCCGGGCGGACACCCTGATCTGTGTGACGCTGTGCTCCGGAATGCTCGGGGCGGGCCTGGTGATGTTTCGGGCTATGGTCACGATCGGTCCGGCGGGCTGAGGGACAATGCGCTCATGCCCATCGCTCGACGGCTGCGTGCCCCCGTGGTTCTGCCCTGTGACCGCCGGTGTTCGGTGTTGCGTGACGCCGTGGTGGACATCGGCGCCGACGGCCGGATAACCCACTGCGGCCCCCGGGTCGAGGCTCCGGAGTCGGATCCGGACACGGTGGTCCGGGACTGCTCCGGACTGCTGATGCCCGGCCTGGTCAACGCGCACGCCCACACCCCCATGACCCTGCTGCGCGGGCTGGGAGGCGGCCTTCCGCTGCTGGACTGGCTGCGGGAGGTGATCTGGCCGGCCGAGGCCAGGCTCTCCGCCGAGGACGTTCGTGCGGGCATGAGGCTGGGAAGCCTGGAGATGCTCCGGGCCGGAGTCACCACGAGCGGGGAGATGTACTTCTCCGGGCAGGCGGTGGCCGAGGCGGTGCTCGACGTGGGGACCCGTGCCGTGATCGCCCCGGCGGTGATCGACACCCCGGACCTGGGGGAACTCGGTGGCTGGCGCTCGATGGTGTCGGCAATCAGCCGGTGGATCGACGCGGACGGGCTGCGTTTCGGCCCCGGCGAGCGGATCGAGCTGGCCTACGGCCCGCATTCGGCCTACACCCTCCCCCCGGAGGCGCTGCGCGTGATCGGGGAGGAGGCCCGGGCACGCGGAGCCCTGGTGCACACCCACGTGGCGGAGACCTCCGCGGAGGACGTCGAACAACGCCGTGCCCACGGTTCGGTTCCCCGTCTGCTCGCCGAGCTGGGGGTGCTGGACGGCAGGGTGCTGGCCGCCCACGGGGTGCACCTCGACGACACCGACATCGGACTGTTCGCCGAACACGGGGTGGGGGTGGCGCACTGCCCAGGATCCAACGCGAAACTGGCCTCCGGAACGGCACGACTGTCCGAGATGCTCGACGCCGGGCTGCCCGTCGGACTCGGCACGGACGGGCCCTCCAGCAACGACGACCTCGACCTGTGGGAGGAGATCCAACTCGCGGCGATGTTCGCCCGCACGCGGAGCGGGGACGCCACGACCTTCGACTCGGCCGTCGCGCTGCTGGCCGCCACCCGAGGCGGTGCCCGCGCCCTGCACCGGGACGACATCGGATCCCTGGAGGCCGGGTGCTGGGCCGACGTCGTGCACGTGGACACCGACACCCCGGCGTTCGTGCGCGGGGTGGAGACCTCGGACGAACGGATCCTGGCGAACCTCGTCTGGGCGGCGGGGGCGGAGTGTGTCCGCGACGTCTGGGTGGCGGGCACCGAGGTGCTGCGCGAGGCCGAACCGACCCGGGTCGATCCCCCGGAGGTGCGGAAGGCGGCGCGGGCCGCCGCGGCACGGATCGAACCCTGAAACCCACCCCATCGGCGGATCGCGGAAAACCCCGGGGCCCTTCCGATGCCGAATGGGGAGGGGCGAGGGCCGTGCTCGCCGCTCAGCTGTTCGGACGCAGCACGATCTCCGTCATGTGGGCGTCCGATCCGGAGCGGACCGTGGTGACCACGGGCTCGGCCACGGACTCCGGGCTGAGGTAGTTCTCCGGCTGGAACTCGCCGCCTTCGGACTCGCGCACCGCGCGCTGCATGTCGGTGGCCACACGACCGGGGAAGACGGAGGTGACCCGGATGCCGTTGGCGGCCTCCTCGGCGCGCAGCACGTCGGCGTAGGCCCGCAGGGCGAACTTGCTGGCCGCGTAGGACCCCCAGTTGGGTTTCGCCGACAGCCCGGCCCCCGAGTTGATCAGCACGACGTGGCCGGAGGCGGCCCGCAGCGCGGGCAGCAGGGTCCGGGTCAGCTCGGTGACCGCGAAGAGGTTCAGCTCGAAGGTCCGGCGCCAGGAGTCCACGTCGGTCTCGGAGACGGAACCGATCTCGACCATGCCCGCGCTGTGCACCAGGACGTCGAGGTGTTCGATGCCGGCGGCGGCCTCGGCGATGCCGTCGTAGTCGGTGAGTTCGGCGGGCCAGGGCTGGGCTCCGGGAAGCTGTTGCGCCGTCTGCCGCAGGGCCTGTTCGTCCCGCCCGCCGAGCAGTACGTCGTGGGTCTCGGACAGTGAACGTGCCACGGCCGCGCCGATACCGCGTGAAGCGCCCGTGACCAGTGCGATCGGTCGTGAAGTCATCATCGATACAGTAGCGCTTCACCTCACCGGAGCAGGGCACCCGGTCACGCGAGTGCGGGCGTGTCGCCGCCCCGGCGGGCCCGGCCCGCCGGGGCGGACCGGGCCGGGAGGGCTCAGCGTCGGCCGATCTCGCCCACACGGTGGCCGAGATCGCGCCACACCGCCACCAGCGCGGGCCTGGGCTGGGAGTCCCCGCCGTCCGGCCAGTGCGAGCCGGGGTTCTCCGGGCCGGAGCCGTTCTCCCCCGGGTGCTGGACGCAGACGGTGACCAGCTCGTCGGTGACCACCGGCCCGCAGGTCTCGGCTCCCTTGGGGACGGTGAGGAACTGCTTGACGTGACCGCGCTCGGGCCCTTCCACGGGCACAGCGAACAGTCCGTCGTTGGAGCCGAGTTCGTTGCCGTCGGTGGCGATCCACAGGTTGCCGTGCCGGTCGAAGGCCACGTTGTCCGGGCAGGAGATGGGGCTGACCCGGTCCTTGTCGAAACCGCCGAAGTAGGTGTCGGCCCGCTGGGGGTCACCGCAGACCAGCAGCAGCCCCCAGGACATCTCCGTGGAGGTGGGGTCTCCGTCCCGTTCGGTGATTTCGAGCACGTGGCCGTGGCGGTTGCCGACGCGGGGGTTGGCCTCGTCGACGGGGGCGTGTTCGGCGGCGCCCCGGTTGGAGTTGTTGGTCAGGGCGCAGTAGACCCGCCCGTTGACCGGGTTGGGTTCGACGTCCTCGGGGCGGTCCATCTTGGTGGCTCCGGCCCGGTCGGCCGCGAGCCTGGTGAACACGTAGACCTCCTCGGCGGTGAAACCGGGCACGTGCGAGGTGTCGCCGGTGGCCAGCGGCAGCCACTGCCCGGAACCGTCGAACTCGCCGTCGGAGGGCAGCCTGCCGCTGCCGTCGATCTCGGAGGCGGGGCTGTCCCCGGTGAACCGGGCGACGTAGAGCGTGCCCTCGTCCAGCAGCGCCTGGTTGTGGCGCCGGGCGTGGGCGCTGCGTCCGGGTTTCATCCGGCCGCTGGAGACGAACTTGTAGACGTACTCGAACCGCTCGTCGTCGCCCATGTAGACCGCGATCCGGCCGTCCTCGGTGGTGCGGACGGTGGCGCCCTCGTGCTTGAACCGTCCGAGGGCGGTGTGCTTGACGGGGGTGGAGTGGGGGTCGTGCGGGTCGATCTCGACGATCCAGCCGAAGCGGTTCGTCTCGTTGGGTTCCCGGGAGGCGTCCCAACGGTCGTCGAACCGTTCCCACTTGCGGGTGCTGGCTCCGCTGTTGATCCCGTAGCGCTCCATCCGCCGCCGGGTGGTGGGGTCCTCGACCCTGTCGGCGTGGGCGAAGTACTGGTGGAAGTTCTCCTCGCCGGAGAGGATGGTCCCCCACGGTGTGACCCCGCCCGCGCAGTTGTTCAGTGTCCCCCGCACGCTCCCGCCGCGCGGGTCGGCCGAGGTGCGGAGCAGTTCGCTGCCTGCGGCCGGGCCGTGCACGGCGAACTCGGTGTCCAGTGTGATGCGTCTGCTGTAGTGGCTGGGCAGCACGTCCAGCCGACCGCGTGCCGGGTCCCGGCGCACGAGCAGGATCGACTGCCCGTGGGCGGCCCAGGCCGTGCGGACCTGTTCGGCCGTGGGGTTGTCCGGGTCGTAGTCGCGGAACATGTGGCTTTCGGTGGTGTACTCGTGGTTGACCACCAGCAGGTTGTGGACACCGGCGCCGTCCAGGGGGACCAGTCCGGCGAAGTCGTTGTTGTAGCCGAACTGGAGCTGTTGGGCGCGCGCGCTCTGGTTGTCGAAGTCGAACTCGGGCGCGCCGGGCAGCACCGGGTCGCCCCAGCGGATGACGACCTGCTGTTCGTAGCCCTCGGGGATGACGACGCTGTCCCGTGTGTTCGGGGCCACCGGGTCGAAGTCCGTGCCCGGCGCGGCGGGGTGGTGCCCGCCGGGGCCGGGGTGTGCGGCGGCGGTGGTCCCCGCGGCGGCCGTCACGCCGGTGGCCAGGGAGAGTACGGCTCCGGCGCGCAGGAGTCCGCGTCGGTTCAGCACGCGTCGGACGACGTCACCGAAGTAGGTGTTGGCGGAGGGGTTCGGTGCCTCGTGGGCGCAGGCGTTTCCGCAGCGGTACTCGCAGGTGACCGCGGAGCGGCTCGCCGTGTGGTGGGTCAGCAGCGGTAAGGAGACCACGTGCGCCTCGGCCGGGTTGGTGGACATCTCCTGCCTTTCCACAGCATCGGTCGGGAACGTGGCCGAACACTATGTGAGTCAGGCGATGTCGTGGCTGCGAGCGCGTGAACGGCGGGCAAATTCGTCACGCGGGGTTCGGGGATGGCGGTTTCCGAGGTGTCGACCGTGATCCTTTCCAGGGACAACGGCGACAGATGTGTTCACCGAGTGTGGTCGCTGTGGAAGTTCGCCCCGGCGGAGCCGTGACCGACTCCGCCGTTCGGGCGGTTTCACGTCGGCGCGTGGGGGTCAGAACTCCTCGCCCACCACGGCGGCCTCGTCGGGAACCCGGTGGGGGTCCTCGCCCCGGGAACGCAGCCCGACGGCCAGCAGGGCCGCCGAGACCAGGCAGGCCACCGCGCCCACGGCGAAGGGGGCCTGCGGGGAGCCGAACCAGGTGGCGACGTGGCTGACCAGGGTGGCGGCCAGGGCCCCTCCGAGCCAGCGGCAGAAGTTGTAGCCCGCGCTGGCGACCGGACGCGGTACCGGGCTCACGCTCATGGCGCTTCCGGTGAACAGGGTGTTGAGCAGCCCCGAGGCCAGTCCGCTCACCACGATGGCCACGATGAGCACGGTCTTGTTGTCGATGGTCATGACAGCCAGCAGGGCTGCGTACAGGAGCACGGCCAGCACGGTTCCGCCGAGTTCACCCATCCGGTTGGCCAGCCGGGGAGCCAGGGTCACCCCGGCCACGGCCACGCAGAGGCCCCAGCCGAAGAACACCAGCCCGACCGCGATGGCCCCGTACTCCAGCACGAAGGGGGACCAGGCCAGCACCGTGAAGAACGCGGCGGTGTACAGCGCGGATCCGATGGAGGTGCGCAGCAGTGCCCCGTGGCGCAGGGCGCGCAGTGGATCCAGCAGGGTGACCTTGTGGCGGTTGCCGGTGCCCTCGTCGGCGGGCAGGAAGCCCACGGCCAGCACGAGGGCGGCGGCCATCAGCACGGCGGTCCCGGCGAAGGGACCGCGCCAGGAGAGGTGGCCCAGCAGCGCCCCGAGCAGGGGACCGGTGGAGAGTCCGATGCCCAGCGCCGCCTCGTAGAGCAGGATCGCGGCCTGTTGTCCGCCGCTGGCGGCTCCGACGATCACCGACAGGGCCGTGGCGATGAACAGCGCGTTGCCCAGGCCCCAGACGGCGCGCAGGGCCACGAGCTGGACCACGGAGTTCGCCAGGGCACAGGCCAGGGTGGCGAGCACGATCAGGGCCAGTCCGGTGACCACGGTGCGCTTGGCTCCGAAGCGGGCGCTGAAGGCGCCGGTGACCAGCATGGCCACCACCTGTACGCCGAGGTAGGAGGAGAACAGCAGCGTCACCTGTTCGGGCCCGGCGTCGAGGGACTCGGCGATGGACCGCAGTATGGGGTCGACCAGTCCGATGCCCATGAAGGCGATCACGGCGGCGAACGCGGTGATCCACACGGCTTTGGGCTGCCCCCTGAACACGTCGAGCAACCGCACGTCCGACGACGCGCTCATCGGCTCCGCTCCTCGGCTCGGCGAAACATTTCGTTTGCAATGCTAACTTTTTTGTGGGGGTGGAGCCAGCCGGTTTGAGCCAGCTCACCCCCCGGGCACTCGGCTGGCCCGCCCCGGCTGACGCGCACTAGCATCGGCTCCGTGAGCGGCGCTGAGATCCCCCGAGCCGTACTGTTCGACCTGGACGGAGTGCTCGCGGACTCCGAACACCTCTGGGACCGCGTTCGGCGGGAGGTCACCGCCGAGTTCGGCGGACGGTGGGCCGAGGGGGCCACCGAGGCGATGATGGGGATGAGCACCCCCGAGTGGTCGAACTACCTGGTCACCGAACTCGGGGTGCGGCTGCCGGCGCAGCGGGCGGCCGAGACGGTCGTCGAACGGATGGCCGAGTACTACCGGACGGACCCTCCGGTGCTGCCGGGAGCGGTGGAGACCGTCCGGTGGGTCGGGCGCCGGTTCCCCACGGCGATCGCCAGTTCGGCGCCACCCCGCATCATCCGGGCCTTCCTGGAGGTCACCGGGCTGGACGAGGTGGTGGGCCACACCGTCTCCAGCGAGGAGGTCGGCGCGGGCAAACCCGCCCCCGACGTGTACCTGAGGGCCGCCGAGGGGCTGGGTGTGCCCGCCGAAAGCTGCCTGGCCGTGGAGGACTCGGGCAACGGTCTGCGCGCCGCCGCTGCCGCCGGGACGACCGTGGTCGCCGTGCCGAACCCCCACTTCCCACCCGCGCCGGAGGCGCTGGCCCTGGCGAGTCACCGGCTGGAGGCCATCACGCGACTGCCCGAGCTGCTCGACGGATCGGGCTGAGCCACCGGAACCCGGTCCGCGGGGGTGAGGCCGGGTGGTCCGTCCTGTTCCCGTGACGGAGACCGACCACCCCGTCGGAGGGAGACCTCACCCCGGTGTCGCATCCTGGGGTGGTGCGTGTCAGGGAAGCGGTGGCCGACGACTGGCCGACGATCTGGACGTTCCTGCGGGACATCGTCTCCGCCGGTGAGACCTTCTGCTGGTCCCGGGACGTCACGGAGGCGGCCGCCCGCGCGGCCTGGATGCACCAACCGCCGGGGCGGACCCTCGTGGCCGTCGACGAGAACGGGCTGGTGCTGGGCACGGCCGAGATCCACCCGAACCAGGGCGGACCGGGAGCGCACGTGGCCAACGCCGGATTCATGGTCGACCCGCGGCACGCGGGCCGGGGAGTGGGGCGGCTGCTCGGCGAGCGCGTGCTGGAGTGGGCGCGGGCGGACGGCTACCGCGCCATGCAGTTCAACGCGGTGGTGGAGACCAACACCGGCGCGGTCGCGCTGTGGCGCTCGCTCGGCTTCGAGATCCTGACGACCGTTCCCGAGGCCTTCGAACACCCGAAGGAAGGGCTGGTCGGGCTGCACGTCATGCACCGCCGACTCTGAGTACCGGGAACTCCGGCGGGAGCCGCGAGGCGCCCCCGGCTCCCGCGACCGCGCCGTCGGAGGCCAGGACCCCGCTCGCGGCTCACTCCTGGGCCATGTCCACGAACCGGCTGTAGTGCAGCTGGTGGGCCACGGTGACCGTCTCGGTGGGACCCGCGCGGTGCTTGGCCAGGATCAGGTCGGCCTCGCCCATGCGGGGATCGTCCCGTTCGAAGGCGTCCGGGCGGTGGATCAGCAGCACCACGTCGGCGTCCTGCTCCAGGCTGCCCGACTCACGCAGGTCCGACAGCTGCGGCTTCCGGTCGTTGCGCTGCTCGGGACCCCGGTTGAGCTGGGAGATCGCCACCACGGGGATTTCGAGTTCCTTGGCCAGCAGCTTGAGACTCCTGGAGAACTCGGAGACCTCCTGCTGCCGCGACTCGACCCGCTTGCCCGAGGTCATCAGCTGCATGTAGTCGACGACCACCAGACCGATGTCGTTGCGCTGCTTGAGACGACGCGCCTTGGCGCGGATCTCCATCATGGTCAGGTTCGGCGAGTCGTCGATGAACAGCGGCGCCTCGTTGATCTCGCTCATGCGACGCGCCAGCCGGGTCCAGTCCTCGTCGGTCATCCGACCACCGCGCATGTCACCGAGCCTGATCCGTGCCTCGGCCGAGAGCATCCGCATCACGATCTCGGTGCGTCCCATCTCCAGGGAGAAGATGACGCTGCCCGTGCCGTGTTTGATGGAGGCCGCGCGGGCGAAGTCCAGCCCGAGGGTGGAGTTGTGGGTGGGCAACAGCGAGCGGGTGGCCAGGTAGGTGTGGTCGGAGGAGTCGACCTCCACGCAGCGCACCGGAACGCTGTCGGTGGCGCGCACGGCGACGACACGTCGGTTCCTCGGCCCGTCGGCGCGGAGGCGTTTGTGCTCCTCGACCAGCTCGGAGACCCGGAACACCTGGTCCTGGCCGCTGTCGAAGACGAGCGGGGTGGTGGGGGACTGCGCGGTCCCGCCCACCGTGGCGGTGCACGGGTGTCCCAGGGTGAGCACCAGCTCACGCACCCGCACCGACAGACTGTCCCGCAGGGACAGTGCCACCCGGCCGTCCTCGGTCACGTTCCCGGCGGCGTCGGCGAGCCCGGCCAGCAGGGCCCGACGCTGCTGTTCACTGCCGCGCAGGTACTCGACCGGAACCTCGCGGCGGTGCCAGGCTCCCAGCTCGACGAGTTTCTCGACGGTGGTCTCGTCCGGGCGGGTCGCTCCGTCCTCGCCTTCGACGACGTGTTGGCCGAGCTCGGCCAACACCTCCGCCGGGACTCCCCGGATCTCGCCGCTGTCCGGGTCCCCGGCGGCCAGCCACACACCGAGCGTGTACGGGGACAGCGGCAGCTCGCGGGCTTCCAGCCGCAGCGCGCCGTGCTCCGGCAGTTCCGCGTGTTGCCGGTCGTACAGCTCGGCCGTGGTGCACACGGTGCCGTCCCGCAGCGTCCACTGGTGCTGGGCGTCGGCCACGACCAGAGTGCCGTCGGAGAACTCGACCTGGTAGCAGGTGCGCCGGTGCATGACCTCCGTGGCGGCGAGGACCCGCGTCGGGGTGCCGTCGGCGCCCAGCAGCCGGTCCCCGACGGAGACGCGCCCCATCGTGGTCCAACCGTCCGGAGTGGGCAGTGGGGTGTCCAGCGCGAGCGCCTTGCCGACACCGGGCCGGGCCGCCACGATCACCATCTGCCCCGGGTGCAACCCGTTGGTGACGTTGTCCAGGTCGACGAAGCCGGTCGGCAGCCCCTGGGACTCCCCGCCCCGCGAGGCGATGGCGTCGATCTCGTCCATCGTGGGCTGGAGCAGGTCCTCCAGCGCCGCGTAGTCCTCGGAGGTGCGCCGTTCGGTCACGTCGTAGACGGCGGCCTGGGCCCGGTCGACGACCTCCTCGATCGCGGCGCCGTCCGCGCCGTTGTAGCCGTACTGCACGATCCGGGTGCCCGCCTCGACGAGCCTGCGCAGCACCGCCTTCTCGGAGACGATCTCGGCGTAGTAGTTGGCGTTGGCGGCGGTGGGGACCGTTTCGATGAGCGTGTGTATGTAGGCGCCGCCGCCGACCCGGTTCAGCTCGCCGCGTCGTTCCAGCTCGGCGGAGACCATGATGGGGTCGGCGGGTTCGCCCCGCCCGTAGAGGTCGATGATGCAGTCGTAGATCGTGTGGTGCGCGGGACGGTAGAAGTCCTGGGGACGCAGGATCTCGACGACGTTGGCGATGGCGTCCTTGCTCAGCAGCATTCCCCCGAGCACGGACTGTTCGGCGGCCACGTCCTGCGGGGGCTGGTGGTCGAGGAAGCCGTCCGCGTGGCCCTTGCCGTTGGAGGACGGTCCCGTCGCGCGTTCGTCGGGCAGCGACACGGGCTACTGCCACCTCCTGGGCGCAGAGTTGCGAGCTGTGGTCGGGTCATACTCGCCACCCGCGCCCGCCGAGGCAACGACCGACATCGGACTCGTTCGGGCAATCCGGGCCGGCGAGGTCACCGGATTCGGCTGTCCGGGTGAGGTACGGGCCCGCCGACCCGTTCTCACGGCTCGTGCGGGACCGCCTCGGCAGTGGGAGGACACTCCGCACCCCGTCTGTGGACAACTTCCGTCCCCTGTGGAAGCCGTCGGCCCGCCCGTGGACGCGCGCTGTGGACAAACTGGGGACAATCCCCCTGCCACGAGGCATATCCGCAGGTAGCACCTGTGGACAGCTTGTGGACAGCTTCTGGGGACAACTGTGCCCACCGGACGCCCGATCCGTGGACCGGGCGACGAAACCGCGGAACCGTCCCGCCGCACCGGAGAGGAGACCGGCGGAGGACGGCGTCGGAACGGGCCCCGCACGGCTCACGGAAAACCGCGCGGAACCCGTCTCCCGGCGAGTCAGCCCGCGGGCGTGACCTCGACGTGCATCGAGGCGTAGACGTCCGGGTGCAGCCGCACCCCGACGGCCATCTTGCCGAGCGACTTGGTGTTGCCCTTCAGCTCGATCAGCCGCTTGTCCAGGTTCGGTCCGCCGGCCTCGCGGACGGCCGAAGCCACATCGGACTCGGTGATGGAGCCGAACAGCTTGCCCTTCTTGGAAACCTTCTTGGACAGCTGGACCATGCCCAGGTTCTGCAGCTGCTCCTGAAGTTCCCTGGCGTGTTCCAGGTCGCGGACGCGCCGGTTCTCCCGGGCGCGCCGAATCGTCTCGACCTGCTTCTGCGCACCCTTGGTGGCGACGATGGCGAAGCCCTTGGGCAGCAGGTAGTTCCGGGCGTAGCCGTCACGTACCTCGACGATGTCACCCGAGGCGCCGAGACCGCTCACGTCCGAGGTCAGGATGATCTTCACGGCGTGTCTCCTTTCAAAGCCGAACCGAGGTCAACCCCCGGCCCCGTGGTCGACCGAAACGGCCTGGCCGCGCGGACGGCCGACACCGGCCCGCGCGGCGGTCACGCGGTGGCGGGCCGGGCGGGTCCGGGTCGGACACCGGAACCCGGCGCTGTGTCGTCGCGCGGGAGGACGGGGCCGCGGTCGAAGGCTCGGTCGGTTCAGCGGGCGGTCGAGGTGTACGGCAGCAACGCCATCTCGCGGGCGTTCTTGACCGCGATGGCGACATCACGCTGGTGCTGACTGCAGTTGCCCGTCACCCGGCGCGCGCGGATCTTACCGCGGTCGGAGATGTACTTGCGCAGCAGCGTGGTGTCCTTGTAGTCGATGTTGAGGACGTTCTGGTCGTCGCAGAAAACGCAGACCTTCTTCTTCGGTTTGCGCACGGGCGCCTTGGCCATGTGCTTGCTCCTTCGGAAGAGAGCGAGAACTCCGTAGAGGACTTTCGTGGGACCGCGGAAACCGGTGCCCGTCGTCGGCACCGGTCGCGACCGGGCATTCGCGGAACGGCCTGCCACACTCCGGGGCCGACCCCGGACCGTGGTGTTCCACCCTGGCTAGAAAGGCGGTTCGTCGCTGAACCCGCCGCCCGAGCCGGCCGGCGGAGCGGAACTCCAGGGGTCGTCCCCGCCGAACCCCCCGGAACCGCCTCCCGAGCCGCCGCGACTGATCTTGTTGACCTTCGCCGTGGCGTAGCGCAGCGAGGGGCCGACCTCGTCGACCTCCATCTCGATGACGGTGCGCTTCTCGCCTTCCTTCGTCTCGAAGGAACGCTGACGCAGCCGCCCCTGCACCACCACTCGCATGCCGCGGGCCAGCGTCTCGGCCACGTTCTCCGCGGCCTGACGCCAGATGTTGCAGCGCAGGAACAGCGCCTCGCCGTCCTTCCACTCGCCCGCCTGGCGGTCGTAGTAGCGCGGCGTGGAGGCGACGGTGAAGTTGGCCACCGCCGCACCGGAGGGTGTGAAGCGCAGTTCCGGGTCGGCCGTCAGATTGCCGACCACCGTGGTTACCGTTTCACCGGCCATCGCCTGTGGGCTCCGTCTCTGTGCTGCGGTCGGGCATCGGTGCCGTTCGCCGGGAGTGCGGGATCAGGCGGAGGTGCCGACCGCGCTCTGGGACTGCTGGGCGGCCTTGGCCGCCTTGGCGCTGGCCCTGGCGATACGGGCTTCCTTACGCGGCTGGACGATCTTGCGCAGCACCTTGGTGCGCAGCACGTTCTCGTTGATGTTGAGCTGGCGGTCGAGCTCGTTGACGGCGTCCGACTCGCAGTTCAGCTCCAGCACCACGTAGATGCCCTCGGAGCGCTTGTCGATCTCGTAGGCGAGCCTGCGGCGGCCCCAGACGTCGACCTTCTCGACGCTACCGCCCCCCTCGCGGATGGGCTTGAGGTAGCTCTCCAGAGAGGAGGCCACGTTCCGTTCGTCCAGGCTCGGGTCAAGAATGACCATGACCTCGTAATGACGCATGAAGACCACTCACCTCCTGTGGACTCACGGCCACGGACTCTCCGTGGCAGGAGGGTCGCCCCGTGGGCGAGCCGGACCAGAGTAGCAACCCGTCGGCAGGTCCGGTGACCTGGGGTGTTGTTTCGGGCGTTTCCGGCCCCGGCCACGCCCGGAGACAACTCAGCCGCGCCGCAGCACCCAGGTTCGGATGAGCGCGGAGGTCACCCCGGCCAGAGAGATCGCGGCCAGCAGTACCGGCAGAGCCACCCGGTCGCCGGTCTCGGACGGCAACGCCTCGGCGCTGCCCGCCTCGCGCACCCGGTTCTGCTGATCGTGCCTCTGTTCGCTCAGCAGGTCACCGGTCTCGGCCCTGTCACCGGGCGCCGCTCCGAACCGGGTGTCCGACCACGGTGGTAACGACCCCGGGACGTAAGCGTAGTCCGAGGGATCCACCCGCTCGGCGGGGGCCGGGGCGTGATCGGGGGTGGTCTCGGTGGGGTCGTTCCCTCCCGGTTCCTCGGTGTTCTCGGGTGGGGGAGGCCCGTTCTCGTCGTTGGGGGTCTCGGAGGGGGGTTGCTCGGGCGACGGGGACTCCGAGGGTTCCGGCTCGGGCGGGGGCGGCTCGGTGGAGGTGGGGGTTTCGGAGGGCTCCGGCTTCTGCTGGCCCGGCACGGTGACCCCGCCGAAACAGGTCAGCAGGGCCAGGTTGCCCACGTGGAAGTTCATGGCATCGCCCTTGTCCCCGACCTCGGGGATCGCGGCGATCCTGGGGGCCAGGGCCTCGGCCAGCCGGGAACCGGAGAAGTTCTGGTCCCGCTCGGTCACGGTCCCCAGCTCCACGGGGGCCGACTCCAGGAACTGCTGCCTGATCCGCTTGATGCGATCGGACTGGAAGGGGAACACCAGCATCGCCGCCTGCTCCACCTTCGCGTCGAGCGCGTTCGGGGCCGCCACGATGCGCTGCCCGAAGGAGTCGCTGTTCACGTCCTCCGTGCAGGTCCCGATCACCACCGGCTCGGAGGCGGCGGCCACACCGCCGCCGACGAGCCCGCCCACCGCGAGTACCGCCCCGGCCGTGGACGTGGCCGCCGCGCGCCCCAGCGCCCGGCGCAGGGAACGGTTCGTCGGTGCGGTGACGGGCCCGGAATCGGGTTTCCTGCGCATACACGTACCCCTACAGTCGCGTGTGTTCTCCGAGCGAGGGCGTGTGCCGCACTCGGTCATCCGGGAAACGGACTCGTTGTCCGGGTCAACGCGTGGGTGTCGTCGCGGTGACGCGAATCGGGCGTTTCGATACCAATCGGTAACTCCTTGGGGCGGGGACGACCGGGCGAGCGGAGCCCATCGTGGTCTCTAGACTCGGAGCCATGCAGATCGGGGCCCATGTGCGTGACGACGACCCACTGGCGGCGGCGGCCGAACTCGACGCCGAGGTGGTGCAGTTCTTCCTGTCCGACCCACAGGGTTGGAAGGCCCCGCAGCCACACCCGCGCGCGGCGGAGCTGAAGGACTCCGAGGTGCGGGTCTTCGTGCACTCGCCGTACGTGATCAACGTGGCCTCGCTGAACAACCGTATCCGCATTCCCTCCCGTAAGGCGGTGCTCCAGCAGGTCGCCGCCGCCGCCGAGGTCGGTGCCGAGGGAGTGGTGGTGCACGGCGGGCACGTCACCAAGAACGACGACCCGGCCGAGGGAGTCGCCAACTGGCGCAAACTCTTCGAGCGCCAGCAGCAGGAGGGCGGATTCGAGGTGCCGGTGCTGATCGAGAACACCGCGGGCGGGGCCAACGCCATGGCGCGCGGTTTCGACGACCTGGCGCGGCTGTGGGACGCCGTCGGCGAGTTCGGGGCCGGCTTCTGCCTGGACACCTGCCACGCGCACTCCGCGGGCGAGGACCTGGTCGGGATCGTGGAGCGGGTGCGGTCGATCACCGGGCGGCTGGACCTGGTGCACCTGAACAACTCCCGCGACGGTTTCGGCTCCCGCCGGGACCGCCACGCCAACATCGGATCCGGCAGTATCGACCCCGAGGTGCTGCGCGAGGTGTGCGCCACGGCGAACGCGCCCGTGGTCCTGGAGACCCCGCCCGAGGGCCAGGCCGAGGACATCGCCTACCTGCGCGGATAGGAACGGACCGGATCCGGGGCGCTTCGGACGAGGACCGCCGCGACCGTCGGGGACACGCTCTCCGCCGTGGCGACGAGGACGAGGGTGGAGCGTATCGAGAACACGAGGACACCACGGCGGTTCGCCACGGCGCGTCGTGGACTGCCCCCTTGGGGACTGGCGGTGCTGTGCCTGCTGGCCGGGCTGGTCATGCTGCTCGGCTACCTCCACAAGGCCCGGTGCACCGGGCTGCCCTTCGGTGAGGCAGGGGCACCGGAGTCGCCGTTGTGGCAGCGCTCCTACGGGGTGGCCTGCTACACGGATCTCCAGCACCTGTGGGAGGTCCGGGACCTCGACGAACTCGTCCTGCCCTATGTGGACGGCGGGATCACCGACAGCGGGCGGCTCTACGGCGGGGTCGTCGAGTACCCGGTGCTCATCGGGGTGCTGATCTGGCTCGGCACGCTGTTCGTGTCCACCGACGCCGGCTTCCTCGCCGCCTCGGCCCTGCTGCTGGCTCCCTTCGGGCTGCTCACCGCCTGGTGGCTGGGCAGGTTGAGCCGGTGGCGCGCCCTGATCTGGGCGCTGGGCCCGCCGCTGGTGCTGTACTCCTTCCACAACTGGGACCTCGCCGCCGTGGCGTGCTCGGTGGCCGCCGTCTACGCGCTGCACCGCCGGCGCGCGGGAACACTGCGGAGGGGTTCGACGATCGCGGCGGTGCTGCTCGGGATCGGCGCCTCGGTCAAGCTGTATCCGGGGATGTTCGTGCTGCCGCTGGCCCTGTACGTGCTCACCGGCGGCCCCGGCGGGGTCCTGCTGCCCGCGCGGGTGCGCCGCTACGACGTGCGCGGCGCGTTGCGGGTGCTCGCCGTGGCCCTCGGCACCGCCGTGCTGGTCAACCTGCCCTTCGCGCTGGCCGGTTTCCGGGGCTGGCTGGCCTCCTTCCGGTTCCAGTTCGACCGCGCGGTCGACATCAGCACCAACTCGATCTGGTACTGGGGACTGCGTCCGCTCGTGGAGCAGGAGCGGTTCGAGTCCCTGGTGAGCGTGCTGTCTCCGGTGCTGGTCCTGCTGTCCTTCGCCGTGGCCTGCCTGCTGGGGACACGCCGCCGGGCGGCGACGGGAACCTTCCCCTGGATCGCGGTGTCGGCGGCGATGCTGTGCGGTTTCCTGCTGTTCCACAAGGTGCACTCGCCGCAGTTCGTGCTCTGGCTGCTGCCGTTCTTCGTGCTGCTGCGGGTGCCGGCCGGGTGGGTGGTGGCCTACCTGCTGGCCGACGCCGCCATGGGGATCGGTTTCTTCCGTTGGATGTACCTGATCAACGCCGAGCAGCCCTACACCATCTACCAGTCGCTGGCCGCCCAGGCCGTGGTCGTCGGGGTGTGGGGGCGCGCGGCGCTGCTGGTCGGGCTGTTCGTGGCCTTCCTCCGGGCCCCCGAGACACCCCGGCAGACGGAGGCGCCGCGTGGCCATCGCGAGGTCGCCGGTGAACAGCTCGCCGCCCCGGTCACCCGGAGGACCTCCTGAACGGGTGGGTCCTCGGTCGTTCAGGAGGAAACGGCCGGGAGCAATCGGCGGCATGGTGGACTTCTGATCTCTAGGTCGCAGGTTCGAGTCCTGCCGGGGAAGCCACCGTCATCGTCCCGTTGACCCGCGACGGGAGGCCAGGTCGATCACCGAGGCTTGGTCGGGATCGGTGTCCGTGCGTGGCAGCCTCGCCACGCACGTTGTCCTCGTTGCCATCGAGCGCTGCCCGCACGGCCTCCCACTGGGTGTCGGCGAGGTGGGCGTACCGCTGGGTCATCGTGATCGTCGAGTGCCCGAGCAGCTCCGAGACCTGCTCGACCGTCACACCCCGCCGGAGCAGCCACGAGGCGTAGGTGTGGCGGAGGTCATGCGGAGTCAGGCCGTCGAGTCCGGCCTCCTGAACCACCGGGTTCCACCGGTCCCTTCGGAGAGATCCATCCCCGCGCCTGCGGGGAGCACTTGGGTGTTCGACGAATGCCCGCGAGGTTCGTGGGACCATCCCCGCGCCTGCGGGGAGCACTGTAGCTCCGTAGACGAGCGCGCAGCCCGCCTGGGACCATCCCCGCGCCTGCGGGGAGCACGGGAGGGTGACCCGCAGTTCGGCTATGAGCCGGGGACCATCCCCGCGCCTGCGGGGAGCACTCTTGGTGACCTGCGATCTTAACAATACTTTCCCGCTGTGGGAATCACTGTTGGTTCGGGGCAGGGCGTGGTCAGTACTACTGGCCGGGTTGCCATTCGACGCTGGTGGGGCGGGTTCCGGTGCGGCAGTATTCGGTGATGGCTTGGCGTGCTTGCTCCAGGGGGATCGAGGCTGAGGCGGGGAACCACAGGTCACCTTCGGGGTCGAACAGCAGCGGGGGTGTCTCCTCGCCGGCTGCGGGGTTGTGGGAGTCGAGGAGCTCGTGCTGGTAGTGGTGATAGCTGAGCGCGCCGATCTCGCGGTCGGGGTCGGTCGCGACACGAAGGGAGTGTTCGGGGAAGGCCTCTCCTTCGGGGGCGCGCCATGATCGGCACGGGCGGTCCCAGGAGTAGCACAGACCGACTTCGTGTGTTGGTGCCTCGATCACTCGCGTGATGAGCTGATCGAGCTCCGTGGGGTCGTAGGCGTAGTGGAACGTCCTGTCGAGCACAGCGGTGACGACTGTTGCGGTGGAGATCGTGGTCATGGTCGGGCCCCTCCGTGGATGGTGACGGGCTGCTGTTTTCCGGGTTCCCAGACGACCAGTGTGGACCCGTGGGGCAGGATGGCGCGCACTGCTTGGTAGCAGTTCCCGCGCTGTCCGCTGCACATGTCCTTGTTGAGTACCACGACGCCGTAGGTCTGTCCGCGTTCCTTCATCCGTTGGGCGTATTTCGTTTCCACGTGGGTGTACACGGCGGGAGCACCACGGTCGTCGGCCGGGAACATGGTGGAGTTGTGCAGGGTGAGTCGGGCGCGTTCGGAGACGTCGTCGCGCACACTGGTGTCGGTGAGTTCGGTGCCGCCCCGGTCGGAGACCAGTCCGCAGCTGCTCCAGCATGGCTGTCTCCTGGTGGGTCTGGTGTCTCACTCGACGGGCTCGCCCCGTTTTCCCGGTGCCAGGCGAGCACCCGGTCGACGTCTGGCCACGGCCGCCAACGGCAGGGTGACCGACCAGGACACCCGGCGGGGCCAGCACAACCCGGCCAGACCCAACCCGGCCGCCGCACTCGGCGCGCTCACGCCTGGATCTCCGTGTGCTGACCACGACCCGTCCCGGCAGCCGCTCGGGCGGAGGTGACCCGAGCCGGGATACGTTCAGTCCACCTCGTACAGCGCGGTGAGTTCGCGCGCCGCGCGGGCCATCTCGGCCCTGGCCTCGGCGGGGGCGAGCACCTCCACGTCGCCGCCGAACTGGAGGAGCTGGCGCACCGCCCCGAGCGCGGTGCAGCTCAGCTCCACCTCCACCCACTCCCGCTCGGGGGGCGGAGGGTGCGGCACGCTCAGCCGCGAGCCCACGATCCGGCGGGCCATGTCCAGCCTGCCCGCCCGCATCCGGGCACGCACCCGGAGTCGCTCCGGTTGGTGCTGCACCCGGCGGCGCAGCGTTTCCCAGACCTCGCCCAGCTCGACGTTCCTGCGGCACACCGGACGTTCGGTGACCTCGACGGCCCGGATCCGCTCGGCCCGCAGCAGCACCGGTGCGGCCTCGTGGTCGGCGACCAGGTACCAGACCCCGGCTTTGGAGACCAGCCCGTACGGGTCCACCGTGTACTCCTCCGGGTACGGGCGTCCGCTGTGCCGGTAGGAGATTCGCAGCTTGCGCTCGGCGAACACGGCCGCGCGCAGCCTCTCCAGCTCCGGGACGTCCTCGGCCTCGCTCATCCACCGGTCCGGGTCCACCAGCACCCGGCTGCCGGTGTGCTCGGCGGCGGGACGGTGGGTTTCGGGAAGGGCGCTGAGTACCTTGCGCAGCGCCGAGTCCAGGGCCTTGTCCAGGCCCAGTTCCCCGTGCGCGTTTCCCGCCACGGGGACGAACAGGGCACGCGCCTCGTCGGCGGTCAGGCCGCTGACGTCGGTGCGAAATCCCGGCAACATCCGGACGCCGCCGGCTCGGCCGCGTTCGGTGTAGACCGGAACCCCGGCCGTGGACAGGGCATCCACGTCGCGCTGGACGGTGCGTTCCGAGACTTCGAGCCGTTCGGCCAGCTCGGCGATACGCACGCGCTCGCGCACCCGCAACAGCAGCAGAACGGCCAACATCCGGTCCGCCTTCACGGTCCGCACCTCCCACGGTTTCCGGGCTCTCCCCCAGAATGGCGCAGAAACACGACACTTCCTGTCCGGTTTCGGGGCGAGTATGACGCCGACGACGGACGAAGGAGGAACCCGATGAGCGGTATCGAGGACCCGCGCCCCCTGCTACGGCGCGGCACGGACGGGATGTCGGCACTGGTGGAGCGGGTCACGCCGGAGCTGCTTGAGGCCCCCACCCCCTGCACCGAGTTCGACGTGCGTGCCCTGCTGGAGCACGTGCTCACCATGACCCTGTCCTATGTGCACCTGGGCGAGGGGGCGACGGACTCGGACAACGCCGAACCCGGCCCCGTGCGCGTGGACGACCGGCAGTGGCCCACCGCCTACCGCGAGGCGGCCGAACGGCTGGACAAGGCCTGGGCCGATTCGGCGACGCTGGACCGGAGCATGTCCATGCCCTGGGGCGCGGTGGACGGGCGTGGAGCCCTGCTCGGGTGTCTGCTGGACACCGTCACCCACTCCTGGGACCTGGCGCGGGCGCTGGACACCACGGCGGGACCGGACGAGGAGCTGGCCGCCACGACGCTGGAAGTGGCCAGACGGATCATGCCCGCCGAACGCAGGGGCGGGGCGACGCCCTTCGCGCCGGTGCGGCCGGTCGCCGAGGACGCACCGGCCTCCACGCGACTGGCGGCCTGGCTGGGGCGCGATCCGGAGTGGACTCCGGATCGCACCGGCTGAGAGCCGCGGGGGCTCGTTTCCGCTCGGGGCGGCCCCGCCCCGCTTCGGAGTGGGGCCGTCACCCGGGAGCGGTCTGTCTCACCCGATCCCCCCGCGGACGAAGGCGTTCGCGACCTCCCACGACAAACGGGGCCGTCGAGCGGAACCCGCGTGGGCGCAGCAGGTCCGGCAGCACGAACCGGTCCCGCGCCCCGTCCAGGAAACCGCCGTGCGGGTCGGCGGTCAGGGTGCGGCGCACCCGGTCCTCGCCGGGACGCAGGATCTCGCGGACGATGAGCGCGCAGATCAGCACCACCATCGCGTCACGCACCAGCACAGCGCCGAGGAACCACCCCTCGGGCAGCCCCTTGTTCGCCGTCCCCAGGAAGTAGTACATCCGGGGGCCCCACACGGCCGCGTCGACGAGCATCCAGGTGATCAGCAGCCGCCACCGGGGGATGGCCAGCACGGCCAGCGGTACCAGCCACAGCGAGTACTGTGGGCTCCACACCTTGTTGGTCAGCAGGAACACCGCCACCACCAGGAAACACAGCTGGGCCAGCCTGGGCCGCACCGGCGCGGCCAGCGCCAGCCACGCGATCAGCAGGCAGCCGGTCATCAGCAGCGCGAAACTGACCGCGTTCAGCACCGAGGGCACCTCGCCGTGCGAGAGCGGACCGTCGAAGCCGGACCAGCCGGTGTAGTACATCAACGCGTTGTACAGCGAGTCCGGATCGGCCGGGCGGGTGCTGTTGAGCCGGAAGAACTCCCACCAGCCCCGGGGGAACAGCACCATGATCGGCAGGTTCACCGCCAGCCAGGCGCCGAGGGCCGAGACCAGGCAGCGTGTTCCCTCCGAGAGTCGCCCGGTGCGCAGACACAGCACCAGCAGCGGGCCGAGCAGCAGCAGCGGGTAGAGCTTGGTGGCCGCGCCGAGCCCGAGCAGCACCCCGGCGGTGCCGGGGCGGCGGCGGGCCCAGGCGAGCAGTCCGGTGGTGGCCAGGACGGTGGCCAGGGCGTCGAAATTGGTGAAGGCGTGCACGAACACCAGCGGTGAGGTGGCGGCCAGGGCCGCGTCCCAGACCCGGAAGCGACACAGCCGGGTCAGCGCCCACACGGTGGCCAGCCAGGCCGCGGACAGCCAGAACGCGCTGATCTCGAAGTAGACGACCCCCGGCACCGAGGCGGGCAGCAGGCCGTGCTCGGCCAGGGCCATCCACCCGTCGGTGATCTCGGCGTTGACCCACTGGAACAGCCCGGTCAACACCGGGTACTCCATGTAGCGGACCTGCTCCTGAGGGGTGCCCGCGTTCTCCACCCAGAACGTCTTGTAGGGGAAGGCCCCCTCCGGAGCGAGGTCGCCGGATCCGTAGCGGGGGATGATGTCGGTGTAGCACAGTGCCCGGTACTGCCGGTGGTCGCGCCAGTCGATCGACGGTCCCTGCGCGGTGTCGTAGGTCTGGGCGCAGGGGGCCTTGAACAGCCACCCCGCCGCCAGCGTCAGCACCGCCAACAGCAGGATCACCCGCAGCGGTGTCCAGAACCACTGGCGGCCCACCTGGGCGTGTCTGCCGAGTCTGCCGCCGAACGGAGTGCTGAGGTAGGCCGCGACCGGCTCCGTCCAGGTGGGGAACACGCGCTGGGCCGGGCCGAGCGAGACACCGTCCACCGGGGCCGAGGCGGCGGTGCTGTCGTCCGCCTCCCGCTCCGCCCACCGACGCCGCGTCTTCGGGCTCGTGGTGGACTGATCGTGCGTGGCTGACTCGGGTCGCTCCTGCTCGGGCACGGCCCGCATGGTACGGCGACACCGTCGGGACGGTGGGCGCGGCCGTACTCGCCTGGCGGGGCCGGACTTCCGTTCGGTCGTGTTCGCGAGGACCTCAACCGGTGCCTGCTCCGCGACCCGGTGTGTCGTTCCAGGTGCGGATCCTGGCGGCGAGTTTCCGCAGCCGTTCGTCACCGGGACCGACGTTGATCTGGAAATGTCCCTGCTTGGGTGTTTTCTCGTCCCCGCCCCAACGGAGAACGTCGCCGCAGTCGGCGAGGATGTCACGTACGACGGCTACCTGTGCGGGGAACAGGCCGTTCCCGGATCCGGTGGGGAACCGCTCGGGTTTGATGGCCAGGGCAGTGCCGGACAGGTGGTTGCTCTCGTACGGTGCGGTCACTTTCCTGGATGCGGTGTGCCCAATGACGTCATCGGGCTCGAGTTCCTCAACCTCGTAGTGGAAACGACGTGCCGCGTGCAGCAGCACCACGGCCACATCCCCGGCCAGCAGGGCTACCGAGGCATCGCTGCCCTCGATGAGGTGGGTGGGTGCCGAGCGCATCCGGACCGTGTCATCGAGTACGGGCCAGCCGTTGGCGCTTCTTCCACCGTTCCACACCCCGGTGTCGGCCTCAGCCGCCCTGGCCGCGGGCTCCAGTCCGCCTGTCCACATCGCGGCCAAGCCCGCTCCCGCCGCCAGCAGGGTTCTGCGGGTCAGCGCATTGTCGAAGTCCGAATTATCCGTCCTCATGGTTCCTCGTTTCTCGCATCGGGGTCGGTGTGTCTCGTAGGCGGAACCAGGCCGCTGTGACCAGGCAGAGCAGTGCCCCACCGAGGAAGACGTAGAGCAACGGCGCTACGTAGCCCGGAACCAGGTCTGAGGTGTTGCCGTTCGCCCACACGCATTCGGCGCTCGGCGGGAAGATTCCGTAATCGATCCGCTCGAAGCCACCCCCACGGGGACCTTCCCGGGGGGAGGACAAGCACGTCTCCGCCACGTCAGGGACAGTGAATTTATGCAGATATCCCCATGCATAATCCAGAGCTGCGAGGAAAAGAAAAAACGTAGCGGTGTACAGCCAGACTCCGACGGAACTTCTCCGGTCAATGGAAATAATCAGCTTTACCGTTGCCGCTAGTAGTCCGAACACGAGCAACGGCAACAGTAGGAACGCCAGGAGAATCATGCCTTCAGTTTACATTACTCCGATATTCGGTTGTGTTACCGGGAATTCTCCTTTCCGACTATTTTTTGAATAGTGTCGGCATACCCCTCCAAAAAAGGATTTAGTTTGTATGGTGGCATGTCTCTTGGAAGCATCACTTCCCCTCCTCCGGATTTTTGATAGGCTGCGAACCTCAACTGCTCCAGGGTGATGTCAACATTCCCTAAGAGCATGTTGGTAGCAGTTTCTATCGTGTTTTCTATGGTTCCGCCGTAGCGTTCCTCATAGAATCGTTTGAATCTGCTGACATGCCCGTTTCCGCCGATTTGGTATTGGATGGCATTGACAATGCTATTCCCGTTTCTTGTGGAGATTCCTATATGATACCCGTCGACATCTTCGATGAGATCCCCAAAAGAGAAGGAGGAAGTGGTGTTGATTTTAGCGAGACGGTCCATGCAGAACTTATACCCGGAAGCATATTCTTCGATTTTGGAGTACCAGTCCCCGTAGAAGGTGCATAGGTCGCCGCCCCATCCGCCGAAGTCTCCTCGGTTAGCAGCGTTTCCTTCTCCTAGTCCCTTGAGATAGGTAGCGTTTGCGGTGGCACCAAAGTGGTCGACATTTATGGTAACGCCGTATGAAGGGTCAGTGAATCTTTTCACTCGCTGTGGTCCGTTTTTTTCGGCGTACTCGATCCATGCGTCTTCTACATTTCCGATCAATAGTTTCCAGCCGCTTTTGAGGCCATTATACTTCGGATATCGTAGATATTCCATGACGCGGAGATCGGGGTCGTCGCTGCCGTAGGCGACTGCGGTGTCGTAGAGATCCTGGATGTATTGGAGGAAGGCGTCAACCGGGGAGTTCTCCCCACCGACGGATCCTGCTCCCGGGTCGGTGCCGGGGCGGTGGATGTTCTTGTCGATCTGGATTTCTCCGCTGCCGGAACCGACGGTGAGAGTCTGGATCTGGTTGAAACTCCAGTTCGCGGGCAGCGGAAAACCGAGGTTGCCGGAGAAGCCATAGGACATGCCGGATACGAAGGAATAGCGCGCGTAGGCCTCGTCGGAGATGCGCGAGCACACGTTGCGGGAGCCGTACACCCCGGCGATGTACTTCTTGCCGTTGGAAGACAGCGCAGCTTGTACGCCGAAGAAGTACGGGCGGATGTACTGGTCGATCTGGGCGTCGGTGGCGTCGTAGTCCACGGCGAAGTAGATGACCGTGCCGTTGTTGAACCCGTAGTGCTCGGCTCGTTCATGGGCCTTGAGACCGTGTTGGTATCCGCGGCTGTAGGTGAAGTAGGTGACCTCTCTGCCGTGGTACTGCCAGATCGGGAACACCCGCAGCCCACCGTCGAAGATGTTCTGCAGCTCGCCGGGTTGGATCTCCTTGTTATGCGTCCCGTCCTCGGGTTCGTCCAGGTACCGGCCGATCACCCGGTATCCCGCCTCGTACAGTGCCTGGGCACGGGCAGGGGTGATGGTGGTGACGCAGTCGGCGGCTGTGCCCGGGCGGTCCGGGTTCCCGGTCGATACCAGAAGCTGGCACCAGGTGTTGTAGTCACCCCTGCCGGTATCCTCGAGCACGGAGAACCGTTGGAATACCCGTACGTACTCAGCCAGAGCCGCGTCGAATGTCTTCTTGAACGTGGTGGAAGTTTCCCCATCGCCGTCGTCAACGGCACCGTTGAACACGCAGGCGGCGCTGAACAATCGCACGAACACCCCTGAGTCCCCCTGTTTAAGGGGGTGAGTACGCAACCCTTCTTTCGTCTGAGGTCCGAAATGTCCGTTAACTTGCGAATCGGGGATGCCGAATTCGTATTGGAGTGCCTTCATCAGAGCTTTCTGCACGCCCCGAGAATAGTGACCGTCGCAGGGGCTGACAAAAAAGTTCTCCCGGTCGATGTAGCGCCCATTGAGCCACTGCTGGATCTCACGAACCTTATCGGAACCACCGCTGAGCAACACGTAGGCGTCCATGCTCAGCAATGCCTTGAACAGTTTGGGATGGACCTGTCCATCCAGTGCTTCTAATCCGGCGTCCTCTTTCATCTTTACGATCGCACTGATCGTGTTACCATGATACTCCCCATTGACAGGTCCGCCCCAGTAGCCTTTACAGAAGCAGGCGTGCTGGACGATCTTCACGATGTTCTTGTTCGACTCGCCGGGACCTATGGGGCCGTGTTGTCTCAGATGACTCAGCGTGGAAGGGCCGAAGTTGTCGGATAGCGCCGTGATCCCCAACTCGTGCTGCAACGCACGAGTCAACGAGTACATGACACTCCATCCGGTCTTACCGTCTTCAGGGCATTTCTTGTATCCGGGAACATCTCCATAGGTCGAATTGACCCACTTTTGAGCCGCGAGGACCTTCTCGTCCAATTGTCTTCTCCTTCTTGAGTCGTTGAAAGTGCCTTCTGGAGCGGATTTTTGTTTTGGAATCATTTTTACGAATATGTTTGGAGGGAAAGTTTGGGATGAGGCGCCTTTCGGTCCTCCAGTGATGAGATCGACTCCGCCCTGTGCTGCGTTTTGTGTCCTGTCCGGCGATATGCAGCCTCTCATGGATGTGGATCAGTTGGCCAGTATGAATTGAGGCATATTTATTTCTGGTGCGAATGGATTAGATTTTTGCTCTGAGTGCCTCGCGGTGAATCTGATGTTGCGGGCATATTGGATATTCGTTATATTTCGATATCGTTTTACTGTCTTTCGGGTTTTAGTGGTGTGTAAATGGATTCTTTGTCCGACTTGTCGTCATTGGCTCATTTGGGTGTTTTTGGTTGCGGTGAAATCGATTTGTTTTGAGTGGTTCAAGCGATGGATGGGAGCACTGAGGGTCAAGTTGTTTTATGGCGACTGCTGCTCTGGTTGTGACGAGTATGGGGACGCTGGTTTTCCGGATGGAGTAGACCAAACAGGGACTGTCCGAACGGCTCGCCCCGTAGCACGAGCGCCCGTCTCGAAGGAAGTCGCGGGGAGGAATCTGCCTTCACGTATGAAAGAGCGCGGCCGGTCGCGACCGGCCGCGCTCTTCGTTCCACACTCTGTTCGGGTGTGCGGACTCCGGAAGGCACGACGCGTCCGTGTCCGCTCAAGTCCACGGGCTAGCCGTAGTCCGGCTCGCGGCCTTCCGGCGCCCCCTGCGCGCGGGGCCGCTCGCCCGGCGGGGGCGGTTCCTCGCCGTTGTCCCCATCGGGCTCGCAGTCCGGATCCCAGTACGGGCTGCATTCGGTGGTCTCCGGCGGTTCGGTGGGGGAACTCGTCGGTGTGTCGCTCGACGTGGGAGTCGACGAGCTGGTGGGCGGTTCGCTGCTCGACGTGGGGGGCTCGCTGCTCTCCGGGGCCTCCTCCTCCGAGGTCTCCGGCGCGGGAGGCGGGGGCACGGAGTACTGCCCGATCCTCGAGTCCGGTTCGGGCAGCTTCTCCACCGGCTTGCCCTCCAGGTAGGCGTCCATGAACGTCTGCCAGATGTCCCCCGGCAGGTTGGCCCCGTAGATGTCGGACCCGTTCTTGTCCAGCAGGGGATCAGGACCGGTTTTCGTTTCGGCGTTCAGGGACACCGCCGTGGAGATCTGCGGGGTGTAGCCCACGTACCAGGCACGTGCGTTGTGCCCGGTGTCGCCCAGCTGGTGTGTCCCGCTCTTGGAGGCGACCGGGCGGTTGCCGTCCAGCGAGAGGTGCGAGTAGTCGGCCACGTCGCGCATGGTCTCGGTCACGTTGGCCGCGAGGTTGCGGCTCTTGGACTTGCTGGCGGAGAAGGCCGGCTCCGGATCGTTGCCGAACTCCTCCACCAGTTCCCCGTCACTGGTGACGACCTTCTGCACGAAGTTCGGCTCGGCCCGCTGCCCGTCGGCCAGGCTGCCGTAGGCGTTGGCCATGTTCGTGGTGGACACCCCGTAGGCCCCGAGGGCGATGCCGAGACCGGTCGCGCCGCTGTCGGGGTCGACCAGCGTCTTGGTCTTCTCCCCGTTCACCGTGCGTTCGTGCGGGATCCCGGCCTCGTGGGCGGCCTCGGCCACGTTGTCCGCCCCGAACTCCTTGGCCATGTTCACGAAGACCGTGTTCACCGACTTCTTGGTGGCCTCGCGCACACCGCAGCGCTCGGGGTTGTCGCACCGCACCCCGGCGGCGTTGGCGTACTCGGTGCCCCGGATCGTCTGCGGGGAGGAGCCGTCGTAGACCTCGCCGATGCCGTAGCCCTGCTCCAACCCGGCCAGGGTGACGAACGGTTTGAACGAGGAACCCGGCGGCTGCGGATAGTCCGCCCAGTCCCTGCCGACCGCGCCGCCACCGTAGTAGGCCCGCACCGCGCCGGTCTCGGGGTCGACCGCCGAGAGGGCGGGGGTCAGCTTGTCCGGCTGTCCCTGCATGACCTGGTTCACGGCCCGCACCGCCGCCTGCTGGGCCTGCTGGTCCAGGGTGGTCACCACCTGCAACCCCTGGCTGGTCATCTCGCCCTGGGTGTAGCCGTGCTCCTCCAGCTCCTCCAGGATGCGTTGCTTGATGTGCAGCTGCACGGCCGTGGTGGAGCCGGTCCAGTCCATGCGGGGCTCGGTCTCGGGCAGGCTCATCTCCTCCAGCCGCTGTGGATCGAGCCAGCCGTTGTCGACCATCTCGCCGGTGACGTAGTCCCAGCGCTGCTGGGCCCGTTCCTGGTTCACCCTGGGGTCGTTGTCCCGGGGCAGCTGCACCATCCCGGCGAGCACGGCCGACTCGGAGGCGTTGAGCTCGCTGGGTTTCTTGTCGAAGTAGGCGTCGGCGGCGTTGACGATCCCGTAGGCGCCCCTGCCGTAGTAGGCGGTGTTGAGGTAGGCCTTCAGGATCGTGTTCTTGTCGTACTGGTTGGTCAGCTTGAACGCCCGGACGATCTCGGTGAACTTACGGGTCAGCGAGTGGTCGTCCTTGCCGGTGCTGAGCTTGACGTACTGCTGGGTGATGGTCGAACCACCGCCCTGCCCGCCGGTGAGCTGGTTGTACACCGCCCGGCCTATGCCGCTGACCGAGAAGCCCGGGTTGCTGTAGAAGTCCGCGTCCTCGGCCGCCATGGTGGCGTGCAGCATGTCGGGGGAGACCTCGTCGAGGCTGTCGATCAGCACCCGGCTCTCCCCCTCGGAGGGGGAGAACTTGTTCAGCAGTTCCCCGTTCGAGTAGTTGACCACCAGACTGGTGTTGTAGTTCGCGGCGGTCTCCTGGGGGGAGGCGATGTCGAAGGTGAAGTAGCACCAGGCGAACGCCGCGGCCGGAGCCACGATCATCAGCGCGGCGGCCACGTAGCAGGTGCGGCGGATGCCGCGCCAGACCTTTCTGCGTCCGTGTTTCTTCCGGGCGGCGCTCATCTCGTCATCCGGGTCCTCTGGAGGGGAGAAGTCGTCGAGGTCGAAGTCGTCGTGCTCGTCGCGGCCGAGACCACCTTCCCGGGCACCGGACGAGCGGTGACCCGCCTCGAACTCGTCCTCGTAGGGGTCGGGTTCGTGTTCCCGCGCGTAGTAGTTGTACCCGCCGTGTTCGGAACGGTGGGTGAGCAGACCGGGATCCTCCCCCTGTTCGGGGGAGGAGGCGGCCACCCGGGTGGACTCGGCCTCGGTCGGTTCCCGCGACACCTCGGTGGGCGGGTCCGTCTGGTTGCCCCCGGCCGCGTTCCCGGAGCCCGCCGCGGCGGCTCCGGCGGCCCCAGCACCGGCCGCACCGGCAGCACCTGCCGCCGGTGGGCCGGTGATCCTGGTTCGTTCCGCGGAGTTGTCCGCGGAGGCTTCGCCGTTCAACGCGGCGGCCACGTTCCGGTCCCCACCGATCGCGGGGTGTTGACGGGTGTGCTCGTCGGCCCCGGGTGCTGGGGGGACCGAGGCGATGTGCTCGGTCGGCCGCTCCCCGGGATCCCCCTGGCCGGGATGGTGGGGCACGCGTGTGGTTGGAGGTTGCTGTGCACCCGGCGGCACGGCGGGCGTCGTCGTGGTGGGCGTCTCGTCCGGGGAGGGCGGCGGGGCGCCGTGACCCACCGCGCCCGCACGGCCGTGTTCGGGACGTGGCGGCTGCGGCCCGGCGGCGGTGCCGGGCCGTTCGGGGTGCGGTGGCACGGCCGGCTGCCGGACGGTGGCCTCCGGGTCCTCCGGTGAGGGGCCGGTTCCGCCGTTTCGTGGAGCCTCACCGGGCCACCGCGGACGGGAGTCCTCCTGCGGCCAGGCGGGCTCACCGCTCGGCTGTCCGGGACGGGGCGCGCCGGGCGGTGGCGCGGACGGGCCGGGCTGACCGCCCGGAGGAGGCTGCGGGGGCCGCTGCGGTGGCCCTGCGGCGGGTGGTGGCCCGGGTAACGGCTGGTTGTCGGCCGAGCCGTGGCCGGGGTGCGGGCCGGGGCCCTGGGTGGTGGGAGGCCCGGGCCGAGGAGGGTGTTGGCCCTGCGGAGGCTGGGCCGGTGGCGGCGGGGCGCCCTGGGGTTCGCCCTGCTCCGGAGGCCGTTGCTGATCGTTGCCCACGGCGCCGGGGGGCGTGTTCGCCTGCCCGTTCGGGTTCCTCGGATCCCGCGCATACGGGGGTCGGGCAGGATGCTGCCCGCGTTCCGGCTCCCGCCCCTCGGAGGGCCGTTCCGGACGGCGGCCCTCGGGGCGGTCCTCACGCTCGTCACTCACGAGTAGTCGTCCTCCGGGACAGGCGTCGACAGACGCCGTTCGATGCGTTCACGTCGACCGGCAGTCGGGGTGCTGCCGGGAGAGGATGCGTGCTCACTCTGCGGCAGTTCTCCGTCCCCGGCCACGGCCGTGTCGGCCCCCGGTCCCCAGGACGTACGACTGCACCAGGTGGTTCCAGTTACATGTACGACAAACCTCGACGACGAACACGTTGAACTCTTCGAACATGGTGGCCATGCGGGCCAGTTCGGCGTTGCTGCGCGCCGAGTTGTCGGCGTGCTTGAGCTCCTCGCCGAAGACCCACGATACGTAGGTCAGCCGTTCCTTGCGGCAGACCGGGCAGACCACGTCGCTGGACTCACCATGGAATCTGGCGGCCTGCAACAGGTACGGGCCCGCGTCACAGACCTCCGTCACCCCGACGCGGCCAGCATGGAGCTGCGCGAGCAGCGACCGTCGCCGCAACGCGTAATCCACCACTTGCCGTTGGGTCCGCACGCCCACAGCGTACGTGCCGTGCGCTCGATCTCCATGGGCCGTTCAGGGCACAGCCACCGACGGAGTGGTGTGGAACACCTCCACGTGTCCGCTCGACCTCCGTTCGGGAGGCAGGAGCGGTCCGCGGAGTTCTCGGACGGGCCGCACGGTGTGCTGGGTTTCCGTGCCGATATATCGGGGCGATATAATCCGATCGGGGTGTTGCTCGTGGGGCTTCATCCGCAGGAGGGGTGAGGATGCTCGAGTTCGCCGTGCTCGGTCTGCTGCACGAGACGCCGATGCACGGGTACGAGCTGCGCAAGCGGCTCCAGGAGATCCGCGCGTTTTCCTGCGGAACGATCTACCCGACGTTGCGCCGGATGCGGCGTGCCGGGCTGATCGAGGAGGAGCCCGACGAGCAGGGCGCACAGCAGTGGTCGCGACGGGCCCGACGCGTGTACCGGTTGACCGGGGCGGGGCGGGACCGTTTCGTGGAGCTGGTCGAGGACTGCGGGCCGCGCGCGTGTCAGGACGAGACGTTCGACGTGCGGCTGGCGTTCTTCGCGCGCACCCCCGCGCCGGTCCGGATGCGGATTCTGGAGAACCGTCGCCGACGCCTCGAACAGCGTCGGGAGGGCCAGCGCGCCATCCTGGCCAGAGCCGACGAGCAGTGTGACCGGTACACGGCGCAGCTGCACCGCCTGGGGCTGGACCACAGCGAGCTGGAGGTTCGCTGGCTCGACGAACTGATCGCCCACGAGCGGGCCGCGCAGCAGGCCGACTCGAAGTGATCGGGACCCGTCGGGTGGAAGCTTGGACAGGAGACGAACGGGACACGACCGAGAAGGAGGCCGGCGACCATGGGCGGAGATCGTCACGGCGAGGCAACGGGGAACAAGGTCCGGGTGGCGATCGTCGGTGCGGGCAACTGTGCCGCGTCGCTGGTGCAGGGCGTGCATTACTACGCGGAGATGGACCCGGCGGGGCGCGTGCCGGGGCTGATGCACGTGGACTTCGGCGGGTACCACGTCGGTGATCTCGAGTTCGTCGCGGCGTTCGACGTGGACGCGAAGAAGGTCGGACGCGACCTGTCCGAAGCCATCGTGGCCAGCGAGAACAACACGATGAAGATCGCCGACGTCCCGCCGCTCGGTGTCACGGTCCAGCGTGGCCACACGCTGGACGGGCTGGGGCAGTTCTACTCCGAGACCATCTCCGAGTCGGAGGAGCGGCCGGTCGACGTCGTGCGGGCGCTCTCCGAGTCCGGCGCCGACGTGCTGGTTTCCTACCTGCCCGTCGGTTCGGAGGAGGCGGACAAGTTCTACGCCCGATGCGCCCTGGAGGCCGGGGTCGCCTTCGTCAACGCGCTGCCGGTGTTCATCGCCTCCGACCCGGAGTGGGCGCGCAGGTTCACCGAGGCGGGCGTGCCGATCGTCGGCGACGACATCAAGTCCCAGGTGGGGGCGACGATCACCCACCGGGTGCTGACGAAGCTGTTCGAGGACCGCGGGGTGCACGTGGACCGCACGATGCAGCTCAACGTCGGCGGCAACATGGACTTCCTGAACATGAAGGAGCTCGGTCGGCTGGAGTCCAAGAAGACCTCGAAGACCAACTCGGTCACCTCGCAGGTCCAGCGTGACCTGGGCGAGCGCAACGTGCACATCGGCCCGTCGGACTACGTGCCGTGGCTGGACGACCGCAAGTGGGCCTACATCCGACTGGAGGGCCGTGCCTTCGGGGACGCTCCGGTGAACCTGGAGTACAAGCTGGAGGTGTGGGACTCGCCGAACTCGGCGGGCATCGTCATCGACGCGATCCGAGCGGCCAAGATCGCCGCGGACCGGGGGATCGGCGGGCCGGTGCTGTCGGCGTCCTCCTACTTCATGAAGTCCCCGCCGGAGCAGTACTCCGACTCGGAGGCCTACCAGGCCGTGGAGGCGTTCATCGCCGGGGAGGTCTGACCCCGTCCCCGTCGATCCGGGTGTTGTGCCCCGCCGCCTCGTGGCGAGCGGGGCACACCCGTGTCGTGGGCGGGCGCCCGGTCACTCCAGCCAGCTCCGTTGGCTGAAGTCCTCCTCCTCGGCTTCCTCGGTCTCGGTCTCGGCGGTGCGGGCCTGCCGCTCCCGCCGGGAGAGCTCCTCGCGGAACTCGGCGAACTGCCGTTCGCCGGTCTCCTCCAGCTGCTGCCACTCCTGCTCGGAGAGGTTCTCGAACTTCTCGGCGGCCTGGGAGACGAACGGGCTCAGCACCCTGTCGAAGGCCGGGGCGGAGACGGCCTCGCGCAGGCTGGAGCGCCCCGCGAGGATGTCGTCCACCATGTTCCTGAACTCGGTGTCGTCCGTTTTGCCGCGCAGCAGCCGCAGCGAGTTCTTCAGGTGTTCGGAGAGCGCCCGGTCGCCGCGCGCCACGTCCAGGGTGGGTTCTTCCTCGGAACCAGCCACATCAGACTCCGGGGTGGTCGTAGTCGCCTTCGGGAAGGCTGTGCCTGTCTATGTCCTGCAACGCCGAGGCGTAACCGGCCACGAGTCCGGTGGTGGCCTGCACGGAGTTCCAAGCGATCGTGTGCGCTTCGAGGGCCTGGCCCCAGACGCCCATCGCCTTGCTGATGGTGGCGACCATGGCGGCTCCGGAGAGGACGGGCCCGATCACGGTGTAGCTGCTCGCCGCCGCCGCGGCGGCCTCCAGGGCGATGGCGATCAGCAGGTCGAGCAGCATCTCCAGGAAGCCCTTGATGGCGTTGGCCGTCTCGTACATGCCGACGGCCATGTCCTTGAACTGGTTGGCCAGGTCGTCGAGGGTGTCCTGCTGCTGCCGTATCGACTCGGCCAGTGACGTGAAGTACGTCTCGGCGTTGTCGGCGGCGACTCCCGACCAGTCGTGGGAGACCTCGTCGAAAGCGGATCTCAGTTCGCCGGCGAAGTCGGCGTTGAAATCCTTCAGATTCTCCAGCGCCACTCCCGCTTTCTGGACCTTCTCCCAGTCGCCACCGATCTGTTCACCGATCCACAACCAGGGGTTTGTTCCGCACACCTGTTCGGCGGCCCAACCGACCCAATAGGAGAGACTGATGTACTGGGAAACCCCGATGACGTTCTCCGCCAGGTCGGGAATGGGATCCGTCGAGGTCGGCTCCACGAGCCGGGCAGCCGGTGAGTTACTCATCGTCGTGTCTCATTCGTAGCTTCGGTCCAGCCTGCTGGCTTCTTCCCGGTCCAGGCGCTCATACAGGGCAGCCGCCTTGTCGATTTCGGTGGCGGCCTCGTTCTGCAGTTTCTTCAGTTTCTCGTAGTTGTCGACCAGTGCCGTTCTGGCGTTTTCCGCGGCGGAGGCGGCGGTGACGTACATCCGAGAGTCGGAACCGCTGATTTCCAACCATTCCTCGACATAGGAGGCCGCTTTGTTGGAATCGTTCGCCAGCTCGCCCAGCTTCGTTCCGAAGGATTCTATGCTATCTGGGTTCGCCTTGAAAGACACTCCCGTCCCCCCTGTGGTGATTCCCGTTTCCGAGGAACCCTACCCTACGGTATTGTCGGCCATCAATACGATTCGTCCCGGTGCGTTCCGGGACGGGAGGGAGGGGCGGTGGACGAGGCGTCCGGCACTCCGGAGGCGACGTTGGAGTTCCCCGCCGAGGCGTGCACCCCGCAGCGTCTTCCCGGGGTCTGTGTGCGGCACGGCGCGCCGTGCGTCCGCAGGATCGACTTCGCGTTGCAGTCCCGGGTGGAGGTTTCCGGAAGCCGTGTGCTCGGCGGGGGCAATGTTCTCGGGCTGTTCGGCCGGTTCGGTGAGCGGGCGCGCAGGGTGGCCGTCGTCGGAGTGCGCGGGTGGCCGCTGTGCCGCCGGTGCCGCGCGATGCGCCTGCGGTGGTTCGGGGCGGCGCAGGTGCTGTTCTGGGGAGGTCTGCTCGCGGTGCTCGGGGGTGTGCTGGGCAGGGTGGTCACCGGGCAGACGGCCGCCGCGTTCGGAGTGTCCCTGCTGGCCGGTTTCGCCGCGATGCTGCTGGCCGCGGTCCCCTTCAGCCTGGGCGGTGTTCCGCGTGTGGTGCGGGCCCGCGCGGCGGGGGACGGCACGCGGGTACTCGTCGACCGCCCGCACCCGGAGTTCGCCACACGGCTGAGCCGGCAGGGAGGCACGGAGCCACGGTGACCGCGGCCCGGCCTCCGCTCGGTCCGGCGGAAGTCCCGACTCCGGGGAGAGTGAGGCTCGGCAGTCACACGGCGGAGAGGTTGCCGATCACCATGCGCGCGATCCGGCGCCCCAGTTCCTCGGTGGCCGCGTCGTCACCGAGCACCGTGGACTGAACATCCACCCGGGAGTTCTCGGTCACCGCGATGCCGATCAGGCAGTTCCCGTACTCGCACTGGATCCGGGCCGGATGTCCGGCGACGGTGGTCTCCTCGGGACCGCCGGTGATGCCGGTGAACTCGTCCAGGCCGCTGTTCTCGTGCACGGTCAGCGAGGCGTTGGTGCTCGGGCCGTCCCCCTCGGGAGGGGAGAACTCGCAGCCGCGCTGCTTCCCGTCGTCGGGGGAGACGCGCGGCAGCCCCACCTCGGTCCGCTGCCTCTCGGTGAGCAGTCGACAGGGGTCCACATCGGCCAGGGAGTGGCTGTTCGGAGGAGCACTCTCGGAGATCGACTCCTCGCTGGGGGGAAGGGGACGCCGGCTGTTCGACGGCTCTGTCCCGGTGGAGGAGGTCGGGGAGTCGGTCGCGGAGACGGAGGGTGAGGGTGGGCGGGGCGGGCTCGTCCCGTCGGTCGTGGAGACGCCTTCCGGGGAGGGAGGCGGGTTTGCGGAGTCGTCCCCACCGCCGCAGGCGGTGAGGGTGAGCAGTGCCAGGGCCACGAGCGGGGCGGCCCGCCGGGCCGCGCGGAGGGGTAACCGACGTCGGGTCATGGTTCCGTCACTGTATACACAACAGGGCCGGGACTGAACTCTCCCGCCACCCGACGGTCCCGTGTGGAGGGAAAGGGGCCCACGGGCGGTCCCGGAGTCCCCGCGAGCACGGAAGAACCCGGGTGTGTTCGTCGGGCTCACCGCCGCAGGTCCACGACCACCTTCACGTCGTCGTCACCGGGGCGCAGCGCCTCCGGCCAGCTGTCGAGCGGAACCCGGCGCGAGATCAACCTGCCCAGCCACCGTGGGTCGGCCTGCTCCAGTGCCTGCACCGCGTGGCGGTAGTGCCGCAGGTTGGCGCTCACGCTGCCGATCACCACGTCGTTGTCCATCACGAGTTCGTCGTTGACGGCTCCGGCGGGCACCCGCACGGTCCGGTCACTGCCGGAAAGCCCGAGCAGCACGGTGATCGCGTTGCGCGCGGTGCGGCGCAGCACGTCGAACACGACCTCCCCCGAACCGGTCGCCTCGAACACCAGCTCCGGCTCGAAGCCCAGCTCGTCCAGGCAGGTGTGGTAGGTGGCCCCCAGGTCCCGCACCAGCCCGGGTTTGACCCCCTCGGTCACCCGGTCGAGCACGTGCACCTCCAGCCCCCGCTGCACCCCCATCAGCGCGGCCAGCAGCCCCACGGGTCCCGCGCCGGTGACCAGCACGCGGCGGGGCGAGAAGTACGTGCGTGTGCCGACGTTCTCGGCCTGTTCCCAGGCCTTGGCCACCACCGAGCCGGGCTCGGTGAGCACACCCAGCTCTCCGAGTCGGTGCGTCACCGGAACCGCGAAGCGCGGTTCCACCGTCCACCGTTGGGCGCCGAAACCGTGACGTCCCTTGATACCGCACTCGGTGTAGTCGTTGTTGCGGCAGAAGTCCCACTGACCCGCCGCGCACGCCGCGCACGGCTGCGGATCGGGTCTGCGCACCACCCCCACCAGGTGGTCGCCCTCGCGGAAACCGCTGATGGCCGGGGCGTAGAGCACCCGCCCGAGCGACTCGTGGAACAGCACCAACCGGTCGCTGCCGGGGGGTGCGGATCCGTGCCTGGAGCCGACCACCTCCTCGTCGGTGCCGCACACCCCGGCCAGCAGTCCCTCGACCAGCAGTTCCCCTGGTTCCGGAGTCGGGTCGGCGAGCTCCTCGACAGCGGGGGAGTCCGCTTTGCCCGGAACCACGGTCGCAGCCTTCAACGCTCGCTCCTTCGTCCGTCGCGCCGACTGGTCTCGTTGCGAGTGTGCCCCCCGTAGAGCACGGCCGCCGAGTTGACCAGGGCCAGATGACTGAAGGCCTGCGGGAAGTTGCCGGTGAACCGTCCCGAGTGCACGTCGTACTCCTCGGAGAGCAACCCAACGTCGTTGGCCATGCCCACCAGTTCCTCGAACATGCGCTCGGCCTCCGGGCGGCGTCCGCACAACGCCAGCGCGTCGACCAGCCAGAACGAACAGGCCAAAAAGGACCCCTCGCGTCCGGTGAGTCCGTCCACCGAGCTGGTTCCCTCGTGGGTGCTGTAGCGGTCGACCAGCACCCCGTGGCGGAGCTGCTGCTCCACCGCGTACACCGTGCCGCGGACCCGTTCGTCGTCGCCGGGCAGGAACCCGAGCGCGGGAATCAGCAGGGTGGCCGCGTCCAGCGTCTTACCCCCGTAGTACTGGGTGAACGCGCCCAGCTCCGGATCGTAACCGTGCCGCAGCACCTCCTCGCGCACGGTGTCCCGGATCCCGCGCCACCGTTCGACGGGACCGGGAAGACCGTCCTCCTCCACGGCACGCACGGCGCGGTCGAAGGCCACCCAGATCATCACCCGGGAGTGGGTGAAGTACCGCTCCGGACCGCGCACCTCCCACAGCCCCTTGTCCGGGCGGTCCCAGATCGTCTCCAGGTGTTTGAGCATTCCCCGCTGCAACGCCCAGGAGTCCGGAGTCTCGGTGACCCCGCGTTCCCGGGCCAGGTGCAGCGCGTCCATCACCTCGCCGAACACGTCCAGCTGTAGTTGCCCGTAGGCGGCGTTGCCGATGCGCACCGGGGTGTTGCCCTCGTAGCCGGGCAGCCAGTCGGGCTGCCACTCCAGCAGATGGCGTTCCCCACCCACCCCGTACATGATCTGCAGGTCCGCCGGGTCCCCGGCCACGCTGCGCAGCAGCCAGCGTCGCCACGCGGCGGCCTCGGCGGAGCAGCCGTAGTTGTCCAGGGCCAGCAGCACCAGTGTGGCGTCCCGCAACCAGCAGTAGCGGTAGTCCCAGTTGCGGTTGCCCTCGAGGGCCTCCGGCAGTGAGGCGGTCGGGGCCGCGATGATCCCCCCGGTGGGGGAGTAGGTCAGTGCCTTGAGGGTGGCCAGTGAGCGGTGGACGGCCTCCCGGTGGGGTCCGTTGTAGGTGATCCGCCTCGACCAGTCCCGCCAGAACGCCTCGCTCTGCCGCACCTGCTGGACCGGGTCCTTGGGAGGCGGGAGAGCATCCGGGTTCTGGGCCCACTGCATCACCCAGGAGTACCGCTCTCCGGCGCGCACGGTGAACGTGGTCTCGTGGGCCCGCTCGTCCTCCTTGCGGCGGGGAAGCCGGTCCCCGCGCAGCACCACGGTGTGCGGGCCCGCGAGCGCGAACAGGTACTCGTCCGGCACCGGTTCGCGCTCGCGGACCGTGCGCACCCACGGCTTCGAGTGGCCGTAGGCGAAACGCACCACCCAGCGCACCCGGATCTCGACCTCTCCCGTGACGCCCTCGACGGTTCGGACCACGCAGGGCTGGTCGTGCTGGCTTCCGTCGTGCGGGGGCATGGTGTCGACCAGTCGCACGGTGCCGTACTCGGTGTGGAAGTCGGTCTCCAGCACCAGCGAGTGGTCGCGGTAACGTCGCTGCACCCGCAGCACCGGGCAGGTCGGGGTGATCCGCCAGTGTCCGTGTCGCTCGTCACCCAGCAGCCGCGTGAAGCACGAGGGTGAGTCGAAACGGGGCAGACAGAGCCAGTCGATCGAGCCGTCCCTGCCGACGAGCGCGGAGGTGCGGAGGTCGGAGAGCAGCGCGTAGTGCTCTATCGGGCCTGGGCCGGTTCCCCGTAGATCCTCTGTCACACGCCCGAGACTACGGGTTCCTGGCGGGCCGGAGCCCTCGTGCGGGCGGGGCTCACTGCTCCGTGGCCGCGTCGACCAGCATGTCGTAGGGGATCACCGCGCGTATCGGGTCGTCGAGGTTGAGTCCCAGGTCGATACCGCCCAGCAGTCGGGGCAGTTGGTCGCCGGGGACGGTGCGGTGGCTCGGCCAGTCCTCGGGAACCCGTTGCTCCGAGGTGCAGGCGGGCACGAGCCTGCTGCCGTCGTCCAGCTCGGCTTCGTAGAGGTCCTCGTCACCGTCGTGCTCGGCGTAGAGCACCACCTCGCCGGCCAGCACTGCCGTGGGCAGCTCCGTCTCCGGGGCGTTGCCCGTGGAGATCCGTTCGAGGACCCGTTCGAGTTCGTTCACCGGGTCGATCGTCGGAGCCTTCGGCTCGTACTCCTCGTTGGGGTGAAAGTCCTCGTCGATCTCCCCGTTCGCATCGATTCGGAAGGCGCCGACCACCCCTTCCGGGGGGACGTTCTCGCCCGCAGCCTCGTAGGCCGGGTCGACGATGTAGAGCCAGCTGTCCGGGGTCCGCTTCGCCTGTTCCCGCATCTCGTCGGTGATCTGCGGGGCGTAGGAGGGAACGGAGTCCTCACTCATGTGTTCTCGCTTTCGTCCGGGGGTGTTCGTCGTGCTCGCCCGGAGCCTTCCACACGGAAGTACCCGGGGTTCGTCCCGACCACCCAGACGGTGTCAGACGTGCCGTCGGTTGCCGCCGTCGGTCTCGATGTCACAACGGAAGAGGGGACTTCCGCTTTCGGCGGGATGCCTCGACGCGGTCGAGCGGGCAGACTGACAGGCGATGCTCGTGTCGGGGCGAGCAGGTGGGCGGGAGGTGGTTGGATCATGATCGGACAACGGGAGGCACTACGGCTGACCGGGTGTGACGCGTTCGATCCGAAAGGTCACCGTCTCGGCGTCGTCGGGCGGATGTTCGTGGACGTCGACACCGAACAACCGGTGTGGATCACCGTGCAGACCGGGCTGTTCGGGACCAACGAGAGTTACGTTCCCCTGGAGGGGGCCGCGTTCGACGGGGACACGTTGACCGTGGCCGTGGACAGGGAGTCCGTGCGGACCGCCCCGTGCGTTCCGCTGCGGGAGGGCGATCTCGATCCGGAGCAGGAGATGGAACTCTACCTGCACTACGGCATGGAGTACGGGGTGTGGCCGGAGGAGGAACTCTCCGGTCGCCAGGCTCCCTACTCCTCCGAGACCGCGTTGAGCTACGTACGGGCCGTTCGCTCGCGGCTGCGTCGGTTGGTGGTCGTCACCTGAAACCACGTGCCGCGTGTGTGCCGCCGTCGGTGTGGTCGGACCCACCGGTTCGGCCCCTCCGCGGCGGTGTCCCGCAGGGGAGGTACTCGCTCCCCCGCGAGCCTCAGCCTTGGGGGTGGGGGGTCTCCGCCAAAAGTGGGTTCCTGAACGTGTTCGGTTCGGATACGTTGCTGTTCGGGAACGGGTAACCACCCGGACACCCGATCGGGCCGTGCATCCACCGAGAGGGGCCACCGTGCCGAGCACTCAAGCCGACATGCTGCGACCCGCCGGACAGCCCCGGGACGAGCGCGAACCGCACACCAGGACACGGCGCGCGGCTGAGTCCGTGGTCAGGACGACACAGCGCACCGCGGACGGCGTGCTCCGCGTCGTGCACGGGGCCGAACGCGTCGGCAGCATCGCCCACAGACTGCGACGCAACGCGACCCGTACCGTCAGCGAGGTGGTCAAACCGCCCTACGCGGCCACCGAGGCTCCCGACACCCCGGAGCGCCCCGGCCTCTCCGAGGGGGTGGAGTACCGCGTGGTCTACGAGCGGTCCGCGCTGTGCCGACGACAGCGGCAGGACGGCCCCGTGACCCCGCCCGAACCGGGCGGTCAGGCACGTGTGGTGCATCTGGCCCCGATGAAGCTGCTGCTGGCGGACGAGGAGATCGGCCTGTTGCCGCTGACCTCCTCCGGCGACACCCTGGAGAGCGCGGTGCTGCTGCGCGGCTCCACCCTGCTCACCTCGATGGTCGGGATGTTCGAGGAACTGTGGCGGCTGTCCGCCCCGCTGGGCTGCGAGACCGCCGAGCACGGGGGGCGGGAACCCGGGGAGGAGCCCTCCGAGGAGGAGCGCTGGATCCTCTCGTTGCTGGCCTCGGGAGCCACCGACGAGGCCATCGGGCGACACATGGGGTTCAGTTCCCGCACCGCGCACCGGCGGGTCCGCGAGCTGATCTGGCGGCTGGGGGTGCAGACCCGTTTCCAGGCGGGGGTGCGGGCCGTGAAGCTCGGCTGGCTGTGACCGGGGACGGTCGGACAAGTTTTCCGGAGTCGTTGTCGAGATCAGGGCAGCGGTGGAAGGTCGAGTGGTGTTGCCCAGGTTTTGAGAGTGCTCGCGATGGTGGCGACGTCGAGTTGTCCTTCGGCGGTATCGACGACCAAAGCGACCACTTCTCCCTGGTCCGCAGGACACAGCTGATATCCGTTGAGACGGCAGAGCACCTCGGTGGCCGACCAGGCCGTGCGTTTGTTGCCGTCGACGAACGGATGGTTACGAGCGAGTCCGTGCGGCAACGCTGCGGCCTTCTCCGCCAGTGTGGGGAACGCATCCCCACCGAATGCGCTGGCCTGGGGACGGAGTACGGCACTGTCGAGCAGCCCGAAGTCACGAAGACCGTGCGGACCGACGAAATGGGCGTTCATCTCCTGCACGTCGTGGGCGGACAGGTACCAGGTCATCGGCTCTGCCGGAGGACGCTCCGCGCTGTCCGACCCACGATCACAGGTCCTTGAGCTTGTCCAGTGCCACGGCGTGCTGGCGCAGCGTGGCGTCGAAGGCCTCCCGCACAGTGTCGGTGCGGGCGTGCTGGTGCAGGTATTCGGCGATGGCCCGCTTGACCACCTCGTTGACCGAGGTGTTGGTCGCGAACGCGGTCGTACGCAGTGCCTCGGCCATCTCGGTGGGAACCCGCACCGTCAGTCCCGTCGTCTCCGACATCATCGATCACTCCCCACGACAATGACACCATGGTCTCATGGTGTCATCCTCCTGTCGAGGACGAGGGTGTGAGGTCCTTTCGTGGCCAGTTCCGGCAGGGGCCTGGTATGAACCCGACTCGGTGCCGGGAGTGCGGACCCGTTTCCAGGCGGGGGTGCGGGCCGTGAAGCTCGGCTGGCTGTGACCGCCGCCCGCTCCTGGGGGGTCGGACGAGCCGCGCGACGGGTTCCCACCTCGTTTCCGGAACCTCGTAGGCTACGGACCATGCCGGCCCGACGAGTCGATCCCGCCGAACTCCGCGCGGCGGTGTCCGTCACGCTCGCCTGGTTGCGGGGCGAGGCCGAGCGACCCGCGCGGCGGGAACTGGCCGAAGCGGTCCGCCTGAGTCTGCGCACGCTGGAGCGCGCGGCCCCGGGGAACAGCGTCGAAGTGCGTGTTCCCCCGTTCGGTGCGGTGCAGTGCGTGCGGGGCCCCCGACACACCCGGGGGACGCCGCCGAACGTCGTCGAAACCGACCCCCGCACCTGGCTGCTGCTGGTGACGGGAGAGCTGGACTGGTCCACGGCGGTGGAGCGGGGGGAGGTCTCCGCCTCGGGAAGCCGGGCGGACCTGGCGCACTGGCTGCCGCTGCTGCGTTTCGGGAACACACCCCAGGAGCCGGCCGAACAGTGACCGGGCCCACTCGGGAGGTGGACATCCCGGGCGTGGGGGGAGTTTATACTGAGGTGCAACTCCGGCTCCGTTGAACAGGGAGTTTTCGGTGGTCACCGACCTGCCATACCCGGGAACAGCCGAGGCGGCCGAGGACGTTCCGCGTGAGGAATGCGGCGTCTTCGGTGTGTGGGCACCCGGCGAGGAAGTTTCCAAGCTCGCCTTCTACGGGCTGTTCGCCCTCCAACACCGCGGCCAGGAGGCGGCGGGGATCTCCGTCGGCGACGGTTCCCAGATGCTGGTGTACAAGGATCTCGGCCTGGTCAGCCAGGTCTTCGACGAGCAGGTGCTGGCCTCCCTGAGCGGGCACGTCGCCGTCGGTCACGCCCGCTACTCCACCACCGGCGGCGGCACCTGGGAGAACGCGCAGCCGAGTTTCCGCACCACGGCCACGGGCAGCGGGCTCGCCCTGGGCCACAACGGCAATCTCGTGAACACCTCGGAGCTGTTCGAGCGGGCGGTGGCCGAGGGAGCCGACACGATCACGCCCAACAGCACCTCCGCCTCCGCCTGCCAGCGGGCCACCACCGACTCCGACCTGGTGTGCGGGCTGCTGGCCGCGCGGGCCGCCGACAAGGGCATCGAGCAGGCCGCGATGGAGCTGCTGCCCGCCGTGCGCGGGGCGTTCAGCATGGTCTTCTCCGACGAGTCGACGCTCTACGCCGCCCGGGACGGGCACGGGGTGCGTCCCCTGGTGCTCGGCCGTCTCGAACGGGGCTGGGTGGTGGCCAGCGAGACCGCCGCGCTGGACATCGTCGGCGCCTCCTTCGTGCGGGAGGTCGAGCCCGGGGAGCTGCTGGCGATCGACTCGGCCGGGCTGCGTTCCCAGCGTTTCGCGGTCCCGGAACCCAAGGGGTGCGTGTTCGAGTACGTCTACCTCGCCCGTCCCGACACGACCATCGCCGGTCGTTCGGTGCACAGCACACGGGTGGAGATCGGGCGCACCCTGGCGCGGGAGAACCCCGTGGAGGCCGATCTCGTGATGCCGGTCCCCGAGTCGGGAACCCCCGCGGCCATCGGGTACGCCGAGGAGTCCGGCATCCCCTACGGCAACGGGCTGGTCAAGAACGCCTACGTCGGCCGCACCTTCATCGAGCCCTCACAGACCATCCGCCAGCTCGGCATCCGGCTCAAGCTCAATCCGCTGCGCGAGGTGATCCGCGGCAGAAGGCTGGTGGTGGTCGACGACTCCATCGTCCGGGGCAACACGCAGCGCGCCCTGGTGCGGATGCTGCGGGAGGCCGGAGCCCTGGAGGTGCACGTGCGGATCGCCTCGCCCCCGGTGCGCTGGCCCTGCTTCTACGGCATCGACTTCGCCTCCCGCGCCGAACTCGTGGCCAACGGCCTCGACCTCGACGGAGTGCGGCGTTCCATCGGCGCGGACTCGCTGGGCTACGTGTCGCTGGACGGACTGGTGGCCGCCTCCGAACAACCGCGCAACCGACTGTGCACCGCCTGTTTCGACGGGAACTACCCGATCCCGCTGCCGGAGGAGGACCGGATCGGCAAGTACCTGCTGGAGGACCCCGGTGGGGTGGCCGAGACCGACTCCTCCGCAACCGAGGACACGGTGCTGGCCGGTGGGTACGGAGCGGAGGAGGCCGTCGGCCGTCCCTAGACCGTATCCTCGGAGAGGTGGTGTCGCGGTGCGACGAGCGGCCCTCCTCCCGCACGGCGCGGGCACACGTCCCGACCGGGCCCGGGTGGGGCGCCGCTTTACGGACTTCCTCCTCGCCCGGGATCTCGGGGCCTCGCGCTCTCGGAGTTCTCGTGCCGGTGTGGGGAGAGCCCCGGCCCGGTTGCCGGACCGTTCGCGGCGGGTCGGTGCTCGCGGAACGTCGCGCAACCACGCCCTCCCGCGCTCGTTGCTCGGTTCGTCCGTGTCCGTACGTAGCGTGGAGCGTGCCGCACGCACACGCGTGTGTCGACCATCAAATCTCGCACCAGATCTGGAGCAAGACGTGTCCGAAGACCTGCTGACGGGGTCGAATTCCGGCGCCGCCGACCCGGACGGGCCCGCGTCCACCTACGCCGACGCCGGAGTCAGCATCGAAGCCGGTGAGCAAGCCGTGGACCGAATGCGCCCCTGGGCGGAACGGGCCACACGTCCGGAGGTGCTGGGCTCGCTCGGTGGATTCGCGGGGCTGTTCCAGCTCCGGCTGGACAAGTGGAACGAACCGGTGCTGGCCTCCTCCACCGACGGGGTCGGTACGAAGCTGGCCGTGGCGCAGGCGCTGGACATCCACGACACCGTCGGGATCGACCTGGTCGCGATGGTGGTCGACGACCTGGTGGTCTGCGGGGCGGAGCCGATGTTCCTGCAGGACTACATCGCCACGGGATCGGTGGACCCCGAGCGGATCGGCAGCCTGGTCAAGGGCGTCTCCGAAGGGTGCGTACAGGCCGGGTGCGCGCTGCTCGGAGGGGAGACGGCCGAGCACCCCGGCATGATGGGACAGGGCGAGTACGACATCTCGGCCACCGGCGTGGGGGTGGTCGAGGCCGACGACATGCTCGGCCCGGACCGGGTGCGGCCGGGGGACGTGCTGATCGCCATGGGCTCCTCGGGGCTGCACTCGAACGGCTACTCCCTGGCGCGGTACGTGCTGCTGGAGCAGGCCCGGATGCCGTTGTCCGGACACGTGGAGGAGTTCGGCAGAACCCTCGGTGAGGAGCTGCTCGAACCCACCCGCATCTACGCCAAGGAGTGCCTCGCGCTGGCCGCCGAGGCGGAGGTGCGGGCCTTCGCGCACGTCACCGGCGGTGGGCTCGCGGCCAACCTGGAGCGGGTGCTGCCGCAGGGGCTCAGCGCGGTGATCGACCGGGGAACCTGGACTCCCGACCCCGTGTTCGGGCTGATCGCTCAGCGGGGCCGGATCGAGAACGCCGAGATGGAGCGCACCTTCAACATGGGGGTGGGGATGGTCGCGGTGGTGGCGGCCGAGGACGTGGACCGGGCGCTGGCGGTGCTCACCGCCCGGCACTCTCCCGCCTGGGTGCTCGGTGAGGTCTCCCGGGAGTCGGCCGTTGCCGAGGCGGACGAGAACCAGCGCGTCGTGCTGCGCGGCAACCACCCGAGGTTCTGAGCGAGACCGGCGGGTGTCCCTGCCGGTGCGGCACCCGCCCACCCGGGGTTTTCCGGCCGACCGACGGCTGGTCGGCCGAACACGCCCGGGGCACGTGACGGTGTGGTGCGCGGGGCGGTCCTCGGCGCACCGAGTCGGCTTCCCACCACCTCGTCCCAACCCCACGCGGAAACGCCAACCGTGCCGGGTCGGTGGGCAGAGGCCGGTCACGAAAACCGACGGGCGGGGATGTCCGGTTCGAGGTGACACCCCGCCCGTGGCGGTCTCCGCGTACTCACTCCCACTCACACCCGGACCGGCGAGCGGCCGGGCAGCTGTTGGCCGTCAACCCACCCGCTGACTCGACCTCGACAGCACGACCACCACGCACGAGTGACCGGGTCGCCCGTGCGGAGTGAGCGTTCACCTGCGGTAGTCGTCTTCCCTGTCGTAGTAGTACTCGTCCTCTTCGTACCACTTGGGGGTGTAGTCGGAGGAGAGCTCACGCTCCAACGCCTTGAGGTCAACACTGGGGGAGTTGTACTTCAGCTCGCGGGCCACTTTCGTCTGCTTGGCCTTGGCACGGCCGCGCCCCATGGCTCGACCCCCTCGCGCAGGGTTTGCGGGGCGGCCAGGGGAACGGCGGCCCCGCATGAATCTCGACAACCTTTTCCTGTAACTACCGTACCGTGCCGATGCGGTTCTTCGCGACGTGGTGTGCCCACCCACCGGACCGTGGGACGGTGATGTGAGCCGCACCGGCCGCGGGCGAGCCGGCCCGCTCCCCGGCGGCGGGGTGGGCACCGCCGGCAACGGCACGTCGACATGGCAACATACACGCTGTGCCGGAGCCGTTCGTCGCCTACATGAGGGTGTACGAGCCCCTGTCGTCGTTCGAGTCACCCCGATACGAACAACTCTCCGAAGCGCTGGATCAGGGTGCGGTGGAGCCGGTCGGAGTGGGGGCTCGGGAGCAACACAGGTGGCTGCGTAGCCAACTGTCCGTCCGACCGCGTCTGCTTCCCGGAGAAGGAGTGGACGGAACGGCGCGGGAACAGGAAGAAGTGCTCGTGCTGCACCCCGAGGACGTTCCCGCCGAGGCCGAGGAGCCCGTCGGCCCCGGCCCACTGGTGTGCCCGCTGGACCTCCGCGGCCGCGCCGCCGCGGCACTGGTGGGCTTCCTCGGCGCCGCGGACCCACCCCTGCGTGCCGCCGCGCTGCCGATGCCCGCCGAGACCGCCAAGTCCAAGGCATCGGCCGTGGTCAACGAGCTCTCCTCCAGCGCGGTGCACGTGATCTCCTCCACGTGGACCGTCCCGTTGCCGTGGTTCGCCGTGGTCGACCCGGAACAGCGTGTCGTCACCCACGACGAGCGGGGAAACGTCGAACGGGTCTACTGGCGCACCCCCATGTCCGAGGCCCGCCGGCGGGTCTCCCGCGCCCACACCGTCACCAGGAACACCCTCGGTGAGGAGGGACCTCCGAAGATCCTGCGGGAGACGGGGCGCTGGCTGGAACGGTTCCACCCCCACTCGGCCGTCGAACTCGACTACGGCGGTCTGGTGCGGATGATGTCCGACGAGGACCTGCTCGCCGACAGCTCGGCGGCCGACGTGCACTCGATCGTGGACGCCATGGAACTGGGCCACACCACGGAGGTGGGGGAGCGCTACGAGGCGCTGCGCGACTTCTGGGCCGATCTGGCCGCCCACGAACGCTACAACTGAAAGCGCTCCCGCGAACCGGAGACGGACGGGGTCGAGAGCGAGCCTGCACCGGAAGGCCCTCTCAGTCGAACAGGCCCTCCAGCGCCCGCACGGCCCCCGTGGGACGCCCCCCTCCGAGCAGCGGGCTCTCGGCCAGCTCGGCGAGCGCCTCGCCGTCCACCCCGAGCGAGCGCAGCGCGGCCACCGCCACCGGCAGCCGGGCCCGGGCCGAACCGTCGGCGATCTTCACCGCGACCGCGTGACCGTCCGGCAGCGCCAGCGCCAGCACCCCCTCGACTCCGGACTTGCTGAGCAGCCCGGGAACGGCGCGCATGAGCAACGTGTCCTCCCGCTCGGTTCCCGCCACGAACCAGGGGTGGGAGCGCATGGCCTCGGCCACTCGGCGCTGCGGCGTGTCGGGCGCGGCGGTGGCCATCGTGTGGAAGGTGCGGGCCAGTCCCGTCAGGGACACCGCGAACAGCGGCGCACCGCAACCGTCCACCGAGAAGGCGGCCACCGGCTCTCCGGCCAGCTCGGCCACGGTGTCGTGCAGCTCCAGCTGAAGCGGGTGCTTGGGATCGAGGTAGTCCTCCAACGCCCAGCCGCGTTGCACGCAGGTCGCGAGCATGGCGGTGTGCTTGCCCGAGCAGTTCATCGTGATGCGCTGCCTGCCGAACCCCTCGGCGGCGCGTCGGTCCCGTTCACTGTCCAGCAGCGGCCAGTCCGTGGGACACTGCAACGCGTCCTCGGTCAGGTCGTGGCGGTGCAGCATCTCCCGCACCCGCAGCACGTGTTCGGTCTCGCCGTTGTGCGAGGCCGCCGCCATGGCCAGGTCGGCCTCCTCCGCCAGTTCCAGGCCCGCGCGTACCATGCCCACGGCCTGGGCCGGCTTGTTCGCCGAGCGGGGATACATCGGCCCGGAAACGTCCCCCAGCGCGTGTCGCACGTTCCCGTCCGGGTCCAGCACCACCACCGAGCCGTGGTGGGTTCCCTCCCGCAGTTCCCCGCGTACCAGTTCGACCAGCGGTACCGGAGCGCCGTACTCGCTCACTGCCCGTCCCTTTCCGCAGCCAGTAACTCGTCCACCGAGGCGACCCCCTCGCGATAGCGACGCGCGATCTCCTCGTTGAGGCGGTCGACGACCGTCTGAACCTGCTTGCGCCGGGTGGAGACCGACTCCTCCTCGGTCTCGAAGACGCGCAGGGCCGCCTCCAGTTTCTCAGCCGACAGCGACATCACGTCGGAAAGGTCCACGTCGGAGACCAGGGCCTCCACGTGCCTGCGGTGGGCCTGGACTCGGGAGGGCTCCCGCGTCTGGTACCTGCCGGACCCGGAGGCCGGGCCCACGACGTTGTCCGAGAGGATCCCGACCAGCTCCTCGACCACGCTGGCCGAGCCGTTCTCGGCTCGTCGTCGCCGCTCGGCGCGGAGGATGTCGATCCGCGCGTGCAGCATCCTGCGCAGATAGGACAGGTCGGTCTCCTCCTGGGCTGCCTCGTCGCGCAGCTCGCGTACCTCGTTCAGACCGCGTTGTTCGAGGTCGTCGACGTAGTCCGGGGCCAGGACCCGGTCGATGCGTCGACGCCCTCCCGGGCGCACTTCGATCACGGCTGTATCCTCTGCATCTGGCGCTGGGCTCGCCGGAGCCGGCCTTCGGCGCTGTGCTCCCATCCTAGGGCAGGCGAAAGCGCCCGTGGGACGCCGAGAGCGCGTGACCGCCCGGATTCACCCGGACAGTCCGAAAACCCCCCGGACGTGGTCCGGCGACAGCGGGGGCCGCTGGGCGATCTTGGCCACTCCCGCCGCGCGGGCGACCAGCTGCGCGTTGTCCCGTACCGGGACTCCGGAGGAGTACTCCAGCGTGTCCGCCATGCCGACCCGGACGTGACCCCCCGCGGCCAGCGAACCGAGCAGGGCGGGCACGGCCGAGCCCTCCGCGCCCGCGACGGTGAAACCGGCCCGTGGGGGCAACCCCGCCACGGCCTCCGCCAGCGCCCCGAGCGTGGCCGGCAGACCGGCTCCGCACATCAGGACCACGTGCGGCGGGAAGCCGTCCTGTTCGCACAGCTCGCGCAGTCGTGGCAGCTCGGCCGGGTCCCGCACCTCGTAGTGCACCGCGATGCCCCGCTGCCGGGCACCCTCCCGCAGGTCGGAGACGAACTCCGGGGGAGCGTTCACGGGACAGGTGAGTACCTGCGCTCCCGAGTCCAGCAGCGTGCGCAGGGTTTCCGACCGCGCGTAGGCGGCCACGCGCACCACGAGATCGGTCCGGTCGCGGACGGCGCCGACCACGTCCGGCACTGAGGTGTCGTGCCGGGGCTCCAGGTCGACGACCGAGGCCCCCACCCGACCGCAGGCCGCGACGGCGGCGGCGACCTCCTCACTCCCCACCGGCAGAGCGGGGACGTCGGCCTTGGCGTGCGATCCCGTCGGGGCCACGGTGAGCACCGTCCCCGACGGGCTCGCGTGGGCGGGGGACTCGGCTGGCGAGGCTGGCATACTCCGATCTTGGCACAGCGGGGCCACTCGGTGATCCCCTCCGCGTGGCCGATCACGGCGCCGGGCGCGTCACTGTCCCTTCAGTCCCTGCACGGCCACACGGCCCGGAGGCTCGCCCGTGTCCGGGGGCACGGAGTCGGGATCCACCGAGGCGGCCACGGCACGTTCCTGCTCCGGGTCCCCGGCGGTGAGCTGCGCGTCCACCGGGGCGGAGCGTTTCAGCAGCGCCAGTGCCACCGGCCCCAGCTCGTGGTGCATCACCACACTGCCCACGCGCCCCACGGAACGCTGCCCGTGTCGGACCGGATCGCCGGTCTCGGGCCGGATCTCCACCGAGCCGTCCAGGTGCAGCAGCACCATCCGCCTGGGGGGCTTGCCGACGTTGTGCACCTTCGCCACGGTCTCCTGCCCCCGGTAGCAGCCCTTGGCCACGTGGGCGGCGGTGTGGATCCAGCCCAGTTCGTGGGGGATGGCCCGCTCGTCGGTGTCCAGCCCGGCCCGGGGGCGCAGGGCCTCGACCCGGAGCGCCTCGTAGGCCATGGTCCCGGCCCGGCGCGCACCGCTGTCGGTCAGCAGCCTCCACCAGTCGACCATCGAGGCGCGCGGAACCAGCAGGTCCACCGCGTACACCTGCCGGAACGGCACCTGCCGGGCCAGCCCGCCGCCGGGCAGTGCCACCACTCCGTAGGGGGCGGTGGGGGGTTCGGCGATCCCGGCCCGCTCCAGCACCTCGGCACCCTGGGGACCGAGCACCGTGAACACGGCGAACTCCCCGGTGGCCTCGCGCGGTTCGACCGCCGACCAGAACCGCATGGCCTCCAGGTACTCCGCCAGCGACTGGGTGCCGTCGGTGCCCATGCTGGGTAGCGCGCTGGTGGCCGTGGACCCGGCCTCGTAGTCCAGGTAGACGACCTCCTCGTGGTGGGCCACCAGCATGTGGCAGTCCACCCGACCCTGGCTGTCCAGCACCAGCGCCTCGGTGCCCTGGTTCTCTCCCAGTTCCGTGAGGTGCTGGGACAGCACCAGGTGCAGCCAGCTCAGCCGCTCCTGTCCGGGCACCGCCACCACCTGGCGGTGTGAACGGTCCACCACCACGGCGCTGCGCACGGCCGCGCGCTGCTCCCCGAACGGGTCGCCGAAGTGCCACGGGACACCGGCGTCCGGGGAGTCGTCCGGCGCGGGTACCGCACCCGGAAGTTCGAGCAAGGGTGAGTCCAATTTCGCTCCTCGGCGAGTTACGAGGGTTCCACCGAACCATCGGGGACGGACGCCGGTGCGGATTCCCCGGCCTCCTCGGAGGCACGACACCGCCGGCAGGTCCCGGACAACGCGAGATGGGTGGCGTCCAGCGCGAAGCCGCGCGTGCGGTCGAGCAGTTCGGCCAGGTCGTCGAGCATCTCGCACGGCACCTCGTCCACGGCCTCGCACCGGTGGCACACCAGGTGCACGTGCTCGTGACCCTCGACCGAGTAGGTGGGGGCCCCGTGCCCGAGGTGGGTGTGCCGGACGAGGCCCAGCTCCTCCAGCAGGTCGAGTGCGCGGTAGACGGTGGTGATGTTGACCGTCGGGGCGGTCCGCTGGATGTGTCGGCACACCTGCTCGGGCGTGGCGTGGGACAGCTCGCGGACGGAGTCGAGCACCAGCTGCCGCTGCGGGGTCATGCGCCTCCCCCGACGGTGCAGTGTGCTGCGCAGGGCGGTGCTGCTTTCGTCCTCGCCGGTGTCGTCGCCGCCCCCGGCGACGGCGTTCTCGCCGTCCCGCTCGTCGTGCCGAGCCGTGCTGGTTACCCGGTCGGTCACGGCATACTCCCGTGGTCGTCGTCTCCCTGGTGGTTGCCCCACGATCGTACGTCCGTCGCGCCGGAGGCGGCCCGCGCGGGCCGCCACGACAAGGGGGTCGGACCCGCCGAGGACACCTCACAGGGCCGAGGTGGGCGTCCCTACTAGGCTGCGAACATGCGCGTTCTGGCTCTGCTCGACGGCACCCACGTCGATCCGGAAAGCCCCCTGCTGCGTGCCGACGACCTCGGCGTGCAACGCGGTGACGGGGTGTTCGAGACCATTCTGGCCGTCGACGGCAAACCCAGGGAACTACAACCCCATCTGGACCGGCTGCGACGTTCCGCGCGGCTGATGGACCTGCGGCCGCCGGAGGACGCGGACTGGCACCGCGCCGTGGGGGCCGTGCTGGAGCAGTGGCCCTGGGAGTCCGAGCCCGAACTCGCGGTGAAGCTGGTCTGCACCCGCGGTGTCGACGGCGGGGACGGCACCCCCACGGCCTTCGCGACGGGGCAGTCACTGTCGGCGGAACTGCTGCGCAAACGTGACGAGGGGGTTTCGGTGGTCACGCTGGAACGCGGGATCGACCCGGACCTGACGGAGCGCGCCCCGTGGCTGCTGCTGTCGGCGAAGACCCTCTCGTACGCGGTGAACATGGCCGCCCTGCGGGAGGCCGAACGGCGCGGTGCCGAGGAGGTCGTGTTCACCGCCACCGACGGTTCGGTGCTGGAAGGGCCGACCTCCACCGTGGTGCTGGCCGAGGGGAACACCCTGGTCACCCCACCGCCCAGTGCGGGCATCCTCCGGGGGACCACCCAGGGGGCCCTGTTCCGGGCCGCCCCCACGGCGGGCTGGAACACCAGCGTGGAACCGGTGTCGGTGGACCGCCTCCGCACCGCCGACGGGCTGTGGCTGGCCTCCAGCATCCGCCGGATCACCCAGGTGCACACCCTGGACGGCGAGCGTGTCACCACCGATCCGGAGCTGCACCGCAGGATCCGGGGGATCTACGAGGCCCAGTACTGAACCGGCCCCGCAGGAGCGCTCCGCCCGCCGCAGCGCCCCGGCGGGCTCAGCCCACCACGCGTTCGAGTTTCGCCGACAGCCGGGGTTGCAGCTCGTGCTCGGAGGTGGCCCGCTCCTCGACGTAGGCCAGCGAGCCCTCGACGACCCCGTAGAGGCGGGTGGCCGCGGTCACGTCGTCGGCGGTGGGGGTGCGCAGCACCGCGTCGGTGGAGAACTCCCAGCTCGCCTGGTTGCGGGGTTTGCCGAAGAACATCTCCGCCACCCCGGAGGCGTGCACGAGCAGCACCTCGATGCTGTCGTCCTGCTGGGGCCGCCACCAGCCGAGCTCCCGGAAGGCCGGTTCCACGATGTCGCCGCCCTCGCCGTCCAGTTTCCAGGCGCGGCTCTCGTAGTAGAGGAACGGCCTGCCGTCGTGGGCGAAGGTGACCTGCTGCAGGAAGCGGTACTTCTCGTCGAGGGAGGGATGGTTCGCCTCGCCCTCACCGCGCCAGACACCGACCAGCGGCAGCAGACCGAGACAGGCCGGATCCAGGTCGGGACCCATGCGCAGGTTCGCGGTGTCGCCCATCCCGGGCAGGTCGTCGAACTGCGGGATGTTACGCCCCCGGGTCTTCTCGGCGCGCTGCGCCTGGGCGCGCACCGCCGCGTCCCCGCTGCCGGGCTGCGGCTCACCGTGGGCGGACTCGGACTGTTCGGAGGGCTGGTTGGCAGACATCGGTGCCGAGACTACCGCGCCCCGCTCTGCGGGGCCGCGCCTGGACCCCCCGTTGTGCTCCCACGATCAGTCGCTGTGCAGGCGGTACACCACGTAGCAGGCGAACCAGAGGGTGGCGATGGCGGCGATCCCCACCAGACTGACCAAGCCGTAGTGCAGGAAGTCGATGAGTGTCACGCCCGAGAGCATAACCACCACCCGCCTCCGACGGGATGTGGCCTGAGGCATGATCTGCCGGAGCGACCACGCCCACGACCGTGTTTCGGTGCTCAGCGGCACCGGAGCTCACGCGGAGGAGACGGGAATCACATGGACTTCGACACGCTGCGCGACAGGGCCCTCGCCTACCGCGAGGAACTGCTGCGGCGCAAGAAGGAGATCGACCCCGAGTTCGACTGGTACCCCTTCGACACGCTGGCCAACGTGCTGCACCTGGACGGGCTGCTCACCGGACGGAACCGGGAGGTCTTCGGCGGGCTGGCCGGGCAGCGGATCGCCGACATCGGCGCGGCCGACGGTGATCTGGGGTTCTTCCTGGAGGACGAGCTGGGCTGCCGGGTCGACCTGGTGGACACGGCCGCCCCCAACTACAACGGGTTGCGTGGGGCGAGGCTGCTGGCGCGGCGGCTGGGTTCCTCCGCCGAGATCCACGACGTGGACCTGGACAGCCAGTTCCGGCTTCCGGCCGAGCGCTACGGGGCGGTGCTGTTCCTCGGCCTGCTGTACCACCTGAAGAACCCGTTCTACGTGCTGGAGACCCTGGCCGAGCACACCGAACTGTGCTTTCTGTCCACTCGGATAGCCCAGCTGAGCCCGGACCACGGCATTCGGCTGGCCGAGCAGCCCGTGGCCTACCTGCTGCACCCCACCGAGGCCAACAACGACCCCACGAACTACTGGATCTTCTCCGAGACGGGGCTGCGTCGGCTTTTCGACCGCACCGGCTGGGAGGTGGTGGAGTTCACCACCGTCGGTTGCCGCACCGACTCGGACCCCGCCGCCCAGGACCGGGACGAGCGGGCGTTCGCGCTGCTGCGGTCGAAACGGGGCCGGTGAGCGGGTCTCCGTGTCGGCACGGCGGACTCTCCCCGGAGGACACGGCGGCCTCCCGACGGCTCGTTTCCGCCGTCGGGAGGCTGGTCGGGTCGGAAAACCGGGATGTCAGGCCACCGAGACGTCCACCCGGTGCAGTCCCGGACCCTGGGCCGAGACCTCGGCCTCACCGCTGCCGTCGCGGTGCAGCGCGCGTACGGTCCAGGAGCCCTGGGCGGCGTAGAAACGGAAGTCGCCCTCCTCGGAGGAGACGACCTCGGCGGTGAACTCCCCGGAGGAGTCCAGCAACCGCACGAAGGCTCCGCCGACCGGTTGGCCACCCGAGCGGATCCTGCCCGCCAGGACGGTCTGGTCCCCGGTGTCGGTGTCGACGGCCCCGGTCTGGTCGGGTGCTCCGCATCCGCTGCTCATGGTCATGCCTCCTGCTCACTCGGGTTCTCGATCGGCACGCCCACCAGCGAGCCGTACTCCGTCCAGGAGCCGTCGTAGTTCTTCACGTTCTGGTGGCCGAGCAGTTCGTGCAGCACGAACCAGGTGTGCGAGGAACGCTCCCCGATGCGGCAGTAGGCGATGGTGTCCCGGGACTCGTCCAGCCCGGCCTCGTTGTACACCTTGCGCAGTTCCTCGTCCGACTTGAAGGTGCCGTCCTCGTTGGCCGCCCGGCTCCACGGAACGTTGATGGCGGAGGGGATGTGCCCGCCGCGCTGGGCGGACTCCTGCGGAAGGTGGGCCGGCGCGAGCAGCTTGCCGGAGAACTCGTCGGGCGAGCGGACGTCGACGAGGTTGCGCTTTCCGATGGCGTCCACGACCTCGTCGCGGAAGGCGCGGATGGAGGTGTCCGGCTCGGCGGCGACGTAGTTGGTGCGCGGACGCTGGGGAACGTCCTTGGTCAGTTCGCGGCCGTCCAGCTCCCACTTCTTGCGTCCGCCGTCGAGCAGGCGCACGTCACGGTGCCCGTACAGCTTGAAGTACCAGTAGGCGTAGGCGGCGAACCAGTTGTTGTTGCCGCCGTAGAGGATCACCGTGTCGTCGTTCGAGATACCCTTGGAGGAGAGCAGTTTGCCGAACTCCTCGCGGCCGACGAAGTCGCGCCGCACGTGGTCCTGCAGTTCGTTGCGCCAGTCGAGTTTGACGGCGCCCGGGATGTGTCCGTTGTCGTAGGCCGTGGTGTCCTCGTCGACCTCGGCGAACACGACCCCCTCGGTGTCCAGGTTCTGCTCGGCCCAGTCGGTACTCACCAGGACCTGTTCACGACTCATGGATGGGCTCCTTCGTTCGTATCGGCGAAGCGGAATCTCAGTGGCTCTCGGTGGGGGATCCGGCGGGTGCCAACCTGCGGACCAGCAGGTACAGCCGGCAACCGAGGCAGTAGCCGAAGGCGGCGTTGAGCAGGGCGGCTGCCAGCGCCAGCGCGTTGGTCACCACGCCGAAGGTGGTCCAGCCCGTCGCGTAGCCCACGGTGGCCAGCAGGGTGAAGGCGAAGCCGACCCCCTGGGCGAAGCGGACCGGCCCCGGATCCTCCCCCTGTTCCTCGGGGAGCTCGCGCAGGTGGGACCGCAGGGTCTTCCGGTACAGCTGACCCCAGGGGTTCATCCGCAGCCCGACGAAGGCGCAGAGCGCGAACAGCGCGGTCTGCGCCGCCAGGACGCGCCAGCTTCCCGTCACCAGGCCCACGGAGAGAACACCGCTGGTGATCCAGGCCGTGAAGCGGACACCACGGGGATCTACAGGGTGATCTGTCGACATGGGCTCTCCTGGCCGGTGGGCTGGATCGTCGAGTCCGTCGGGCGTCGCACGCGCCACGTCGGTCGTGAGCGCTTCTCCGGCGGTCGCCTCCCGCCGCCCTGGTCATCTCCTACGACACAGGCTGCTTCCGACGCGGCACAGATCCACCACGCGTCTGGAGGTCAGCAGTACGTGCACGTCACGCAGACTACCGGTCACGACCGGCGATCGGAAAGATTGTTCACCTGTTGGGACGGCCCGTCCTCCTCGGCCCGACACGGGCGGTGACCGGCCCGGGCGGTAGGCGCCCGTCAATCCACATAGGACCTGAGTGCCTCGGTGAGTCCCTCCCGGCGCGGCACTCCCCGGATCCGGAACAGTTCGTGGCCGTTCGGGTCGAGGGCGATGGTGGTGGGGGTGGTGTGCACCCCCAGCGGTGTCGACCACTCGGGGTGGTGGCTGAGGTCGAACTCCACGTGCCGCACTGCCGGCTCCCGCTCGGCCAGCGCGGACAACAGCACGCGGGTGTGCCGGCACGGCGCGCAGAACGCCGTGGACAGCTGCACCAGTGTCACCGCCGCGTCGGCCTCCGTCCCGTGCGGGCGCACGGCACCGCGCAGCGCCTCGGCCATCTCGGGGGGAAGCTGTTCGAACACCGGTCGTCGTCCCCTCTCCTCGCCGCGGAAGGTGCCCGGGGTGGTGATCCTGCCCGCCCGCACCCGGAGCAGCGCACCGAGCGTCAGCACCGCGAGCGACACACCGGCCAGGGTCCACCAGCCCGGTGACATCAGTTTCCCGTTCCGGGCCCGTTGACGGTCACGTCGTGGGCCGTTCCCTCCACCACCAGGGCGCCCCGCTCGACGTGGACCTCGGTCGGTCGCACGTCGAAGGGCAGCATCCCCGGTTCGAGGGTGGTGGTGAACCGCCCCAGGATCGCCCGCTCGAAACGGCCCGCCAGTTCCACGGAACCGACCTCGTCGTTGTTCAGGTCCAGCCGACGCGGTTCGATCCTGATCCCGCCGTCGGCCACCACGAGCCGTCCGGTGACGGTCACCCGGTTGGTGACTCCCGCGATGCCCACGACCCCCTCCAGTCGCACTCCCGCCACGGAGCCCTCGCCGGGGTCCGCGGCGGTCTCCGTCGGGGAGATGCTCAGCTTCTGGACCGGAAGCACCTCCTGGAGCGTGGACTCGTCGATCCGGGCGCGTCCGACCACCTCCGCGATGTCGATCCTGCTCGAACCACCGCCGATCATCGCGAAGGTGTCCACCCGGGCGTGGTGCAGATCGGCCTGCACGTCCACGTCCGACAACGGACCCGCGTCCACGCCCGGCGCGTCCAACCACACGTCCCGGAAGTCCCCGCGCGCGGCCTGGGTCAGGAACGGGAACCCGTTGATCCGCACCTCGGGCTCTTGGCCGAGTTCGAGACTGTCCCCCAACTTCGTGGCCACCCGGTTCTCGGCGACCGCGGCGGCACCGAAGTCGGCGGCCACCAGCAGACCGAGCACCACCAACAGCGTTATGACCAGCTTCTTCGGGAAGGCACGTTGCACGCCGGTTCCCTTCCGTCCGGGGGTCGGGGTGAGGGCTCCTCCGCGTGTCCACGGAGGAATCCGGGAGAGCACCGCTTTCGAGGATCGCACACCTTGGCCGGGGGCCGGGGGCCTCCGGCTGATCCGTGCGGAAAACCACTGGTCGGGCCTTCACGGCGCCGGAAGAATCGCGTTCACACGCGGTTCACCGAAAGATCCGACGCCGCTGCCGGCGGTGGCGTGTGATGTGCGCCGTGTTACCCGTGCCTGTCGGCGACGTGACGGGTATTCTGCCGCTCATCGGAGGCAACGGAGCCTCGCCGTCCGTGTTGCCCACACCGGTGGAAACCGGTTTACGGAGGCCTTCAGATGAGCTCCGAACTGTTGTTGGTGTCCGGCGAGTCCGACTGCGAGTCCGTGCTGCCCTCCCTCGCGCTGCTTCCCCACCGGGTGCGGGTGGTGCCTCCGGACTCCTCGGCGATGGCCACGGCGGTCGGTCACGAACTCGTGTTCGTGGACGCGCGTGGCGATCTGGCGCGGGCACGCGACCTCTGTCGCATGCTGTCCTCCGGTGCCATGGGAGTGCCCGTGCTCGCGGTGGTGAACGAGGGCGGACTGGTCGTGGTCAACTCCGAGTGGGGGGTCGACGACGTGTTGCTGCCCACGGCGGGACCGGCCGAGGTGGACGCGCGGATCCGGCTGCGTACCCAGCACGGCAACGCCGCCGGCGCGGGCGGGCCGGTCACGGTGGGGGACCTGGTCATCGAGGAGGAGACCTACACGGCCCGGCTGAGGGGTCGTGCCCTCGAACTCACCTACAAGGAGTTCGAGCTGCTCAAACACCTGGCCACCCACGCGGGCCGGGTGTTCACCCGGGTGCAGCTGTTGCAGGAGGTCTGGGGCTACGACTTCTTCGGCGGGACGCGCACCGTCGACGTCCACATCCGGCGGCTGCGGGCCAAGCTCGGCCCCGAGCACGAGGCGATGATCGGGACCGTGCGCAGCGTGGGCTACAAGTTCGTCCGCCCCGCCCGTTCCGGCAGGGACGGTGGCGGTTCCCGACGGGCCGACTCGGCGGCCCACGAGGCGGAACGGGCCGCGCTGTCCGGCGAGGAGCACGGCGAGGAGGACGACTCCTCCGAGCGGGCCGTCTTCCGGGCGGGTGAGGAGCTGTCGGCCCGGGCCGGCGAGTGAGGCCACGAAGCCCGTTCGTGCGGGTGCCTCTTCGGGAGCGGTGGGAGTCCTCACACGGCGAGACGTTCCCCCGTGGTCGCGGACGGGCGGCCCGAACGGGCGAGTGTGGGTAATCTCGGCCGGTGTGGTGCAGCTGACGTGGCGAAACGGACTGGATGACGCCGAGACCGCCGAGGTCGAGAACCTGCTGGCGGAGGCGGAGGAAACGGACGGGGTGGCCCCCGTGGGCGAGCAGGTGTTCCTGCGACTGCGTTCCCACCGGGGAGTCGCCGAACAGGTCGAGCCGGTCCGGGCGGACGTGCCGGGCTCGGAGCACTTCGTGGCCCGGCTCGACGGTGAGTTGGCGGGTTACGCCCACCTGGACACCTCCGGGGAGGCCGCGGGTCAGCCGTTGGTGGCCGAGCTGGCGGTGCGCCCCGGTTCCCGCCGGCGAGGGGTGGGCACCGAGTTGGTCCGGGCGCTGGCCCAACGGGCGGAGGTTCCGCTCACGGCCGAGGCCCCGGCGGGGGATACCGGGGGGTTGCGCCTGTGGTCGCACGGGTTGTTGCCCGACGCGGTGGGGCTGGCCGAGCGGTTCGGGGCCGTGCGGGTCCGCGAGCTGTGGCGGATGGGACGCGAGCTGGCCGGAGCCGAGCTCGACGAGCCGAGGCTGCCCGAGGGGGTGAGTATCCGCTCCTTCCGGGTGGACCGGGACGAGCCGGAGCTCGTCCGGGTCAACCACCGTGCCTTCCGGTGGCACCCCGAGCAGGGCGGTATGACCGAGGCGGAGCTGCGGGAGAAGGAGCGGCTCGACTGGTTCGACCCCGCCGGGTTCCTGCTGGCGGTGGACGAGTCGGACACGGTGCTCGGCTTCCACTGGACCAAGGTTCACCCCGACGGCACCGGTGAGGTCTACGTGGTCGGCGTGGATCCGGACACACAGGGTAGTGGGCTCGGGCGGGCGCTGACTCTCGCCGGGCTGCGGTACCTCAGGGACGTGGGGTGCCCACGGGTGATGCTGTACGTGGAGGCGGACAACGGTCCCGCCGTGGCGGTCTACCGCCGACTCGGCTTCGAACGCTGGGATGTCGACGCCCAGTTCGGCCTGTGACCCTGTTGCGGACACACCGTGTTCGACTCTGCTGTGTGGGTGAGTGGGCCTATCGTTCGCTCGCCCACACAGCTGTGGGATTGCTTACGTAGCGTGCTGTGTTCACTTTTTGTTCACCTGAATGGTGGCTGGCGGCTACCGAATGGTCGTACCGTCCCGAGGGTGAACGGCACACGCCGTTGGCTCCCGCTCTTGGAGGAACGACGTGCACATCGGGCGGCACAGGGCCGTACTCGGGGCTCTCGCTGTGGGCGTGCTGGCACTTTCCGCGTGCGGAACGGACCGGAACGTGACCAACGCCGACCTCAACCCGGAGCTGCGTGAACTGGAGGTCGACTGCGGAAGTGCCTCCGTGGTCGCCGAGGGATCCTCGGCGCAGAAGAACGCCATGGACGTCTTCGCCCGGGACTTCGGAGTCAAGTGCCCCGGAAGCCACCTCAACTACACCTCGTCCGGCTCGGGCAAGGGCGTGGCCGCCTTCACCGCCGGCCAGGTCGACTTCGCCGGTTCCGACGAGCCGCTGACCGGCGACGAGGTCGAGGCGGCCCGGCAGCGCTGCGAAGGCAACCCCGCCTGGAACATCCCCATGGTCTTCGGCCCGCTGGCGATGACCTACAACGTCCCCGGCGTCCGGGACCTCACCCTCAGCCCCGAGGTCATCGCCGAGATCTACCAGGGCGAGATCACCCGGTGGAACGATCCCGCCATCGAGCGGCTCAACCCGGAGAGCTCGCTGCCCGCGCTCGACATCGTCCCCTTCTACCGCTCCGACGAGTCGGGCACCTCGGCCAACTTCCAGAAGTACCTCTCCGTGGCCACCGACGGACTCTGGGACAGGGAGGGCAAGACCTTCCGCCCCGGGCGCGGGGTCGGCCAGGGCCGTTCCGGCACCGACGGTGTGACCTCCTCGGTGGAACAGACCGAAGGCGGAATCACCTACGCCGCCTGGGCGTTTCCCAAGAACGTGGGACTGGACATCGCCGCGATCGACAGCGGCAGCGGCCCCGTCGAACTGACCGGGGAGTCCGCCGGCAGGGCCATCGAGTCCGCCCGCGTCTCCGGACAGGGCCACGATCTCAGACTGGACCTCGAGTCCCTCTACGGCAACGACGCTCCCGGGGTGTACCCGATCGTGCTGGCCACCTACGAGATCGTGTGCTCGGACGGCTACGACGCGCCGACCGCCCGCTCCGTGAAGGCGGCCCTGCGGGTCGCCGCCCACGCGGGCGCGGAGAACCTCGAGCAGGCCGGCCATGTCCCGCTGCCCCCCGAGTTCAGGAAGAAGGTTCTCGATTCCATCGAGGCCATCCGGGAATGAGGTCCTCCCGGCACCGGACCGGGTACCCCACCCGGCCCGAACGCGTGTGTGAACCAGCAGGCCACATGTCCCCCGGACGGGCCGCTGGGCGGTGTGACAGCTCGTGGAACCCACGAGGCGAACACGGACAGCGAGCCGAACAACGGAGAGGCTGCGAACGGCAGTGACCGAGTCGACGAACTCCCAGCGGGCCGCCCCACCCGGCGAGAACGGCGCGGCTCCGGTGAACACCCCGGAAGGCCCCGTGCTGGAAGCCCCCCTGACCCCGCCGAACCCTCCCAACGAGAAGAAGGTCGTCCGCGTCGGGGACCGGATCTTCCGGACGATGGCCACCGCCTCGGGCGCGTTCGTGGTGGCGCTCATCGCGGCCATCGGGCTCTTCCTGCTCATCAGGGCCATCCCCGCACTGCACGCCAACGAGGCCAACTTCCTGCTCTCCGGCAGGTGGGAGACCGGCGATCCCGAGCACCTGGCCTTCGGCATCGTGGACCTCGCCTGGATCACCGTGGCCAGCTCGGTGTTCGCGCTGGTGCTGGCGATGCCGGTGGCCGCGGGGATCGCGCTGTTCCTGACCCAGTACGCCCCCCGGGTGCTGGCCCGACCGTTCGCCTACGTCGTGGACCTGCTGGCCGCGGTCCCCTCGGTGATCTACGGGCTGTGGGGGGCGCTGGTGCTGGCCCCGGTGCTCAAACCCGTCGCGGTCTGGCTCAACACCAACCTGGGCTGGATCCCGATCTTCGGGGACGGCAACGTTCCCGCCGACAGCGGCTCCAACGTGTTCACCGCCGGGATCGTGCTGGCCGTGATGATCCTGCCGATCATCACCGGCGTCGCCCGCGAGGTGTTCGCCCGCACCCCAAGCGCCCAGATCGAGGGCGCGCTGGCCCTCGGCGCCACCAAGTGGGAGGTGGTGCGCACCACGGTGTGGCCCTTCGGCCGCAGCGGGTTCGTCGGCGGGTCGATGCTCGGTCTCGGCCGGGCGCTGGGCGAGACCGTGGCCCTGACGGTCATCCTCAGCTACACCTACGAGGGCCCGCACTACAGCATCTTCGACGCCGGGGCGACCTTCGCCTCGCGTATCGCCCTCGGATCGGCGGAGTTCAACGACAACCTGACCGTCGGCGCCTACATCGCCGCCGGTCTGGTGCTGTTCGTCAGCACCTTCGCGGTCAACGCGCTGGCCCGCTGGATCGAGAGCAGCAGCGGGAGGGGGAAGGAATGAGAACGGACACCGCCGACATCGAACGGCCCGCGCGTACCCCGGCGTTCCAGCCGCTCAGCCTGGGACGCAAGGTCAGGAACCACGCGGCGACCACGCTGTTCGCCCTGGCCTTCGTGGTGGCCGTGATCCCGCTGCTGTGGGTGCTGGTCACCCTGGTGCGGCGGGGACTGGTGCCCATGCTCAACGCCGACTGGTGGACGCACTCCTTCTACGGGCTGCTTCCGAACGACTTCGGAGGGGGCATCTACCACGCCCTCGTCGGCACCCTGGAGCAGACGCTGGTGTGCGCGCTGATCGCGGTTCCGCTCGGGGTGAGCGTGGGGATCTTCCTCATCGAGTACGGGCGCAACTCCAGGCTGGCCAAAACGACCACCTTCATGGTGGACATCCTCAGCGGTCTTCCCTCGATCGTGGCCGGTCTGTTCATCTACGCGCTGTGGATCACCACGTTCGGTTTCGACCGCAGCGGGTTCGCGGTGTCACTGTCACTGGTGCTGCTGATGCTGCCCGTGGTGGTCCGGGTCACCGAGACCATGCTGATGATCGTTCCGGACGAGCTGCGGGAGGCCTCCTACGCGCTCGGCGTTCCCAAGTGGAAGACGATCGTGAAAGTGGTGCTGCCCACCTCCCTGTCGGGGATCCTGACCGGGATCATCCTCGGTCTGGCCCGGGTCATGGGCGAGACCGCGCCGCTGCTGATCCTGGTCGGCTACTCCCGGGCGATCAACTTCAACCTCTTCGACGGGCCGATGGCCTCGCTGCCGCTGACCGTCTACACGGCCCGCAAGACCTCCACCGAAGCCGGTGAGTACCGCATGTGGGGAGCCGCGCTCACCCTCGTGCTGCTGATCATGCTCATCAACCTGATCGCGACGCTGTTGTCCAAGCTTTTCGCGGTGAAGACCAAGTAGGGCGGTAGCCGACCATGGCGAAACGGCTCGACATCGAGAACCTGAACCTGTACTACAACAAGTTCCACGCGGTCCAGGACGTCAGCCTGCAGGTGCACGCGCGCAGCGTCACGGCCTTCATCGGCCCCTCCGGCTGCGGCAAGTCCACGGTGTTGCGCTCGCTGAACCGGATGCACGAGGTGGTGCCCGGTTCCCGGGTGGAAGGTCGGGTGCTGCTGGACGGCGAGAACATCTACGCCCCCGGGGTGGACCCGGTGCAGGTGCGCCGCACCATCGGGATGGTCTTCCAGAAGGCCAACCCCTTCCCGACCATGTCGATCAGGGACAACGTGGTCGCCGGGCTGAAGTTGGCCGGGGAGAAGAACAAGAGGAAACTGGACGAGATCACCGAGCGTTCGCTGCGGGGAGCCAACCTGTGGGAGGAGGTCAAGGACCGCCTCAACAAACCGGGAGGGGGACTCTCCGGCGGCCAGCAGCAGCGGCTGTGCATCGCCCGTGCCATCGCGGTGCAGCCCGACGTCCTGCTCATGGACGAGCCCTGTTCCGCCCTCGACCCGATCTCCACGCTGGCGATCGAGGACCTGATCGCGGAGCTGAAGAAGGACTACACGATCGTGATCGTGACCCACAACATGCAGCAGGCCGCGCGGGTCAGCGACCAGACGGCGTTCTTCAACGTCGCCGGAGTGGGCCAGCCGGGCAAACTGGTCGAGATCGGCGAGACCGGCAAGATCTTCTCCAACCCCAGCCAGAAGGCCACCGAGGACTACATCTCCGGCCGTTTCGGGTGAACGCTCACCGGGGAGTGCGTGTCACCACCCGTCCCCGCGCCGGGTTGCACGAGGAGTACCAGGGCCGTTCGTCGGCGATGCTGGAGATCAGCATCGTCGAGCGCTTGGGCTCCAGTGCCAGCGAGCACACCCGCCGGAAGGCGGCCAGGTAGGGCTCGATGTCGCCCTCCCGCTCCAGGAAGCGGGAGTTCGTCGAGTCTCCCACGTGCACCACCCGCTGCTCGGCCTCGTCCCGGAACGAGAACACCGTGACGTGCTCCCCCATGAGCGGGTGGGGACCCGCGTCGAAGGGCAGCACCCGCAGGGTGACGTTGCGGCGGTAGCTCATCAGCACCAGGTGCTCCAGCTGCCTCCGCATGAGGCGGGGCCCGCCCACCCGGCGGCGTAGCGCGGCCTCGTCCAGCACCGCCCACAGCTCCAGGGCTCCCTGGCCGCGCAGCCGTCGTTGGCGGATCGCGGTCACGGCGAGCCGGTCGGAGATCTCGGAGGAGGAGAGTCCGCTCCGGGAGGAGTTCAGCAGCGCGGTGTGGTACTCGGCGGTCTGCAACAGCTCGGGCAGCGGGTCGGCGCCGAACACGCTCACCGCCGAGGCCGCCGTCTCCAGCCCGAGATAGGTGTCGAAACCGCTGCGCCGCGCCGCGCCGGGGTACTCCTGCCACCAGCCCCGCTGCTGGGAGGCCTCCGCCAGTTCCAGCAGTTCCGCGAGCTGTTCGGCGGTGGCCCCGTAGAACTCGGACATCAGGCGCACGTCCGCGGCACGGACCGGAACCCGGCCGAGTTCGATCTGGCTGATCTTGCCCTGGGAACAGTCCAGGTACGCGGCCACCTCGCGGTGCGTCCGCTGTGCCGCTTCCCGCATCCTGCGGAGCTCGGTGCCCAGGCGCCTGCGATGGACGGTCGGACTTCTGTTCACAGGCGGAAAGCCTCGCACAACCGGAACGGGGAACTCCGGCTGTCAACGCCGCCTAATAATACTGCTCACCCGGTCGGGCGACAGGGGGACGAGGACGGGAAGACCGGTGAGCACCCTCCTCCGTCGCGGAACGTCGCCGCCGTCACGGACGGTCGCTGTTCGGCATGGTACCGGTGACCACGTAGACGATCCTGCGGGCCACCGAGACGGCGTGGTCGGCGAAACGTTCGTAGAAACGGCCCAGCAGGGTGATGTCCACCGCCGCCGAGACCCCGTGGGACCACTCCGACCCCATGACCACGGTGAACAGGTGCCGATGCAGGTCGTCCATCTCGTCGTCGTCGACCTCGAGGTCGCGGGCCCGCTGCACGTCCTGGGTACGCAGGATCTGGTTCAGCCGGTTGGCGAGGGTGACCGCGACCTGCCCCATCTGGGAGAAGTAGGTCTTGACGTCCTCCGGCAGCACCGGCTGGGGATGCCTGCGGCGTGCCGCCTTGGCCACGTGCAGCGCCAGGTCCCCCATCCGCTCCAGACTCTCGGCCGCGTGGATGGTGGAGATCACGGTGCGTAAGTCGCCGGCCACCGGCGCCTGCAACGCCAACAGGCCGAAGGCGTGCTCCTCGCAACGAGCCCGCGCCTCGTCCACCTTCATGTCATCGTCGATGACCTGCTCGGCCAACGACAGGTCTGCTCCCAACAGCGCGGTGGTTGCCTGCTCCATCGCGTTGCCGACCATCGTCGACATCGCGGCGAGCTCGTCGGCCAGTTTGTCGAGCTGTTCCTGGTAGACCTCACGCATGAGCCCCAGCGTACTTCGTACGAGGGACGCGCAGGGTTCCCGGCGGTTAACCGGGGGTGAACGGGGACTGAGCAGCTATGCGAAAAATATTCACACAGGGGCGGACACCCGTCGGCCACACGGCGGACCGGCTTTCCGCGAGCTCAGTTCACCCCACCGCAGACGTCCTTGCCCGCGTTGACCGTCCACAGCCCGTCCGGAACCTCGACGTCGCCGGTGTCGGGCTGGAGAACCCGTCCGTCGAAGTCGGCACCGAGCTCCAGACGGACGCCGTCCCCGGCCGAGGCGTCCTGCATCAGCTCCGCCGCCGGTACCGAGGAGGCCAGCAGCTCGGCCTGCTGGCGGTGACCCTCCGAGTACCGGATGACGGTCCGCTCGCCGGCGGTGTCCAGGGTGTCGGTCCCGAGCACGGAGTAGTCGAACTCCCGCAGTTTCTCGGAGACCTCCCCGGCCAGGCCGGTGCGGTCGGTGGCGTTGAGCACCCGCACGTTCGTCTCCTCGGGGGAGGGGCCCGAGGTGGCCTGGCTCGGCTCGGTCTGGGCCGGGGCGGTGTGCTGCGCGTCGGCCATGGGGGAGGTCTGCGCCGGGGAACCGGCCTGCTTCGACTTCTCCCCCGAGGACGGAGCGATGGGCTTGTCCTCGATGATCGCGCGGAACAGGGAGTGCGCCGCCGACTCGCGGAGCACCTCGTTGCCCCGGGCGTTGCTCTCACCGGTGGTCGGCACGGTCACGAAGGTGACCTTCTCCGGATCGAGCCCTTCCAGGGAGTTGCCGAGGGCGATGAGTTTGCCGCTGTCGACGTTCTCCCCGAAGGTGTTGGAGATGACCGCGTTGGCCAGGTCGTTGAGCTTGCCGGGGCTGAGCAGCACGTCCGCCGAGGTCATCTTGCGCAGCAGCGCGGACAGGAACATCTGCTGACGTTCCATCCGTCCGTAGTCCGACGTGGCGTCACCGACCACCTTGCGCGCCCGTACGTACTGCAAGGCCTGCTGGCCGTGCAGCTCGTGCCACCCGGCCGTCTCCAGCACCGGACCGAGCTCGCGGTCGATGAGCGGCTTGTTGGTGCAGATCCGCACCCCGCCCACGGCGTCGACCATGCTCTTGAAGCCCTGGAAGTTGATGCCCAGGAAGTTGGTGATCTCCAGCCCGGAGAGCTGCTGCACCTTCTTGGTGACGCACTGCGGACCGCCTTCGGCATAGACGGTGTTGAACTTCACGTTGTTCCGGGCGGGGACCGTGCTGTCGGTGTACTCCCCGGTGGCGGCGTCCCAGGCCGTACAGGTGTCGGCGGGAATGTCGATCTCCAGGTCCCTGGGGATGGACACCACCACCACCCGACTCCGGTCGGCCGGGATGTGGGCGATCATGGTGGTGTCCGAGCGTGCCCCGGCCACCGTCTCGGCGGTGCCCACGTCGTCGCCGCGCCCGGCGCCTTCCCGGCTGTCGGATCCGATGAGCAGGAAGTTCAGGTCGCCCTCCTGCATCTCGGGGTTCTGGATCGAGGCGGAGTCGCGGAACAACGCGGGGACCTGCACGAAGCTGGCGTCCCACCAGGTCATGCTTCCCCAGCCGATACCGGTGCCCACGAAGACGGTCACAGCGGCGAGGGCGGCGAGCGACTTGGCCGTCCTGCGCAGCCTCCTGCGGCGCTTGTGCCTGCGCCACTCCACGCGGGAGGAGCTGCCCTCGCGGTCCGAGGTGAAGTCGAACGGCATGTCCTGGCCGGGCTCGGGCTCCTTGCGCTCCCCGAATAACCACGCGAAGCGTTTGCGTTTCTTGGCCTCCTCGGCGGCCAGCTCGTCGTGCACCGCCGAGAAACGCGCCAGGGTGGCGTCGATGGAGTCGATGGAGTTCGCGCGGTCCTCGTCGGACTCCGCGTCCTCCTCCGGCAGGGACTCCTCCTCGACCGCCTCGGATACCCCGTCCTCGGTGGACTCCGCGTGCTCGGGCTCGTCCGTCTCCCGGGGGGCGGACGGAAGTGGTTCGTGGCGGGTGGGCGCCTCCTCCACGGAGGGCGTCCGTCCCTCCGCCGGTCGGTGGTTCCACGGCTGGGCCGGTTCCCCGGTGCCCCGCCCCGGTGTCGGGGGCGGCGGATCCGATGGGGACACCAGAGTCCCGGTCACCTCCGTGGGTGGCCCGGACGGGCGGGAATCGGTTTCTCGCGGATCCCGCACCGGGGGGTGCTGGATCGTGGCCTCGTCGTCCGCCGGTTCGGCGGGACCGGTCGCCGGCGGGATCGCGGGCTGCTCCGGTCGCGGGGGCACGGCCGGTGGGGTGAAGGTCTCCGGAGTCGCCCCCCGCAGCGGCTGCCGGGCGCCCACGTTCGGCGCGGGCGGGTTCTCCGGGGGTCGCGCGCCCACCTCACCGGGGGCGGCGGGGCGGTTGGGGCGGTTGAGTCCCGTCGCGTTGGGACGACGCAGTGCCCCGCGGAACGGGGGGATACGGGTGGTGTCGTCGACCTCGTCCACCGGAGGAGGGGCGGACCCACCGGGTGCGGGAGGAAACCGCCGCTCCCGGTCGGCGGGGCCGCGCCACGGCTCCGGGTTCGGGGAGACGTTCTCCTCCGGTGCGGCACCTGGCTCGCCGTGCGGACGCGCCGCGCCGTCCTCGGCTCCGTGGGCGGGGTGGGGTGGAGGAGCAAGCGGGGGTCCGGGCGCCGGGGCCACCGTCCCGTCGTGCGCCGGACCGGCAGTGCCGGATTCGGGGGACTCCGAGCGGTGGGCTGCCGTCTCGGAGGGAGCATCGGAGTCGTCCTCCGCGGCCCTACGGTGCGAACCGGTGGACTGCGCCCCGCGTTTGCCGTGTTTGGACAACAGGTCACCGACCCGCGTGCCACCGGTGCCGTCGTCACCCAGGGCGCGCCTGCGCCTGCGCGACCTGGCGCGTTCGCTCGTCTCGTTGCCCGCGTCCTCCGCGGAGGGGCCCCACTCCGAGTGGGAACGCTGGTGCCCCGAACTGTTTTCCCGGGGTTTTTCCGGCACCCGTGTTCCCTCCCACCTTGCAGCCATTGGTGTTCGTCCCGATGCTTGGCGATCCCCACCCCCGATGCTGTATCGCCACACTCGGCCAAGATGCTACGGCCGATCGTTCGTGCTGACGATAGTGGCATCGGAATTCGCGTGATCTGTGCACGACAACACGGGTCCCTGTAGGACAGGTCACAACTCGCGCTCTCTTCGTGCCGTCGTGTGTGCGGTGTGACGGCATTGTGCGACGAACGCGTTGGGTAGTATTTCGGTGACTATTCGAATTACTCGGACGTTCCGGTCAATCGCACTTCTCCGCTGGCGCGGTAGGCCACCGTGTTGCGTCCCGATTGTTTGGCCGCGTACAGCAGCACATCGGCACTGATAATTTTCTGTTCCGTGGCGGCGGAAACCGATGTCGGGGTGCGTTCGGTGTCGTGGGTGAGACCGATGCTCACCGTTATCCGCAAGCCACTGGCCATGCGCATCCACGGAAAACCCTCGATCCGGGCCCGTGCTCGCTCGCACACGGAGATCGCCGTGACCGCGTCGACTCCCGGAAGTACGAGTACGAATTCCTCACCGCCGTATCTGGCGCAGAACCCGCCGCTCGGCAGCTCCTGCTGGAGTAATTCGACCACGTGTTGCAGCACCCGGTCGCCGAGCACGTGACCGTAGGTGTCGTTGACCTCCTTGAACCAGTCCAGATCCACCAGGGCTATCCCGAGTCCCGCGGTGTTCTCCTCACGGAGTCGGGCGAGACGTTCCTCCAGATAGCGGCGGTTGTAGCTGCCGGTCAGAGTGTCGCGCAGGCTCTGTTCCCTGGCGCGGGCGTGTTCCCGCCGCAGCCGGTTCACCTCGTGCCGCAGTTGTTCGGGAACACGGGGGCTCGGTTCGCTGTCCCGCAGATCCAGCGCCGTCCGCAGATGCCGGTACGCCTGCTGCCACCTTCCACGAGTCGCGAGCATGTCGGCTATGGCCTCGTGCAACTGGGCGAGGCCGAAGGCCGTGGTGGGGTCGGTCGCGCAGGGCTCACCCGTCGGATGTTCGGTGCGTGGAAGGTCGTGCGGACGTGCCCGAGTGGCCTCGTTCCACCGGGGGCCAGCCCCGGCGGTGTCGTCGCGGAGTCCGGACATCGCGCTCACCTCCCACTCTGGTTTCGTCGGGCGCCGTGCTCGGCTTGAGCCGAGGGTGCTCAACCGTTCCGGAATTCGCTCGACCGGCGTACTCGGTTCCACGGCGGAGAACGACGCCCGGCACACGCGGGTCCGGGGCGGGAAACGCCCCGGGGTGCTGACACGAAGCGTACTGGAATGAACGCGTTCGGTGATGTACTCCGGGGTGTGTCGCGGCGGTCAGGACAGGCACGGGGCGAATCCGTAGAACCGTCCCTGTCGGAGGACCAGGTGTTTGGATCCGATCCGCCTGGCGACGACCTCCCCGGAGCGGCGCACGGTGGCCTCCACCGCCACCACCCAGACACGTCCGTCCGGGCGCAGGCCGTTCACCCGGAACTCGGGGGAGGGGCGCAGGGTCGTCAGCACCGGGTCGAGGGTGATCGTTGTCGTGTCCGGCACACACATCCCCTCCCGGAAGTCCGGGTGCTGGGTGCGGCGCAGGAACTCCCGCTGGGCGCGGGGCCCCTCACGTGCGGCCGCGTTGTTGGCCGCGAAGTACTCGGCGGCGGTGCGCGGCGGTGTTCGCGGACCGCGCTGGACGGTGACCGCCGAGCCGGAGCAGAGCAGACAGGCGAGCAGCACGGCGGCCAGCGCCCCACGGGCCCACGTTCTCCCCGTGGGAGGAGTCAGCCGCCGCTGTGGTCCAGTTCGGCCCCTTCGGGGATCGAGACGTCCTCCGGGTCGTCCAGCCAACCTTCCGGCAACACCACCTTGCCCGGTGAACCCTGCCTGCCCCGCGGGCCCTCCGCGTCGGCGGGGAACGGAACGGTCGGGTCCAGTTCCCCCAACAGTCCGTCGAGTTCGTCCAGCGTGGACACCACCCCGAGGCGCCTCCGCAACTCCGAACCGACCGGGAAACCCATGAAGTACCACGACATGTGCTTGCGCAGGTCGCGCAGCGCCCGCTGCTCGCCCATCTCCTCGGCGAGCAGGCAGGCGTGGCGGTACACGATCCGGCAGATCTCGCCGAGACGAGGAGGCTCCGGGACGGGCTCCCCCCGGAGGGCGGCGTGGAGCTCGCGGAACAGCCAGGGACGTCCCAGGCAGCCCCTGCCGACGACCACCCCGTCACAACCGGTGTGGGCCATCATCCTCAGCGCGTCCTCCGAGCTGAAGATGTCGCCGTTGCCGAGAACGGGGATGCCGCGCACGGTCTCCTTCAGCCGGGCGATCTGGTCCCAGTCGGCCGTGCCGGAGTAGCGCTGTGCCGCGGTGCGCCCGTGCAGCGCCACCGCTGCGGCTCCCATGTCCTCGGCGATGCGACCCGCGTCCAGATGGGTGATGTGGTCCTCGTCGATGCCGACGCGGAACTTCGCCGTCACCGGCACTCCCGCCGGTTCGGCGGCCTTCACCGCGGCGGAGATGATCTCTCCGAAGAGCCTGCGCTTGTACGGAAGCGCGGCACCCCCGCCCTTGCGGGTGACCTTGGCGACCGGGCAGCCCCAGTTGGTGTCGATGTGGTCCGCCCAACCCTCGCCGACGATGATCCGGACCGCTTCGGCCATGGTGGCCGGGTCCACGCCGTAGAGCTGCATCGAACGCGGGTGCTCACCCTCGTCGAAGGCCATCATGCGCAGGGTCTTCTCGTTGCGTTCGACGACCGCGCGGGCGGTGATCATCTCGCAGACGTAGATCGAGTCGCGGCTTCCGTACTCCCGGCAGAGTTTGCGGAAGGCCACGTTGGTGATCCCTGCCATCGGGGCGAGCACCACCGGCGGATCGACTCGATAGGGGCCGATCCGCAGTGGCGCGGTGGCGGACGCGAGCGTCATGTCTCCATTATCGGTGCCGCTCGTGCGTGGGTGGCACCGGGAGGTGGGCGACCGGGGCCGCCTCGTTCCGGCCCCTGTCCGGTGGTTCGGGTTCAGAACACCACGTTCAGGCAGGCCAGCCTCTTTCCGGCCTCGCCGGCGACTCCCGGTGCGGTGCGGGTGTGGTGCTGGTGGATCACCACCGAGGCGGAGCCGGCGCGCTCCAGGTCCCAGTCGCCGAACGCACCGGTGAGGGCGTTTCCGGAGCCGTCGGTGCGGAAGTCCAGCCAGACCTCGTTGCGCGGGTTCGCGTACTCGGGGTCGCCGGAGACCCCCTCGGGGGCGGGACGCTGCTGGAAGTGCGGTCCCGCGGCGGAGCCGGTACGACCGCAGGGGCTGGTGTGCACGTGCGCCCCGTACTCCCGGTCGGGCAGCAGCCCGCGCAGACTCATCAGCACCGTCCTCCCCGCTCCGGGAGTCTCGTGGGCGAGCAGCCGCGCGCCGGCCCCGACGGGCACCTTCTCGGGGGAGTAGGTGACGGCCGTGGCCCCTTCCGTGTAGGACTCGAACACCCCGCGCGCCACCGTGGGGTCGTCGCTGCCGGAGGTACGCGCGGCGGCGGGAGCGGCCAGGGACAGGACGGCGAGCGCGGCCGCGCTCGTGATCGCGAAACGTCGCATACCCCGATCTCTACCCGATGATCTCCCCGCAGGCGGGGTTTTTCCCCGGATGGAGTGAGCCGCGGGTGTCGCCGGTGGTGTGAGCAGAATCCCCCGCGCCGACTGCGGCGGAGATCCGCGACGGCGAGCTAGGTTGACCGGGTGACTGATTCGGGGCGTGATCGGACCTGGTTGGTCGCGGTCGCCACCGCCATGTGGGGGACCGACGCGCTGTGGCGCATGCCGCTGGCCACCAGTCTGCCGACCACCACTGTGGTGCTGTGCGAACACCTGATCGTGACCCTGCTGCTGGCTCCGCTGCTGCCGCGTGCCTGGCGGGCGTTCCGCTCGTGCGCGGGGCACGAACGCGTCGCCGTGCTCGTGGTGGGGGCCGGGACCTCCGCGCTGGCCACCCTGATGTTCACCGCGGCGTTCTCCTACGGGGATCCGGTCACTCCCGTGGTGTTGCAGAAACTACAGCCCGTTTTCGCCGCGCTGGCCTCGTTCCTGCTGCTGCGGGAACGACCGCGTGCCGGTTACCCGGTCCTGGCCGTCCCCGCCGTGGTGGGGGCGTGGATGTTGGCCTTCCCGGACCCGTTCCAGGTGGGTGTTTCCCGCGTGATGCCCGCCGTGCTGGCGCTCGGGGCCGCCGGGCTCTGGGCGGCCGGGACCGTGCTGGGCAGGCTGCTCAGCAGGAGGCTGAGTGCCATGGAGGTGACCACCCTGCGGTACTCGGTGGGGCTGCCCACGGCGGCGCTGGTGGTGTTCTTCCGGGACGGTTCCCCGCTCGACGGGCCGGCGAACCTGGGCTCCGCCCTGGCGGTGGGGTTGGACAGTCTCGGAGGGTTGCTGCTGCTCGCGCTGGTTCCCGGGCTGCTGGCGCTGAGCCTGTACTACCTGGGGATGCGGACCACGGCGGCCGCGCGGGCCACCATCGCCGAACTCTCCTTCCCGGCCACGGCCGCCGTGGTGGGGGTGTGGGTGCTCGGAGAGCCCCTGACCGTCACCCAGTGGGGCGGGTTCGTCCTGGTGGTGGCCATGGTCACCCTCCTCGGCTGGAACGAGCGGGTCGGTACCCGCAGGCTCGTCGGTATCACCGAAGCGGTGCCGGTGCGTGGCTGAGTCGCCGCCGGGCGGGCTGCTACCCTCCCGGCGGCGCACGTGATCGGAACGAGGTTGTAGGCTGTAGCGCGCGGGCCGTTAGCTCAATGGGCAGAGCAGTGGACTTTTAATCCACGGGTTCAGGGTTCGAGTCCCTGGCGGCCCACCCAGTGACCAGCGAATTCCGTGCTTGGTCGGAGAATCCGCCAGGGTGTGTGACAACGGTGTGTTCACACCGCTGTTGTCGGTCGTTCCCGTGGACGAGCGCGGCATGACAGCCGCAGCCTTCTCCGCCGAAGCTTGCGCGACTTCCGGGTACACGCTCGTGTAGGTGTCCGAGGTGAGCGCGATCGAGCTGTGCCCCAAGGTCTCCTGAACTTCTTTCATCGGAATGTCGGCCGCGAGCATGATCGACGCCGCTCCGTGCCGGAGATCGTGTAGTCGTACCGGGGGGAGGGCTGCGGAACGGGTGATCCGGTGGAAAGTCTCGGTCACCTTGGCCGGGTGCAGAGTACGGCCGTTCTCGATGATGAAGACTTTCCCGCTGTCCGTCCAGCCCGGCCCCCAGCTCATACGCTCGGTGAGTTGGCGAGTGCGGTGCTCGCGCAGCGTTGCCACCGTGCCCGAGTCCAACGGAACCATCCCCGCGCCTGCGGGGAGCACCACTTGTATCCTTTCGCCACCGACTGGCCGCCCGGTCCATCCCCGCGTCTGCGGGGAGCACCGAAGCTGGTCGGATCGAGGGTTTACAGAAGTCGGTCCATCCCCGCGTCTGCGGGGAGCACCTTGGTGGCCTGCGATTTTAACAGTGCTTTCCCGCTGTGGGAATCACTGTTGGTTCGGGGCAGGAAGCGGTCAGTACCACTGGCCGGGTTGCCAGGCGATGCTGGTGGGGCGGGCTTTGGTGCGGCAGTATTCGGTGATGGCCTGGCGGGCCTGCTCCAGGGGGATCGAGGCTGAGGCGGGAAACCACAGGTCGCCCTCGGGGTCGAACAACAAAGCCGGGGTGTCCGCGGTGGCCTGTGGGTTGTGGGAGTCGGCGGCTTCACCGTCGATCGCTTCGGGACGTGCGTCCATGTGGCTGAGCGCGGCCCAGCCGTTGTCGGCATCGGCGGTGATGCGCAGTCTCGCGTGCGGAAAAGAGGGCCCGCCTTCGTCGCGGAAACTCAGGCACGGCCGGTCCCACACATAGACCTGCGAGTACCGGGTGCGGAGGACGGCCTCGACGAGCTCGGCGGTTTCCTCGGCGGTGCGGGCATAGTGGAACTCGTGACCGAGAATGGCAGTGACGACGGTCTGTGTATCGGTGATGGTCATGGTGTCGCCTCTCCGCGTATTTCGACAGGACGTGTTTGCCCTGGTTCCCAGACGGCCAGGGTTGATCCCCGAGGCAGGATGGCTCGTACCGCAGCATGGCAGCCCCACGGGTCAGGACACATGCGATTGTTCAGGACCACGACGCCGTAGGTCTGTCCTGCTTCTTTCATCCGTTGGGCGTACTTGGTTTCGACGTGCGTGTCCACCACCGGGGACGCGTCTCCTCGGTGTGGGGGATACACACTCGATGTGTCGAGAACAAGGCGTATGCGGTCGGAGAGTTGGGGGTCACGCCCGCTGGTCAGGATCTGTTCGGTGCCGTCCTGGTCGTAGACCAGCCCGGTGGTTTGCCCGCCGCTGTAGTCGGGCAGCCGCTCGCGGACCTGGTCGATCCACGAGCGGTCCCGGGACACGTCGGTGGGGACGCGGCCCAGTGTGGAGGGGTGCGGCAGGCTCGGCGGGGGCTGCTCGCCGCTGATGCCGAGGGTGGCCAGATAGCCCACCAGATGCCCGCGGGTGCTCTCGGACAGCCCCAGGACTTCGTCGACGCGTTCGCGGGCTCGTTCGAGTAGCGCCACGGCCTGGGCCAGCTCGGCCGAGCTGCTGCCCTGTCCGATCTCGGCCAGGGTGGGCAGGGCGTACTCCCCGAGCCAGGCCCGCACCCGGTGCAGCTGTTCGGGAGGCAGCCGCCCGAACATCCCGGCCAGAGTGTTGGCCAGCTCTTCCACCTCGGACACGGTCGGGCCCCCTTTCACAGCACGGCGGAGAACGCACGCACATGCTCGGCGGCCTGCATCGCTGCCTGCGCGGCCTCACCTGCCTTCTCGGCCGCGAGACCGAACAGATGCAGAGCTTGTTGCACGTCCTCGTTCGTGCTGGTCCCAGCGACCTGGTGTAACTGTCCCCGCAGCTCCTCCAACGTGGTCCGCACGGCCTGGAGTTCACCGGCGGGTGTGGTGTCGATGATCTGCTGTAACCGGCCGCGAATCTCTTCCAGCATCACTGGTCTCCTCTCAGCGTGGGAGGACAGTCAGACCGCCTTCGCGGTCTGCCACGGATGGATGCCCGGCCGATGCCGTCGGGGGCAGGCACCGGCCGGGCCGAACGACCCCGATGCCGGGTGGAGGCAGGCACCGGGCCGTGGTCTCTACAGGGCGCGCAGCCGCGCCAGCACGCGGGCCAACAGCGCCCGGTCCGGGGACAGGGACAGATCTGGGCTAGGCTCTGTGTGCCGACCCGGTAGGGTGCTGCTACCGGGGCGGCGTTTGGCCACCGCGGACAGCGGCAGGGTGCCGCGCCAGTGCGACCACCGGCCCCGGCCGAGCGCGGGAAGCTCTCCGGTCGCCGCCGCGTCCTCGGACCTCTCCACCTGCTCCCGCAGCTGCTGAACGGTCAACGCTCCCGGCCCCGCCCCCGCGTGCCGAGGCCTGCGCTCCGAGCGGGGCGCCCACACGCCCAGGGCCACGGTGGTCACGGCCAGGACCAGGGCCAGCACCAGCGCGGGGAACGCCTCAGGCATCGGTGTCCTCCCCCGCCAGCAAGCGCGGCCCCCGAGAGGGAGCCCAGGCAGAGTATTCCCGCAGCTCAACGGCTAGGCTCTCCAACCGCTCGGCCGTTCCTCGAAGCTGTTCAGCAGTGGCTCTCTGTGTAGCCAGGTCGTAGGACAACGCGTGCAGATTGGTGCGCAAATAGGTCACCCGGAGGCCGAGTTCGACGTTCGGCGGAGTCCTCGGATTCACTGCCCCACCTCCCGAAGCGCGGCATCCAGCACGTCCCGCAGCTTCCGGGCCTGCTCAACCGTCCACCGTGTCCGGTGGAACACCGTGGGCGTATCAATCCGGAGATTGTCACCGGACCGGCGCAGTACGAACGATTCCCGCCCACCGGACTCCACGGTCGTACAGCGCACCTGAACACGTCCGGTTTCGGTTGATCTCGTGACCATGCCCGAAGCGTGGCGTAGTCAAACGCGAGCGCGGGGTATTCATTCGCGTGCCCCGTGGAGAGGGACAGACTGTACCCCTCGCGTAGTGGGTTAGACGGTCAAGCCGAGTCGGTGTGCCAGGCCGCGTGCTTCCGGTTGCACCATGCGCCCGCCCGATGTGACCAACTCCCCCGCGATGCCGCGGGACAACGGGTGGCAGCGCATGGACTCTTCACTGATGTTGGTGGCGCGCTGCAATACGTGCAAGGTCGCTGTGTGCTCCCTGCGCTGGTGGTAGGCCCGTGCCGTTTCCAGCCACAGCCGTGCGCGCCGATCGACCGAGGGCACGTGGTCCGGATTGATCTGCTCGGCCATATCAATGGCTCGGCCCGACTTACGCAGGTCGACGTGTACCGACACTCCGGTCGCGTCCGTGTTGGCGCGGCCGAACAGCGTCCACGGGTGCGCATAGTCGGCCGGAAGCCGGTTAGCCATCTCGTTTGCCTGGTCGAGATGGCGCAGCGCGTCGCCTTCGCGGCCGAGCCGGGCCGCGGTGATCGCGGCGTGCAATCGGCACGAACCCCACAGCGCTCGCGTGCCGTCGCCGGAGGTGTTCAGGTGCGGGGCGAGCAGCTCGGCCGCATCGGTGGCCAGGCGCAGTGCGTCCTCTTCACGGCCGGTCGAACGCCACACGTTGCCCAGCACCCACGCGGCACCGGCCAACGCGTCGGGATCGTCGGCCTGCTCGGCTGCGGCCATACACCGATCCGCTGCCAACCACAGCAGCGCTGGATCAGCTACCCACGCCAGGACCTGCTCGGCCAGTGCGTAGGCCGCTGACAAGGCCGCGTGTGTTTGCCTGCGCTGGTCACCGTCGAGCACTCGCGTGGCGTGGCGAGCCTCCCGGATGATCTGCGGCAGTACCGCGCCGACCGAGGCTCGTGGAGTCGGGGAAGTGTGCCATAGATGCCAAGCGTCCGCGGTTCGTTGGTGCAGCGTCTCAGAATCCGGCACCCGTTCCGCCGAGACGCTGAGCATGGTCTCTTCGATGGCTTCACGCATCGCGGGCACGGCTTCGTGCGTTGCCCGGCCGGTCGCTCCCATCGGTGGCTTGTCGCCGGTCAACTCGGCGAGATCCCGCACACCGAGCGCGTCGGCCAGCTGCACGAGTTTTTCCCAACGTGGTGGGTGTAGCCGACCCTTTTCGACGGCTTTCAGCCATTCCCCGGAACGCCCCACCAAACCGGCCAACACCGGGCGCGACTTGCCTTGCCGCTCCCGGATGATCTGAATCCGTTCCCCGATCGTTTTGTCTGCGAACTCATCGGCCACACGGACCACCCTCTTCGCGGAAGTCGCCCTCTTCGCGAAGGTTTTGCCCCCGGTCAAGGGCCGGGGGTTCGCGAAGAGGTACGCACCGAGGATAGCGGGAACACGATCAGGTGACGAGATGTTGGGGAGTCTCTCCCGCTCCGGTCACTGGCCGAGGGTGAGCAGCGCGGACCGCTCGTGTTTCACGGCTCGGATCTGCGCTCGGCCCCACGAGTCGGACCGTCCGAACTGCTCACCGAGTGCTTTTCCGCTGATTACCTGGCCGGAGCGGACCAACTCGCGGGCCGCTTCCCGCGGGTCGCCGGTCTCGGTTTCCGGAACGTCCAAAGTAAGTTCCGTTCCCGCCGTTTCCGGAACGGGATCGGGTGCCGTGGGCTCCGGAACGAGCGGGCTGTGTTGCGCTTCCGCGTTCGTTTCCGGAAGCGGTTCCGCTTCGGCCGGAACGGGGTCGGACCGTACTGCTTCGGCCGGTATCTTCGACGGCTGCTCGTCCAGTGGCGTTTCGGGGGCGGCTTCCGCCGGTTCCGACTGGACTTCCGGCGCGTGCTCGCGTGTCGCACGTATTCGCATGAGCTGTTCCGCCGCCAGGGCGGGCGCGACGGCTGGCCATGCGGCCACGATCGCCGAGAGTTCACCCGGCACCGGTTCGCCTTCGGTCGGCAGGAACGGCACCGCGGCATTGGCCGCTACCGAGACCGCCAGCCCCGTCGCCAGCGACAGCATCGTCATTCCGGGGACCGGCTTGCCGTGTTGTGTGGCTCGCCAGGCCGCGCAGGACGAAGCGATAGCCCGTCCACCGACAACGGCAGTAACCACGCCCGCCAGGTTTCACCGGCCACCAGGGCCACGTCCCGCATGTGGCAGTAGGACACCACGGCGGCCACAGCGGCCACCATGGCCACACCGAGGGTGGGTATCGCGTCGGCCACGCGGCCCGAGCCGCGGGTCATGAGGGAGGGAACGCGTTCCCGCTCGGTCGGAGCGCTATCGTTGCTCATGGGTCGGAACTCGCTTTCCGATCAAGGCCCCGACCGGTGGTGGAGTCACACCGTCCGGGGCCGCCTTATTGTCCGGAGAAAGACGCTCTATCGCGCCCGTGTTGAACAACCGTGTGTTAACGGCAGGATCGAATACGTCCGATACCGGGCGAACGGATACGGACAATCATTAGGGCTGTTAGCTGCAAGTATGACTCCCCGTGGATCTATTCGGATTCCTGCGAATCTTCGTCGGGAGAACTTTTACTCCATGGGTTCAGGGTTCGAGTCCCTGGCGGCCCACCGAACACCCAGGTCAGAGCGCTGCGGAATGATCATATCAAGATCACCGCCGCACTTTACCCACACAGAACCACTCTGACTCGCTATCGAAGACCGTTTCCGGCACTATGGTCGCGTTTGTGGCGGCCGAGGCAGTGGAACGTTTGCTGAACAGATGAACGAGTCAGGCCACACGCGTACTCCCAGTGTTCGTGTGTGTAGAGTTTCCTCTCTTCATCAAGGGGCCGCCGAGGAAGCTCAGCCGCACGCACACCGGTTCGACCTGACACCGGGGCCGGTCGGGCACCTGTTCCCGCGAAATCCGGTCCCGCCAGGGACGCCCTCACCCGGCCACTTCCTACGCCCATGCCACCGCGCCAGTGACGTAGCCACACACCCGGTAGGGCTCGTTCGAACAGCCATGCGGACACACTATTTGGGGCACATCCGGAGCACACACCACCGATCAGTGACGACAACCCGCAACCAAGCAACACGGTGACCAGCGATCAGGATCTACCGCCCCTAGTGGGCAAATCGACCGGACCGCTTTTGTCAAGCTGCAGCCTATGACCATCAACGGGCGGGTTTCCACGTGCTGTAACGTTTTCACCGCAACCAACGATCACCAATCGATCGCACTGGAGGCTATAGTGGCAGGGTTCAAGCGTTACACATCCGGACAATGTCCTTACTGCGATGAGCCAATTGGGTTCGAGGTCCTTTGGTCAGATATTAAGGTTCAAAACTCAGATGGACGATCCCTTGCTTGGGCAGCAATGGCTTGCCCAGCCTGTGGACGAGTACACCTGAAGAAAATGTCCATTGAAGTGAGTTACGAATACAATCAGAGTTTCCCGGGGGATAAAATCGACTCCTATGAGAACGTATCGCTTATTCGAACTTACCCGAGGTCGGATGATGACGTGACTGACATACAGCATCTCCCAAACGGTGTCGCAGAGTATCCTCAGAATTCCCGTCGAGTCCTTCGGGCGAAGGTCCCCAGCTCAGCAGCTGTGGAGTTGCGGAGGACTGTTGAAGCTGCAGCTGATCAATTCGATGTCAAAGGAATAAATCTTGTCAATCAAGTGCAAGAAATGATTAACCGAGGATTAATTACAAATCAATTCAGTAGTGCTCTACACCACGTCAGAAAAATCGGAAACCAAGGCGCACACGCAACTGATGCTAAGCTGACTCGCGAGGAAGTCGAACTTGCTGGACGGTTTGTTGAGTTGCTACTCCGCAACCTCTTTGAGGTGACGGGCGAGCTGAAACAGATCGAAGGCAAAAATAGCGACAATAATGACATCGATACGGACGTGGATACCAATACCCCGAGCTGAACACCACCACGAATCCATTACCGATGCCTCAGTAGTGGGTTCGTGGTAAGAGTCCCCCAGCCGGACAAACACACAACGCGAATAGGCCGGTTAGCCTGGTGTCAGCGCCGCCACGTAGCTGCGCAGTTCGATGTTTAGGAGGCCGATGTGTCAGACCGTCCCACTATTCGGTTCCTGCCGGGAATTCCTGGCGGAAGCGCTGAGCCAGCCACCAATCCATATCCGGATACCGCACTCGACCTTATGAAAGTCATGCGGACGCACGGTGCAGATGTCGACTACTCTCACCCACCAGAGGATCGGGCGGACGTCGCTTACCGCAGCGCGGACGTGTGGCTTCCTGTCATGGCTTTTCTTGGTAGCTCTGGGTTGAGCGTCGGCCTGAATATCCTCGCTAGCTCGATTTATGACCTCTGGGTTCGTCACCGACAACCAGATCGACCCAATCCAAATTTACATATCGAACTTCAGTACAACGACGCGACCGGCGAGCGCCAAGTTCGACTCGACGGGAGTCCGGATCACGTTATCCAAGCCATTCGCGAAATGTCTGGAAATGCCGATGGATGAGACACTCCACCAAGCAAAGCAAAGAATCGGGAAATTTGTCGTCTCTCTCATTGAAAAGCGACCAACAGCGGACGATCTTGCAACATTGGTTGAGATCGCAAAAACGCTTCGTTCTATTATGGACCACACAGAGGAAGGCAGTTTATTTGACGAAGCGCATCGGCTTCTCGATACAGTCGGTCAACTGCTCCATGAGCACTTTCCCAAATCGCATTGTTCCCTCAACTACGAGGATGGCGTATATCATCAGACATGCCCGGTCGACCTGGCACACAGACGATTCGGATTCAGCGTGGGATTCACAACTAAGAGCGCTGAATGCTCGATATGCGGCCTCGATCCACAGCTTTGTGATCACGTGCGAGGGTTCGAGTACGATGGCCAAAAGTGCTACCGGCGAATTATAGAGCTCGATCTGCATGAGGTTTCCTTGGTTGATCGCCCGAAGGATCCAAATGCTCGCATATGCACTATACCTGTCCCAATTAAGGATCTAAAGAGGGCACTCGGGGACTCTTTTCAACCCGGAGCACGGGTCGCGTGTAACAAGTGTCAGCACGGCTGTATGGGGCTCGTCTACCTCAATGTGGATTAGTCTGCGAGCGCTCGCGGGGCGGTTGGCACCGGCGGGCTCTAAACGGGCTCCGGTGAGCGGCAGTCGACGGCGTCGAGCATTGGCCAGCGGCGGCGGTCGTTTTGTAGCATTTTCGCAGTTCAATGCAGCCTTTGTGTGTTGTGTGACGTTCTGAGCGGTAGGTTTGGTGAGCGCCATACACCAGTGGCAGCAGCCCCACCACTTTACCCCCACGAATCAACGACAAACGTCCACTGCTACCACCATGTAACAAGTCCCCGTCTACGCTCTCCGCCCCAGCGCACGCCAAGGAGTGAGCAACGACGACAGACGACGCGAAGGACCGTCCCCTAATCTCTAGCTAGCAGTGAGGCCCCTCCCTCATTCGCCGTTGGATGATGGCGGCCAATCCGGGGCGTCAAGAGAGTCCTACGGTTCCGTAGCCAACGCTGCATGGGTCCGTGGTTGGGTGCTCTTGACTCCCCGGCTTGTCCGCTGGAAGCGGCTGGGTGTCGGATGAGGGAGGGGAGTGGATCGCTCTTGCGTCGCCTGTCGCTGTATCCCCCTTTTATCCCCACGAAACGATGTCAGAGGACCGCAAGCGACGGTCAGTGACAGCCGTTTGCTTGTGCAATCGACGCAGGCAGTCGGGGCTACTGGCAACCAACGCCAGACACCGCCAAGTGTCGCCTCAGAATCCACGGGTTCAGGGTTCGAGTCCCTGGCGCCCACCGAACACCCAGGTCAGAGCTTCGCAGGGTAGTCAGATCAAGGGCGGCTCCTCCGCCCACACGTCCACCGGCGGGGCCGGGCACCGTGGTCGGTCGGGCAGTCAAGCACGAACAGGGTGGCGAAGACCCAGCCGAGGGCCATGAATGGGTATCGGCTGAGCCAAAGGACTTGGCTCCGGTTGGTGGTGGCGATCTCGCGGCGTTGTCCGCCTCCGGTTTTTCGGTAGCGGTAGGGCGCTGTTCCAGCGGAGACTCTTTTCGCCGGTGCTCTCCGGTACTGCTCACCGCTCGTTTCCGGGTTTTCCGGACACGGCCGCCACCCGCGCCACGGTGACGACGTCGAGTGCCGTCACTCGGTACGCAAACGGTGTATCGTTCGCCGGATGTACCAGCCGTTCCAGCCGACGAGTCCGACGAGAGTGCCCACCAACATCGCTTCGGAGACCGCGACCATGACATCGACTGTGAGCAGGTAAACCAGTGGTATCCGTAGCAGCGCCTCGGCCAGCAGACCGATACCCCACACCAGGGCGCTGAGTCGGAAACCGTGCCGGGCCGCCGGCCACTTGTCGTACATGTCGGCGAGCGCTTCGGCGTTGTGCGGTTGCCAGCTCTGGAGGGCCGCGAGGGTCAGGGGGTATCGGAGGGCCGTGGTCACCAGGAATGTCAGCCCCACCACCCCCGTGGTGGCCGATTCCTTGAGCAGTAGGAAGCGGACGTCGCCGCCGACCACGGCGAACAGCACGCCGAGACCGAACACCATGACCATGACCAACGCGAACGCGTTGAGCCTGCGGTCACGCACCGCGACCCAGACGACCCGCAAGGCCGCGACAGCGGCTCCCCCGAGCAGTGCCACCCACTCGGTACTGCCGAGAAGCCGCAGGCCGTAATAGCCGAGTAGCGACAGACCGACGTCCCAGAGCAGACCGACGAACATCCTCACCCGTCCGGTGGAGGCCAGCAGCAGCTGGCGCGGGTCCGGGTGGGCCTGCCCCGAGTTGTCCTCGTCCGTTTCGGAATCGGGTTCGTTCGAGTGAGGTGTGGAGGAGCCCTCCTCGTTCCACGGTGCGGGGCTCATAGCGGACTGCCCCAATCTTCGGTGGGCGGGAGTACACGCCGGAAGCTACGCGCGGTCATCATGCGGTCGCTTTTCGAGGTGGGCAATCCGGGGTGGCTCGGCTGCTTGGCGGCTCGACCTGTCTCGTCGTGGTGCTGTCGCGGTGTGTTCTTCGATAGGCGTCGGGGCTGACTCCGCAGTGACGGGCCGAACCGAGGAGTACGGGGAGCATGTTTCCGGCCATGGGTCATGACTGTGAAGGTGGTGTCGACAGCCGGACCGCTGGCCTGGCCTGCCGCTCGTTCTCTCGTGTGCGGCATGTTCCGGGGCTGGTCACTCGTCCTCGGGGTCCTCGGAGCCGGGAGCCAGCATCCGGTGCAGCAGACCCAGTTGCGCCCGTGCGATCCGTTCGCGCTGCTCCGCCGGGTACTCGTGCAGGTGGTGCAGTGACCAGTCGTCCAGACTCCGCAGCACGGCGAAGACGAGCGAGGCCTGCAACGAACTCGGCAGGTCGTCCCGAACCTCGCCGCACTCCCGCCCGATCCGCAGTGCCTCGTCGAGCCAGTTTCGCACCGACGCCGTCGCCTCGCGCAGTGCCGGGCTGTGTTCGACGGAGAGTTCGGGGGAGTGGAACAGCTTTCCCGCCTCGGCGAACCAGCTTTCCCGCCCGGCGGATTCCAGCAGCTCGGTGACGAGTCGGGTGAGGTGTTCCCAGAAGTGGGGACCGGCCAGCTCGTGGGGAGCGGGAATGTCGATCTTCCGTCCAAGCTCCCGCATCGCTTCGGTGACCACCGTCTCGAACAGCGCCTCCTTCGAGCCGAAGAAGTGGTAGAAGGAGCTTTTGCTCATTCCGCAGGCCCGGATGATCGTGTTCAGCGACGCGTGCTCGTATCCCTTTCGGGCGAACTCTCGGGTGGCCGTCTCCAGTATCTGTTCGCGTCGCCGGGGGGGCGGATCGTGCGGTGCCATACCGGCACCCTAAAGGGTTGGACCAGCTGGTACAAACACTGCTAGCGTGGTTGTGGACCAGCTGGTCCACACGAGGTGCGGAGGTCAGCAGCGATGTTCATCCCCACAGACGTCCCCGAACAGCTCGCCGCCGTCGGTAAGCACGAACCACGAATACTGATCGTCGGCGCCGGGGTAGCAGGGCTGACTCTGGCGCGTTCGTTGCGGAACCGGGGACTGCGGCCGGTGCTCGTCGAACGGGCGGAACAACGTCAGGAATCCGGATACATGCTCGGGTTGATGCCCTTCGTTGATTCCGTGATCGGCGAACTCGACCTCGAACGGGAGTATCTCGAACGGAGTGTGCCCGTACGTCGTTACCGGTTGTGCTCTTCCACCGGGGCTCCACTCCGGGAGTACTCCGTGGACGCCGTGCTGGGGGAGTTCGGCCACTACCGGGGCATCGAACGGGGCGGACTGCTCGAACTGCTGGCCACCGGTGGTGTTCCGGTGGCATGGCGAACCACTCCCCACCGGATCGACCAGCACGGACAGCGCGTTCGGGTCGGTCTGACCGGGGACGGAATCGACTTCGAGGCGGAGTTCGACGCCGTGGTCGCCGCCGACGGGACACACTCCGCGACCAGGAGCCTGGTCCTCGCCCCCGAGCGGGTGCGCACCTGTGACACCGCCTGGGGCGGTTGGGTGACGTGGGCGGATCCCGACGACCTCCCCGACGTCTACCAGGAGATCTGGGGGCCGGGATGTTTCGTCGGGCTCTATCCCGTGCCGGGCAGGCTCGGTGTGTTCGTCGGAGGTCCCCGTACGGACACCAGGCGGGGACCGAGTGCCTTCGCCGAGCTGGTGCGCGACCGACTGCGCATCGTCGACACGCGTTGTTCGCACGCGCTCACCACCCTGGCCGCCGCTTCCGAGAGCCATTACTGGAAGCTCTCCGACGTGCGGTGCGCGAGGTGGACCGTCGGGCGCGTCGCCCTGCTGGGAGACGCCGCGGCCGGTTTCCTGCCCACCGCCGGGGTGGGCGCGGCCATGGCGGTCGAGTCCGCCGGGGCCCTGGCACGGCGGCTCGCCAGGGCGGACAGCACCGGGATCACCGAGGCGTTACGGGACTACGAACGCGTGCAGCGTCCCCGTGTCGAGTCGGCACAGCGCAACTCGCGGCAGCTGGCCACCCTGATGCTTCGCCGTGGCAGGACGGTGTCCCGAGCCCGGGACTTCGCCGCCGCGCTGGCGGGGATGAACACGGCGTTCGGTCCGATCCGCAAGCTGCTCGCACGACGTGATCGGGACGAGCCCGCACCGGTCCGGTGAACGACCGTCATCCGTTTCGGGGCGGTTGTCCCACGGTGCGTCCGCGCGTTCTCGTGGCCGCCACGGGGTCGGATCCGTCGCCGCCGGTGTCGGTTCCTCGTGCTCCGGGAAACGAGCGGTTCTGAGTGTTTTCCCGGAGTACTCGCCGTACGAGTACCGATGCCGGTGTTCGTACCGGGTGATGGGATGGACCCGAACGTCATTCACACGATCGGGTGTAGTTCGTGTGGGTGGGCAGGATCGGTCCCGAGACGCGGACGGGAGAAGCCGGTGCGGGAACGCAACGCAGGATCCGGCGGAAGGAACCGGAACGGCGGACACGGCAGGCCCGTGTCCGAGGGGGTCTGGACCGGGCTGGCGTTGTTCGCCGGCTGGTACCTGGCGGCTCCCTATCTCGACGAGTACCTGGGCTGGTACTGGCCCTGGATACTGCTGGTCGCGGTTCCGGTTCTCCTGTTCGGACTGGGCGGGCGCCCGGGCAGGAGGAACCGGAACCGCTCGGGGAGAACCGGGACGGCACGCACGCGAGCCACCCCGCAACGCCGCCGTTCCCCGGACTCGGCCAGCAAGAGCGGTTCCGGTCACCGGGCTCACCGGAGCACGGGCTCCTCCGTCCGGCGGGCGGCACCGGTGGCCAGGCGCAGTGCCACCACGGTCGCGGCGAACAGCACCAGGGCACCGAGCAGGCCCAGAAGACCACTGCCGGTGAGCCCGAGCACCAGGTAACCCGCGGCGGAGATCCCGGCGATGATCAGCGCGTAGGGCAGCTGGGTCACCACGTGGTCGATGTGGTGCGACTGCGCCCCCGCCGAGGACATGATCGTGGTGTCGGAGATCGGCGAGCAGTGATCCCCCCAGATGGCTCCGGCCAGCACGGCACCGAGCACCGCGAACATCAGCCCCGGATCGGTGGCCGCGGCGATGTCCGCCGTGATCGGCAGCATCACCCCGAACGTCCCCCAGGAGGTTCCGGTGGACAGTGACATGAACCCCGCGGTCACGAAGATCAGCAGCGGGATCAGCGCGTTGTCGATGCGGCCGCTGACCAGTCCGGCGAGGTACTCACCGGTACCCAGCCGCTCGATCACCGCGATGATGGTCCAGGCGAACAGCAGGATCCAGATGGCCGGCAGCATCGAGCGGATCCCCGACCACGTCCCCCGCCCGAGCCGTTGACGGCCGGTGCCCGCCCGGACGGCGAACCCCAGGGCGACGAGCCAGCCCACGACACCGCCGCACAGCAGTGAGGTCGGCACGTCGGTGTTCTCGAACACCGCCAGCGGGGAGAGTTCCGAAGCGGCCCGCGCCCCGGTGGCGATCATGGCGACGACCGTGGCGACGACCAGGGCCAGGATCGGCACGATCAGGTCCCGGATCCTGCCGTTGGGGTTGTGGTCCTCGCTCTCCGGCTCCCGGGAGAACGCCCCCTTCGCCGGGTCGGTGAGCCCTTCGCCCCGCAGCGCACGCTGCTCGTGCCTGCGCATCGGGCCGATGTCGAGACCGAAGAACACCACGCAGACCACCATGAGCAGCGAGATGACGGCGTAGTAGTTGACCGGGACGGTACGCAGGAAGGCCTCCAGTCCACCGGTCTCGGCGAAGCCGCGTACCGAGACGATCCCGGCGAACACGGAGATGATGTAGGCCCCCCAGCTGGAGATCGGCATGAGTATGCAGATGGGGGCCGAGGTGGAGTCCACCGTGTAGGCGAGCTTGGCGCGGGATATCCGCTGCCGGTCGGTGACGGGGCGACTCACGTTTCCGACGACCAGGGCGTTGAAGTAGTCGTCGATGAACAGGACGATTCCGAGCAGGGTCGGGAAGAACAGGGTGCCCCTGCGGGTCCGGAAACGACGCGTCGCCCATTCCGCGAAGGAGTGGCTGCCCCCGCACGCCGATATGACGGAGGCCGTCATTCCGAGAAGGAGCAGGAAACAGAGAATGAAGACGTTTCCGGTGTTGATTCCCCCGTCGGAGACGAATATTTCCGCCACGATCCCGAAGAGCGTCCCCAGGGAGGCCAGCGGTGCGAATCCGTTCAGCAGCGCCACACCGGAAAGGATTCCGATGCTCAGCGAAAGCAGAACTTTGCGTGTGAGTACGACCAGGCCGAGAGCGAGTACCGGAGGAACCAGGGATAAGAACGAATCTGACATCGGCGCGCTCCTGGGTGGCTCGGGGTCACTGCGCACGCCGCTGCGCGGCGTGCGGAACACGGTACCGACAGGTGCAAGGGGCGGGGGAGATCCGGAACGGGATCTCGGAGTCCGCTCCTCGCGTCGGTCGTGTTCCCGTCGTCGTGGAAGACGTCTTTTCCGTGTTTCGGCGCACCGCTGTGACTTCCTCTTCGCTGGTCTTGTCCGGGGCCGTGGCCCCTTTTTCCTTTCGGTTCAGCCTAGCAAGAAGGGCGTACGGACGATTTTTCGTGATGATGCTTCTCCGGTGGACGTTCTCTTGGTTCGGAGAGATTCTCCGGAATGTTCTCCCCATGCTTTTCGTGGGATGTCGTGGAGATTGTTCACCATCCGTGTCGAACACGTTTCGCCGTGTCGTCCCCGTGGATCGGTGCTTTCGGTGGGGTGCTGGTTCACGTGTCGGCACCCGGTGGGAGGAGGTCGTGTGTACGGTGACCACGACGTCCGGGGCTGTTACACACCGGCCCCTGTTTCCTCTGAACGAGTGAGATCAACTCTTCGTTCATAGACCGAACGAGTGAGATCGTCTTTTTCCGGGTGCACGTTCAGTCGTCGAAGCGGCAGTATCCGTCCGAAAGAGTGGAAAGGAGTCGAATGCCCAAGACGGAATTCCGTACCAGGAAAGACGGAACGGTGTACCCGATCCGGGGAAAACGCGGCGGAAAACTCCTCGGTGCCGGGGTGGCGGCGGTGTTGGTGTACTCGGGTGGGACCACGGGCTCGTTGTCCCTCGGCGGAGCCGCCGGCGGGACGGGCTCGGCGGAACTCTCGGCGGCGGACTCCGCCGTGGTGCGTACCGTGCGACGGAACACGGCCCGCAGCAAGCAACTCGCCCGTCAGGGGAAACGCAGCAGGACCTGGAGTCGAATGCGGCTGCGGCGGGGGAACCGCACACGGGAGGAGGCCGCGGAGTGCGCGCTGTTCTCCCACGGGCAGGTCCGCGAGTTCTTCCTGGAACACCCCTGCCGGAGGTTGGACCGGGTCCAGTTCCCGCTGACCGACCGGGCGGACAACACCGTCACCGTGCTGGTGTCCTGGGTGCGTATGCGCGGACGTGGACAGGCCCGTCGCCTCCGGAACCTCATCGACGTGCACGGCACCGGCGACATCCGTCCCGTGCTGCCCGGAACGCGCTTCACCGGCCACCACTATGACTCGAAGCCGCGGGGCGACACCCTGGTGGTGGCCGAGGCCGAGCCGGTGCGGGGACGACCTCCCCGGCAGGTGCTGCGTACCGTGCCCGAGGTCGCCGTGGAACTTCCCCCGCCGGGCCGGCGGTGAGCCCGCGAGGTCAGTGCTCCGTGACGCCCGGCGCCACACGGTGTGTGGGGCGGCCCAGCACGGGCTCGCCACGCCGTCCCGTCCCGACGGTGTGACGGCGGGGACTCAGGTGCTCGGGCCGTCGAGCTGCTCGACGGTGGCGACCGACGGTTCCTCGCGTTCCCGCAACCGCTCGGAGACCCGCTCGGCCTCACCCAGCACCCGCAGCGGGTTGTGCCAGGTCAGTTTGGCCAGCTCCTGTTCGGACCAGCCGCGCGTGAGCAGCTCCTCCAACAGCGCCGGGTAGCCGGACACGTCCTCCAGCCCGGAGGTGGTGAACACCGTCCCGTCGAAGTCCCCGCCGAGACCCACGTGGTCGATCCCCGCCACGGAACGCAGCCGTTCCACCTGGTCGGCCACGTCGGAGACCGTCGCGCGGGGGCGTGGGTGCTCGGCCTCGAACTCCGCACGTACCCGCCCGGCCTCCTCCGAGGAGTCCAACGGGCGGATCCCGCGCGTGAGCAGGTGTTCGTCCAGCGAGCGTTCCCAGTCGGCGGCGGCCTGGAGGACGAACTTCGGTACGAACGTGGCCATGACCACCCCGCCGTTGTCCGGCACCGCCCGCAGCACGTCCTCGGGCACGTTGCGCGGGTGGTCGCACAGCGACCTGGCGTTGGAGTGGGAGAAGATCACCGGAGCCCGCGTGACCCGCAGCGCGTCCCGCATGGTGTCGGCGGCGGTGTGCGAGAGGTCCACCAACATGCCCAGTCGGTTCATCTCCCGCACCACCTCCTCGCCGAAACGGGTGAGTCCTCCGGCGCGTGGTTCGTCGGTGGCCGAGTCCGCCCAGGCGACGTTGTCGTTGTGCGTGAGCGTCAGGTAGCGCACCCCCAGCCGGTACAGCGCGCGCAGCGTGCCCAGCGAACAGGCGATCGAGTGCCCACCCTCGGCCCCCATCAGCGAGGCGATGCGCCCGGACTGGCGGGCACGTTCCACATCGGAGACCGAGGTGGCGGCGACCAGCCGCTCGGGATAGCGGTCCAGCAGCGCACGGACGCAGTCCACCTGCTCCAGAGTGGCCGTCACGGCCGTCTGCCCGGTCAGCTCGGTGCTGACGTAGACCGACCAGAACTGCGCGCCCACCCCACCGGCCTCCAAACGGGCCAGGTCCGTGTGCAGCGTGCCCGACTGGTCCGCGGTGAGTTCCCGGCGCGCCAGCTCGTAGCCCACCTGCTCCCGCAGCGCCCAGGGGAGGTCGTTGTGGCCGTCGAACACGGGAGCGCCCACCGGTCCCGGCCGGGTGGGGGAGGACGGGGCGGTGTCGTTCATACGGGCCTCACGTGTGCGGGTGCGGCAGGACCCACCAACCCTAGCCCCTCGGCGGCGCGGGACGTTGCCTCCGGCGACCGGTTCTGCGACCTTGGCCGGGAGCCCGCGCCGCGAGTTCTCTCCCCACACGCCCCGGCAGGCAGGAGCGGTCGTGCCCGGACCGAAAGTGGCCTTCGACGTGTTCGGAACGCTCGCCGACCCGGCGAGTCACGCGAACGGGTTGCGCCCGTACACGCACCAGGCGGAGACGATCGCCGCTTCGTGGCGGCGCTACCAGCTGGAGATCTCCTGGCTGCTCGCCGCCGCCCGGCATCACCAGCCGTGGCCGGTGGTCACCGCGCAGGCCTTGGACATGGCCCTGAGCGCGGCCGGGACCGGGCTGAGCGAACAGCAGCGCGCGGTGGCGCTGGATCGGGTGGCCGTTCCCGAGCTGTTCGAGGGAGTGGAGGCGGTGCTGGACCGGATGCTGCGGCGCGGAGCCCGTCCCGCCGTGTTCTCGAACGGGGACCCGCCGGGACTGGACAGGATCCTCACCGAGCACGGCATCGCCGACCGGTTCGAGTGGACGGTCAGCTGTGCCGAGGTGGAGACGTTCAAACCAGCCCCGGAGACCTACCGGCACCTGGCCGCCCGGCTCGACAGCGAGCCGGGCGAGATCTGGTTGGTCTCCGGCAACCCCTTCGACTGCGCCGGGGCCGCGCTGGCGGGACTGCGTGTGGCCCAGCTGGCCTCACCGGCGGTTCCGGACTACCCGTTCGCCCCCGAGCCCGAGCTCGTGCTGGACACACTGGAGGAGCTGCCCGAGCGACTGCCCGCCGAGTGAGCCACTCCCCGCCGGGGAAACGGGCGGCGGCGTCCGCCCACCCCCCGGGGGGTGGGCCGCTCGCGCTCTTTCCTCACCCACGGGCTCCGTTTAACATGCTGCTACTCGATCGAGTGATCGGAAGGGTGAACTCCGGAGGATACCGCTGATGTCCGACCGGGACGGGGAGCGGGCGGGCCGAACACCGCGTCACGAGCGCTCGCCCTGGAACCTGTTGCTGCTGGTTCCGCTGCTGATGCTGGTCACTCCGCTGTGGAACCACGACGAGCCCCGCCTGTTCGGGCTGCCGATGTTCTACTGGTCGCAGTTCCTCTTCGTCCCGCTGGGCGTGGTGTGTGTGGCGCTGGTGGTACGCGCGGCCAACCGGCGGGAACGGGCCGCCGAGCAGGACGCCCCGAGCGGGGGAGAACGCTGACATGCAGTGGACCGAGTTCGGGGTGTTCACCGCGCTGTTCGTGCTGGTGTCGGTGCTGGGTTTCGTGGCCACCCGGTGGCGCCGGGCCGCCTCCATGGACCACCTCGACGAGTGGGGACTGGGCGGGCGCCGGTTCGGATCCTGGATCACCTGGTTCCTGGTGGGCGGGGACCTCTACACCGCCTACACCTTCGTGGCCGTTCCCGCCCTGGTGTTCGGGGCCGGGGCCATGGGGTTCTTCGCGCTTCCCTACACCGTGGTGCTGTACCCACTGGTGCTGCTGCCGCTGCTGCGCATGTGGTCGGTGTCCAAGGTGCACGGATACGTCACCCCTGCGGACTACGTGCGCGGACGTTACGACTCCGCGCTGCTGGCCACCCTGGTGGCGATCACCGGGATCGTGGCCACCATGCCCTACATCGCCCTCCAGCTGGCGGGGCTGGAGGCCGTGCTGCGCACCATGGGGCTCAACGGCGGCGGGATCGCGGGGCACGCTCCGCTGTTCGTGGCCTTCCTGGTGCTGGCGCTGTACACCTACCACTCCGGGCTGCGCGCGCCCGCGCTGATCGCCTTCGTCAAGGACCTGCTGATCTACGTGGTCATCCTGGTGGCCGTGTTCTACCTGCCCACCAGGATCGGCGGGTGGGGCTCGATCATCGACGAGTCCGCCGCCGTGCTGTCCCAACCGGACCCGCGGACCGGCCAGGCCTCCGGTTCCGTCCTGCTGGGCGAGCACAACCAGCTCCAGTACGCCACGCTGGCGCTGGGCTCGGCCCTGGCGCTGTTCCTCTATCCGCACTCGCTGACCGGCATCCTGGCCTCCTCCGGGCGCGGGGTCATCCGACGCAACATGATCGCGTTGCCCGCCTACTCGTTCCTGCTGGGGATGCTGGCGCTGTTGGGGTACGCGGCCCTGGCGACCGGGGTGGAACCGATCGTCAACGGGGCGACGGGGGAACCGGACTCCAACACCATCGTCCCGGTGCTGTTCGACCGGATGTTCGCCGACTGGTTCGCCGGGCTGGCCTACGCGGCCATCGGCATCGGGGCCCTCGTTCCGGCGGCCATCATGTCCATCGCGGCGGCGAACCTGTGGACCCGCAACATCTACAAGGAGCACCTCCGTCCCGGGGCGAGCGCGGCGGACGAGGCACGCCAGGCCCGGCTGGCCTCCCTGGTGGTCAAGTTCGGCGCCGTGCTGAGCATCGTGTTCATCGACCCCCAGTTCTCCATCGACATGCAGCTCATCGGCGGCGTGATCATCCTCCAGACCCTGCCCGCCGTGGCCGTGGGTCTGTACACGAGATGGCCGCACCGCTGGGCGCTGGTAGCCGGGTGGACGGTGGGCATGGCGTGGGGACTGTGGCAGCTCTACCTGATCCCCAAGGACCCGGTCACCGGGCGGGGACACTTCGGCGGCTCCGCCATGCGGCTGGGCGAGTTCAACCTGTTCGGCTGGGAGCCGCTTCCGGACGTCGCCACCCAGATCTACGTCGGGGCCGTGGCCCTGGCGCTGAACCTGCTGGTGGTCGTGCTGCTCACCCCGCTGTTCGGCCGTCTCGGCCTCTCACCCGGCACCGACCACACCCGGGAGGGGGACTATCTGGCCACCGGCCGACCCGCGAGCGGGCACACCGGTGGCGGAGCGGCTGACGGCGGGCCGGGGGACTCCGAACGCTGGGCCCCCTCCACCCGGACCTGAGGCGACACCCGCCGTGGGCGGGGTCGCGTTTTCCGACAACGACGAAAGGCGGACTCGTGACAGCGCAGACGGACGTCATCGTCGTGGGCGCCGGACTCGCGGGGCTGGTGGCCACCTACGAACTCACCCGGGCCGGTCGTCGCGTGCTGGTCCTCGAACAGGAGAACGCCGACAACCTCGGGGGGCAGGCCCACTGGTCGCTCGGCGGGATCTTCCTGGTGAACAGCCCCGAGCAGCGCAGGCTGGGGGTGCGGGACAGCGCCGAGCTGGCGCTGCGGGACTGGACGGGCTCGGCCGCCTTCGGCGACTCCGCCTCCGACAGGTGGCCACGCCGCTGGGCCGAGGCCTACGTCTCCTTCGCCGCCGGGGAGAAACGCGAGTACCTGCGCGGGCTGGGAATGCGTTTCATGCCCTTCGTGGGCTGGGCCGAACGCGGCGACGGCACGGCGGGTGGGCACGGCAACTCGGTTCCCCGGTTCCACTTCGGCTGGGGGACCGGCCCCGAGATCGTCCGCGTGTTCGCCGAACGGGTGCGTCGGGCCGAACGGGAAGGGCTGGTGCGTTTCGAGTACCGCCGTCGCGTGGACGAGCTGCTGCTCGACCGGGGAGCGGTGCACGGGGTGCGGGGCAGCGTGCTGGAACCCTCCGCCGAGCCGCGCGGGGTGGCCTCCTCGCGGAGGGTGGTCGGCGAGTTCGAGCACCACGCCCAGGCGGTGGTGGTGGCCTCCGGCGGGATCGGAGGCGACCAGGAGCTGGTGCGGCGCAACTGGCCACGTCGGCTCGGGCGCGCCCCGGAGCACATGCTCACCGGAGTACCGGCGCATGTGGACGGCAGGATGCTGGAGATCGGGGAACGGGCCGGGGCCAACGTGATCAACCGGGACCGCATGTGGCACTACACCGAGGGGGTGAGCAACTGGGATCCGGTCTGGCCGGACCACGGCATCCGGATCCTGCCCGGCCCCTCCGCGCTGTGGCTGGACGCCCGCGGCAACCGGCTGCCACCGCCGTACTTCCCCGGTTTCGACACCATGGGAACGCTGCGGCACCTGCTGGCCACCGGTCACGACCACAGCTGGTTCCTGCTGGACCGCAGCATCCTGGAGAAGGAGTTCGCGCTGTCCGGTTCGGAACAGAACCCGGACCTGACCGACAAGAGCCCCCGCAAGCTGCTGTCCCGGGTGCGCGGCGGCGCTCCCGGGCCGGTCGACGCCTTCCGGCGTCGCGGGGTCGACTTCCTGGTGCGGGACAACCTGCGGGACCTGGTCACCGCGATGAACGAGCTGACCGGCCAGCGGCTGCTGGACCACCAGCGGGTGCGGCGCGAGGTGCTCGCCCGGGACGCCGGAGTGGGAGGGATGTCCGGCAAGGACATGCAGCTCACCGCGATCCGGGCGGCGCGCGGGTTCGTCAGTGACCGCCTGATCCGGGTGACACCCCCGCACCGGCTGCTCGACCCGCGTCACGGGCCGTTGGTCGCGGTGCGGCTACGCGTGCTCACCCGCAAGACCCTCGGTGGGATGGAGACGAATCTGGACTCGCAGGTGCTACGGCCGGACGGCGAGGTGCTCGACGGGCTCTACGCCGCCGGTGAGGTGGCCGGTTTCGGTGGTGGCGGGGTGCACGGCCACAACGCGCTGGAGGGCACCTTCCTCGGCGGGTGCGTGTTCTCCGGCAGGAACGCGGGCAGGGCGCTGGCCCGGGATCTGGGCTGAAGCGGGGTGGGAGTCCGGGCGGCCACCACGGCGGTGTGGTCGAGGGGCCGGTGGTGCCGAAACCGGTGTCCCTACTGGGAACCGCTCCCGCCGCCCCGCTCGAACTCCGGTGCCCACACGTGCCAGCTGGACAGCTCGATGGGGCACTGGTAGGCCACCAGCCGCCCGCCGGAGGAGTTGACCAGTCGCTGGGCCTGGTGCTTGGTGACGATCGCGCGATGCGCGCACACGGTGCAGCGTGGAGCGTTGCTGTAGTTCCACATGGTCAACGGGCTCGTTCCCTCCGAAATCGGGGCTGGTCGGTCCGGCGACCGGTCTACCCTTTCGTTCCGGCCGGATCCACCCGCCTCGGGGGCGTGTGTGCCAGGGCACTTTCCGGCGGTACCCGAGCGCTCAGCCGCCGTCCACCCAGTTCCGGGGAACGGCCACGTGCAGCGCGTTGCGGGCCACGGAGATCTCCTGGGGGGTGCGGTCCACCAGCTCGCCGTCGATGTTGATCGGCATGCTCCGGGCGGTCTCCACGCGCACCCGCCGGGTGCGGATGTGCTCGGCCTGGTCGGTCTCCAGCAGCCGGGTGCTGCGGAAGTTCCGCGCGACGGTGAGCAGTTCGCGGAGGTTGCCGTGCCTGATCACCGTGATGTCCAGGGTGCTGTCGTCGATTCCGGAGTCGGGGACGGCCAGCTGACCCCCTCCGAAGTAGCGCCCGTTGGCCACGGAGATCTGGAGCAGACTGGGATACTCCCTGGTCTCGTGATCGCCGTCCGGGAAGCTCAGCCTGGCGGGAAACGGGCGGTGCCGCAGGAAGCCGCGGGCGGAGGCCACCGGGTAGGCCAGCGCTCCGACGTGTTTCTTCAGGCCCGGCGACATCGCGGTGGCCACCTCGGCGCCCACCCCCACCGAGGCCCGGTTGGCGTAGTAGTTGGTGCCGCACAGCCCCAGGTCGATGTCCACGATCCTGCCCCGCGCGATGGTGTGACACGCCTGTTCCAGGTCGGTCGGGATGTCGAGGGTACGGGCGAAGTCGTTGGCCGTTCCCAGCGGAAGCAGCCCCATGGGCACGCCGGTGTGGGCCAGCACGTCGACCACGGAGCTGACGGTTCCGTCACCGCCGCCGATCACCACGAAGTCGTGCCCGGCGTCCACGGCGGAACGCACCGTCTCCACCAGTCGGGCGGGATCCCGCAGCGGGTAGGTCTGCCCGAGGGGAACTCCCTGCTCGCTCAGGGTGCGTAGGGCCAGCGAGTAGGCCTGGCTGCCGGCGCGCGACAGCGTGTTGACCACCACAGCCACCCGGTTCGCGGTTCTCGTTTCCGTGGACACCACCGCTCCTGCGCGTTCGGTCGGGCCGGACACCGCCGCAGTGTAGGCGCAAGCCCACACCGTCGGTGCGGCGCGTGCAGGGGTGTGCGTGCCCGCACCCCGGCGGACACGCGAAGGGGGACGGGCGGCTTCCGCCCGTCCCCCTCGGGTGCGACCTCTCAGACCGTGGTCGGGGCGTCGGTGGGGGTCTTCTCGATGTAGGCGACGGCGCGGTGGGCGGGCAGCCGCACGGCCATGGCGTAGTAGTACATCACCAGACTCCACACCGCGATGACGACGGTGCCCAGGCCGATTCCGATGAAACCGTCCCCGCCGCCGAGCAGGCTGGGATCGGCGGGTGCGCTCGGATCCACCTCACCGAGGTAGCTGATGACCATCAGACCGCCGAGCCAGATCGGGAACCACGATCCGGAGCGGAAGTCGATCGGCGGGGTGTCGTGGCTGGTCACCGCGTGGTAGACGACGAAGACCACGTAACCGACCAGCAGCCCGGCCAGCATCTTCTCGTTGATCGACCACCCGGACCAGAACACCAGCAGGTTCGAGGCGAAGAACGCCAGCAGCGGGATGGTGTCCCCGCCGGGCAGCCGGAACGGGCGGGGCTGGTCGGGCAGCTGCCGCCGCAGTGCCCCCACCACGAGGCAGCCGGGGGCGAAGGAGACGGCGAAGGCCGAGGTGATGAAGCCGATGAACTTCGACCAGGCCGGGAAGGGCAGGAAGAAGAGGCAACCGACCACGAACATCAGCAGGATCGACACCCACGGAACGCCCCGCTTGTTCAGTTTGGTCAGGGCCTGGGGCGCGTTGTCGTTGCGGGCGTTGGCGTAGGACAGCCGGGTGGTCACCCCCGCGTAGATCAACCCGGTGTCGGCCGGGGAGATGACGGCGTCGATGCGCAGCAGCACCGCCAGCCAGAACGCGTTGAGCATGATGGCCAGTCCGGCCAGCGGTCCGGCGTTTTCGGCGAAGGAGAGGTTCTCCCACCCTTGGCCGAGCAGGTCCTGGGGCAGCCCGGTGATGAAGGCGACCTGCAGCAGCACGTAGATGATCGCCGTGATCAGGATGGAGCCGATCAGGGCGAAGGGGACGTTGCGCTGGGGGTTGTTGGTCTCGCCGGCGAACTCCACCCCGTTGCGGAAGCCCAGGTAGGAGAAGGCGATCCCGGCCGCGGGGATGGCGGTGAACACCGCGCCCGCGCCGCTGGGGGCGAAGCCGCCGAACTCGGTGAGGTTGCCCGGGTGGAAGGCCAGGGCGAACAGCACCACGATGACCAGCACGATCACCGCGAGCTTCCACCAGACGAGCAGGTTGTTCAGCTGGGCGAACAGCCGCACCCCCAGGATGTTGATGCCGCTGTAGAGCGCCATGAGTCCGATGGCCACGAACCACCCGTAGCCGCTGACGAGGTACTCGCCCTCGACCTTGGTCATCAGCCACCCGGCGTAGGGGTAGGCGTACTGCATGGTGGCCAGGACCTCGATGGGGGTGACCGCCGCGGCGGCCAGCCAGCTGATCCACCCGGAACTGAAGCTGGCGAAGGAGCCGAAGGAGTAGTGGGGGAAGCGGATGATGCCGCCGACCACGGGGAACATCACCGAGAGTTCGGCGTAGGCGAAGCCGATG